>NZ_JTDK01000009.1 GCF_000802305.1 Microbacterium mangrovi | reverse complement strand
CCGACGGGCACGGCACCACCCCCGAACACCGCGATGCACTCGGCGCCATCCAAGCCACCGTGCACCTCACCATCCCCGCCTCCACCCTGGCCGGCACCACCACCGGCGGCGCGCAGATCCCCGGCGCCGGGCTCGTCGACGACGACACCGCCCGACACCTCGCCGGCGGGTCGGACGACTGGTACCGGATCTTCACCGACCCGACCACCGGGGTCCCGGTCACCGTCGACAAACGCCGACCCTGCACCGCGATGAAACGTCTCCTGCAAGCCAGGGATGAGACCTGCCGGTTCCCCGGCTGCCGCCGCCCCGCCAAAAAATGCGACATCGACCACACCATCGCGCACAGTGAGGGCGGACCCACCGCCCTGTGCAAGCTCGCCTGCCTGTGCGAACGCCACCACACGGTGAAGCACCACACCGACTGGACCGTGCAGCAACTCCCCGGCGGCATCCTGCACTTCACGTCCCCGACGCGCCGCGGGTACCGCACCCGCCCCCCGGGCGCCGTCCGGTTCGTCCCCGACCGACCACCCGGCCAAGAACCCGGTACGCGATCACAGAGCCTGCGCGCGAGCCGGACAGCGCTGAGACCCGAAGAAGCGCCACCATTCTGAGGCCCGACGTTCGCTGGGCGCGCGAACTCGCGCGGTGCCATGCGACGCGCGTCGGTAGCCTGGTTCGATGACGTCCTCCACAGCACCGCAGGGCTCGGCGCTGCGCACCCTCGTCGTCCTGGCGGCATCCGTCATCGCCCTCGCCGGCCTGTACTTCGCCCGCGAGATGATCGGTCCGCTCGCGATCGGCGCGGTGATCGTGATCATCTGCATGCCGTTGCGGGCGCCGCTCGTCCGCCGCGGATGGCCGGGATGGCTCGCGAACACCGCCGTGATCGGGCTCGGCTGGCTGATCCTCATCGTGATGGCGCTGCTCCTCGCCTTCGCCGGGGTGCAGTTCGCACAGCTCGTCGGCGACTACGCCGCCCAGCTCGCCCAGACGGCGGACGGCCTCGTCAACCTGCTGAAGTCGTGGGGGCTCAACGAGCAGCAAGTGTCCTCGGCGACGGCCAGCGTGCTCGACCCGGCGACCATCCTGAAGTACGCCGGCTCACTGGGCGGCACCGTGATCAGCGTGCTCGGCGCCCTGTTCTTCATCTTCTCGTACGTCATCTTCATGGCTGCCGACGCCGGGCGATACGCCGGCGCCGAGACGGCCTTCGGCGCCCGCATCCACCCCACGATGCTGCGCATCCGGGCCTACAACTCCGGCGTGCGCCGCTACTACGTCGTGAACGCCTCGTTCGGGGCGGTCGTCGCAATCATCGACGGACTGGCCCTGTGGGCACTCGGGGTGCCCGCCCCGGCGGTGTGGGCGATCCTCGCGTTCGTGACGAACTTCATCCCCAACATCGGGTTCATCATCGGTCTCATCCCGCCGATGCTCCTCGCCCTCGTGGTGGGCGGCTGGCCGCTGATGCTCGGCGTGATCGCGATCTACTGCGTCGTCAACGTGGTCCTGCAGGTGCTCGTGCAGCCCAAATTCGTCAGCGACGCGGTGAGCCTCAGCCTCACGCTGAGCTTCTTCTCGGTGATCTTCTGGACGTTCGTCATCGGACCCGTCGGCGCGATCCTCTCCATCCCGCTGACACTGCTGGTGCGGGCCCTGGTGCTCGACGGCGACCCCGGGACGAGCTGGCTGCGGTGGCTCTCCGGCGACCACGACGCCGCGCCGGTCGACTCCGCCGACGGCGACCACCCGGCATCCGACCCCGAGCCCGCCGCCGAGACCGCCTGACCGGGAGGCGGCGACGCCCGCTCGTCGCGATCTGCGCGGCGGGGCGCACCTCGTGACGAGTGGGCACGCATCGGGTGGCCCGCTCGTCGCGATCTGCGCCGTTACGTGCACTTCGTGACGAGTGGGCAACGGCGGGAATGCGGCATCCACCGTGCATCCCTCTTGGCTTCGCTCGTCACGATCTGCGCGGCGGGGCGCACCTCGTGACGAGTGAGCCGCATGGGTTGCTTCGCTCGTCACGATTCGCGCGGCGGGGCGCACTTTGTGACGACTGGGCACGCATCGGCTGCTCGCTCGTCGCGATCTGCGCCGTCACGTGCACTTCGTTACGAGTGGGCAAAGGTGGCAGTGCCGCGTCCACACGCAGGACGGGGTGGGATGCCGCAGCATCCCACCCCGTCCTGGTTCAGTGCCGTCTCAGCTGAGGAGCTTCGCCTTCGCCGCGGCGAACTCGTCGTCGGAGAGGATGCCCTGCTCCTTGAGAGCCGCGAGCTTCTGCAGCTCGGCGACGACGTCCACACCGCCGGCCGGGGCAGCCGGAGCGGCCGGAGCCGTCTGCTGCACGTAGGCCTGCTGAGCGGCCTGCTGCTGGGCGTACGCCGCCTGCTGCTGCGCGACCGCCTGCTGGGCGGCGGCGTCGAGCGCCGCCTGCTGCTGTGCGGCCTCGTACTGCTGCTGGTCGTACTGGTCCTGCGCGCGGCGCTGCTGGTGGCGGGCCACGCCGCCGCTGACAGCGGTGGCGGTGCCGGCGACGACAGCGGTGCGTGCGGCCAGGCCAACCAGGCCGGGTCGTCCCATGCGTCCGATAGGCATGATCAGTCCTCCGTGATCTCGTCGTATGCGTCCATGAGCGCGTTCACGACCGGAGCCGGAATGCGGTCATAGCCGAGCAGCGCGCCGCCGGAGTTGGCGAAGCGCTCGGCCAGCTCGCGCTGGTACGTGAGTTCGACCGCCACGAGTGCGGCCGACGAGCCGTCGGGGATGGCCCCGCCGAACTCGGCGATGTCTTCGTCGCCCGCGATGCCGGGAGCGTGCAGGACGGCGACGTCGAGACCGAAGTCCTCGGTCTCCGATGCCTCGAGGATCGTCAGGTCGCCGTCGGCGCCCTTCTCGATCAGCACGAAGTCGAGCAGGCGGATGAGGCCCGTCTCGACGAGCTCCAGCAGAGCGGCGAGGCTGTCTTCCGAGGGGCGGCTGCCCTCGAAGCCGATGAGGTAGAACTCGACCGGGCCGTAGCGGTACTCGCTCATGCCAGTGCCTTCGCCTTGAGCTGGTCGAACTCGGCCTGCGTGATGGCGCCGGACTTGAGCAGCTCCGACGCGTGGGCGATCTCCTCCGACGGGCTCTTGCCCGCGGCGACCTGCTGGATGTAGGCGTCCGTGGCCTGCTTGGCCTCAGCGGCCTGAGCGGCGCTGCGCTCCGCCATGCCCTTGCCGCGCGCGATCAGGTAGATCAGCGCGGTGAGGAACGGCACGAAGATCAGGAAGATGATCCAGACGGCCTTCAGCCATCCGTTCAGGTGAGCGTCGCGGAACAGGTCCGCGATGATCGAGAAAAGGATCATCAGGTACGCGACGAAGAAGAACGACCAGATGATCAGCCAGAGGACATTCCAGAAGTCCATTGAGGCTTCCTTTCGATGGATGGTGCAAGGGAGAGAAGGGATTCTCTGGTATATCTGACCACAGATCGGGGGGTTTCAGCGCGCATCCATCACATTTGCGCAGGTGAGTCTGCGATGCGTCACCGATGCGTCGTCAATGCGGCGACGGCTTCCCGGTTGCTCGGGTACACGCCGTCGGCGGCGTCACCCGCGGTCCGGAGGATGCCGAACCGCTCCAGGCGCGGCCGGGCGCCCTCGCGCACGCGGCTGTAGGAGAGGGTGATGCCCTCGGCCGCCAGCCACTCCCGCAGGTCCGCGTAGGCCTCCGCCGCGGTGACGTCGACGTCGGTGACGGCCTCCATGTCGACCACCAGATGCTGCACCTTGTCCGGCCCGCCGGCGCCGGTGATCGCGGACTTCACCGCGGTGGTGAACACGGTCCCGTTCGCGAAGAACAGCGGGGCGGCCATGCGCACGACGATGACGCCGGGGGCGGTGATCGCGCCCGTCGGGGCATCCGCCAGCAGGGAGTCGGTGGGGTTGTCGTCCTCCTCCAGAACATCGATCGCCGGCCGCGAGGCCCGCTGGGCGATGTTGACCAGGGCGAGCACGAAGGCGACGAGGATGCCGGGGATCGACCCCACGAACAGGGTCACCAGGAAGCACGCCGCCCCGATGCCGAACTCGAAGCGGTCCAGCTTCCACAGGTCCAGGAACTCGCGGATGCCGAGGAGGGGCAGGACGGCGACCCCGACGATCGCGCCGATCGCGGGACTCGGGATGTCGGCCAGGAGCGACGTGCCGAACAGGAGCAGCAGCAGCGTGCCGACGGCGAGGACGAGGGAGGGGAGCTGGGTGCGCGAGCCGGCCGAGTCCATCGCGGCGGTGCGGCTGGTGGAGGATCCGACCGCGAACGACGAGCTCGCGCCGGAGGCGATGTTGGCCAGGCCGAACGCGAACAGGTCGCGGTTGGGGCTCGTCGGGTAGCGGTGCTTCTCGCCGTACGAGCGCGAGACGAGCAGGCCCTCGGCGACGGTCACCATGGTCAGGGCCATCGCGGAAGGGATGAGGGCGAACCAGTTCGCCCAGCTCAGGACCGGCCAGCTGAACACCGGCGGACCGGCCGGCACCTCGCCGAGCACCGAGACGCCCTTGGACTCGAGGCCTCCCGCGACGGTCGCGATCGTCGCGACGATCATCACGATGAGCGCCCACGGCACCACCGGCGCGAACCGCTTGCCCAAGAGCAGCACCGCCACCGACAGCGCCGAGATCACGAGGGACCACACCTGGATGTCGGGCAGCCCCGTGATGATGCCGGTGAGCTTGTCGACGAACTCGCCGCCCGAGTCGATCTTGATGCCCAGCATCTTCGCGATCTGCGACAGCAGGATGTCGAGGGCGAGGCCGCCCACGAAGCCCACCAGGATGGGCTTCGACAGGAAGTTCGCGAGGAACCCGAGCTTCAGCACCGACATCACCAGGAACAGCACGCCGCTGATCACGGCCTGCGCCATCGCCATGACCGCATACGTCTGGGAGCCCGCCGCCGCGAGCCCGCCGATCGAGGAGGCCACCAGCGCGGCGGCCGCGGCATCCGGCGACGCCACCAGCTGCCGCGACGACACCACGAGCGCGTAGACGACCGTCGGCACGATGAGGGCGTACAGACCCGCGGTCGCGGGCAGCCCCGCGATCTGCGCGTAGCCGATGTTCAGCGGGATGGCGATCGCGATCAGCGTGATGCCCGCGACGAGTTCGCGGACGAGGTTCTGCCGCGTGAGTCCGGCCAGGGGTCGTTGCACGGATGCCTCCTCAGTCGACTCACAGACTAGTGGTCTCGAAGGGTTTCCCCCGGTCGCTCGGGTAGAGTTCGACACGCCCGCGCTTCACCCGGTGCGGGTCCGAAGTGAAGCGAGAAGAGAGCAGCCACCCGCCCGTGACTCCCCCCGCATCCGCAGACCGCCGCCCGCTGACGATCCTCATCGGCGCCGACACCTTCATTCCGCATGTCAACGGCGCCGCCCGTTTCGCGGAGCGTCTGGCAGCCGGGCTCGTCGCGCGCGGGCACGAGGTGCACGTCGAAGCGCCCAGCGCCGACCACCGCTCGGGCGGGACGTTCATCGAACGCGTCGAGGGCCAGCCGATGACCGTGCACCGCATTCCGGCCTGGCGCTGGAAGCCGCACGACTGGCTCACGTTCGTGCTGCCGTGGATGTCGAAGCACTACGCCCGGCGCGTGCTCGACGAGGTGCAGCCCGACGTCGTGCACATCCAGTCGCACATCGTGGTGGGGCGCGGGCTCGCCCGCGAGGCCCGCAAGCGCGGCATCCCGATCGTGGCCACCAACCACGTGATGGCCGAGAACATCCTCGACTTCACGACGCTGCCGCCGGTGCTCGACAAGGTCGTGGTCAAGCTCGCGTGGGACGACGCGAAGCGCACCTTCGACCTCACCCGCGCGGTGACCACCCCCACCCGCAAGGCCGCCGACTTCCTCGAGTCCACCATCGACATCCAGGGCGTCATCCCGATCTCCTGCGGCATCGACCGGGCCAACTACGACCCCGACCTCACGCCGCGCGACGCGAACCGCATCCTGTCGGTGGGCCGGCTCACCAACGAGAAGCAGCTCGACGTCACCCTCAAGGCGATCGCGAAGCTCGACCCCGCGCTGGATGCCACCTTCGACATCGTCGGCTCCGGCGACCAGCGCCACCGGCTCGAGCAGCTCGCGCGCGACCTGGGCCTCGCCGACCGCGTCACATTCCACGGGCACACCTCCGACGACGACCTGCGCGCCCTGTATTCGAAGGCGAGCGTGTTCGCGATCGCGTCGATCGCCGAGCTGCAGTCCATCGCCACCATGGAGGCGATGGCGTCGGCGCTGCCGATCGTCGCCGCCAACGCCGTCGCCCTGCCGCACCTCGTGCACGACGGCGAGAACGGGTACCTCTTCGAACCCGGCAACGTCGACGAGCTCGCCGCGCGCCTGACCGACGTGCTCACCGCGAGCCCCGCGGAGCGCCTCCGGATGCAGCAGGCGTCCCTCGACGGCGTCGCCATCCACGACATCAACCGCACACTCGACACGTTCGAAGCCCTCTACCGCGGCGACGAGCTTCCCGAGTAACCCGTGCACATCCTGTTCTTCGGCGACCAGCATCCGCTCTCGCTCGGCGGAGCACAGGTGTCCATGCGCCTTCAGCGGCAGTATCTGGAGCGCGCCGGCCACACTGTCACGGTCGTCACGCCGCGCCCGCACGGCGCCCTGGCGCGCGCGGCCGCGGGGGATGCCGCCTACCTCGACCTGCCGTCGTTCCCGGTCGCGCTCGACCGTGAATACGCGTTCACGTGGCCCGGGCGCCCGACCGACCGGGTGCTCGACGACGCCCTGCGCCGTCGCGCCCCGGTGGATCTCGTGCACGTCCAGGCCGACTTCTGGGGGGCCGTGATCGGGCACCGCTATGCCGCGCGGGCCGGGGTGCCGGTGGTGCACACCATGCACAACCGCGTCGACGTCGGCATCCGCGCGACGGTGCCGTTCCCCGGAGCGGTGCTGCGCGGCATCGGCGCCTGGCAGCAGAGCCTCCTGCCGGCCGGGCATCCGGTGGCCGGCACCGACGGCTGGGCCTACCAGCGCCGGTTCGCGGTGCGGTCGGACGCCGTCACCGCCCCCAGCGGCCACTTCGCCCGGCGACTGGAGCGCGCCGGAGTGCGCACGCGGTCCGGCGGCGGGGTGGACGTCGTCTGGAACGGGATCGACGACGACCTCCTCGACCGGGTGCGCGCCGAGGTGCCCGTCCCGCGCCGGCCCGGACCGGCACGACTGGTGTGGATCGGCCGGATGAGCCCGGAGAAGCGGCTGCTGCCTTTCCTGCGGGCGCTGGCCGTCTCGGGCGTCGAGGCGGAGGTCGACGTGCTCGGCGGCGGCGGGCAGCTGCGCGCGGCCCGGCGCCTCGTCGAGAAGGAACGGCCCCGGGCATCCGTCACGTTCAGCGGCCGCATCCCGTACGTCGACGTGCTGCGACGGCTCGCCGCGGCCGACGCGCTCGTGCAGACGTCGATCGGATTCGAGACGCAGGGGATGACGCCGTTCGAGGCTGCGGCCCTCGGCACGCCGACGATCGTCAGCGACCCCGATATCGGCGGGGAGCTGCACGCGGGCCTGTGGCAGGTGCCCGCGGCCCCGGACCCGCAGGCGCGGGTGCAGGCGCTGGCCGCGACGCTGCGGCAGGCGGCCGCGGACATCGCGTCCGGAGACGCCCCGGAGCCGAGCGCCGAGGTGGGCCGCACGTTCCACCAGTCGTCCCGCACGGCCGCCATGCTCGAGGTGTACGAGCGTGTGCGCCGGGAGCGCTGCTCCGCGTAGCCTGGGGCGATGGCTGCCCGACCGACCCGCTGGTTCTCGCGCGAGAATCTGCGCAGGGATGCCGTGGCCGGACTGGTGCTCGGCATCGAGTCGGTGCCGGACGGCCTCGCGAACGGGCTCCTGGCCGGAGTGAATCCGCTCGCCGGGCTCTACGGCTACATGTTCGGTCTCGTGGGCGCTGCGTTCTTCACCGGCAGCGCCCTGATGGCGGTCCAGGGCACCGGCTCGATGGCGCTCATCGTGTCGGATGCCGGGCTCGAGTCCATGAAGGATCCCGACGCCGCGCTGTACACCCTGGCGATGCTGACCGGCATCGTCATGATCATCGCCGGCCTGCTGCGCGCCGGACGCCTCGTGCGGTTCGTGCCGACCGCCGTGATGACCGGGTTCACCACGGCCGTCGGCGTGAACATCGTGCTCGGGCAGCTGTCCAACTTCACCGGCTACGACTCCCGCGGCGCGAACCGGGTGCTGAAGACGTTCGACCTGCTCGCGCACCTGCCGAGCTGGAGCGCGCCCGCGCTCGCCGTCGGCGCGATCACCGTGCTGACGATCATGGTGCTGCAGCCCACCCGGGTCGGCAGCTTCGGGCTGGTGCTCGCCGTGGTGCTCGGGTCGGTGGTGGCGGCGCTCCTGGACCTGTGGGTGCGCCAGGGCGTCGTGGTGCTCGACGACAAGGTGGATGTCCCGTCGTCCCTGCCGATCCCGGTGCTGCCGAGTCTGACCGACGTCCCGGTGCTGCTCCTGCCGGCGATCTCGCTCGCGTTCGTGGCCATGGTGCAGGGAGCCGGCGTCGCCGCGAGCATCCCGAGCCTGAGCGGTCGCCCGGACGTGTCGCGCGACCTCGTCGGGCAGGGGATCGGCAGCATCGTGTCGGGCGCGTTCCAGGGGGTGCCGGTGGGCGGGTCGACCTCGGCCTCGTCGCTCCTGGTCGGCGGCGGCGCCCGCACGCGCATGGCGAAGCTGTACGCCGGCATCGTGATCGCGCTCATCGTGCTGTTCGCGTCGCAGATCGTGGCGTACATCGCGATGCCGGCCCTGGCCGGTCTGCTCATCGTCGTCGGCATCGGGGCGATCAAGCCCAGCCGGGTGTACTCGGTCGTCAAGAGCGGGCCCCTCCCCAGCGCGGTCATGGGCGTGACCTTCGTGCTGACCCTGCTCATCCCGCTGCAGTTCGCGGTGCTCATGGGGGTCGGCCTCGGCATCGTCCTGTTCGTGGCGCAGCAGTCCAACCGCGTGCGGGTGCGACGGGTGGTCATCGAGGACGACGGACGCCTGCGCGAGACGGATCCTCCGGCCGCAGTCGGTCCGGGTGAGATCTGCATCCTCCAGCCGTACGGCAGCCTCTTCTTCGCCAGCGCGCCGGTCGTCGAGAAGCAGCTGCCCACCGTGAGCCGGCACTCGAAGCGCTGCGTCGTCATCCTGCGGCTGCGCGGCACCGACCAGATCGGGCTGTCGTTCGTCGAGGTGCTGCGGCGGCTGGCGGCGGACCTGCGCGGCGCGGATTCCACCCTCAAGCTCGTGATCAGCGAACCCGCGGTGATGCGGCAGGTGGAGGCATCCGGACTCGTCGACGAGCTCGGCGCGCACAACGTCTACCGGGGCACGGAATGGGTCGGCCAGAGCCTCCAGCGGGCCTACGTCGACGCCAAGACGGAGCTCAGCCGGAGCTGATCGACCGGCATCCCCTGTCGGTCGGGCATTGCGGCGCGAGTCCGCGCCGGGCTACACTCATTCCGAACAGCAGAAGAAAACTTCCGGTATCCGGAAACATTACGAGGTAGTGACATGACCGAACTCCAGCCCGGCGACACCGCTCCCGACTTCACGCTGGCGGATGCCGCCGGCACTCCCGTCTCCCTCTCCGGTCGCGACCGCAGTACCGTCGTCTACTTCTACCCGAAGGCGGCGACCCCCGGATGCACCACCGAGGCGTGCGACTTCCGCGACAACCTCGCCTCGCTGCAGGGTGCCGGCTACGACGTGATCGGCATCTCGCCCGACTCCGCCGAGGACATCGCCGCGTTCGCGCGCGACCAGCACCTCACCTTCCCGCTGCTGAGCGACCCGGGCTCCGCGGTCGCCAAGGCGTACGGCGCGTGGGGCGAGAAGCAGATCGGCGACAAGACGGTCACCGGCATCCTGCGCTCGACCTTCGTGATCGGCCCGACCGGTGCGGTCGAGCTCGCGCAGTACCGGGTGGATGCCACCGGCCACGTGGCCCGGCTTCGCGGGGAACTCGGGATCGACGCCTGAGTCCTCTTGACAATCGCTCCGGTTGTCTCCACCATGGATAACGGAAAACGAAAGAAAACTTCCGCAATACGGAAGATCAATGAGGATCACGGATGACACTCGACAGCTTCAACTCCGCCGCACGCGATGAGGCCGCCGCGCTCGTGCGTCCCTGCCTCGACATCCCCCGCTGGGTCGATGCCCTCGTCGACGGCCGCCCCTACGCCGACGTCGCCGCCGTCGCGGATGCCGCCCTCACCGCCGCCGCCCCGTTCACCGAGGCCGAGCTCGACGGTGCCCTGGCTCACCACCCGCGCATCGGGGAGCGCCCCACCGGTCAGAGCACCGAGGCGAACCTCGCCCGGGGCGAGCAGTCCGGGGTGGATGCCTCCGCCGCCGACGCCCTCGCCGCCGCGAACCGGCGCTACGAAGACCGCTTCGACCGCGTCTTCCTCATCCGCGCCGCCGGCCGCTCGGCCGACGACGTCCTCGCCGCCATCGACGAACGGCTCGGCAACACGCCCGAGCAGGAGCTCGTCGTGATCGAGCAGCAGCTGCGCGAGATCGCAGCGCTTCGACTTGAAGGAGCACTCGCATGAGCGTTTCCCACGTGACCACCCACATTCTGGACACCACCGCCGGCTCCCCGGCAGTCGGCGTCGCCGTCGTGCTGGAAGCCCGAGACGGAGACGTATGGAACCAGATCGGAGCGGGCTCCACCGATGCTGACGGGCGGGTGAAAGAGCTCGGCCCCGAGCGACTCGCAAGCGGTGACTACCGCCTGCGCTTCGACACCGGGGCCTACTTCGCCGGCATCAAGACGGACGCCTTCTTTCCGGAGGTCGCGTTGACGTTCACCGTCGACGCTGAGCAGGCGCACTACCATGTACCGCTCCTGCTCAGTCCTTTCGCCTATTCCACCTACCGAGGAAGCTGAACATGACTGAGTACAACGGAATCGTCCTGGGGCCGAACCAGTACGGCAAGGCAGAAGTGCGTGTCGTCAAGGTCACGCGCGACACCGACCGTCACGAGATCGAGGACCTCAACGTCACCTCGCAGCTGCGCGGCGACTTCACCGTCGCGCACACCGAGGGCGACAACTCCCCGGTCGTTCCCACCGACACCCAGAAGAACACGGTCTACGCGTTCGCGAAGGACGGCGTCGGCAGCCCCGAGGCGTTCCTCCTTCGTCTGCACAAGCACTTCACCTCGGAATTCGAGTGGGTCACCGGCGGTCGCTGGGAGGCGGAGCAGTACACCTGGTCGCGCATCAACGACCACGACCACGCCTTCGTGCGCACCAACACCGCCACGCGCACCGCGGTCGTCGTCGCCGACGACGGCGGCGCGCCCCGGGTCATCTCCGGCCTCAAGGAGCTCACCGTCCTGAAGACGACCGCGAGCGGCTTCGTCGGATACCCCAAGGACAAGTACACGACGCTGCCCGAGACCACCGACCGCATCCTCGCGACCGACGTGTCGGCCCGCTGGCGCTACAACACCACGGACGTCGACTTCAACGCGGTGTACGCATCGGTCGAGGCGATCCTCCTGGAGAAGTTCGCCGAGAAGTACTCGTACGCCCTGCAGACGACCCTGTTCGAGATGGGCGCCGCCGTCATCGCCGCGCACCCGGAGATCGACGAGATCCGCTTCTCGATGCCCAACAAGCACCACTTCGTCGTCGACCTGTCGCCGTTCGGCCTGGAGAACCCCAACGAGGTGTTCTACGCCGCCGACCGCCCCTACGGCAAGATCGAGGCCGCCGTGCAGCGCGAGGGCGCCGATCTCGACGACTCCGCCTGGGCGGGCATCGCCGGCTTCTGCTGAGAGGACGTGCGGGGCCCTCGCCGGGCCCCGCACACCCCACGAACTCCCCGGAATCGGCCAGGGGTTTCCACAACTGAATACCTGATTCATCACATCCCGTGAGATTCACTTCCCGCTCGCAATGACCGCGAGCACCGGACAGGGAGGTCCACCCCACATGTCGCGCAAGACATCCACCGTCGAAGAGGCCGAGGTCCGGCCCGAAGACGAGAAGATGAAGATCGGCAGTGCGTTCACGTACGGTCTTCAGCACGTTCTGACCATGTACGGCGGCATCATCGCGCCGCCCCTCATCATCGGCTCCGCCGCCGGGGTCAGTCCCACCAACATCGGCATCCTGGTCGCCTGCTGCCTCTTCATCGGCGGTCTCGCGACCGTGCTGCAGACCGTCGGCATCCCCTTCTTCGGGTCGAAGCTTCCGCTCGTGCAGGGCGTGTCTTTCGCCGGCGTCGCGACCATGCTCGCGATCGTCTCGTCGGGGGCCGGCATCCAGGGCGTCTTCGGATCGATCCTGGTGGCATCCCTCATCGGCCTCGTGGTGGCGCCCTTCTTCGCGCAGATCATCCGGTTCTTCCCGCCGGTCGTGACCGGTGTCGTGATCACCACGATCGGTCTGTCGCTGCTTCCCGTGGCCGCCGGCTGGATCGTCGGCGTCAACCCGAAGGCCCCCGACTACGCGTCGCCGACCAACGTGCTCCTCGCCGCGATCACGCTGTTCTTCATCATCCTGTTCTCGAAGGTGGGCAGCGCCGCCCTGTCGCGTCTGTCGATCCTGCTGTCGCTGATCATCGGTACGGTCGTTGCCGCGCTCATGGGCAAGGCCGACTTCTCGAACGTCTTCACCGGCGACATCTTCGCCTTCCCGCAGCCGTTCCTGTTCGGCCTGCCGACCTTCCCGATCGCCGGCATCATCTCGATGATCATCGTGATCCTCGTCACGATGACCGAGACCACGGCGGACATCCTCGCCATCGGCGAGATCGTCGGCACCAAGATCACCCGCAAGCGCATCGCGGCCGGCCTGCGCGCCGACATGCTCTCGTCGGCGGTCGCCCCGATCTTCAACACGTTCACGCAGACCGCGTTCGCGCAGAACGTGGGCCTGGTCGCCATCACCAAGATCAAGAGCCGCTGGGCGGTCGCCGCCGGTGGCGTGGTGCTCATCGTCCTGGGTCTGTTCCCGGTGCTCGGCCGCCTCGTCGCAGCCATCCCGGGCGGCGTGCTCGGCGGTGCCGGCATCGTGCTCTTCGGAACGGTGGCCGCCTCCGGCATCCGGACCCTGTCGCGCGTGAAGTACGACGACAACATGAACCTGATCATCGTCGCGACCTCGATCGGCTTCGGCATCCTGCCCGAGGTGAACCACGACATCTACAGCAACTTCCCGAGCTGGTTCCAGGTCATCTTCAACTCGTCGATCAGCTCGGCGGCCATCATGGCGATCTTCCTGAACCTGGTCTTCAACGTCTGGGTCAAGGGCAACCGCCACGACTCCTCGGTCTTCGCGGCGGCGCCGACCCGGGCGATCCCCACGGCGACGATCCGCACCCTGCGGCACGGCGACCGGTACGCGGACGGCAAGCTCATCGACAGCGACGGCAACGAGGTGCCGATCATCGACGACGAACCGAGTTCGGCGCACTAGATCCCCGCAGCGGGAAACGGCGGTCACGGGAGGTTCAGCCCGTGACCGCCGAGTGCGTCCACAATGAATACGGAGGTTCCATGTCCCCTGTCGCAGTGATCACCGGCGCCGGATCCGGCATCGGCCGCGCCACCGCCCGTGCGTTCCTGGATGCCGGCTACCGGGTGGCGCTGCTCGGTCGCCGGGCCGACGCCCTGGCCGAGACGGCGGGGGAGTCGGCCGCGCTCGTCGTCCCGACCGACGTCACGGATCCGGCCCAGGTGGATGCCGCCTTCGCCGCGATCGAGGGAGCCTTCGGGCGCGTCGACGTGCTGTTCAACAACGCCGGGACCTTCGGCCCCACGGCATCCGTCGACGAGGTACCCGTCGACGCGTGGGATGCCACGGTCGCGGTGAACCTCACCGGCGCGTTCCTGTGCGCGCGGGCGGCCGTGCGCCTCATGAAGTCCCAGTCGCCGCAGGGCGGGCGGATCATCAACAACGGGTCGATCTCCGCGCACTCCCCGCGCCCCCTGTCGGTCGCGTACACCACCACCAAGCATGCGATCACGGGGATGACGAAGGCCATCGACCTCGACGGCCGCGCGTTCGGGATCACCTGCGGGCAGATCGACATCGGCAACACGGCCACCGAGATCACGGCCGGACTCGGCGTCGGCTCCGGCGCGCTGCAGGCCGACGGCTCCCGCCGGATCGAGCCCACTTTCGACGTGGCGGACGCCGCAGCCACCGTGCTGTTCATGGCCCGCCTGCCGGCCTCCGCCAACGTGCGCGAGCTGCTCATCACGGCCAGCGGGATGCCGTTCGGCGGCCGCGGCTAGTCACGAAACGCGCCGCGAGGCGCATTTCGTGACGAGCGGGCGGCCGGTCGGGGCGGGATGCCGGGGCATCCTTGGCGCTCGTGTTCACTCGTCACGATGTGCACTGCGTGGCGCGTTTCGTGACGAGTGGGGCCGGGGGATCTTGCTGGCTCGTCGCGATGTGCGCGGCGGGGTGCATTACGTGACGAGTGGGGGCCGGTTGCGGGCCTGGATGCCGGGGCATCCTTGGGGCCGCCGCGTTCGCTCGTCACGATGTGCGCTGCGGGACGCAATTCGTGACGAGTGGGGCCGGGGGATCTTGCTGGCTCGTCGCGATGTGCGCAGCGCGATGCGTTTCGTGACGAGTGGGGGCCGGTGGGACGGCTGGAGGCCGGGGCATCCTTGGCGCTCGTGTTCACTCGTCACGATGTGCACTGCGTGGCGCGTTTCGTGACGAGCGGGCGCCCGGGGTACTGCTGACTCGTCACGATGTGCGCTGCGTGGCGCAATTCGTGACGAGTGAGGGCCTCGTGGGCAGGATGCCCCGGCCGGGACGCCGCGTCAGGAGGCGTACATGTCCGAGGCGATGCGGGAGGCGGTCTGCTTGAGCAGGGGCACGGCGCGGTCGGCGAAACCGTAGTCGACACGCGTGGTGGGGCCGGAGACCGAGACCGCCGTGGGGGTCGGGGCATCCGGAACCGCCATCGCGTAGCAGCGCACGCCGATCTCCTGCTCCTCGTCGTCGATCGAGTAGCCGCGCTCGCGGATCGCGGCGAGATCGGTCAGCAGGGCGTCGATGGTTCCGAGGCTCTTGGCGGTGGGGGTCGGCATCCCGGTGCGCGCGACGATCTGGCGCACCTGGTCGTCGGGCAGTTGCGCGAGGATCGCCTTGCCCACGCCGGTGTCGTGCAGGTTGGCGCGGCGTCCGACCTCGGTGAACATGCGCATCGAGTGCGACGACGGCACCTGCGCGATGTACACGACCATGTCGCCGTCGAGCATCGCCATGTTCGCGCTCTCGTCGAGCTGGGCGACGAGTTCGGCCAGCTGCGGACGCGCGAGCGCACCGAACTGCTTGCCCGCGCCCTCGCCGAGACGGATGAGCCGCGGGCCGAGCGCGTACCGCCGGTTGGGCAGCTGCCGCGCGTAGCCGAGGGCCACGAGGGTGCGCAGCAGGCGGTGGATCGTCGGCAGCGGCAGGTCGATGGCGGATGCCAGCTCGCTGAGCGTCACGACGCCGCCCATGTCGGTGAGCAGTTCGAGCAGGTCGAACGCGCGGCGGACGGACTGGACGCTTCCCCCGGATGCAGAACCGTTGTCACTCATCGATCAGCCAGACCTCCACTTCGGCACCCGCATCCAGCGAGGCCACTCCGACCGGCACGTGCACGAGGGCATCGGCCAGCGCGTATGCATGCAGCAGGTGGGAGCTGGGATGCCCCACCTCCACGCTGCCGTCCGTGCGCAGCGAGGCGCGGCGCACCTGGTGCCGGGCGGGCACCGACGTGATGTCGTGTGCGAGCGGGGCCCGCAGCGTCCGGCGCGCGGCCGGGAGCCCGGCGTAGGTGCGCAGCACGGGGCGCAGGAACAGCTCGAACGAGACGAGGGACGAGACCGGGTTGCCGGGGAACGACACCACCGGGACGTGCGCGCCGCTGGGCAGCGCCGCGATGCCGAGACCCTGCGGGCCGCCGGGCTGCAGCGCCACGGATTCGAAGGCCACCCCCAGCGGGCCGAGCGCATCGCGCACCACCTCGAACGCGCCGGCCGAGACGCCTCCCGTGGTGACCACGAGGTCGACGTCGGGGTGCGCGCCGATCGCGGCGATGACCTCGGGTGCTTCGTCGGGCGCGGTCGCGGTGACGACCTCGGCACCGGCATCCTGCAGGGCGGCATCCAGCATCGCCGTGTTCGCGTCGTAGACGCTGCCGGAGGGGAGCTCGGCGCCGGGAGCGCGCAGCTCATGCCCGGTGGACAGCAGCAGCACGCGGGGCCGCGGGCGCACCGCGACCTCGGTGACGCCCGCCGAGGCCAGCGACCCGATCTGGGCCGGTCCGAGGCGGGTGCCGGCGGAGAGCAGCAGGGAGCCCGCAGCGACGTCGGTGCCCGCGCCCCGGATGAAGGTTCCGGATGCCACCGGCTCGCCGAACCGCACGACGGCGCCGTCGGGTGCGGTGCGCACGTCGCCGCCGATGCCCTGGAAGGATGCCGGATCGGCCTTCTCGATCTGCACGACGGCGTCGGCTCCGGCCGGGATCGCGGCGCCGGTCATCACCGGGTTGGCGAAGCCGGGCTCGAGCACGCCGGGCGCATCGCCTGCGGCGGTGGTCGGGCCGACGGTCAGCACGACGGGGGAGCCTGCCGCGGCAGCCGCGAGGTCGGCGCTGCGCACCGCGTATCCGTCCATCTGCGAGTTCGCGAACGGGGGCAGGTCGATGGGGCTGACGAGGTCGGCGGCCAGCACGCGGCCGGCCGCCTCGCCGAGCGGCAGCGCCTGGGATCGCTCGCCGATGCGGGCGAGGATGGGGGCGAGCAGGTCGGCGACGGCCTGCTGATGCTCGGTGTGCGTCTTCATCGTCACCCGCCCGCGAACGGCGGCAGCACGTCGACCGTGCGCGAGATCGGGAAGGCGGGGTCGCGCCGGACGACACCGTCGACCAGGAACGACCCGGAACGGAGCACGCGGTCCATCGCCGCGCCATACTGGGAGAGCAGGCGATCGCGGAGGGTCGCGACGGTGGGCGCGGCGGCGTCGAGCTCGACGAGCTCCTCTTCTCGCCCGGCCGCTTCCGCGGCGGCGGCGAAGTACCGCACCGTGACCGTCACCATGGTTCCAACCTTACCCGCTATATGGAAAAAAGCATCCATATGACGGAAACTCCGAGGATCCCCATCGGTCTCGGCGCGTAGAGTTGAATCGTGTCCTCGACCACTGATCGCCTGCTCACGGCGCCTCTCGTCGAGCCCGGACCGGCGCTGACGCCGGAGCGGATCGACAGGTACAGCCGCCAGCTCATGCTGCCCGGGTTCGGCGACCTCGCCCAGCGGCGTCTCGCTGCCGCCCGCGTGCTCGTCATCGGCGCCGGCGGCCTCGGTACCGCGGTGGCGCCCGTGCTCGCGGCGGCCGGCGTCGGCACCATCGGACTCATCGACGACGACGTCGTCGAACTGAGCAACCTGCACCGCCAGCTCGCCCACGGCGTCGCCGACCTCGGGCGGCCCAAGATCGACTCCCTCGCCGACGCGATCGCGGCGATCGATCCGGGATGCCGCGTCATCCGGCATCCCGAACGGGCCACCGCGGCGACGCTGCCGGGCATCCTCGCCGGCTACGACCTGCTCGTGGACGGCAGCGACAACTTCCCGACCCGGTATCTCGCCAACGACGCGGCGGTGCTCGCCGGCGTTCCCCTGGTGTGGGGCGCGATCCTGCGGTTCCACGGGCAGGCGGGCGTCGCCTGGCACGGTCACGGGCCGACCTACCGCGACCTGTTCCCGAGCCCGCCGCCCGCCGACGAGGCGCTCTCGTGCGAGCTCGGCGGAGTGCTGCCGACCCTGTGCACCGCGATCGGATCCCTGCTGGCGACGGAGGTGATCAAGCTCGTCACCGGCATCGGCGAGCCGCTCCTCGGCCGGGTGCTCACCTACGACGCCCTGACCGCCCGCACCCGCGAGATCCCGTACGCCGTCTCACCGGAGACCCCCGAGATCACCGAGCTGATCGACTACGACCTCTTCTGCGGCGTTCCGGATGACGGCGACCTCACCGCGCTCAGCGCGGCCGCCCTCGCCCGGCGCCTGCGGGCGGGGGAGCGGATCACGCTGCTCGACGTGCGCGAGCCCGAAGAGGTCGCCGCCCGCCGCATCCCGGGATCGATCCCGGTGCCGCTCGGCGACCTGCGGGCCGGGATGCCGGTTCCCGGCGGCGACCCGATCGTCGTGGTCTGCGAACGCGACCCGCGGGCGCGGTCCGCCGCGCGCCTGCTGGCCGAACGAGGACACGCCGACGTCGTATTCCTCGCCGGCGGCATCCAGTCGTACGTCGCCGTCGGCGGCGAAGTCGAAGGAGACGACATTGTCTGAGCACCCGTTCGAGCTGATCAGCGAGTCCCCGCTCGACGAGGTCGCGATCCGTGCCGCCGTCGAGGGCGACGCCAACGGCGCAGTGGTCATGTTCTGCGGCGTCGTGCGCGACCATGACGGCGGCCGCGCGGTGCGCTCGCTCGACTACCGTGCGCATCCGGAGGCGGCCCGATTCCTCGCGGACTGCGTCGCCCGGGTGGCGGCCGAGACCGGGTACGCGATCGCGGCATCCCACCGCGTCGGAGACCTGCGGATCGGCGACGTGGCGCTGTTCGCCGCGGCCGCCGCGCCGCACCGCGCGCAGGCGTTCGACGCGTGCGAGAAGGTCGTCGAGCTCATCAAGCACGAGGTGCCGATCTGGAAGCGCCAGCACTACGACGACGGCGTCTCGGAGTGGGTCGGCCTCTGACCGCGCAGGGTCAGCCGCCGATGTAGCTCATCTCGACCCGGTGGCGGGCTTCGCGCAGTTCGGGGGTGAGCGAGGAGCGCACCTCGCTGTAGCGGTCGTCGCGGGCTCCCCAGATGCCGCCGAGGGCGGCACGGAGTTCGGCGTCGGTCGCGCCCCCGCGAAGCAGCGCCCGCAGATCGTGGCCCTCGGTCGCGAAAAGGCAGGTGAAGAGCTTTCCCTCGGTGGAGACGCGGGCCCGGTTGCACGTGCCGCAGAACGCGTTCGTGACCGACGAGATGACGCCGATCTCCCCGCCGCCGTCGACGTACCGCCAGCGCTTGGCGGTCTCGCCGGGAACGCCGGCATCCACCGGCTCCAGCTCGTGCACCGCGCCGATGCGCTCGATGATCTCGGCGGAGGGGACGACCTCGTCGAGCGCCCAGCCGTTGGTGGTGCCGACATCCATGTACTCGATGAACCGCAGCGTGTACGGGGTGCCCTTGAAGTGCTCCGCCATCGGCACGATCTCGTGGTCGTTGAGGCCGCGCTTGACGACCATGTTCAGCCGGATCGGGCCGAGTCCCGCCGCGTGGGCGGCGTCGATGCCGGCGAGCACGCGGCTCACCGGGAAGCGCACGTCGTTCATCCGCTGGAACAGGGCGTCGTCGAGGGAGTCGATCGACACGGTCACGCGGTCGAGGCCGGCATCCTTGAGGGCCTGCGCCTTGACGCCGAGCGCCGCGCCGTTGGTGGTCAGCGCGATCTCGAGCCGGTCGCCCTCCGGGGTGCGCAGCTCGGCGAGGCGGGCGATGAGGTCCTCCACGCCACGGCGCAGCAGCGGCTCGCCGCCGGTGAGGCGGAGCTTGCGGACGCCGAGGGATGCCGCGGCATCCGCGATGCGCACGATCTCTTCGAACGAGAGCAGCTCGGACCGGTCGAGGAACGCGTAGTCGCGTCCGAACACGGTCTTGGGCATGCAGTAGACGCAGCGGAAGTTGCAGCGGTCGGTGATCGAGATCCGCAGGTCGTGCAGCGGCCGGTTCAGCCGGTCGGAGAGTCCGGTGGATGCCAGCGCGCGAACACGGCGAACGCGCCTGCGTCCGTCTGACTCCATTGTTTCCGCAGATGCGGAACCGCGCGTGATCGACACCTCGACCCCCTTACGGATCGACAACCGTAGCACCCGGTTCTGGGGGTCGGCCTCGTGCGTTGGGCGCGCTGAGCCTGTCGAAGCGCAAGACCCGGGGGCCTGCCCTTCGACGGGCTCAGGGCGCGTGGCCGCGGGCTCAGGGCGCATGTTCTTCCACGGTGACGGTCAGGCGCAGCCGCACGCCGGCGACGAGGCCGTCGGCGACGTCGGCGGGGACGACGAGCGGGGCGTCGGGATGCTCCATGGTGCGCAGGCGCGCCGTGTCGCCGTCGCGCTCGATGTCCGTGACGGTCGCCGTCCACGCGCCCGGTGCGTGCAGCGCCGCGACGAACTCCGTCGACCGCCGGCGCAGCACGTCGTGCGTCGGGCCCTCGTCGACGACGCGTCCGGACTGCAGCACGACGGTGCGGTCCGCGAGCTCGCGGGCATCCTGCGGGTCGTGCGTGACGAGGAGGATCGGGATGCCGGCATCCTTCGCGACCCCCGCAACGATGCGGCGCACCTGCGCGCCGGTCTGCACGTCGAGGGCCGCGAACGGCTCGTCCAGCAGCAGCGCGTCGGGCGCGGCGGCGAACGCGCGGGCGATCGCCACCCGCTGCTGCTGCCCGCCGGAGAGGGCCGCCGGGCGGCGGCCGGCCAGGTCGCCGAGTCCGACGCGCTCCAGCCATGCCCGGGCGGTGTCGCGCGCCGCCGATCGGTGCCGCCCCTGCGAGCGCGGACCGAAGGCGACGTTCTCGAGGGCCGTCAGATGCGGGAAGAGCAGCGCCCGCTGACCGAGGAGCCCCACCCGCCGGTCGGCGGGCGCCACGTGGTGTCCCGGGCCGTCGAGCACGCGGTCGCCGATGCGCACGGTGCCCGCGACGCCGCGATGCCCCGCCACGGCCGCCAGCAGCGTCGACTTGCCCGCGCCGTTGGGACCGAGCACGGCGACGATCTCGCCCGGATCGGCGGTGAGGGCGGCATCCAGCTCGAACGCGCCGAGGGCGACGCGCACGTCGGCGGACAGCATCCCGGTCATCGGATCGTCCCCGCCACCGCGTCGTCGGCGCGCCACCCGCGCATCACCAGCAGCACGGCGACCGCGACGAGGATCAGCAGCAGCGAGAGCGCGATCGCCGTGTTCTCGTCGACCCCGGCGCCGTTGAAGGCTGTGTAGATGGCCAGCGGCATCGTGCGCGTGACGCCCGCGGCGTTGCCGGCGAACAGTGCGGTCGCCCCGAACTCGCCGAGGGCGCGCGCGAAGCACAGCACGGTGCCGGCCAGCAGCCCCGGGCCGGCGAGCGGCAGCGTGACCCGCCGGAACACGGTGAACGGGTGCGCTCCGAGCGAGGCCGCGACCAGCTCATGCGCGGTGCCGGCGGTGCGCAGCGACCCCTCGATCGCGATCACCAGGAACGGCATCGCCACGAACGACTGCGCGATGACCACCGCGACGGTCGTGAAGGGGATGCGGATGCCGAACTGCAGCAGCCATCCGCCCAGGATCCCCTCACGGCCGAGGAAGGACAGCAGCGCGATGCCGCCGACGAGCGGCGGCAGCACGAGGGGGAGCGTGGTGAGCGTGCGCATCAGGGTCGCCGGCCACCCGCTCGAGCGTGCGATGAACATCGCCAGCGGCACCCCGAGCAGGAGACACACGGCGGTGGCGGCCGTCGCGGTGCCGAGCGACAGCCACAGGGCTTGGAGCGCCGCGGGCGAGGTGATCGCCGCGGGCACCGCGGTCCAGTCGAGGTGGGTGAGGAGAGCGGCGAAGGGCAGCACGAGGAACGCGGCCCCCACGGCGGCCGGGATGCCCAGCCACAGCGGGAGCCGCGTGCGCGTGCCCGTGGGGGTCACGGCTTGCCGAAGCCGAACGACGCCAGGACCTTCTGGCCGGCGGCGGACGTGACGAAGGCGACGAACGCGTCGGCCGCAGCCGGGTTGCCCGCACCCGTGAGGGTGGAGATCGGGTAGGTGTTGACCGCGGCATCCGCGTTCGCGATGTCGACGCCGGACACCTTGGAACCGGCCGCCTTCACGTCGGTGACGTAGACGAGCCCGGCGTCGGCGTCGCCGGATTCGACCTTGGTGAGCACCGCGGTGACGTTCTGCTCCTCGCTCACCGGGTTCACGGTGACCTTCGCGTCCGTCAGCAGGGTCTGCGCGGCGTGGCCGCACGGGACCTCGGGCGCGCACAGCACCACCTGCGGGACCGTGCCGGACTTCGTCTTCGCGAGGTCCGCGAGCCCGGTGATGCCGAGCGGATTGCCCGGGCCGGTGGCGATCTCCATCGTGTTGGTGGCGAAGTCGACCGGCTTCTCGGTGAGCCCCGCGGCGGTGACCTTCTGCATGTTCTTGAGGTCGGCCGAGGCGAACACGTCGACCGGGGCGCCGCCGATGATCTGGGTGGCCAGCACCGACGAGCCGTCGTAGGTGATCGGCTTGACGGTGACGCCCGGGTATTCGGCGTGGAAGTCCTTCGCGAGCCGGTCGAAGGCGCCGGACAGGGATGCCGCCGCGTACACGGTCAGGTCGCCGGACGGTGCCGCGGAGGATGCCGGGCTGCTGCTCCGTCCGGTGCCGGAGGCGTCGGCGGTGCCGGCGCAGCCGGCGAACGCGAGGGCGGCTGCCAGGGTCGTCGCCGCGACGGCGATGAGACGGGTGGTCTTCACGAGGTTCTCCAGGGGGTGGGGTCAGACGGCGGCTTCGACGATCACCGTCGTCGACTTGACGATGGCGATGCCGCGCGAGCCGACCTCGAGCCCGAGGTCGTGCGCGGCCTCGGATGTCATCAGCGACACGACGCGGAACGGGCCGCACTGGAGTTCGACCTGGGCGATGAGGCCCGAGATCTCGATCCGGGTGACCAGGCCTTCGAACCGGTTGCGCGCCGACAGGCGCAGCTCGCCCTCGGCGGCATCCTCCCGCGCCGCGGCGGCCAGCGCCTGGGCGCGGGCGGCCAGCTGCGAGCCTTCGACGACCTGGCGGCCGGAGGAATCGAGGGAGGCCTCGAGGAGTCCGTCGTTCACCCACCGCCGCACGGTGTCGTCGCTCACGCCCAGCAGTCGGGCTGCTTCCTTGATCCGAAAATGCGTCACGAGAATCACGATAGCTCCGCATCTGCGGAATCGCAATAGATATACCACAATCCGGAAAATCGATTCCGAAAATGCTGGACGTGCACGAGTCGTGGTGCTACTTTTGAGGGTGCTGAAGCACTCCACGAAGAGTCGTTTCGGAATCCATACGCAGCAGCGGATCTACCGGCAAAGCCCTCATCCGATAAGGGTCGCGAATTCGGCGCCGACTGCGACAACTAGCAAGGAAGCTCAGTTCCCATGCAGACCATCGGAATCTCCACGATCGATGCCGGCGCAGAAGCCGGCGCCGGTCGACCGACACCGGCCGCATATCTCGCACGTGCGGTGGCCCTCGCCACCGACAACGTGCGCAACGCGGGCGGTCCCTTCGGCGCCATCGTCGTCTCGGCAGACGGACAGGTGTTCGAAGGTGTCAACCGCGTCACGGCGAATCTCGACCCCTCGGCGCACGCCGAGGTGACCGCGATCCGCAACGCGTGCCAGGGCCTCGGCACGTTCGACCTCACCGGCGCCACGCTCTACACGAGCTGCGAGCCGTGCCCCATGTGCCTGGCGACGTCGCTGTGGGCACGCATCGACCGCGTCTACTTCGCCGCCGACCGCAACGATGCGGCGGCTGCCGGCTTCGACGACGCCGTCTTCTACAAGTACTTCGAAGGCACCCCGGCGGATCGTGAGATCATGCCGGTCGGGCCCGTCGAGCTCGACCCGGTGGAGCGCGTGTCGCCGTTCACCGAGTGGAGCGCGAACACCGCGCGCATCGACTACTGAACCCCCACTTCGAACAGGACCCTCCCATGTCAACTCCCACCTCTGTCGAAGACGGGGCGCCGCAGGGCGCACCCGCCGACGCCGAACCCAGGAACGGCTTCGACAAGTTCTTCGAGATCTCCAAGCGCGGCTCCACCGTGGGCCGCGAGATCCGCGGCGGCATCGTCACGTTCGTGACGATGGCGTACATCGTGATCCTCAACCCGATCATCCTGTCCGGCAGCAAGGACGTCGTCGGCAACACCCTCAACTTCGCCGAAGTCGGCGCCGCCACGAGCCTCACCGCGGGCGTCATGACGGTGCTCATCGGCCTGTTCGCCCGCGTGCCGTTCGGCATCGCGGCGGGCCTGGGCATCAACTCGTTCCTCGCCGTGTCGGTCGTCGGGCAGGTCACCTGGCCCGAGGCCATGGGCCTCGTGATGATCAACGGCATCATCATCGTGATCCTCGGGGCGACCAACGTCCGCACCGCGATCTTCATGGCCGTGCCGCAGTCCCTGAAGGCGGCGATCACGGTCGGCATCGGCCTGTTCATCGCCTTCATCGGCTTCGTCGACTCCGGCTTCGTGACCCGCACCGCGGGCGGCCCGCCGGTGCAGCTCGGCGACGCCGGATCACTGACCTCGGTGCCCACGCTCATCTTCGTCGTCGCGGTGCTGCTGATCGGCATCCTCGTGGCCCGCCGCGTGCCCGGCGGCATCCTCATCGGCATCGTGGTCATGACGGTCGTCTCGGTGATCGTGCAGGCGATCCTGCACCTGGGCAACTCGCCCAAGGCGTCCGGCGACTGGCACATGGCCATCCCGCAGTTCGCCGGCCAGATCGTGCAGATGCCGAACCTGGCCCTCGTCGGCCAGTTCGACCTCTTCGGCGCCTTCGCCCGCATCGGCGCGCTGGCCGCCCTGATGCTCGTGTTCACCCTGGTGTTCTCGAACTTCTTCGACGCGATGGGCACCATGACGGGCCTGGCCAAGGAGGCCGGCATCGCCAAGGCAGACGGCACGTTCCCGCGCCTGCGCGCCGCGTTCGTCGTCGAGGGCTTCGGAGCCGTCGCCGGTGGCGCCACCTCGACGTCGTCCAACACGGTCTACATCGACTCCGCCTCGGGCATCGGCGAGGGGGCGCGCACGGGCCTGGCGGCATCCGTCGTCGGCGTGCTGTTCCTGCTGTCGATGTTCCTCACGCCCCTCACCTCGATCGTCCCGATCGAGGTCGGCTCGGCCGCGCTGGTCGTGGTGGGTGCGATGATGATGGGCCAGGTTCGCGAAATTTCGTTCGACAAGTTCAACATCGCACTGCCTGCGTTCCTGACGATCGTCACGATGCCGCTGACCTACTCGATCGCCAACGGCATCGGCGTCGGGTTCATCTCGTACGCGGTGATCAACGCGTTCTCGCGCAACGCGAAGTCGGTGCACTGGCTGATGTGGGTGGTCGCGGCGGGCTTCCTGCTGTACTTCGCCCGCGGCCCGATCGAATTGTTCATGGGTCACTGACCCTCGCGCAAAAGGAGGATGCCCCGGGCTTCGGCTCGGGGCATCCTCCTTTTCTTGTTTCATTCCCCCGGTCGCCCCGCGAGCGAAGCGAGACGAAACGCATAATCCCCCACCGCAATTGCAAATGCAGCGAATGAGGAATGAGCAAACGCTAAATAACAAGACGCGCAAAATGGCATACTGCGTTTCGTCTCGTCGCTGCGCTCCTCGCTCAACGAGCGGAGGGCGAGACCGCACATGCGGAACTCAGGATGCCGGGGCGGCCTGCTCGATCTGAACGAGGATGCGGGCGGCGACGCTCACCGCGATGACCGCGGGCTGCTTGCCGGTGACCTCGGGGATGCCGATGGGGGTGGTGACCCGCTCGAGGTCGGATTCGGGATGCCCCGCCTCGACGAGCTTCGTGCGGAACCGGGACCACTTCGCCGTCGACCCGATGAGACCGATCGAGCCCACGCCGGGGGTGCGCAGCGACTGGTCGACGATCGCGAGGTCCTCGACGTGGTCGTGGGTCATCACGAGCACGTGGGCGCCCGGGGGGAGTTCGGTGAGCACCGATTCGGGCACGGGGGCCCGGCGGACGTGCACGCGGGCGACGGTGCCGGTGAGCAGCCCTGCCTGGGCGAGTCGTTCGTCGTCGAGCATCTCGGCGCGGGAGTCGACGAGGTAGAGGTCGATCTCGTGCCGGGAGAGGATGCGGGCGAGCTCGATGCCGACGTGGCCGATGCCGAACACGGCGACCGCCGGCACCACCCGGACGGGTTCCAGCAGCATCGTGACCTCGCCTCCGCAGCACTGCACGCCGTACTCGGTGACGGCCTTGTCGTTGAGCCGGAGGGGCAGCAGCTCCGGTTCGGCGGTGCCCGCGGCGAGCATCGCCCGGGCACGCGAAACGGCGGTGGCTTCCAGATTGCCCCCGCCGACGGTGCCCCAGATCCCGTCCGGCGACACCACCATCTTCGCGCCGCCGTTGCGGGGCGCATGGCCGCGCACCATGACGAGCGTGACGATCACCGCGGGCGTGCGCTCCGAGCGCAGGGTCCGCAGGGCGTCGAGCCAGTCCATGGTACGCGGCCTTCCGTGCGATCGCGCGGTCAGACCGCGGCGAGCTCCGGCGCGGACGGGCTCGTCGTGTCCTTCGACGGGGTCAGGGAGTCGCCGGCGGCTTCACGGGCATCCTGAACCGCCCAGAAGACCGCCTCGGGCGTCGCGGGCGAGCCGAGGTTCACCGAGTGACCGGCGGGACCGAACGCCCCGACCGCGTCGCGCAGCGCCTCGCGTGCCGAGAACGCGAGCATGAACGGCGGCTCGCCGACGGCCTTGGAGCCGTAGACGGCGCCGTCCTCGCGGGCATCCTCGAACAGGTTCACGTTGAACACCTCGGGCATCTCCGAGAAGCTCGGCAGCTTGTACGTGGATGCCGACTGGGTCTGCAGGCGGCCGCGGTGCGGGCCGTCGGACTCGTCCCAGCGCAGCTCCTCGAGTGTCAGCCAGCCGAGGCCCTGCACGTACGCGCCCTCGATCTGGCCGATGTCGAGCATCGGCGAGAGTGAGTCGCCCACGTCGTGGATGATGTCCACGCGGCGCACCGTGTAGGCGCCGGTGAAGCCGTCGACCTCGACCTCGGTGGCGGCGCAGCCGTACGCGAAGTACTTGAACGGCTCGCCCTGCATGAGGTCGGGGTTCCAGTGCAGGCCCTCGGTGCGGTAGTAGCCCGCCGCCGACAGCTGCACCCGCTGGTGGTAGGCGGCGTTGGCGACCTCGGCGAACGTGAGGCGCTGCTCCCGGTTGCCGAGACCGGTGACGTAGCCGCCCGAGAATCGGACGTCGCGCTCGTCGACGTTCAGGAGGCGACCGGCGACCTTCGCGAGCCGCTCGTGCAGCTGGTCGCACGCGTTCTTGACGGCGCCGCCGTTGAGGTCGGCGCCCGAGGATGCCGCCGTCGCCGACGTGTTGGGCACCTTGTCCGTGCGGGTCGGCGCGAGGCGCACCTGGTGCAGTTCGAGGCCCAGCGCGGTCGCGGCGATCTGCATCATCTTGGTGTGCAGGCCCTGACCCATCTCGGTGCCGCCGTGGTTGATCAGGACGGAGCCGTCCTTGTAGATCAGCACGAGGGCGCCGGCCTGGTTGAACGCGGGGAAGTTGAACGAGATCCCGAACTTGATCGGCGTCATCGAGATCGCCCGCTTGACGTCGTCGTGGGTGCGGTTGAACTCCGCGACCTCGGCGCGGCGGGCATCCAGCTCCGACCGGTCGCGCAGCTGGTTCCAGATGGTGCCCAGGCGCTGGGCGTCCTTGACGAGCTGCCCGTACGGGGTGGTCTGACCGGGCCGGTAGAAGTTCCGCTCGCGCAGCTCCAGGGGGTCGATGCCGAGCTGCGGCGCGACCCGGCCGAGGATGTCCTCGATGAGGAAGACGCCCTGCGGGCCGCCGAAGCCGCGGTAGGCGGTGTTCGACGTCTTGTTGGTCTTCGCGATGCGGCCGAGGGCGTGCACGTTCGGGATCCAGTAGGAGTTGTCGATGTGGCACAGCGCCCGCGCGAGCACCGGCTCGGACAGATCGAGGCTCCAGCCGCCGTCGCACGTCAGGGTGGCATCCAGCGCCTGGATGCGGCCGTCCTCCGCGAACCCCGCCTTCCACGTGATGTGGAACGGATGCCGCTTGCCGGTCATCGTGAGGTCCTGCGTTCGGGTCAGGCGCAGGCGCACCGGGCGTCCGGTGAGCTTGGCGCCGATGCACGCGATCGCGGCGAACCCGTGCGGCTGCATCTCCTTGCCGCCGAACCCGCCGCCCATGCGCAGCGACTGCACGGTCACCTCGGCCGAGGTGATGCCGAGCACGTGCGAGATGATCTCCTGCGTCTCGGACGGGTGCTGCGTGGAGCACTGCACGAAGTACTGGCCCTCCGAGTCGCGCACCGCGAAGGACGCGTGCGTCTCGAGGTAGAAGTGCTCCTGGCCGCCGAACTGCGTGACACCCTCGAACACGTGCGCCGCCGAGGCCAGGGCGGATGCGGCATCCCCCCGTGCCACGGTGCGCGCCACCGACTGGTACGACTCGGCCGCGATGGCCTCCTCGACGGTGATGATCGCCGGAAGCGGCTCGTACTCCACCTTCACCGCCGCCGCGCCGAGGCGTGCGGCCTCCTGCGTCTCGCCGAGCACCCACACCAGGGCGTGTCCGTAGAACCGGCTCTCGGACGGGAACAGCGGCTCGTCGTGCTTGATGCCCGCGTCGTTGACGCCGGGCACGTCGTCGGCGGTCAGCACGCGCACGACGCCCGGCACCTCGTAGGCGGGAGAGACGTCGACGGTCACCTTGGCGTGCGCGTTCGTCGACTGCACGGGCCAGGCCGTCAGCACGCCGGCCGTGTGCACGGCGAGGTCGTCGGTGTACATGGCCGCACCGGTCACGTGCAGCGCCGCACTCTCGTGCGGGGCCGGCTTTCCGACGACGGGGTTCACGGGGCGGTCGGCGAGGGAGCTCATGCCGACACCTCCTTGGATTCGATGACGGTGCTGCTGTACAGCTTCAGCAGGGCGGTGTTGAGCATGAGCGAGCGGTAATCGGAGCTCGCCCGGTGGTCGGACATCGGGGTGCCCTCGGCGCGCATGACGGATGCCGCGGCCTTCACGGTCGCGATGTTCCACGGCTTGCCGATGAGCGCGTCTTCGGTGGCGCGGGCCCGCAGCGGGGTCGCGGCGACGCCGCCGAGCCCGATCTTCGCGGCGGTGACGATCCCGTCCTCGATGTCCAGGGCGAAGGCGATCGCCACCGAGGAGATGTCGTCGAAGCGGCGCTTGGCGATCTTCTGGAACGCGGTCACCTCCGCCAGCGGCAGCGGGATGCGGACGGACTTGATCAGCTCGTCCTTGCGGCGCACGGACTGGCGGTACCCGGTGAAGTATTCGCTGAGGTCCACCTCGCGCTCGCCGTCGACGCTCGCCAGCACGACGCTCGCGCCGAGGGCGAGGAGGGCGGGCGGGGTGTCGCCGATGGGCGACCCGGTGCCGAGGTTGCCGCCGATGGTGCCCCGATTGCGGATCAGCCGCGACGCGAACTGCGGGAACAGCTTCGCCAGCAGGGGCACCCGGCCCTGCAGGCGCCGCTCCACCTCGGACAGTGGCAGAGCGGCGCCGATCTCGATCACGTCGTCGCTGACGGTCAGCTGACGCAGTTCGTCCAGCTGGTCGATCGCGACGACGAAGGGAGCACGGCTCCCACGGATGTTGACCTCCACGCCCCAGTCGGTGGAACCCGCGACGATGAGCGCAGAGGGCTCATCGTGGAGGATCCGCACCGTCTCGGCGAGGGATGTCGGGCGCACGAAGCGCGAACCGTCGACCTCCGCATCGGTCGCGACCGCGGCAGGAGCGGGCTGCGCCATGCGCTTCTTGAAGGGGTCGTCGGCATCCGGGGATCCCAGAGAGTATGCCGCATCCCGGATCGGACGATATCCGGTGCAGCGGCACAGGTTGCCGCTCAGGGCGTGGAGGTCGAAGCCGTTGGGGCCGTGTTCGGCATCGTCGCCGTGGCCCGCATCGGAAGAATCGTGGACGGGGCACGCATCGACAGGCTCAGCGACCGATCGAGGGGTGTCGGTCTCGCGCGGCGCGCGGTCCTCGCGGTAGTACTCGCCGGCCATCGAGCACACGAAGCCGGGCGTGCAGTAGCCGCACTGCGAGCCGCCGGCCTCGGCCATCTTCGCCTGCACCGGGTGCAGGTCTTCGGGGGAGCCGAGGCCCTCGGCGGTGACGATCTCCTGACCGTCGAGCGCGTACACGGGCACGAGGCAGGCGTTGACCGGGGTCCAGGTGGTGGCGCCGTCCGAGGCCGGGGTCGCGAGCAGCATCGCGCACGCGCCGCACTCGCCTTCGGCGCAGCCTTCTTTGCTGCCGGACAGCGCGTTCTCGCGCAGCCAGTCCAGCGCGGTGGTGAACGTGGCGACGCCGTCGAGGGAACGACGTTCCCCGTTGACGGTCAGTGCGACATCGGTCATTGTGATTCTCCTCGTGTCCGGCGGGGGGTGCCGCAGGAGCGGCACATCGGGTCCGATACCGGCGTGAGGCGCAGCACCTGCGATCACAAGGGCGAGCTCGGCTCGCGTGCCGCAGAGTCTACGCCGAGGCCACTGCGTCACGCAGGGGTATCGGCAGGCTGCGGCTCAGGCGCCGTGGGCGTACCAGGTGCACCCCGAGAATGCGGGAGTGCCGTTGGAAGGGAGGATGCTGGCGGCGCTGACGTGCGACATCGCGAGCTCCTCTCTCAACTTCCGTGTTGCGGACGGTGACTTCCGCTCTTCGGAAGTCTTCGCGTTCCGAGCAAGCATAAGCGCTGGCTGGTGGGACGTCAAGGGTTCGGCTCCGCGGCCGAGCACTCGTCTCCGACCGGGATCGGCCGGGGACGATGGTCGGCGCCGGTCGGCAGCTCTTCACGAACGACGAGAACACGCGCATCTCGATGCTTGCCGGACATCTCGCCGAGGGAATGTCCATCCCCGACGACGAGCGCCTCAGATCGATCATCGAGTCGCTCATCGGCCGAGGCCCATCTGACCGTGGACAACCTTGCGAGGCTCGCCGGGGCCAGCGCTCAGGACCTCACGCGCGTCCTGCACGCTCCCGAGCTCGTTCCGGCGGAGGTGAAGTACGCGATCGCCATCCGAACGTCGTACCTGATCACCGTCATCGATGCTGCTCGGGGCGGATGACTCGACGTCTTCGTCCTCAAGAGCGGACACGCAAAGGCGGTGCGTTTCACCACACTGAGTGCGATCTGCGAAGTCCTCGCATGCCAGGCCGGCGACATCCTGACCTATCGTTCTCCCGCTGAGTGAGCGGGGGAGTGGACCGGCCAGAGCCGAGGCTATCCGTGTAGATGGGGAGCCTCGGCTCTGTCGGGTCCGGCTACCTCTGTGGATGGCGCCCGCGGTCGCGTGTGTACCAGCTGTTGACGAGGAAACCGACGGCCGCAATCGAGAAGCCCGTGACGACGGCGGTTGCCAGCGCGACTCCTGAAAGCACCTGGAACGCGAAGACGATCGCCCCGGAGGCAACCCAGGCAAGCGCGCTGATCATAGGGCCGCGCCTGTTCGCGGGCGTCCGCCGATTCTTGCTCATCAGGCCCACGTTTCTCTCCTCTCGAGAACACGGGCCTGTACGCACTCTATCTCCAGCGGGCGCAGCTACCCGACCCGCGCCAGGGTGCTGATCTCGGTGGCGATCTCCGTCAGCACCGGCACGGCGCGCTCGCCGAAGGAGTCGTCGACCCGGGTGAAGGGGCCCGACACCGACACCGCGGTCGGCACCGGCATGTTCGGCACCGCGACCGCGTAGCAGCGCACCCCGAGTTCCTGCTCGCCGTCGTCGAGCGTGTAGCCGCGCTCGCGGGCGACGGCCAGGTCGGCGAGCAGGGCATCCACCGTCGTCAGCGTGTGCTCGGTGACGGTCGGCATCCCGGTGCGGGTGAGGATGTCGCGCACCTCGTCGTCGCCGAACTGGGCGAGGATCGCCTTGCCGACGCCCGTGCAGTGCAGATAGGCACGGCGGCCGACCTCGGTGAACATGCGCATCGCGTGCGGCGAGGGAGACTGCGACACGTAGACGACGCGGTCGCCGTCGATCGTGGCGAGGTTCGCGGTCTCGCCGAGCCGCTCCACCAGGGCCTTCAACTGCGGGGCGGCCACATGCCCGAACTGGCGGTTCGCGATCTCGCCGAGGCGCACGAGGCGCGGGCCGAGCGCATACCGGCGATTGGCGAGCTGACGCGCATAGCCGAGGCCGACGAGCGTTCGCAGAAGGCGGTGGATGGTCGGGAGGGGGAGTCCTGCCGCGGTGGCGAGCTCGGACAGGCCGATGCTGCCGCCGGCATCCGCGATGAGCTCGAGGAGGTCGAAGACCCGCGCGACCGACTTGACGCTCTCGCCGCTGCTGGATGCCGCCATGGAACGACCCTCTGCTCTCTGCCAACCGAAGACATGGTGCCGCCGAAGAAATACTTCCGGATGGCGGAAGTCTGAGGCGATCAACCATACCCTACGCGCGCGACGCTCCGGCAGCGGCTCCAGAGTGTTGCTTTTCCACATCGCAGACTCTAAACTCCATAATGTGAAATTCGCGATGGGGTAGGACCACGCGGAACCACACGATCACCGAACTTGATCACGGGGCGCAGCCGCCCCCGAGAGGACGACCCATGGCGAACACGAGTCCCGGATACTCCATCCAGCTGCGAGCCGAGGCATCGGTGCGCGGAACGGCCACCCAGGAGATCGTCACGACGATCACCGAGGCGGGCGCGCTGGTCCACGGCCTGACCGTCGACGACTCCGGCCACGAACGCCTGGTCATCGACCTCACGATCTACACCTCCAGCGTCGCCCACGCCGAGCAGGTCGCGAACGCGATCGCGGCGATCGACGACGTCACCGTGCTCGAAGCCGTCGACCGCACCTTCGCCCTGCACGAGGGCGGCAAGCTCAGCGTCGACCCGTCGGCTCCGCTGCTCGACCGCGACGACCTCTCCCGCGCGTACACCCCGGGCGTCGCCCGCGTGTGCCTCGACATCGCCGCGAACCCCGAGAACGCCAAGCGCTACACGGTCAAGGGCAACACCGTCGCGGTCGTCACGGACGGCTCCGCGGTGCTCGGCCTCGGCAACATCGGCGCTGCGGCATCCCTGCCCGTCATGGAGGGCAAGGCGGTGCTGTTCAAGCAGTTCGCCGGGGTGGATGCCTGGCCCGTCGCGCTGGACACCCAGGACACCGAGGAGATCATCGCCATCGTCAAGGCGATCGCGCCGACCTACGGCGGCATCAACCTCGAGGACATCGCCGCCCCGCGCTGCTTCGAGATCGAGCGCCGCCTGCGCGAAGAGCTCGACATCCCCGTCTTCCACGACGACCAGCACGGCACCGCGATCGTGACCCTGGCCGCACTCGTGAACGCGCTCAAGCTCGTCGGCAAGAACATCGAAGACGTCAAGATCGTCATCTCCGGCGTCGGCGCCGCCGGCAACGCCATCATCCAGCTGCTGCAGGCCGAGGGCGCACGCCACATCGTCGCCGCCGGCCGGTCGGGCATCATCCACGGCGGCGAGACGTACACCGACGCGCACCGCACCTGGATCGCCGCGAACACCAACGCCCTGGGCCAGAGCGGCTCGCTCGCCGACGCCCTCGTCGGCGCCGACGTCTTCATCGGCGTCTCGGCCCCCGACCTGTTCGGCGAGGTGGAGCTGGCCAGCATGGCCGACGACGCGATCGTCTTCGCGATGGCCAACCCCGACCCCGAGGTCGACCCCAAGGTCGCCTCCCGCTACGCCGCCGTGGTCGCCACCGGCCGCAGCGACTTCCCCAACCAGATCAACAACGTGCTGGCGTTCCCCGGCCTGTTCCGGGGGCTCCTGGATGCCGGGGCCTCCGACATCACCACCGAGATGCTGGTCGGCGCGGCACGCGCCATCGCCTCCTGCGTCGGCGACGATGAGCTGAACGCCCAGTACATCATCCCCAGCGCGTTCGACGAGAATGTGGCTGGCGCCGTCGCTACCAGCGTGGCCGCGGCCGCCAAGGAAGCAGAAGGAGCACTTGTCTGATGACCATCGAGATCACCCGACCCGCACAGGTCGAAGGCGCCGATGAGATCCTCACCCCCGAAGCCCTCGCCTTCGTCGAGCAGCTTCACCAGCGCTTCGCGGGGCGCCGCAACGACCTGCTGGATGCCCGCAAGGTGAAGCGCGAGCAGGTCGCCCAGACCGGCACCCTCGACTTCCTCGACGACACCCGCGACGTGCGCGAGGGGGAGTGGCAGGTCGCCGAGGCGCCCGCCGCCCTGCAGGACCGCCGCGTCGAGATCACCGGGCCGGCCGCCGACCCGAAGATGGCGATCAACGCCCTCAACTCCGGCGCCAAGGTGTGGCTCGCCGACCTCGAGGACGCCACCAGCCCGACGTGGGAGAACCAGGTCGGCAGCATCCGCATCCTCCGCGACGCGGCCCTCGGCACCCTCACCTACGTCTCCCCGCAGGGCAAGCAGTACGCGCTGCGCGCCGACATCGCCCGGCCGACCGTCGTGGCGCGTCCGCGCGGCTGGCACCTGCCCGAGAACCACGTGCTCGTCGACGGCGAGATCGCCGTGGGTGCGCTCGTCGACTTCGGGCTGCACTTCTTCCACGTGGCGAAGATCCTGCTCGAGAACGGCGCCGGTCCGTACTACTACCTGCCCAAGATGGAGAGCCACCTCGAGGCGCGCCTCTGGAACGACGTCTTCACCTACGCGCAGGAGGCGCTCGGCATCCCCTTCGGCACGATCCGCGCCACGGTGCTGATCGAGACGATCACCGCCGCGTACGAGATGGAGGAGATCCTCTACGAGCTGCGCGACCACGCCTCGGGCCTGAACGCCGGGCGCTGGGACTACCTGTTCAGCTTCATCAAGGTGTTCCGCGACCAGGGCGCCGAGTTCACCGTGCCCGACCGCGCCGACGTCTCGATGACGGCGCCGTTCATGCGCGCGTACACCGAGCTGCTGGTGAAGACGTGCCACAAGCGCGGCGCGTTCGCCGTCGGCGGCATGGCCGCGTTCATCCCGTCGAAGAAGGACCCGGAGGCCGCCGAGGCCGCCTTCACCAAGGTGCGCGCCGACAAGACCCGCGAGGCCGGCGACGGCTTCGACGGGTCGTGGGTCGCCCACCCGGGCCTCGTCTCGGTGTGCCGCGAGGTGTTCGACGGCGTGCTCGGCGACAAGCCGAACCAGCTCGACCGGCAGCGCCCCGAGGTCGAGGTGACCGCGGCGCAGCTGATCGACGTGGCATCCGCTCCCGGCCAGGTCACCGAGGCGGGCCTGCGCACCAACCTGTACGTGTCGGTCGCGTACACGGCGGTGTGGCTCTCCGGCAACGGCGCGGTCGGCATCCACAACCTCATGGAGGATGCCGCCACCGCCGAGATCTCTCGGTCGCAGGTCTGGCAGCAGATCCGCAATGCGGTCAAGCTCGACGACACCGGCGAGGTCGTCACCCGCGAGCTCGTCTCACGCGTGCTGTCCGAAGAGGTCGAGCGCCTGCGCGGCGAGGTCGACGCCGAGCGGTTCGAGCGGTACTACGTGCCCGCGGCCAAGCTGGTCTCGGACATCTGCCTCGACGAGGAGTACACCGACTTCCTGACGCTTCCCGCGTACGAGCTGCTCGACTCCATCGAGCTGGACCCGGTCGCCTGATGGCATCCGTCCTCACCGACGCCGACCGGGCCGGCATCGACGCGAAGCTCGCCGCCACCGACGAGCTGCTCGCCACCGCCTACCCGGGCGACGACGGGTCGCGTCAGCCGATCCACACGGTCTACGTCCCCGGCGACACCTACACCCACGGCCTCGAGGCCGCGTGGGGCGCTGCGGCGCTCCAGGCGGCCGAGGCCGCGGGGGGCCTCGCCGCCCTCGCCTCGCGCGTCGGCGTGCAGGCCGCGGACGTGCCGGCCGTGGCATCCCGCGTCGAAGCCAAGCTGGCCGCGGAACCCATCGAAGACCTCCGCCTCGACTTCGAGGACGGCTACGGCGACCGCGGCGCGGTCGAGGACCAGGATGCCCTGCGGGCCGCCGAACTCGTCGCCGAGTCGGTGGCATCCGGCTCCGCGGCGCCGTTCATCGGCATCCGCTTCAAGTGCTTCGAGGCACCCACGCGCGCCCGCGGCCTGCGCACCCTGGACGTGTTCCTCGGCGGGCTGATGGATGCCGGCGGGCTGCCGGACGGCCTCACCCTGACGCTGCCGAAGGTGTCGACGGTGGCCCAGGTCGAGGCCATGGCGGATGCCGCCGCCGCGATCGAACGCGCCCACGGCCTGCCCGACGGGCGCATCCGCTTCGAAGTGCAGGTCGAGACGCCGCAGCTCATCCTCGGCGCCACCGGGCGCTCGCCGCTCGCGGAGCTGCCCACCGCCGTGCCGGGGCGCATCACCGCGTTCCACTACGGCACGTACGACTACTCCGCGTCGCTGGGCATCTCAGCGCGGTACCAGTCGATGGAGCACCCCGTCGCCGACCTCGCCAAGGAGGTCATGCAGCTCGCCGCCGCCGGCACGGGCATCCGCATCTCGGACGGCTCGACCAACATCCTCCCCGTCGGCGAGCGCGCCGAAGAGGCGTGGGCGCTGCACGCGCGGCTCGTGCGCCGCTCGCTCGAACGCGGCGTCTATCAGGGGTGGGACATGCACGCCCACAACCTGGCCACCCGCTACCTCGCCACCTATGCGTTCTACCGCGAGGGGTACCCGGCCTCGGCCGTGCGCCTGCGCAACTATCTGCAGAAGGCGGTCGGCGCGGTGCTCGACGAGCCGGCCACCGCGCGCGCCCTGGCCTGGTTCGTGCTGCGCGGCGTGCAGTGCGGCGCGATCGGCGCCGACGAGGTGCAGGCCGACATCGGCATCACCGAGGCCGAGCTGACCGTGCTCGCGCACCCGCGGCTCGCCGCCGCCTGAATCCGTTCCACCCGACCGAAAGGGATCGCACATGGGTTACTACACCCCGGCCGGCGGCCTGCCGCCGCAGACCGACCTGCTCACCGATCGTGCCGTCGTCAAGCTGGCGTACACCTTCATCCCGAAGGGCGTGCTGCGCGACATCGTCACCAGCAGCCTGCCCGGCTTCACCGACACGCGGGCGTGGATCATCGCCCGTCCGACCCCGAGCTCGGCGATGACGTTCTCGCAACTGATCGTCGAGATCGCGCCCGGCGGCGGGGCGCACAAGCCCGAGCCGGAGGCCGGCGTCGAGAGCGTGCTGTTCGTCACCGCTGGGGAGCTGACCCTGACCCTGGAGGGCGAGCGCCACGTGCTCGGCGAGGGCGGGTACGCGTTCATCACGCCGAACGCGCAGTGGTCCCTGGCCAACGAGGGCTCGGAGCGCACCAGCTTCCACTGGATCCGCAAGGCGTACGAGTACCTCGACGGCATCGACGCCCCGGCATCCTTCGTGACCCGCGACCAGGACATCGAGCCGGTCTCGATGCCCGACACCGACGACGTGTGGGCCACCACCCGGTTCTCGGACGCGTCCGACATGGCGCACGACATGCAGGTCAACATCGTGACGTTCCAGCCCGGCGGATCGATCCCGTTCGCGGAGACCCACATCATGGAGCACGGCCTGTTCGTGCTGCAGGGCAAGGCCGTGTACCGGCTCAACGACGACTGGGTGGAGTGCGAGGCCGGCGACTACATGCTGCTGCGCGCCTTCTGCCCGCAGGCCTGCTACGCCGGTGGCCCGGAGCCCTTCCGCTACCTGCTGTACAAGGACATGAACCGCCAGATCAAGCTCACCTGAGCCGCGGCCTGGAGGCCCGGCATCCCGCTTCGGGATGCCGGGCCTTCGTCGTGTCCGGTTCCCACGGTTTCGGCGAGTTGGTACTCAAAATGCCCCGTTCGACTACTCAAAACCGCCGAACAACGATGCAGCCCCGATCCGATCCGTCAGAGTTCGAATCACCTGGGATGATCCGGGCGACCACTCACCGACGAGGGAGACAGATCCGAATGATTCAACGACTTGCGGGCATCGCGATCGCTGTTGCGGCGATGATTGGGACGACTCTTGTGGCTGTGCCGGCAAACGCTGTGCCGACCCAGGCCCATGTCGTAACCGACAAGGACTCCAAGCCCTCGCCCGGTGACAACGGCAGACACGCGACCGAATCCGGCGGCCCGACCATGACGCTGACGAGCGAGCAACTGGACGACATCTACCCGGGTGGCAGCAAGCTGCTGGACCCAGTGACGTTCGCCCGCGGCCTCAAGGAACTCGAGGCATCAGCCGTCCCGCGGACCGAAGTCCACGAGGGCAGCGAGACGTTTTACCGGTATGTGACTCCGCAGGGTTCGGTGACGCTCCCGAGCGCAGCCGACTACATGGCATCGGTTGACGCCGCGAACCAGACCACATCAGATCAGAACAGGCTCCAGATCTCAGTACGGAGCAAGAGCGGCAAGTGGGCGATGGGCTTCAACTCCGTTGACCAGGCTGCTCTCGCCTCTGGAGCCGCCGCCGCGGCGACTTTCGGGATCTGCCTCATCCCCGCAGTCGGAAACCTTGCGTGCGGGATTTTGAGCGTCGGCGTCTCTGTGGCGATGGCCTACGTCGTTGCGCACGGTGTGTGCAGCAAGGGGCAGATGCTTTGGTGGTATGACGTGAAGGGCGGCTCGGTCGTCCATTGCCGATCCACCGCCCCGTTCTGAGGAGCCGTCGATGCGTGACTGGCTGATCCTCCTGAGCTTTGGCGTCCTGTCGATCACGGTCGTCGTGGTGATGGCCTATGTGCTGCCCCGGGGGACCGCAAGCACGGTCGCCGTTGGTGCCGTCATTGTGTTCAGCGGGTTGGGCTCCTCGATTGGCGCCCAGTACATCCGCCACCGTCACGCCGCGCTCCGCGTTCCGCGCGACGACCAGTAGTCGGGCCGCGAGGCCCGGCATCCCGATTCGGGATGCCGGGCCTTTGTCGTGTCCGGCGGGTGATCGCTCAACCGACAAGAATTGCAGCTGCGCGCGACCGATCTTGTCGGTTGAAGCAAGAGGAGCGACGCTCAACCGACAAGAACGGTCGCCACCGGGAGCGAATCTTGTCGGCTGAAGGCGGAAGTCGCGGGCGGGCACGGGACGTGCACCGTCCGTTCACCGGGCGGTCGCGGCGCGGACATCCGGACTGAGCACACTCAGACGGTGCACGCGGTGACGGAGACCGAGGTGATCGAGATTCCCGCCGATCAGCCCCGGAAGATCAAGGTCGTCCGCGACCTCCCGGACAAGCTGTTCCGCGGGGTCGCGACGTCGGGCGGCGTCACCGTGCTCGCGGTGATGCTGCTGATCGGCGCGTTCCTCGCGATCAAGGCGACGCCCGCCCTGGACGAGGCCGGGGTGTCGTTCCTGACCACCCAGGCGTGGAACACCGACGCCCACCAGTTCGGCATCGCAGCGGTCATCCCCGGCACGATCTTCATCGCCGCGGTCGCCGTGTGCGTCGCGGTGCCGCTGTCGACCGCGACGGCGCTCTACATCACCGAGTACGCGCCGCGCCGGATGAAGAGCATCCTCGTCGGCGTCATCGACCTGATGGCGGCCATCCCGTCGGTCGTCTTCGGCCTGTGGGGATTCTTCTTCTTCCAGGCGCAGGTCGCGCCCGTGTCGGCGTGGATCGCGCAGAACTTCGGGTGGATCCCGATCTTCCACGTCAAGGATGTCGGCCCGGACACGCCCATCTCCACCTATACGATCTTCACCTCGTCGACCCTCATCGCCGGCTTCGTCGTGGCCCTCATGATCACCCCGGTGGTCACCTCGATCATGCGCGAGGTGTTCTCGCAGGTACCGATCGGCGAGCGCGAGGGCGCGCTCGGACTCGGGTCGACCCGCTGGGGCGTGATCCGCTCCGTGGTGCTGCCGTTCGGCCGCGGCGGCATGATCGGCGGCACGATGCTCGGTCTCGGCCGGGCGCTCGGCGAGACGATCGCGGTGTACATGATCATCTCGCCGGTGTTCACCATCCAGCCGCACATCCTGCAGTCCGGTGCGATCTCGGTGTCGTCGCTGATCGCCCTGAGCTTTGCGGAGGCCAACTCCTTCGGGCTGTCCGCGCTGATGGCCGCCGGTCTCGCGCTGTTCCTCATGACGCTGCTCATCAACTACCTGGCATCCCTCGTCGTCGCCCGCTCCCGATCGGGGGCGAGCAGTTGAGCGCCTCGGTCGACGCGGACGAGCTGGTCGAGCAGACCGAGCTTCCGCGACACGATGCCCCGGCCGGGCCCGAGCAGTGTCGGCAGACCGCCGGCGCGCGCATCGGCGACACGCTGTCGCTGGCGGGCGCCCTCATCGCCGCGATCGCGCTGACCGGGGTCATCGCCACGCAGGTCATGCCGATCCAGGGTCCGCTGGCATTCATCCTCGTGTCGTACGTGTTCTTCGTCGCGATCTACGCGGTGCTCGTCCGGCTCGAAGAGACCGGCCCGGTGATGGTCGACCGCGTGGTCGCGGTGCTCGTGCACACCGGCGCGTTCGTCCTCGTGCTGGCCCTCACGAGCGTGCTGATCTACCCGCTGCTGCGCGGCTGGCAGGCGCTCTGGCACGCGAACCTGTTCAGCCAGGACATGTCGACCACCGGTCCGCTGTCGCCCCTCACGCAGGGCGGCGTCATCCACGCCATCGTCGGCACGCTCCTGCAGATCACGATCGCCCTGGTGATCACGGTGCCGCTCGGAATCACCACGGCGCTGTTCCTGTCGGAGTTCCCCGGCCCGTTCTCGCGGTTCGTGCGCACCATCGTCGAGGCGATGACGGCCCTGCCGTCGATCGTGGCGGGCCTGTTCGTGCTGTCGTCGTTCATCCTGATCCTGGGCGTGGACAAGTCCGGGTTCGCCGCGGGGCTCGCGATCACCGTGATGATGCTGCCGATCATGATCCGCTCGGCGGACGTCGTGTTCCGGATGGTGCCGGGAACGCTGAAAGAGGCGAGTTTCGGCCTCGGTGCGAGCCACTTCCGCACGGTGCGCGACGTGGTGCTCCCGACCGCGCGCGGCGGGCTCACCACGGCGATCATCCTCGCGACCGCCCGCGGCATCGGCGAGACCTCGCCGGTGCTGCTCACGGCGGGCTTCGCGGCGGCGCTGAACACCGACCCGCTGCACGGGCCCATGGTGTCGCTGCCGCTCGCGGTCTTCGAGTTCGTCAAGTCGCCGCAGCCCACCATGATCGCGCGCGGCTTCGCGACTGCGGTCGTGCTGATGCTGCTCGTGCTGGTGCTGTTCATCCTGGCGCGCGTGCTCGGCTCGCAGACCGTCGCGAAGAAGGCCAAGCGCAAGCAGCGCCGGGCCGGGATGTCGCGCCGGATGCGCGACCAGTGGACCCGTGTGCGGGAACTGAGCGCGCAGGTCCCGATCCGGCGCACGCTGCCCTTCAGTACAGTGCGCCCCGAACCGTCCACCGACTCGTCTTCCCCCGACCCCGGGAGTCCTCGTGCGTAACCGCCGTCGTCCGATCGCCGCCCTCATGACGGCGATCGCCATCCTCGCCGCGCTCGGATTCGGCGCGGCCGCGCCCGCTGCCGAAGCCGCCGGGTACGCGCCGATCTCGGGAGAGGGATCGTCGTGGGCCGCGAACGCGATCGACGACTGGCGCGCGAACGTCCGGAGCGCCGGCATGACGGTGAACTTCGCCCCCACCGGCTCGGTCGCGGGCCTGACCGGGTACGCCAACGGCAGTGACGACTTCGCGGCATCCGACGTGCCCTACGGCATCCGGGGGACCACGCCGGGCGTGCCCGGCCGCGGCTTCGCGTACGTGCCCGACGTGGCCGGCGGCACCGCGCTCATGTACAACCTGACCGTGGGCGGCCAGCGCTTCACGAACCTGAAGCTCTCGGGTCCGACGATCGCGGGCATCTTCTCCGGCCGGATCACCCAGTGGAACGACGCCAAGATCAAGGCGGAGAACCCGGGCATCGCGCTGCCGTCGCTGAAGATCACCCCGGTCGTGCGCTCCGACGGCTCGGGCTCGACGGCGCAGTTCACGCTGTGGATGGCCAAGCGCTTCCCGAGTTCGTGGTCGTGCGGCGAGGTCTCGTTCTTCACCCAGTGCAGCCGGTACGACCCGACGGTGCAGCAGGCGAAGTCGGGCGACAGCGGCGTGGCCGGCTTCGTCGCCCAGGCCGGCAACGTGGGCTCGATCGGGTACGTCGAGTACTCGTACGCGCTGCAGAGCCGGTACCCGGTCGCGAAGGTCCTCAACCAGTCCGGGTTCTATGTGCTGCCGACGGCATCCAACGTCGCGGTCGCGCTGCTGAAGGCGAAGGTCAACACCGACTCGTCGAACCCCGAAACCTATCTGACGCAGAACCTCGACGCGGTCTACACCGACGCCGACCCGCGGGCGTATCCCATCTCGTCGTACTCCTACTTCGTGGTGCCGACGGCGCTGCAGAACGGGTTCACGACGGGCAAGGGGACCACGCTCGGCGCGTTCGTCGACTACGCCCTCTGCGCGGGCCAGCAGTCCGCGCCGACGCTCGGGTACTCGCCGCTGCCGATCAACCTGGTGCGCGCGGGCCTGGCCCAGGTGAAGAAGATCCCGGGCGCGGTCGCGAAGAACATCGACATCAAGCGCTGCAACAACCCGACCTTCTCGTCCGACGGCACCAACACGCTCGCCGTGAACGCGCTCTACCCCGACCTGTGCGACAAGGCCGGCGCGGCGACGACGTGCACCTACGGAACGCCCGTGCACGGCAGCAAGTCGTCGAGCTCGCAGGGGCAGAGCGACAACAACACGGTGGGCAACCACACCAGCGGCTCCACCGCAGGCGGCGCGACCACCACCGGTTCGACGACGTCGGGCGGCACGACCCCGGGCGTGCCGAAGGGCGGAACCCCGGCAGCCGGCGGCACGTCCGCCGGATCGGGTGGGACGGGCGCGGGCACCGGCGGCAACGCCACCGTCACCCTCCTCAACCCCGACGGCAAGACGTCGTGCGACCAGGACACCGGACAGTGCACGACCATCGCCGCCTCGCCGGTGATGGTCGCCGCCGACACGACCTCGGCCTTCTCGCAGTGGGCGGTGTGGATCGCGGTCGCCGCCCTGCTGCTGCTCGTCGTCGCGCCCCCGGTGCTCGTCATGATGAACCGGAAGAACCACTGATGCGCGGGGCGTGGTTCCTGCGCGGCTGGCGCAAGTACGTCACCGCCGTGGTGCTCATCGGCGACCTCACCCTCGGCTCGTACTCCGCCGCGATGGCGGTCACGACCGCGGCGCCGGCCGCGGCATCCAGCGCGACGACGTCGAGTGCCGTCATGGTCAAGTGGAGCGAGGGACGCACCCTCGACCCGACCGACAAGAACCAGCCGCTGTTCTCGAACCTCGCCGTCACCGTGTCGCAGACCGAGGACCTCACCGACCAGGGTCTGCGTGTCTCGTGGACCGGGGGAACCCCGACCAAGAGCACCGGCGCACCCGGCGACTACCTGCAGATCATGCAGTGCTGGGCGAGCAAGGGAGCCGCCGGTCCCACCCCTGAGCAGTGCCAGTGGGGCGCACCGAACGCAGCGCTGTCCAGCCAGATGGGGCTCGCCGCGGCATCCCGGAGCCTCCTCACCGGCGCGCAGGCCGACCCCGCCGAGCTGCCGAACGGCACCTGCACCGCCGACCACACCCACTCGCAGACGCACCAGAGAGCCGGATGCCTCGTGCCGTTCTGGTCGATCGACGACCCGAACAAGACGGCGCTCGGCTGGATGAACGACCAGTACAACCTGCCCCCCTTCGGCGCGGCGCAGAGCAACGAGGCATCCTTCGTGCGCACGGCCGCCGACGGCACCGGGCAGTACATCTTCAACCTGCAGAGTGCGCTGACCTCGCCCTATCTGGGCTGCGGCGATCCGGCGGCCGCCGCCGCCGGCGACCGCTGCTATCTGGTCGTCGTGCCGCGCGGCGAGTACAACCTCAACGGCGAGCTCGCCGCCGACGAGGCGCAGGACTCCGGGTACGGGTCGAACTACAACTACGTCGCCGGGTCGCCACTGTCGGCCGGCGCGTGGCGCAACCGCATCCAGATCCCCCTGACGTTCTCGCCGATCGGCACCAGCTGCAGGCTCGGCGCCTCCACCGTGCGCACCGCCGGCACCGAGCTCGCCGCGGGCGCGTTCGCCTCGTGGCAGGCCGCCTTGTGCGGCCAGGGCGCGACGCTCGGATACTCCGAGATCACCGATTCGCAGGCCCGCACCGCCCTGACCGCGGGCGGCACGGCGATGAACTTCCTGTCGAACAAGCCGGATGCCGCGGACACCGCCGGCGCCACGATCCAGTACGCCCCCGTGGCGACTTCGGGCATCGTCATCAGCTACCTGATCGACAAGAACTACCGGCCCGACAAATCGAACCCCGATCTCGGAGCCAACGGCACGCTCGTCGACGACCTGCGCCTCACCCCCCTGCTCGTGGCGAAGCTCCTCACCCAGTCGTACCGGTCCGACACCCCCGGTGACGGGCACGGCGCGGGCGCCACCGTGCCGGCATCCAACCCGGACAGCCTGCTGCAGGACCCCGACTTCCTCGCGCTGAACCCCGACTTCAAATACTTCTATCCGACGCAGACGCCGGAGGGACTCATCGTGCCCTTCGGTGATACCGACTCGGCGATGAAGGTGTGGGCGTGGCTGCGGTCCGACCCGCAGGCGAAGAGCTTCCTCGCCGGCAACGAGGTCGACGGCGCGACCATCAACGGCGCGTACAAGGCCTTGAACCTCGCCACGGATGCCACCGTCTCGTCGTTCCCCAAGAACGACGCGTCCACGTTCCGCACCGGCGACTGGCCCGCACCCGGCTACGGGACGCTCGACATGCGGCCCTACGCGACCGACTTCGGCAACGCCGCCGTGCGCACCTACACCGCGAACGCCGGACTGAAGACCACCTGGGACACCACTCTTAGCCCGCCGCAGGCCACGAGCTCCGGACCCCAGGTGCCCGGCAACCGGTTCGAGCTGGCGATCACCACCTCGGAGGCGGCCGCCCTGTCCGGGCTGCCCACCGCCGCGCTCGTCTCGTCGCCGACCGACACGTCGGCCGGGGTCACGCCGACCTCGACGGCGCTCGCCGAGGGGCTGGCGGGCGTCCCCGGCGGCTACCCGCTCACCATGCAGACGTACGCCGCGATCAACGTGTGCCAGACCGGTCTGTCGGATCTCACCGCGGATGCCGCGTTCCTCGAGTACGCCGCCGGCGCCGGGCAGGCGCAGGGCACGAAGCTCGGCCAGCTGCCACCCGGCTACGCGCCCCTGACGGCGGAGCAGAAGGCCCAGGCATCCGCTGCGGCCGCCGGCCTCCGCGCCGAGGTGAAGAACCCGCAGTGCGCGTCGCACAAGGCCGCGCCGCCCGTGACGACACCGCCCGCGGGCACGGGAACCACCGGCGGCGGGGGTGCCGGGACGATCCCGTCCGGTCCCGGTGCCGGCGGGACGGTCCCGGGTGTGCCGGGCGGCTCCTCGGTCGGCGCCGCCCCGGCATCCGACACGGGCAAGGCGCCCGCCGCGGCCGCGGCATCCGCGGAGCTCCCGGGATCGGTCACACCCGCCGCGAGCGTCGCCCCCGCCGGGCAGTACGCGCTCCTCGCCGCCCTCTGCTTCTTCGTGCCGTGCGCCGTGTTCGGGCCGACCCTGCTCGCTCGCGCCCGGCGGCGCGCCTGACGTCGCCGAGGCTTCATGGATCGTTCACCATCCGTCGTCCTGTCGTCCGCCCGGCGACCCTAGCTTCGGATCGGACTGAGACCGCGAGTGGCGGACAGCATCCTGAGAAAGGAAAAGACCTTCATGAAGGTGACTCGTTTCAGCAAGGTGGGTGCCGGCCTCGCCGCCGGCGTCTCGCTGAGCCTCTGCCTCGGCGCGGTTGCTGCGAACGCCGCGGGCACGCCGGTGACGGCCAACCAGGAGGACCCCCAGGCGTCGCACATCGGCACCTACACGCTCGTCGGTGTCGGCTCCGACACGATCCAGGACGTCGAGTACGGCGTCAGCCAGGACCTCGGTACCTACGACGGCACACACCTCAACCTCGCCTCGTGGACGGCGACCGGCACCACCCCGCTGTCGTACCGTTCGGGCGGGGTCCCCGCGGTCGCCACCGCCCATCCGAACGGCAGCGGCGCGGGCTACACCGCGCTGAAGGAGTCCCTCGGCATGATCGCGCCGAGCGGCACCGACGGTGTCGCCCCCGGCGATGTGGACTACTCGCGCGCCTCCGGGTTCCAGGACAGCAACAACGAGAAGTTCGACGGCTCCGGCATCGTCACCGAGATCCCCTTCGCCATCGACGCCATCAGCTTCGCTGCCCCGGCGGGAAGCCCGTTCCTCAAGACGAACGGCGGCCTCGGCCTCACGCTCGAGGACCTGGCGAACATCTACGCCGGTGTCGACCAGTACGTCGACACCGTCACCGGTGCGCTCTCTGCGACGGCCACCGCGACGACCGAGCCGATCCAGGCGTTCCTGCCCAAGCCGGGCTCCGGCAGCCGCCAGTTCTTCCTGACGCAGCTGAACAAGGTGAACTCCGCCGTGCCGGTCAAGCTCGACAAGGGCGACGCCGAGTTCCCGGCCCCGTACACCAGCACCTCGGCTCCGTACGTGGGTTCCGAGATGAACACGTCGCACGAGCAGGCGCAGGAGCACGACGCCACCGTGCTGACCTCCGCCCCGGCCGGGGTCGCCGCGATCGCGCCCTTCTCGGCCGCGAAGTTCATCGGCTACCACAACGGCGTCATCGCCGACCCCGACGCGGGCAAGACGGCGGGCACAGACTACGAGCTCATTCCCTTCGACAACGGCTCGGCGAGCGTGCTCCCGTACACCGGTGACGCGTCGACCAACGCCACCCTGACGCCGAACACCGGCTACAAGGCTCCGGCCGGAAGCGTCGGGGCGATCACCCGCGAGGTGTTCAACCTCATCCCGACCGCCGCGGTCGACAACCCGAACGCGAACGTCAAGTACCGCGCCCTGTACGACACCTTCGTCGGCGCCGGCTCGAAGTTCTGCCTCGACGCCAAGGCGATCCTGGCCTACGGATTCATGACGGACGCCAACTGCGGCAACCCCTCGCGCACCGCCGGCGTCGGCTCGAGCGCCACGGTGACCGTCACCCACACGGCCGCGGTCGCCGGCAAGTCGACCGTCGTGACCGTCGCCGTGCAGTCGATCGGCAACGCCGGCGGCTCCGTCGCGCTGACCGTCAACGGCAAGGTGTACTCGGCCACGATCGCCAAGGGTCAGACCACGGCGAAGTTCACCGTCCCCACCCCGAAGGCCGGCACGATCTCCTTCGGCGGCGGCGCGAACGACGGCTTCACGCCGAACCTCTCCGGCATCTACTTCGCCTCGATCGCGCAGGGCTCGATCACCGTCGCCAAGGCCACCCCGACCGTGAAGGCGACCGCCGCGCGCGTCTCGCACACGGTCGCCGGCAAGGCCGTCGTCACGGTCGCAGCGACCGGCCTCACCCCGACCGGCAAGGTCACCGTCACCATCAAGAAGGGCACCGCCATCAAGGCGACCCGCATCGTGTCGCTCGTCGGCGGCAAGGCCACCGCGTCGCTGCCGAAGCTCCCGGTGGGGACGTACTACGTGTACGTGTCGTACACCGGTGACGCCAACGTGAACAAGACGGCGTCGACGAAGCTCACGACGCTGGCGGTCTTCTGACCTTGTCGGAGTCCGCATCCCTCGCGCGTGACACCGTCCCGGCTTCGGCCGGGGCGGTGTCACGCCGCTTCGATTCCGGCCACGCGCACCTGCGTCAGGCCATCCCGCGTCCGTCCGACCGCACGCTGCTGCAGCTGTCCGGCTGGGCGATGGTGACCTTCGCCGCGCTGTTCGTCGGATTCGTCTTCCACCTCCTCGTCTTCTCGAACCTGGCCGAGCATCGCTCCCAGGAGGTGCTCCACAGCCGGTTCCGCAACCAGCTCGCGCTCGGCACCGCACCGATCGGGCAGGTGGATGCCAAGGGCACCCTGCTCCCGATGGGCGCCCCGGTGGCGCTGGTCAGCATCCCGGCGCTCGGCATCACCGACACGGTCGTGGAGGGCACGACCGGCAGCACGCTGCTCGCCGGCCCCGGCCACCGCCGCGACACCCCGCTCCCGGGCCAGCAGGGTGTGAGCGTCCTCTACGGACGCCAGGCCGGATACGGCGGCCCGTTCAGCGGCCTCGAGTCCCTCAAGGTCGGCTCGACGATCGTCACCACGACCGGTCAGGGCACCGCGACCTACCGGGTCGTCGACGTCAGGTACGCCGGCACCCACGCGCCGGCGCTCGCGTCGGCCACGGCCGGGCGGCTGACCCTCGTCAGCTCCGCCGGGGTCCCGTTCTCCTCCGGCACCGTCGTGCGCGTGGACGCCGACCTCGTCGGCAAGGCGTTCCCGACGCCCCAGCCCGTGCTGCGCCTGGGCTCCGTCTCGGCGGCCGAGGAGCCGATGGCCTCGGACCCTTCCGGATGGATGCCGCTGCTGCTGTGGGGCGAACTCGCCATCGCCGTGACCGTCGCGATCATCCTCGCCCTGCGCCGCTGGGGGACGTGGCAGACCTGGATCGTCGGACTCTGCGTCGCGCTCCTGGTCGGCACGCAGCTGGCCGAGCAGATCGTGATCGTGCTCCCGAACCTGTACTGAACCCTCCCACCCGATTGAGGACCCCATGACCCTGACGCCGATCTCGACGGCCGACACCCGGCAGCTTCCCGCATCCGGATTCCCGATTCCCATGGAGGCCCGTCCCGCCGCGCCGCTGGCGCAGCTCGAGGCGGTCGGCGTCTCGGCCTGGTTCGGCGACCACAAGGTGCTCGACCGGGTCTCGCTGACCATGCCGGCGGGGGAGATCACCGCGCTCATCGGCCCGTCCGGATGCGGCAAGTCGACGTTCCTGCGCATCCTCAACCGCATGCACGAACTCGTGCCGAGCGCCTCGCTCGCCGGCCGGGTCATGCTCGACGACGAGGACATCTACGACGCGACGGTCCGGGTCACCCGGGCGCGCCGCGACATCGGCATGGTGTTCCAGAAGCCGAATCCCTTCCCGGCGATGTCGATCCGCGACAACGTGCTGGCCGGGCTGAAGCTCACCGGCACCAAGGCGTCGAAGTCCGAGAAGGAGGACCTCGTCGAGCACTGCCTGCAGCTCGGCGGCCTGTGGAACGAGGTGAAGGACCGCCTCGATTCGCCCGGCGGCGGGCTGTCGGGCGGGCAGCAGCAGCGCCTGTGCATCGCCCGGTCGATGGCGATCAAGCCGCGTGTGCTGCTCATGGACGAGCCGTGCTCGGCCCTGGACCCCACCTCGACCCGCGTGATCGAGGAGACGATGCGCACCCTCGCCGAGGAGGTCACCATCGTGATCGTCACCCACAACATGCAGCAGGCGGCCCGCGTCTCGGACTCGTGCGCGTTCTTCCTCGCTTCGCACGGAACCCCCGGCGTCATCGTGGAGCACGGCCCCACGGAGGCGATGTTCGAGCGTCCGCAGGATCCGCGCACCGCCGACTACGTCAACGGCCGCTTCGGGTGAGCGCGGCCGCACCACGGCGATGACGGCGTCGCGACGGCGGGCCCGCACGATCGCCTGCGTCGTCGTGCTGGCCGGTGTTCTCGCCGCGGCCGGCATCCTGATCGGCGTCGGCGACCGGAGCGTCGGTCCGGATGCCGTGCTCGCCGTCCTCGCCGAGCAGGCCGCGCCGGCGGGGGCGACGGTCGCGCCCGCGCCGGCACCGGGCCGTGACCCGGCGGGACCCCCGAGGGCGTCCGCGGCGTGGGTGGATGCCACGGCGGCCGCCACCGGCATCCCCGCCGTCGCGGTCGCCGCGTACGGGGATGCCGCCCTGCGGCTGCAGCAGGAGCAGCCCGCGTGTCATCTCGGCTGGAGCACGCTCGCCGGGATCGGCACCGTCGAGTCGGCCAACGGGACGACGGGCGGCCGGATGCTGCGCGCCGACGGGCGGTCGTCGACCCCCATCAGCGGGCCCGTGCTCGACGGTACGGGCGGCAATCAGGCGATCCCGGACGCCGGCGGCGGATGGACGACGGCGCGCGGCCCGATGCAGTTCATCCCGTCGACGTGGGCGCAGTGGGGAGCCGACGGCGACGGCGACGGCCACCGCGACGTCGACGACATCTTCGACGCCGCCCTGGCCGCCGGCCGCTACCTCTGCGCCGACGGTCACGACCTCGCGTCCGCCCAGGGCTGGGCCGACGCGATCTTCTCCTACAACCACTCAGCCGAGTACGTGCAGCAGGTGTACGCCGCAGCCGTCGCCGCCGGCGGCTGACCCGGTCGAGGCGAGGCGCGCCCCGGCCGAAAACAGCCAGATGACCGAGAACAGGCCGGATCGGCGGGATTCGGCCTGTTCCGGGACATCCTCCTGTTCTGGGTCGCGACCACGGGTCGGATGCCGGCCGTCGCCTCACCCGCGTCAGGCGCGCAGGTTCTCGGCCGGCCGCAGGCGTGCAGCACGGATGGCCGCGAGCGCACCGCCGGACGCTCCGACGACGAGGCCGACGGCGATCGAGACCGGGAGGAGGACGAGGTCGAACACCGGGGCCCAATGCTGACTGATCGTGACGACGAGGATGGCGATCATGCCCGCGAAGAGGCCGCCCACTCCTCCGAGTATCCCGACGTAGGCCGACTCGGCTGTGATCAGTGATGCGATGTGCGCGTCACGTGCGCCGACGGCCTTGCGCATCCCGATCTCGCCGCGGCGGGAATTCAGCGCGAGCAGGGTCGCGTTGACGAGCGCGGCAACGGCGACGATCAGAGCCACCAGGGTGAATGCCGTCATCGTCGCCTGCACACCGCCTTCGATCTGGCCGCGAAGCTTCGTGGCATCCGTCGGCGCGGTCACGACGAGACTCTTCGGCAGAAAGGGGTTCATGGCGATCGGGAGCTGGCGAGCGACCTGGGGCGCGGCACCGGCCGATGTCAGCACGAGCGCGGTGATGTCCGATGCGTGGCGGATGTCGGTCTCCGGCGCTCCGCCGAGCAGCACTTCGCCGCGCAACAGCGGAAGCCGGGACGACTTCGTGATGATTCCGGCCACGACGTACCGCTCACCGTCCACCGTGATCGAAGGAGCGCGGGAGGCGTCGCCGATGTCGAGATCCTCGGCGAGCAGGTCGCCGATGTACGCTTCCCGCGGCGCGAGTGCACCGTTGTGCCAGTTCGCTTCCGCGACGGTCAGGCGCGCAGCCGCAACGATGTTCCCGCTCACGAGGTGCGGCTGCACCTCGCGGCGCGCCGACAACGAAGCGATCGTCTTGGGACCGAGGTCGACGACGGCCGCGGCCGCCTCGACGCCCGCGACAGCTGACGCGCGGGGCACGATCTGGGCCAGAGGCGGCAAATGCGCGAGGTCGCCGGACCATCGTGCGGACACCTCCCGGTTGAGGTGCGCGTCGAAGGTCGCCGACACCTGGCCGCGGGCGGACGCCGACAGGCCCAGCGTCGCGACCATCAATGCGACGGCGATTGCGACGGCGGCGGCCTGCCCGAAGGTCTGGCCCGGACGTGACCGAACCGATGCCCACGCATCACGCAGGATGTCGGCGGTGCGCAGCCGCGTCCGTTTGCCGAAAGCAGACGTCGTCGCGGCCTCCGGACCCGGTTCATCCCGGCCGTCGTCGGGCGCCTCCGGTGATCGAGTCTCGTCGGTGTGGACGCTGCCGTCGATGATCCGGACTGTCCGACTCGCCCGCGCGGCGACCTCCGGAGAATGCGTGACGACGACGATCGTCGCCCCGCCGCGATTGATCCGTTCGAGCTCGTCGAGCACGACCGCCGCGTTGGCCGAGTCGAGGTTACCTGTGGGCTCATCGGCGAGGATCAGCGTGGCGTTCGTCGCGACTGCGCGAGCGATCGCGACGCGCTGGCGTTGTCCGCCCGACAGCGTCGAGACGCTCTGGGTCGTCTTGTCCGGAAGTCCCACCGACTCCAGCGCCTGTTCGGTCGCGACCTGACGTGCGTCACGACCGATGCCTTGATACATCAGTCCCAGCTCGACGCTGTCGGCGGCGGGACGCTTCTCGAGCAGGTGGAACGCCTGGAAGACGAAGCCGATCTTCTCGGCGCGAGTCCGGGCGGCGGTGCCGCCTCGCCCCGCCGTGACGATCTCGCCATCGAGGGCATATTGACCCGACGAAGGGTCATCCAGCAGCCCGAGGATATTGAGCAGGGTGCTCTTGCCCCCGCCCGATGGTCCGACGATCGCGACGAACTCACCCCTGTCGATATCGAGGCTGACTCCGCGCAACGCGTGCAGCGGGGGACCTTCTCCCGACGAGTACGAACGAGAGACGTCGCGCAGGCTGATGAACGGCACGCTAGCCGACCCTCACTTCGTCTCCGGCTTCGAGTGTTCCGCTCTTCGTGGAGGCGACAGCCGCCTGCCCGTCAAGGGTGCCCAGCACCGTGACACGAACCTCGACGAAGCTCCCGTCCTTCCTGCGCACGAGGACGATCTTGTTGACTCCTCCTCGGTCGGTGACGGCGACGACCGGAACCAGAAGCGACTTCTTCGCAACGATCTGCCGCTCGATGGTCACGCGCGCGGACGTGCCGAGCGCCACGTCGCGGAGCGGTGAGGTCGGTGTGACGACGAGGGATGCCTCGGGCGCCGGAACAGAGTCCTTCCCCGGCGACGTTCCGTCTCCGTCGGAAGCGCTGCCTGAGTCAGGTGCGACGCGGAGGAGGGAGGTCACTCGCCCGTCCACCTCTTTCGAGCCGATGACGAGTGTCACGCGATCCCCCTTCGAAACGCTTGCCATCGCCGCGGGGTCTGCTGAGACGGAGACGATCTTCTTCGTCGACCCGAGCACGAGGTCCGGGGTTCCCTTCACCCCGACAGCGCTGCCGATCGCAGTGCCCTTGACCACGGAGATCGGGAGGGAGGGCACACTCAGGATTTCGGACAACGGCACGGAGACAGCGTCAGATCGGGTGGTCTCCTCAGCCGGCCCCGATGCACCCGAGGCAGGGCCGTCGGCAGATGCCGGGGCGGCTTGGGCCGTCGGCGCGTATCCCGCATCGGCGTACCAGGCGCGCACGGCGCGCTCCGTCCGGGCACCGAACACTCCGTCGGCCTCGACCCCGTACCCGCGGCTCGCGAGTGCCTTCTGGAGCGCAATCACGTCCGGGCCCGAGTCTCCGGTTGCCATGTCTCGGTAGAACGCGAACGCGCTCGCCACCGCGAACACGGGGCGGCCGTTCACCTCGGTCATCACATCGCCGTCGTGCAGAGTCGTGCCGACTCTCAGCGGGCGACCCGTCACGACTGCGGTCGTCGCGTCCGCGGGCGCAGTGAACGTCACGGCACGTTGCGAAGAGGCCACGACCTCGCCCGAAAAGGAGGTTCGCGCTTCGAGCGTTCCCGTCGTGACGGCGGCGACGATCGGAGAGGGCGACGGCGCCGCGGCATTCGCCTCGCGCTGGTCGGAGGATTGGAACAAGGATGCCAGCCACCATCCGGCCGCGATCGCTCCGATTGCGACGGCGATTCCGACCGTCCAGCGAAGGCGCCCGGGCGTCGCACCACGCGCGTTCACGGCTGCGGCGCATTCGCGGCCACGACGGCCAGCATCTTCTTGCGGAACGCCACGGCCTCCGTGCGGATGCGGTCGAGTTTGTCGCGATTCTCATTCACCAGCGTGGTCTCGGCATCCCACTCCGCTCGGTACAGGGCGGCCGCCCATCCGCTCGAATCCCGACATTTCGCGTCCGCGACCGCGAGCTCGATCTCCTCGGCCGACGCAACAGAACCACTCGATTTGAACTTCTTGTCGAGCGGCTTCGGTGGCATGTCTTGTGGGATCGCTGGAACCGCGAAGCTGTACTGATCGGCGAGGCATTTCCGCCACCCCTTGAGCGACTCGCGCACCGCGGGCTTCGTGTTCGCGACGTCGATAGCCTGGGACTTGAGGCCCATGACGTAATTGGCTTGATCAGAAACCTGCAGTGACCGCGGGTCTCTCACCTTCCGCAGGCACGACGAGAACTTCTTCTCGAAAGTCGGGCCGGACTCGTACGAGTTCGTGGAGTCGACGAACTCCTCCCACCTCCTTGCGGACTCCGGGTCGGGTTTGGGTGCGTCGTGGTAGCCCCACTTCTGGGCGATCTCCACATCGAAGAGCCTGAGTCCGATGCCGTTGTAGTTCGCTGGGGACCTGAACTCGATGTTCTGCCACGGCACGTCCCACTGGTATCCGAGTTTCGTGAGGCACTTGCCCATGAGGAGTTGCTCAGCGTAGTTGCCCAGCTCGGTCGGATCGACGATGAATTCATCAAGCGGCATTGCCCACTGTTGCTGATTCTTCTCGATCTGTGGAGTTGATGCACTGCTGTTCTCGCTCTCAGGCGTACTGCACGACGACAGCAGGAGGGCCGTCGTGAGACCCAGCACGATCAGGGAGAAGAGTGAAGAGCCGCGTTTTGCATACGCCATCGGATGCCTCCCCTTACCGGCACGCGAAGCTTCCGACGTCGTTGATGCGTGAGGAGAAGTACCCGGACGACGCGCGGTCATTGAAGTGGACGGTGTTCAGATCCTTGTAGCCGGACTTGGGGGGCCGGGAGATACGCGGACCGCCTGCGTTCTTATACTGATAGACGTATGCAGTCTCACTGTTTCCGTTGTTGTAGAACGACGAGCCCTTGTCATTGATGTTCCAGCCGTCGTTGAAGTCGTCGAAACAGTAGGTCCAGGCCGCCCAGCCCTGCAGGAAGTCGTTGTGGTAGTCGTAGGCCGACCAGACGCACGCGCGTCCGGACGCGCAGTCCGACTGCGCGGCCTGTGCGGATGGAGCGGAGCTGATCGCGCCCGCGGCGAGCAGTGTCACTGCTGCGGCGATTGCTCCGATTCGTCGACCGGAGCCTGCGGGTCGGGGGAGTGAGAACGTGCTGACGCGCGTCATTGCGATCCTGCTTTCATCTGAACCCACCTTGGGTGGGCATGATCTGTCGGTTGCAGGACCGGGACTGGTTCGCGTCAGCGTAGCAGAGGCCTTCCGCTCATGGCGGACCTCGCAGCCCGGCCCGGGCCGGCCGAAAACAGGCGGATGGCCGAGAACAGGCCCGATCGGCCGGAATCAGCCTGCCCCCGGTCATCCTCCTGTTCCCGGCCGCGATCCGGGCCGGAGTTGACTCCCAACGGGGTCTTGACGCGCCCGCGCGAGCTGTCGTACTCTTTCATCAGGCAAGAATCCACTTCCGGATCGTGAAAACTCCGGAGGCGAACAGAAAGTGACGACGATGACGTACACGGTCAACTGCTCGATCATCCTCACCGAGCTCCCGCTGCTCGAGCGCCCCGCCGCGGCCAAGGCTGCCGGGTACGACGCCGTCGAGTTCTGGTGGCCCTTCTCGGAGGCCGTGCCCGGAGGCGACGAGGTCGACGCGTTCGTCAATGCCGTGCAGGATGCCGGCGTGCAGCTGACCGGCCTGAACTTCTTCGCCGGCGACATGCCCGGGGGCGACCGGGGCCTGGTGTCCTGGATCGGCCGCGAGGACGAGTTCGCCGACAACATCGAGGTCGTCGTCGGCATCGGCGAGCGGCTCGGCACCAAGGCGTTCAACGCGCTGTACGGCAACCGCATCCCGGGCGCCGACCCGAAGGCGCAGGACGACCTGGCCGTGAAGAACCTCGCCGCGGCCGGTCGTGCGGTCGCCAAGATCGGCGGCGTCGTGCTGCTCGAGCCGGTCTCGGGCATGGACACCTACCCGCTGAAGACCGCCGACGACGCACTGGCGATCATCGAGCGCGTCAAGAACGAGGAGGGCGTCGACAACGTCAAGCTCCTCGCCGACTTCTACCACCTGGCCGTCAACAACGACGACGTCTCGGCGGTCATCGCCGACCACGCCGCCGAGTTCGGTCACATCCAGATCGCCGACGCCCCCGGTCGCGGGGAGCCCGGCACCGGCGAGCTGCCGCTGGCCACCTGGATCGCCGAGGCCAAGGCCGGCGGCTACGCCGGCGTCATCGGCCTCGAGTACAAGCCCACGCAGGCGGACGCCTTCGCCTGGACCCGCGCCTGAACCGCGCCCGCAGACACACGCTGAAGGAACGAGAACAATGACCAACGTCGCATTCATCGGACTCGGGATCATGGGCCTGCCCATGGCCAAGAACCTCATCAAGGGCGGCTTCACCGTCACCGGGTACAACCGCAGCCAGGCCGCGATCGACAAGCTCGTCGAGGCGGGCGGCCAGGGGGCATCCAGCATCGCGGATGCCGTCGAGGACGCCGACGTCGTCATCACGATGGTGCCGGACTCGCCGGACGTCGCCGCCGTCGTGCAGGGCTCCGAGGGCGTCTTCGCGAACGCCAAGGCCGGCGCGCTGTGGATCGACAACTCCTCGATCCGCCCCGACGTCGCCAAGGAACTGGCCGAAGAGGCCGTCGCCGCCGGCTTCGGCGCGGTCGACGCCCCCGTCTCGGGCGGCGAGCAGGGCGCCATCGACGGCGTCCTGTCGATCATGGTCGGCGGCTCCGAGAGCGACTTCGCCGCAGCCCAGCCCGTGCTGGATGCCATCGGCAAGACCATCGTCCACGTCGGTCCCTCCGGCGCCGGCCAGACGGTCAAGGCGGCCAACCAGCTCATCGTCGCCGTCAACATCCAGGCGCTGGCCGAGGCCGTCGTCTTCCTCGAAGCCTTCGGCGTCGACACGGATGCCGCCCTCAAGGTGCTCGGCGGCGGTCTCGCCGGCTCCAAGGTGCTCGACCAGAAGGGGCAGAAGATGCTCGACCGCGACTTCGGCCCCGGCTTCCGCCTCGCCCTCCACAACAAGGATCTGGGCATCGTCACCGCAGCGGCCCGCCAGGCCGGCATCACCGTGCCGCTGGGCTCCGCCGTCGCACAGCTCGTGACCTCGCTCGTCGCCCGCGGCGACGGCGGTCTCGACCACTCCGGCCTGTTCAAGCTCACCAACGAGCTCGCCGGCCGCGACTGACCCATCTACCACCGGTCGTTGAGCGAGCGCAGCGAGACGAAACGCGTGGAGCACAGACGTTTCGTCTCGTCGCTCCGCTCCTCGCTCAACGACCGCGAAGAACTAGGAGAACTCCCATGACCCGCATGCGCGCCGTCGACGCCATCGTGCAGATCCTGATCAAGGAGGGCGCCACCGAGGCGTTCGGCCTGCCCGGGGCTGCCATCAACCCCCTCTACTCCGCGATGCGCGCCAACGGCGGCATCCGGCACACTCTCGCCCGCCACGTCGAGGGCGCCTCGCACATGGCCGACGGCTACAGCCGCACCGGCGACGGCCGCATCGGCGTGTGCCTGGGCACCTCCGGCCCGGCCGGCACCGACATGATCACCGGCCTCTACGCCGCGATCGCCGACTCCATCCCGATGCTGTGCATCACCGGCCAGGCGCCGGTGGCGAAGCTCGACAAGGAGGACTTCCAGGCCGTCGACATCGCCTCCATCGCGAAGCCGGTCACCAAGTTCGCCAAGACCGTCCTCGAGGGTGCGCAGGTGCCCGGCGTCTTCCAGTCGGCGTTCCAGATCATGCGGTCCGGTCGCCCCGGACCGGTGCTGATCGACCTGCCGTTCGACGTGCAGATGACCGAGATCGACTTCGACATCGACACGTACGAGCCGCTGCCGGTCGCCAAGCCCACGGCGACCCGCGCGCAGGCCGAGAAGGTGCTCGACCTGCTCGTCGCCGCCCAGCACCCGGCGATCATCGCCGGCGGCGGCATCGTGAACTCCGGGGCATCCGCGAAGCTCGTCGAGCTCGCCGAGACGCTGGGCGTGCCGGTGTTCCCGACCCTGATGGGCTGGGGCGCGATCGCCGACGACCACCCGCTGGCCGCGGGCCTGGTCGGCATCCAGACCTCGCAGCGCTACGGCAACGCGAGCTTCCTCGAGTCCGACTTCGTGCTGGGCATCGGCAACCGCTGGGCGAACCGGCACACCGGAGGCCTGGACACCTACCGCAAGGGCCGCACGTTCGTGCACGTCGACATCGAGCCCACCCAGATCGGCCGCGTGTTCGCTCCCGACTACGGCGTGGTGTCGGATGCCGGTGCGTTCATCGACGCGCTGCTCGAAGCCGCCCGCGACCGGGTCGCCGAGCTGCCCGACTACAACGGGTGGGCGCAGGAGTGCCGCGACCGCAAGGCGCGCCTGCAGCGCAAGACCAACTTCGACAACGTGCCGATGAAGCCGCACCGCGTCTACCAGGAGATGCTCTCGGCGTTCGACCGCGACACCACCTACGTGACCACGATCGGCCTGTCGCAGATCGCCGGCGCGCAGCTGCTGCACGCCTACGGCCCGCGCAAGTGGATCAACGCCGGCCAGGCCGGCCCGCTGGGCTGGACGGGACCCGCCGCCCTCGGCGTCGTGCGCGGCAAGCCGGGCGAGCAGGTCGTCGCGCTCTCGGGCGACTACGACTTCCAGTTCATGATCGAAGAGCTCGCCGTGGGCGCGCAGCACAAGCTGCCCTACATCCACGTCGTGGTCAACAACAGCTACCTGGGGCTCATCCGCCAGTCGCAGCGCGGGTTCGAGATGGACTACGAGGTGTCCCTGGCGTTCGACAACGTCAACACCCCGCAGGACTCCGGCTCGATCGCCACCGGCTACGGCGTCGACCACGTCAAGGTCGCCGAGGGGCTGGGCTGCAAGGCGCTGCGGGTGGAGCGTCCCGAGGACCTCGCCGCCGGTTTCGCGGAGGCCGCGCGACTGCGCGACGAGTTCCAGGTGCCGGTGGTCGTCGAGGTCATCCTCGAGCGCGTCACCAACATCGCCATGGGCGCCGACCTCGACACGGTGAACGAGTTCGAGGACCTCGCCGCGTCGCCGGCCGATGCGCCCGAGGCGATCTACGCCCTGCTTGACTGAGACCATGCGCATCCTCATCGCTTCGGACAAGTTCAAGGGATCCTTGACCGGGTCCGAGGTCGCGTCGGCGCTCGCCGAGGGGATCCGGAATGCCGATGCCGGTATCCACGTCGACGCGATTCCGGTGGCCGACGGCGGGGAGGGCACGGTTGCTGCCGCCCTCGCCGTCGGATTCACCACCGTGAACGCGACCGTGACGGGCCCCACCTCGGGGTCCGTCACGGCGCAGTTCGCGGTCAAGGACGACCAGGCGATCATCGAGATGGCCGCCGCCTCGGGCCTGGACGTGCTGCCGGGCGGCCTGCTGGCGCCTCTCACGGCGACCAGCCGCGGCACCGGTGACCTCATCCGCGCGGCCCTTGACCATGGCTGCACCACGATCATCCTCGGGGTGGGTGGCAGCGCCTGCACCGATGGCGGCGCCGGCATGCTGCAGGCGCTGGGCGCGAAGCTCACCGACATCACGGGGCGCGACGTTGCCCCGGGTGGCGCGGCCCTGGCCGACTTGGCGTCGGTCGACCTGTCCGACCTCGACGGACGCCTCGCCCATGCGACGGTGATCCTCGCCGGCGACGTCGACAACCCTCTGCTGGGGGAGCGCGGCGCCGCAGCCGTGTTCGCGCCGCAGAAGGGCGCCGACCCGCAGGACGTCCGGCTGCTGGATGCCGCGCTCGGCCACTACGCCGCGTTCCTCGTGCGCGAGCCCGGCGTGCGCGACGTGGTCGACGCCCCGGGCGCGGGTGCCGCGGGCGGTGTCGGCTACGCGGCCCTCGCCGTGCTCGGCGCCGAACGGCGGCCGGGCCTCGAGGTGGTGCAGGAACTGACCGGACTCGCCGAGCGGGTGGCATCCGCCGACCTCGTCGTCACCGGTGAGGGAAGCCTCGACGAGCAGAGCCTCGGCGGCAAGGCGCCGATCGGGGTCGCGCAGGTCGCGAAGGATGCCGGAGTGCCGGTGATCGCGATCTGCGGGCGCACCCTGCTCACCCCCGCACAGCTGAGTGCGGCCGGCTTCGCCCGGACCTACGCTCTCACCGACCTCGCACCGGACGTGCCCACCGCGATCGCGCAGGCCGCCCGGTTCGTCACCGAGATCGGCGCCCGCATCGCCGCGGACGCCGCCGACATCGCCCAGGGAGGGCTCTCATGACAGACACGTACGACCTCGTCCTGCGGGGTGCCCGCGTGCTCACCGCCGACGGCTTCGGTCCGCGCGAGGTGGGCGTGACCGACGGCGTCATCGCCGCGATCGAACCGCTCGGCACCGGCCTCTCGGGCACCGAGGTGATCGAGGTCCAGGACGACGAGGTGCTGCTTCCCGGCCTCGTCGACAGCCACGTGCATGTCAACGAGCCCGGCCGCACCGAGTGGGAGGGCTTCGCCTCGGCGACCCGCGCCGCCGCCGCCGGGGGCGTCACCACCGTCATCGACATGCCGCTGAACAGCATCCCGCCCACGGTGAACGTCGAGGCGCTTCACACCAAGCAGGACGTCGCCCGCGACCAGGTGCATGTCGACGTCGGATTCTGGGGCGGCGCGATCCCTGGCAACACGGCCGACCTGCATCCGCTGCACGACGAGGGCGTGTTCGGGTTCAAGTGCTTCCTGCTGCCGTCCGGCGTGGACGAGTTCCCGCCGCTGCCGCTCGACGAGGTCGAAGCCGACATGGCCGAGCTCAAGACCTTCGACTCCCTGCTGATCGTGCACGCCGAAGACGCCCACGTCATCGAGGACGCTCCGCAGACCCCGGGCGCCCACTACGACGACTTCCTGGCATCCCGCCCGCGGGATGCCGAGAACACCGGCATCAAGGACGTCATCGACCGCGCCCGCACCACCGGCGCCCGGGCGCACATCCTGCACCTGTCGTCGTCGGACTCGCTGGAGCAGATCCGGGCGGCCAAGGCCGAGGGCGTGCGCCTCACGGTCGAGACCTGCCCGCACTACCTGACGCTCACCGCCGAGGAGATCCCGGACGGCGCGACCGCGTTCAAGTGCTGCCCGCCGATCCGCGAGGAATCCAACCGCGACCTGCTGTGGCAGGGTCTCGAGGAGGGCGTCATCGACTGCATCGTCTCGGACCACTCGCCGGCGACGGTCGACCTCAAGGAGCCTGCGGGCGGCGACTTCGCCACCGCGTGGGGCGGGATCTCGTCGCTGCAGCTCGGGCTGCCGCTGGTGTGGACGCAGGCGCAGACGCGCGGCATCCCGCTCGAGACCGTCGTCGGCTGGATGACCACCGGCCCGGTGCGGGTCGCGGGTCTTTCGCGCAAGGGCGCGATCGCGGTCGGCAACGACGCGGACTTCGCGGTCTTCGCCCCCGAGGCGACCTTCGTGGTCGACAAGGCCAAGCTGCACCACAAGAACCCCGTGTCGGCGTACGCCGGCAAGGAGCTGTCGGGGGTCGTGCGTCGCACCGTGCTGCGCGGCGGGACCGTCGACGGGCAGACGCCCACCGGTCGCCTCATCAAGCGCGGCGAGGCGTGACCGCAGAATCGATGAATGCAGAAGAGCCCCGGGGATGCCCCGGGGCTCTTCCGCTGTGGTGACGAGGTCAGGCCTTGTCGATCTCCTTGCCGTGCACGGTGAGCGCGTAGATCACGACGATGTCGAGGGCGAGGACGCCGATCGACAGCCACGGCTGCACGTCGATGAGCGTGAGCTGGCCGATCGCGTTGATCGCCACGAGGATGATCGCGACGACGCGCGCCCACTTCGCGCCGCCCAGCAGCGCGATGCCCGCGAACAGCACGGCGAGGCCGAGGATCAGGTGCCACCAGCCCCAGCCGGCGACGTTGATCTGGAACAGGCCGCTCTTGGCGATGAAGAAGACGGTGTTCGGGCCGATGATCGCTTGCAGACCGTGGAGCGCGTCCAGCGCGCCCGCGATGATCAGCACGACGCCGGCGAAGGTTCCCCAGCCGGCCCAGCCCGACTTGGTCACGGTGTTGTCAGTCATTTCAAGCTCTCCCTTCGAGTCGGCGCGGTGCCGAGACGAGTGGATGTCGCGGGGCTCCGCGCATCCGGAGGGCCCCAGGTGGTGCCCGCGCTCACAGTATCGCGAACCTGGGAGGAACCTGGGCAACGGCGCGTCGTGCGTGACGGGGCGTGTCGGCGAGTGTCGCCGCGCGACGCGTCGGGGCGCAGGTTCAGGTGTCAGGTTCTGTGGTCATGCCGTGGGAAGCTGGCACCTGAAGGGGATTCCGGAGGCAGGAGTCTGCGCGACGTGGGCCCGAGACTACTCGGACGGAGACCGAGCGGCGTCGTCGCTCGGCGTCCGCCCGGGCGCGGGCGCTCGGCGGGGCGTCGCCGCATGGGCTGCCAGTGCCCGGTCGACGCTGAAGCCGACGGCGGAGGCCACGAGCGCGCCGATCAGGCACAGGATGCCGACCCAGAACAGCACGACGATCCATGCGGCTGTGGTCGGATCGAGCAGTTCCCAGCGCAGCGGGTCGCTGAATCCGTCGAACACGTGCGAGGCGCTGCCCCAGAGGATTCCGCTCACGACAAGGCACAGCATCCCTGCGCACACCAGGATCGCGAGCGGGATGTTCGCCGGCGTCTTCGCCGCGGCATCCGTCGTCGTCGGATCGTCCGTCATGGCCAAAGGATAGGGCGATCAGGGGTCGTGCGGTAGCACGACCGCCGACCTTGAGCCGTGAAATCGCCTCTGCTAAACTTGAGCCACAACGACTCAAGTTTGAGTCTCGCAGCTTTCTAGGAGACAGATGAACGCAACACAGCAGCCGGGACAGGAGGACTCCCGCAGCGCCCTCGAGCAGTTCGGCATCAACCTGACCGACCGTGCCCGTCAGGGCAAGCTCGACCCCGTGATCGGGCGCGACAGCGAGATCCGCCGCGTCAGCCAGGTGCTCACCCGGCGCACCAAGAACAACCCCGTCCTCATCGGGGAACCCGGCGTCGGCAAGACCGCCGTCGTCGAAGGCCTCGCCCAGCGCATCGTCGCGGGCGACGTCGCCGAGTCCCTCAAAGACAAAGAGCTCGTCAGCCTCGACATCTCCGCCCTCGTCGCCGGCGCGATGTACCGCGGCCAGTTCGAGGAGCGCCTGAAGTCGGTGCTCAAGGAGATCACCGAGTCCGACGGACGCGTCATCACCTTCATCGACGAACTGCACGTGCTGATGGGCGCGGGCGGCGGAGAGGGGTCGGTGGCGGCATCCAACATGCTCAAGCCCATGCTCGCGCGCGGCGAGCTGCGCATGATCGGCGCCACCACGCTCAACGAGTACCGCGAGTTCATCGAGAAGGATGCCGCCCTCGAGCGCCGCTTCCAGCAGGTCTACGTCGGTGAGCCGTCGGTCGAAGACACCGTCGCGATCCTGCGCGGCCTGAAGGAGCGCTACGAGGCGCATCACAAGGTCGCCATCGCCGACGGCGCGCTCGTCGCCGCGGCATCCCTGTCGCACCGCTACCTGCCCAGCCGCCAGCTGCCCGACAAGGCGATCGACCTCATCGACGAGGCGGCATCCCGCCTGCGGATGGAGATCGACTCGGCACCCGTCGAGATCGACGAGCTGCGCCGGCACGTCGACCGTCTGAAGCTCGAAGAGCTGGCACTCAAGCGCGAGAAGGATGCCGCTTCGCAGGAGCGCCTGGCGACCCTTCGCACGGACCTCGAGGCCGAGCAGGCTCGCCTTTCCGACCTGCAGTCCCGGTGGGAGCGCGAGCGCGCCTCGCTCAACCGCGTCGGCGAACTGAAGACCCGGCTCGACCGTGCCCGCGGCGAGGCCGAACTCGCCCAGCGCGAGGGCAACCTCGAGAAGGCGTCGCGCCTGCTGTACGGCGAGATCCCGAGCCTCGAGCGCGAGATCGCCGCCGCGGAACGCGCCGAAGACAGCGAAGACCGGATGGTCAACGACCAGGTCACCGACGAGGACATCGCCGCGGTCATCTCGGCATGGACCGGCATCCCCCTCGGACGCCTCATGCAGGGCGAGACCGAGAAGCTGCTGCGCCTCGAAGCCGAGCTCGGCAAGCGCCTCATCGGGCAGAAGGAGGCGGTCGCGGCCGTGTCGGATGCCGTGCGGCGCTCCCGCGCGGGCATCAGCGACCCGAACCGCCCGACCGGATCGTTCCTGTTCCTCGGTCCGACCGGCGTCGGAAAGACCGAGCTCGCGAAGGCACTCGCCGAGTTCCTCTTCGACGACGAGCACGCCATGGTGCGCATCGACATGTCCGAGTACGGCGAGAAGCACTCGGTGGCCCGGCTCGTCGGTGCCCCTCCCGGGTACATCGGCTACGAGCAGGGCGGTCAGCTCACCGAGGCCGTGCGGCGCCGCCCCTACTCGGTGGTGCTGCTCGACGAGGTCGAGAAGGCGCATCCCGAGGTGTTCGACGTGCTGCTGCAGGTGCTCGACGACGGGCGGCTCACCGACGGTCAGGGGCGCACGGTCGACTTCACGAACGTGATCCTCGTGCTCACCTCGAACCTCGGCTCGCCGATCCTCATCGACCCGACGCTGTCCGAGGAGGTGCGCCGCGAGCAGGTCATGGCCCTCGTGCGGCAGGCCTTCCGGCCCGAGTTCATCAACCGGCTCGACGACATCGTGATGTTCCAGGCGCTCACCGAAGACGACCTCGCCCAGATCGTGGAACTCTCGGTCGACGCGCTGCAGCAGCGGCTGCACGACCGTCGGCTGTCGCTCGCGGTCACGCCGGATGCCCGGTCGTGGCTCGCCGAGCGCGGCTACGACCCGGTGTTCGGCGCCCGGCCGCTGCGCCGGCTCATGCAGCGCGAGATCCAGGACCGCCTGGCGATGGCGCTGCTGGCCGGGCGCGTGCGCGACGGCGACACCGTGCGGGTGGACGTCGCCGCCGACGGCACCGGGCTCGTCGTCACGAGCTCGGGGGAGTAGCCCCCAAGACGAGGATGCGAGCTGCCCGGTCGGGCGGCTCGCATCCGTCGTCCGCCGCTCACAGCAGGAGCAGCGTCACGCACAGCAGCGCGATCGCGATGCCGAGGAGCGTCGCCCGCAGCACGATGATCGACTCCCAGCGCGCCTGCAGGTCGCGGGCATCGGCGGGGACCTCGTCGGCGAACGCGGCGGCCGTGAGCTTCGCGTTGATGGGCTTGGAGATCCGGGCGAAGAGCACCAGCCAGACGAGCAGCAGCACGAGGGCCGCGAGGCTCAGGATGCCGGTGGCCGGCGTCCCCCAGAGGAACGCCGCCGGGACGGTGAGCGCGGCGGCGATCGTGCCGCCGATGCCGATCGGCGGGAATCGCCGGTCGCCGTAGTAGTGGCCGCGGCCGGTGACCTGCACCAACGTGCGGTCGTCGAGGTCGGCGTAGACGGGGCGCTGCACGACGGCAACACTCAGGTCGGTGCCGAAGATGACGGCGAGGCTCAGGATGGCGAGCGTGGCGGTGATGCCGATGATGATGGTCATGTCTCCTCCGGTGTTAGCAGTGCTAAGTGTTAGCGGTGCTAATATAGCCACATGCCCCGATCAGCGCAAGAGACCGAGCGGATCCGCGAACGAGAACTCCGCATCGTTCAGGCGACGCGCGAGATCGCGGAGCGCGAGGGATGGCCCGCGGTCACCGTGCGCCGCCTCGCCGACGAGATCGGGGTGAGTCAGCCGATCCTCTACCGGCACTTCCCCGGCGGGCGCGACGAGATCGTCGGCCGTGTGGTTCTCGACGGCTACACGGAGCTCGCCGCGGCGCTGCACGCGAGTGACTCGGCGCCGGATCCCCTTCGCACCCTCGTTGCGGCCTATCTCGACTTCGCGCGGAGCCATCCCGCGGTGTACGAGGCCATGGCGACCGCCCGCACCGACATCGCCTTCGCGTCCGACGAGACCCCGGCCGTCCTCCGCGAGGGGTTCGGGATGCTCGAGCGCGCGGTCGGCGGCATCGACGCGCGCGACCGCGCGGTGCGCGCCGAGCTGCTGTGGAGCACTCTGCACGGCATCAGCCAGTTCGAGGCCGCGGGGCGGATGGATGCCGCGCTCGACGATCTGCGCGAAGACGCCCTGGTCGCCCTGTTCTCGCCGCATCCCTGAGCTGCGGCATCCCGCATCAGCGCCGGAAGTGCGCCTTGCTAGTCACGGTTCACCGCGAGCGCCTCGATGAGCGCAGCAGTCTGATTGGTCCGGATGACCCGGGTGGCACCGCCCGTGAGGGTGATGCTCGCAGCAGTTCCGGTGTCCCAGAGGAGGTACTGCCCGCGTCCGGTAATCCGCCACCCGATGCCGCCGGCATCCGCCCAGTCCACACACACGGCTTCGACATGTGCGATGCGGTCGAGGGGGATGCGCATCACCCGAAACGGAAACAGCGACCCGCACACGTGAGTCTCGGTGACGGTGATGGTGATCCGGCGAACGAGAAAGAGCATCGCGGTACAGAGCAGAATGACTCCGACAATCACGAAGATGACTGCGAGCGGTCCACCGAGCTGCTCCCTCCCCGTTGCGACGTCCCAGATCAGCACCACTGTGAAGAACACGGTGAGTGCGAATATCGCGGCGGCGAGGGCGGTCATCCAGCGGGGGCCACGGAGAACCTCGCGAAACCTCAAAGATGGCATCGCCATCGTGGTGGTGCGGCGGCACAAGCGGCTACAACAATCGTCCCGGACACTATTCGAAGCTAGGACGAGCGAGGGTCGCACCTCTGGGGTTTCGCGTACTGAGGAAGCTGCCTTCAGTAATCTCACAGGGATTAGACAGGGAACTTGGTCGCCCTGGTCGCCTGTTCTCGCCGCGCCTCTGAGCTGCGGCACCTGGACCCGCGCTGACGAACACCGGGGCTGTGTCAACGTCTCCGCGCTGAGGACCTGGCATTTCTCGTGCTCCGCAGTCCACGTGTCCGGCGGAGTGCAGGTCGCGGCATCCGCGGGTCCGCGGGCGCGCGTGTGCGCGGACTCGCCGTCACTGGAGTCCCGGGTGCTTCGCGTGCGCCCTCAAGCTGCTCCCTCGCCGCTCGGTAAGCCGCTTCGGCGCGCCGGACGCCGGAGGCAGTCGATGCCGCTTCGGCGAAACGGACCCACGGAATCCGTCTCGCGGCAGCCCGCGGATAGAGAGCGAGGACGGTACACGTGCTGACGGCCGCAGCAGACCAGCCCATCCATCCCAGTGGGGAGCGCACGAGCACCCAACCAATGGGAACGATGAGTAGTAGTGCGGGCACGAGGAATCCCGCGCGAGTCCAGAACCGAGCAGCCGCACCAGCCGAGTGATCCGCCGAAGCCGCCCAGCCGAAGACGAGAAGGGCTATCGGCAGGACGAGGACGAGCGAGATCGTAAACGGGACCATCAGGTAGGGCGTGTCACCGTATATCGCGAAGACGGGGATGAACCCTGCCGCGAACCAGAGCACGGCTGGTGCGCCCCACACGATGGCCCGCGCACGGATGACGCGCGCGCGTACCGTCGGCACGGCGTACCCCCATGCGTGGACACGGACACGGCGGGCGGCGAAATCGCGACGTGCCATGAGGAGGCGCTGTTCGGGGGTGGCGATGGCGAGGACACTGAGCATGACGAGGGAGCCGATCCATCCGCATGCGAAGACGAGGATGATGGTCGGCAGCCGCGTCGAATCGACGATGGTGATGGGGACGCCCACCTCTGCCAAGAGCAACAAGACCAGTGCGCAGAGGGCGAGGGTCGCTTGTAGCGGTACGCGTGCCGACCTCGACAAGGAACTCCAATCACCGGAAAATCCCGTCGCGGCAGCAACGGCCACGATGACCGTTGCGATGAAGCCGATGACCGCGAAGGCGTCGTCATAGATCGGACTTGCCCAGATGCCGACGGCTCGGAGCGGCTCCCAGAGGTTTCGGGAAGCCCCCAGCATGACCGAGAAGAGTGCGACCGGGAGCCACATCACGGCCAGGGAAAGCGTCATGTAGGGCCAGGCACCCCAATAGAACCAAGCTCGCGAGCTGTCCTGACCCTCTCCTGCACGCTGAACCCGTCTCGGGTCACCCATGTTCGCCTCCAATACTCCTGGCGTCAGCGTGCCAGATACCTCGGACAATCCCCGAACGCGATCGGGTCGGCAGCCTCGCCTAACCCTCTGGACGCGGTCATGGCACGGGCGGATGCTGGTGCCATGACCGCATTCGACACCAACGGCATGTTCTCCGGCTTCAGCGTCGACGACATCAACGACGCGCACGTCTTCTACGGCCAGACCCTGGGGCTGAAGGTGACGCAGAATCCGATGGGGTTCCTCGACATCCACCTTCCCCAGGGCGGCACGATCCTCGTCTACGAGAAGGAGAACCACACGCCGGCGAGCTTCACGATCCTGAACTTCCCAGTGGCGGACGTCGAGGCCGCCGTCGACGAGCTCAACTCCCGCGGGGTCGTCACCAAGATCTACAGCGACCCCGACTTCGGCACCGATGAGAAGGGGATCGCGCACGGCGAGCCCGGTCGCGGGCCGGACATCGCCTGGTTCACCGACCCGGCCGGCAACGTGCTGTCCGTGCTCGCCGCGAACTGATCCGAGACGATCCCGGCGCTGCCGACACTGAACTGTTGAGAGAACTCTGCAGGAGAGTGGGATGGCCGAGCGCACCGACGACGACGCCACGCTCGCGGCGCAGGCCGCCGGCGGCAGCGAGAGCGCGTTTCGCACGCTCTACCGCGCGTACGTGCGGCCGGTGTACTGGCTCGCGCACGGGCTGGTGGGCAACGCCGGGGATGCCGAGGACGTCACGCAGGAGACCTTCCTGGCGGCGTGGCGGAAGCTCCCGGGGCTGCACCTCGAGAGCGAATCGCTGCTGCCGTGGCTGGCGACCATCTGCCGCTACCAGGCGGCGAACCGCATCCGCCGGCAGCGCCGCGACCGCGAGCACACCGCGGCGGCGGTCGATGAGGCGGTGCCCGACACCGTCGACGTGGAACAGCAGGTGGTGGCATCCGTCCTCGTCGATCAGATCCTCGAGGCCGTACGGGGGCTGAGCCCCCTCGACCAGCAGATCTTCCGGCTGTGCGCCGCCGAGGGCTACGCCTACCAGGCGGCGGCCGAAGAGCTCGGCGTCTCGCACGGGGTGGTGCGCAACCGTCTCTCACGCATCCGCACACAGCTGCGGTCGACGACCGGGACGGAGGGGCCATGACCGAGCACAGCGCAGACGAGCGTCCGCCGCTGCCCGAGCTGAGCGAGGAGCGCATCGACGAGATGGAGCGCGCGCTGCTGGCGGAGATCGACCGGGAGCGCCGCAGCAGCTGGAACGCGCAGGCCGCCCACACCGATCGGCGCCGGCACCGCCGTCGCCTGGTGATCGGCTGGTCGGGGGCGGCGGCACTCGTGGTCATCGCGGCCATCGCGGCGGGGCCCGTCCTCAGCGGGCTCGGCCCGCAGGCGAGCAGCTCGGGCTCGATGGCCATCGAGCCGGGAACGACACAGCAGGGCGCTCCCGACACCGGGTCGGGTCGGGATGCCTCCGGCGGGACATCCACGGGTGGTAAGGCGTCGGGGGGCGCGTCGTCCGAGTCCGGTCGGCAGATCGTGGCCACAGCCCAGGCGACGGTGCAGGTCGACGACGTCGCCGCCGCGGCCAAGACGATCGCCGCGGCGGCCGCGAAGCGCGGCGGCTACGTCGAATCGATGAACATCGGCATGCCGGCCCCCGGGCCGACGATCGCTCCCCAGGCCGGCAAGGAGGCGGCATCCCCGGCATCCCAGAGCGGGACCATCACGGTGCGCGTGCCGTCCGACCAGCTGGTGGGTGCGGTGGGCGCGCTGTCGGCCCTCGGCACGGTCCAGTCGACCTCCATCTCGCAGCAAGACGTCACCTCGCAGGCGATCGACCTGCGCGCCCAGGTCGACGCGCTGCAGGCATCCGTCACGCGGCTGACCGAACTCATGCGCAAGTCCGCGAGCGTCGCCGACCTCCTCACCGCGGAGACCGCGCTGTCCCAGCGGCAGGCCGACCTGGAGGCCGCCCAGCAGCAGCTCAAGGCCCTGGAGAATCAGGTCGCGATGTCGAGCCTGACGGTCACCCTCGTCGAGAAGCCGGCGCCGGCCGCGGCCGCACCGAGCGGGTTCGGCGACGGGCTCACCGCCGGCTGGAACGGGCTGGTCGCGGTGTTCGACGCCGTCGTCGTGGCCCTCGGATTCCTGCTGCCGTGGCTCGTCATCGCCGCCGTCGTCGCCGTGATCGTGTGGCTGGTGCTGCGGACGCGCCGGCGTCGCCGCGCGACACCGGCGCCGGATGCACAGGAGGATTAGGTCGCATCCGGCGCCGGGGCTTCGGTGCCGGTCGGCAGGCTCCGCATCGCCCAGAACGGCCCGGTCACGACGAACACGGCGGATGCCAGCTGCCCGAGGGCGCCGATCCACATCGTCGGGACGATGCCGAGCCACGTCGCCAGGGCGCCGGCCGCGAGCGAGGCGATCGGCATCACGCCCCACACCACGAACCGGATCGAGGCGTTCATGCGGCCGAGCAGGCGCGGCGGGGTGATGCGCTGGCGGAACGTGACCTGGGTGATGTTGTACACCAGCACGAAGAAGCTCATCACGAACTCCGCCACCACCAGCAGGGGGAACGCGATCTGCGGCACCATGGCCGCGACCGGCAGGAGCACGCCGACGACGCAGAACGCCAGGGCGCTGAGAGGAATCGCCGGCCCCTCGCCCACCCAGCGCGTGAGGTGCGGGGTGGCGATCGCGCCGAGGAGGCCTCCGACGGCGCCGAGCGACAGCAGCAGACCCATCGCCTGCGGGGTCATCCCGAGTTCGCGCAGCAGGAAAAGGGGCAGGATCGTCACCGAGATCGTGTTGAACAGGTTCGAGGCGCCGGTGGTGCCGACGATGCGGCGCAGCGCGGGGCTGCCGAACACCCACCGCAGGCCCTCGCCGATCTCGTGCAGCAGCCGGCCGTGCTCGTGCGCGGGGCGCAGCTGCTCGCGGTCGCGCGTGAACGAGAGTGCCACGAAGGACGCCGCATACGTGCCGGCCGTGGTGATCATCGCGAAGGGCGCCGAGAAGACCCCGATGAGCCAGCCGGCGATCGCCGGTCCGGTCAGATGCGCGACCTGGGCGGTGGCCTCGAGCTTCCCGTTGGCCTCGGCGATCTGCTCCGGCAGCACGAGGGAGGGGGTGAGGCTCTGGTACGACACGTCGAAGAAGACGGTGGCGACGCCGATGACGAACGCCACGGCGTACAGCTGCCAGATGTGCAGCATCCCGAGCGACCAGAGGATCGGGACGGATGCCAGCGCGACGGCGCGCACGACGTCGGCGGCGATCATCACGTGCCGCTTGCGCATCCGGTCGATCCAGGCGCCGGCGGGCAGCCCGATGAGCAGGAACGCGGCCAGGCCCGACGCGTTGAGCACGCCGACCTCGAACGCGCTCGAGTGCAGCAGCACGACCGCGAGCACCGGGACGCCCAGAAGCGAGATCTGCTCGCCGAACTGGCTGAGCGCCTGCCCGCCCCACATCGTGAGGAAGTTGCGGTCCCGCCACAGCGACCGCGGCTGCAGATCGACTGATTGGGACATGCCAATCAGTCTGCGGGACTGATTGAGAGAAGTCAATGGGATGGCTACGGTGGGGTGATGACGGATGCCGAGGACCCACCGGCCGAGGATGACGCCGAGTGGACCGAGAAGGCGGCGCGCGCCCTCAGCTCGCCGCTGCGGATGCGGGTGCTGCGCCTGTGCCGGTTCGACGCGCGCACCAACAAAGAGCTGGCACAGCTGCTCGACGTCAATCCGGGAACGATGCTGCACCACGTGCGCACGCTCGTGGATGCCGGGATGCTGGCGCCCGAAGCCGAGCGGGTCGGGGAGCGCGGCGCCCGCGAGATCCCGTACCGCTCGACCGGCCTGTCGTGGCACGCGCCGCGCGCGCCCAACCAGTCGGTCGTGCTCATAGAGACGATGCGTCAGCAGCTCCAGGGCGTCGACCCCGAGGCGGTGCAGGTCAGCTGGCTGGGGCTGCGTCTGAACGCCGCGCACCGGGCCGAGCTCGAGGCGCGCCTCCAGGATGTGCTCGAAGATTTGGCGGCCCGCGAGCCCGATCCCGACGGGGAGTCGTCGTCGCTGGTGATCGTGCTGCACCCCGAGAACAACCCGCCCGCGGCGGGGGACTGATCCGTCCACAGGCGTGTCGTGCCGGCCGTTGCGGGCGTGTCATCCACAGCTCGTCGCCCCTGTCTGCGGGGCGTCGCGAAGGCTTGGCATCCTCGTCGGAACGGACACAGAATGGAGAGGTGGACGCGATCGTGAACCCCGGAAACTGGCTGTACATCGCAGCGCTCACGACGGTGATGCTCGCTCAAGCGGCGCTCATCGTGACCCTGACGAACAGGTCGATGACCGCGGCGATCAGCGGACTGCGGGGTGAACTGCGTGGTGAGATCGGTGAGTTGCGCGGTGACGTCGGGGCGCAGATCGCCCGGCTCGACGGAAAGGTCGAGGCCTTCCGCGGTGAAGTGGAGGGGCGCTTCGCGGCACTGGACCAGAGGCTGATCGTGATGGACAAGCGCATCGACAACCTCGACCGGGATGTCGCCGCACTCGTGAAGAAGGCGATGGACTGACCGGGTTCGGGCTCCCTCGCCTGGGGATCAGCCGGGTGGTCGGCGCGCAGCCGTTGACCCGCGGCATCCGTCCCTGATATCCATGAATCACGACCGCGCTCGCGCGGAGTCCTGGATCAGCAGACAGGCGGATTGAGCTGGCCCCCTGAGGCCGGCACCGGGTCGGCCCGTGATCCGAGGAGTCCGCACACATGTCCGCAGCATCCACCCCCGCAGCCGCGCTCTGGCTGAAGAACCCGCTGGCGATCCACACACCGGCCGGCGTCGACGCGCGCGGCGGCCTCGTCATCCGCGACGGCCGCATCGTCGAGACGGTGACCGCCGGCGCCACCCCGGCCACGCCGTACGACGAGGTGTACGACGCCTCGCGTCACGTCGTCACCCCGGGCCTGGTCAACACGCACCACCACTTCTACCAGACGCTCACCCGCGCGTGGACGCCGGTGGTGTCGGCCGAGCTGTTCCCGTGGCTGAAGGGTCTCTACGGGCTGTGGGCCGGGCTCACGCCGCGCGACCTGGAACTTGCGACCACGGTCGCGCTCGCCGAACTGCTGCTGTCCGGCTGCACCACCGCGGCCGACCACCACTACCTGTTCCCGACCGGGCTCGACGAGGGCATCGACGTGCAGGTCGACGTCGTCCGCCGACTGGGGATGCGGGCGACCCTCACCCGCGGATCGATGTCGCTCGGCGAGAAGGACGGCGGCCTGCCCCCGCAGAGCACGGTGCAGGATGCCGACGTCATCCTCGCCGACAGCGCCCGCCTGGTCGACGCCTACCACGAGCGCGGCGACGGCGCCTTCGTGCAGATCGCGCTCGCCCCCTGCTCGCCGTTCTCGGTGACCACCGACCTCATGCGCGAGACCGCGGAACTCGCCGACCGGCTCGACGTGCGCCTGCACACCCACCTCGCCGAGACCATCGACGAGGAGGACTTCTGCCGCGAGATGTTCGGCCTGCGCACCGTCGACTACCTCGACTCCGTCGGCTGGCTGGGCGATCGCACGTGGCTCGCGCACGGCATCCACTTCGACGACGCCGAGATCGCGCGGCTCGGTGCGGCCGGCGCCTCCGTGGCGCACTGCCCGATGTCGAACATGCGGCTCGCGTCGGGCATCGCCCGCGGCATCGAGCTGGAGGATGCCGGGGTCAACGTCGGCATCGGCGTGGACGGGTCGGCATCCAACGACGCGTCCAACATGATCCAGGAGGTGCGCCAGGCGCTCTACATCCAGCGGCTCCGCTACGGGGCGGCGTCCATCACGCCCGAGCGCGCGCTGGACTGGGCGACGCAGGGCTCGGCGCGGGCGCTCGGCCGCACCGACATCGGCTCCCTCGAGGTCGGCAAGCAGGCCGATCTCGCCATGTTCACGCTCGACGAGCTGCGGTTCTCGGGCAGCCACGACCCGCTCGCAGCGATCATCCTGTGCGGAGCAGACCGGGCCGACCGGGTGATGGTCGGCGGCACCTGGCGGGTCACGGACGGCGCGATCGTCGGCCTCGACATCCCGCAGCTGATCGCCCACCACTCCGAGGCCGCGCGAAGCCTCCTGGCCCGGCACACCGCATGACGAAACGCCCCGGAGATTCCGGGGCGTTTCGTGGGGGTCGTGCGATCAGTCGTTGACGAGGACGGACTCGGCGACGGCGCGGCGCACGCGCGGGGCGTTCTCGCGCTGCTGCAGTTCTTCGGACGCGGTGCGGATGTCGCCCAGCTCGCCGACGGCCATGACCGTCAGCGGGGTGAAGTCGTCGGAGAGGCCGAACGCCGCGCTGATCACGTCGCGGTGGAAGCCGCCCATCTGGTGGGTCGACAGCCCGTCGGCGTGCGCCTGGACGGTGAAGTGCGCGGCGACCTGGCCGGCGTCGTACTGCGCCCAGACGAGCGGCTCGCCGTCGCGGGTGGTCTCGGCGACGAACACGACGAGGGCGGCCGCGTCGCCGGCCCACGACGCGTTGAAGCCCATGAGGCTCTCCATCACCTTCGCGTGCGCGGCGCTGCCGCGACGGGCGACGATGACGCGCCACGCCTGCGTGTTGGCGGCGGTGGGGGCCCAGCGCGCGGCCTCCAGGGCGCTTGCCAGAGCCGCCTCGTCGATCACGGATGCCGGGTCGAAGATGCGCGTGCTCCAGCGCTCGGCGAGGACGTCGATGATCGGGGCGTCGGTGGTCGCGGTGCGGTCGATGGCGATGCTCATGGGGAGCCTTTCGGGGGAGGGGAGGGATACCGGGGACGCCATCGGCCCATCCCCATGCAACCGCATGTACCTGAGTGCTATTCCAGAATGTTGCAGAATTCAACCTCCGGGCCTGCACGGGGGCGTCGGGTTAGCCTGGCCGATGTGGTGACACCGATCGAGGACTACGCCCTGCTCAGCGACTGCCGGACCGCCGCGCTCGTGTCGCGCGAGGGGAGCATCGACTGGCTGTGCGTGCCGCGGTTCGACTCGCCGTCGGCGTTCGGTGCGCTGCTCGGCGGTCCCGACCAGGGGCGGTGGAGTCTGCGGCCCGCCGATCCCGCGGCCACCGCGACGCGACGCTACGACGGCGACACGTTCCTGCTGATCACCCGGTGGGAGACCGCGACGGGGGTCGCCGAGGTGCACGACGTGATGCCCGTGGACGGTCATCGGCACGACGTGACGCGCCGCATCGACGTGCTCCGGCGCGTCGTGGGGGTCAGCGGCGAGGTGGTCTTCGACCACGAGCTGCGCGTGCGGTTCGACTACGCCCGGGCACTGCCGTGGATGCGGCAGACCGGCACGCACGCCGCGCCCGAACTGACGGCGATCGCCGGACCCGATGCGCTCGTGGTGCGCGGCGCCGCCTTTCGGGCCGACGACCACCGCCACCGCGGGCAGGTCATCGTCGCGGCGGGGGAGCAGGTCGACATCTCCCTGACGTGGCATCCCTCGCACCGCAAGGCGCCCGAGGCGCTCGACGCCGACGCGGCACGCGCGGAGACCCGCGAGTGGTGGCAGGACTGGGCGGCGCGCATCGATCACAACGGCCCGTTCGAGGCATCCGTGGTGCGGTCGCTGCTGGTGCTTCGCGCCCTGAGCCACCGCGACACCGGAGGGATCGTCGCGGCCCCCACCACGTCGCTGCCGGAGCAGTTCGGCGGAGCGCGCAACTGGGACTACCGCTACGTGTGGCTGCGGGATGCCGCCCTCACTCTGCAGGCGCTGCTGGAACACGGCTTCGTCGGCGTCGCCCACCACTGGCGCGAGTGGCTGCTGCGCGCGATCGCCGGCGACGCCGCCGACATGCAGATCATGTACGGCATCGGCGGGGAACGGGAACTGCCGGAACACGAGATGCCGTCACTCCCGGGCTATGACGGGGCGTCCCCGGTGCGGGTCGGCAACGACGCGTCCGGGCAGTATCAGGCCGACGTCGTCGGCGAGGTGATGGTGGCGCTCGCCGCCGCGCGCGACGCCGGACTCGAGGAGTCCCACTACTCGTGGCCGATGGAGCGCGCGCTGCTGCGCGAGACGGGTGACCGTCTGGAAGAGCCGGACAACGGCATCTGGGAGATCCGGGGCGAGCCGCGGCACTTCACGCATTCGCGCGTCATGATGTGGGCGGCGTTCGACCGCGGCATCCGCGCGGTGGAGGAGCACGGCCTGAAGGGCCCCGTCGACCAGTGGCGCCGGCGCCGCGACACCCTGCGCGCCCAGATCGACGAGCACGGCGTGGCCGAGGGGCGATTCGTCCAGCACGATGCGACGACCGAGGTGGATGCCTCCCTTCTGCTCATTCCGCAGGTCGGCTACTGCGCTGCGGACGATCCGCGGATGCTGGCGACGGTCGCCGAGATCGAGCGCACCCTGTTGCGCGACGGGCTGGTGCGCCGCTATCGCACCGACACCGGGGTGGATGGTCTCGAAGGCGACGAGCATCCCTTCTTGGCCTGCTCGTTCTGGCTGGTGCAGCAGTATGCGGCCAGCGGGCGCCGCGACGACGCCGTGGCGCTGATGGAGCGCCTGTGCGGCCTCGCGAACGACGTCGGGCTGCTCAGCGAGGAGTACGACGTCGAGCAGCACCGCCACGTCGGCAACACGCCGCAGGCCTTCTCTCACCTCGCCCTGGTCCGGGCCGCGGATGCGCTCGGCGTCCACCGGGATGCGCGGCCGGTCAGCCGGTCAGCGCCTCGCGGAGCTTGACGCGCGCGCCCATGCGCAGCAGCGAGTTGCGGTAGATGCGCGACCCGACCCAGATCGCGCCGGCACAGGTGGCGATGAGGATGCCGAGCGACAGGATCGGCTCCCATCCCTGTGCCTGGCCGAGGTAGATGCGCAGCGGCATCGCGACCGGGGCGGAGAACGGCACGTACGAGAGCACGGTCAGCGCGACCGGGTTGCCGTTGAGGAAGATGACGAGAAAGTACGGCAGAAGGATCAGCATGGTCAGCGGCATCGTGGTCGCCCCGACATCCTCCTGTCGTGACACCATCGCGCCGGCCGCGGCGAACAGCGAGGCCAGCAGCACGAATCCGAACAGGAAGAACACCGCGAACCAGACGAGCGGGGACGCGAGGCCGGTGAGCACGGGCGCGTGTCCGGTGACGCCCAGCCCGATCGCGGCGATCGTGACCAGCACCAGGATCTGCCCCATCGCGAGGATCGTGTTGCCCAGCACCTTGCCGGCCAGCAGCGTCCGCACCGGGATGGCGGAGATGAGGATCTCGACCACGCGCGTCGATTTCTCTTCGACGACGCTCTGCGCGATCGTGCTGCCGAACATGCTGGCCGCGACGAGGAACACGACCCCGAACCCCACCGCGACGAGATAGCGCAGCAGATCGTTCTGCCCGTTGTGCTGCAGCAGCACCACCGGCGGACCCTGGCTGAGCGATGCGACCAGGCTCTGCGGGACCGTGTCTTTCGCGAGGACGACGTAGTCGAACGGGGAGTCGCCCTGTGGCTGGGGGACGAGCGCCGCGTCGGCGCGTCCGGACTTCACGAGCGCGCGGGCCTGAGCCGGGGTGTCGACGGTCTTGGTCTCGACGTCGTCCCGTCCGCTCACGTACTTCGCGGTCTCGCTCGTCACCGCCACCGTCGTCTTCGAAGGGCTTGCGGCGAGCAGGCTGCTCACGATGAGGCCGCCGAGGAGGAGCAAAACGAGCACGAGGGTCGAGATCAGGAACGCCTTGCTGCGCAGCTTGGAGCCGACTTCGCGCTCGGTGACGAGCCAGACCGTCTTCGCGGTGCCGAGGGGTGCCGCCGCCGGCGCGCTCATCGGATCGTCTCCTTGAAGATCTCAGCGAGGGAGGGATGCCGCGGCGCGAAGCTCAGCACGCCGCCGTGTTCCACGGCCCGCCGCAGCACCCGCTGCGCGGCATCCGGATCGGCGTCGAACACGGCCCGTGCGTCGTCCTGCTCGAGCAGCACGATGCCCGGCTCGTCGCGCAGCCACCCGGTGTCGGATGCGGCGCGGAGCTCGTACCGGCGCCCGGCGTGCTGCGCGCGCAGCGTCGTGGTCGCACCGGTCGCGCGGATCGTGCCGTCGGCGATGATCACGAGGTCGTCGCAGAGCCGTTCCACGACGTCGAGCTGGTGGGAGGAGAACAGCACGGCGACGCCCTGCGCAGCGCGCTCCTTGAGGACGCCGGCGACCACGTCGACCGCGAGGGGGTCGAGGCCGGAGAACGGCTCGTCGAGGATCAGCACCTCCGGCTCGTGCACGAGGGCGGCGGCGATCTGAGCCCGCTGCTGGTTTCCGAGCGAGAGGGTCTCGACGCTGTCGTCGAGGCGCTCGCCGAGCCCGAGGCCCGTGAGCAGCTCCTTCGCCTTGGCGGTGGCATCCGCCTTGCGGAAGCCGTGCAGGCGCGCGAGGTACGCGATGTGCTCGCCGACCTTCATCTTCGGGTAGAGCCCGCGCTCTTCGGGCATGTAGCCGAAGCGTCGCCGGTCATCGGGCGTGAGGGCGTTGCCGTCGAGGGTCACCGTCCCGCCGTCGGAGGTCAGCACGCCGAGCGCGATCCGCATGGTCGTCGTCTTGCCGGCCCCGTTGCCGCCCACGAATCCGGTGAGCCGCCCCGGGAGGACATCGAACCCGACATCGTCGAGCACGCGGTGGATGCCGTAGCTCTTGGTGATCCCCCGGAGTTGCAGCATGGCTCCCAAGGTAGCGGGCCCCGCCGCCCGCGGTCCCGATGACCGGGAACGCGGGTGCCGACGACATCGGGACGGGGCCGCCGCGCCGAGAGGGGACGGCGCCGGTCCGGGCCGGGTGGTCTTGACGGTGTTCATGCGGCGGCCTCGGGTGTGGTGGTTCGGAATCGGGTGGGTGGTGGTTGGAGGTCGCCGAACGCATATCGGCGTTCGAGGCGTGGGTGCAGCACGATGGGTTCGATGTCGGGGTCGGGGGAGTGGAGGACGAAGGGTCCGGTTCCGTGACGGGTGATCCACCAGCCGTGGTGGTGCAGGTTCATGTGGTGGAACCTGCACAGCAGGATGCCGCGGTCCACATCGGTTCTGCCGCCTTCGGAGTGCAGGTCGATGTGGTGCGCCTCGCAGAAGGAGGGTGGTCTGTCGCACCCGGTCCAGCCGCACCCGCCGTCGCGTTGCGCGAGCGCGAGGCGTTGTTTCGCGGTGAACAGGCGGGTGTCGCGGCCGAGGGTGAGCGGGTTGCCGTCCGGGTCGATGGTGATGGTGGTGGTGCCGGTGTCGCAGACGTGCTGTGCGGCGAACACGGCCGGCACGGTCTGGTTGGTGTCTTCGATGACCGCCACGCCGGACCCGGTGCGGCTGGTGTCGGTGACGACGACCCGGATCCCGGCCTGCCGGGCACCGAACACCGACGCGGCGTCGGCAAGCGACCCGGTGTGCAGCACGTCGATCAGCAGGTCGTACGCGAGTTGCTCGTTCGTGCGCGGGTCGGCGACCAGCGCGG
>NZ_JTDK01000008.1 GCF_000802305.1 Microbacterium mangrovi | reverse complement strand
GGACGGGGTGGGGCGGGGCGGGTGCTTCGGTCGTCACGATGTGCGGGGCGTGCTGCGCTTCGTGACGAATGAGCGGGGACGGGGGCGGTCGGTCGTCGCGATGTGCGGGATGCGTGGCACTTTGTGACGAGTGAGCGGGGTGGGGGAGCGAGCAGGGCGGGATGCCGGATGCCGGAGGCCGGGGCTGCCCGGCTGGATGTCGGAGGCCGCTTCTAGACTGGTCGGGTGACCGCAGCTCTTTACCGCCGCTACCGGCCCGAGTCCTTCGCCGAGATGATCGGGCAGGCGCAGGTGACCGAGCCGCTGATGACGGCGCTGCGCGGCGACCGGGTGGGTCACGCCTACCTGTTCTCCGGCCCGCGCGGCTGCGGAAAGACCACGTCGGCGCGCATCCTCGCGCGCTGCCTCAACTGCGCCCAGGGGCCCACCGACACCCCGTGCGGCGTGTGCGACAGCTGTCGCGAACTGGGCCGTGGCGGGGGCGGGTCGCTCGACGTGGTCGAGATCGACGCGGCATCCCACAACGGCGTCGACGACGCCCGCGACCTGCGCGAACGCGCGGTGTTCGCCCCGGCGCGCGACCGCTTCAAGATCTTCATCCTCGACGAGGCGCACATGGTGACGCCGCAGGGCTTCAACGCGCTGCTCAAGCTCGTCGAAGAACCGCCCGACCACGTCAAGTTCATCTTCGCGACGACCGAGCCCGAGAAGGTCATCGGCACGATCCGCTCGCGCACCCACCACTACCCGTTCCGGCTGGTCGCCCCCGCCGCGATGCTCGAGTACGTGGGTGGCCTGTGCGAGCAGGAGGGGGTGCGGGTCGAGCCCGGCGTCCTCCCGCTCGTCGTGCGGGCCGGCGGCGGGTCGCCGCGCGACACGCTCTCGCTGCTCGACCAGTTGATCGCCGGCTCCGATCCGGCGGACGGCGGCGGCGTGACCGTGCGCTACGACCGCGCAGTCGCTCTCCTCGGCTACACGCCGGCCGAACTGCTCGACGAGGTCGTCGACGCCTTCGCGGGCGAGGACGCGGCGGCGGCCTTCAACGCCGTCGACCGGGTGGTGCAGACCGGGCAAGACCCGCGCCGGTTCGTCGACGACCTGCTCGAACGGCTGCGCGACCTGATCGTGATCGCTGCGACCGGTGCCGGGGCCGCTTCGGTGCTGCGCGGGGTCCCCGCGGACGAGCTGCAGCGGATGACGCAGCAGGCCGAGCAGTTCGGCTCCGCCCGGCTCTCCCGCATCGCCGACATCGTCGTGACGACCCTCGACGAGATGACCGGCGCCACGTCCCCCCGGCTGCAGCTCGAGCTCATGATCGCCCGCGTCCTCGCGCGCGGGGGAGCGGGCGCCGCATCCGCCCCACCCCCGGTCGTTGAGCGAGCGAAGCGAGACGAAACGCGTCCCCCCGCCGAACCTGCTCCCGCCCAGCCCGCAGCCGCTCACCCCGCAGCCGCTCAGCCCACGGCCGCCGAGCCCCCGGCCGCCCCGCCCGCAGCCGCTCAACCCCCGGTCGTCGAGCGCCCTTCGTCTGGCTCCGCTCGCTCAGGAACCGCGGAGCGAGACGAAACGCGTCTCCCCGCCGAATCTCCGACCCCCGCAGCCGCCCAGCCCCCGGTCGCCGAACCCGCCCCGTCCGCACCGGCACCCGCCGCATCCGGTCCGGTCGACCTCGACCGCATGCGCGGGTCGTGGCCGCAGGTGCTCACCGCCCTCGAGGGCATCAGCCGCCCGTCGTGGATGCTGGTGATCGCCGCGAATGTGGCATCCCTCGACGGCGACGTGCTCACGCTCACTTTCGCGAGCGCGTCCGACGTCGCCAAGTTCAAGCAGCGCCCGGGCGGTCCCAGCGAAGACCTGCGCACCGCGATCGAGCAGGTGCTCGGCCTCCGGGTCAAGTACATCGCCCGGCAGGACGGCCCCGACGGGCCGGGCGGCCCCGGCGGGTCGGGCCCGTCGGGCTCGGGTCCGCGCAGCAGCGGTCCGGATGCGGGCCCGGCACCCGACGCGCCGCCGCGCGACCCTGCACCCCGCGACCGCTCGCCACGCGACGAGCCCCGGCGCGACCCGTGGGCCGACGCCCCGCCGCCCGCGGACGCCACCCCGCCCGCCGACGAACCGCGGCCCGCCGAGGCAGGCGCCCCCACGGCCCGTTCCGCCGCGCCGATGCGGGCATCCACCACGGCGCCGGTGATGACCGCCCCCGCCCCGCGCCCCGTCGACCGTGACCTGCCCCCCGTGACCGACTGGGCCGTGGCCGCCATCCCCTCCGGTCCGGCTCCCGGCCTCGCCGTCGACGACGACCCCGATGACGACGGCGGGTTCCCGCCGCCGACGGATGCCGATGCGCCGCCCGCCGACGGCGACGTGCTCCCGGCCGACGTCGTCGAGACCTCGCTCGAACCCGCCGACGAAGACGAGCGGTACGCCGACGAGGTGCCGGTCGACCGGCCGATCCCGCCGACCGTCGTGCCGGCGCAGCCGCCCGCCCCCGCGGCCCAGCGCGCTCCGGAACCCGCCGCGCGCGAGGCATCCCGTCGTCCGGCGACGGGCGGCATCCAGCGCTACGGCGAAGCCGTCGTGCGCCAGATGCTGGGCGCCACGTTCGTGCGTGAAGAGCCCTACGAGACGGGCACGAGGTTCAACTGATGTACGACGGCATCGTCCAAGACCTGATCGACGAGTTCGGGCGGCTTCCGGGCATCGGCCCGAAGTCGGCCCAGCGCATCACGTTCCACATCCTCCAGACGCCCAACTTCGACGTCTCGCGGCTGTCCGAGCTGCTGCACGACGTGCGCGAGAAGGTTCGGTTCTGCGAGGTGTGCGGCAACGTCTCCGAGCAGGAGCGCTGCGCGATCTGCCGCGATCCGCGCCGCGACCAGACCCTCATCTGCGTGGTCGAAGACGCGAAGGACGTCGCCGCGATCGAGCGCACCCGCGAGTTCCGCGGGCTCTACCACGTGCTCGGCGGCTCGATCAGTCCGATCGCGGGCATCGGCCCCGACGACCTCCGCATCGCCCAGCTGATGCAGCGCCTCGCCGACGGCACCGTGCAAGAGGTGATCCTCGCCACCAACCCCAACCTCGAGGGAGAGGCGACAGCCACCTACCTCAGCCGGCTGCTGACCAGCCTCCAGATCTCGGTCACGCGGCTCGCGTCCGGCCTGCCCGTGGGTGGCGATCTCGAGTACGCCGACGAGGTCACCCTCGGCCGCGCCTTCGAGGGCCGGCGATCGGTGTGAACAAGACCACGCACGCGGTGTCGGTCCGCGCATGGTGGCTGTACGCCGCCATGGCGCTTCTCTGGGGCATCCCCTACCTGTTCATCAAAGAGGCCGTCGCGACGATCTCGCCGGCCGGCGTCGTCGCCGGGCGCACGCTGCTGGGCGCGCTGATCCTGCTGCCGTTCGCCCTGAAGGCCGGCGCTCTGCGTCCCGCCCTGAAGCTGTGGCCCTGGGTGCTGCTGTTCGGCGCGATCGAGATGGCCGGACCCTTCATGCTGCTGAGCCGGGCCGAGACCGTGCTGCCGTCGGGGCTCACCGGACTCCTCGTCTCGACCGTGCCGCTGTTCGCCGCGATCATCGCGCTGCTGTCGGGCGACCGCGGGATGCTCAAACCGACCCGCGCCGCGGGACTCATCCTCGGCTTCATCGGCGTCGCCGTCATCGTCGCCGGACCATCGCTGCAGGCATCCGGTCCGGAGGCGTTCATCGCCGTCGGCGAGGTGCTGCTGACCGCGATCCTCTACGCGACGGCACCCTTCGTCGTCGCGCACAAGCTGCCCGACGTGCCGTCGCTCGGCACGATCACGCTGTCCCTGGGCGCCGTCGGCCTCGTGTACCTGCCGATCGGGCTGCTCACCCAGCACGGCGTGCCGTCCCTGCGAAGCAGCGTGTCGCTGCTTCTTCTCGCGGTGCTCTGCACGGCGGTCGCGTTCATCGCGTTCTTCGCCCTCATCGGCGAGGTCGGCCCGGCGAAGGCGGGTCTTTTCACCTACGTCAACCCGGTGGTCGCACTCGCCCTCGGCGCCGTCATCCTCGGCGAGCCGATCACCGCCGGGCTGCTGATCGGATTCCCGCTGGTGCTGGTCGGCTGCTGGCTGGCCGCGACCGGCGGCAGGATCCGGGCGCCCAGGCCGCCCGCCGAGCTCGCCGACAGCGAGCTCCCGCCCGTCGCCTCCTGAGCCGTCGCCGGGCGTCATCGGGCGGTCGGGATGCCGCGGCATCCGTAGAATCGAGGTGCGGCACTCTGCCGCACACGAACCCGGGAGTCGCACAGTGGCATTGATCGTGCAGAAGTACGGCGGATCGTCCGTCGCGGACGCGTCGAGCATCAAGCGCGTCGCGAAGCGCATCGTGGACACCCGTCGTGCCGGGCACGAGGTCGTCGTCGCGGTCAGCGCGATGGGCGACACCACCGACGAACTCCTCGACCTCGCCGACCAGGTCGCGCCGATCCCGGCTCCGCGCGAGCTCGACATGCTGCTCTCGTCGGGGGAGCGCATCTCCATGGCGCTGCTGGCGATGGCGATCCACTCGATGGGCTTCGAAGCGCGGTCGTTCACCGGCAGCCAGGCCGGCATGATCACGGATGCCACCCACGGCGCGGCGCGCATCGTCGACGTCACGCCGGTGCGCCTGCGCGAAGCGCTCGACGAGGGCGCCATCGTGATCGTCGCGGGCTTCCAGGGGTTCAACCGCGACACCCGCGACATCACCACCCTCGGGCGCGGCGGATCCGACACCACCGCCGTCGCCCTCGCCGCCGCCCTGAACGCCGACGTGTGCGAGATCTACTCCGACGTCGACGGCATCTTCTCGGCCGACCCGCGCGTCGTGCCCAAGGCGCACAAGCTCGATCACATCTCCAGCGAAGAGATGCTCGAGCTCGCCGCCAACGGCGCGAAGGTCCTCTACATCCGGGCCGTCGAGTACGCCCGCCGCCACGGCGTGCTCATCCACGCCCGGTCCACATTCAGTTCGAGCGAGGGCACCCTGGTGCTCAACCAAGCCCGTCGCGAGCAGCTCGCAGCCCAAGGAGAGCACATGGAAGAGCCCGTCGTCGCCGGTGTGGCCACCGACCTCAGCCAGGCCAAGGTCACCGTCATCGGCGTTCCCGACGTTCCCGGCAAAGCCGCCGAGATCTTCAAGATCGTCGCGAAGTCCGGTGCGAACGTCGACATGATCGTGCAGAACGTGTCGGCGGCGACCACCGGTCGCACCGACATCTCGTTCACGCTGCCCAAGACCGATGCGGCGGCCGCGCTCAAGGCACTGGCCGGCGACCAGGCCGAGGTCGGCTTCCTCAGCCTCGTGCACGACGACCAGGTGGGCAAGCTCTCCGTCGTCGGCGCCGGCATGCGCACCCACTCGGGCGTCTCCGCGACCCTGTTCGAGGCGCTGTCGACCGCGGGCATCAACATCGAGATGATCTCGACGTCCGAGATCCGCATCTCGGTCGTGGTGCGCGCCGACGACATCGCCGAGGCCGCCCGCGTCGTGCACACCGCCTACGGACTCGACGGCGACACCGAAGCCGTCGTCTACGCCGGCACCGGTCGCTGACCTGCGGCATCCCGCGCCCGTCGCTTCGTCTCGCTTCGCTCGTCACCTTCGGCGCTGTGCCGCGCGCTTCGTGACGACTGAGCAGAGACCTCGTCGCCGCACGCCGCGCCCGGTCCACCGCCCCAGAACAGGAAGATCGCCGGGGACAGGACGATTCCGCCGGCATCCTGCTGTTCTCGGCGATTCGCCTGTTTTCGGCGGCGGCTCGGGGCGGGATGCCGACACATGGGGATCGGGGTATATGTGCGCCGGTAAACTGGGCCAAACCGCAACGAGCCGTGGAGGCACCATGACCCGCATCTCTGACTCTGGATACTCCGTCGCCATCGTCGGCGCCACCGGACAGGTCGGCACGGTCATGCGCGAGATTCTGGCCGAGCGGAGCTTCCCGATCGGGGAGCTGCGTCTGTTCTCGACCGCCCGCTCCGCGGGCCGTGCCATCGAATTCGGCGGCCACGAGATCCTCGTCGAGGATGTCGCGACCGCCGACCCGGCCGGCATCCAGATCGCCCTCTTCTCGGCCGGCGCGACCGGCAGCCGCGCCCACGCGCCGCGCTTCGCCGAGGCCGGCGCCGTCGTCATCGACAACTCCAGCGCCTGGCGCATGGACCCCGAGGTTCCGCTCGTGGTGAGCGAGGTCAACCCGCACGTGATCGACGACGCCGCCAAGGGCATCATCGCGAACCCGAACTGCACCACGATGGCCGCGATGCCGGTGCTGAAGCCGCTGCACGCAGCTGCCGGGCTCGAGCGCCTCATCGTCAGCACCTACCAGGCCGTCTCCGGCTCCGGCCTCGCCGGGGCGCAGGAGCTCCTCGGCCAGGTCGAGGGCGTGCTCGCGCAGAACAACACGCTCGCGCTCGTGCACGACGGCTCCGCGGTCGACTTCCCGCAGCCCGAGAAGTACGTCGCGCCGATCGCGTTCGACGTGATCCCGCTCGCGGGCAACCTCGTCGACGACGGCGACAACGAGACCGACGAAGAGAAGAAGCTGCGCAACGAGAGCCGCAAGATCCTCGAACTGCCGGGCCTCCGGGTCGCGGGCACCTGCGTGCGCGTTCCCGTCTTCACCGGCCACTCGCTGACGATCCACGCCGAGTTCGCCTCCGACATCACGCCCGACCGCGCCCGCGACATCCTCGCGTCGGCGCCCGGCGTGGTGCTCGAAGAGGTCCCGACGCCCCTGCAGGCCGCCGGCAACGACCCGAGCTACGTGGGCCGCATCCGCACCGATCAGTCCGCTCCCGAGGGCAAGGGCCTGGTCCTGTTCATCAGCAACGACAACCTCCGCAAGGGCGCGGCGCTGAACGCCGTGCAGATCGCCGAGCTGGTCGCCGAGCGGCTCGCACAGCGCGTCGCGGCCTGAGGCCGCGGGAGCCGGCATCCCGACGAAAGGAACGTCCGTGAACCAGCAGAAGCAACTCCGAACCCCCGGGCAGCGCGTCGGTTTCGGGATCCTCACCGTCCTGCAGCTGACGTTCGCCTTCCTGGCGTTCTGGGATCTCGCCCACCGCGAGGCGGACGAGGTCACCGGCAAGAAGGCCGCGTGGGTTCCGGTGATCCTCGTCAACTGGATCGGTCCGGCGGCGTACTTCCTGTTCGGCATCCGTCGCTGACACTGCGTACAGTCGGGGCACCCTCACCGGCCGCGGTGGCGGGTCGGGGTGCCTCCGGCCGAGCCTAGGATGGACCCGTGACTGAAAACGTCGACGTACTCCTCATCGGCGGTGGCATCATGTCCGCCACCCTCGGAACGTTCCTGCAAGAGGTGCAGCCGGACTGGAAGATCGCGCTTTTCGAGCGCCTTCCGGAGGTCGCGCAGGAGAGCTCGAACGCGTGGAACAACGCCGGGACCGGCCACTCCGCCCTGTGCGAGCTGAACTACATGCCCGAGGGCCCCGGCGGTGCGCTCGACCCCGCCAAGGCGATCTCGATCAACGAGCAGTACCAGCTCAGCCGCCAGTTCTGGGCGTCGCTGGTGCAGCGCGGGGTGCTCGACGAGCCGACGACGTTCATCAACTCCACCCCGCACATGACGTTCGTGCACGGTGAGAAGGACGTCGACTTCCTGCGTCGCCGGTACGAGGTGCTCAAGCAGCAGCCGCTGTTCGCCGGCATCGAGTACACCGAGGACTCCCGCGTCATCAACAAGTGGGCGCCGCTGCTGACCCAGAAGCGCCTGGCCGGCGAGCCGATCGCCGCCACGCGCGTCGAGACCGGAACCGACGTCGACTTCGGCGCGCTCACCGTGCAGCTGGTCGAGAACCTCCGCAAGGGCGGCGCCGACGTGCGCACCAACACCGAGGTGCGCTCGCTCAAGCAGCTCTCCGACGGCACCTGGCGGGTCAAGTACCGCCGCTCCGTGGGCCAGGCCCCGGGCGAGATCCGTGCGAAGTTCGTGTTCGTCGGCGCCGGCGGCTGGGCGCTGCGTCTGCTGCAGAACTCCGGCATCCCCGAGATCAAGGGCTACGGGTGCTTCCCGATCGGCGGACAGTGGCTCTACACGTCCGACCCGAAGATCGTGTCGCAGCACAAGGCGAAGGTCTACTCGCAGGCATCCGTCGGCGCCCCGCCGATGTCGGTGCCGCACCTGGACACCCGCGTGGTCGACGGCGAGGAGTCGGTCCTGTTCGGCCCGTTCGCGACGTTCAGCCCCAAGTTCCTGAAGAACGGGTCGATGTGGGACATCGTGCGCCAGGTGCGCCCGTCGAACCTCGGCAGCATGCTGAAGGTCGGGCTCACGAACTTCGACCTGATCAAGTACCTCGTCACTGAACTCAGCAAGAACCACCACCGCAAGGTGGAGTCGCTGCGCGAGTACGTCCCGACCGCGAAGGACGACGACTGGAAGCTGCTCCAGGCGGGCCAGCGCGCTCAGGTGATGGTCGGCGGCAAGCTGCAGTTCGGCACCGAGGTGATCAACGCCGAAGACGGGTCCATCGCCGGCCTGCTGGGCGCCTCGCCGGGCGCGTCGACCGCCGTGCCGATCATGCTGGAGCTCATGGAGAAGTGCTTCCCGGAGCAGTTCCCGGGCTGGAAGAGCACCATCAGCGAGCTCATCCCGACGTACGGACAGAAGCTCAACGGGCAGCCCGAGCTGGCGCACGAGACGATGGTGGCGTCGGCGGACGTGCTCGACCTCACCGAACCGGCGCCGTTCTCGCAGCCCTCGCTGACCCGCTGACCCGGCCCCCGCGGCGCGGCCGTTAAACTCGCCGGGTGGCAAAACTGTACTTCCGCTACGGCGCGATGAACTCCGGCAAGTCCACCGCGCTGCTGCAGGCGGCGTACAACTACGAGGAGCGCGGACAGCACGTGCTGCTGGCCAAGCCGACGATCGACACGAAGGATGCCGACCGCATCTCGAGCCGGCTCGGCGTCACCCGTGAGGTCGACTTCCTGGTGGATGCCACGGCCGACATCCGGGCGCTGTTCGCCGAGCACCGCGCCCGCGTGCAGCAGCAGGCCCGCGATGCGCTGGTGCCCGACGCGGACGCGACGCGCGCGGACGTGGCCTGCTTGCTGATCGATGAAGCGCAGTTCCTCACGCGCGATCAGGTGGACGACCTGCTGCGCATCGTGGTGCTCGACGGCATCCCGGTGCTCGCGTACGGCATCCGCACCGATTTCCAGACGCAGGCGTTCCCGGGGTCGCGGCGCCTGATGGAGCTGGCCCACAGCCTCGAGGAGCTGAAGACGATCTGCCGCTGCGGGCGAAAGGCGCTGTTCAATGCGCGCCTCGTCGGCGGGCGGTTCGTGTTCGACGGAGACCAGGTCGCGATCGACCAGCTCACCGCCGAGCGCGTCACCTACGAGTCGATGTGCGCCGAGTGCTACCTGGCTGAGTCCGGCGGCCGTCTGGGCTGACGACGCCCGTCAGACGCCCTGGCGGGCCTCCCAGCCGGTGCGGACCATGTCATCGACCGTGTAGCGGTTGGCCCAGTCCAGGTCGCGGGCGGCGAGGTCGCCGGTGGCGACGATCCGGTCCGGGTCGCCGGGGCGGCGCGGACCGATCGCCGGGGTGAAGTCGATGCCGGTGACCCGCGCCATGGCGTCCATGATCTGCTTGACGCTGAGCCCGTTCTGCGAGCCCAGGTTGTAGGCCGCCTCGATCGGCTCGCCCGCGGCGAGGAGCTGGGCGGCGACGACATGCGCGGCGGCGATGTCGGCGACGTGCACGTAGTCGCGCACGTTGGTGCCGTCCTCCGTGGCGTAGTCGTCGCCGTTGATCGTGGGCGTCTCGCCGGCGATCAGCTTCTCGAACACGATCGGAAAGAGGTTGTGCGGGCTCACGTCGTACACCGACGGGTCGCCGGACCCGACGACGTTGAAGTAGCGCAGCGACGTGTGGCGCAGCGGATGCTCCGACTCGGCGGTCGCGACGGCCTGATCCCGGATCAGCCACTCGCCGATGAGCTTGGACTCGCCGTACGGCGACGTCGGGTTCTTCGGGAGGTCTTCGGTCACGAGCGGCACCGACGGGGTGCCGTAGACGGCGGCCGACGAGGAGAACACCAGGTTCGCGACGCCTGCGGCCTCCATCGCCTCGAGCACCACCCGGGTGCCCTCCACGTTCTGCGCGTAGGTGTGCAGCGGGCGCCGCACCGACACCCCGGCGTACTTGAAGCCGGCGACGTGGATGACCCCGGCGCAGTCGTGCTCGCGCAGGGTCTGCTCGACGGCATCCCGGTCGAGGATGGATGCCTCGACGAACGGGACGTCGTCGGGCACGAACCCGCGTCGTCCGCTGGAGAGGTCGTCGAGCACCACCGGAGGGATGCCGGCATCCGCCAGCGCCCGGACGATGTGTGCTCCGATGTATCCGGCCCCGCCGGTCACAAGCCACGTCATGGTTCCACGCTATCGATGAGAGATGAACGGTCGGGGTGCGCACCCGCCGACGGGTGCACGGCGAACACGCGCGGCGGGGTGAATCCGGATGCCGCGAACGCGCGGATCGCGGCATCCTCGACCGCCGCCGCGCCGGACGCCTCGACGAGGGCGATGGCGCAGCCGCCGAATCCGCCGCCGGTCATGCGGGCGCCGATTGCCCCCGCCGCCAGCGCTGCCTCGACGGCGACGTCGAGTTCCGGGCAGGACACTTCGAAGTCGTCGCGCAGCGACACGTGCGAGGCCGTGAGCAGGTCGCCGATGGCGCGCGGCCCGTGCTCGGCGAGCACCGCGACGGTGTCGAGCACCCGCTGGTTCTCGGTGACGACGTGCCGCACGCGGCGGAACGTGACCTCGTCGAGCAGCTCCGCGGCGCGAGGCAGATCGGCGACGCCCACGTCGCGGAGCGCCTCGACTCCGAGCGCGGTGGCGCCTCGCTCGCACGCCGCCCGCCGGTCGGCGTAGCCGCCGGTCGAGTGGGCGTGCTCCACGCGCGTGTCGATCACGACCACCTGCAGCCCGGCGGCCGCGAAGCCGAGCGGGGTGGGACGGGCGTCGAGGGTGCGGCAGTCGAGCAGGATCGCGGCATCCTCCTCGCCGAGGAAGGACGCCATCTGATCCATGATCCCGGTGGGCGCGCCGACGGCCTCGTTCTCGGCGAGGCGTCCGACCTGGGCGAGCCGCACCGGCGAGAGACCCGCCCGCCAGACGTCGTTCAGGGCGGATGCCACGGCGCCCTCGATCGCGGCAGACGAGGACAGCCCCGACCCGACCGGCACGTCGGAGGCGAGGGCGATGTCGACGCCGACGGGCGTGACGGCGGCGGAGCGCTGCAGCGCCCACGCGACGCCGAGCGGGTAGCCGGCCCAGGCGGGGAGGTCTCGGGCGGCGGGGTCGGTGGCGAAGAGCTCGTCGAGGTCGGCGATCGCGATCTCGACCGGGTCGCCGTCGGCGAAGGTCGACGCGACGCGGATCCGGGCGTCGTCGCGCACGTGCACGGCGGCCACGGTGCGTCGGTCGATCGCGAACGGCAGCGCGAAGCCGTCGTTGTAGTCGGTGTGCTCGCCGATGAGGTTGGCACGGCCGGGCGCCGACCAGGTCCCGGCGGGGCCGCCGTCGTCGGTCAGCCGGGCGAGCAGTGCCTGGGCGTCGTCGGTCGTGCTCATGCGGGAAGCTCCGCGATCGCATCGCGCAGGCGCTCGGCGGCCTGCTCGGGCGGCACGTCCCCGATCCAGGCGCCCATCGCGGCCTCGGAGCCGGCGAGGAACTTCAGCCGGTCGGCGGCGCGGCGCGGGCTCGTCAGCTGCAGGTGCAGGCGGGCGCCGTCGCGGCCGACGTTCACCGGAGCCTGGTGCCAGGCGGCGATGTACGGGGTGGGGGAGTCGTAGACGGCATCCACTCCGCGAAGGAGTCGCAGGTACAGCGAGGCGAGTTCGTCGCGCTCGGGGCCGGTCGTCTCGGCGAAGTCGGCGGCGTGGCGGTGCGGCACCAGGTGGACTTCGAGCGGCCAGTGCGCGGCGAACGGCACGAACGCCGTCCAGTGCTCACCCTGCAGCACGACCCGCGACGACGCGTGCTCGAATTCGAGGATGCGGTCGAAGAGGTCGGTGCCGGTGCGCTCGATGCTCTCCAGCAGGCGGGTGGTGCGCGGCGTGACGTACGGGTACGCGTAGATCTGACCGTGCGGGTGGCCGAGGGTGACGCCGATCGCCTCGCCACGATTCTCGAACGGGAACACCTGCTGCACGCCGGGGAGGGCCGACAGGGCGGCGGTGCGGTCGGCCCACGCCTCGATGACGGTGCGCGCGCGGGTCTCGGTCTGGGTGCCGAACGACCCCTGCGTGTCGGGGCTGAAGCAGACCACCTCGCACCGGCCGACGGAGGTGCGCGTGCGCCCGAGCCCGAGGGTGGCGAGGTCGTCGAGTCCGCGCGGTGCGTCGAAGGCGTCGGTCGCAAGGGCCGGTCCGAACGACGGGGAGCGGTTCTCGAACACCGCCACGTCGTAGAGCGCGGGGATCTCGCTCGGGTTCGCAGGGGTCTGCGGGGCGAGCGGGTCGAGTTCGGCGGGCGGCAGGAACGCCCGGTTCTGACGGGCGGCGGCGACCGAGATCCAGTCGCCGGTGAGCACGTCGAGGCGCATCGTCGCGGTGTCGGGCCGGGGGTCGAGCGCGCGGGCGTCCACGGCGCGGTCGGGTCCGAGGGTCGTGCCGGGGTCGTCGTAGTAGAGCAACTCGCGGCCGTCGGCCAGCGACGCCGTGCGACGGACGACGCCGGCGCCGAGAGTGACCGGCGCGCTCGCGGCGGTTTCAGGCATGTTCACGTCAACACGGTACCGCGTGCGGTATGTTGACGTCAACACCAGGAGGTCGGATGCCCCGCGACGAACAGACCATCCGTGACACCACGGCCCTGCCGCGCCGCGTCTCGATGGCGGATGTGGCCCATCTCGCGGGCGTCTCCGGACAGACCGTGTCGCGCGTCGCCAACGACAGCCCGCGCGTGGACCCGGCCACCCGCGACCGCGTGCGCGCGGCGATGGCGCAGCTCGGCTACCGCCCCCACCGGGCTGCGCGGGCTCTGCGTACCGGGCGCACGCAGACGCTGGGGCTCATGGTGTCGACCCTGGCATCGGTCGGCAACTCGCGGATGCTGCAGGCCGTCGCGGATGCCGCCGCCGTCCGCGGCTACGCTCTCGTCGTCGTCACGGTGACCGCCGCCGGCGACCTGCAGGGTGCGTTCGCGCGCCTGCGCGATCAGGAGGTCGACGGCGCCGTCATCCTGAACGAGGCGACCGCGCTCACCGCGGCGACCGAGCTGCCCGACGACATTCCGCTGCTCATCGTGGATGCCGCGGGCAGCGCCGGCCGCCACGCGACGCTGCACACCGACCATGCCGGGGGAGCAGCCGCCGCCGTGCGGCACCTGCTCGAGCTCGGGCATCCCACCGTGCACCACCTCGCCGGGCCGGCCGGCTCCTTCGCCGCGGCGGAGCGGGAGCGCGGCTGGCGCGAGGCGCTGGCCGCGGCATCCGTCCCCGCCCCGCCGGTGCTGCGCGGCGACTGGACCGCGGCTTCCGGCCATATCGCGACGCTCGCCCTGCCGCCCCAGGCCACGGCCCTGTTCGCGGCGAACGATCAGATGGCCCTCGGCGCGCTGCGCGCGCTCGCCGGCGAGGGGCGCGACGTGCCGGGCGCGGTCAGCGTCGTCGGCTTCGACGACATCGCGGATGCCGCCGACTTCCGGCCGCCGCTGACCACCGTGCGGCAGGACTTCGACGCGCTCGGCGAGCGGGCCGTCGAGGCGCTGGTGCACGGCATCGAGTCCGGCGCCCCCGGGGCATCCGACATCCTGCCGACGAGCCTCGTCGTGCGGTCCTCGACGGCCCCCGCCGCACGCTGACCGACCGCCGGGGCATCCAGCCCGCGCCTTGTTCGATGCCAACTTCCACGTGTTGAAACCCACCGAAGTTGGCACCTGAGCACCTGAGCACGGCGGGCGGGGCCTTGCCGCCGCTCGGCTACTCCTCGTGGGGGCCGAGGTGGGCGCAGGGGAGGAAGCGGGCGCGGGGAGCCGTCATCGAGGACAGCTCCAGGACGACCAGCGTGTTGGTGCCGGGGCGCGTGGCCGGGCGGGGGACGAAGAGCGTGCGCTGCGGGCCGTTGGACCAGTAGCGGCCGAGCAGGAACCCGTTGACGAACGCGAAGCCCTTGCCCCAGCCGTCAGTGTCCAGGAACAGGTCGGATGCCGCATCCAGCGCGAACTCGGCGCGCAATCCCACCGGTCCGGAGAACGACGCCTCGCGGACGGGATCGGCGGTCGGCGCCGCTGACACGAGGTCGGCGAAAGCGGCCAGGTCGATGCGGGCGGTCGTCCAGCCCGTCACCGCGGCGCCGTCGAGACGGACGCCGTCGACGAGGCCCTTGCGCTCGCCGATGCGGGGGCCGTAGTTCACGCGTCCCTGCTCTTCGACGAGCAGCTCGATCCGCTCGCCCGCCGGCACCGCCAGCGCCCGCTCGCCGCGGATCCGCGACAGCTCGCCCACCCGCATCCCGTCGACCGACACCCAGGCGTGGTCGCGGACCTCGCCGACCGCGAGCGTCCCGCCGCCCGGCAGATCCGCACGACGGAGCACAGCGCTGTGCAGCAGCAGCCCGCTCGGGATGCCGAGCTCGTCGAAGGTCGGGGGTTCGTCGGTCACCGCGCCCACCGGCACCGCGGCATCCGACACGGTCACCGCGGTGGGCGTGAGCGGCACCGTGAACGCGGGACGCTCGGTGGCCGGCGCCGGCACCTCGTCGGGAACCGGGGCATAGCGCGCGATGACGTCGCGGAACGCCCAGTACTTCTCGGTGGGGTCGCCGGCCTCGTCGAGCGGGGCGTCGTAGTCGTACGACGTCGTGATCGGCAGGTAGCGGCCCTTGTGGTTGGCGCCGTTCGTCAGCCCGGCGTTCGTGCCGCCGTGCACCATGTAGAGGTTCACGGATGCCCCGGCGGCCAGGAGCGCGTCGAGTTCCCGCGCGGAGTCGGCTGCGCTCGTCGTGTGGTGCAGTCCGCCCCACCAGTCGAACCAGCCGTCCCAGAACTCGGAGCACATCAGCGGTCCGGTGCGCTGATGCTCGCGCAGCGTGGCCAGGCGCTCGCCGACGTGTGAGCCGAACGACCCGGTGGCGTGCAGGCCGGGCAGGCTGCCGTCGCGCAGCATCCCGGGCTCGGGCTGGTCGACGGTCGTGAGCGGCACCGTGATGCCGGCATCCCGCGTCGAGTCCATCAGCAGCTCCAGGTAGCGGCTGTCGGACCCGTAGGCCCCGTACTCGTTCTCGATCTGCACGAGGATCACCGGGCCGCCCTGGTCGAGCTGCCGGGGGCGGACGATGTCGTACACGCGTCGCAGATACGCGGTGACCTCGGCGACGTAGCGCGGATCCGAGGTGCGCAGGCACAGTTCGTCGTCGGCGGTGAGCCAGACCGGCAGTCCGCCGTTGTGCCACTCCGCGCAGATGTACGGCCCGGGGCGCACGATCGCGTGCATCCCTTCGGCGGCGACGAGGTCGAGGAACCGGCCGAGGTCGTTCCCGCCCGTCGCATTCCACTCCCCGCGGACCGGCTCGTGCGCGTTCCACGCGACGTAGGTCTCGATCGTGTTGAGGCCCAGCAGCCGCGCCTTGCGGATGCGGTCCGCCCAGTCATCGGGGTGCACGCGGAAGTAGTGCAGGGCGCCGGACAGGATGCGGTGCGGATGCCCGTCCAGCAGGAAGTCGGTCTCGCCGATCGTGAAGGTGCTCACGGATGCCTTCTGTTCGAGGCGGGGGCGGATGCCGGTGCATCCGCCCCCGCAGGATCACTTGTTGACGCTGAAGCCCTGTGCGTTCCCGTACTGGACCAGGGCGTCCTGCCACTTCTGCAGCCCGGCGTTCAGGTCGGTCTTGTTCGCGTAGGACTGACCGACGGTGTCGCCGTAGATGCTGTTGCCGTACACCTGGAACGGCAGGTACTGCCAGCCCGTGACGACGTTCGTGGCCGCCTTGGCGAGGACCTCGTTGATCTTCTGGCCGCCGAAGTACTCGGGCGTGGCGCCGAGGAACTCCGAGGATGCCAGCTGCTTGGTGGTCGACGGGAAGCCGCCCGAGGCGAGGAACGTCGAGATGCTCTCGTCCGAGTTGTTCAGCCACCAGAGGAACCCGGCCGCGAGCTCGGGATTCTTGCTCTGCTTGGTGACCGCCTGGCCGCCGCCGCCGTTCTCGGCGGATGCCGGCTGGCCGTCGTACGTCGGCATCGGGGCGACACGCCAGTCGCCCTTGCCGGCGGGAGCACCCGACTCGAGGTTGCCCGGCATCCAGGCGCCGGTCACGAGGGTCGCGATGCTGCCGTTGCCGAGGCCGGTGAACCACTCGTCGCTCCAGCTGGCGGTGGGGGCGACGAGGCCCTTGGTGGTGAGCTTGTTCCAGGTGTCGGCCCACTTCTTCGAGCCGGCGTCCTGCAGGTTCACGGTGATCTTCGTGCCGTCGGTCGTGAAGGGATGCCCGCCCGCCTGCCAGATCATGCTGGTGGTGAAGCCCGCGTCGCCGATGTCGTTGGTGATGTACTTCTTCGGGTCGGCCGCGTGGAGCTTCTCGGCGTCGGCGATGTACTCGTCCCAGGTGGTCGGCACCGTGAGCTTGTACTTGTCGAACACCGCCTTGTTGTAGAACAGCGCCATCGGGCCGGAGTCCTGCGGGAGGCCGTAGATCTTGCCTCCCGAGGTCACCGAGCCCCACGTCGACGGGGTGTAGTCGGACTTGAGCCCGCTGAAGCCGTACGGCGACAGGTCGGCCAGCGCGTTGCTGAGCTCGAACTGCGGGAAGGCGTAGTACTCGACCTGCACGACGTCGGGAGCGCCGGATCCTGCCTTGATGGCGTTCTGCAGCTTGGTGTACTCGTCGTTGCCGGTGCCGGCGTTGACGAGGTTCACCTTGACCTTCGGATACGCCTTCTCGAACGCGGCGACCTGGGCCTTGGCCGACGGGGTCCACGTCCAGTACGTGATCTCGCCGCCCTTCTCGAGGGCCGCCTTCACGGAGTCCAGGCCGCCGGCGCTCGGGGCCGCGCCGGTGCTGCCGGCGGACGAGCCGGAGCATCCGGCGAGGGTGAGGGCGGCGGCGGTTCCGAGCGCGACGAGCGCCGCGGCGCGTCGGGATGCTCCTGACAGGTGCTTCATTGCTGTGTCCTTTCGCATGACCCGGCCCGCGGATGCGGACCGGCCGGGTGGGGGGTCGTCGGGGGCAGCGCCCGGGTCACTGCTTGACGCTTCCCGCGCTCAGTCCCGACTGCCAGAACCGCTGCAGCAGGAGGAACGCGATGACGATGGGGATGATCGTGAGGAGGGACCCCATGATCACGAGGTTGTAGATCGGCTGGGCGCCGGCGCCCTGCGCCTGCGCGGCCCACTGGTTGAGCCCGACGGTGAGCGGGTACCACTTCGGGTCGCTCAGCATGATGAGCGGCAGGAAGTAGTTGTTCCAGGTGGCGACGACCGTGAACAGCAGCACCGTGACGATGCCGGGAACGAGCAGGCGGATCGAGATCGTGAAGAAGGTGCGGAACTCTCCGGCGCCGTCCATGCGTGCCGCTTCGAGCAGCTCTGTGGGGACGGAGTCGGCCGCGTAGACCCAGATCAGGTACAGCCCGAACGGGCTGATGAGCGAGGGGATGATGACGGCCCACGGCGTGTTCGTGAGCCCCAGCTGGCTGAACAGCAGGAAAGTGGGGACGGCCAGGGCGGTGCCCGGCACGGCGACCGCGCCGAGCACGATCGCGAAGACCGCGCGGCGTCCCGGGAAGCGGTACTTCGCGAGGCCGTAGCCGGCGAGGGTGGCGAGCAGCGTCGCTCCGCCGGCTCCGATCACGACGTACAGCAGCGTGTTGCCGAACCAGCGCAGGAAGATGCCGTCGTCGTAGGTCAGGGTCGACACGAGGTTGTCCCAGAACGCGTTCCTGCCGCTGAACCACAGTCCGAAGCTCGAGAACAGGCCCTGCTGCGTCTTGGTCGAGTTGATGACGAGCCAGGCGAGCGGCACCAGGGTGTACAGGGCGTACAGCACCATGAGCACGAGCAGGATCTTGGAGGATCGCGGGCGGAGCGGGTTCGTGCTGCGACGGCGGGCGTCGCGGATCCCGCGGTCCTGGATGCTGCCGCGGTCGTCGCGGACCAGGGTGGGTGCGGCCATGTCAGCGCACCTCCGCACGAGAGCCGCGCAGCTGCACGACGTAGGCGATGACGGCGGTGACGATGCCCATGATGATCGCGACCGTGGCGGCGTAGTTGAACTGCTGGCCGGCGAACGACAGGTTGTATGCGTACATGTTGGGTGTGTAGAAGGTCGTGATCACGTTGGGGGCGAGCGGACGCAGGATGTTCGGCTCGTTGAACAGCTGGAAGCTGCCGATGATCGAGAAGATCGTGGCGATCACGATCGCGCCGCGCAGCGCGGGGATCTTGATCGAGAAGACGGTGCGCCAGGCGCCCGCGCCGTCGATGGATGCCGCCTCGTACAGCTCGGTGGGGATGGTCTTCAGCGACGAGTAGAAGATCAGCATGTTGTAGCCGACGAACTCCCACGTGACGATGTTGCCGATCGAGACGAGCATCCAGTTCTTGGCGAACGGGGTGATCAGCTCGAAGCCGACGAGCTGGTTGATGTTCGCGGTGAGGCCGAACTGGTCGCCGTAGATGTAGCCCCACATCAGCACCGCGACGACGGCGGGCACCGCGTACGGCAGAAAGAGCGTGATGCGGAAGAAGGACGCCCCGCGCAGCCGCGCGCTGTCGATCCCGAGCGCGGCGCCGAGGGCGAGGATGAGCATGATCGGCACCTGGATCACCAGGAACACGAGGACGCGCCCGAACGCCTCCCAGAACTGCGGGTCGGTGAGCGCCTGCGCGTAGTTCGCGAACCCGACGAAGGCGTTGCCGCCGATGAGCTGCTCACGGAACAGGCTGAGGTAGACGGCGTAGGCGAGCGGGGCCAGGAACACGAGCGCGAACACGATCATGAACGGGCCGACGAACGCCCACCCGCGCCAGTCGCGGCGGTCGCTTCGGCGCATGCCCGGCGCGGGGATGCGGGGTGCTGTGGATGTCGACATCGACGGTGCCTCTGCTTGGTCATGTCTGCGGTGACCCGCGGACTGTTTACGCAAACATACGTGACACCGGGCTACCATGTCAACGTAAACATTGTTCACTCCGACGTGGGAGGACCGGCCGATGACCTCGACCCCATCGCGACGCGAGCCGTCGATCAACGACGTCGCGCGGGAGGCCGGCGTCTCGGCCCAGACCGTCTCGCGCGTCGCGACCGGCAAGGACGTCGTCCGCGCCGAGACCCGCGAGCGCGTCGTCGAGGCGATGCAGCGCCTCGGCTATCGTCCCAACGGCGCGGCACGGGCGCTGAAGTCCGGCAGATTCCGCAACATCGGCGTGATCATGTTCTCGCTGTCCACGTACGGCAACATGCGCACCCTCGAGGCGATCGCCTCGGAGGCGACGACGGCGGGCTACTCGCTGACGCTCATCCCGCTCGACGCCGCGACGCAGTCCAGCGTCTCCGGTGCGTTCGCCCGCCTGAGCGAGCAGGCGGTCGACGGCATCATCATCCTCATCGAGGCGCACCGCCTGAACGAGTCCGACGTGGAGCTGCCGACCGGGATGCCGGTGGTCGTGCTCGACTCGAGCGCCCACTACGACCTGCCCGTCGTCGACACCGACCAGGCCCAGGGTGCGCGCCTGGCCACGGAGCACCTGCTGGGGCTGGGGCACGAGACCGTCTGGCACGTGACCGGCCCGCACGAGTCGTTCTCGGCTCAGCGTCGGCGGGAATCCTGGCGACGGACCCTCATCGAGCACGGGGCCGCGGTGCCGGAGCCGATCACCGGCGACTGGTCGGCGGAGTCCGGACATGCGGCGGGGGAGCGGCTGGCGGCCACGCCCGGGGTGACCGCGGTGTTCGCCGCGAACGACCAGATGGCGCTCGGCGTGCTCCGCGCGCTGCACCAGGCAGGTCGAAGCGTGCCGCACGACATCAGCGTCGTGGGGTTCGACGACATGCCCGAGGCGGCCAGTTTCTGGCCCGCGCTCACCACGGTGCGCCAGCACTTCGACCAGGTCGGCGTCGCCGCCTGGCGATCGCTGCTGGCCAGCATCGAGGGGGAGCGTCCCGGTGCGGTCGGGCTGATCCCGACCGAGCTCGTCGTCCGCGAGAGCAGCGGCCGGGCCCGCTGATCACCTGTTGACAGGCGCTCGACGCGGGCCCTACTCTGACCTCGTTCGCAAATGTTTGCGTAAACATCAATCGAACAGCGCCGCGCGGCGGCGCTGTTCGTCGCGCCCACAGGGATGTGGGTGCCGGGAAGGGACGATGATGAGGTCGACGAGACGACACAGGAATCCGAGCGGCGGGAAGCCGCGGAACGAGGTGATCGGGCGGGCGCCGGTGCGGCGCGTGCTCGGCTGGGTGGCGGGTTGCTCGGTCGCCGTGCTCGGCATGGCCGCCGCCCTGCCGGCGGCGGCAGCGGACACGCCGGTCGCGACCGCCGCGACGACGACGGCATCCGCGAACGGGTTGACCATCACGCCCGATCCGTGGGATGCCTCGGGCCCGTTCCAGGGCTGGGGCACGTCGCTCGCGTGGTTCGCGAACGCGACCGGCAACTATCCGGACGCCCTCAAGAACCAGCTCTACGACCTGCTGTTCGGCCAGGACGGCATGAACCTCACGATCGCGCGGTACAACATCGGCGGCGGCAACGCGACCGACGTGCCCGACTACCTGCGCGCCGGCGGAGCGGTCCCGGGATTCTGGAAGCCCGACGCCACCGGATCGAGCGATCTCTACGGCGGGGCATCCACCACGCTCGCGAACAAGGCGCAGATCCTCGCGAAGTTCGAGCCGACCAACGACGCCTACTACGACTGGAATCAGGATGCCGCCCAGCGCTGGTGGCTCGGCAAGCTGGCCCAGGATCCCGACCTCACCGGGCTCGAGGCGTTCGCGAACTCGGCCCCGTGGTTCATGACCGAATCGGGCTACGTCTCGGGCGGCTTGAACTCGACCGCGCAGCAGCTGTCCACGGCCGCGCAGCAGAAGTACGCCGAGTACCTCGCGACCGTCACGAAGCACCTCGAGCAGCAGTACGGAGTGACCTTCCAGACCGTCGAGCCCCTCAACGAGCCCAACACGAACTACTGGGGCACGACGCTCGTGAACGGCGCGCCGAAGCCCGGCGGGCAGGAGGGCATGCACGTCGGCCCCGCCCAGCAGGCGGCGGTCATCGACGACCTGCACCAGGCGCTGCAGGATGCCGGCTCGGACTCCAAGGTCTCGGCGATGGACGAGACCAACACGTCGCTGTTCGTCACCGACTGGAACTCCTTCCCGACGACCACCCGGGCGGCGGTCGCGCAGATGAACACCCACGCCTACGGCACCTCGGCCCGCCTGCAGGTGCGCGACAACGCGGCCAGCGCCGACAAGCCGCTGTGGATGAGCGAGGTCGAAGGCAGCTGGGCGACCGGATTCAACCCCTCGTCGATGACCAACGCGCTGGGCTTCGCCGGGCAGATCACCGGCGACCTCAACGGGCTGAGGCCCACCGCATGGGTGCTCTGGCAGCCGGTGGAGAACTACTACAACATGCAGGTCACCGAGGGACTGAACTGGGGCGAGGTCTTCGTCGACTTCGACTGCCAGTACTACGACACCGTCACGGACAAGGCTCTGGGCAGCACACCGGCCGCGCCGAACGGCGACCCGGTGGCGTTCCTGTCCGCCAAGCGCGTGGCCGCCAACGGCGGCTCGACGCAGGGGGTCGCGGAGTGCGGCGTCAAGGTGAACAGCAAGTTCAACGTGATGCGCAACTACACGAACTTCATCCGCCCGGGTGACCGGCTGATCCCGACGACGGACTCCGCGTCCACCGCGGCGCTCGGTGAGGACGGCACCTCGGCGACGCTCGTGCACACGAACACCGGCAGCTCCGCGCAGACCGTGACCGTCGACCTGTCGAAGTTCGGCGCGATCGCGGCCGGGGCGACGGCGACGGCGTACCAGACCACCGCTCCCGCCGCCGGATCCGACGGGACCATCGCCGACATCACGGCGACCGGCGTGGTGGCGCAGAAGCCGGTCCCGGTGGATGCGGCATCCCGCTCGGTGACCCTCACGGTGCCGGCGCAGTCGGTGACCACGATCGTCGTGAACGGCGTCTCGGGCACGGCGGCGAACGTCGGGGTGACCGACGGCGGCACGTACCGGCTGCGCGGAGTGCAGTCCGGACTCGCCCTGACGGATGCCTCCGCGGCATCCACCGGCGCCGCCACCACCATCACGACGCCCGCGACCACCGCGGCCGCGGCCACCGCGCAGAAGTGGACCTTCCACCGGGTCGACGACGCGGCGGCGCCCGCCACGAAGCAGTACGTGCTGACCACCCCGAGCGGCGGGGTGCTGGCTGCCACGAGCAGCGGCACGGCGGTGCGCACGGCATCCCTCGCCGACGCGTCGGCCGACCCGAGCTCGCTCTGGGTGCTGCAGACGACGGACGGGAAGACGTACTCGCTCGTGAACAAGGCGCTGGCGCTCGCCCTCGACGTCAACGGACAGTCGACGACGAGCGGCGCCGGCGTGGGCGTCTACGGGTCCAACGGCGGAACGAACCAGGCGTGGTCGATCGACTCGACGATCGCGACCGGTGCCGTGCGGCCGGTGATCGCCACGCCCGTCGGCGTCGCCCCGGTGATGCCGACGACCGTCACGCCCACCTACGCGTGGGGGACCGGGTCACCGGTCGCCGTGGCCTGGCAGCTGCCCGGCAGCGGATGGAAGAAGGCGGGATCGACCACGGTGTCCGGCACCGCGACCGACGTGTTCGGCAACGCCCTGACCGTGTCGGCGACCGTGGTGGTCGGCCCGTACACGGTCAGCGACCCGGCATCGGTCACCGTGACCGCCGGCACCTCGCTCGCAGCCGTCGAGGCGCAGGCGCCGAGCACCGTGCAGGCCCGCATCGGCGACGTGTCCGACGCGACCTTCAGCGCTCCGGTGACGTGGGACTGGAGCGGTGCGACCGACGCCGCGTTCCAGGCGAAGGGTGTTTTCCCGGTGACGGGAACCGTCGCCTCGAACACGTCCGGGGGTGCGCCGGTGGCGGCGCGGCTGAACGTGATCGTGGTGCCGTCCGGCGGGTCGAGCAACCTCTGCGGAGCGAAGTCCCCGGTGTCGGTGACGGCCGGATACACCGAGGGGTCGTACGCGGCATCCCGCACCTGCGACGGAGTCGTGAGCACCTCGAACTACTGGTCGGACTGGCGCAGCAGCGGGATGAGCTCCGACACGCTCACGTACTCGCTCGGCGGCAGCCGCGTCGTCAGCTCGGTGGATGTCACACCCACCGAACGGGCACCGCTGACCGTGACGGTCCAGTACAAGGACGCGAACGGCGCCTGGGTCGACACGTCGGCCGGCGCGGCATCCGGCCTCGCGGTCGACACGACCACGAGCATCCCGTTCACGCCCGTCACCACCACGGCGATCCGCCTGGTCCTCGGGCTGAACTTCTACACGAAGATCTCCGAGGTGGGAGTGAACGAAGTGGTCGGGAAGCCGGCGGACGTCGCGACCCTTGCCGCGCTGCGCGTCGCCAACACCCCGATCGCCGGGTTCGCGGCCGGCAAGACGGCGTACTCGGTCTCCGCCCCGAGCGCCGCGACCCCGGTCGTGGCGGTGCCGACGGATCAGGATGCCACGGTGACCACCACCCGCAGCGGCCGGCAGGTCGTCGTGACGGTCGTCGCCGCCGACGGCGTGACGAGGCAGACCTACACGGTCCAGCTGAATCCCGCCGCGGGCTGACTCGCCGAAACAAGGCGCTGCCGCCGAGACGAGTGCCTCGTGCACTTGTCTCGGCGGCAACGACCTGTTTCGGCGCGGCTACGCGCCCTCGAGGGCGGCGGCGACCACCGCCCGGGCCTCCTCCTGCACCTGCTTCAGGTGGTCGGGGCCGCGCAGGGACTCGGCGTAGAGCTTGTAGACGTCCTCGGTGCCGGAGGGGCGGGCGGCGAACCAGGCGCTCTCGGTCTGCACCTTGAGGCCGCCGATCGCGGCGCCGTTGCCCGGCGCGTTCGTCAGCTTCGCGGTGATCGTCTCGCCGGCCAGTTCGGAGGCCGTCACGGCATCCGGCGACAGCTTGCCGAGCGCCGCCTTCTGCGCGGGCGACGCCGCCGCATCGACCCGCTGGTACGCGGACGCGCCGAACTCCTTCTCGAGCTCGGCGTACCGCTGCGAGGGCGTCTTGCCGGTGACCGCGATGATCTCGGACGCCAGCAGGCACAGCAGGATGCCGTCCTTGTCGGTCGTCCAGACGGTGCCGTCCTTGCGCAGGAAGGATGCCCCGGCCGACTCCTCGCCGCCGAACGCGACCGAGCCGTCGAGGAGTCCCGGCACGAACCACTTGAAGCCGACCGGCACCTCCAGGAGCCGGCGGCCGAGCGATTCGGCGACGCGGTCGATGATCATCGACGAGACGAGGGTCTTGCCGATCGCGGCATCCTGCGGCCAGTCCGGCCGGTGCGAATAGAGGTAGTCGATCGCGACGGCGAGGTAGTGGTTGGGGTTCATCAGCCCGGCGTCGGGGGTGACGATGCCGTGGCGGTCGGCGTCGGCGTCGTTGCCGGTGAGCACGTCGTACTCGCTGCGGCGCGCGACGAGGGATGCCATCGCCGACGGCGACGACGGGTCCATGCGGATCTTCTCGTCCCAGTCGAGCGTCATGAACCGCCACGTCGGGTCGACGTCGGGATTGACGACGGTCAGGTCGAGACCGTACATCTCGCCGATGAGCGCCCAGTACTCGACGGATGCCCCGCCCAGCGGGTCGGCGCCGATGCGCACCCCGGCGTTGCGGATCGCATTGATGTCGATGATTTTCTCGAGGTCGCGCACGTAGCCCTCGCGGAAGTCGTACTCCCCGAGGGCGTCCGCGTCGATGTCGGCGAACCGGGTGCGCTTGACGCCGTCGAGGCCCGCCGCGATCAGCGCGTTCGCGCGGTCGGCGATCCAGCCGGTGGCATCCGTGTCGGCGGGTCCGCCGTGCGGCGGGTTGTACTTGAACCCGCCGTCGCGCGGCGGGTTGTGGCTGGGCGTGACGACGATGCCGTCCGAGCGGCCCGGGTCGTCGGCCGCGCGCCCGCGGTTGTAGGTGAGGATCGCGTGGCTGAGCGCCGGCGTGGGCACCCACGACTCGCGCGAGTCGAGCCGCACGTCGACGCCGTTCGCGACGAGCACCTCGACCGCGGTGCGCTCGGCCGGCAGCGACAGCCCGTGCGTGTCGCGCCCGAGGAACAGGGGACCGGTGATCCCCTGCGATGCGCGGTACTCCACGATCGCCTGCGTCGTGGCGAGGATGTGGTCTTCGTTGAAGCTCGTCGACAGGCTCGAGCCGCGGTGGCCGGACGTGCCGAACGCCACCCGCTGAGCCGCGACCGCAGGATCGGGCTTGCGGTCGTAGTACGCGTTGATGAGCTCGTCGATGTCGATGAGGTCGCTGGCTTCGGCAGGCTGTCCGGCGCGGGTCATGCCCCCAGTCTGCCGCGCGGAGCCGCCGGTGTCAGCCGCCACTGCCGAAGACGCGCAGATGTGCCGGCGATCGCGCCGGCGCCGGCCACGCACGCGAGTCCGCCGATCACACAGCTGATCGCACCGGACGTGAGCCCCGCCACGAGGCCTGCGCGCAGGTCGCCGATGCTGGGGCCGCCCGCGCCCACCAGGAAGTCCAGCGACGACACGCGTCCGCGCAGTTCGTCGGGGGTGGCCGTCTGCACGATCGTGCCTCGGCTGACGACCGTGCACGTGTCGGCGGCGCCGGCGAACACGAGGGCGAGCAGGGCCAGGGGCAGGCTGCCGGCGAGACCGAAAGCCGCGGTCGCGGCGCCCCACGCGGCGCAGGAGATCAGCATGATCCGGCCCTGGCGCGCGGCCGCGGTGATGCGGCCGGAGAACAGCCCGGCGAGGATGCCGCCCAGCCCGATCGCCGGCAGCATGAGCCCGAGGGTGAGCGGCGACCCGCCGAATCGTTCCGCATTGATCACGGGGAAGAGAGCGGCCGGAAGCGCCAGCACCATGGCGCAGACATCCACGAGGAACGCACCCAGGATCACCGGGGTGCGCACCACGAACCGCAGGCCGGCGAGCAGTTCGCCGGCCGGGGTGGCGGCATCCGTCCGTACGCGGGCCGGGGGTCGGTTCGGCAGGGCCCGGATGCCCCACAGGGCTGCGCCGAAGGTCGCGACATCCACCACGAGGCAGGCGCCGACGCCGACGGATGCCACCAGGATGCCGCCGATCGCCGGACCGAGCAGCAGCGCGAACTGGCCGGAGAGCCTCGTGATCGCGAGGCCGGCGGCGAGGTCGGAGCCGGCGAGCAGCATCGGCGGCACGGTCTGCGCCACCGGGGCGGACAGGCTCGACAGGGCGGCGCCGGCGGCGATGACGGCGTAGAGGATCGGGATGCTGTGATGGCCGGTGATCACGAGGGCGGCGGCGACGGCGCTCACGGCCAGCTGGCCCGAGCGCGCCCAGATCAGCAGGGTGCGCCGGTTGCGGGTGTCGGCGAGGTGCCCGCCGATGAGGGCGAACACCACGAGCGGGATCGCCTGGACCACGCCGGTGAGTCCGACCAGGACTGCCGAGCGCGAGACGTCCCAGACGGCGTAGAGCAGCGCGAACGACGTCATGCTGCCGCCGAACCCCGACACTGCGGTGCCGATCCAGTAGTGCCGGAACTCCCGGCTGCGGCGCAGGGGGCCGAGGTCGACGAGGTGGCCGCGCAGGGCCTTCATCGGATCGTCGCGGGATCGGCGTCCAGATGGCGGCGCACGCGATCGGCGAAGGACTCGCGGTCGAGGGCGGCGTCGGCTGCGCGCACGAAGGCCGCAAGCGACTCGGTGAGTTCGGCATCCAGCTCGGCCGCGGCCGCCTCGGTGGCGTACCACTCCGCCCAGAGCAGCGGTGCGAGGCGGGTGCCGGCGTCGGTGAGCGAGACGATGCGTTCGCGGGCATCCGAACCCGGCGCGGTGGTGACGAGGCCTGCGGTGCGCATCGCGGTGACCGACTGGCTCATCGCGGAGTGCGTGACCCCGCAGCGCTCGGCGAGGGAGCGGATCGAGGCATCCCCGTCGGCGAGGAACATGATCGCCATGCTGAACCGCGGATTCACGCCGATGCCGAGCTCGCGGTACAGGTCGACGAGGCTGTCGTTCATGCGCGTCCGAAGGGTCGTGAGGCCCCGCCAGAAATTGGGGAGCTCGTCGACCGAGCGGGGGCGGGAGGTGGGATCAGCAGATGTCACAGGGCTAATATAACAGGACTTATAGATTGGCTTGCGGATGCCGCCGCTAGGCTTGGCGGGTGACGAGCGACATCTGGGACGCGGAAGCCCGACGGACCTACAGCTACCTCGGCCCCGCCGGAACCTTCACCGAAGCCGCGCTCGCGCAGGTCCCCGAAGCCCGGGGGCAGATCTGGCACTCGGTGCGCAACGTCGCCGAGGCGCTCGCCGACGTCACCGCGGGCCGGTCGGATGCCGCGATGATCGCGATCGAGAACTCCGTCGACGGGGGCGTGTCCACCGCGCAGGATGCCCTGGCCACCGTGCCGGGCCTGCGGATCGTCGGCGAGTACCTGGTTCCGGTGTCGTTCGTGCTGGTCGCCAAGCCCGGCACCCGTCTCGAGGACGTGTCGCTCATCGCCGCGCACCCGGTCGCGTACGCGCAGTGCCTGCAGTGGCTCGGTGCGAACCTCCCCGCGCACGCGCACGTGCCGGCGGCCAGCAACGTGGCATCCGCCCTCGGCATCCTGGACGGCACGAGCGACGCGGATGCCGCGATCGCCCCGCCCGGCATCCTCGACCACCACGAGCTGGAGCTGCTCGCAGAGGACATCGGCGACAACCCGAACGCGGTCACCCGCTTCGTGCTGGTCAGCAAGTCCGCTCCGCCGCAGTCGCCCACCGGTGCCGACAAGACGTCGCTGATCGTCGAGCTCCCCGAAGACCACCCGGGCGCGCTGCTGGACATGCTCGAGCAGTTCGCGACGCGCGGGATCAACCTGTCGCTGCTCGCCTCGCGCCCCATCGGCGACGAGCTCGGCCGCTACCGGTTCGTCGTCGACGCGGACGGGCACGTGCGCGACGAGCGCATGGCCGACGCACTCCTCGGCCTTCGCCGATTCAGCCCGAAGGTCACGTTCCTCGGCAGCTACCCGCGCGCCGACCGCGCGATCGTGCGCTACCCGCAGCGGTACTCCGACGACGTGTTCGTCGAGGCCCGCGACTGGCTGCGCGGCATCCTCTCCGGCGAACCCGAGGTGTAAGCTCAGCCCGCCAGGAGCTCGACCGTCCGGGTGCGGCCGGGGGTGGCATCCAGCGGCTCGGCGTCGAAGGAGCCGGCGACCGGAGAGATCATCACCTCGTCGACGCCGTGCGCGGCCGCGAACGCCTCCAGCCGGGAGCGCACGTCGGGGCCGGTGCCGATGAACCAGCGTTCGCTCATCTTCTCGATCACCGGCGCCGCGAGGCGGTCGGTCGCCTCCGCCTCGGCCGCCTGCTCGACGGTTTCGAGGGCCCGCAGCGGGAGTCCGCCGCGCAGCCGGGCCATCGTGCGCACCTGGGGCAGCGCACGGGCACGCGCCTCTTCCTCCGTCTCGGCGGCGACCACGTTCGCGGTGAGGAACGTCACCGGCTCGGGGTGCTCCTCGGACGGTCGGTACTGCTCCCGGTACAGCGCGAGGGCGCGTTCGAGCCCCTCGCCGGAGAAGTGGTTCGCGAACACGTACGGCAGGCCGGATGCCGCCGCCAGCTGCGCCGAATAGTCACTGGAGCCCAGCAGCCACACCTGCGGCGCGCCGGTCGCCGCGGGAGTGGCGTGGATGTCGTAGGTGCCGCCGGAGGTGAACTCCACCGTCGCGCCCTGCGGCGAGGCGAGCGCCCGGATGTCGGCGACGTGCTGCGGGAACCGCTCCACGTCGCTGGTGGTGCCGGACATCCGCAGCAGCTGCGTGATCACCGGGTCGCTGCCGGGCGCCCGGCCGATGCCGAGGTCGACGCGGCCCGGGGCGAGGGCCTCGAGCGCGGCGAACTGCTCGGCGACCACGAGCGGGGAGTGGTTGGGCAGCATGACGCCGCCGGATCCGACGCGGATCCTCGTGGTTCGCGCGGCGGCCGCGGCGGCGAGCACCGGGGGAGTGGTGGAAGCCACCGCGGGCATGTTGTGGTGCTCGGCGAACCAGTACCGGGCGTATCCGAGCTCGTCGGCGCGGGCCGCGAGGGAGAGGGAAGCCGCCACCGCCTGCGCGGACGTCTGCCCGCTGCGCACCGGAACGAGGTCGAGGATCGAGAGATTCAGGGATGCCACCCTGGGCCCAACCGGGCCCCGGCATCCCGCATTCCCCGCGACCGGCTTGCGCGGTTCTTGCAAGAATTTGCGTAAGATCTCGACCATGTCGAAGCGTCTCGCGGAAGTCGCGCACAAGGTCGGAGTGTCCGAAGCCACCGTCAGCCGGGTGCTCAACGGCAAGCCGGGGGTGTCCGAGTCCACGCGTCAGGCGGTGCTCACGGCCCTCGACGTGCTGGGGTACGAGCGGCCCACGAAGCTCCGGGGGGAGCGGGCCCGGCTCGTCGGCCTGGTGCTGCCCGAGCTCACCAACCCGATCTTCCCGGCGCTGGCCGAGATCATCGGCGGCGCGCTCACCCAGAACGGGTACACGCCGCTGCTGTGCACGCAGAACGCCGGGGGCATCACCGAGGCCGACTACGTGGACCTGCTGCTGGCGCAGCAGGTGTCGGGAGTGATCTTCCTCGGCGGCAACTACAGCCAGGTGGATGCCCCGCACGTCCACTATGAGCGGCTGCGCAGCGTGAATCTGCCCACGGTGCTGGTGAACGCGCGCTTCAGCGCCCTGGACTTCCCGACCGTGTCGACCGACGACGGCGCCGCCGCCGAGCAGGCGCTCCTGCACCTGCACCAGCTGGGGCACCGCCGCATCGGGATGCTGCTCGGCCCGGCCGACCACGTGCCGTCGCAGCGCAAGCTCGCCTCGGCCGAGCGGGTGGCGACCCGGCTCGGGCTGCCGCAGGAGCCGGGCCTCGTGGTCAACTGCCTGTACTCGCTGGAGTCCGGCCAGGCGGGAGCCACGCGGCTGCTGGCCGAAGGGGCGACGGCGATCGTCTGCGCCAGCGACCTGCTGGCGCTCGGCGCGATCCGTGCGGTGCGGCGATCGGGTCGCCGGGTTCCCGAGGACATCAGCGTGGTCGGCTTCGACGACTCGGCGCTGATGAGCTGCACCGAGCCGCCGCTGACGACCGTGCGCCAGCCGATCGACTCGATGGGGCGCACCGTGATCGACCTGCTGCTCTCGCAGATCGACGGACGCGTGGAAGCCGGCGAGGAGCTGCTCTTCGAGCCGGAGCTGGTGCTGCGCGGCTCGACCGCGCCCGTCGCGCGGCAGTCGTGAGAAATCGCCGTGACGTAATCGTGATCTTGCGATTGATTGTCAACTTCTTGCAATAGATCGTTTGTAAGGCTACGTTCGCTTCATCGGACCATTCGATGAAGAGGAGAGCCCGTGGACGCAGACGTCCAGGACCCGACGTGGTGGCGATCGGCCGTCATCTACCAGGTGTACGTGCGCAGCTTCGCCGACGGCAACGGCGACGGCACGGGCGACCTCGCCGGAGTCCGCAGCCGGCTCGGCTACCTGAAGGAGCTCGGGGTCGACGCGCTCTGGTTCAACCCCTGGTACCCGAGCCCCCTCGCCGACGGCGGCTACGACGTCTCCGACTACCGCGACATCCACCCGCAGTTCGGCACGCTGGCCGAGGCCGAGCTGCTCATCGCCGAGGCGCTGGAGCTCGGCATCCGCACCATCGTCGACATCGTGCCGAACCACATCAGCGACCAGCACCCGTGGTTCCAGGAGGCCCTGGCATCCGCCCCCGGCAGCGCCGCGCGGGAGCGCTTCTGGTTCCACCCCGGCAAGGGCGCGGACGGCGGGGAGATCCCGACGCACTGGGTGTCGAGCTTCCAGGGCGAGACGTGGACCCGCACCACCGACCCCGACGGCGGTCCGGGCGAGTGGTACCTGCACCTTTTCACCCCCGAGCAGCCCGACCTGAACTGGAACCACCCGGACGTGCGCCGCGAGCACGAGGACATCCTGCGCTTCTGGTTCGACCGGGGCGTCGCCGGGGTGCGGATCGACTCCGCCGCCCTGCTCGTCAAGGACCCCGACCTTCCCGAGGTGGGGGAGCGGGACACGCATCCCACCGAGGACCGCGACGAGCTGCACGACATCTACCGCTCCTGGCGCGCCGTCGCCGACTCCTACCCGGGCACCCGCGTGCTCGTGGGCGAGATCTGGCTGCCCGACGTCGACCGGTTCGCGGCCTACCTGCGCCCCGACGAGATGCACACGGCGTTCAACTTCGACTTCCTCGCCCGCCCGTGGGGTGCGGAGTCGTTCCGCGAGTCGATCGCGCAGACCCTCGCGGCGCACGCCCCGGTGGGGGCGCCGGCGACGTGGGTGCTCTCCAACCACGACGTCACCCGCCCGGTCACCCGGTACGGGCGCGAAGACAGCGCGTTCGCGTTCCTCGCGAAGCGGTTCGGCATCCCCACCGATCCGCAGCAGGGACTGCGGCGGGCGCAGGCGGCCGCACTGCTGGTCGCCGCTCTCCCCGGCAGCCTCTACATCTACCAGGGCGACGAGCTCGGGCTCCCCGAGGTCGAGGACCTGCCCCGCGACCTCATCCAGGACCCGATGCACTTCCGCTCCGGGGGAACGGACCCGGGCCGCGACGGATGCCGCATCCCGCTGCCGTGGTCGGGGGCGCACCCGCCGTTCGGCTTCAGCCCGCCCGGCACCGCCACCTGGCTGCCACAGCCGGACTGCTGGGCGACGCTCACGGTCGCCGCGCAGGATGCCGACCCGCACTCCACCCTCAACCTCTACCGGCGCACCCTCGGCCTGCGCCGCGCGCTGCCGGAACTCGGCGACGGACCGCTCGCCTGGATCGACGACCCGGCGCAGCGGGTCGCGGACGGCATCCTCGCCTTCCGCCGCTCGCCGACGTTCGTCTGCGTGGTGAACACCGGCGACAGCCCGGTGCCGCTTCCCGCCCACGAGGAGGTGCTGCTCGCCAGCGCCCCCCTCGACTCCGATCTCCTCCCCCCTGACACCACCGCGTGGCTGCGCACGACCCCGGATGCCGCGGCATCCCGCGCAGTCCCCTCACGAAAGGAACAATGATGATCCCTCGAGGCAAGGCCCTGCTCGCCGGGGCGGTCGCGCTCGCGACCGTCGGTGCGCTCGCCGGCTGCTCCTCCTCCGCCGGAGCGACATCGGACGGGAAGGTGCACATCGTCGTGGCGCCTGTCCTTCCGGGCGCGACCGCCGATGCGCTGAAAGCCCTCGCCGGCCGCGTGAAGGAGTTCGAGAAGGCGAACCCCGACATCGACGTCAAGGCGATCGAGTACCAGTGGACGGGCACCACGTTCGCCGCGGAGCTCGCCGGCGGCACGCTGCCGGACGTCTTCAACGTGCCGTTCACCGACTCGAAGACCCTCGCCAACAACGGCCAGCTCGCGAACATCACGAAGTACTTCGACAAGACCGCGACGGCGAAGAAGTGGAACGAGAAGGTGCTGGATGTCGCCAAGAACGACAAGGGCGACGTGTTCGGCATCCCGTGGGGTCCGTACGCGATGGCCCTGTCGTACAACCGCGACCTGTTCCAGAAGGCCGGGCTCGACCCGGACAAGCCGCCCACGACCCTCGACGAGATCCAGCAGGATGCCAAGGTCATCGCGCAGAAGCTCCCGGGCGTCGCCGGGTACATGCAGATGACGCAGAGCAACACCGGCGGCTGGGAGCTGGCCACCCTCACCCAGTCGCTCGGCGGCAAGCTCGAGACCGTCGGCGCAGACGGCAAAGTGACCGTCACGACCGACAACGACCAGACCAAGCAGGCCCTCGCCTGGCTGCACACCCTGCGCTGGGGCGACGACTCGATGGGCTCGAACTTCCTGTACGACTGGTCGGGCATCAACGAGGCGTTCGCGGCGGGCAAGATCGCGATGTACATGAGCGGGTCGGATGTCATCGGCTCGCTGATGCAGGCCAACGGCTTCGACCAGTCAAAGTACGGCGTGACCACGTTCCCGCTGGCGTCCGGTGCGGATGCCGGCATCCTCTCCGGCGGCAACGTCGACGTCGTCAACGTGAAGGACACCCCCGAGCAGCAGGCGGCCGCGGTGAAGTGGATCGACTTCTACCGCACCCAGCCGACGGTCGACAAGGATGCCGCCATCGCCAACGCGAAGACGCTGCAGGCCGGCAACCAGGCGGTCAACGCACCGACCCTGCCGGTCTTCGACAAGGCCACCTGGGAGCAGAACCAGGAGTGGATCAAGCCGTACGCCAACATCCCGGCCGGCAACATCAAGCCGTTCAACGACGGCATCTGGTCGCAGTCGATCTCTCCCGAGCCGCCCCGCCACACGCAGGACCTCTACGGCGCCCTCGACTCGGTGGTCCAGGCGGTGCTGACCGACAAGAACGCCGACACGACCAAGATGCTGCAGGCCGTGGACGCCAAGATCCAGGCGCTCGTCGACGCCGACGCGAAGAGCCAGTGACCACCAGCTCTCCGGCCTCGCGCCGCACCCCCGTCACGTGGGTGCGGCGCGGTGGGCTGACCACGCTCCTGTTCCTGCTGCCGATGCTCGTGATCTTCGGGGTGTTCTCGTGGACCCCGATCGTCGAGGCGGTGGTGATGAGCTTCCAGCACACGAACCTCGTCACCGCGCCGGTGTTCGTCGGCTGGGACAACTTCGTCGCGGTCTTCCACGACCCCGAGTTCTACGTCGCCGTGCGCAACACGGCGTACTTCGCGGCGCTCGCGCTGCTGTTCGGCTACCCGCTGCCGCTGCTGCTAGCCGTGCTGATGAGCGAGTTCCGCCGCACGAAGGGCATCTACAGCGTGCTCGCCTACCTGCCGGTGGTCATTCCGCCGGTGGTGTCGGTGCTGCTGTGGAAGATCTTCTACGACGCGTCGCCGGCGGGTGTCTTCAACACGATCCTGGGCTGGTTCGGCATCCCGCCGCAGCCGTGGATCCAGGATGCCGCCACCGCCATGCCCTCGCTCGTGCTCGAGGCCACCTGGGCGGCGGCGGGCGGAACGATCATCATCTACCTCGCCGCGCTCACCTCGGTGGCCCCGGAGTTGTACGACGCCGCCGAGATGGACGGCGCCTCCATCTGGCAGAAGGTGTGGCACGTCACCCTCCCGCAGCTGCGCGGCATCCTCTTCATCACGCTGATCCTGCAGATCATCGCGACCGCGCAGGTCTTCCTGCAGCCGTTCCTGTTCACCGGCGGCGGGCCGGCCGATTCGACCACGACGATCCTGCTCCTGATCTACCAGTACGCGTTCACCAACAGCCTCGGCGGCGCCTACGGCGAGGCGACCGCGCTGAGTCTCATGCTCGCCGTGTTCCTGACCGTGCTCTCCCTCGTGTACTTCCGGGTCACGAAGAGATGGAGTGACAGTTGACCACCTCCGTTCCCTCCGTTCCGGAGCGCGACGAGATCATCCGGCGGCTGCGCGGCCGCCGGCGCCGCACGCTCCGGCGGTCCGCCGACAGCGTCGACCGGGGCATCGTCGCCCCCACCGAGTGGCGCCGCCCGCTCGTGCGGATCGCCGGCTCCGCCGTCAACGTGATGCTCGGCGTCGCGATGGTGGTCGCGGGACTGTTCCCGCTGCTGTGGCTGCTGAAGGCCGCGCTCACCCCCACGCAGGAGACGCTGACGCATCCCCTCGCCCTGAACCTCGGCAGCTGGACGTGGTCGAACATCGAGCGCGCCTGGAACGACGTGCACATCGCCGACTTCTTCTGGAACACCATCTGGATGGCCGCGGGGTCGTGGGCGGTGCAGCTCATCGTGGCGACCACCGCCGGGTTCGCGCTCGCCGTGCTGCGCCCGAAGTACGGCAAGGTTCTCTCCGGGATGGTGCTGGCGACGCTGTTCGTGCCGGCGGTCGTGCTGCTCGTGCCGCTGTATCTGACGATCCTGCATCCGCCGATCATCGGCACGTCGCTCATGAACACGTTCTGGGCGGTGTGGCTGCCGGCCGGCGCGAGCGCGTTCAACGTGCTGCTGGTGATGCGGTTCTTCGAGTCGATCCCGCGCGAGATCTTCGAGGCCGCCCGCACCGACGGCGCGGGGACCTTCCGTCTGTTCTGGTCGGTCGTGCTGCCGATGTCCCGGCCGATCCTCGGGGTGGTGTCGATCCTCGCGATCAACGCGGCGTGGGCGGACTTCCTCTGGCCGAACCTCGTGCTGCGCGACATCGCCATCCAGCCGCTGTCGGTGCGGCTGCCGCAGATCGCGGCATCCACCGACCTCGGGGTGTACCTGGCGGCCCTGGCCATCGCGACGCTGATCCCGGTGGTGATCTTCCTCGTGTTCCAGCGCGCCTTCCTCAATTCCGGCGGGATCGGCGGCGCCGTGAAGGGGTGAGCGCCCCTCCCGCGCGGACGGGATGCTTCGCCTAGGCTCAAGGTGATGCCGACGTCACCCTGGACCGCCCGCGCCCGCCGGCGCGCGGCGCTGCTGTGGGCGATCGCGGCCGGCGTCTTCGTGCTCGCGCTGCTGCTCTCCCTGGCCGCGGGGATGGTGGGCCGGGCGGTGCAGGACCAGGTGCGGCAGTCGTTCGCGGATGCCGCGCCCGCCCAGCGCACGCTCACCCTGTCGACCTCGGCGCGCGGCCTCACCGGCGCCGATCGGGATGCCGCCGAGCACGCCATCGCGAAGGCATTCGGTGACGCTCCCGTCCACGTGACCCGCACCGCGGGCGGCGGCGAGGTGACCTGGACCGTCGCCCCGGACACGGCCCGGCTCGTCCCGGCCGACCTGCACGACCTGCAGCACGGCTTCGACTCGATCGGCGACACGCTCTCCACCGTGCTCGCCGGCGTCGGCGGCGTCACGGCGATCGGCACGCCCGGTGCGACCACCGCGACCGTCCGCGCCGCCGAGCAGACCGCCACCGAGACGGCGGTGCTGCCCCTCGGGATCATCGCCGTCGCGGGCATCCTCGCCGTCGGCATGCTCGCCCGGCTGCTCGTGGCCGGCCGCGCCGCCGAAGACCGGCTGCTGCGCTCGCGCGGGGCGTCGTCCGGGCTCCTCGTCGGCCACGCGGCGATCGAGGCAGCCCTCGTCGCGCTGCCGGCGGCCGTGCTCGGCGCGGCGGCCGCGCAGCTCGCCCTGCAGGTCTGGATCGGGGCGCCGGCATCCCTCGCCGAGGTGATCGGCCCCGGGCTCGTCGCCCTGGTCGGCGCGATCGCGGCGGTCGTCGCGGTCACCGTGCCGGCGGTGACGCGGCCGCTCGGGGATGTCGGTCCCGCCCGGCGGGCGAGCACTGTGCTGGCCGGCGTCGTCCTGCTGCTGCTGGCGCTCGCCGCGGTGTGCGCGTGGCGGTTCGCGAACGCGGCGGATGCCGCCCAGGTCGCCGCCGACCCGCTCGCACGGATCGCCCCGGCCGTGGTGCTGGTGGCCCTCGCCGCGGTCGTCGCGCTGCTGTTCGTGCCCGTCGCCGGCATCGGCGAGCTGCCCGTCCGACGACGCCGGGGCCTGCCCCCCTCTCTCGCCGCGCGACTGACGGCCCGCGGCGCCGGGCTCCTCGCCGCCCCCGCCCTGCTGCTCGCGCTCGCCGTCGCCGTCGGCACCGTCGCGGCCGGCGCCGGCGCGACCTCCGCAGCCTTCCTCACCGACACCGCGCGGGTCGTCAACGGCGGCGCCGTCCGGATGACCTACACCGGCGACAGCATGGTGAACAACGCCGCCGACCTGCTTCCGGCGTCGGTGCGCGAGGACGCCGTGCGGACGGATGCCGTGGCCTCCCCGCCGCGCACCGCTCCGGTGCTGCGCACGAGCGCATCGCTCAGCGGCGTGCAGGTCGACGTGCTGGGCGTGCCGTCCGCGCACCTGCCCGCCCTGGTGCCGGTCGCGCCGGCGATGTTCGATGCGGATGCCGCCCGCGCCGCCCTGCACGCGGCACCCCTCCCGGGCCCCGTGCTGCAGGGCGCCCGCGTGCAGGCGACGGTCTCGGCGCGCACGGATTCAGGGGCGGCGACGGCATCCCTCACCCTCTGGCTCGTCGACCCGGTGGGCGATGTGGCACCGGTCGGGCTCGCTCCGGTGGCGGGCGGGCAGCCTTCGACCGTGTCCGCCGCGCTCCCGGCCGGCGGACCCTGGACCGCCGCCGCGATCGACGTCACCGTGCAGGCATCCGGAGCCGTGTGGGGCGCGACGGTCTCGCTCACCCGGCTGACGGTCGACGGGCGAGACGTGCCGCTCGGCGACCACTGGACGGCCGAGACCGACGTGTTCGGCACCCCCGTCGCGCAGAAGACGGTGTCGTCGGTCACGACGACGTTCGCGTCGATCCCGGCCGGGGTCGCGGGCGGCACCCAGGTGCGCCTGATGCCCTCGGGATCGACCACCGTGCCGGTCATCATCAGCGACGCGTTCGCCGGACAGACCGGGCTTTCGACCGGGGCATCCAGCGCCCTCGAGGGCCAGGTCGCGAGCTTCCAGGCGCGGGTCGTGCAGTCCGTGCCGCTCATACCCGGGACGACCGGCGAGCCGGCGCTGCTGGCAGACCTGCCGACCCTCGTGCGAGGACAGCTGGCGCAGTCGCCGCAGGTGCCCACGGTCGGCGAGATGTGGTCGTTCCAGCCGCTCTCGGCCGCGCAGGTCGCCCGCTACGCCGACGGACGCCAGGTCACGGTGCAGCTGCCGTCGACCGCGATCGAGCGCGCGTTCGTCGACCTGCTGTCGGCCTCGCTCTGGCTCGGGGCGATCGGGGCGGCGCTGTTCGCGGTGCTCGGCGTCGCGGCGACGGTCGCCGCCCTGCAGCGTCGCCGCCGCCCCGAGGTCGACGTGCTGCGCCGGCTCGGAGTGACCGCGCGCACCCAGGCGCGGGTGCGCATCGTCGAGCCCGGCGCCGTGGTCCTCTACTCGCTGATCGCCGGGGTCGTCGCGGGGCTCGTGGCGGCCGTGCTCATCGTGCCGGCGGTCGCGCGCACGAGTGCGCCCTCCGCCCCGGGCATGCTCCCGGTCGTGCCCGCGTTCGCATGGGCCGGGTTCGCCGCCCTGGCAGTCGCGCTCGTCGTCGGCTGCGGCATCCTGCTCGCCGTACAGCACCGCGCGACCCTGCGCGCCGCCCGCGGGGGAGGCCCGCGATGAGCGGCATCCGCATGCGATCCCTCGCCGAGCAGGCGGGGCGGCTCAGCGTGCTCGGCATCCTCGTCGCCGTGCTCGCCTTCACGGCCGTGGTCGCGCCGCGGCAGGGCGACCAGGTGCTGGATGCCTACCTGAAGCAGACCGTGGCGGGGATGTCGCCCGGTGCTCGCTCGCTGCAGGGCGCGGTGGATGCCACGACGTTCGACATGGCCCCGGGGCCGGGCTCGAACGGGATCACCATCGCGCCGACGTGGAACGCGATGCCGAAGACGCTGCTCCAGGCCCGGGCGCAGATGCCCGAGGCGCTGCGGGAGGTCACCCGGCCCGGGCACTATCTCGGACGGGCGGCCCCGACGGCCGGGACGCTGGCGAACGGCTTCGGGGGATTCCCCGTGCAGAAGACGGTGCCGGACGCCCCGGCGGGGCGGCAGCTGCTCGCGGTCGAGGGGTACCCGGAGTTGAAGACGGACGCCCGTCTCGTGTCCGGGTCGTGGCCGGGCACACCGACGCACAGGATCGACCCGGTCCACGGCACCGATACGCTGACCATCCCCGTGGTCATCGCGGACGCGGCGGCGAAGGCGCTGCACTGGAAGGTCGGGCAGGCGCAGGAGATCGCGACCGACCCGTTCGCCGTGGTGCTCGTGCTCTCCGGCACGGTCTCGCCCCAGGCCACCGGGAGCGACTTCTGGGCGATGTCGCGCACCCGCTCGAACATCGTGACCTTCACCAATGCCGACGGCGAGATCTTCCACGCCGGCGTCGTCTGGACCGATCCCGGCTCGTGGCCGGACGTCGCGCCGTTCATCAACGGCGGCAGCACCTTCTCGTGGTTCCCGGTGTCGCCCGCGCGGACGACCCTCGCGCACCTCGACGCGCTGCAGAACGCCCTGACCACCACGCTGGCGCAGGGGATCCCCGTGCACGACGGCACGCAGGACGACAAGGTCATCCGCCTCGGATCCGCCCTGCCGCAGATGCTCAACCTGTACGACAACACGGTGGCCTCCACCCGCACGGTGCTCACCGTCGCGACGATCGCCGCCCTCGGGCTCGGGGTGCTGGTGCTGCTGGCCGCGATCACGCTCACCCTCCGTGCGCGCCGCCCGGTGCGAGAACTGCTGCGCACGCGCGGGGCGTCGGCGGCGCGCCTGGCCGGATCGTCCGCGGCGGACGTCGCCGTGTGGACGGTGCCGGCGGCCCTCGTCGGAGCGGTCGCCGGCATCCTGCTCGTGCCGTCGATCAGCGGGGTGCCGGTCGTGGGGATGCGCGAGATCGTCGCCGTCGTGTCGTGGGCGGTGCTCCCCGTGCTGCTGGCTGCGGGCGCGGTGCTCGTCGAACTGCTGCCGCCGCGGCTCGCCGCGATCCTGCGGCAGAGCCGGTGGGTGGGCGAGGCGCTGCTGGTGCTGTTGGCCGTCGCGGCGGTGATCGTGACCGTGACGGGCGGGTCGGATGCCGCGACCGCCCTGGCCGGGATCGCGGTGGGACTGGCGGCATCCGTCTTGATGCTGCGCGTGCTGCCGGTCGTGCTGGGCTGGGTGACCGGCGTCGTGCGACGTGGAGGAGCGGCGGTGTTCATCGGTCTGCGGGATGCGGCCGGAGCCGGCTGGCTGGTGGTGGCCTCCGTCACCGCGACGGCGACCGGCGTGCTCGCCCTCGCTCTCGGGATGTCGGCCGCGCGCGCCCAGCAGAAGAACGTCACGCCCGGGCCGCTGCTGCTCGCGCCGGGCGCGCTCACCGTCGTCGCGGCGGCCGTGGCGCTGTGCATCGTGTTCGCCGCGACCGCGTTCGCGGTGTCGGTCGCGGCATCCCGAGGTCCGCGTCGCGCGCGGGCGGCCGACCTGCGGCGGATCGGATACTCGGGACGCCAGCGCTCCCGGGTGTCGCTGTGGGGCACGATCCCGCTCGTGATCGTCTCGATCGCCGTCGGCGCGCTCGTCGGCGCGTGGAGCGCGACCCCGGTGCTCGGGGCGGTGGCGGCGGCATCCGGCCAGGCGGTCGCGATCGTCGTGTCGCCGGTCGCCGTGCTCGCGGTGGCGGTCGGCATCCTCGTTCTCATCGTCATCATCGAAGCGGTGGCCCTCGCGACGGACGCGCGGGCCACGGCATCCACCGCAAGGAGGGGATCGTGACCTCATCGACCGATGCGGCCATCGCCTGCCGAGGCCTCGTGCGGATCTATGCCGCCAAGGGCATCGAGGTGCAGGCGCTGCAGGGGCTCGACCTCGACATCGCGGGCGGGGAGCTCGTCGCGATCGTCGGGGCGTCCGGATCGGGCAAGTCGACGCTGCTGGGCATCCTGTCCGCGCACGATCGTCCGACCGCGGGCACGGCCGTCGTGGCCGGGATGCCGGTGCAGGCGCTCACCCGCGCGCAGCGCCTGCACTATCGGCGGCGCGTGGTCGGATTCGTGTGGCAGCAGACCGGACGAAACCTGGTGCCGTACCTGTCGATCGACGACAACCTGCGCCTGGCGCGTTCCCTCGGCGGCGAGAAGGGACCGGGCCGGACTGCGGAGCTCGTCGACCTGCTGCAGATCGGCGACGTGCTGGGCCGGATGCCGGACGAGGTGTCGGGAGGCCAGCGGCAGCGCGCCGCGATCGCCGTCGGTCTCGTCAACGACCCCGCGGTGCTGCTCGCCGACGAACCGACAGGCGAGCTCGACGACGCCACCAGCGCCGACGTGCTCGAGGCCATGCGCCAGATCAACGCCGAGCTCGGCACGACCACCCTGATCGTCACGCACGACGCCACGGTGTCGGAGCACGTCGGCCGCACCATCCAGATCCGCGACGGCCGCATCTCCAGCGAGGTGTTCCGCGAGGACCACGACATCCGATCCGGCACCGGCGTGCACCGCGAATTCACCGTGGTCGACTCGGTGGGACGGATGCAGCTGCCCAAGGAGTACCTCGCCGCGCTGCAGATCCGCGACCGCGCCCGGCTGGAGCTGCTCGAAGACCATGTCGGGGTGTATCCGGAGCATCCGCGCCCGGCTGCGGGTGAGGAGGACGATCATGCGTGACACCGTCGTGCGCGCGGGTGCGTTGACCCGCACCTACCGGAACGGTGCCGAGACGGTGCATGCCTGCGACGGCATAGACCTGGACGTGCCGGCGGGGGAGTTCCTCGTGATCCGCGGCCGGTCGGGTGCCGGCAAGACCACCCTGATGTCGCTGATCTCGGGACTGGTGCGCCCGACGTCGGGCGCGGTCGAGGTGACCGGGGTGGATGTCGGCGCGGCATCCGAGTCCCGCCTCGTGGAGCTGCGGCGCACGGCGCTGGCCGGCATCCCGCAGGAGTTCGGCCTGCTCGATGCGCTGACCGCCGCCGAGAACGTCGAGGTGCCGCTGCGGTTGGATGCCGTGTCGCCCAAGCGCCGCGACCGGCTCGTCGCCGAGGCGCTGGATGCCGTCGGTCTCGGCGGACACGGACGCCAGCGACCCGGGGAGCTGTCCGGCGGGCAGCAGCAGCGCGTCGCGATCGCCCGAGCGCTGGTTCGGCCGAGCCGGGTGCTGCTCGCCGACGAGCCGACCGGTTCACTGGACTCCGCCACGGCGGCCACCATCACCGACGCCCTGCACGCCTACGCCCGCACCCACGGCACCGCGGTGCTGGTGACCACCCACGACCCGGTCGTCGTGGCCCGCGCCGACCGAGTGCTCGAGATGCACGACGGCCGCCTCCGCGCCGCCTGACCCGGTTCAGTCGGATCACACCGCTTCAGCACAATTCAGCGCCGTTCTTGCTGAGTCGGGCGAAGGTGACTGAATCCGGCGCCCGCCGCGCCCTACCGGGGGAGGGTGACCAGCAGGCCGCCGGGGACGATGCGGCACAGCATCCGGGCGGCCTCGCCGAACTCGTCGCCGTCGAGCTCGATGGGCTGGGGATGCACGGGGGCGGTTTCGATCTCCGTGCCGCGGAGGTAGTGCACCGAGGCGTTCGTGCGGCGTTCGACGATGCGGCGGCCGGCGCGGGTGCGGCGCAGCACCGTGTTGTCCCACCACACCTTGCGCCAGACGCCCAGCCAGCCGAACCAGCCCGTGGGCTGGAAGAGGGCGACATCCAGCACCCCGTCGTCGAGGGAGGCATCCGGCACGAGTTCGATGCCCGCGGGCAGGGTTCCGCAGTTGGTGTAGAGGATGCTGTGCACCCGCGCGGTGTGCAGCCGGTGCGTGTCGAGCTGGTAGACGGCGCGGAACGGGCGTGCCGTCGACAGCGACCGGGCGGCGCCGTCGACGTACGCGACCCAGCCGATGCGGCGCTTCAGATGCGCGCGGGTGTTGGCGATCATCGCGGCATCCAGCCCGATCCCGGCCATCACCACGAACGCCTCGTCTTCGGTGGACCCGTCGGCGCGGGTGATGTGCGCCGTGCCGATGTCGATCGCGCGCCGCGGACCGCCGAACGCGGACGCGATCACCGCGTCGGGATCCGTGAGCGGGAGCTTCAGGTTGCGGGCGAGCACGTTGCCGGTGCCCGAGGGCACGATCGTCAGCGGGATGCCGGTCTCCATCACCGTCGCGGCGACCGCCCGCACCGTGCCGTCGCCGCCGGCGACGAGCACGGCATCCGCCCCCTCGGCGAGGGCCGTGGCGGTGGCCGCCTGACCGAGGTCGTCGATCGTCGTCTCGTGGAACAGCGGCGTCGCCCACCCGGCGGCATCCGAATAGTGCAGCACCTTCTGCCGCAGGGAGGGCGCGTTGACCTTGATGGGGTTGTAGATCAGCGCCGCGCGCTTGACCCGATCATCACCCATGATCGCCACCCTAGCTGGCTGGAGTCCTGTGAAAGACTGGGACGGTGATCGACCTCGCCGTTCTTCGTGAGAACCCCGACCTCGTCAAGCGCTCGCAGATCAAGCGCGGCGAGTCGCCGGACGCCGTCGATGAGGCGCTCGCCGCCGACTCCGCCCGCCGCGCGGCGATCACGTCGTTCGAGCAGCTACGCGCCCAGCAGAATGCACACGGCAAGCTCGTCGCCGCCGCTCCGAAAGAGGAGAAGGCCGCGCTCGTCGCCGCCGCCAAGGAGCTGAGCGCTCAGGTGAAGCAGGCGCAGCAGGCCGTGACGGATGCCGAGGCCGCCGCCGAGCAGGCGCTGAGCGTCATCGAGAACATCGTGCTCGACGACGTTCCGGCCGGCGGCGAAGAGGACTTCGTCCTGCTGCGCACGCACGGCGAGCCGGCATCCTTCGACTTCACGCCGCGCGACCACCTCGAACTCGGGGAGATGCTCGGGGCGATCGACATGGAGCGCGGCACGAAGGTGTCGGGCAGCCGGTTCTACTTCCTCACCGGCGTCGGGGCGCGGCTCGAGTACGCGATGATGTCGCTCGGGCTGCAGCGGGCGGTGGATGCCGGGTTCATCCCGATGATCCCGCCGACGCTGGTGCGTCCCGAGGTGATGCGCGGCACCGGGTTCCTCGGGCAGCACGCCGACGAGGTGTACCGGCTCGAGAAGGAGGACCTGTACCTGGTCGGCACCAGCGAGGTACCGCTGGCCGGCTATCACATGGGCGAGATCCTCGACCTGTCCAAGGGCGCCAAGCGCTACGCCGGGTGGTCGACCTGCTACCGCAGCGAGGCCGGGTCGTACGGCAAGGACACCCGCGGCATCATCCGGGTCCACCAGTTCAACAAGCTCGAGATGTTCGTGTACACGACGCCGGAGGATGCCGAGGCGGAGCACCTGCGCCTGGTCGCCCTCCAGGAGGGGATGCTGCAGGACCTCGGGCTGTCCTACCGTGTGATCGACGTGGCCGCGGGCGACCTCGGGTCGAGTGCGGCGCGCAAGTACGACGTCGAGGCGTGGGTGCCGACGCAGGGCTCCTTCCGCGAGCTGACGTCGACGTCGAACTGCACCGGCTATCAGGCGCGCCGGCTCGACATCCGGCACCGCCCGGGCGGAGACCCGGCGGCCAAGACCGAGCCGGTCGCGACACTGAATGGCACGCTGGCGACCACCCGCTGGATCGTCGCGATCCTCGAGACGCACCAGCAGGCCGACGGGTCGGTCGTCGTGCCGGAGGTGCTTCGCCCCTACCTCGGCGGACTCGAGGTCATGGAGCCGATCGCGTGACGGACGCGGCGCCGGGTGGGCGGACGGATGCCGTCGACCGGCGGATGCTCGCGGGGCTGATCGCGCTCGACGTCGACGGCACCGTGCTGCTCGAGGACGAGACCCCGAGCCCGGGCGTGGTGGATGCCGTCGCCGCCGCCGTCGAGGCGGGGCACGAGGTCACGCTCGCGACCGGCCGGTCGTGGGGCGGAACCCACCGCGTGATCGAGTTGCTCGGCATCCGGCCCGAGTTCGTGGTCTGCGCGAACGGCGCCGTGATCATGCGGCGCGGCGGCGATGAGTTCGGGTATTCGCGGTGGCGGGTGGAGACCTTCGACCCGTCGACGGTTCTGGGGCTTCTCCAGGCCGAGCTGCCGGATGCCCACTACATGGTGGAGCTCGCCGACGGACACCGCCTGTTCACCGACGAGGCCGTCGGCTGGAACCTCGACGGCGGCGAGCAGGTCGCGTTCGAGCGGCTGGCGGCGGAGCCGGTGTCGCGCATCGTCGTGGTGGATCCGGGAAGCAGCGACGCCGACTTCCTCGCGATGACGGAGCGCATCGGCCTGCATTCGGTCAGCTACGCGATCGGCTGGACGGCGTGGCTCGACATCGCCCCGCACGGCGTCGACAAGAGCTCGGCGCTCGAGATCGTCCGCGCCGAGCTGGCGGTCGAGGGTTCCGACGTGCTGGTCATGGGCGATGGCCGCAACGACCTCGGCATGTTCGCGTGGGCGCGGGATGCCGGTGGCCGTGCGGTCGCCATGGCCCAGGGTCCGCAGGAGGTGCGGGATGCCGCATCCGCGGTGACGCTCTCGGTCGAGGTCGGCGGCGTGGCCGAGGTGCTGCGCGCGCTGTAACGCGGGGCCGGTCGTGCGCGGCGGGTCGGATAGACTCGACCGATCGGCGGATGCTGCGGCATCCGATCGGGAGGGTTGTCCGAGCGGCCGATGGACCTGGTCTTGAAAACCAGTGGGCAGCAATGTCCCGTGGGTTCGAATCCCACACCCTCCGCCATGTCACCACCGGTCGTTGAGCGAGGACGCGCTTGCGCGCCCGAGACGAAACGTAGCGAGCGCGCCCGAGACGAAACGCGGCGTGCCGCGGCATCCTGATCGCTGAAACGGCACGGCCGGTTGTACCGTTTGGCCATGGGATGGTCTGGGTGAGCCATCACCGCACGAAGAGTGCGCTGAAGATCGTGCTGGTGTCGGTCGTCGTCGTGTTCGCGGCGGCCGTGGGGCTCGGAGCGCTCGTCGTGCACGATGCCGCGGCGTCGTACCAGCAGCGCGCGGTCGTGCTGGAGCAGCCGACGTTCGCGCCCCAGCCGATGCCGAGCGCGAGCGGGTCGCCGACGCCGGTCTCCACGGCGCTGCCGGGCAGCATCGACGTGCTGCTGGTGGGCACCGACATCTGCGAGGCGTCGTATGCGAAGGAGCTCGGCGGCCGGTGCACCGGGCCGGGAGCCAGCTTCACGTCGGCGAACAACGACGTCAACGTGCTGCTGCACATCTCGGACAACCCGCGGCGGGTGACGGTCATCTCCTTTCCGCGGGACCTGATCATCCCGACGCCGTCATGTCGCCGGCCTGACGGCAGCACGGCGCCGGCCACCGCGGCATCCATGCTGAACGCCACCTACTCCTCCGGCGGGCTGTCGTGCGTGGCGAAGACGATATCGACTCTGACCGGCATCGACATCCCCTATGCGGCATCCCTCACCTTCGGCGGCGTCATCGCGATCACCGACGCAATCGGCGGGGTGACGGTATGCGTCGCGAACGGGATCGACGACCCGTACACGCACCTGCACCTGTCGCCGGGGATGCACACGGTCAAGGGACTGACGGCGCTGCAGTTCCTGCGCACGCGGCACGGCCTGCTCGCCGGCAGCGACCTCGCGCGCATCTCGAACCAGCAGCAGTACATGACCCGGCTCGTCCACAAGCTGGTCGACGGGGGAGTGCTCAGCAACCCCGTCGAGCTCGCACGGCTGGCCGGTGTCGCCCTGCAGAACGTCACGCCCAGCACCTCGCTCACCGATCCGGCGACGCTCGTGCGCATCGCGCTGGCGGCGAAGTCGGTGCCGTTCGATCAGTTCGTGATGGTGCAGTATCCGACGGTGGACGACCCGCAGAACCACAACCGCGTGCTGCCGAATACGGATGCCGCGAACGTGTTGATGGCCGCCCTCGCGCAGAACCTGCAGGTGAAGATCTCCCGGACGGACAGTCCCGGATACGGCGTGGTGCCGGCGCCGGTGCCGAGTGCGTCGCCGAGTCCGTCGGGTGGAGCGTCGGCGACTCCGAGCCCCGGTTCGGTCGTCGAGCTTCCGGGTTCCATCGCGGGAACGACCGCCGCCGACAGCACCTGTTCGAACGGGAACGGCCGGTGATTCGGCGGGATTCCGGGGCGGGATGCCGGTGGTTCGGGGCATCCCTCTCGACCAGGTAGTATGGTGATTCGCGCCTTCGGGCGCGAGGAGACGTCGCATAGTCAGGCCTAGTGCACCACCCTGCTAAGGTGGAGTCCTCGCAAGGGGACCGAGGGTTCAAATCCCTCCGTCTCCGCAGAAAAAATCCTGGTCAGAGCCCCTTTTTCGCGGGGCGTTGGAAGAATTCTGGAAGAGTCGTCTCTGGCTCCGCGTTGCTGGGTTGCGCAATGTGTTGAGCGCTGATCGATGAACTGCGCATAATGCGTTCTTGGTGCTGCGGTGAGTCAGCATCATGGCGCTGCCGTCAGGGGACGGGGGGAATTGCACCCTCCGTCTCCCGCGCCCGCGGAGCCGACATCGAAGGCAGTCTCTGCCGCACTGCCCACTCGCGGGAGGCGCGTCGCGAAAGCAATCGGCGGAGGCCGAGCTCTGGAGGATCCGGTCGACCTCGCTTAGCGAATGACCTCCTGCGGGACGGCTGTGGACGGGCGCGGGCGAGCGTGCTGCTGGCCGAGACCAGTTGATCCGCGATCATCGACAACCGCATCGCGAGGGTAGCGCGCACGTGGAATGAACAGTGCGATGAGCGCGCAGAGAGCCGCGGCCCCGGCGCCCAGCAGGAACGCGATCGTGAAGCCCTGCGCGGCCGGCGCCGTCGAACTCTCACCCTGAGCGATGACGGCGGCGATAGCAGCGGCAGCGATGCTCGTCCCGAGAGAGCGCATCAGAGCGTTGAGACCGTTGGCAGCGCCAGACTCCCGGACGGGGACTGACTGCATGATGAGGGTCGGCATCGCCGCGTAGCCCAGCCCGATCCCGATACCGATGACGCCGTTGATGGCAAGGATCGTCCATGCGTTGAGGTGGAGAACCACGGCGAGCAGATATGAGACGGCGATGATCACAGCGCCGACGATGAAGAGCGGCTTCGGTCCGACCCGGCGTTCGACGATGCCCGCAACGGGGGACATTGCGAGCATTGCGAGGCCCGACGGCATCAGGACGATGCTCGCCGCCAAGAGGTCGAGCCCCATGCCGCCTTCCGACGGTGGCAACGTGAGCAGTCGCGGGAACGCGATGCTCGCCGAGAACAGCGCGAAACCCAGCGCGATCGATCCGATGTTCGTCAGCAGAACCGGCCGCCTCGCTGCAACCCGCAGATCGACGAGGGGGTCTTTGGCTCGAAGTTCGAACACGCCCCACACGAGCAGCACGCATACCCCACCGATCACGCATGCCAGGGTCAGGGGCGAGGTCCAGCCCCACACCGACCCCTGCGAGATCGCCAGGAGAAGCGAGAGCAGGCCGACGGCGAGACCGATTGCGCCGAGCAGGTCGACGCGGCCACCGCTTCCCGGACGGCCCGGCGGCACGACGAGAGCGACGAGGATGAACGCGACGAGGGCGATCAATGCGGCGAGAACAAAGAGGATGTGCCAATCGAGGTGCTCGGTGATGATGGCGCTGACGGGCAGTCCGATCGCTCCACCGACACCGAGAGTTGCGCTCACCAATGCGATGGATGAGCCGAGTCGGCGGGGGTCCACCTCGTCGCGGAGCAAGGCGATGCCGAGGGGGATGACTCCCATCCCGACTCCCTGAAGAGTCCGCGCGATGATCAGGAGAGCGACGTGCTGGGCGAAGATCGCGACCACCGACGCGCCGAACAGAACGCCGAGAAGGATGAGGGCGATTCGCTTCTTGCCGTACATGTCCCCTAGTCGCCCCGAGATCGGCGTGAAGACCGCAGCGGTCAGCAGTGTGGCCGTGATCGCCCACGAAGTTGTGGGCTGGCTCGCGTGTAGAAGAGCCGGCAGTTCGCCCTGGATCGGGACCAGGACCGTCTGCATGAACGACGTCCCCATTCCGGCGAATGCCAGCACCGCGATAATGAGTCGCTGGCGGGCAGCCGAGTGGCGCGGGGTTGTGAGTGGTTTGACGGTCATGCTGGTCCTTCCGCATTCCGGCGCCGGGAAGAGCCGGTCGAGATCGATGACGGTACGACGGCGCCCCTCGCCACTGCGGCCTCAGTACAGCAGGAGCGGGTTGATCAGCACGCCGGTCGAACGATGGATGGCCGTCGGTGCGGCGACGAGGAAGCCGGTCGAGACGTCGGCCTCTTTCAGCCGAGCGACGGCCGGGCCGAGGAGGCAGTTGTCGACGAGGCAGAGGCCGATCGCGTAGATGAGGCTGTGCACCTCGAGTGAGCCGCGCTCGTTGTTGCGGGCGTCGTGGAAATCCCAGAGCACCAGCCCGGGCTCCTTCGCCGCGATCCACGCGGCGCCCTCGGCGCCGACTCCCGGCCGCGTGACCGCCGCAGCGCCACTGGGGTAGATGTTCCCCGCCGCCTCGTAGCGGTCGCGGCCCTGGTAGATCACCAGCGCGTCACCGGGGATCAGGTCGACCCCGGTCGCCGCGAGGGCGGCATCCAGCTCGGCCGCGGTGACGGGTTCGCCGGCGACGACCCAGTCGACGCCCCGCACGGCAGGGATGTCGAGCACGACGGCGCGGGTGGCGATGCCGTGCTGGGCCCAGTTCACCATGGTGTCCTCGTCGGTGCGGGATGCCTCGGCCGGGATGGGTCCGTGCCACGAGGCGTTCGCACCGATGTGGGCGAGGCCGTCGAGGTGCGTGTTGTGCACGCCGTGCGCGTCGTACGTGATGACGTCGCCGCCGTGCGCGTGCTGCCCGTGGATGCCGACCGTGACCTCGAGGTTCACGGAGCCGTGGCCGTCGGGCAGGTCCGACATCCCGAGCCGCTGCCACTGGGCTTTCTCGGCCTCGGCGATGGCGCGCCCGTCGGCGAGCCGGTCGGGGCGGGTCTCGACCTCCTTCTCGAGCGAGACGGCGCGTCCGAGGTGCACCGCGGCGACGCCCCGCAGGCGGGCTGCCGAGTCGATGAGCGCGACCGATCCGCGGCACTGGACGCCGGCGACGTGGCGCTTGTCTTCGTGGGCAGTCGCGATGGTCCGCAGCCAGGGCTCGAGGGGATCCGTCTCGGTCGCGGGAGTGATGGTTTGTTCGATGGTCATCGGTCTGAGTTCCTTTCGGGCGAGGTCACGCGGGGTCGACCAGTGACAGGGAGCGGCTCGGGCAGACGTTGACCGCCTCCCGAGCGCGGGCGAGCTCCTCGGGGGAGCCGGGGGCGGTGCGCAGCAGCGCGACGATGCCGTCGTCGTCCTGGTCGAAGGCGTCCGGGTCGGTGAAAACGCACTGGCCGGACCCGATGCAGGTGGCGCGGTTGGCTCGGATCTCCATGGTCACCACTCCACCGGAAGCGAGTACACGCCGTAGTTGGGGCCGAACTCCTTGAAGGAGATCTCTTCGAAAGGAACGGCCAGGCGGAGGGTTGGGAGGCGCCGGATGACGGCTTCGAGAACGACCTCGAGCTCGAGGCGTGCAAGGTTCTGGCCGAGGCACTGGTGCGGCCCGAATCCGAACGCGAGATGGTTGCGCGCGCCGCGGTGGAAGTCGATCGTGTGCGGGTCCGGGAACACCTCGGGGTCGCGGTTGGCGGTGTTGGCGAGCGCGAAGACGGCGTCGCCGGCGGGGATCGTGACCCCGGCGACCTCGATGTCGGCCGTCGCCAGGCGCAGACCGCCCACTTCGGCGATCGTGAAGTACCGCAGCAGCTCCTCCACTGCTCCGGGCAGGAGCGGCGGGTCGTCGCGCAGCTGCTGCAGCAGGTCGGGGCGGTCGAGCAGCGTCGCGATGCTGAGCGAGATCATGTTCGCGGTCGTCTCGTGGCCGGCAATGAGCAGCAGGAAGCCGAGTCCGGTGAGCTCCTCGGGGGAGGCGCCGGCGGCGAGCTGGCGGCTGAGGAGGTCGTCGCCCGGCTGATCTGCGCGAGCGGCGACGAGGCCGGCGATGTACGTCTTGAGGGCATCCATCGCCTCCATTCGGGCTTCCATCGGCGAGTCCGCTTCGGTGAACTTGGCGCTGTTCTCCTGGAACACCGAGTGGTCCTCGAGCGGCACGCCGAGGAGCTCGGCGATCACGACCGAGGGGACGGGCAGCGAGAGCGCAGTCACGAGGTCGGCCGAATTGCCGGATGCGAGCATCTCGTCGAGCGTCTCCTCGACGATCTCCTGGACGCGCGGGCGCATGGCGCCGATCTTCTTGACGGTGAACTCGCCCATGACGCGGACGCGCTGCTGCGTGTGGTCCGGCGGGTCCATCTCGATGAGGTTCTTGAGGTGCGCCGCCGACGTGTACCCGGCGTTCGTGGGGTGTCCCGGGAGGGAGCGGTCGGAGCTGAACCGGGTGTCGCCGAGCACCGTGCGGACGTCGGCGTGACGCGTGATCGCCCAGATGTCGCCGCCCGTCCGCCAGGGCACGCGGCTGATCGGATCCTCCTGCTGGAGCCGCAGATGCTCGGCGGGCGGGGAATAGGGATCGACGCGCTGGGTCGAGAAGGTCGCTGTCGTCATGGGTCTCTCCTGTCGTGAACAGCCTTGGCCACTTTGCTTCGCTGGTGGTAGATTTGAGAACCAACGCTTAGAAGTGTCGTCAGTGTACTCACGTTGAGTGCCAAGAGTCCAGACGGCCCTCGCCGACACGAGGACGTGAAGAGAGGAAGAGAAATGGCTTTCGTTGTGACGCAGGCATGCGTGGACGTGAAAGACCGCAGCTGCATCCAGGTGTGCCCGGCCGACTGCCTGTTCGAAGGCGAGCGGATGATGTACATCAACCAGGACCTGTGCATCGACTGCGGGGCCTGCGAGGCGGCCTGCCCGACCCAGGCGATCCACTACGACGGGGATCTGGATGGCGAGGACGAGAAGTTCATCGCCGTCAACGAGCAGTTCTTCGAGGGGATCGACGTCTCGGCGGGTGGCCGCAAGATGGGGAACCTCGGTCACGACGCGACGTTCGTGGCGGAGTTGCCCGCCGCCTGAGTCGCGCCGGATCGCACGGGGTGCGGGTCGTTGATCGACCCGCACCCCGTTGTCGTCCGTGCGGCGGTTTCGGCAAGTTCGCATCATCAGTGCTTGAAAGTTTCCCGGGATTGACAGAGTCGCGCGTCCTTGAGATAGTTGTCTCGGCGTTTCGTTAGACCGATCACTCGTTCGGAACTACGGAACATTATCTGAGGCAAGGGAGTCATCAGTGAAGGACTACTTCGGCTACGCGGACAAGACCGTCGTCGTGACCGGTGCGGCATCGGGGATGGGCCGCGCGCTCACCGAGATGCTGGTGGACCTGGGGGCGGACGTGTACGCGCTCGACCGCGTCACCGCACCCGTCGACGGCGTGACGAAGGCGATCGTCGTCGACCTGGGCTCGAAGGAGTCGATCGACGAGGCGTTCACCGCGATCCCGCTCTCCATCGACGCGTTCTTCGGCGTCGCCGGCATCTCCGGCGTGCACAACTCGTTCCTCGAGACGCTCACCGTCAACTTCATCGCGAACAAGTACATGACGGACGCCTACCTGGCCCACCGCGTCACGACCCACGGCTCGGTCTCGTTCGTGACCTCCAACGGCGGACTCCGCTGGGAGACGCCGGACGTGCGTGACGAACTCGTGCCGTTCGTCCGCGGCGGCGACTGGGACGACGAGGTCCGGATCGCGCAGGAGTACGAGAAGCCCTTCGGCGAGATCCCCGGGTCGCTCGGTTACATCCTGTCCAAGCGACTCCTCAACCTCTGGGTCGCCGAGCAGGTCACCCCGCTCGCCGAGCGTTCCGGCATCCGGATCAACGCCGTCCTCCCCGCGATGACCGTGTCCGGGATGCTGCCGGAGTTCGCCGAGATGAAGGGCGGCCAGGCCGCCGTCGAGGCCGAGGTCGGCCCGGGCGGACGCCTCGCCGAGTCGATCGAGATGGCCAAGGTGCTCGCCTTCCTCGGCAGCGACCTCGCCAGCTACGTCTCCGGCGCCCACATCTCGGTCGACTACGGGATGAACGCGCTCCAGATCGCCGGCCTGCAGCCCGATCGCCTGACCTGGACCCTGCGCGGCGTCATGTCGCGCCAGGCCGCCTGAGTCCCCCCCGGACAACACGACGAAGTGAGAAGACAGAGATGACGAACCTCCTGACGATCCGCGACACCGAGATCACCCTGAAGCACACCGATCGCCTCTTCATCGACGGCCAGTGGGTGGCGCCCGCCGGCGGCACGTCCCTCGGGGTCACGGACTCCACGACGGAAGAGACGTTCTACCGCATCGCCGAGACGACCCCGTCCGACATGGACCGCGCGATCGCCGCAGCCCGGCGGGCGTTCGACGACTCCCCGTGGCCGTTCCTCGAGCCGCACCAGCGCGGCGAGTACCTGCGGAAGATCGCTGCGCGCCTCCGCGAGCGCGCCGAAGAGGCCGGCACCTACTGGACGCGCCAGACCGGCGTCACGTTCGGCATCGCGAAGCACTCCATCGCCCGCGTCCCCGCGCTGTTCGACTACTACGCCGACCTCGCCGACAGCTACCCGTGGGTCACCCTCGACAACCCCGAGTTCGCCGCCTTCGGCGCGGTCGTGAACGAGCCCGTCGGCGTCGTGGGCGCCATCGTGCCGTGGAACACCCCGCTGTCGCTGGCCGCGTACAAGATCGCGCCGGCGCTGCTCGCCGGATGCACCGTGGTCCTGAAGGCTCCGCCGGAGGCACCGGGCGAACTCTGGATCCTCGCGGAGATCGCCGAGGAGATCGGCCTGCCCGCCGGCGTCCTGAACGTGGTCAACGGCCACCGCGTCGTGTCGGACCAGCTCGTGCGCGACCCGCGCGTCGACAAGATCGCCTTCACCGGATCCAGCGCCGTCGGCCGCCAGATCGCCGCCGCGTGCGGTGAGCGTCTGGCCCGCTACACGCTCGAGCTCGGCGGCAAGTCCGCCGCGGTCGTGCTCGACGACTACGACCTCGCCGCGGCAGCCGCCGCGATCTCGCAGCAGGAATGCTCCATCAACGGGCAGGTCTGCATGTCGCTGACGCGCGTCATCGTCTCCCGCCACCGTCACGACGAACTCGTCGACGCGCTGGCGAGCACGTTCGGTTCGGTCCGCGTCGGCGACCCGTTCGACCCGGAGACCCAGATCGGCCCGCTCGCGCTCGCCAAGCAGCAGAACAGCGTGCTCGGGTACATCGAGAAGGGGGTCGCCGAAGGTGCACGTCTCGTCGCGGGCGGTCACCGGCCCGCTCACCTCGATCGCGGGTTCTTCGTCGAGCCGACCGTGTTCGCGAACGTCGACAACCGGTCGACCATCGCCCAGGAGGAGCTCTTCGGCCCCGTGCTGTCGGTCATCCCCGCCGACAACGAAGAGCACGCGATCGAGCTCGCCAACGACACCGTCTACGGCCTGAACAACGCCGTGTTCACGAACGACGTCGACCGCGCCTACCAGGTGGCGCGCCGCCTCCGCTCCGGCACCGTCGGCCATAACGGGTTCAAGACCGACACCCGGATGGGCTTCGGCGGCTTCAAGCAGTCCGGCGTTGGCCGGGAAGGTGGCGCTCAGGGCGTCTTCCCGTACCTCGAGTCCAAGACCGTGCTGCTCGACGGCACGCCCACGCGGTTCCAGTGACCGGCCCCCGACCGGCCCGCACAGAGAGAAGACACTGATGAGCACCGTCGAGACAAGCATCGCCGAGATCAACCCCGCCGACGTCGACTTCTTCACCGACCCGGACGTCGCGGCGAAGGCCGAACCGTGGTTCGACCATATGATCGCCAACCACCCGGTCTTCCGCGAGCCGAAGTACGGCGTCGTGATTGTCACCGGGTACGAGGAGGCGCTGCAGGTCTACCACCAGCCCGACGTCTACTCGTCGATCAACCGCACCGGCGGGCCGGTCGTAGACCTCCCGTTCGAGGTCGTCGGAGACGACATCTCCGACCTCCTCGAGCAGCACCGCTCGTTCTTCCCCCAGAACGACCAGATCGTGACCTTCGACCCGCCGGTGCACACCGACCACCGGGCCATCCTGATGGGCCTGATCACCCCGAAGCGCCTCAAGGAGAACGAGCAGTTCCTCAAGGACACCGCCGACCATTTTCTCGATGAGATCCTTCCCAAGGGTGAGTGCGAGTTCATCTGGGACTACTGCAAGGGGTACACGATCCTCGCCGTCGCCGATCTGCTCGGCGTCCCGGTCTCCGACCACGGCATGCTCCTCGAGCTGCTGGCGACCCAGCCAGGTCCGGTGCTCGGCAACCTCGAGCTGCAGGCGAACCACCACGCCGGCATCGAGCGCCTCTACGACTACTTCTCGGAGAAGATCGTCGAGCGTCGCGCGAACCCGCAGGAGGACGTGCTCACCGGGATGGCGCTGTCGACCTTCCCGGACGGGTCGCTGCCCGAGCCCATCGAGGTCGCCCGCATCGCGTCGAACCTGTTCGCGGCCGGTCAGGAGACCACCGTCCAGCTCATGGGCATCACCATGCAGCGCATCGCCGACGACGCAGAACTCCAGGAGCGGCTGCGCAACGAATTCTCGCTGATCCCGAAGTTCATCGAGGAGACGCTGCGCGTCGAGGCGCCCATCAAGGGCTCGTTCCGGCTCGTCAAGCGCCCGACCGAGCTCGGCGGATTCGACCTGGCGCCGGGCACGGTCCTGATGCTCCTGCACGGCGCAGCCGGTCGGGATGCCCGCGTCTTCGACGACCCGGCGAAGTTCGACGAGACCCGCCCGAACGCGCGTCAGCACCTCGCCTTCGGGCGCGGCATCCACACCTGCCCCGGTGCGCCGCTCGCCCGCGCCGAGGCGGTGTTCACCATCCAGCGGATGCTGGAGCGCACGTCGAGCATCCGCATCGACGACGGACACCACGGCCCGGCCGACGCTCGTGAGTGGGACCTCATCCGCAGCTACAAGTTCCGCGGGCACACCCACCTGTACCTGCAGTTCGACGAGGCGGAGCCGACGTCATGAGCGAGCACCTGACGATCGACCGCGATCGGTGCATGGGCTCGGGGCAGTGCACGTTCTACGCGCCCAATACGTTCGACCTCGACGACCTCAGCATCGCCATCGTGACCGACGAGGACGGAGACGACGCCGGCAAGATCCAGATGGCCATCGACGTCTGCCCGACCCGATCGATCGCCCGCGCGCTCGCCGGGCAGGGAGGTGCCGAGTGAGCACGGTCGTGACCACCGCCGTCCCGCAGCCCATCGCGGACCTGGAGTCCGACGGGCTGCTGGGCGAGTTCCCCGAGGGCCCGCGCCTCGTCGGCACGCTCTGCGACGCGTGCGCGCGCACGATGATCGGCACGCGCACCGTGTGCAGTTCGTGCATGGGCACCGACGTGACGCGGATCGCGCTGCCCCGCACGGGGGAGCTGTACTCGTTCACCCGGCTGCACGCCCGCGACTCGGTGCGTCCGCTCGGGTACGTCGACCTCGACGACGACGTGCGCACGCTGGCGGACCTCCGGGAGGATGCCGGCCCGCTGCGGCCCGGCATCCGCGTGGAGCTCCACGTCGACGGCGACCAGTGGTGGTTCGCCGAGGCATCCGAATCCGTTCTCGAAGAAGGGGCATGACCGTGACCGATGACGTCTACGTGGTCTCGGCCGCGATGATCCCGTTCGGCAAGCACCGCTCGTCGTCCTATGTCGGCCTGGCCGTGCCGCCTCTCATCGAGGCGCTCCGCGGCGCCGGAATCGACAAGTCCGACGTCGACGCGGTCTGGGTCGGGCACTCGTACGGCGGCATGATGACCGGCCAGCGCATCTGCAAGGAGATCGGCCTCGGCACGGTCCCGACTGTGAACGTCGACAACGCGTGCTCGAGCGGGGCGACCGCCGTGCACGAGGCGTGGCAGGCGATCTCGCAGGGGTTCATCGACGTCGCCGTCGTGATCGGCGTCGAGAAGCTGACGCAGTTCGGCGGCGGGATGCTTCCCCTTTCACCCGAGGACCGCGAGGTCAAGCAGGGCATCGTGATGCCCGCCGTCTACGCGATGCGGGCGACCCGCTACCTCTACGAGACGGAAGCCACCCCGGAGGACCTGGCGCTCGTCAGCGTGAAGGCCCGCCGGCACGGTGCGCTGAACCCCTACGCGCAGTTCCGGCAGGAGGTCACGGTCGACGAGGTGCTGAACGCGCGTCCGGTCGCCGACCCGCTCACCCTGCTTATGTGCTGCCCCACGGGCGACGGCGCGGCGGTCGTGGTGCTCGCATCAGAGCGTGCGCGTGCCCGCATCGGCGCCCGCGGGATGCGGGTGGCCGCTTCCGTGCTGCACTCCGGCCAAGTGGCCGAGGGCTACCGCGACATGACCAGCCCCGAGATCAGCGCCCACTCGGCGCGAGACGCATACGAGATCGCCGGCATCGGGCCGAAGGACCTCGACATGATCGAGCTGCACGACGCGTTCTCGATCGCCGAGCTCGTCTACTACGAGACCTTCGGACTGGCCGAGCACGGCCGGGGCATCGACCTGATCCGCGACGGACGCACCACTTTCGGCGGCGACGTCGTCGTCAACCCCAGCGGGGGCCTGCTCGCCAAGGGGCACCCGGTGGGCGCGAGCGGCGTGGCCCAGATCGCCGAGGCGTTCTGGCAGCTGACCGGCGTGGCCGGCGACAGGCAGATCGACGACGCCCGCTGGGCCATGACCCACGTGACGGGCGGCGGCACCGCGGGTCTCGACCACGGCGCGTGCACCGTGCACCTCTTCGAGGCGGCATGAACGCCCCGCTGCGGCCCCCGCTCGAGGGCGTGCGGGTCATCGACCTGACGACGTTCCTCTCCGGACCGTCCGCCACGCAGCTGCTCGCCGACCTCGGGGCCGACGTCATCAAGATCGAGGCGCTCGCCGGCGATTCCAGCCGAGACATCGCCGGCCCCGAGATCGACGGCGACAGCGCCTACTTCCTGGCAAACAACCGCGGCAAGCGGTCGATCGCCCTCGACCTGAAGACGCCGCAGGGGCGCGACATCGCGACCCGGCTCATCGCCACCGCGGACGTCGTCGTCGAGAACTATCGACCGGGCGTCACCGAGCGCCTCGGCATCCCGCCCGAGCGGATGATGGCTGAGAACCCCTCCCTGGTGTGGGCGTCGATCAGCGGCTTCGGGCAGGAGGGCGAGCTTCGTGATCGTCCGGCATACGACATGGTCGTGCAGGCCCTCAGCGGGGTGATGAGCCTCAACGGGCACCCCGGTGCTCCGGCAGCACGCCTCGGCATCCCTGCGGGAGACGTCGTCGCGGGACTGTATGCCGTGATCGGCATCCTCGCCGCACTGAACGCGCGGGCGCAGACCGGCGAGGGTCGGATCATCGACGTGTCGATGCTGCGGGGTCAGCTTGCGATGCTGTCGTATCAGGCGCTTTACACGATGGTGCAGGGCACCCCGCCCGGCCCGCAGGGGGCGGCGCACGACTCGATCGCCACCTACCGCTCGTTCCGCGGGGGCGACGGGCGCGAGTTCGTCGTGACGGCGAACACCCCGCGGATGTGGGAGCAGCTGTGCGCTGTCCTTGGCGTGCCGGAACTGGTCGGAGACGCGCGCTTCGTGGATGCGGCCGCGCGCCTGCGCAACAAGGAGGCTCTCTGGGAGATCCTCGAAGCGCGCGTCGCGACCCGGCCGGCAGCCGAATGGGTCGACCTGCTGGCGGCGGCATCCGTTCCCGTCGCGCCGGTCAAGAACGTCCTCGAGGCACTCGATGACGCCCGCCGCGCCGATGACGGATCGCTCGTCACCGTGCGGGGCGCCACGGCCAGCTTCGAGAACGTCGCCACCCCGATCCGATTCGTCGGAACCGCCGGCGTCGACCCGACGTATCCTCCGCGGCTGGGCGCGGACACCGTCGGGTTGCTCGTCGACGAGCTCGGCCTGCCTTGGGAGCACGTGGCCGAGCTCGTCGAAAGCGGAGTGGTCGGCGGCGCCGTCGCGGCACCGGTTCATTGAGCCGGTGCCCCGTGGCCGGGGTTGCACTCGGCTAGCGAATAGCCAAGTGCAAGAAGCCCACCTGCGAGGCTCGTGCTTCGCACCCATAGACGCGCACGCCAGCTCCCGATCGGAGCGGTCTGCAGCGCAATCGCGGGGGTACCGGCTGGTTGATCCGGTACCCCCGGGACGGGGGTTCAACTCAAGTCAGTGAATAGCCAGAGGGAGACTGCGACCTGCCAGACTTGTGCCTCGCACAAAGAGGGCAGTGGCGAGCTCTTCGAAGGCGAGAGCCGCGACATCGTCCCGGTCGGCCGAGCAGATCGGCATCCCTGAGTCCCCGCCGACCCGCACAGCGCTGCTGAAGGGGATCGAGACGGTGATCGGGACCGCATCGCCCAGCACACTCAGACGCGCCGCCACCGCGGCGCCACCTCCGGATCCGAACGGTTCGAACGGCACGCCGTCGGCGAGGAACCCCGGCCCCATCGTCTCGACGACACCGATCACACGTTGGCCGAGCTGGCGCGCCAGAATGCCACTGCGCACAGCGACATCCGAAGCGGCAGACTGGGGAGTCGTCACGACCAGCACCTCCGCCTGCGGCAGCAGATGCCCGATCGAGATCGCCGCGTCACCGGTGCCTGGGGGCATGTCGATGAGCAGGACGTCGAGGTCTCCGAAGTAGACGTCGGCAAGGAACTGCTCGATCGTCTTGTGCAGCATCGGACCGCGCCACGACACCGCTGCATCCTCCGCGCCGGGGCGCATGAACATGCCGATGGAGATCACCTTGACGTCGTGCGCGACGGGCGGCAGGACGAGGTCGTCGACCCGCGTGGGCCGCACGGCGCGCCCGTGTTCGTCGAGGAGCCCGAGGAGGCCGGGGATCGAGAAGCCGTGCACGTCGGCGTCGAGGAGGCCGACGGCCAGGCCGCGGGCGGCGAGGGCGACCGCGAGGTTCGCCGTGACGGTGGACTTTCCGACGCCGCCCTTCCCACTGGTGACGGCGATCACGCGTGTCAGCGTGTTCCCGGCAAAGCGGTTGGCCGGCTTCACCCGGCCGCCCCGTAGGCGGGTTGTGAGTTCCTCGCGTTCTTCGTCGTTCATCACGCCGACGTCGACCTGCACCTCTCGGATGCTGTGCACGCCGGCGGCCGCGTCACGCACATCCTGTTCGATGCGCTTCGCCATCGGGCATCCGGCGATGGTGAGGAGGATCCCCACCATCGCGACGCCCTCGTCGACGCGGACGTCGCGGATCATCCCGAGCTCTCCGAGGGAACGGCGCAGCTCCGGGTCGGTCACCGCGCCGACCGCCTCGCGGACGGCGCGCGTGACCGGGGCCTCGTCAGACATTCGCCGCGACCGACTCGGCGGCCATTGCAGCAGCGAGCATGTCGTCGCGCAGGTGGAGCTTGATGCGGGTGCGTCCGATGTCCTCGCCGGCGGCGATCTCGGCGGCCTCGATGGCCCGCCAAGCGTCCCAGTCGACGACGTGGACGTCGCGATCGCGCAGCAGGGCGTCGACGACCTCTGCGGTCGGCGCCGGTGCGGTCTCTCCGCGGGAGGCGAGGTCCTGCAGCAGCGACGTCACCGTTTCGAGAGCACAGAGCCGGTTCGTCCCGACGACGCCGTTGGGTCCGCGCTTGATCCATCCTGCAACGTACACTCCGCCAAGCTCGTCATCGCCGTCGAGTACTCGCGAGTCGCGGTGCGGGACGGTGCCGGTGCGGGTGTCGAAAGGAAGCCCGTCCAGTGGGTTCCCCAGGTAGCCGACCGAGCGCAGCACAAGGTCGGCATCGAGCGTCTCGGTCTCGGAGGGGTCGGTGGTGCCGGTGAGCCGGATGCCGGTCACGGCTCGGTCGCCGAGCAGCTCGACAGGGGTTCGGTCGAACACGAACCGGATCGTCTTGTTTCGACCCAGGGATCCGCGCTCTGCTGCCTTCTGGAACGTCGCCATCAGGCGACGCGCGGCGGGGTTCGCGTCGAGGTGAGCCTGCTGGACAGCGTCGAGTTCGAGGTCGGCCGGGTCAACCAGGACGTCGGTGGACTCGACCTCGAGGAGTTCCAGGAACTCCTTGTTGGTGAACTTGGCGAAAGCGGGGCCACGGCGGCCAACGACGACGATGTCGTCGATCGTGCTCGCGGCGAAGGCCTCGACGATGTGCTCGGGGATGTCGGTCTCGCGCAGCTCCTCGGTGGTGCGCACGAGCATCCGTGCGGCATCCAGGGCCACGTTGCCGACGCCGATGATCACAGCCCTTCGGCTGCCGGCGAGGTGGAAGGCGTCGACCGCGTGGTCGGGGTGTCCCTGGTACCACGACACGAACTCGCGCACCGGGTGCACCCCGGCGAGGTCCTCGCCCGGGATGCCGAGCCGCCGGTCGAGGGGGGCACCGTGGGCGAAGACGACGGCGTCGTAGTGGGCGCGCAGCTCGTCGACGGTGATGTCGGTGCCGATCTGCACGTTGCCGAGGAATCGGATTGCTTCCGTCGCCTCGAAAACCTCGGTGAAGGAAGCGATGATCGACTTGATGCGCGGGTGGTCGGGAGCCACTCCGTACCGGACGAGGCCGAACGGGGTGGGCAGGCGGTCGAAGATGTCGACCTCGATGGGGAGATCGGACTCTTCGGTGAGGAGCTGGGCCGTGTAGGCCCCCGAGGGGCCGGACCCGATGACGGCGACACGAATGGCGGACATGGTTCAGGCTTCCTTGCGTGCGGGAGCGGCCACGACTGCAGCGGGTGCCTGCAGCTGGTCCGCGATGGACTGTGCGGTGCCGCCGGATGCCAGCAGGCGACGGATCTGGTTGAGCGCCCGGATCCAGTTCACCGTGACGGCGCCGCAGGCGTTGCCATCACCGTCGGCGTGAATCACGGCCACCCGTCCGTCGGCATCGAGGTCGCCGACGACGATCGACTCGCCGTCGGGGGTGCGGAATCCCACCGTGTGGATCTTCCAGTCGTACTGGTCCGACCACACGTACTCCGAGGACTCGAAGGGGGCGCTCGCGCTGTGCGTGATCGCGGCGGCGACGTAGCGCGCCTGGTCGCTGGCGTTCGTCCAGTGCTCGGCGCGGACGTCCATTCCCCGCTCAGGGTGCGGCCACCTGGCGACGTCGCCGATCGCGTAGACGTCTGAGGCGCCGCGGGCTCGAAGGTACGCGTCCGTTCCCACACCGTTCTCGAGGGTCAAGCCGGAGCCGGCGAGCCATTCGGTCGACGGGATGGAGCCGATACCGACGACCGCGGTGGATGCCGCGAGCTCGGAGCCGTCGGAGAGGACCACGGTCAGGGCTCCGGCCTCGCCCCGGATGTCCGTGACCCCGACGCCGAAGCGGGTGGTGGCACCGCGCTGCTCGTGCAGGTCGACAAGGCTCGATGCGATGTGCGGTCCGACGATTCGCGTCATGGGCTCGGCCACCGGGTCAACGACCGTGACCTCGCAGCCGAAATCGACGGCCGCCGCGGCGATCTCCGTACCGATGAAGCCACCGCCGACCACGACGACCGGTTCCCCGAGCGCGAGGCGCTCCGCGATCGCACGCGATTCGGCAAGGGTGCGCAGCTGCAGCACGCCGGATGCCGGCCGCCACGGGGAGGGGCGGGCCGCTGCGCCGGTCGCGATCACGAGCACGTCGTAGGCGACTGCGGTGCCGTCTGCGAGTGACACGCGGCGTGCGTCGGTGTCGAGGGCGGTCGCGGCGACGCCCAGTCGCAGATCGAGGTCGAGCGCCTCCAGTTCGTCGCGCGAGAGGAGCCGATTCGCCTCGACGGCGTCGGTGCTCCAGTCGGACCGCAGCAGGTCCTTCGACAGGGGTGGCCGGTCGTACGGCAGTTCGTCCTCCGCGCCGATCAGCGTGATCGTGCCGGCGAAGCCGAGGGACCGCAGGTTCTGCACGGTGCGAGTGCCCGCCAGGGAGGCGCCGACGACGACGACGTGTCGGGAGGTGCCGGAATCGTTCATTGATCTCAGTCCTTACGCTCGTGTCCATCGGCGTTGTATGGAACACGTGATCGGTATAACGCAACAATCCAAGTATCGGGCGCGATAGAGCGACTGTCAACAGGGCATCGGTGACAGGGGCGACCGACCGGCATCCGGGGACCACGAAAGACACCGCCCGGCGATCTGCCGAGCGGTGTCCAGAGGAGGTCGAGGTGTCTAGCTGCTGCGGTTGCTGCCCTGGATGCGGGCGGTGAACTGTGCGGCGGTCGTCCGCACGGCCTCGGCGAACGCCGCGGTGCGCGCCTCGTCGAAGCGCGCCTCGGGAATCGACAGGCCCACGGAGCCGACGACCTCGCCGGCCGGGCCGAAGGTGGGGGCTGCGATCGCGACCGCCCCCTCGATGCGCTCGCCGTGGGTGATGGCGTACCCCGCGGCGTGGATGTCGGTGAGGCGGGCGAGCACGGCGTCCGGATCGGTCACGGTATTGACCGTGATGGGCTCCAGGCCGCTGTGCGCGAGCGCCTCGCGCCGGGCATCCGGAAGCTCCGCGAAGATCGCCAGTCCGCTGGCGCCGCCGTGCAGCGGAAGCCATTTCTGCAGCGGCAGGGCGTACTGCAGGGGATGCGAGGACTCCACGGACATCGTGAACATCATGCTGCGGCGCTGCTCGTTGTAGAGGCACGAGAAGGCGGATTCGCCGGTGCGCGCGACGAGGTCGCGCAGCAGGTTCTCGGAGATGTCGTGCATCGGGTAGCGGCTGGAGGCGAGCCAGGCCAGGCGGAGGAAGTCGAGGCCCAGCCGGTACGACGTGCCGTTTTCGGTGCGGCGCACCATGCCGATCTTCTCGAGGTCGGTGATGAGGCGGTGCGCCGTGCTGGGGCTCACGTCGAGGACGCCCGCCAGCTCGCGCACGCCGTGGGCATCCTGCGGGCTCTCCACCATGTGCGTGAGCAGCTCGATTCCACGCGCGAGCGGCTGCCGACGCCGGACGGCATCCGAAGCGTCGGTCTCGTTCGCGTCCATCACCATGCTCATCGCCCACCCGTCGTCAGTCTGGATACCCACCAACAATGGCTTGACAATCGTGCCCGATGCAAGCGAAGCTGTGTGAGTCATTCAACAGAACATCTGTTTTGTTAGAAAGAACACTACCCCGCTCGGGGCTTCAATGGAGAGGACGCGCCCGCCCATGTCGATGACGCAGACCATCACACCACCCTCAGAGGGCTTCACCACCCGCCGCGTCGCGGTCGTCACGGGAGGCGCGGCCGGCATCGGCCTCGCGATCGCGCAGCGACTGGCCCGCGACGGATTCGCCGTCGGCATCATCGGCCGCACCCCCGGCACGGCCGCCCTGGCAGCGAACAGCATCGTCGCCGACGGAGGGGTCGCGCGCGGTTACGACGCCGACGTCTCCGACCGCGCCCAGGTGGATGCCGCGATGGCCGAGATCCGCGAGGACTTCGGTCCGGTCGGCGTGATCGTCGCGAACGCCGCCATGGCGCCGCAGCGCGCGTTCCTGGACATGACGCTCGACGAGTGGAACATGATCCTCGAGATCAACCTCACCGGCACGTTCAACACCGTGCAGTCGGCGCTGCCCGACCTCATCGAGCAGGGCTGGGGGCGCGTCATCCTCATCTCGTCGTCGAGTGCGCAGCGCGGTGCCCCGAACATGGCGCACTACGCCGCCTCCAAGGGCGGGCAGCTGGCGTTGACGAAGGCGCTCGCCGTCGAGTTCGCCCGCACCGGCATCACCGTGAACACGGTCGTCCCCTCGTCGATCGACACACCGAGCGTCGAGAAGAAGCGCGCCGAGGGCAAGATCCCGTCGGCCGAGGACATGGCCAAGTACATCCCGGTGGGTCGCACCGGTCGCGGCGCCGACATCGCCGGCGCCGTCTCGTACCTCGCCGCCGACGAGACGTCGTTCGTCACCGGACAGACGATCAGCGTCAACGGCGGATCGTTCATCGGCTGACGAAGGAGCACGACATGACCGAGATCACCACCACTGCCGTCCGCGTTCCGCCCCGGCCCACCGAGGACTGGACCGACGAGGTCGACGAGGCGTTCGCCGCGCTGCGCGCGCACGCTCCGGGAGGCGCCGCCGGCAACGCGACCGCGCGGCCGACGGCCAACATCCTCGGGATCTACGCGTGGCATCCCGCGTTCATCCGCGGATGGATGCCGTTCTCCAATCACCTGCGCTACTCCACCCTGTCCGACCGGCACCGCGAGATCGCGATCCTCCGGACCACGTGGCTGGGATACGGCGAGTACGAGTGGGCGCAGCACGTGTGGATGAGCACGGCCAGCGGTGCCCTGACCGAGGCCGAGGTCGCCGCGCTGCAGGTCGGACCCGACGCTTCCGAGTGGTCGGCGGCCGACGCGGCCGTCGTGCGCGCCATCGACGAGATGCTCACCGGCGACCGACTCGTGTCGGATGCGGTCTGGGCCGAGATCGAGGCGCAGTTCGAGCGGCAGCAGCTGATCGACTTCGTCTTCACGGTCGGCACGTACGACATGCACTGCGTGGCGTTCCGCAACCTCGGCCTTCAGCTCGAGGACGGCATGACCGGCTTCCCGCCGGAGCACCGCCCCGACTCGGGTCGCTGATCATGTCGACGAGCGGCACTGAGGCGGGCGCACTGCAGTGGGCCATCCGCGACTCCCTCCTCTCGTACGTGACGCGCATCGCGCGCGGCACGTCCGAGGTCTCGGGGGGAGCGCAGGAGGGCGAGGGCGGGACCTTCCGCTTCCCCTTGACGCGGGCCGTGCAAGAGGGGGCGGACTGGCGGCTCTCGTTCGCCGGATCTGTCCGCCTCAGGGCGCACCACGGGCACCTCGACATCCTCATCCAGGACCCGGAGGTCGCGATCGGACCCGAGGGCGGGGTGCTGGCGACCCATGTCGCCGGCGCCCCCGACGCCCTCCTGCCCCTCGTGGCCCTGTCGCCCGCCGAGCCGCTGGGCGCTGACGGTCGGCTGCAGTGGAGCGACGTCGAGGCCGCGCTGGCGGGCAATGCGGTGGAGATGTTCGGCTCGGTCTACGCCGCCGGCACCGAGATGGCACCGATCGGGATCGAGTTCGCGCTAGATTCTTAAGCATGTCTCAATCCGTGAGCCGGCCCGCCCCTGCTGCCGCTCGTTCCGCTGAGCGCCGTCCGACCTCCGACCGCGGAAACGTGCGGGGCGCGGCAACTCGCCAGCTCATCCTGGCTGCGGCCGAGCGACTGTTCGCCGAGCACGGGATTTCAGCCGTTCCGCTGAGAGACATCGGGATCGAGGCCGGCCAGCGCAACCATGCCGCCGTCCAGTACCACTTCGGCGACCGGGAAGAGCTCGTCAAGGCGATCATGGAGGCCCGCGGGGCCGAGAGCGAAGCCGTGCGCACGGACATCGTCGCCGGCCTCATGATCGGCGGCGAGGTGCCCCGCGTCGCCGACGTCGTGGCGGCGTTCGTCCAGCCGCTCGCCATCCACATCCAGCCCGAGAACCACTACCTCGCGTTCCTGTCCATGCTGATCACCGAGCAGGGCGGCTACGAGGGCCTCGAGGGCGTGCACACGGGCGGCTCGGTGATCTCGCTGCGGGCTCTGCTGGCCCGGCTCGTCCCGGACGTCCCCGTCGCCGTGCTCGACGAGCGCTGGTGGGTGACGCTGACGAGCTCGGTGCACACCCTCGCGCGGTACCAGGCCGCGCAGGCGCGGCGCGCCCCGAGCATCCCGCTCGACGTGCTCATCACTGACCTCATCGCCTACCTCAGTGCCGGGCTGGTCGCTCCGGTCGTGGCCGGAGACCCGCGCGCTGCGCTCTGATCGATCCAAGGCCGAGAACGGCTCCCGTCGCCCTCGGCCCCGAGTCCCGTCAGCGCGCGAGGTGCCCCATGAACTGGGACGCCCAGTCGCCGAGGCTTGCGGGCACGTAGTAGCCGTCCCGGTCGTTGATCTCGTCCCAGTGCGCGGCGATGTCCGCGATCGAGGGGTCTCCGTCGCTGACCCATCCGGGCGTGATCCCGAGGAACCACCGCGAGAAGCGGTTGGCGCCGGCGACGAGGATCTCACCGTTGACCGGGCATTCCTCGTGTGCGAGGTAGCCGACCATGGGGGAGACCAGTCGGGTGTCCAGGGCCTCCATCCGTGCCGCGTCCGGTGAGCCGGCGGTGACGATGTTCGGTTTGGTCGCCGTCTCGCTGGGTCGGGTGACGGCGTTCGGGGCGATGGCGTTCACCCGGATGCCCTTGGGCTCGGCGGCGACGGCCAGGCTGCGGGTGAAGCCGATCAGGGCGCCCTTCGCCGTCGCGTAGGCGAGGTTGTCCTGCAGGCCGAGCATCCCGGTCGAGACGGTGGTGATCACGCGTCCGTAGCCCTGGCGCTCGAAGTGCGTCCAGGCGGCGCGGGTGGTGTGCCAGGTGCCGCGCAGGTGCACGTCGAGCGTGCGCTCGAGGTTGGCGGCGTCGGCTTCGGGGAACGTCGCCCAGCGCGAGATCCCGGCGTTGTTGACGACGATGTCGATGCGGCCGAACTCGCGCACGGCGGTGTCGACGAGCGCGTGGCAACTCTCCTCGATGCCGATGTCGCTGACGTCGGCGACGGCCTCGCCGCCCGCCGCGACGATCTCGGCGACGACATCGTTGGCCGGCCCGGAATTGCTGCCCACGCCCTCCTTCGAGCCGCCGAAGTCGTTGACGACGACCTTCGCGCCGCGTGCTGCGAGGTGGAGGGCGTGCGCCCGGCCGAGTCCTCGGCCGGCTCCGGTGATGACGGCGACGCGTCCGTCGAAGCGGAGGTCCTGAGATGCGTTCATCATTCTCCCTTGAATTGGTCTTCTCTTGATTTCATCACGCTGTCTGATTTCACGATGAGCCTTGTGGCTCTTCCCGTCAGGTGATCTCCTTACATCTTGCCACTATTAAGCAAATCTGCTTAGCTTTTCTCACGATGAGTTCAGATCATCAGTGCGAGCAAGGAAGTGAGCAGCATGGCGAACAGCACAAACAGTGACGTCGATGTCGACGTTCTCGTGATCGGAGCCGGCGTGGTCGGCATCTACGCCCTCTACCGCGCGGTCAACGCAGGGTTCTCCGCGATGACCCTGGAGGCGGGTGACGACGTCGGAGGAGTCTGGTATTGGAACCGGTACCCGGCGGCACGATTCGACTCGGAGAGCTACACCTACGGATACCTCTTCTCGAAGGAGCTCTTCGGCGAGTGGCAATGGGAGGAGGAGTTCGCGACGCAACCTGAGATCGAGCGCTACCTCAACCACGTCGTCGACCGCTTCGAGCTGCGCGACCGCATCCGCACCGGACAGCGCGTCGTCTCGGCGAACTGGGACGAAGACGGCAACCGGTGGATCGTCACGACGGAAAAGGGCGAGACGGTCCGGTCGCAGTGGGTGATCTCTGCGACCGGTGGCCTCTCGGTGCCGCACTACCCGGAGATCGAGGGCCTCGAGGACTTTCAGGGCGAGGGGCACCACACCGGGGCGTGGCCGCACACCCCGCTGGACTTCGCCGGCAAGCGGGTCGCGATCATCGGCAACGGGCCGAGCGGCGGGCAGATCCTGCCCGCGATCGTCGACATCGTCGAGTCGGTGGATCTCTACCAGCGCACGCCCACCTGGACGACCCCGCTCAACAACGCGCCGATCAGCGACGAGAAGCACCAGCAGCTGAACGAGAACTTCGACGAGATCGTCCGGGTGCTCAGCACGAGCCCGAGCGGGTTCCTGCACACCCCCGCGGGCAAGTTCTCGACCGACGACACCCCGGAGCAGCGCCAGGAGTTCTACGAGCAGATCTGGAAGTCTCCGGGCTTCGCGAAGCTCACGTCGAACTACTACGACATGACGACGAACCGCGAGGTGAACCTCGAGTTCTGCGAGTTCCTCGCCGGCAAGGTCCGCAGCATCGTCACCGACCCCGTCACGGCGGAGCGGCTCATCCCGAAGGACCACCTGTTCGGGGCGAAGCGGCCCCCGTTCGTCGCGGGCTACTACGAGGCGTTCAACCGTCCCCAGGCATCCCTGATCGCGCTGCGCGAGACCCCGATCGTCCGCATCGACACCACCGGCATCGAGACGACCGAGGGCCACCGGGAGTACGACATCATCGTCTACGCGACCGGCTTCGACTTCGGCACCGGCGCGCTCACCCGCATGGGCGTCGTCGGCCGGGACGGCCTCGACCTCAGCTCCGATTGGGAGGAGGGTCCGTCGGACTTCGCCGGCTTCGCCGCGCACCGTCTGCCGAACTTCTTCTTCCCCGGCGGTCCTCACGGCGCCGGCGGCGGCAACTACCCCCGCTACTCGCAGGACCAGGTGGACTGGATCGCGGACGCCCTCATCTACGCCCGCGAGAACGACTTCGACCGGTTCGAGCCGACCGCGGAGCAGGAAGAGGCGTGGATGACGATGGTCGAGACCCTCGCGCCGCTGTCGATCTTCTCGGCGAACCACAGCCACTACTACGGCGCGAACGTGGCGGGCAAGCCCCGCAAGTTCCTGCTGAACCCCGGCGGTCGCGGGAAGCTCCACGAGATGCTCGGCGAGCTCACCGCCGAGCACGACTTCGGCGGGGCGCTGAGCTCCGTCCACGAGGAGGTGGCGGTCGCATGACCGAGAAGCTCATCACCATGGTCAACGCGGCCCCTGGACGCGACGACGAGTTCCGGGAGTGGTACTGGGGAACGCACGTCGCCGAGGTGCTGGGTCTCCCCGGCTTCGTGAGCGCCCAGCGCCTCCGGCTCGCGGGCGAGCCGGGCGGGGCGGCGGCGTTCGGCTACGCCACTGTCTACGAGATCGAGGGGTCGGCCGCCGATGCGCGTGACCGCATGTTCTCGGCGGGGCTCGGGATGAGCGACAGCATGGACCTCAGTGCCATGATCGTCGCTCCGTTCGTCTCCGCGCCGGAGGATGCCGTCGGCTGACCGACTCCCCACGCAGAAGAGCGTCCGCCGATCCGGCGGGCGCTCTTCTCGTTCGGGGTGCACGAAGAAGGCGCCCGCCGGAACAGCGGGCGCCTTCTCTGCGTGCGCGCGGTCAGATCGCGTGAACGGGAGCCTCGAGCCCCTCGTTCGGAGCCTCGTCCGGCTGCTCGACGGGCGCCGGACGCCGCTTGAGGAACAGCGCGGCCACCAGGGCGATCGCGGTGAGGATCGCGGTCAGGGCGAAGATCACGTTGTAACCCTGCTCGGAGCTCGGGTGGAACGTGGGGGTCAGCTGCACGGCGAACACGGCGAGGATCGCGCTGCTCACGCTCGTGCCGACGCCGGAGAAGGCCGTCTGGATGACGGACTGCAGACCGGTCGCCTCGCTCGTGTTCTTGGACGACGATCCCTCGACGACCAGCAGCGGCAGCGACGAGAGCAGGAACGACGTCGAGATCGTCAGCACGACCTGGCTCACGATGAACGCCGGGAACGAGTCCCACACCGTCGCGGACAGCGCGGTCAGGATCGCGGCGAGGATGCCGGTGATCGCCGAGATGATGAACGAGGTCTTGGCCCGCCCGCCGCGGGCGATGCGTCCGCTCAGCGGCGAGAGCAGGAACCCGAAGAGGCCGATGCAGAACGAGGTGAGACCGGCCGCGCCGGCGGGGATGCCGAAACCGACGGGAGCCGCGGTGGGGTACTGCATGATGAGCTGGCCGAGGTATCCCGCACCGCCCAGGCCGAAGCCCGTCAATGCGGTGACCAGGAACGTGATGCCCAGGTTGCGCTGTCCGAAGTAGCGGACGTTGACCATCGGCGCCTTGCGCTTGAATTCCCACACGGCCCAGAAGACGAGCACCAGCGCGCCGAGGCCGATCGCACCCCACACGGCCGCGGATGCCCAGCCGAGCCCGGTGGAGATGTTGATGCCGAAGAGGATGAGGGCGATGCCGGGGGCGAACAGGATGCCGCCGAGCCAGTCGATGCGGTCGCGGGCGCCGGAACGGATCGAGGCGGGCAGCCAGACGGCGAGGACCGCCGTGATGATCGTGAGTGCGCCCGAGACGACGAAGATCCAGTGCCATCCGGCCAACTGGACGATGTAGCCGGCGACGAGGTTGCCGGTGGCGCCGGCGAGCATCGCGGCACCGGCGGTGACGGCGATCGCGGTGCTGAGGTTCTTGGCGCTGACGTGCTCGCGGATGATTCCGAATGCCAGCGGGAGGATGCCGACCGCGAGGCCCTGGATGGCGCGGCCGAGGATGACGCCGCCGATCGTGGGCACGGCGAGGCTGATGACGGAGCCGAGCACCGAGGCGACGAGGAGGATCAGGAGGACGCGCTTGCGCCCGAACACGTCGCCGAGCCGACCGCTGATCGCGGCGGATGCGGCGCCGACCAGCAGGAATCCGGTGAGCACCCAGCTCACGGCGCTGATGTCGACGCCGAAGCCCTCCTCGAGGCTCGGCAGCGAGGTGTACATCATCGTGGACTCGAACGAGCTGGTGATCGCGGCGAGGATCAGCACGGCGAGGATATAGGCGAACGGACGTGGGGAGGAAGACCTGACTGCGGCGGTGAAGGTCGGTGCTTCGGACGACATGTGGAATGCCCTTCGGGGAGTTGCGGGATCTCCGCCGGCCGGCGCCGACGGAGCAGAAGGCCGGGGCGCGGCATCGAACGACGTTGTTCGTCATGTCAAGGACTGCCTCGGCCTAGTGTTCCGTAATATAGAACGCATGATCTCTATTACGGAATGATTCTGACTGGCGACGTTCGTCGATGTCAAGAGGAACGTCGAATCGGACGCCACCCGCGCGCCGGAGACGCGCGCGAGCGCGCCGATTCGACGCCTCCGGCGGGCGGTGCGGCAGGGGAGTCGCTACGCGGACGCGCCCTGCAGGAGGACGTCGATGAAGCCGGCGATTCGGGTCTCGTCGAGGCGGGTGCCGCCGAGCACTTCGAGGGTCAGCAGGCCGACGATGGCGTCCACGAGCAGTGACGGTCTCACATCCGCGCGGAGGGCTCCGCGGGGTGCGGACGCGACGCGTTCCGCGAGGGGGATCGAGATCGTCTGGGTCACGATGTTGCCGGTCGCGTCGTCCGGCGTCGAGTCGGCCGCGGCGCTCGCCGCGGCGAGGGCGCGGATCAGCGACCGCGTCGACGGCACGCGGGTCACCGCGATCGCGTCACTGAGGATGGCGATCAGATCGTCGCGCAGGCTCGCGGTGTGCGGCATCCGGATCGGCGGCATCCGGAATCGGCCGGAAAGGACCACTTCCGCGGCCAGGCCCGCCTTCGAGCCCCACAGGCGATAGATCGTCTGGCGGCCCGCGCCGGACCGATCGGCGATGGCGCTGATCGACATCTCGTCGTACCCGTCGGATTCGAGCAGTTCCGCCGCGGCGTCGAGGATCGCCTGTCGCGTCTGTGCGCTCCGTGGCCGTCCCGGTTTGCTCTCCATCCTGTTCGCGAGTGTAATGGTGCCTATTACGAGACCGCAGTCTCATATTCGTTCTCGACGAGGGTCTGCGAGCCGACAGCCGAGGAGATCCGTCATGAAATCAGTCCACGTCACCGCCCCCGACTGTGCCGAGTGGGTCGAGGTCGGTGCCGAAGTGGAAGGCATCCAGCTCGGGGATCACGTCGTGATCGACACCATGCGGTTCACCGACGGGCTGCTCGGATCGGGAGGCGCGCAGGGCGCACTCACGCCCGTCGTGCTCGTGCGGGATGCCGCCCTCGGGGTGCAGCTGAAGAGGATCCCCGCGCACGTCCCGTGGGAGGTCGCCGCGCTCAACGAACCGATGGCCGTCGCGCTCCACGCGGTGAACCGCACCCAGCCGAAGCCGGGCGACCGGGTCGTGATCTTCGGCGCCGGCCCGATCGGGCTCGGGGCACTGCTCGGCTACCGCCGCAAGGGCGTCGCGCACATCGTGGTCGTCGACCTCCAGCCGAGCCGGCTCGAGACAGCGCTGCGGATCGGCGCGGACGCCGTGATCGACTCGTCGTCCGAGGACGTCGCCGCCCGGCTCGTCGAACTGCACGGCGAAGCGCCCCACGGATTCCTGCCGGGCGCGCGCCCGGCGAGCGACATCTATCTGGATGCCGCAGGAGCTACGGTGGTGCCGCAGACTGTCGCGCGAATCGCCAAGCAGGGCGCGACGCTCGGCATCGTCGCGGTGCACAAGAAGCCCGTCGAACTCGACTTCGGCGCCATCCTGATGAGCGAGCTCACGATCGTGTGGTCGGTGGGATACCCCACGGAGATCTTCGAGGTGACCGACGACATCGTCGAGAACTGGGAGAAGTACCGGCTCATCATCAGCCACCGCTTCGCCTTCGACGACGCACTGGAGGCTCTCACCCTGGCGGCGACGCCGGGTGCCGCCGACAAGGTGACTGTCCTCTTCGACTGAACCCGGGCCGGGCGGCCTTCTCAAGGCGGAAGTCGGACAGATCCACGACCATGACCTTGGCGAGCCCGAGGCTCCTCAGGGCGACGGCAGTGCCGATGACGATCGCACCGGCGTCGAAGACGATGGCCTTCTCTCCGGCCTTCGGGCTCCGGACCGCACTGCGCGATGGGAGACGGTGAACGGCTCGATGAGCGCCGCGACGGGCGTCGAGATCTCGTCCGGGGACCTTGTGCACGTGGCCATCGACAGGCGCAGTCGGGAACCAGTAAACAAAATAGACACGGTTCTGGCGCGGGGCGGGTCCGCTACCCGCAGGAAGAATTCGGGAAAGAATGAAACGAACTCGCGCGTGCCGAACCCGTCTGAACGTGATCGAAGTCGACGTTCGTCCTACGCGGATCCGCGTGAAATCAAGGGAACCGAGCCCAACGCCGCTCACCACGCCAATCCGGGTCAGGGTTCAAATCCCTCCGTCTCCGCAGAAAATCCCTGGTCAGAGGCTAATGTGCTTGCGGGGTTGAAAGAATTCCGGAAGGGTCGTCGACGGCTCCGCATTGGTGAGTTGCGGAATGTGTTGAGCAGTCGTTGGAAATCTGCGCATCCTGCTTCGTCGGTGCGGCGGTGAGTTGGCAATCTGCCCCCGCCGTCCAGGAGGCGCAGGGAATCGCTCCCTCCGTCTCCGCGCGAAAACAGAGTGCCTGCCGCCCGTCGTCGGTGCATCCGCGCACCCCGACCGCTTCCTTTCGTGGACCGTCGCCTGCTCATTGACCGCGGTAGAGGTGGGCAACCGGCGGCGCGTGCGGGCGATCTACCGCCTCACGTCTTCGGATGAGATGCCCGTCACCGCTTCAACTGGATGCGCTGTTCGCCCAGTCGCAGCGGATTACTTGGCGACGAGGGTCGTTTCGAAGCTGTACAGGTCGGGCCGGTAGCAGTGATGGCCGAACTCGATGGCGCGGCCGGAGTTGTCGTACGCGACGCGCTCCATCGTCAGCACCGGGCCTCCCTTGTCGATGTCGAGCAGGTCGCTCTCGTCGCCGGCCGCCCGGCGCGCGCCGATGCGCTGCTTGGCGATCTGGATGGCGACTCCGCGTGCGCGGAGGATCTGGTACAGCCCGCGCTCGCGCAGCTGATCGGTCGAGATCTCGGAGAATTCGGCGGGCAGGTAGTTCTCGAGCACCGCGACCGGCACGCCGTCGGTGGTGCGCTGGCGGCGGAGATAGACGACGGCGGTGCCCGCGGCGACGCCGAGCGCTTCGGCGACCTGGTCCGTGGCGGGGACGATCTCATGGGTGAGCACGACAGTGCCGGGGGAGTGGTGGGCGCTGGTGAGGTCTTCATAGAGGCTGGTGAGCTCCACCTGGCGGGTGACCTGGCCCTGTACGACCTGGGTGCCGATGCCGCGGCGGCGCACGAGCAGCCCCTTGTCGACGAGCTCCTGGATGGCCCGCCGCACCGTCGGCCGCGAGACGCCCAGGCGCTGGCCGATCGAGATCTCGTTTTCGAGCCGCGCGCCCGCCGGGATCGCGCCGTCGTGGATGGCCGCCTCGAGGCGGCTGGAGATCTGGAAGTAGATGGGCACGGGGCCCGTGCGGTCGAGGTCCTGGAACAGCTCGTCCGGCCAGATCGCGTCGTCGCCTGCCATCGTTTCGCCCTTTCGACTGAATGTCGGAACAATCTTACGTCCGCAGGGCCTTGTCACGGGAGTAGGCCTTGCCAAAACCTCACGTTGTGTTATTGTTAGGACATTCGTCGAGAACGTGCTCGGCGAAGTGACCAGTGAAGGTGGTGTGTGCCTGCGATGAGTGGGACGACCCTCGAACTCGATGTCCTCGTGGCCGGACGGCTCGGCGTGGATCTGTACCCGCTGCAGGACGGCCTGGGCCTGGCCGAGGTCGACACCTTCGGCAAGTACCTCGGCGGCAGTGCCGCCAACGTGTCGGTCGCGGCCGCCCGGCACGGGCACCACGCGGCGCTCGTCTCCCGCGTCGGCAACGACCCGTTCGGTCGCTACCTGCTGGGGGAGCTCGGCCGCCTGGGCGTCGACAACCGCTACGTCACGGTCGACCACGACCTCAAGACCCCGATCACGTTCTGCGAGATCTTCCCTCCCGACGACTTCCCGCTTTACTTCTACCGCGAGCCCAAGGCCCCCGACCTGAACATCGTGCCGTCCGACTTCGCCGCCGACGCTGTGACCGGGGCCCGCATCCTCTGGCTCACGGTCACCGGCCTCAGTCAGGAGCCGAGCCGCGCCGCGCACTTCGCGGCTCTCGATGCCCGCGGTCGCCGGCATCACAGCATCCTCGACCTCGACTACCGGCCGATGTTCTGGACGGATGCCGCCGAGGCCGCCGCGCAGGTCGCGATGGCCCTCGAGCACGTCACCGTCGCCGTCGGCAACCGCGAGGAGTGCGAGGTCGCCGTCGGCGAGACCGAGCCGATGCGCGCGGCCGACGCCCTCCTCGAGCGGGGCGTGGAACTCGCCATCGTGAAGCAGGGCCCCCGCGGCGTGCTGGCGAAGACCCGCGACGAGACGGTCGAGGTCGCCCCCTACTTCGTCGACGTCGTCAACGGCCTCGGTGCCGGGGACTCGTTCGGCGGCGCGCTCATCCACGGTCTGCTGTCGGGCTGGGACCTCGAGCGCATCCTCCGCTTCGCGAATGTCGCCGGCGCGATCGTCGCGTCGCGGCGCGAGTGCTCCACCGCCATGCCCGAGACCGCCGAGGTCGAGGCCATCCTGGAGAAGGGCTACTGAAGATGAGCAACCTGATCCCCGGCGACGAGGACTTCGCACGCCTTCGCGAACTGCGAGCACAGCATCCCGAGCGCATCGCGACCCTGCTCGCCGAGCGCCGCCGACGCGAGGTACTGCGCGGCGACGGGCGCCTGTTCATCGTCGCAGCCGACCACCCCGCCCGCGGCGCACTCGCCGTCGGCAAGAACCCGACCGCTATGTCCGACCGCTACGACCTGCTCGAGCGCATGGCGATCGCGCTCAGCCGCCCCGGCGTCGACGGCGTGCTGGGTACCCCGGACATCATCGACGACCTCGCCGGCCTCGGCCTGCTCGATGACAAGATCGTCGTCGGGTCGATGAACCGCGGGGGCCTGCGCGGCGCGAGCTTCGAGATGGACGACCGCTACACGGGGTACGACGTGCCCACAATGGCGGCGAGCGGCATCGACTTCGCCAAGACCCTCATCCGCGTGAACCTCGAGGATGCCGGCACCGCGGCCACCCTGCAGGCCACCGCCGATGCGGTGAGCCAGGCGGCATCCGCACGGCTGCCGATCATGCTCGAGCCGTTCATGAGCCGGTGGGTCGACGGGCGCATCGTGAACGACCTGTCGACGGATGCCGTCATCCTCTCCATCGCGATCGCCGCCGGGCTCGGCGCATCCAGCGCGTACACGTGGATGAAGCTGCCCGTCGTCGAAGACATGGAGCGCGTCCTGGCCGCCACGACCATGCCGACGCTGCTGCTCGGCGGCGATGCCGGCGTCGACCCGGACGAGACCTTCTCGGCCTGGGAGGACGCCCTCTCGCTCCCCGGCGTGCGCGGCCTCACCGTCGGCCGCACCCTGCTCTACCCGCCGGACGGGAACGTGGCCGCTGCGGTCGACATCGCAGCCGGCCTCGTCCACACCGCACCCTGACTCGCCCCCTCGACGAAAGAAGCACATCCGATGAGCATCACCGAGACCTCCCCCCTGACCGCCCGCGAGCGGGCCGTGCCCGTGCTCGGCCACTGGATCGACGGCGCCGCCACGGCCTCGACCTCCGGACGCACCGCTCCCGTGTTCAACCCCGCGACCGGCGCCGTGCAGGCCGAGGTCGCGCTGGCCGACGACGCCGAGATCGCCGCGGCGATCGCGTCGGCGAAGGCCGGGTTCCAGGTGTGGTCGGGCTACTCGAGCGCCAAGCGCCAGGCGGTCCTGTTCAACTTCCGCGAGCTGCTCAACGCCCGTAAGGGCGAACTGGCCGCGATCATCACCGCCGAGCATGGCAAGGTGCTCTCGGACGCGATGGGGGAGATCCTCCGCGGCCAGGAGGTCGTCGAACTCGCCACCGGGTTTCCGCACCTCATCAAGGGCGCGTTCTCGGAGAACGCATCGACCGGGATCGATGTGTACTCGATCAAGCAGCCTCTCGGGGTCACGGCGGTCATCTCCCCGTTCAACTTCCCCGCCATGGTGCCGATGTGGTTCTTCCCGATCGCGATCGCCGCCGGCAACGCCGTGGTACTCAAGCCCAGCGAGAAGGACCCCTCGGCCGCGCTCTGGCTCGCCGGCCTCTGGGCCGAGGCGGGGCTTCCCGCCGGCGTGTTCACCGTGCTGCAGGGCGACAAGCAGGCCGTCGACGGCCTGCTCACCTCGCCTGACGTCCAGTCGATCTCGTTCGTCGGGTCCACGCCGATCGCCCAGTACATCTACGAGACGGCATCCCGGCACGGCAAGCGCGTGCAGGCCCTCGGCGGTGCGAAGAACCACATGCTGGTGCTGCCGGATGCCGACCTGGACCTCGCCGCCGACATGGCGATCAACGCCGGCTACGGTGCCGCCGGTGAGCGGTGCATGGCGATCTCGGTCGTCCTCGCCGTCGAGCCCGTCGCGGACGAGCTGATCGAGAGGGTCAAGGACCGCATCGCGAAGCTGCGCATCGGCAACGGGGCGGGCGTCGACGGCGTCGAGCCCGACATGGGACCCCTCATCTCCGGCGTGCACCGCGACAAGGTGTCGTCCTATGTGGACATCGCCGAGGCCGACGGCGCGGAGATCGTCGTCGACGGGCGCGGATTCACGGTCGACGGCCACGAAGACGGGTTCTTCTTCGGTCCGACCCTCCTCGACAGGGTCCCCACGACCTCGCGCGCCTACACCGAGGAGATCTTCGGTCCGGTGCTCTCCGTCGTGCGCGTCTCCTCGTTCCAGGAGGGCGTCGACCTCATCAACTCCGGACAGTTCGGCAACGGCACCGCGATCTTCACCAACGACGGCGGCGCCGCCCGCCGGTTCCAGAACGAGGTCGAGGTCGGCATGATCGGCATCAACGTGCCCATCCCGGTGCCGGTCGCCTACCACTCGTTCGGCGGCTGGAAGCAGTCCCTGTTCGGCGACGCGAAGGCGTACGGTGTGCACGGGTTCGACTTCTTCACCCGCGAGAAGGCCGTCACCAGCCGCTGGCTCGACCCGGCGACGCACGGCGGCATCAACCTCGGCTTCCCGCAGAACGACTGACGTCGGCGACCCCAGGGAGCGATGGACATGACCGAACAGCGGTGGTTCCACCGTCGCGGGCAGCTCGCCCGCGACGGGTGGGAGAGCGTTGTCGACGAGACGACCCCGGGGTGGGAGCACACCGGTATCCGCATCGCCGACCTCGCGGCGGGCGACGAGGTCGATCTCGGCGGGCCCGGCGTGGAGCGGATCGTGGTGCCGCTGGCGGGCTCGTTCACGGTGACGCACACCGACGGCGCGACCGCCCTCGCCGGGCGTCCGAGCGTCTTCGCCGGTCCCACAGACGTGCTGTACCTGTCGTCGGCCGCGGCCGCGCGCCTCACCGGCACCGGCCGCGTCGCCGTGGCGACGAGCCCCACCGACGTCGTGCGCCCCACGCACTACATCGCGGCATCCGACACGCCCGTGGAGCTGCGCGGCAAAGGCGCATCGAGCCGGCAGGTGCACAACTTCGGCACGCCGGCCGCCCTGGATGCCGCCCGCCTCATCGTGTGCGAGGTGATCACGCCGGCCGAGAACTGGTCGTCGTATCCGCCGCACAAGCACGACGAGCACGTGCCCGGACACGAGTCCCGCCTCGAGGAGATCTACTACTTCGAGACCGCGCCGGTGGCGGGGGCGGATGCCGCGCCGGAGGCCGCCTTCGGGATGTTCAGCACCTACTCGTCGCCGGCGGGGGACATCGAGATCGACGCCATGGTGCGCACCGGCGACATCGCCCTGGTGCCGTACGGGTACCACGGACCTGCCGTCGCCGCGCCCGGCTACGACCTCTACTACCTCAACGTCATGGCCGGTCCCGACCCCGACCGGGTGTGGCTCATCAGCGACGACCCCGCGCATGCGTGGGTGCGCGCGACCTGGGACGAGCAGCAGCTCGACCCGCGCCTCCCCTTCACGAACGACACCAGAAAGGCTCGCGCAGATGGCACCGACTGAGAAGGCACCGACCAAGCGCATGACGGTCGGCCAGGCGCTGATCGAGTTCCTCGCCCACCAGTGGACGGTGGACGGCGACATCCGCGAACGCACCGTGCCGGGGATGTTCGGGATCTTCGGCCACGGCAACGTGGCCGGCGTCGGTCAGGCGCTGAAGCAGTCCAATGCGACCGATCCCGACCTGATGCCGTACTACCAGGCCCGCAACGAGCAGGCCATGGTGCACGAGGCGGTCGGCTACGCGCGCATGCACCGCCGCCGCGCGACCCTCGCCGCCACCGCGTCGGTCGGGCCGGGCGCCGCGAACATGCTCACCGCGGCTGCGCTGGCGACCTCGAATCGTCTGCCCGCCCTGCTGCTGCCCAGCGACACGTTCGCCACCCGGGTCGCCGACCCGGTGCTGCAGCAGCTGGAGCATCCGCACGACATCGGCATCCAGGTGTCCGACGCCTTCCGGCCGCTGTCGCGCTTCTTCGACCGGGTGCAGCGTCCCGAGCAGCTCTTCTCGATCGCGCTGGCCGCGATGCGCGTGCTCACCGATCCGGTCGAGACCGGCGCCGTGACCATCGCGCTGCCCGAAGACGTCCAGGCCGAGGCGCTCGACGTGCCGGTGGAGTTCCTGCAGGACCGCGAGTGGCACATCCGTCGTCCCCTGCCCGAGCGCGGCCCGCTGGCTCGCGCGGTGGCCGCGATCAAGGCCGCGAAGCGCCCGTTCATCGTCGCCGGCGGGGGCGTACTGTACTCCGGCGCGGAGGAGCAGCTGCGCGCGCTCGTCGAGGCCACCGGCATTCCCGTCGGTACCTCGCAGGCCGGCGGCGGCGTACTCGCGTGGGACCACCCGCAGTACCTCGGGGGCGTCGGCGCGACCGGCACCCTGGCGGCCAACCGGGCCGCGGCGGAGGCGGATGTCGTGATCGGCATCGGCACCCGCTACAGCGACTTCACGACCGCATCCCGCACCGCGTTCCAGAACCCGGACGTCGTGTTCGTCAACATCAACGTCGCGTCGTTCGACGCGTACAAGCACGGCTCCCAGCTGCCGGTCGTCGCCGACGCCCGCGAGGCGCTCGCGGAGCTGGCGATCGAGCTCGAGGGCTTCGAGATCACGGCCGAATACGGTGACCGCATCCAGCGCGAGAAGACCGAGTGGGACGCCGCAGTGGATGCCGCCTTCGCGCCCTCCGGCCTCGCCGTGCCCGGGCAGCCCGAGATCATCGGCGCCGTGCAGTCCGCCCTCGACCCGGCCGACGTCATCGTGCAGGCGGCCGGCTCACTGCCGGGCGACCTGCACAAGCTGTGGCGCGTGCGCGACCCGCTCGGCTACCACGTCGAGTACGCGTTCTCCTGCATGGGCTACGAGATCGCGGGCGGACTCGGCGCCAAGCGCGGACTCGAAGCGGCCGGCGACGACCGCGACGTCGTCGTGATGGTCGGCGACGGCTCGTACCTCATGCTCAACACGGAGCTCGTCACCGCGGTCGCCGAGGGCATCAAGCTCATCGTCATCCTCGTGCAGAACCACGGGTACGCATCGATCGGGCACCTGTCCGAGACCGTCGGGTCCGAGCGCTTCGGCACCAAGTACCGGGCGTACGATCCGCAGGCGCGCAATTTCCAGGGCGAGGACATCCTGCCCGTCGACCTCGCCATGAACGCCCGCAGCTACGGCCTCGACGTGATCGAGATCGAGCCGGGGACATCCGCCATCGCCGACCTGAAGGGGGCGATCGCGAGCGCCAAGGCGTCCGACCGGTCCACCTTCATCCACATCAACAGCGACCCGCTCGTCTACGCCCCCGACGGCGCCGGCTGGTGGGACGTGCCGGTGGCCCAGGAATCCACCCTCGAATCCACCCGCCAGGCACGCGCCGAATACGAAGAGCAGGCCGCCGCCCAGCGTCCGCTGCTCGGCTGACCCTGCGCCCTGAGCCTCCGCCCCGCCCCCTGAGCCTCCGCCCCGCGCCCTGAGCCTCCGCCCCGCGCCCTGAGCCTCCGCCCCGCGCCCTGAGCCTGTCGAAGGGCAATCCGAAAGAGACAAAATGACCGACACCATTCCTGAAGACGCCGACATCCGTGTGAACACGGGCGCAGGCCTGCGCATCGGCACCGCGCCGGACTCGTGGGGCGTCTGGTTCCCCGACGACCCCAAGCAGGTGCCGTGGCAGCGGTTCCTCGACGAGGTCGTCGCGTCGGGCTACACCTGGATCGAACTCGGCCCGTACGGCTACCTTCCCACCGACCCGCATCAGCTCGAGGACGAGCTCGGCTCGCGCGGGCTGAAGCTCTCGGCCGGTACCGTGTTCACCGGATTCCACAAGGGCGACGATCAGTGGCAGCGCGCCTGGGATCAGGCGCTCGCCGTCGCCGGGCTCGCCTCGCAGCTCGGCGCGGAGCACCTCGTCGTCATCCCCGATCTGTGGCGCAGCGACGCCACCAGCGAGGTGCTCGAGTCGCGCACCCTGACCGACGAGCAATGGAAGAAGCTCGCCGCAGGGCACGACCGGCTCGGCAAGGCGCTGCTCGAGGAGTTCGGGGTGAAGCAGCAGTTCCACTCCCACGCCGACAGCCACGTCGGCACCACCCGCGAGGTGCTGCGGTTCCTCGACGAGACCGACCAGCGGTACACCAATCTGTGCCTGGACACCGGTCACTTCGCCTACTACGGCGGCGACAACGTCAAGCTCATCCACGAGCGCCCGGAGCGCATCGGCTACCTGCACCTCAAGCAGGTCGACACCAGCCTGCTGTTCGACGTGCTCAAGAACGACACCCCCTTCGCCGAGGCCGTCACCGAAGGCATCATGATCGAGCCGCCGCACGGCGTGCCCGACCTCGCGCCCATCATCGAGGCGGTCGCCGCGATCGACCCCGACATCTTCGCGATCGTCGAGCAGGACATGTACGGCTGCGACGTCGATCGCCCGTTCCCCATCGCCCAGCGCACGCGCGACCACATCTTCGCGTGCACCCACTTCGCCCGGCAGCACTGACCACGCTCATGCGCGCTGAGCCTGTCGAAGCGCAGGCCCCTGGGGGCGAATGCCCTTCGACAGGCTCAGGGCGCCGAATCAAGGAGACACTGAAATGACCACGGATCTGCGCGTCGGCGTCGTCGGCGCCGGCCTCATGGGCGCCGACCACATCGCCCGCATCACCAACCGCATCTCGGGTGCCGTCGTCTCGGCGGTCGTCGAGCCGGATGCCGGCCGCGCCGCCGCTGCCGCGCAGAACGCCCCGGGTTCGCAGGCGTTCAGCCGCATCGAGGACGCCCTCGCCGCCGACGCGGTCGACGCGGTGCTCATCGCGACCCCGGGCAAGTTCCACGAGCCGGTGCTCGTGCCCGCGCTCGAAGCCGGCCTTCCGATCCTCTGCGAGAAGCCCCTCACGCCGGATTCGGCATCCTCGTGGCAGATCCTCCAGCTCGAGCAGAGACTCGACCGCCCGCACATCCAAGTGGGGTTCATGCGTCGGTTCGACGCGCAGTACTCCGCCCTGCGGCAGCTCATCGCCTCGGGTGACGAGGGTGAGCTGCTGATGCTGCGCTGCGCGCACCGCAACCCGTCCGTGCCGGAGAGCTACACGCAGGAGATGCTCATCACCGACTCCGTCGTGCACGAGTTCGATGTGGTGCCCTGGCTCGCGGGATCCCCGGTGAAGACCGTCGAGGTCAAGTACCCGCGGCGCAATTCGCTGTCGCCCGAGCACCTGCGCGAACCGATCCTCGTGATCATGGAGCTCGAGAACGGTGTGCTCGTCGACGTCGAGATGAACGTCAGCGTGCAGTTCGGCTACCAGGTCGCCACCGAGGCCGTGTTCGAGCAGGGCATCGCTCGCATCGGGCAGCCCGCCGGCCTGCAGCAGTGGCACGACGGTCGATTCTCGATCGGCGAGCACGTCAGCTTCACCACCCGGTTCGCCGACGCCTACGACGCGCAGATCCAGCGCTGGGTGAACGCGGTGCGCGCCGGCACCCTCGTCGACGGCCCGAACGCGTGGGACGGCTACCTCGTCGCGCTCAGTTGCGAGGCCGGCGTGCGCGCCCTCCAGGGCGGCGTGCAGTCGGTGGATGCCGCGGCCCGACCCGCGTTCTACGCCTGACCCCGATTCGGTCGTTGAGCGAGCGCAGCGAGACGAAACGCCTCACCCAGGTCGTTTCGTCTCGTCGCTTCGCTTCTCGCTCAACGACCGGCTCTCACTGAGGAGACAACCATGGTCCGCATCGCCCTCGACCCGACGCCCTACCACCACGACTTCGGTCTGCTGGAGTTCCCCGAGGTCGCCGCACGGCTCGGCTACGAACATCTGCAGCTGACGCCGCACGTCGACTTCTCGCCGTTCTTCCGGTATCCGAAGGCCGACGACGACCTCGTCGCGCAGCTCAAGAAGCGCGCGTCGGATGCCGGAGTCGGCATCCCGGCCCTGCTTCCGGTGCAGCGCCTCTCCTGGCCCGACGAGCCGCAACGCGACGCGGCGGTGCGCAACTTCCGGCGCATCATCCAGCTCGCCGTCGAGCTCGGCGTGCCCGTCATCAACACGGAGTTCTCGGGGCGTCCGGAGCGGGCAGAGGAGTCCGAGGCGGCGTTCTACCGGTCGATGGAGGAGCTGCTGCCGATCATCGAGCGCGAGGGGCTGCGCCTGAACATCGACCCGCACCCCGACGACTTCGTCGAGGACGGCCTCGAGGCCTGGCGGGTGCTGCGCGGGCTGAACTCGAAGGCGATCGGCTTCGTGTACGTGGCATCCCACACGTTCCACTACGGCGACCGCGCCACGACGCTGCTGCCCGAAATCGGCGACCGGCTCGGTGCCGTGTACACGGCCGACACGTTCGACCACCGCCGCTCGCACGGGCTGCGGTACATCTCCAATCCGCCGGGCAACACGGCCCGCATCCACCAGCATCTGGCGATCGGCGCCGGGGATGTGGACTGGAGCGAGCTGTTCGGCACGCTGGGCGCCATCGGCTACCTCGATCGCGACGACGCTCTGCTGGTGTCGAACGTGTTCGCCGAAGACGAGGCGGCCGACGCCGTCTCGCGCTCCCAGCTCGCGCGGCTGCGCGAGCTCGTCTCGGAAGGACGCCGCAAATGACCGCTCCCGTCTTCGCCACCCGCCGGGCCGCGGAGCGCTTCCCCACCGTGCTCTGGAACGACTCCGCCGACCCGGTGGAACTCGCCCGCTCGATCGAGTTCGGCGCGGTCGGCGCCACGTGCAACCCGGTGATCGCGCTCGCTGCCGTGCGGGCGCACCTGGACACCTGGAAGCCGCGCATCGCCGAGCTGGCAGCGGAGTTCCCGACGGCATCCGAGTCCGAGATCGGCTGGAAGGTCGTCGAGGAGCTCTCGATCCAGGCGGCGAGGCTCCTGGAGCCGGCCTTCCGGGCATCGGGCGGCCGCAACGGACGCCTGTCGGTGCAGACCGACCCGCGCCTGCACCGGAACGCCGAGGCGCTTGTCGCGCAGGCGGTGCACTTCGCCGGGCTCGCCGAGAACATCATCGTGAAGATCCCGGCGACCTCGGTGGGCCTCGTCGCGATCGAGGAGGCCGCCTACCGGGGCGTGAGCATCAACGTCACGGTGTCGTTCACGGTGCCCCAGGCGGTCGCCGCCGCCGAGGCGATCGAGCGCGGTCTCGACCGGCGCGCGGCCGAGGGGATGCCGGAGCGCGAGTTCGGTTCGGTGGTCACCCTGATGGGCGGGCGCCTGGACGACTGGCTGAAGGCGTGGGTGGCGAAGAACCGCATCCTGATCGATCCCGGATACCTCGAGTGGGCGGGCGTGGCCGCCCTGAAGCGCGCGTACGCGGTGTTCCAGGAGCGCGGGTTCCGCTCGCGGGTGCTGTCGGCGGCGTTCCGCAACCACCTGCAGTGGTCCGAACTGCAGGGCGGAGACCTCGTCGTCTCGCCGCCGTTCGACTGGCAGGCCCGCATCAACGAGAACGACCTGGAGGCATCCGACCGCATCGCGGTGCCCGTCGACCCGCACATCGTCGCCACGCTCGAAGAGAAGGTGCCGGAGTTCCGCCGCGCGTACGAGGTCGACGGGATGACCCCCGCCGAGTTCGACACGTTCGGCGCCACGGTGCGCACCCTGCGTCAGTTCCTGGAGGCCGACGAGGCCCTCGACCAGGTCGTCCGCGACATCCTGCTTCCGCCCGTGTGACCTGCGGCATCGCTCAACAGCGGCGATCAGTATCGCTGGTCGGGAAGGCTCATGGCTTCGTGCAGCACGCGGAGAATCTGCACTCGATCGCGCGCTTCGCGAAAGAAGATGATGTGCCTGGGCGTGACGATTCGTCGGACGTCCGCAGGGACGCTGTCTCGGCTTAGCCGCAGATGCCACGCTCGGATGCCCAGACCGAATTCGGGGTGCTCCTGCACCCCGATCTGGATCGGGTCTGTCACAATCGCGTCGATTGCGGTCGCGATGAGTTCTTCGTAGCCATCTCGGACGCGCCAGCCGAATTTGTCATAGGAGGCCACCAGGATCCCGACGATGTCTGCTCGCGCAGGCGGGGTGATCTCGTAGATCTGCGTCACGAGCGGCGGGTGTCGACGAGCCTGGTCGCCTCGCGCCCCAGGCCGCGGACGAACTCGCGTGTTCCGTCGGCGGGAATCTGGAAGCTCTCACCGTTGTCGGCGGATCGCACGGCAGCGTCGATCGCTGACTGCAGTGCGGCTCGCCGATCTGCGTCCTCGACGTCCTTCGCCTGCATCGTGAGCATCAGCTCTTCGGCGATTTCGGCGCGCTCGGCAGGGGACAGCGTCTTCGCGCTCTCCAGTACTCGGGCCGCCGTCGGGGTCATGCTTCGAGTGTACGGCGCAGCACCGACATCGGGCCCCGGCGGGATCGCCGGGGCCCGATTCGCGTGCCGGATGCCGCTACAGGTTCGCCTCCAGGGCGGCATCCGCGGCGAGCAGCACCTGCGCGGCGACGGCGACGCCCTCTTCGCGGCCGAGGGAGACGTCTTCGTGCTCGATGTTCACGAGCATGTCCGGGTCGACGTCGCGCAGGGCCCGCAGGAACTCGGTCCAGTACTCGACCGGGTGGCCCTTGCCGAGCGCGACGAAGTCCCACGAGGAGTCCTTCGGCCACTCGTTGACCCACTCGTCGCCGCCGAGGCTCGTGCGCTGCTCATCCTCTCGCATCCGGCGGAACCCGTTGTCGAGCACGCCGTTCAGCTGCGCGTACTCGGGGTTGACGCGGATGTCCTTGGCCGCCGCGTGGAACACGAGGGGTCCGAGGTGGCGCACCACGGCGACCGGATCCATCTGCTGCCAGAACAGGTGTGAGGCATCCAGCTCGACGCCCACATGCGTCGCGCCGGTCGCCTCGACGAGCTGCTCGACGGTGCGCACGTTGAACACGACGTTCTGCGGGTGCAGCTCGAGGGCGACCTTGACGTCGTGGTCGGCGGCGAAGCGGTCCATTTCGCGCCAGAAGTCGGCGGCGGTCTTCAGCTGCGCGTTCGCGATGTCGAGGGCGGCGGAGTTCCACGCGTTCACGATCCAGTTCGGACGTGTGGAGGTGGGGCTGTCGCCGGGCAGGCCCGACATGGTGACGACCCGGTGCTGCCCGAGGCGTTCGGCGAGGAGGATGCTGCGGCGGATGTCCTCCGCGTGCACCGGCCCGATCGCGGGGCCCGGGTGCAGCGGGTTGCCGTTGCAGTTCAGGCCCGCGATCGACACGCCCGTCCCCTCGAAGACCCCGAGGTAGTCGTCGCGGGCGGTGTCGCTCACCAGGATGTCGTCGAAGTGCGGAACGTGCACCGGCGGCAGGAATCCGCCGGTGTTCAGCTCGATGCCGGTGAGCCCGTTGTCGGCGATGACGCGCAGCGCGTCGGGCAGGGGACGGTCGTGGAGGATGGCGTTGTACAGGCCGAGTCGCATGTCAGTCTCCGATCGTGACGGTCGCGCCGCCGGTGAGGGCCGACCGCGCGGCGGCATCCAGCAGCTTCATGTTCCGAAGGGCGTCCGCGAAGTCCGCGTTGCGGGGCAGGGATTCGGATTCCGGGATGCCGGCGACCTCTTCGAGGAACGCGCGGGCCTGGAACACGAAGCCCTCGTTCTGGCCGACGCCGACGCCGGGGGCGTCCATCGGGAGTCCGCCGCGCCAATAGGGGTGGTCGGGGCCGAGCACGATGGTGCGCCAGCCGGCGAGGGCCGGATCGTCGTCGTGCAGGAACAGCTCGACCTCGCTCGGGTGACGGAAGTCGAACCGTGCGGCGCCCTTCTCACCGAAGACCTGAACGGCGAGAGAGTTGGGGTGGCCGGCGGCGACGCGCGAGACCTGCAGGGTGGCGTTGGCGCCGTTTGCGAGCAGCGCGCTGAAGGTTGCGACGTCGTCGTTCTCGACGGTGTCGAACTCGTCGGTGACCTCGACCCTGCCGCGGCCGGAGATCGCGCCGGCCGGCTTCGGCCGCTGCGGGATGACGGTGTTCAGCGTGCCGCCGTGCACCGAGACGATCTCGCTGTCGGCGACGAACTCGGCGAGGTAGCTGAGGTGGCTTCCGACGTCCGCAAGGGCGCCGGAGCCGGCCGGTCCCTTGAAGCGCCAGCTGATCGGCACGGCGGGGTCGGCGGCGTAGTCCGTCCAGTAGGAGGCATCCACGTTGTAGATGCGCCCCAGTGCGCCATCCTTGGCGAGCTTGTTGACGAGCGCGAAGCCGGGGGAGCGGCGGAAGGTGAGACCGATCCGGGCGATCGTCGAAGCCCGGTCTGCGGCGGCGACCATGGCCTCGGCGTCCCCCATCGTGTCCGACAGGGGCTTCTCGCACAGCACGTGCTTGCCGGCCGCGAGCAGCGCCTCGACGATTTCGCGATGGAGGCGGTTGGCGACGACGACCGACACCACGTCGATGTCGTCGGCGTCGACGATCGCCTGCCAGGACGTGTCGTGGCGCTCGTACCCGAATCGCTCGGCGGTCTGAATCGCGGCCGGTTCGTAGACGTCGGCGATCGAGACGAGCCTCACGGGCGGCAGGGACGCACTGTAGACGGTGGTGGCGCTGCGGTAGGCGGCGGCGTGCGCCTTGCCCGCCATGCCGGCGCCGATGACGGCGACACCGATGTCGGTCGTGCTCATGTGTTTCCTTCGTGGGGGTGGTGGGTGGAGTCCGGATGCCGGATACGCTCAGCTCAGTGGAGCGCTCCAACAGGCGTCCACGATAGTCTTGTGCATATGTCCTGTCAATAACGAATCGAGGAAGAGGATGTCGCGTCCGACCATCTACGACGTCGCAGCCGCCGCGGGGGTGTCCAAATCGCTCGTCTCGCTCGTCCTGCGCGGGTCGCCGCGCGTCAGCGACGCGTCCCGACACGCCGTGGAAACCGCGATTCGCGAGCTCGGGTACCGGCCGAGCCGCGCCGCAAGCGCGCTGGCCTCCGACCGCACCCAGGCGGTCGGGCTGCTCATCGACGACTACGCGAACCCTTGGTTCATCGACCTCGCCCGCGGCCTCCATGAGGTGCTTGGGCCAGAGGGCTATCGCCTGAGCGTGGTGGATGTCGCGACGGCATCCGCCGCCGAAGACCCCGTCGAGGGCCTGCTCTCCAGCCGGGTCGACGGGATCGTCGTGGCGATGGACGTGCCCGCGGCGCTCCTCGGTCCGGGGGCGCCGCCGCTCGTGATCGCCGGCACCCGCGCCCAGGCCGCCCCGGACACCGACTCGGTCGCGAACGACGACCGCCTCGGCGCGCGCCTCGCGGTGGAGCACCTGCTGGCGCTCGGCCATCGCCGCATCGCGCACCTGCCGGCCACGGGCGGAGCGAGCACGGCGCGCACCGAGAGCGCGACCGCCGTGCTCGCCGCGGCCGGCATCGACGCCGTCGTCGGCACGCCGGCGCCGGGAGCCACCGAGCCCGAGGGATACCGTGCCGCGCTCGACGTACTGCGCCGGCATCCCGACGCGACCGCGATCTTCGCGGCCAACGACACCATGGCGGTCGGCGTCCTGGGCGCGGCCCGCGAACTCGGGTGGGACGTGCCCGGCCGGTTGTCCGTCGTCGGCTACGACAACTCGGCCCTCGCCGGCGCGCGGCTCATCGACCTCACCACGATCGACGACCGGAGCACCGACGTGGGGCGGGAGGCCGGGCGGCTGCTGGCATCCCGCATGGGCGGATCAACTGCGGCACCCGCGCACCGCACCCTCGCCCCCGCCCTCGTCGTGCGCGGCACCACCGCCCCGCCCCGCGCCTGACGCCCGCCCCGTCGCGAGGGGAGGTGATGGCGCGAGGGGAGGATGCCTCGGGCCTCGGGCGTCCTCCCGTGGTCGTCTTTCCTCCGCCGGCGACGCCCAACCGTGTCCCTCCGGTGGGCGTCGCGAGGGGAGGTGATGGCGCGAGGGGAGGATGCCTCGGGCCTCGGGCGTCCTCCCCTCGTCGCATCCCCTCCGCCGGCGACACCATCCCACTACCGGCGGGTGGAATCGGCCTCGATGGTGCGGATCGCGGACGTCATGCCGCCCAGCTCCTTGAGCTCGTGGCTGAGTTCGGCGAGTTCGTCGCCGCCGGCCATCTGCCGGGTGAGCTCGTCGAGGGCGACGTCGTCGCGCTTCTTGTCGAGCACAGCCTGGCCGAGCTTGAGGATGACGAAGTGGTCGCCCACCATGTACGCGTGGTGCGGGTTGTGGGTGATGAACACGACGCCGAGTCCGGCATCCCGCGCGGCGGCGGTGTACTTCAGCACGACCCCGGACTGCTTCACGCCGAGGGCCGCGGTCGGCTCGTCGAGGATGAGCACCTTGGCGCCGAAGTAGACGGCGCGGGCAATCGCGACGCACTGACGCTGGCCGCCGGAGAGAGTGCCGATGGGCTGGTCGATGTCCTTGACGACGACCCCCATCTTGCGCAGTTCAGTGTCGGCGATGTCCTTCATCTCCTTGATCCGCAGCCCGGCGAACGGGAACTTCCCGTGCGTGAGTTCGGATCCGAGGAAGAAGTTGCGCCACACCTCCATGAGCCCGACGACCGCGAGGTCCTGGTAGACCGTCGCGATGCCCTCGGCGAGGGCCTCGCGCGGTGAGGTGAAGTGGGCTTCTTCGCCGTTGACGAGCATGGTGCCCTCGTTGTGGTCGTGCAGGCCCGCCATGATCTTGATCAGGGTGGACTTGCCGGCGCCGTTGTCGCCGAGGACGCAGGTGACCTCGCCGGCGTTGACCTTGAGGTTGATGCCCTTGAGCGCCCGGACGGCGCCGTACGTCTTGCCGACGTCCGTCATCTGGATGAGGGTGGTGCCCTTGCGCTCGGGTTCCGCGGAGTGCAGCGGAACGGCCGCGTGCACGGGTTCGGCGGAAAGTTCTTCGGACATGGCCGTCAACCCACCTTTCGCTTGGTCGAGAGCTGCTTGACGTAGAGGTTCACGAGCACGGCGAGGACGAGCATCACGCCGAGGAAGCTGCGGAACCAGTTCGGATCCCACCCGGCGTAGACGATGCCGAGCGAGGTCATCCCGAAGATGAACGCGCCGATCGCGACGCCGATCGCGTTGCCGTAGCCGCCCGTCATCAGCGTGCCGCCGACGACCGCGGCGATGATGTACAGGAATTCGTTGCCGACGCCGTTGCCGGCCTGCAGGGTGTTGAACCGGTAGAGGGTGTGCATGCCGACGAACCAGGCGAGGAACGACACCGTCATGAACAGGCCGATCTTCACGCGCACCACCGGCACACCGACGGCGCGGGCGGATGCCGCGTTGCCGCCGACCGCGTAGATCCAGTTGCCGACCTTGGTGCGCTGCAGCACCCAGCCGGAGAGGGCGACGAACACGAACCAGAAGATGACCGTGTTCCAGACGGTGACCCCGGCGATCGTGAACGAGCCGGCGAACAGGGTGGACATGAACTGGTAGCCGTCCATCTGCGAGATGTCGGGGCTCGATACGGTGCCCGAGACGAGCTTGGTGATGCCGAGGTTGGCGCCCTGCAGTACGAAGAACGAGCCGAGCGTGATGAGGAAGCTGGGGATGCCGGTGCGCATCACGAGATAGCCGTTGAGGAACCCGACGGCGAGGCAGAACACGAGCGACGTGATCGCGCCGACGATGAGGTTGATGCCCAGGTAGTAGCTGAACAGCGCGTTGAACAGGCCCGCGGTGGTGACCATGACGCCGGCGGACAGGTCGAACTCGCCGCCGATCATGAGCATGCCGACGCCGACGGCGACGATGCCGATGGTGGATGCCTGGTACAGGACGGTGAAGATCGAGTCGGCCGAGCGGAACGACGGCGCGATGATGAGGAAGAAGATGAGGATGATGACCGCGGCGACCGCCGCGCCGAACTCGGGGCGTGCCAGCAGCCGGTTCGACCAGCCAAGTTTCACGCGATTGGATGCCTCGGACGGGGCACCCGCCGAAGCCGGGGCGGGGGTGGCCGCCTGACTCGGTTTGAGGTCCTGACTCATGGCAGGACTCCTTTCTGGACGGACGGGAAGGGGCGGGGCCGGGAGATCGGCCCCGCCCCGGAGGATCAGCGGGTGTTGTTCTTGGTGAACGGAAGAATCTTGTCGATGTTGTTCTTGTCGACGATCGAGGGACCGGTCAGGACCGGGCCGCCGCCGCCGATGTCGTTGCCGTTCTTGATGTAGAGGTACAGCGCGGTCACCGCCATGTAGCCCTGCACGTAGGGCTGCTGGTCGACGGAGAACTCGATCTTGCCGTCCTTGATGGCCTGCGCGGCCTGCTCGTTGAGGTCGAACGTGACCAGCTTCGCCTTGCTGCTTGCCTGGCTCATCGCCTTCAGTGCGTCCATGGCGATGGGCGCGCCGAGGGTGACGATGGCGTCGATGGAGGAGTCCTGCGCGAGCTTGGCCTGCAGGCTGGAGACGACCGAGGAGTCGTCCGCGCCGTTGACCTGGATGTTTTCGGTGCCGGAGACCTTGTCCTTGACACCCGCGCAGCGGGCTTCGAGGGCGACCGATCCGGCGGCCTGGATCACACAGAGCGGGTGCTTGACGCCTTCGGAGGCGAGCTTCTCGCCGACGGTGTTGCCGGCGAGGTTCTCGTCGGAGCCGAAGTACATGAGGGCACCGAGCTGCTTGTACTGGTCGATGCCGGAGTTGAAGCCGACGAGGGGGATCCCCGCCGCCTGCGCGGCCTTCACCGAGCCGGCGAGGGCGTCGGGGGTGACCAGGGTGGTGGCGATGCCGTCGACCTTGGAGTCGACGGCGGTCTGGATGAGCTGGGCCTGCTTGTCGGCCTGCGGGTCGTTGGAGTAGGTCAGCTTGACGCCGGTGTCCTTGGCGGCCTGCTCGGCGCCGGCGCGGATCTTGTCCCAGAAGGTGTCGCCGGGCGTCTCGTGGGTGATCATGGCGATCTTGTACCCGGAGTTGCCGTTGCCGCCGGAGTCTGCGGCGGCCGTCTGCTTCGGGGCGCCGCCGCCGCTGCACGCGCTGAGCGCGAGGGCGATCGCCGCTGCCGCGGCGCCGACCGCCACGAGCTTGCGAGGTGAGACCAGGGTCATGGGAGTTCCTTTCGTCAGGGATGCCGCCCCGGATCGGGGTTCCGGTGCGGCGATCGACGAAGAGGGCTGTCGGGGCTGCTTCGCCCCTGTTCAGACTTCTTCGTCGGTGACCGTGCCCGGCCAATTGACTTAACAATCTCTCAAGACGAGCGCGCTGTCAAGAGAATGTGTAGACATAGTGTCAAATCGTGACAATCCGGCACCCGTCGGGGGCGCCGCGTCGTGGCTCGACCTGGCTTACGATGACCTGATGGACAGCAGAGCGCGTCCCCGCTCGGTGACCATGGAAGACGTCGCCCGCGAGGCCGGGGTCTCCCGGGCCCTCGTCTCGCTCGTCATGCGCGAGTCGCCGCTGGTGTCTCCGGCGCGCCGAGCACTCGTGCTCGAGACCGCGGAACGCCTCGGCTACACGCCCAACCGCCTGGCATCCCGTCTCGCCAGCAACCGCACCCACACGATCGGGGTGTTCCTACTGGGCTTGCACAACCCGGTCTTCGCCGACATCTACGCCGGCATCGCGGAGGGCATCGAGGGCAGTGGCGAACACCTCATGGTCGCCGTCGGCGCCGCAGAGCAGGATGCCGGCACCGATGTCGACCCCGCCCGTGAGGCAGAGGCGATCACCTCGTTCGTCGACCTCCGGGTCGACGGCATCCTGCTCGCCGGCTACACGGGCAGCCCGGAATCCCTCACCGCGCTGCTGCGCGGCACTCCCGCCGTCGTCATCACCCGGGAGCTCACCGCCCCCGGCGTCGACTCGGTGCTCGCTGACGACCGGCTGGGCGGGCGGCTCGCCGTCGAGTTCCTGAACGAACTCGGACACGACCGCATCGCCCACATCGCGAGCCGGGCTACCCTGCCTTACGGCAGTCGCCGGGCCGGCTACGTCGAAGCGATGACTCGGCTCGGTCTCGAGCCACTCGTCGTCGAAGAGAGCATGACCGAGCGCGGCGGGCACCGCGCGATGGGCGAGATCCTGCGGACCGCGTCAACCCGCCCCACCGCCGTGTTCGCGAACAACGACCTGGCCGCCCTCGGTGCGCTTGGGGCGCTCGCGAGTGCGGGCCTGTCGGTGCCCCGCGACGTGTCCGTGCTGGGATATGACGACACGGCATTCGCCGCGTCCGACGTCGTGCAGCTCAGCTCGGTGGACCAGCACGGGCGGGATCTCGGCCGAGGGGCCGCGGAACAGCTGCTTCGGAGGATCGCGGGGGAGGATGGCGCGCCGGTCGTGCGGCGCCTCGCGCCTCGCATCGTGCCACGGCAGAGCGTCGCGCCTCCGCGCTCCTGGGCTTAGCCGGGTGTCTGGGCTTCGCTTGTCGAAGGGCATCCCCCGGGATCTCAGCCCACCAGCGTCAGCGCGTCCTCCAGAACGCCGGCGGCCTCGCGCACCCCCGCTTCGGGGTCGACGGCGTAGTCCTCGTGTTCGATGCTCAGCGTGCCATCGTAGCCGGCCGCGCCGAGCGCCGCCATGAGCTGCGCCCAGTACGCGGCGTCGTGGCCGCGCCCGACGGTCACGTAGTTCCATGAACGCTCGGCGACCGGGAGCACGGTCAGTGACTCGAGTCGTGAGCGCACCGCGACGGAGGGCTCGATCCGGGTGTCCTTGGCGTGCACGTGGTGGATGGCGCCGCTCAGTGCCGCGATCGCGGCGAGCGGATCGGCGCCCATCCAGAACAGGTGGCTCGGGTCGAAGTTCGCCCCGACGACCGGGCCGACGGCATCCCGCAGTCGCTGCAGGGACGGCACGCTGTAGACGAGCTGATTGGCGTGCATCTCGACAGCGAGCCGGGTGACCCCGCACGACACCGCGAAGGCGGCGAGCTCGCTCCAGTAGGGCAGGGCGACGTCGTTCCACTGATACTCCAGCGTCGCGGTGGTCTCGGGCGGCCACGAGGTGGTGATCCAGTTCGGCATCGAGTCGCCTGGCGCACCGGGGAGCCCGGACATGAGTACGACAGTGTCGACGTCGAGTTCGCCGGCGAGTCGGATGACGCCCCGTACCAGTGCGTCGTTGCGCTCGCCGTCCACCGGATGCAGCTGGTTGCCGCTGGCGTTGAGGGCCGACAGTCGCAGCCCGCGCGCATCGAGGTCGCCCTGCAGGATGCGACGCGCGTCGGCGTGGGCGAGCAGGTCGTCGACGTCGAGGTGCGGCGCGGCGGACCAGTTGCCGGCCGCGAACTCGACGCGCGTGAGCCCGAGGCCCGCGGCGAAGTCGAGGGCGGCCGTGCGAGTCAGGTGCCCGACGCCGTCGGTGAGCAGTCCGATCTCCATGGGGAGCCTTTCGGGAGGGGCGAGCGGGTCGCCCGCTCGCGAGCTTTGTCTTGACATACACAACTTAGAGCGCTCTAATTCAAGTGCGCAAGTACTTTCACGGGCAGTCGCCCCTCGACGGAGAGAGAACAACCATGGCCGAACCGCGCCTCGACACGAGGACCATCCGCATCGGACTCATCGGCGCCGGCATGGCCGGCCAGGCCCACGCGTTCGGCTACCGCAACGCGTCGATGGCCGACGCACTACGCGGCGTGCGCGTCGAGCGCACCCACGTGGTCGACGCCTTCGCCCCACTGGCTCAGGACGTCGCCGAGCGCTACGGCTTCGAGCGGTGGGGAACGTCGGTGGACGAGCTCCTCGCCGACCCGGCGATCGACGCGGTCAGCGTCGCCCTGCCCAACAACCAGCACCTCGACGTTCTCACCAAGGTGCTGGCATCCGGCAAGCACGTGCTCACCGAGAAGCCGCTCGGGCTGGATGCTGCCCAGGCCGCGCGCCTGGCCGGACTCGCCGCCGCGCCCGGTCGCGCCGGAGCGGTCGACGCCGTCGGATTCTCGTACCGGCGCCTGCCTGGGCTCGCGGCGCTGCGCGCAGCGGTCGCCGAGGGTGAGATCGGACGCATGTACCACTTCGAGGCCACGTACTACTGCCACCATGCGGCCGACCCGGCCGACCCGTTCACCTGGCGGTTCGACCAGGCATCCTCGGGCGGCGGTGCCCTCATCGACATCGGCCTGCACGCGATCGACGCGGTCGAGTTCGTCGTCGGCGCGATCACCGAGGTCACCGGGGCGCGCTTCGCGACCTACATCTCCGAGCGCACCGACCGCGCCGGCGTCGTGCACCGGGTCACCAACGACGACGCCGCGGCCCTGCTGCTCGTCGCCGGGGACGGCGCCACCGGAACCCTGCAGGCGAGCCGGGTCGCGCACTCCACGCCGAACTCCCTCGCGATCCGCGTGTTCGGGGAGCGGGGGATGGTGAGCTTCACCACCGAAGAACTGAACAGCTTCGTCATCCACCAGGCCGGCGGCGATCCGCGCTTCGACGGGCCGCGCCGCGTCATCACCGGGCCGCTGCACGGCGCCTACGTCGACGTCTCATCGTTCCGTTCGCGCGGCGTCGGCACCGGCTATGGCGAGGCGTTCGTCGCCCAGGTGCAGGCGTTCCTCGGCTGCATCCTCGACGGCACGCGCTCCACGACCGACTTCGCCGCGGCCGCGCAGACGATGCGAGTGCTGGATGCCGCCACCCGATCCGCGGCGTCCGGCCGTCCGGCGCTGCTCGGCGCCGATGCCGATGCCGATGCCGATGTAGCGCAGGTCACCGCATGACCGTCGCGCTCCCCGCGTCGCGCATCGCCGACCCCGCGCAGGCGCCGGCTCTGCGCTGGGGCGTCCTCGGCCCGGGCCGCATCGCCGAAGCCTTCGCCACGTCGCTGCGTGCGCACACCCGGCAGGTGCTCGCGGCGGTCGGGTCGCGGAATGCCGCGCGCGGCGCCGTGTTCGCCGAGCGGCACGGGATTCCCGCCGTGCACGGCGCGTACGAGGACCTCGTAGCCGACCCTGCGGTGGACGTCGTCTACATCGCGACGCCGAACCCGTTCCATGCGCGGTGCGCGCTGCTGGCGATCGAGGCCGGCAAGCACGTCGTCGTCGAGAAGCCGTTCGCGATGGATGCCGACGAGGCGCAGCGCGTCGCGGAGGCCGCGGCATCCCGCGGGGTCTTCGCGATGGAGGCGATGTGGCCGCGGTTCCTGCCCGCGACCGACGTCATCCGGCAGGTGCTGGGCGCCGGGAGCATCGGCGACATCCATGCGGTCTCGGCCGACCTCGGCGAATACTTCGCGCCGGACCCGACCTCGCGGCTCTTCGACCCCGCGCTCGGGGGCGGGGCCCTCCTCGACCTCGGCGTCTACCTGGTGTCGTTCGCGTCGTTCGCGCTCGGCGGGCTCGAACGGGCTGCGCCGGAGCGGGTGATCGCGGCCGGGTCGCTCACCGAGACCGGGGTCGATGCGCAGGTGAGCATCGTGCTGCAGGGGGAGGGGCACCGCCACGCGCACCTGTTCACGACGCTCGAGGCGCGCACCCCGACCTCCGCGTTCGTCACCGGAACCCGCGGAGTCCTCGAGGTACACGCTCCGTTCTACCTGCCGTCGGCGATCACGGTCACCCCGCACGGCGGGGATGCCGCCACGGTGCGGTTCGCGCAGCACCGCCCGGAGGACGCCCTCTGCTTCGAGGCGGCGGAGGCGGCCCGGCAGATCGCCGACGGCCGCACCGAGTCGCCCCTGATGCCGCTCGCCGAAACGGTGCGGATCATGCGGACGCTGGATGCCGTCCGCGCCGAGCTGGGGCCCTGAGTTCCGGGGTGGTGTCGGGCTTCGACAGGCTCAGCCCGCCAGCCCGTGCGTCCTGAGCCTGTCGAAGGCACCCCACCGGGGTCGTTCAGCCCGCGTCGGTGCCGGCCACCTCCGCGAACGCGGCACGGAAGGCCTCCAGGGCGGCGTCGCTGGAGGCCCGGGCCCAGCCCTCGAGCCCCACGACGCCGGTGTAGCCGATGCGCCGCAGCACGGCGGCGATCGCGGGGTAGTTGATCTCGCCCGTGCCCGGCTCGCAGCGGCCGGGAACATCGGCGACTTGGATCTCGCCGATGAGGGAGGCGGCCCGCTCGACGAGCTCGATCAGGTTCCCCTCCCCGATCTGCGCGTGGTACAGGTCGAGGTTGACGCGTAGATGCGGGCTGCCGACCGCATCCACCAGGGCGATCGTGTCGGCCGCGCGGGCGAACGGGGTGCCCGGGTGATCGACGGCGGTGTTGAGGTTCTCGAGGGTGAACACGCGTCCGCGCGCCTCGCCGAGGGCTGCGAGGTGTTCGAGGGTCCGGGCCGCGGCGATCCAGTCCGGGCCGGAGGGATGCGGGTGCGGCACGACCGGCAGCCCGCGGTCGTCGAGGCCGGTGCCGTGCAGGTTCAGCCGCGGGCTGTCGATGACCTCCGCAGCATCCAGCGACTCGCGCGCAGTGGCGAGGAGTTCGCGGGCGCCGTCGGGGTCGGTGAGGCTGCCCCGCAGGTAGCCGGTCATCGACGAGAACGTGGCGCCGGTGGCCGCAAGGGCGGGGAGGTCCTTGGCCCCCCAGCCCCAGATCTCCACCTGGAACCCGGCCGCGTCGATGTGCCGCACGCGGTCGGCGAACGGCAGGTCGGTGAAGAGCATCTCGGCGGATGCCGCCAGCGTCACCCCTGACGTGCGGGTCGGGACGCTCATCCGAGCACACGCCCGTCGGCGCCCAGCCGCACCACGGTGCCGCGTTCGACCGATGCGCGGCAGGCGAGCGCGAGGGCGAGGGCGGCGCGGGCATCCTCACCCCGGGCGCCGGCCACCTCGCCGGTGCGGATCGCGACGGCGAACGCGGCGAGTTCGTCGGTGTACGCCTGGCGGAACAGGTCGATGTTCAACCTGCTGGTCTCGGCCCACGCCCCGTCGGCGCCGAAGTAGCGGGCGCTCGTGGCGTGGATGTCGCCTGCGGTGACCATGCCGGCCGAGCCGAAGACCTCGCCGCGGATGTCGTAGCCGTACACGGCCGAGAAGTTCGCCTCGGCGACGGCGAGCGCGCCGTTGTCGTACCGGATCGTGACGACGGCGGTGTCGAGGAGGCCACCGTCCTTGAAGTCGGGGGCGACGAGCGCGTCGGCGAGCGCGACCACTTCGACCGGGGACGCGCCGGCGTTGAACCAGTTGAGGGTGTCGAAGTCGTGGATGAGGGTTTCGTTGAAGATCGTCCAGGGCTTCACCGCACCCGGGTTCGCCAGGCCGGGGTCGCGGGTGAGCGAACGGAGCAGCTGCGGGGTGCCGACGCGGCCGTCCAAGACGAGCGCGCGGGCGGCGGCGAAGTCGGTCGCGAAGCGGCGGTTGAAGCCGACCTGCAGCGGGACCCCGGCGGAGGCCGCGGCGGAGATGGCGCGGTCGGCATCCTCGAGGGTCAGGGCCATGGGCTTCTCGACGAAGACAGCCTTGCCCGCCTGGGCCGCGGCGACGACGAGGTCGGCGTGGGTGAAGGCCGGGGACGAGATCACGACGCCCTCGACCGCGGGGTCGGTGATGAGGTCCGCAGCGTCGAGGGACGCACGGGCGCCGAACGGTGCGGCGACGCGCTCAGCGGCGCCGGGCACCGGGTCGGCGACCGTGACGAGTTCGGTGTCGGGGATGCGCCGGGCGATGCTCTCGGCGTGGAAGGCGCCGATCCAGCCGGCGCCGATGAGTCCGAGACGGACGGGAGAGGAGATGGTCATGGCAGGCGAGAATAGCACGTGCTAGTAGCACGTGCTAGAGCCACGTCCGATTTCGTGCGACGATGGACCATGCCCGCTCGCCCCACGATGAAGGACGTCGCCGACCACCTCGGTGTCTCGCGCCAGCTCGTCTCGCTGGTACTGCGCGATCTGCCTGGCGCCAGCGACGAGACGCGCCGCCGCGTGCGCGAGGCGGCCGACGAGCTCGGCTACCACCCGGATGCCTCCGCCCGGCTCCTGCGCGGCCGTCGCAGCTTTCGGCTCGGCGTGCTGTTCACGATGCACGAGCCGTTCGAGGTCGACCTGGTCGAGGCGCTGATGGCCGACGCCGCCGCGCGCGGCTACTCGCTGGCCCTCGGCCCGCTCGGTTCCGGCCGCACCCAGCCGGAGGTGATCGCGGACCTGCTCGGCCAGCGCATCGAAGGGCTCGTCGTCCTCGCGACCGGCGACGGGTCGGCGACGATCGCCGGCCTCCCCGACCAATTGCCGGTCGTGCAGCTCGGCGGTCCGCGCAGCGCGGACCCCGTCGATGACGTCCGGGTCGACAGCGGGTACGGCATCCGGCTGCTCGTCGATCACCTCACCAGGCTGGGGCACGAGCGGATCGCCTACGTCACCGGGGGATCGGGGCCCAACGCCGCCGATCGCCGGGAGGCCTACGTCGCGGCGATCGCGGATCGCGGCCTCGTGCCCGACGTCCTCGAGGGCGCGTTCAGTGAAGAGGGCGGTTCGGCCGCCGCCGATGCCCTGCTGGCCCGCGGAGCCCTGCCCACCGCGGTGATGGCCGCGAACGACCGCACCGCAGTCGGACTGCTGTCGACGCTCGTGCGCCGCGGCATCCGCGTCCCCGAAGACGTCTCGGTCGCCGGCTTCGACGACAGCTCGATCGCCGCGCTGCCGTACGTGCGGCTGACGACGGTGCGGCACGACCCGCAGACGCTCGCCGCCCAGGCGCTGGATGCCGTCATCCGCCGGATCGACGAGCCGGATGCCCCGCCGGTCGCGCATCGGGATGCGCCCGAGCTCGTCGTGCGGGAGAGCACCGGCCCCCGGCCCTGAGCCCTGTCACCAGCCATGTAAGTTTGACAGGACATAAGGTCGTCTGGCATGGTGGAGGGAACGACGAAGGAGTCTCCATGTCGCATTCCGCATCCGGCAGCAGCACCGCCGCCTCTGCTCTTCCCTCACTCACGCCCGGGCCCTACCGCAGGCGCCTGGGCGTCGTCGCACTCATCGCCACCCTCGGCGGACTGCTCTTCGGCTACGACACGGGCGTGATCAACGGCGCCCTCGGCCCGATGAGCGCCGAGCTCGGCCTCACCCCGTTCACCGAAGGCCTGGTCACCGCCTCGCTGCTGCTCGGCGCCGCGATCGGGGCCGTCACGCTCGGCCGCGTCGCCGATGCCTGGGGCCGGCGCCCGACCATCACCCTGCTCTCGATCCTGTTCTTCGTGGGCGCGCTCACCTGTGTGCTGGCGCCGAACGTCGAGGTGATGATCACCGGCCGCTTCGTCCTCGGCCTCGCCGTCGGCGGTGCATCCACCGTCGTCCCCGTGTTCCTCGCTGAACTGGCGCCGTACGAGATCCGCGGTTCGCTCGCCGGTCGCAACGAGCTCGCCATCGTCGTCGGCCAGCTCGCCGCATTCGTCATCAACGCGATCATCGGGATCGTGTGGGGCGAGCACGAGGGCGTCTGGCGCATCATGCTGTCGATTCAGCTGATCCCCGCCCTCGCCCTGTTCATCGGCATGTTCCGGATGCCGGAGTCACCGCGGTGGCTGGCCGACAATGGGCATCACGAGAAGGCGCTCAAGGTGCTCAGCGAACTGCGCCCCGCCGAGCGTGCCGAGCCCGAGCTCGCCCAGATCGAGCAGATCCGCGCCGAGGAAGAGGCCGAGAAACTCAACTGGAAGAGCATCCTGGCCGACAAGTGGCTGCGCCGCATCCTGCTGGTCGGCATCGGACTGGGCGTCGCCCAGCAGTTCACCGGGATCAACTCGATCATGTACTACGGCCAGCAGGTGCTGACCGAGTCCGGATTCTCCAAGAGCGCGGCTCTCATCGCGAACATCGCACCGGGCGTCATCGCGGTCGTGGGCGGCATCATCGCGGTGAGCATCATGGACCGCTTCAGCCGTCGCAAGACGTTCCTGCTCGGGTTCGCGCTGACGACCACGTGTCACGTCCTCATCGGCATCGCATCGATCGCGCTGCCGGTCGGCAACCCGCTGCGCCCGTACGTGATCCTCTTCCTCGTCGTCGCCTTCGTCGGCTCGATGCAGACCTTCCTCAACGTGGCCGTCTGGGTCACGCTGTCTGAGATCTTCCCGCTGAAGATGCGCGCGTTCGGCATGGGCGTGTCGGTCTTCTGCCTGTGGATGGCCAACTTCTTCCTCGGCCTCTACTTCCCGTCGCTGATCGCCGCCGTGGGCATCACCGGCACGTTCTTCGTGTTCGCGGTCCTCGGTGCGCTCTCGCTGTTCTTCGTCTTCAAGTGGGTGCCCGAGACCCGCGGACGCACCCTCGAGCAGCTCGAGGAGGAGGTCACCACCGGCACCATCTTCCTCCCGGAGCACCTCCGCGCGAACTGATCGACAACGAGAAGGGGCGTGCCCGGCATTTCCGGGCACGCCCCTTTGTCGTGGGCGCCGTTCAGGCGCCGATCGTCGTCACGCCGGCCACCCGCGGCACATCGACCCAGGTGCGCGTTCCGGCACTGCGCAGGGCGGCATCCGCGATCTCGGCCGCCGCCCAGCCGTCCGCCGCCGACGGGGCCAACTGCCGGCCTTCGGCGACCGAGCGCAGGAACAGCGATGCTTCGATGGTCTTCAGATCGTCGAACCCCATACCCGTTCCCGCGCCCGGCTGGAAGCGCCCGAAGTCCCCGAACCTGGGATTCGCCATGACCGTGCGGTATCCGGACGGGTCGTCGGCCAGGCGCAGTTCGTTGAGCCGCTGGAAGTCCCAGCGCAGCGACCCGCGCGTGCCGTAGACCTCGATCGTGTACTCGGCGTGCGGACCGACCGCGATGCGGCTCGACTCGAAGACGCCGATCGCGCCGTTGTCGAACCGGGCGGTGACGACGGCATAGTCCTCGTTCTCGACGTCGCCGGCGGGGGCGTCCTCCGCGCCGCGGCTGAAGTGGCTGGCGGCATCCGCCGACGGCAGGGGCCGACGCCGGATGAAGGTCTCGGTGTCCGCCGACACCCGGGCGAGGGGGCCGACGAGGTACTGGGCGAGGTCGAACCCGTGCGAGAGCAGGTCGCCGAGCACACCCGAGCCGGCGCGCGCGCGTTCGAACCGCCACGTGAGGGCGCCGAGCGGGTCGGACGAGTAGTCGGCCAGGAACGCGACGCGCACGTTCGTCACATCGCCGATCGCCCCCTCGCGGATCAGCCGCCGCGCGTGCGCGATCGCCGGGGCGTGCCGGTAGTTGAAGCCGACCGCGGTGACCACGCCGGCGGATGCCGCGGCGTCCGCGATCTCGCGCGATTCCTCGGCGCTGCGGCCCATCGGCTTCTCGATCCAGAAGGGCTTGCCGGCCGCCGCCGCGGCCAGAGCGATCTCATGATGCAGGAAATTCGGGGCGCAGATGGAGACGAGATCGATCGCGGGGTCAGCGAGCAGGTCGCGGTAGTCGGCGTCGGCCGCCTCGTAGCCGAGCACGTCGGTGGCGTGGCGGCGTCCGCCGGCGTCCGGATCGGCCGCGCGTTTGAGCACGGCACGCACCGGCAGTTCCGGATAGTGGTGGGCCGCCGCGAGGTACGCGCGCGAGTGCAGGCGTCCCATCCAGCCGACCGAGATGAGCCCGACGTTGAGGTTCTTCATGATGACAAGTCTCGCGTCAAAGATCGCGAATTGCAAGGCCAACAGAATGTCTATATGATAGGACAAGCTTGAAGACTATTCGAGGAGACGCCATGCCGCTCGTCCGCATCGATCACAGTGAGAGCCGCCCGAATCCCACCGAGATCGCAGGAGCGATCCACGACGCCATCGTCGCCGTCTACGGCATCCCTGAAAGCGATCGCTTTCAGGTGATCACGGCACGTCCCGCATCCACGATCATCGCGGAGGATGCCGGACTCGGATTCGAGCGCACCGACCCGCTGATCATCCAGATCTTCACGCAGCGTGGGCGCACAACGGTGACCAAGCAGCAGCTGTACGCCGAGATCGCGCGGCGACTGGAGACCGTCGGTGTCGCCGGCGAGGACGTCTTCATCGGGTACGTCGAGAACGGGCCGCAGGACTGGTCGTTCGGTTTCGGCCGCGCGCAGCACGTGACCGGCGAACTCGCGGTGCCCGCGACAAGCACCACAGCCTGAGCCCGCTCGGGGGTGCGGCGCAGGTGCCCCCGCTGCTCTCCTCAGTGCTGGGAGGTCGACTCGCGAACGATGAGCCGCGCCTCGGTTTCGGGGCCGGCTTCCGGCCTGGGCGCGTCGGTTGCGGCACTCAGTGCCAGTTCTGCGACGTAGCGTCCGAGCCCTGCGGTGTCGACCCGCACGCTCGTGAGGCTGGGGACGAAGAGCGATGCCAGCGGGCTGTCGTCGTGGCCGACGACAGCCAGGTCGGTCGGAACGGCGTGGCCAGATCGGAGCGCAGCACCGACAACGAGTGCGGCGATGTCGTCGTTGTACGCGACGACGCCGTCGACGCCTTGAGCGAGCCAGCCCTCGACCGTCTCTGCTGCGCCCAGCGGATCGATGTCGGCGTCCGCAGCGAATCCTGCGCCGGTCTGTTCTGCAAGCGTTCTGCTCGCGAGCGCGCGGCGAGTGCGGACGAGGTCGGCGATGCGTGCATCAGCCGATCCTGCGAATGCGAGCGTGGTGCGACCCTGCGCGAGCAGGTGCTCGACCTGGATGCGCGGGCCGTCGGCGTAGCGCAGGCCGTCTTCGGCGGGCTCGGACTGGTCCTCGAGGACTGTCGCGATCACGTGCTGCACGCCGCTGTCGTGAATCTCGGAGACCGTCTTGCGGGGGAGGGCGGCCATCCCGAGGACCACATCCGGTTGGAGTGTCTCCCAAAGCGGCTGTGCCTGCCCGCCGGGGTGCGGGGTCATCGTGACCAGTGAGTAGCCCGCGCGATCCAGCACGAGGGACGCCTCATCCAGGTGGGTGCGCATGCTGTAATCCATCGGCCAGTCCGGGAGGATCAGCAGGACGATCCGGCTCTGCCCGCTTCTGAGTGCGCGCGCGGCCATGTGCGGCCGGTACCCGAGACGCTTGGCCTCCGTGAGTACTCGCTCACGGGTTGCGGTGGGGATCGTCTGGCCCGGCGTGTTGTTGAGCACGAAGCTGACGGTGGTGCGCGAGATGCCCAGCGCGCGCGCGACATCTGCCGCGGTCACGCGCTTCAGGGCTTCCGAATTCGTCACGCTTTCTCCTTCGATCTCTCGACTCTATCTCGCACTTGCACGTGTTAGCCAGTCGGGCATATAGTGACCTCACTAACTCGTGCAAGTTGCACACCCCTCGACGATGGAGTCACCCGAAATGACGAACCCCGCAGGCGACATGGTCGCTGAAGCGAGTCCCGCCCCGCCCGAGCTTCCGAAGGTCGGCGCTCGGTACATCTGGTTCATGGTCCTGGCGCAGTTCGGCGTCTTCATGGCCTTCATCACTCCGATCGCGATCTCGCTCGCGATCCGCGTCCAGACGATCGCTCCGGGCCACGCCGAGTACCTCGGCTACATCACCGGGACCGGCGCCTTGTTCGTCATGCTGACCGCGCCGTTCATGGGTGTGTGGAGCGACCGGACGCGCACCCGCATCGGGCGCCGGCGCCCGTTCATGATCGGCGGCATGGCTGTCGGTGTCGTCTCCCTCGTGTGGATGGCCGTTGCCCCATCGATCGTCCTTCTCGGGCTCGGATGGGTCCTGGCGCAGTGGGGGTGGGGGACCGTCCTCAGCAACCTGCAGATCTCCACCGCCGACCGTCTCCCCGAATCGCAGCGCGGCAAGGTCGGCGGGCTGAACGGCTTCGCCACGCAGATCGCACCGGTCTTCGGCGTCATCATCGCGCAGTTCTTCACGGGGAGCCCCCTGCTGCTCTTCCTCGTGCCCGGCGCGGTGGGCGTCGTCCTGGTGACGCTGTTCGTGACTCTCGTGCACGAAGACGACAGCCGTGGACTGCCGAAGGAACAGCTCACCGTCGGACGGCTCCTGCGCAAGTATCTCTACAACCCGGCGCACTTCCCGGACTTCTCCTGGAACTGGCTCGGCCGCTTCCTCTTCTATTTCGGGCTCACGCTCAACACGACGTTCACCGCGTTCTTCTTCGCTGAACGCATGGACGTCACCGTCGACAAGGTCGCGGGGATCATCGCAGCCCTCGGCGGCATCGGTGTGCTCGCGACCACGGCCGGTGCCCTCGGCGGCGGCTTCCTCTCCGACCGGCTGCGTCGGCGCCGCGCGTTCCTGGTTCTCGGCGGAGCGGTGATGGCCGCCGGCATGACGACGATGGCGTTCTCGGCATCCCTGCCCGTCCTGATCGCGGGCTCGCTCGTCGTCTCGCTCGGCATCGGCCTGTTCGCGGCCGTCGACCAGGCTCTGCTGCTGGATGTGCTGCCCGAAAAGGAGACGGATGCCGGCCGGTTCATGGGCATCACCGGCTTCGCCACCTCGATCCCGCAGGCCGTCGCGCCGCTGGTCGCGTCTGCGATCCTTCTCATCGGGGTCAGCGGTGGCCAGAAGAACTACACCCTGCTGTTCCTCGTGGCCGCGGCGCTCGTCCTGCTCGGCGGGCTCGTCATCCTGCGCATCCGCTCTGTCCGCTGAAGCCCGTCCGCTGATCCCGTAAGGCACGTCATGACCGTCACTGTCACTCCCGTCCGCTTCGAACACCACCGGGATTCTCTCGGCATCGGCGAGGCCGCCCCGCGGCTCAGCTGGATCATCGAGGATGCCCCGGCCGGCTGGGCGCAGGCCTCCTATGAACTGGAATCCGCAGCCGGAGAGACGGTCCGCGTCGACAGCACCGAGTCGGTGCTCGTGCCGTGGCCGTTCGCTGCGCTGACCTCGCGCGGGCGCACGTCCGTGCGGGTTCGCGTGACGGGTGAGGATCAGACCAGCTCCGAGTGGTCGGATTGGGCGCCGGTCGAAGCGGGGCTGCTCGACTCCGGCGACTGGGTCGCACAGCGGATCACTCCGGTTTCCGGTGCGGCCGCGCTGGTGCGCCGCACGACGGATCTGCCGCCTGGGCCGATTCGGCGCGCCCGCCTCTACGCCACCGCGCACGGCCTCCATCAGTTCGAGATCGACGGGCAGCGGGTCGGCGACGATGAGCTCGCCCCCGGATGGACGGCCTACGAGTCGCGCCTGCGGTATCAGACGTACGACGTCACCGCGATGATCCACGGCGGTGCGACCACGATCGGCGCGTGGCTGGCCGACGGCTGGTGGCGCGGATACCTCGGCTGGGACGGCCGCCGCGAACTGTACGGGGCCGAGCTGGGTCTGTTCGCCCAGCTGGAGGTCGAGTACGAAGACGGCGAGCGAGTGGTGATCGCCACCGACGCCGACTGGCAGAGCACAGCCGGCCCGATCGTGTCGGCCGACCTGTACAACGGAGAGCACTTCGACGCCCGACTGCTCGACCCGAGCTGGTCCTCGCCGGCCGGCGAAGAGGACGGCTGGGTCCCGGTCACGGTGGCGGACTTCGACACCGTGCGGCTCGTCGCGCCCGACGGCCCGCCCGTGCGGGTCACCCAGACTCTGCCTGTCGTCGACGTGATCGCGTCTCCGTCCGGGCGGACCATCCTCGACTTCGGTCAGAACCTCGTCGGGCGTCTGCGCATCACCGTCACCGGTCAGGCGGGAGACACGGTGGTGCTGCGGCACGCCGAGGTGCTGCAGGGCGGCGAGCTCGCGACGGAGCCGCTGCGCGGCGCCAAGGCGACCGACACCTACGTGCTGCGCGGTGACGGCGTGGAGGAGTGGGCGCCGCGATTCACCTTCCACGGGTTCCGCTATGCCGAGGTCACCGGCTGGCCCGGTGACCTCGATCCGGCGGCGATCGTGGCGGAGGTCCTGCACTCCGACATGGAACGCACGGGATGGTTCACGGCATCCGACCCCAAGCTGGATCGGCTGCATCAGAACATCGTCTGGGGCATGCGCGGCAACTTCGTCGACGTGCCCACGGACTGCCCGCAGCGGGATGAGCGACTGGGGTGGACCGGTGATCTGCAGGTGTTCGCTCCGACGGCGGAGTACCTGTTCGACACGGCGGGGTTCTTGACGTCTTGGCTGAAGGATCTGGCTGCGGAGCAGGGCCGGTACGGCGGCACACCCATGGTCGTGCCCGCGATCACCACCGGCTACAGCGGACCGATGGCCGGCTGGGCGGATGCCGCCACGGTCGTGCCGTGGACCATGTACCGGGCGACCGGAGACCTCGGCGTCCTGGCGCAGCAGTTCGACTCGATGCTCGCCTGGATCGCGGAGGTGGAGGCGGCCGCGGGCGCCGATCGCATCTGGTCGGCGGGGTTCCAGTTCGGGGACTGGCTCGACCCTTCGGCCCCCGCGGGCCGCCCGGAGGCGGCCGCGACCTACCCCGAGATCGTCGCCACCGCGTACTTCGCCCGCTCGGCGCGGATCGTCGCCGACGCGGCGAGGCTGCTCCGGCATCCCGAAGCGGGGCGCCTCGGCGCGCTGGCCGACGAGGTCGCCACCGCCTTCCGTCGCGAGTACGTCTCGGAGTCCGGGCGGCTCCTCTCCGACTCCGCGACGGCCTACGCGCTCGCGCTGCAGTTCGACCTCGCCGGGGATGCCGCCGCCCGGACCCGGGCCGCCGACCGACTGGCCGAGATCGTCCGCTCGAACGGGTTCAAGATCGCCACCGGGTTCATCGGCACCCCGCTGATCTGCGATGCACTGTCGGCCAACGGACACCTCGACACCGCGTACCGGCTGCTGTTCCAGACGGAGGCGCCCTCATGGCTCTACACCGTCGAACAGGGCGCCACCACGATCTGGGAGCGCTGGGACTCGCTGTTGCCCGACGGCACGGTGAACCCCTCCGGGATGACGTCGTTCAACCACTACGCGTTCGGCGCGGTCGGGGACTGGCTGCATCGCGTCGTCGCGGGCCTCGCCCCCGCAGCGCCGGGATATCGTCAGCTCCGCGTCGCGCCGCAGCCCCCACGACGCGGCCTGACCTCGGCGTCGGCCCGCCTGCGGACGCCGTACGGCACGGCTGAGAGCGCCTGGGTGCTCGACGGCGGCGCCCTGCAGCTGACCGTCCGCGTGCCCGTCGGAGTCACCGCCGAGGTGGTGCTGCCATCGGGCGCCCAGCACACGGTCCGCCATGGCGAGCACCGGTTCACGGAACCGTTCGAGGTCGACCAGGACGCGCAGGTCACCGTCACTGTCGACACTCCGCTGGGAACCCTCATCGAGAGCTCCGAAGCGATGGCCGTGCTCACGGGCGTCATCACCAAGCACATCCCCGAGGCCGGCGAGCACATGGCATCCGGACTCCGCGGGCAAGAAGCGGTCACACCGCGTCAGATCGCGGCGATGCTCCCTGCGCCGGATGCCGTGCTCGCCGACCTGGAACGCGGATTCGCCGCCGTCAGCGCCGGAGAGCCGGTGCCGGAGGACGTGCTCACCGCACCCGAGCCGAGCCCGGATGACGACGCCCTCGCCCGGGATGCCGCTCTGCTCACGGGTCGAGACTTCTGGTCCACCCGGGAGGCCGACGGAATCCGTTCACTGGTGCTCGTCGACGGCCCACACGGAGTGCGGCGTCAGGGCGGCACGGCAGACAACCTCGGCTTCAACGAGAGCCTCCCCTCCACGTGCTTCCCGCCCGGCGTCGGGCTGGGATCCAGCTGGAACCCGGAGCTGGTGCGCGAGGTCGCCACGGCGCTGGGCCGCGAAGCCCGTGCCCTGGATGTCGATGTGCTGCTCGGGCCGGCGATCAACATCAAGCGTTCGCCGCTCGGCGGCCGCACCTTCGAGTACCTGTCCGAAGACCCGCGGCTGACCGGGGTGCTGGCCACCGAGTACGTGCACGGTCTGCAGAGCACGGGCGTCGGCGCATCCCTGAAGCACTTCGCGGTCAACAGCCAAGAGACGGAGCGGATGCGGGTGGACGCACAGGTCGACGACCGCGCCCTCCGCGAAATCTATCTGCCCGCGTTCGAGCGGGTCGTCACCGAGGCGCAGCCCGCGACCGTGATGAGCGCGTACAACGCGATCAACGGAGCATTCGCCTCCGAGAACGAGTGGCTGCTCACCGAACTGCTCCGGGACGAGTGGGGCTTCGACGGCCTCGTGGTCTCCGACTGGGGTGCGATCAAAGACCGCGTGCGGGCCCTTCAGGCCGGCCTCGATCTGGAGATGCCCGGAACCGGCGACGAGGGGACCGAGGCGATCATCGCCGCCGTCCGCGACGGACGCCTCGACCGGTCCGTGGTCGAGCGCAGCGTCGCGCGACTGGCGCGGCTCGCCGATCGCACGGCGTCGGACGGCGGCGACCACGCGATCGATGTGGATGCCCATCACGAGCTGGCCCGCCGGGCCGCGGGCGAGGCGATCGTGCTGCTGCGCAACGAGCGCGACACGTTGCCGTTGCGGCCAGGGCAGCGCATCGCGGTGCTCGGGCAGCTCGCCGCCGAACCGCAGTTCCAGGGCGGCGGCAGCTCGCACGTGAACCCGACCAGGCTCGACATCCCGTTGGAGGAACTGCGCGCCGAGCTCGGATCGGACGTCGCCTTCGCCCCCGGGTACGACCGGGGGAGCACCGACGCGGATGAGGGTCTGCGTGCGGAAGCCGTCGAGGCTGCCCGCCGGGCCGACGTCGCCGTTCTGTTCGTCGGTCTCCACGAGCACGACCAGTCCGAGGGCTTCGACCGCACCGACATCGACCTGCCCGAGCCGCACGTGCGGCTCATCGAGGCCGTCGCCGCGGTGGCGCCCCGCACCGTCGTGGTGCTCTCGAACGGCGGCGTCGTGTCGCTGGAGCCCTGGCACGACAGCGTCGACGCGATCGTCGAAGGGTGGGCCCTCGGCCAGGGCGTCGGCCACGCGCTCGCCGCGGTGCTCACCGGCGCGATCAACCCGTCCGGTCGTCTCGCCGAGACCATCCCGCTGCGAGTGGAGGACACCCCGTCATATCTGTCGTTCCCCGGAGAGAACGAGGTGGTCCGGTACAGCGAGAGCGTCTTCGTGGGCTATCGCTACTACACGACCGTGGGCCGGGACGTCCGCTATCCGTTCGGGCACGGCCTGAGCTACACGACGTTCGAGTCCGAGCTCGCGGTGACGGTCACCGGCGCCGACAACGCGGTCGCCCACGTGACGGTCACCAACACCGGTGAGGTGGCCGGCGCGCACGTCGTGCAGCTCTATGTCGCGCCGACGAATGCTCCCGTCCGACGCCCGGTGCGCGAACTCGCCGGCTTCGCGAAGGTGGTACTCGAGCCCGGCGAAACCACCACGGTCGAGCTGGCGCTGGACCGTCGCGTTTTCGCCTTCTGGGATGCCCCGCACTCGCGGTGGTGGGTCGCGCCCGGGCGCTACGGCATCCAGCTGGGGGAGTCGGTCGAAGAGATCGTCGCCGAGCAGGCGGTCGACCTCGACGGCGATGTGGATGCGCCGAAGCCGCTTTCACTCGCGTCGACCGTGGGCGACTGGTTCGGCCATCCGGTGGTCGGCCCCGCACTGATGCAGGCCATGATGGCCGGCGCCTCGGAGGAGCAGCTCGCGGCGGCGGAGTCGAACGGCAACATGCTCAAGATGGTGGAGTCGATGCCGATGGGACAGTTCGCCCGCTTCCCGGGGGTGGAGATCCCCGATGACGCGCTCGACCAGCTGATCGCCCTGAGCAGCGGCGAGTTCGCGGCGGCGGAACGGTGACCGCGACCGACTCGCGGCCTCGCGTTCTCCTCACCGGGGCCACCGGCAACTGGGGCCGCGCCGCGCTCCGCGAATTCCGCGAGCGCGGCGACCGGATGCGCGTCATCGCCTTCGCGCTGGACACACCGCAGGACCGGGCGGTCCTGGACGAGTTCACGGGCATGGAGAACCTCGAGGTGTTCTGGGGCGACCTGCTGGACTTCGCCCACGTGGAGCGGGCCATCCGTGATGTCGATCTGATCCTCCACGTCGGCGCCGTCGTCTCTCCGGTCGCCGACCAGCATCCGGAACTGGCCCACCGGGTGAACATCGGCAGCATGCAGAACATCATCCGTGCGGTCGCGGCTCTGCCGGACCCCGGATCGGTGGGGGTCGTGGGCATCGGCTCCGTCGCGGAGACCGGCGACCGTACGCCGCCGATCCACTGGGGGCGCGTCGGGGACCCCATCCGCGTGTCCCGGTTCGACGAGTACGGGCAGACGAAGGTCGTGGCCGAGAAGCTGCTGATCGAGTCGGGGCTGCCGAAGTGGGCGTGGCTGCGCCAGACCGGAATCTTCCATCCCGGGATGCTCGCCCTCCGAGACCCGATCATGACCCACTCCACCCTCGGCGGGGTCATGGAATGGGCGACCGCGGAGGACTCCGCACGCCTGCTCGCCGGCATCGCGGAACGCGACCTGCCCGAGGAGTTCTGGGGCGGCATCTACAACATCGGCGGCGGTGAGCAGTGGCGGCTGACGAACTGGCAGCTCCAGACCGCCCTCAGCGGTGCGCTCGGAGTCGCCGATGTGCGCAGCTGGTACAACCGCAACTGGTTCGCCACCAAGAACTTCCATGGGCACTGGTACACCGACAGCGACAGGCTCCACGACCTCGTGCCGTTCCGGCGGGACACCTTCGACCAGGCACTCGCCCGCGCAGTCGCGACGCTTCCCGGCTTGGTCAGATCTGCGGGCCAGGTTCCGGGATGGATCGTGAAGAACCTCGTCATGCGACCGCTGACCCGGAAGCCTCGCGGGACCATGCACGCGCTCGCGCACCACGACCGCCCGGCCATCGAAGCTCATTTCGGCTCGCTGGAGGAGTGGCGGGCGATCGGCGATTGGACGACGTTCGCCGTCCCGGAGCCATCGCGCAGTCCCTCGTACCTGGACCACGGGTTCGACGAGGACAAGTCGCCCGCGGACTGGGATCGTGACGACTACGTCCAAGCGGCGGCATTCCGGGGTGGGGAGCTGGTCTCACCGGGCGTCCACGAGGGGCATCCGCGCGAGCCCCTGATCTGGAGCTGCGCGCACGGCCACATCTTCGCCGCCAGCGCGTTCCTCATCCTCACCGGCGGCCACTGGTGCCCGGACTGCACGCGCGACAGTGCCGGCTACGAGCGCCAGGCCGAACGCAACCCGTTCCTCGCCCAGCTGTACTCGGCCGCCGCGCCCGCGCGGCATGACGACCCGGCTCGAATCTGACGGCAGCTGCGCACTTCCAGGAGTACTTCATGTCGATTCGAGCACTGGCGATGGACGCCATCGTCAAACGTGTCATCGCCCGCAGTGGCAAGCAGGACGTCGCCGCGGAGATCGCGCGACGCCGCGCGGACGGACCGCCCGCGCCGGCCGCCGTGCCGGCGTCCGTCGCCAAGCGATTCGGCGTCAGCGAGACGCGAGTGGCCGGGTCGCGGGTCGTCACGCTCCGTCGCCGTGACGCGCGACCCGGGCGCGCCCTCGTCTTCCTCGCCGGCGGGGGTTACGCGCACCCCATCTCGAGCTCGCACTGGAAGGCCGTCGCCCAGGTCGCGACGGCAGCCGGGGTCGACGCCGTCGTCCCGCTGTACGAGGTGATTCCTGTCGGCGACGCGACCCGAGCGCAGGCGTTCGTGGCGGAGGTCCTCGCCGAGACCATTGCGGAGCGAGGCGCAGGGGCGGTGTATCTCGCCGGCGACTCCGCCGGCGGTGGCCTGGCACTGAGCGTGCTGCAGCACCACCCCGAAGGCGTCCGTGCCGCCATCCTCCTGAGCCCGTGGCTCGACGTCGAACTCGCACACCCGGCAGCGGCTGTGCTGCAGACTTGGGACGCCATCCTCGACCCAGACGAACTCCGACGCTGGGGCCGCGCGTGGGCCGCAGACCTGCCCACCTCCGACCCCGCGGTCAGTCCGCTCAACGGCAGGTTCGATGCCCTGCCGCCGGTGCACGTGGTCTCGGGAGGGCGCGACCTCCTGCTGCCGCAGGCGCTGGATGCCTACCGTCTCCTGCAACGGGCGGGGAACACGGGCACCTTCACGTACGCACCCGATGCGAACCATGCCGTGGGGCTCAGCCGCTCGGCCACACCCGAAGCGAAACGCGTGCACGACGAAGTCGTCCGCATCCTGCGATCCTGACCGAGGAGACGATCCTTCATGCCGACACCCCCGCAGACGTCACCGACGGCAGCCCTCGCAGGCGCGCGGTGGATCACCACTCCGGATGCCGTGCCGGCGCCCGGTCGGCGCCCGGCTTATGAGTTCCGCCGCGAGTTCACCGTGGCCGGCGGTGTGACAGGCGCGATCCTGACGGTTACGGCACACGGCGTGTATGAGGCGTTCCTCAACGGCCGACGAGTCGGCGATCTCGAGCTGACGCCGGGCATCACCAGCTACCGCAAGACGCTCCAGGTCCAGCAGTACGACGTGAGCAGCCTGGCCGCCGACGGACAGAACGAAATCCGCATCGTCCTGAGCGACGGGTGGTTCCGCGGCCGCGTCGGCGCCCACCGGGTGCCCGACAGCTTCGGAACGCAGACCGCGGTGGTCGCAGTGCTCACGGTCGAGACGACAGAAGGCGTCACCCGGGTGGTCACCGACCGTTCCTGGAAGACCGGCATCGGAGCGATCGTTCAGGCCGACCTGATGGACGGGCAGACCAGTGACCTGCGCCGTCTCGGTCACACCGACTGGCAGCCGGTCACGACCGCTGACGATCCGCTGACCCGACGCAACGATCGGCTGATCTGGTCGGTCGCGCCGCCGGTGCGCAAGACCGAGAGCTTCACTCCCGTCTCGATTTCGCGCCGCCCCTCTGGACGGCAGATCGTCGACTTCGGGCAGAACCTCAATGGCTGGGTCCGCCTAGCCGGACTCGGCCCCGCGGGCACCACGATTCACCTCACTCACGGCGAAGCGCTCGACCTCGAAGGGGACCTCACCCTCGGTCATCTCGACATCACCGTCGCCCCGGGACTGCCGAAACTGCCGGTGGGTCAACGCGACACCGTCGTCTCCCGCGGCAACCCTCGCGACTTCTTCGAGCCCCGCCACACGACCCACGGCTTCCGATACGTCGCGGTCGATGGGCTCGACGACGACCTGGTTCCCGGCGACATCACTGCAGTCCTGGTGCGCACCGACCTCCGTCGCACCGGCACGTTCTCCTGCAGCGACCCGCGCCTCAACGAGCTTCACCGCATCGCGGTCGCCAGCTGGAGAGCGAACACGCTCGACATCCCCACCGACTGTCCGCAACGCGAACGGTGGGGGTACACCGGCGACTTCCAGATCTTCTCGCGCAGCGCTGCATTCCTCGACGACATCACCGGGTTCGCGCGCAAATGGCTGACCTCGCTGGCCGATGACCAGCATCCGGATGGCAAGATCACGAACGTCGCACCCGATTGCGGCATCGAACCGGACCCCGTCATCCCCACCTCCTTCGACGGCTCCGCCGGCTGGGGCGACGCCGCCACCATCGTGCCGTGGGAGCTCTACCGCGCCTACGGCGACTCCCGTATTCTGACCGAGTTCGCGCCCATGATGCGCGCCTGGGTCGACTACGCGGCAAGGGCCGCAGCTGATGGTCGCCACCCCAGTCGCGTCGCCGCGCGACCCGAAGCCGCGCCGCACGAGCGGTTCCTCTGGGACACGGGGTGGCACTGGGGTGAATGGCTCGAGCCCGACGTCCCGTTCAACCCGCAGGGCGACCCCGCCATCGTCTCCACCGCCTACTTGGCACACTCCGCGCGGCTCACGGCCGACGCCGCTCGGGTGATCGGAGACACCAAGGCGGCCGAACGCTACGCGCGGTACGCAGAGGACGTCGTCGGGGCATGGCGAACAGAGTTCCTGGGCGCCGACGGAACGCTCGCGGTCCCCACCCAGGCGAACTATGCCCGTGGTCTCGCATTCGGCCTCATCCCCGCCGAGTTGACGGCTGCAGCGGCAGATCATCTGGTTCGGCTGATCGAGGAGAACGGTACGCACCTCGGCACCGGCTTCCTCTCGACCGGGATGCTGCTCCCGGTTCTCGCGGACAACGGCTACGCCGACGTCGCCTTCAACCTCCTGTTCCAGAACGACGAGCCGGGCTGGCTGGTGATGCTCGAACGCGGAGCCACCACGGTCTGGGAATCCTGGTCGGGAATCGACGCGGAAGGGAACCCGCACGAATCGCTCAACCACTACTCCAAAGGAGCGGTCATCACGTTCCTCCACGAGTACGTCGCAGGGATCGTCCCCGCCGAGCCCGGGTACACGAAGATCGACATCCGCCCCCACTTCGACGGACGCCTGTCCTGGGCGGAGGGATCGCTCGATACCCGGCACGGCGTCATTCGCAGCCGCTGGGAGCGCGTCGGGCGCGACGTCACTGTCTCGGTCAGCATCCCGAACGGCGTGACCGGCGTTCTGCACTTTCCGAACGGCGAAACGCGCGAGCTGTCCGCGGGGCAAAGCGACTGGACGCTCAGCCTGCCGGCGGGACCGACTCGCACCCCGTACCCCGACCTGCGTGGCGAGCGTCGTTCTGTGGCTGTGGCATCCGATGAGCCCGTGATCTGGGGCCGCATCGACCCGGACGTCATCACCCTCGGTGAGCTGCTGGATGACCCGGCCTCACGCGCCGTCTTCGATCGGGTCGTGCCGGGCATCGCGGACAGCCCGATGATCGAAATGGCCAGGCCCGTCCCGCTGAACACCGTGCTGGACATGGCGGCAGGGTCCATCCCGCCGGAAGGTCTTCGGCAGCTGCGCATACAGCTCGCCGAACTGTGACGTCCTCCACAGGTGAAACCCCACGATTCCGGGGGTCGCGATGGTCCTCCCCAAGCTCTGAATTTCGTATTACGATGAGCCCATGAGCACAGGCGAAACCATCAACGGCGTGCCGGTCACGGAGGAGCAGATCGCGGCGTGGGCGGCGGAGGCTGAAGCCGGCTACGACGTCGAGGAGCTCAAGAAGCGCGGGCGGGGCCGACCCGGTCGCGGCGCCGAGCCATCTCAGGTCGTGGCGCTGCGGCTGACGAGCGATGAGCTCGCGGCGCTCGATGCGCGTGCAGCGCAAGCGCATAAGACACGCTCCGAACTGATTCGCGACGCACTGGCCGCCTACGCCGCGTGAAGGTTCACGACGCCGCCCGCAAGCACGGGATCTCGAATGATGATGCCATCCAAGCAGCAACCTGGGCGGTCTGGATCGAGGACCTCGATGACGATTCGCCCGCTCGTCAGCTCCGACTCGGGTTCGACACGCAGGGACGGCTGCTGGAGACCGTCGTCCTCGTCTTCGACAGTGGCAACGAACTCGTCATCCATGCGATGAAGGCGCGTCCGCAGATGCTCGACTTGCTGCCGTAATGGTCCATGAGCGTGGGAAGAATTCGGGAAAGAACGAATCGAAACCGGACACGCTGAGTCTGCCCGAACGTCATCGGAACCGATCCTGGCAGCACGCGAACCCGCGTGAAATCAAGGGAACCCATCCCAACGCCGCTCACCACATCAACCCAGGTCAGGGTTCAATCCCTCCGTCTCCGTCAAAATTCCCGGTCAGAGGCGCTTTTTTGGCCCGTTGGACGAGTTCTGCAACGAACGCCACGGGATTCTTGACCAGGCTGGGCTACGTGATGAGCGCCGGTCGATGATCTTGCGCATCATGTCGCGCGGCGCCTATCGGAGGCATCGGGTGGATTAGTAGTCGCCTGGGCCTCGGGCGCCGCCGAAGACGGTGACCTGCGCCGTTGCGCCGAGGTCCCGTTGCAGCGCTCCCGCCGCCCGCAGACCGGTCGCCCTCGTTGCGGCGTTCCCGAACGGGGGCCCGACTCTTTGCGTGAGCTGACGCCACCCGACGATGGCTTTGGCCGCGCCGTTGCGACCCCCGGCCCTGCTCACGGTCAGCGATTCGGCGCCATTCGCTGTCCAACGATCGATCGTCGTGCCGGGCGTTTCAGCAGAGAGGACTACGGTCGAGCCGTACGCGTCGGTTGCACTGGCGGCTTCGAGCCCATCGTTCCACGCCCGGAGATCAGACCGGAGGCGATCGCTCAGTTCGAGCGGTTGTGGGTCGGCGTTCCCTGTTCTTGTGGACGATTGCCGCCACAACGGTGGATCGGCGAAGTACTCCGCCATGAGCAGGATGGCATCGACCATCCCGCCAATCTACCCAGACCACGACCCCGGAAGTAGCTGCCAATGAGGACGACCAACCAAAGAGTCGCGCGATCAGCCACCGGCAATCGTGCGATGACTAGTAGTCAGTGGGGATCGGCCCTCTGATCGGCTCGAAGGCCTGCTGCTGCTCGGGCTCCCATTTCCCGAGCGGCTCGATGCTCGTGATGATCAACCCGTAGCCGAAGCCGACCATGCGCTTCGCGATCCCTGACCGCTCGTCGATAACGAGCGTCTGCCGGAAGGCGGGATCGTGGTCGTGCTCGAAAGTGAGAAGGATTGAATGCCGGCCAACATGTTGGGCCAGGACAGGATAGAAGGTTCCGCCGGGACTTCCCCAGGTCAGCAACTTCGTCGGCCAGATCATCTCCAGCTCCTGCGGCATCGGCGACCCAGGTACGAGTACACACCGTCGCGGTACTCGTACCGCTCGTTGTCGTCGAAGACAATCGACCACCATTGGTTCGCCTCATCTGCGGCGAATCGAAACTGACGTATGCGGTCCCGGGACTGCGACACTCCATTCCCCGACAACCGCCGCTGACTTGCCAGCGCCCCGACGGCCGCGAGGACGCTCTTCGTCTCATCCCGCCGCAACACCACGTCAAAACGAATCGCGCTCACCCACCCGAGCATATGAGCTGAGGTGCACACCCCTGCCGCGATGTAGAACTCTTCGTCGACCGGCGGGCCGACGTCGTTCACGTGACCCGCCGGAACTGTATGCGCGCATTCCAGCCGGCTCGCGGTCTGGAAGATCCGTGAGGAATCGCGTAAGCCTGGATCCGTGCCCTGACCGAAGGGCGGACCGCCGCCGACCGAACCTGCGGTTTCCACCGCTCTGCCGACGGGGCAGCCCCGACACGCGTCCGTCAAGCGAAACCGTCACACGAAAGGAACGACGTATGGATGCCCGCAACAAGACCGACCACGGCGCCCACGAAGCGACCGAGGCGGAACCCATTCGTCGCCGCATCGAGCGGATCGCGGAGCTGCTCCACGCCAAAGATCTCGACGCTCTCGCGCTCTGCTACAGCGAGGACGTCGTGTCGTTCGATGTCGAGCCGCCACTCGCGCACCGCGGACGCGCCGCGAAGATGCGCAACTGGGAGAAGGTGTTCGCCGCCTTCGATGAGGTCACGTACGAGGTGCGCGATCTCACCGTCGCGGCTGGGGGAGACGTCGCCTTCGCCCACGCATTCGGCCGTCTCGGCGGAACGCTCGGCAACGGCACGGCGGTCACCGGGATGTGGGTGCGGGCGACGTTCTGCATGCGGCTGATCGAGGGGGAATGGTTGATCGTGCACGACCAGGCATCCGTCCCCTTCGACCTCAGCACCGGAAAGGGCGTGACCAACCTCGAACCGTGAGCTCCCGACCTACTCAGCCGCCTGCGGCTGGGAACCGACGGATGCCTCGACGGAGGCCTCTCTCCTGAGGGCCAGGGCCGACAGCGCGTAGCCGACCGCCATCCCGAGCACGGCGATCGGCCAGATCCACCGGATCACCGCACCGATGTCCGACGACCCGATGATCGCGACCGAGCCGACGAGCGCCGTCAGCGCACCAGCCGCGAGCGTGAACGGACCGGGGATCCACAGGCTCCTCCCGAACGGGCCGCCGCGCGCGCGGCCGACCGCGGACAACCAGACGCCGACCGCCCCGAGCAGGATGCCGGTCACCAGATCCGTCCACGGCAATGCCGCGAGGAGCTCATAGGCGTGCTGCCCGGCGATCACGACGGCGACGCCGGCGAAGCTTGCGACCGCCGCGAGCGTGTAGCCGATCACGGCCGGCCGGCCGTCCCGGCGGGGACGCACCGCGTGGTAGACCGCGAGTGTCACGAGGGCGAGCGCCTGCGCGACCTCGCCCCCGACGAGAGCCTCGGTGCTGGTCGGGTCCGCCGCGAGCGCCGCGACGACCCGGACCACCAGCGCGAGGGAGGCGCTCCACGCGAAGGAGACCGGAAGAAGCGCGCGCGACGATCCCGCGCGCGGCGTGCGCGCTTCGCGCTTCAGCATCCGGCCGGAGACGGCATAGCCGGCCGCCATGCCGACCGTGCTCAGCGGCCAGAGCCAGTTGTACGACCAGTTCGCCCCGCTCAACCAGACGATCTCGACCGTGGTCGACACGATTCCGGCGGCGAGCACCCCCGCCGCAGGCACCTGCCGGCTTCCTGCGAACGGCGAGGCTCGCCTCGCTCGGACGAGCCAGACGGCGACGACCATCAGCACGACGCCGTAGCCGATGCTCGCCCAGGCTGACGCGAACTGATTGCCGTCGACCGTCAGCAGCACGACCGCGCTCAGCACCGCGCCGGCGCCGAACAGGTACGCGGGCGACGTCGCATCGCGGCCCGGTCGCAGGGCGCTGTGCACCGCGAGCGCGACGGCCGCCAGCGTCTGCAGGGCCGCCGAGGCGGAGAAGAGGATGCCGACTCCCACGATGCTTCCGATGAGCAGAACCACCGCGGAGACGACCAGAAGAGCCGCACCGGCCCACGCCGTCGTAGCGGCGAGGGTCACGGAGGGCCCGGCGAGGGTCGCCGCGTCGGAGGGATGCGGTTGCGTCGGCGATTCCACGCCGACGAGCGGCTCCGCGACCTGTTCGACCGCTCCGACCGGCACGTCACGCGGGGTCGACGTATCGTCCGACGCCCCGCTCGGCAGCGATTCCTCCGTCAGGGGTTCCTCGCTCGGCACGGGTCCCTGAACGTCGAACAGCCGGGCGTCGCCGTCCCGCAGGTACAGCACGGGCGTGCCGAACTCCGTCGCGAGCATCGCGCCGACGATGGCGCGGCGCGCCGGGGCGAGCGCAGCGTCCACCGGCAGTCCGTGTGCGAGCCCCGTGTAGAGGCTCTCGCTGAACGCGATGGCCGCATCGTCGGTGATCTCGAACTGCATCCCGATCACGGCAGGGATGTCGAAGTTCACGAGACTCGCAGCCACGCCGGAGAACGGGTCCACGTGCGACGTCCGCGCACCCTCGCACGCGTTCAGCACGACGAGTCGCAGACTCGTCTCGTCCTGCAGGATCGCCCCGATCTCCTCCCCGGAGACGTCATGCGCCCGGCCCTGCGGGGTCTCGAGGACGAGGATGCCCGAGTCGGTGGCCTCGTCGTACGCTCCATGGCCGATGTAGTGCAGCACGTGCACGTCGTCGAGCTCCGCGACGTGACGCGCCAGGTCGCCGAGCGTCGCGCGTTCGAGCCAGGTGATCTCGACCAGCCCCGCCGTGCGCGGTGCGGCGAGAGCGCGCTCCAGGTTCCGCCGCTCAGCCTCGGCGTCGAGCTCCGGGTACCCGGACGGGCTGCTGACCATGGCGAGGATGCGCAGCGGCAGCGTGAGGCGCTGCGGACGCATCGCGGAGTCCACGTCGAGTGCCCGCACGACCGGTGTCTGCGTCGACTGGGCGAGGAATCGAGGTCTCTTGTAGAGAAACTCCCAGGGCAGGCGCATGAGCTCAGGAGACCCGGAGAGGCGCAGCGTGATGCGCAGCCCTCGATCGCGCTCGGCCGCGGCGCTTCGCGCCGAGTAGTAGACCGTGCCGACCTCGTCCTTGATCAGCGAATCGAAGAGGGCGGATCCGACGCCGCGGATGGCATCCATCCGGGCATCCGTCGATCCGCCGCGTCGCCGCGCCAGCCCGACGCGCTGCACGAACTCGTCGAGCTCGTCGTCGCTCAGCGGTGAGACGAACGAGCCCCGCGCGGCTCGTCCGTCGGGCGCCACAGCGAGGACGCGATACGAGCCGTCCGCGTCGCGGTCGATCCGCAACTGGAGGTCGTCGTACACGGTGACGGCCATCAACGGCCTCCCTGGCCACCCCACCTCAGCGCGATGCGGAAGTTCGCCTCGCCGCCGGCTTTGGCGATGACGATGTTCGAGTCCGCCGAGATCTTCACGGCGAACTCGATCTCCACCTCGTCCGGCCATTCCGCCGAGCTCCGGATCTCGGCGACCATGCTCTGCACGATCGGCCCGATGCGCCCCACCACCTGCTCGAGGCTCTGGCCCGCGGCGATGACGTTCGAGGCTGTGCCGCCGCGCATCACCGGGCGCTCGATGTCCGCGGTCTCGACGTACACGACACCGCCGTCATCCCCTGATCCGAATGCGAGCAGATCCCCCATCGTGCATCTCCCAGACAATGCTCCGTGGCTCTCCACTCAGTGTGCTCTTCCCTTGGGTCGCGCGCCACCACCCGCCCGTCACCGCCGACTTGGTCGGGATCGACGAACGCAGCGCGACCCCATCGTCGCCTCCGATGAGGTCTGCAGTCGATCCCCTTTCTAGGCTCGTGCGCACTGAGCCGCGAAAGGGACCCCATGCTGCAGACTGATCGCCGATCCGCCGACGTGCGAATGTGGTTGCAGGCACGCCTGCCTGAACTGCGTGCCGAGAGCGGCGTGCCCGGCGTCTCGGTCGCCGTCGCGGCGGGAGATGAGACGATCACCGCTGCCGCGGGCGTGCTCAACCTCGCCACCGGCGTGCCGGTCTCATCCGATGCGGTCTTCCAGATCGGCTCGATCACCAAGGTCTTCACGACCACGCTCGCGATGCGGCTGGTCGAGGACGGCCGCCTCCGACTCGACCAGACGGTCCGCAGCATCCTGCCCGAGTTCGCGCTTGCGGACGAAAACGCTGCGCGGCGGATCACCGTGCGCCACCTCCTCACGCACACTTCCGGTTTCGAGGGCGACGTCTTCACCGACACCGGCGAGAACGACGACTGCCTGGAGCGCTTCGTCGCCGAGCTGGCGGCGACCCCCCAGCTCTTCCGGCCCGGCGCCATGTTCTCGTACAACAACGCGGGCATGTGCGTTCTCGGCCGTGTGCTCGAGGTGGTCCACGGCCGTCCGTACGATCGGATCCTCCGCGATGAGCTGCTCGAGCCGCTGGGGCTCGGACATGCGGCCGTGAGCGCCGACGAGGCGATCCTCGAGCTCGCAGCCGTCGGTCACGTCCGGAACGCCCCCGACGCTCCGCTGACACCGACGACGAGATGGTCCATGGCCAAGTCGAACGCTCCGGCCGGATCGCGCTTGGCGATGCGTGCCGAGGATCTGCTCTCGTTCGCGCGTCTTCACCTGGCGCGTGATCGCGGCGGGGCTGTGCTGCGTGCGGAGACGGTGCAGGAGATGCAGCGCCCGCAGATCGCGCTGCCGCCGATCGGGCAGGGGACGGCCTGGGGACTCGGCTGGGAGATGTGGAACCGCGACGGGGGCACGGTCATCGGGCATGACGGCAGCACGATCGGACAGTCCGCGCTGCTCCGACTCGTGCCGGACCGGGACGTGGCCGTGGCGATCCTCGCGAACGGCGGCGCCATGCGACCCCTCTTCGCGGAACTCGCGGATCGCGTCCTTCACGACCTCGGCGGCATCAGTGCCGTCGCCGCGCCCGTGCCCGGCGCGGAACGCGTCGCGCTTCCGCCGCAGCCGGAGCGTTTCACGGGCCGATACGCCTCCAGCGTCGAGGTCACCGACGTCACGTTGGATGCCGGCGGTCGACTGTGGCTGGAACGGACGCCGCTCGGGGAACTCGCAGACCTCGGCGAGCTGCCGTATCGCACCGAACTGGTGGGATGGCAGGGCGACGCGCTGCTGCCGGTGACAGCGGACGGCGGCATCCACCAGCCCGTCGCGTTCCTGGACGGTGATCGATTCGGCCGGACGAGGATCATGCACACCGGTCGAGCCGACGTGCGGGTGGACGCATGAGCGTCCGTGTTCCGCCCGGGGCCGCACGACTGCACGCCGGCGCGTACGTCGCCGACACCCACAACGATCTGCTGTGCGCGGTCGTTGCACGACCCAGTGAGCAGTGGGGGACGTTCTTCGCGGAACGCTGGCTGCCCCAGCTGACCGACGGCGGCATCGACCTGCAGGTGCTGCCCGTCTTCGTCGATGACACCCATCGGTCCGAAGGTGCGCTCCGACAGACGATGCGGATGATCGAGGCGGCGCATCGCCTGGCCGAACAGAACGCCCGGACCGTCGCGCTGTGCGGGGACGGGACGGAACTCGACGCGGCCGCTTCATCCGGTCGAATCGCCCTGGTGCTGGCACTCGAGGGCGCGCACGGCATCGGCGACGATGTCGCGCTCCTGCACACGATGTTCCGTCTCGGGGTGCGTGTCGCGTCGCTCGCGCACTTCGGTCGCGGTGCTTTCGCCGACGGCAGCGGTGAGGATGCCGCCGGCAGTCGGCTCACACGGGCCGGTGTCCGCGCCGTCGCCGAGATGGAGCGCCTCGGCATGCTCTTCGACGTCAGCCATCTGGGCGCCGCCGGGGTCGACCATGTGCTCGAGATCGCCCAGCGTCCGGTGATCGCCACCCACTCCTCCGCTCGGGCACTGCTCGACCACCACCGCAATCTGCGCGACGAGCCGATCCGCATGATCGCCTCCGCCGGGGGAGTGGTGTGCGTGAACTTCTTCGCCCCGTTCCTGCACGGCGAAGACCGGTCGGTGGACCGCCTGGTGGATCATCTCGAGCATCTCGCGGCGGTCGCCGGAATCGACCAGGTCGGGATCGGCCCCGACTTCGTCAAGGAAGTCCTCGAGGAGACCACCGCCCCCTGCTGCAGGGTCACGGACGTCGAAGGCGTCCCCGCCGACGCCTACCTTCCGGGCCTCGAGGGACCGTCCGGCCTGCCGCTGCTGACAGCCGCTCTGCTGCGGCGCGGCTGGGCTGAGGCCGACATCCGGGCGGTGCTCGGCGGCAACGTGCGACGGCTCTTCCGGGAGCAGCTCGGCGTTCCGCCCACGCCCTTCGTCCGCGAGGACGAATGAACCACACCCGGTTTGATGATCCAGACGAACGGCGCGGGGTCGACATCCCGCACCATGAAATACACCCGCACAAAGGAGCGCCGCATGCTGACGATCAGTGATCTCACCGTGGAGATCCGACGCGGCGAACGACTCGTTCGCCCGGTCACCGGCGTGAGTCTGACGGTGGGCGTCGGCGAGACTCTCGGCATCGTCGGTGAGACCGGATCCGGCAAGTCCATGACCGGCCTCGCCGTGATGGGGATGCTGCCCGCCGGCGGTCGCGTGACCTCCGGCTCCATCCGGTTCGACGGGCGCGAGCTGGTCGGCCTCGCGGACGCGGAGTATCGCGCCATCCGCGGCAACGACATCGCGATGGTGTTCCAGGATTCGCTCACCTCCCTGAACCCCACCCGGCGGGTCGGGGATCAGATCGTCGAGACCTACCGGCTGCACCGCAGGGCGAGCTCCCGGGCGGCGCGCAAGGTCGTCGAGGAGATGCTCGCGCTCGTCGGCATCCCGAACCCTGCGGAGCGGTTCGATGACTTCCCGCACCAGCTCTCGGGCGGGATGCGCCAGCGCGTCATGATCGTCATGGCTCTCATCTGCGAGCCGAAGCTCCTCATCGCGGACGAGCCGACGACCGCACTCGACGTGACCATCCAGGCCGAGATCCTGGAGCTGCTCGACGGGCTCAAGCGCCAGCTGGGCATGTCGATGATCCTCGTCACCCACGACATGGGCGTGGTCGCGCGTTACGCCGACCACGTGGGCGTGATGTACGCCGGGCGCATGGTGGAGACCGGGCCCACGACGCAGCTGTTCCGCGACACCCGGCACCAGTACACGCACGCGCTCCTCTCCTCGATCCCCTCACTCGAGCAGGACCGCTCCGTCGAGCTGTTCAGCATCCCCGGCTCCCCGCCGGACCCGACCGAGCAGCCGGTCGGCTGCCGGTTCGCGCCGCGCTGCGCCGCCGCCACTGAACGCTGCCGTGCGGAATACCCGCCGCTGGTCACCACGGACGGCGTGGACCGGCCGGATGCCGCCCACAGATTCGCCTGCTGGAATCCGGTGATCGCCCAGACGATTCCGGTTCGACCGGGTGCCGCGGCGTCAACCGTCACCCGCCCCGCGAACCCGGTGCGGCCGGCACCCGCGGAGTCGGAGCCGCGCTTGCGTGTCACGGATGTGCGGCAGGCGCATCCGGTCTCCGGATTCGGACCCAAGGGGCGCCGCCGCACGGTGAAGGCGGTCGACGGCGTGACCTTCGACGTCGCTGCGGGCGAGACGTTCGGACTCGTGGGCGAGTCCGGCTGCGGAAAGTCATCGCTCGGACGGATCCTCGTGGCCCTGGACCGCCCGACGTCGGGGGAGGTGCGCCTCGACGGACAGAAGATCTCCGGCGTGAGGCCACGAGAGCTGGCGGAGCGGCGCACGCGGCTCCAGATGATGTTCCAGGATTCCAGCGCGTCGCTCGATCCCAAGATGCGGATCGGACAGACCCTGCGCGAGCCGCTCGCGATCCAGGGCGTCGGCACCCAGGCCCAGCGGACGGCCACCGCCCGCGAACTCCTCGACAGTGTCGGCCTCGGAGCAGGCATCCTCGACCGCTACCCGTACGAACTCTCCGGCGGTCAGCGTCAGCGGATCGGACTCGCGCGCGCTCTCGCTCTGGCTCCCAGCGTGCTCGTCGCAGACGAGCCGGTCAGCGCGCTCGACGTGTCCATCCGGTCCCAGGTCCTGAACCTCATGCGCAGCCAGCAGCGCGAGCGGGGACTGTCGAGCGTCGTGATCTCGCACGATCTGTCCGTGGTGCGATACCTCTCCGATCGCGTCGGCGTCATGTACCTCGGCAAGCTCGTCGAGATCGGCGACACGGATGCCGTCTACGGCTCGGCCGCGCACCCGTATACCGCCGGGCTCCTCGCCGCCGTGCCGATCGCCCACCCCGAGACGGCATCCGAACCCGTGGGACGCATCACCGGCGAGATCCCGAGTCCGCTCGATCCGCCGAGCGGATGCCGCTTCCGTACGCGCTGTCCGCTGGCCACCGAGCGGTGTGCGATCGAGGAGCCCGAACTGAGGCCGGTGACCGCGACGCATCAGGTGGCCTGCCACTTCCCGCTTCAACCGGTCGAGGATCCGCGGGTTCCGGCCGGGACCCGCTCGACACGTCAGGAGGTCACCCGATGACCGGGTATGTGCTGCGGCGCGTCGGCGTCTCGCTGGTCGTGCTCCTCGGACTCTCCTTCATCGTCTTCCTGATGCTGCACACCATCTCGGACAGCCCGGGGCGCGCTGTGCTCGGTCCGAAGGCGACGGAGGATGCCATCAACGCGTTCAACGCCGCGAACGGCTATGACCGCCCGGTGATCGTCCAGTACCTCGCCTTCCTCGGCAACCTCCTCACCGGAAACCTCGGTCGGTCGTACATCCTCAACGAGGACGTCTCGACCCTCCTGTGGGAGAACGCCGGGCGCAGCGCGATGCTGTCGCTCTCCGCCCTCGTGCTCGCCCTGTGCATCGCGGTTCCGCTCGGGATCGCCCAGGCGATCCGGAAGAACTCCTTCCTCGACCGCGCGGCCACGTCCGTCTCGTATCTGCTGTACGCGACGCCGTCCTTCCTCATCGCGCTCCTGCTGATCGCCCTCCTGAGCCAGGCGATCCCCCTCTTCCCGGCCGAGGCGTCGCAGTCGTCCTCGCCCTGGGCCGTCTTCACGGACACACGGTCGATGGCGCTCCCGGTGCTGACGCTCACCATCACCAACCTCGTCGTCTTCTCCCAGTACCAGCGCTCCTCCGCCCTCGAGGAACTCGGCCAGGACTACATCAAGGTCGCCCGGGCGAAAGGGATGCCGGAGCGCATGGTGATCACCAAGCACCTCCTGAGGAACGCGTGCATCCCGCTCATCACGCTGATCGGCTTGCAGATCCCGATCCTCCTCGCCGGCAACCTCATCGTCGAGTCGGTGTTCAACTACCCGGGTCTCGGTCTGCTCTTCCTCAACAGCCTCAACCGGGAGGACTACCCGGTGCTGCTGGCCTACACCCTGCTCGGCGGCGTGCTGACCGTCGCCGGCAACCTCGTCGCCGACATCCTCGTCGCGCGCGCGGACCGACGGATCGAGCTCACGAAATGAACCAGCAAGACCACGAGAGCACTGCGCTGGCCGAAGAGGGCGTCGTGCAGACGAGCGTCGCCCGCCCGGAGCCGGACCCGACCGGCGTTCTGGCGGTGGCGAAGCCGCCACGGTCCACCCGAGCGGTCATTCGAACCCTCCGGCGAAATCGCCTCGCCGTCATCGGCGCGTCGATGCTCATCGGCCTGTTCGTGTTCTGCTTCCTCGGGCCGCTCGTCTACCACACGAATCAGACGGACGTCGATGTCCTCAACGCGTCGCTGCCCCCGGGTGACGGCCATCCTCTCGGAACCGACACCAACGGGTTCGACGTGCTCGGGCGGCTCATGCTGGGCGGCCAGGTGTCGCTCGAGATCGGCCTGCTCGCGGCGTTCGTGGCAACGGCCGTCGGCACGGTCTACGGTGCGATCGCGGGCCTTTTCGGCGGCGTCCTCGACGGCTTCATGATGCGGCTGGTCGACATTCTGCTGGCGATTCCGTTCCTGTTCTTCGTGCTGATCCTGTCTGCGAGGTTCACGGCGACGCCGGTCACCCTGGCGCTGGTCATCGGTGGATTCTCCTGGCTCGTGATCGCTCGGCTCATCCGCAGCGAGGTGCTTTCCCTACGGGTGCGCGAGTTCGTGCTCGCCGCCCGTCTGATGGGCGCTCGCAAACCCCGACTGATCTTCACCCACCTCATCCCGAACACGATCGGCGTCATCGTCGTCAACGTCACATTCCAGGTTGCCGACGCGATCCTCACCATCGCCGCACTGGGATTCCTCGGCTTCGGCCTCACCTACCCGGTCACCGACTGGGGGAGCCAGCTGTCCGCCGGCACCACCTACATCACCTCCGGCTACTGGTGGCTGGTGTACCCCGTCGGCGCATGCATCGTGCTCACCGTCCTGGCCTTCAACCTGCTCGGCGACGCGTTGCGCGACGCGCTCGATCGCCGCGGCGACTGACCCTTCCTCCCTTCCCACCCCGACACCAGGAGACCCTCCATGTCCACACCCACCCCCCGCGGTGCGCGTCTCGCCGTCGCGCTCGTCGCTGCGGGAGCACTGCTGCTCTCCGGCTGCACCGCGTCGAACTCCGGAACGACCGACCAGGCCGCCTACAAGACCCTGCCGAAGGCCTCCGGCAGTCCGACGGAGGGCGGCGTGGCCACGATCGCCATGACGCCCGGCCTCGCCCCGAACTACATCTACCCGTACCCTCCGGCGGCGGTGAACGGCACCGTGATCGCCCGCGGGATCCTGTGGCGCGCCCTCTACCGGCCCAGCGGCAGCGGTGACCAGGTCGTCGACGCGAGCCAGAGCCTCGCGGAGCTGCCCCAGACCAGCTCGGACGGAAAGACGGTGACCATGAAGCTGAAGCAGTTCCAGTGGTCCAACGGCCGGCCGGTCACCTCGAAGGACGTCGCGTTCTCCTTCGCACTTCTGAAGGCGGCCATCGCGGAGAGCCCGGCGAACTGGAGCTTCTACACGCCGCACCAGTTCCCGGACGGCGTCACCGTGACGACCCCGGATGCCGACACGGTCGTGCTGACGCTCGATCAGGCCTACAACCCGTCGTACCTGCTGTCGCTGCTCGAACTGATCTACATCATGCCGTCGGCCGATTGGAGCATCGCCAAGACGGGCGGCCCGGTGCTCGATTTCACCACGCCGGCCAATGCCAAGGCCATCTACGACTACCTGACCAAGCAGTCGTCCGACCAGAAGACGTTCGCGACCAACCCGCTGTGGAAGATCGTCAACGGGCCCTACCAGCTGAAGTCGTTCGAGCCGGCGACCGGGTCGTACTCGCTCACCCCGAACACGAAGTACAGCGGCCCGGGCGGCAACACCCTGGCCGAGGTCGACTTCAAGGCGTTCACGTCGGCGTCCGCGGTGCTCAACCAGTACAAAGCCGGCAACCTCACCGTCGGCTCGCTGGATTCCACGTTCGCATCCCAGATCCCGGCACTGCAGAAGCAGGGCTACAACGTCTACGGCGCGCCGGCCCCGGCGCGATTCGACTCGCTCACGATCAACTTCAAGAACACCGTGAACGGCTTCGACAAGGTCATCGCGCAGAGGTACGTGCGCGAGGCGCTGCAGCACCTCATCGATCAGCCCGGATACGTCAAGAGCCGCGGCGTCTATGACGGCGCGGGCGATGAGAACTACAGCCCGATGGGCGCGAATTCGCCCTTCCCGACCGCGTACGGCGACAAGGCGCCCTACCCGTTCGACATGACGGCGGCGAAGAAGCTGCTCACCGACCACGGCTGGAAGGTCGCGGCGTCCGGCACGACGTGCGCCGACCCGGGCACCGGCGAGAACCAGTGCGGCGCCGGCATCCCCCAGGGGCAGAAGATCAGCTTCACGCTCGCTTCGGCGAACACGCCCGCCTACGTCGGGTCGCGCGACCTCGCCTTCTCGTCGGCGGCCAAGAAGCTCGGCATCGACGTCAAGGTCGTCACGAAGTCGCTGAACTACATGTACGCGAACTACGGCAACACGTGGGCGCCGGCGAACACGAACGACTGGGCGATGCAGGATGTCGGCGGGCTCTACCTCGCCGCGGGCTACCCCACCAGCAACACCGTCTTCAACACCCCCGGCAGCTTCAACCTGGGCAGCTACAGCAACCCGGCCGCCGACAAGGCGATCACGGCGTCGGTGTTCGGCCTGGACGCGAAGGCCCTGAGCACCGAGGGAACACTGCTCGGAAAGGATCTGCCCGCGCTGTGGATGCCGACGCCGGACACTCTCGTCATCTGGAAGAAGACCCTCAGCGGGCCGCCGGAGACGTTCCAGGCGATGCTCAGCTATATCTACACTCCGGAGCAGTGGTACTTCACGAAGGAGACGAAATAGTGCGGGTGCGCGCGCTCCGCAGTCTCGCGGCCGCGGCGATCGACCCCTCGTCGATCGCCGTCGGCGACGCGGAAGCGGTGCGCGCGCTCGGACGGGGCGGCCGGGTGATCGCCGTCGGCGAGGCCGCGCACAGTGTCACGGACGTGCAGACGCTGCAGGATGCGATCGTGCGGGCTCTCGTGACCGATGACGGCCCGGGCTCGCAGGCGATCGCGGCGATCGCGTTGGAGTCGGGGTTCGCCGAGTCCCTCGAACTGGATGCCTGGATCGGCGGTGCCGGGGCCGACGCCGACCTCGGCGCCATCGCGCAGCGGTGCATGACCTACAACTTCGGCGCCTCGCCGTCCGTCCAGCGCATGCTCGGCTGGCTGCGGGAGTGGAACCGCGCGAACCCCGATCGGCGGGTGCACGTGGTCGGCACCGATCTGCCGGGGTCGTCCACGTCACCGGGGCCGGCTGTCGAGGTGTGCCTCGACCGGATCCGTCCGCACGCGACGGATGCCGACCTCCGCATTCGCGCCGATCTGGGGGCCCGCACGGAGGCCGCCGTGCGGACGTGGCGGATGACGGACTCGGAGCGGGCGGCGCTGGTTCGCGACATCGACGGGCTCATCCGCCGCGTCGAACGGGATCCGGGGGCCGACGCCGTCGCGCACCGCAGTGCCGCCTCGCTGCGCGCGTATCTCGCGGAGCTGGACTTCGATGTGCTCCGGACGGTCGATGATGCGCCCGAGATCTATCCCCGCGAGCGGTTCATGGCCGAGACCGTGCTGTGGATCGCCGCGCAATACGGTCGCACGATCGTCCTGGCCCACAACTCGCACGTGCGGCGGACGGCGTTCCTGGGCAGGCCGACGATGGGCACGCTGCTGGACGGCGAGCTCGCAGAGGGCTACCGCGTCATCGCGACGTCGTATGCCTACGGCCCGCTGGTGCGCTTCGTCCCGCGCTCGGCGCGGCCGTTCGACTGCGACGTCCACCTCGACCAGCGCGGACCGGTCCCGGGCAGCATCGAGGCCGCGATCGAGGCCCTTCGGCCGGGCTTCGACGACGGGGCCGCCCACGACGCCGTCCTGCTGGATCTTCGCGAGGGCGACGCGCCCGCGGACTCGGGCGCGCAGCCGGATGCCGCGCTCGCACAGGCCGTGGCGGGGTCGGTCGGCATCCTCGCCGGGGGCGACCTCGACCCGGTCGATGACTTCCCCGCGACGTTCGACGCACTCGTGCACCTGCACGAGGCGCGCCGCGTGCCCGGTGCTTTCGAGCGCCTTCGCGCCGAGTTCGGCATGGGCGTCCCGGATGCCGAAGCCGTGGAGGCGGTGCGATGACCGTCGACTATCCGGTCAGTCGCACCGTCGACGCCTTTTCGGCACCCGCCGGTGTGCGGATCGCCGATCCGTACCGCTGGCTCGAAGCCGACGATGACGAGGTGCGCGCGTGGCAGCGGGCGCAGGCGGCTCTGGCTGCACGGACCATCGCCGCGCACGGACGCTTCGACGACGCGCATGCCTTCATCGAGACGTACGACGACGGGGCACGGCCCGACCTTCCCGTCCCTGCCGCCGGGCAGTGGTTCCGTGCGGAGTCCGGCGGCCACCGCACCACGGTCTGCGTGTCGTCCACGCCGTACGGACCCGGCCGCGAGCTCATCGACCTCGATGTCTTCCGTCTTCCGGGGCAGGATCCGGATGCCCCCGGCCCCACGCTCTCCTGGCTGGCGCCCGCCCCCGACGGCACGCTGCTCGCGATCGGCGTGTGCACCGACGGGAGCGAGCACAATCGCATCCACCTCGTCGAGGTCGCCTCCGGGTTGCTGCGCGCCGACGGGCCGTCCGAGGTCCTGCACAGCGCCTGGGCGGGCGGGGTCAGCTGGTGGCCCGACAGCCGGGGATTCTCCTTCTTCGCCCTCACCGGCGAGCCGGAGGACTTCGCGCAGGCCGTGTTCGAACACCGCGTCGGCGGGCCGACGACCGTCCAGGACGTCCCGATCCCGGACGGCTCCCGGGAGTACACGCGGCTCCAGTGCTCGGCTGACGGCCGATGGACCGTCGCGAGTCACCGGCTGGGCAGCCCCGCGCCGGTCGCCGTGCGCGAGAGCGGCGTCGAAGGCGCGACCTGGCGACCGTTCGTCACCGGACTTCCGCTCGGACCGGGAGGCACCGTCGCCGGGCACATCGTCGGCGACGCCTACATCGCGGTGACCGACGTGGATGCGCCGCGCGGGCGCGTGGTGTCGATCCCGCTCACCGCGGCCGATCCCGCCGACCCCGGGACGTGGACGGAACTGGTGCCGCAGAGCGACACCGTGCTGCGGTCGATCACCCCGGTGGGCCGGTCCCTGTATCTCAGCGGGTTCGACCGCACCGTCGCCACGCTGCGCGTCATCGACGCGCAGGGCGCGGACCTCGGGGCCGTGCCGCTGCCGGGCGAGGGCGCGATCGGTGCGCCCTTCTTCGCCCTGACCGCGCTGGCGACGACCGCGCCGGCCACCGAGCAGGACGGCTTCGTCTTCGCCTTCTCGAGCCTCGTGACCTCGTGGGGCGTCTACCGTCACAAGCCGGGCATGGATGCGCCGGAAACGCTTCGTCCACCCCGGGTGACCCTCGAGGCGACGGTGGAGCTGCGCGAGGCGGTGGCGTCGGACGGAACTGCCGTCCCGTTCCACGTCGTGCGCCCGGCCGGCGCCGACCGCACACGACCGGCCCCGGTGCTGATCTCCGCGTACGGTGCCGCGAACGTGCCGCTGCTGCCGCAGTACCAGGGGGACCTGGCCGCCTACGTCGCGATGGGCGGGACCCTCGTCCAGGCATACCTGCGCGGAGGCGGCGAGCTCGGCAGCGACTGGTTCCGCGGCGCGCACCGCGAGCTGCGCCATGTTCGCGACACCGACCTCGTGGCTGTGGCGGAGCGCCTCCTCGCCGACGGCATCGCCGACCCCGGGCGTCTGGCGCTGACCGGCGGCTCGGACGGCGGTCTGATGTGCGGTGTGGCGGTCACGCGGCGACCGGACCTCTGGGCCGCCGTGCTGCCCCGGGCGCCGCTTCTCGACCTCATCGGCGGCATCCGCCACCCCTACCTGGAGTTCGTGATCCGCAAGGCGTGGGGCGACCCCGACGATCCGGGCGACGTGCGCCGCCTGGCCGGGATCTCGCCGTACGAGCTGATCGCTCCGGGACGCTTTCCCACGGTGTACATCCAGGCCGGCGCCACGGACCCGCGCTGCCCGCCCTGGCAGGCGCGCAAATTCGCCGCCCGCCTCCAGGCTGCGCAGCTGGGCGACGCGCCGATCCTGCTGCACGTCTTCGAGAACGCCGGGCACGGCGGCGCGACGAGCCCCGAGGTGCACTCGCTTCAGGATGCCGAGTGGCTGGCAGTGCTCGCAGGCGCATTGCGGCTCGGCGCTCGACCGGCCTGACCCGGGTCGCTCGCTCGCGCTCGCGGCCGCGTTACCGATCGGCCGTGAGCGCGAGCAGGCGCAGTTGCAGCATCGCTGCGAAACGGGCTTCCGGATCGTCGAGATCGATTCCGCCCACCTCCGCGACGCGGCGCAGCCGGTACCGGAAGGTGTTGGTGTGCACGAACATCGCCGCGGATGCGATCGCGACATCCCCGAAAGCGTCCAGCCACGCGCGCAGCGTGTCGATCAGCGCGCTCTGGTGCTCGGCGTCGTACTCCGCGAGCCGGGCGATGGCACCGGACGGAAGATCGCGCGCCGGCACGGGCAGCTCGAGCAGCAGCGCTTCGGCGTGGACGTCCTCGAACCTCACGACCGGGCCCGCGCGATGGATGCCGGGCGTCGCACGGAGCACGCGAAGTGCGCGGTCTGCTCCGGCACGCGAGCGTGCCAGGTCGGATGCTCCCTGCGAGATCGGGCCGATCCCCACGACCGCGCGCTGCGTCGACCGGACACGGGCGAGGAATTCGGTGCCCAGCCGCACGGCGGACCCGTCTTGCTCGGTCGGCAGGACTCCGTAGGCGACCTCGCCGACGAGCCCGGTCACCGCTCGGGGGTGGGCGAAACCGAGGTGGACCGCGAAGGCATCCGCCACGCGCTTGCGTTCGGCGGCGAGTAGCGCGGGGGAGGTGGCGTCGGGAGTGGCTCCGGTCGCCTCGCCCGCCGCGGGATCGATGAGGGCGAGTGCGAGCACCACCATGTTCTCGTCGCGCAGCCCGAGTCGCTGGAGGGCCTCGGGCGCGTCGGTGCCGCCGTCCAGCGCGGTGCGCAGGAGCCCGGCTCGTCGGCGCCGCTCGGCATCCGCATCGGTGCGCTGCCAGACCATGTGCATGGCGACGAGCTTGGCCGCGTCGTGGAGCGCCAGCAGATGCTCCTCGGAGAGCGGCTGGTCGGTCGCGACCCAGATGGTTCCCAGAACCTCCTCGCCGGCGCGCACGGCCAGCACCGTGCGCGCGTCGATCTCGGCGACGAGCTCCGAGACGAGCACCGGGCGCTCGCTGCGCGACACCTCCTGGAAGAGCCCGCGCTCCTCCAGGATGCGCGTGTACTGCGGCGGGACCGCGCCGGAGGAGGTGCGCCCCTCCGGCCCGTCGTGCCGCGCCGAATAGGCGACGAGGCGCGCGTAGCGGTCCTCGATCGACACGGGGAAGCCGAGGAGGGCGGCGATGGCGTTCGCCACGGTGAACAGGTCGCCGGCGAGGATGCCGCCGAACGTGACGGGACGGGCGTCGTCGGGGTCGCCCGGGGTCATCAGAGCACGGAGCAGGCCGGCCAGGTGCGCCCAGGCCGTGCCGCGGGTGAGGGTGAGCACCGCGACGCCGGATGCGGCGGCCGCGGCGGCGACCTCCGGCGTCGCGGCGAAGGGGGAGCGCACGACGAGCGCCACCGCGCCGCTGAGCCCCAGACGCGGAAGCATCTGTGCGACCTCGGCGGGGTCGCTGACGCCCACCCCCAGCACCAGGGCGCCGCGCGGCGACTCCGGCTGATCGAGCGGATCGTGGATGACGATCGCCTCGACGCTGCGGTACGTGATCTCGCCGGCTGCGACGCCGAGCAGCGTCGTGCCGAATTCCTCGAGCACCCGAGTAAGGCTCGTCTGCGGCCGGTGCGTCGGCCGACGTGGGGTCGTCATTGTGTCCTCCAGGTCAGAGGCGGAAGCTCCCGCGGCAGAGGTTAGCAGGCGAAGCGTTCGCGGCGGACCGTGACCGACTCCAGGACGTCGGGAAGCGGATCGACGCCGATTCCCGGTCCTTGGGGCACGGCGATGGTGCCGTGGTCGAGGCGGAACGGCTCGGTGAGGTCGACGGCGTAGTAGCGTTCCGACGCGGACGTGTCGCCGGGAAGCAGGAAGTTCGGCAGGGCGGCGATGGCGACGTTCGCCGCCCGCCCGATGCCGGTCTCCAGCATCCCGCCGCACCAGACCGGAACGTCGTGCGCCGCGCACAGGTCGTGGATGCGCCGCGCTTCGAGGTAGCCGCCGACGCGGCCGGGCTTGATGTTGACGATGCTGCACGCGCCGAGCGCGATCGCCGTTGCCGCGGCGCGGCTGGAGGTGATCGATTCGTCGAGGCAGATGGGCGTGGCGATCCGTTCGGCCAGGGCCGCGTGCCCGAGCAGGTCGTCACTGGGCAGCGGCTGTTCGAGCAGCGTGAGGTCGAACGCATCCAGCTTGGCGAGGTGCCCCGCGTCGCCGCGTCGATAGGCGGCGTTGGCGTCGACCTGCAGGTCGATGTCTCCGAACCTCTCGCGCACCGCGCGCACCGGGGCGACGTCCCACCCCGGTTCGATCTTGAGCTTGATGCGCACGTACCCGGCGTCGAGGGCCGCGGCGACGTCGTCCAGGAGCGCCTCGGTCGAGGCGGCGATGCCGAGCGAGACACCGCACCGGACGCGGTCCCGCACGGCGCCCAGCGCCGAGGCGAACGTCACGCCCTGGGCGCGCAACTGTGCGTCCAGGAGCGCGGTCTCGACCGCCGACTTCGCCAGGCGGTGCTCTTTGAACGGCGACAGGATCGATCCGACGCGATGGGCGTCGAAGTCCGCGCCGATCTCGGATTGCGCGGTGCGCAGGGCCGGGACGAAGAACTTCTCGATGACCGCGGACGCGCCTGCGGTGTACTCCGAGGAATAGAGCGGTGCTTCGTTGGTCCCGCACTCCGCCCAGCCGACGGCATCCTCGGTCTCCGCGCGCACGACGAGCAGCTCGCGCACCGTCTCGGTGCCGAACGAGGTGCGGAACGGGGCGACCAGCGGCATCTGGACGATGCGGGTCTCGATCTCGACGAGCTTCATGCGCTCTCCTTGCTGTCAGCCGGATGCGCCGGCGCGATGAGGTAGTGGCCGTCGCGATCGAAGCCGCGCACGCGGGCGCCCGCCGCCAGCCGGTCGCCCAGCTCGCGGCGGATGCGGCTGCGCCACCCCGCGGCGGCCACGGGATCCGCCAGGCGCAGGGCCTCGATGTCGGCGGGCACCGCGACCGGGATCATCGGTTCGGCGGCCCGGGGCATCGGATCCGGTCCCGGAAGCGGCCGGTGCAGCTGCCACCTCACGAGGAGCCGGTCGCTCGCGTCGCTCCGGTTGACCTCGTCGTCCATGTCGCCGTAGAAGTCCGGCAGATACGCGGCGACCTCGGTGCCGAGCTTGACGAGATTGAAGACGGCGTTGCGGCGGATCAGGGGATCGAAGGTCCAGGTCATGGTCCGGATGCCGCGGTCGATCGCCCAGGCGCGCTGATGGAGCTTGAGGGCGAATCCGATGCTGCGGCCCTGCATCCGCGCGTGCACGCCCGCGATGTGGCTGTGCAGATTCCCCGTCTCCGGCGGGGAGCAGAATCCGAAGCACGCCCCGACGAGTACCTGCCCGTCGTACGCTCCGAGCACCGGGTTGCCCGACGCCGAGATCGCGCGCAGCATGTCGGCGGTCACCGGAGACCCGGTCGGGCCGGCACGCCAGACCGCCTCATACAGCCGGCGCGCATCCGAGAAAGCGCGCATGTCGTCGAGCTCGACGACCGCGACCCCCGCGCGCAGTGCGGCCGAGCGGGCATCCGCGGCCGCCGGAGTCTCGGCGTCACGCACCGGCGTGACCCGTCTCGGCGAGCAGGTCGGCGATGAGCGCGGACAGCAGCCGTGCGCGCGGCGCGAGTTCGGCCACGACCACGTGCTCGTCGTCGGCGTGGGCTCCGCCGCCGACCGCGCCCAGCCCGTCCAAGGTCGGGGTGCCCACCCCGGCCGTGAAATTGCCGTCGGATGCTCCGCCGACCGCAAGGCCCGAGAGCGGGGGCAGTCCGAGTTCGACGGCGATGCGGTTGATGCGTTCGAAGAGCGCACCGGAGGCGTCTGCAGCGAGAGGCGGGCGGTTCACGCCACCGGTCACGCGGACCGATGCTCCGGGCACTCGTGGCCGGAGCGACCGCATCTCGGCATCCACCCTTCGCTGTTCCGCGGCGGTCGCCGTCCGCACATCGACGAAGAAGCGCCCGCGCGCCGGGACGGTGTTCGATGTCGTCCCCGACTCCGCACGGGTGATCGTGACGGTCGTGTCGAGCGAGGGAGTGCCGATCTCCGCGATCGCGAGAACCTGGTGAGCCAGTTCGAGCGTCGCGTTGATCCCGCGACCCGGCTCGAGCCCGGCATGGGCGGCACGGCCGTGCACATGGACCTCATACCGGGAGACGCCCTTCCGCTCCGTCTTGAGCGCGCCACCGGGTCCGGCCGACTCGAGCACGAGCGCGGCCCGGCATCCGCGCGCCTCCGTCTCGATGAGCGCGCGGGAGGTCGTGGAGCCCGGTTCCTCGTCGCTCGTGATGAGGAGCGTGACGCCGTCGCGGGAGGGGAGTGCGGCCAGGGCGTGGAACGCCATGACCAGTCCCGCCTTCATGTCGAACGACCCCGGGCCGGTCAGGCGACCGGCCTGCACCCGCGCGGGGTGGGTCTCGAGCGTGCCCAGGGGCCAGACGGTGTCATGGTGCCCGAGGACGAGCACGCGCGGCGACGAGCCGAAACGCCAGCGCAGGTGCGTGATGCCGTCGACCTCGATGCGCTCCGCGGGCTCGCCGAGGTAGCGCACGCCGAGAGCGTCGATCAGATCGGCGCTCCGCGCGAGGGCGCCACGGTCCTCAGACGGAGATTCGCATCCGACGAGGTCCAGGGTGTCGGCCGTCATCCTGGCAGTGTCGAGGACGTGCTCGCGGAGGGCCGCTTCGGGGACTGCAGACATCGATGCTCCTGGGATTCGGATAGGTTGAGACCATCCTGCAGAGCATCGACGGGGGCCAGACTGTCGGCACCACCGAAAAGAGGCGTCGCCGTTCGGTCGTTCCGATGAATGCGGTTTCGGGTCATCTGGCCGCGTGCGCCCTCTGTCACACGCGAGACCAGGCCCCGGTCAGGTCTTCGGACACACGCCAGAGGCGGGCGGCATCCTCCGGGTCGCGCAGGTGCCGGAAGAGCTTCTGCTCGCCGGGAGTGCCGCCCAGATGACCGGGACCGCGCGGACTGTAGAGGTGCCGGGGGAGAGCGTCAGGTGAGGTGGCTGCGTACACCGCGGGCAGGCAGGCGGTCTCGGGGGTCCCGAGAAGGATGCCGCGTCGTGACATCCAGCCGATCGCGCGACGCCCGGCGGTGTCGCGCGATCGGCCCACCTCGGGGCGGGCGGCGAGCAGGCTGGTGGGTGCGATGCCCGGGTGGGCGAGGTTGCTGGTGATCCCCCAGCGGTGCGCTTCGGATCGACGGTCCAGTTCGAGGCCGAAGAGCCCGAGTGCCGTCTTGGACTGGTTGTAGGCCGCCATCGGGCTGTACGAGCGCTCCCAGTTCGGGTCGTCCCAATTGAGTCGTCCGCTGCTGATGGTGATCTGCGACGTGACGCGGGCGCGTCCCGCGCGCAGCAGCGGCAGCAGGTGACCGACCAGAGCGAAATGGCCCAGGTGGTTGGAGCCGAACTGCAGTTCGAATCCGTCCTCCGTGACGGCGCGCGCGGGCGGCGTCATCACGCCCGCGTTGTTGATCAGCAGGTGGATGGGCTGTCCCTCGGCGATCAGAGTGTCGCCGAGCGCGGCGACCGACGCCAGCGATGCGAGGTCGAGGTCGCGCAGCGACACGGATGCGTCCGGCACGGTTTCCCGAATGCGGGCGATGGCCCGTTCGCCCTTGGAAGGGTTGCGCACCGGCATGATCACGTGCGCGCCCGCCCCGGCGAGCCGGGTGGCGATGGCGAGGCCGATGCCGTCGCTCGCGCCGGTGACGAGGGCGCGACGGCCGGTCAGATCGGGGGTGGTGGGATCGATGGTCTGGGGCATCCCTCCACGTTCCCCTCGGCGCGGCGGCGTATCCAGGGTTCGGTGATCCGTGGATCGCGGGCGCCGTCCCCTCGACAATGGGGACATGGAGATCGATCGGCCGGGGCTCGCCGAGTTCCTGCGCCTGCGGCGCACCGCGCTGCAGCCGGACGACGTGGGCCTGCCGCGGGGACAGCGCCGCCGCACCGAAGGCCTGCGCCGCGAGGAGGTCGCCGAGCTCAGCCACATGTCGACCGACTACTACGCGCGCCTCGAGCAGCAGCGCGGCCCGCAGCCGTCCGCGCAGATGGTCGCCGCCATCGCGCAGGGCCTGCACCTCTCTCTCGACGAACGGGATCATCTGTTCCGTCTCGCCGGGCACTCTCCGCCGCCGCGGGGCGGCGAAAGCACGCACGTGAGCCCCGGGATGCTCCGCATCCTCGACCGGCTCCACGACACCCCGGCCGAGGTGGTCTCCGAACTGGGCGAGACGCTCGCGCAGACCCCGCTCGGCATCGCGCTCACCGGTGACGCCGCCGCGCATCGCGGCCTGGAACGCAGTCTCGCCTACCGCTGGTTCACCGATCCGGATGCCCGCCTCCTGTACGCTCCGGCGGACCGCGCCTTTCTCACGCGGCTGTGGGTGTCGGGGCTGCGCGACGTCGTGTCGCGACGCGGGCCCGGATCACGGGCGGTGCGCATCGCCGACGACCTGTACGAACGCAGCGCCGAGTTCCGCACCGCGTGGGACGCGCACGAGATCGGCCTGCGCCCGCGACCGGTCAAGCACTTCGTGCACCCGCAGGTCGGCGCCCTCGAGCTGACCTGTCAGACGCTCCTCGACCCCGACGAGGGGCACTTCTTGCTCGTCTACACGGCCGTCCCGGGCAGCGAGAGCCACGACAAGCTGCGGCTGCTGTCGGTCATCGGGGCAGAATCGCGCTCGCCGGCCGCATTCTGAGGCGGGTATTGTGCGGGCTCTGCGGGCGGACTACATTCGCCTTTACCCCTGTCCCCGAGGGAAGGATGCAGAATATGAGCCCCAGTCGTTGAAGGACCAAAGCGAGCCCCCGAGCGACAAGGTCGCGCGGGGGCTTCGTCATGTCCGTCAGTACCTGAGATGCTGACCGTCAGGATGAGGCGTACACCGCCGCCACGTCGTCGAGGAACTGCGCGTACGTCGCGACGAGCGCCGCGTCGGTGGTGTGCACCTGGTTCTCCGCATTCTTCTCGGCATTGGCGGAGAAGTTGTAGCTGCCCGTGGAGAGGATGCCGTCGGTCACGATGACCTTCAGGTGCATGAAGTCGTGCGGCCCGGTGGGGGAGTACGGCGTGGAATGCTTCGCCGAAAGCTTCGCCGAGACCTTGTCCCAGTCCGCGACGATGGCGGCGTCGTTCGAGCTTGCGCGCCACTTCTTGACGATCGGGCCCATCTGGCCGGCGTCGTAGACACCGCTGACCGAGACACCTCGGTCGACGGCTGCCGCCAGGGCTGCGAGCATCGCGTGGCTGGTGAGCACCATGGTGCCGATCCGGATGTCGGTGGTGGCCGCGTCGATGCGGGCGGTGAGTGCGGCGTCGATGGCGGGCCCGTCGCCGGGGCTGAAATCCCATCCGAGGGCATCCGTGCTGCCGGTGGTGTCGCCCTTTCCTGTGCCCTTGATGCTGCCGGTCTCCCACAGCTGGGCGAAGTCGGCGGAATAGCCGGCGGCGATCTGCTGGTCCGGGATGCGCAGGATGTTGTTCTCCTGCAGCGTCCACGCGTCGTCGGTGAAGTTGGTCGAACCCATCCAGACCGCGGCGGTGGCCGCGTCTGCCGCGTCGCGGACGATGTACTTCGAGTGCATGAGGTGCGGTGCCGAATCGATGGCCGTGAGCTGCACGCCGGTTCCCCCGAGGTTCTGCGTCAGCCAGGCGCCCGTTCCCACCGGCGCCGGGTCCGCCCCGAGTGCGGCGAACTCTGCGGCGCCACCGTCTGCGGGCTTGCCGGCGTCATAGGCGATCCGTACCGTCACGCCGCGGGACACGGCATCGGCGAACGCGCCGACGACAGTTGCGACGAGACCGTGATCGACGAGGCGGAAGTCGTAGATCGCGACATCCACGGTGGATGTCGCGGCCCCGACGAAGGCGGCCAGCGCGGATGCCACCTCGCCGGGCTGATCGGCGGATCCGCCGTGGGTCGTGTCTCGGAGCAGCTGAACCTGGATGTCGTCGGTCACAGGCCACAGCCAACGCCGATCCGGTCACGGCCGCAAGGGGGCGTGTCGGCGCGGCCTGCTGTCAGACCGCGACCGGTTCCGCCGCCGGCACGATCCGCCCGTCGACGACGGTGACCAGCTCGTCGAGGAGGTGGTCGTGCACGAGGTCGTGCGTCACCAGCAGGGTCGCTGTCTCGCGCTCGTGGGTGAGTCGCGCGATCAGCCGCATGATCTCGGCGCCCCGCTCCTGGTCGAGCGCGCTCGTGGGCTCGTCGACCAGCAGCACCTGCGGCTCGTGCACCAGGGCGCGAGCGATCGCGACGCGCTGCCGCTGCCCTCCGGACAGCTGGGCGGGACGCTTGGCCGCGTGGTCGCCCAGGCCGACGGCATCCAGCAGCTCGTCGACCCGTGAGCGCACGGCCCGTCGCCGGGCCGATGCGCCGCGGCCGCCGAGCTCGCCCATCACCAGGAGCTGCTCGCGCGCGGTGAGGGAGGGCAGCAGGTTGGACTGCTGGAAGACGATTCCGATGCGCTCGCGGCGCAGGGCGGTGGCCTCTTCGCGCGACAGAGTGGTGGCATCCACGTGGTCGACGATCACGCGCCCGGAGTCGGGCCGGATGAGGGTCGCCGCCAGCGCGAGCAGGCTCGACTTGCCCGACCCGGAGGGCCCGGTGATGCCGGTGAGCACGCCGGCCCGGCCGACGAGGGTGACGTGGTCGACCGCGGTGACGCGGGAGGCGCCGTCGGGGAAGGTGAGGGTGACGTCGTCGAGGGTGATCATCGGTTGCTCCCGAGGGCGGTGAGGGGGTCGGACTTGGTGACGGTGCGCAGGGCCACGGCCGCGCCGGCGAGACCGAGGACGCCCATGGCCAGGGCGGGCACCAGGGTGGTGAGCGGGCTCAGCAGGAACGGCAGCGCTCCGCCGGCCAGCATCCCGAGGCCGGTGACGGCGAGCATCCCGATCCCGATCCCGATGACGAGCACCACGAGGGCCTGCCCGAGGGCGTCGCGGATGAGCGAGCCGGTCGTCGCGCCGAGGGCTTTGAGCACGGCGACATCGCCGGAGCGCTGCATCGTCCAGACGGTGAAGAACGCGCCCACGACGAGGGCCGAGATTCCGAACAGCATCGCGATCATGAGCCCGAGCGACCCGATCTCGGACTTGAAGGCCTCCAGCGCGGTGAGGCTCTGCAGCGGCGGTTCGGCGACCGTGTCGGTGCGGTCCGAGACTGCGGCCCAGTCCGGCGTGCCCGTCACCGACAGCACGGTCGCGGATCCGTCGCCGCCCAGGCCCTTGTCGAGCCGGGTCCAGGCGTCGGGGGTCAGCGCCACGACGGGCGTGTGGCTGTACCAGGCGTCGCCCCCGACGGAGGCCACCCGGAACGAGGTGCCGAGGATGCTGATACTGTCGCCCGCGACGACACCGCCGAGGTCCTTCGCAGCGCCGGCGGAGAGGCCGATTTCGTCGCCGCCGGCGGGCACGAGGTCGGTGACGACGGATGCCGCCGCTCCGTGCGGCATCCCGAACAGCGCGACCCCCGCCGTGGTGGTGCCGGCCTTCGCCTTGCCCTGGACGATGCCCACGGGCAGCACGTCGGTCACGCCGGGAGCCGCACGCCACTCGGCCACGGCATCCTGATCGATCGACGACTCGCCGAAGCTCGGCGCGCCCGATTCCGGATGCTGCAGCACGATGCGGTCGCCCGGCAGCGCGAGCACGGCGGAGACGTTCTGGGCGGCCAGCCCGCCGGTGAGTCCGGCGAGGAATCCGACGAGGAGGGTGATGAGGGCGACGACGGATCCGATGAGCACGAACCGCCCCCGGGCGAAGCGCAGATCGCGCCAGGCGACGAACACGGGAGTCCTTTCCGTGGTGCGCAGGGTCGCGCACCATCCCTTCCAGCCTCGCGATCGCACGCGTTTCCGACATCGGCGGCGAGGTTGCTCTTCGACTCCGACTTTCGGTTGATGCCACGCGGACGCGCGCCCCGTAGCCTGGACGCGACATGACCCAGCAGCCCGGTGTGCACCACAACCTCACGCGCGTGTTCTTCGCGCTGCGGCTGGGGCTCCACGTGCTGTTCGCGGTTCTCCTGGTGTTCGTCATCGTGCGGATCGTGCTCCTGGAGCCGCCGCTGCGCTGGCTCGGACTCGGCTGCGCGGTGCTGCTCGGGCTCGTGTATCTGGCCGGGATCTGGGTGATCCGGATGCCGGTGGCACGACGGCGCACGGCGAGCATCGTGTGGCTGATGGTGCTGACCGTCGTGTGGGTGGCGCTACTGTTCCTCGTGCCCGAGTCCGCGTACCTCGTCTTCCCGCTGTTCTTCCTGTACCTGCACCTGCTGCCGGCGCCGTGGGGCCCGATCCTCGTCGTGGTGACGACCGGCGTCGCGATCCTGGCGCTGGGCCTGCACGGCGGGTTCAGCATCGGCGGGGTGGTCGGGCCGCTCATCGGCGCGGCGGTGGCTCTGCTCATCGGGCTGGGGTACCAGGAGCTCGCGCGGGATGCCGCCGAGCGCGAGGCCCTGCTCGCCGAGCTCCTCGCCACGCGCGATCGCCTGGCCGCCTCCGAGCGGGAGCAGGGTGTTCTCGCGGAGCGCGCCCGCCTCGCCCGGGAGATCCACGACACCGTCGCCCAGTCGCTGTCGAGCATCCAGATGCTGCTGCATGCGGCCGAGCGCGCGGACGGCGACCGGCCCGGCGCCGAGCACCTGCGGCTGGCCCGCGAGACCGCGGCCGCAAGCCTCGCCGATACCCGGCGGTTCATCCGCGAGCTCGCGCCGCCGGCGCTCGACGAGGGGCTCCGCGGGGCGGTGCTGCGCTTGGCCGAGCGGGAGTGGACGACCGACGGCCTGCGGGTCGAGGTGGACATGCCTGCCGACCTCGACCTGCCGATGCACGTCCAGACCGCACTGCTGCGCATCGTGCAGAGCACGGTGGCGAACGTGGTGAAGCACGCCGAGGCATCCCGCGTGATCGTTGCCGTCCAGGCATCCGGCGCGGACGTGCGCCTGACCGTCACCGACGACGGAGTCGGGTTCGACCCCGCCGCGGTGGGCGACCGGGTCGCGTCGGACTCGTTCGGGCTGCGGGCGATCGGCGAGCGCGTGGATCAGCTGGGCGGGACGCTCGCGGTCGAGAGCGCACCGGGCTCCGGGACGTCGATCACGGTCACGTTCCCGCGGGGTGAGCCATGATCCGCATCGTGATCGCCGACGATCATCCCGTCGTGCGGGCCGGCATCCGCGCGCTCCTCGAGGGCGAGAGCGACATCATCGTGGTGGGGGAGGCGTCCACCCCGGACGCGGCGGTCGACCTCGCCGGAGCGCTCGCTCCCGAACTCGTGCTGATGGACCTGCAGTTCGGCGAGGACACGACGGGGGCCGATGCCACCCGTCGCATCCGGGCGCTCCCGGCGCCGCCCTACGTGCTCGTCCTCACCAACTACGACAGCGACGGCGACATCCTCGGGGCGGTCGAGGCGGGGGCCAGCGGCTACCTGCTCAAGGATGCTCCTCCCGAAGACCTCGTGGCCGCGGTCCGGGCCGCCGCAGCCGGCGAGAGCGCGCTCGCCCCGGCGATCGCAGGACGCCTCATGCAGCGGGTGCGGGCACCCCAGGTCAGTCTGTCCGCTCGGGAGATCGAAGTGCTGCAGCTCGTCGCCGCGGGCGCCTCCAACGCGGAGGTCGCCGCGCGCCTGCACATCACGGATGCGACCGTGAAGTCGCACCTGACGCACGTGTTCTCGAAGCTGGGCGTGGCATCCCGCACCGCCGCCGTGTCGGCCGCACGCAACCTCGGCGTGCTGCGCTGAGCGACGGTCGTCGTCAGGCGCGGGCGCGAGCCGTACCACGGGGACTTCGACGACGAAAGCCCCTCGTCGGCCGGCCCCGCCCGGACGACACTCGCGAACATGCCGTTGCGAGGACTGGACATCGACCGCGGCGAGGTGCGTGTGGGCACCTCGGGCTGGTCGTACGACCACTGGCGCGGGGTGCTCTATCCGAAGGGGACGGGGGACCGTCGGCTCCAGGTGTACGCGGCCGCGTTCGACACCGTGGAGCTGAACGCGAGCTTCTATCACTGGCCGAGACCCGAGGCCTTCCGGCGGTGGCGCGAGAAGATCCCGGACGGGTTCATCGTGGCGGTGAAGGCGCCGAGAGGGCTGACGCACGCGCGCAAGCTCGCGTCCCCCGAGTCGTGGGCCGCCCGGCTCGCCGAAGGGCTCGCCGCGCTCGGGTCGAGCGCGGGCCCGCTGCTGCTTCAGCTGCCCCCGGACCTCGAGCGCGACGACGATCGTCTCGAGCACGCACTCGCGGCGATGCCGGCGGAGGCCCGCGTCGTGGTGGAGCTCCGGCATCCGTCCTGGGTGGATGACGATGTCTTCCGGATGTTGGAACGCCACGACGCCGCCTACTGCGTCATGAGCGGAGCCGGGCTGCCCTGCGAGCTGCGGGCGACATCCGACCTCGTCTACGTGCGGATGCACGGGCCCGACCGCTCGCGGCTGTACGTCGGGAGCTACTCGGACGCAGACCTCGACTGGTGGGCGCAGCGGATCGACGAGTGGCGATCCACCGGTCACGCAGTGCTCTGCTATTTCAACAACGACGACTCCGGCTACGCGGTGAGGGATGCCCGGCGGCTCCGTGACCGCCTGTCGTGAGAGCGCCGGCCTGACGCTCAGCCGCCGGAGGGGTTCTCGAGGGGCTTGCCGTCGTCGTCGGTGGTCTTCTCGACGTCCTCATCGGGTTTCTCGGGCGCGCCGCCGGATGCGGTGTCGGCTTCTTCGTCGGCCCCGGGGGTGCCCTGCGTGTTCTTCGGATCGCCCATCATGTCTCCTCTGTTCGGTTCCCCGAGCGTACGGAGAACGTCCGGTGGGCGTTGAGGGGGTTGACGTGCGTGGGAGACGCGGTGGATGCTTCGCCACGTTACGAATCGCGTCGCTCGCATGTCACCCCGAGTCGTCCGGCACAGGCGCGCTGGATGCCGCCCGCCTACTCTGGCGGCATGACCGACCTGGCCCTGCTGGAGACCGAAGCCGTCGCGTTCATCCGCGATCTCATCCGAATCGACAGCGTGAACACGGGGGTCGCCGAGACGATCGGCGACGGCGAGACGCGTGCCGCGCGCTACGTGCAGGAGCGCCTGGAGGATGCCGGATACGCGACGGCGTTCATCGAGACCCGGCCGGGGCGCGGCAACGTCGTCGCCCGGCTGAAGGGTTCGGATCGCGATGCCGGTGCCCTCGTCCTGCACGCGCACCTCGACGTCGTGCCGGTGGTGGAGGACGACTGGACGCATCCGCCGTTCGCCGCCGAGATCCACGACGGGTTCCTCTACGGGCGCGGGGCGGTCGACATGAAGAACTTCGCCGGTGTTCTGCTGGCGGTCGCCCGGGCGCTGCGCCGGGAAGGCGTCGTTCCGCGGCGCGACCTCGTGTTCGCGTTCTTCGCCGACGAGGAGGCCGGAGGAGTGTGGGGAGCACGGTGGCTCGTCCGCAACCGTCCGGATCTGTTCGCCCGTGCCACGGAAGCGCTCAGCGAGGTGGGCGGGTTCTCCGTGCCGATCGGCGACGATCGCCGCGGGTATCTCGTCGCCACGAGTGAGAAGGGCGTCGCCTGGGCGACGCTCACCGCGCGCGGACGCGCGGGCCATGGATCCCGGCCGACGCTCGACAACGCCGTGGTGCGGCTGACCGATGCCGTCTCGGCGATCGGACGCCACTCGTTCCCCGTGGTGCGCACCCCGGCCGTGCAGCGATTCTTCGACATCGTCGGTCGCGAGCGCGGCCTCGCCTTCGGCGACGCGGATCTCGACGCCGACCTGGAGCAGCTGGGATTCGTGTCGTCGCTGATCGGTGCGAGTCTGCGGAACACGGCGACACCGACGGTGCTCGAGGCCGGGGGCAAGACGAACATCATCCCGGCGGAGGCGACCGCGCGGCTCGACCTGCGCGTGCTGCCCGGGCAGGACGAGGCTCTGCGCGAAGAGCTCGAACGGATCGCGGGCGACGACGTGGAGATCGCGTGGGGGCGGTGGTGGTCGGCCACCGAGGCGCCCATCGATGTGCCGCTGCTGGACGACCTGCAGCACGCGGTCGACATCGAGGACCCCGGCGGGATCGTCGTGCCCTATCTTCTGCCGGCCTCGACGGACAACAAGCACCTCGCGTCCCTCGGCATCCGCGGCTACGGCTTCGTCCCGTTGCGGGTGCCCGACGGGTTCGACGTGTTCGGAGAGTTCCACGCCGCCGACGAGCGCGTGCCGGTTGACGCGCTCCGCTTCAGCGCACGCGCGACGTGGCGCATCCTGCGCGCGCAGTGACCGCACCCGGAGCGCGCTATGCCGGCGTGCGCACGGTGATGAACCGGCTGCGCCGGCGCAGCGCGAAGCCCAGCCGCTCGTAGGCGGCGATCGCCCCCACGTTGGCCGCCGCGGCGTGCAGCAGCGCCCGGTCGCCGCGCTGGCGGATGTGGAAGGCGACATCGAGCACGAGCCGCGACGCGAGACCCTTGCGCCGTTCGCCGACGTCGACGGCCACGGCGCTGATCTCGGTCCAGCCCTCGGGCCGGACGCGCTCGCCCGCCATCGCGACGAGACGGCCGCCGCGGCGGATGCCGATGTACCGCCCGAGTTCGTACGTGCGCGGCCGGAACGGTCCGGGCTGATTGCGCTCGACGAGCGCAAGCATCTCGGGCACGTCGTCAGCACCGAGGACGACCACCTCCTCGTCGGGCCGCGGCACGAGGGCCGCGGTCTCCACGAGCTGCACCCCCTCGCCGTGACTCACGAGCTCCCACCCCGGGGGCAGCTGTCCGGCGTATCCCGACAGGCCGAACTCCGCACCGGGCCCGACCAGGTCGACGAGCGCGTCCCACACAGCCGGGTCATCCCACGTGCGCACGGCGACGAACGGCGCGACATCCTCCGGATAGCGACGAACGAGATCTCCGCCGATCGCGAAGGATGCCTGCGGTCCGGTGAGCGCGGACCACTGCGCGTTGTCGAGGACCTCGGCGTCCGCAAGGGGCACGTCGAGCGGGACGGCCGTGGAGGGGTGGGGCATCCGGCCACTCTTCGCCAGCCGCCGCGACCGTGCAACCGGCGATCGTCACGGCGTGAAACAGGACCGCCACGCAACGTCACGATCCGGTCCGCTGCCGTGCGCACGTGCAAACCCAATCGGTACTCAATTTCGCCGTTCGACTACTCATTTCCGCCCGACCGGAGATCGCCGGGGCTTCTCCGTACATACGCTCGGGTCGCTCGAACCGATCGGGCTGAAGGAGAATCATGACCTCACGAATCCTCACCAGGGCGGGCGCGCGTCGCTGCGCCGCCGGCGCCCTGACGCTCTCTCTCGGGGCGACCCTGCTCGTGGCCGGGGGCCAGACGGCGATGGCCGCCGAGCCCTCGCACGCCGTGTCGACCGCGGCGGCGTCGGCGACTGCGACCACCGACGCCGTCTCGGTGTCGGTCGACGCCGACGGCACGGTGCGCTATCGCATGACGGAGGCGTTGTTCCGGTCGGCGCAGCGCGTCATGCTGCGGGTCGGCGGCGGATACGCGGGCGAGACGTACAAGGGCGTCGCCTACTATTCGCGGGTGTCCATCGCCGATGGCGTGGCGACGGTCACCGCCACGCGCAAGGCGGCGTTCGGTCAGCGTGTGGAGGTGCAACGGGTCGCGGGTCGGCCGGGCGGTGGGTACAACGCGTCGACGGCGAGCACCGTCGCCTCGACGGTGATGTACGGCGCGGCGCCGACGCTTCAGGTGGTGGGCGGCCGCACGCTGAAGGTCACCATGCCGCGCGCCCTGTTCGAGTCGGCGCACAAGGTGCGGGTGACGGTGGACGGCGGGTACGTGGGTTCGACCGTCAAGGGCGTCTCGTACTACATGGGCCACCGCCGCCAGGGCGATACGGTCGCCCTTCAGCGCACCCTGAAATACGCACCGGACGAGACGCTCGAGATGACCGTCGACGGGACGGTGATCGCGCACGTCGACCTTGCCGGCCCCGGTCCGCAGCTGACGGTCGAGAAGGCTTCGTCGTCGCTGACCGTCATTCCGCGCGGAGACGCGGAAGCGGACCGCAAGCGTGAGAACCGGTGGTTCCGGCACAGTGTGCTCGAGCCGGCGGGCCGCTACGTCACGGCGGGTCAGAAGATCACCGTCACGCCGGCCGAGGGCGCGTCCGGGCTCAAGGTCGCCATCGGTCAGTACGGCCCGCACACCGGCATCAACGGCGGGGCGAGCAAGGCGCTCTCGTACGTCTCCGTGCCCGGTGACCGGCCCCTGACCATCACGGCGCCGATCGACGGCCTCGTCTCGCTCGTGAACACGTCTGCGGCGGCGACCAGAGTCTCGGTCTCCGGCGGCGTCGCCGTGCCGAGCTTCGTGCTGGGCGAGACCACCGAAGCGCAGTTCAAGAGTGACCTGGCGGCGTTCCCGGAGTCGCCCCTGACCGTCGTCGAGGGGAGGCGCCTGGTCGCGGCATTCCAGCGGCGCTTCCTGGTTCCCCGGCTCGCCGGCGTCACCGTTGGGCGTGTGCAGTCGTGGGATGACGCGGTCGCCCGCATCGACCGCACGTACGGGCTGTCGGTGTCGGAGACGGGCCTCAACCGCAAGTCGCTCGCGCGCGTCTTCATGGCGAACCCGGACACCGGCGCCGGCGGGGCGTCCGCGACGCAGGACCACGTGACGTTCCAGGTGAACGGGGGCGTCGCGAACCAGGTGCTCACCCAGGCCATCGACAACCAATGGGGGCTCTGGCACGAGATCGGACACACCTACCAGACGCCGCAGTACCGGTGGTCGGGAATGACGGAGGTGACCGTGAACATCGCGTCGCACTCCGTTCTGGAGGGTTTCGGCGTTTCCGGTCCGCCGTCTCACCAACCCGAGGTTGACGAGTTCATGGCGCTCCCGGAAGAGCAGCGCGACTTCAACACGGCGAAGAAGATCCAGCTCAGGATGTTCGAGCAGCTCTTCGACCAGTACGGCATCGGCTTCTATGCGAAGCTCAGCCGTCTGTACCGCGAACGGGTCGACGCCGGAACTCTCAAGGTGAGCGGCACCGTGGCGATGCAGCAGTACTTCATGGTGACCGCGGGCGAGGCCTCCGGGCACAACCTCACCGCGTTCTTCAGCAAGTGGGGTCTCAAGCCGGACGCGGAAACGAAGGCCGCGCTCGCGAAATACCCGAACTGACAAAGCGGGTGGGGCGGTGTGGTCGCGCAGACCGCGCCGTCCCGCCGTTCCCCGTGTGATCTGTGCGAAACGTGCCGGGCGTACTGTCTGGCTATGCATCTGACGCCGGGTGAGACGGAGAAGCTGCTGCTGTCTGTCGCGGGTATGGTGGCCCGGGACCGGCTGGCGCGCGGCGTGAAGCTGAATCATCCCGAGGCGGTGGCGCTGCTCAGCACCTGGGTCATCGAGCGGGCCCGCGACGGGCGCCGCGTCGACGAACTCATGGTCGAGGGCCGGGAGGTGCTCACCACCGACGACGTCATGCCGGGAGTCGCCGAGATGCTGCACGACGTGCAGGTGGAGGCGACGTTCCCCGACGGCCGCAAGCTCGTCACGCTGCACTGGCCGATTCAGGATGCCGGAGGCGAGGCATCCGGAGAGGGCATGATCCCGGGGGAGTACGACCTCGAAACCGGCATCCTCGAACTCAACGCCGACCGGTCGGCCGAGGAACGCCGCACCTTCACGTTCGTGAACACCGGCGACCGGCCGGTGCAGATCGGATCGCACCTGCACCTGCCGGACGCGAACGACGCGCTCGAGTTCGACCGGGCGGCTGCCCACGGGTTCCGGCTGGACATCCCGGCCGGCACGTCCCAGCGCTTCGAGCCGGGGGCATCCCGCGTGCTCGACGCCGTCGCGCTGCGCGGCGCGCGACGGGTTCCCGGCATCCAGCGGCGCGACGGCTCCGCGGACCTCGACGGAAAGGATGCCTGATGCGCATCGATCGCGAGCGGTATGCCGCCCTGTTCGGACCCACCGTCGGCGACCGCGTGCGGCTGGGCGACACCGACCTGTGGATCCAGATCGAGGAAGACCGCACCTTCGGCGGCGAGGAGGCCGTGTTCGGCGGGGGCAAGTCGATCCGGGAGTCGATGGCCCAGGGCATGGCGACCCGCGCCGACGGCGCCCCGGACACCGTCATCACGAACGTCATCGTGCTGGACTGGTGGGGCATCGTGCGCGCCGACGTCGGCATCCGCGACGGGCGCATCGCCGCGATCGGCCGCGCCGGCAACCCGGACATCGCCGACGGCGTGCATCCCGACCTGGTGATCGGGCCGTCGACCGATGTGATCTCCGGCGAGGGGCGCATCCTCACCGCGGGCGGCATCGACTCGCACGTGCACCTGCTCTCGCCGTCGCAGATCCACGAGGCTCTCGCGACCGGGATCACCACCGTGTTCGGCGGCGGCACCGGACCATCCGAGGGATCCAAGGCCACGACCGTGACACCGGGCGCGTGGCACCTGCAGACGATGCACCGGGCGATGGATCATCTGCCGGTCAACGTGCTGCTGCTCGGCAAGGGCAACACGGTGTCGCACGAGGGGCTGCGCGAGCAGGCGCTCGCCGGCGCCGGCGGCTACAAGGTGCACGAGGACTGGGGCTCGACGCCGGCGGCGATCGACGCCGCGCTGCGTGCGGCCGACGAGTGGGGGCTGCAGGTGGCGCTGCACTCCGACTCGCTCAACGAGGCGGGATTCGTGCAGTCCACGATCGACGCGATCGGCGGGCGCGGCATCCACGCGTTCCACGTCGAGGGCGCCGGAGGCGGGCATGCCCCCGACATCCTCTCGATCGCCTCGCTGCCGAACATCATCCCGGGGTCGACGAACCCGACCCTGCCGCACACCGTGAACACCGTCGCCGAGCATCTCGACATGCTCATGGTGTGTCACCATCTGAACCCGGCGGTGCCGGAGGACCTCGCGTTCGCGGAGTCGCGGATCCGGGCGACCACGATCGCAGCGGAGGACATCCTGCATGACATGGGCGCCCTGTCGATCACGTCGTCGGACGCGCAGGCGATGGGCCGCATCGGCGAGGTGATCGCCCGCACCTGGCAGGTCGCCCACGTCATGAAGCACCGCCGCGGATCACTCGGCACCGCGCTGCCCGCCGACAACGAGCGCGCCCGCCGGTACGTGGCGAAGTACACGATCAACCCGGCGATCGGCCACGGCATCGACCACGTCGTCGGGTCCATCGAGCCGGGCAAGCTCGCCGACCTCGTGCTGTGGGATCCGCGGTTCTTCGGCATCCGCCCCGAGGTCGTCATCAAGGGCGGCGGCATCGTCTGGGGCGCGCTCGGCGACCCGAACGCGTCGATCCCGACCCCGCAGCCGACCCTGATGCGGCCCTCGTTCACCGACGCGATCGGCGCGGACCTGTCGGTGTCGTTCGTCTCTCCCGCAGCGCTCGCCGACGGGCTCGAAGACCGCCTCGGCCTGCGCCGCGCGCTCGTCGCCGTGCACGACACCCGCCGGGTGACCAAAGCGGACCTCAAGAACAACGACGCGCTGCCGCGCATCGACATCCGTCCCGACACGTTCGCCATCTCGATCGACGGCGAGCCGGTCGAACCGGCGCCGGTCGACCGCGTGCCGCTCGCCCAGCTCTATTCGCTGTTCTGAACGGCGGGATCCCATGACGACGGCACCGGCCCCCGTGGCATCCGGCACGCTCGCGATGCTGCTCGCCGACGCGCGCCTGCCGACCGGAGGCCACGCGCACTCGGCCGGGGTGGAGCCCGCACTGGTCGCCGGGATGCCCGCCTCCGACGTTCCCGCGCTCATCCGCGGCCGGGCGGTCACGACGTCCCTGGTGGATGCCGGCACCGCCGTCGTCGCCCGGCTCCGGTTCGCCGCCGGCGAGCCGATCGACGACGTCGTGGCCGCGTGGGCCGCGCGGACCCCGTCGGCGGCGCTGCGCGAGGCCTCCCGCCTGCTCGGCCGCGGCTACGTGCGGCTCGCGCGGCACGTGTGGGGCGGGCATCCGGCCGTCGCGCGGTGCGTCGCGCAGGATGCCGGACCCGGCCCCGGCCTGCCCCGGCCGGTCGTGCTCGGCGCGATCGCCTGCGCTGCCGGCCTGGAGGCCGCCGACCTCGCCCGGCTCACGGTCTACGACGACGCGCAGTCCGCGGCGGCGGCTCTGCTCAAGCTCGAACCCACCGACCCGGCCCTGCCCGTCGCCTGGGTGCTCGACGCGTGCGCGGCCGCGGAGCCGCACCTCGCCGCCCTCGAGCGGCTCACCGATCCCGCCGGCATCCCGTGCGACGGGGCGCCGCAATCCGAGGGGTGGGCCGAAGCCCACTCCCGACTCACCAGGAGGTTGTTCCGTGCCTGAACCCGCCCGCTCCCTGCGCCTGGGAATCGCCGGTCCCGTCGGCGTCGGCAAGTCGTCGCTGGTCGCCACGATCTGCCGCGCGCTCGCCGGAGAACTGCAGATCGGCGTCATCACGAACGACATCTACACCGACGAGGATGCCCGGTTCCTGCGTTCGGCCGGCGTCCTCGCGCCCGAACGCATCCGCGCCGTCGAGACCGGGGCGTGCCCGCACACCGCGATCCGCGACGACGTCACCGCGAACCTGCTCGCCGTGGAAGACCTGGAGCGCGACTTCGACCCGCTCGATCTGGTGCTCATCGAGTCGGGCGGCGACAACCTCACCGCGACCTTCTCACCCGCCCTCATCGACGCGCAGCTGTTCGTGCTCGACGTCGCCGGCGGCGGCGACGTGGCGCGCAAGGGAGGACCGGGCATCGGCCGCGCCGATCTGCTCGTGGTGAACAAGACCGATCTGGCGCCCTACGTGGGAGTGGATGTGGAGCAGATGGTGGCGGACGCGCTCGCCGCGCGCGAGGGGCGCGCCGTCGTCGCGCTGTCGCGCACCGACGAGGCATCCATCGCGCAGCTGAAGTCGTGGGTGCTCGGGATGCTCGAGGCCCACCGCGCCGGAACGCACACCCCGCAGGACCCCGGCCCGATGGCGCCGCACTTCCACGCCGACGAAGACGGGGCGGGGTACATCCACACGCATGACCACGACCACGAGCACACCCACTGACGCCGTCTCGGTGCGCCCCGGCGGGCACGCACTGATCACGGTCGCCCCGGGCGCGCGCCGTGCGCGCGTGGGGCTGCGCGGTGCGGGCATCGTGCCGTGGCTGGTGTCGCGCGGGCCGGCATCCGCCTCCGTCGCCATCGGTGCGGGTGGAGCGCTGCTGCTCGGCGGGGATGCGGTGCGCCTCGACGTCCGCGTCGCAGCGGGATGCTCCCTGGCGATCGAGGACGTCGGCGGCACCGTCGCGTACGACGGGGAGGGGCGGCTCGCGACCTGGGACGTGAACGTGTCGCTCGGACCGGATGCCCGGCTGGTGTGGCGGGCCCTGCCGTTCATCGTCGCCGACGGGGCCCTGGTCGAGCGTTCGATGGCCCTGAGCCTCGGCCCGGGTGCGTCGGCGATCGTGCGTGAGACGCTGGTGCTGGGCAGGACCGGCGAGCGGGGAGGCGGCATCGTGTCCCGTCTCGGCGTCGAGGATCCGCTCGGCCCCGTCCTGGTGGAGACGCTGCGCGTGCGCGGGGACGCCCCTGTGCCCGGGGTTCTCGGAGGGCACCGGGTGGTGGACAGCGTGATCGCGGTGGGGGATGCCGGCGACCCGCCGGCCGATCACGGTCAGGCGAGCCTGCTGCGCCTCGAGCGTGGCGGGTACGTCGTCCGCGCCGTGGCGAAGGATGCCCACACCATCGACCTGGACGAGCTCACCGAGGCCGCCGTGCGCGAGGCCGGGGCGGCGAGTCGTCCATGAGCAGCCCTCTGGATGCCGGTGACCGCAGCGATCCGTCACGAACGGCGGGTTCAGGCCGCCATTCGTGACGGATCGGGCCCCTGCCGGGGCCGTGGTCAGGCGAACGCGGCCGCGGGGGCGCGGTGCGGGATCGGGATGGGCTTGCGGGAGGGGACGCGGCTGCCTCGCCGCATCGCCCGGCTGATGTCGTCGAGGACGTCGGTGGGACACATGTACTTGGTCGGCAGCGCCAGATCGCGCAGCCACAGGACGTCGTACTCGAACTGGTCGGCTTCGTAGACGCACGCCAGTGTGCGGTGGGGGTCGTTCGCGTCGAGGGCGGTGTCCACCACGATCCATTCGATCGAGGTGAGCTGTTGGAGGGCGAATCGGCCGTCCCTGGAGGTCGACAGCTCAGCGGCCATGGGGTGCTCCTTTTCGGGTGTCGGTGATGGGCGAGGATGGCAGCCACCCGGCCCGCCTGTCAGCGCCCCTGTGGGCACCGGCCCGGGCGTCGCGGCGCGGGCCGCGCAGTGGAGAGGGCGGGCGGGGTGACTGTCACCTCGACGTGGAGTCGATCAGCATTCGATGCAAGAGCGCGGAGGCGGGGAGCGCTCCGTCGCCGCAGCGCGGACCTGGCGGGCCACGCTGCGGGGCCTGCTCCGCGCACGCCGGGCGTCGGAGCCGAGCCCCGCGGACGGACCGGGGGGAGTGCGGCCCTCGATCGGCGGGCACGCCATGCGTCGTGCGCACACGATGTCTTCGAACTCGGCCTCCACCAGCGCGTCCACGGTGCAGATGAGTTCGATGAAGGCCTCCTCGACGCGTTCGTCGGCATCCTCCCGGGGTGCGTTCATGACGGTCATGATCGCCTCCTGCATCAGGCGCGGATCGCCTGCAGGTTCTCGCCCTTGGTCACGCTGATCTTGCGCGGCTTCGCCTCTTCGGCGACCGGGATCCGCAGGGTCAGCACGCCGTCGTCGTAGCTGGCGGCGATGTTCTCGGTGTCGAGGTTGTCCCCGAGGACCAGCTGCCGGCTGAAGACGCCGCGGGGGCGTTCGGCGGCGATGAGTTCTGCGTCGCTGGCGCGCAGCGAGCGTTCGGCTCGCACGGTCACGACGTTGCGTTCGACATCCAGATCGATGGATTGCGCATCCACGCCGGGAAGGTCGAACTCCACCAGGAAGGTCTCGCCGTCACGCCACGCATCCATCGGCATGACCGCCGGGCGAGCGATGGTTCCTTCTGTTCCGAACATCTGCTGGGTGAGTCGGTCCAGCTCACGGAACGGATCAGAGCGCATAAGCATCGTTTCCACCTCCATGACTTCATCTCTGTTGATGCTTTCATGTGGTCCAGACCATCGAGATCTGTACCATGCGCGGTAGATTTTTTATAACACCGTCGGTAGCTTGGGTCAAGAAGAAATCGACGGGAAGATCGGGCAGGACATGGCAGACCGGGACCGCGGCGTCTACAGCATCACTGTGGCGTCGGAGCTGGTCGGGATGGGCGTGCAGAACCTGCGGGCCTACGAGGCGCGCGGCCTGCTCGTCCCGGCGCGCACCGAGGGCGGCACACGCCGTTACAGCGCCGACGACCTCGACCGGCTCCGGCGCATCCGGGATCTGCTCACGGCCGGGCTCAACCTCGCCGGCATCGCGATGGTGCTGCCCCTGCAGGACGAGAACGGGCGCCTGCGACGAGCACTGGCCGACCGTTCGGCGAAGGAGGATTGACCCGGGCGGCGGTACGCCCTCCGGCCGCATCCGTCCACCCCTTTCCTCAGCTACCCGAAACGGGTAAGGGTGGACTGTGGGATTCGCAGAGGAACTCGGCGCCTGGGTGGCGCAGCAACGGTGGTACGCGGGCAAGAGCCATGCTCCCCGATTCCGGATTCTCGACGAGCAGCCCGCCCCGGGAGCCACGCGCTACCTGCTGATGGACGATGCCGGGACGCAGCCCGTGCTGTACCAGGTGCCGCTCACCCGCGTCGCCGAGTCGTTCGAGTCGCACGACGTGGTCACCGGCGACGACGGCGAGACGCTCATCGATGCCGCCCGGCACGCGGGCTTCACCGTCGGGATGCTGGCGCAGATGAAGGTCGACGTCACTCGCGTGACCGGCTCGCGCGTGCTGTCGGGGGAGCAGTCCAACACGTCGATCGTGTTCGACGAGGACGGGCGGCCGACGATCATCCTCAAGCTCTTCCGCACGCTCCATCACGGCGAGAATCCCGACGTCACCGTCCAGCGCGTGCTGAGCGACGCCGGATCGCCCTTCGTGCCCCGATTCCTCGGCAGCCTGGACGCGCAGTGGCCGGATGTCGGACGCGGGTCGGGTGTCGCCCACGGCACCCTCGGCTTCGCCCAGGAGTTCCTCCCCGGGGTGCGCGACGGGTGGGAGGTCGCCCTCGAGGCCGCGCGCGACGGGCGGGACTTCACCGCCGCCGCCCGCGATCTCGGCACGGCGGTCGCCGGGGTCCACGGCGCGCTCGGCTCCGCCTTGGAGACGATGGATGCCGGACCGGGCGAGGTGGCGTCCACCGGGGAGGCCTGGCAGCGCCGCCTCGCCATCGCGGCCTCGGAGGTGCCGGCCGTCGCCGAGCGTCGCGCCGCGATCGATGCCGTCTACCGCGCCGCGCTCGACCGGCCGTGGCCGCGGCTGCAGCGCATCCACGGCGACCTGCACCTGGGACAGGTGCTCGCCGTTCCCGGCGGCGGCTGGCGCATCGTGGACTTCGAGGGCGAGCCGCTGCGTCCGATGGCCGAGCGTGCGATCCCCGACCTGCCGCCGCGCGACGTGGCCGGGATGCTGCGGTCCTTCGACTACGCCGGAGCCCTCGCCGGGGGATCCGATGCGCGCGGCTGGGCGGCGACCTGCCAGCAGGCGTTCGTCGAGGCCTACACCGGCGCGCCGGGATCGGTGGAACTCGATCCGGTGCTCCTGCGCGCGCTCGTGCTCGACAAGGCGGTCTACGAGTCGATCTACGAGGCGCGCAACCGCCCGGACTGGCTGTCGGTGCCGCTCGCCGGCATCGACGCGGCGCTCGCCTGAGCGGTCTCGCCTACTCCGCGGCCGCCTCCGGCGCCTGCAGCAGCAGGAACATCGCTCCGTAGGCGCCAAGCGAGACCGAGAAGCTCTGCAGGTCGTCGACGCGGCCGATGTCGTCGCCCGACGCGGCATCCCGCACGATGCTGCCCGGCACGAGCTGCTCCGACCGCACCGTTCCCTCGGTCGGCTCGGGCGAGAAGTTCAGCACGGTCACCTGCATCGGCGCCTCGGCGCGCGGGTCTCCGTCGTCCAGGCGGTGGACGAGCACGAGCATCCCGGCGTGCGCCACCTCGGGAATGTCGACCTGCGACGCCGTCGCGATGCCGTGCTCCCGGCGGAGGCGGAGGATGTCGGCGAGCCGGGAGGCGAACGATGCCGGATCGCCGAGCTGGTCGGGAAGCGTTCCGTAGAGCGACCGCCCGCGCGGCATCCCCGCCGAAGAGCGCGTCGCGCTCGGGTCGGCGCCGAGCAGGTCGTGGGCTCCGCGTTCGATCCACCGGGTGTCGCCGACCCGGATGAGGTCCGCGACCTCGTCGCCCGGGAGGGTGAGCATGCCGGTGAGATCCCACCCCGAGAGCGCGAAGACCCCCGGCTGCCAGGCGTTGTACGCAGAGAGCAGCAGGTGCGCATCGCGGATGGCCGGGACATCCTCGTCGGTGATGTCGCCCAGTCGTGCGATCCCGCGCGTCGCCGCGATGAGGGATGCCGTCGTGCAGGCGATGCCGTTCTGGGTGAAGACGCGGTTGTAGTCCGCCGTGCCGGTGAGGGCCTCGGTGAGGTCGGCGCGCACCTCCTCCGCGAGCTGGCTGCCCGAGATCTCGCGCCCCCGGAAAGAGAAGGTCTCGTCGCCGTGCCGCGTAGCCCAGTGCACCAGTTCGTAGGTGAGTTCGTCGTGGTTCTGCAGCCCGTGGACGAGCTGCACCGGCTGCACGCCGAGCTGCAGCGACTGGTTGAGTGCGAGCCGGAGGAACTCGCTCTGGCCGGTCGCGAGCGCGTGGTGGTATCCCGGGCGCCCGATGAAGTCGTAGGAGAGGTCGGCTCCGACGGCACCGGTGTCGCGGATGTCCTCGATGGCGAGGTTGAGCTCCTGGAACGTGAAGCCCCCGACCTTGCGGACCATCCCCGCGATGATGTGGTTCGCCGCGTGGGAGAGGGGATGCCCCTCGGACCAGGCCGGAAGACCCTCGGCGCTCTTCTCCACGCCGAGGAAGCCGTTGGCATCGAGTCGCAGCGCGCTGGTGCCGAGATCGCCGAGCGAGTGCAGCGCGTCGCCGATCACCAGGCGCATGCCCGCGAACGTGGGATCGAGCCAGTTGATCGACGGCTGGCCCTGCTTGAAGTAGTGCAGGTAGACCCAGCGGCGGGTGACGCCGTCGGGTCCGATGACGGGAGCGGTCGCGCTCCAGTTCGTCTCCTTGACGCCGGGCGTGTAGAAGATCACGCGCTGCAGGGCGCCGATGATGTACCCGCGGTCCATCAGCTCGCGCTCGGTCGGGACGTCGAGGTTGACGCTGTCGACCCCGTCGGGCACGTCGGGGAGCAGCATCCAGTCCTCGGGCGGGATCTCGATCATGTGGTAGATCCCGGGGTAGTCCTTGAAGCCCATCTCGGCGAGCCGGAAGTCGGCGCCCTTGCCGGTGTGTCCGGGCACGATGTCGTCGATGACGCCGCCGCCGTACGCGTCCGCGACGTCGCAGAGCGCGCGGAACTCGTCCTCCGTGCCGAACGCGGGGTCGATCTGCGTGCTGATGCGGTCGAAGTGTCCGTCGACGCTGGGGGTGTCGACCCATCCGACGATGCCGCCGGCGCGTTTGACGGGACCCGTGTGGATGGCGCTGATGCCGATGCGCTCGAACGCCGACCACAGCTGCTCGTCTCCGAGGGCGGCCAGGAACGACTGCCCGGGCCGGGTGATGAGCGAGATGGGGTACGCCGTGAACCAGGCGTCGCTGGTGGCGATGGCGCGCCGCGGATCGGGGCGCGCGTAGGCGTGACGCCACATCGAGGGCTGCCCGGCGAGGGGACGGGCGAGGACGTCGGCATCCTTCAGCATCGACTGGCGTACGAGCCACTCGACGTACGACGGATTCGTGCCGTTCGCCGTGCGCGGGTCGGTGCGGATGCGGCGCAGGCTGCTGCCGCGCAGATTGTCGCGCGGACGCAGCCGGCGCGGCCGCGCGGGATACCTCTGCTCGTCGTAGCTGATCTCCGGAACCTCCGGTTCCGTCTCGTCGCCGTCGAGCTCCCGCACGCCCGCGAGGTCGATTGGGCCGGTGTAGAGATCCTCCGGCAGCTGCTCATCACGCGCCATGCCTCCACGTTAGACAGCGTGCCGCCGCGCCGCGAGCCACTGGCGCAGACCGGTCGGAAGCATTATGGGGGCGGCCGGGAGTCGCTAGGCTCGACAGCCATCAACGAAGGGATCGAACCCATGGCCACGGTCGTCGATGTCGTCCGGAGCCTCGTCGCCCCGCTCACGCGAACCCGCCTGTTCCGCCGCTTCGGCCCGACCCTGCTGCGGCCGCTCGAAGCGGCGGTCGCCTTCGTGTCCGGGGGCCGCGTGCAGGTGAGCGCCCTGCTCGTGCCGTCGCTCGTGCTGCACACGACCGGTGCGCGCAGCGGCGAGCCGCGGGACGTCCCTCTGATGTACACGCCCGACGGGCACGGCCGGGCGATCGTCGCCGGCACCGACTTCGCGGGGGAGAGGCATCCCGCGTGGACCTCGAACCTGCTCGCGCACCCGGATGCCGCGATCACCGTGCGCGGCCGGTGGATGCCGGTGCGGGCGGAGCGCATCGCCGACGAGGATCGGGATGCCGCCTGGGCGAGGATCGAGGCGCAATGGCCGGGGTATCGCGCGTACGAGCGCGACTCCGGACGCACCGTGCGACTGTTCCGGCTGCAGCCGGTGCGGGCGGTGGGTTGACCCACCGCCCGCTCGGTCGTCACTCCGCGATGAACGCGAGGATGTCGGCGATCAGCGCCTTCTGGTACTCGCCGGAGATGCCGTGCGGGGCGCCTTCGTAGACCTTCAGGGTGCCGTCCGCGACCAGGCCGATCGACTTCTCCGCGGCGGCCGCGATCGGGACGATCTGGTCGTCCGAGCCGTGCGCGAGCAGGATCGGCACGTCGAGCGAGGTCAGGTCGTCGGTGAAGTCGGTCTCGGAGAAGACCTTGACGCAGTCGTACGCGGCGGCGAGGCCGGCGAGCATCCCCTGACGCTGGAAGTCGTCGATGAGGCCCTGCGAGACGGCCGCGCCGTCGCGGTTGAAGCCGTAGAACGGCACCGCGAGGTCCTTGTAGAACTGCGAGCGGTCGGCGAGGACGCCCGCGCGGATGCCGTCGAACGCCTCGATCGGGGTGCCTTCCGGTTGGACTCGGACTTGACCATGATCGGCGGCACGGCACCGGCGGTCACGACCTTGCGCACGCGGCCCTTGCCGTGCTGCGCCGCGTAGCGGACGACTTCGCCGCCGCCGGTGGAGTGACCGATCACGACGAGCTCGGTGAGGTCCAGGTGCTCGATGAGCTCGGCGAGGTCACGCGCGTACGTGTCCATGTCGTGTCCGCGGTCGGTGTTGGCGGACCGGCCGTGACCGCGACGGTCGTGCGCGATGGCGCGGTAGCCGGCATCCGCGAGCAGCTTCGACTCGACGGCCCAGGCATCCGAGCTGAGCGGCCAGCCGTGGCTCAGCACGACCGGCTTGCCCGTGCCCCAGTCGGTGTAATAGATCTCAGTGCCGTCAGAGGTGGTGAACGTCGGCATGGCGGGCTCCTTGCGATCAACGGGCCGGCCCGCCGCCCCATTCGCCGGAGCCGTCACGGGCGACGGCGCCGGCCTCAAGCCTCCACGATCCGCGGCCGCCGCGCCCCGCTTCAACGGCCTCGCACCCCACGGATCAGGACGACTTCTCGAGGCTGGGTCCAGCACCGCGCCGACGCGCCGCAAATTGGATGGGAGGCAGGCATCCAGAAGGATGGAGGGATGCCTTCGACCCCCACCCCGCGGCGAATCGCGTTCCTGCTGTTCGACGGGGTGAAGAGCCTCGACTACGTCGGTCCTGCGGAGGTGTTCGTCGAGGCGAACCAGGCCGTGCACGGCTACGACGTCGTGATGCTCTCTCCCGACGGGCGAGACGTGTCCACGTCACTGGGCGGAACGGTCTCCGTGCAGGGTGCGGCGAGTGACGCGGGCGAGTTCGACACCGTGATCGTGCCGGGCAGTGAACTGCCGCCGTGTGACTTCGCACGCACGCCGCTGACGGATGCGGCCGCCGACCTCGTCTCGCGTTCCCGCCGCGTCGTCTCGGTCTGCAGCGGCGCATTCGTGCTGGCCGAGATCGGCGTGCTCGACGGCAGACGTGCCACGACGCACTGGAAGTTCGCGCCGGAGCTGGCCCGCCGCTACCCGCGGGTGCACGTCGAGCCGGACCTGATCTTCGTGCGCGACGGCGACGTGTCGACCTCGGCCGGTGTCGCTGCGGGCATCGATCTGGCCCTCGCTCTCGTCGAGGACGACCACGGTGCCGACGTCGCGCGGCACGTCGCCCAGCTGCTGCTGGTCTACCTGCAGCGCCCGGGCGGCCAATCGCAGTACTCGGTACCGCTTCGGGCTCGCGCGCGGCCTGCCTCGATCGTGCGCCGGGCCACCGACCTCGTCGACGCCGACCCGGCCCGTGCCTGGACCGTGCCCGACCTGGCCGCCCTGGTCGCGGTGAGTCCCCGCCACCTCACCCGGCGCTTCCGCGACGAACTCGGGCAGTCACCCGCCGGGTATGTCACCGCGGTGCGGTTCGACCTCGCCCGGGTGCACCTGGAGGCGGGCGCGAACGTGACCGAGACGGCTGCGCTGTCGGGGTACGGCAGCGCCGAAGCGCTGCGCCGGGTGTTCATCGCGCGCCTGGGCATCTCGCCGTCGCAGTACCAGCGGCGATTCCGGTCCGCGCTGAACCGGTGACCGCCGGGTCCGCTACAGCGTCTCCGGGATGGCCCGACCCGGGAAGAGCGTGCTGTACTGCTCCCGGTAGAGCCGGCGGCCCATGAGCCGGTACGCCATGCGGACGGGCAACGGGATGTCCTTGAAGAACTCCTCCCGCTCGCCGGGCGGGTTCGTCGCGAGGACCATCCCGAGGTAGGCGAGCATCACCTTCTTGTCGAACGAGTCGACGCCGTGGCTCGCGAGTTCGCCCAGCTCCTTCTCCGTCAGCACCTTCTCGACCGCCGGCGTGACCTCCGTCACCTCGCGGCGCAGGTGCACCTTGAGCACCGCCGACAGCGCCTCGTACCGCTGTGCGAGGTCCTCTCCGACGGCGGCATCCGCGGTCCGCGCCCACTCCTCCCGGACGGGCTCGATCGCATCGAGGTGCTGTTTGACCTCTTCGTGCTGCCGGATCATCTCCTGGGCGTGCAGCGCGCACGCGGGCGCGCGCTGCTCGAGCTTGGGATACATCAGGAGGTCTTCGCTCTCGTGATGCACATGGAGGAGCTTGTCGAAGTTCCCCAGGACCTCCGCGACATACGCCGAACGCTCCGTGTCGCCGTCGTCGGCCGAGCGTGCGAGCCCCGGAGCCTCGTCGTACACCCAGAGGAAGACCCGGTGGATGCGCTTCATGCCCGCCGAAGCCGGGCACAGGACCGGCCCGTCGGGAACCGGCGCCGCCGCCTCTCCGGGCAGCATCGTGAAGAAGTCGGACATTTCCCGCCCCCAGTGCGCTCACGTGTCGTTCTCTGGCGCCACCGTAGACCCTCCGGGGCCGGCCCCGCAATGGCCAGGCGGGTCTCCCGTAGGGTGGGCTCGTGGCGCCCCATCGTCCCAGCCTCGACCATCTGCGCACCTTCGTCACCGTGTACAGGACCGGATCGATCACGCGTGCTGCCGGGCTGCTCGGGATCTCCCAGGGCACCGCGTCCGCCCATGTGCACGCGCTGGAGGCATCCCTGGGCTACGCCCTGTTCCACCGGGACCGCGATGGCGTGACACCGACCGGGCGCGCGGTGGAACTCGCCCGCGAGGTCGCCGGGCATGTCGATGCGATCGAGGATGCCGCACTGCTGTCCGGGCCGGGCGCGACGCCCGTCCGGGCGGTGCGCGTCGGCGGGGCTGCGGAGATCATCTCCACCATGGTGGTTCCGCACTTCGCGGACCTCATCGAGGCCGTCGGCGCACCCGTGCTCCTCGAGTTCGGGCTCGCGGAGGATCTCCTGGACAGCCTCGTGAACGGCTCGCTCGACATCGTGGTGAGCGCTGTCCGTCCGCGGCGACGGGGGATCACCGCCGTGGCGCTGTACGACGAGGAGTTCGTGCTCGTGGCCTCGCCCGCATGGTCGGAGGTCGACCTCGACGACGTTCCCGTCGTCGGGTACGCGGACGACCTGCCGATCGTGCGCCGATACTGGCGCAGCGTGTTCGATCGTCCGCCCGAGGGCCTTCGACTCGCTGCGGTGATCCCCGACCTGCGCGCGATCCGGACCCTCCTTCTGGCCGGCCTCGGGATGTCGGTCCTGCCCGCCTACCTCGTCGCCGACGATCTCGACGAGGGCACCCTCGTGGCGCTCGACACCCCCGAGGTGGCGCCCCTGAACACCGTCTATCTCGCGACGCGCGGGAGGGAGGCCGAGAGCAGCGCGACCGTGGGTGCGACGGCCGCCGGCCTGCGGCGGCTCATCCGATGACCGACGTCCCCATCGATTCGCCGATGGATGCCTTCGACGATCAGATGGGGGTGCTCGGCGCTCGCCGATGAGAATCGAGTCCGTCGAAAGGACTCCTGATGTCGAACATCCTGATGGTCGTGACCGCGGCCGATTCCCTCACGCTCGCCGACGGCACGGACCACGCAACCGGGTACTGGGCCGAGGAACTCGTCGTCGCGCACCGCGACCTCACCCGCGCCGGCCACACGATCACGATCGCCACCCCGGGCGGCCGCATCCCGACCGTCGACCCCGGCTCGCTGTCGGCGGACATCGTCGGCGACACGGACAAGGTCGCCGACTTCCGGCGGTACCTCGACTCGATCGCGGGCGAGCTGGCCCATCCCCTCGCGTTGGATGCCGTCGCGGTGTCCGACTACGACGCGATCGTCCTGCCCGGCGGACACGGCCCGATGGCCGATCTCGCGTTCGACGCGGCCCTCGGCGGCATCCTCACGACGGCGGACGCCGCCGGCATCCTCATCGCGCCCTTCTGCCATGGCCCCGCGGGACTGCTCAGCGCCGTCGACGCCACCGGCGCGTTCGTCTTCGCCGGGCGCCGGCTGACGGTGTTCAGCGACGAGGAGGAGCTGACCGGCGGCCTCGGCGAGAACACGCCGTGGCTGGTCGCGAGCACCCTGCGCGAGCGGGGCGTCCTGGTCGAGGACGGGACTGCGTGGTCCGAGCACGTCGTCCGCGACGGAAACCTGATCAGCGGCCAGAACCCGCAGTCCAGCGATGCGGTCGCGACGGCCCTGATCGCGGCGCTTGCCGCCTGAAGCTCGCGCCACCGGGCATCGGGAACGCAACGCGTCCCGGATGCCGTTTCCGAGCGGCATCCGGGACGCGCGCCGACGCGGACGGAGTCGGGGCCGAAGCCCCTCCGCGTCGGAGTCTGTGCGTGCGGATCAGGCGGCGCGCATGCCGGTGGTGCGGTGCGCGCCGGCGGCGATCAGCAGCGCGACGCCCGCGGCGCCCAGCGCAAACCACAGGAGTCCGACGGCACCGGCGTCGTGCCCGGCCACCGCATAGCCGATCGGGGTCGCGCCGATCGCGATGAGCCCGCCCACGACCGCAGCGACGCGGCCGGGATCGCCCTGGGCGGTCAGGCGCACGACCTCGGCGCCGGCACCGAGGACCACCAGGATGCCGATCGCCATCACGACCGGTGCCCACGTCAGCATCGCGAAGGTGGCGCCGCCGGCGACGACGAGGGCCGCGGCGGTGCGCGGCATCCACCGGCGAAGGGCGATGCCGGCGATCAGGAGCGTCGACACCGTGAGGCCCTGGATGGTGCCCGCGAGATACGGCATGCCGGGTTCGAGCAGTTGTCCGATGCTCTGGGTGAGACCCCACGCGGCGAGCAGGGCGGCGCCGAACGCCCACCACCACCGGACGATGAGACGAGTTGCGATGTTCATGGATCTTGCCTTCTGTTCGGTCGGCAGACCCCGTGATGCCGCGCGTTGTTTGCGTACCCAGAGCAGGTCGGCCGGAGCGCCGAACACCGCTCGTCGCGCGATCGAGAGCGACACCGCCGATGGCGGGCGCCCGTTCGCGCGTGCGTCGGCCTGCTGCTCCCACAGATCGGAGTGGATCTCAGCACGCCGGCGCTCGGCCGCCTGCGTGCTCACCCCGCTCGTGTAGCAATCGACCCACGCGAGGACCATGCGCGCGGCGACACCCGTCGCCGCGGTCGTCCGGCGCCGTTGCGGGGCGAGCTGCCCGTTCACGGCGTCTCCCATGCCGCGCGCCCGAGCGGTGTGCCCGGGGCGGTGCGCATGCGATGCTCGGCCAGCGCCAGCTGCGTGGCGCCGGTCACCTCGTAGAGACGACGTCGGGGGCGGCCTTCGGCCACGGCCGTGTCGGCATCCTCCCACTCGCTGGCGAGGAGCCCTGCCGCCTCGAGCCGCCCGAGCGCCTTGTACAGCGTTCCGTGCGACGTGAGGGTCGAGGTCTCCTGCCCGTCGGCGATCACCTTGGCGATGCCGAACCCGTGGAACCGCCGCTCGCCGCTGCGGTCCAGCCGCAGCGCGGCATCGAGGATCTCCGCCTCGAGGGGGAGCAGGGCCCCGGGTCGCCGTCTCATGTCCCCATTCTCGGCAGATATCTTCCCATTGTCAATAGGAAGATATGGCGGATGTCAGGACCAGCCTTTCCGGCGACCTGTCAAGGCCCTCGGCGGGACCCGGCGCCCGCCCTATCGTCGGGAGACCGAGCACGGCCGACACGAAGGAGGGAACACGTGAATCCCAAGCAGACGGCCCACGAACCGCACGACCAAGAACAGCAGCTGAACCCCGGCAGCGGCCCGGCGACCACCCACGCGGAGTGGGGCGCCGGAGATCCGCACCTGATCGTCACCCGCGAGGGTCTCCACCAGGACTTCCCGCTGACGGAGGATGTCGCGCGGATCGGATCAGGAGGCGACAGCGATCTGCGGCTCGACGGCCTCGACGTGCTGCACGCCGAGATCGTCCACGACGAGGACGACGAATACGTGCTGGTGCTGCACGGCCCGGCCGACGAGACCAGCGGGTCTCCCACCGGCGAGGTGTCGGTCCACGCCGAGGGCCAGATTCTGCGGACCGGTGCGCAGTTCGTGCTCGGCCCGTGGCGGTTCGTCTTCATGCGCGCCGAGTTCGCCGACCACGGCCGTCCGCACGGCGGCCGGGAGGGCGGCGAGGGGACTGTCCAGCCGCTGCAGCCGCCGCGACCCGACTACTCCGGGCACGTGGACTCCGATCGACCGCCGCACGGGCACGGGAAGGCCGGGGCATCCCCGCTTCCGGGTCCGCGTCAGGCCGACGGCTCGGCCGACTACCGCGCCCAGGGCGATCTCGACGAGACCGACCCGGACTCCGGGCTCCCCGACCCGTCCGAGCGCGGGCTGCGCTGAGCGAGCCACCCCGTAGACGGGGACCGATGCGCAGGGCATCCTCGAATCACGCACGCCCGATCCGGGCGCGTCACGACGACAGGAGCCGCCCATGCTCGATGCCCGCATCACCGCGACCATCCGCCGCTCGTCGTGAACGGGCTGGCCGGAAAGACCGCGATCGTCACGGGCGCGAGCCGCGGAATCGGCTTCGCCGTCGCGGAGCGCCTCGTCGCCGAGGGTGCGAACGTCGTCATCACCGCGCGCGGTGAACAAGCCCTGACGGATGCCGCGTCCGCCCTCGGCGCCCGGGCGCGGTCCGTCGCGGGCAAGGCCGACGACCCGGCCCACCAGGACGAGACGATCCGCATCGCGATCGAGGAGTTCGGCAGCGCCGACCTGCTGGTCAACAACGCCGGCATCAACCCGGCCTACGGCCCGCTCCTCGAGCTCGACCCGGGCGCCGCGCGCAGGATCCTGGAGGTCAACGTCATCGCGGCACTCACGTGGGTGCAGAAGGCGGAGGCCGCCTGGATGCGGGACCACGGCGGCTCGATCGTGAACATCGCGTCTGTCGCCGCGGTCCGCGCCGCGCCGATGATCGCCATGTACGGGGTGAGCAAGGCCGCCCTCGTGCACCTCACCGAGGAGCTGGCGGTCGAGCTCGGCCCGGGCATCCGCGTCAACGCGGTCGCCCCGGCCGTGGTGAAGACGAACTTCGCACGGGCGCTCTACGAGGGCCGCGAGGCCGAGGTCGCGCAGGCGTATCCGCTGGGGCGCCTCGGCGTTCCGGACGACGTCGGCAGCGTCGTCGCGTTCCTGCTCTCGGACGACGCCGGCTGGATCACCGGCCAGACGCTCGTCATCGACGGCGGCGCCACCCTCGGGACCGGCGAGTCCCTGGGGACGAGCCGGTGAGCGACCCCGTTCCCGGGCTCGATCCCGAGCGGCTCGGATCCTGGCTTCACGCGACGATTCCGGATGCCGGCCCGGAGGTGACGGCGACCCTCATCGTCGGCGGCAAATCGAACCTCACCTACGACGTCACCGACGGCTCGCACCGGTGGATCGTGCGCCGGCCGCCCCTCGGCCACGTGCTGGCGACCGCCCACGACATGGCGCGCGAGTACCGGGTCATGTCGGCGCTCGCCGGCAGCACCGTGCCGGTGCCGCGGATGATCGCGTTCTGCGCGGACGCCGACGTGATCGGGGCGCCGTTCACCGTCATGGAGCGGGTCGTGGGCACCGCGTTCACGCGGGCCGCGCAGCTCGCGTCGCTCGGAGCAGACCGTACGCGCGCCGTCTCCGAGCGCGTGGTCGACACGCTCGCCGACCTCCACGAGGTCGTGCCGGGAGACGTCGGCCTCGGCGACTTCGGTCGCCCCGACGGGTTCCTCGTCCGTCAGGTCGAGCGATGGAAGAAGCAGCTGGATGCCTCGCACTCGCGCGAGCTGCCGGCGGCCGACGAGCTGTACCGACGCCTCGCCGCGGACGTGCCGGCCGACGGCGCCGCGGGCATCGTGCACGGCGACTTCCGCCTCGACAACGTGCTCATCGACGCGCAGGATCGCCCGGCGGCGGTGATCGACTGGGAGATGGCGACCCTCGGCGACCCGCTCACCGACCTCGCCCTGATGCTCGTCTACGACCGCCTGGCCCGGGCCGGCGGGGCGATCGTCGCCGACGCGAACCTCGCGCCGGGGTTCCTCTCCGAATCCGAGAGCATCGACCGGTACGAGGCGCGCAGCTCCCGCGACCTGTCGAGGTTCGGCTTCTACCTCGCCCTGGCATCCTTCAAGCTCGCCGGCATCGTGGAGGGCATCCACTACCGATCGGTGCACGGCCAGACCGTGGGTGACGGCTTCGCCCGCATCGGCGAGCTCACGGAGCCCGTGCTGCAGAGCGGCCTGGACGCGCTGGACTGAAGGCAGAGGACGGAGAACGCATGGACTTCCAGTACGACGCGCGCACCCTCGAGGTCCGCGAGGCCCTGCTCGAGTTCACCCGCACCCGCATCGAGCCCGCCGAGCCGACGTTCCGTCGACAGCTGGACGAGCTCGAGGACCGCTGGGCGTGGGACTCGGTGCCCGTGCTGCAGGAGCTGCGGGCCGAGGCGAAGGCCCGCGGGCTGTGGAACCTCTTCCTTCCCGGGGAGGACGGCGCGGGGCTCACGAACCTGCAGTACGCCCCGCTCGCGGAGATCACCGGCCGCCTGCTCCAGCTCGCCCCGGCCGTGTTCAACTGCGCCGCCCCCGACACCGGCAACATGGAGGTGCTGAACGAGTTCGGCACGGACGAGCAGAAGGAACGGTGGCTGCGACCGCTGCTGGCCGGCGACATCCGCTCGTCGTTCGCGATGACCGAACCTGCGGTCGCCTCGTCAGATGCCACGAACATCGAGACCTCCATCGTCCGCGACGGCGACGACTACGTGATCAACGGTCGCAAGTGGTTCATCACCGGCGCGATGAACCCCAACGCGCGGGTCTTCATCGTCATGGGCCAGACGGATCCGGACGCCGAGCGGCACCGCCGCCAATCGCAGATCCTCGTGCCGCGCGAGACGCCGGGCGTGCGCATCGTGCGCGCCATGCGGGTGTTCGGCTACGACGACCACGAACACGGCGGGCATGCCGAAGTGGTCTTCGAGGACGTGCGGGTGCCGGCATCCCACCTCATCGCCGGGGAGGGGATGGGGTTCGCCATCGCCCAGGCGCGGCTGGGGCCCGGGCGCATCCACCACTGCATGCGCGCCATCGGCCTGGCCGAGCGGGCCATCGAGCTGATGTGCGAACGCGCAGACTCCCGCGTCACTTTCGGCCGCGCCCTCGCGGAGCAGGGGACGGTCCGGGAGCGGATCGCCGAGGCCCGCGTGCAGGTGGAGCAGCTGCGCCTGCTCGTGCTGAAGACGGCCTGGCTGATGGACACCGTCGGCAACCGCGGCGCGCACACCGAGATCCAGGCCATCAAGATCGCGACGCCGCGGGTCGTGCAGGGGATCCTGGACGACGCCGTGCAGCTGTTCGGCGCCGGCGGGGTGTCGCAGGACTTCCCGCTGGCCGAAGGCTACGCGGCCATCCGCACCCTGCGCCTGGCCGACGGACCCGACGAGGTCCACCTCGACTCCCTGGCGCGCGCCGAGCTGCGCCGCCAGGCCCGCGCCCGGGAGGAACGAGCATGACCATCGACCAGGACGAGCTGCGCATCCGGGTGCGCGACTTCCTCGCCGCGCACGATCCGACCTCGACGGCCCGCCTCGACTACCTGCGCGCCCGCTACGACGCGGGGCTCGCCTGGATCTCCTTCCCCGAAGGGCACGGCGGCCTGGGCCTGACGCGCGACTGGCAGGCCGAGGTCGACGAGGCGTTCGCGGCCGCCGGGGCGCCCGGCAACGACCCGGAGCACCGCAACGGCATCGGGCTCGGCATGGCGGCGCCGACGATCCTCGCCTTCGGGACTCCGGAGCAGAAGGAGCGCTTCCTCCGTCCGCTGTGGACGGGTGAGGACATCTGGTGCCAGCTGTTCAGCGAGCCCGGCGCCGGGTCCGATCTCGCCAACGTGTCGACGCGGGCGGTGCGCGACGGCGACGACTGGGTGGTGAACGGCCAGAAGGTGTGGACCTCGGTCGCGCACCTCGCCCGGTTCGCGATCCTCGTCGCGCGCACCGATCCCGCCGTCCCCAAGCATCAGGGCCTCTCCTACTTCGTCGTCGACATGACCGCCCCGGGCGTTGACGTGCGGCCGCTGCGGCAGATCACCGGGGAGGCCGAGTTCAACGAGGTGTTCCTCACCGACGTGCGCATCCCGGATGCGAACCGGCTGGGCGACGTCGGGCAGGGCTGGATTGTGGCTATGACGACCCTCGGCAACGAGCGCGTCGCGATCGGCGGCCTGTTCGTCGGACGCGAGGCGGGGATGATCGGCCTGGCCGCGCGGGCCTGGCGCGAGCATCCGGAGCTGCGCACGCCCGAGCTGCACGACCGGCTCCTGCGGCTGTGGGTCACGAGCGAAGCGGCGCGCCTGGCCGGTCAGCGCCTCCGGCAGAAGCTCGCCGCCGGGCGCCCCGGGCCCGAGGGTGCGGCGTTGAAGCTGGTGTTCGCGGACCTCAACCAGCAGTTGTCCGGGCTCGAGCTGGAGCTGCTCGGGGCGGACGGCCTGCGGTACGAGGACTGGACGATGGTGCGCCCCGACGGCGTCGACTTCGGCGGGCGGGACGCCGGCTACCGATACCTGCGCGCGAAGGGCAACTCGATCGAGGGCGGCACGTCCGAGATCCTCCGCGGCATCATCGCCGAGCGGATCCTTGGTCTGCCGGCCGAACCGCGCGTCGACAAGGACGTCCCGTGGAAGGACCTGGAGAAGTGAGCGAAGCGAACCTGCTCTACACCGAGCTCGAGGACGACCTGCGTTCTCCCGTGCGCGACCTTCTGGCAGAGCGGTGCCGCCCGGCCGCGGTGATCGCCGTGGCCGACTGCGATCGCAGCCTCGTCGGTCCGCTGTGGGCGGCGCTCGGCGGCGATCTCGGGCTGGCGGGCCTCCTGGTGCCCGAGGAGTTCGGGGGTGCCGGGGCATCTGCCCGCGAGGCCGCGGTGGTGCTGGAAGAACTCGGCCGGGCGGTCGCACCCGTGCCGTTCCTCACGAGTTCCGTCGTGGCGACCACGGCCCTCGTCGCCTCCGGGGACGAACTGCTCGGCGACCTCGCGGCGGGGCGCACGACGGCCGCGCTCGCGGTGCCGTTCTCCCTGGCCCCCGGCGGCGCGCTGCCCGGGGTGACCGAGCGGGACGACCGGCTCACCGGTTCGGTGCGCAGCGTCGCCGGCGCGATCGACGCGGACGTGCTGCTTGTCGCCGTGCCTCGGACGGAGGGGACCGCGGCGCTGTACGCGGTCTCGGCGTCGGATGCCGGCATCCGGCCCGTGACGTCGCTCGACATGACCCGGCAGGTCGCGGACGTCGCCTTCGACGCGACTCCGGCCCGGCTGGTGCAGGAGGATGCCGCGGCCGCCGTCGCCGGAGCGCTCGATGCGGGCGCGGCGCTGCTGGCGTCCGAGCAGCTCGGGGTCGCGCAGTGGTGCCTGGAGACGACCGTCGCGTACCTCAAGGTGCGTCGTCAGTTCGGTCGGGTGGTCGGCGGATTCCAGGCGCTCAAGCATCGCCTCGCGAACCTGTACACCGACCTCGAGCTGGCGGCGTCCGCCGCCCGGTACGCCGCGGCGACCCTGGCAGACGACGATCCGGATGCCGCCGTGGCGGCGAGTGTCGCGCAGTCCTTCGTCAGCGACGTCGCGGTGCGCGCCGCCGAGGAGGCGGTGCAGCTGCACGGCGGAATGGGCATGACGTGGGAGCATCCCACCCACCTCTTCCTGAAGCGGGCCAAGGCCGACCAGATCGGTCTCGGAACGCCGGGCGCACACCGCGCTCGGCTGGCGGACCTGGTCGACGTGCCGCTCTGACGGCCGGCGCGGGCCGGACGTCAGCCGGCGAAGACCGCCGCCACGACGAGCAGCACCGGGATGGCCGCGATCGTGGTGACCAGCACCACGTCGCGGGCGACATCCACCGCCTGCTCGAACCGGGCCGCGAAGTTGTAGACGTTCTGGGCGGTGGGAAGCGCGGCCAGCGCGACCATGGCGAACAGCTCGTGGCCGTGGACACCGAGCACGACGTGCGCCACGACGAACGCGATCGCGGGCATCACCACGGACTTGACGACCACGGCGACGATGATGTCGGTGCGGCTGCTCCGGGTTCGCAGCGGGCGGGCGCCGTGCAGCGACATCCCGAACGCGAGGAGGACCATCGGAACGGCCGCGCCGCCGAGCAGGACGAACGGCTCGTAGACCGCCGAGGGCAGCTGCCAGCCCGCGAGGTCCACGATGATGCCGGCGGCGGAGGCGAGGATCATCGGGTTGCGCAGCGGCTGGGTGAGGATGGTGCGGATCGATGCCTGGCCGCGCGACGTGACGTCGAGCACGGTGAGGGCCACGGGGGCGAAGAAGATCAGCTGGAACAGCAGCACGGGGACCGCGAACGACGCGCTGCCGAGCACGTAGACGGCCACGGGCAGCCCGATGTTGTTGGCGTTGACGTAGCTCGCGCCGAGCGCCCCGATCGCGGTGGTGGTGGCCGGCTTCGGGAACGCGATCCGCGAGGCGAGCACGAAGATGCCGGCCGCGACCGCCGCGGACACCCCCGCGACGACCAGATGGGCGGAGAAGACGATCTTCAGGTCGGCGTGCGCGAGGGTGACGAACAGCAGTGCCGGTGTGGCGATGAAGAACGCCAGGCGGTTGAGCACGTTCGCCGCGTTCGCGCCGCCGACCTGGAAGCGTCCGGCGAGGTAGCCGACGAGGATCACGAAGGAGATGATCCCGAATCCCGTCAGCACACCACCCACGGGGAACCAAACTACCCGGCTAGAGTTCGGGGCATGGAGGGGTTCGAACCCGACCTCGCCGGCTTCAGCGGGGTGCTGAGCGTTCGCCGCGGCGACGACGTGCTGGGAGAGTGGGCGATGGGGCTCGCCGATCGCACGGCGGGCGCGCCGAACACTCCCGAGACGCGGTTCGGTCTCGCGAGCGGCACGAAGACATTCACGGCGCTCACGATCCTGTCCCTCGCTGAGGAGGGACTCCTCGCCCTCGGCACCACCGCTCGCGGCATCCTCGGCCCCGACCTCCCGTCGATCGCCGACGACGTCACCGTCGACCACCTGCTCACCCACACGTCCGGCATCGGCGACTACCTCGATGAAGAACTCGACGACCTGGCCCCGCTGTCGGTGCCGGCGCAGTCGCTCGACTCGACCGGCGCCTATCTGCCGATGCTCGACGGCTTCCCGACGAAGTTCCCGGCGGGGGAGCGCTTCTCGTACTGCAACAGCGGATACGTCGTGCTCGCCGTCATCGCCGAGCGGGTCGGCGGGGCATCCTTCGCGGAACTCGTCGCGCGACGGGTGTTCATGCCCGCCGGGATGACGGAGTCGGGATTCCCGCGGTCGGACCGCCTGCCGCCGGGCACCGCGACCGGCTACCTCGAAGACGGCCGTACGAACGTCTTCGAGCTTCCGGTGGTCGGATCCGGCGACGGCGGCGCCCACTCCACCGTCCGCGACCTGCACCGGTTCTGGCGGGCGCTGGATGCCGGGGTGATCCTGTCCCGGCAGTGGCGGGCGCTGGCGACGGAGCCCACCGTGGCGGACACCGGCGACGGCCGCGGGCACGGGCGGGGGATCTGGACCGACGACGCCCACCTCGTCCTGTCGGGGTCGGACCACGGCGTCTCCGCCATCAGCCGCCACGACCCCGCGACCGGGATCACCGTGACCGCGCTCGCCAACATCGCGGCACCGGTGCTGGCGCGCACCCGGGCCGCCATGGACGCTGCCCTCCGCATGGCGGGGACGGCGAGGTAGCGGCAACCAGCGGCAGACCCGGCTGATCGTCGCTTAAGGCCTGTCTGCTCGGGCTTCCAGATCAATGAACGCGTCATCGGTACGAGTGATGCCATGACGCTCGGCATAGAACTCAATCTCCGATGAAGATTGTCATTCCCCCGTCAGTCGCCCGCCACGGAACGGGAAAGGGGGTCAGCAGCACACCGTTCTCATACTCGGGCCACTCTTGAGCTTGGTACGCCTCCGCGTCTTCAGGGTTGTCGAACACTCCCAAAATGTTGTTGTCAGGGCCGCTGTCGTGATAAACGATCCACACCTTCTCCACCGACAGAACCGTAGCGGGTAACCATCGAAGCGGGTGAGTCGGCTTCCTCCGGAACGATCTGCTGGATGCAGCTTGCACCCACGAAGCCAGCACGATGACCCAGAAACCGCTTGCTGGTCCACGAGCTACCCGGCATCGCATGCGGCACAGTCAGAACCCCGCGGCTTCCTCTCCGTCCGCAGGTTCGAAGCGGACGGCGCCCGCTCCATTTCGAGTGCCGGGACGCGCGCACGCGCTCATGCCCGGCGGCCGGTCGACGTACGTGCGGCGGGTCGGGCCGGTGAACACCAGAACGCCTCCTTCGATCTGCTCCACCGTCCAATCCGTGTGATGTTTCACGATGTGGTGGCCCGTGCAGAAGTGCGCGAGATTCCACAGCGCGGTCGGACCGCCGTCGCGATGTCGGAGGTTGTGATCGAGGTCGCAGCTCGCGGCCGGGCGCCGGCATCCCGGAAACCGGCAACGCTGGTCGCGTGCCTTGAGCAGGTCGCGCTGCGCCCTCGTCGGTTTGTACCGGTCGACAGCCACCGGCGTGCCGGTCACCGGGTCGGTGAAGACGCGGGTCCAGATCGGTGCGTCACCGGCCAGGCGTTTCGCCGTCGTTTCGTCGATCGGCCCGTGACCGGGAATGATCGCCCCACTGTGCGTGGTGCCGGCGAGCGTGGTCGCGGGAATCGTGACCACAACCGTCGCGCGAATCCGGGCAAGCTCGTCGCGCTCGTCGTCGGTGCGCCCGGGAACGGCCGGGGCTCCGGTCAGCAGCGTGTCGATGACCACATCGGCACGGACCTGCTCGAGCGTGCGCTCATCCACCACGGTGCCCTCATCGACCGCCCCTCCCGCCGGGGGCGTGGTTCGTTCGGGTGTCGTCGCGGCCGCACCCGCACCCATGGCCGCGTCGGCGTCGGCGTCCGGGGCTTCGTCGTTCCACTGCTGGATCCGACGAGCCTGCTGCGTCGCACGATCGTAGATGCCGTGGATCTCCGCCGTGGGTCCGTCGAGAGTCAACCGAGCCAGGCCGGGCGCGAGGTCGAACACCCGAAGGCATCTCTGCGAAACCGCATCCGTCACCTGCTCTTCGACCTGTTCGGGCACCAGCGCGGACACGACCGCGGTGAGGATGCCCCGCAGACGCGGTGGCGTCTCGCCCGCCGCGGCGGCGACGCCGATCGCCGCGTACTCGTCGCGCGTCGCGTCGTCGACATCGGCGGACTCGAGGACCGCCCCGGCCTCGCAGATCACGTCGGCGTGGCCGGGATCGATCTCAGCGGAGATGAGCGCCGCATGCACCGCAGGAAACACCGACACGACCTGTCGTGCCCGCGACATCCGGGCCTGCACGACCCGCTCGCTGACCCGCAGGGTCGCCGCGACATCGGCGACCACCTCGCGTTCGGCGAGCCACACCTTCCGACTGCTCCGGTCGCTGACCGCGGCACGCTCCTCGCGGCGGGCGGACACCACCGGGATCAGTGCGGCGAACCGTTCGAGCTGTCGTGCATAGGTTCGAGCCGCGTCGCGTCGACCGGCATCCAATTCGTCGATCACGCGACTCAATCGCGCCAGTGCGGGAGTCAGCGGAACCCGACCGTTGGCGTGAGGTGAATGAGGCGCAGACATGCGAAATCCTTTGAGAGATCTACGCTTCCCGCCACCTTCATCTTCTCAAGGGGAAGCAACTGCTGCGAATCAACGCCCACAGTCACTCTATCGAAGATATTGACGAAACTCAAGCCTCTGTTCGCGGCGTGCATCCGCACATCGTCGGGTGCGCCCTCTCACCCTCTCGACGCCCGGCGGCGAAGGGTCCACACTGAGGGATGCCGACCCTTTCGGCCGGTCTGGGCATCGTCGCCCCGAGGAGGAGTCATGATCGTCACCCCACCCGCCCCCGACGAGGTCGACGGGCACGCCGCCGACATGTACGCCGGCGACCTCGCCTCCGACGGCTTCGTGTTCGGATACACCCGGGCGATGGCCATCAACCCGGAGGCGCACGCGGCGTTCGAGGCGCTGGTGCGCACGATCGTCCCCTCGATCGGGGTGCGCGTGTACGAACTCGCGACCCTCGGCGCGGCGCGCGCCATCCAGTCGCAACACTGCCTGCTCGCGCACGGCCGCAAGACGCTGCGCGCCGACCTGATGGACGAGGACCAGCTCGCCCGCCTCGGCCGCGACTACCGCGACGCGGATCTGGATGCCGCGGACGTCGCGGTGATGGCCTACGCCGAGAAGATGTCGACGGATGCCGCCGCGATGACGGATGCCGACTCCCAGGCGCTCCGCGACGTCGGCTTCACCGATCGCCAGATCGTCGACATCACCCTCGCCGCGGGGGTGCGCAACTACTTCAGCCGGTCGCTGCTCGCGCTCGCCGTTCCGGTGGATGCCGTGCCCGGCATCGAGGGCGACCTTCGCGACGCGCTCCTCAGCCCCTGCTGAGCGTTCCTTCTCAATTCCCGTCGACCGGGACCGACGTCGCCGGGGGCGGCTTGGGCGGGAGCAGGTCGTGGAGAAGCGTCGTGGCGACCGGGGCGAGCATGCTCGTCAGCACCGCGGTCAGCACGGTCAGGGCCGCCCCGGATGACCACAGTGTGAGCCGGTTGACGTTGTACAGGTCCCCGAGCTGGTCGAGCCCGCGGCCGGCGGTGCGCAGCGATCTGAGATCGAACCAGACTCCGAGCGAGATGAAGACGGCGAGAAGCTGCACGAGCCGCAGGAGGAGTGCGCTGCGCATCGATCCGCTGTCGTTGAACGGGATGAGGATGAACACCGACTCGGTGATGGCGAGGACGATGAGCAGCCGGACGGCCTTCTCCATGCCGCCCGCGCCCCGCAGCATCGGGAACAGCAGGCCGAAGGCGAAGCCGTAGAGCGGGAAGCGGAACACGAAGACGATGTCGATCAGCCCGGACAGCATCCGGACGCCGTCGTTCCGGCTGAGCTGGTCCAGGGTGCTGGTGAAGTAGGGAAGCGCCAGCGGAAAGGCGACGATCAGGCCGACGAGAGTGCCCTGCCAGGCGCGCTGCCAGGCATCGGCCGTGCCGCCCCAGCCGAGTCCGAGCTCGCGCTTGGCCCGCAGCTGAGAAGGCAGGAGACCGCTGCCGCCCGGCGGAGCCTCATCCACGGTGGCGTCGGCGGACGCGACTTTCCGGCGAACTGCGTTGGCGTAGTCTCGCGTCAGTCTGCGGCGGCTCGCCGTATCGACGAAGTTCGATGAGTCGCGTGCGATCGACGCGGGATCGCCCGTGAGCGTCCCGTCCCATGTCCACCTCCGGTAGGCGATCCACAGGAAGAGGGGGACGCCGACCAGGAGGGCGAGGGGGACGCCGGCCGGAAGCGCCTGCCAGCGGAGGAAGACGACGCCACCGATGATCGCGCCCGCGAACCAGACCCAGGGACGCGGCGCCCTTCCGGCGGAGATCGCCCCCGCGGTGATCAGCACAGTCAGGGCGATGCCGGTGACGGTCTCCAGGATGTAGCCCAGGGTGACGGCGTCGAACGCAGCGCCGCCGAGGTCCTGGAAATTGCGTGGCAGGAGAGCGAGAAGCGCGGCGGCACCCACTGCGCCGGCGATCGCGGCGGCCCTCCATCCGGGACCGCCGGGATCGACGGCTCGAACGACGTATCGCGTGAGCAACGAAAGCAGCGCCGCCCCGATGAACGCCACCAGGATCTTCTCCGCGACCTGCGGGAAGGTGCCGCCGATCTGGGCTGCCCCCGCGATGAGGCCGCTCGCGCCGGAGGCGATCCCGCCCCACACCCGGTATCGCGCGCGGAACACGGTGAGAAGCCCGATGCAGACGGCAGCCCACACCACGGCCGTGATGCCGAAAACCCATCGTGCGCCGCCGAGCCGTCCGACGTCGTCGGTCGCCGGCTCAAGCGGATACAGGAGGGAGATGCCGCCGACGACGGCGATCGCGGACAGGACGATCAGTGCAGCGATCAGGCCGGGCAGCCATCGGACACTCGGCGCGTCGTCGCTTTGGGGGACCCACAGCCCCCAGGCGATCACGACGAGGAGGGCCGTGGCCGCGGCGATGGGGGAGCCGGCCCAGAACCCGATCGCGGGCTGCAGCGGCACCGTCGCCCAGTACACCGCCGAGTCGATCCAGCTGATTCCCTCGACGAGCAGGAACAGGGCGAGGGCGACGATGATCCGGCCCGACCGGTCCCACTCGATCGGTCGCGGGCGCTGCGCCGGCCACGCACCGCGGCCCCGCCAGCGGCGCAGGGCAAGCCAGAACGCGGACCACGGGAGGATCACGAGGACCGATCGAATGAGCCAGATCCCGAACGAACCGAGTTGCGCTCCGAACGAGTAGTCGGATGCGGACGTCGGCGGTCGGGCGGCGCTCGCGAGGGTGACCTCGAGCAGGTCGCCGCCGGAGTCGGCTGCCTGCTCGACGGTCAAGGAGGACTTCGTCTGCACCGCCACGCCGTGGACCGGAGAGACCGCCGAGATCGACCAGTCCGAGGTGTGCAGGGAGAGCGTGCTGTTCCGCGGGAGAGAGAAGGTGAGCCGGGTCGGGGTCGACAGGGAGGACTTCGGCGTCGTGAGGTTGGCGCTGATCTGCGCGAGTCCGGAATCCGGACCCACGGATGTCGTCACCGGTCCCCACGACGTCGGCACGTATTGGCCGGACGCGTTGACGTCGACGGTGCCGAAGATCTCCTCCGGAGGGATGCCGGCCGCGGCGAAGCTGCCGTTCTCGACCAGCCCGACCAGTGGATCGGTGCGGGGCAGCGTCAGGATGTAGGTCGCCACGACCCTGCCGCCGACATGTGCGTCGACGGCCAATGTGCCGTCGGCGGAGTCGGCGATCGAGGACTCCAACTCCGAGTGCCGCGGCCTCTGCAGCGCCGTGCCGCTCTGCAGCTCGGCAAGACTGCTCGTGATGACGAAGCTCGCGCCGACCGCGAGCGCCAGCAGGAAGAGGATGGCGGTGACCCGCCGCCCGACATGAACGGGCGCCGGCGCATCCTTCTTCTTCGTCATCACGGCACGGGGCTGCGCCGAGTCACGGTGATCTTCAGCTGCGCCTTGGCCCCAAAGATCGGCAGCGCCTTCGCCAGAGCGGGCAACTCGATCACGCCATCATCGCCCAGCAGGTGGTCCATCTGCGGTTTCGCGCTGATCGACCCCGCGATCTCGCTGTTCCATCCCCACCACACGCCGAACGGTGCCCCGGGGGCGGAGGAACCGACATCCACGATGAGCACGTCGCTCCAGTCGCCGACCTGCTCGAGGTTGTCGGTGAAGTCGAACGCGCCGGTGGCCTTGGTCGCGACCTGGTACACCTTCAGGCTCAGGGCGTACCGCGACAGCGTCTCCACCGCCGACATCGAGGCGAGCCCGAGGATGCCGGCATCCGGTGCTCCGTCGTCCGCGGCCGTCGGGGAGTCTCCGGCGGCGGTCACCGTCGTCGCGGGGAGGTCCACCGGCGGCTCCTTCTTGAACAGGAACGTGCTGACCAGGGGGACGGGCGTGTCCGGCGAATCCCCGATCCCCTTGCCGAGCGCGAGCTCCTTGCTGAGCTGGATCGGGTTGTCGTGCGCGGCCGACTGCTGGGTTATGAGCACGGACAGGCCCCGCACGGCGAGGCTGAGGTCCGCCTGCCACGCGACATCCCCGTCCTGCGCTCCCGGATCCTCCGCCGCGAGCCCGACCAGCCCCACGTCGACCTGCCAGTCGGCGAACAGGAAGCGCTGGAGGTTCTGGTATCCCTCCTCGGAGTTCACCTCGCCGTACCGGCCCGAGTGCGACTTGTACGCGAACGCGCGGTGCGCGTTCTTCACGTACGCATTGCCGATCCGCACGAGTCCGTCGCTCTGCGGGCCGACGATGTACTTGGTGGCGTCGTAGTCCTTGTAGTCCGTACCGATCAGGCAGAACACGTCGTTCACGTCGAGCACGTCGGCGGGGATCACGCGGGGGTCCCACGCGGCCGGATCCGGGGGCAGGTCGCCCCACTTCTTGCCCGGCGTGAGGTACCCGTACATCTTCGGCGGCGAGAAGATGTCTCCGCCGGCCGGCCCGAAGGTGTCCATCGCCCAGTTCAGCACGCCCCCGGTGAACTCGATCCCGCCGTGCGGGGTGGCGTAGGTGAAGAACCGGGCGACCAGGTCCTTCGCGGCCTTGCCCTTCTGCGGGCAGATCTTCTGCATCATGCACCGGGCGACGAGGCCTCCCATGGAGTGGGCCACGATGTTGACCCTGTCCGCGCCCTCGGTCTTGTCGATGACCGCGACCACCAGGTCGTAGAGCTCGGCCGCCGCCCGCTCGATGTCGAACCCGTCGGCGGTGAAGTGATCGTGGATGCCCGAGATGAGGCGCTGGAACACGTTCTCATGATGGGCGGCGTCGTCGGGGTTCCACGTCGTGGATGCCGCGTCGTAGAAACGGCTGATCCAGATGGATTTCGGGTCGAGGGTGTCCGGTGCCGCCTCGGCGAGGAACTCCGTCTGGCTGCCGTGCACGGGCACCGTGTAGCCCTGCTCCGAGATGAGCCGCAGCATCGGGCCCTCGAACTGATAGAACCGCGGGTTGCCGTCGCCGTTGACCCGGGAGTGCGTCGCGCCGAGGTTGAACCCGTAGAACGGGTCGTCGACCGAGGTGTCGATCGTGCTCGTCGGCCCCGCGTACCCGCGGCAGTAGACGATCGGCAGAGCGTTCATGGCGTCCCCCATTTCCCCAGTGCGGACGGCATCCGATCGCCTCCCCAGGCGCCCCAGGACGGATGCTCCGCGCGGCCCAGGATACGCGCGAGCGACGCCGCGCGGAATAGGGCTCCGCGCCGGGCCGATCCGTCACGATGGGCGGGTTCAACGGTGCGCTCACACCGCGGCCGGCTGCACGCGGCGTCCGGTCTCGTGGGCCTCGGCCGCCGCCGCGTACAGCTCATGGGTCCGGGCGGCCTCGGCGGGGGTCGCCGTACCGAACCGGTCGCCCAGGGCGCCGGCGCGCTCGGCGAGGAACGCGGCCCACATCTGCAGGATGGCGTCCGAGAAGCCGGCCTCGAAGATGCCGCCGGTGACGGTCGGCCACACCGACTGGCTGCCCGCCTCCACCGCCTGCCAGGACTGCTCGCGCCCGGTGCCGGGCACGTCGACGAGCCCGAAGACCTCGTAGCGCTTGGGGTTCGCGGTGGAGAACCGCACGCCGCCGTCCATGCCGATCACCTCGAAGACCCAGGTGTTCTTGCAGCCGGGCGCGATGCGCTTGGTCTCGACCGTCAGCGGAAAGCCGCCCGCGGCATCCGGAACCCAGCCGTGCACGGTCGCGTTCTCCCACGTGTCGCAGACGACCGGATCGCCGTCCGGCCCGGGACGCGTCGGCACCAGGTCCTGCAGCACGGCGGTCAGCGTCTCCGGCTCCCACCCGAGTCGCAGCGGGACGTGCCAGGCATGCAGCCCGAGGTCGTTCATGACGCCCGCCTGCCCGCAGAACTTCGCCTGGCGCTTCCAGTTGACGGGCTTCCCCGGATCAAGGTCGCTGGAGTGCAGGAAGGCGCTGCGCACCTCGATGATGCGTCCGGGCGCCCCCGAGCGCACGTAGTCGATCGCGCGCTGCGCGGCGGGGAAGAACGGCATCTCGCTGGAGCACCGCACGAAGCTCTCCGGGTGTTCGGCGAGGGTCGACAGGATCGCCTTCGCCGCGGCCCGGTCGATGCCGAACGGCTTCTCGGCGAGCAGGTCCTTGCCGGCCCGGATCACGTCGGTGTAGATCTGCTCGTGCAGATCGTGGCGCACGGCGACGTACACGACGTCGACGTCGGGGTTCGCGAGCAGGTCGTGGTAGTCGGTAGTCGTCTGCGTGACCGACTCGATCTGGTCGAACCACTCCAGCGCCGCCGGGTCGATGTCGCACACCGCGCGCAGGCGGGGACGCACCGGGTGGTCGATCAGAGCCGGCCAGCGCTGGATCGCGGCCGCGATCTCGCGGCCCATGAGTCCTCCGCCGACGATCGCGACGCCGACCTCGCGGGCGCTCATCGGGCGTCCTCGGAGACGAGGGCGAGCGCGGCATCCACCGACAGGCCGTCGTGCAGGATCCCCATCAGCGCCGCGGTGATCCCGGCGGGGTTCTCGTGCTGGACGACGTTTCGTCCGTAGACGATTCCGGATGCCCCGGCATCCAGCACGCGTGCCGTCCGCTCCAGCAGGGTGCGGTCGTCGACGCGGCCGCCGCCGCGCACGAGCACGGGGACGCCGTCGGCGACCTCGATCACCCGGTGATACTGCGCGATGTCGTCGCACGGGTCGGCCTTGATGAGGTCGGCGCCGAGCTCGGCGGCCTGCCGCACCAGCGCGACGATCTTGTCGAGGTCGCCGTCGACCATGTAGCCACCGCCGGCGGCGGCGTTGTCCTGCATCACGAGCGGCTCGATCATGAGCGGCATCCCGAAGCGCGTTGCCTCGCGACGCAGCTCCATGATCGAGAGGATGTTCGCCTCGCGGATCTCAGGACGCCCGGGCAGCTGCATGAGGTTCGCGCAGACGGCGACGGCATCCAGCCGCACGGCCTCCTCGATCGCGTGCGGCAGGTGGTGGCTGAAGATGTGCTCGTCGAGCGGATTGCCGTAGACGTTCGCGACATCCGTTCGCATCACGAGGGCCGGCTTGTGGCGGCCGGGACGGGACTGCAGCTTGGCAGCCTGGCCCATCGTCAGCTGGACGGCGTCGGGGTTCGCTTCGACGAGCACGTCGAGCACGTGCGACATCCGCTCGATGCCGCCGAGGAAGCTCGGCTCACCGAAGAACCCGTGGTCGACGGCGACGTCGAGTGCCCGGCCGGAGGCCGGATTGAAGAGTCGGTTGAGGCGGAAGGATGCCACGGAAACCGTTCCTTTCGAGACGGCTCCCGACAGGTTCGGGAGCGCTGCTGCGAGTCATGCTAGCCATCGTCGTGCCCGGCGGACAGCCCCTTGTGACACCGGTGACATGCCCCCTATTATGGCCCCATGTCACCGGCGACCCCGCAGCGCATCCCGCCCGCTCCCGTGCAGCACTTCTACCGCGGCGGCGACCGCATCGCGGCCCTGCGCGGAGCCACGGTGACAAGCGACCACCAGCCCGAGGAGTGGCTGGCCTCCACCACCCACCGGTTCGGCGAGCCCGGCGTCGGCCTGTCGCGCACCGAGGACGGGACGCTGCTGCGCGACCTGGTGGCCGCCGATCCCGAGGCCTGGGTCGGAACGGCGGATGCCGCCGCCGGCGACGTGGGCGTGCTGGTGAAGCTGCTGGATGCCCGGCAGCGCCTCCCCGTCCACGTGCACCCGGACCGCCCGTTCGCGACCGCGCACCTGGACTGCCCGTACGGCAAGACCGAGGCGTGGTTCGTGCTCGACACCGAACCGGGCAGCGCGTTCCACCTCGGGTGGCGGCAGCCGGTCGACCGCGACGAGCTCGACCGTCGTCGTGACGCGCAGGACGGCGAGTGGATGCTCGACCACATGAACCGCATCGAGGCCGAGCCGGGCATGGGCGTCGTGGTGCCGGCCGGCACCGTGCACGCCATCGACGGCGGCATCTTCGTCGCCGAGGTGCAGGAGCCCACCGACTTCTCGATCCTGCTCGAGTGGTCGGTGACCACGTCGACCCGCGAGGAATCGCACCTCGACCTGGGGTTCGACGCCGTGATGCCGGCCGTCTCGACCGAGGCGTTCGGTGCCGAGCTGCTGGCGCAGGTCGTCACCCGCTCCGGTGGTCCGACGACACGCGTCGAGCGGGTGCTGTCCGCCGTCGCGGACCCGTTCTTCCGGCTGCGGCAGACGGCGGCGACCGCGTCTGCGGCGTCCGACCCCGTCGAGGCGGGGTTCGGCGTGGTGCTCGTGGCCGACGGCGCGGGACGCCTCGTGGGCCGCGGCGGGGACGTCGCCGTCAGCCGAGGCGAGGTGTACGCGGTGCCGCACGACTTCGGCGCTTGGCACGTCGAGGGGGATGCCGGCATCCTCGTCGCCGGCCCCGGCGTCGGCTGGCCGGCCGGGGTCGGGCGATGACCGAGTACGTCGCCGGGATCGACGTCGGGTCCACGAGCGTCAAGGTGCTCGCGGCACGCCTCGACGGCACCGGGGTCGCGGTCGCGAGCCGGCGCACGCCGTGGACCGACCTCGACGGCGGACGCGCCGAGTTCGCCGCCGAGACCCTCATCGACCTGGTCATCGCGCTGACGCATGAACTCGACGCGACGCTCGCCGCCCGCGGGCCGTACCGCATCGTCGCGGCGGGCACGTCGGGCATGGCCGAGGCCGGGGTCGTCCTCGACCCGGCGGGCGCGGCGAAGGCCCCGGTCATGGCATGGTTCGACCCCCGCGGAGCAGACGAGATGGCCGCGACCGGCGAGGAGTTCCGCGCCGCCTTCCCCGGGACCACGGGGCTTCCCGTGGGGCCGATGGCCTCGTTCTCGAAACTGCGGCACCTGCAGGCGCGCGGCATCGACCTGACGGATGCCACCTTCCTCAATCTGCCGGAGTTCATCGCGCACCGCCTCGGCGCGCCGCGCGTCGCCGAGAGCTCTCTCGTCTCCCGCACGGGACTCATCGACCAGGACACCGGCGAGCCGTGGGCGGCGGCACTGCAGCAGCTCGGACGCGAGGATGCCGGCATCCTCGGCGCCCGCGTCGACGCTGGACGACCCATCGGCACCATCACCGCCGACCGCGTGCCCGCTCCGTTCCGCGGCGCGGTGCTGACGATCGCCGGCCACGACCACCTCGTCTCGGCGGCCGCCGCGGGGGCCACCCGCGGTCACCAGCTGTACGACTCGATCGGCACCGCCGAGGCCCTCGTGCAGCTGAGCGCCGAGCCGCTGACCTTCGCCGCCCGCGAGCGGCTCGCCGCGGCCGGCATCACCACCGGCCGCTACCCGCTGCCGGGGCTGCACGCACTGCTGGCGGGTACCAAGGCCGGTCTGCTCATGCGCCGGATGCTGCAGCTGGTCGGGGTGACCGACGCCGCCGGCCGCGAGCGCCTCGACGCCGCCGTGATGGCCCTGTCCACCGGCGGCAACCTCGTCGACGACGCGCTCGAGGTGCGCGGCGGCGAGAATCGCGACGGTGTGCTGCGGATTACGGCGCGCAGCGACAACCTGTCGCCCGCCGAGCTGTTCATCGCCGCGCTGCAGCACGGCAACGACCTGTGCGAGGAGCTCCTCGCCGTCATGCACCGCGAGGTGCCGGCGCCGACCTCCACCGTCCTGACCGGGGGATGGGCGTCGATGCGCAGCGTCGTCCGTGCCCGCGCCGAGATCCTCCCCGACATCCGCCTCGACACTGTCGAGGAGGGCACCGCCTTCGGTGCCGCCGCCTTCGCGCTGTGGGCGCACCGCGAGGGCGCGTCGTTCGACGACGCCACCGCCGAGTTCCTCTCGCACACCGATTGATCGGAGTTTCGATGCCGTTGTC
>NZ_JTDK01000007.1 GCF_000802305.1 Microbacterium mangrovi | reverse complement strand
CGGCCCAGCAGCACCCCCGCGGCGTGTTCCCCGATCCGCAGCACGCACGCCAACTCCAACCGGGCCGACCGCTCCGCGACATCCCGCCCCAGCCCATGCCGTGCCGCGTCCGCGACCGCCTCCCGCCGGTACCACTCGATCCGCTGCAACCGCTCCGCGGCCCGCACACACACCAGCATGTCCGCATCCGCCACCAGATCCAGCGCATCCGGAACCGGCGCCACCCACCCGCACTCCTCCTCCGAAAGCCACGAGTCAACCGGATCGTCCATACCCCCACACTAGTACAGAACTACGACACCAGCCAGCACCTATTCGAACGCATGTTCACTGACATCCGAGGCAAGAGCCCTCGACTCACGCCGGGGCGTGGGCCTGCAGGAACTCGTAGACGTCCGTGGCATCCACCCCGGGAAACGCCCCGGTCGGAAGAGTCGCGAGCAGTGTGCGCGGCGTGCGCACGTTCGGCCAGGATGCCGCGCGCCAGGCATCCTCGAGCTCTGCGGGCGCCCGGCGGCAGCACACCTCGTCGGCGTGCTTCGAAACGCCTCGGTTGGGGGTGTCGCGCCCGAGGAACCACTTCGTGTCGTCGAACCGCACGCCCACCGAGACGGAGTGCGCCCCTTCGCTGGATGCCTCCACGCGAGCCGTGCACCAGTAGGTGCCGTTGCCCGTGTCGGTGTACTGGTAGTACGGGTTGAACTTGTCGGGGGTGTCGAACACCACGCGCGACGTCCACTTCCGGCAGCACATCTGGCCCTCGATCGACCCGAGGCGGTCGGTCGGGAAGTTCACGTCGTCGTTCTCGTACGCCTTCGTGATCGTGCCCGACTCGTGCACCTTCAGGAAGTGCACCCGGAGCCCGAGGTGCCGCGTGGCGAGGTTCGTGAACCGGTGCGCGGCGGTCTCGTACGACACCGCGTACGTGTCGCGCAGATCCTCGATCGAGATCGCCCGGTCCTTCTTGGCATCCTGCAGCACCGGGACGACGTGCGCCTCGGGCATGAGCAGGGCGCCCGCGAGATAGTTCGTCTCGACCCGTTGACGCAGGAAGTCGGCGTAGCTGGTCGGCTCCGCATGCCCGAGGATCTGGCTCGACAGCGACTGCAGCACCGCCGTGCGCGGGTCCGAGCGAGTCAGCCGGCTCGACAGATACAGACGCCCGTTGCGCAGGTCGGCGACGCTGCGGGTGGTCTGCGGGAGATCGGGCACGTAGTGGATCGAGAACCCCAGGTGGGCAGCGATATCCGAAGCCCCGCGCTGGGTGAGCGGACCACCCGGGTGATCAATGGCGTCGAGGATGCCCCGGGCCTGCGCCTCGAGGTCTTCGAAGTAGTTGTCCTTCGACCGCATGAGGCGGCGCAGCTCGACGTTCGCACGCCGCGCCTCCTCGGGGGTCGCCGCGCGCTCGTCGCGGAGCCGGTCGATCTCCCGGTGCAGGGCGAGCATCGCCTGCAGCGCCTCGGTGGGCACGGTCTTGCCGATGCGGAACGGGGCGATGCCGAGCGCCTGGAACGTCTGCCCCTTCATCGCGCGCTCGAGGGCGAGCTCAGCCTCGCCGCGCTCGTCGAGCGGCTGCGCCTCGAGGACGTCGTCGAGGCTCGCGCCCAGCGCGCGGGCGATCGCCTGCAGCAGCGTGAGCTTCGGTTCGCGCTTGCCGGTCTCGATCATGGACAACTGGCTGGGCGCGCGGCCGATCGCCGCGGCGAGGTCGTCGAGGGTCATGCCGCGCGCGGTGCGCAGGCCCCGGATGCGGCGGCCGAGGGCGAGGGCGTCGATCTCTTCGTCGAGCTCTGTCATGGAGCCGATTGTTCCCCAGAAACAGAAGATCGCCAAATCTTCACATTCGATCCGGTCATCCGGGGGTGGATTCTTCACCCATCGTGGACTCAAGCCACCCCGGCAGCGACCGTGAACGAAGGAATCCGATCATGACTCTCCTCATCGACTCCCCGACCATCGAGCTGTCGGGTGCGAACGCCGCGGACCACCCGCACATCCTGACCCCCGACGCCCTTGCCTTCGTCGCCGAGCTGCACGACCGCTTCGACCGGCGTCGCCGCGACCGGCTCGCCGACCGGCTGCGGCAGAACTTCCGGATCGGCAACGGCCACGACCCGGCGTTCCCCGATGACACCGCCCACATCCGCGAGGATGCCGAGTGGCAGGTGGCCGGCCCCGGCCCGGGCCTGGAGGACCGCCGCGTCATCATCAGCGGACCGGTCGACACGGCATCCACCCGCCGCGCGCTGACTTCCGGCGCGAAGGTGTGGCTCGCCGACCTCGAGGACGGCACCTCGCCCACCTGGCGCAACCTCGCCGGCGCCCAGTCCACGCTCGCCGCCGCGATCCGCCACCAGCAGCCGGGCGACGGCGCCCCCACGATCGTGCTCCGCCCGCGCGGGTGGCACCTGCCGGAGCGCCACGTCCGCTACACCGACCGGGCCGGCATCCGGCGCGAGGCATCCGGCGCGCTCGTCGACTTCGGTCTGTACGTCCACCACAACGCGCACGCCCTCATCGCCGCCGGTCGCGGCCCGTATTTCTCGCTGCCGAAGCTCGAGAGCGCGGAGGAGGCGCGCCTGTGGAACGACGTCTTCACCTTCACCGAGGAGCGCCTCGGCCTGGAGCACGGCACGATCCGCGCCATGGCGCTCATCGAGACGCTGCCGGCCGCGTTCGAGATGGAAGAGATCCTCTTCGCACTGCGCGACCACTGCGCGGGACTGACCGCCGGTCGCTGGGACTACCTGTTCTCGATCATCCGTGCCTACCGCGGACGCAGCGCGCGGTTCGTGCTGCCGGACCGCAACGAGGTCACGATGTCGGTGCCGTTCCTGCACGCGTACACCGAACTGCTGGTCTCGACCTGCCACCGGCGCGGAGCGCACGCCATCGGAGGTCTCACCACGGCGGTGCTCGACGGGCGGGATGCCGCGGGCGAACTCTCTCTCATCACCGCCGACAAGCGCCGTGAGGCGGAGGAGGGCTTCGACGGCACGTGGGTCGCGAACCCCCGTCTCGTGCCGGCCGCCGAAGCGGAGTTCGACGCCGTCCTGGGCGCGAACCCGAGCCAGCGCGACCGCCAGCGGGGCGACGTCGAGGTGACGGCGCAGCAGCTGATCGACGTGCGCATCGGCCGGCCGATCACCGCCGCAGGGGTCCACGAGAACGTGTCCACCACGATCCGGTACCTGGAGTCGTGGCTGCGCGGCATCGGCTCGGTCGTCATCGACGGCCGCCTGGAGGATGCCTCCATCGCCGAGATCTCGCGGGCGCAGGTGTGGCAGTGGGTGCACCAGGGCCAGACCACCGAGGACGGCACCGCGATCACCCGCGGCTTCATCGAGCGCAGCATCGACCGGGTGCTGAGCGAGGTGGCCCGGCATCCCTCCGACCGCTTCTCCGACGCCGTCGAGCTCTTCCGCGAAGTGGCCCTCGGCGAGGACTTCCCGGCCTTCCTGACACTGACCGCCTACAACCGATACCTGATCGAGTCCGAGTGACCGGCCCCGAGAGAAAAGGAACAGGACAATGACCTCTTACAACGACGACATCGAGGCCATCCGCGTGCTCAAAGAGCAGAACGGCTCCGGCTGGGACGCCATCGACCCCGAGTCGGTGGCCCGGATGCGGGCGCAGAACCGTTTTCGCACGGGGCTGGAGATCGCGCAGTACACCGCCGACATCATGCGCCGCGACATGGCCGAGTACGACGCGGACTCGTCGGTGTACACCCAGTCGCTCGGCGTCTGGCACGGCTTCATCGGGCAGCAGAAGCTGATCTCGATCAAGAAGCACCTGAAGTCCACGAACAAGCGCTACCTGTACCTGTCCGGATGGATGGTCGCCGCCCTGCGCTCGGAGTTCGGGCCGCTGCCTGACCAGTCGATGCACGAGAAGACCGCGGTGCCGGCGCTCATCGAGGAGCTCTACACGTTCCTCCGCCAGGCCGACGCCCGCGAACTCGATCTGCTCTTCACCCAGCTCGACCGGGCACGCGCGGCCGGCGACGAGACGGGCGCGGAGTTCATCCAGTCCCAGATCGACGCCTACGAAACCCACGTGGTGCCGATCATCGCCGACATCGACGCCGGCTTCGGCAACCCCGAGGCCACGTACCTGCTGGCCAAGAAGATGATCGAGGCGGGCGCGTGCGCCATCCAGATCGAGAACCAGGTGTCCGACGAGAAGCAGTGCGGTCACCAGGACGGCAAGGTCACGGTTCCGCACGAGGACTTCATCGCCAAGATCAACGCGGTCCGTTACGCGTTCCTGGAGCTCGGCATCGACAACGGCATCATCGTCGCCCGCACCGACTCCCTCGGCGCCGGGCTCACGCAGAAGCTCGCCGTCACGCAGCGGCCCGGCGACCTCGGCGACCAGTACAACTCGTTCCTCGACGTCGAGGAGATCTCGGATGCCGACCTCGGCAACGGCGACGTCGTCATCAAGCGCGACGGCAAGCTGCTCCGGCCCAAGCGCCTCGCCAGCAACCTCTACCAGTTCCGGCCCGGAACCGGCGAGGCACGCGTCGTGCTCGACTGCATCACCTCGCTGCGCAACGGCGCCGACCTGCTCTGGATCGAGACCGAGAAGCCCCACGTCGAGCAGATCGCCGGCATGGTCGACGCGATCCGCGCCGAGATCCCGAACGCGAAGCTGGTGTACAACAACAGCCCGTCGTTCAACTGGACGCTGAACTTCCGCCAGCAGGCGTACGACGCCCTCCGGGAGCAGGGTGCGGATGTCTCGGCCTACGACCGCGGCGACCTGATGAGCGTCGCCTACGACGACACCGAGCTGGCGCGCCTGGCCGACGAGAAGATCCGCACGTTCCAGCGGGACGGCTCGGCCCGCGCCGGGATCTTCCACCATCTGATCACGCTGCCGACGTACCACACGGCGGCCCTGTCGACCGATGACCTCGCGAAGGGCTACTTCGGCGACGAGGGGATGCTGGCCTACGTGCGGGGCGTGCAGCGCCGCGAGATCCGCGAGGGCATCGCCACGGTCAAGCACCAGAACATGGCCGGCAGCGACATCGGCGACAACCACAAGGAGTACTTCGCCGGGGATGCCGCTCTGAAGGCCGGCGGCCAGCACAACACGATGAATCAGTTCTGACCCGGAACGAGCTGCGGCCACTGTGTACAGCGAGCGACCCTTCGCCGTACACAGTGGCCGCTGTGCGCCGTCATCCCGCCGGTACGCTGGGACCGTGACAGAACGCGCCCCGCTCTCCCGCAAGCTCTCCGCCATCGCCGAGTCCGCGACCCTCAAGGTCGACGCCAAGGCGAAGGCCCTGCAGGCAGCCGGCCGCCCGGTGATCTCGTACGCCGCCGGGGAGCCCGACTTCGCCACCCCGCAGTTCATCGTGGATGCCGCCATCGAGGCCATGCACGACCCCAAGAACTACCGCTACACGCCCGCCGCCGGTCTCCCCGTGCTGCGCGAGGCGATCGCCGCGAAGACGCTGCGCGACTCGGGACTCGAGATCTCGCCGTCGCAGGTGGTCGTGACCAACGGCGGCAAGCAGGCCGTCTACCAGGCGTTCCAGGCCGTGGTGAACCCCGGTGACGAGGTGCTGCTGCCGGCGCCGTACTGGACGACGTACCCGGAGGCGATCCAGCTCGCCGACGGCGTGCCCGTGGAGGTCTTCGCCGGGGCCGACCAGGAGTACAAGGTCACGGTCGAGCAGCTCGAGCAGGCCCGCACCGACCGTACCGTCGCCGTCGTCTTCGTATCCCCGTCGAACCCGACCGGTGCCGTCTACACCGAGGACGAGACCCGCGCGATCGGCGAATGGGCCGTCGAGCACGGCATCTGGGTCATCAGCGACGAGATCTACCAGAACCTCGTCTACGACGGCACGCGCGCGATCTCGATCGTCGAGGCGTGCCCCGAGGTGGCCGGGCAGACGATCCTCGTCAACGGCGTCGCGAAGACCTACGCGATGACCGGCTGGCGTCTGGGCTGGATGTCGGGCCCCGCCGACGCCATCAAGGTCGCATCCAACCTGCAGTCGCACCTGTGCAGCAACGTGAACAACGTCGCGCAGCTCGCCGCCGTCGCCGCCCTCAACGGCCCGCAGGACGAAGCCGAGCAGATGCGCCAGGCGTTCGACCGCCGCCGCCGCACGATCATCGCGGAGCTGTCGAAGATCGACGGCCTGGACGTCCCCACCCCGCTCGGCGCGTTCTACGCCTACCCCGACGTGCGCGGGCTGCTCGGCCGCGAGTGGGCCGGCAAGACGCCGACCACGTCGCTCGAGCTCGCCGACCTGATCCTCGAAGAGGCCGAGGTCGCGGTGGTGCCGGGCGAGGCGTTCGGCCCGAGCGGATACCTGCGTCTGTCCTACGCCCTCGGCGACGACCAGCTGCTCGAGGGCATCCAGCGCCTCCAGCGCCTGTTCGCCTGACCTCTGAGGCGCGTTTCGTCTCGCTTCGCGGTTCCTGAGCGAGGGAGCGGAGCGACCGAGACGAAGGGGGCTCAACGACAGGTCACAGAGCCCCGGTCGTTGAGTGAGGACGCGCGCAGCGCGACCGAGACGAAACGCGCCCTACAGCTCGACGCCGATGAGCACCGGCTCGGGCTGCATCTCGAGCCCGAACTCGGCGGAGACGCGGCCGCGGATGTAGCGGGCAAGTTCGGCGATCTCGGCGGCGGATGCCCCACCGCGGTTGGTCAGCGCCAGCGCGTGCTTGGTGGACAGTCCCGCGCGCGACCGCGGCAGGTGGAAGCCCTTGCCGATGCCGGCATGCTCGATCAGCCAGCCGCAGCTGACCTTCACGTCGGGTTCGGACGTCGCCAGCGGCGGAACCGCACCGGTGAACTCGGCGAGTGCGATGACCTGCACCGGGTTCGGATCGGGCGCGACCGGCCAGCGCGGGCACTCGTCCGGCAGGGTGCGGGCGAAGGCCGCGGTGACGACCGCGTTCTGGAAGAACGAGCCGGCGCTGTACGTGTCGGGGTCGGCGTCGTCGAGCACCATGCCCTTGCGGGCGCGGGTGGCGAGCACGTGATCGCGGATCCACTGGATCGACACGGCCTGATCGGCATCCAGACCGAGGGCGGCCCGTAGCTGCTCGCCGCGCACCACGCGCTCGGCGTGCCCGACCATCTCGAGTTCGAAGGTCGCCGACAGGATGACGGCGCGCCGCGGGGCGATGTCCCCGTAGTGGTTCTTCAGCACGGACGTGCGGAATCCGAGCTCGAGGTCGGCGGCCGGCACAGTCACCGGGTTCTCGTCGCCCTCGTCGAAGAGCTCGACCTCGACGAGCGTCTGAACCGTCTCCTGCCCGTAGGCTCCGACGTTCTGCACGGGGGCGGCGCCGACCGTGCCCGGGATGCCGGACATCGCCTCGACCCCGGCGAGCCCGGTCTCCACGGTCCAGGCGACGAAGTCGTCCCAGTTGTGGCCGGCCTGCACGCGGACCCGCACATGACCGGGGTTCGGCGAGGCGAGCGTCTCGATGCCGTTCGTGAGGATGCGGATGACGGTGCCGTCGTAGGGCTCGTCGCCGACGAAGAGGTTCGACCCGCCTCCGAGCACGAACCAGTCGTCGCCGCCCGCCCAGACCTCGCGCAGCGCGTCGACGAGTTCCTCGGTGGTGTGCGCGTCGATCATCCGCGCGGGAGCCCCGCCCGTGCGCAGGGTCGTCAGCTGCTTCAGCGGCAGCGGCGTGACCTGCGGCATGTCAGCGACGCACCCGCACCTGAGCCTTGCCGAGCACGGTGGCCTCGGCGCTCGAGACCGTGAGGTCGACCCGGAGCTCGTCGTCCGAGACGGCGCCGACCTTGGCGACGACGTGCACGTCGGCCCCGGTCTCCTGGTCGACGACGACGGGACGCGTGAAACGCACCCCGTACTCGAGGACCCGGCCCGGGTCGCCGACCCAGTCGCCGATGGTGGCGACGGCGAGGCCCATCGTCAGCATCCCGTGCGCGAGCACGCCGGGCAGGCCCACGCGCTCGGCGACCACGTCGCTCCAGTGGATCTGGTTGAAGTCTCCGGAGGCACCCGCGTAGCGCACGAGCGATTCGCGGGTGAGGTGCACGGTGCGCTCGGCGACGACGTCGCCGAGCGCGAGCTCGGTGGGGATGGGACTGGTCATTCGTCGCCTCCGATCACGAGCACGGACGTGGCGGTGACGACGTGCGCCCCCGAGGCATCCGTGATCTCGGTCTCGCTCGTCACCATCGCGTTCGCGCCCAGGGCGCGGATCTGGGTCACCGCGAGCTGTGCGGTCAGTTCGTCGCCGGCCACGATCGGGCGGCTCCAGCGGAAGCGCTGCTCCCCGTGCACGGTGCGCTCGAGCGCGATGCCGCTGTCGGAGGTCGACATGAGCTGCTTCAGCGTGAGCTCCTGGATGACGATCGCGAAGGTCGGCGGCGCGACCACGTCGGCGTAGCCGAGGGCGCGAGCGGCTTCGACGTCGGTGTGCTGCGGGGCGTCGGCGAAGACGGCCCGCGCGAACTCGCGCACCTTCTCGCGACCGACCAGGTACGGCGGAGTCGGCGGAAAGGCCCGGCCGACGAGATCAGGGTTCACTGCCACCCGCCCATCCTACCGAGGGCGCGGGATGTCCCCCCGGCTCAGACCTGCCTGGCGGCCCGGCCCTGCCGCACTGCGCGCACGATGAGCTGCGTCACGATCACCGCGATGAACGCCGCGAACAGCAGGTTTCCGACGAGGGGCGTCACCGAGCGGGCGATCCAGGCGCCCAGCGGCGTCGTGAAACAGGCCGCGACGCCGATGTACGCGGCGACGACCAGGTCGGTGTTCTGGCGCCGCAGGTTGGCGATCGTGCCTGAGATCGACGTCGGCACGATCATCACCAGCGACGTGCCCTTCGCGACGAGGTCGCTCATGCCGAACAGCATGATCAGCACGGGCACGATGATGATGCCGCCGCCGACGCCGAGGAGGCCGGAGAGGATGCCGGTGACGACGCCCGCGACCGCGAGCCCGATGCCGGTGAGCCAGGTGACCTCGACGACGGCCGTGCGCGACGGGATGTCGAAGAACAGGTTGATCATCACCGCGATGAGGAACACGATGAACAGCCACCGCAGGAACCCGAGCGAGAGCCGGTGCAGCAGCCAGGCCCCGACCTGCGCCCCCGCGACCGCCCCCACCGCGAGGATGAGCGCCGGGATCCAGCCGACCTGGTCGTGTGTGGCGTACGTGACGATTCCGACGATCGCGGTCGGCACGACGGCCGCCAGCGAGGTGCCCGACGCGAGGCGCTGGTCGAAGGCCAGCAGGAGCACCAGCATCGGCACGATGAGGGTGCCGCCCCCGACGCCGAAGAGCCCCGACATGAGGCCGGCCAGCAAGCCGATGCCGATGTAGGTGACGATCTGTCGCGTCGTGCGCTGGTTCGGTGCGGGGCTGTCCATGTCAGATCAAGCCTAGTTCGCGGTGCGAGCCGGACCGGCGCACCGGCCGGTCAGGACCACCGGCCGACCAGCAGTCCGACTCCGACCAGGACGAGCGAGCCCACGATGCCCGCGGTTGCCGCGGTCCATGCCGCAGCGGCGATCCACCGCCGTCTGGCCCAGGCGGAGCCGGCAAATCCGAGAGTGACGACGGCGAGCGCCCCCGACGACACGACGCCGCCGATCCGCGCGATGAGCAGCGCTTCCCTCCCTCCGAGGATCACCACGAAGTAGACGGTCACGACGGTGATGAGTGACAGTGCGAAGAACGCGACGAATCCGACCGCGATGCACCAATCCCACCGTTCTCCGCGGTGGTCCTCCTCACCGACTCGCGCCATCTCGGCGACGAGGCCGTCAGGTACGGGATGCTTCTGCGGCAACAGACTCAGGTCTCGGATCCGCGCCTCGTCGGCGTCGATCGAAAGCAGGTATCGAGCGTAGGCGTCTCTCTCGGCGCGATTCGAATAGGGCTGGCCGAGCGCGAAGCGCCCGGCCTGGTCGAGATGGCCTGCGCGCCGGTAGATCTCGACGAGAGCGCGGCGAATCTCCTCATCGCCGCGGTCGTCCGCGAGACGGTTGCGAAGCAGCCGCGCCCCCAGACGCACCTCGCCACGCCCAGCCAGCTTCTCGGCAGCGGCGAGGACGGAGTCGCTGGATGGGGGCCTCTCAGTCATCCGTCGAGTCTGCCGGACGCCGCACGAGTGCATCGGACCCGGCCTGATTCGAGGCTCGCCCGGCGCCCTTTCGCGCGAGCGATGCATTCGCCACCTCCTGTTGCAGCCGTGCGACAGCGCCGTCGGACAACACCGCGCGGGGCAGCGCGCCGACACCGCTCGAGCGCACCGCCATTTTCAGCACGAGGGTCTCGTCAGTCGCGACGACCTCGCGGAAGGCCGTGAACCTGATCTCGCTGACGCCGAGCGCAGACGAGGAAGTGACGCTGTCGTCGGTCAGGAACGCGCTCGCGGTGGCGCCCACAGGGTAGGCGGATCGGATCGACTTGCCGACGCTGGAGCGGAGGAGCAACACGAAGAGGATCGCGGCGATCAGGAGGCCGCCGGCGAAGAAGAACGACGGGACGTCCGCCGCGAAGATCCCGGTCAGGAGCATGAAGACGACGAGCATCCCCGTGAGCGCGCCCAGGATGATCCACGGCCAGCTGCCGAGGGTGATCCGCAGGACATCTCGGACCATCGCGCGCTGGAGGTCGGCAGTGATCGTCACTGCCTCGGTCGCGTCGATCGGGTCGCCGGATGCGGGCAGCTGCGTCATCCGTCCAGTCTGCCGGATGCCGCATCCCACCCCGCCTACAGGCTCGGCGTGCTCGGGTGCCGACTTCTGCGGCATCGACGCCCTGTTATGTCTCAGGACATAGGTGACAGTTCTGTATCAGGACATCGGTGACAGTTCGTGGTGTTCTGGTGGTGACAGTTCCCGGGCTCGACTGGTGGGGTGTCGAGGATTGAGCCCGTCGCCCCTGGTGTCCGTCTTGCGATCGCGCGGTGGCCAGACGATGTCCCGCGAGGCAGTGTGACAGCGTTCTGCGCCGAGTACGGGATCTCGCGGAAGACGTTCTATCTGTTGCGTCAGCGAGCGAGAGATGAGGGGGAGGCCGCGGTGTTGGAGCCGAAGTCGCGGCGGCCGGTAACGAGTCCGACTCGGGTCAGCGACCAGGCGAAGCAGCAGGCTCTCGACGTGCGTGGTGCGTTGGAGCGTTCCGGGCTGGATCACGGGCCGATCAGCGTGCACGACAAGATGAACGCGATGGGATTGGATGCGCCATCGATCGCGACGCTGGCGCGTGTGTTCAGAGAGCGTGGTGTGGCGAGGGCGGAACCGCGGAAGAAGCCTCGTGCGGCGTACCGCCGGTTCGTCTACCCGGCACCGAATGCGTGCTGGCAGCTCGACGCGACCGAGTACGTTCTCACCGGTGGGCGCACATGCGTGATCTTCCAACTCCAAGACGACCACTCCGTCTCGCGGTCGCGTCACACGTCGCCGCCGGCGAGACCAGCGAGGCTGCGCTCACCGTGATGCGTAAGGGCATCCAGGCGTGCGGGGTCCCGCAACGCCTGCTGACCGACAACGGGCGTGCGTTGAACCCGACTCGGATGGGGCAGGTCGGTCGTCTGGTCACCTACGCCGCCTCCCTCGGTGTGCAACCGATCACCGGGAAGCCAGGAAAGCCGACCACGCAGGGAAAGAACGAACGCTTCCACCAGACCCTTTTCAGATGGCTCGCGAAGCAGCCCCTCGCTAACACCCTCACCGAGTTGCAGGCGCAGGTCGACGAGTCGACCAGGTCTATAACGAGCAACGCCCGCACCAAGGCCTGCCGGGCCGGACCACCCCCCGGCAGGCATGGAACGCGGTCCCCGTCGCCGAACCACCCCGCCCCCAACCGGCCCCTACCCAACCGGTGACCCCACCCGGACCCGAGCCCGCTGGAGAGGTCCGCCGAGTCGCCGCGAACGGGAAGATGGCCCTGCACGGCACGAAGTTCGCCATCGGTCGCGCGCACGCGTCCTCGACCGTCCACGTCACCTGGGACGCCAGCAGCGTGCACGTCTACGACGCCCGCGGCACCCACCTAATCAGCTTCGACAGACCCACCGCCGGAACACGATACGTCGGCAACGGACGCCCTCCCGGTAACCCACCTCGACCAAAACCGTCACCGATGTCCTGACACACGAACTGTCACCGATGTCCTGACACAGAAACGTCACCTATGTCCTGAGACATCACAGCGGCATCGACGCCCGGAAGTTGGCACCCGAACTGAATCGGATCGTGCTCGGGTGTCAACTTCTGCCGTTTCAGCGCATGGAAGTTGACACCCGAACAGTGGTGCGGGCCCCGGCGACGTCAGCGGACGGCGAGCGCGGGGGCGGGCGCGCAGCGCGCGGCGAGGTCCAGTGCCGTGCGGGCGATCCGCTCGGAGCGGTGGCCCGCGACGTGGGCCGCCCAGGCGGCGCCCTCCCCCGTCAGCACGCCGTCGATGAGGCCGTCCGCGAAGAGGGATGCCGCGCCGACGCGCTGCTGCTGGGCCATGTGCTCCTGGGCGTGCGGGTCGTCGTGCATGAGCGCGGCCGCCCCCGCGAGCGGCAGCGGCGCGAGCCAGGCATCCTGCACCGCGACGATGAGGTCGCTGCCGCACAGCGCGATCGCCGCGGCCCCCGCCCCGTCGCCGAGCAGCAGGGTCGCCGATGGAACGGCGAGCACCGTGCCGGCCGACAGGGTGCGGGCGATCTCCAGGGCGAGGCCCGCCTCTTCGGAGCAGCGGCTGACCTCGGCGCCTGCGGTGTCGGCGACCCGGAGGACCGGGACGCCCAGCCGATCGGCGATCTCGGCGGCGTGGCGGGCCGCGGCGATGTCCGCAGCGGTCGCATGGATGTCGCGGGACCGCTCGTAGCCGACCAGCAGGAACCGCGCCTCGCCGAGCCGTGCCCACCCGCTGAGGAGCTCGGCGTCGCCGCCGCGGCGCGGGACGAACGCGTCGAGGCCGGCGATCAGGTTCTGCAGCGTCGGTCGTCCGGCACGGGATGCCGCCTGCACGGCCTCCCAGTCCGAGTCGTCCGTGCGCAGCGGAGACGTGACCGACGGCGTGCCCGCCCCCACGGCTCCGGCATCCGTCGCCGCGCCGGCGAAGACGTCGAGCAGGGATGCCGCGCGCTCCCGGAATCCGGTGTCGTCCACGACGGCATCCAGCAGTCCGTGCGCGGCCAGGTTCTCGGCGACCTGCACCCCCGCCGGGACGCCGGCGCCGTACCCGACCGCGGCGAGTCCTTCCACGACGCGCGGGCCGAGCAGCCCGACGAGTGCCCCCGGCTGCGCCGACACGTCGTCGGCGAGGGATGCCCAGGAGGCGTACACGCCTCCGGTCACCGGATGCCGCAGGTGCGCGAGGTACGGCAGCCCGCTCCCCCGGAAGCGCTGCACCGCCGCGGTGATGGTGCGCATCGTGAGGAAGGCGGCCGCGCCCTCCTGCATCCGCGTCCCGCCGGAGGCGAGCCCCGCGATCACCGGGCGTCCCTCGGCCGCCGCACGCTCGAACGCGGCGACGATGCGGCACGCGGTGGCGACGCCGATCGATCCGCCGAGGAACCCGAACTCGCTGACGATCACCGCCACCTCGCGCCCGGCGAGCGTGCCGGCGCCCGTCCGCACGGCCTCGTCGGCCCCGGACCGCTCCGCAGCCCGGGCGAGTGCGTCCCGGTAGCCGGGGTCCGCCGCCGCGGCGGGCGGGGCATCCCACGATCGGAAGGAGCCGGCATCCAGCACGGCGTCCAGCCACGCGCCTGCCGCGGTCATGACGCCAGCCACGCGCGGATCGCGTCCGTGTGCTCGCCGAGCAGCGGCGGTGCGTCGTGCGCGGTGCGCCCGGTCTCGGTGCCGTCGAAGTCGAACATGCGCAGCGCGCTGCCCTGCAGGGTCAGGTCGCCCATGCGCTCGTGATGCACGTCGAGTGCGAGCCGCTGGCTCAGCGCCTGCTCCCAGGCGAACACCTCGTCGACCGTGCGGACCTTGCCGGCGGGGATGCCCGCCTCGGCCAGCATCGCGAGCAGTTCGTCGCGCGACGACCCGGCGAAGACGCCCTCGATGTGCGCGATGAGCGCGTCGCGGTCGGCGACGCGCCGGCCGTTGGTGGCCCAGCGCTCCTCGTTCGGATCGACGCCGACGATCGGGGCGAAGGTGCGCCACAGCGCGTCCGAGCCGACGGAGATCTGGACGACGCCGTCACCGCAGCGGAACGCGCCGTAGGGGGCGATGGAGGGATGCTGGTTGCCGATCGCGCGCGGGGCGTCCCCGCCGACCGTCCACCGGGTCGCCTGGAAGGCGAGGACCCCCACCAGCGACGACAGCAGCGACGTGCGCACGACGCCCCCGCGGCCGGTGCGCTCCCGCTCGACGAGAGCGGCCAGGATGCCGACCACGCCGTGGATGCCGCCCAGCAGGTCGCCGATCGGCACCCCGACCTTCTGCGGGGTGTCGGCATCCGGGCCCGTCAGCGACATGAGTCCGGCCTCGCCCTGCAGGATCTGGTCGTAGCCGGCGCGGCTCGCCTCCGGTCCGTCGTGCCCGAACCCGCTGATGGAGAGCAGGACGAGACGGGGGTTGAGCTCCTCGAGCCGTTTCGGATCGAACCCGAGACGGTCGAGGGTGCCCGGCCGGAAGTTCTCGATCAGCACGTCCGCCCGGCGGATGAGCTCGGTCAGCGCCGCCCGGTCGTCGTCGTCCTTCAGGTCGAGGGCGATCGACTCCTTGTTGCGGTTGCACGACAGGAAGTACGTCGAGACGTGCTCGTCGCCGGCCGAGACGAAGGGCGGTCCCCAGGCCCGGGAGTCGTCGCCGCCGTCCGGCCGTTCGACCTTGATCACCCGGGCGCCGAGGTCGCCGAGCATCATGCCGGCGTGCGGGCCCGCGAGAGCGCGGGACAGATCGACGACGAGCATCCCGTCCAGGGGACCGCCCATGTTCAGACCTCCACTTCTTCGGCGGGGATGTCCGCCGTGTCGAACTCCGGAGTCGAGCCGCGGCGCATCCGCACGACGGCTTCGACGATGCCGAGCACCACCACGTTGATCGCGAGCCCGACCAGGCCGTTGTCCCACGATCCGAGCGCGAGCCCGGCCGCCGGGACGAACGTCGTGACGGCGACGAACAGCACGCCCGCGACGATTCCGCTGGCCACGGCGACGGTGCTGAGGCGAACCCGGCGCGGGAGCCCTGCGGCGACGGCCGGGGCCATCTGGGCGAGCCCGCCGTAGGTGAGCAGCAGCAGGGCGCCGATGTCGCTCTTGACGATGCCGAGGGCGAGCGCCAGCACCATCGCGACGATGATCGTGACGCGGGTGACGACGAACCGTCCGCGCTCCGGGAGCCGGTAGGTGACGTTGTTGGCCACGAGCGAGCCGATGCCCATCGAGATCGCGGCGGCGGGCACCATGGCCGCGGCCGCACCGAAGACGGCGACGACGGCGACGAGCCACTCCGGCAGCGCGTGCTGGGCCGCGGTGAACAGCACCTGGTTGGGGACCGTCGAGGACGGGATGAACAGCACCGCCACCATGCCGACGGTGATCGGCATGAACAGCAGCAGCTGGTAAACCGCGAGCCACTTGATGTTGCTGCGCAGCACCTGGCCGCTCTTGGCCGCGAGCATCGGCGGCCACAGGTGCGGGAACGTCTGGAATCCGGCGCCGATCGTGGTGATCGCGACCGCGCTCACCCACCAGATCGCGTCGAATCCGGGCGCGTGGGTGGTCAGCAGCGCGTCGTCGGCCTTGGCGACCGCGGCGAACACCTCGGGGAAGCCGCCGGCGAACCCGACGACGCCGACGGTGACGATCGCCAGGGCGATGAGCATGCCGAAGTCCTTGAAGATCGACACGCGGGCGATGCCGCGGATGCCGCCCATGATCACGAACACGACCACCAGGGCGCTCGCGAGCACCATGCTCAGGCCGCGGGCGGTCTGCGAACCGGTGGCCAGCTGCACGATGAGGCCGAGCCCGGTCAGCTGCAGCTCGAGATACGGGATGAGGAACAGCGCGCCCACGACCGCGATGATGATGCTCAGCGGGCGGGAGCGGTAGCGGTCCCGGAAGAAGTCCGCCATGGTGAGGTAGCCGCGGGATGCCGCGATGTTGCGGATGCGCGGCGCGACGAAGTACTGGATGCACAGGCAGGCCGTCAGATAGCCGACCGCGTACGCGCCGCTGACGCCGCCGACGAAGCCCAGCCCGGCGAGTCCTAGGAAGCTGAAGGTGGTCAGCGATTCGCCGGCCTGCAGGAACCAGGAGGTCCAGGTCGGGAGCTTGCGGCCCGCGACGAGCCAGCCCGACATCCCCTTCTCGCGGCGGCGTCCGCCGAGCATGCCCAGGGCGCCGATCAGGATGATCCCGCAGATGATGATGACGGTCATCATGCGTGCTCACCTCCGTCGAAGGCGTCGGCCTCGGCGTGCTCGCTCACCTGACGGCGGATGCCGAGGTCGATGACGTTCAGCAGCACGACGGTGAGGATGACGGTGAACGCCATCCAGACCAGGACGGCCGGGACGCCGAACCACAGCGTGGGCGTGATCGCGAACGGCAGGAACGGCGTCGCGAGGATCAGGAGGATCGGGATGCAGGCGAGCACCACGCGGCCCGGCGTCGCAATGCGACCGGTGACCCGGATGACGCTCGTGGGGGTGTCCGGCTTGGGGGCGCCGGAGTCGGACGGGGACATGTGTTCTCCTTCGAACAGACGGGACGGGGACTGATCAGGGGGTGGTGGTCGCGGCAAGCGCGGCCGGTGCCGTGCGCGGCACGGCGAGCAGGGACTCGACGGCCTGGGCGAGCTCGAGGAGCCGCACGTCGCGTCGGGGACCGGCGAGCAGCTGCGCGCCGACGGGCAGGTGGCCGGCGTAGCCGGCGGGCAGCGACAGGGCGGGAACGCCGAGGGGCGTGAACAGCCAGGCGGCGCGCATCCAGTCGAGATAGTCGGTCATCGGGACGCCGGCGACGTCGCGCGGCCAGTCCCACTCGGCGGGGAACGGCAGCACCTGGGTGACCGGCGCGAGCACCAGGTCGACGCCGGCGAAATAGTGCGCGGCGGAGCGCGTGAGGCGGGTGACCTCGCCGTACGCCCGCATGACGTCGGCGCCGGTCACGCGCTCGCCCTCGCGGATGTTGCCGGTGACGAAGTCGTTGAAGTTCTGCGGTTCGGCCTCCAGCAGCGGGCCCCAGCCCGCCTGGAAGGCCGCCGCACGCAGGGTGCGGAACGCCTCGTCCGAGCCGTCGAGGTCGGGGCATCCTTCGTCGACGACGGCTCCGGCCGCTTCGAGCCGGCGCGCGACGTCGTCGAGCACGGCGCGGACGGCCGGCTCGACCGCGACCCGGCCGCCGAGGTCGGGGGCGTAGGCGATGCGGATGCCGGCGAGATCGGCCTCCTGGAGGTTCTGCAGCGCGGCGCGATCCAGCTCCGGCGCGCACGGCACGTCGGGCGTCTCGCCGTTGATCACGGACAGGAGGAGGGCGGCGTCTTCGACGGTGCGCCCCATCGGCCCGGCGGTGGCCAGCGGGTCGAACACGTTCGGGCTGTCGGCGTTCGGCACGACGCCGGGCGTCGGCCGCATCCCGACCACGCCGCAGAACGCGGCAGGGTTGCGCAGCGAGCCGCCCATGTCGCTGCCGTCGGCGATCGACGTGAAGTCGGCGGCCAGCGCCGCCGCGGCCCCGCCGCTGGACCCTCCCGCGGATCGCGACAGGTCGTGGGGGTTGCGGGTGAGCCCGTACACCTTGTTGAAGCTGTGCGAGCCGGCGGCGAGCTCGGGGATGTTCGTCTTGCCGTAGAAGACCGCCCCGGCGGCGCGCATCCGGCCCACGTGCAGATCGTCGCGGTCGGAGATCTGCCCGGCGAAGTGCCGGTGGCCGAGGGTGTTGGGGAACCCCGCCGCGTGCCCGTAGTCCTTGATGGCGGTGGGGATGCCGTGCAGGGCGCCGCGCCGCTCGGCGGGGACGGCATCCACTCGTTCGGCATGCGCGTGCGCCAGTTCCTCGTCGATCGCGACCACGGCGTTGAGGTCGCCGTTGCGACGGGAGACCTCCGCCAGGTGCGCGTCGAGGAGCTCGACCGCGGTCAGCTCTCCGCTCCGCGCGAGCCGGGCCTGCTGCTTCGCGCTCAGCGCGACGATCTCGCGAGACTCCACCACTTCGACTCCTGTTCCACACCGCTCTGTGCCAGATCCGGTGCTTCGATGCACTGTTTGGGCCACAGTAGCGGGGCGTGTGGAGTCTTGTAAAGGGTTTTCGTGAAATCAATGCACGGAATGTGCCGTTCACCTGGCGGGGATGCACGGAATGGGCCACCCGCACGGGCGACCCGGAAAGGCGAGGTCAGGCTTCGTCGACCTGCACGCCGCTGCGCTTGTAGGCGGCGACGACCGAGGCCGCCCGGAGGCTCTCGACCTCCGCCGACCAGGCGCTCTCGGTGAGGAACCGGCGCAGTTCCGACACGGTGGGGACGGCCACGTCGACGAGGATCTGCTCGTCGGCGAGCGTGAAGGCCGCATACCGGACGTAGGGGGATGCCTGCAGCGCGGCGACGACGGACGCGACCCGCTTCGGCCGCACGCGCAGCCAGACGAATCCCGCGATCGGCAGCCCGAGGGTCGCGGGCGCCACGATCGCGCGGACGTCCACCACTCCGCCGATGAGCACTCCGAGCCGGCGGCGCACGGCCGACTCGCTCATGCCGATGCTCGTGGCGATGTCGATCGCCGCGGCGCGGGCATCCGCCTCGAGCGCGGCCACGATGGCCTCGTCGCCGTTGCCGAGCGCCGGAATCGGGTGGTCGATCGCCGGGGGCACGCCGAAGGCGGGATTGAGCTCGCGCACCTCGTCGGGCGTGAGCTGCCCCGGCATCCAGCTGGTGAGCGTGCGGTAGTACTCCAGCACGGGGATCAGGGCGACTCCGGTCACCCCGGGGATCGCGGGGATGTCGTGCAGCATGAGGTCGGCGTTCTCCGCCGGCGCGTGCTCTTCGACGAGGATGCGCACCGGCGAGCCGAGCACGTAGACGAAGATGCTCGTCTCGCGTGCGGCGAGCGCCCGCGCGACGGCATCCACGTCCGCCGCGGACGCCTGCACCTCCAGCAGCACGGTGCGCGTCGACGGCACCACGCCCACGCGGATCTCGCCGGACTCGAGGAGTGCGTTGCCGCGGCGCACCACTGTTCGCACCGGCACGCCGATCACGCGCGCGATGCTGCGCCAGGATGCCCGGCCGTCGACCTGCAGTGCTCCGATGATGCGGCGGTCGATCTCGTCCAAGGCCATGGGCTCAGTATGCCCGGTGCCGGTCGCCGGTCACGGCGACCGGCCGCGTCATCGGCCGCGGTCGGGCGCGACGGTGCGGGCATCCTGCTTGGGCACGACCACCTGCCGCATGATGATGAGGATCGACGCGGTGATCGGGATCGCGACGAGGGCGCCCAGGAAGCCGAACAGCGTGGCGCCCGCCATCGCGCCGATGATGATGAGGAAGCCGGGCACGGCGACGGCACGACCCATCACGCGCGGCGTCAGGACGTATGCCTCGATCTGCATATACACCAGGTACAGCACGGCGAAGATGAGCGCCTGCCAGGGGCCGATGAAGAGCGTGACGATGCTGCCCAGGATCCAGTACAGCACCGAGCCGATCATCGGCACGAGGGTGATGAAGAACGCGACGATGGCCATCAGCGCCGGTACCGGCGACCCGATGAGCAGCTGGATCACGAAGACGACCGCCGCGTTGAGGGCCGAGAGCGTCACTCCCCCGGCGACGACCCCGCCGACGAGCCCGGTGATCTCGTCCATCAGGGTGATGAAGGTCGGACGGCGGTAGGCGGGCACCAGGGTGGCGATGGCCCCCTTGATCATCTCGAGCGACGAGACGAAGTACAGGGTCAGCACGATGACGATGATCGAACTGGAGATCGCGCCGATGATGCCGAGGCCGGCGTGCAGCACACCCCCGGAGACCGCCAGCAGCACGGACAGGTTCGCGGATGCCTTGACGGAGTCGGCGATGAGCTTGTTCAGGTCGAGGCCGAGCGAGGCCTCGAGGTTCGCCCACCATTGCGACTGCTCGATCTTCACGATCGCATCGGGGATCCCCTTGACGAACTCCACGAACTGGCTGATGACCGTCGGCGCCACCACGAGGCAGATCACCGCGACGAGCGCCAGGAAGCAGACCCCGACGATCAGGACGCCGATGGACCGCTTCACGTGGCGCTTCTCGAGCGCACGGATCGCCGGGTCGAGGGCGAGGGCGATGAACGCCGCGAGGAAGACCGAGATCAGTACGGTCGAGGTCGCGCCGATCGCGAAGACGAGGGCGCCGGTCAGCACGACGCCGAGCGAGACCAGGAAGCCGGACCCGATCGGGTTCGCGGGCAGGGTCAGCCACGTGCGCCGGGGACGCGGGGGCTCGACCGGCGGCACGGGCTCGTCGTGTCCGTCGGGTGCGATGTCGCTCATACCCGAACGTTAGCGCAGGCCGGGGTCCGTCGATACGCGCAGATGCAGGCGCGGACGCGCGAGTCGCGGCTCGCCGGGATCGGCGCCGTCGAGGATCGCCACGAGCATGTCGATCAGGGGCCCCGCGACCTCGCCCGGGCTGATCTCGAACGCGGTGATCGCGGGGCTCGCCGAGCGCGCGTGCTCGGAGTCGGAGGCGGCGGCCAGGAGCAGGTCGCGCGGCATCCGGAGACCCTGGCTGCGGAAGTACGCCTGCACTCCGGCGGCATGCCGCCCGGTCATGCAGAGCACGGCATCCGGCATCCCCTCGGCGTGGATCCGCGCCGCGATGCCCTGCCCGCCGGCGACCCCGTCGCGCTCGGCGACTTCGTACACGCGCGGTGCGATCCCGGATGCCTCGGACCAGCGCAGATAGGTCTCGGTGAAGTCGAGGTTCCAGGCGTTGAGGTCGGTGCCGCGCAGGAACGCGATCCGACGGGCACCGGCGGACTCGAGGATGCCGAGCAGCTGCTGCGCGGCCCACACGTTGTCTTCGTCGGCCCAGTTGCTCGCGGTCGTTCGTCCGTCACCGGTGAGGGGGCGCCCGTAGGAGACGCACGGGATGCCGCGCGCGTCGAGCAGCGACACCACCGGGTCGTCGACGTGCGGGCTCATCACCACGTATCCGTCCAGCGCGAAGGCGAGGGACGGCACCGGGCGGCGGCTGATGTCGGGGAGCAGCGTCAGGCTGTACCCGCGGGCGAGCGCCGCCGACGCCAGCACGCCGGCGATGCGCGCGAAGACGTCGACGCCCTCGGGCGCGTACTCGCCGAGCGAGTCGAGTCCGCGGATGACCATGCCGAGGGCGCCGATGCGCCCCTGCCGCAGACCGCGGGCGAAGGCATCCGCCTGGTAGTCGAGGGCGCGGGCCGCCGCGATCACCTTCGCCCGGGTCGCCTCGCTGAGCTGTCCCTTGCCGTTGAGGGCGTGCGAGACGGCCGTGATCGAGACGCCGGCGCGGCGCGCGACGTCGCGAATCGTGACCCCCGTGGCGCGTGGCATCCTCCCATTCTTGCCTAAAACGTTTTAGGTCTCTACCGTTCTGCAACAGCCCCTGATCGATCGAGGAAGACGGGTCATGAAGCTCCAGACGGTCACCATCGACGCACCGACGCCCACCGCGCGCGGACATCTGCTCGGCACCCGGTTCGCCGCACACTTCCGCGCGAGCGCGCGCCTCTACGACGAGCACTTCGCCGAGCTCGGCATCGCGCCGCAGACGGTGCGGGACGTCACGGCCGGATGCGTGGACCGCCTCGCCGACTGGGCTCCCGGTCAGGTCGCCGAGTTCACGGCGATCGCCGCCGCCGCCGACCTCGACCCGGTGTCGCTGTTCGCCGTGGCCGCCCGCACCGAGATCCTCGCGACCGTCCCGGCACAGGGCGAGGGCGAGTGCTCGACCGCGGTCCTCGTCGGACCGGGCCGCGCGGCGGAGACCATCCAGACCTGGGACTGGCACGGTCACCTCGTGCCCGACGGGCTGCTGGCCGCCTTCGAATCGGACGCGGGCCTGCGGGTGAAGATGTTCACCGAGTTCGGCACCGCCGCCAAGCTGGGCGTCAACAGCGCCGGGATCGGCCTGCACTTCAACATCCTCCGGCACGAGTCGGACCGCGGATTCGGCGGGGTGCCGGTGCACTCGGTCGCGCGGCGGGTGCTGGATGAGGCCCGCACGCTCGACGAGACCGAGCAGATCGCGGCGAGCGCCGCCGTGTCGGCATCCACCGTGCTCACGGTGTTCCAGACGACGGACGCCGGCTCGGATGCCCGCGGGTTCGAGCTCTCCCCCGCCGGTCTCGGCGTGCTGACGCCCGGGAACGACGGCTGGCTGCTGCACACCAACCACTTCCTCGACCCCGTCCTCGCCGCCGGAGACTGCATCGATCCGGCATCCACCACGGCCGAGCGGTACGCGCACCTGGACGCGGCCCGCGCCCGGCTCGTCGGGCAGCGCCCCGTGGATCGGGCCCGGCTCGCGTGCGGCGCCGACGGCTCGGACGCGGTGATCTGCATGCGCGCCGACGAATCCCTGCCGCGCGTCGCCCAGTGGGAGACCCTGCTGACGGTCGGCATCGACACGGTCGGCATCGAACTCGACTACTTCGCCGGGGCCCCGGATGCCGCAGCATCCGCAGGCCTCGCGACCATCTGACCCCACCCCTCCCCTTCGCATTCAAAGGAGAATCCGCATGAGCGACACCCTTGCGCCGACCGAGGCGCCGGCCACGACCCAAAGACTCACCGCAGGACGCGTCTTCGCCGTCTCGGGCATGGGCACGGCCCTGGAGTTCTATGACTTCATCATCTACGGCATGGCGGCCGCGCTCGTCTTCCCGGCCGTGTTCTTCCCGACCGCCGATCCGCTGGTCGGGACCCTGGTGGCGTTCCTCGCATTCGGGGTCGGGTTCATCGCCCGGCCGCTGGGCGCGGTCGTCTTCGGACACTTCGGCGACCGGGTCGGACGCAAGCCGGTGCTGGTGCTGACCCTTCTCATCATGGGCACGAGCACCTTCCTCATCGGATGCCTCCCCACCTACGCCGCCGTCGGAGCGCTCGCCCCCGTGCTGCTGGTCGTCCTGCGGCTCGTGCAGGGCTTCGCCGCGGGCGGAGAGTGGGGCGGCTCGTCGCTGTTCGGCGTCGAGAACGCCCCGGAGAACCGCCGCGGCTTCTGGGGCAGCTTCACGAGCACCGGGATCGGCCTCGGCTCGCTGGCCGGATCGTTCGTGTTCCTCGTGCTCGGCCTCATCCCGGGGCTGAGCCTCGCCGCCGGCGCCTGGCGGATCGCGTTCTGGCTCGGCGGCGCACTGGTCGTCGTGGGCCTCATCGCCCGCACCCGGATGCCTGACGAGAAGATCGACACCAAGAGCGCGCCGCGCGTGCCGCTGCTCGCGGCGATCAAGCGCAAGCCGAAGCAGATGCTCCTCGCGATCGGTGTGAGCTTCGGTTACAACACGATCGCGTACATCGGCTCGATCTTCACGATCACCTACGCCCTGGATCGCGGATACAGCGACACCGAGTCGCTGGTGTTCCAGATCGTGGGCGGTGCCGCGTTCATGTTGGCCGCCCCCGTCATGGGGTTCCTGTCGGACCGGGTCGGGCGCAAGTGGCTCGTCGCGGGCGGCGCGGTCGCGTACGCCCTGTTCTTCTTCGCCTACCTCGGCATCGTCGACTCGATGGTGCTCGTCGCGGCGATCGTCGCGAACATCCTCTGCAACGTGTTCATGGCGATGCCGCAGGGGACGATCCCGGCGTTCCTCGGCGAGCAGTTCTCGCAGGAGTTCCGCTACTCGTCGATCTCGACGACCTACCAGATCGGCGCCGCGCTCGGCGGCGGGACGGCCGCTCCGATCGCGACCGCGCTGCTGCTCGGCTTCCACGGCGACTCGCTGGGCGTCGCCCTGTACTCGACGTTCGCCTGCGTCGTCATCGCGCTGTGCGCCCTCGGGCTGCGCGAGACGTCCAAGGTCCCCACCGCGCAGCTCGGGGCCTGATCAGGCCCGCGCCGGCCGCTCGCGTCCCACGATCCCGGCGCGGGCGAGCAGCAGGTAGAGCTGGCATCCGAGGCACAGGCCGAAGGCGGCGTTGAGGAATGCCGCGATGAACGCGGCGGCTCCGGCGACGACGAGAGCCCACGGCACGCCGATCAGGTGCAGCACCAGACCCGCGGACACCACGACCAAGCCCACGCCCTGGGCGAAGCGCGGTGGCCGCGGGTCTTCGAGCTCGGTCGGCGGTGCCAGGCGCGGCCGCACCAGGGTGCGGAACAGCACGCTCCACGGCTGCGTGCGGGGCGAGATGAGCGACCAGGCGAACAGCAGGTCGACCACCAGCAGCACGAGGAACCCCGGATCGAGCACGCGAGCGGTGATCGAGGCGGCGCCCGCCTGCGGTGAGTTGCCGATCGCGGCGAGGAACGTGCCGATGAGAAGGAGGGCCGAGGTGATCCCGGCGGCGAACCGGGGACCGCGCGGATCGATGCCGTGCGGGGCGGACTCAGGCGAGGGCATGGGAGGCTCCGGTGATCTGGTCGAGCTCGGCGATGACGGCGTCGCGTGCGACGGTGCCGCCGAACCGGGCGCGCACGTGGCCCGCGCCGTCGAGCACGAAGGTGGTGGGGGTCTGCAGGATGTGCAGGTCGGATGCCACGTGGGCGCGATGCGTGAGGTCGACCTCGGCGATCGCGAGGTCGTCCGCCGTGTCGGCGATCGAGTGGAGCATCCGCTTCATCGACGGGCAGCGGGTGCAGAACTCCGTACTGAACAGCACCAGGGTGGCGCCGCTGCCGAGTCGGATGCCGAGCCCGCTCGTGTCGAGGGACCCGGATGCCACCTGCCGGATCCGCCCCGACCGTCGCGACACCACGACGCCGGCGGCCGACGCCACGACGACGAGGCCGATCACGAAAAGCAGGGCGACAAGGGGGCTCACGCCGCCGAATCTACGCCGCGCTGACGGAGGCGGGGCGACTGTGACGCGGGATGACGCCGAGAGTCAGGCGGATGCCAGCTGAGTGACGCCGGCGCCGATCAGGATGACGCCGATGCACAGCAGCGCGGCGTTGAGGACCAGCCCGGCGTGGGTCGCGAGGCCGGCCCGCAGCCGTTCCAGCTGCGGACGGATCCGCTCCTGTCCGATGGCGTACGCGATGACGAGCCCGGCGACGGTGGATCCGGCGACGACGGTGAACACCAGCACGGTCACCCCGTCCGAGAGGGCGTCGACGTGCGCCGTCCCGATGGCCAGTCCTGCGGCGACGGTGAGCGCGAGACTCTTCGGGCGGACGTTCATCACCAGGCCGAAGCCGAGGGCGCGGGCCGGCGTCAGCCGACCGGTCGCGGCGGCGACCTTGGACATGTCCATACCCGGCGACGCGGTCTTGCGGGCGAGGAGGAACGCGGCGACGATGCCGAGGGCCGCGCCGACGACGATCTCGACCACGTGCACCCACGACGGCGTCCGGCTTTCGGATGCCGTCGGAATCAGGCTGGCGCCGAGCGCGAAGGCCGTCACCAGCACGGCGATGCCGAGCACCGAGCCGATCGCGAACGGGATGCTGCGCGAGAGCGGCTCCGGCGAGAGCAGAAGCAGCAGCGCGGCGATGATCGGGAAGATGCTGAGCGCGAGCGCGACGGCGATCGGAAGGGTGTACCAGAGAACGGACATCACTCCCCCGCCTCGACGTCGGTCCGGACTCCTCGATTCTGCCCGAACGTCGGCTCCCGGAGGAATTCGGCGGCCCCACGTAGCGCTCAGGCGCCCGACGGTGGTTCACTTCGAGCATGACTGATGTCTCGGGCGCGCCGACCTTCAACCGTCGCCTCGCCTTCCTCCTCGCCATGGCGATGTTCGTGCTGGTGGTCGACACGTCGATCATGAACGTCTCGATCTCGGCCGTCGTCAAGGAACTGAACACGACCGCCAGCGGAGTGCAGGGCGCCATCGCGCTCGAAGCACTGGTGTCGGCGGCGTTCATCCTCATCGGCGGGAAGACCGGCGACCTCATCGGCCGCAAGCTCGCGTACATCCTGGGACTGCTCGGCTACGCGGTCGGTGCGGTGGCGATGACCTTCGCCCACAGCCTCACCGCCGTCATCATCTTCTGGGCTGTGGTCGGCGGAATCGGCGCGTCGCTGCTGCTCCCCTCGATGCAGTCGCTCATCCACGGCAACTTCAGCGGCGAATACCAGAAGCGGGTCTATGCGCTCGTCGGCGCATCCGCGGCGATCGCCGCGGCAGTCGGGCCGCTGCTCGGAGGCTTCATCACGACGTTCTGGTCGTACCGGGTCGCGTTCGGGCTCGAAGCGGTGATCATCGCGGTGGTCCTCGCCGGCATCGGCCTCGTGAAAGACGTCAAGTACACCGGCGACCGGTCGATCGACCTGTTCGGCGCGCTGCTGTCGGTCATCGGCATGGGCGGCGTGGTACTCGGCATCCTCGTGTGGCAGGAGGGCGGCGGATACGTCGGCCTGCTGATCGGCCTCGGCGTGGTCGCGCTCGGCGGCCTCACCTGGTGGCTGCGCAGCCGCAAGAAGCGCGGCAAGCCGGTGCTTCTGGACCCCGCCCTGTTCTCGTCGAAGCCGTTCCGCACGGGCGTGAGCGGGCAGCTGCTGCAGCAGATCGCCCTCGGCGGCACGATGATCGTGCTTCCGCTCTACCTGCAGATGGTGCTCGAATACAACGCGCTGCAGGCGGGCCTGTCGATCGCACCGCTGTCGCTGAGCATGTTCGTCGTGGCGATCTGGGCCGGGCGACGCGCGAAGGGACGCCCGGCGAACCTCATCCTCACCGGGTTCTCGCTGGCCGCCGTCGGCCTCCTCATCATCGTGCCGATCGTGCCGATCGCGACGTCGGGGTGGTTCCTGACGATCCCGCTCATCGTCACCGGATGCGGCCTGGGACTCCTCGTCTCCCAGCTGAACAACTTCACGCTCTCGCCGATCGAGAACGAGCGGGTGAGTGAGGCCGCCGGCGTCAACTCGGCGGCGGGGTCGTTCGGCCTGTCGTTCGGTCTCGCTTTCGCCGGCGCCATCATGCTGGCGACCCTCGCGACATCCTTCACGTCGATGGCGTACGCCAGCACCGTGCTGACGGAGCAGCAGCAGACGCAGGTCGCGACGACGCTCGAAGAGGATGCCCAGCTGATGTCGAACACGGGCCTGGCCCAGCTCCTCGCCGACGAACCGCCGGCGGCATCCGCCGAGGTCATCCGCATCAACACCGAGGCGCGGCACCTCGCGCTGCAGGTCGCGCTGTTCATCCCTATCCTGGCCGCGGGCCTGGGCGTGCTGAACGCGTTCCGGATGCGCCGGCTGCCCGACCCGCAGCCGAACGAGGCCGCCGAGGGGATGCTCGGCGGCTGACCGTCACAGCGCCCGGACGCGGTTGTTCCGGGCGTTGTGCTCGAGTTCGACGAGGCCGAGGCGTTCGAGCAACGGCGGAAGGTACATCCCGAAGCGGCCGCGGTAGCCCTTGCGCAGGCCGTACCAGCCGCCGACGGGGTTGTCCTCCGCGCGGCCGAACGCCTCCACGGTGCCGTCGGCGGCGGGCTTCTGCTCGTCGGCGGCGCCGAGCGGAACCCAGTCGCCTCGAGCGACGAGCCACGCGTGCAGGTCGTCGATCGCACGCGCCTGGTACTTCAGCTTCGTCGCACCGACCTGGCAGACCAGCTCGTCGCCGTCGCGGTACATCGTGTACTCGCTCGTGCCCGGCGCGGTGCGCAGGGTCCAGGGGTTCTCGGGCGTGCCCTCACCGTCACTCATGAGCCGAGAGTAGCGCTGCCGGATGCCGCTCGGGAGCCTACGGTCGTCGGGCCCTCCCGCGGCGCGCGAGCACGAAGGAGTAGATGAGCAGCACCACCCCGATGATCAGGACGATCGGTCCGACGATGCCCCACAGCGGGGAGCCGCTCATCGCCGACCCGCGCAGTACGTCGAGACCCTGCAGGGTCCACACCAGTCCGACGAGGACCAGCACGATCCCCACCACGAGCCACGGCCAGAAGCGTTTCATGTGGTCATTGTCCGCCCGCTGGTGCGAGGCCGTCCCCGAAAACGACAAAACCCCCGGAAAACCGGGGGTCTCGATCTGTAGCAGGAGCGGGGCTTGAACCCGCGACCTCACGATTATGAGTCGTGCGCTCTCACCAACTGAGCTACCCTGCCGCGAGGCAACCATACCGCCGTAGGACGGTGAGGATGCTGCGAGCCCCGAGTCAGGATTGAACTGACGACCCCTTCCTTACCATGGAAGTGCTCTGCCACTGAGCTATCGGGGCGTTCCCCGAGCGCGCCCGGGCAACTAGATGAGCTTAACAGAGCAACGCCCCGGACTCCGAATCGAACCCGCCGCCCGCGCGCGTCCGCGGACCGCCGGCGCGTCATGCGCCCCCGCCGACGGCGATCCCCTCCTAGCCTGGGGCGATGGAGCCGTTCTCCCTGCGCACCGAGCGCTTTCTGCTCGATCAGCCGGTCGCGTCGGATGTCGACGACATCGCCGTGTACTGCACCGACCCGGTGTTCGAGTCTTTCATGGTGACGCCGTGGCCGTACGAGCGCAAGCACGCCGTGTTCTTCGTGGACGAGTTCGCGCCGGGCGGCTGGGAGCGGGGCGTCGAGTGGACCTGGGCGATCCGAGAGGATGCCGGTTCCCCGCTGCTCGGCGTGGTCGGCATCCGGCTCGGCACCGGCATGGTCGGCTATTGGCTGGGTGCGCCGCACCGCGGCCGCGGAGTGATGCCCGAGGCTCTCGCAGCCGTCGTCGACGCGGTCTTCGAGCGCACCGATCGTGACGACGTGCGCTGGGAGTGCGTCGCCGGAAATCAGGCCTCGATGCGGGTCGCGCAGAAGGTGGGCTTCGAGCTGACCGGTTCGGGCACCGGCACGATCCCCGCGCGTGATGGCACGCCGATCGACGCCTGGACGGGCATCCTCACCAGGCCTGCACCCGCTCGGGCGTGAAGACGATGAGGGTGCTGAACTTGGCGGCGATGTCGTCGAGCGGCATCCCGTAGTCGTCGATCGCCTCGCCGTACTTGGCGACATAGGCCTCACGATTGGCGGCGAGCCAATCCGCCGACGGGCTGGGCGAGATCTCGGCCCGCCCGCGCAGGATCACCACGTCGTCGCCGTAGGGTCCGCCCGCCTGCAGGTGCATGAGCACGGGTGCGCCGCGGCGAACGGCCGCGACCTTCAGCGTGTCGGGCTCGCTCACGACCAGCATCCGGTCGTCTTGCCAGAAGAACCAGACCGGCACGCTGCGCGGTGAACCGTCGGACGCCGTGGTCACGAACCAGGCGATCAGATCGTGCTCGAGCATCCGTCGCGCCTTGGCGTGCGCGGGGTCGTCGGCATTCCACACGGGAGTCATGCCGCGAGTGTACGACCGGCATCCGACATCGACTGCCGCCGGTGTGCGACGGATCAGGCGCTCAGCACTGGTTGTGCGCGCGGAGCCAGGGAAGCGGGTCGATCGGCGTGACGTCGTTCTGGCGGATCTCGACGTGCGTGTGCGCACCGAACGAGTGCCCGGTGTTGCCGGTGCGGCCGATGTACTCGCCGACCTTCACGTGCTGGCCGACGTGCACCTGCAGCGAGCCGAGCTCCATGTGTCCGTAGAGGCTGGCGACCTTCTGGCCGTTGATGACATGGTCGATGATGACCGCCGTGCCGTAGCCCTGGTAGTTGTCCTGCGCCACCGCGACGACGCCGTCGGCGATCGCCTGGATGTGGGCGCCCATGCCGGGGGTGAAGTCGACGCCCTCGTGGAACTCGCCGGGGCGGGGTCCGAAGCCGTACGAGATCGGCACGCCGACCGCGAAGGGCCACTGCACGGGACAGTTCTGGTTGTTGGAGAACGTCGCACCGGACACGTTCTGGATGCCGGCGGTGCCCGCCAGCTGCACCTCGGTGCCCGTCGTGAAGCCGGAGGAGCGCTGCAGGGATCCCTGCACGCCGTCACCGCCGGAGTCGGACGCCACATAGGCCTGGATGTCGGAGTCGCCGCCGCCGGTGACGTCGCCTGCGAGCTGCTGGGTGGCGTCGGGGGTGCCCGTCGCCGCGGCGACGGCCTCGGACGGAAGCGTCATGCCCACGGTGAGCAGGCCGACGGCGCCGATCGCCGCCAGCGACAGGGATGCCGCAGTGATGCGGCGGGCGCGGCGGGTGCGCGGCAGGGCGTGCGACGAGGTCTCGGCGGACGTCGAGGCGACGGGTGCTGCGGGAGTCGACGACGCGGTCGAGACGGTCGGATTCTGACCGGTGAAGGAGAACAGACGCGCGGCCCGCTCGAACTCGTCGATGCCCGATGCCGCGGGCTCCTCGACACGGGCCGCGACGGGCTGGTCGAACCGGGGAGCGGTCGTCTCCTCCGCACGCGGCGCCACGGGCTGCTCGAACCGGGGAGCGGTCGTCTCTTCGGCGTGCGAGGCGGCGGGCTGCTCGAACCGCGGAGCGGTGGTGTCTTGGGGGCGCGGGGCCGCCGGTATCTCGACGGGGACGACGGGCTCGTCGAGCGGGCGGGCGATGCGGCGACGCCGGGCCGGCGGGGCCGGGGATGCCGGCGCCTCAGCGACCGCGGCTGATGTCACCGCGGCGACCGGGTCGACGGGCTTGTCGGCGAAGAGCTTCTCGGGAGCGGCTGCCGCGACCGGCGGGACGACCGCGGGGAGCTCGGCCGCCGGAGCAGCCTCAGGCCAGACGATGGCGGGTTCCGGCTCGACCACGCGCGGCGACGACGGCTCGGCCACGACGGGCTTCACGACCTCGAGCTGCACGGTGGTCGGCGGGATCCGCTCCGGTTCGACAGCGGCGGGCTGCCACGACGTCGGTGAGGCGGGGGTGCTTCTCAGCTGACGACGCGTCGGGACGGGAGGGGCCGCCGGCGCGCCTGCGGGCACGGCCCGACGGGCAGCGCGGCGCGTCGGGGGCACCGTGGAGGCACGCTCTTCTGGGGGCAAGGCACATCTCTCGGTCGTATCGCTGCGGGGGGAGCGACGGAACGGGGAGGGTTACTCGACACGTCGTTGAGGGACGACGATAACGAATAGGTAAACGATAGCGTCTCGACCTGGGAAACCGGTAGACACGCCCGTCGGTCAGCGTGTCTTGACGGCCGCCTCGATCCGGTCGAACAGTCCTGGACCCGCCGCGATGGTCATGGTATTGCCCGGGTATCCGCCCGGCTCGCCGCCGATCACGCCGCCGGCCTCGGTCACGAGCAGGGCCCCGGCGGCGTGATCCCAGGGGTGGATGCCACGCTCGAAGTAGCCGTCGAGGCGCCCCGCCGCGACGAACGCCAGATCGAGCGCCGCCGAGCCCGCCCGGCGGATGTCGCGCGCAAAGGGCATCACGCGCTCCACCCGGGCGAGGTCGCCGGCGTGGGTGGCCGGGTCGTAGCCGAACCCGGTCGCGACGAGCGCACCCGCCGGTCCGGGTTCGTCGTTGACGTGCAGCCGGCGGGGTGCGGCATCCGGCTCGGCATCCTGCTCGGACCAGGCGCCCTGACCGAGCGCGGCACGGAACAGCTCCCCCGTGACCGGGTTGTAGACGGCACCGGCGAGCGCTGTCCACGTCTGCGGGTCCGGCTCGCCGAAGACGGCCGCGACGCTGGTCGCGTAGGTCGGGATGCCGTAGGCGTAGTTGACGGTCCCGTCGATCGGGTCGACGACCCAGGTGACCCCGGTGGATCCGGGCTCTGCGCCGGACTCCTCGCCGAGGAAGCCGTCGTCCGGCCGGAATTCGGCCAGCCGGGCCCGGAGGAGTTCCTCGACCTCGCGATCTGCGGCGGTGACGATGTCGGCCACGGCGGATTTCGTCGCCGCGATGCGCACGCCCTCGGCACGACGTCGCCGGGCCAGCGTCCCGCCTTCGCGGACGAGTGCGACCGCGAGGCGCTCGAGCGCTGCGAGTTCGTCGGTGGCGGGGAGGCTGCGCGACGCGGAGGAGGTCATGTCTCCACGGTAGGACAGCCGGGGCAGGATGTCGCGGACGCGATCGGCCTCCCGACGCCGGAAGACGCGGGAGGCCGATCGGAGGTCGGTGTCGTCAGCTGCCGGGCGGCGGCACCGGAGGATGCGGCGGGACGGGCGGCTGCGGCGGAACCGGCGGCTGCGGGGGCACGGGATGCTGATCCGGAGCCGGCTGCGAGGGGACCGGCGGCTGCGGCGCCGGCGGCTGGGCCATCGCGACGGGAGACTGCGGCGGCTGGGGCTGCTGCGGGTGCGGTGCGAAGTGCCCGACCGCCACGGCTCCGGGTGTGGGCTGACCGGTGTAGTACGCGTGCCAGTCGGGGCTGCCGTCGGGCAGCATCGGCAGGGGCATCTGCGTGCCCGCGTAGACCGGCCAGCCCTGCGGCGCGGCCACGACGTGGGGCGCCACGGCGTGCCGGGGGGCGTACTCCGGCTGGAGGGGCTCATGCTGCCGGGGCACGCGCGGTGCGAACAGGGCGTTCATCAGCGGCAGCAGTGCCGTGCCGACGGCGGCGAGGATCGCGATCGCCACCGCGAGGCGCCAGTACAGATCGTGGAATCGCAGCCACTCCCCCGTCATCAGCGGGAAGACGAGCATCACGGCAAGCAGCCCGACGAGCACGATCGTGGTGATCGCGACGATGTCGGCGAATCGCGTGCGGTGGCGCAGCCAGGCCTTCGAGTAGAGCCGCAGGTGCAGGACCCCCAGCTGCAGCACCAGCACGATCAGCAGGAAACTGAAGAACCGTGCGACGACATACGCGCCATAGGTGTCGTACGGCGGTGCCGGCATCCAGATCATCACCGCGCCGATCAGCAGCGTGACCACCCAGACGAACATGCTCACCAGTGAGAACCACGCTTCGCGGCGCGGCGCGAGGTTGGTCTCGAGGATGGCGATGCCGGCGAAGCCGGCCAGCAGCAGCACGGTGAGGAAGGCGCGCACGGCGATGTCGCTCGACTGCCCGACGAGCACCCAGATCACGCAGATGAGCGCGGCGATGATGAGCGCGCCGATCGCCGTCCAGATGGCGATGCGCCGCAGGCGTGGCACGGCGTCCACGATCGCCGGATTGGCGATCGGATGCGGTGCCGCGGGATGGTCGTGGACCGGCTGCTGCGGCGCGTGCACGGGAGCGCCCGCGTACTGCGGAGGCTGCTGCGGGGCAGTGAACTGCGGCTGACGCGGCGGCACGGGCGGGTGGTCCTGTGGTGTCGTCATTTCTTCCTCCCCCGGGCGGCCTCGCCGACCGGCTTCCTCCATCCTGACATCGAGGGCCGCGGCCCGCTCTGCCGCCTGCGAAGATGCGGTGGTTCGGAGCACCCTCCGGGACCCGGTAGTATGGTTTCTCGCGCCTCTGGTCGACTGGAAAAGCCGGGCGGGTGCGCACCTGGCGAGTTGCCCGAGCGGCCAAAGGGAGCTGACTGTAAATCAGCCGCGGAATGCTTCGGGGGTTCGAATCCCTCACTCGCCACGGTACCGAAAGCCCCGGTCAGACGCGGAAACGCGACACTGACCGGGGCTTTGCCGTTTCAGGCGTGCGGCCGAGTCGTTGCCGTGGCGGTTCAGGAGGCGTGGAGCCGGGCGAGGAAGTCGTCCGACTTCATCTGCAGGAATGTGCACAGTTCCGCGAGCGCCGAGACTTCGTCTGCGATCTTCGCCACCGCGGCCGCCCCGAGAGTGACCGGTTGCTCACGCGGTTCGAAAGTGATCGTCCACTCCGGTGTCGTCGTCGGAGTCGGCGGCTCGATCACGATCTCGACCGGCGAGTCGGGGATCCGCACCGCAACCAGACCGGTGTCGGCCCCATCCGCGCCGTCCTGCGGAATGACCCGGATCGAGCTCAGCCCCGGATGCTCGCGCTCATTGAACTCGTCCACCCACGACTGCAATGTGGCGATCGTGCGAAATGGCATGTCACCTCCTGCGACTCATGCACTCGCGAATTGTCGTCCATTATCCCCGAGGCCGTCAGTCCAAACCAGAGTGCGGATGTGCCGCCGTCTCAGCTGCCGTAATGGGCGGCGTCCGCGTCCGCGAGGGCGCTCGGCAGGCGCAGCAGCGCGCCCTCGAACCGGCAGGTCGCGGCCGCGACGTCCATGGCGCGGTGAAGGGCGGCCGCCCACTCGTCCTCACCCTCGGGGGAATCCTGCACGACGGATGCCGCGATGGAGGACAGCACGGCGTCGCCGGCTCCCATGGTGTCGACGATCCGTCCGGGGAGCTTCGAGATCGGTGCCGTGATGGCGACGCCCGCGGTGTCGAGGCCGGCCCCGGCCGCGCCGTACGTGGCGAGCACGACGTCGGCGCCCAGCTCGACGAGGCGGTCGCGCAGTGCGTCGAGCGGTGCGTCATACAGCAGCCGGGCGTCGTCGTCGCCCACCTTCACGAGATGCGCCCCCGCGGCGACGGACTCGAAACCCCGCACGAACTCCTCGAGGTCGTTCATCATCCCGGTGCGCGGGTTGGGATCGATCGCGAGCGGGGTGTCCGCCACAGCGTCGGCCAGGGCCCGCACCTGGTCGGGCGCGTCGAACGGGAAGCAGCTGACCACGACCAGGTCGGCATCCTCGCACGCGGCGCGCTCGGCATCCCCGAACACCACCGCACGCTCCTGCGCGGCGCGGTTGAAGCCGTACACCGGCTCACCGTCGACCCGCGTCGACACCGCGCGAGACGAACCGTTCGGTGCCGGGGATGCCAGCAGCTCGACGCCGTAGTCGGCGAGGTACGCACGGATGTGATCGCCGGCTTCGTCGTCTCCGACCATCGCGATGAGCGTGGTCGGCACACCGAAACGCGTGAGACCGACCGCGACGTTCAGGGCGGCCCCGCCGACGAACTCGCGGATGCCTCCCTCGTCGCGCAGCTCGTCGATCAGTGCATCTCCGATGACGACGACTCTCATGCGACGCTCCTTCCTTTCGGGAGCGCCTGGTCAGTGGGTGCTTCTGGCCAGCTCCCGCACGCTCTCCACGAATGCTTCCGCACGCGAGCGCGTGCCGTCAATCCGGCGGTCGACGCTGGCGCGCATCTCGCCGGGGGCGAGCGGGGCCGCCAGGCGCACCGTCTCGTGGCAGGTGAGGTCGGTGCAGATGTAGGTGCCGACGGAGCCGGCATCCTTTCCCGGACGATGCGCGGTGAACAGCGCCACCTGGTCGCCCGGCTGCATGGTGTGGCACAGGTTGCACATCGCCGACCGCGCGCGCGACGAGGCGTCGGCTGCGCGCAGCACCACGCCGACCGGGTCGTGCTCGTGCATGACGATGAGATACCCGCGTCCGCGGGTGCGGGGGTCGCGCCAGGCGAGGAAGTCGAGGTGATCCCAGTCCAGCAGCAGGAAGTCATGCGGCAGCGCCATGATCCGCAGATCGTCCGCGTCAGCGTTGATCAGCGAATCCCGAACGTCGGCTTCGGTCATCGGGAACATGGATGCCAGTCTACGAACGGCACGGCGGCACAGGCGCGGCATGGCATCACGGACAGGCCCGCGCACTCAGCCGACTTTCTCATCCGCCGCGGCTTGAGTGGCTGCCCGACGGGCGTCCCTCAGACTTGACGCAATCAGCAGAGCGGATGCAACGCCTGCGGTCGACACGGGCTCTTCGGTCGGCTGTCAGTTCACCCCGGTCGGTTGAGTCCCAGCCGAATTTCGTGCGGCAGGATGACCTCACGCTCCGGAGAGGCCGGCTCCCACGCGTCGACCGCTCGTTGGTGGCAGCTGCACCACAACGCGGGCGGGCTGGCCGCGGTTCCGGCTACCCTCTGGGTATGGCGTCGGACGCTTCTTTCGACATCGTGTCGTCGAAACAGCAGACCGACCATTTCGCCGCCGTGAGAGGACCGATGCGACGACAGATCCCGCCGAAGCGACGGGTCATCCGACTCTTTCCCGACCACTGTCGCGACTACCCGCTCTGGGAGAATTCGACGCCGACCTGGAATGTCGGCTACGCCACAACGCCCGAGGCCTACGGTCTCTCCACCGAGCTCTCGGAAGATCTCGCAGCTTGGCAGGCTTTCTGGGAGACCCGCCACGACCCGTTCGAAGGATGGGACAGCCAGGAGGATCACGAGCAGTGGCTCCAAGACGGACACCACCTTGCGGCACGCCTGAGCTGTGAGGTTTCTGCCTTCGCGGATGTGAGCGCGGAATACAACTGACCGGCCTATACGGCACCCTGCATCGGGACGTGAGACATCGAATTGTCATCCTGCCGGGGTGCTCGATTCGAGGGCGCGCGCGGTACGGTGGAGAGATGGCCGACTCCTCATTTGACATCGTCTCCAAGGTGGACCACCAGGAAGCCGACAACGCACTGAACCAGGCCCGCAAGGAAGTCGAGCAGCGCTACGACTTCAAGGGCACGGGTGCGTCGATCGAGTGGTCGGGCGAGAGCATCCTGATCAAGGCCAGCAGCGAGGAGCGCGCCAAGGCCGTCCTCGACGTGTTCCAGTCGAAGCTGATCAAGCGCGGCATCTCGCTGAAGAGCCTCGACACCGGCGAGCCTGTTCAGGGCGGCAAAGAGGTGCGCATCTCCTCCACGCTGAAAGACGGTATCTCGCAGGAGAACGCGAAGAAGATCGGCAAGATCATCCGCGACGAGGGCCCCAAGGGCGTGAAGTCGCAGATCCAGGGCGATGAGCTGCGCGTGCAGTCCAAGAGCCGCGACGACCTGCAGACCGTGATCGCGCTGCTGAAGAACTCCGACCTCGACGTCGACCTGCAGTTCGTCAACTACCGCTGACGCACAAGCCCCGCGGGCCTCAGGTGCCCTCCGGATCGAGCACGATGTTCCAGACGAGTTCCTCCGCCGTGGAGCCGAGCGGGTCGACGTAGTTGTGGAGTCCGTCCCAGCCGAGCGCGCCGACGACATCCGGATCCTGATCGTCCGGGATGTCGACCGCCATGAAGTCGTCGATGCCCACCCGGTGGTTCTCGATGGTGAGCCCGAATTCGTCGGGGGTCTCCCAGAGTCGCGCCGCCGTCAGGAAGTCGTGGACGTCGTCGGCGCTGGGCGGGTTTTCGACCATCGCGGTGTCGAGCCGACGAAGCCAGATGCGCCGGCGCAGGTCGGCGACGCTCGCATGCTCGGTGTCGTACACCGCGAAGTCGAGTTCGGTGTCGTGGCTGTAGCCGCGGCGGTTGCAGTTGGCGGATCCGACGATGACGAGCTCGTCGTCGAAGATCCACGTCTTGGAGTGGACGTAGAACGGCCAGGCCGTCTCCTCGTCCGACAGGATGCCGACGGCTTCCGCGGACTTGTACTGGCAGATCACGACCTTGTCGCCGCCGGCCTCGGCCAGCCGCTCGATGAACGCGCGACGATGCGGTCCGGCCTGGAACTGGAACTCCGCCTCGATCTGCTCGATCCGGCTGCACAGGATGATGAGCTTCTCGAAGCCGGGCTCACGCACCTTCTCGATCAGCAGGTCGAGCATGGCGGGGAGCTCGCCGATCGGCACGTCGTCGATGAGGTACTGGTCTTCCAGATAGATGTGGTGCCGGGTGCGGCGGATGGCGGCGGCGATCTGGTGGTAGATGCCGGTGCGCCCCTCCGGGCTCAGGGTCCAGGTGCCGTCCGCGTAGACCTCTGATTGCTCGGCCGCCACCGCGATGATCGGCGACGCGACCGGGTCCTTCTCCGTGAAGAACTCGTTTCCCGCGATGTCGGCGACCTTGACGGCCGGCACCTCGACGGTGGGGACGACCGGCAGGTCGATGGTGACCTCCGGCGTGCCGATTCGCAGTCGGTGCGCCTGGTTGACCACCTGCTCGGCGGGCCCGAGCGGCCGGAAGGGGTTCTTCCGCGTCGGCCGTCCGACCGTCACGGACGCCTGCGTCAGCGTCCGCCCGTCGACCGCAGCCACGGTCACATGGTCGGGATGCGGCAGCCACGCTCTCTCATGCGGCATTCCCTTCAGCACTTCCGTGTGCTCCAGCCAGCGGGTGTGGAAGACGCGGTAGAGCTCGCGGGCCGCCTCTCCCCTGACCTTGCATCCGACCTCGCACCAGCGATCCGCGATGCGGTCGCGATGCACGTCCATGGAGCCGACGTACGCGAACAGCTCGTGCTCGTTCTGCACCACCACCAGCTTCTGGTGGTGCGTCCCGTTCATGAACAGGTAGCGGAAGTCATCGATTGCGAGGGTGTTCGGAAGCTCGTTGAGGGCGCTCACGGTGGTGAGGTTGGCGTCGACGTACTTGTCGGGCGGTTTGGGCGCGGGATGCAGGTTGAGCAGCGCCCGGACCATCACGCCGGCGCTCGTCGCCTCGGCGAGGACCTCGCCCCACGAGCTGTCGCCCTCCTGTCGACCTCGACGCCCGGCATCCTTGATCTCGGAGCCGGGGGCATCCGCGGGCATCAGCGCGTCGAGAGTGCTTTCGAACCCGATCCAGCAGACGAGTCGATCCCCGCTCTGTCCGCCAGCTTCGGTCACCTCCCGCCGGAGGTCTGCGTAGTACTCCTCGGCATCCACGAAGAACGACACCTCGGAGCCTCGCAGGACGGGCGACATCCCCGTCGCCTCGTCGCCTCCGAACCAGTCCATTCCGTCATCGGTCACGGCCGTATCATCCACCTGAATACGAGCCGGACGCAAACGCCTCCACGCGATTGCCCCCACAGAATCGGCCCGACCCGCCCCCGGCGGTCTAGGGTGAAGCAAACGGGCGCAGGCCCGTGGAGAGGGCGCCGGGGGTGCGCCGGCAAGGAGGCGCGGCGATCAGCGAGAACAGTACGCACGCGGACCCGCCGGCGCCGACCGCGGAACCGAGCGTCGGCGTCGCCCGAACGTGGATCCCGCCGACCCATCTCGGATCGCTCATCGCGGGCGTCGCCGGGATCCTCGTGGTGGTCATACTCGGCAGGACGATCCATGTGCTGGGCAACGGGCCGCTCCCGATCGATGTGTGGTGGCACGACCTCATGCGGGCGCTTCGGACGGACTTCGGGCTCGCCGTCGCCCGTTTCATGCAGACCGTCGGAGGCACGGTCGGGGTCGTCGTGACGGGCGTCGTCCTGGTCGCGTGGTTCGCCCTCGCGCGTCGGCCGTGGCACGTCCTGACCGTCGTGCTGGCCATGATCGTGGCACAGCTGCTCACGGATGTGGCCAAGGTGACCTTCGCCCGTCCCCGGCCCGCGGACTCGCTGGGAGCCACCGCGCTGACGTCGTTCCCGTCGGGGCACACCTCCATGGCGGCGTCGGTCGCGATCGTGCTCGCCCTGCTGTTGAGCACCCGGCTCGTCTGGATCCTCGCCGTGGGCTGGATCGTCCTGATGGCATGGAGCCGCACCTACCTCGAGGCGCACTGGCTCACGGACGTCACCGCCGGCGCGATCCTGGGAACCTCGGTCGCGCTGATCACGTGGGCGACGATCGATTCGCTCCGCCGCGCCGCCGAGAGCCCCGCTCTCCGGGTCCCCGCGACGGCGCGAGACGATCTGGATGCCGCGCCTGCGGCCGAGCCGTCTTCACCGTGACCGGCGGCGTTCGCGTGTGACGCTCCTCACATCCGCGCGTAACGGGCGCGCGCGAAGCAGAAGACCCCGTAGATGACGAGCCCCGCTCCGACCACCCACAGGATGACGGCGCCGAACGGCAGGGTCGCGAGCGTGTGCAGGGCCCCGTCCAGTCCGCCCGCCTTGTGCGGGTCGTGTGTGAAGGCGGCGACGACGAACAGGATCCCGGCGACGCCGACCGCGATGCCCTTGGCGACGTAGCCGACGACTCCGAACGTGACGATGCCGGGCCGGGCCACGCCGCTCGGAAGATCGAGGTGCTTCGTGAAGGCGCGCGTGAAGCCGCGCACGATGAAGGCGACGCCGATCGCGCTGATGACGAGACCGAGGAGGGCGACGAGGATGACGCCGCCCGGCCGTGCGAGCAGCTTCGCCGTGAACGCCTCCGACGACTGCACCGAGTTCGACTGCCCGCCGAGCGCGTAGACGAGGGCGGTCCACGCGATGGCGAGGTACGCGACCGCGGTGCCGATGAACTTCGCCCGGTACCCCCATCTCTTCCTGGGGTCGGGGCCGCGTTCGACGACCGCTTCCACGATCTGCCAGATCGCCAGCGCGAGCAGCCCCAGCACGATCAGCCAGAGCAGCAGCAGACCGATCGGCGTCTTGCGGATCTGCGCCATCGCGCCGCTCTGATCGGCCGTGCCCCCACCGCCGGTCACGATCGAGATCGCCACCAGGCCGATCACGACGTGCACGACACCGAGGACGATGTACCCCGCGCGCGCAAGCCCGCGCAGCACAGTCGAATTCTCCGCCGCTCGGGCGAGGGACTTGGGAGCGCTCACAGAACGGAGCGTATCGGTTCGGGGGTCCGGCATCCAGCACTCGGCCACTGGAGATTCCTCGGGTCTCACGGCCCGGCCGGCGCCGCCTCCCCGGACCGCTCGGCACGCCGATCCCGGATGGCCTCCACGGCGCACCAGACGAGCGTGCCGACGGCGATGCCCTCCAGCATCCCCCCGACGACGTCGCTGAGCCAGTGCGCGTGGAGATACGTCCTCGCCCACATCATCCACAGCACCCACAGGACGCCGACCACCCAGACGTACCATCTCCGAAGCAGCAGCCCCAGGGTCACCACCAGGGTGGTCGCCACCGCCGTGTGGCCGGAGGGGAACGACGTCGGCGTGAACTCGGCGAGCGAATCGCTCGGGCGCACCCTGCCGATCACCGCGGCCGTCGGCGCTCCGATCGCCACCACCACGGCGATCGCGATCGCGATGTTCGCAGCATCCCATCGTCGTCGGCGCCAGATGAAGACGCCGACCAGCCCGATGCCGATGACGAACATCCCCACGGTGCCGCCGACGATCGACGGCACCCACGCGGTCACCACCCCCGGTCCGGTGAGATTCTCGACCATCAGCTCGTGCCACCACAGATCGGGCGGGAGAGGCTGGAGCCCATCGAGCGAGAGCAGCCACTGCAGGGCCACGAACGCGACCACTGCCGCGATCCCGACGGTGAGGGCGACCCGGCGGCGCGGATCGGATCGGGTGCTGCGGGCTTGGCTCATCGCACCCTCATCGCCGCCGGCTGCACGGTCACCGTGAATTCGCGTGCCTGCCCGAGCTCTTCTCCGTCGACCTCGAGCAGTCGCGGCTCGGGAAGCGTCACCGCCACGACGGACGCACGGCCGCGCCGGACCGATTCCGAGTCGGCGTCCTGCTCGCCCCGGCCGATCAGCCGCTTCACGCCGTCATCCCACACCATCTTCTTCACGGTGCCCAGCCACTGCGCCACTCCCTCGGCGCTGAGCACCAGGTAGTCGAGCTCGCCGTCTCCCGGGTCCGCCTCCGGCAGCAGCTTCACGCCGCCCTGCAGCGCGCCGCAGTTTCCGATGAGCAGCGTGTGCCCCGCCACGGTCTGCGGATGCCCGTCGTCCACGGTGAGACCGAACGACACCACGTCGCTGCCGGAGAGGGCACGCCCGAGGGACTCGACGTAGGCGAGCCAGCCGGCGCGCTCTTTGAGATCCTCATCGGTCTCGACGATCATCTGCGCGTCGAGCCCGAAGCCGAGCATGACGACGAACCCGTGTCGCTCCCTGCCCGCATCGGTCGTCAGCTCGACCCATCCCACGTCGACGGGACGGGCCTCGCCATCGAGGGCCTGCCGGAACGCCGCCGGGACGTCCTCGATGGGCACGTCCAGGTTCCGGGCGAGCAGATTGCCCGTGCCCAGCGGAAGGATGGCCAGCTCGACGTCGGCCGCGGAATCGGCCAGATACTCGGCGACGGCGCGAACCGTTCCGTCACCGCCGGCGACGACCAGCAGGTCCGGCTCGCCCGCGAGCGCGGCCTGCGCGGCGCCACGACCGGGATCCTCCTCCGTCGTCTCGAACCAGCGCACCTCGGCGGGCTTCCCGTCGAGCACGTCGGCGAGCGCCGTCTCCAGAGGATCCCGCTCCGTCTTCGCCGGGTTCCACACGATCGCGATACGCATTCTCTCCGAGCCCTCTTCTCTCCGGCGAACGGCCGGGCACGCGCTATTTGTGGCCGCCGAGTTCGGCAGCGATGTCGGGGACGTAGCGGAACTGCTCGGCCGGGGGCCGTTCGTAATCGTCCGCGTCGGGGCGATCCGGGATGACGACGTCCGCCCACTCGAGATGCCGATACGGGATGCTGCTGAGCAGATGACTGATCGTGTTCAGCCGGGCACTTCGCTTGTCGTCGCTCTCGACGGTCCACCACGGCGACTCGCGGGTGTCCGTGGCCGCGAACATCGCATCCTTCGCACGCGAGTAGTCCTCCCACCGCCGGATCGACTCGAGGTCGGTGGGCGAGAGCTTCCAGCGGCGAAGCGGGTCTTCGCGGCGGGCCACGAACCGGGCCTGCTGCTCCTCGTCGGACACCGAGAACCAGTACTTGAGGAGGATGATGCCGGATTCGATCAGCAGGTGCTCGATGATCGGGGTCTGCCGCAGGAACTCCTGGTACTGCGCCTCGGTGCAGTACCCCATGACGTGCTCGACCCCGGCCCTGTTGTACCAGGACCGGTCGAACAGGACGATCTCCCCCTTCGTCGGGAGCCGCTCGAAGTACCGCTGGAAGTACCATTGCCCGCGTTCCCTCTTGGAGGGCTTCTTCAAGGCCACCACCCGCGCATGGCGGGGGTTGAGGTGTTTCATGACGCGCTTGATCGCGCCGCCCTTGCCCGCGGCATCCCGCCCCTCGAAGATCACCACGATCCGCGCACCGGACTCGGCGACCCACTGCTGCATCTCCACGAGCTCGATCTGCAGACGCTTCAGCTCGGCCTTGTACAGGCGCTTCGGGACGCTCCGGCCGGACGATGCGGGCGAGCTCTTCTTCGACATCCGACCCCCTGGGTTCTCGACGACGGCAGGTCTCGATCCTCATCGACCCTGACGGACAGCGCCGCCGCAGGCCCACACTAGCGGGCGCAACGACCCGGACGGCGCATTCCCGACCGGGCCCGCCGCGCCCGGGTCACTCGGGTGCCGATAGCCTGACGAGGTGAATCAGAGTGAGGACGAACGCAGGCGCCTCACCCGGATGCCCCGGCAGGGATCGATCGTCGCCGTTCTGGCGGTCGCCGGCCTCGCGTCGTCGTTCATGTTCACGCTGGTCGTCCCGATCCAGGCGAAGCTCCCCCAACTGCTGGCTGCGAGCCGCGACGACACGGCGTGGGTGGTCACCGCGACCCTGCTGGCCGCCGCGATCTGCACACCCATCTCGGGGCGGCTCGGCGACATGTACGGAAAGCGACGCATCCTGCTCGCCCTCGTCGGGGTGATGGTCGCCGGATCGGTGATCGCGGCACTGTCGTCCGGTCTCATCGGGGTCATCGTCGGCCGCGCGCTGCAGGGCGCGATCGTCGGCGTGGTGCCGCTGGGGATCTCGATCCTGCGCGACGTGCTCCACGAGAACCGCGTGGATGCCGCCATCGCCCTCATCAGCGCGACGCTCGGCGTCGGCGGTGCCGTGGGCCTGCCGATCAGCGCGGTCGTCACCCAGTACGCGGACTGGCATCTGCTCTTCTGGCTCGCAGCCGGGCTCGGCGTCGTCGTCTTCGCCCTGGTCCTGTGGATCGTGCCGGTCAGCGTGCTGCGCACGGCCGGCCGCTTCGACTTCCTCGGCGCGATCGGCCTCACGATCGGCCTGCTCGGCATCATGCTCGCGATCTCGCGCGGCAACGAGTGGGGGTGGGCGGCGCCGGCGACCCTCGCCTGCGGACTCGGCGGCATCCTCGTCCTGCTGCTCTGGGGCGGGTACGAGCTGCGCGCCCGCGATCCGCTGCTCGACCTGCGCGTCGCCGCGCGGCGGCCGGTGCTGCTCACGAACCTCGCCTCGGTCGCGATGGGGTTCTCGCTGTTCGCCTCGAACGTCCTGTACCCGCAGGTCCTCGAACTGCCGGTCGCATCCGGGTCCGGCTTCGGCCTGTCGCTGCTTGCGGCCAGCCTCGTCGTGATGCCGTCGGGGCTCGTGATGATGCTGCTCTCCCCCGTCTCGGGACGCATCGCCCACCGCATCGGGCCGCGCGTGCTGCTCCTGCTCGGAGCCCTGGCGCTCGTCATCGCGTATGCGTACACGCTCCTCTGGCACAGCGACGTGTGGCAGCTGGTGGTCGCGAACATCCTCATCGGGGTCGGCATCGGCTTCGGCTACGCGTCGATGCCGATGCTCATCATGCGATCGGTGCCGCCCACCGAGACGGGTGCCTCCAACGGTCTGAACGCCCTGTTCCGCTCGCTCGGAACCAGCACCGCTGCCGCCGTCGTCGCCGCCGTGCTGGCGACCTTCGCCACCGGGCAGGGCGATGCGCAGGTGCCGACGCCGTGGGCGTTCCAGCTGTCGTTCATCCTGGGCGGGATCGCCGCGGTCGTCGCGTTCGTGGTGGGCCTGTTCATCCCCCGCGGCCACGCCCCGCAGGAGCAGCACCCGTCCCTGCCGGAGTGAGCGGGCGGTATCCGGCTACTCGAACCGCGCCAGCCAGGTGGTGAGGATGCCCTCCAGCGCCGCCCGGTCCGCGGCCGGGAGCATGCCGACCAGCCGGACCTCGTTCGCGGCGTGGGCGGTGAACGCCTCGTCGATGACCTCCCGGCCGCGAGCGGTGAGGGCGACGATCCGCCCGCGGGCATCCTCGGCACTCGGACGCCGCGCCACCAGGCCGCGCTGCTCGAGACGGTCGAGGCGCTTGGTGAGGCCGCCGGTGGTGATCATGGTGTGCGCGGCGAGCTCCCCCGCACTGCGCTCGTAGGGCGCGCCCGCCCGGCGCAGCGTCGCCAGTACGTCGAACTCCCCCTCGGTGAGGTCGTACTCGGCGTAGACCGCGACGAGCTCCTCGGTCAGGTGCGCGGCCAGCCGGTGCAGCCGTCCGATGATGCCCTGCGGCGAGGCGTCCAGGTCCGGGCGCTCGCGCGCCCACTCCGCCTGGATGCCCGCCACGTGATCGATCTGCGTCATACCGGGAATATATCTTGCCGGGAAGCTATTATCATCTTCCATGGAAGATATTCGCCGCTGGCTGCCGATCGCGGCCTTCGCCCCCATCGCCTGGGGCAGCACGTACTTCGTCACGCGGGAGTTCCTGCCCGACGCGCCGCTGTGGGGGGCCGCCGTCCGAGCCCTGCCCGCCGGGCTCATCCTGCTCGTGCTGGTCCGGCGTCTGCCGCACGGCTCGTGGTGGTGGAAGTCCCTCGTGCTCGGCATCCTCAACGTCGGTGCGTTCTTCGTGCTCGTCTACGCGGCCGCGCAGCTGCTGCCGGCGAGCATCGCGTCGACCATCATGGCCTTCTCGCCCGTCACCCTGGCGCTGGTCGCGTGGCTGCTCGTGCAGGAGCGGCCCAACGCGCTCCGTCTCGCCGGCGGCGCCGTCGGAGTCGTCGGCGTCGGCCTCATGCTGCTCGGCGGCACGACACGACTCAGCTGGATCGGCGTGGCGGCCTCGGTCATCGCGATGGTGATGTCGTCGTTCGGGTTCATCCTCGCGAAGCGCTGGAACCGGGATGTCGACGTGCTGGCATCCACGGCCTGGCAGCTCACGGCGGGCGGCCTCCTGCTGCTGCCGGTCGCCCTGCTCTTCGAGGGACCCCCGCCGGCCGTCGACGGCATCGGCCTCGCGGCGTACGCCTACCTCACCCTCATCGCCACCGCCCTCGCCTACGTCACCTGGTTCACGGCTCTGAAGCACCTGCGCGGCGACGCCGTCGGCCTCGTCGGACTGCTCAATCCCGTGACAGGCGTGCTGCTCGGGGTGCTCGTCGCCGGCGACGTCCTCGGCCCCCGGCAATGGGCCGGACTCGCCCTGGTGCTCGTCGGCATCGCCGCGCCGCTCGCCTTCCGGCGGAAGCAGCCGAGTGCGACACTTCGAGAACCGGCCCCGGCATCCCCACGCGACAGGGCGGTCCGCAGCGGGGCGATCGACCCCGTCACACGCCGAGCTGCCGGATGAGTCCTCGGAACGCGGCGTAGGCGGGCTTGGCGGAGTAGTCGTCGCGCAGGATGCCGTACCGGTGGAACAGGTCCTCTTTCCGGCTGTCGGCATCCCGCAGGCCGAAGAGAACGTAGTGCGAAACACCGTAGGTCTCCCGCACCTCCCAGACCGCATGCACCACGGCCTCGAGCACCTCGACCTGCTCGCTCTCGCTGCGGATCCGGCCGGTGAGCGGATTCGTCCCCGTCGGCCAGCCGTTCTCGGTGACCCGGATCGCAACCCGCGGCGGCAGCCCCAGCCCATCGAGCCGCGCGCGCAGATCCCCGAGGATGCGGTCCACCTCTGCGGGCACCTGCGTGACCGCCACCGGAGCATCCTCGAAGACGTCGACGTAGAAGTTGTGTCCGACGAAGTCGACCGCCGCGACGAACTCGTCATCGGCCGCGGCGGCGACTGCGTCCCAGAACCCGGGCACCGCTGCGGGGCCGTCGGGCACCGATCCGAAGCCGACCGCGATCTTCAGTCCCCGGTCTTCGATCTCCCGGCGGGCGGCCACCACACCGCGCACGAGCGCCTCGACGATGTACGCCTTCGAGCCCTCCATGAACGACAGGTTCGGCTCGTTGGTGATCTGCACCGAGGAGAGCACATCGCCGTGACGGCGGATGACCTCGCGGATGAAGTCGAGCCAGTGCTCCAGCTCGATCTCCTGATCGTCGGCATCGGTCCAGTCCCCCGAACCGATGACGACGTCGCTGAGGATGCCGGCGCGGGCATATCTCCCGGCGTTCGCCAGCATCGCCTCCCGCCACGAGGCCGTATAGATGAGGTATGTCCGGGGACGGAGCGTGCGGTCTCCGCGCAGGTCGGCGATCGCCGCGCCGATCTGCGCGTCGTCATCGGGCGGCCCGTCCGCGACGCCGAAGGGGGTGCCGGCGACATGGAGGGGATAGAGGCCGAAGGTCAGTCCATCTGCAGGCATCGTTCTCGGTCCTTTCGCATGCCGTCGCCATGTTGCCACCGACCGCACGCCGCGCCAAACGATCCGGGCGCGCGCGACGATGCTCGCGAGGGGTCGGAATACTCGTCCCCCTCCCCCGGGTTGAAGGTCAGGTGACGAGCGATGTGGGTTTGAGATCGGCGCGAGGGCGCATCCTGCTGGCGATGATGGTCTCGATGGCGCTCATCGCCATCGACGCCACGATCCTCGCGACGGCGGTGCCCTCGATCGTGCGCGACCTCGGCTCGTTCTCGTCGTTCCCCTGGCTGTTCTCGATCTACATGCTGGCGTCCGCCGTCACCGTGCCGGTGTACTCGAAGCTCGCCGACACGATCGGGCGCAAGCCGCTGCTGCTCATCGGCATCACGCTGTTCCTGCTCGGATCGGTGCTGGCCGGCCTCGCCTGGAGCATGCCCGTGCTCATCATCGCGCGCACCGTGCAGGGTCTCGGCGCGGGGGCGATCGCCCCGATGTCCATGACCGTGATCGGCGACATCTACACGCTCGAAGAACGCGCCCGCGTGCAGGGCTATCTGGCGAGCGTGTGGGCCATCGCCTCCGTCGTCGGGCCGACGCTCGGCGGCCTGTTCGCCCAGTTCGGATTCTGGCGCGGCATCTTCTGGGTCAACATCCCGCTCGGCCTTGCCGCCGCCTGGCTGCTGGTGCGCAACTTCCACGAGAGCATCGAGAAGCGCCGCCACCGGATCGACTACGCCGGCGCCGCAACCCTCACCGGCGCCATGACCCTGCTGATGCTGGGCGTTCTCGAAGGCGGCCACGCCTGGGCGTGGAACTCGCCGGCATCCCTCCTCGTGCTCGGCCTCGGGGCGGCCCTGCTGGTCGCATTCGTGTTCATCGAGCTGCGCGCCGCCGAGCCCGTCATCCCGCTCGGCCTGCTGCGGCGCCGTATCGTCAGCTCCACGACCCTCCTCGGCTTGGGGGTCGGCATGGGTCTGGCCGGACTCACCGCCTTCATCCCCACCTACCTGGAGATCGGCACCGGGGCCTCCCCCATCGTCGCCGGGCTCGCGCTGGCGACGTTCACGATCGGCTGGCCGTTGGCTGCCGCCACCGCCGGACGCCTGTACCTGCGCTGGGGATTCCGCACCACGGCGACCCTCGGCGGGGTGATCGTCGTCGTCGGTGCGACGGTGCTGGCGTTCCTCGGCCACTCCCCGTCCATCGTGTCGGTCGCGGTGGTGTGCTTCTTCATCGGCATGGGATTCGGATACGCCGCCGTGCCGAGCCTGGTCGCCGTGCAGTCCAGCGTCGACTGGAACGAGCGTGGCGTCGTCACCGGAACAAACGTGTTCGCCCGCTCCCTCGGCCAGGCGCTCGGTGCCGCGGTGCTCGGCGCGATCGCGAACGCCATCATCGCGAACCTGGGCGGCGACGTGCACGACCCGCACGTCATGATCGCGGCATCCACCGCGGTCTTCGCCGGCGTGGCCGTGATCGCCGTCGGCATCCTCGCGTCGGCGCTCGCGATGCCGCGCAAGGTCGAACTGGTGGGGATCGCCGGCGAGTCGGCCGTCGCGAACTGAGGCTCAGCCCCGGCGGGTCAGCACACCCAGAGCCCAGTGCCGGGTCACGATGAGGGCCCGGCGGCGCGGCTCCGGACTCGACAGGTAGACGTCGTGGATCGCGCCCTCGATGCGCGCCACCGTCACCAGTTCACCGAGCTTCAGGGATGCCCGGGCGATGTCGTCGACCACCAGCACCGCGTCGGCGGACGTCATCGCGTCGCTCCAGGTGAGCGGCGAGACGCTGCGTGCCGACAGCAGCACGAGCACCGGCGCGGTCAGGTGCAGCCCGGACTCCACCTGCTGGTGGCCGACCATGATCGCGTGCAGCCAGCCCGGGCGGGTCGCGAACGACCGATCCGGTCGCCACGCGGGAACGAACCACGGATCGGGCGTCACTCCCGCATCGGGGATCGCACCGATCTCGCGCTGCGCCCGCGAGTAGAACCCGTAGTCGGTCGCCGGCTGGCCCCCCTGCGGATCCCACCGGGCACGCGCAGTGACGAGCGGCTGGATCGCCCGGCGTCCGGCCGTCCCGAGCTGGAACTCCAGCCAGGGGCTGTTCAGCACCACCGCGGTGGCCTGGTCCGGATGCCGGCTCGCCCACAGCGACAGCACGAGTCCTCCGGTCGAGTGGCCCAGGAGCACCAGGCGCCGCCCGGCTCGGGGGCCCATCGCCTGGAGCGCCGCGGCGATGTCTTCGTCGTACGTGGCGAGGTCGAGGATGTACCCGGGCGTCTGCCCCTCCCGCAGGCTCCGGCCGTACTTGCGCAGATCGAGTGCGAAGAACCGGGCGCCGAGATCGGCCCACTGCCGGGCGACCTCCTTCTGGAAGAAGTAGTCCGACCAGCCGTGCACGTACAGCACGTCGACGTCGCGCAGGGGCCCGGTCAGCCGCGCCCACCCGGACGGCAGCAGCCGCACCAGCGTCGCGACCACCGGTCCTTCCGCATCGGTGCCGAGGTCGAGCGTGCACTGCGCGAACGGATGCCCGAGGATGTCGGGGATCCAGGCATCCGTCATCGCAGCGCCTTACGCCTCGTCGCGGGAGACGCGCACCATCTCGTCTCGCTCGACGACCTTGATGCGCGCACGGCCCTGCGGCTCGCCCAGCCCGATCTCGTGCTCGTCGAGACGGTGCCAGCCGTCGAGGTCGGTCCACTCCACGCCCCGCGACTCGAGGAGCGCGGGGATGGATGCCTCCTGCGGATGCGCCGGCTGCCACCAGGTGCCCTGGTCGTTGATCAGGTTGCGGATGGTCTCCATCGCGTCGGACTTGGTGTGTCCGATGAGGCCCACCGGGCCGCGCTTGATCCAGCCGGTCGCGTAGACGCCCGGTACGCGCTCGTTGCTGTCCTTGGACAGCACGCGGCCTTCGCGGTTGGGGATGACGCCGTGCTTCTCGTCGAACGGCACGCCCGGCAGCGGCGACCCGAAGTAGCCGACCGCCCGGTACAGCGCCTGCACCGGGACCTCGCGCAGTTCGCCGGTGCCGACCACGCCGCCCTCGCCGTCCGGGCGGGTGCGCTCGTAGACGAACGACGACACGCGCCCGTCGTCGTCGGTGCGCACTTCGACCGGCTTGGCGTAGAAGTGCAGGTGCAGGCGACGGGACGCTTCGCCGCCGACGCCGTTGGCGCCCGGACGCTTGCGCCATGACTGCAGCACCCGGTCGATGACCATGACCTGCTTGTTGCTGGCGACGGCATCCCGCGACGCCTCGTCGTAGTCGAAGTCCTCGTCGTACACGACCATGTCCACGTCGCGCAGCTCGCCGAGCTCGCGCAGCTCGAGCGGCGTGAACTTGACGTTGGCGGGGCCCCGGCGACCGAAGACGTGCACGTCGGTCACCTTCGAGGACGCCAGGCCCGCGTAGACGTTGTCGGGGACCTCGGTGGGCAGCAGGTCCTCGGCGTGCTTGGCGAGCAGCCGCGCGACGTCGAGGGCCACGTTGCCGTTGCCGACGACCGCGACCGATTCGGCATCCAGCGGCCACTCCCGCGGGAAGTCGGGGTGCCCGTCGTACCAGCTCACGTAGTCGGCGGCGCCGTAGGAGCCGATCGCGTCGATGCCGGGGATGTCCAGCGACGCGTCGCGGATGGCGCCGGTCGCGAAGATCACCGCGTTGTAGTGCTGCTTGAGGTCTTCGAGCGTGATGTCAGTGCCGAAGCGGACGTTGCCGAAGATGCGGATGTCACCGCGGTCGAGCACCTCGCGCAGCGCCGTGATGATGCCCTTGATGCGCGGATGGTCGGGGGCGACGCCGTACCGAACGAGTCCGTACGGCGCGGGCAGGTGGTCGAACAGGTCGATCGAGACGTCGAACTTCCGCTCGGCCTTCAGCAGGATGTCGGCAGCGTAGATGCCTGCGGGGCCGGCCCCGACGATGGCCAGTCTGAGCTTGGTCAATGTTCCTCCGGTCGGTCAGCTGCTGCGGTCGGCGACGGCCCGCGCGAAGCGGGTCAGGGCATCCTTCACGGCGCCGTCCGGCAGGGGGTCGATCGCGGCGATCGCCTCGTGCGACCACTGGTTGGCGAGAGTCACGGTCTGCGCGGTGGCCTCGTGGTCGCGAAGCGCGGTGAGCGCCTCATCCAGGATGCCGGGATCTGCGCCCTCGGCGATCTTCGCGACACCGTCGTCGATGCGGGCGCGAAGCGCCTGCGCGTCGTCGTCGCGCCGGGCGCCGAGCAGCAGGTAGGGCATGGTCGGGACGCCTGCGCGCAGGTCTGTTCCGGGCACCTTGCCGGTCTGGTTCGGGTCGGCCGACAGGTCGATGACGTCGTCGAGCAGCTGGAAGGCGACGCCGGCCTTCTCGCCGAAGAGCCGCACCGGCTCGGCGTACTCAGCGGGGCCGCCGGAGAAGATCACGCCGGCCTGCGCGGCTGCCGCGATCAGCGAGCCCGTCTTGTCGGCGAGCACCTGCAGATAGAACTCGACCGGATCGTCGGCCTCGGTCGGACCGACCGTCTCGTGCAGCTGGCCGAGGACGAGACGCTCGAACGTGTCGGCCTGCAGCTTGATCGCCCGCTCGCCGAAGCGCGCCATGATCTGGCTGGCCCGCGAGAACAGGATGTCGCCTGTCAGGATGGCGACGTTGTTGCCCCACACCGTCTGCGCGCTGGGGACGCCGCGGCGCACCGCTGCTCCGTCCATGACGTCGTCGTGGTACAGCGAGCCGAGGTGGGTGAGCTCCAGGGCGGCGGCGGCCTCGATGACCTGCTGCGTGGCGCCGTCGCCGAGCTGCGCGGTCAGGAGGGTCAGCATCGGGCGCACGCGCTTGCCGCCGGCCTCGTAGAGGTAGCGCGACGTGGTGTCGGCGAGCGCGTCGGTCATCTTCAGCTCGACAGCGAGAGCCTTCTCGACGTCCTCGAGGCCGGATTCGACCGTGCGCAGCAGTCGCCGGGATTTGGGGCCGGCGAAGACACGCTCGGTCAGGCCGAGATTGCTCGCCAGGCGCTCGCCCGGCACGGAGGGGCTCGGAGTCACCGTCCCAGCCTACCCACGACGACCGTCCGCAGGCTGTCCGCCGCGGCGATCACGAGGCGGGTTTCACGCCACGGTGGAGCGCGACGATCCCGAAGGTGAGGTTGCGGTGCGCCACCTGCGTCCAGCCCGCCTCGTACATCCACCCGGCCAGCGTGCGCTGGTCGGGCCAGGCGGCGATCGACTCGTTCAGGTAGTCGTAGGCTTCGCCGTTCGTGCCGGCGAGCCGTGCCGTGCGCGGCAGCACCTGGGCGTTGTAGAACCGGTACAGCCCGCGCAGGACCGGGTTCGGCGGGGTGGAGAACTCGTTTATCACCACACGGCCGCCGGGCTTGGTGACCCGGAGCAGTTCGGCCAGGGCCATCTTCGGGTCGTGCACGTTGCGCAGCGCGTACGACATCGTCACGGCGTCGAACTCGTCGTCCCCGAACGGCAGGTCCGTGGCATCCGCCTCGACGAAGCTGAGGTTCGGCAGGTGTCCGTGACGGCGCCGGCCCTCGGCGAGCATGCCCGGCGAGAAGTCCGCGGCGACCACGTCGGCTCCGGATGCCGCGAGGGATGCCGACGACGACGCCGTGCCGGCGCCGAGATCCAGCACCCGCTCCCCCGGACGCGGTGCGACCGCCCGCGTGGTGGCTCGGCGCCACAGCGCGTCGTTGCCGAACGTCATCACCGTGTTGGTGCGATCGTAGCCGTCGGCCACCTGGTCGAACATGCCGCTGACCTGCTGCGGATCCTTGTGGAGGTCGGCGCGATTGTGCTCGGGAGGGGTGTCGGCGGTCACCCGACGAGTCTATTCGCGGGACGCTGACCGGTTCGCGCGCGGGGGCAGGCCGATATCACGCGCCCTGAGCTTGTCGAAGGGCACGACGTCCGGGATCGACTGCGCTTCGACAGGCTCAGCGCGCGGACCGGGGCTCCGCGGCGAACTCCGCGAGGCGGGCGAACCAGCCCGGGGCGACCGACTCGTCGAACGGGGGCATGTCGCCGGCGACGCGGTCGCGCAGATCGTTCGCCAGTGCCTCGAGGTGCGCGACGACCTGCGGCGGGTACCCGTAGCGCACCCGGTGTTCCTCCCACTCGTCCCGGTCGTCGATGAACACGCCCTCGCCGGCCGGGCGATCGACGACATCCAGGTCCATGTCGATTCCGGTCGGGACGCCGTCGATCCAGCGCAGGTCCCACGCCAGGTCGATGTAGGTGCGGGTGCGGTGCTGGGGTACATGCCGGGTGAACGCGTAGTCGCCGGTGACCGACATCAGCGTCACGTTCGCCTGCTCGGTGAGGAAGTCCCGGCTCGGCCGGTGACTGCGCGAACCCTCCGGCTGACCGAACCAGTCGCCCCACTCGTCGCGCCCCAGGTACAGGCACTCGTGCCGCCAGTGCGGCGAGCCGTCCCACTTGCGCCACTGGAACACGAGGCGGGTGCCCGGGGCGGGCAGATCGAGAGCCGTCATGTTGCACAGTGTACGAGCGGGTTCGGGGACCGGACCGTCTTAGGCTTGAGGGATGACCTCGTCCGTGCGGCCGCACCTGATCGCCACCACTCGCGAGATCGACCCGTCGAACGCCGCCGAGCCGGCCGACCTGCTGCCGTTCACCGACCCCGACCAGCCTCTCGCGTGGCTGCGGCGCGGCGACGGCATCGTCGGAGTGGGCGGCGCCGTGGAGCGCGTCACCTTCCCGGGGGCGACCGACGCGGCGGATGCCTGGCGCTGTCTCACCGACGGAGCCGTCGTCGACGATCCGGTGGGGCTCCCCGGCACGGGCCTCGTCGCGTTCGGGGCGTTCGCCTTCGACGTCCCCTCGGCCTGGCCGAGCACGCTCATCGTGCCCCGTGCCGTCGTCGGCCGGCACGGCTCCCGCGCCTGGGTCACGAGGGTGCGGCGCAGCGACGAGCCGGATGCCGCGGACGAACCGGCATCCCTCCCCGAACCGCTTCCGTACGGCCCCTACTGGCCGGCCACCGTCGGTCCGGGCGTGCAGGGCCCGGAGGGCTATCAGGAATCGGTGCGCGCCGGTCTCGAGGCCATCGCCGCCGGCCGGGTCAGCAAGGTGGTGCTCGCCCGCGACCTGGTCGGGAGCGTGCCGGCCGGCGCCGACCTGCGGCGGCTCGCCCGCGCCCTCGACACCGAATACCCCGACACCTGGATGTACGCCGTCGACGGTCTAATCGGAGCCAGCCCCGAAACACTCGTCACGGTCGATTCCGGCACCGTGACCGCCCGGGTCCTGGCCGGGACGGCGGCGCGCGGCGCCGACCCCGACGAGGATGCCGCCGCCGAAGCGGCGCTCGCGGCATCCCGCAAGGACACAGAGGAGCACGTGTTCGCGGTGCGGAGCGTCGTCGACGTGCTCCGGCCGCACACCACGGGCCTCACCGCGCCCGCCATGTTCACCCTGCAGCTGCCGAACGTGTGGCATCTCGCGACGGATATCGCCGGGGACCTGTCCGACACGGCATCCGCCCTCGACCTGGTCGCGGCCCTGCATCCCACCGCGGCCGTCGCCGGCACGCCGACGGATGCCGCCCGCGCTCTGATCCGCGAGCTCGAGCCGTTCGACCGCGGCCGGTACGCCGGCCCGGTCGGCTGGGTGGATGCCGCCGGCAACGGCGAGTGGGCGATCGCCCTGCGCGGCGCCCAGTTCGGCACGCCGGGCGAGGTCGTCCCGGCACCGGGCACGCCGATCCCGGTGGTCGCGCACGCCGGCGCGGGGATCGTGGCGGCCAGCGATCCGGAGGCGGAGATGCTCGAGACGCGGGTGAAGTTCCGCCCGATCGTCGACGCGCTGGCCTGACCGGCGCGCGGCGCCTCAGAGTTCGGGGACGGGCTCGCCGACGGCGGCCGGCTCGGCATCCGGCTCGTGCCGTCCGTCGTAACGCAGCAGTGCGGGCACCGCGAGCGCGATCGCAATCACGCTGACGACGAGGGCGGCCGCGCTGAGGAACGTCGTCGCGGGCACCCCGATCTGTTCGGCGAGTGCCCCGAGTCCGAGCGTCGCGATCGGCATCACGCCGATGGCCAGTTCCTGCAGCCCCAGCGCGGTGCCGTGCACACGTGCCGGGGTGGCGAGAAGCACGAGGGTCGTCTGCAGCACCCCGAACGGTGCGGAGGCGAGGCCGGCCGCGACCATCAACGGAAACGAGAGGGTCGCCGCCGACGACAGGGCGAAGGCCGCCCAGAGGACGCCCCAGGACGCCGTGCCGGCGAGGAACACTGCACCTTTGCGCGGGAAGTCCCCGAGCGAGGCGATGAGAAGTGACCCGATCGTGCCGCCGAGTCCGGCGCACGTCATGAGCGCCCCGAGCCCCGCCGCATCCAGATCGAGCACATCGCCCGCGAAGACCGGCATGAAGGTCTGGTAGACGGGCCAGATCAGGATGTTGGCGGCGAACGTCACCGCGAGGGCGGCCACGGCCACCCGCCGTCGCCCGATCGTTCCGAGACCGTCGATGAGCATCCGCCACGCGGAGGCCTCGGGCCCCCTGCGCCCGCGACCGATCCCGCGCACCGGCACGAGCGCGGCGAGCGACACCGCGAACCACGAGGCCGACACCGCGAGCGCCGACGGCGCGCCGACCAGGCCGATGAGCGCGCCGCCGACGGCGGGTCCGATCATCTGGGTCATGTTCATGGCGAACGAATTGAGTGCGTTCGCGTTGCTCAGGTCCTGGCGCGGCACCGTGTCGACGACGAGCGACGACCGTGCCGGCTGGGACGGCGACTGGGCGAGGCCGATCACGAGTCCGCCGACGAGCAGCACCGGATACGGGGCGGCGCCGAGCATCGCGAGCACGGCCAGGGCCACGACGGCGACGAGGGCCCACACGTTGGCGATCACCAGGACGCGGTACCGGTCGAAGCGGTCGGCGATCACTCCCGCGAAAGGGCCGAGCAGCATCGGGGCCAGTCGGCAGGCGGTGAAGACCGCGATCAGCAGCGGGGATCCCGTGACCTCGAAGACCATCCAGCCGAGCACGAGCGTCTGGGTCCAGACACCACCGAAGAACAGCACGTTCGACATCCAGAGATAGCGGAACGAACGACTCGATCGCAGCGACGCGATCGCGCCGCCGGTGGTGCGACGGGACGAGGAAGCCATGCCGCAGATGGTATACCATCCGGGCAATGGCCCCTGAAGCGCGTCAGCGACGAAGGAGGCGCTGGACGATCGGCATGGTCTCGTAGCGCGAGTGCTCCACGTGGGCCAGCGCGAGTGCCGCCGCCAACTCGGTCTGCCCGTTCACGATCGCGCTGCACAGGTCGCGGTGCTCGCGATGCAGGCCCACCCCGTCGCGCTGGGTGACCACGTGGAAGAGCCGCCGGATGCGGCCGCGCACGGGCACCATGAGATTCTGCAGCAGCCGGCTGTTCGACAGCACGAGGATCTCGTCGTGCAGCTCGGCGGTGCAGGAGGCGATGCGAGCCGCGTCGCGATCGCGAACGGCGTCCTCGGCCGCTGCGAGTCGCAGCATCAGCCGCTCGCCGGATGCTCCACGCGCGCATTCGTCGGCCGCGAGCCGCGCCGCCAGCACCTCCAGCGCCGCGCGGACTTCGAACAGTTCGCGGACGTCCTGCACCGTCATCTCGGCGACGATCGCACCGCGCCGGTGCAGAGTGCGGATGTACCCCTCCGACTCGAGGCGGGGGAACGCCTCGCGGATGGGGATCCGTGAGACATGGAGCTCTTCGGCGAGCGTGCGTTCGCGGATGCGCTCACCCGGCTTGAACGTGCCGTCGATGACCCGTTCGCGCACCCATTCGTACACGCGCAGGTCGAGCGCCTCCTCGGGTATCTCCGACGGCGACGGCACGGTCATCTGGTCATTCTGCGACACGGTCGCCCCCTCATCAGGCACCAGCCCGACGATCAGCTTCGCCCTCGGGTCACGGGTGCGGCCCGGCGCCCCAGTGCGCGGGTCCGGAACCATTCTACGATCGCCAGCGCCCGACTCGAGGGCACTGGTTCCCGGTTGTGGAATACCAAACATCAAAAAGTTGCCAATTCTTGATGACAAAATCCAGATCGTATGCGATCGTGTATACCAAATGAGCCGATTCCGTATACCAAACCCCGAGTTCAGGAGCCCCAAGTGACGACGACGACCTTGCGAAACGGGCGCCTCCGCAGCGGCGAGACCGTCGACCTCGCCATCGCCGACGGGACGATCACGTCGATCGCACCGGCCCGGGGCGCGATCTCCCCCGGCGATGAAGACCTCGGGGGACGCCTCGTGCTCCCGCTCCTCGTGAACGGCCACGCGCACCTCGACAAGACCTTCCTGGGGGGAACGTGGCAGTCGCACGCGACCGGTTCGACGGTGCGCGACCGGATCGAGCTCGAGAAGATCCAGCGCCGTGAGCTGCTGGACTCCGCGCTGGATCGCTCATTGGAACTCGCCCGTCGCATGGTCGAATACGGCACGGGCACCGTGCGGGCCCACGTCGACGTCGACCCCGAGATCGGCCTCACCGGGGTCGAGCGCATGCTCGCCGTGCGCGACGCCCTCCGCGACATGCTCGACATCCAGATCGTCGCCTTCCCGCAGAGCGGCATCGCCGGGCAGCACGGCGTCGCGGACCTGCTGGAGGAGGCTGTTCGCCTGGGCGCCACCGCCGTCGGCGGGCTCGACCCGATCTCACTCGACGGCGATCTCGGCGGCTACCTCGACGTCGTCTTCGACATCGCCCGGCGGCACGACGCCGATGTCGACATCCACTTGCACTCGCTCGGCCACGTCGCCGAGCGCGAGTACCGTGCGATCGCTCAGCGCGCCGCCGACGGCATGGCCGGCCGGGTCACGCTGAGCCACGCCTACGGTCTCGGCAGCCTCGAGCCCGACTCTCGTGATCGTGTGCTGGACCTGCTCGCCGACGCGCAGATCAGCGTGATGACCAACGGCCCTGCCGGACCGATGCCGCCGGTGCGCGAACTCGTCGAACGGGGCGTTCCCGTCTTCGTCGGCACCGACAACGTCCGAGACGCGTGGTGGCCGTTCGGCACCGGCGACGTCCTGGAGACGGCTCGCACCGTCGCCTACCAGTCGTCCTTCTACCAGGACGAAGACCTCGAACTCGCCCTCGACCTCGTCACCACCCGGGCGGCATCCGCCCTCGGCATCCCCCGGTACGGCCTCGAACCGGGGGCTCCCGCCGACCTCGTCGTCCTGGATGCCGGCACAGCGGCGGAAGCCGTCGCCGCACCCCCGATCTCGCGCGACGTCATGCGGGGCGGCACGTGGATCTCACGCACCCGCGTGCACACCGAATCGAGCGTGAGGGCCACGCTCACCCCCCTCCGCTGACCCGACCCCTGGAACGCGGACACCCCCGAAAGGAAACCATGAACCGCAACCACCTGCGAGCAGCGGCGCTCGCGACCATCGCGGGAGCAGCGGCGCTCTCGCTCACCGCCTGCGGCCTGCACGCCGGAAAGACCTCGGCCGCCTCCGAAGACCCCGAGAACAGCACGATCGTCATCGGCAGCTCGAACGTCGCCGAGACACTCGACCCGCAGCAGGCCTCCGATGCGCACAACGACTTCAACATCGCGGGTGTCTACGATCGGCTCGTCGACTACGACGCCGACGGCAAGATGATCCCCAAGCTCGCCACCGCGTGGAAGTTCAACTCCGACGCGACCCAGCTCACCCTGACGCTCCGCGACGGCGTCACCTTCCACTCCGGCAACCCGTTCACCGCGGCCGACGTGGTGTACACGCTCGACCGGGTCAAGAAGATCGGCTCCGGGGTGGCGTCCTTCCTCTCCGACTACGTCTCGGCGAGCGCTCCCGACCCTCAGCACGTGGTGATCAAGCTGTCCAAGACGGACCTCGACTTCCTCGGCGCACTGAGCCCCATCTACATCCTGGACGCGAAGCTCGTGAAGCCCAACGAAGGCAGCGACGACGCACAGGGATGGCTGGGCGGCCACGACGCCGGTTCCGGGCCGTTCCAGATCTCCTCGTACAAGCCCAACCAGGAACTGGATCTGGCACGGTACAAGTCCTACTGGGACTACGACGGCGGGCGTCCGGCTGCGCTCGTGCTGCGCATGATCAGCGACCACAGCGCCGCCCGCGACGAGTTCCTCGCCGGCAACCTCGACATCACGATGGGCCTGAACCCGGTCGACGTCGACGCCGTTGCGAAGAACGCGAAGTACGAAGTCGTCAACATCCCCGCTCCCCGCGAGACCTATGCGTGGCTCAACAACCAGGGCAAGATCACCGGTGATGTCCGCGTCCGAGAGGCCATCCAGCTCGCCTACGACTATTCCGGTCACCTGTCCACCGCGCTCGGCAAGCAGGGTGCGATCGCCGACACGATTCTGCCCGAAGGCATCTCGTGCCGGGTGGATGCCGGAAAGCCCACCCAGGATCTCGCCAAGGCGACCCGACTCATCAAGGATGCCGGAGTCGCGGGCTCCACCGTGACCGTCGCCTACCAGCCGACCGTTCCCGAGTTCAACGCCGCGGGCACCCTCCTGCAGGCATCGCTGAAGCAGATCGGCCTCAACGCGAAGCTCGTCGCGGTGACATTCCCGCAGTATGCGCAGATGGTCTCCAGCCAGTCCACGATGCCGGACATCGCGCTGGCCTGGGACTTCGCGTCGTTCCCCGCGGCGGGCCCGATGCTGCAGCGGGAATGGGCTTCCTCGGCCGCCGGCAAGACCAATTTCGGGTGGTACTCGAACGCCAAGGTCGACAAGCTGCTCGCCGACGCCCAGAAGCAGACCGACGCCACCACCGCCTGTGCGGACTACACGCAGGTGCAGAAGCAGGTGCTCGCGGACCATGCACTGCTCGCCATCGCCTACCCGGCGGTGACGATGGTCACCGACAAGAAAGTCGAGACCATCCCCTTCTCCCCGACCCAGCAGGACTTCAACGTCGGAACCCTGCGCATGGCGACGAACTGACGCGCCGCCGACGCGGATGCCGCGGGCCGGTCCCGCCCGCGGCATCCGCCGGCACCCCCTTCTTCTGCCCGCACACCGAGGTGAGGTCATGACACGCTTCCTTCTTCGACGCATCGGCCTGGCGCTGCTGTCCCTCTGGGGCGTCGCGACGATCGTCTTCCTGATATCGAAACTGATCCCCGGCGACGTCGCCCGCGTCGCAGCCGGGCGCCTGGCGACCCCCGAGCAGGTCACCCGCATGCAGCAGGTCCTCGGCTTGGACCAGCCCGTCATCGTCCAGTACTTCCAGTACCTCGGGCGCCTCCTCCACGGAGACCTCGGCACGTCGATCGTCACTCACCAGAACGTGGTGAGCGACCTGGCCGCCGTGCTTCCGACCACGATCCAGTTGGTGATCCTCGGCATGCTCATCACCGTCGCCATCGCCTCACCGCTCGGCATCATCGCCGCGGTGAACGAGGGCCGGGCCGGCGACATCGCCGGGCGCATCATCATGGTGCTCGCCGGCGGCGTGCCGGTGTTCTGGCTCGCCATCATGATGCGCTGGGTGCTCGGTTCGCTGCTCGGCTGGTTCCCGATCTCGGGGACCAACAGCGTCGGCATGGCGCCGCCGGACGTGACCGGATTCACGGTCGTCGACTCCCTGCTGTTCGGGAACATCGGCAACGTCGCCGACTCGGTGGGACACCTCCTCCTGCCGGCGCTGGCGCTCAGCACGCCATTCATCGCGACCCTGGCGCGCATCATCCGCTCGAACATGATGACCGCGCTGAAGTCGGATCACATCACCTTCGCGATCTCCAAGGGCGCCCCGCGCCGACGGGTCGTCCTGCACCATGCCCTGCGATCGTCGCTCGGCTCCGTCCTCACCATCTTCGGCATGCAGTTCGGCTGGATGGTCAGCGCCGCCGTGCTCGTCGAGGCGGTCTTCGGCCTGCCCGGCATCGGCAGCTACCTCTACCAGGCCATCTTCAACCACGACACCTTCTCGGTGCTGGCATCCGTGTTCGTCATCGGCGCGGTCTTCGTCATCACCGCACTGATCGTCGACCTGGTGCTGATGGTGCTGGATCCCCGCATCCGTCACGCCCAGGTGGGAGTCACCGCATGAACGTCGAAACCGGATCCCGCCTCGAGGACGTCCCGCCCGGCGCGCCGTTCGAGCCGGCGCCGCCGGTCCCGACCTGGACCGCGACGATCGGCACCGGCATCGCGCGCCCCGTGCGGCGCCTGTTCCATCGACACACCGCATTCCTGGACAAGTTCGCGTTCGTGCTGGTCGCCCTCCTCGTGGTGGTCGCCATCGTCGGCGTCTTCTTCCAGCCGTACAACCCTTTCGACGTCGACACCCGCACGGCGCTCCTCCCGCCGAGCGCCGCCCACCTCTTCGGGACCGACGACGTCGGACGCGACGTCCTGTCGCGCATCCTCGCCGGCGCCGCTCTCACCCTGCTGTCGGCCGCAGCCATCGTGCTGCTGTCGGCCCTCATCGGCGTCGTCGTGGCGAGCGTCGCTGCAGTGCTCCCGCGGTGGGCGGACGAGACCATCATGCGGGCGTGCGACATCTTCATGTCGATCCCGTCGCTGGTCCTCGCCCTCGGTCTGGCCGCCGCGCTCGGCCCCTCGCTCACGTCCATCATCGTCGCCATGGTCATGGCCTCGTGGCCGAGCACCGCCCGCCTCACCCGCGGCATCCTGCGCGAGACGATGACCGCGTCGTTCGTCGAGTCGGCGCGCATCCTCGGAGTCTCGCGCTTCCGGCTGATGCTTCGTCACGTCCTGCCGAACTCCCTGGACGCGATCTACGTCCAGGCCAGCATGGAGATCTCGGGCACGATCGTGATGATCTCGGGCCTCGCCTTCCTCGGCGTCGGCGCCCCGCCGCCCAGCCCGGACTGGGGCTCGATGATCGCGCAGGGCCAGCAGTACATCACCACTGCCTGGTGGATCTCCCTCTTCCCCGGCCTTGCCATCACCATCGGCGCGATCGCGTTCGGACTCGTCGGCGACGCCGTCCGCACATTCGTCGACCCTGCTTCCCGGAGGTTCTGATGTCCACTCCCGCCCTGCTGTCGCTCGACGGCCTCACCGTGCGCGTGCCCGAGAAGGAGCGCATCGGCGGAGGCATCGGCGACCTCACCCTGGTGCACGACCTGTCGCTGAGCATCCGCCCCGGCGAGCGCGTCGCCCTCGTCGGCGAGTCGGGATCGGGCAAGTCGATCACCGCACGGGCGATCCTGCAGCTGGACCCCCACCTGCAGCTCAGCGGCTCGATCGACTGGGACTGCCGTCAGCTCATCGGTGCCTCGCCGAGCGCTCTGCGGCGCGTGCGCGGGGCCGAGATCTCGATGATCTTCCAGGACCCGATGACCGCTCTCAACCCGGTGCTCACGATCGGTGAACAGGTCGCGGAGCCGTTGCTGGTGCGCGGCGTCTCCAAGAAGGAGGCCTATCGTCGTGCCGCCGAGATGCTCGATCGCCTGCGCGTGCCACAGGCGAAGGAGCGTCTTCGCTCCTACCCGGGCCAGTTCTCCGGCGGCATGCGCCAGCGCGTCGTGATGGCGGCGGCGCTGGTCGCCCAGCCGCGGCTGCTCATCGCCGACGAGCCCACCACGGCACTCGACGTCCGCGTGCAGGAGCAGGTGCTCGACATCCTCGAAGAGCAGTCCCGCGAGCTGAACCTCGCCGTGCTGTTCATCACCCACGACCTCGCCATCGTCGCAGGCCTCGCCCAGCGCGTCGCGGTGATGTTCCGCGGGCACCTCGTGGAAGACCGGCCGGTCGACGACCTCTTCGCGCACCCGGAGCATCCGTACACGCGCGGCCTCATCGGCTCCGTGCCCCGGCTGGACGCCGATCCCGACGTGCGGCTGAAGACGGTCGGGGACTATCTCGCAGAAGGGAGCGCCGCATGAACGGCGACGTCCTCCTCGAAGTGGAGGGGCTTTCCAAGCAGTACGGCCGTGGCAGGCGCGCCCATCGAGCACTCGAAGACGTGAGCTTCGACGTGCGCCAGGGCGAGATTCTCGGGCTCGTCGGTGAATCGGGATCGGGCAAGTCCACCATCATCCGCTGCCTCGTCGGCCTTGAGAAGGAGTCCGCGGGAACGATCCGCTACGACGGCATCGACCCGACGCATCCCAAGCACGGTGAGCTCGACCGCTACCGCCGCGAGGTGCAGATGGTGTTCCAGGACCCCTACTCGAGCCTCGATCCGCGCATGACGGTTCGACAGATCATCGAAGAGCCGATGCTGGTCATGGGCGGATTCTCGGAACGTGAGCGGCGTGCCCGCATCGACGAGCTGATGGCGATCGTGGGGCTTCTCCCCGAACACCTCGACCGGTACCCACGGCACTTCTCCGGCGGTCAGCGGCAGCGCATCGCGATCGTCCGCGCGCTCGTCGTCGGCCCCCGGGTGCTGCTGTGCGACGAGCCCGTCTCGGCTCTGGACGTCTCGGTGCAGGCGCAGGTGCTGAACCTCCTCAAAGACATGCAGCGTCAGCTCGATCTCACGGTGCTGTTCGTCTCCCACGACCTCGCCGTGGTGAAGTACCTGTGCTCGCGGCTGGTGGTGCTCAACCGGGGGGTCATCGCCGAATCCGGTCCGGTGGCCGAGATCTACGCGAACCCGCAAGACCCGTATACCCGGTCGCTGCTCGAGGCCGTCCCGATCCCCGATCCCGAGCAGGAGCGCGCGCGTCGCGCCCGCCGACTCGACAGGCTGGCGGCGACGGCATGACCCGCATCGGATCGGATGTCAAGTTCCACGATGGCACGACGCTGCTCGGCGGCACCCCGCTCGAAACGCTTGCCGCCGTGCGCGCACTGGGGTTCGAGGGCATCCTCGTGCGAACGGTCGACGAGGCCTTCCCCACGCTGGATGCGGGCGCCGTGCGCGAGTTCGCCGCGGAGGCCGCACACCAGGGCATGTTCGTTCAGCTCGGGCTGGGCAAGGTCAACCCCTTCATGACGGCGGAGCTTCCCCGCATCCGCGACCTGGGGGACGGCAGCTATCTCGACGGGATGGTGCGCCTCATCGACCTGTGCGCGGAGCACGGGTGGACCGAGGCGTGGACGGCGACGGGCGGGTTCAAGCACGACCTGCCGGCGCCGTTCGGCTTCGACCGGTTCCGCACCGACGTGAGCTGGAGCGACCAACTCGTCGCGATCTCCCGGTTCCTGCAGCGGCTCGCCCCCGCGCTGCGCGCGAACGGCGTCCGGCTGAATCTCGAGACGCACGAAGAGATCACCACCTTCGAGATCGTCCGCCTCATCGAGCAGGTCGGGGAGGACGTGCTCGGTGTCTGCCTCGACCCGGGCAACCTCATGGTGCGCGGCGAGCCCGTGATGGACGCCGTGCACCGCGTCGCGCCCTACACGCATATGACCCACCTCCGGGATGCCGTGCTCGTCGGTGTCGACGGCGGGATCTCGCGCTTCCTCGCCCCCGTCGGCGCCGGCGTCATCGACTGGGACGAACTGGTCGACGCGCTCCTGACCGCCCAGCCGGACCTCGACCTCGCGATCGAGGGCATCGGCGGTTCCCGCGCCGAGATGACGCTGAACCCCCGCGACGAGTACTGGCGCTCGATGCATCCCGACCTGACCGAAGCAGACGTCACAGAGCTGGAGCGACTCGTGGACGAGTACCCGGCCAGAGCCGACCGCGGCACGGTCGAGTGCGTCGACGTCCTGCGCGCCCGGCCGCCGGCACGCACCGACTACATCGAGTTCCTGCAGCGGTCGCACGACGCCCTCCGTGCCGCGATCGCCGCCCGACCCCTTTCCCTTCTGGAGCACACCTCATGAACGACACCACCACCGTGATCACCGACCTCACCGCACTCGTCGACGCCGTCGAGTGCGACGTCGTCCTGCCCGGACAGCCGGGCTACGAATCGCTGCGGCGCGTCTGGAACGCCGACATCGACCAGCACCCCTCCGCCATCGTGCGCTGTCGCACCGCCGAAGACGCCGCCGCCGCCCTGCGCTGGTGCCTCGCGGCCGGGGCATCCCTGACCGTCCGCGGGGGCGGCCACAACCTGGCCGGCACCGCGGTGTCCGACGGCTGCGTGATGATCGACACGTCCCTCATGCGCGACGTCTCCGTCGACATCGAGCAGCGCACCCTGACCGTCGGCGCCGGATGCCGTTGGGGGGACGTCGACCGCGCCGCCGAGCCGTACGACATCGCCCTCCCCGCCGGGGTCGTCTCGCACACCGGCGTCGCGGGCCTCACCCTCGGCGGCGGGCAAGGCTACCTGTCGCGCATGTTCGGCTCGACCGTCGACTTCCTTCGCGAGGTCGAACTGGTGACCGCGGACGGCGTCATCCGCCGCGTCAACGCCGACAACGAGCCCGACCTGTTCTGGGCGCTCAAGGGCGCCGGGCACAACTTCGGCATCGCGACGCAGTTCGTGTTCGACTACGTCGACCTTCCCGGGCTCGCGACCGTGCGTCTGGCGCTCTACCCGGCGGAGTACCGCAAGGAGATCCTGCAGCGCTTCCGCGACGACGCCCCGGCGATGCCCGACAACGTCGGAACGTTCGTGCGGCTGTACCGCGCACCCGCCTACTGGTCCCAGCTGCCCCGCGAGCACCGCGGCACCCCGGTCATCTCGGTCGCGACCGTGACGTACGGCGACCCCGCCCTCGAGCCCGCGCTGTCGGCGCCGATGTTCGAGATCGGCACCCCGATCTACGAGAGCGTGCGCAGCATCCCGCACGTGACTCTGCAGCACGCCACCGACGACGAGTTCCGCTACGGCATCTCGCACTACTGGCGCCACGTCGCCTTCCGCGACCTGCCCGACGAGCTGCTCGACATCGCGATCGAGTACTCGGACGCCTATCCGGGCCGCTCGCTCAACTCGAGCGCCTTCATCTCGCATCAGGTGATGTGCCCGTTCGAGCTGATCGCCGGCAAGGTGACCCCGCGCGATCACAGCAACGACTCGACCACCGACATCCACTCGCGCTGGTCGGGCAACATCGGCGCCGACTGGGAGTACTCCGACGAGCGCCCCGAACTCGTCTCGTGGGTGAAGCGATTCTCTGCCGCGGTGAGCGAGTGGGAGCACGGCACCTACATCAACTTCGCCTCCGAGCACGGTGACGCCGAATCGGCGCGCGACATCTACGGCGCGAAATTCGACCGTCTCGCCCGCACCAAGGCGCAGTACGACCCGCAGAACGTGTTCGACCACGGACTCGTCGACCTCGCGCTCGCGAACTCGGGCACCGACTGGGCGGGGGAATGATCCGATGCTGAGCGTCGGCGTCGACAGCACGAAACTCGCGGACTCGCGCGGCGAGCGCGGAGAGCACCTCCTCGCTCGCTCCGCGGAGCTCGGGCTCGACGGGGTCTTCTTCCGGTCGATCCTCGAGCTGAGTCCCACCCTCGACCGCGGTGAGCTGGATGCCGCCATGGCCGCTGCCCGTGACCTCGGACAGCGGGTCGAGGCGGGGGCCGGCAAAGTGAATCCCTACGCGACGCCGGAGGCCCCGAGCATCCGCGCGCTCGGCGGCGGCGACTACCTGCACGCCATGCGGATGATGATCGAAGCGGCGGCATCCGTCGGCATCACCGAACTTTGGTCGGCGACCGCGAACTACCAGTTCCGCCTCGACGGTCTCTACGCGTGCGACCGGTTCCGCACCGACGTCACGTGGGACGAGCAGCTCGCCGCCACCGAGACGTTCCTCCGCAGGCTGGCGCCGATCCTGCGGGATGCCGGCGTGCACCTCAACCTGGAGACGCACGAGGAGATCACCACGTTCGAGCTGGTGCGGCTCGTCGAGGCCGTCGGGCCGGACGTCGTCGGGATCACGTTCGACTCCGCGAACGTCCTGGTGCGGTGCGAGGACCCGGTCTCCGCAGTGCAGCGGGCGGCCCCGTACATCCGCTCCAGCCACATCCGGGATGCCGCGATGCTGTTCCGGCCCGACGGGATCGCCCGCATCCTGCAGCCGGTCGGTGACGGCGTCATCGACTGGGACGCCTTTCTCACCCCCCTGCTCGGACACGACCTGATGCTCTCGATCGAGGGCATCGTGGAGAGCACCCGCGGCCGGATGACGCTGCAGACCTTCGACGAGCGGTGGCAGCGGGGGCATCCCGACCTCACCCTGGCGGAGGCCTTCGAGGTGGTCCGGCTCACCGCGGACTACGAGCGCCGCGCGGCCGCCGGTGCGGTGCCGGGCTGGGACGACCTGAACTCCCCGGTCGGGGAACAGGAGTCGCTCGACTTCATCCTGCGCAGCGCCGCCCGCCTGCGCGAGCTGATCGACCGGCTCACCGGCGAACGAACGAACCACAACGCACAAGAAAGGGCAGGTGCATTCGCATGAGCGACACCCTGACAACCACCATCGAGGGCTACCCGACGCTGAGCCTCGACGAACGCGATCGCCGGTGGGCGGCCATCCGCGACCTGTTGGCGGCCGAAGGCCTCGACGGCGTCGTCGTGTTCGGCTCCGGCCGTGACATGGCCGACTACTACCTCACGAACGAGGGCAAGGGCGCTCTCGTCCTCCTGACGCGCACCGAAGACCCGCGCCTGTTCCTCGGCGACGTCCCGCTGGGCCGCTACGACGCACAGGGTGGCCGCTGGGAACGCTGGGTCGAGGACTGGGTGCACGGCGACCCGATCGCGAACCTGGTCGCGACGATCCGCGAGCGGTCGCTCGACCACGCGCGACTCGGCATCGTCGGCCTCACCGGCCGGTTCGTCGGCGAGGGCTCGGGCACGATCTCGTACACGACCTGGACCCGGGTGCTGCGGAGCCTCCCCGGCGTGGAGTGGGTGGACGTCGCCGCGGCCTACGAGTCGATCGCGATCATCAAGAGCCCCGAAGAACAGGTGCTGCTGCGCAAGGCCGCCTCACTCGGTGAGGATGCCTGCCGCGCGTTCGTCGAGACCGCCCGTCGCGGGGGCAACGAGCACGAGGTTTCGGCGGCCGCGTTCCAGGCGATCATCGCCGGCGGCGGGTGGGTCCGCGCGCCGTACCTGCTGGAGCGTGCGGGGGCGAGCATGTTCGCGTGGGGCGTGCCGGAGTGGTTCGAAATGGGCGGTGCTCCGCACATCCTCACGAAGGGTGACACGATCGCCGCTGAGATCTTCGCGTTCTACGGCGGCCAGGAGTCCCAGCAGCAGATCGACGTGTCGATCGGCGAGCCCAGCGCCCTGCTGCGCGAGCTGGAGCAGGTGTGCGTCGACTCGTACCAGGCCGGTCTCGCGGCGCTGCGGCCGGGCATGCGGTTCTCCGAGCTCGCCGCGATCATGGAGGAGCCGCTGCACCGCTCGCGCACGTGGAACACCGGCCCCATGGTGCAGACCGTCTCTCCGATCTACAACAGCGCGACCCGCCTCAACCCGTCGGTCGACCCGGCCCTCGGACACCTCGATCGGCTGCCGATCGGCGTCGGCCTGGACGGCGACTTCGTCATCGAAGAGGGTCACGCGTTCGCGTTCGAGCCGAATGCCCTGCGGGACGGCCAGCGCGTATGCGTCGGGGGGACGGTGCTGCTCGGGGCGAACGGCGTGGAAGAGCTGAACACGATCCCCAACCGCCTCGTCGTGGTCTGATCCGCTCGACTCGACTCAGGATGCCCCGGCCACGGCCGGGGCATCCTGCTGTCAGCCCAGGCCGGCGGCGCTCGGCACGACCACCGCGTAGACGTCGCCGATCGTCGCCAGGGCGCTGCGATGCAGATCGGCGGCCGAGACGTCGCCGGCGGCCGACGGCAGCGACCGGGTGGCGCAGGCATCCGCCACCACGGTCGGGGCGTTGCCGCGCAGGAACGCCCCCTCGGAGGTGTAGTTGACGCACATGTGCGTCATGAATCCCGCGATGACGACGGACTCGTTGCCGGCCGCGTCGACGAGGTCGCCGAGGTTCGTCCCGACGAACGAGTTGGGCGCGTGCTTGACCACGACCTCCTCGCCCGCGATCGGCGCGACGCGCGCGTGGATCGCGCCGATGTCGGCGGAGATGTCGTAGACCGTGCCCGGCCCGTCGTCGTGCTGCACGTGGATGACGGTGGCCCCGACCGCGCGCGCCCGGCTCAGCAGCTCGGCGGCACGGTCGAGCGCGGCATCCCACCCGTCCAGCTCCATCACGCCGCGCGTGTAGGTGTTCTGGTAGTCGATGAGGATCACCGTCGAGTCGGCGAGCACCGCGGGGGTCGCGGGGAGCTCGGAGACGGAGCGCAGGGTCTGGCTGGGCATGGATTCCTTCTTTCCGGAGGCTGTCCTCCCATCCTGGATGACCCGATATGCTCTGAACATCCTGATTCGGGTCACTCCGACGTCGGATCGGCCCGTTCGCCGCAACCCCCATCCGGAAGGCCTTCCGTGCTCCCCCGCGTCGCCGTGATCGCCTTCGATCGCATCAGCCCGTTCCATCTGGCCGTGCCCTCGCTCGTCTGGGGCGAGGAACTCGCCGACGAGCTGCCCGGGGGCTGGCCCGTCATGATCGCCGCCGAGCATCCCGGGCGCCTCACCACCAACGCCGGCTACGCCATCGACGTCGCCAACGGGCTGGATGCCGCCGCCGACGCCGACATCGTCGTTGTGCCGTGGTGGGACGATCCCGACGAACCGGCGTCGGGGGCGGTGGTGGACGCACTGCAGACCGCCCACGCCCGCGGCGCCACCGTCGTCGGCCTGTGCCTGGGGGCGTTCGTCCTGGCCGATGCGGGGCTGCTCGACGGACGCCGGGCGACGACGCACTGGCAGTGGGCGGACGCCTTCCGCCGCCGGTTCCCGGCCGTCCGGCTGCAACCGGAGGCGCTCTACGTCGACGAGGGCGCGATCGTCACCGGCGCCGGATCGACCGCCGGAGTCGACACGTGCCTGCACCTGCTCGCCCGCCACGCCGGTCAGGCCACCGCCAACCGGGTCGCGCGTCGGATCGTCGCCGCCCCGCACCGCGCCGGCGGCCAGGCGCAGTTCATCGAGGCGCCCCTGCCGGATGCCCCGCGCGATGCGCTCTCGGACGTCCTGTCGTGGGCGGCGGAGCACCTGGACGAGCGCGTCACGATCGACGAACTGGCATCCCGCGCGCATCTCAGTCGCTCCACGTTCACCCGCGCGTTCCGGGCGCGCACCGGCACCACCGTGCACGAGTGGCTCACCGCCGGGCGCCTGGCCCGCGCGCGCCACCTGCTCGAGACGACGACGCTCGGAGTGGATGCCGTGGCCGCCCGCGCCGGATTCGGCTCGGCGGCCCGGCTGCGCGAGGTCTTCGCACGCGAACTCGGCACGGCACCGACGAGGTACCGTGCCGAGTTCGGGACTGCCGCGGTCAGGCCTGCTTGGGCTTGACCTGCTCCAGCAGGAGGTAGGCGAGAAGGCCCACGACGAGGCCGGTGACGGCATCCGACCACGCCGGTGCGAACAGGTGCACGCACAGCGCCGCGGCCGCGCCGATCCCCCAGGCGATGAACGCGGTCGGGCGGAAGCGCTGCTCTCGTCGTCCGGGCAGGCGACGGGCGAGCACGATCTGGTCGCCGATGAGCACGGCGCCCAGCGGCGGCACGATGACGCCGAGGAACACCAGCCAGTTCACGAACAGGCTCCACACGCCCAGCACCGCGAGCACGACGCCGATGATTCCGAGCACGAGGGTCAGCACGCGCATCTTGCCGCGCACCAGGTGCGACCAGCCGAGGGCGCCGTTGTACAGGCAGTGGGTGCAGACCGAGCCGAGATTCACCACGACGAAGACGACGACGAGGATGTCCAGCAGCGGGTTGCCGGGCCCGGTGAGGATCGGCGTGAAGTCACCGCCCGCGACCGTGGCGTTCGCGATGGCGCCGGCCGCGACGAGGATGCCGCCGGACAGCTGCGCGATGAGGCTCGCGATCGGGAACGCGGTCGCAGTCGCGATGACGGCCTGCTTGCCGTTCTTGGACCACCGGGTGAAGTCCGCCGTCATCGTGCCGGAGTCGGCGAAGGTCGCCATGATCGCGGTCACCGCGACGCCGAACGTCATGCCGCCGGCACCGGTGAAGTGCGTGATCTGACTGAAGTCGACGGTCTTGGAGGCGATCACCATGGCGATGACCGCCGCGATGATGAACAGCGGCGCGGCAATCGCGCCGATCACCGAGAGCGCCCTGATGCCGAGGTAGGTGACGGCGATGAAGAGGACGCCGGCCAGTGCGGCGACCAGCATCTGGTTCCAGCCGAAGGCGTGCTCGAGGCTCGAGCCGGTTGCGCCGGTGTTGAACGCGAACCAGCCGACGACGACGGTCGCGAGGAATCCGGACGCGATCGCGTAGCCGACGGTGCCGAAGGTCTCCGTCGCCTGCAGGGCGAAGCTCTTGCCGGTCTGCCCGGCGCGGTAGCTCAGCAGGCTCACGTACACGAACATGATCAGGTTCGCGACGAGGATCGCGGCCAGTCCCTGCCAGAAGCCCAGCATGGCGACCACGAGGCCGCCGGGCACGGCATTGGTCAGGATCATCGGGAATCCGAACCAGACCGCCGAGACGGTCAGCAGCGACTTGCGGTGGGACTGCGGGACGGGCGTGTGCTCGAACTCGGACTCGAGTCCGGCTGAGACCTCGACCTCGGTGTCGGTTGCCGCCATGGGTGTGTTCTCCTCGGGGGGTCCGGGCGGTGGCGGCTGGGTCGGCTGCGATCGCCTACGTGGAACGCGGATGGAATGCCATTCTAGGCTCCGGTATACCAAAGCGCCAGCCGTGGCGCCAATCGGCACAGGTGAGGTCAGTCCGAGCACGCCGATTCAGCACGATCTGCGCGGAATCCTGCTGAATCACGCGAATCGTGCTGAGTGGGCGCTCAGATGCCGGCGAGCTGGGGGTCGTCGTCGCGCCAGGTCGGGTCGTCGAGGTAGCGGATGTTGCCCATGTGGGCGAGGATCAGCTGGCTGGCCTGGCCCACGTCGCGCTGCGCGATCGCGTTGTACAGCGCCTCGTGCTCGGCGGCCACCTGCGGGGTGTCGTCGTGCTGCACCAGCAGCCAGCGGATGCGGCTGCGAAGCAGCCCGTCGATCTCGAACAGCAGATCGTTGCCCGCGATCGAGGTGACGACCTCGTGGAAGTCGGCCGCATACCGCCGGGCAGCCGCGGCGTCACCCCGTCGGGATGCCTCGATCTCCTCGTCGAGCACAGCGCGCAGCCGCTGCAGACCTTCGCGGCTGCGCCGGTTGGCGGCGAGGCGGAAAGTGAGGACTTCCAGGGCCGAGCGCACTTCGTTGAGGTCGGCGACGTCGGCCGGCGTGAACTCGCGCACGATCGCCCACGAGCGCGGCCGGGGCGTGACGAGCCCCTCCGCGGTGAGCACCTTCAGCGCATCCCGCACGGGAATGCGACTCACCCCCAGGTCAGCGGCCAGTTCGCGTTCGACCAGCCGACTGCCGGGCTCGCGAACGCCGTCGAGGATCTCGTCGCGCAGGATGTGCGTGACGCGATCCACTTCGGATTCGAATGCCGCGACCTCTGTCATGGGGATATTGTGACATTCCTCGCAGGGATCGCGGTATACCATTTGACGGACGAAGGAGGATCCATGCCTCGATTGCGCATGCTCGCCGCCGGAGCCGCCGTCGCCGCGACCGCGTTTCTGGCTGCCTGCACCGTTTCGGTATCCCCGCGGTCCGCGGCATCCTCGTCCGCACCGACCGCCGCCCTGCTGCGCGCGGCCGCCGCCGGCGACCCGGTCGCGGTCCAGCAGGCCATCGACGCCGGCGCCGACATCGACGCGCGCGGCCGCCACGGGCGCACGGCGCTGCTGACGGCGACCCACGCCGCCGACGTCGACACCGCCCGGGTGCTCATCGCGGCCGGGGCCGACGTGAACCTGCAGGACGACATCCTGGACTCCCCGTACCTCTACGCCGGAGCCGAAGGACTGGACGACATCCTCCGCCTCACCCTCGACCACGGAGCGGACGTGCGAAGCACCAACCGCTACGGAGGAACAGCACTCATCCCGGCGAGCGAGCGCGCGCACCTGTCGACGATGCGGATGCTGCTGGATGCCGGGGTCCCCGTCGACCACGTCAACCGCCTGCACTGGACCGCCCTGCTGGAGGCCATCGTGCTCGGCGACGGCGGACCCGACCACGTCGCCGCGGTGCGGATGCTGCTCGCCGCCGGCGCGGACCCGGGCATCCGCGACGGCGAGGGCAGGCTCCCCCGCGAGCTCGCCGCCGCCCGCGGATTCACCGACATCGTCGCGGCGATCGACGCGGCCTGACGCCGCCGTCCTCCCCCGCTCCACCGACAACAACGGTGCGAGACCCCGACAAATCTTGTCGGGCGAAGCTTTCGGCCCGAACCTCGGGAGAGTCCGGCGACGCGATTCAGCCGCCGGGCGTGAGCCGGTAGACGAGCCCGGCGAGGTCGTCCGTCACGTAGACCGAGCCGTCCGGGCCGGGGACGGCATCCACCGAGCGCCCCCAGCGCGAACCGTCGGCATCCTGGAATCCGGTGACCAGGGGCGTGCTCGCACCGAGTGCCGCACGAGCAGCATCCCACGCGCTGTAGACGACGGACGGTGCGCGCGGCGGCTGGCGGTCCCACGACCCGTGCAGGGCGATGAGGGCGCCGTCGCCGAGCGTCTGTTGCAGGGAGGTGTCGCGTGTGAAGGCCAGCCCCAGGGGCGCGCTGTGCGCGGGGAGCCCGACCATCGTGGGCGGCAGCCGCGAGCAGTCGAGGGCCTTCCCGCCCGGGTTGAACTCTGGATCGTCGACGTATGGGACCTCGGTGACGCCGTGCCGGGTGTCGGGCACGCAGTACGGCCAGCCGAGGTCGATGCCGGATGTCAGACGCGACACCTGATCCACCGGGTTCTCGTTCACGTACTCCCGAACCACCTGACCGAACCGGTCGCCGGGGAACGGAAACGGCTGCTCGTCGGCCTGGTTCACAGCTGTGAACAGCGTGCCGTCGGGAGCGATCGCGAGTCCGAAGCCGTTGCGCACTCCGCTGGCGACGATGCGGTTGCCGTGCCCGTCGAGACCGACCCGCCACACCGTCGCGCGCTGCGGAGAGACACCGCGGTCGGAGGGCACCCGGTTGCCGGAGGAGCCGATGCTGTAGAAGACCGCGTCACCGTGCGCGGCAACGCCCTTGGCGCCGTGGCCGGCATCCGGCAGTCCCGCGACGAGGACGCGGTGATTCGAGACCCGGCCGTCGGAGTAGTCCCAGGCCGTGATGCGGGTGCCCTCCCCGACGATCAGCACCGTCCGCCCGCCCTGCACCGTGAAGGCGAGACCTTGGGGATCCTGCAGACCGCGCAGCAGGATCGCAGCCCCCGGCGCGCGCGTTCCGGATGCCGGGGTGAGCAGGACGACATCGCCGCGTCCGCCGGTGGAGACCGCGAGGCGCCCGTCGGGGCTCCACGCGGCCACGCGCGCGCCCGGCACGTTCGCCCACACGGCCCCGGTCCAGCCGCGCGGAAGGCTCAGGGACCGCCCCGCCGCCGCGCCCGGATCGGTGCCCGCCGCGACCGAGAGCCGGACCGGAGACAGTGTTCCCGGAGCGCCGGCGGCCGGGGCCGGCGGTGTCGGTGTCGGTGTCGCGGCCGACGGTGTCCGTGCGGCGGGCCCGGTGCACGCGGTCACCCCGACGAGCACGGCTGCTGCCACGGCGAGCGCCGCCGCCCGTCGTCCCCACCGCCCGATGGTCCTCACACCCACGACCGTACGCGTCCCGTGCCCGACGTGGTCCTCCCCCTCCGACGGCTCCACCGACAAGAATGGCGCCGAGCCGCAACCATTCTTGTCGGTTGAAGCGCACCCGCCCATGCTCCACCGACAACAACGGCCTCGAGGGACGACCATTGTTGTCGGTGGAGCAGCGGGGGCCCGCCGGCCGCCGGGCCGGCGGGCCCGGGGGTCAGACCGAGCGCTGGTACGAGCGCAGGGAGCGCACCGCCCAGACGAAGGCGAGGGCGGCCAGCAACGCGAGTCCGCCGACCTGCCACCACACGGCATCCGGATAGGTGCCGGTGAGGCCGCCGCGCCCGACCTCGACCGCCCAGGTCATCGGGTTCCAGCGCGAGACGTTCTGCACCCACGCCGGCATGAGGGATGCCGGCATCATCGTGGTCGACAGGAACGTGGCCGGCAGCACGATCAGCTGCGACAGGCTGATCAGCGCGATCTGATTGCGCGAGATGAGGGCCACCGCCGTGGAGCAGCAGCAGAAGATCGTCGCGAGCACCGTCGCGACGCCGAGGGCGGCCAGCATCCCGCCGACACCGCCCGGATACCGGGCTCCGGCGAGCCACCCGATACCGAGCACGACCAGCGACTGCGCGAGGTTGATGATGAGCTGCTGCCCGAGCTGGCCGGTGATGATCGCGGTGCGACGGATCGGCGACGTCAGGTACTGGTCCATGACGCCGGAGTTGATGTCGTCGATGTAGCCGGTGCCCGCCCAGGCGCCGGAGTACAGCACGGTCATCATCAGGATGCCGGGCACCAGGTAGTCGATGTAGCCATTGGTCCCTGAGCCTGTCGAAGGGCCGAACTGCGGGAGCAGACCGAGAGAGCGGAACACGTTGCCGAACAGCACGATCCAGATGACCGGCTGGATGAGCGACATGATCGGGCCCCACGCCTGCCGCAGCGAGACGATGAGCCAGCGCCGCAGCACCTGGCCGGCCTGGGTGAACCAGCCCGCGCGGGCCGGCGTGTGAACGGTGGCACGAGCGACTGTCAAGGTACTCATGCTGCGACTCCTTCGGTGTCGGTGTGTCCGTAGGTGTGGCCGACGAAGTGCAGGTACACGTCGTCGAGGGTGGGGTGGGACGCGGCGACCTGCCCGTAGCGGATGCCGGCGGCATCCAGCGCGGCGATGACCGAGCCCACGGCGGCGGACGCATCGTCGGTGCGGGCGGCGAGCACGCCGTCGACGCCGGATGCCTCCACCACGACGTCGCGCAGCGCCGGCACCGTCGCGACCGCGGCGCGCACCTGCGCAGGGTCGGGTTCGACGAGCGAGACCCGCAGCGAGTCGCCGTGCAGGGCCGCCTTGAGCTCGCCCGGGGTACCGTGCACGACCGCCTGCCCCTTGTTCACGATGAGGAGGTGGTCGGCCAGGCGGTCGGCCTCTTCCATGTAGTGAGTCGTGAGGATGACGGTGAGCTCGTCCTCGGCGGCGAGGCGCCGGATCTCGTCCCACATGGCTGCGCGCGCCTCGGGGTCGAGGCCGGTGGTCGGCTCGTCGAGGAACAGCACCCGCGGCCGGTGCACGAGGGCGGCGGCGACGTCGAGGCGACGCCGCATGCCGCCCGAGTAGGTGTTGACCGGCCGGCCGGATGCCTCGGCGAGCCCGAACTCGTCGAGCAGCTGCCGGGCGCGCACCCGCGCCTGGGACGACGGGACGCCGCGCATCCGCCCGGCGATCTCGAGGTTCTCCACCGCCGTGAGGAACGGGTCGGTGCTCGCTCCCTGCGAGACGTAGCCGATCGACTGGCGGACGGCATCCGGCTCGCGCTGCACGTCGTGGCCGGCGACGCGCGCCCGGCCGGAGGTCGGCCGCGACAGCGTCGTGAGGATCTTGGTGGTGGTGGACTTGCCGGCGCCGTTCGGGCCGAGGAGGCCGTAGACGCGGCCGGCGGGCACGGTGAAGCCGAGTCCGTCCAGGGCGCGGACGGCGGGGCGGCGGCCGCGGCCGGGATAGACCTTGACGAGGTCTTCGGCGACGATCGCATCGATGTTTTCGGGCATGACGAGCATCCCTTCCGGTTGAGGGTTTCTTTGTTTTCTCGGTCGTTGAGCGAGGAAGCGCGAAGCGCTCCCGTCAGCTGCGTTTCGTCTCGCTGCGCTCGCGGGGCGACCGGGGTCTGCGGGTGGGGTCAGCGGTCGGAGTCGCTGCGGCCGAACATCATGCGGGCCAGCACGAGCATCATCACCGCGAAGCCGCCGACGAACGCGACGGGCGCCCACCACCAGCCGACGGTGAACACGAGGATCGCGATGACGACGAACGTGACCACCCAGATCACGGCCGTGTAGATCCCGAAGCGCGCGGCGACCTCCGGATGCTCCTCGAAGCGGTTCGGCGGCATGTTCTCGTGCATGCGGCGGGTCCACGCCTTATGGCGGTTCGTCTGGGTGGCGCCGAGCCAGGAGAAGGCGGCGATGGATGCCACCAGCAGGAGCGCCGCGACCACGACGAGCCAGATGAGGGCGAGGTTCGCCGCGAACGCGGCGCCGAAGACGACCCCGGTGAGCACGCCGAACGTCGCGGCGCCGAAGCCGATCGCACGGCCCGGTGGGAGAGGGTGGTTGGTCGTGGTCTCCTGCAGCAGGGCGTCGCCGGTGACGAAGCCGAGTGCGCCGCTGAAGACGACGCCCAGCGCCAGCGCTCCCGCCAGGCCCGCGGTGATCACGCCCAGCAGGGCGAGGACGAAGAGCACGGCGGCCGCGGCGGCGACGATGCTGAGGACGACGGTGCGCACGACGAACGCGGGCTTCGGGCGCACCCGCCGGCCGGCGATGGCCGCGAAGTCGTAACCGCCGCGGCGCGACCCGCCGGTCGCCTCGGCCGAGTCACGCGAGCCGGACCCGCCGAGGAGCTCCCGCACGTCGCCGAGCTCGGCGATCGCGCGTGCCGCGGCATCCGCGGGTGCGACGCCGGATGCCTCCAGCTCGTCGACGCGAGCGACCAGGTTCGCGCGGATCTCCTCTTTCAGATCTTGCGCGTCGGGAGTCATCTCGACGCCGGCGAATGCCTCGTCGAGCAGGCGGTGGATGTCGGTGTTCATGTCAGCTCTCCTTCACGTCGAGCAGGGAGTCGATGATGCGGCGGGTGGCGACCCAGGCCGCGACGTTGTTCTTGTAGACCGCACGACCGGCGTCGGTGATGCGGTAGTACTTGCGCCGGCCGCCCTGTGTCTCGTCGCCCCAGTAGGACTCGACCAGGCCGTCCTTCTCGAGCCGGCGGTAGGTGGCGTAGAGCGTGGCCTCTTTGATCTCGTGATCGCCGCCGGTGGCATCCCGGATGGTCTTGTAGATCTCGAAGCCGTACCGATCGCCGCGGCGCAGCACGCCGAGCACGATCGTGTCGGTATGCCCCCGCAGCAGGTCGGCCGCGAACGCGTCGTCTTTGCTCATGTCAGGTACTGTATCACATCAAGTACTTGGTGAGCGAGAGATTTATGCGTCGTCAGCATCACGGGCGCAGGTTGCTTGTTTTCCATACTGGAAAGTGACACTCTTTCCGTTATGGAAAGTGACTTCGCTGAGGACGACGGCTTGCATGCGATCGCCCAAGCCCGGACAGCGATCTTGAGGCGCACCCGGACGCCCCGTTGGTACTTCGTGCTCCTCGGCGCAACCATGGCCGTCCTCGTGCTGGCCATCGGCCTGGGCACGGGGACATGGTGGTACCTGCCCGTGATGTTCGCCGTCATCGTCGCCGAGGGCGTCCTGATCGGCGCCCACCGGCGGGCGACCGGGACTACCGTGCCGGCGTCCGCGTGGCCCGCGTGGATGTGGGCGTGGTCCATGTCCCTCGTGGCAGTACCCGTGCTCGTGGCAGGCATCCTGCACTTCACAGGCACGGCCGATTGGATTGTCGTCGTCGTCGCCGCCCTGGGCGGGGTCGCCACCGGGTTCGGGTCCGCGGCGGTCACCCTCCGCTGGGAAGCATCGAGACTCGAACCGTGACGGAGGCTCGGTTCGACGAGATCGTCCACGCTCCGCAGCGTCTGCGCATCCTCGCAATGCTCGACGCGATCTCGGGACGGGTGGAGTTCGCGGCGCTGAGGGATGCGCTCGGCGTTGCCGACTCGGTCGTGAGCAAGCACCTCAAGGTCCTCGCCGACGCCGGATACGTGTCGGTCACGAAGGCCGCGGCCCTGGGACGGCAGCGCACCTGGGTCACCCTCACCCCGACCGGCGAAGATGCGTACGCGGCTCACGTCGCCGCTCTCCGCGACATCACGGCCGGACACCCGCGGGTGGATGGTCCGGTCTAGAGAACCGGCGTGGCGAAGCGGGACGCCGTCCAGCTGAAGAGCACCGGGATCAGCGGCGAACCGGGTTTCACCAACCCGACGTGGTCCTCCCCCGCGAAGGTGCGATAGTCGACATGCTCGCCCGCCGAGCGCACGCGGGCGATGTACGACTTCTGCACCGCCGGGAGCACGATCGGGTCCGTGTCGCCCTGTGCGATCAGGAGCGGCACCGTGATCGTGGCGGGCGGGACGTTCTCTTCGAGACGGCGTCCGAGCGGACCGATCGTCGGGCTCTCGCCGAAGATGTCCGGGTCGCGCGTCAGCGAGAGCGCGTCGAGCACCGACACGTAGAGGCCTGCGCCGGTCAGGCAGCGTTCCGACATCGCCCGCACGACGGGCTCGGCTCCCGGCCGGATGTACTCGCTCCACGTGACGTCCGAGTAGGTGGCCGAGTAGGCCGCGGCGACGAACGACGCGAACACGCTGCCACCGATGAACTGGTTGAGGCTCCCGGTGAGCCCCGGGAGGTTCGCCGCGGGCGCGAGCGCCGCCACCCCCTCGATCTTCAGCTCCGGTGCGTACTTCTTGGCGAGCGCCCCCGTCCAGAGCGCCGCGGCGCCGCCCTGCGAATGCCCCCAGACGACCGATTCATCGCCCAGGCGCGCCGCATGCAGGGTCTTCGCCGCCCGGAGCGCGTCGAGGGTGGCGTACGCCGAGTCCTTGCCCACGAGATACGGATGCGGACCGACGGTGCCGAGGCCGATGTAGTCGGTCGCCACCAGAGCCCAGCCTCGTTCGATGATCTGCGGCAGCACGAACAGGGCGCCGACGTCGAACGGGTGCGGCAGCAGCGACGGGGCGCAGATCTGCGCATATCCTGTGGTGCCGTGGTCCCAGTTGATCACCGGCCAGTCGCCCGGGCCGACCCTGGGCACCACCACGATCGCGCTGGCGACGGCGGATGCCCCGTCGCCGCGGCGAGTCGTGTAGAGGATGCGCCACCCGACCGCGTCGGCGGGGACGTCGCGGGTGAAGGGAGCGGCTCGGATCAGCTTCCCGGGCTCGTGCGGCACCTCGCGCGGGGCGGCGTAGAACTGGTCGACGACGGGCGTCTCGCTGCGCACCGCGAGGCTGACGGCCGCGGCGAGCACGACGACCAGGACGGTGCACAATGCGCCGAGGATGCGCAGCGGGCCCCGCGGCGCCCGCAACCGCCGGGGGCGAGGGACGACCGTCCCGCCGCGCACCGCCCGCCACAGCTCGGTCGCGCCCGACATTATGAGCCGTGCACCGAAGACGACGGCGGCGATGATGAGCGTGATGTCCGGCCACAGCAGGGCCAGCAGTCCGAACGCGATCGTGGCGATGCCGAAGGCGGCGTCGGCGATGCGGTGGTCGAGGCTCTGCGTGCGCCGGTAGGAGCCGATCAGCTGCCGGGCCCCGGTGGCCATCAGCGCGACGGCGACGACCACCGCGAGGAGGCGCACGGTCAGGCCGAGGAACAGCAGGATGAACAGGCCCGCGGTGATCCAGAGCCCGCCGTCGAGGGCACGGCTGCGACGCCACCAGGCGCCCTCGGGCGGGCGCTCCTCATCGACCGCGAGGACGAGCACTCCCTGCACCAGGAAGCCTGCGCCGACGACGATCGCCATGATCGCGAGCGACATCGTCGGACGGCTGATCAGGTAGATGCCGAGCAGGATCGCCACCAGCGCGAGTCCGGCGCGCGCCCAGCGCGGAAGATGCCGGAATCGGTGGGCCGCCGACCCCCATCGCCGACGGACGGCGGCGACGGACATCTCGGGCATGCTCTCAAGCCAAGCAGATCCTTCCATCCCCAGATGACGGCAACGTTCAGACTCGCCGGACGACGACCGTTCCCAGGAACGGACAGACGGCATCCGGCGGAACGATCAGCGCGGGAGCGGGACCTCGATGAGCACGGGGCCTGCCGCCGGAGCCACCAGCGCCTGGTCGAGGGCGGCCCTCGTCTCGACGCGCTGATACGACCAGCCGTAGGCGGCGGCGAGGTGCTCGAGGTTCGCCGACTGGGGCGTGTACTGCACACGCGCCATGGCGGCGTCGCCCGCGACCCGCGCGACTTCGAGGTCGTCGAAGATCGTGCCGCCGTGGTCGTTGCCGACGATCACCTGGATACGCGGTGCCCGCTCCGCGTCCGGCAGCAGCAGGGCTCCGACGTCGTGCAGCATCGTCAGGTCGCCCAGCAGAACCCGGGTCGTGCCCACGTCGGCACGGTCCGAGGATGCGGCATCCTGACTCGCGACGGCCACGCCGATCGCGGTGGCGATCGTGCCGTCGATGCCGGCGAGCCCGCGGTTCGCGTGCACCGGCACCTTCTTGCCGCCGAGCACCGCGTCGGCGACGCGCACCAACCGCGACGAGCCGAACACCAGCCGGTCGTGCGGCCAGGTCGCCCGCCAGACGGCATCCACCAGCAGGGAACGGTCAAGCGGCGCACGGATCGCGGCGAGCTCGGCCGAGATCGCCCCGAGCCGGACGCCCGGTTCGGCCGACGACAGACCGTCGGCGTCGGGCGCGACCGGGGCCAGATCGACGGAGGCCGCGCGCGACGCGCGCATCCACTCCCCCAGCCACTCACGGTCGGAGGTGTCCACCGGCACGGCGACCGCGTCGACGGGGACGGTCGCGCCGTTGAGGTTCAGGGGCTCTCCGGGCCCCCGCATCGCGAAGACCTCGACATCGGTGCGTGACAGCAGCGCGGTGACCTCGCGGCTGAGGGTGGGATGCCCGAACACGACGACCCGCTCGATGCGGCCCCCGAGCTGCGGGTCTCGCAGCAGCGCGCGGTAGCCGGACACCAGCTCCCGGCCGAAGCGGGCGCCGCTGACGATCTCGGCGACGAGGGGCCAGCCCGCCCGGTGCGCGAGATCCTCGGCTCCGGGTCCGGCATCCGCCCCGGCGACGACGACGGTGCGCGGGCCGGGTTCGAGCAGGTGGGGCGCCTCCTCGGCGGCCTCGGGCACGTCGGACTCGCCGATCCCGCCCCCGCCCTGGTACAGAGCACCGGACAGCTCGTCGGCCTGGTCATCCTCGCCGCGAGGCACCATGTCGTCGTCGAATCCGCGCTCGATCGACGCCGACAGGGTGGTGTCTCGCAAATCGGATGGCGTCTCGCGAGAACCGGCTGCCTCGAACCAAGCCGGCAGCGGTCCGGCGAGGGGCTCGCGATACGGCAGGTTCAGGTGCACCGGACCCGCGGCGCGGGTGCCGACGCCGAGGGCGGCATCCACCGCCTCGTCGGCGAGGGTGCGCAGCATCCGGCTCTGCTCGCCGTCCGCGCCGTCGCAGACCTCGTCGGGCACGGGCACATCGGCCTCGCACCGCGTGAACATCGCGAACAGGCCAGGCTGGGTGGTGGTCTGGTTCGCGCCAACGCCGCGCAGCTCCGGCGGCCGGTCGGCGGTCAGCAGCAGCAGCGGCACGCCGGAGTGGTGCGCCTCGGCGACCGCCGGCAGCAGGTTGGCGACCGCGGTTCCCGACGTGCACACGACGACCGCGGGCATCCGGGTCTCGCGTCCGATGCCGAGAGCGGTGAACCCGGCGACCCGCTCGTCGATGCGCACGTGCAGCCGGATGTCGCCGCGTCGCTCGAGCTCGGCGGCGACGAGGGCGAGCGCCTGCGAGCGCGAGCCGGGGCTCAGCACGACATGCCGGATGCCGCGCTCCACCAGCCGCGTCAGCAGGGCTGCTGCGGCATCGGTCGCCGGGGATCTGAGCGGGTCAGTGGCTGCCACGCCCGGTCCGACCATCTGGGGGCGTGTCATCGTCGCCGTCGGCGTCGTTGTCGAGACGGGCGAGCTCCTCTTCGAGCTGCCGGATGCGGTCGTCCTGGGCGGACCGGGTGTGCAGCGAGCGGAGGAAGGCGGGGTCGTCGTCGGGGGCGCGCACGGCGGCGCGGGCGGGGATGCGACCGAGCAGGAACCAGAGGATGCCGCCGATCACCGGGAACACGATGACGATGAGCATCCACACGGCCTTCGGCACGGCACGGTGGCGGATCCGCGGTTGGACGGCGCAGTCGACCACGCTGTACACCCAGAATCCGGTGGCCAGCAGAGCCAAGATGATCAGCAGCCTCGCCACGCCTCCATCCTAGTTCCGCGCGGCCGATCCGTCGCCGTTCGCGGCGGTCTGACAGCGGGCTCCTCGTAGACTTGAGGGATGCGTGCACGCTCGGTTGTGGTCTATACGGTGCTTCGGCTGCTGGCTTTCCTGGTGCCGTTCGGCATCCTGATGCTGCTGCCGTTCTTCCGCCAGACCTGGTGGCTCATCGCGCTCGCGGCCGTGTTCGCGGCGCTCATCGGCCTGAGCCTGTCGATCCTCTTCCTCTCGAAGCCCCGCGACGCCGTCTCGGAGGGCTTCGCGACCCGCAAAGAGAACCGCGCCCAGGCCGCTCCGAAGCACACCGCCGCGCAGGACGACGCCGACATCGAGGATGCCGCGAACGCCGCCGCCCGCGGCGAGACCGAGGACTGACCCCCGCGAGACCGGGCGCGTCGCGAGAGGCGCGGAGGAGTGCCGCAACGAGCGGAGGAGATTTGACCACCGGAGGACGAACTTCTCCGACGGCATCCTCCCCTCACGTCATCTCCTCCCCACGCGATGCCAACATCGAGGATGTCGCGGCCTACAGGATGACGGAGCGGGCGAGACGGAAGAGGGACAGTCCCTCACGACGGGAATGCACCGCTGCGAGCGGAGGTGAAGCGACCAGCGGAGCATTTCCGCCGTGGCGTCCTCCCTCCGCGTCATCTCCTCCCCGCGCGACGCAGAGATGATGCCGGGGCCGAGCGACCTCAGCCGACGAAGGCCCAGGCCAGCAGCGCGCCGTAGGCCAGGGACGTGAAGGATGTCACGCTCAGCGCGACGATCAGCTCGCGCGGTGCGCGGTAGAGCCAGACGATCACGATCGCCGGGATGGCGCCGAGCAGCGTCACCATCGTGAGCCACGCGATCGGGTAGAAGAAGGCCAGCCACGCCGCGATGACGTAGGCGACGAGGACGAACACGGTGAACGCGATCTGCGAACCGCGCTTGCCGATCAGCACCGACAGGGTGCGCTTGCCGGCGGTGCGGTCCTGGTCGATGTCGCGCAGGTTGTTCGCCGTCAGCACCGCGCAGGCGAGCAGGCCCGCGGCGACACCGCCGAACCAGGACTCCTGCGGTGCGGCGAGCACCTGCATCCACGTCGTGCCGACCGTGGCGACCAGGCCGAAGAACACGAACACGAACACTTCGCCGAGCCCGTAGTACCCGTAGGGCTTCTTGCCGCCGGTGTAGAACCAGGCGGCCACGATGCAGGCGGCGCCGACGACCAGCATCCACCACTGCGCGGTGACGATCACGAGCGCGAGGCCCGCGAGGCCGGCCAGCGCGAAGAACGACAGCGCGACGACCAGCACGGTGCGCGGCTTCGCCTTGCCGCCGCCGGTGAGGCGCGCGGGGCCCACCCGAACGTCGTCGGTGCCGCGGATGCCGTCGCTGTAGTCGTTCGCAAAGTTGACGCCGATCTGCAGGAACACCGCGACGGCGAGGCAGGCGAGGGCGCGCAGCCAGTGCGTCGCCGGATCGATCACGTGCGCGGCTCCGGTGCCGATGAGCACCGGGGTCACCGCGAGCGGCAGAGTGCGCAGCCGGGCCGCCGAGATCCAATCGCCCGCCGTCGCCGGGGTCGCAGCCGGACGGCGCCGGGCCTTCTTGCTGCCGGGATGCGCGTGCGTGCGGGACTTTCGCGAGGATGCTGCCACGAACGCCAATTCTAGGCGGCGCCGCCCCGCCCTCCCGGTGCATGCCGCACCGGCATCCGGGAACGCGAGACGCCCCGCACGATGGCGGGGCGTCTGCGTTTGCTGGAACTGCGATTCAGGGATTGTTACCTCTGCTGACCCTTGCGGGTGGCCCAGGTGTTGACGGCCATGACGAGGAGCCCGGCGACGAAGATGATCGTGCCGAAGCAGAGCACCTGCGGAGGCAGGCCGACCTTCGCCGCACCCCACACGAACAGCGGGAACGTCACCGCGGGGCCGGCGACGAAGCTCGTGATGACGTAGTCGTCGATCGACATGGCCAGGGCCAGCGCGGCCGCGGCGACCATCGCCGGCACCAGCAGCGGAAGCGTGATCTTGCGGAACGCCACCCAGGGTGTCGCTCCGAGGTCGCCGGCGGCCTGCTCCAGCTGCGTTCCCGAGCCCGACAGGCGGGCACGGACGACGACCACCACGTACGCGAGGCAGAACGTCACGTGCACGAGCAGCACCGTCCAGAACCCGAGCGAGATGTTCATCGACAGGAAGAAAGACAGGGACGCCGCGCCGACCACGATCGACGGCGCCGCGATGTCGGCGAAGATCGTGCCGGAGGTCGCCGACTTGCCGAAGAACTTGTACCGTTCCAGGGCCATCGCCATGGGCACGCCGAGCAGCAGCGAGATCACCGCCGACAGCAGCGCGATCACCAGCGACAGCACGAAGGCCTCGGGTAGACCCTGCACCTGGGTGAGGTTCTCGTACCAGTAGGTCGTGAACCCGTGCCAGTGGAACGTGATCCGGCTCGTCGGGGTGTTGTTGAAGCTGTAGACGATCATCGTGATGATCGGCAGCAGGGTGATCAGCAGCACCACCCAGAAGAAGATCGGCAGGAACGGGCCCTTACGGCGCGAGGGCTGCTTGTTCACGGGAACACTCGCCCGCTTCGCGCGGACCTCCGTGCTGGTGGCGCTCATACGAGGTCCTCGATGTTCTCGGTGCCCGCGATCCGGGCGTAGGCGAACAGGATCACACCCAGCACGACCATCAGCACGGTCGACAGCGCCGCCGCGACGTTGTACTGCTGGTTGGTCAGGTAGGCATCCTGGATCGCCTGACCGATCGTGTAGGTGTTGGTGCCGCCGAGCAGGCCGGGCGTCACCGGGTCGCCCGCCGAGTCGATGAACACGAGCAGGATGCCGGCGAAGATGCCCGACCGGGTCAAGGGCAGCACCGTGTGGAAGAACGTCGCCGACTTCTTGCCGTAGAGGTCGGCCGACGCCTCGATGAGACGCGGGTCGATCCGCTCCAGGGCGACGTAGATCGGCAGCACCATGAACGCGAGGTCGTTGTACGCCATGCCGCCGATCACCGCGGCATCCGTCCCGAGGATGTGGAAGCTCTTGCTCACCAGATGAAGGCTCCGCAGCACCGTCAGCACCGGGCCCTGGTCGGAGAGCAGGAACGCCCACATGTCGGTGCGGATGACGAACGACACCAGGAAGCTCAGCATCACCAGGAGCAGCAGCGCGTTCTTGAACTGCGGTCGAACCCGGAAGGCGATGAAGTACGCCATCGGGTAGCCGACCAGGATCGTCACGATCGTCGCGGCCGCGCCGTAGAAGATCGCCCGGCCGAGGAACAGCCAGTAGTTGGTCGTGGCGTTCGGTCCGAACAGCTGGCCGTAGATCTCCCAGTTCCAGGTGAACGTGTAGCCGTCCTGCGGGTTGCCGGTCATGAGGGACACGGCGAGTCCCGAGATCAGCGGGATCACGAACAGCACGAGCAGCCACGCGGCGCCGGCGAGGATGAGCAGGTACGGGGCCGGGTTGCGCCGGATGCGGTTCTTCAGACCCGGTCGGGGGGCGGGCGCGCCGGTCGCTGCCGGGGCGGTGGGGGCGAGTGTTGTCATCCTTGGATCACCGGGTTGAAGATCGAGTTCCATTCCTCGTATTCGTCGTAGCTCTTGAACACGCGGAAGTTGTGGGTCTGCTTGTCGACGGCGGCATCGGGGAACACCAGCGGGCTGCCCGCCACGGCGGGATCTTCGAGCTCGTTCAGGATGTACTCCTGCGCGGCGGGGACCGGGCACACGTAGTTGACCCAGTCCTCGACCATGCCCGCGATCTCAGGCGTGTAGTAGTAGTTCATCCAGCTGAGCGCCGACAGCGGGTTCTGCGCCTGCATCGGGATCATCATGTTGTCGTGCCAGAGCATCTGGCCCTCGGCGGGGATGACGAACTCGAGGTCCTTCGAGCCGTTCGCCTGTGCCTGGAAGACGTCTCCCGACCAGGCCTGGGTCACCCAGGTGTCGCCGTTCTGCACCTTGTCGATGTAGCTCTGGTCGTAGTAGCCGGTGACATTCGGGCGCACCTTCTTGAGCCACTCGGCGGCTTTGCGCCAGTCGTCGGGCGTCGACGTGGTCGGTTCGACGCCGATCGCCAGCAGACCGGCCGACCCCAGTTCGGTGTTGTCGTTCATCATGCCGACGTGGCCCTTGAACGCGGGATCGAGCAGGTCCTGGAAGCTCGTGACCTTCTTGGGGGCGAGCTTCTTGTTGTAGGCGAGGCCGGTGAAACCCGACTGCCAGGTGACCGAGTGCTTGTTGCCCGGGTCGTACGGCGGGTTCTTCACGTTGTCGGCGGCGTACTTCGCGAAGTTCGGCAGCTTCGAGTGATCCAGCTCCATCACGAAGCCGTTGCCGATCATCTGGGTGAGCTCCCAGCCGTTGGTCATCACGACGATGTCGTACCCGATGTCCTGGTGGGCGCGCAGCTGCGGCGCGACCGTCGCGTAGAACGGGGAGTTGCCCTGGATGACGGGTTGATAGTCGACCTTGATGCCGCTCGACTTGGTGAACATCTCGAGCGACGGGTACTTGCCCTTGTCCTCGTCGATGTACAGCGGCCAGTTCGCGAATTTCAGGTGCGTCGTCGGTTTCTGCTGCGCCCAGAACGCGGGCCAGTCTGTCTGCGCCTGCACGGCCGCGGCTTCTTTCGTGCCGGGGATGGAGCAGCCGGCGAGGCCGGTGGCCATCGCCACGCCGCCCGCCCCCAGGAACGCGCCGCGCAGAAGATCGCGCCGCGACAGGCGGGCCTGGGTGGCGCCGCGCAGCCGGGCCGGGTCGAACTCGGTCATGCGGCGACCGTCCGAGCCGTCTCGGTCACGGGTGCCGCCTCACCGGACGATTCGGCGACCGACGGCAGGATGAACCCGTGCCCGGCGCTCCACGTCACCGTCACGCGTTCACCCGGCTGAGCGCGGTGCTCGTCGGCGAGGTTCTGGGCGAATGCCTTCAGCACACCGCCCCAGGAGGTCTCGATCTCGTAGTCGGTGCTCGCGCCGAGGTACGTCGCGGTGCGTACGACCCCGCGGATGCTGTTCACGCCGCCGTCGACGTTGTCGCCGCGGGTGACGACGAGCTTCTCGGGTCGCAGACCGACGCGGGCATCCGACGCTGTGATCGCGTGGTAGTCGTCGTCCGTCGCCACCAGCACCGGGGAGCCGTCGGGCAGGTGCAGGACGCCGGCGGCGTCGTACTGCACCGGAAGGATGTTGCAGGAGCCGAGGAACTCCGCGACGAACTGGGTCACCGGACGGTCGTACACACGCTGCGGGGCGCCGATGTCCTCGATCCGCCCGCCGTTCATCACCGCGAGCCGGTCGGCCATCGACATGGCCTCGTTCTGGTCGTGCGTCACGTACAGGAAGGTGATCCCGACCTCCTGCTGGATCTTCTTCAGCTCGATCTGCATCGATTTGCGGATCTTCGCGTCGAGGGCACCCATCGGCTCGTCCAGGAGCAGCACCTTGGGCTCGTTGACGAGGGCCCGCGCCAGCGCCACGCGCTGCTGCTGCCCACCGGACAGCTGGTGGGGACGGCGCTTGGCGAAGCCCGCGAGGCCGACCAGGTCCAGCATCCGCTCGCTGCGTCGGGTGATGTCCGCGGAGGCCACGCCCTTGCGCCGGAGACCGAAGGCGACGTTGTCGGCGACGGTCATGTGCGGGAAGAGCGCGTACGACTGGAACACCGTGTTCACGTCGCGCTTGTAGGGCGGCAGCATCGTGACGTCCTGGCCGCCCAGCAGGATCCGGCCCTCGGTCGGCAGCTCGAAGCCGCCCACCATGCGCAGGGTCGTCGTCTTGCCGCAGCCCGACGGGCCCAGCAGAGCGAAGAACTCCCCCTGCCCCAGGTCCAGGTCGATGTCGTCGACCGCACGTGTCTCGGCGAAGGCCTTCGTCACGTGCCGCAGGGTGACGGCGGGCGGGGCGGTATCGAGGGGTTCTGTCACGTCGAGTCTCCAGTGATCGGGAACGAGAGCAGATGCACGGCCTGCAGCTCGTCTTCTCTGACGAGCCATAATGATCGGCATTTGTTAAGGGCAATTTTCGCCCGCGTTTCGATGCCTCGAAAAGGGGTGATCCGTCCCGTCGTCGCGCAGGACCGGACATTCCGTCCGGAACTGAGTTTCAGCTGGCGTGGAACTGAGTAGCTCTGATGAGAGCGGTCTCACGAATCGCGCGCCGATCGGGTTTTCCGCTGGTCAGCTGCGGCAGCCGGTCGACGACCACGAGCTCCCGCGGGCGTGCGGGAGCACCCGCCGCGGCGGCGACGGCGTCCCGCACCCGCTGCAGGTCGGCCGCCCCGCCGTCGGCGTCGGCGCGCGCGACGACCACGACGGATGCCTCGCCCCACCGGTCGTCGGGCACCCCGACGACCACCGCGCCGGCGAATCCGGGCACCTCCCGCACAGCCCGTTCGACGCGGTCCAGCGACACGTTGACACCGCCCGAGACGATCACGTTGTCGAGGCGCCCGGTGATCGCCAGCACGCCGTTCTCGAACGACCCGGCATCCCCGGTGCGGTACCAGCGGGTCCCGTCTGCGCCGGTCGGGAACACGTCGGCGGTGCGCCGGGCGTCGCCGAGATAGCCGTCGGCGAGCATCGGGCCGGTCAGCTGCACCTCGCCGTCCTCGATCCGCACGCCGACTCCGTCGAGCGGCACACCGTCGTACACGCAGCCGCCGCACGTCTCGGTCGATCCGTAGGTGCGGACGATGCGGATGCCGGCATCCGCCGCTCGCTCGCGCAGCGGCTTCGGCAGCGCCTGCCCCCCGACGAGGACCGCCGCATACGAGCCCAGGGCTGCGGTCGTCGCCGGGTCGGGGTCGTCGAGCAGGGTGCGCAGCTGCGCGGGGACGAACGATGTGTACCGGGGGGCGCCGGCGGGGAGCCGTGCGGTCGCGTCGCGGAACGCCTCCGGGGTGAAGTGCCCGGTGAGCGGCACCGGGTCGAAGCCCGCCCGGAGCGATCGGAGCGCCACCTGGAGCCCGGCGATGTACCCCGACGGGAGGGCCAGCATCCAGGCCCCTTCCCCGATGCGTGCGGCGGTGGCGGTCGCACTGGCATCCAGAGCCGCGCGGCTCAGCACGACCGACTTCGGCACGCCGGTCGACCCGGAGGTCGTGACGACGACGCCCGTGCCGTCGGGCACGGAGTCTCCCCCGGTCGCCGGCCCGCCGCCGAGCGCCAGTGCCGGTCCCGTCCCGTCGAGCATCCGGCGAAGGGCGGCGATCACGGCGTCCGGATCGTCCGCCCCCAGAGCGACGAGGGATGCCGGCATCAGTAGTGCCAGGGGTACGGCGACCAGTCCGGGTCGCGCTTCTCCAGGAACGCGTCCCGGCCCTCGACGGCCTCGTCCGACCCGTACGCGAGCCGGGTGGCCTCGCCCGCGAACACCTGCTGGCCGACGAGTCCGTCATCGACCGCGTTGAACGCGAACTTCAGCATCCGGATCGCCGTCGGCGACTTCGTGAGGATCGTGCGGGCCATCGCGACCGCCTCCCGCTCCAGGTCGGCGTGCGGCACGACCCGGTTGACCGCCCCCATCTCGTACGCGCGCTGGGCCGAGTACTCCTCGGCGAGGAAGAACACCTCGCGCGCGAACTTCTGCCCGATCTGCCGTGCGAAATAGGCCGAGCCGTACCCGGCGTCGAAGCTGCCGACATCCGCATCGGTCTGCTTGAACCGGCCGTGCTCGGCGCTGGCGATCGTGAGGTCGCAGACGACGTGCAGCGAGTGGCCGCCGCCGGCCGCCCACCCCGGAACGACCGCGATCACGGGCTTGGGCATGAAGCGGATGAGCCGCTGCACCTCGAGGATGTGCAGGCGCCCGGCCCGGGCCGGGTCGGCGACGGACGCTTCGTCGTCGCTGTACTTGTAGCCGTCGCGACCGCGGATGCGCTGGTCGCCGCCGGAGCAGAACGCCCACCCGCCGTCCTTCGGGCTCGGCCCGTTGCCGGTGAGCAGCACCACGCCGATGCGCGGGTTCTGCCGGGCCTCGTCGAGCGCCCGGTACAGCTCGTCGACCGTCTTCGGCCGGAACGCGTTGCGCACCTCGGGCCGGTCGATCGCGATCCGGGCGATGCGTCCGTCGCGCGACACGTGCGCGGTCACGTCGGTGTACTGGTCCGCCCCGGGGGCCGGCATCCACTCATCTGCGTCGAACAGCTCGGAGACACTCACCCGGCCAGCCTAATCCGGCGCACACGGTGGGCGGAGGGCCATACGCCCGGACTTGTGACGTCACGAAGGGGCGGGCGGCATCCGGATTCCGTAATGTGGGACGGTGACTCCGAAGACCCGCTCCTTCGCCCTCGCCGCGACCGCCGTGCTCGCCCTCGCCCTGGCCGCGTGCTCCTCCACCGACACCCCCGCGGTGTCGCCGAGCACCCCGTCCGCCGCGGCATCCCCCACCGCCTGCACCGGCGTGACCGTCGTCGTCGACACCGGCGACCTCACCGTCCCGAACGACCCGTCCGCCACCAAGTGCGTCGACACCACCGCGACGATCCTCGGCAAGGATGCCGTCGCCAAGGCCGGCTTCACCACCGTCGGCACCACCAAGTACCCCGACCAGGTCGTGTGTCGCGTGAACGACATCCCGTCGGCGACCACCGACCTTCCCGGCGCGAACGGCGCCACCTACCACGAGGACTGCTCCGGCATGCCCCCGGCCACCGCCTACTGGTCGCTGTGGGTGAAGCCCGCGGGCGGCAAGTGGGACTACGCCCAGACAGGCCTGTCGGCCCTCCAGCTCAAGCCCGGCGACAGCGTCGAGCTGCTGTTCACCCTGAACAGCAAGCCGGCCTCGCCCACCCCCACGCCATGACCGGGGCGGGCCGGCGGATCACCTTCCGACCCGGCCCGCTGCGCGCGGCGGCGGGGCTGGCGGCGTTCTTCGTCGTCGCCCGCGTCGCCTACCGCGTCTTGTTCAACGGCGCGACGGGCACCGGCATCGTGCTGCTGCCGCTCCCGGCGATCCCGCTTCCGGCACCGTTCACGTGGGTGGTGCTGCTCGGTCCCGTGACCGTGGACGGGTTGTGGGATGCCGCCTGGTCGGCGGTTCCGGTGGCATCCGTCATCCTGCTGTTCGGGCTCGTCAACTCGCTCGTCGACGTCTCGCGCGGGTTCGCCCGGCTCGCCCGGCGCGGACCGCTGCACGGCATCGCGCGCGCCCTCGCCGTGGCCTGGTCCACTCTGCCCGCGCTCGGACAGGCCGTGCGCACCGTGCACACCGCGCAGCGTCTGCGCGGCGAGAAGCCCGGGCCGCGGCTGCTCGTGCCGGTGCTCGAACGCACCCTCGAGCGGGCCTCCGCCGTCGCGAACGGCCTCGAGCTGCGCGGCTTCGGCGGCTCCCCGCGCGACGGCGCCTGCGAACGGCCGGTGGCGGTGACCGACGCGGCGTTCGGATTCGGCGACCGGACCGTGGTCCGGGTGGCCGACCTGACGCTCCCGGCCGGCTCGCTGACGGTGCTCACCGGCCCCACCGGATCGGGCAAGTCGACCCTGTTGAGAGCCCTCGCGGGGCTCCTCGACCACGTCGACGGCGGCTGGTCGCACGGATCGGTCGAGGTCGTCGGGCACGATCGGCGCCGGATGCCGCCGCGCGACGCGTCCCGCCTGATCGGCGTGGTGCTGCAGAACCCGCGCGAGGGGTTCTGCAGCGAACTCGTCGGCGATGAGATCGGCCTCGCCCTGCAGCTGCGTGGGGTCGCGCCGGCGATCGTCGCCGCCCGTGTCGGCGAGGTCGCAGCGCGGATGGGGCTGACCCCGCTGCTGTCGCGGTCGGTGCACTCCCTGTCGGCCGGTGAGGCGACGCTCGTCGCGATCGCGGCCGCCGTCGTGGAGCACCCCATCCTGCTGCTGGTCGACGAGCCCCTCGCCGACCTCGACGCCGCGGCCCGCGTGCGCGTGGTCGCCGTGCTCGAGTCCCTCGCGCACGCGGCCGGGGTGTGCGTCGTCGTGGCCGAGCACCGGGCCGCACCGCTCGCCGATGCCGCGGACGCATGGTGGCGGATCGACGCCGGAGCGCTGGCCTCGGCCCACGCCCCGGCCCGCACGCCGGATCCGTTCCGGGGTGAGCGGGGCGAGACGCGCCTCCGGGCCCCGGAGGGGTCCGTCCCGGCGCTCGCGGCATCCCGCATCCGCGTCGTGCACGGCGCGGTCATCGCCGTGCACGACGCCTCGATCGAGCTCGCGCCCGGTGAGATCGTGGCCCTCGTCGGACCCAACGGAGCCGGCAAGTCGTCGCTGCTCACCGCGATCGCGCTCCCCGCGCGCGGAGCGGAGATCACCGGGCGGGCGGTGCTGGTGCCCGACGCCTCGGACGATCTGTTCACGCAGGACACGGTCGCGGCGGAGTGCGCCCGCGCCGACCGCCTCTCCCGCCGGGCGGGAACCCCCGGCGCCGTCCCGGCCGCGGACCGCTTCGCCACGATCCTCGGCCTCGATGCCGGAGGCCGCGCCGACCGGATGCCCCGGCATCCCCGCGACCTGTCGCTGGGCGAGCGCCGCTGCCTGGCGATCGCGCTGCAGCTGACCCGCTCCCCCGACGCGCTGATGATCGACGAGCCCACCCGCGGACTGGATGCCGCCGCCCGCGGAGAGGTCGCGGTGGCGCTGTGTCAGGCGGCGGATGCCGGGACCGCCGTGCTGCTGGCCACCCACGACGTCGACTTCGCCGCCGCGCTCGGCGCCCGGATCCTGCCGATGTGCGACGGCGTCGTGCCGGCGCCTCCGCGGCGGGTCGTCGAGCAGGCGGCCGGGGCCGGCTCGACGTACCGAACGCAGGACGAACCCGCCCCGTCGCCGGTCCCGGCCGCCATGGCCCCCCGGAATCCGCGGGTCGCCGCGCCTCGCCGCCGAAACGGTCCTGCGTTCGGCACGCCGTCGCCGGCACGGCCCTGGCTGCTCACGGCCGCCCTGGTCGCCGCCAACCTGGTCGCCCTCGCCGCCTTCACCTGGCCGCTCGGCGCGGCCGCCCTCCCGGCCCAGGCGAACGCCGCCGCGCCGTGGGCGGCCCTGGCGCTCGCGCCCGTCGCGGTCGTGGTCGCCGTCGCCGCCCTTGACGGCGCCGTGCGTTCCGCGCACACGCTCGCGTACCTGGGGGTGCTCGCCGCGATCGGCACCGCGGTGCGCATCGCCAGTGCGGGAGTCGGCGGCGTCGAGGCGGTGTTCATCCTGCTCGTGCTCGCGGGCCGGGCGTTCGGCGCACGATTCGGGATGCTGCTGGGCGTCGCCACGATCGCGCTGTCGTCGACGATGTTCGGCGGGCTCGGACCGTGGACCCCGTTCCAGATGTTCGCGTGCGCGTGGGTCGGTGCGGGCGCGGGCCTCCTTCCCCGGAAGGTTCGCGGCTGGGCTGAGATCGGGATGCTCTGTGTCTACGGAGCGCTGGCATCCTATGCGTTCGGCCTCATCATGAACCTCTGGTTCTGGCCGTTCGCGATCGGCTCCGGATCCGGCATCTCGTATGTCCCCGGGGCGCCGTTCGGCCAGAACGCGGCGAGCTTCCTGCTGTACTCGCTGGTGACCTCGACGCTGACCTGGGACACCCTGCGCGCCGTCACCACGATCGTCGGGGTCGTCGTGATCGGCCGCCCCGTGCTGGCCGCCCTTCGCCGCGCGAAGCCGGTCGCCGCGGGTCGCCCGGCGTCGTCCGCCGCACCGGCATCCGGAATCGCGTCGTCCAATCCCGTTCCGCTGTCCTAGATCGCACGCGAGACCGCCGAACAGGACAGTCGAGCGTCACACGAAGCCGCTCGACGGGACGCCGCGGGTCGCCTGGCGGCAGCCCACCGGTGGCGGCGCCGGCGCGCTTCGTCTCGGTCGGCCTTCGGCCGTCCTCGCTCAGCGACCGCCCCTCGACCCCCCCCACCGGTCGCCCCGCGAGGAGCGCAGCGACGAGACGAAACGCCTCGACCCGCGCCATTTCAGTCGCGGCGGCGCATCTTCGCCAGGTAGCGCCCGCGCTGGGAGTCGGGGAATCGCTCCAGCAGCGCGCGCAGCTCGGCGGCATCCACATCTCCGCCGAAGATCTCGGTGCCGGGCTCGAAGCGGATCCCGTCGGCGAGTGCACCGGCCACGACCGGATCGAAGCCGAGCGCATCGACGAAGCCGCTCACCTGTGCGACCGCGTCGGCGTCGTCGCCGGCGACCGCCAGCGCCTTGCGGCCGGATGCCCCGCGCGGCCGCGCCTCGGCCTCCAGGTCGGCCGCGCTCATGTGGCCGAGGGACTTCACGACGTGCGCCCCGGCCAGGTGGGCCTGGACGATCTCGCTGGTGGAGGTCGCCGGGTCGGACAGGTCGGGACGCAGCCCGTCCAGCTCCCACCAGTAGTTGGTGGCATCCAGCACCGTGCGCCCGGCGAGCTCGGCGACCGGCAGGGTCGGGTAGGCCGTGAGCGGCAGCGCCAGCACGACGAGCCCGGCCGTCGCCACCTCAGCGAGCGGCACCGCCGCCGCACCGGGAGCGTGCGCGGCAAGCACCGGCCGCAGCCGCGCCGGGTCGCCGGATGCCGCCACGAGCACCCGGTATCCGGCGGCGACGGCCAGGCGCGCCACGGCGAGGCCCAGCCGGCCCGCGCCGATGATGCCGACCGAACCGCTCACACCGAGAAGTACTTCGCCTCGGGATGGTGGAACACGAACGCGTCGGTGGACTGCTCGGGATGCAGCTGCAGCTCGTCGCTCAGCTCGACGCCCATGCGCTCCGGGCGGAGCAGCTCGACGACCTTGCGGCGGTCCTCCATGTCGGGGCAGGCCGGGTAGCCGAGCGAGAACCGGGCACCGCGGTATTCGAGCTTGAACAGGCCCGCGGTGTCGGTCGGATCCTCGTCGCCGAAGCCGAGCTCGGACCGGATGCGGGCGTGCCAGAACTCGGCGAGCGCCTCGGTCAGCTGCATGACCAGTCCGTTGAGCTCGTAGTAGTCCCGGTACTTGTCTTCGGCGAAGAGCTTCGCGGTGACCTTGTCGATCGCGGCACCCGCCGTGACCAGCTGCACCGGCAGCACGTCGATCTGCCCGGATTCGCGCGACCGCACGAAGTCGGCGAGGTCCAGGTGCCGGTCGCGCCGCTGGCGGGGGAACGTGAAGCGGAGCCGCTCGGAGCCCACGGGTCCTCCGGAACCGCCGTCCGGAGCGAGCAGGCCGATCGCACCCAGCACCCCGGTCGGGTCGTCGCCGTGGTGCAGCACGACGACGTCGTCGCCCTCGGACACCACCGGGAAGTAGCCGTACGCGACGGAGGCGTCCAGCATCCCCTCTGCGAGGATGCGGTCCAGCCAGTACCGCAGCCGCGGGCGGCCCTCGGTCTCGACGAGCTGCTCGTACGACAGCCCGTCTTCGCCGCGGCCGGGCTTCAGGCCCCACTGGCCCATGAACGTCGCCCGCTCGTCGAGGTAGGCGGCGTAGTCCGCCAGCGCGATGCCGCGCACGATGCGGGTTCCCCAGAACGGGGGTGCGGGCAGCGGATTGTCGGTCGCGACGTCGGATCGGGCCGGCATCTCCTCGGGCTCGGTGAGGGTCAGCTGCGTTCCGCGCCGGTGGATGCGCTTCTTCAGCGGCGGCAGGCCCACCGCGTCGGGGTCCTCACCGCGCGCGATGCGCACGAGGGGCTCCATGAGCGCGAGGCCCTCGAAGGCGTCCTTCGCGTACCGCACCTCGCCGTCGAACATGCCGGCCAGGTCGTCTTCGACGTACGCGCGGGTGAGCGCCGCGCCCCCGAGGATCACCGGCCACTTCTTCGCGAGTCCGCGCTGCTGGAGCTCCTCCAGGTTCTCCTTCATCACGACCGTCGACTTCACGAGCAGTCCGGACATGCCGATGACGTCGGCGTTGTGCTCCTCCGCCGCCGCGATGATGTCGGCGATCGGCTGCTTGATGCCGAGGTTGATGACCTCGTAGCCGTTGTTGGTGAGGATGATGTCGACGAGGTTCTTGCCGATGTCGTGCACGTCGCCGCGCACGGTGCCGAGCACGATGCGGCCCTTGCCGGCGTCGTCGGACTTCTCCATGTACGGCTCCAGGAGCGCCACGGCGGTCTTCATGACCTCGGCCGACTGCAGCACGAACGGCAGCTGCATCTCGCCCGCGCCGAACCGCTCGCCGACCACCTTCATGCCCTCGAGCAGGTGGTCGTTGATGATGCCGAGCGCCGTCATCCCTTCGCTGCGGGCGAGTTCCAGATCGGCCTCGAGGCCCTTGCCCTCGCCGTCGATGATGCGGCGCTCCAGGCGCTCGCCCACCGGCAGGGCGGCAAGCTCTGCGGCGCGCTGGTCGCGCAGCGCCTTGGTGTCGACGCCGGCGAAGATCTCCAGCATCCGCTGCAGCGGATCGTAGGTGACGGTGCCGTCGGCGTCGTATTCGCGGCGGTCCCAGACGAGGTCGAGCGCGACCTGGCGCTGCTCGTCGGGAAGGGATGCCAGCGGCACGATCTTCGCGGCGTCGATGATGCCGGAGCTGAGCCCGGCCTCGACCGCCTCGTGCAGGAACACCGAGTTCAGCACCATGCGCGCGGCCGGGTTGAGGCCGAACGACACGTTCGAGACGCCCAGCGTGGTGTGGATGCCGGGGTACTTCTGTGTGATCCGCCGGATCGCCTCGATCGTCTCGATGCCGTCGCGGCGGGTCTCCTCCTGGCCGGTGGCGATGGGGAAGGTCAGGCAGTCGACGATGATGTCGGACACCCGCATCCCCCACGTGCCGGTGAGCTCGTCGATGAGGCGCGAGGCGATCGCGACCTTGCCGTCGGCGGTGCGCGCCTGGCCCTGCTCGTCGATGGTGAGCGCGACGACCGCGGTGCCGTGCTCCTTGACGAGGGGCATGATGCGACCGAAGCGCGACTGCGCGCCGTCGCCGTCCTCGTAGTTGACCGAGTTGACGACGGGGCGGCCGCCGATGAGTTCGAGGCCGGCCCGGATCACGTGCGGCTCGGTGGAGTCGATCACCAGCGGCAGGGTGGACTGCGACGCGAACCGCGACACGACCTCGCGGATGTCGGCGACGCCGTCGCGCCCGACGTAGTCGACGCACACGTCGAGGAGATGCGCGCCGACCCGGATCTGGTTGCGTGCGATCTCGACGCAGTCGTCCCAGCGCGACTCCAGCATCGCCTCGCGGAACGCCTTGGAGCCGTTGGCGTTGGTGCGCTCCCCGATCGCGAGGTACGAGGCATCCTGATCGAACGGCACGTGCTGGTAGAGGGATGCCACGCCCGGCTCGATCTCGATCGCCCGGTCGCCGCGCAGCGCCCGGTCGTTGAGCGAGCGAAGCGAGTCGAAACGCAGTGAACTCTCGAGGTCATCGCGTTTCGACTCGGTCGCGCTGCGCGCGTCCTCACTCAACGACCGGTGGGGGTGTCGCACGCCGACGGCGTCCAGCCGCTCCACGACGGCGGCGAGGTGCTCGGGCGTGGTGCCGCAGCAGCCGCCCACGAGGCCGAGGCCGAACTCGCGCACGAACTGCTCGTGCGCCGTCGCCAGTTCGGCGGGGGTCAGCGGGTAGCTCGCGCCGTTCGCCCCGAGCACCGGGAGTCCCGCGTTGGGCATGCAGGCGATCGGCACGGTGGAGTGCTTGGAGAGGTGGCGCAGGTGCTCGCTCATCTCGGTGGGGCCCGTGGCGCAGTTCAGCCCGATCGCGTCGACTCCGAGCGGCTCGAGCGCCGTCAGCGCCGCACCGATCTCCGAACCCATCAGCATGGTGCCGGTCGTCTCGACCGTGACCTCGACGAAGATCGGCAGCCGGATGCCGCGCTCGACGATCGCCTGGCGGCATCCGTTCACGGCCGCCTTCGTCTGCAGGAGGTCCTGGCTGGTCTCGACGAGGAACGCGTCCGCTCCCCCGTCGATGAGGCCCTGCGCCTGCAACGCGAACGTCTGCTTGAGGTTGTCGTAGGTGGTGTGCCCGAGGCTCGGGAGCTTGGTGCCCGGGCCCATCGAGCCGAGCACCCAGCGCATCCGGCCGTCGGCGGTCTCGGCCGCTTCGGCGCGCTCGCGGGCGATCCGGGCGCCCACTTCGGCGAGCTCGGCGATGCGGTCGTCGATGCCGTAGTCGGACAGGTTCGACCAGTTCGCCCCGAACGTGTTCGTCTCGACCGCGTCGATGCCCGTCGCGAAGTACGCGTCGTGGATGCCCGCGATGACGTCGGGCCGGGTGACGTTGAGGATCTCGTTGCAGCCCTCGAGCCCCTGGAAATCGGTCTCGATCGACAGGTCGTGCCGCTGCAGCATGGTGCCCATGGCGCCGTCGGCGATCACCACGCGCGTCTGCACGGCATCCTTCAGGGCCTGCGCACGGGCGGGGAGCGGCACGGCCTCGACGTCGAGGGCGAAACGGGGCTCGGTCATGGATCAGCCGTTCTTCGCGTCGCGCCAGGCCAGCCAGCGCGAGACGGTCTCGGGGGCGTAGTCGGGTCCGTCGACGCCGATCGTGAACAGGCGCGCACCCGCGGCGTACAGCGCGTCGGCGCGGTCGGCATCCTGCTCGTGGCGCGGCAGCTCGCTCGACACGATCAGCGACGACACGTCGTGACCGTCGGCATCCGCCCAGCGCTCGATGACGTCGAGCTTGTGGGTGACCTTGTCCGGGGCGACGAAGCTGTGCCAGATGTCGGCGTGCCGGGCGACGATGCGCAGCGTCTTCTGCTCGCCCTGCCCGCCGATGAGCACCGGGATGCGGCGCGTGGGTGCCGGGTTGAGCTTCGACCAGCGCGTTTCGATGCGCTCCAGGCCCGCGGCCAGGTCGTTCAGGCGCGACCCGGGCGTGCCGAACTCGTAGCCGTACTCGTCGTAGTCGCGCTCGAACCAGCCGGCGCCCGTGCCGAAGATGAACCGGCCCTCGCCCCCGCGCGCGCTGATGTGGTCGATGGTGCGGGCCATGTCGGCCTGCAGGTCGGCGTTCCGGTAGCTGTTGCAGTTCACGAGCGCCCCGAACTCGACGCGCTCGGTCTGCTCGGCCCAGGCGGCCAGCATCGTCCACGACTCGTAGTGCAGGCCGTCGGGGTCGCCGTGCAGCGGGTAGAAGTGATCCCAGTTGAACAGGATGTCGACACCGGCATCCTCATAGCGGCGCACCGCGTCGCGGATCTGCGGGTAGGTGGCGTGCTGGGGCTGGAGCTGCACGCCGAGGCGCACGGGAGTGTCGAGAAGGGGCATGCGTCAAGCCTACGGGCGTGCGGGATGCCGGTGCCCGCGCATGTCCTCCGGTATCACGCCACGCGCGAGCGGCGGGCCTTCAGGACGCTGTCGACGGCATCCCACGCGACGATCACGGCCGCGCCCGCCCAGATGAGCACCGTGAGCACGCGCTGCACGGTCGCGGCATCCTGCGCGCCGATGACGGCTTCGAAGAAGGCCGGGTTCAGCGGCGGCACCAAGGCCGGGTTGAACACCCAGCCTCCGGTGTACGCGAGGATGCCCCAGACGATCAGGGCGAGCACGGTGTTGAGCGTGGCGAGCATGCGCGTCCAGCGACCGCGCACCCACACCGCGACGGCGAGCGCGCAGCGCAGCGCCATCACCACGAACAGCGACAGCACGGCCCAGGGCCATAGCTGCGGGTTCAGGATCGAGACCGGATGCCCCGGGACGAACCCGATCGTGAGGTCCCACACGATCGCCCCGGCGGTGATCAGCAGGCACACGATGACGGCGATCGCGTCGCCGAGCGCGGCCCCGCTCTGCTTCGGCTCCGGCAGCCGATCGGGCGTCCAGGGTCCGGCGTCCATCGTCTCGTGACCGGTGCGCTCGAGGATGACGAACACCAGCGTGGTCCAGAACGACACCTGCAGGATCGCCTGCATCACGCCCAGCACCATCTGCCCGATGATCGTGCCCGGCGCCGCGCCGGCGAGCGCCTGGCCGAGCCCGATCCCGAAGGCGACGCAGACGGGCACGATCCACAGCAGCAGCTTCAGCAGCCGCCACCAGTCGAGGTAGTAGCGCGGGCCGATGAGATGCAGCACCCGGCCGGTATATCCGGCGGCGAGCTTGTCGGGGTCGCCGAGCTCGGTCAGGACCGCGATCTCGGCGGCATCCGGCGTCTCACCGGCGTCGATCCGCGCATCGATCTGGTCGGCGATCGAGCCGTGCAGCTCGACGCCGAGGTCGGCCCGCTGCTTCTCGGGCACGGTGCGCATCGCCGCGTCGACGTAGCGGTCGGTCAGGGTGGCTTTGTCGGTCATCTCAGCCCTCCTCGGGCAGCGCCGCGATCGCGTCGGCGATCGCGCGGAAGTCGGCGGTCATGGTGCGGGCGAGAGCCGCGCCGGTCTCACTGGTGCGGTAGAACTTGCGCGGGCGGGCCTCGTCGGTGTTCCACTCGCTGCGCAGATACCCCTGCTTCTCCAGCCGCCGGAGCAGCGGGTAGAGGGTGTTCGCATCGGTCGCGAATCCGCGGGCGGCGAGCTCTTCGAGCAGCCCGTAGCCGTAGCCCGGCGTGACGAGCAGGCGCAGGCACGCCAGCACCACGGTGCCGCGCCGCAGCTCCTGCAGGTGCGTGTCGAAGACCTCGTTCTCGCTCACCTCTCACACGATACTGTGTGTCACACACTATTGCAATGGACTACAGCGTCCGGGCTCGCGCACCACGTCGGCGCCCGCGCCCCCGATCCGAACACCCGCGCTGACACCGAAAGCCCGCGCGACGGAGCAAGATGGGGGGATGCCGCAGCCTCTCCCCCCGCTCGCCGACATCCTCTCCACCGCACGGGTCGTCGCCCTGCCCATGGCGACGCGGTTCCGCGGCGTCGACGTGCGCGAGGCGCTGCTGTTCGAGGGGCCCGAGGGCTGGGCCGAGTTCTCCCCGTTCCCCGAGTACGGCGACGTCGAGGCATCCGTCTGGCTCGCCGCCGCGATCGACTACGCGTGGCATCCGCAGCCGGCCGCCGTGCGCGACCGGATCCCGGTGAACGCGACGGTGCCGGCCGTCGCCGCGACGGAGGTCGCCGCGGTGCTCGCCCGCTTCGACGGATGCCGCACCGCGAAGGTCAAGGTCGCCGAGCGCGGTCAGAGTCTCACCGACGACGTCGCGCGGGTGCGGGCCGTGCGCGAGCTCCTCGGCCCGGCCGGACGCATCCGGGTGGATGCCAACGCCGGCTGGAACGTGGACGAGGCCGAGCATGCGATCCGGATGCTCGAGCCCTTCGACCTCGAGTACGTCGAGCAGCCCTGCGCGAGCGTGCCCGAACTGGCCGTGGTGCGGCTGCGCATCCGCAACCTCGACGTGCAGATCGCCGCCGACGAGAGCGTGCGCAAGGCGTCGGACCCGCTCGCCGTCGCCCGCGCGGAGGCCGCCGACATCCTGATCGTGAAGGCGCAGCCGCTCGGCGGAGTGCGCCGCGCGCTGGAGATCGTGGCCGACGCGGGCCTGCCGGCGGTCGTGTCCAGTGCCCTGGACACTTCGGTGGGGCTGGCGATGGGCACGGCGCTCGCGGCCGCCCTCCCCGACCTCGACTACGACTGCGGACTGGGCACGTCGTCGCTGTTCACCGCGGACGTCGCAGCCCCGGCGCTGGCCCCGAGCGGCGGTTCACTTCCGGTCGGCCGCGTCACGCCGGATGCCGCCCTGCTCGACGAGCTGGCCGCTCCCGCCGAGCGCGCGGCGTGGTGGCGCGATCGCGTCGCCCGCTGCCACGAGCTGCTCTGAGGGCCCCACCCCGGTCCCTGAGCGCCCTTCGTCTCGCTTCGCTCGCTCAGGAACCGCGCAGCGAGACGAAGGGCGCGTTCAGCAGAGGACGAGGTGCGCGACCTCGGCGAGGCGCGCGCCGGTGGTCGCCCGCAGCGCGTCGACGCCGGCCTGGGACTCGTCGGCGACGCCCTGCATCACGGCGTGCACGGCGGAGGTCTCCCACACGGTGAGCATCAGCTGCGCCGCCTGGTCGGCATCCATCTGCAGCTCGGCGCCCTTGAGCGCGGCGATGCCGGTGATCATCTGAGAGACGGTGCGACACAGTTCGGCATCCTGCACCAGCAGCGCCCGGGCGACGTCGGGGTCGCGCAGCGACCGCAGGCGGATCTCGCTCATGAGCAGCACGTCGGAGCGACCGAGGATGCCGACGTCGAGCACCTGCTCGAGCAGGCCGGCGATCTCGCCCTCGTCGAAGCCGTCGGTGCCGGCGGCGACGAGCTCCCCGATACGGGCTTGCACAGCGGTCACGCGGTCGGAGGCGACGCGGGCGGCCAGCTGCAGGAACAACTCGTCCTTGGTGTCGAAGTTCGAGTAGAACGCGCCGCGGGTGAAGCCCGCCCGGTCGCAGATCGCCTCGACGGATGCGGCATCCAGGCCGACCTCGGCGAACACCTCCATGGCGGCATCCATCAGCCGCTGGCGCGTGTTCTCACGGCTTCGCGTGGGCGCTTTCACGTCGGTCATCTCATCGCCTCCTCAGCTCGGGCCATTCTCACACCTGACGTTCAGATTCGGCGAGCGCCACGGTTCTACGATACACAATTGTATCGGATACACCGGCGTATCGAATTCCCGACCTTTTGCACACCGGAGGCACCGTGTCCACCCTGCTGTACTCCCTCGGACGCTGGTCCTATCGGCATCCGTGGCGCGTCCTCGTCTCCTGGATCCTGCTGCTCCTCCTCGCCGGCGGCGGGGTGGCGCTGTTCGCCAAGGGAACCGACAACAGCTTCTCCATCCCCGGCACCGAGTCGCAGGAGGGCATCGCGCAGCTGAACCGCACGTTCCCGCAGGCGGCGGGGACGAACGCCCAGTTCATCGTGGTCGCGGCGCCCGGCGACAGCGTCAGGGACGAGCCCTACACCTCCGACATCAAGAGCACGATCGACGGCATCGGCAAGCTCGACGGGGTGCTCGGCGTCACCGACCCGTACAGCAAGTACGTCACCGGCCTGATCTCGCACGACGACTCGGCCGCGATCGTGCAGATGCAGTTCAAGGGCCAGGTCACCGACGTCAAGAAGACCACCAAGGACGACCTCACCGCCGCGACCGAGGCACTGCAGAACCAGCTGCCGGCCGGATCGACGGTGTCACTGGGCGGAGACCTGTTCGCGCAGTCGCTGCCGACGATCTCGATCATCGAGGCGGTGGGTCTGCTCATCGCCCTGGTGGTGCTCGTCGTGACGTTCCGGTCGTTCGTGGTCGCCGGACTCCCCCTGGTGACCGCTCTGCTCGGGGTGGGGCTGTCGATGGCCCTCATCTTCCTGGCGACCGCTTTCGCCACGATCTCCGCGACCACCCCGATGCTCGCGCTCATGCTCGGGCTCGCCGTCGGCATCGACTACGCCCTGTTCATCATCGCGAGACATCAGGACCAGGTGAGATCGGGCGTCGAGCCCGAGGAATCCGCGGCCCGGGCGACCGGCACCGCCGGATCCGCCGTCATGTTCGCGGGCGTCACGGTGCTCATCGCGCTCATCGGACTCGCGTTCGCCGGCATCCCGTTCCTCACGACCATGGGCATCGCCGCGGCGGTCGCCGTCGCGATCGCGGTGCTCATCGCGGTCACCCTGACCCCGGCATTCCTCGGGTTCGTCAAGGGCCGTGTGCGCGGCTGGGGCGGCCGCCGCCGCAAGACGGTCGTCGAGCGTGCGACGAAGGAGCGAGACGAAACGCCCGGGGAGGGATCCCAGACCGAGGACGCGCCCACCCGTGCCGCCGGGAAGCCGGCACGACGCGGGTTCGCCGCGCGCTGGGTCGGACTCACGACGAAGCATCCCGTCGTCACGACGCTGTCGGTCGTGATCACGCTCGGCGTCCTCGCGATTCCGGCCGCGAGCCTCGCCCTGGCGCTGCCGAACGCCGGCATGCTGCCCAAGGAGAACGAGGCGCGTCAGACCTACGACCTGATCAGCGAGCACTTCGGTCCGGGCTTCAACGGTCCGCTCATCATGACCGGGACCATCGTCACCTCCAACGATCCCCTGACGCTGATGAAGGACCTCAAGTCCGAGATCGAGAAGATGCCGGGCGTCGCGAAGGTGCCGCTGGCGACGCCGAACAAGACCGCCGACACCGGACTCATCCAGATCATCCCGACCACGGCCCCTGACGATCCGAAGACCGCCGACCTGGTGCGGGAGCTCCGCGCGAAGCACGATCACTTCCAGAGCACTTACGACGTCGACCTCAAGGTGACCGGCTTCACCGCGGTCGCGATCGACATCTCCGACCGGCTCGGCGCGGCGCTGCTGCCGTTCGGCGTGTTCGTGGTCGGTCTGTCCCTCGTGCTGCTGGCGATCGTGTTCCGGTCGATCTGGGTGCCGCTGAAGGCCGCCGCCGGATACCTGCTGTCGGTGCTGGCCGCGTTCGGCATCGTGTCGGCGGTGTTCATCTGGGGCTGGGGAGCCGACTTCCTCGGGGTCGCCAAGGTGGGCCCGATCATCAGCTTCATGCCGATCATCCTGATGGGCGTCCTGTTCGGGCTCGCCATGGACTACGAGGTGTTCCTGGTGTCCCGCATGCGGGAGGACTTCGTCCACGCCCGCCGGGCCGCCGGGGGCGTCGCCGACCGCACGCTCGCGGTGGATGCCGTCCGCAGCGGCTACCGGTCCTCCGCCCGCGTGGTGACCGCCGCCGCGGTGATCATGTTCGGGGTGTTCGCCTCGTTCGTGCCCGAAGGCGACGCCAACCTGAAACCGATCGCCCTGGGGCTTGCCGCGGGCATCGCGATCGACGCGTTCCTCGTGCGTATGACACTGGTGCCGGCCGTGATGACCCTGCTCGGCACGAGTGCGTGGTGGATGCCGAAGCGCCTCGCGCGCATCCTCCCCCACTTCGACATCGAGGGCGAGGCGGTGGAGCGCGAGCTCGCGCACGCCGACTGGCCGGAGCCGGACACGACCGCGATGGTCGCCGCCGACGCGCTCGAACTCGTCGACCACGACGAGGTCTGCCTCTACCGCGACGTGACGGTGCGGGTGGATCCGGGCGAGGCCCTGGTACTGACCGGCACCGACGCCCGCGCGGCCCGCGCCCTGGCGCTCACCCTCGCCGGTCGCGTCGCCCCGACCGGCGGGATCGTCAAGGTCGAGGGACACCTGCTGCCCGAACGCGGCCCGTGGGTGCGGCGCCGGGTCGCCCTGGCGCTGCTGAACGAGTCGACCGACCCGGTGGCCGACCTGCGTCGCGCCGTGCGCGGTCGTGCGGAGCTGCTCGTCGTCGACGGGCTCGACGTGCTGGCCACGTCGGCACGGCGCGACCAGGCCGCCGCGGTCCTGCGGGATGCCGGACGCCCCCTGACCGTCGTCGGCACGGCGACCGACGTCGCCGCCGCCCATTCCGTGCTCGCCGAGGCCGGGCATCCCGACTCTTCCGTTCTCGAGGTGAGCGCCGCCGCGCCGGTGCGCACCTCCGACACCGCCGAGGTGAACGCATGACCCTGCCCATCGAACGCGCCCGCACCCGCCGCCCGGTCACGTGGCTGACGGTGCTCGGGGTGCTGCTGCTGCCCGCCGTCATCGGCGGCCTGCTCGTCGCCGCGCTGTACAACCCGAACCAGCGCCTCAGCACGATGAACGCCGCCATCGTCAACAACGACAAGGCGGTGACCCTCAACGGGCAGATGGTGCCCCTCGGTCGCCAGCTGACCGCCGGCCTCGTGCAGGGCGGCAGCTCGACCAAGAAGGCCGACAACAACCTCACCTGGACGATCTCGAACGCGAAGGATGCCGCGTCCGGCCTGAAGGACGGCACCTACCAGGCCGTCGTCACGATCCCGAAGAACTTCTCCGCGGCGGCGACCTCGAGCGGGCAGACCCTCTCGGGCAAGACCGCCTCTCCGGAGCAGGCGACGATCCAGGTCGAATCAGCGCCGAACGCGCTCGTCGCCGACGGCCTGGTGACCTCGGCGGTCACGCAGGCGGCATCCACCGTGATGGGGCAGTCGCTGTCGAGCACGACTCTCGAGAACGTCTTCATCGGATACTCGACCCTGGGTTCGAAACTCGGGGATGCCGCCACCGGCGCGACCTCCCTCGCGAGCGGCGCGCAGAGCGCCGCGGACGGGGCCGCGAAGCTCCCGGCCGGGGCGACGCAGCTGCAGAACGGCGCCGTCGGGCTGTCGACGGGTGCCGCGTCGCTCGCGGACGGACTCGGTTCGGCCGCGGGTGGGGCGCGCAAGCTGCAGTCCGGTGAGGATCAGCTGGCGAGCGGGCTGAGCTCTGCGGCGGGTGGAGCGCGCCGGCTGCAGGGCGGGGCGGAGAAGCTCGCGAAGGGTGCGAACGACCTGGCCGACGGTGCCAGCAAGGGATCCACGGACCTGCAGAAGGCAGGCGGCCTGCTGCCCGCCGACTCAAAGCTCAGGGTCGGTGCGGCTGACACGGCCACAGCAGCAGCCAGCCTCGACACCGGGATCGCAGGGCTCGCCAAGGCGTGTTCGAGCAGCGGCGCGTCCGCCGACTTCTGCGGGAAGCTGGCCGGCATGTCTCAGCTGGCGACGGGCGTGAGCGGGGGCACTGCGGGCGTGAGCCAGGGTCTCGAGGACTTCAACACGATCGCCACGGACCAGATCGCAGGCTCGTACGAGCAGATCGCCACCGGCGCGACGCAGCTCAGCGGCGGCAACGCACAGCTGGCCGGTGGCATCGGGCAGCTGGCATCCGGTCTTGATCAGTCGGCCGCCGGTGCGACGAAGCTGTCAGGCGGCATCGGGCAGCTGGCATCCGGCATCGACCAGTCGTCGTCCGGGGCCCGGCAGCTCTCGAACGGGGCGGCGCAGCTCGCCACGGGTCTGGCCGCCTACGGCGCCGGCACCCAGTCGCTCGCCGACGGCGTGCAGAAGCTCGCGACCGGCACCGACAAGCTCGCGGGCGGCCTGCACCAGGCATCCGGCGCGATCCCGTCGATGAGCAAGTCGAAGTCCACCGACGTCGCGAACGTGCTCGCCGACCCCGTCGCCGCGAAGGGCGTCTCGTCGACGCTGTTCGGGGCGTCGGCGATTCCGCTGCTGTCCACGATCGCGCTGTGGTTCGGGGCGCTGGCCTCGTTCGTCGCGCTGCAGGCGGTGTCGCGCCGCGTGCTCGCCTCGCGCCGCTCGTCGGGCGCGCTGGCGCTGCGTTCGCTGCTGCCGGCCGCCGCGATCGGCGCCGCGCAGGGACTGCTCGTCGCCGGCATCGTCGAGGCCGTCGCGAAGTACGACGCCGCCACGTGGTGGCCGTACGCCGGGATCTGCGTGGTCGCCGGGGTGGTGTTCGCCGCGGTGAATCAGGCACTCGTGGCGGTGTTCGGCGGCTTCGGCCGCTGGGTCTCGGCCCTCATCGGCGTGCTGGCACTGGCGACCGGGATCATCTCGACCGTTCCGGGTGTGCTCGCCTCGGTGGCATCCTTCATGCCCACGGCGCCGGTCTACAACGCGCTGCTGGCAGTCCTCAACGGCACGAGCCTCGGTGCGGACATCGCCGGGATGCTCATCTGGGGCGCGATCGCGTTCGTCGCCACGGTGCTCGCCGTCGCCCGCCGCCGCACGACGTCGGCCAAGGCCCTGCGCGCGGCGCCCGTCCCGGCGTAACAGCGGCTCGGGTTCCTCGCCCCGCACATCGTCGCGATGTGCGGGGCGAACGCGTTGGCGGGTTACCGCGTTTCGTCTCGTCGCTCCGCTCCTCGCTCAACGACCGGGGAGGAGAGGGACGTCCGAGGTCACCGCGTTTCGTCTCGTCGCTCCGCTCCTCGCTCAACGACCGGGGAGGAGCGGGACGTCCGCGCTCAACGACCGGGCGGCGATTCCCGGTCGTTGAGCGAGCGAAGCGAGACGAAACGCATCGACCCCCGGGCACTCACCAACGCAGGAGCGCCGCACACCCGGCGGGGTGCGCGGCGCTCGAGGCAGACGACTCAGCTCGCGGTCGTCAGGCCGCTGTAGACGTGCAGGCCCTTGAAGAACAGGTTCACGATCGTGAAGTTGAACATGACGGCGCTGAAGCCGATGATGTTCAGCCAGGCCGAGCGGGTGCCGCGCCAGCCGCGCGTCGCCCGTGCGTGGATGTAGCCCGCGTAGACGACCCAGATGATGAACGTCCACACCTCTTTGGTGTCGAAGCCCCAGAACCGGCCCCACGCGTAATTGGCCCAGATCGACCCGGCGACCAGCGTGAAGCTCCAGAAGATGAAGCCGATGATCGCGAATCGGTACGACAGCGACTCGAGGCTTTCCGAGCTCGGCAGGTTGCGCAGGAACCCCCAGCCCACCTTGACGGGGGCGTCGTCAGGTCCGGCGAGCTGTGCGGCGACGATCTTGTGCTCGCGACGCTGCTGCATGAGCTGCATCACCGAGAGCCCGAACGCGAGCGCGAAGATCGCGGTCGCGAGGGATGCCACGAAGACATGGATGACGAGCCACGGCGACTTCAGCGGGTCCATCAGCGGGGAGATGGCCACGTAGAAGTTCATCGACGTGAGACCGAGGAGCAGCACGACGAGGCCGGTGATGAACGCGCCCAGGAACCGCAGGTCGTAGAAGAACAGCGACAGCAGGTAGACGCCGATCATCAGCATCGTGCCCGTCAGCGCGAACTCGTACATGTCGGCCCACGGCACACGGCCGGCGGCGACGCCGCGGGTGATGTCGGCGGCGACCTGGCAGAGGAAGCCCAGCCAGGTCAGTGCGGTGCCGATGCGGGCGAAGACCGGCCGCGTCCGATCCCTCGGGGCAGCCCGGAGCGCCGCCTCGGCGCGATCCTGCTCGCGGTGCAGCTCATCGGCCGACGGAACGGACCCGCCGCCGGCCGCGACGAGCTCGCGCTCGCGGGCCTTGGCCGCGTCCTTCTCGTCGAGGGACTTGGCCGAGCGGGTGGCGAGATCCCAGGTGTACGCGATGAACGCGAGCGCGTAGATCGCGATCGCCGTCCAGACGAGCCACACCGAAAGCTCTTCAAGCGAAAGCATGATCCTCAGTCTACGCTCGGGGCCTTGGCGGCCTGATCGGGAACGGATGCCGCTCCGGCGGCATCCAGGGCCTTGGCGTGCTTGGCCGCGAGGTCGTCGACCGCGGCCTTCAGCGTCGGATCCTCACCGCGGGCGAGGGCGGCGTACTCGATGCGCAGGCCGTCGCCTGCCGGCGTCGCCTTGACCCACATGCGCCGGCGCGGCACGAACAGCGCCAGCAGCAGTCCGGCGATCGCCAGGACCGCGAACGCGAGAGCCCACGGGCCTGCCGCATCGTGGTGGATCGACAGCGACACGAACCGCTTCACGGCCTGGCTCTGGTCCTTCGCGCCCGCCGGGGAGTCGTTCTCGAACGTGATCGTGCCGTAGCCCTTGGGCAGCTGCGTCGTCTGACCGGGGCTCAGCTCGATCGACTTCACGCCGGTCTTGCCGCCGGTGAGCTGCGTCATCCCGGTCGGGTCCAGCGCGTACACCGAGCGCGGGATGCCGTTGTTGATGCCGAGGTCGCCGCCGTAGACGTTGAGCGTCAGCACCGGGTTCAGCAGGTTCGGGTAGGCGGAGCTGAACGCCCCGGACCCGAGCTTGACCTGCGTCGGGTAGAAGAACCCGACGAAGCCGAGCTGCTCGGGCAGGCCGTCGGCGACCTTCACGACGCCGATCGAGGTCATGTTGTTGTCCTGCGGCAGGAACGGGACGGTGTCGTGGAACACGACCTCGCCCTTCGCGTTTCGCACCGTGATGGTCGGGGCGTATCCGTTGCCGAGCAGGTACACGTCGTCGCCGGCGATCTGCAGCGGGTGGTTGACCCGCACCGTGCCGGTCTGCGCCGACTGCCCCGGCAGCTGGGTCGTCAGGTGGGCGGCGAAGTCGCCGGCCTGACCGGCATCCTTCTGACCGAACGGCACGTACGTCACGTCGAACTTGTCGAGCTTCAGCGTGTACGGCGTGAGCGAGTCCGGGTCGACGAACCGGCCCGGGTTGAAGGACGAATAGTCGGTGCCCACCGAATTGACGAACGTCGTGCCCTGCACGATGACGCGCTGCCCCGTATAGGTGAAGCCGCCGCCCAGCCCGACTGCGACGAGCACGCCCACCAGGGCGGTGTGGAAGATCAGGTTGCCGGTCTCGCGCAGGTACCCGCGCTCCGCCGACACGGATGCCGAGCCCCGGCTGTCGTACCGCTCGATCCGGTAGCCGCCCTTGCGCAGCAGGGATGCCGCGAGGTCCACCGCGCGGGATGCCGCGTGTCCGGCATCCTCCCCCGGCTCCAGCTCGACGAGGCTCTCCCGGTGGTCCTCGAGCCGGGCGAGCCGCGCCGGCGTGCGCGGGGGCCGGGCCCGCAGCGCCGTGAAGTGGTGCTTCGTGCGCGGGATGATGCAGCCGATGAGGGAGACGAACAGGAGGATGTAGATCGCCGAGAACCAGGCCGACGAGTACACGTCGAACAGCTGCATCTTGTCGAGGATCGGCGCCAGCGTCGGGTTGGAGCTGAAGTACTGCGAGACGCCGTTCGGGTCGGCGCTGCGCTGCGGCACGATCGACCCGGGAACCGCGGCGATCGCAAGCAGCAGCAGCAGCACGAGGGCCGTGCGCATGCTGGTCAGCTGCCGCCAGCCCCAGCGCATCCACCCGACGAAGCCGAGCTTGGGCGAGGTGATCCCGTCGCCGGTGCCGTCGGCCGGTTCGCCCTTCCCGTCGATCGCGTCGGCGGGCCGGAGCGGGTCGACCGCCTCGGCGTCGCGATCGGCCACCGCGCCGTCAGATGGCCGTCGTGACACCGCTGATCACCCCCACGAGATCCGAGGTGATCTGGGTCCAGACGCCGGTGACCATGAGAACGCCGAGAATCACCAGCATCCCTCCGCCGATGAGATTGACCGCGCGGATGTGGCGACGCAGGAAGGTGACCGACCGCGTCGCCCAGCCGAAGCCGAGCGCGATGAGCAGGAACGGGATGCCGAGTCCCAGAGAATAGGCGAGCCCCAGGACGGCGCCGCGCCAGGCGGAGCCGGACTCCAGCGACATGTTGAGGATGACCGCGAGGGTCGGGCCGATGCACGGCGCCCAGCCGACGCCGAGTGCCAGGCCGAGCAGCGGGGCGCCGAACAGCCCGAGGTTGTTGCGCACCTGCGGACGGACGTTGCGCTGGGCGAAGCTGAACAGGCCGATGAACACCAGCCCGAGGAAGATGATCACCACGCCCATCACCCGGGTGATCAGCAGTTTCTGCTGGACGAAGAAGAGCCCGAGCGTGCCGCCGAAGATGTTGACGGCCATGAACACGACGGTGAACCCGGCGATGAACAGCAGCACGCCGAGCACGAGCCGGCTGCGCGTCGGAGCGGCCGTGCTCGCGCCGCGAGGGGATGCCGCACCGCCGAGGAACCCGAGGTACCCCGGAACGAGGGGCAGCACGCACGGCGACAGGAACGACACGACGCCCGCGAGGATCGCGATCGGCACCGCGAGCCACAGCGCGCCCCCGGCGACGACTCCGGTCACGACGTGCCGTCCAGGGCGTCCTTGATCAGCGTCGACAGGATGGAGGCATCCGGCAGCTCGCCGATGATGCGGGCCGCGGGACGGCCCTGCTTGTCGAGCACGACGGTCGACGGGGTCGAGCTCAGCGGCACGATGCCGGCGAACGCGGCGGTCGCCGTCTTCGTGTCGGCGTCGATGATGCTCGGGTAGGTGACCTTGTGCGCGACGGCGAAGGCATCCGCGGTCGCGGCCTGATCGTACGTGTTGACGCCGAGGAACTCGACGGGCTTCCCGGAGAACTCCTTGTAGGACTTCTCGAGCTGGGCGGCCTCCTGCCGGCATGGCGCGCAGTTCGCGTACCAGAAGTTCACAACCGTGACCTTGCCCCTGTAGTCGGCGGCGCTGACCTTCGTGCCGTCGGCGAGGGTGCCGCTGAAGTCGACCGCGGCGGGGCGATCGGCCGGGGTGTACTCCTTCACGGCGAAGTCGCCCGCGATGTAGCCCTTGTTGTCGCCCGAGCGGTACTGGTTCGCGAGCGAGTCGTTCGAGCACGCGGCGAGGCTCCCGGCGAGCGCGACCGCCGCGACGACGGATGCCGCCCGCATCAGGCTCCTGCGCGTCCGGCCGGTGAGCCCGGGCGCGAAGCGTTCGCGACGAAGTGTCATACCGCCCCCACATCGACGGTGCCCTCGGTGGATGCCGGCTCGGCGTAGCCGATCTCGACCCACTGGTCTCCGTGTCGTTCGAAACTCGTGACGCTGGACAGTGCGCACCGCCGCTGCGTCGGATTGTGCTTGGTCGGCTGCCCCGCGATCGCGAGGTGCGTGACCCAGATCGGAAGCTGGTGCGACACGATGACGGCGTCGCCCGCGTGCGTCTGCTCCCAGGCATCCGTCATCGCGGCATCCATGCGCGCGACGACCTGTGCGTACGGCTCTCCCCAGCTGGGGATCGCGGGCCGGGCGAGGTGGCGCCAGTTGAGCGGATTGGCGAGGGCGCGGCGCATGACCCTGCCCTCGAACACGTTCGTCGGCTCGATGACGCGCTCATCGATGAGCGGCTCGATGCCGAAGATGTCGGCGAACGGTGCGGCCGACTCCTGCGCGCGCTGCAGCGGCGAGCTGACCAGGTGCCGCACGGGCCTGTCGAAGGCGAGCACGTACTCGGCGGCCTGGCGGGCCATGCTCTGCCCGGCATCGCTCAGCCGATACCCCGGGAGCCGTCCGTAGAGCACGGCGTCGGGGTTGTGGACTTCCCCATGGCGCACGAGATGAAGGCGGTCGGCGGGCACGCGTCCAGTTTACGTGGACAGGTTCTGTGGGCCCGCTGACAGGGGGCTGAGCGCCACGCCGAGCGGCCGGGTCGGGCCGTCGGCTCCGGCCCTCCGGCTCAGCTCTTGCGGCCGATCAGGTGGAACACGCGGCTCATCGCACGGTACGGGTCGCGGCGGGCGGCCTCGTACTCGACCTCGGCCATGGCGCGAAGCGCGCCCCGGTCGGAGACGTCGACTCTCGTTCCGCCGAACTCGAGCCAGTCGGCGAACAGCCAGACGCCGTACCAGTCGACGGGCTGAACGCCGTAGGTGCGGAGCATCGCACCGAGCTCCTCGACCGTGTCCGCGCGGCCCCGCACGCCGAGGACGCCGATGCCCGCCGGTTCGTCGAACGCGGCGAGGGCGTCGTCCCAGCGCTGCTCGAGCGCCGGCCGGACGGCCTGCGTGCGGGCGTTCCCGGTCATGATCGACACGATTCCGCCCGGGTTCGCGCAGCGGCACAGCTGCGCCACGAGAGGTTCCGGATCGTCGAGATATCCGAGCACGCCGTGACAGAGCACCGCGTCGAAGGGACGGCCGCCGACGGATGCCGCGGCATCCCGCCCGTCCGACTCGACGAGGGTCACGCGGGCGGACGCATCCTCGGGGAGGGATGCCAGGTTCTCGCGGGCGCGGGCGAGCATCGCCGGAGACGAATCGAGCAGGGTCACGTCGTATCCGGCGGCGGCGAGCGGGAACGACTGCGTGCCCGCTCCTCCCCCGACATCGAGGATCCTCGCCGGTGCCGCGGGCAGGTGCTCGATCAGCTGGCGATGCATGACGGCGGTGCGCACGAATCCCTTGGCGGTGTCGTACGCGCCGAGGAACCGATCGGCGAGGGAGTCTTCGGCCCAGGTGTCTTCGCGGTTGTTTTCACCCATGCGGGCACGCTACGCCGCAGTGCCGGACGGACCGGCGTCCGCGCTTCGCGTATCGTAGATATCTCTCAATGTCGGAGGTGTGTGGGAGGGTTTCGGCATGGAGAATTTCGCAGCTATCGTCGGTCGGCAGCTTCGCGTGCTGGTCGGGATGCTGGGGCCGGTGCCGGTGACCGGGGCGGCCTCGGCCGTGACGGGCCTGCGGGACGACGACGTGGTCGCGGTGATCGCATCGACCTCCACGGCGATCCGTGAGCTGGAAGCGCTGCGGGTGGTCGCGACCGGGGTCGCCGCGCAGCGGTCCACGCGGGATGCCGGGCAAGGCGGGCTGGCACAGAAACGCGGGCACCGGTCCGCGGTCACGCTGATCCAGGACCTCACCGGCACCACCCGCACCCAGGCCGGCAAAGCCGCACGGCTCGGGCAGGCCCTCCTGGAGGCCGCGCCCGCCGACACGAGCCCGGAGACCGAGGAGGGCGGTCCGGGCGGTGGCAACGACACCGCATCCATTCCGCCGGCGCCGTGGCATGCGTGTCTGGGTGAGGCGTTCACGGCGGGGCGGATCACGGTCGATCAGCAAGCCGCGATCCGCCGCGGGCTCGGCGAACCACCCAC
>NZ_JTDK01000006.1 GCF_000802305.1 Microbacterium mangrovi | reverse complement strand
ACCCTCCCCGCCTTCACCCTCCCACCCGACCCCCCACCACCCTTCTGAGAACGCGACCCGCTCCGGCCCGTTCAGCGCCCTGAGCCTGTCGAAGGGCGCAACCCCGAGCGGTGATCAGACGCGCGTCAACGGGAAATGCGGGAGTGGGGGCAGCTCGACCTCGACGGTGTCGCCGGGGGCCACCGCGCCGGTGCGCGACACGATGCCCATAACGCCGGCGAGCCTGATCACGTGGCCTTCGGCGTCCGTTGTGACGAGCTGCTTCAGCAGACCCGGCTGAAACTCGTTGATCTGCTGACAGGGGTTGCGCAGACCCGTCACCGTCACGACCGCGTCGCCGAACCGCAGTCGCGCGCCGACGGGCAACGCCAGGAGGTCGACATCCCGCGTCGTGATGTTCTCACCGAGCTCCCCGGGCGCCACGACGTGACCCGCCTCGCGCAGTGCGTCGAACAGCTCTGCGTGGATCAGATGCACCTGGCGCAGGTTCGGTTGCGACGCGTCGACCGCCACGCGGGAGCGATGCTGCACGGTCGCACCGAAATGCGCATCGCCTTCGACGCCGAGCCCCTCGCGAAGCATGATCGCATCGCGGGCCGATTTGCTGAACTCGTGTCCTGCACTCGTGTGGACAGCGACGACGCGGCCGGCCATATCAGTCGAGAACCGAGGCGGTACCGGTGACGGTGATGCCGCCCTCCGCGGGGATGTCGACCTGCAGGATGCTCGGCCGGCCGACGTGCCGCCCCTGGTGGATCGTCACGTGCGCCGGGGGCGTGATGGCGCCGATCGCCCGGAGATAGGCGCCGAGCGCAGCCGCCGCCGACCCGGTGGCGGGGTCTTCGGTCACCCTGCCCACTGGGAACAGGCTGCGAGCCTCGAACTGGTCGAACGTGTCGGTGAGCGCGTGCACGATCGGAACCGCCCCGGTCCACAGCTGTGCGTCCATGAGTTCCCGCACGGCTGTCGGGTCGAAGGAGAACCCGTCGAAGACGGCCTGGTCGCGCACGGCGACGATCGGATGCCAGTTGCCGGCGAACGACTCCTTCAGCGGCAGACGCTCATCGAGGTCCGTCTCATCGAGTCCGAGGAGCCCCAGGAGGGTCGCTCGGATGTCGTCCGCGAGATCACGCTGGTCGGGCCGGACGCTCGTGAAGGATGCCGTGACGGTGTCGCCCGTCTCCTCGGTGGAGATGGTCACCGGCCCCACCATCGTCTCGAAGAGGAACTCTCCGGCCCCCCGCTCGCCCGCCAGCAGGACGGCCGTCGCGATGGTCGCATGCCCGCAGAACGGGACCTCCGCTCCGGGGGAGAAGTAGCGCATCCGGACGTGCCGCGGGTCGTCGCCGATCGCCGGTTCGACCACGAACGCCGACTCCGCGTATCCGAGTTCGGCGGCGATCTGCTGCATCCGATCCTCGGAGAGGGTCGAGGCATCCGGGACGACCCCGGCGGGGTTTCCGCCGCCGGGCTCCGCGGCGAAGGCCGTCATGTGAAGCACGCGCGCGTCGTTCGTCATGATTCCAGACTGGCACGGGATGCCGCGCCGAGGGCAGTCCGGCCCCGATGGCCGGCGAGGAACAGGATGACGGCTCCGGCCGTGGCCACGGCCCCGGCGATCGGGATGAGCACGGCGCCGCCGACGGCGTTGGCGGCGTTCCCGAGCGGGGGAGCGATCGCGATGCCGAGGTACATGGCCGTCGAGAACCACGACAGCGTGAAGCCGGCCGAATCGGGCGCCAGCGACACCAAGCGGTGCTGGATCGGGATGGTGATGGCGAACGCGGCTGCGCCCCACACAGCGAAGACCACGACCAGACCCCAGAACGAACCCTCCAGGGGTGCGATGACGGCCAGGCACACCAACTGGACGAGAAGGGCGCCGACCGCCGCCGCGCGGCTGCCGAGGCGGTCCGTGAGGCCGCCCGCGACCGCGTTCCCGACGACGCCCGCGACGCCGTAGACGAGCAGGAGCAGAGCGAGCAGGCTCCCCGATCCTCCGGTCGCATGCTGGGCGATCACCGAACTGAAGATGTACACGATGTTGAAGGCGGCGACCGTGAGCACGACCGAGACGAGGGTGAGAGCGATGCGGGCGTCGGTGAGCGGGGCGAACCGGGCCCGGATGCTCGCTGCTGCCGGTCGCGGCGGTAGGCGGAACAGCAGCAGCAGCGGAAGCACCGCGACCACGCCGAGGGCGGCGAGGATCCACAGCGGCGTGCGCCACCCCAGGCCGGTGCCGAGGACCGTGCCGAGCGGAGCGCCGAGCGCGGTCGCCAGCGTGAAGCCGGCGCCGACGATCGCGAGAGCGCGTCCCCGGCGCTCGGCGGGGCCGAGCTGCGCGGCGACCGCCGTGGCGACCGGGACGAGGGCGGCCCCGCCGAGCGCGGCGATCACGCGGCCCGTGGCGAACCAGGAGAGCGAGCCGCCGGCGGCGGTCGTCGCCGTGCCGACGGCGAACAGCAGCGCCCCGCAGGCCATCAGCGCGCGCTGCGGAACCCGGGGCAGCAGGATCGCGAGCAGGGGCGCCGCGACGGCCACCACGAGTGAGTATCCGGTGATCGTGTAGCTCACCTCGCCGGCCGAGGTGCCGAGCGACGCGGCGATGTGGGGGAGGAGCCCGGCGATCACGAAGGCGTTGGTGCCGACGAGGAAGAGCGCGCCGGCGAGCACGATCAGACGCGGCAGAGTCCCGCGGTAAGATTGTTCGATCGTCGTCATACGATCAAGGTAGAGCATCGTTCGATGCATGTCAAACAATTAGCGGAGGATGCCGTGGCCGCCGAGACTGCAGAGCCCTATCCCGTTCCGGACATCGGTGAGATCCAGCTCGTCGACGTGCTGCGGGCCGCGGCCGATCCCGCACGTCTCGCGATCATCAGGGTCCTCGCCGACGGCGAACCGCACGCCAAGACCGCCGATCTGTGGGGCCTCGACATCCAGAAGTCGACGCTGTCCCACCACTTCAAGACGCTGCGCGAGGCGGGGCTCACCCGCACGATCGTCACCGGGCGGACGCACTCGATCCAACTGCGCCGCGTCGAACTCGACGACCGCTTCCCGGGGCTGATCGACGCGCTGCTGACCGACTGAGCGGACCCGCGCCCACTCAGTGCTCGCCGGCGATGGCGTCGGCGATGCGGGCGGGCCAGGCGTCCCGGTCCGACCGGCCGGACGCCTCCATCCCGTCGGCCCAGCCGTACGCGGTGTAGATCGCCTGCACGGCCGTCCAGCGCAGCGGCTCCGGCTCCCAGGCCTTGGCGCGGTGGTTCACCCACGGCAGTCGCGTCCGGTCGGTGTCGTTCTTCAGCACCAGGTCGGCGAGGGTGCGCCCGGCGAGATTGGTCGCGGTGACGCCCGTGCCGACGTACCCGCCGGCGTGGCCGAGCCCGCGCACCCGGTCGAACGACACCGTCGCCGACCAGTCCCGCGGAACGCCCAGAACCCCCGCCCAGGCGTGGTCGACCGGCACGTCGGATGCTGCGGGGAAGAACTCCCGCAGGAGCCTCGTCAACGCCGCGATGGTGCGCTTCTGCGTTCGCCCGTCGCTGTCGACGCGCGAACCGTACCGGTACGGGACCCCGCGTCCGCCGAAGGCGATGCGGTCGTCGGCCGTGCGCTGCGCGTACATGTACACGTGCGCCATGTCGCCGAGCGTCTCCCGTCCGTCCCACCCGATCTGCTCCCAGACCTCCACCGGAAGCGGCTGCGTCGCGATCATCGACGAGTTCATCGGGAGCCACGTGCGGTGCTGATCCTTGAGGTTCGCGGTGAACCCCTCGGTCGCGCGGATGACGGCGTCCGCGCGCACCGTGCCGTGCTCGGTCGTCGCGAGGCCCGGCTGGATCTCGGTGACGCGGGTGCCCTCGTGGATGACGACGCCCAGGCGTTCGACGGTCGCCGCGAGTCCCGACACCAGCTTGCCGGGGTGGATGCGCGCGCAGTGCGGATGCCACGCGGACGCGATCGCCCCGGACACCCGCAGACGCGCGGCTGTCTCCGGGGTGTTGTGCACCTCCCAGTCGGTGTGCGGCCACGCCGCCTCGGACGCGATCATCGCGCGCAGACGCGCCAGCTGCGCGGGATTGCGGGCGACGGTCCGCTCTCCGCCCTTGACGATGTCCGCCTGGATGCCCTCGCGCTCGGTGACGGCGATGACCTCGTCGACCGCGTCGTTCAGCGCGACCTGCTGGGCGACGGCGGCATCCCGCCCGTGGGTCTTCGCGTACCGGGCGCGTCCGCCGGTGACCGAGTTCGTGAGCCATCCGCCGTTGCGCCCGGAGGCGCCGTAGCCCGCGAAACGCTGCTCGAGGATCACGACCCGCAGGTCGGGCTGCAGCGTCTTCAGGTAGTACGCGGTCCACAGTCCGGTGTACCCCGAGCCGACGATGCACACGTCGGCCTCCATCGAGCCCGCCAGGGCCGGCCGCGGGGCAGGCGGACCGCCGAGCGTCCGCCACCAGAAAGAGACTTCGCCGTTGATCGTCGTCACCGGTCCAGGCTACGCGCGGTGCCCGGGCCGGGCACCGCGCAGGGTGTCCGGCATCCGGCCCGAGGCGGACGGACTGTGACCGGGACCGATCACTCCACCGGGGGCGAGTCCACCTGCAGCGCGGCCCAGAGCTCGGCCCGGGCGGGGAAGGTGCCGAGGTCGACGCCGAGCAGGCGCTGTGCGAGTGCGACCCGCGCGCGCACCGTGTGCCGATGCACGCCGAGCACTTCCGCGGCGGCGTCGTAGCGGGCATCCTGCTCGAGCCAGGTGTGCAGGGTCTCGACCAGGGCGGTGCCCTCCTCCTCGTCGTTGCGGCGCAGCGGCTCGATGGCGGCGCGAGCCAGAGACCTTCCGGCGTCGTTGCCGAGGGCGGAGAGGATGCCGGATGCCGCGACGTCCGCGAACCGGGTGACGGCGCCGACCGTGAAGGTGCCGCCACGGGTGCGCGCCACCCGCGCCTGGCCGAGCGCGCGGCTGAACTGGTCGTAGCCCGTCCCGCTCGACACCCCGATCCGCGTCCCGAAGGTCTCGGCGAGGTCGTCGAGCACCTGGTCCCGGTCCTCCGGGACGACGAGCACCACGCCCTCGTCGGTGCGGGCGAAGAAGAGGGTGCCGGGTGTCTCGTCCACCCGGAGTTCCAGCCATTCGATGGCCGCGTCGGTCAGGGCCGGGGCGTCCGTCACGGCCACGAGCACGGGCGCCGGCGGCATCCCGCCCCACATCTGCTCGGCGATCCGCTCCGCGAGGCTCGCGTCGTCGCTGAGCAGCGACTGCAGCACACCCGTCCGCAGCAGTGCCCGGGCGCGCTGCAGGCCCTCGTTCTGTTCGAGGGCGAGCCCGGCCATCGCGATCACGGCGGTGACCACGCCGCGTCCCTCCTGGTCGAGGGCCCCGGCGGCGATCGCGATGACGCCGCGCAGGTGTCCGCCGCGGCCGAGGGTCTGCAGCGTGAAGGGGGTGTCGCCGAGGTGCAGCGACGACCCGGCACGCGCGCCGCGGCGGAGCACCCGGCCGACCTCCTCGCCCAGCGCGGTGCGAGTGGCCGCGTCCAGGGCCCCGGCCGGATGCTCGTTCACCAGCGACCCGGCCGGATCGAACAGCCCCACCCAGGTCTCCAGCTGCCGGGCGAGCTCTGCGAGCGTCGCGGTCAGGCCGTTCGGGCGCAGGGCCGCCAGCGAGATGGCCCGCTGGGCGGCCAGCGCCCAGCTGCGGCGGGCGAACGTCTCGGCGGCGATCGCCTCGGCGTTGGCGCGGGCCACCGCGATGAACGGGGTGCGGTACGGCACCTCGAACAGCGACATGCGGGTGGTCCGGCACGCGGCGACGAGCATCGGCGGGATGCCGTCGCGCACCACCTCGGTGCCGAAGCCGAGCGCGACGACGCCGCGCACGGAGAGCCGGTGCACGTACTCCTCGAACGATCGCCGCTGCCAGCCGGCCATCTGCGTGCCCGTGGTGAGCAGCACGAGGCCGTCCGAGAGGAAGGGCGTCGGGTCGGTGAGGTCGGAGTTGTGCACCCACCGGATCGGCGCGTCCCACGCGCCCTCGGTGAGGTTCTCCTCCGCGATCGCGGGGGTCAGATGCAGGTCGCGTCGGGCGAGCAGGGCGCGCAGCGTCGGGGCATCCATCACGGCCATGGGTTCTCCTGTACTTCGCGTACATGAACAGTCGAAGAATGTACGCAAAGTCTAGTGCGAGGGTGGGATACCGCGCTTACTGTCGATCACATGACCATTGCTGACACCACTACGCCCGTCGGCGGCCCCACCCTCCCGCAGGAGCGCCGCCTCGTCACGGCCATTCCCGGCCCCCGCTCCCAGGAGGTCCTGGACCGCAAGTCGGCCGCGGTCTCAGCGGGTGTCTCCCACTCCGTCCCGATCGCCACCGTCGCCGCCGGCGGCGGGGTCATCGTCGACGCCGACGGCAACTCGCTCATCGACCTCGGCGCCGGTATCGCCGTCACCACGGTCGGCAACGCCCACCCGAAGGTCGTCGCCGCGGTGCAGCAGCAGGTCGCGCAGTTCACCCACACCTGTTTCATGGTGTCCCCGTACGAGCAGTACGTCGACGTCGCCGAGGCGCTCAACCGCCTCACCCCCGGCGACCACGCCAAGAAGTCGGCGCTGTTCAACTCGGGCGCCGAGGCCGTCGAGAACGCGATCAAGATCGCCCGCAAGTTCACCGGCAAGACCGCCGTCGTCGCGTTCGACCACGCGTACCACGGCCGCACCAACCTCACGATGGCGCTCACCGCGAAGAACATGCCGTACAAGGACGGCTTCGGCCCGTTCGCGTCCGACGTGTACCGCGCCCCGCTGTCCTACCCCTACCGTGACGGCGGCCTCTCCGGCGCCGAGGCGGCCAAGAACGCCATCACGATGATCGAGAAGCAGGTCGGCGCCGCCAACCTCGCAGCGATCATCATCGAGCCCATCCAGGGCGAGGGCGGCTTCATCGTCCCGGCCGACGGCTTCCTGAACGCGCTCGTCGAGTGGTGCCGCGCCAACGACGTCGTCTTCATCGCCGACGAGGTCCAGACCGGCTTCGCCCGCACCGGCACCATGTTCGTCAGCGAGCAGTTCGGCATCGTCCCCGACCTCATCACCACCGCCAAGGGCATCGCCGGCGGGATGCCGCTGGCCGCCGTGACCGGCCGCGCCGAGATCATGGACGCCACCCACGGCGGCGGACTGGGCGGCACCTACGGTGGAAACCCCGTCGCGTGCGCCGCGGCGATCGCGACCATCGAGGTCTTCGAGAGCGAGGACGCCCCCGCGCGCGCTCGCGCCATCGGCGACATCCTGCTGCCGCGTCTGCGCGAGATGCAGGCCGCCGACCCGCGTATCGGCGACGTCCGTGGCCGCGGTGCGATGGTCGCCGCCGAGTTCGTCGACCCCGCCACCGGTGAGCCGGATGCCGCGCTGACCGCCGCGGTCGCGAAGAAGTGCATCGCCGAAGGCGTCGTCGTGCTCACCTGCGGCACGTTCGGTAACGTCATCCGCTTCCTGCCGCCGCTGTCGATCTCCGACGAGCTGCTGCGCGAGGGTCTGGACGTCGTCGCGGACGCGCTCGCCAACAGCTGACCGCCGAGGGTTCGATTGCGAGACATCACACGCGATGTCGTCGTCGTGGGTGCCGGCGTCGCCGGCACCACGGCGGCGAACGAGCTGCGGAGGGCGGGCCTGTCCGTCGCCGTGCTCGAGGCGCGCGACCGCGTGGGCGGGCGCCTGCGGACCGACACGATCGAGGGCGCGATGCTCGAGATCGGCGGTCAGTGGGTCTCGCCGCACCAGGACGCCCTGCTGCAGGTGATCGCCGACCTCGGACTGGAGACCCTCTCCGGGCACGATGACGGCGACAGCGTGTATGTCGGTCGCACCGGCGAGTCGTCCCGCTTTACCGGCGGGGCGCTCCCGGTCGCCGAGTCCACGCGTGCCGAGATGGTGGCGATCACCGCACGGCTGGAAGAGCTCGCCGCGTCCATCGACCCGGCGGCGCCGTGGGATGCCGCGCACGCGGTCGGGCTCGACGAGATCTCGTTCCAGCAGTGGCTGCGCGCGCAGACCGACGACCGCGAGGCATCCGACGCGATCGCCCTGTCGGTCGCCGGCTCGATGCTGGGCAAGCCCGCGCACACGTTCTCGCTGCTGCAGGCGCTGCACGCGGCGGCGTCGGCGGGCGGATTCGGGAATCTGGCGGTCGCCGGCGCCCGCAGCGCTCGGCGGGTCGCCGGAGGGATGCAGCAGGTTCCGCTGCTGCTGGCCGAGCGGCTCGGCGAGGACGTGCTGCTGGAGCAGCCCGTGCACGAGCTGCGCTGGGACGCCGACGGCGTCTCGGCGGTCGCGGAGTCGGTCACGGTGCACGCCCGCTGGGCGGTGCTGGCCTATGCACCCGTGCTGCACGAGCGCATCACCTTCGTCCCGCCGCTGCCGCGGCACCAGCAGCAGCTCCACCAGCACCTCTCGATGGGATCGGTGCTCAAGGTGCATGCCGTGTACTCGTGCCCGTTCTGGCGGGAGGACGGCCTGTCCGGCACGGCCGTCAGCCCCTACGAGGTCGTGCACGAGGCGTACGACGACACCCGCCCGGGGGAGGCGCACGGCACGCTGGTCGGGTTCGTGTCCGACGTCCGCGCCGACGCCCTGCTGCACCTCGACGCGAACCACCGGCGGGAGCGGGTGCTGGCGTCGCTCGCGCGCTACTTCGGCGATCGGGCGCTGAGCCCGGTCGTGTACCACGAGAGCGACTGGGGGGCTGCGGAATGGACGCGCGGAGCCTACGCCGCTAGCTTCGACCTCGGCGGACTGCACCGGTACGGTGCGGATCTGCGCACCCCTGTCGGACCGGTGCACTTCGCCTCGAGCGATCTGGCCGGAGAAGGCTTCCAACACGTCGACGGAGCGATCCGGACGGGCCGCGATGCGGCCGCGACAATCATCGAAAGGGCACGTTCGTGAGCCACCACATCGTCGTGGGCTACACCCACACCAAGTCCGGCAAGGACGCCGTCGCGCTGGGCGCCCGCCTGGCGCGCGCCACCGGCGCCGTCCTCGACCTCGTCATGGTGCTGCCGACCGACTCGGGCACGCTCGTGCCCCCGGATGCCGCTTTCGACGGCTACCTGCGCGACCAGGCCATGAAGTGGCTGGCGGCGGGCGCCAAGAAGATCCCGGCCGGCGTCGAGCACGCCGAGCACGTGGGCGTCGCCGAGTCCTACGCAGAGGGACTCAGCACCGCCGCCGCGGAGCTCGGGGCATCCCTCATCGTCGTCGGCGCCGCGAACGGAGGCCCCCGCGGCCACCACCGCGTCGGCTCGACGGCTGCCGCCCTGCTGCACTCCGCCGATGTGCCGGTCGCCCTGGCGCCGGCGGGGGAGCGGAAGACGGATGCCACCGCCGCGCTGTCGCGGATCACCGTCGCGATCGGCACCCGTCCCGGCGCCGAGTCGCTCATCGACTCGGCCGTCACCGGCGCGACGCTCACCGGTGCGCCGGTGCGCATGGTGTCGCTGGTGACCGTCGACCTGCCGAGCTCCGTCGACACCGGCGTCATCCGCATCGCGGGCGCCGCACACGCCGAGGACGTCCTCGCCCAGGCTCGCGAGGCTCTGCCCGAGGCGGTCGCGGTCGACGTCCTGGTCGGTCGCGGCGAGAGCGTCGAAGACGCCGTCCGAGACCTCGACTGGCTTCCCGGCGAGGTGGTGCTGGTCGGTTCCAGCCGCCTCGCACAGCCCAAGCACATCTTCCTCGGCTCCACGGCCACCAAGATGCTGCACGAGCTTCCCGTGCCCATGATCGTCATCCCGCGCCGGGCCGCCGGCGCGGAGGCCTGAGCTACACCGAAGAACCTTGCGAACGGCGCCCGCGGGCACCGTTCCGACCCGAAAGGAATCCCCATGACTGCTGCGAACGAGACGGCGCTGCTGGAGCAGGTCAACACCGGCCTGTTCATCGGTGGCGAGTGGGTCGAGGCTGAGGGTGGTCGCACCCTCGACGTGCACGACCCTTCCACGAACGAGGTCATCCGCACCATCGCGGACGCGTCGCCGGCGGACGGCATCCGGGCCCTGGATGCCGCGGTCGCCGCGCAGGAGGAGTGGGCGAACACCCCGGCGCGTCGCCGCAGTGAGATCCTGCGTCGCGCGTGGGAGCTGCTCCAGGAGCGCAAGGAGGACGCCGCGCTGCTGATGACCCTCGAGATGGGCAAGCCGATCGCGGAGGCGCGCGGCGAGGTCGCGTACGGCGGCGAGTTCGTGCGCTGGTTCTCCGAGGAGGCGGTGCGCATCTCGGGCCGCTACGGGATGAACCCGGAGGGCACCGGTCACATGGTGGTCTCGCAGCGCCCGGTGGGTCCGTCGTTCTTCATCACGCCGTGGAACTTCCCGCTGGCGATGGCGACTCGCAAGATCGCGCCGGCCCTGGCGGCCGGGTGCACCGTGGTGATCAAGCCCCCGGCACTGACCCCGCTGTCGACCATCTTCTTCGTGCAGCTGCTCGAAGAGGCGGGCCTGCCCAAGGGTGTCGTGAACGTCATCCCGACCTCGACCAGCGGCAAGGTGTCGGCGCCGATCATCGCCGACCCGCGTCTGCGCAAGCTGTCGTTCACGGGGTCGACCGAGGTGGGCCGTCGCCTGATCGCGCAGGCCGCCGAGGGCGTGCTGCGCGTGTCGATGGAGCTCGGCGGAAACGCGCCGTTCGTCGTGTTCGAGGACGCCGACCTGGACAAGGCGGTCGACGGGGCGATGGCGGCGAAGTTCCGCAACATCGGCCAGGCCTGCACCGCGGCGAACCGCTTCATCGTGCACGAGTCGGTCGCGGACGAGTTCGCCCGCAAGGTCACCGAGCGCGTGAACGGCATGAAGATCGGCCGCGGCACCGAAGAGGACGTCAACATCGGCCCGCTCATCGACACCGACGCGGTCGCGAAGGCGAAGGAGCTCGTCACCGACGCGGTCGGCCGCGGCGCCGAGCTGCGCACCGGCGGCGAGGCGCTTGCGGGTGTGGGCACCTTCTTCCAGCCCACCGTCCTCTCGAACGTGCAGCCGGGCAGCGAGATCCTCCGCGAGGAGATCTTCGGACCGGTGCTCGCCATCGCGACGTTCGCCACCGAGGACGATGCCGTGCGCCTGGCCAACGACACCGAATACGGCCTGGTGTCCTACGTGTACACGCAGGACCTGCAGCGCGGGCACCGGATGATCGAGAAGCTCGAGACCGGCATGATGGGACTGAACGCCGGTGTGGTGTCCAACGCCGCGGCCCCGTTCGGCGGTGTCAAGCAGTCCGGCATCGGCCGCGAGGGCGGCTCCGAGGGCATCCACGAGTTCCTTTCCACGAAGTACACCCTGATCCCTGCCGAGTAAGCAGAAAGAACAGATAACAATGAGCGACTACGCAGTCGTGAACCCGGCCACGGGCGAGACCCTGGCCACGTACCCCACCGCCACGGACGCCGAGATCGCGCAGGCGCTGGATGCCGCGGCATCCGCCTACGCGTCCTGGCGCGAGACCCCGGTCGCCGAGCGCGCCGCGCTCATCCGCCGCGTGGCGCAGCTGCACCGCGAGCGCCGCGACGAGCTCGCCGCGATCATCGTGCGCGAGATGGGCAAGCCTCTGTTCGCCGCGTACGCCGAGGTCGACTTCGCCGCCGACATCACCGAGTTCTACGCGGACAACGCCGAGAAGATCACCGCCGACCAGCCGCTGGACATCCTCGCCGAGGGCACCGCGGTCATCCGCAAGGCTCCGATCGGCGTCCTGCTGGGCATCATGCCGTGGAACTTCCCCTACTACCAGGTGGCGCGGTTCGCCGCTCCGAACCTGGTGCTGGGGAACACGATCATCCTCAAGCACGCCCCGCAGTGCCCCGAGTCCGCGGCCGCGATCGAGAAGATGTACCTGGATGCCGGACTCCCGGCCGGCGCGTACGTCAACGTGTACGCGACGAACGAGCAGGCGGCGGTCATCATCGGCGATCCTCGCGTGCAGGGCGTCTCGGTGACGGGTTCGGAGCGCGCCGGTGCGGCGGTCGCCGAGCTCGCCGGCCGCAACCTGAAGAAGGTGGCGCTGGAGCTGGGCGGGTCCGACCCGTTCATCCTCCTCTCGACCGACGACATCGACTCCGCGGTGGCGGGTGCTGTGGATGCGCGCCTGGACAACAACGGTCAGTCCTGCAACGCGCCGAAGCGCTTCATCGTGGTCGACGGGCTGTACGACGCCTTCCTCGAGAAGTTCACCGCGGCGATGAAGTCCCAGGTCGTGGGCGACCCGTTCGCCGACGACACGACCGTCGGCCCGCTGTCGTCGCTGCCGGCCGCCGAGCGTCTGGCGGCGCAGGTCGACAACGCGGTCGCGCAGGGCGCGACGCTGGTGACCGGCGGCACGCGTGACGGGGCGTTCTACGCGCCCACGGTGCTCACCGACGTCACACCGGACATGGACGTCTACCGCGAGGAGCTGTTCGGCCCGGCGTCGGTCGTCTATCGCGTGGCGGACGAGGATGCCGCGGTGCAGCTGGCCAACGACACCAGCTTCGGGCTGGGCTCGTACGTGTACACGACCGACCCGGCCCAGGCCGACCGCGTCGCCGACAAGATCGACGCCGGCATGGTCTACGTCAACGTGACCCTCGCGGACAGCCCCGAGCTGCCCTTCGGCGGCGTGAAGCGCTCCGGCACGTCGCGCGAGATGGGCCTGCTGGCCGCCGACGAGTTCGTCAACAAGAAGCTGATCCGCGCCAACTGACGCGGCTGACCACAACGGGCTCGGGAGCACGCTCCCGAGCCCGTTTCCCGTGCGGAATGCGCCGACGAGTGTCGTGCGCATGCACAACGAGGCGGGCGTCTCCTTGACCGTGCATCCCGCAGGAGGCCACCCCGGCGTCGCGTTCATCTTCCGCACCGACGAGGTGCCGGCCACCCACGCGGCCCGCGTCGCTGGAACGCTACGAGCGCGAGCACCGTCCGGCCGCCGAGCGCGCGCAACGCCGCGCGGCGCTCGGGGCGTCCTTCCTGGTGCCCAGAAGCGGGGCGGGCGTCGCGATGCGCGATCTGCTCGCGCGGATCATGCGCACGGTGTGAGCGCGGCCCCACTATCCTGATGCCGATGAGCACCCTCAGCATCGTCATCCCGTCGTACAACGATGCCGCGATGCTGCGCGAGTGCCTGACGGCGGTGGCCGCGCAGACGCGGCCTCCCGACGAGGTGATCGTCGTCGACAACGGCTCGACGGACGACACCGCGGCCGTCGCGCGGGCCGCGGGGGCGCGGGTGGTCCTCGAGCCCGTCCGCGGCGTCCTGCACGCCACCGCGGCGGGATTCGACGCCGCCACCGGCGACCTCATCGGCCGGCTCGATGCGGATTCACGTCCGGCGCCGGACTGGGCGGCCCGCGTAATGCACGACTTCGAGGCCGATCCCGGGCTGGACGCGGTGACCGGCAGCGGGGACTTCTACGACTGCGGCCCGTTCTGGCGCTTCGTCGGCAAACGGCTCTATCTGGGCGGCTACTTCACCGCGGTCGGGGCGATCATCGGCCGCGTGCCGCTGTTCGGGTCGAACTTCGCGATCCGGCGTTCGGCGTGGGAGCGCGTCCGGTCCCGGGTCCACCTGGAGGATCCTCGCGCGCACGACGACCTCGACATCAGCATGGTGCTCGAGCCCGACATGACCACGCGCTACGACGGCGCGCTTCACGTGGGGATCTCCGCGCGGCCGTTCGCCACGTTCGACGGGTTCGGCCGCCGAGCGTCGTGGGCGTTCCACGTCATGGGCGTGAACCTGCGCGAGGTCGGCTGGCCGGAGCGTCTCGCGCAGGCGGCACACCGCCGGAAGCGGGCGCGTCAGCGCGTGGCGCTCGTCACGCGGGCTCCGGACGCGTCCGGAACAGATCCAGCATCGCCGCAGTGAGCTGATTCGGAGCCGTCTCGCACGGGCTGTGCCCGGTGTCCAGAACCACCAGCCGCGCGTGGAGATCGGCCGCATACGTCCGGTGTGCGGCCGTGTGCCAGACGTCGCCGGTGCCCGCCACGACCAGCAGGGGGATGCCGGTGGCGCGCAGCGCCGCGGTGCGGTCCGGGGTGTGCTGCATCAGATCGAGGATGTCGCCGACGCTGGACCTTCTGGTCAGATCGAACCGCGCGGCCACGAAGGCGGCACGCTCGGCCGGAGCCCGGTTGACGTTGTGGCACAGCGCCCAGATGAACAAGCCTCCGAGGGTGCGGCCGGACACGAAGGGGCTGATCGGACCGAGCAGCTTGAACCCGCGCAGGGAATTCCCCGGCAGCGGGGGAGAGGACAGCAGCGTGAGGGTCACGAACAGCTCCGGGCGTCGGACGGCCGCCTCGACCGCGACGGTGCCGGCGAACGAGTAGCCCAGCACGTGCACCGGGGACGGGCCGTCGGCGAGGACGGCCAGCAGATCGTCGACGAAGAGGTCGAGCGTGTAGCGATGGCGCTCGGGGTCGATGTGCTCGGGGCCGGCCTGGAACGACTCGTACTGCCCCGCCAGATCGTAGGACTCGACGCGGCAGCCGGCTGCCGCCAGGGCCGGCATCATCAGCGTGAAGTCCTCCTTCGACCCGGTCGCACCCGGGACGAGCAGCACCCGCGGTCCGTCCGCGGGTCCCATCCGCACGCGGGCCAAGCCGCCGCTGGGCGCGTCGAGCACGTCGCGTTCCGCCTCAGCGGGCAGCACGCTCCAGTCGATGGCGCCCAGCTGCGCGTCGCGCCGCGCGGCGTCGGCCAGGAGCACCGCGAACCGGTCGTCGTCGGGCAGCACGCTCACGTCGGCATCCTATTGCCGACGTGAGCGTGCTGTCTTCAGGCCGAGGTCACCGCGGCGAGGTCGGCTTTCAGCTGGGCCATGTTGAACCCCTCGGGGCTCTTGCCGTTCTTGAGGTACTCCCGCGAGACGTAGGCGTAGCTCTCGTCGTTGTACTCCGTGAGGAAGGCGTCGGTCATCGGCTGCTCCTTGCCCCACGTCACGATCACGAGCCGCCCGTCCCGGCGCGCCACGGCGCTGATGTAGTGGCCGCCCTCGATCGGGGAGCCGGGAACGACGTCCCAGGGCTGTCCGGCGTTGAACTGGTCCATCGCGCTCTTCGGGAACCGCACGCCCACGCCGACAGCGCCGAACAGGTACAGCGCCAGCAGGTGCTCCTGCACGTCGCCGGGCGTGAGGGCGAGGTACGCCCCGATCCGGTGGTGCTTGCCGTTCGCGTCGACGATGCCGGTCTTGCGGCGGTAGCTGGCCGCGACGGCCGGGTCCGTGCCCTGGTCCGAGTTCGGATCGGAGGGGTTGTAGCCGGTGATGGCGGAGTAGTTCTTGAGCGCCGCGTCGGTCGACACGGGGATCTCGGAGCTGCCGATCGAGGTCCACAGCATGGTCTCGTGCAGGGCGCCGGCGATCACGCAGTCGCCGACGGAGTCGTTGCCGAGCATCTCCCAGGCGCCGACCTGGCCGTCATGGCCGAAGACGTCGGGCGGCGTCGGCAGCTGTGCGGGCTGCAGGTACGTCGCGAGCTTGAGCTTGACCGCGCCCGGCCGGGCGGGGAGCTTGCCGAGTTTCAACTGTCCAGCCATGACGACCTCCTGGTGTGAGCTGACGAGAGTAGGAGGACGCGCCCGGGCGTCCTGATACGTCCGGATGCCTGCGATCTCACCGATCGCACGGCCCGCGCCGCGCCCGGGCGGGGGGCCCGGTTCGCGACCGGTCGGGGCATGCCGTAGACTTGATCGTGCAGTGATTGTCTGCATTCTTTCGCCGTGCCCGCCATCGGGAGCGGCTCCCGTTCCGGATACGAAGCGGGGTGGGATGCCGGCAGCCTCGAGATCCCCGGGTCTCTAGGGCGGTAGCTCAATTGGCAGAGCAGCGGTCTCCAAAACCGCAGGTTGCAGGTTCGATTCCTGTCCGCCCTGCGCATCAGCACACGCTGGTACAACGAAAGCAATTCAGGTGGGTTCGATGGTCCAGGACGGGTCGAAGGGTGAGGTCGTCACGACGAGTGACGCGCCGCGCGAGAAGAAGCCGGGCGCTTTCTCTCGTATGGCCCTCTTCATCCGCCAGGTGTTCGCCGAGCTTCGCAAGGTCGTCACTCCGACGCGCCAGGAGCTGCTGAAGTACACGGCGGTCGTCCTCGGCTTCGTCGTGGTCATGATGGCCCTCGTCTACGGTCTGGACGTTCTCTTCGTCTGGGTGACGACGGTGGTGTTCGGCACTCCGGGCACCGTCACCGGCGGCTGACGGGCCGGCATCCGACCCCCGAAGGAAAGAGTGACGCACGTGTCCGAACGATATGTCGACGACGCCGACTGGGCGACCGCGGCTGAGCAGTCCAGCGAGGACGACGAGGCGCAGGAGGGCAACGTCCTGCACGCGCAGGAGCGCTCCGTGGACCCCGCCGAGCACTCCGCCCTGCATGTCGTGGACGAGTCCGACGAGGACGAGGGCGACAACGAAGAACTTGACGACATCGAAGACCCGGAGGCTGACGCGATCGTGAACGACGCTCTGAATCTCGACGAGGCTGCGGAGGCGGAGGCCGCCGCAGAGGTGATCAACGACTCCATCGCCGAAGAGGCCGACGAGCGCATCGCCGCGGCATCCGCCGAGGTCGACGCCTACGACGGCCCCGACGTGAACGGCGACGAGGACCGCCCCGGCGTCGGCGAAGACGACGACGAGGACGCCGACCCCTACGACGCCTTCCGCGCCGAACTGCGCTCCCTCCCGGGCAAGTGGTACGTCATCCACTCCTACGCCGGCTTCGAGCGCAAGGTGAAGGCCAACATCGAGCAGCGCAAGTCGACGCTCGAGGTCGAGGAAGACATCTACCAGATCGAGGTCCCGATGGAGGACGTCGTCGAGATCAAGAACGGACAGCGCAAGATGGTCACGCGCGTCCGGATCCCCGGCTACGTGCTCGTGCGCATGGAGCTCAACGAAGACACCTGGTCGGTCGTGCGCCACACGCCGGGCGTCACCGGCTTCGTCGGCAACGCGCACAACCCGACTCCGCTGCGGTTCGAAGAGGCCTTCAACATGCTGAAGTCGCTCGTCGAGGTCCGCGAGGTCGCGACCAGCAAGGCCGGTGCGCCCAAGGCCGCCGCCGCCGCGCAGCGCTCGGTGGTCACCGAGGTCGACTTCGAGATCGGCGAGACCATCACCATCAAGGACGGCTCGTTCGCCGGCCTTCCCGGGTCGATCAGCGAGATCAAGCCCGAGAGCGGCAAGCTCACCGTGCTCGTGTCGCTCTTCGAGCGCGAGACCCCGGTCGAGCTGTCGTTCGACCAGGTCACCAAGCAGTGAGCTTGATCCGGTAAGATAGTTCGGTTGGCCTTTTCGGCCGACGAATCCCACACCACTCCCAGGAACCGCCTGGTCGTGGAAGCGCGCTCGCGGCATCAGCTCCGAGCGCTCGACAGAAGGAAGCACAATGGCACCGAAGAAGAAGGTGACCGGCCTGATCAAGCTTCAGATCAACGCCGGTGCAGCCAACCCGGCGCCGCCGATCGGCCCCGCGCTCGGTCAGCATGGCGTCAACATCATGGAGTTCTGCAAGGCGTACAACGCCGCGACCGAGTCGCAGCGCGGCAACGTCATCCCCGTGGAGATCACCGTCTACGAGGACCGCAGCTTCACCTTCATCCTGAAGACCCCGCCGGCCGCCGAGCTCATCAAGAAGGCCGCCGGTCTGCAGAAGGGCTCCGCCACCCCGCACACGGTCAAGGTGGGCAAGCTCACCAAGGACCAGGTCCGTGCGATCGCCGAGCAGAAGCAGCCCGACCTGAACGCGAACGACATCGAGGCCGCCTCGAAGATCATCGCCGGCACCGCCCGTTCCATGGGCATCACGGTCGAGGACTGAGGGGAATAACGACTATGGCTACCAAGTCCAAGGCCTACCAGGCCGCCGCGGCGAAGATCGACGCCGACAAGTTCTACAGCACCACCGAGGCCGTCGCGCTCGCCAAGGAGACCGGGTCGAAGAAGTTCGACTCGACCGTCGAGGTCGCGCTGAAGCTCTCGGTCGACCCCCGCAAGGCCGACCAGATGGTGCGCGGCACCGTCATCCTGCCCCACGGCACCGGCAAGACCGCCCGCGTGATCGTCTTCGCGACCGGCCCGGCCGCTGAGGCCGCCATCGCCGCGGGCGCCGACGAGGTCGGCGGCGCCGAGCTCATCGAGAAGGTCGCCGGCGGCTGGACCGCGTTCGACGCGGCCGTCTCCACGCCCGAGCTCATGGGCCAGGTCGGTCGTCTGGGTAAGGTCCTCGGCCCCCGCGGCCTGATGCCGAACCCCAAGACCGGCACCGTGACCCCCAACCCGGCCAAGGCCGTCGAGGAGATCAAGGGCGGCAAGATCGAGTTCCGCGTCGACAAGCACGCCAACGTGCACTTCGTCGTCGGCAAGGCCTCGTTCTCGGCCGAGCAGCTGCACGAGAACCTCTCGACCGCTCTCGAGGAGATCATCCGCCTGAAGCCGTCGAGCTCGAAGGGCCGCTACATCCAGAAGGGTGCGGTGTCGACCACGTTCGGCCCCGGCATCCCGCTGGACGTCAACGCGTTCTGACGCTCGCACTGAAGAGGCCCCGCCGTTCGGCGGGGCCTCTTCTGCATGTTCAGGCGGTCGGCAGGATGTCGAAGCCGTCCGCCCCGGTCGGCGGGACGTCCGTCGTTCGGACACTGGCCGGGCGCGCGAAGTGCGGTCCGTGCCGCATCCAGTCGACCATCGCCTCGACCTGCGAAGCGGTCCCCTCGATCTCGGCCTCGACGCATCCGTCGGGTCGATTGCGCACCCAGCCCGCGACGCCGGTCTCGTCGGCGACCCGCCGCATCGAGTAGCGGTAGCCGACCCCCTGGACCTCGCCGGTCACGATCGCGTGCACTCTTCTCACCCTTGCCATTGTGGACCCCGCCACCGGGGACTGGCAGGATGCCGCCATGGGCACGATCGACGACTACCTCGGGACCCTCGCCGAGTCCGACCGGGCGGTGATCGCACACGTGTACGCGGTGGCCGGGGAGGGCATCGAGACCGAGCAGGGAACCAGCTACGCGATGCCGGCGCTGCTGTACCGCGGAAAGGCCCTCCTCGCCGTCATGCGCACCAAGAAGCATCTCGGGCTGTATCCGTTCAGCGGTCGCGTCCCGCTGGTGGTGGCCGACGAGCTGGATTCCCTTGCGGATGTCGGGGTGGAACGGGAGAAGGGGACGATCCGCTTCCAGCCCGAGCATCCGCTGCCCGACGACGTGATCCGCCGGATCGTCGCCGCCCGCATCGCCGAGATCGAAGACCCGGGCCTGCGGCGCTCGCGTCCGTGAGCCGCCCTCCCGGTCCCTGAGCCGCGGCCCCGGTCCCTGAGCGAGCGAAGCGAGACGAAGGGACCCGGCGGTCACATCACGCCCCGACGACGAGATTCACCGCGATGACCGTCATGACGATGGCGATGATCCCGTCCAGGATGCGCCACGCTCGCGGCGTCGACAGCCAGCGACCGAGGAATCGGGCGCCGTAGGCGAGCGCGAAGAACCACAGGGCGCTCGCGCACACGGCCCCCAGCGCGAACCACCCTCGGTCGGCACCGTGGGTCGATGCGATCGATCCGAGGAGGAAGACGGTGTCGAGGTAGACGTGCGGGTTGAGCCAGGTGAGCGCGAGGCACGTGGTCAGCGCTGCGGCCAGACCCGTGCGGGACGCCACCGCCGTCGCACCCGGGCGGGATCCCGTGTCGGCGCGTCCGCCCGCCTGCTCCACGTCGTCGGCCACCGCGAGGGCCTCGCCCGACGGCCGCCAGGCGCGGCGGGCGGCGAGCACCGCATAGCCGAGGAGGAAGACGGCGCCCGCCCACCGCGCCACGGTCAGCAGCCAAGGAACCGTCTGCAGCGCCAGGCCCACGCCCGAGACCCCGAGCAGAATCAGGGCGGCATCCGACAGTGTGCAGACCAGCGCCACCGCCAGCACGTGCTCGCGGCGCAGCCCCTGTCGCAGCACGAAGAGGTTCTGGGCGCCGATGGCGACGATGAGCGAGAGTCCGAGGCCGAGACCGGCGAGGGCGGCGGTGAGCATGCTTCGACGCTACGAGCGGGGACGGAACAAGTACAGCTCATGATTCTACAGATGCATTAGCCTGGCTGTCGATGAAGATCGCGCTCGAGCTTGCCGAGACCCTGGCCGCCGTGGTGGACGAGGGAACGCTGGATGCCGCCGCACGGCGACTGCACATCACGCCGTCCGCGGTGAGTCAGCGCATCAAGACCCTCGAACGGGAACTCGGCCGCGTGCTGCTGGTGCGGTCCAAACCCGCCCGTGTCACCGATGCCGGTGCCGTCGTCGTGCGACTTGCGCGGCAGCTGACGCTCCTCGAGCACGATGCGCGCGCGGCGCTCGGAGCAGAGGAGGACGGCCAGGATGCTCCGGTGACCGTGCCGCTCGCGGTGAACGCCGACTCGCTGGCCACGTGGTTCCTCGCACCCCTCGCGCGGCTCGCCGTCGAGCATCCGGTCTGCTTCGAGCTGCACCGCGACGATCAGGAGTACACCACCGGCCAGCTGGAGGAGGGTCTCGTGATGGGGGCGGTCACCTCGCAGGCCGAGGCCGTGGCGGGATGCAGCGTCACGCCGATCGGAACCATGCGCTATCGGGCGGTGGCCGCGCCGGCCTTCGCCGCCCGCTGGTTCCCGGACGGCGCCACGGCGGGCGCTCTCGCGGCGGCTCCCGCGGTGGACTTCAACCGGAAGGACGAACTGCAGACCGACTGGCTCGTCGCGCGCGGCGTCGACCCGTCCGTTCCGCCCCGGCATCAGGTGCCGTCCTCCGCCGACTTCGCCACCGCCGTCCGGATGGGGATGGGCTGGGGGATGCTGCCGCCGTTCCAGTGCGACCAGGACCTGGCGACGGGAGCGCTGACGTCGCTGGGCGACCCGCCGATCGACGTTCCGCTGTACTGGCAGCAGTGGAACCTCCGCTCCGGCCTGCTCGACGCGGTCGGGGCGGCCATCGTCGCCGAGGGCCGCCGTGCCCTCGCGGACCCCGCGGGCTGAGTGCGGGTCAGGGTGCGGTCGGCGGGGTGGCCGTCCGGAGGGCGTGGAGCAGGCGGGTCAGGGTGCGGATGTCTTCGACGTCCCACAGCTCCAGCGCGTCGATGAGGCTGTGCTGGTGGGGATGCCGGGCGGCGTCCAGCTTCGCGAGCCCGACGGCCGTGGGAGTCACCAGGCTCACGCGGGCATCCGCGGGGTCGGGCGTGCGGTCGATGAGACCGTGCTCCTGCAGCCCGCGAAGGATGCGCGAGATCTGCCCCTTGTCCATCAGCAGTTCGTCGGCGAGCGCCGTCGCGGTGACCGACCCGGCCCGCACGATCGCCGTGAACACCTTGTAGTCGCCGGGCATGAGGCCGGGGCTGAGCCTGGTGGCGGTCTCCGCCACCAGGCGCTGGATCTGGCCCATCAAGGCCGAGAACTCCGCCTCCAGGGTCTGTGCGGCCTCCGTCCGTGCCGGAGACGGCGCCGGCGCGGGACGGGGCGCCGTCTCCGGGGGCGTGTGCGTCAGCATGGTCACTCCGCGCTGAGGCCGGCCTCGCGCGCCTCGCGGCGGGTGAGGGAGATCGGACCCGTGGCGGTCAGCTCCTGCATGGCCTCGGGCACCGAGACCGTCGCGAGATCGGCCTCGGACGCCTGGAGGCGCTCGGAGGTCGTCATCCGGGTGAGGGGCTTGTTGGGCAGGAAGCAGATCGCGATGAGGCTGATGATGGCGAACGGCACCGCGATGAGAAACGAGTGCGAGATGCCCTGCGCGTAGATGTCCTCGAAGATGACCCGCAGCGCCTCCGGCATCGCGGACACCTTCGGGAGGGACCCCGACTGCAGCTGCGCGGCCCAGTGCGGGGCATCCGCACCGAGCGAGAGGAGCGCCTGGGCGAGATCGGCCTTCGCGGCGCCGAGGAGCTCGGCCACCTTGGCGGCGAGCGCGGCGCCCATCACCGAGACGCCGATCGTGCCGCCGAGGCTGCGGAAGAACGTGACGCCCGAGCTGGCGACGCCGATCTTCGACGGGTCGGTGCTGTTCTGCACGACGAGCACGAGGTTCTGCATCGTCATCCCGACGCCGGCGCCGAGGAGGAACATGTACAGCGAGACGAGGGCGAAGTTCGTGTCGTAGTGGATCGTCGACAGCAGCCAGGCGCCGGCGATGAGCAGGACCGACCCGACCACGAGGTACGACTTCCAGCGACCGTACTTGGTGACCAGTCCGCCGATGCCGACGGACGCCAGCAGCAGGCCGGCGATCATCGGGATCGTCATGAGACCGGCCTGGGTGGGCGTGGCGCCCCGCGCGAGCTGCATGTACTGGCTGAGGAAGACCGACGCGCCGAACATCGCGATCCCGGTGGCGATGGAGGCGACGACGGCGAGCGTGAACGTCCGGCTCTTGAAGAGGTCGAGCGGGATCAGTGGCTCCGTGACCACGAGTTCGACGATCACGAAGAGGATGCCCGCGAGGATCGCGCCGCCGACCATGAGCAACGTCAGCAGGCTCCACCAGTCGTTGTTACCGAGGTCCGACCAGTTGTCGAGCTTGTGCGTGCCTGCGTTGGTGACCCAGATGAGAAGGAGCGACACGGACACGGACAGCAGCACGATGCCGAGGTAGTCGATCGAGGTCTTCTTCTTCGGGCGGGACGGGATGTGCAGTGTCTTCTGCACGATGATGAGCGCCACGATCGCGACCGGGAGGGACACGAAGAAGTTCCAGCGCCAGCCCCAGGCATCCGTGATCACGCCGCCGAGCAGCGGGCCGCCGATCGTGGCGAGTGCCATCACCGCACCGAACAGGCCCATGTAGCGACCGCGCTCGCGCGGGCTGATGATGTCCGCCATGAGCACCTGGCTGAGCGCGGCGAGGCCGCCGGCGCCGATGCCCTGGACCGCCCGAGACGCGATCAGCATCTCGGGGTTCTGTGCGAAGCCGGCCGACGCCGTGGCGACGACGAAGATGACGATCGCGAGCTGATACAGCACCTTGCGGTTTGTGAGGTCGGCGAGCTTGCCCCAGATCGGCGTGGAGATCGCCGTGGTGAGGAGGGTCGCGGTGACCACCCACGTGAAGGCCGCCTGATTGCCGTCGAGGTCGTGGACGATGACCGGAAGGGACGACGACACGACGGTGGAGGCGAGCATCGAGACGAACATGCCCAGCAGCAGGCCGGTGAGGGCCTCGAGCACCTGCCGGTGCGTCATGGGCTTGGGTGCGGCGTGCGTGCGATGAGCGCCGGTGGAGGGGGAGGGCATGCGGATCCTTCGTGACGTGGGGCGGATGCCGCGGCGACGCTGACGCGGAAGAAGTTGACGAAAGCAACTGTTGAGCTGAGTCAACTATAGGGCAGTTGTTGATGCGCGTCAACTATCGCCGCCGGCACGGCGCGTGCGACGCGTGCGGCGTCGTCAGTCGGCGAGGGCGAGCGCGCGGTAGGCGTCGCGCGTGGCCTCGCGCTCCGTGCGCCGGGACGACGCCGGAACCCGGTCGGCGTACACGCTGCGTCCGAGTTGCGTGCGACTGTAGAGCTCGTCGATCAGGCAGGTCGCGAGCTTGACCAGCTTGGCGATCTCCACGTCGTCACGGTCGACCCACATGCACCGGGGCTCGTCGTCGACCGGCACGAAACCGTCGTGCTCCTCCCATGCCACGAGGGTCCGCTCCGCCCCGATGACATGCTGCTGCCACCACACCTGGCGCAGATAGTTGCGGGGGATCGACCGCCAGGTCTTGTTGGTGGTCTTGATCTCGGCCAGGATGATGCGTCCGGCGGAATCCTGCTTGATGCCGTCCGGTGTCGCGAGGTGACGCTTCTCGATGACGGCGTGAAAGAGCGCGGAGGACGGTTCGATGCCGTGGGTCGCCGCGACCCAGCGGGCGATCTCGGGCTCACGACGCCGACCGTGGTCGGTGTACGCGTTGCCCGCGAACCCGGATCCGTTCAGCTTCGCCTCCGCGGCGCGGGCGATCGCGCGCTCGGAGGTGAGCGTCGCCACGTCGGTCGCGGTGATCCCGCGGGAGCGGGCACGCAGCCACGCCACCCGGTCGCGCGAATCGGCGATGATGCGCGCTTCGAGTTCGGGGGTCACCCTCCGAGGTTACGCCGGGTCCCGGACACGTGCGGGATGCCGCGCCGGACGGCCACCACCGAGGAGCTGGAATACCGACGCACCTGTTGGTTTTACCCAGGGACGTCCCCTAAACTGGATCGGTTGTGCCTGCCGGTGCGGCGTCATCCCCAGTTCCGAGATCGAGTACGCGTTTGTTCGACACCGCCACAGTTCCCGTCATCCCTTCGCAGCCCGTCCCGCCGGAGGCTCCCCAGCCCGCCGGCGAATCCCTCTACACGGGCTCGATCCCCGTCTCCACGGGGTCCGTCCGGATCGCTCCGGCGCCGCGTTATCCGGGCGACGCGCTCTCCAACGCGCGCCGCACGCTCTACGTGGTGCTGCTGGGTGCACTGACCGCCCTCGGCCCGTTCACCATCGATCTCTACCTGCCCGCGTTCCCCGTGGTGCAGCACGATTTCCAGACCACCGCGGCGATGGTGCAGCTCACCCTCACCGGGACCATGATCGGATTCGGTCTCGGCCAGCTCATCGTCGGACCGCTGAGCGACAAGGTCGGCCGGCGCGTTCCGCTGCTGATCGTGACCGGTCTGCACGTCGCGGCATCCGTCGTCGCCTGCATCGCGCCCACGCTGCTGATGCTGGGCGGGGCGCGCGTCGTGATGGGCATCGGCGCCGCGGCCGGCGGCGTGGTCGCGATGGCGATGGTGCGCGACCTGTTCGGCGGCCGGCGCCTGGTCGTCATGCTCAGCCGGCTGTCGCTCGTGTCGGGCGTGGCGCCGGTGGCGGCACCCCTGATCGGTTCGGCCCTGCTGCTGGTGATGCCGTGGCGGGGGATCTTCCTCGTGCTCGCCGCGTACGGACTCGTGATGCTCGTGTGCTCGCTGTTCGTCCTGCCGGAGACGCTCGTGCGCGATGCGCGCGGTGCGGCCGCGGGCACTCTCACTCTCGGGCAGCGGTACGCCAGCGTGTTCCGCGACCGCGTGTTCGTCGGAGTGCTCATCATCGGGGCGATGGCGTTCAGCGGCCTGTTCTCCTACCTGTCCAGCTCGTCGTTCCTCTTCCAGGACGGCTACGGGTTCACCCCGCAGCAGTTCGGTCTCCTGTTCGCCGCGAACTCGGTGGGCGTCGTCGGCGGTGTCCAGATCGCCGCGCGCCTCGCGAACCGCTACGGGCCGCAGTGGGTGCTGGCGTGGTCGACGGCGGCCCTGGTCGCGTCGTCCATCGCGATCATCGTCACCGACCAGCTGCATCTCGGGATGTGGGGCACGATCATCCCGCTGTTCTTCTTCATGACCGCGTGCGGGTTCACTTTCCCCTGCGGGCAGGCGCTGGCCCTCGACCGGCATGGCGCGGCGGCGGGCACGGCGGCATCGCTGCTCGGTGCGGCCAACAGTGTCGTCGCCGGCCTCGTCTCGCCGATCGTCGGCGTGATCGCGGCCGGATCGGGCATCACCGCGACGACCATGGCGATGGTCATGGTCGGATGCGCGCTGGTCGCCGTGCTGGCGCTCTGGGCGCTCGTGCGTCCGCGGACCGTGCCGATGATGGGGGAGTGAGGCCGCAGCCCCGCTGAGCTGCGATCAGTCGCGGCCCGCGCCGAAGACGTGCCTCGTCAGGGCGTTGACGTCGCGATCGAGGTCGTCGAGGCGCCGGTCGATCCCGCCCAGGCGGGTGTCGACGGCTTCGAACCGCGCGTCGACGGCTTCGAATCGCGCGTTCATCTCTTCGCGCAACCCGTCGAACCGTGCACCCATCTCGCTGCGGACCGAGGTCATCTCGGTGCGGAACTCGCTGCGCAGGCTCACGAACTGCACTCTGATCGTGCGCTGGATCGAGGTCAGCACGAAAGCCAGCGATCCGATGAGAGTCGCGGCGAGCACGCTCACAGCGGTCCAGGCGATCGGTTCACTCATGGGAAGCACCTTCCTATTCTCATCCGGTTTGATCGCGATGTCACTTCTCGCTCGGGGCCGAGCGCCGCCGCGTCCGGCGATCGGTCTCCCCGTACAGCCACGCGGGAGTCGTGTGCTCGAACATCGAACGAAGGGCCGCCGGCAGCGGGTTGCCGGGATCGATTCGGGCCGCTGAGTCGAGGACCTCGAAGGCGGAGACGGTGAGCCCGAGCGCCCACCGCACCCAGGCGAGCGCGCACATCGCCCAGGAGCGGTCGGGGCGCCGGCAGTGCGCAATCGCGCGACCGAGCAGCACGGCGCCCACCTGGAGCCGGTCCGCGGAAGGCACCTGGGCCGTCTTCCCGCTCATGAGCCCGCTGATGCGCTGAAGCTGCGGGTCATCGTCCTGCATCAGAAGATCGATCGGCAGGCATCCTGCTTCTGCCGCCTCCCCTCGGAGCGCCAGCGTGCGGGCCCACGACAGTGACCCGACCTCGCGTCCGAACGCGATCTGCAGCACCGTGCGATCGACCGCGCCCTCGGTGTCGATCTGGGCGAGGAGGTGCGCGAGTGTCTGTGGGCCTGCCTCGGCAGGTTCCCGAGAGAGCGCCCGTTCGAGCAGGTCGACCGGATTCGGCGGCTCGGCGGTGGTCATCCGGCCGAACGCGTCGGTCTCGGCGCCGAAGTCCGCGCGCGCCCCGACGAGCTCCGTGACCCGGCGGGCGAGGTCCGGGTCGGCGATCGGAAGGGCGAAGATCGCGGGATCGAGCTGCCCGTCCGCGGGAATGCGCCGCGCGGCCGTCTCCAGGTCGGAGAGCGGCCAGGGTGCTTCCGGATCTCCGTCGAAGAATGGCATCCACGCATCTGATGCCACGATCGCGGCATCCTTGATGTGGTAGCCCGACGAGTGCAGCCTCTCCAGGAGCAGGGCGAGCCGGGCGTTCCAGGCGGAGACGATCTCGGCGAAGGGCTGGTCGCGGTAGACCGCCACGACGACGTTGTCGCAGAACTCGAGGCGATCAAGGCTTGCGATCACCCTGGACGCGATCCGGTGCACCGAGTCGTCGGTCGGGCTCGGCTCGACGCGCACCCTCACCGCGCGGGTGGCGGTCTTGCCGCTGAAGGGCGCGACGATGATGCTGTCGTCCGCCGGGAGTCCAGCGAGAGCGGGCAGGAACGCGACGGCTTCGGCGGTCGTACTGAGTCGGACGGGGGGCGGTGCGATGTCGGTCATGGATCCCATGGTGGTTGTCCGCCGGGAGCATCTGCGGGCGGGGCCGCGGGGCTGTGGAGAAGTCTTCGTCATCGCCGTCTCGCGCTGCCCTGTGGACAGACGACGGCGCCGAAAACTCACAGCCCGCTCCCAGCGCGGCGGGACCAAAACCCGCGGCATCCCTGTTTCACCTCATGTCGCCGCATCCAGCGGCGCTCATCAGGAGGACATCGTGACCACCGAATACCGCAGGACCACCGAGGCGCTGGAGCGCCTCACCGACGCGCAGTTCCGCGTCACCCAGAAGGACGGCACCGAGCCCGCCTTCCGAAACGAGTACTGGAACAACCACGAGCCCGGAATCTACGTCGACGTCGTGTCGGGGCAGCCGCTGTTCTCGTCGCTGGACAAGTACGACAGCGGCACCGGCTGGCCGAGCTTCACCCGGCCGATCGACGACGAGGCGGTCACCACCAAGACCGACCGCTCGCTGTGGATGTCCCGCACGGAGGTCCGCTCGTCCGGCGCCGACAGCCATCTCGGGCACGTGTTCGACGACGGGCCCCGGAATGCCGGCGGGCTGCGCTATTGCATGAACTCGGCGGCCCTCCGTTTCGTCCCGCTCGCGCAGCTCGACGCCGAGGGTTACGGTTCTTACCGCGCCCTGTTCGAGACCGACACGATCGACACCACAACGGCTGAGGAGGCCTCATGACTGACAACGGAACAGTGACCCGCACCCCCGGAACCGAGACGGCGGTGCTCGCCGGCGGCTGCTTCTGGGGCATGGAGGAGCTCATCCGCCACCAGCCCGGCGTGCTCGACACCCGGGTCGGGTACACCGGCGGGCAGAACGACCACGCGACCTACCGGCACCACCCCGGCCACGCCGAGGCGGTCGAGATCGTCTACGACCCGACCCGGACGTCGTATCGCGACATCCTGGCGTTCTTCTTCCAGATCCACGACCCGTCGACGCTGAACCGTCAGGGCAACGACATCGGCTCGAGCTACCGCTCGGCGATCTTCCCGCTGACGCCGGAGCAGGAGCAGATCGCCCGCGACACCATCGCGGACGTGGATGCCTCCGGCCTGTGGCCGGGCAAGGCCGTCACCACGATCGAGCCCGCCGGGCCGTTCTGGGAGGCCGAGCCGGAGCACCAGGACTACCTCCAGGTCTACCCGAACGGGTACACCTGCCACTTCCCGCGTGCCGGGTGGGTGCTGCCGCGCCGCAGCGAGTCCGCCACGGCGTGACCGACCCGGATGCCACGACCCGCGGGTCGTGGCATCCGTGCATCCGGGCGTCCCGTCCGATGTTGCGCTGAGCGGGAGGGACCGGTCGGAGGCCGGGTGGCGCGGACTACCCTGGAGGTATGGCGACGAAGGCACCCCGGACGGACATCGACGAGTCCAAACTGACCACCTCCGACCCGAAGAAGGTCGCGGTGGGCGTCCCGGCGGTGACGCACGCCCTGCTGATCGCCGAGCAGCAGGCCGGCGTGGTGCGAAGCGCGCGGGCCCTGCTCCGCGTCAACCAGAAGGACGGGTTCGACTGCCCGGGCTGCGCGTGGCCGGAGACCGACCACCGCCACATCGCCGAGTTCTGCGAGAACGGCGCCAAGGCCGTCGCCGAGGAGACGACCCTGCGCAAGGTGGGCCCGGAGTTCTTCGCCGAGCACAGCCTTTCCGAGCTGGAGCAGCACGACGACTACTGGCTCGGCCAGCAGGGACGCCTCACCCATCCGATGATCCTCGACGAGGGCGCCGACCACTACTGCCCGATCAGCTGGGACGACGCGCTGCAGGTCGTCGCCGACGAGATCCGCGACCTCGACGATCCCGACCAGGCCATCTTCTACACATCGGGCCGCACCTCGAACGAGGCGGCGTTCCTCTATCAGCTGTTCGCCCGGGGGATCGGCACGAACAACCTGCCCGACTGCTCGAACATGTGCCACGAGTCCTCCGGATCGGCCCTCAACGAGACGATCGGGATCGGCAAGGGCACGGTGTCCATCGAGGACATCCACGGCGCCGAGCTCCTGATCGTCGCCGGACAGAACCCCGGCACGAACCACCCGCGCATGCTCTCCGCCCTCGAGAAGGCGAAGCAGCGCGGAGCGACCATCATCGCGGTCAATCCGCTGCCCGAAGCCGGGCTCATGCGGTTCGAGAATCCGCAGACGCCTCGCGGCGTGCTGTTGGGCGGCACGAAGCTCGCCGACCAGTTCGTGCAGATCCGGCTCGGCGGCGACCAGGCCCTCTTCCAGGCGATCGGCAAGCACCTGCTGGAGATCGAGGAGCGCGACGGCGGTGTCCTCGACCACGACTTCATCGGCGCGCACACGGCCGGATTCGAGGCGTACCGCTCGGCGATGTCCGAGACACCGTGGTCCGAGCTCGAGACGGCCACCGGCATCCCGGAGCCGAAGCTGCGCCACGTCGCCGAAGCCGTGCGCCGCTCCGGCGCCACGATCGTGTGCTGGGCGATGGGGCTGACCCAGCACAAGCACTCGGTTCCGACGCTGCGCGAGGTCGTCAACGTCCTGCTGCTGCAGGGCAACATCGGGCGTCCCGGGGCCGGGGTGTGCCCGGTGCGCGGCCACTCCAACGTGCAGGGCGACCGGACCGTCGGCATCTACGAGAAGCCCGCCGAGTCCTTCCTCGCGGCGCTCGACCGCGAGTTCTCCTTCACCGCACCGCGCGAGCACGGCCACGACACCGTGAACGCCATCCGCGCCATGCGCGACGGCAAGGCGCGCGTGTTCATCGGGATGGGCGGCAACTTCGTGTCGGCCACTCCCGACACGGAGGTCACCGAGCGTGCTCTGCGAAACACCGGGCTCACGGTGCAGATCTCCACCAAGCTCAACCGGTCGCACGTGGTGACCGGCCGCCGCGCCGTCATCCTTCCCGTGCTCGGCCGCACCGACAGGGACCGCCGCGGAGGCGGGGAGCAGCGCGTCACGGTCGAGGACTCCATGGGTGCCGTGCACACCTCGCGCGGACGCCTCGCGCCGCCCGCCGACGACCTGCTCAGCGAGGTCGCGATCGTCACCCGGCTGAGCGCGCTCGTCTTCGCCGGGCGGGACAACGCGCCGCAGGCGGACTGGGCGGCCCTCGAAGCCGACTACGCGGGCATCCGCACACACATCGAGCACACGGTGCCGGGATTCGACGACTTCGAGCGGCGGGTCGACAAGGGCCGCACGCTGTTCCTGCCCAACGGCCCGCGCGACGCGCGGCGGTTCGCGACGCCCGACGGCAGGGCGCAGTTCACGGTCAATCCGCTGGAGTACCCGCACATCCCCGAGGGGCGACTGCTGCTGCAGACCCTTCGCTCGCACGATCAGTACAACACCACGATCTACGGCAAGGACGACCGCTATCGCGGCATCCACGGCGGTCGCCGCGTCGTGCTCATCAACGCCGAGGACATCGCCGCTCTGGGCTTCGCACCGGACGACGTCGTCGATCTCGTCAGCGAATGGAGAGCCCCCGACGGGCACATCGAGGAGCGCCGCGCCGAGCGCTTCCGCCTGATCGCCTACAGCACCCCGCGCCGCAACGCCGCCGCCTACTATCCCGAGACGAACGTCCTCGTGCCGCTGGACTCCGTCGCCGACGTCAGCGGCACGCCGACGTCGAAGTCGGTGATCGTCCGGCTCGAACGCCGCTGAGCGCGCTCAGTCGGCGTGCCAGGAGCGGGCGAGCTCCGACACGGATGCCACGGCGTCCGCGATCTGCTCGGGGCTCCCGCCCTGGCGCCCCGCGACGAGCCCGGCGACGAACGCGCTGAACGGCGCCGCGGGCCGGGCGACGCCGCGCGCGACGTCGCCGGCGAGATCGAGGATCAGGGCGATGGGCACGTCGGCCGCGCTCAGGCCGAACTTCTCGCGCAGTGCATCGGCCCATTCGTCCAGGGCCTCCGGAGGCAGGTGCTCGCTCATACCGTTCCTTCCCATTCGCGCAGGTCGTCCCACGTGTCGATGTCGGCGATCGCCTCGGGAGCGGCGCGCACGGCGGCGATCGCGAGGTCGTCCATCAGCGCGCGCACCGCGGCGTCGCGTCCGGCATCCGGGATCGCGGATGCCGCCTCGCGCAGCGGCCGGGTGCGGTAGATCCCGGTGAGCCACTGCGGCCGGCCGGAGGCGTCGGCCAGGCACAGGCCGTCGGTGTCGGCCGGAAGCAGGGGCAGATCGCGCAGCAGCTGCTGCACCGCGAGGTCGGGCCGCACCAGGTCGCAGGCGAGGACGAGGGTCCAGTCCGTCTCCGCGGCGGCGGTGCCCAGCACCGCCACGAGGGCGGCGGCCGGGCCGGTGAACGGCGGATCCTCCCGGACCCACGCGACGCCGGCCACGGCCGGATCGGCAGGGTCCGGACCGGCGACGGTGACCGAGGTGCAGCCGGCATCACGCGCCGCGGAGACGGCGCGGGACAGCAGCGTCGCCCCGCCGATGCGCACGCGCGCCTTGTCCGCCCCGCCGAGCCGGGAGCCCCGGCCGCCCGCCAGGATCACCGCCGTGATGCTCATGACACGAGCATCACAGACACGAGGTCGCCCGGGTGCACCACGCCGGTGCGGGCGGGGATGACGGCGTACGCCTCCGCGCGGCCGAGGGCGATGGGGTCGCCGGGAAGCGGGTGCACGCCGTCGTCGGCGACGACGACGGGCCGGTATTCCTCCCGGCCCACGCGCGACGTCCAGCCGGTCGCGACCGGCAGCAGGGTCCGCCGGCGATCGATGCTCGTGCGCCCCTGCATCGCGAGCAGGGCCGGCCGCACGAACACCTCGAACGACACCGCGGTGCCCCCGGGATTGCCGGGGAGGCCGAACAGCAGCGGGCTTCCGGCACCGAACCCCTGCGGTTTGCCGGGCTGCATGCCGACCCGCACGAACTCCATCGCCGCCGCCTGCTTGACCACCTCGTAGGCGCCGGCGCTGATGCCTCCGGTCGTGATCACCGCGTCGGCGCCGGCCGCGGCATCCAGCTCGCGCCGCAGCGCGGCCGGGTCGTCGGGGACCCGTGCGACGTGCACGACCTCGGCGTCGGCCTCGGCGACGAGGGATGCCACCAGCAGTCCGTTGGACTCGTGCACGCGTCCGCGCGCCGCGGCCGTTCCCGGTGACACGAGCTCGTCTCCGGTCGACAGCACCACGACGCGGGGTCGTCGCGAGACCGTCACCTGCGCCACCCCCGCCGCACCGATCGCGGCGAGCTGGCGGGAGCCGAGTCGCGTGCCGGCGACGACCACCACGGCTCCGGCGGCGGCATCCTCCGCGCGCGTCCGGATGTGGCGTCCGCGCCGGGCCGGCGCCGCCAGGACGACGGCTTCGGTGAGCGAGTCGCTCAGTCCGCCGGCGGTGTCCTCGAACGGGACGACCGCGTCGGCGTCGGAAGGCACCGCCGCCCCGGTCATGATGCGGGCGGCCTCGCCCGGCCCGAGCGCGGGATCGGCGGCGGTGCCGGCGGGCAGGTCGGCGACGACGCGGAGCCGCACCGGGCGTGACGGCGACGCATCGCGGACGTCGTCGAACCGGACCGCGAACCCGTCCATGGCGGAGCCGGCGAACGCCGGGATGTCGTGCGGCGCGGCGGCGTCGACCCGCAGGGTGCGCCCGAGAGCCGCGGCGATCGGCAGCGGCTCGGCCGGCAGCGGCCGCACCGCCGCCAGGATCCGCTGCCGGTGCTCGTCCACCCCGATGATGCCCACGCGCCCACCCTACCCACGCGCCGCGTACCCTCGAATCATGGGCAGGATCACGGTGCGAAGGCCCGTCACACGGGTCATGATCGGGGCGGACGCGCGGCGCCGGGCGGACACGCTGGCGGTCGAGGAGCCCCTCGAGATCCGCCTCGCGGGGGAGCCGTTCACCGTCACGATGCGCACGCCGGGGCACGACGTGGAGCTGGCCGCCGGGTTCCTCGTCGGCGAGGGGATCATCTCCCGCAGTGAGCATCTGCGTGCCGCGATCCACTGCGGCGGCCCGGGAACCGGGGGAGCGGACAACACCTACAACGTCCTCGACGTGGGTCTCGCCGCCGGCGTCCCCGTGCCCGCGCGCGACCGCAGCTTCTACACGACCAGCTCCTGCGGAATGTGCGGCAAGGCCTCCATCGAGGCGGTCCGCACCGTGTCCGCGTACGACGTCGCCGCCGATGAGACGAGCGTGGATGCCGAGACCCTCGTGACGCTGCCGGAGACCCTGCGCGCCCACCAGGACGTCTTCGACAAGACCGGCGGCCTGCACGCGGCGGGCCTGTTCGATGCGCGCACCGGCGAGCTGCTCGTGCTGCGCGAGGACGTCGGCCGCCACAATGCCGTCGACAAGGTCGTCGGCTGGGCGCTGCAGCAGGGCCGGCTGCCGCTGGGCGGAACGGTTCTGCAGGTGTCCGGGCGCGCCAGCTTCGAGCTCGTTCAGAAGGCGGCGATGGCGGGCATCCCGATCCTCGCCGCAGTGTCGGCGCCGTCGTCGCTCGCCGTCGAGCTGGCCGACGATGCCGGTCTCACCCTCATCGGCTTCCTCCGCGGACAGTCGATGAACGTGTACACGCGCATGGATCGGGTGACGATTTTGCCCAGCGTGCCCGTTCCCGTAGACTGATCCGAGCCGAAGACCGCCGGTCATCGTGTCACGCGAAAGCGTGATCGATCGAAGCTCTGCATCGCAGGGGCCCGCGCAGGTGACACGAATCGTTTCTCGTCAGAGATCTCCGAGCTCCGTGCGCTTGCGCCGGAGCTCTTTCTTTTTGCGGGGCCAGGCGTCGCCGAGGCTCATCCGCCACCGTCGTGGCGGATGTCGTACCCACCAAGGAGTGACCATGGCGCAGAAGGATGCATCGGTCGCCGAGCTCACGAAGAATTTCGAGGACTCGAGCGCCGTCCTGCTGACCGAGTACCGCGGTCTGACGGTTGCCCAGCTCAAGCAGCTGCGCAACAGCATCCGTCAGGACGCTGAGTACGCCGTGGTGAAGAACACGCTGACCAAGATCGCCGCCAACAAGGCGGGGATCACGGCTCTGGACGACGACCTCAAGGGTCCGTCTGCCATCGCATTCGTGCACGGCGACTTCGTCGCCACCGCCAAGGCTCTGCGTGACTTCGCCAAGGCCAACCCGCTTCTCGTGATCAAGTCGGGCATCTTCGAGGGCAACGCCCTCTCGGCCGACGAGGTCAACAAGTACGCCTCGCTCGAGAGCCGTGAGGTTCTGCTGGCGAAGGCTGCGGGCATGATGAAGGCGACGATGGGCAAGGCTGCCGCCACCATCGACGCGCTTCGCGAAAAGCTGGAGACCGCCGAGGCCGCGTAAGCGACCGGCGTTTTCCTCAGACAAACCCCATCTATCTAGGAGATACATCATGGCGAAGCTCACCACTGAGGAGCTGCTGGACCAGTTCGCTGGTCTGACCCTTGTCGAGCTCAGCGAGTTCGTGAAGGCGTTCGAGGAGAAGTTCGACGTCACCGCTGCCGCTCCCGTCGCCGTTGCCGGTGCCGGTGGCGCGGGCGCTGCTGAAGAGGTTGAGGAGAAGGACTCCTTCGACGTCATCCTCGAGGCTGCCGGCGACAAGAAGATCCAGGTCATCAAGGTCGTCCGCGAGCTCACCTCGCTCGGCCTCGGCGAGGCCAAGGCCGTCGTCGACGGTGCCCCCAAGGCCGTGCTCGAGGGCGCGAACAAGGAGACCGCCGACAAGGCCAAGGAGGCCCTCGAGGGCGCCGGCGCCACGGTGACCCTCAAGTAAGTCTTCCCGACTTCAGCGAAGGCTCCGGATGCTGCGGCATCCGGAGCCTTCTGCTTTGCGCGGGGAGCGGGCGTCAGCCCTCCCGCACGCGGGCCGTGGAGTGGCGCGAGACGAGGCGGGCGCGCAGCGGTTTGACGCCGCCGACGATGGTCGGGTCGGCGATGCGCTGGGCGAGCAGATCCACCGCGAGGGCGCCCTGCTGGCGGGGATTCTGGGCGAGGGTGGTCAGCGAGAACATCTCCGCGTACTCGTGGTCGTCGATGCCGATGACGCTCAGCTCTGCGGGCACCGAGATGCCGAGCCGGCGGGCCGCGATGATGGCGCCGATCGCGACCTCGTCACACACCGCGACGATGCCGGTGGGGCGCTGCTCGGGGTAGCTGAGGAGGTCGACGGCCGCCTCGAATCCGCCGGGGAGGGTCACCGGGCAGGTGACGTGGTGCGCATGCGCCCCCAGGCCCGCGGATTCCATGGTGCGCAGGTACCCCCGGAAGCGCAGTTCGTCCACGTGCGCCCAGTGCGCGCGCGGGCCGCCGAGGAACACGATGCTGCGGTGTCCCAGGTCGATGAGGTGCTCGGTGGCGCGGCGGACCGCGTACTCGTCGTCGATGGCGACGTCGACGCCGGCGATGTCGCCGGAGGCGACGGTGACGACGGGGCGCTCCAGCGACCGCATCATGTCGACGTCGCGATCGACCGGGTCCAGGCCCACCGCGATCAGCCCGTCGAAGCGCCGCTGCGACAGGAAGTCCCGATAGACGATGTCGTGCGACGCTCGGTCGGGGCCCGCGGTGTAGAGCGTGAGATCCAGGCCGTGCTGCAGCAGCGAGTGCTGGATGCCCTCCAGGACCTCGGCGAAGAACCACCGCGTCACGGTGGGCATCATCACGCCCACGGTGCGTGTGCGCCCCGTGGCGAGGCTCACGGCCGACGTCGACGGCACGTACCCCAGGGATGCCGCGGCATCCGCGACGCGTCGTCTGGTGTCCTCCGAGACGTAGCCGCTGCCGGAGAGGGCCCGGCTCGCCGTGGACTTCGACACGCCCGCCACACGCGCGACGTCCGCGATTCCGCTCATGGGGCTCCGTCACCTCCTTCATGGTCCACACCAGAGTAGAACACATCGTTCCACAAAGCAGGAACCGGTTCCATGTTCCTGATTGGCAATGAAAGCGCTCCCATTTGCAATGAGAGCGGTTTCATTCCGGCGGTCTCATAGTTACCGACCTGTGACATGTTCAGGTTGTGGAAGCGGTGTCATATCATCTACGTTGATGACATCGACTTCTGAACGCAAGCGCCGCAGCGCGGGCGATCCGGGATCGACTTGACACACCCACTCAAGGAGGAGAACAGATGGGCAAGGCACACCGGGCGAAACTGCTCGTGCCGATTGCGCTGACCGGTGTCGTGGGCCTCGCGCTCGCGGGCTGCACCGAAAGCGCCTCAAACCCGACGAGCACCGCGCTCAAGGGTCAGACGGTGAACATCTCGGGCGGCATCACGGGCTCGGAGGCCGACGCTCTCCAGAAGTCGTTCGAGCCCCTCGAGAAGGCCACCGGCATCAAGGTCGTCTACACGGGCGACAAGAGCTTCGAGGGCAACATCGTGACGAAGGTGACCGGTGGCTCCGCCCCGGACATCGCGATCGTCCCGCAGCCCGGTCTGCTGCACAGCCTGATCGACACCGGCCAGGTCAAGCCGGGCGACAGCGTCACCGCGGCCGAGGTCGACAAGAACTGGTCGAAGGACTGGAAGAACTACGGCACGTACAAGGGCACGTTCTACGCGGCCCCGATGCTCGCCAACGTCAAGGGCTTCATCTGGTACTCGCCGACGTCGTTCAAGAAGTGGGGCGTGAGCGTTCCCAAGACGTGGGGCGAGCTGCTCACCCTGACCGCGACCATCCAGCAGAAGACCGGCAAGGCGCCGTGGTGCGCCGGCTTCGCCTCGGGTGCGGCATCCGGCTGGCCGGGCACCGACTGGATCGAGGACCTCGTGCTGCGCGACTCGGGTCCGCAGGTCTACGACCAGTGGATCGCCAACAAGGTCAAGTTCACGAGCCCGCAGATCAAGTCCGCCTTCGACGAGGTCGGCAAGATCCTGCTCAACCCGAAGTACGTCAACGCCGGCTTCGGTGACGTCAAGAGCATCAACTCGACCGCGTTCGCCGACGTGGCCGCGAAGGTCGCCGACGGATCGTGCCCGCTGACCCACCAGGCGTCCTTCCTGTCGTCGAACTTCCTGACGGTCAAGAACGCCAGCGGCCAGACGCCCACCGTCGCCCCCGACGGCGACGTCTACGCCTTCGTGATGCCCGGCATCTCCGAGGGCTCGAAGACGATCGAGGGCGGCGGCGAGTTCGTCACCCGCTTCTCGGACAACGCCGCCGTCAAGCGCGTCGTCCAGTACATGGGCACGCCGGAGTTCGCGAACACCCGCGTCAAGCTCGGCGGCGTGATCTCGGCCAACAAGAACGCGGACCCGAGCCTCGCCTCGAGCCAGTTCCTGCAGGACGCCATGAAGCTCATGCAGGACCCGAACACGGTGTTCCGCTTCGACGCGTCCGACCTGATGCCGGCCACCGTCGGTTCGGGCTCCTTCTGGAAGGGCATGGTCGACTGGGTCGACGGCAAGCCCACCAACACGGTGCTCGCCAACATCCAGGCGGGCTACCAGAACTGAGTCGATCGCTCATCCGGGACCGGAGCGCCCGACGCGCCGGTCCCGGGTGAGCATCGGCTTTCTCGCGGAGGGAGAGACATGTCGCAGCTGACCGCTGAGACGACGTCGACGGAGGCGGGCCCGGGGCCCAAGGGCCGTCGTCGTGCGTATTCCCGCAGGACGACAGCGTTCGTCCTGCTCGTGGGCGCCATCCTCATCGTGGCGCTCTTCCTGTTCATGATCATGCAGGGGCCGAACCCCAACGCCCTGGCGGTGTCGCTCGGCTTCTCGCTGAACAGCTTCTTCGTGTGGATCGGCGGGCTCGGCCCGATCGTGCAGATCCCCATCGTCGTGGTCGCCTTCGCGATCGTGGTCGGCATCGTCCTGCTGCTGATCGAGTACGCGCCGCGGTCCGGTCGCGGGTACTTCTGGCTCCGCCTCGCGGCGAGCCTGCTGATCCCGTTCCTGGCCTTCATGGTGCTGCGTCCGTATCAGAACGCGGCGATCTACATCATGGCGATCTCGCTCCTCGCGGGCGGCCTGCTGTTCTTCGCGGACTACCGGTCCCGTCAGGGCGCCGGGTATCTGTTCCAGCTGGTGCTCTTCCTCGCCCCGGCGCTGGTGATGGTGCTGACCGGTCTCATCTACCCGGCCATCGCGACCTTCGTCCAGTCGTTCTTCGACAAGACCGGCACATCGTTCGTCGGGTTGGAGAACTACGGCTGGGTGTTCACGAACCCCGAAGGATTCTGGTCGGTCATCAACACGCTCATCTGGGCGCTGCTGGCCCCCACGTTCTCGACGGCGATCGGGCTCGTGTACGCGGTCTTCATCGACCGTGCGCGCGGGGAGAAGTACCTGAAGGTGCTCGTGTTCATGCCCGTCGCGATCTCGTTCGTCGGCGCCGGCATCATCTGGAAGTTCGTCTACGACTACCGGCAGGGGCAGCAGATCGGTCTGCTCAACGCCATCGTCGTGGCCTTGGGCGGCCAGCCCGTCCCGTGGCTGGACACGACGCCCCTGGTCAACACGATCATGCTCGTGATCGTGTTCATCTGGACGCAGACCGGCTTCGCGATGGTCATCCTGTCCGCCGCGATCAAGGCGGTTCCCACCGAGCAGACCGAAGCCGCCCAGCTCGACGGCGCATCCGCCTTCCAGCGCTTCACCAACGTGACGGTGCCCGGCATCCGCTCCTCGCTCATCGTGGTGCTGACGACGATCACGATCGCGTCGCTGAAGGTCTACGACCTCGTCGCGGTCATGACCGGCGGCCGGTCGAACTCGTCGGTGCTGGGCTTCGAGATGGTCAACCAGCAGCAGCGGTTCCAGAGCTACGGACACTCGGCGGCGCTCGCCGTCGTGCTGTTCCTGTTCGTGCTGCCGCTGATCATTTACAACGTGCGCCAGATGCGCAAGCAGAGGGAGGTGCGCTGATGGCCATCGTCGAAGATGACGCGCCTGTGCGCTTCGGTCGGTCTGAGGCCAGGAAGGTCGCCCGCCAAACTCGGAAGAACGAGAACGAGGCGCAGAAGAAGCTCACGAGCAAGACGGCGACCGTCGTCGCGATCGTCATCGCGATCGTCTGGACGATCCCGACGTTCGGTCTGTTCGTCACGTCGTTCCGCCCCGGCGCCGACTCCTCGGTCACCGGCTGGTGGACGGTGTTCACGAACCCGAGCTTCACCCTCGGCAACTACCAGGCGGCCCTGACCTCGGGCGGCACGGCGCTGACCCTCGGCGAGTCGTTCCTCAACTCGCTCGCGATCACGATCCCGGCGACGATCATCCCGATCGCCCTGGCGTCGATGGCCGCGTACGCGTTCGCGTGGATCGACTTCAAGGGCCGCGGCATCCTGTTCGTCGCGATCTTCGCGCTGCAGATCGTGCCCATCCAGATGGCGCTCGTGCCGCTGCTGAGCCTCTTCTCCCGCGGCCTCACGGTCGCCGGCGTGGGGATCTTCCCGGGGTTCGAGCTGCGGGATGTCTCGCACAGCTTCGCGACGGTATGGATCGCGCACGCGATCTTCGCCCTGCCGCTGGCGATCTTCCTGCTGCACAACTTCATCGCCGAGATCCCGAGCGACATCATCGAGGCCGCGCGCGTCGACGGCGCCGGGCACGGGCAGATCTTCTTCCGGATGATCCTGCCGCTGGCGATGCCGGCGATCGCCTCGTTCGCGATCTTCCAGTTCCTCTGGGTGTGGAACGACCTGTTGGTGGCGACGATCTTCGCCCCGTCGACCTCGCTGCCACTCACCCAGACGCTGAACTCGCTGTCCGGCACGTGGGGTGATCAGTGGTTCCTGCAGTCCGCAGGTGCGTTCATCTCGATCATCGTGCCGCTCATCGTGTTCTTCTCCATGCAGCGGTTCTTCGTGCGCGGCCTCATGGCCGGCGCGACGAAGGGCTGAGCCGGGAGGATCGCACCGCGTTCCAGCCTGCAGGCCCCGTGCTCGCTCCCTCCGGGCGACACGGGGCCTGTGGTGTGCCTGTGCAACTGGCGAGGAGCACCCAGGTGTGCGACGCTTGGGCGATGAGCTCAGTCCCGGAGCACGCTGCGCAGCGTCGCGCCCGCATCCACCCCGTCCTGGCCGCGCTGTTGGCGGTCGTCCTGGCGGTGGTCGGGCTCCTCACTCCGGCAGTGGCGCCGGCCGCGCATGCCGCGGACCTGTCCAAGTTCGACGCGGGCAACATCATCAGCGATGCGGTGTTCTTCCACAAGGACGCCATGACGCAGGCGCAGATCCAGAGCTTCCTCAACGCCAAGGTGCCGACCTGCAAGACCGGGTACACCTGCCTGAAGAGCTATAGGACGCCGACCGGGACTTATAAGCCCGAGAATGTCACGCCCACGAGCCTGCTCTGCACCGGGTACACGGGATTGCCGAGCGAGACCGCGGCCGCGATCATCTACAAAGTGGCGCAAGCTTGCGGCATCAATCCGAAGGTCTTGATTGTCATGCTGCAGAAAGAGCAGGGCTTGGTAACGAGCACCGCGCCGAGCACCTACGCATTTCAGCATGCAATGGGGAACAACTGCCCCGATACGACTGGGTGCACAGGGAGCGGTGGATTCTTCAGCCAGGTCTACTTGGCCGCGCGCCAGCTTAAGCGATACGCGAACCCTCCCGGCACCAGCCAGGACTTCACGTGGTTCCCGGTGGGAGGGATCTCGTACATCCAGTACAACACGAAGACCTCCTGCGGATCGAAGCGCGTGATTATCGCGAACCAGGCCACCGCGGACCTCTATTACTACACGCCCTATGTGCCGAACGCTGCGGCGCTCGCCGCCGGCAATAACGGTTACGGCACCGGGGACACGTGCTCGTCGTACGGCAACCGCAACTTCTACAACTTCTTCACCGACTGGTTCGGGTCCACGCAGGTGCTGCCGTTCGTCGCCGCACCGGTCCCGACGATCTCCGGAACTCTGTCGGTCGGGTCGACCCTGACCGCCAATGCCGGGACGTGGAGCCCGAGCGCGACCCTGAAGTACCAGTGGTACGCCACGAACCTGACGGGCACGACGACCCCGATCACCGGGGCGACGGCATCCACCCTCGTCCTCGGCGCGGCGCAGAAGGACATGGCGATCACGGTGCGGGTGACCGCGTCCAAGGCCACCTACGCGACGACGTCCAAGACCTCTGTCCCCACCCTGCGTGTGGCGACGGCAGCGACACCGACAGTCAGCGGGACCCCGGCGGTCGGATACACCCTCACGGCGAACCACGGCACGTGGACGTCGGGAACGGCGTTCTCGTACGCGTGGTACGCGAACGGCGCCTATATCTCCGGCACGTCCGGCGCGACGCACTCTACGTTCACGCCGACGACCGCGCAGACCGGCAAGAAGATCTCCGTCAAGGTGACCGGCACGAAGACCGGGTACGGCACCGTCGCCCGGGTGAGCGGTGCCACGGCCCTCGTGGCGCAGACCGCCGTGCCGACCATCAGCGGTGTTCGCATGGCCGGCGCCACCCTGACCGCGAACCACGGCACGTGGACCACCGGGACGGCCTTCTCCTACGCGTGGTACGCGAACGGCGCCTACATCAGCGGGACGTCGGGCCCCACCCACACCACCTACAGGCCGACGACGGCACAGGTGGGTCAGACCATCAGCGTGAAGGTCACCGGGACCCTCTCCGGGTACCCGACGATCTCCAGAGTGTCGGCGGCCACGACGAAGGTGGCGCTGACGGCGGCGCCGACGATCGCGGGCACCGCCAAGGTCGGGGCCACGCTGACGGCACGCCCGGGCACCTGGACGACCGGAACCGCGTTCACCTACCGGTGGTACGCCTCGGGGACGGCGATCAGCGGCGCGACCCGGTCGACCTTCACACCCACGACCGCGCAGCGGGGCAAGACGATCACCGTCGTCGTGACGGGGACGAAGGCCGGGTACCAGACCATCTCCCGCGGGTCGGCGGCCACGCCCCGGGTCGCCTGAGCGCGTCGACCGCGCCCCCGCTCGGCGGGCGCGGATCGGCCGCACGTTAGGGTGGGGACATGACCGCCATCCGCCCGTTCCGAACCGGCGACGAAGCGGCGATCGCACGAATCTGCCTCCTGACTGCGGATGCGGGGAAGGATGCGACCGGCATCCTGCCCGACGACGACCTGTGGGCGGCCGTCTTCGCACTGCCGTATGTCGCGCGGCATCCCGACTTCGCCTTCGTCGCCGAGGACGATGCCGGTTCTCCCGCCGCGTACGTCGTCGCCGCACCCGACACGGCGGCGTTCGACGCCTGGTTCCGCGACGAATGGTGGCCCCGCTTCCATGACCGGTGGCCGCTCCCGGCGCGCGCGGATCGTTCACGCGAGGCGGCGATCGTCCGCAGCGCGTGGCGCCGCGGCACGGAATCGTCCGATCCGGGAGAGGAGCAGCTCGAGGCCGCGTACCCGGCCCACCTGCACATCGATCTGCTCCCCAGCCTGCAAGGGCAGGGGCTCGGTCGCCGGCTCATCGACACGATGCTCGACCGGCTCCGGGAGGCATCCGTCCCCGGCGTGCACCTGGGCGTCGACCCCCGCAACACGGGTGCTCAGGCGTTCTACTCACGGCTCGGGTTCGCCCCCCTGCCCGCGCCGCCCGGCGTGTTCGACTACGGGATGTCGCTCTGAGCGCACTCAGCGCGCGAGGCGCACCTCGCGGTCGATGAGGTCGGCCGGAACCTCGACGTGCGAGATGAGCACGATCGTGTGTCCGCGCGCGGCGGCCAGGAGATCACGCAGGAGCGCGTCGGATGCCGCCGGGTCGACGCCGGCGGTGGGCTCGTCGAGGACGAGCACCGGAAAATCACGCAGCAGCGCCCGCGCCAGGGCGATCCGCTGAGCCTGCCCGCCGGACACGAGCGCCCCCCGTTCGCCGACGGGGATGTCCAGGCCGCCGCGGGCGACCGCCCAGTCCCGCAGGCCCACCCGTGCGAGGGCGTCCCAGAGGTCGTCGTCGGCCGCCGTGTCCTTCGCGAAGAGCAGGTTCTGCCGTAGCGACTCGTCGAACAGGAAGGGATGCTGCTCGACCAGGCCCACGGTCTGCCGCACGTCGTCCGGCGACAGGGTGCGCACGTCGGTCCCGCCGATCCGGTAGCGGCCGCCATGGTCGAGGAACCGCACCAGCACGTGCGCGAGGGTGGTCTTTCCCACTCCGCTCGCGCCGGTGACGAGCACACGCTCCCCGGGTGCGACGTCGAGATCGACCGGCGAGAGTGCGGCACCGGTCGCAGACGGCCAGGATGCCGTGACGCCGCGCAGGCGGAGCCCGTCGCCGAGCGGCGGCGCGGTGCCGGTGGGATCGGTCTCCACCGGCAGCTCGGGCGGGGCGGCGTCGGGCACGGTCGCCGCGATCCGGGCGGCCGCGACGCGCACCTGACGCCGCATCGAGAGGGCGAGGGGGAGCGGGCCGAAGACCTCGAACACCGCCATCGGCAGCAGCACGACCACGGCCAGGGCCGGGGCATCCGACGCCGCCAGACCCGGGCCGGCGACGAGCAGGGCGAGCAGCGACGCGGCTCCGGCGAGCACCGACACGGTCCCGGCGATGAGCGCCTGCGCGACCGAGCGGCGCACGACGGCGCGGCGCAGCGCGTCGTCGGCCTCGGCGATGCGGTGCGCGGAGGCATCTGTCGCGTCGAACGCGGTCAGCACCTCGAGAGCGCTGAGCTCGTCCAGCAGGGCGTCCGCCAGCCGCGCGCGCAGGGGTGCGATCTGCCGCTCCGCGCGGGCGCCGGCCGCGGCGCCGACCCACCACGCCACGAGGAACGCGACGACCAGGCATGCGGCGAGCGTCAGCGCCGCGGGCACCGACAGGAAGGCGGTGAACACCACGCTCGCGATCGAGGCGAGGCCGGCGACCAGCACGGGCTGGCGTACCCGCAGCGGCAGGTCCTGCAGCTGCTCCACGTCGTCGACGAGGTTGGACAGCAGCGCGCCGCGCTGCGTTCGCCCCAGCCCGTCGGGTGCGAGCGGGACGAGGCGCCGGACGAGATCGGTGCGCACCACCGCGAGCTGTCCGAGCGCCGCATCGTGCCCGGTGAGCCGCTCGAGGTACCGGAACACGCCCCGCCCGAGCGCGAACGCGCGGACGGCGACGATCACCGCCGATAGGTACATGAGCTCCGGACGCTCCGAGGCCCGCGTGATGAGCCACGCGCTCGCGGCGAGCAGGGCGATGGAGCTGAGCGCCGTGCCCCACCCGGAGAGCACGGCGGGCGCGAACCGGCGCGGTGCGGGCTGGGCGAGCCGCAGGATGTCGCGGGCACTCATACCGTCGCCTCCAGCGGAGCGAGGGTCACGGAGCGGTTCGCGATCGTCGCCGCCGTGCGGCGATGGGAGATCAGGAGGATGCCGGCTCCGCCCGCGGCCTGCGACCGCAGCGTCTGCCACACCGCCCGTTCGGTGTGCGCATCCAGCGCGCTCGTGGGCTCATCGAGGACGAGGATCGCCGCACGGCCGGAGCGCAGCCGGTACAGGGCGCGGGCGAGAGCGACACGCTGCGCCTGGCCGCCGGAGAGCCCGTCGCCGCGGACGCCCAGCACCTGCGCTCCGTCGACATCACGGTCGACGTGCGCGTCGCGCAGGCACGATGCCACCAGTGCGGCATCCGGAGCGGGATCCCCGAGCGCCACGTTCGCGGCGACGGTCCCGGCGATGAGCCCGGGCTGCTGACCCGCCCACGCGATCGCGGCGCGGGCGTTCGGGACGGGGGAGGCTCCGAGGCGGATCTCGCCGTCGTACTCGGCGAATCCGAGCAGCGCCGCCACGACGCTCGACTTTCCGGCGCCGCTCGGTCCGCGCAGCAGGGTGATCTCGCCGGGCGCGACGGTGAGATCGACCGGCGGGAGAAGGCGGGGACCGCGGTGCACCCGCAGGCCTCGCACCGTCAGCGCCGGGGCGGCGGCCGGTGCCCGGAGCTCTCCGCCATGGGCGAGTCGTGCCTCACCGGCGCCCCGGGCGGCATCCAGCAGGGCGAACACGGGTTCGGTGGCGGCCATGCCCTCCGCCGCCGCGTGGAACTGCGCGCCGACCTGCCGCAGGGGCAGGAACGCCTCCGGGGCGAGCAGGAGCACGAACAGCCCGATGCCGAGGGTGAGCTCGCCGCCGAGCAGGCGGAGTCCGATCGTGACGGCGACGACGGCCACCGAGATGCTGGCGAGGAACTCCAGGGCGAACCCGGACAGGAACGAGACCCGCAGCACGCTCATCGTCTCGCGCTTGTAGTCCTGGGTGACCCGCTCGATGGAGGATGCCGCACGCCGCTGCCGACCGAACAGCTTGAGGGTGCCGAGGCCGTTGACGGTGTCGGCGAAGCGCGCCGCGAGCCGGCCCAGGGTGTCGAGCTGGCGGCGCTGGACGGCGCGCGTGGCGAGGCCGATGAGCACCATGAAGATCGGGATGAGGGGGAGGGTCAGCACCACGATGAGGCCGGAGACCGGGTCGGCCAGCGTTATCGCCACGACGAGCACGGGCATCGTGATCGCGCTGGCCACGAGCTGCGGCAGATAGCGGCCGAAGTACGCGTCCAGCGCCTCCAGCCCGTGACCGGCCAGCACGGCGAGCCGCGCCGACCCGCCGTGGGCCGTGATCGCGGCGGGGCCGAGACGCCGCACCGCCGCGGTGAGCGCCGATCGCAGCTGCAGCTGCGCCCGGGCCGCACCCGAGGCGCCGAGGGCGTCGGTGGCGACCGTCAGCGCGCCGCGCAGCAGCACGATGCCGGCCCCCGCCGCGAGCCACGGCGACAGGCGCGCGACCGGTTCGCCGTCGATCGCCCCGGTGAGCACCCGCGTGAGGACCGTGGCGAACGCGATGATGACCGCCGTCTGGACGACGGTCACCAGCGCGCTCCACACGAAGTACGAGCGGGATGCCGCGGCGTAGCGCAGCAGGCGCGGGTCGACCGGCGACCCGGCGCGCCGCGGCTCGGGCGGGCGGGTCAATGCACCGGGACGGCGTTCTCGATGTGCGACCGGGTCACCCGTCGTCGGAAGATCCAGTACGTCCAGCCCTGATAGGCGAGCACGAGCGGCAGGAACACGAGCGCCGCCCACGACATCACCTGCAGCGTGTACAGGTTGCTCGACGCGTTCTCGATCGTCAGGCTGTGCGCCGGGTCGTTCGAGGCGGGCATCACGTTCGGGTACAGCGCGAACCACAGGCTCAGAACCGCGGCCGCGACCGTGACCGCCCCGAAGCCGAACGCCCAGCCCTCGATGCCGCGCAGGTTGCACACGATCGACACGACGAGGCAGACCGCGGCGATCGCGGCGAGGATCAGCACCGCCGGGCTGAAGTGCGCGACGACCGTCCAGATCAGGAACACGGCGGCGACCACGAGCGCGAGCGCCCCCGCGCGGAACGCGAGCTTGCGGGCGTCCTCACGGACCTGGCCGTCGGTCTTCAGAGCGACGAACAGCAGTCCGTTGACGAAGAACAGCAGCAGCGTGGTGAGGCCGCCGAGGAGCCCGTACGGGTTGAGGAGGGTCAGCAGGGTGCCGGTGAAGTTGTGGCCGGCATCCAGCGGCACGCCGTTCACGATGTTCGCGAACGCGACGCCCCAGAGGAATGCGGGCACCGCCGAGCCGATCACGATCATGGTGTCGAATCCGCCCTTCCAGCGCAGCGAATCGCGCTGGTGCCGGTACTCGAACGAGACGCCGCGCAGGATGAGGGTCACGAGGATGAGCAGCAGCGCCAGGTAGAACCCGCTGAACAGCGTCGCGTACCACTGCGGGAAGGCGGCGAACAGGCAGGCCCCGGCGACGATGAGCCACGTCTCGTTGAGGTCCCAGACGGGGCCGATCGTGTTGATCACCTGGCGTCGGCCGACGTCGTCCTTGCCGAGGAACGGCAGGGACATGCCGACGCCGAAGTCGAAGCCGTCGAGCACGAAGTACCCGATGAAGAGGATGCCGATGATCCAGAACCACAGGTGTGCGAGATCCATGATGCGTCTCCTCTCAGTAGACCGTCGTCAGTTCGGCGGGCCCGGCCTCGGCCGGCGCTTCCGGGTCGTCCGGATCGGGCAGCGGATCGGGGCCCTTCTTCACGGTCTTCACGATGAGCCCGAACTCGACCACGAACAGGGCGCCGTAGAGGGCGGTGAACACGATCAGCGAGAGGAGCACCTGCCAGCCCGGGACGTTCGGCGAGACGCCGTCCTGGGTGAGCATCAGGCTGAACACGATCCACGGCTGGCGGCCCATCTCGGTGAACACCCAGCCGACGAGGCTCGCCAGCAGCGCCGTCGGGGCGGTCCAGATCGCGACGGTCCACATCCACGAGGCGACCGGACGCTTGGCCTTGCGGCGGGTCACCCACAGCCCGAGGAGCGAGACCAGCGCGGCGAAGGCGCCGAGACCCATCATCCAGCGGAACGCCCAGTAGGTGATCCAGATGGTGGGGGCGAAATCGGTGAGGCCGGTCCAGGAGAACTGCTGCGCGTACTGGGCGTTGAGATCGTTGATGCCCTCGACGCACCCGGTGAGGGTGTGCGTCGACAGGAGGGCCAGCAGGTACGGCACGCGCAGAGACCAGACCTCGCTGCTGCCGTCGGGCGTGCCGATCGAGAAGAGCGAGAAGGAGGCATCCGCACCGCAGCCGCTGTTGTAGAACGCCTCGGCCGCGGCCATCTTCATCGGCTGGGTCTCGACCATCGCGATGGCGAGCTGGTCGCCGGCCAGGAACACGCCGACGAACGAGATAAGCACGCTCCACAGCCCGAACTTCAGGGCCGGGCGCATCATCTCGACGTTGAGCCCGCGCTTGAGCTGCCACGCCGCTGCGGCGACGACGACCGCGGCCGCGAACATGAAACCGGCGAGCATCGTGTGCGGGAAGGTGGCGAGCGCCACCTTGTTGGTCAGCAGCGCCCAGAGGCTCGTCAGCTCGGCGCGGCCCTGGACCACCTTGTAGCCCACCGGGTTCTGCATCCAGGCGTTCGCCGCCAGGATGAAGTACGCCGAGAAGGAGGCGCCGATCCAGGTGACCCAGATCGTGGCCAGGTGCAGGCCCTTGGGCAGGCGGTCCCAGCCGAAGATCCACAGCCCGATGAACGTCGCCTCGAGGAAGAACGCCATGAGGCCCTCGAACGCCAGCGGAGCGCCGAACACGTTGCCGACGAAGCGCGAGTAGTCGGACCAGTTCATGCCGAACTGGAACTCCTGCACGATGCCGGTGACGACGCCCATCGCGAAGTTGATCAGGAAGATCTTGCCGAAGAACCGCGTCAGGTGGAGCCACTTGGCCTTGCCGGTGCGGTACCACGCCGTCTGGAAGACGGCCACGATCAGCCCCATGCCGAGCGTGAGCGGCACGAAGATGAAGTGATACAGAGTGGTCAGACCGAACTGCCAGCGCGCCAGCGCAAGTGGGTCGAGTACGTCCATACGGGTCCTCCGTCGCGCGGGCCCGCCGTAGCCCTCTGGCCGCCGGTGGCAAGAGCCCGCTACTGGCCTCAGTCTAGGGGGTCGGGCGCCCCCGACACGACGAACCCCGGCCTCGTACGAGACCGGGGTCCGGGAAGCGTGAAGGGCGGATCAGAAGACGAACGCGCTGCCCAGGACGACGATGAGGATGAGCAGGATCGCGATGATCACGCCGACGGTGACGAGGGTCTTGCGGGAGAGCTTGGCGACCCCGAATCCGATGAGGAACGGCAGCGCGACCAGCAGCAGCGACACCGTCCACCAGAACGCCTGGTAGCCGCCCTGCGTCGCCTCCGACAGGCGTCCGGCGAACAGCTGACGGGTGGCGGGGTGCGTCGCGAACGACACCGCGGCCGACAGCGGGACGGCGATGAAAGCGAAGACGATGAGGCCGATCAGCGCCCCCCAGAGCCCCGACTTGTTGCCGAGGGAGAGGGAGTCGTCGGTGTCCTGTGAAGCCATACGATGAGCCTAGCGGGCAGCGTGTCCGCGCGACGGTCTCGAAGCGAGGGGATTTCATGCAGCTCGGAATGATCGGACTCGGCCGGATGGGCGCCAACATCGTGCGCCGCCTGATGCGCGACGGACACGAGGCCGTCGTCTACGACGTGAACGCCGACGCGGTCGCGACCCTGGCGGCGGAGGGGGCGACAGGAAGCGAGAGCATCGGCGACCTGGTCGGGCGCCTGCAGACGCCGCGCGTGGTGTGGCTCATGGTGCCCGCCGGGCTCACCGGCTCCATCGTCGACCAGGTGGCCCCGCACCTCGAGGCAGGAGACATCCTCATCGACGGCGGCAACTCCAACTACCGCGACGACGTCCGCCGTGCCGCCGCGCTGGCGGACCAGGGCATCCGGTTCATGGACATCGGCACCTCCGGCGGCGTCTTCGGCCTGGAGCGCGGCTACTGCCTCATGGTCGGCGGTCCGGACGACGCCTACCGCACGATCGAGCCCATCCTCGCGACCCTGGCACCGGGAGCAGGCGAGATCGAGCGAACCCCCGGACGCACCGGTGAGCTCGCCCCCGAGGAGCGCGGCTACCTGCACACCGGTCCGAGCGGCTCCGGGCACTTCGTGAAGATGGTGCACAACGGCATCGAGTACGGCATCATGGCGGCGCTCGCCGAGGGCCTGAACATCCTGCACAATGCGGACGCCGGCATCCGGTCGGGCGAGCACTCCGCCGAGGTCGCCCCGCTCGAAGAGCCCGAGTACTACCAGTTCGACATCGACACGGCGAAGGTGTCGGAGCTGTGGCGCCGCGGATCGGTGATCTCGTCGTGGCTGCTGGACCTCTCCGCGGCCGCCCTGCACGCGAATCCCACGCTGGACGGACTCGCCGGCCGGGTGTCGGACTCGGGGGAGGGTCGGTGGACGGTCAAGGCCGCGGTGGATGTCGGAGTGCCGGCCCCGGTGCTGGCGGCCTCCCTGTTCGAGCGGTTCGCCTCCCGCGACGAGGACCACTTCGCGAACCAGGTGCTGTCCGCCATGCGCCTGCAGTTCGGCGGCCACCAGGAACTGCCGACCGGCGACGTGCTGGAGGCCGGCGGCTCGCCGAGCTGACCTGCCCCGAGACGACGACGAGGGGGGATGCCGCGATGCGGCATCCCCCCTCGTGCGTGCGACGGGTCGTCAGACCTTGTCGGACTCGGGGGCGTCCTCCGCGGCGGCTTCGTGGCCGTGCGGGATGTGCGGGATCGGAGTGCCCTCTTCGGCCAGCGTCTCCTCCTCCATCTTCATCGTGAGCGGCGTCCGGAAGAAGCGCGTCAGATACATCAGGACGATGAGGCCGATCACCAGCCAGACGCTGCCCGCGATGAGCGCGTCGGCGCTGAGGTTGACCCACAGCAGGATCGTCAGGCCCACGCCGATGCCCGGAAGGACGATGTTGCGGATGATCTGCCAGAAGGTCTTGACCTCCTTGCGGCGGACCGCGAAGTACACGATCACGGTGATGTTCACGAAGCTGAACGCGATCAGCGCACCGAAGTTGATGAGCGAGTACGCCGTGTCCAGCGCCATCGGAATGGCCAGCAGCGACACCAGCCCGACGAGGATCACCGCGTTCGAGGGGGTGAAGAACTTCGGGTGGATGTACGACAGCGTCCGCGACACCCAGCCCTTGCCGTTGCGGGCCATGACGTAGAGCATGCGCGAGACCGACGCGTGGGAGGACAGGCTGGATGCCACCATCGCGCCCATCGACGCGGCCGTGAAGAAGATCTTGAACCACGTGCCGCCGACGGCGTACGCCATGGGGGGAAGCGTCGAGTCGCTGATCAGCTTGTCGTTCGTGAAGCTCGGGTCGTAGTGCTTGGCGTACTGGGTCAGCTCCGTGTAGTTCGGGAAGACCGACTGAGAGAACCACGCGGCCACGAAGAAGATCGCGCCGCCGATGAGCAGTGCCAGCACGATGGCCTTGGGAACCGTGTTCGGGGTCTTCGCCTCTTCGGAGTACATCGTGATCGCGTCGAATCCGATGAACGAGAAGCAGACGATGGTGGCGGCCGTGAGCAGGTTGTTGAACTCGACGCTGTCGTGGAACAGCGGCTTGATCGTCCACGGGGTGCCGTTGCCGACGCCCTGCTGCAGCTGCACCCACGCGAGGATGCAGAACGTCACGATCGCCACGGTCTGGAAGATGACCAGCACCAGGTTGACATTCGAGGTGCCCTTGATGGTCCAGAGATTGAGCAGGGTGATGAACGCGACGTAGATCACCACGAAGATCCATACCGGCGCGTCCGGGAAGAACGACTCGAAGTAGTTCTTGCCGATGAGGGCGTTCACCATCGGCAGCAGCAGGTAGTCGAGAAGCGACGACCAGCCGATCACGAAGCCGACGTTGGGGTGGATGGTCTCGGACGTGTACGTGTAGGCCGAACCCGCCGACGGGAAGACGCGGGTCATGCGGCCGTAGCTGATCGCGGTGAACAGCATGACGACGAGCGCGACGAGGTAGGCGAGCGGAACCAGGTTGGCCGATTCGTCGGCCACGCCTCCGAAGGTGTCGAACACCGTGGTGGGGGTCATGTAGCCGAGGCCGAGACCCACGATGGCCCACAGGCCGAGGGATCGCGCCAGGCGCGGGGAGGATGTCTTCGTTGCCATCAGGCCGTACTTTCTTTTCGGGCGTTGCGACTGCTGCGTCACAACAGACAGTCCAGCGTAAGCGACAGCATTCTCTCAGCAACGTACACGATGGCGAAATCGCGGCGGGGCGATCGCCGTGATGGCGGATGTGGCAAAAGCTGACCGTATGGTCTAAAATCTGACCATGCGGTCAGAATCCGATGCGGCCCTCACCCGCACCCAGCGGGCGCGCCGACGCGACATCATCGACGCGGCGATCGCGGTGCTGTCCCAGGCGGGCTTCGCCGCGGCATCCGTCGACCGCATCGCGCGCGAGGCCGCCACAAGCAAAGGGACGGTGCTGTACCACTTCGGCAGCAAAGAAGGGGTGCTCGAAGAGGTCGTCCGATCCCTCTACGAGGAGGGCGGCGCGTACATGACCGAGCGGATCCTCGCGGCATCCGGCGCGCGCGAGCGACTGCGCGTCTACCTCGACTCCAACCTGCGCTTCATCGCGTCCCGGCCCGAGCACATCACCGCCGTGCACCGCATCCTCGAGAATCAGCCGACCGACGCCGAGGACGACACCGTCGGCCCGCTGCGGCAGCTGCTCGTCGCCGGTCAGGATGCCGGCGAGCTCGGACCGTTCGACGCCGAGGTCGTCGCGCTCATGATCCGGGCGATCATGGACGGCGCCTCCTTCTACTTCTCCACCCACCCCGACCTGGATCTCGACAGACACATCGCCGAGGTCATCCGCATCTTCGACCGCGCGACAGCCGTCGCGTAGCCGTCGTTCCGAAGGAGATCGCCATGTCCGAAGCCGTTGCAGCCACTCCGCTGCGCATCGCCGAGCGCCTCGTGCTCGGCTACGTCGTCCTCAGCCTCGTCACCGTCGTGACGCTGCTCGCCCTGTCGCTGTTCGCACCGCGCGACGTGACCGTCGAGGCCTGGGTGCGCGGCGTCATCGTCGCCGGCACGTCGCTGCTCACCCTGCTGTTCGCCCGCCGGGCGCGCTCCGGGGGAGCGAAGGCGCTGCTGCGCCTGCGCATCATCGTCCTCGTGCTCATCGTGGCGGTGGTCGGCGTGCTGTTCTTCCTGCCGCTGCCGCTGTGGATGGTCATCGAACAGGCTCTGTGCGGCGTGATCCTGGTGGTCGCGGCCATCCAGATCTTCCGTCGCGACGCCGCTGCCGCGTGAGCCCGGGCGCCGCCGGCGCCGATCCGTCACGAATGCCTCGTTGAGCTGGGCATTCGCGACGGATCCGGGAGGGATGCCGGCAAGAATCCGTCGCGAACGCAGCGTGGAACGGTGTGTTCGTGACGGATCCGGCCCGGTGCCGGCGGATCAGGCGCGGGTGCCCGTCCAGCCCAGGGCGGGCGCCACGTGCTTCGCGAACGTCTCCACGACGTGCAGGTTGTACTCGACCCCGAGCTGGCTCGGGATGGTCAGCATGAGCGTATCGGCGGAGGCGAGGGCGGCATCCTGCTTGAGCTGCTCGACCAGCACATCCGGCTCGGCGGCATACGTGCGCCCGAACGTCGCACGACCCCCGTCGATGTAGCCGACCCCTTCGCCCTCCGGGCGCCCGAAGTACAGGGCGTCCTGCTGGGTGACGATCGGGAAGATGCTCCGGCTCACCGAGGTCCGCGGGGTCCCGGCGTGCCCGGCATCCGCCCACGCGGCACGGAACAGATCGATCTGCTCCGCCTGGAGCTCGTCGAACGGCATCCCGGCGTCTTCGGTGAGAAGCGTCGACGACATCAGGTTCACGCCGACCCGGCCGGCCCATTCCGCCGTGTCGCGGCTGCCGGCTCCCCACCAGACGCGCGAGCGCAGGCCGGGGGAGTGCGGTTCGACCCGCTGCAGGCCCCGACCCCCGCCGAACGGCGAGTTCGGGTCGCGCTCGGCCATGCCCTCGCCCTCGATGGCGCGCAGGAACCGGTCGAAGTGCTCGCGGGCGACATCCGCCCCGCGCGGGTCTTCGCTCGGGTAGCCGAACGCCTCGTAGCCGCGCACGACGGACTCGGGTGACCCGCGGCTCACGCCGAGAGCCAGCCGACCGCCGGAGATGAGGTCGACGGCCGCGGCCTCCTCCGCGAGGTACAGCGGGTTCTCGTATCGCATGTCGATGACGCCCGTGCCCATCTCGATGCGCTCGGTGCGCGCGGCGATCGCGGCGAGCAGCGGCATCGGAGAGGACTGCTGGCGGGCGAAGTGGTGCACGCGGAAGTAGATGCCGTCGGCGCCGAGATCATCCATGCCCTGGGCGAGGTCGATCGCCTGCAGCATGGAGTCCTGCGCGGTCAGTTCGCGGCCGCCGCCGAGGGGACCGTAGTGGCCGAAGGAGAGTGTTCCGAAGCGTTGCACGTCAGGGACAACCGGGTGGCCGCGGCATCCATTCCCGCGCATGGAACAGGTTCGGCTTGCGGACATAGGGTGAGGGGGTGAAGACCCGACCCCCGGCCCTCGGCCTCGCCATCGTCCTCGACATCGTGCTCATCCTCCTGTTCGCCCTGATCGGGCGCGCGAGCCACGGCGAGAATGCGATCGCGGGCCTGTGGATCACGGCCTGGCCCTTCCTCGCCGGGGCGCTGGTGGGATGGCTCGCCGGACGCGTCTGGCGTCGCCCCTTCGCGCCGTGGCGCAGCGGACTGTGGGTGTGGGTCGGTGCCCTCGTGGTCGGGATGATCCTGCGCGCCGTGTCCGGGCAGGGCGTCGCGGTCTCGTTCGTGATCGTCGCCGGCATCGTGCTCTTCCTCTTCCTCGTCGGCTGGCGCCTGATCGCCTCGGTCGTCCGCCGCGGACGCGGGTTCCGGCGCCTGTGAATGTCGGCGCCCCGGCGTAGCCTCGCGGCATGACCCACACGCTGAGTCGCGACGACGCGCGGCGGATCATCGTGCGCGCCCAGATGCTCGACGCCCGGCGCCCGGGCGACGTGGTCGAGGTCGCCGAGCAGCTCGCCGTCATCAAGATCGACCCGACCGCGGTCATCGCGCCCGCCCAGCACGCCACGGCGTGGGCGCGCATCGGCTGGGGGTACGAGCCGGGGCAGCTGACCAAGGCGGTGGAAGACGACCGCGTGCTCTTCGAGTACGACGGCACGATCCGGCCGATCAGCGTGCTGCCGCTGCTCGTCCCGCGCATGCGGCACTGGCCGCAGCACGCGCGCGGCCGCGGGTGGATGGAGGCCAACGCGCGGTTCGCCGACGACGTGCTGGCCCGGCTCCGCGCCGACGGGCCGCTGCTGGCGTCCGAGATCGAAGACACCGCCCAGGTCGCCCGGCAGTCCGAGAGCGGCTGGTACGGATCCAATCAGGTGCCGCGCATGCTCGAATCGCTGGAGCGTCAAGGGCGTGTGGCGGTGGTGGGCCGGGAGGGCCGCCTGCGGCGCTGGGACGTGACCGAGCGCGCCTGGCCGAAGGCGCTGCCCGAGTACACCGACGAAGATGCCGCGCGGCTGCTCGACGAGCGCCGCCTGCAGGCGGCGGGCATCGCGAAGGAGCGCTCGGCGTGGACTCCGGTCGGCGCGGCCGGCGAGCCGGCCGTCATCGACGGGGTGAAGGGCAGGTGGCGGGTCGATCCGCAGGCGCTCGCCGCCCTGGACGACGATCCGGGCGGCCGCGTCGCCATCCTCAACCCGTACGACCGGATCCTGTTCGACCGGCCGCGCCTTCGCGACGTCTTCGAATTCGACTACGTCCTGGAACAGTTCAAGCCCAAGGCCGAGCGGGTCTACGGCCAGTTCGCGCATCCGATCCTCGTCGGCGACCGGTTCGTCGCGCTGCTGGATGCCGCGCTCGACCGCACGCGCGAGACGCTGCACGTGACCGCGCTCCACGAGCTCGCCCCCATCGAGCCTGAGGAGATGGAGATGATCCGCGGCGAGATCGCCGACCTGGCCGAGTGGCTGGGGGTTCCGGTCACCGGTCTTCGCTGAAGGAGGCCGGAGTCAGGCCGGGGTGGGCTGCTCGCCGCGTTCGAGCTGGACCGGCTGCTCACCGGGACCCACCCCGACGATCGGTGCCTGTTTGATCTTGAAGACGAGGAGCACCGGCAGCATCCAGCCCCACAGCAGCAGCGGCTCGGATTCGGCGAAGCCCTGCACGAGCAGCATCGTGAAGATGAGCGGCGGCAGCACCGAGAGCGCCGAATACGGGCGGCCGGCGGTGAGATCCCAGCGCGGCCGGTCGACCGCGAAGAACCATGAGCGCCAGATGCCGGTGAGATAGTGCCCGGCCAGGAGCAGCACTCCGATGATGCCCACCTGCATCCACGCGTCGATCCACATGTTGTGTGCCTGCATGACGGACTGACCGTGGTCGACGATCCAGCGGTCGAACGCCGGATCACTCGGCAGCCAGGGGGTCGCGAAGCCCCAGCCGATGACCGGGTGCTCCACGGCCCGCCCGATGACGCCCTGCCAGATCCCGGTGCGCCCGGTGAGCTCGGATGACCGGCCGAGGGCGGAGAGCACGTTGTCGCGCATCAGCCAGGCGCCCAGGATGCCGACGATCGCGACGCCGGTGAACAGGACGTACCGCCGGGTCCGGTCGCCCGGTGTACGCGCGGTGCGCATCACGAGCACCGCGGCGAGCACCGCGGCACAGCACGCTGCGGCCAGGTACACCGTGGCCGAGTCGGCGCGGTAGAGGAGGAAGGCCGCCACGACGATCCATGCGATGAGGAGCGGCCGACGGGGTGCCCGTGCCGCGATCCGGACGGCGAAGACGATGATCGCGACCAGGCAGACGGCCGCCAGCGGGTTGGCGTTGCCGTAGATGCCCTGGATCCGGCCGCCGTCGAACAGGCTCTCCCACCCGTGCCGCATGAGGTTTCCGCGCGACCAGAACACGATCGGGTCGTACGTCGAACCGGGTGCGGGAGGCATGAACTCGGGCAGCAGGGGACCGCGCACGAACACCGAGACGGCGATCTCGAACGCGAGCGACAGGCCCACGCACCATTTCAGTGCGGAGGCCAGCGCCGCGACCACCTCGCGCCAGGTCAGGACGGCGCCGACGAACAGGGCCTGGAGGGTCGTGATCGCAAGCAGAAGCCAGGTGAGCGCGGTGGTTCCGGGCCAGTGCGACCAGATGATCGAGATCCCCGCCCAGACCACGTAGGCGCTGGCGAACCAGGGGAGGCGGCGCCACTGCACGGGCGGGCGCACCCGGACCCAGAGCACGACCGTCACGACGCCGGTCGCGATCGTGAGGATGCCGGAGGCCACCGCGCCGATCGCGTTGATCCATGCGACGCCGGAGAACGCCAGGAACAGGACGAAGATGCACCAGGCGCGCAGCATGAGATGCCCGGTGCGCTCGCGAGCCGGGGGCCCGGGCACCGCGCCGACGGGGTGCTTGGAGAGGACGGCCATCGCCGATCAGGCTACCGTGCCGGGCTGGGGCCGGTCTTGGTCGAGTCACAGGTATTCGATACCGGACCGTTATCGAACGTGATCGGGCGTCCGGCGCGTCGCGAAGGTTCAACCCCGACATGAGGCTTTACCATCTGCGACTTGACCAGATCGAATGACATCGGTGTAATTAGTGCATCGTCCTTTTGCAGTTTCGGGGGAAAGGCAGGGCAACGACATGGCGGCAGCGCAGTATCGATCCGACGTTCCCAGCGACTGGTTCGTCGATCCGATCGAACGCGGAGTCCCTGGTGTTCACCGGGACGCGACCGACGAAGACAATCCGCTCTCGTGGCAGAGCGACGCCCTGTGCGCACAGACCGATCCTGAAGCGTTCTTCCCGGAGAAGGGCGGCTCGACCCGTGACGCGAAGCGCATCTGCGCATCGTGCGACGTCCGCGACCAGTGCCTCGAGTACGCACTGCAGAACGACGAGCGGTTCGGCATCTGGGGTGGCCTGTCCGAGCGGGAGCGGCGCCGCTTGAAGCATCGCGCCAGCTGATCGGATCGGCGATCCCCGGCGCGTAAGGCGGCTTCGACCGGCGCGCGTGCCTAGGCTGGGCGAGCCATGCCCGCCCGTGTACATGCCATCCTGGTCGCCCGACCCGACGCCCGCCTGCCTGCCGCTTCGCACCTGCGCCGCACGCTGACCGCGCTGGGAGCCCAGACGCGCCCGGTGGAGCGGATCACCCTCATCCTGTGCGGTGCCGACACCGCCCTTCGCGCGGCCGCCGCCGAGCACCCCGACATCGAGATCATCACGGCTCCGGCGCAGACACGCTACGCCGACGCCCTCCGCCTCGCCGATTCCACACTGGACGGCGAGGCGGTCTGGCTTCTCGCGCAGGACACGGTGCCGTCCGCGCGGGCGCTGGCCGTTCTCGCCGACGCCCTCGACCGTGCCCCGTCGGTCGCCGTCGCAGCCCCCAAACTGGTGCGTCTGGACGACCCGGCGCGCATCGTGTCGCTCGGTCAGAGCATGACCCGCGGCGGGCGGGCCGTCGAGCTCGCGGCCGACGAGTTCGACCAGGGACAGCACGACGGCGCGGACGACGTCCTCGGCGCCGACGTGCGCGGCATCCTGATCCGGCGTGACGCCTGGGCGGCGCTGGGCGGTCTGGATCCGGCGCTCGCCGGGGCAGACGAGGGACTCGATCTCGGCGTGCGCGCCCACCTCGCCGGCGGTCGCGTCAGCATGGTTCCGGCCGCGCGCATCGCCGTCGCCGGCGACGGCGTCGCGGGCCTCCGGCGGGGGAGGGATGCCCGCACCCACCGCACCTACGCCGCCCGCCGGGCCCAGCTGCAGCGCCGGCTCGCCTACGCGAGTCCCCTCGCCCTCCCGTTCCTCTGGCTGCTCGTGCTCCCGACCGCCGTCTGGCGCACAGCGGTGCTGCTGGTCGCCAAGACGCCGTCCGGTCTGCTGCCCGAATGGGGTGCGTCGGTCGTCGCGTTCGTCCGGGTGGACTCGATCGCCCGCGCCCGCGCGCGGATCCGCCGGTCCCGCAGCGTGCCGTGGGCCCTGCTCGCGCCGCTCCGGCTCACCCCCGCGCAAGCGCGGCATCGCCTGGACGGCGAGTCGGAGGGGCCCGTCGTCGGGCACCCGCGCACCGACCTGCGCTTCTTCTCCGGCGGGGGCGCGTGGGCGGTCCTTGCCGCTCTCATCCTCTCGGTCGCGATGTTCCCCGCGCTGCTCGCGTGGCGGTCGCTCGCCGGCGGTGCCCTGCAGCCGCTGAGCTCGACGGTGTCGCGCCTGTGGGCGGATGCCGCGTACGGCCTGCGACCGCTCGGGCTGCACGAGATCGCACCGGCAGACCCGTTCAGCGCCGTCGTCGCCGTCATCGGCTCGGTCCTGCCCACCGACCCCTCGCGGGCCCTGGTCGTGCTCTGGCTGCTCGCGCTCCCGCTCGCCGTGCTCGGCGGCTGGTTCGCCATGACGCGCATCACCGACCGGCCGCTGCTTCGCATCTCCGGGGGCGTCGCGTGGGCGCTGGCACCCCCCTTCCTCGCCGCCCTGTCGCAGGGGCGTCCGACCGCGGTGATCCTCCATCTGCTGCTTCCCTGGCTGCTGTTCGCCGCAGCGGTCGCCCATCGGTCCTGGTCGGCCGCGGGCGGGGCATCCCTGCTCCTGGTCGCGTCGCTCGCGTGCGCCCCGTCGCTCGCGCCGGCCTTCGCGGTGCTGTGGGTGCTCGCGGTCGTGCTCACCGCCGTGCTGCGCCCCGCCGGCACCACGCGCGTGGTGTGGACCATCGTGCCCGCCGTGGTGTTCGCCGTGCCGCTCGTGTGGCGCCAGCTGCGCACCTCCTCGCCGTGGGCCCTCGTCGCGGATCCGGGCGTGCCGTGGGCGGGCCCCCAGGTGGGCGACAGCGTGCACGGACGCTTCCTGCTGGCCACCGGATTCCCCACCACGGACCCGGGTGGCTGGGGGCTACTGCTCCACGAACTGGGACTCGGCACGTCGACGTGGTGGGTGCCGGTCCTCGTGCTCCCGGTCGCGGTGTTCGCGGTGCTGGCCCCCTTCACGCGTCGCCGGCTGGTCGGGGTGATCCTGCTGGTCGTCGCCGCCCTCGGCATCGGGACCGCCATCGCCGCGGTCGGGATCGCCGCGGCGTCCGTCGACGGACAGGTCGTGCGCGTCTGGGCGGGCAGCGGTCTCAGCCTCGCCTGGGCGGGCGGTCTCGGGGCGGCCCTCCTGACCCTCGATGCGGGTCTCGTCGGCTCCGTCCCCGACTCGACGCGCGCTCGGCGACTGCGTGCACTGCGCGGCGCCGGCGCGCTGGTCATGGTCGCCGCGATCCTCGTCGTGGCCGTGCCGCAGCTCACCGCCCACCTGCGCGGTGTCTCGAGCGTGACCGAGGGGGCGCCGTCCACCCTTCCCGCCTATGTCGCCGCAGCCGGCCGCGGCGACCCCGACACCGGGACGCTCGTGATCGCGCCGCTCGGATCCGACCGGCTCGGAACCACGGTGGTGTGGGGCGAGAGCGAGACGATCGGCGGGCAGTCCACGGTCTGGTCCACCCGGACGCGGCTGAGCGAGTCCGATCGACTGATCGCGACCCTCTCGACGGACCTGGTCAGCTCCGCGGTGGACAAGAGCAGGGCGACCGACCCGGTGCGGGCGCTGGCGGCGCAGGGCATCGGCTACGTGCTGCTGGAACGGCCCGCGGACGAATCCGCGCAGCCTCTCGCGCTGTCGTCCACGACCGTCATGAACCAGAGGGCCGGGATGGATGCCGTCGGCGAAGTGTCCGGCGGCACGCTGTGGCGCATCACCGAGACGGTGACCGCGCGGGCGGAGCCGGGCATGCCGGTCGATGCGCTCTCGCGCGGAATCGCGCTGGCGGAGATCATCGTGGTCGCGGCAGCCCTGCTGCTCGCGGTGCCGACGGCGGAGTCCCTTCGCCGGACGCGCCGGGAGCCGCGCATCGTGGGCCTGCCCGCGCCGTCGAAGGGAGGCGTCCGGTGAGCACCACGCGATCCGCCGTCAACACCGGAGTCCGCCTCGGGATCGCGGTGGTGGTCGTCGCCGCCGTCGTGACCGGCACCGCGCTCGCCGTCGCCGCGGGACTGCCCGGCCATCGGGCGACGCCGGTCTCGACCACCGTGTCTCCCGCCGCCGAATCGTCGGTGCTCGCGTGCGACGGGCCCATCCTGGCGCTCGGCCGGGACACCGCCAGCGCCGGCAAGGTCTCGGTCGCGACCGCGCAGAAGCTGACCTCGGGCTCGGTCCCGGGCACCGCGCCGACCAGGACGACCACGCTCGCGTCACCGGATGTGGCGGGCGCCCAGGGACCGCAGAGCCTCATCACGCCCCCGACCGGCCGCGCGCCGGCGCAGGTCGGCGCGTCGGTGTCGGCTCAGCTGAGCGCGGCCGACCTCAGCGGCTTCGCGGCATCCGCCTGCCAGCCCGCGATCGCCCAGTCCTGGCTCGTGGGCGGATCCGCGGGGACGGGATCCAACGATCTCGTGCTGCTCGCGAACCCGGGCGCGGTGGCGGCAACCGTGCAGGTGACCGTCTACGGTCCGAGCGGTCCGCAGATCCCGCCCGGCGGCGCCGACGTCATCGTCCCCGCGCGCACCCAGCGGGTGATCCCGCTCGCCGGCCTGGCGCTCGGGACGGCGAGCCCCGTCGTGCGGATCGTCTCCTCGGGCGCGCCGGTGCAGGCCTCGATCCAGACCAGCATCATCCGCACCCTCGTCCCCGGCGGCGTCGACCAGGTGTCGGCGGCCGAGAGCGCGGCCAAGGCGCTGCTGATCCCCGGCGTCCGCGTGACCGGCGCGGCGGGGGCGGGGTCCAGCCCGCTTTCCGTGCTGAGGATGCTCGCCCCCAATGCCGATGCCCGTGCGACCGTGACCGTGCGCGGCCCGGACGGCCGCACGGCTCTGACCCGCACGGTGCCCCTGACCGCTGGACAGCCGATCGAGGTCGCGCTCGAGGGCCTCAAGACCGGGACGTACTCGGTGCGGGTCACCGCCTCCGCCGCGGTGGTCGCCGGCGTCTGGAACGCCACCGGCACGGGCGCGGGCGACGACTACGCCTGGAACGCCGCGGCACCGTCGCTCGGCACGACCGCGACGGTCGCCGTCCCGGACGGCGCGGGTGCCGTGCTGTCCGTGGTGAACTCCGGTGCGCGCACCGCGTCGGTCACCGTGAAGCCCGTCTCGGGCGGCCCGTCGCAGACGCTCAGCCTTCCGGCGGGCGGCGCGAAGGACGTGCCCGTGAACCCCGGGACGGTGTACCGGCTGATCCCGCGCGCGGGTGGCCAGGTCGCGGCGGCGGTGTCGTTCGCGTCGGCGCATGCGCTCGCCGCGTTCCCGGTGTGGGCGGCGGATGCCGCGTCGCCGGAGCTGACGGTCTATCCCTGATCAAGACCCGAATCGCGGGAAGCAGGCCGATGCGCCGCTCAGAAGCCGTGGAAGCGGCCGGGACCGAGGTCCCACGGGCTGACCCCGAGGTATTCCGCCGACGCGCGCAGCACCGCCTCCTCGACGGCGAACCGGCGATGCAGGTCGTCGTTGCGGTGCAGGTGCGACAGTCGCTGGATCGGGATGCGGAAGAGCACGATGCGCTGCTCCTCGGGGATCACCTTCCAGCGCTGGATGCCGTCCACGCCCTCGTCGAGGGGCAGGGCCGCGAACTCGTAGCGCACGTCCCGCAGCTCGGGGGTCACCGAGCGGAGGAACTCCGCGGTGCTGCCCGCGATCATGTCGAACCGGTCGATGCGGTTGTCCAGCGGCGGCAGCGGCGGCTTCGTGACGAGGCTGCGCCCGGCCCGCCCGTGCCGATCGTGGCGCGGGGGACGGGGTGCCTGGGCCTGTGAACCGCTCTGCCTGCGCCGCCGCATCATGCGCTCCAGTCTACGGATGCCGGTGCCGGGGCGGATCGGGCTCGACGCGTCGGGTGTCGCCGCAGGTCCGGGCGGCGGAGGCGGTACGGTGGGGGTGATGCGTGAACGACAGTGCTCGAAGGTGGGATGCTCCCGCGAGGCGGTGTCCACCCTGACGTACGACTACGCCGACCAGATGGCGGCGGTCGGGCCGCTGGGGCCGGACGGCGATCCGCATGCGCACGACCTCTGTGCGATCCACACCGAGCGCCTCTCCGTGCCTCGCGGCTGGGTCGTCGTGCGGCACGAGACGCTGCAGTCCTGACGCCCGCCGCGGTGGGCGGTGGGCCGATCTGCGAGAATGGCAGGATGCCGTCTGTCACCAGCGCCCTCGACTACGCCGTCCGCGATCTCTCCCTCGCCGAGGCGGGGCGCCACCAGCTGCGCCTGGCCGAGAACGAGATGCCGGGGCTCATGGCCCTGCGCGAGGAGTACGGCGCCAGCCGGCCTCTCTCCGGCGCACGCATCGCCGGCTCGCTGCACATGACCGTGCAGACCGCCGTGCTCATCGAGACGCTGGTCGCCCTCGGCGCGCAGGTGCGCTGGGCGAGCTGCAACATCTTCTCCACGCAGGACGAAGCGGCCGCCGCGGTCGTCGTCGGCCCGACCGGCACCGTCGCCGAGCCGGCGGGTGTCCCGGTGTTCGCCTGGAAGGGCGAGACGCTCGAGGAGTACTGGCAGCTCGCCGACCGCATCTTCGACTGGTCGGCCGAAGGATTCGACGGCCCGAACCTCATCCTCGACGACGGCGGCGACGCGACCCTGCTCGTGCACCGGGGCGTGCAGTTCGAGAAGGCGGGCGCGGTGCCGGAGGCGACCGATGACGACTCCGAGGAGTACCGCATCGTGCTGGCGACCCTGCGCGCGTCACTGGCCCGTGACCCGCAGCGCTTCACGCGCATCGCCGCCGGCCTGCAGGGCGTCACCGAAGAGACCACCACCGGCGTCCACCGCCTGTACGAGCTGGCCGCGGCCGGCGAGCTGCTGTTCCCCGCGATCAACGTGAACGACTCGGTGACCAAGTCGAAGTTCGACAACGTCTACGGCATCCGGCACTCGCTTCCCGATGGGATCAACCGCGCCACCGACGTGCTGATCGGCGGCAAGACCGCGTTCGTGTGCGGGTACGGCGACGTGGGCAAGGGCGCGGCCGAAGCGCTTCGCGGCCAGGGCGCCCGCGTGATCGTCGGCGAGATCGACCCGATCTGCGCGCTGCAGGCGGCGATGGACGGCTTCCAGGTCGCACGCCTGTCGGATGTCGCCGGCACCGTCGATCTCGTCATCACCGGCACGGGAAACACGCGCGTGGTCACGGTCGACGACATGCTCGCGCTCAAGCACCTGGCGATCGTCGGGAACGTCGGCCACTTCGACGACGAGATCGACATGGCCGGGCTCGCCGCGATCCCCGGCGTGGAGAAGGTCGAGATCAAGCCGCAGGTGCACGAATGGCGGCTGCCCACCGCGCGAAGCATCCTGGTGCTCTCCGAGGGGCGCCTGCTGAATCTCGGCAACGCCACCGGCCACCCGTCGTTCGTGATGAGCGCATCGTTCACCAACCAGGTCCTCGCGCAGATCGAGCTGCACACCAAGCGCGCCGAGTACCCGACCGCGGTCTACACGCTGCCGAAGGCGCTCGACGAGAAGGTCGCGCGACTGCACCTCGATGCGCTCGGCGTTCAGCTGACCACGCTCACCGACGAGCAGTCCGCGTACCTCGGCATCCCGGTGGAGGGTCCGTACAAGCTGGACCACTACCGGTACTGACGCCGCGTCAGGCGGCCGGTTCGCCCGCGGTCAGCGCGGCCAGCCGCTCGTTCTGCAGATGAAGGGCGCGCAGTTCGCGATCGCGCCGCACGGCCACGGCGCCGCGGACGAGCGTCTCCGGGTCGACGGGCGGCAGCGGAGAGACGAACGGCGTGACCTCGGCGGCGAGGAGCTGCGCCTGACGGGTGCGGGCGGCCGGGGCCATGGCGTGCGCCTGCCGGACGAACTGCGCGCATCGGCGCGCGAGGCGATCCGGCATCCGGCTGACGTCCGCGATGTGCTGCCACTGCGCCAGCTCGGCCGGCAGCGGCGGGATGGCGGCGGGGAGCCGGGGCACGCGCGTGCGCTCGCTCGCGGTACCCGCCACCAGGTCGCCGAGCCGCTGGGCACGGGGGGTGAACGCGCCGGTGAGCGCCGCCACGGCCCCGGCCGTCATCCAGATCTCGAAGACGCCGATCGCGGCGCGGATGAGGGCGTGCCGCAGGCCCGACGCGCCGCCGTCGACCCGGACGATGCGGCCGCCGACCGCGAGCTTGCCGAGGCTGCGCCCGCGCGTGGCGGTCTCCACGGTCGCCGGCAGCACCACCGTGCCGCACACGGTGATCGCGACCGTGAGGATGCCGGTCGTGTTCTGGGGCAGCACGCCCTGCGTGATGGCCCAGATCGCGCCGAGACCGAGGACGGCCATCAGGATGAGCGCCAGGAGGACGTCGATGAGGGCGCCGAGGGCCCGCAGGAAGAACCCCAGCGGCTGAACGTCGAGGGCGACGGCCTCGCCGGTGAGCACCTCGTCCTGGGCGTACACGGTCGCGGGCATGGTTACAGTGAAGCATGGACCTCGACGCGCTGACCGCCGCGCGGCAGGACGAGTGGGAGCGGCTGGGGCGGCTGGCCGGCAAGCGCCGCCTGACCGGTGACGAGGTCGACGAGCTCGTCACGCGCTACCGGGCGGCATCCGCAGACCTCGCCGACATCAAGACGTCGGCGGGCCGCACCCCCACCGGCGACCATGTCTCCGCACTCCTCTCGCACGCGCGCCTCCGGCTCACCGGGGGCCGCGACAACCCGTGGCGACGCCTGCCGCGGTTCTTCGCGCGACAGCTTCCCGCCGCCCTCTACCGGGTGCGCTGGACGACCCTCGCGATCGCGATCGCGTTCGCGATCATCGCGACCACCGTCGCCCTGTGGATCTCGGGGGACCCGGCGACGGTCGCCGCGCTGGGCGACAAGGCATCCCTCGACCACTACGCGAACCAGGAGTTCGTGGGCTACTACCGCGACAACCCCGCGGCGGTGTTCGCCGGCACGGTGTGGACGAACAACGCCTGGATCGCGGCGCAGAGCGTGCTGTTCGGCATCACCGGGATCTGGCCGGTGTACGTGGTCGTGCAGAACGCCGTCGGCGTCGGGACGGCGGGTGCCGTCATGATCGCTGCCGGGAAGGGCGACATCTTCCTCCAGTTCATCGCGCCGCACGGCCTGCTCGAGCTGACGAGCGTCTTCGTCGCCGCCGCAGCCGGCCTGCACATCTTCTGGGCGTGGGTGGCACCGGGCCGGCGCACCCGCGGGGAGGCGCTCGCGCAGGAGGGGCGGTCACTGGCCACGGTCGCCGTCGGCCTCGTCTGCTCGCTCGCCCTGTCGGGCATGGTCGAGGGGTTCGTGACGCCGCAGACGTGGCCGTGGCCGGTCAAGGTGCTGCTGGGTGCGGCGGCCCTCGCGCTGTTCCTCGTCTACATGCTCGTCGTCGGACGACGTGCGGCCCGCGCGGGGGAGTCCGGCGACCTCACGGAGTACGAGGCCGGGACGCCGCGACTCGTCGCCGGCTGATCGCTCCGCCCGAACGGGCGACACGCCGACATCCGTCGCGTTCTTTTGAATCACTCAAAAGAACGCTACCGTGGTTGCATGCTCCAACCGCAGTCGCCGACGGATGTCACGCTCCGCGCGGCCGGGCTGCGGGTGACCGGCACGCGCCGGGCGGTCTACGACGCCCTCCGCGAAGCTCCTCACCAGTCGGCCGACGGGGTGCTGGGCCGCATCGCGCACGCCCTCCCGGGGGCCAGCCTGCAGTCGGTGTACAACGCTCTGACCGACTTCGTCGCGACCGGCCTCGTGCGCCGGATCGAGCCGGCCGGCCACGCCGGGCTCTACGAGCTGCGCGTCCACGACAACCACCACCACATCGTGTGCACCGGATGCGGCCGGGTCGAAGACGTCGACTGCGTCGTCGGCCAGGCGCCGTGTCTGGCGCCGTCGGCGACCCACGGGTTCGCGGTGCACACCGCCGAAGTGACCTTCTGGGGGCTGTGCCCCGACTGCCGTTCGCGAGGCGCGTAGCGCGGCCGCCGAACCCGACCAGACCTCCGCCCGCCGACGGGCACCACGCCTGCGCAATGTCGCGCATCCCAGCTCGACGCGCCCGCAAGGGCACCGGACCCGGGAGGGAACGGAATCGAGATCGATGAGAGGAATGACATGACCGATAACGCAGAGAGCACCCTCGACGCCGGGCAGTGCCCGGTGGTCCACGGCGGCTCGGCTCCGGACGAAGCCGTCACCGTCGCGGGCCAGCCGCATCCGACCTCGGGGTCGGCGAACCAGGTCTGGTGGCCGAACCGGCTGAACGTTGGCCTGCTGGCCAAGGATCCGGCGGTGAAGAACCCGTTCGGAGACGACTTCGACTACCGCGAGGCCTTCGCGCAGCTCGATCTCGATGCGCTCAAGAAGGACATCGCCGACACCCTCACCACCTCGCAGGACTGGTGGCCGGCCGACTTCGGGCACTACGGACCCCTCATCGTGCGCATGGCCTGGCACTCCGCCGGCACGTACCGCGTGATGGACGGCCGAGGCGGCGGCGGCACCGGCCAGCAGCGCTTCGCCCCGCTGAACAGCTGGCCCGACAACGTGGGCCTGGACAAGGCACGGCGCCTGCTGTGGCCGGTCAAGAAGAAGTACGGCCGCTCGATCTCCTGGGCCGACCTCATGATCCTGGCCGGCAACGTCGCCCTCGAGACCATGGGATTCAAGACGTTCGGCTTCGCCGGCGGCCGGGTGGATGCCTGGGAGCCCGACAACGACGTCTACTGGGGCCCGGAGAAGACGTGGCTGGGCGATGAGCGCTACTCCGGCGACCGTGATCTGCAGCGACCGCTGGCCGCCGTGCAGATGGGCCTCATCTACGTCAACCCGGAGGGTCCGAACGGTGATCCCGACCCCCTCGCGTCGGCGCGCGACATCCGTGAGACGTTCGCCCGCATGGCGATGGACGACGAGGAGACGGTCGCGCTGATCGCGGGCGGTCACACGTTCGGCAAGACCCACGGAGCGGCTCCCGAGTCGCACCTCGGGGCGGACCCGGAGGGCGCCGACCTCGCAGAGCAGGGTCTCGGCTGGCGCAACGACTTCGGATCGGGCAAGGGGGACGACCAGATCACGAGCGGACTGGAGGTCACCTGGACCTACCACCCCACCCGCTGGGACAACGAGTTCTTCCACATCCTGTTCGCCTACGAGTGGGAGCTCATGAAGAGCCCCGCCGGCGCGAACCAGTGGCGCCCGATCAACGGCGGCGGCGCCGACATGGTGCCCCTCGCGCACAGCGCAGGACGCCGCGAGCCGCGCATGCTGACCAGCGATCTGGCCCTGCGCGTCGACCCGGTGTACGAGCCCATCGCCCGCCGCTTCGCGGAGGACCCGGACGCCTTCGCCGATGCGTTCGCCCGTGCCTGGTTCAAGCTGACGCACCGCGACATGGGGCCGGTGACCCGGTACCTGGGGCCCGAGGTCCCCGCCGAGGAGTTGCTCTGGCAGGACCCGGTGCCCGCGGTCGACCACGAGCTCATCGACGACGCGGATGCCGCCGCGCTCAAGGCGCGCATCCTCGCGTCGGGCCTGTCGGTCGCCGAACTCGTCTCGACCACGTGGGCCGCGGCATCCACGTTCCGCGGCAGCGACAAGCGCGGCGGCGTCAACGGCGCCCGCATCCGGCTCGCGCCGCAGAAGGACTGGGCGGTCAACAACCCCGCGCAGCTCGCCACGGTGCTGGGCGTCCTGGAGCAGGTCAAAGCCGAGTTCGACGCCGCGCAGGACGGCGGCAAGCGCGTCTCGCTGGCCGATCTGATCGTCCTGGCCGGCAACGCCGGCGTGGAGCTCGCGGCGGCCTCCGCCGGGCACCAGGTCGTCGTGCCGTTCCGTCCCGGACGCACGGATGCCTCCCAGGAGCAGACGGACGTGCACTCGTTCGGCTACCTGGAGCCGGCCGCCGACGGGTTCCGCAACTACCTCGGCCCGGTCGCGCTGGAGTCCGGGCTGCCGGCGGAGCACCTGCTCGTCGACAAGGCGAACCTGCTCACGCTCAGCGCACCCGAGCTCACGGTGCTCGTCGGCGGTCTGCGGGTGCTCGGCGCGAACTGGGACGGCTCCGACTACGGCGTCCTCACCGACCGCCCGGGCACGCTCACGAACGACTTCTTCGTGAACCTGCTCGATCTCGGCCACACCTGGCGTGCGCTCGATCCCGGGCAGCACGCGTTCGCCGCGTTCGACGACGACGACGCCCGCGTGTGGGTCGGCACCCGCGCCGACCTCGTGTTCGGCTCGAACAGCGAACTGCGCGCCGTCGCCGAGGTGTACGCGTCGGACGACGCGGAGCAGAAGTTCGTCGACGACTTCGTCGCCGCGTGGACGAAGGTCACCGAGCTGGATCGGTTCGACCTCGTCTGAGGCCCGGGCCCTCATCGGAGCACGCCGCACGGCGGCTCCGGTGGGGGCTCGCGTCGTTCAGGCCGCCAGCGACCGGGTGCCGTCGAAGAGGGCGCGGTACGCGAAACCGGCGACCAGGGCGCCGACGATCGGGAAGACGATGAACACCCACAGCTGGCTGAGCGCCGTGGCTCCGCCGTAGACGGCCGTCGCGAGCGAGCGCGCCGGATTCACCGAGGTGTTGTCGATCGGGATGGTGGCCAGGTGGATGACCGTGAGGGTCAGGCCGATTGCGAGACCGGCGAACCGGGTGCCGCGCACCGGGTGGGTCACGCCGAGGATCACGACGAGGAAGAGCAGGGTGAAGAGGGTCTCCACGATGACGGCCCCGCCGATGCCGAAGCCGGCAGGCGAGAGGGAGTCCCACCCGTTGCTCGCGAAGCCCGCGCCTTCGGCCCGGGTCAGGAAGTCGTTCGGGCCGGACAGCGAGACCAGCACGAGCAGGGTCGTTCCGACGAGTCCGCCCACCACCTGTGCGATGAGGTAGGGCACGACGCGCCGCCACGGGAACCGGCCGGCGGCGGCCAGCCCCAGGGTCACGGCCGGGTTGAAATGGCCGCCGGAGATGGGTCCGAACGCGTACACCCCGACGACGACGGTGAGACCGACGGCGAGAGAGACTCCGACGAACCCCACGCCCTTGTTCGAAGCATCCGTGCCCGCGCCGAATCCGGCCGCGAACAGCCAGGTGCCGATGGTGGCGAGCACCAGCAGGAGCGTGCCGAACGCCTCGGCGACGAGGGCCGCGCCGGTGGTCGACTTCGGCTGCGTCGCGATGGTCGGGGACTCGCTCATGGGGTGAGCTCCTTCGGATCGAGGGAATGAGGCGAGGACGGGGGATCCCCCGGCGAGTTTAGCGACCCCCGGGATGGTTCAAAGGCGGCCGAGAGCCTTGAGCGCCAGATAGCGGTCGGCGATCCGGACCGGGAGGTCATCCGGTGCCGCAGCCACGGGCTCGGCGCCGGCTCGCTCGATCGCCCGCGCCACGCGCCCGGCGTCCGACAGGGTGCGCGCGGTCGCCGCATGGCGGTACGCATCGTCCGCGTCGACGGGAGGCATCGACACGGATGCCTCGGCGACCACGTCGGTCGCGGTGCCGACGAGCACCGTGGCGTGCGCGGCCAGCCCGGGGAGCGCGGAGAGGAATCCGCGGGATGCCTCGGGCTCGTCCTGGGCGGTCAGCAGCACGATCAGCGCGGGACGGACTCCGAGTGCGCGGACCGCCGCGAAGGCCGCATCCCAGTCGGTGTCGAGCAGGCTGGGTTCCACCGGCGCGAGCGCGTCGACCAGAGCCGGCAGGAGGGTCGGACCGTCGACGCGGGAGACGCGCGCCCGCACCAGCCGGTCGAACGCGACGAGGTGGACGTGGTCCCCGGCGTGCTGGGCGAGAGCGGCCAGCAGCAGGGCGGCCTCGAACCCGGCGTCCAGCCGCACGCCGTCCCCGACCCGCGCCGCCGAGGTGCGGCCGGTGTCGACCACGACGACCACGTGCCGGTCGCGCTCCGGGCGCCACGTGCGCAGCATCGTCGTTCCGGCGCGCGCCGTGGCGCGCCAGTCGATCGAGCGGACGTCGTCGCCGCGCACGTACGGGCGCAGGCTGTCGAACTCGGTGCCCTGGCCGCGCACCTGCACGCTCGTGGCGCCGTCGAGTTCGTCGAGCCGCGCGACGCGGGAGGCGAGATGACGGCGCGAGGCGAACGGCGGGAGCACCCGCAGGGCGGCCGGGACGTCCAGTCGGCGCTGCCGCCCGGCCAGTCCCAGGGGCCCGCTGCTTCGCACCGCGACGAACTCGCTGCGGAGCTCTCCGCGCCGTCGGGGCAGCAGCGGGATGCCGAGCGTCTGCGTCTCACCGGGCCCGATGCTCAGCCGTTCGCGACGCAGGGGCGCGCCGGCGGTGGGCTGCCACGCGTCGCGCAGCTGGCCGCGCAGCCTGCGGGGGCCCGTGTTGCGCACCGCGATTGTGGTGTCGACGGGCATCCCGAGGCGCGCCCGGGGCGGGACGGACCGGGTGAGGCTGAGAAGGCGCGGACTTGCCGCGGCCGCGGCATCCAGCGCGGTCGACGCCAGGCACAGCACCAGCCACCCGCCCAGCACCGCCCAGGGCGCCAGGCCGGCGGAGGTCAGCACCACCAGCGGCACGGCGCCGACGGCGACGAGCACGACGAGTCGGCCGGTGACGAACATTCAGATCGGCACCCGGGTCTGCTGCACCACGGCGGCCAGCACGGAATCGACCGAGACGCCCTCGAGCTCGGCGTCGGGGCGCAGCCGGATCCGGTGGCGCCACGCCGGCACCAGCATCGTCTGGACGTGATCGGGGGTGATCGCGGGCGACCCGCTGAGCCAGGCCCACGACTTCGCCGCCGCAAGCAGGGCGGTGGTGGCCCGCGGGCTGACTCCGAGCTGCACCGACGGGCTCTGACGCGTCGCCCGGGCGAGGTCGACCACGTAGGCCAGCACGTCGTCGGCGGCCTGCACGGCGCCCGCCGCCCGCTGCGCCGCCTGGATGACGGCGGCGTCCGCGACCGGGCGGACCACGTCCAGTCGCTGCGGGTCGAACCCGCCGGCGTGCCGGCGCAGCAGCGTGACCTCGGCGTCGCGATCGGGGACGCCCACGGTGAGCTTGAGCAGGAAGCGGTCCTGCTGCGCCTCGGGCAGCACGTAGGTGCCCTCGTGCTCGATCGGGTTCTGCGTCGCCGCGACCAGGAACGGATCGGGAAGGGGACGGGTCACGCCGTCGGCCGACACCTGGCGCTCGGCCATCGCCTCCAGCAGCGCGGACTGCGTCTTGGGCGGGGTGCGGTTGATCTCGTCCGCGAGGAGGACGCTGGTGAACACCGGCCCGGGCCGGAACTCGAACTCGCCGGTGCGGGCGTCGTAGATCAGCGATCCGGTCACGTCACCGGGCATCAGGTCGGGGGTGAACTGGATGCGGGTGGTGTCCAGCCCGAGCGCGCGGCTGAACGAGCGCACCAGCAGCGTCTTCGCAACGCCCGGCACCCCCTCCAGGAGCACGTGGCCCCGGCTGAGGAGCGCCACGAGCAGGCCGCTGACGGCGGCATCCTGCCCCACGACGGCACGGGAGATCTCGTCGCGCACGCTCAGCATGGCGTCGCGGAGGGACTGGTCATCGGTCACGGGCGGTTCCTTCCGGGAGGATCGCCGCATGCACGGCGTTCTCGAGGGCGTACAGACGGGTGGCGAGGTCGACGAGCGCACGGTCGTCGCCGGGCCGGGCATCCACGAGCAGGGTGCGCACGTCGGCGCGGGATCGGCCGGTCACGGCGGCCGCCGCATCGGCGACCTCGCCGGCGGAGGCTCGGCGGCCGAGTCCGAGGGCTGTGGCGATGCGGCGCGCGGCCGCGGCCCGCAGCAGCTCGTAGGCGTGGGCCGGATCGGCGGCGCGCGCGTACAGGTGGGCACGACCCTCCGCGGTCTCGGAGGCGCGCACGGTCACCGGCAGGCGCTCGGCCACGAGCGGACCGAAGCGGCGTCCGCGCCAGATCGCGGCGGCGAGGGCCGTGGCGAAGCCGAGCACGACGAGCGGGGTCACCCAGCCGGGGGTGAGATCGGCCAGGGTCGGCGCGGCGCCGGCATTGCCCCCCTCCGGCGCGAGCCAGACGAGGGTGTCGCGCGCACCGAGGAGGTTGATCGCGAGGGCGGCGTTGCCGTTCTCGCCGAGGTGCTCGTTGGTGAACAGCCGGGTCCCGTCGACGATGGTGTCCTGCCGGGCGCCGTCGGTGCGGGTGACGAGGCCCACGGCGTCGCCCTGCGGGTAGCAGGAGGACGTGTCCGCGCCGGTCGCGCGGAACAGGACGCCCGGAGAGATGCCGCCCGCGCGCTGCGCGGCGGGCAGGGTGCACGCCGGAGAGACCACGCCCCGCCCGTACCCGGCGAGCGTCGCGCCGAAGAGGACCCGGGCGCTGCGGGCCGCGGGGTCGCCGACGACCGTGCCGGCCGCCTGCTTGGTCAGCGCGAGGAGATCGGCGACGGTGAGCGCCGGGCTGTCGGGCAGCCAGAGGGTCGCCGGCGTCTTCTCGAGCGCGTCGTGCGCCGCGACCGGGTCGGTGACGATCTGGACGGTGACGCCGTGCTTCTCGAGGATGCTGACGAGCGCCCGTGCGCCGTCGGCGCCGGTCGAACGGGGATCGAGCGTGCCCTGCGACGTCGACGGCCGCGGCGTGATCAGTGCGCCGAGTCCGACGATCACCACGAGTGCGACGGCGATCGCCGCCCAGCCGGCGATCGCGCGTCCGCGCCGCGGGGCCAGTGCCCCCGCGGGAGCGCCGGTCGGCGTGGGCGTCGTCTGCAGCGCCGTCACGTCGTCGCCTCGGCCGCCACGGTCCGGGATGCCGCGGCATCATCCACGTGCGCCACCCGTGCGTACCTCTCGGCCGTGCCCGGGAGTCGCAGGTATCGCACGTCGTCGAACGCGGTCGCGGCGGCATCCAGCTCGTCGCGCAGGTCGGGCAGCAGGACGGCGGCGCTGCGTGCGAATCCGTGCACGGTGGTGCCCGGAGGGGTGTCGAGCAGGCCTCGTTCGGCCAGTCCGCGGGCCAGCGCGCGCTGACGGAGGATGACCGCGGTGTCCCAGTCGGCGCGGTCCGCCGCGGCGGCGGCCGCCTTGCGCAGCTGCGCGGCGGTGCGATGCTCGACGTCGCCGAACAGCGACGGCTCGTCGCCCGCGGCGGCGCGCCGACGTGCGCGAGGACGGCCCCACAGCACGACGGCGACGATCAGCAGGACGACCAGGACGACGCAGGCGATGACCGCCAGCCAGCGTCCGGAATCGCCGGGGGCGCCCGCGTCGAACAGGTGCAGGAAGAACTCCTGCACGGAACGCGCGAACCGGTCGAACGCCGTCGGGTGCGCGGCGGCGTAGGCGGGATCGCGGAGTTCTTCGCGCGCCCAGCTCTGCGCCGTCGCGCCGTCGGGCGTGAGCGGCGGCGCGGAGTCGGACAGCGGGCGCATCAGCGCGGCGGCGCCATCGGGGGCGGGGGAGCCGCTTCGCCCGGCGTGGGCGGGGTGGCAGCGGGCGCGGCCTGCGGGGGCTGCGGGGGCGGGCCCCAGGGGGCGGACGCACCCTGCGGCGGCGGGCCCCACGCCGGCTGCGGCGGCGGCCCCCAGGGTGCGGGCGGCGCGGCGAGACGCGGGGCGGCGATGCGTCCGATTCCGGCGGTGAACGGGTCGGGCAGGTCCTCTTCACCGGCATCCCGCCGTTCGACGAACGCGAGCAGGTCGAGATCGAGTCCCTCGTGGCGCATGCGGCAGTCCACGTAGAGCAGGCAGGATGCCGTCGACTGGACGATCGACCCGACGAGCTGGATGATCAGCACGACGACCTGGACGATCGCGGACACGACGATCTGCACCACGAGGCCCTGCGTGTCGCCGCCGGTCGGGGCGATGACGCTGCCGGTGAGACTGCCGATCAGCGAGAAGGGCACCGCGACCACCTGGCCGAGGGCGAAGAACGCCAGCCAGATCACGACGATGACGCCCAGTACGGCCCAGAAACGGCGCCGCGTGAGCCGCCAGGATCGTGCGATGCCGCCCATGACCGTTGCCCGTTCGAGCAGGATCGCGGCCGGCACGAGGGCGAGCTTGGCGCTCAGCCACAGCCACACCGGCAGCCCCGCCGTGAGAGCGAGCACGGTCAGCAGGACGCCGACCGCCCATCCTGCCGCTCCCGCGCCGAGGGCCGCACCGACGCCGACGCCGACCGCGGCGGCCAGGGCGACTCCGATCATGGCGGCCAGTGTGAGCAGGGCGGCGTAGCCGATGAGCCGCCAGGCCACCGGACGCACCTGCGCCCAGATCTCACGCAGCGTCGGTCGTTCGGCGAGCACGCCGCGGGCGACGTCGATCACGACGACGCCCTGCACCAGCACCCCGAACGCGCCCATCAGCAGGCTCACCACGACGGCGACGAGCACCGTGACGCCGACCGATCCGGCCATGATCTGGTCGTACGCGCTGGAGCCCGGCTGCACGTTGTCCAGACGCGAGAACATGGCGAACGACACGCCGCCGACCAGCGCGATGCCGATCAGATAGGCGGCGCCCTGCACGGCGAGCGCGAACCCGAGCAGGACCCGCGGGTTGTGCCGCAGCGCGGCGAACGAGCGCCCCAGGATCGTGCCGAATCCGAGCGGGTGCAACGGCACGATCCCCGGGCGGGATGCCGGGGTCCAGGTCGGATATGCGCTCATGGCGACTCCTCGAAGCGTCGTGCGTCCATCGTGACACACGCTCCCGACACCGGCCGTCGAGATCGGCCGATCGGCAGCCTGAACCGCGATGCCGGGTCTCTGGACTAGCCTTGATCCGGAATCTTGGGGACCGCTATCCGCGCGCGCCCCGACGGACGAAGGATGTGTACCCACAGCCATGACTTCACGGATCCTGGTGGTCGACGACGACACGGCCCTGGCAGAGATGATCGGCATCGTCCTCGAGACCGAGGGCTTCGAGGTCGTGTTCTGCGCCGACGGAGCCGAGGCGCTCGACACCTGGCGCGCCGAGGAGCCCGACCTCGTCCTCCTGGACCTCATGCTGCCGGGCATGGACGGCACGGAGATCTGCACGCGCATCCGCGCCGAGTCGGGAGTGCCGATCATCATGCTCACGGCCCGCGCCGACGCCGAAGATGTGGTGGCCGGGCTCGAGGCCGGAGCCGACGACTACATCGTCAAGCCCTTCAACCCGAAGGAGCTCGTCGCCCGGATCCGCACCCGGCTGCGGCCTGCCGTGACCGTGCAGCCCGAGGCGATGCATATCGGCGATCTCGTCGTGGACGTCTCCGGGCACGAGGTGCGGCGGGAGGACGAGGTCATCCCGCTCACCCCGCTGGAGTTCGATCTCCTCGTCGCACTCGCCTCCAAGCCGCAGCAGGTGTTCTCCCGCGAGGCGCTGCTGGAACAGGTCTGGGGCTACCACTACAAGGCCGACACGCGCCTGGTGAACGTGCACGTGCAGCGGCTGCGGGCCAAGATCGAGGCCGACCCCGACAACCCGCGCATCATCACCACGGTGCGCGGCGTCGGCTACCGGGCCGGCCGGTCCCGGTAGCCCAGGCCCCGGGTGCAGGCGACGGAGAGCGGGATGCTGAGGATGCCGCACGCCGAGGAGGCTGCGCCGGGTGCGGCCCAGCTGCGCCTGCGCACCTGGCGGGACTGGCGCGCCTGGCCCGACAACCTCGCCCAGCTGTGGCACCGCTCGCTGCGCTTCCGCACGGTGCTGGTCGCGCTCGCGCTGACCGCGCTGACCATCCTGGTCGCATGCATCTCGATGGCGCTCGCCATCCAGAACGATCTCTTCAACTCGCGCCGCGACCAGGTGCTCTCGGACTCCCGGCGGGCCACCGACACCGCCCAGACGACCCTGGACGACGCGGTCGTGCAGGGCGACCCGGTGCAGATCCAGAACCTCATCCAGTCGGTGGCGCGCTCGATCGCGCAGCAGTCCTCCACGGATCGGATCGCGGTCATCCGCATCAGCACGTCGTCGTCCCAGCTGGCGCTGCAGGACATCCACACCGACGGTCTGGACCCGGAGCTCATCTCTCCCCAGCTGCGCAAGCACGTGCGCTCGTCGACGCGCTCCGACACCCAGTGGTGGCAGTCGGTCGCGCTCCCGGACGGCACCGGTCACACGATGCCGGGCATCATCGTGGGGCAGCAGCTCGTGGTGCCGGACGTCGGCCCCTACGAGCTTTATCTCGCGTTCGACCTGTCCGTGGCATCCCAGACGCTCTCGTTCGTCCAGGCGACGCTGTGGATCGTCGGCACGGCGCTCGTGCTGCTCATCGCAGCGATCTCGTGGTTCGTGCTGCGATCGGTGACCACCCCGATCCGGCAGGCCGCCGACACCAGCGCCGAACTCGCCGCGGGCAACCTCGACGTGCGGCTCGCGGTGCACGGCGATGACGAACTCGCCACGCTCGGCCGGTCGTTCAACGCGATGGCCGACAGCATCCAGTCGCAGATCAAGGAGCTCGGCGACCTGTCGCTCGTGCAGCAGAGGTTCGTGTCGGACGTCTCGCACGAGTTGCGCACGCCGCTGACGACCATCAAGCTCGCCTCGGACGTGCTCAACGACCACCGCGACGAATTCGACCCGGCGATGTCCCGGTCCGCCGAACTGCTGCACACGCAGGTGCAGCGCTTCGAGGTGCTGCTGACCGATCTGCTCGAGATCAGCCGCTACGACGCCGGATCGGTGCAGCTCGAACTCGAGCCCACGAGTCTGGCCCACCTCGCGGAGGACGTGATCGGGTCCATGGCGCAGCTGGCCGAGCAGTTCGGCACCGACGTGCGCCTGGTCGCACCCGGCGGGTACTCGCCGGTCGAGATGGACCCGCGGCGGGTGCGGCGGATCGTGCGCAACCTCCTCGGCAACGCCATCGAGCACGGCGAGGGCAAGCCGATCGTGGTCACCGTCGACAGCGACCAGCAGGCCGTCGCCATCGGCGTCCGCGACTTCGGGATGGGGATGACGCCGGCGGATGCCGAGCGGGTGTTCGACCGGTTCTGGCGCGCGGATCCGTCGCGCAAGCGGACGATCGGCGGGACCGGACTCGGACTCTCCATCTCGCTCGGTGACGCGACCCTCCACGGCGGCACCCTGACGGTGTGGTCGCAGCCCGGCCGCGGCACGAACTTCGTTCTCACCCTTCCCCGTCCGGGTCAGGCATTCGACGGGCGCTCGCCGGTGCCGACCGACCCGGGCGACGAGTCGCCCTCGTTCGACAGTCTGGGAGTGACCCAGCCGATCGTGCTGCCGCGGACGGAGGCGGGCTCATGAGCCGTCGGCCGAATGCTCGCAGGGGTGCGCGGCGCGGGGGCATCCTGATGCTGGTGGCCGTGCTGCTGGGCGCACTCACCGCGTGCGCGGGCCTGCCGACGAGCGGCCCGGTGCAGGAGGGGCTGCCTCCTGGCGCGGTCGCGCCGCCGGACTTCACGTTCACGCCGCAGAAGCCCCAGACCGGCGCGTCCCCCGAGCAGATCGTGCAGGGTTTCATCGATGCCGGATCGGGTCCGCAGGACAACTGGGCGACCGCCAGGCTCTACCTCGCGCCCATTTTGAAGAACAAGTGGGATCCGCGGGCGAGCGTGACGATCGACGACCGGTCCCAGCGGCGCTACGCGAGCCCGAGTAACAACCAGGTGACGCTGACCGCCTCGCCCACCGCGGGGGTGGATGCCACCGGCGCCTACACGCCGTCCGAGGGCGGTCAGACGCCGCTTCCGTTCACCCTGGTGAAGGTCGACGGCCAGTGGCGCATCTCCAAGGCGCCGAACGGCGTCGTGCTCGGCGCCGACCAGTTCGGCAGCGTGTACCGCCAGTACGAGCTGATGTATTTCGACCCAACCTGGAAGTACCTCGTGCCCGACGTGCGCTGGTTCCCGGCCACGAACGCGGTCACGCAGATCGCGAAGGAGCTCATCGACGGTAAGCCCAGTCCCTGGCTGGCCGGCAGCATCGCCAGCGCGTTCCCGGACAACGTCGCGCTGGACCCTCCGTCTGTCGCCGTCGACAGCGGGGCCGCGAAGGTGCCGCTGTCCGGCGGCGCGCTCGCCGCACAGCAGACGACCCTCGACCGGATGCAGACCCAGCTGGAGGCGAGCCTGAAGACCGCTGGCGTGAGCGAGGTCGCGATGACCGCCGGCGGGACGACCCTCGCGGCGCACGCGGTGTCCACGGCATCCACCGCGATTCGGGCGCAGCCGTTCGTGCAGACGGGAAAGGGCGTGGGATACCTGCAGTCCAACGGCACCGGCGTCGACCAGATCCCGGGGCTGTCACCCGCGATCGCGCACACCGGTCCGACCGCGATGCAGATCTCGGCCGACCAGACCACCGCGGCGGTGCGCGATCGCAGCGGTGCGGTGCAGCGGGTTCCGGCCAAGGGGCAGGCACTCCTGCTCGATCATCGCAGCGGCCTCGTCGCGCCGGGGATCGACCCCCAGGGGTACATCTGGAGCGCACCGGCGTCAGCCCCCGCGGCGGTGCACGCGTACAACCCGGCGGGTCGGCAGATCTCGGTGGCGGGCGCCTGGCCGGAGGCATCCCACCTCACGGCGATGTCGGTCTCTCGGGACGGCACCCGGCTCGCGGCGATCGTCACGGTCGGCGGTCAGCCGCAGGTGGAGGTCGCCGGCATCGTGCGCGGCACGGACGGCGCTCCGCAGAGCCTCGGCCAGCCGATGCTCCTCGGCACCCTTCCCGGCAACGGCATCGACCTGACCTGGCTCGACGACACGACGGTGGGCGTCGTCGCCCACGACTCCGCGGGTCTCACTGTCGTCGCGCAGACGATCGGCGGACCGGCGACCGGCACCGCGGGCCCGTCGGGGGCGGCGACGATCGCCGGTTCCACCGGCACGGTGGTGCGTGTCCGCAGCGCCGACGGCACGCTGTACAACCAACGCGGCTCGAACTGGGAACTGGCCGCCGCGGGCATCACCGTGCTGGGCACGGTGCAGGGGCTGCCGCAGTAGCCGCCTCCGGGGGTCCGTTCTCCACAGGCCCGCCGTGTCGCCGCGCCGTCATCCACAGGCGGATGGATGCCACCGGCGCGATCCCGCCTGTTGCCACGATGATCGGGTGATGACCCTCCTTCCGGATGACTTGGCCGCCCGGGCCGTGCCGTCGCTGCGCCGTGCGGCGGCCGACGCGCTCGCACTGATCCTTCCCGTGCACTGCGCGGGGTGCACGACCGGGGGGATCGGCCTGTGCGAGCCGTGTCGGTCGGCGCTGGCGCCCCGGGTGCGCCGGCGACCGGTCGCCGGCTTCGCCGCGCACGCCGGACTCGTCTTCGACGGTCCTCGCGCCCGCACCATCCGCGCGTTCAAGGAGGAGGGGCGCACGGGCCTCGCCCGCCCCCTCGCCGGCGCGCTCCGCGCGGCGGCGGCGGCGGCCGTCGCCGAGTGTCCGCCGGCTGCGGCACCGGGCGGATGGACCGTCGTGTGTGTTCCCGCGTCCCGGGCCGGATTGCGACGCCGGGGCTTCCGCCCGGTCGAACTGCTCGCCTCGCGGGCCGGGCTGCATCCGGCGCGACTGCTGCTTGCGGCACGGGCGACCGGCGACCAGCGGGGCCTCGACCGGGAGGCCCGGCGCCGGAACGTGGCCGGGAGCATGAGAGCCCGCGGGGTGCACGGGCGAGGCATCCTGCTGGTCGACGACGTCATCACGACCGGGGCGACGCTCGCCGAGGCCCGTCGTACGCTCCTGGCCGCCGGTGCCTCATTAGTCGCCATCGCCGCGCTGGCAGCGACGCCACGCCGAGATGAATCAGAAGGAACGCCGAGGTGACGCACACACGAATCATCGGGTGAAATCATTCGCAAAACGGGGTGACAGGGCGGGGAGTCCCGACTACGGTGGGGGGCACACAAGGCGACCGATTGTCCGGTCCTTCCCGGCCGGACCGGAGCAAGGAGGCAAGGATGGAAACCAGCATCGTCGGCGTGGGCGTGAGCATCTCGGATCGGTTCCGCGGAATCGTGGACGAGAAGGCCGCCCGCATCGAGCACCTCGCCCCGCGCGCACAGCGCCTGGACGTGAAGGTCACTCACCGCGCCTACCACAATGGCGAACGCGAGGACTCGACCGTCGAGCTGACGCTCACCGGCAAAGGTCCGCTCGTTCGTGCCGAGGCAGTGGACGGTGACAAGTTCACGGCACTCGACCTCGCCGTCGACAAGCTTTCCGAACAGGTGCGGCGCGCGAAGGACAAGCGCGTCGGTGCCCGCAAGCACCCGCGCGGCGCGCACCTCGACAAGGGCACCGGAGCCATCCACGGAACGGACATCCAGCCGGCGTCCGTCGACGTGCTGCACGCCGTCGCGACCGGCGAGGTCCCGATCATCCGCAGCAACGAAGACGAAGAGGGCTACACGCCCGTCGTCATCCGCACGAAGCACTTCGATGCGGAGTGGATGACGGTGGAAGACGCCGTCGACCGCATGGAGCTGGTCGGCCACGACTTCTTCCTGTTCATCGACGTGCGCACCGACCACCCGAGCGTCGTCTACCGCCGCAAGGGGTGGGACTACGGACAGATCTCGCTCGCGACCGTCGCGCCCCCGGCCGAGGAGCTCGCGTCGTAGGACGGATTCCGGATGCCCCGGGCTGCGGCCCGGGGCATCTTCGCGCGCGCAGCCCCCTCGGCTTGTCGGCGGGCGACCGGCACGGGAGAATCGTCTGATGAATATTCGCAACGTGCGCCCGTGGGGCGGAGAGCTGTCCGATCTCGTGATCGAGGGCCCGCGCATCGCCGGGGTGCGGCCCGCGTCCGCGGACCCGGTCGGCGCCGACGAGGTCGACGGTCGCGGGCGCCTCGCGCTGCCCTCGTTCAGCGACGTGCACGTCCACCTCGACTCCAGCCGGATCGGCTTGCCGTTCCGTCCCCACACGGGACGACCCGGGGTGTGGGGGATGATGATGAACGACCGCGAGAACTGGCGCAAGACCGACGTCCCGCACGCCGAGATCGTGGCCGGAACGCTGGAGCGGATGATCGCCAGGGGAACGACCCGCGTGCGCACGTACGCCCAGGTGGACGTCGACTGCCGTCTGGGCAAGTACCACTCGGTGGTCGCGGCCAAGGAGCGGTTTCGTGACCACGCCGACGTGCAGGTGATGATCTTCCCGCAGGCCGGCATCCTCCGCGAGGAGGGCACCGTCGAGGTCCTCGAGGCGGCGCTCGCGGAGGGCGCGGACGTCATGGGCGGCATCGACCCGTGCCAGCTCGACCGGGATCCGGTCCGGCATCTCGACATCGTTTTCGGCCTCGCCGAGAAGTACCAGGTCGAGGTCGACATCCACCTGCATGAGCCGGGCGAGCTGGGCGTGTTCAGCACGGACCTCGTGCTCGAGCGGACGCGGGCCCTGGGGATGCAGGGCAAGGTGACGATGTCGCACGCGTACGACCTCGGCGGTGTCTCCGAGTCGGTGTCGCGGCGCCTCATCGACGAGTTCGCCGAGCTGGATGTCGCGATGGCCACGGTCGCGCCCTCGGCGAGCAACCAGCTGTCGCTCGTGCGGCTCGTGGAGTCCGGCGTGCGCGTGGGCCTCGGGGAGGACGGCCAGCGGGACTACTGGAGCCCGTACGGCGACTGCGACATGCTCGATCGCACGTGGCAGCTCGCGTTCACGAACGGCTACCGCCGCGATGACCACATCGAGCTGGCGCTCGCGGTCGGCACGATGGGCGGCGCGAGCATCATGTCGCACGAGAGCCCGCGGGTCACGGGCGTCGGCGATCGTCCGGGCGTCGCCGTCGGCGACCGCGCCGACCTGGTGCTCGTGGACGGCGAAACGCCGACGGCGGCGGTGATGGATCGCGGCACGGACCGCACCGTCGTCCACGACGGGCGTATCGTCGCCGACGGGCTGACCGTCATCCGCTGACCGGCCGGGACCCGCCGAGCGCGACGAGACCACGAGGAGCAACCATGTCGTCCGATCTCTCCGACGTGTTCCTCATCGCCGGGCTCGGCACCGTGATCGTGGTGATCGCGGCCGCGTACGCCTGGTGGCGCCGTCGCGGCCGCTGATCCTCGACGTCAGGCGTCGTCGCGGCGGCGCTCGGCGGAGTGGCGGGGCTTGCGCGGGGGACGGTCAGCGCGCTCGGCGCGATCGCCCGAGCGGCGGACGGGAGCACCGGTGTCGAGGCGCAGCTCGATCAGCTTGCCCGAGATCCGGGTGTCGGTGAGGCGCTCGAGGGTCTCGCGCGGCAGGTCCGCCGGCAGCTCGACGAGCGAGAAGTCCGGACGGATCTGGATCGCGCCGAAATCGCCGCGACGCAGGCCGCCCTCATTGGCGAGCGCCCCGACGATCTGACGCGGCTCCACACGGTGCCGCTTTCCGACGGCGATCCGGTAGGTGGCCATGCCCGCGGACGACGGCCGCCGCCGGTCGTCGCGTCGGCCGTCTTCCCGGTCGAAGCGCCCTTCGCGCTCCGCCCGTTCTCCGCGCGCGGGGCGCTCGGGTTCGGGGTCGAGCAGCAGGGGCGACTCGCCCTGGGCGACGACGGCCAGCGCGGCGGCGACATCCGTCTCGGGTACGTCGTGATGGCGCACGTAGTGGGCGATGATGTCGCGGAAGCCGTCGATGCGCTCGGTCTGCCCGAGGGCCTCCGTGATGCGGTCGTCGAAGCGCGCGAGTCGCGTGACGTTGACGTCCTCGGCCGTGGGCAGCTGCATCTGGGTGAGCGTCTGGCGCGTCGCCCGTTCGATGGACCGTACGAGACCGCGCTCGCGCGGCGTCACGAAGCTGATCGCGTCGCCCGTGCGGCCGGCGCGCCCGGTGCGGCCGATGCGGTGCACGTACGACTCGGTGTCGGTCGGGATGTCGAAGTTCACGACGTGCGAGATTCTCTCGACGTCCAGGCCCCGCGCCGCGACGTCCGTCGCGACGAGGATGTCGAGCTTTCCCGACTTCAGCTGGTTGACCGTGCGCTCCCGCTGCGCCTGCGCGATGTCGCCGTTGATCGCGGCGGCCGAGTATCCGCGGGCGCGCAGCTTCTCGGCGACTTCCTCCGTGGCGCTCTTGGTGCGCGCGAAGATGATCATGCCCTCGAAGTTCTCGACCTCGAGGATGCGGGTGAGCGCGTCGATCTTCTGCTGGTACGACACGATCAGGTAGCGCTGCGTGATCGTCGCGGACGTCGTCGTCTTGGACTTGACCGTGATCTCCTGCGGGTCGTTCAGGTACTGCGACGACATGCGCCGGATCGCGGCGGGCATCGTCGCCGAGAACAGCGCGACCTGCTTGGTCGCGGGCGTCTCGGCCAGGATGGTCTCGACATCCTCCGCGAAGCCCATCTTCAGCATCTCGTCCGCTTCGTCGAGCACGAGGTACTTGAGCTCGGACAGATCCAGCGTGCCCTTGTCGAGGTGGTCCATGATGCGCCCGGGCGTGCCCACGACGACGTGCACCCCGCGCCGCAGGGCCGAGAGCTGGACTCCGTAGCCCTGACCGCCGTAGACGGGCAGGATGTGCACGCCCTTCAAGTGGCCGGCATAGCGCTCGAACGCCTCGCAGACCTGGAGGGCGAGCTCGCGCGTCGGGGCCAGCACCAGCGCCTGCGGGGTCTTCTGCGAGAGGTCGAGCCGGTCGATGATCGGCAGGGCGAACGCGGCCGTCTTGCCGGTGCCCGTCTGCGCGAGCCCGACGACGTCGCGCCCTTCGAGCAGGGGCGGGATGGTCGCGGCCTGGATGGCCGACGGGGTCTCGTACCCGACGTCGCGGAGCGCTTTGAGCACCGCGTCGCTCAATCCGAGGTCGGAGAACGTCAGGGCCGGAGGCTCGGAGGGTGCGGCGACTTCGGTCGCGATTTCGTCAGTGGACACATCTCAGGGTAGCTTGCGCGGCCGGGCGGCGTCCGGATGCGGCATGCATCACGCGGTTCCGCCACGCGCCGAGACACGCCTTCGCCGCCGAGACCGGTGCGGCGGTGATCGGTCTCGGCGGGATTCACCTGTCTCGGCGCGAAACGCAGGGACGGTTCACGCGATCGCGGTGCGGCGCGTGAGGTCCGGATGCCGCGGCGGCACGGCCCAGGACACGACGGCGACGAGGGCCGGGAGCCCGAGCGCGAGCAGGATGAGCCACACCCACGGAACGTCCTGAGCGAACCGGAAGTACGTGTTGCCGGACAGGAGCCCCCACACGGGGATGACTCCCGCAATCGTGCCGACGACGGTGCCGATGCCCGCGATGATGCCCGCCTGCCAGGCATTGATGCGTCGGCGCACACCCCGGTTCGCGCCGACGGCGGCGAGTGTCGCATCGTCGGGTCGGCGCTCGAATCGGGCCAGCCCGAGACTGACGGCGCTCGCGCCGATCACGAGCACCCCGGCCACCGCCATGATGAGCCACAGCCAGGGCGCGGCCGGGTCAGGTCCGCGCTCGGCGCGGACATCCAGCGTTCCGGACTCCCCGACCCGCACGTTCTTCGCCGCCGCGGTGAGGCGATCCAGCGTCGGTGTGTCGATCGGACGCGGATAGACGGCCACGACGAACTGGGGAACGACCGTCATTCCGAGCCGCTTCGCGGTGGCGGGGGCGATGACCACCTGGGCGGTCCCGGATGTTCGATCGGCGGCGAATCGCGTGAAGGGCAGCTCGATCGAGCGCCTCGGCCGGGGCAGGTCGCCGGTCGTCCCGGACGGGTTCGTCATGCGTTCCGTGTAGTCGTTCAGCGCACTCGTCGCCCACTCCTGAAGCGTGATCGTGCCCTCCTTGCCGATCGAGGGGTCGCGGGGCGAGCTGACCTGGACCGCGCCACCACGCTTCATCAGGTCCACGATCCGCGCCGGGACCGACACATCGAGCAGCGCGCCCAGCTTGTCGGGGTCGACCACCGACACCGCCCCCGGCGAGACGACGGCGTCTCCGGTCGCACATCCGTTGCACGGCGAAGACGTCGCCCACACGCCGAAGTGCGGGTCGCCGATGCCCGTTCCGGGATCGGTCGGAGCATCCTGCGGAAAGTACTGGACGATCGTGGACGTGGGATTCGTGGGAGCAAGGAGATCGTCGATGGTGCGCAGGGTGGTGGTGGCATGGGAGGCATCCTGTCCCCATGCCGAAACCTGCACGCTGCCGAGCGGGCCGCTCCAGGAGTACATGCGCGAGTTTGCAGCAGACGACGTGGCGGTCGCACTCAGCGCGAATGACGCCAGGAACACGCATACCGCAATCGCTGCGAAGGCGGGGATCACGCGGGACGGATTGGCCGCGGCGTCGCGGCTCGCGAGTCGTGGCGCGAATCCCAGGCGGGATGCCACCCGTGCGATCCCGGTGAGCACCCAGTGCCCGGCCAGCAGCATCCCGATCTGGAAGACGACCGGGCTGAGCACGACCGCCCACAGGGCGATGGACCGCAGCGGCAGCTCGTCCTCGACGGGCTCGTGCAGGTTCAGCGCGGCGAGGGTGAGGCCGCCGACCACCGTGCCGGCGAGTCCGAGGACCATGAGCAGTCCGCCCCAGACAGGGCGGCGGGCGTTCAGCCGGGCCGGCCGACGCGCGCCACGAAGGGCGCCGAGCGTGTCGCCCTTGGTCGCCGCCCGTGCCGGGACGATGGCCGCGACGGTGCCCACGACCACGGCGAAGATGAGGATGCCGAGGAGGACGCTCCAGGGGACCTTGACGCCCCAGTTCCCCCAGAACGTATCGAGCGCCCCGTTGTCGGTGACGGCCAGTACCGCAGCGGCGAGGCCGACGCCCACGGTCGCGCCGACCAGTCCACCGGCGGCGCCGAGCACCGTGCCTTGCAGCAACACGACGCGGAAAGCGTCCGCGGGCGTCGCTCCGACACTCCCGGCCACGGCGAGCGAACGCTGCTGACGGCGTGCGGCGACCGCGAACGCCGCCCCCGCCAGCATGACGACGAGGTAGCCGCAGAAGACCGCGGCAACCGTGCCGATCAGCAGGGCCGTCCAGACGTTCTGCGATGTCTCGTTGTCGCCGCCGTTCGCCGCCCGCGTCGCGAGGTCGCGACCGTACGCGATGAAGCCGGCGTGGTTGAGATCAGCCAGCTGAGCGGTCGTCGGCTGCCAGTCCGGGGTGTACCACCGGGCCAGGCCGGGGACGTCGCCGAGTGCGGACGAGGGCAGGTAGACCTCCTCATCCGATGCGAGCTGGTCCAGGCGCCGCATCGTGCCGCTGATCGTGTAGCCGGCGCCCGAATCCGCGAGAGTGACCCGGTCGCCGATCTTCGCGCCCAGGCGGTCCAGCATGCCGGGCGTCACCATCGCCTCGCTTGAATTCGCCGGCGCCGATCCGCCGAGGATGACGTAGCGACCGCGGAGGGCGGGGTCCCACGCCGGGCCGGCTGTGACCGCGACCTGACCGACCCCGGTCGCCGTCTTGACGAAGAGGGATCCCTGCTCGTGCAGCTCGATGGTGCGGGTGCCGGCGGGAAGCACGCTTGCCGGGCTGGTGGGTGCCGGCCGCTCCGCGTTCGCGGGTCTTCCGTCGGCATCCTGCGCCACGGTGTTGTCATACGGTCGCCGCGGATCCTGTGTGCGCGTCGGATCCGCACCGCCGACGACCTGCAACCACGCCCCTGTCCGACCGAGTTCGAGGTCGGCGCGCTGCTGCGGGCTGGCGATGTGACTTCGAACCATGACCGCTCCGCCGGCGAGTCCGGCGACGGGGAGCGCCACGAGAAGCAGCACGAGCGCGCTCGACCCTTTCGCGCGCCAGACCTGACGCCGCGCCAATCGACCGGCGACCTGCCACCGGGCCCAGGCGCGACCCCGGCCGCGCCTCATCGGGCGCTCGCCGTCAGCAGGGCGTCGGCGGCATCCCGCCGCGACTCATCGATGATCCGACCGTCGCGCAGAAAGACGATCCGGTCGGCCCACGCCGCGTGGCGGGCCTCGTGGGTCACCAGAATCGCGCCCGCACCGGCATCCACCCGTGTGCGCAGCATCCGCAGCACCAGCTCACCGGTGACCGAGTCCAGGGCGCCGGTCGGTTCGTCGGCGAGGATCAGCCGGCGCCCGCCCACCACGGCCCGGGCGATGGCGACGCGTTGCTGTTGTCCGCCGGAGAGGTCGTCGGGGAAGCTGTCGGCCTTGTCTTCGAGCCCGACCGAGGCGAGGGCATCCCGACCCGCACGGCGCGCCACCCGGGCTCGGAAGCCATCGAGCTCGAGCGGCAGCGTCACGTTCTCCTGCGCCGTGAGAGTGGGGATGAGATTGAAGTCCTGGAAGACGAAGCCGAGCGAGCGGCGGCGCAGCTGGGCGAGCTCCTTCGCGGAGGCCGTCGAGAGGTGGCGTCCCTCGACGATCACTTCGCCGCCGGTCGGCCGCTGGAGTCCGCCGGCGATCGACAGCAGGGTCGACTTTCCCGAGCCGGATGCGCCCATGATGGCGACGAGCTCGCCCCGCGCGACCTCGAGGTCGACGCCGGAGAGTGCCGACACGGCGGTCTCGCCGACGCCGTACTGCTGGGTGACGCCGACCAGGCGCAGGATCGGGCCTTTCATCGCCCGGCTCCTGCCGCCGCGTTCTGATCGGTTCGGGCGCTCGGCCGACCGCGCTTCGGACGTGCGGTCGACAGCTCGAGGGCCATGGCGTGCTGCGGATGCAGCGCGAGCCGCTGCTCGGTGTGGTCGAGCCAGCGCACCTCGGCCTCGGCCGTGAAGATCATGGAGTCGATCACCAGCGACCAGGCCAGCTCCTCCGGCCCGTCCGGATCGGGTCCGGCGTACTTGGCCCGGTTGAGTTCCTGCAGCTGTGCGAGCGACGCCCGTCGCTGCGCCTGGATGACGTGGGCGACATCCACGCCCGGCAGCGTCGCCGCGACCGCGAGCTTGATGGCGAGCTCGTCGCGCGTGCCCGCGCTGCGCACCACGGGGGAATCGAGCCATTCGCGCACTTCGGCCCGGCCGGCCTCGGTGATCTGCCAGTAGACGTGGCCCTGGTCGTCGGTGTCGCCCTTCTCCACCAGCCCGTCGCGGTCGAGCCGCTCGAGAGTGTTGTAGATCTGCCCGACGTTCAGGGGCCACGTGGATCCGGTCCGGCGATCGAACTCCGTGCGCAGCTGATAGCCGTAGCAGGGTCCCTGGTCGAGGATCGCGAGGAGCGACTGGCGGACCGACATGATGCCTCCTGGGGTATTCCCGGTATGTAATTGCCGAGTATATACATATCGGGAAATGCAGGATGCACGGCTCTGAGCCAGCACAAAGTCACAGACGGATAACATGGTGATCGTGTGCGCGCGGATGCCGCGCGCCCGCGATTGTGTGCGCGACCCGCCCGATCGCGTCCTGACTAGATGGAGATGCCCCGTGGCGAACCCCTTCGAGAAACTGCTCCGCGCCGGTGAAGGCAAGGTGCTGAGGCGCCTGCAGCAGGTGGTCAAGGCCGTCGCGGCCCTCGAAGACGAATACGCCAAGCTCTCCGACGAGGAGCTGCGCGACGAGACCCGGGTGCTGCGCGAGCGCCACGCCAACGGCGAGACCCTCGACCACCTCATGCCCGAGGCCTTCGCCGCGGTGCGCGAGGCGGCCAAGCGCACGCTGGGCCAGCGCCCCTACGACGTGCAGGTGATGGGCGGTGCCGCTCTCCACCTCGGAAACATCGCCGAGATGAAGACCGGTGAAGGAAAGACGCTGACCGCCGCGTTCCCGGTGTACCTCAACGCGATCGCCGGAGAGGGCGTCCACGTCGTCACGGTCAACGACTTCCTCGCGAGCTACCAGGCCGAGCTGATGGGCCGCGTCTACCGCGCCCTCGGCATGACGACGGGCATCATCGTGTCGGGCCAGACGCCCGAGGTGCGCCGCGAGCAGTACAACGCCGACATCACCTACGGCACCAACAACGAGTTCGGCTTCGACTACCTGCGCGACAACATGGCCTGGCAGAAGGAAGACCTCGTGCAGCGCGGTCACTTCTTCGCCATCGTCGACGAGGTCGACTCGATCCTCATCGACGAAGCGCGCACACCGCTCATCATCTCGGGTCCGTCGTCGGGGGAGGCGAACCGCTGGTTCACCGAGTTCGCGAAGATCGCCCGCACCCTCGAGCCCGGCGTCGACTACGAGGTCGACGAGAAGAAGCGCACCGTCGGCGTGCTCGAGCCGGGTATCGAGAAGGTCGAGGACTACCTCGGCATCGACAACCTGTACGAGTCCGCGAACACGCCGCTCATCTCGTTCCTGAACAACTCGATCAAGGCGCTGGCCCTGTTCAAGCGCGACACCGACTACGTCGTGATGAACGACGAGGTCATGATCGTCGACGAGCACACCGGCCGCATCCTGGTCGGACGCCGCTACAACGAAGGCATCCACCAGGCCATCGAGGCCAAGGAGGACGTCCCGGTCAAGGCGGAGAACCAGACCCTCGCCACGGTGACGCTGCAGAACTACTTCCGCCTGTACGACAAGCTCGCCGGCATGACCGGTACCGCCGAGACCGAGGCGGCGGAGTTCATGTCGACGTACAAGCTCGGCGTGGTGCCGATCCCGACGAACAAGCCGATGATCCGCAAGGACCAGCCCGACCTCGTCTACAAGAACGAGACGGCGAAGTTCGACCAGGTCGTCGAGGACATCGTCCGTCGCCACGAAGACGGCCAGCCCGTGCTCGTCGGCACGGTGAGCGTCGAGAAGAGCGAATACCTGTCGCGGCTCCTCAAGAAGAAGGGCGTCAAGCACGAGGTGCTTAACGCCAAGAACCACGCGCGCGAGGCCGAGATCGTCGCCCGCGCCGGGCGTCTGGGTGCGGTGACCGTCGCCACCAACATGGCCGGCCGCGGAACCGACATCATGCTCGGCGGCAACGCCGAGTTCATCGCCGTGTCCGAGATGAAGGCCAAGGGACTCGACCCGGTCGAGACGCCGGACGCCTACGAGGCCGAGTGGGACGCCGTCTACGGCGCCGTGCAGGAGCGCATCGACGCCGAAGCAGAGAAGGTGCGCGAAGCCGGCGGCCTCTACGTGCTCGGTACCGAGCGCCACGAGTCCCGCCGCATCGACAACCAGCTGCGCGGACGCTCCGGCCGCCAGGGCGACCCGGGCGAGAGCCGGTTCTACCTGTCGCTGACCGACGACCTCATGCGCCTGTTCCAGTCCGGTGCCGCCGAGGCGATCCTGCAGCGCACGAACTTCCCCGACGACGTCGCGATCGAATCGGGCATGGTGACCCGCGCGATCCGCAGCGCGCAGAACCAGGTCGAGGGCCGCAACGCCGAGATCCGCAAGAACGTGCTCAAGTACGACGACGTCCTCAACCGCCAGCGCGAGGCCATCTACGCCGACCGCCGTCACATGCTCGAGGGCGACGACATCGCCGACCGCGTGCAGCACTTCATCGAAGACGCGATCGGCGCGATCGTCGACGACCGCACGGCCGAGGGCAGCAACGAGAGCTGGGACTTCGACGCCCTCTGGACCGAGCTGAAGACCCTCTACCCGGTCGACGTCTCCATCGACGAGGTCGTCGCCGATGCCGGCACGAAGGGCCGCATCACCGCGGCCGGTCTCAAGCGCGAGATCGTCTCGGATGCCAAGGTCGCGTACCGGCGCCGCGAGGACGCCCTGGGCGAGGCGGCGATGCGCGAACTCGAGCGCCGCGTGGTGCTGCAGGTGCTCGACCGTCGCTGGCGCGACCACCTGTACGAGATGGACTACCTCAAGGAGGGCATCGGCCTGCGCGCGATGGCCCAGCGCGACCCGCTCATCGAGTACCAGCGCGAGGGCTTCCAGATGTTCCAGGCGATGATGGGGCAGATCAAGGAGGAGTCGGTCGGATTCCTCTACAACCTCGAGGTCGAGGTGCGCCAGCCGGATGCCGAGCACACCGAGGTCGAGGCGAAGGGCCTGGGCGGCATCCCGGCCCCGGCGCAGGGCCTGGAGTATTCGGCGTCCAACGATGCCGGCGAGGTCGAGGTGCGCAACGACCGCGGCCAGGTGCAGCAGGCGGCGACCGCCCGGGTGCGGGATGCCGCCGCTGCGGCGGCGGCGCAGGCCGCCCCCGAGGTGGAGCAGCCCGTCGAGCGCGGTGCCTTCGGCCAGCCGACTTCGACGGCCCCGGCGACGAACCGCGCCTCGCGCCGCGCGCAGAACCGCAAGCAGTAGGCAGCGACGACGGAGGGGCGGTTCCCGATCGGGAACCGCCCCTCCGTCGTTCGCGGTGAGCGTCAGGCGATGGTGTCCGCGAGGGCGCGCAGCGCCTTCTGGAACGCCTCGACCGGCGGGTGGGTGATGCCCGCACCGATCATGCCGATGCCCGGGTCCTTGTGTGCGATGGCGGTGTTGATGATCGGCAGGATGCCGGTCTCCATGACCTTGCGCACGTCGATGCCGGTCGGCACGCCCATGAAGTCGAGCGCGGGGATGGTCACGTTCGGGTTGTTGCCGGTCGTGATCGCGTTCATGGTGCGCGAGTAGCCCATCGCCTCATCGACGGTGCCGCCGACGAGCGCGACGATCGCGGGCGCGGCGGCCATCGCGAACCCGCCGATGCCGAACGTCTCGGTGATCGCGGAGTCACCCATGTCGAGCCCGGAGTCCGCGGGTGTGTACCCGGCGAACATCGGCCCGACCACCTGCTGCGCGGGTCCGGTGAACCACCGGCCGCCGGTACCGGACACCCGGATGCCGAAGTCGACGCCGTTGCGGGCCATCGTCGTCACGACGGTCGAGTTCTCGATGCCGTTCGCGGCATCCAGCGACGCTTTCGCCGTGACCATCCAGGTCGGGCCGGAGAAGTAGTCCGAGGAGGCGACGAAGTCGAAGACCTCGCGCTTCTCCTTCGTGGTGAAGTCCGTCTCGAGGATGTACGGGGCCAGGGCCTGGATGAGCAGGGTGGTGCCGGCCACGTTGCGGTTGTGCGCCTCGTCGCCCATGTGCAGCGCCTGCGAGAGCATGAGCCGCAGGTCGATGCCGTCGGTGTTGAGCTCCATGGCGGCGGCCAGCACCGGACCGAAGACGTCCCGCATCCAGTTCAGGCGGTCGATGACCGACTGGTCGTTGGCCCCGAAGCGCAGGATCTTCGACAGCTGCTCGGACAGGTTGGTGTACGCGGTGTTGCCGTGAGTGCGGTTGGTGACCTTGTGGACCCACATGCTGGCGCTGGTGACGCCCGCCATCGAGCCGACGGACTGGTGCTCGTGGCACGGGTCGAAGGTGATCTCGCCGGAGGAGGCGAGCGCGAACGCCTCGTCGAGATCCTTCGCCAGGCCTTCGAACACGAGCGCGCCGGTCACGGCGCCCTTCATCGGGCCGGACATCCGGGTGAACTCGATCGGCGGACCGGCGTGCAGGATCGTGGTCTTGGTCAAGCCCGGCACCGTGTCGATCGCCTGGCCGAAGCCCTCCAGGAACGGCTGCGCCGACAGAATGCGGTCGAGGGCCACCTGGTTGGCGGCGTCGATCGTGGCGGCGACCGCCGGGTCCTCGAGGCGACTGAGTGCCGAGATGACCTCGGGGTCTCCGCCGCCCGGCGGCGTCCAGTCCATGAGCACGGGCTCGACGCCCTGGGAGCGCAGGTCGTCGGCGAACATGTCGAGGCCGAGGTTGACCGGCTTGAGGTCGGTGCTGAACAGTTCGTTCACGCTCATCAGTTGTCACCCTTCGCGACGAATTCGCGGGCCAGCAGCCCGAGGTTGGTGGAGGAGGACGCGATGGTCACGCCGGCCTGCTCCAGCTGTGCGATCTGCCCGGCGATCTCCGGGGTGTCGAGGTCGGTGCCGAGCACGTAGCCGAGGATCTCGAGGTGCTGACCGCGGGCGGCCGCCTTGGCCTTGGCCTCGGCGATGGCCGGGATGGTGACGCCCACGGGGTCTTCGTGGGCGCCGAAGCCGAGCACGAAGTCCATGGCGATGACGCCCACCTCGGGGTCCTCGGCCTCCTGCACGATGCGCTGCAGGCGCAGCGACGGGTCGATCATCGGATGCGGACGACCGTTGGTGAAGTCGTCATCGCCCATGTCGAGGAAGGTGTGCTCGCGCGACGCGTCCATCGCGCCGATCCGCAGCGCCGGATCCTTCTGGATGTTGGAGTAGACGTTGTCGTACTTCGCGAGAGCCGCGAACATCGACTCGTCGCAGAGCGTGCCGCCGCAGAAGAGCCCGCGCACGTACTTCTGCTCGGGCGCGAGCCGGGCGCGCACCTGGTCGATGAGCGGCAGGTTGAGGGGATGGGTGTCGAGGGTCGCCTCGTCTGCGCCGGCGGCGACCACGGCTGCGATCGCGAGGGCCTTCGTGCCCTGGACCATCGTGACGCCGGCGTGGCCCGACTCGGTCCGGTCGGAGCCCAGGAAGGTCACGAACACGGGCTTCGAGGCGGCGCCGGCGACGGCGAGGACGCGCTCGGCGACGTCCTCTGCCGGGGGCTTGGAGACGACGACGATGACGTCTGTCCCGGGGTCGGCGTCGAGCGCCGTGATGCCGTCGATCATCGAGATGCCGCCGATCTCGGTGGACAGATCCCGGCCCCCGGTGCCGATCAGCTGCGACACGCCGCCGCCGAAGTCGTGGATGCGCACCGAGAGCTCCTGGCTGCCGGTGCCGGACGCGCCGACGATGCCGATGTTCCCGCGGCGCACGGCGTTGGCGAACGCCAGCCCCGTGCCGTTGATGATCGCCGTGCCGCAGTCGGGCCCCATGACCAGCAGACCCTTCTCGTGGGCGAGGCGCTTCAGGGCGAGCTCGTCCTCGACCGACACGTTGTCGGAGAAGATCATCACGTGCTTGCCGGCGTTCAGCGCCTTGCGGGCCTCGCGTGCGGCGAAGGCGCCGTTGACGGAGATGAGCACGAGGTTGCTGTCGGGTGCCTCCTCGAATGCGCCGTCCAAGGTGCGGTGGCGCACCTGCGCGGACTCGCCGGCGGCTTTGTCCTTGCGTGCCAGGATGTCGTCGACCGCCTGGATCGCCGCCTCGATGGCGTCCTCTCCCGCATCGATGACGATCATCAGGTCGCTCGGCTTCGCGTCGTCGATGGCGGGATCGCTCACGCCGACGTTCAGCAGCACCTCCTTGTTCATCGGCGTCGCCATGCCCAGCAGCGCCTGGGTGACGCCGGCGACGGCATTGGCCTTGGTGCTCATCGACATGAGCGAGACCGAGTCGAGGTAGGTGTTCTTCCTGATTTCGATGTGCCTTGTCATCGTTGTCCTTTCCGGGGAGCTTTTCCGGGCGTCAGCGGGAGCCGTCGCGAAGGGCGGCCTCGAGGTCGAGTGCGAGGCGGATGCCGGTGAGGAGGTCCTCGCCGGACGTGTGGCCGATCTCGCGGACGCGAGCGGCGGCACGGAGGATGCCGGACCGGTCGCCGCCGATGGCGAGCGCGAGGTCGTGGATGCGCTGTCGGGCCCGTCCCCGCAGCGCGTGACGCAGGGTCACGGCAGCCAGGAGGGTGGTGGCGTCGGTGTCGACCGCGGCGATCGCGGGCAGGTGGGCGCCCAGCCGCATCCCGGGCTGGGCGGCGAGGAAGGCGAGCCCGGAGAGGATGTCGTCGCCGGTCGGAGTGAGTCCCTCGCCGAGACCGACGAGGCTCTGCGCCGTGGCCGTCACGGCGGCGGGTTCGCCGTTCAGCACGGCCGTGCGCAGGTCTTCGACCCGCAGGGCGAGGAGCGCAGCGGCGGCGGCTCCGAACGGCGTGGGCGAGGTGCGCCCGGGATCCTCCGCGAGGAGTGCCGAGGCGTCCCTGAGCTGCGCGGTCGGGATGCAGCAGAGGTCGGCAGGGACGGGCATCCAGCCCGCGGCTCCCTCGGCGCGCACGACGATCTCGCCGCCGGGCGCGGGGAGCACGAGCGCCGCGCCGTCGATGCGCACGGGGGCACCGGGAACGACGACGTCGCTCTGCCAGGAAGCCGAGGGCACCCGCACCGTGCCGGGGGCGTCGTCGAGCGAGTCGTCGACGATCGCGACGAGGTCGCCGGCGCACAGCACGTTGACGACGCGCGCGTGGACGGAGTGCACGGTGGCATGGGAGCCGTCCGCGAAGGGGTGATCCGCCGCGCTCTCCAGCGTCTGCGCGAGCGCGGCATCCCAACTGATCGCCTGGGTCGCGATCGGGGTGGCGACGGGGGTCATCGTCTTGTCTCCTGGACGCCCGGAGCCGGGTCTTCGGCTCGGCGCGTCTTTACGTGATGGTGATACAGGTATACCATTTATGCGAATGGAATACCATCCTGGCGCGGGTTGCCAGGTGACCTCGACAAGGAGAACAGCATGCGCGTCGTAGTGGCACTCGGGGGCAACGCCCTCGCCCGTCGCGGAGAGCCGATGACCGCGGAGTATCTGCGCTCGAACGTGAAGTCGACGTGCGAGGCCCTCGCCTCGCTGGCCCGCGACAACGAGATGGTCATCACGCACGGCAACGGTCCGCAGGTGGGTCTGCTCGCGTTGCAGAACCTCGCATATCAGGATGTCGCGGCCTACCCGCTGGACATCCTCGGCGCCGAGACGCAGGGCATGATCGGGTACGTCGTCCAGCAGGAGCTCTCCAACGCGCTCGCCGGACAGCGCGAGGTCGCCGCGGTCATCACGACCACCGTCGTCGACGAGAACGACCCGGCGTTCGACCGGCCCACCAAGCTCATCGGCCCGACCTACTCCGCTCAGGATGCCGCCGAGGCGGCGGCGGAGTACCGCTGGACGATCGCCAAGGACGGCAAGGCCTTCCGCCGCGTGGTGCCCTCGCCCAATCCCATCGCGATCGTCCAGGCCCCGCTCATCCGCCGGCTGCTCGAGGACGGGACCCTCGCGGTGTGCGTCGGCGGCGGCGGGGTTCCGGTGCGCGAAGACGCGAAGGGGCGCCACGTCGGAGTGCAGGCCGTCGTGGACAAGGATGCCGCCAGTGCCGCGCTCGCCGCGGACATCGCCGCCGACACCCTCATCATGCTGACCGACGGCGACTACGTCAGCGAGAACTGGGGCACACCGGAGCAGCGCGACATCCTCACCGCGTCTGCGGACGCCGTCGCCGCCATGAAGTTCGCGGAGGGCTCGATGCAGCCCAAGATCGATGCGGCCATCCGCGTCGCCCGCGCCGGCGGACGCACCCTCATCGGACCGCTCGACCGCCTGGACGACCTCCTCGCGCGCAGGATCGGCACCGAGATCGTGCCCACGCTGCCCGAGGGGATCGTCTGGGTCTCGGACAAGGGCGGCAAGAAGGCCGCCTGAGCCGGCTCACCGGCGTCGCCTTCTCGACTCGGGCGAGGCGGCGCCGCCGCTCGCGGTCCCATCAGCGCACGTGCGCGACGCGGTGGGACCGCGCGGCCTGCCGGGCGGCCTCGCGTCCGCGGATGCGACGCCGCATGGATGCCGCGAAGCCGATGCGGGCCGGTGCGTCGGCGACGCCCAGCTGCTCGGCGTGCCGGCGGCGCAGCGCGTTGGAGCGGTCGAGCTCGGCGGCGCGGTGCTGGTCGAGAAGGGTGGCGGTGTACGCGGTGCTGTTCATCTCATGCTCCCTGGGTGTGGGCCGCCGGTGCTTCCGGAACGGTCTCTGCTGACAGGTACGACGTTCCTCTCTAAGGGGGTGCGTGCTCATCGGGCGGATGCCGTATCTTTCCGGGCACGCGCCTTAGGCGCCCGGGATGCCCCCGCCGCTTCGTCTAAGGCACCGGTCCACGGGACGGTCATTGGCCGCCGCGAGGACTGGATATCCTGAACCGATGAGCCCCCTCCGCCCGCTCGACCAGTCGACCAAGCTGCAGAACGTCCTCTACGAGATCCGAGGGGCCGCGCTCGCCGAGGCCGACAAGCTCGAGGCCGACGGACACACGATCCTGAAGCTCAACACGGGCAACCCGGCGATCTTCGGGTTCGAGGCCCCGTACCAGATCGTGCGCGACATGATCGACGCCGTGCCCCACTCGCACGGCTACTCGGACAGCCGCGGGATCATGTCCGCCCGCCGCGCGGTGGTCTCGCGGTACGAGGAGATCGACGGATTCCCCAAGTTCGATCCCGACGACGTGTATCTCGGCAACGGCGTGTCCGAGCTGATCACCATGACCATGCAGGCGCTGCTGGACGAGGGCGACGAGGTGCTGATCCCGTCGCCGGACTATCCGCTGTGGACGGCCATGACCAGCCTCGGCGGCGGCACGCCCGTGCACTACCTGTGCGACGCCCAGGACGACTGGCAGCCGGTGCTCGACGACATCCGCGCCAAGGTGACGCCGCGCACCAAGGCGATCGTCGTCATCAACCCGAACAACCCCACCGGTGCCGTCTACCGCCGCGAGGTGCTCGAGGGCATCGTGCAGATCGCCCGCGAGAACTCGCTGCTGCTGCTGGCCGACGAGATCTACGACCGCATCCTCTTCGACGACGCCGAGCACATCAACCTCGCGTCTCTCGCCCCCGACCTTCTCTGCCTCACCTTCAACGGGCTGTCCAAGACCTACCGCGTGGCGGGCTACCGCAGCGGCTGGCTCGTCATCACCGGCCCGAAGCGCCACGCGCAGGGATTCCTCGAGGGCATCCAGCTGCTGGCATCCACCCGGCTCTGCCCGAACGTGCCGGCGCAGCATGCCGTGCAGGCCGCCCTGTCCGGCGTCCAGTCGATCGACGCCCTCATCGCTCCCAGCGGACGCCTGCACGAGCAGCGCGACATCTGCTGGGAGGGCCTCGAAGCCATCCCCGGTGTGTCGTGCTACAAGGCGCAGGGCGCGCTCTACGCCTTCCCGCGCCTCGACCCCGAGGTGCACGAGATCCGCGACGACGCGAAGTTCGTCTACGACCTGCTCGTCGCCGAGCACGTGCTCGTCGTGCAGGGAACCGGCTTCAACTGGCCGACGCCCGACCACTTCCGCATCGTGACGCTCCCGGAGCCGCGTGTCCTCGCGGACGCCGTCGAGCGCATCGGCAACTTCCTGTCCTCGTACCGGCAGTAGCCGGCGCCCGGGCCTGCGGGCGGCCTGTGGATGGATTCCGGGGCGGTCCCGGGCGATCACGTACGCTCGGGCCGTGCACTGGGATCACGTCTTCGAAGACCTGGAGGGCCAGCTCGCCGCCGCCCTGGAGACCGAGCAGCGCTCGCTGGCCGCCGAGCAGGAGCGACTGCGCATCGCGAAGCTGAGTCTGCGGGAGCGCTTGCGCTCGGCCGCAGACGGCGCATCCGATCTGGCGCTCGAACTCACCGACGGAGCGCGCCTGTCGGTACGGGTGCTGCTGGTCGGCGAGGATTGGTGCGCGGTCGCCGGAGAGGACCGCCGCACGCTTGTCGTGCCGATCGGCTCGATCGTGTCGGTGGGGATGTCGCGGGCCGACCTGCTCCGCACCGCGGCGGTGACGCCGCCGCGCGGTTCGCGGCTCGTGGAACGGATGGGCGCGGGCTTCGTCCTGCGTGACCTCGCGCGCCGCCGGATGCCGGTCACGGTGCACCTGGGCACCGGGCACGCTCTGTCCGGGACGATCGATCGCGCCGGTGTCGACCACCTCGATCTCGCCCTGCACGACCCGGCAGCGCCCCGCCGTGCGACCGCCGTGCGCGGCATGCGCATGATCCCCCTCGCCGCGGTCGCCTGGGTGCGGCTGGATGCCGGTGACCTGTGACCGACCGCGACGGGCCGGACTGGGCCCCTACACTCCGTGGGAGGTGAATCCGGCGCCCCACACCTCCGGGAAGCTCGCCGCGTTGGACTGGTTCCACAGCGCGATCTGGCGCGCCTCTTCGATCTGCTCGTCGAGGTACTCGACGACGCTCGCCTCGTCGATGCGCCATTGCGGGGGCGAGCCGACGCGGGCACCGCGCAGGCGCCCCTCCATGATCAGCGCGATCACCTCGTCGACGTCGATGCTGAGCGACTCCGCCACTTGGGACGGGGTGATCATGCGCACATTGAACGTCGGACTCTCGGGCATGCATCGATTATCGCGCCGGTGCCGACGATCCGGAATGCGCGGCCCGCACCTGTGGATAACTTTCCGGTCGATCGGGCGATGTGCGTGACGATGGAGGGCATGACCGCGCTGGACTCTTCCCCGTACTCGGACGCGCCGCCCGCATCGCGCCGTGCGCCCAGGCCCCATCGTCCGTGGCGCGATGTCCGGCTGCTGCTCGGAATCGTCCTCATCGCCTCCTCGATCGCCGGGGTGTGGGGTGTGGTGACCGTGGCGCGCCGCACCGCGCCCGTGCTGGTCGCGACGCATCGGATCCTGCCCGGGCAGGCACTCCACGCCGCCGACTTCCGGATCGCGGATGCGGCGCTGGGCGAATCGCGCGACCTCTACCTGACCACGCCGTCGGCCCTGCACGGCGGCGCCGTCGCGACCCGGGTCATCGCTCCGGGCGAGCTCATCGCCGCATCCGCCGTCACGACGACCGAAGGCGCCGCGACCACGACGGTGAGCGTGCACACCGCGCAGGACGTCCCCAGCGACGTCCATGACGGCTCCGAGGTCGACGTGTGGGCGGCGGCGGCCAAGACGCAGGGCGGGTACGAGCGCCCGCAGGTGATCGTGCCGGGTGCGGTCGTGGCCTCCGTCACGCGCGACAAGGGGGTGATGGGCGGCGCGGGCGCGGGCGTCGAACTGGTGGTGCCACGCGACGACGTCGCGGCGCTGCTCGCCGCGATCGCCGACGAGTCGGCCGTCTCGGTGGTGTCGAACGGATCCGGACGATGACGGCCGTCGTGGTCGCCGTGGACGGCGAACGGGGCGCTCTGATCGCCGACCGGCTGGAGCGCATCGGGCACGAGGTCCGCGGGCGTATCGCCCCGCACGATCTGACGGCCGCCGCGACGACCGGCCTCGACGAGGTGCTGCGCGGGTGCGACGTCATCGTGCTCGAGGCGCACCGGCACACGCTCACCGCGGGCGCGGTCGGGCGCTGCGACCGCGCCGGGGCGCGCATCCTCCCGCTGTGCGCGACGGCGGCCGACGAGCGCCGAGCGGCGGCATTCGGCACGGCGGCGCCCCTGCCCATCGATGCCGACGCCTGGACCATCGGCGACGCCCTCGGCCGGGGTCCGGCCCCTCTTCCGGCCGCCGAGGCGCGCACCGGCCGGGTGGTGACGGTGTGGAGCGCCGCGGGCGCGCCCGGACGGACGACGATCGCCACCGAGCTGGCCGTCGAGCTTTCCCGCGGCGGACGCGAGGTCGCGCTGGTGGATGCCGACACCCACGCGCCGTCGATCGCCATGCTGCTCGGCATCGCCGAGGAGGGGCCGGGGTTCGCCGCCGCGTGCCGTCAGGCCGAGCGGGGCCTGCTCGATCAGCGCGAACTCGACCGGATCAGCATCCAGGTGACGGCCGGTGACGGGCAGATCGCGGTGCTGCCGGGCCTGAACCGGGCATCGCGCTGGCCGGAGCTGACGGAGGCCGGCGTGGCCGCGGCGCTGGAGTCCTGCCGCACGTGGGCGCAGGACACCGTGGTCGATGTGGCGTCGTCGTTGGAGCGCGACGAGGAGATCGTCAGCGACCTCGATTCGGGCCCCCGCCGCAATGCCGCCACCCTGGCCGCCCTCGCCGGCGCAGACGCGGTCGTGGCGGTCGTCTCGGCCGATCCGCTCGGGATCGCGCGGTTCCTGAGGGTCGCGGCCGAGATGCGGGCCGTCGTGGGGCAGGCGCCGGTCTCCGTCGTCGTCAACCGGCTCCGTCCCGGCGCGCTCGGCCCGGACGCGCGCGGGCAGATCCGGCGCACGCTGGAACGGTTCGCCGGGGTGTCCGATGTGTGGTTCGTCCCGCTCGACGCTCGCGCGACGGATGCCGCCAGGCTGGCGGCGCGGCCGGTGGCCGATGCCGCACCCCGCTCGGGACTCGTGGGCGGCATCCGGCGCTTCGTCGGCGACGCGCTCCCGACAACGGTGCGACGCTCGGGGGAGCACTCGCGCCGCGTCGCGCGGGCGAGGGAGTGAGGGCGCCGGTCCCGTAGGCTGAGGGAGTGTCGACACTCAGCGAACTCGTCTACGCCCAGGGGCGCTCCAGTGAGGCCGAAGTCGAGTGGTTGCACCGGCTCGCCGGCGACGGCCAGCTCCTCAGCGACCTCGCCTTCGCCGACATCGTGATCTGGGTGCCGACGCCCGACGATTCGTTCATCGCCGTCGCGCACACTCGCCCGTCCAGTGCCGCGACGCTCTTCTACCGCGACATCGTCGGCGACCGGGTGCGGCCGCAGTGGCGGACGCAGGTCCGCGAGGCGTTCAGTACCGGGCAGATCGTCGACTCGGCATCCCCGGACTGGTTCGAAGAGACCCCCACCCGCGTGCGAGCGGTGCCGATCGTGCGCGAGCCCGTGCGCGCCGGCGAACAGCCGTCCGCCATCGGCGTCCTGACCCGGCACACGAACCTGGGCGAGGCGCGGACGCCCTCCCGCCAGCAGATCACCTTCAACGACTGCGCCGACGACCTGTTCGGCATGATCGCGTCCGGAGACTTCCCCGACCTGTCCGCGCCCACCGGTCCCCGTCGCGGCGCCCCGCGTGCTGCAGACGGTCTCATCCGCCTCGACGTCGACGGGATCACCACGTTCGCCAGCCCCAACGCGCTCTCCGCGTTCAACCGCCTCGGCTTCGAGGAGGAGCTCGAGGGCGAGTCGCTGGTCGAGGTGGTCACCGGCATCCTGCCCGAGAAGCACCAGTTCGACGAGTCCCTTCCCGTGGTCGTCGCCGGCCGCGCGCCGTGGCGCACCGACGTCGAAGCGCGCGGGGTGACCGTGTCCCTGCGCACCATCCCGCTGCGCGACCACGGCACGCGCATCGGCGCGATCGTGCTGTGCCGCGACGTGACCGAGATGCGTCACCAGGAGCAGGAGCTCATCACCAAGGACGCGACGATCCGCGAGATCCACCACCGCGTCAAGAACAACCTCCAGACGGTCGCGTCGCTGCTGCGCATCCAGGCGCGGCGCACGCCGTCGGAGGAAGCCCGCGACAACCTCACGCAGGCCATGCGGCGGGTGTCCGCGATCGCCGTCGTGCACGACACGCTGTCGGGGGGCTTGGCGCAGACGGTCGACTTCGACGACGTGTTCGATCGCGTCCTGAAGCTCGTCGCCGAGGTCGCCGCCGGCGCCAACACGCGAGCGCAGACCCGCACCACGGGCCGTTTCGGCACGCTGCCCAGCGAGTACGCGACGCCCCTCGCCCTGGCGCTCACGGAGCTCGTGACCAACGCGGTCGAGCACGGGCTGGCGGGGCGTGAGGGCGAAGTGGAGATCATCGCCGAGCGCAGCGAGCAGCGCCTCGAGGTGCGCGTGCGCGACACCGGCTCGGGCCTGCCCGAGGGCCAGGTCGGGCGCGGCCTGGGCACCCAGATCGTGCGCACGCTCATCCAGGGCGAACTCGGCGGCACAATCGACTGGCACACGGCGCCCGGCGAAGGCACCGAGGTGACCATCGAGGTGCCCCTGCGCTACATCGACCGCGGGGCGTAGTCAGCGAAAACCGCGTCCGGCACGGAGCCGGACGCGGTTTCGTCGTTCGGGGGAGCGGCGCTCAGGACGCTCGACGCGCGCGGGCGGCGCGACGCTTGAGGGCACGGCGCTCGTCTTCGGAGAGGCCGCCCCACACGCCCGAGTCCTGGCCGGTCTCGAGGGCGTACTGCAGGCAGATCTCGGTGACGGTGCACCGGGCGCAGACGGCCTTCGCCTTCTCGATCTGGTCGACTGCCGGGCCGGTGTTACCGACGGGGAAGAAGAGTTCGGGGTCGACAGTGAGGCAGGCGGCCTTGTCGCGCCAATCCATGCGGGTGCTCCTTGGGGTCGGGGGAGTCGTGTCAATCAGTCTCAGAACGCGGGACGCTATTCTGAATGGTGCGCGAGCGGGAGCTCGCCCCACGCCACTGTGGGAGCACACAACTTTTCGATTTTTTCATAGCTCTGCATTCGAATCAAGACTTCGAAGGGGGCTTTTCTGTAGAAGTTGCTGAGCGCTCATGCGCACCGTTGGACGTTCTGCACAACACCCCGCCCCGAATCCCGAAGGAGACCTGGGATGACACACGAGCCTGCCAGCGACCACGCGCCCGGGCGCGGAGCGGCCCGAGCCGGAGCGGTCATCCTCGCCCTGGAGTGCCTCGGCGTGCTGATCCTCGCCGGTGTCCAGGTCGTCGATCTCCTCATCGGGGACGTCGTCGACCCGGTGAGCGGCATCGCCCTCATCGTGCTGACGGTGCTCGGTGCGGCGGCGGTCGGAGCGTTCGCCGCGGCGACATGGCGCGGAGCCTCCTGGGGCCGCTCGGGCGGCATCGTCGTGCAGCTCCTGGTGCTCGCGGTCGCGCTCGGCGCGCTCACCGGCGCCTACGCGCAGCCCCTGATCGGGCTGGTGCTGGCCGTGCCGGCGATCGTCGGACTGGTCGTCCTGGTGCTCGCCGTCCGCCAGGCCGGGGCATCCCGCCGCGATTGAGCCTGCGCGACGCCCCGGGCGTCCGGGGTCAGTCCAGGCCGACCAGCTTGCGCACGCGGGCGACGTGGCCGGTGGCTTTGACGTTGTAGAGCGCGTGCAGGATGCGTCCGTCTTCGTCGATGACGAACGTCGACCGCAGGACGCCCTCGATCTTCTTGCCGTAGTTCATCTTCTCGCCCCAGGCGCCGTAGGCGTCGTGGACCGCGTGGTCGGGGTCGCTCAGCAGGGGGAAGGTGAGCGCGTCGCGCTCGCGGAACTCCCGCAGCTTCTCCTCGCTGTCCCGGGAGACTCCGAGCACGGTGTATCCGGCTCCGGTCAGCGAGGCCAGGCTGTCGCGGAAGTCGCAGGCCTCGGTGGTGCAGCCGGGCGTCATCGCGGCGGGGTAGAAGTACAGCACCACGCGCGTGCCGCGCAGGTCGTGGAGCGAAACGGGGGTGCCGTCCTGGTCGTGGAGAGTGAAGTCGGGGGCGGGGTCGGAGGTCTGCAGAGTCGGCATGGGATCCACCCTACGGCGTGCACAGGCCCGCGGACCGAGCGTCCGGCGAACCTATCGCTCGCGGTCCGCGAAGGTCGCCAGAAGCCGCTGCAGGGAGTCCAGGCGCCCTGGGCCGGTGTCGCCCAGCTCGCCGGCGGCGACCGCCTCGATGATCGCGCAGTCGGGCGCATCGGGCAGGTGCGTGCAGCCGCGCGGGCAGTCCTCGGCGATCTCGGCGAGGTCCGTGTAGGCGGCGAGGATGTGGTCGGGATTCACGTGCCCCAGGCCGAACGAGCGCACCCCGGGGGTGTCGATGACCCATCCGCTGCCGTCCGCGCCGCGGTAGCGCAGGGACACGGTCGAGCTCGACGTGTGGCGTCCGCGGCCGGTGACCTCGTTCACATGCCCCGTGGCCCGGTCGGCGGTCGGGACGAGCGCGTTGACGAGGGTCGACTTGCCCACGCCCGAGTGCCCCACGAACACCGTCGCATGGCCCACCAGTGCGGCACCGATCTCGTCGGTCGGCATCGCGCCGCGGGCGCTCGTGAACACCTGCAGGTCGAGGCCGTCGAAGTGCCGCAGAAACTCGGCCGGGTCGCTCAGATCGGTCTTCGTGACGACCAGGAGCGGACGGATGCCGGCATCCAGGGCCGCCACGAGGTACCGGTCGACCAGACGCGCCCGCGGCTCCGGGTCGGCCGCGGCGACCACGATGAGCATCTGGTCGGCGTTGGCGACGATGACCCGCTCCACCTGGTCGGTGTCGTCGGCGCTGCGGCGCAGCAGGGTCGTGCGCTCCTCGATGCCGACGATGCGCGCGAGCGTCCCGGCATCGCCGGACACATCGCCGACGACGCGCGCCCGGTCGCCGGTGACGATGGGCTGACGGCGCAGCTCTCGTGCCCGGGTCGCCGTGACCTCGTGCTCGGACGGCTCGTCCTCGTCGACGAGCACCGTGTACCGCCCGCGATCCACTCCCAGGACGCGCGCGATGCGCGCGTCCGCATGGGCGGGGCGCCGCTTGGTGCGCGGCCGGTTGCCCTTGGGGTTCGGCCGCATCCGGATGTCGGATTCGTCGAACTCCGGTTCGTCGTCGTCGGGGTCGTCGAGCCAGCTCATCGCGTGCGCGGCTCAGGCCGCGGCATCCCCTGATTCGCCGCCGAGCATCCGCTGCCACAGCTGCGGGAACTCGGGCATGGTCTTCGAGGTCGTGCCGATGTCGTCGACCTCCACGCCTGGCACCCGCAGGCCGAGGAGCGCGCCGGTGGTGGCCATGCGGTGGTCGTGGTGGGCCTTCCAGAGGCCGCCGTGCAGCGGACGCGGGACGATGCGGATGCCGTCCTCGAGCTCTTCGGCTTCGCCGCCGAGCGCGCGCAGGTTGTTCACCAGCGCCGCGATCCGGTCGGTCTCGTGCCCGCGGATGTGCCCGATGCCGTGGAACGTGCTGGGGCCGTCCGCGAACGCGGCGAGGGCGAACAGGGTGGGGGTCAGCTCGCTCGCCGCCGAGAGGTCGAGCGTCACTGCGTGGATGCCGGAGTTCGCGCTGACCGTGAGCGCACGACTCCGGCGGGTGGCGCGGGCGCCCATCTCCTGCAGGATGTCGGGCAGCAGCGCGCCGGGCTGGGTCGAGTGCGGCGGCCAGCCGGTCACCGAGACCTGGCCGCCGGCGATCATCGCGGCCGCCAGGAACGGGGCCGCGTTGGACAGGTCGGGCTCGATCGCGACGTCCTTGCCGCGCAGGGCTCCGGCCGGGACGATCCACTCGGTGGCGCTGGGACGCTCCACCTGGACGCCGCGATGGGCCAGGGTGTCGATCGTCATGTCGATGTGCGGCATGCTCGGCACGCGCGCGCCGGTGTGCTTCAGGTGCAGGCCCACGTCGAAGCGGGGCGCGGCCAGCAGCAGCCCGGACACGAACTGGCTGGAGGCGCTCGCGTCGATCGAGATCTCGCCGCCGCGCACGTGGCCTCGTCCGCGCACCGTGAACGGGAGGGCCCAGTGGCCGCCGTCGTCGATGTCGACGCCGATGTCGCGCAGCGCTTTGATCATCTGCCCCATGGGCCGGTGCAGGGCGCTCGCGTGAGCGGTCAGGGTGACGTCACCGCGCGCGAAGCCGGCCACGGCCGCGACGAACCGCATCACCGTTCCGGCTTGGCCGCAGTCCACCGTGACGCCGCCCGTGAACGGCGCGACCGGCTGGATGCGCAGATCGGTCCCGTGCCCGTCGAGGGCCGGCTCCTCCTCCACCTCCACCCCGAGCGTGCGCAGGGCGTCCGTCATCCGGGCGGAGTCGTCCGAATGAAGGGGAGCGCGCAGGCGACTCGGACCCTCGGCGATCGCGGAGAGAATCAACTCGCGGTTGGTCAGCGACTTGGATCCGGGCACGGTGACGACCGCCTGCAGGGGGCCGGGAGCCACGGGGGCGGACCATGATCCGGCAGTTCGCCGGGTCTTCGGGGAATACTGATCGACGGTCATCGGGTTCTACCATACTGAAACCTCTCAAGGAGCCGAATGATCGCCACCCTGGAACGACGCCCGGATGCCCCGGCATCCGAGCCGTCGCAGTGGCTGCCGAGCCTCACGCCCGTAGACTGGCGCATGATGGAAGAGCAGGCCACGACACCGCACGATGAGGCGGCGCAGACGCGCGCACAGTTCGAAGAGCAGGCACTGCCCTTCATGGATCAGCTGTACGCCGCCGCGATGCGCATGACCCGGAACCCCGCCGATGCGGCCGATCTCGTGCAGGAGACCTTCGTCAAGGCGTTCGCGTCGTGGGCCACGTTCAAGCAGGGCACCAACCTCAAGGCGTGGCTGTACCGGATCCTCACCAATACGTACATCAACATCTACCGCAAGAAGCAGCGGGAGCCCTACCAGGGCGCGATCGACGATCTCGAGGACTGGCAGCTCGGCGGGGCCGAGTCGACCACCTCGACCAGCACCCGCTCGGCCGAGGCCGAAGCGATCGACCGGATGCCGGCATCCGTCGTCAAGGACGCGCTGCAGGCGCTTCCCGAGGACTTCCGCCTCGCGGTGTACCTCGCCGATGTCGAGGGATTCGCCTACCAGGAGATCGCCGACATCATGAAGACCCCGATCGGCACGGTCATGAGCCGCCTGCACCGCGGCAGGCGGATGCTTCGTGACCTTCTGGCCGACTATGCAAAGGAGCGCGGCATCGACACCGCCGCGACAAGGAGCAAGAAATGAGCGACTGCGGCTGCGAGAAGACGAGGCGCGACCTCGAGGAGTATCTGCGGCACGAGGTCTGCACGACCTCGCAGGCTGACATCCGCGAGCATCTGGACAATTGCCCGGGATGCCGCGACGAGGCGCTGGTTTCGCGCACCCTCACCGAGGTGCTCGCCCGGTCGTGCAAGGAGGCTGCCCCCGAGCAGCTGCGCGACATGGTGCTCGAGCGTCTGCGCGACGCGCACGTCACCACCTGACGCGCTGACACGGTGCCCGTCAGTCCGAGAACACGCGCAGGACGCCGGGGAGCACCGAGACGGTGAGGGGCAGTGGGCCGACGGCATCGCCGTCGGCGTACCCGGTGACGCCGTCCGCTTCGATCCGGACCATGCGGGCGCGCTGCATCGACACTTCGCGGATGCGCCAGTGGGTGCCCCGGTACGCACTCGGCAGAAAGCGCAGCATCCGGCGACGGGAGACGTCCCGGACGACGACGAGATCGAGAAGGCCGTCGGCGACGTCTGCATCCGGCGCGATCGGGATGCCGCCCCCGTAGGAGCGACCGTTGGCGACAGCTGCGAGCACGAGGTCATCCGCGATCTCGTGACGGCGGCCGTCGGCATCCGTCCACGTGACCCGGAAGGGTTCGCTGTGCAGCCGGGTGAACTCGGCCAGCAGCGCCAGCGTGTAGCGCGCCTGGCCCCGCGGGTGGCGCATCCGGTTCGCCCGGTCGTTCACCCGGGAGTCGAAGCCGGCCGCGAGGATCGTGCCGAAGAGCACTGACGGCAGCCCGGCGCGATCGACGCGGGCGACATCCACGGCGCGGGTCCGGCCCGTGAGGATGAGCCGGAGCGCCTGATCGACGGAGCGGATCCCGAGGGCGGCGGCGAAGTCGTTCCCGGTGCCGACGGGCAGCACCGCGAGGGGGACCGCGGTGCCGGACAACTCCTGCAGGGCGATGTGCACGGTGCCGTCGCCGCCGGCGGACACCACGGCATCCACCCCCTCGTCGAGGGCGCCGCGCAGCATCCGCGCCGAGTCGGCCGCGTGCACGCCGCCGACGACCACCGCCTCGATGCCCGCCGCCACGAGCCGCGCGACGGCATCTGCCACCGCGCGCCGCGGTGCCCGGCCCCGCGCCGCGGGGTTCACGAGCACCGCGACGCGACGCGGGCGGGCGATCAGAGGCTCAGCGCGGAGCGCAGCAGTTCAGCCGATTGCGCAGCATGCACCTTCGGCGAACCGGTCGCCGGCGACGCCGCGGCCGGCCGCGACACGCGCTTGATGGTTCGTCCGTGCAGGTGCTTGACGACCTCGAGCGAGATGAACGGCCAGGCGCCCTGGTTCTCCGGCTCTTCCTGCACCCACACCAGCTCGGCGTTCGGGTAGCTGTCGACGACGGCGTTGAGCTCGTCCACGGGAGCCGGATAGAACTGCTCGAGACGAACGAGTGCGATCTGGTCGTTCGGGTTCTTGGTGAGCTCGGCCCGCAGATCCCAGTGGATCTTGCCCGAGTGCAGCAGCACGCGCTTCACGTTCTGCTTGTCGAGCGGACGGCTGTCGTCCAGCACGGGCTCGAACCGGCCCTGCAGGAAGTCCTCGATCGGGCTCGTCGCATCCCGCAGGCGCAGCATCGCCTTCGGGGTGAAGACCACGAGCGGCCGGCGCGGCCGGGCATAGGCCTGGCGGCGCAGCAGGTGGAAGTACGACGCCGGCGTCGACGGCCGGGCGACGGTCATGTTGTTCTGCGCGCACATCTGCAGGTAGCGCTCGATGCGCGCCGAGGAGTGGTCCGGTCCTTGGCCCTCATAGCCGTGCGGCAGCAGCAGCACGAGGCTCGACTGCTGACCCCACTTCTGATCGGCGGCGGAGATGTACTCGTCGATGACCGACTGCGCGCCGTTGGCGAAGTCGCCGAACTGCGCCTCCCACAGCACCAGGGCGTCCGGGCGCTCGACGGAGTATCCGTACTCGTAGGCCATGGCGGCGTACTCGCTGAGCAGTGAGTTGTAGACCCAGAAGCGCGCCTGGCTGTCGGAGAGGTTCACCAGCGGGATCCACTCCTGGCCGTTCACGCGGTCGTGCAGCACCGAGTGGCGCTGCACGAACGTGCCGCGCTGGGCATCCTGCCCGGCCAGACGCACGGCGGTGCCCTCCATGAGGAGCGAGCCGAACGCGAGCAGCTCGCCGAAGCCCCAGTCGACCCCGCCCTCGCGGCTCATCTTGACGCGCCGGTCCATCAGCTGCGCGAGCTTCGGGTGCACGGTGAAGCCCTCGGGCTTGTTGACGAACGCGTCGGCGATGGTCTCCACGACATTGCGCGACACCGCGGTGGTCTCCGGCTCGCCGGTGTACGGGTCGAGGTGCGCGGCATCCACCGTGATGATCGGCGACGTGCCGGTCTCGGCCTCGTGCGTCTCCGCGAAGGCGACCTCCAGGCGACCCTGGAAGTCGGCCTTGGCCTTGTCGTACTCCTCCTCGGTGATGTCGCCGCGACCGACGAGCGCCTCCGTGTAGAGCTTGCGCACCGAGCGCTTGGCCTCGATGAGGTTCGTCATGAGCGGCTGCGTCATCGACGGGTCGTCGCCCTCGTTGTGACCGCGGCGGCGGTACGAGACCACGTCGATCACGATGTCGCGGTGGAACTCCTGGCGGTAGCGGTAGGCGACCTCGGCCACGTGCACGACGGCCTCGGGGTCGTCGCCGTTCACGTGCAGGATCGGCGCCTGGATCGTCTTGGCCACGTCGGTCGCGTAGACCGACGTGTGGCCGTCGGCGGGCGTCGTGGTGAAGCCCACCTGGTTGTTGACGACCACGTGGATGGTGCCGCCGGTGCGATAGCCGCGCAGCTGCGACATCTGCAGGGTCTCGACCACGACGCCCTGGCCCGCGAACGCGGCGTCGCCGTGCACCAGGATCGGCAGGTACGTGAACGACCCGATCGGCTTGCGGTCCTGCTTGGCGCGGGCGATGCCCTCCACCACACCGTCGACCGTCTCCAGGTGGGACGGGTTGGCCGCCAGGTGCACGGGAAGCTCCTGGCCGCCGTCGGCCACGAAGGTGCCGTCGGTTCCGAGGTGGTACTTCACGTCGCCGGAGCCGCTCTTGTTGCCGACGGCTGCGAGGCCTTCGAACTCGCGGAAGATCTGGCTGTAGGTCTTTCCGGCGATGTTGGTGAGGACGTTCAGGCGTCCGCGGTGGGCCATGCCGATGACGGCTCCGTCGAGGCCGTCCGCCGCGGCGCCCTGCAGGATCTGGTCGAGCAGCGGCACCAGCGACTCGCTGCCCTCGAGGCTGAAGCGCTTCTGCCCGACGTACTTGGTCTGCAGGAACGTCTCGAACGCCTCGGCCTGGTTCAGCTTCGACAGGATGCGCAGCTGCTCGTCGTGGCCGGGCTTCTCGTACCGGACCTCCATGTTGTCCTGGAACCACTGTCGCTGGGCCGGGTCCTGGATGTGCATGTACTCGATGCCGATCGTGCGGCAGTACGAGTCGCGCAGCACGCCGAGGATGTCGCGCAGCTTCATCTGGCGCTGACCGCCGAAGCCGCCGGTCACGAACTGCCGGTCGAGGTCCCAGAAGGTCAGGCCGTGCGTCTCGATCTCGAGGTCGGGGTGCGTGCGCTGCACGTACTCGAGGGGGTCGATGTCGGCCATCAGGTGGCCGCGGACGCGGTAGGAGTTGATGAGCTCCTGGACGCGGGCGGTCTTGTCGACGCGCTCCGCGAGGTCGACGTTGATGTCCTGCGACCAGCGGATCGGCGCCGTCGGGATGCGCAGCGCGGCGAAGATGTGGTCGTAGAAGCGGCGCTCGCCGATCAGCAGCTGGTGCACGATCTTGAGGAACTCGCCCGAGCCGGCGCCCTGGATGACGCGGTGGTCGTAGGTGCTCGTCAGGGTGATCGTCTTGCCGATGCCGAGGCCCGCGAGCGTCTTGTCGCTGGACCCCTGGAATGCGGCCGGGTACTCGAGTGCGCCGGCGCCCACGATGCATCCCTGCCCGGGCATGAGGCGTGGCACGGAGTGCTCGGTGCCGATGCCGCCCGGGTTGGTCAGCGAGATCGTCGTGCCCTGGAAGTCGGCTGCGGTGAGCTTGTTCGCCCGGGCGCGCTTGACAAGGTCCTCATACGATGCCAGGTATTCGCCGAACGTCAGCGATTCGGCGTGCTTGATGCTCGGAACCAGGAGCGCGCGGGAGCCGTCCGGGCGCGGCATGTCGATCGCGATGCCGAGGTTGACATGCGCCGGGGCGACGACCGAGGGCTTGCCGTCGACCTCCGCGTAGGCCACGTTCTGGCTGGGGAAGTCCTTGAGCGCCTGGATGATCGCCCACCCGATCAGGTGCGTGAAGCTGACCTTGCCGCCGCGCGTGCGACCCATGTGGTTGTTGATCACGATGCGGTTGTCGATCATGAGCTTGGCCGGCACGGTGCGCACGCTCGTCGCGGTGGGGACGGTCAGCGACTGGTCCATGTTGGTGGCCAGCGTCTTGGCCAGGCCGCGCAGCGGAGTGACGACATCCTGCTCGGTCGACGACTCTCCGACCGAGGGCTGCACCTTCGGCGCCTGGGCGGGAATCGGCTGTTCACGGGCCGGTTTCGCGGTCGTGCGAGCGACCGGCTGAGTGCCGATCACCGGGATCGGCGTCGTGGGCGGCGCCGCTTCGGTCGTGGGGGTCGCCGGAGCCGCGGGCGCCGCCGGAGCGGCCGCCCCGGGCGTCGCCGGGGTCGACGGGTGGTAGGCCTCGAGGATGGGCCACCACGCCTTGTCGACCAGGTTCCGGTCTTTGCTGAATTGCTCGTAGAGTTCGTCGACGAGCCACTCGTTGGCCCCGAACTCCCCTTCGCTCGAAGCCCCGACGCCGGTCACCTGGCTCGACACGCTCGATCGCCCGCTTTCATCGCTGAAGAATCATGTTGAACGCCGGCAGAATCTCGGGTCTGTCGGCTGTGCTTCCCAGCGTAGTCCTGTTGACCTGGACGTCTCCCGGCCACGCGCCGCCCACAGCGAACGCCACGTCATAGGTCTTCCGCGTAAATTACCCTGGGAGCATGGAGTTCTACGGCGCCCAGCCCACTGTCGACCTGACCTACTCGGACGTCTTCCTCGTGCCGCGCCGGTCGGCCGTCACCAGCCGTCTCGACGTGGATCTCGCCCCCGGCGACGGCTCGACGGCCACGATTCCGCTCGTGTCGTCGAACATGAACTCGGTCACCGGGCCCCGGCTCGCCGCCACGCTCGCCCGCCGCGGGGGTCTCGGCGTGCTCCCGCAGGACATGCCGCTGCAGGATCTGGATGCCGCCATCCGCTGGGTCAAGGACCAGCCCGTGATGTGGGACACCCCGACCGTCCTCGGATCCCAGACGACGGCTGCCGAGGCATCCCGCGTCCTGCCCTCGATCGCCGGCCACGGCGTCGTCGTCGCGGACGCCCGTCCCGGCACGCCCCTGCACATCGACGATGTGCACGGCGTCGTCTCGGCCGTGCGCCTCGGCAGCGCCCTGCCCGATGCGCGACTCGGGGACCTCGTGCACAGCCGGCCCGTGTCGATCGACGCCGACGACGTCGAGAGCGCACGCCACGCGTTCGACCTGATCGTCGAGGCGGATGCCGAGACCGTGTGCGTGCTCCGCCACGGTCACCTCGTCGGCACGCTGACCAGGCGCACGGCCCTGCGATCGGCCCTGTACCGGCCGGCGGTGGACGCCGACGGACGCCTCATCGTCGCGGCGGCGGTCGGGATCAACGGCGACGTCGCCGCGAAGGCGCGGGCGCTCGCCGCCGCGGGCGTCGACGTCCTCGTGGTCGACACGGCGCACGGTCACCAGGAAGGGATGCTGCGGGCACTTCAGACCGTCTCGGGGCTCGGCCTCGGCATCCCCATCGCGGCCGGCAACATCGTCACCGGCGACGGCGTGCACGACCTCGTCTCGGCGGGCGCGTCGATCCTCAAGGTCGGCGTCGGCCCCGGCGCCATGTGCACGACGCGCATGATGACCGCGGTCGGTCGCCCGCAGTTCTCGGCGGTGCTCGAGACGGCGCAGGCCGCGCGCGAGCTGGGCGCGCACGTGTGGGCCGACGGGGGAGTGCGGTACCCGCGCGATGTCGCGCTCGCGCTCGCGGCCGGTGCGGCATCCGTCATGATCGGCTCGTGGTTCGCCGGCACGATCGAGGCGCCCGGCGATCTGCAGACGGATGCTGCGGGCAAGGTGTACAAGGAGTCCTGGGGCATGGCGTCGACCAAGGCGGTGCTCGGCCGCTTCGGCCGCCTCGACCCGTACGAGCTGGCGCGCAAGGAGCTGTTCGCCGAGGGCATCTCGTCGTCGAAGATCTACCTCGATCCGCTGCGGCCGAGCGTGGAGGACCTCCTCGACATGATCACCTCGGGCGTGCGCTCGTCGTTCACCTATGCGGGCGCGGCGACCATGCCGGAGTTCCACGAGCGCGCCCGCGTCGGCCTGCAGTCGGCCGCGGGCTACGAAGAGGGCAAGGCCCTGCCCGTCAGCTGGTAGCCGCATCGCCTCCCGCCGGGCGCCGGGCACGTGCCGAAACAGGGCGGCGCCGACGAAACGGCGTCGGCGTGGCCCTGTCTCGGCGGCGACGCTCGGTCTCGCGACGCGCCCTGGCCGGCCCGGTCTGCGCCGACAGCGCGCGGATCGAGGGCGCGTGGCGTCCCGCCCGATAGAATGGGGGGCACGATGGACGACCCGCCGAGTTGCAGACGCCCGCCCCACCGCCTCGCCCCCTCAGGGGGTGACGAGTGATGGACTACGTCATGCTGGGCGTGGGGCTTCTGCTCACGATCGGGACGGGATTCTTCGTCGCGAGCGAGTTCGCGCTCGTCAATCTCGATCGTGCTGATCTCGAGGCGCGCAGAGACCGCGGCGAGACCGGACTGAACGTCACGATCGGTGCCCTCAAGCGCACCGCGACGCATCTGTCCAGCGCGCAGCTGGGCATTACGCTCACCACCCTCCTCACCGGTTACACGATGGAGCCGGCGATCTCCAACCTGATCCGCCCGCTCTTCGAGGCGTGGGGGATGCCGGCGGGCGCCGCCGAGCCGGTGGCCGTGATCATCGGCGTGTCGATCGCGACGATCCTGTCGATGATCGTCGGCGAGCTCGTCCCGAAGAGCTTCGCGCTCGCCCTGCCGCGCGCGACCGGGCGCCTGGTGCTGCCGTTCCAGGTCGCCTTCACGGCCGTGTTCCGCCCGGCCGTGTGGGTGCTGAACAGCTCCGCGAACGGCGTCCTCCACCTGGTCGGCGTCGAACCGAAGGAGGAGCTGTCCGGGGCGCGCACCGCCGAGGAGCTCTCCAGCCTCGTGCGCCGCTCGGCCTCGGCCGGCGTCCTGGAGGAGGACACCGCATCCCTCCTCGACCGCAGCCTCAACTTCACCCGCCTCACCGCGGCCGACGTGATGACCCCGCGACCGAGCGTGCATTCGGTCAGCGCGGATGACACGGCATCCGACGTCGTCGACCTCGCCCGCCGCACCGGGCACAGCCGTTTTCCGGTCACCGACGAGTCGATGGACGACATCGTCGGCATCGTGCACCTCAAAGCCGCGATCAGCGTGCCGATCGACCGGCGCGGCGACGTCCCCGCCGCCGCTCTCGCGACCGAGCCGCTGCGCATGCCCGAAGCCGTCCACCTCGACGGCCTGCTGGCGGAGCTGCGCACTCGCGGCTACCAGATGGCCGTCGTCGTCGACGAGTACGGCGGCACGGCCGGGGTCGTCACGCTCGAAGACCTCGTCGAGGAGATCGTCGGCGAGGTCCACGACGAGCACGACCGCCGCACCGCGGACATCGTGCGCACGGGCGGCTCGATCACCTTCCCCGCCGACCTGCGCCCCGACGAACTGCGCGATCGTGCGGGAGTCGAGGTTCCCGAGGGCGAGGTCTACGACACCGTCGGCGGGTTCATCATGTCGACCCTCGAGCGCATCCCGAAGGTGGGCGACGAGGTCCCCGTCGCCGGCGGCGTGCTGACCGTGGCCCGCATGACCGGCCGGCGCATGGAGCGGATCCGCTTCACACCGGTCGCACCCGCACCGGAAGGGGGCGACGAATGAGCGACTGGGCCGGCATCCTCTGGCTTGTCATCCTGCTGGCGTTCAACGCCTTCTTCGTCGGCGCCGAGTTCGCCGTCGTCTCCGCGCGGCGCTCCCAGATCGAGCCCCGCGCCGAGAAGGGGTCCCGCGCCGCCAAGACGGCGCTGTTCGCGATGGAGCACGCGACCCTCATGCTCGCGACCAGCCAGCTCGGCATCACGATCTGCTCGCTGCTCATCCTGAACGTCTCGGAGCCGGCGATCCACCACCTGCTCGAAGGGCCGCTGCACTGGACGGGCATGTCGGTCGCCGCGGTGGAGACCGTCGGGTTCATCGTGACGCTGCTGCTGGTCTCGTACCTGCACGTCGTGTTCGGCGAGATGGTGCCCAAGAACCTCGCGTTCTCGGTGCCGGATCGTGCCGTGCTGCTGCTCGCGACGCCGCTGGTGTGGGTGTCGAAGATCTTCCACCCGGTGATCGTCGCCCTGAACTGGTCGGCGAACGCGATCGTGCGGCTGTTCGGCGTCGAGCCGAAGGACGAGGCGGCATCCACGTTCACGCTCGAAGAGGTCGCCACGATCGTCAGCCAGTCGCGTGCCGAGGGCGTGCTCGACGACACCGCAGGGACGATCGCCGCCGTGGTGGAGTTCACCGACAAGAAGGCGAAGGACTCCGCGGTGCCGCTGGCGCAGATCGTCTCGCTGCCGCAGACGACCACCCCCGAGGAGATCGAGCGGGCCGTCGCCAAGCGCGGGTTCTCCCGGTACGTCATCGTGGATGACGCGGGCATCCCCATCGGGTACGTGCACCTGAAGGACATCCTCCGCGTCGCCGACACGCCGGATGCCGGGCGCGACCGGCCGATCCCCGCCGGGCGGATCCATCGCATGGTGCCGCTCGACGCGGACACCGACCTCGAGGACGCCCTGGCCGCGATGCGCGCCGCCGGCCGTCATCTCTCGCTCGTCACCGGCGCCGACGGCGCGCCGGTCGGCGTGCTGTTCCTCGAGGACGTCATCGAAGAGCTCATCGGCGAAGTCCACGATGCGACGCGCCGGGGCCACGGGAGGCGGACATGAGCGCGACGCCCTGGACGGCGGAGCTGGCCGGCGGCACCCTGCATCGGCCGGACGGGACCGACGACAAGTACACGCGCGGCGTCGTCGGCGTGCACACCGGTTCGGACGCGTATCCCGGTGCGGCCGTGCTGGGCGTGAGCGGCGCGGCGCGCACGGGCGCGGGCATGGTGCGGTACACCGGCCCGGCGCGCGACGCCGTCCTCCGGCAGCGCCCCGAGACCGTTGCCGCGGAGGGCCGCGTGCAGGCGTGGGTGATCGGCTCGGGAACCGACCCGTCCTCCCGCTCCGACGCGGAGACCGACACCCTGCGGGGCATCCTGAGCGGCGGGCTTCCCGTCGTCGTGGATGCCGGCGCCCTCGACCTCGTGCCGGTTCTGCGTTCGGGCGCGGCCGGCGAGGCACCGTGGATCGTGACGCCGCACGCCCGCGAGCTCGCCCGGCTGCGCACCGCGGCGGGCCTGGATCCGGCGATCCCCGCCGACCTCGCCGGCCGCATCGCCCAGGCGACGGAGACGGCCGCGGCCCTCGGCGTCGTCGTGCTGTCCAAGGGGGCGGACACCGTCGTCGCCGAGCCCGGCGGAATGGCGGTGACCGTCGCCGCACCCACCTCGTGGCTGGCGTCCGCCGGCACCGGAGACGTGCTGGCCGGATGCCTCGGCGCCGTGACGGCGGGCGTCGCCGGACGCCGCGGACGTGCGACCGGCAGCGAGCACCTCGACGGTGCCCGCCTCCTCGCGTGCGCCGCCACCGCCGCCTGGCTGCACGGGCATGCCGGTGCCGCGGCATCCGCCCGGCTCGCAGGCCACGCGGCCGACGGCGCGCCGGACGCGCCCATCCTCGCGCTGGATGTCGCCGACGCGCTGCCGTGGGCCGTCGCCCGCGCGCTCGCCGCGGTCTGACCGGTGCGTCACAGGAGGCGTCCGTAGGATGTGGGGCGTGTCGAGGCGGGCAGTGCTCTGGGTGGCGTTCGTCGTTGTGCACGCCCTGGTCGCGGTCCTCGGATTCGTCATGCCCACCGAACCGATGGGCGACGTCTACCGGGTCTACGAACCGTGGTCGACGGCGGCTCTGAACGGCGGCGGCATCGTCGGCATCACCGAGCCGTGGGTGTACCCCCAGCTGGCTCTCGTCCCGATGCTCGCGGCGCACCTGTTCGACTGGGTCAGCGGCACGTACACGGTCTCCTGGGCTGTGCTGGTGACGATCTGCGACGCCCTCGCCTTCGCCGTGCTCGTCGGGCGGGCACGCTCACGCGGCCGCGTGGCCGCCGCCTGGTTCTGGCTCGCGTTCGTCGCTCTCCTCGGGCCCGTGTACATGTACCGACTCGACGCGCTGACCGTTCCGCTCGCGGTGGCCGGATGCCTGTGGCTGGTCGGACGCCCGCTGCTCGGCTCCGTGCTGCTGTCGATCGCCACGTGGATGAAGGTCTGGCCGGCCGCGCTCATCGCCGCCGCCCTCATCGCGGTGCGACGGCGGTTGTCGGTCCTCGCCGGCGCGCTCCTGGTCTCGGCCGTCACGATCGGAGTCGTCGCGCTCGCCGGCGGTGCCGCGTACACGTTCGGGTTCATCGGGGACCAGACCGGTCGCGGGCTGCAGATCGAGGCGCCGGTGAGCGGCCTCTACGTCTGGGCGACCGTGCTGCATGTGCCGGGGGCATCCATCTTCTACAGTCCCGAGATGCTCACGTTCGAGGTCACCGGACCGCACGTGAACGCCGTCATCGCGCTGATGACCCCGCTGCTCGTGGTGGCCGTCGGCGCGATCGCGGCGATCGGCGCCCTGAAGGCGTGGCGCGGGGCGTCCTTCGCGGCTCTCTTCCCCGATCTCGCACTCGCCCTCGTGGTCGCGTTCATCTTCTTCAATAAGGTGGGGTCGCCGCAGTACTACACGTGGATCGTCGCACCGCTCGTGATGGGCCTCGTCATCGAGCGGAGGCGATGGCGCGCGCCCGTCGTGCTCGGGCTCGTGATCGCGGGCCTCACCCAGGTGATGTACCCGCTGATGTACATGGGTGTGCTCACCGGCGACCCGGTCTCGGAGTTCGTGCTCACCGCCCGCAACGTCGTCGTCGGGGTGCTCCTGGTCTGGAGCGTGGCGCGGCTCGTGCGGGTGCGGCCACGCGGACGATCGACGCTCGCGGCATCCTCGTCCTCGCACACCGCGGTCGGGTAGCGTCGAACCATGCTCGTTGCCTTCTCAGTCGCCCCCAGCGGAACCGGACGCGAAGACGGATCGGTGCACGACGCGGTCGCCGCCGCCGTGCGGATCGTCCGCGACTCGGGGCTTCCGCACCGCACGACGTCGATGTTCACCGAGATCGAGGGCGACTGGGACGACGTCTTCGACGTGGTCAAGCGCGCGACCGAGGCGGTGCTGCCGTTCGGTTCGCGTGTGTCGCTCGTGCTGAAGGCGGACATCCGCCCGGGGTACACCGGCGAGATCGACAACAAGATCGAGCGTCTCGAGGCCGCGATCGACGAGTGATGCCGTGAACGACGGACTCGGGGAACTGGCGGACGCCCTCGGTCGTCCGCGGGTCGCGGGCGATGCGGCGGATGCGTCCGTTCCGGTCGCCGGTACCGTGATCGTCGTCCGTGCCGGGGATGCCGGCCCCGAGGTGCTCATGATGGAGCGACCCGATCGCGGCTCGTTCGCGGGCGCCTGGGTGTTCCCCGGCGGCAAGGTCGAAGACGGCGACGCCGGGGCGACCGAGGAGGGGACGGCCCGGAACGCCGGCGTGCGCGAGACGTGGGAGGAGACCGGCATCGCGCTGGATGCCGGATCCGTCGTCACGCTGTCCCGGTGGGACCCTCCGGTCGGCATCCCCACGCGCATCCGCACCTGGTTCTTCGTCGCCCCCGCTCCGGCCGAGGTGACTCTGCGACTGTCGGACGCCGAGGCGGTGCGCGCCGCCTGGGTGCGACCCGCCGACATGCTCGCCCGCCACGGGCGCGGCGAGCTGACCCTGTATCCGCCGACGTGGGTGACGCTGCACGGGCTCGCGGACGCCCCGGACGCGGCGGCACTTCTCGCGGTGGCCTCCGCCCCGGCGCTCTTCGACAGCGTCGCGCGCCGCGACGCGCGCGGCCCATATCTGCTGTGGGCCGGCGACGAGGAGTTCGAGGCCGTTCAGGATGCCCCGGCATCCGGATCCCGCCACCGTCTGCGCCTGGACTCCCTTCCGTGGGTGTACGAGCGCACTTCGGCATCCTGACGCGGCCGAGGTCTGTCCACAGGCGGCGCTGAGGCCTGCGTCATCCACAGATCCGCGCCGGACATCGATCTCGTGGGAGCCGGTCGAGCACGCTGGGGACATGCACGATTCCGCACCGCACGACAACCCCGGGTCCGGTCCGATCGAGCCCTTCGGGCACCTCGAGTCGATGAAGGTGATCGTGCCGCTTCTCGAGTCCCTCCTCGACGACGACATCGACGACGTGAGCATGCCGATGCGCGCGCAACTCGTCATGATGATGCAGTGGCCGGGGCTCCCGCAGGCCGTCTGCGTGCAGACCGCCTTCGGACGCCGCACGGGTCAGCAGAACCTCGAACGCACGCAGCGCCTCATCACCCAGGCGGAGCGGCGCGGGGTCTCCGTCGACGAGCATGTCGCCGACCTCCACGGCGCCGGCACGATCCCGCACGACGACCCGGTTCGGCTGTTCCTCGGCGAATCGTCGCGGCGGCCCGATCCGCGGCGGCTCGAGCGGGGCATCCTGCTGATGCGCGCGTCGGCGGATGCCGCCCCGCACGAACTGCACCAGCCGATGCTCAGCACGATCGCGTGGATGCTGTGGGCGCAGGGGCGAAAAGACGACGCCATGGCGACGCTCGTCCGCGCCTTCGAGATCGATGCGACAGACCCGTTGACCGGCGGCCTGATCGCCCACTTCTCCCGCACGATGCCGGCGTGGCTGACGACGTGACGCGCGTGGTCAGGCGGCGAGCAGGCGCCGCAGGTGCTGGGCGACGACCGCGGTCTCGATGAGGAAGCCGTCGTGTCCGAAGTCGCTCGCCATGACGACGGCACGGTCGCCGTCGAGCGTGTTCGGGATGCTCCGTGCGATCCGGTGCTGCCCTTCGACGGGGAACAGCCGGTCGGAGTCAATGCCGAGCACGAGCGCGGTCGCGGTGACGCGCTTCAGGGCCTCCTCGATGCCGCCGCGGTCGCGGCCCACGTCGTGCGAATCCATCGCCTCGACGAGACGGATGTAGCTGTTCGCGTCGAAGCGGCGCGTGAACTTGTTGCCGTGGAAGTCGAGATACGACTCGACGGCGAAGCGTCCGCCGTGGCCGAGCGGGCTCACCCCGGACTGCCACGATCGCTGGAAACGCTGGTTCAACTCGGTGGGGCTGCGGTAGTTCAGCAGCGCCATGCGACGGGCGAGCGCCAGGCCGCGCGTCGGGCCGTCGCCGTCGCCGGAGTCGTAGTAGTCGCCGTTCTGAAAGCGCGGGTCGATCTGGATGGCCTCCAGCTGCACCGAGTTCAACGCGATCTGGTCGGCGGTGTTCGCCGGGGGAGCGGCCAGGATGCCGACGCGCGCCACCCGCTCGGGCAGGCCGATCGCCCACTCCATCGCGTGCATCCCGCCCATCGATCCGCCGATGACGGCGGCCCACGTGCCGATGCCGAGGTCGTCGGCCAGCAGCGCCAGCGCAGCCACCTGGTCGCGGATCGTGATGTACGGGAACCGGGAGCCCCACTCGCGGCCGTCCGGCGCGATGGTCGCAGGGCCCGTCGAGCCCTGGCATCCACCCAGCATGTTCGGGGCGACGACGAACCACCGATCGGTGTCGATGGCCAGCCCGGGACCGACGAGATCCTGCCACCAGCCGGCGGTGGGATGCCCGGGTCCGGCCGGCCCGCGCACGTGGCTGTCGCCGGTGAGGGCGTGCAGGATCAGCACGGCGTTGCTCGCATCGGGTGCGAGCGTTCCCCATGTCTCGTAGGCGATCCGGATGCTGGGGAGTTCGCGTCCGCCTTCGGTGGAGAACGCCCCGAATGTCGCGAACCGACGGTCTCCGACCGGGTCGCCGTCGCGCCATGCGCCGGTGGCGGGCGGTCGTCCGAGGAGCAGGCGGGCATCGGCCTCCGTGACCGGCGCCGAGGGCACGGTGTCTTCGGAGGTCTGCCAGTCCACTAAAAGACGTCCTTTCGTCGCAACCCGGATTTGAACTAGGCTACCTAGCTCCTGACGGCGGGCTGCTGATGTTACGGCCAGGGCAGGTGCGGTGATTGATCCGCGGTCGATACGCGTTCGGGAGACGATGCCAGACGGTGGTCAGGCGGTTTCGGCCGCGGACTTGGGTTCGAGATCGTCGAGGTGTCCGATCTGCGCCAGGGCCCAATCCACCTGCTCAACCGGGATGGCCCACGTGAGCCAGGCAGTGGATGTGGTGATCCGGAACAGCGGCGCATCGGCATTACGCTCGATGCGGTCGCGCGGCCCTTCATCGCTCGGCGGCAGCGAGACTGCAACCACGGCGATGTCGGCACCGTCGAACCGGATGCGGTCGGGCGCAAGCGTCACGACACCGTGGCGCCACGTCTTCGTGAGGCCCGGCTGCAGGCCGTCCTCCAACCGGATGCTGCACTTCATCTGACCGCGTCGTTGCCTGCGACGTACAGCCGCACTTCGAAACGCTTGGGCGATCCCTTCGCCGATGATGTCTACGAACAGCGTGCCGAGGAGATCGTCGATCAATGCCACATCCCCTCGTATGGGCGGTTTTCCGCATCCATTGTAGGTATCGCATCATCACGCTTCGAGAAGGGCGGTGCCGACTTTCGGCGCACGTGGCAATACAAGTCATGGCACGGCAAGTCTGCCAGTCCATGGGGTCCGTTCTTCCGGATGCCGACCCGGCGCCCGGGACTGTTACGGCTCCACCGCGTCGATGTGACACCGGTGGCGGGTATCACGAGGGCGTCGGGCGGCTCCTCCGGGGTATGGACGCCACCGAGGCCGCAACGCGGGAGCTGCCGCCTGCTGCCGTCGTGCAGCCCCGTCGGTCGTGGCTGCTTGCACTGTGGTTCTGGGTGAGGCGGTACGCGCCGCCGGAGGTCTCCGGAACGGTCACCATGGTGCTCAGCGGAACGGCCGTCGCCGCGCTCGGCGCACCGGCCGTGGTCGTGGGTCTGGTCGCGACTATTGCCGAGAGCGTGGGGTTCTACGCGATCGCGGGCATCGCGGTGTGGCGCGAGCAGCGGCGGAACTTCCCGGCACTTGGCCGACTGCGGATCCTCGCGCGGGTCATCGGGCTGATGCTCGTCGAGTTCGGATCGGCGGAGGTGCTCGACACGGTCCTGGTGCGGCCTGCCTCGCTCACGGTGGCGCTGCTGTTCATCCCGAACGTCGCGGTCGCCCTGGTGGCGGGCAAGGTCGTCGCCGACGTGGTGTTCTACGTGCTCGCCGCCACGGCGTTCCGCGTGACCGAGAAGACGGGCCTGCGGGGCGAGGCGGATGTCGGAGGCCCCGACTAAGGTCGCGGCCATGGACGTCATCGAGTATCTGATGGATTCCGACCCGGCGATCCGCTGGCAGGTGATGCGGGACCTCGCGGATGCCGCCCCGGAGGAGGTCGCCCGGGAACGCGCGCGGGTGGCGACCGAGGGCTGGGGCGCCCGGCTGCTGTTCGAGCAGGCCGCGGACGGCTACTGGGACGGCGGGGTGTACCGGCCGGGATGGGCCGACGAGTCGCGGCCGATGTACGACGCCTGGACGGCGACGCACTTCAGCCTGCAGCAGCTCGCCGACTTCGGCGTCGACCCGGCCGATCCGGCAGTCCGGCAGGCCGTGGCACGGGTGCGCGACAACGTCCGGTGGGACCACGCCGGCGAGCCGTACTTCGACGGCGAGACGGAGCCCTGCATCAACGGCGTGGTGCTGACCCTGTGCGCCTACTTCGGAGAGCCCGGCGAGTCCGTCGTGCAGACGATCCTGTCGTCGCAGCTGTCCGACGGAGGATGGAACTGTTGGGCGGAGTACGGTGCGCGCGTGTCGTCGCTGCATGCGACGATCTGCGTCCTCGAGGGGCTGCTCGCGTGGGAGCACGCCACCGGCGGCACCGAGGCATCCCGCGCCGCCCGTCTCGCCGGGGAGGAGTACCTCCTCGACCGGCGCCTGTTCCGCCGGCGCAGCACCGGAGACGTGATCGACCCGCGCTTCACGATGACGTCGTACCCGGTGCGCTGGTTCTACGACGTGCTGCGCGGTCTCGAGTACCTCCGGCTCGCCCGTCCCGAGGGCGAGCCGCGCGCCGCGGAGGCGGTCGAACTGCTGCGCGCCAAGCGGGGTGACGACGGGCTCTGGAAGCTGGAGAACACCCACGAGGGCCCGACGCTGTTCGATATGGAGGGCGAACGGGAAGGGTTCCCGAGTCGCTGGGTCACCCTCCGGGCCATGCGCGTGCTGCGGTGGGCGGACGCGCACTGAGCGGCCGGCCGGACGACGGATGCCCCGGACCCGAAGGTCCGAGGCATCCGTCCTGGACGGGAACGCTCAGGCGCGCGCCGCCTCCGACACCGCACGCGCGGCGGAGAGGGCCTGCTGCAGGTCGGCCTTCAGGTCCTCGACGTTCTCGATGCCCACCGAGAGGCGGACGAGACCGGGCGTGACACCCGCGGTGAGCTGCTGCTCGGGGCTCAGCTGCGAGTGGGTGGTCGAGGCCGGGTGGATGACGAGCGAGCGCACGTCGCCGATGTTGGCCAGGTGGCTGAACAGCTTCAGGCTGTCGACGAACGCGCGACCGGCGGGGACACCGCCCTTAAGCTCGAACGACAGCACCGCGCCGACGCCCTTGGGCGCGTAGTTGTTCGCTGCGGCGTACCAGGGCGACGACGGCAGACCCGAGTAGTTCACCGAGGCGACGTCGTCGTGGTTGTCGAGCCACTCCGCGATCTCCTGGGCGTTCTGCACGTGGCGCTCGACGCGCAGCGACAGCGTCTCGATGCCCTGGAGGAGCAGCCACGCGCTGATGGGCGCGATGGCCGAGCCGAGGTCGCGCAGCAGCTGCACGCGGGCCTTGATGATGTAGGCCAGCCCGTCGCCGACCGCCTGGGTGTAGACGGCGCCGTGGTACGACGGGTCGGGGGTGGTGAGACCGGGGAAGCGGTCGCTGTTCTCGGTCCACTTGAACGAGCCGCCGTCGACGATGACGCCGCCGATGGTGGTGCCGTGCCCGCCGAGGAACTTCGTGGCCGAGTGCACGACGATGTCGGCACCGTGCTCGAACGGACGGATCAGGTACGGCGTGGCGATCGTGTTGTCGACGATGAGGGGGACCCCCGCCTCGTGGGCCACATCGGCGACGCCGCGGATGTCGAGCACGTTGATCTTCGGGTTGCCGATGGTCTCGGCGAAGAAGAGCTTGGTGTTCGGCTGCACGGCGCGACGCCACTCGTCGATGTCGTCCTGGTTCTCGACGAACGTCGTGTCGATGCCGAGCTTCTTCAGCGTGTACTTGAACAGGTTGTACGTGCCGCCGTAGATGGAGCTGGAGGCGACGATGTGGTCGCCGGCCTCGGCGATGTTCAGCACGGCGAAGGTCTCGGCCGCCTGGCCGGACGACACCAGCAGCGCACCGGTGCCGCCCTCGAGCGCCGCGATGCGCTGCTCGACGACATCCTGCGTGGGGTTCTGGATGCGGGTGTAGATATTGCCGAACTCGCTCAGCGCGAAGAGGTTCGCGGCGTGGTCGGAGTTGTTGAACACGTACGACGTGGTCTGGTAGATCGGCGTGGCGCGCGCATTGGTGACCGGATCGGGCTGGGCGCCCGCGTGGATCTGGGTGGTCTCAAAGCGCCAGTCGTTCGAGGACATCTGCGGGCTCCTATCAGGGATCAGGGTTCGTGTCACCGACATTACGGACGCCCGCACATTCCTGCGATCACCCGGAAACACCGCGTAATCCAGGACCTAGGCTGGGCACATGACTCAGCGTGCAGTGGTGACGGGCGCAAGCACCGGGATCGGCGAGGCGACCGTGCGGACGCTGCGGGACACCGGCTGGGAGGTCATCGCCGTGGCCCGCCGCGCCGACCGCCTCGAAGCCGTCGGCGCCGCCACCGGCGCCACCCCGTTCGCCGCCGACCTGACCCGGCAGGCCGACGTCGACGCCCTCGCCGACTTCGTCCGCGCCACGGGCGGCGTCGACGCGCTCGTGCAGGTCGCCGGCGGGGCGCGCGGGAGCGACCGGGTGGAGGACGGCTCACCGGACGACTGGACGTGGATGTTCGAGACGAACGTGCTGGCCACGCAGCGCCTCGTCGCCGCACTTCTCCCGCAGCTGCGCGAGACGGCGCGGGATGCCGGGCACGCCAGCCTGCTGTTCGTCACCTCGACGGCGGCTCAGCTGGCCTACCCCGGCGGCGCCGGATACAACGCCGCCAAGGCCGGCGAGTCGATGCTGGTGGGCGCGCTGCGCCTGGAGCTGAACGGCGAGCCGCTGCGGGTCATCGAGATCGCGCCCGGGCTCGTGCACACCGAGGAGTTCTCGCTGAATCGCCTGCACGGTGACCGGGACGCCGCCGACCGGATCTACGCGGACGTGCCGCAGCCGTTGCAGGCATCCGACGTCGCCGACGTCATCGCCTACGCCCTGAACGCCCCGGGCCACGTGAACCTGGACCTGGTGACGATGCGCCCGGTCGCGCAGTCCGCCGCACATCTGCTCGCGCGTGGCCCGCTGCAGGTGCGCGACTGACGCCGGCGCGGCAGATGAACCGTCCGCGCGCACGTGAGTGTGAGCAGAGCGTGCGGATGCCGCGAGTATTCGCAGGCGTCCCGTGAGGAAACCGTTTCGGCCCGGGCCGGAGTCGAACTGCGCGGCGCACAGTGGAGCGCATGACCGCTCTGCGCAACCACGGCATCCCCCTTGCACCGGATCCGGTGGCACCCGCTCGCGGGCGCGACGTGCGCCTGCTCGGCATCCATGAGTGGGGCGAATACACCGACGCCGTGGCGCGCTTCGGGGTGGAGCGCCGTGACGTGGTCGTCTTCGCGCCGGGTGTGCCGCTCGCGGATCGGCGGTGGCTGCGGCTGTGGCGCACCTGGCCCGCCACCGGCGTCCTGGTCGGTCTCGCCGTCACGCTCGCGGCGGCGACGGTGATGGCGCCGGGCGGGGCGATCGGGTGACGTGCGAACGCGGTCGACGCCGGTACGCTGAGAGGACTTGTCGGCTTCGGCGCGGGGCGCCACGGATGCGATCGGGCTTTCATGAGCGTTCACCTCGTCGGCGGCGGCTGGCAGGACGAGCCGGACGGCGTCGTCTACGCCGCGTTCGTGCACGAAGCCACGGCGCGGGCCGCGGCATCCGGACGCGTCGTCCCCCGGGTGGCGATCGTCGCGATCCGCGACGACGACGCTGCGGAGCACGCGGAGCGCCTCGTCGGCGCGATGCGGATCGCCGGCCCCGTCGAGGCGGTCGTGACCGCGGTCGGCGAATCCGGCCCCGTGCCGGCCGATGCCTTCGCGGATGCCGACGGGATCGTCATCGGCGGCGGCACGACGCCGGCGTACCGCGACGTGCTCGAGCCGCACTTCGACGTGCTGCGCGACCTCGTCGGCGGCGGGACGCCCTACCTCGGGTTCTCGGCCGGGTCGGCGATCGCCGCCAGCGCCGCCCTCGTCGGCGGGTGGCGCATCGGCGGCGTCGAGGTCGCAGGCGAAGACATCAACGAGGGCCTCGACGAGGTGACCGTGCTCGGCGGCGTCGGACTCATCGACGTGTCGGTCGACGTGCACGTCGCCCAGTGGGGCTCGCTGTCGCGCATCGTCGCGGCGGCCGAAGCAGGATTGATCGAGGCCGGCATCGGCATCGACGAGACGTCCGAACGCGGCGTCGCGGTCAGCACGATCAGCGGAGGGGACCAATGACCGACGAGCGCGAGAACCTGACCTGGGACGGATTCGGCGAGGCGACGCGGGAGATCGCGCGCGAGATCATCGACTCCGGGTTCGTGCCCGAAGTGGTGGTGGCGATCGCGCGCGGCGGCCTGCTGCCGGCCGGGGCCATCGCGTACGCCCTGGGCGTCAAGAACTGCGGCGCGATCAACGTCGAGTTCTACACCGGCATCGGAACGGTGCTGGACGCTCCCGAAGTCCTCCCGCCCGCGCTGGACATGTCGTACCTGGACGGGCGCCGCGTGCTGCTCGTCGACGACGTCGCCGACAGCGGCAAGACCCTCGACCTCTCGGTGCGCCTGCTGAAGGAGCAGGGCGCGGATGTCCGCTCGGTGACGATCTACACGAAGCCGACGACCATCATCCAGCCCGACTACTCCTTCAAGGCGACCTCGCTGTGGATCAACTTCCCCTGGTCGTTCAAGGGCACCGTGGTCGAAGAGGACCAGGGCCTGCAGCCGTCGGCGTGAGCGGTGCGCATCCGATGGCACTGACGCTTCCGGAACTCGCCGCAGCCGGGCTCCTCGATCCTGGCTGGGCGAACGCGCTCGAACCGGTCGCCCCGGACATCGCCGCGCTCGGGGCGCGGCTGCGCGACGTCGTCGCCCACGGCGGACACTACCTGCCGGCGGGCGATCGCGTGCTGCGCGCCTTCGCGCAGCCGCGCGACGGCGTGCGCGTGCTGATCGTCGGCCAGGACCCGTACCCGACGCCCGGGCATCCGATCGGCCTGTCCTTCGCGGTGGATGCCCACGTGCGCCCGATCCCGCGCAGCCTGCAGAACATCTACCGCGAACTGAACGACGATCTCGGCATCCCGCCGGCGGCGCACGGCGACCTGTCGGCGTGGAGCGATCAGGGCGTCATGCTGCTGAACAGAGTGCTCACGGTGTCGCCCGGGCAGCCGGCATCCCACCGCGGCTGGGGCTGGGAGAAGGTCACCGAGCATGCGATCCGGTCGCTCGTCGCCCGCGGCGGGCCGCTGGTCGCGATCCTGTGGGGGAGGGATGCCGCGAACCTGCGGCCGATGCTCGGCGACGTCCCGATCATCGAGTCGCCGCATCCGTCGCCGCTGTCGGCCAGCCGCGGCTTCTTCGGGTCGCGGCCGTTCTCGCGCGCGAACGACCTGCTCGTGCGGCAGGGCGCGCAGCCCGTGGACTGGCGGCTGCCGGCGTAACACCGGCGACATGTCGGAGCGGTAGCGTGGGCGCATGCTTCCGGAGGAATACGAGAAGCGGCGTCGACTGCCGCGGCACCTGCAACCGGCGCCGGAGCCGGAGCGACCGTTCGGATACGTCATCCGCGACGCCGAAGAGGCCGACATCCCGGACATCCGCGCGATCTACAACTACTACGTCACCAACTCGGTCGTCACCTTCGACGAGAAGGAGTGGACGCTCGCGCAGTGGCGCGAGAAGTTCGCCTACCTCAAGAAGCAGCGGATGCCGTTCCTCGTCGCCGAGGGGCCGACGGGACAGATCCTCGGGTATGCGCTCGTGCAGCCGTGGTCGGGCAAGTCCGCGTACCGCTACACGGTCGAGAACTCGATCTACCTCGGTCAGGCTGCCACCGGCAAAGGGCTCGGGCGGGCGATGCTCGAATCGCTCATCGAGGCGTGCCGGGATGCCGGCATCCGCGAGATCCTCGCGGTCATCAGCGACAAGGGCGCCGAGGGGTCCATCGCCCTCCACGAGAAGTTCGGTTTCACCGAGGTCGGGCGGATGGGCAAGGTCGGCTTCAAATTCGGGCGCTGGCTGGGCGTGGTGAACATGCAGAAGAGCCTCAAGCCCACGCGCGGACGACGCGTCGCCCGCTGAGCACTCAGGGCGCGGCATCGGCCGCGGCCTGTACCTCCTCGACCAGCTTCTGCCAGGGCCCGGTCAGCGCATCCTCCGGCAACTCGACGCTGCGGTCGTCGGCCCGGCTCCAGGACACGCTGATCCGCCACACGAACCGGTCAGCGCCCGCACTGTGCGGCGGCGGCTGATCCCACGGGCAGTCGTCGATCAGCGCGATCCAGCGCGGCGCCGCGTCCCCGCCGGCCGCCGCCTCCCAGCGGCGCCGGATCCCGGCGAAACCGCCGGAACGGACGACCGTGACGACGACCGCCGGCTGCGCGTTCGTCATCCCTCGAGTACTCCCACCTGCTTCCACGCCGACCGCACCGCTTCGGTCTCGGCGGCGTCGGCTCCGTAGAGTCCGGTGGACGTCGTGATCGTCGCCTGCGCGAACGCGGCGAAGCCGGCTGAGGGTTCGAGGCTACCCCCGGTGAGGGTGTCGTACCAGATGCGTCCTGCCTTCTCCCACGCGTGGCCGCCGATCGCGCTGGCAGCGAGGTAGAACGCATGATTGGGGATGCCCGAATTGATGTGCACGCCGCCGTTGTCGTCGCCGGTGTGCACGTAGCCGCTCATGGTGGCCGGCTGCGGATCCTTGCCAAGGGCGGGATCGTCGTACGCGGTGCCGGGCGCCTTCATGGAGCGCAGCGCCACGCCGTGGATGCTTGGTGCGAACAGGCCCTCGCCGATCAGCCATGAGGCCTGATCGGCGGTCTGGCCGAGCGACCACTGCTCGGTGAGGACGCCGAACACGTCGGAGACGGACTCGTTGAGCGCACCCGACTGGCCCGAATAGTCGAGGCCGCCGCTGTCTTCGGTGACGCCGTGCGTGAGCTCGTGCGCGATGACCGTGAGGTTGCTCGTGAAACCGCGGAACACCTCGCCGTCGCCGTCGCCGAACACCATGCGCTCCCCGTTCCAGAAGGCGTTGTCGTAGCCGCGGCCGTAGTGGACCGTGGCATCCAGCGCGAGACCTTTGCCGTCGATCGAGTCGCGCCGGTAGGCCTCCCAGTAGAAGTTGAAGGTGGTGCCGAGACCGTCGAACGCCTCGTTGACGGCGGCGTCGGCCACCGGCGGGTCGTCTTCGCGTCGCACCGTGCGGCCCGGCAGGTTCTGGGCGTGACCGGCGTCGGCGATCGTGCGGTCGGGCGCCGGTTCGCTGGTGGCGACGAGGGTGTCGCCGTTCTCGACGGAGAGCTCCAGCTGCGTGCGGGATGCCGGTGCCCGATGCTCGCGCGGCGTCGCGAGGGTCTGCTGCGCGGCGCGCGACGCACGCGGCAGGTCGGTGGCGGCGATGTTCTCCAGCAGGTACGGCGGCACGATCTGGTTACTCATATCGGCACCCTACGTGAGGGCTCGGACACTCCTGTGCCGCAGCCCCGGCCCGGCTCAGATCGTGGGGATGGATGCCAGCAGGCGGCGCGTGTAGGCGACCTGCGGCTGCTGGAGCACCTTCTCGGTGGGGCCCTCCTCGGCGACCCGGCCGTCCTGCATGACGACGACCTCGTCGCACAGGTTCTGCACCACCCCGAGGTCGTGCGACACCATCACGATCGTGAGGCCGTCCCGCGTGCGCAGCGTCTGGAGCTCGGCGAGGATCTGCGCGCGGACCGTGACGTCGAGCGCGGAGAGGGGCTCGTCGCCGACGAGCACCTCGGGACGATGCACGAGCGCGCGGGCGAGGGCGATGCGCTGCCGCTGCCCGCCGGAGAACTCGTGCGGATACCGTTCGGCGGCATCCGCATCCAGCCCGACGTCCGCAAGCACCTCCCGGACGCGCTCGCGGCGGTCGGCGGTCCCCGGCGTGCCGTCGCCCGCCAGCCCGAGCGCCCACAGCGGCTCGCCGACGATCTGCGCCACCCGCTGGCGCGGATCCAGGGAGGCGTAGGGGTCCTGGAACACGATCCCGGTGCGTCGCCGCAGCCAGTGGAGCGCCCGCGCGCCGGCTCGTGCGTCGACGGGGCGGCCGTCGAACTCGACAGAGCCGGAGGTGGCGGAATCCAGCCCGAGGAGGATCCGCACGAGCGTGGACTTGCCCGACCCGGACTCGCCGATGATGCCCACCGACGACCCCGCGCGGACGTCGATGTCGACGTCCGCGAGCGCGGTGGTGAACGTGCGCGGCTGCCACACCCACGTGCGGGGCGCCGAGTAGGTGCGGTGGATGCCGCGGCCGCGCAGCAGGACACTCATCGTGCACCTCCGGCACCGGGGCGCCACAGCGTCGCAGTCGCATCGCGCAGCAGCGCCTGCGTCACGGGATGCGCGGGCGCGTCGAGCAGCCGGGAGACCGCGCCGGCCTCCACGACGCGGCCGTGCGCCAGCACGACGGCGTCGGTGGCGACCTGCGCGAGCACCGCGAGGTCATGGGTGATGAACACGAGGGACATGCCGTCTTCGGCGACGAGCCCCCGCAGCAGCTCGAGGATCTCGGCCTGGATCGTGACGTCGAGGGCCGTGGTCGGCTCGTCGGCGATCAGCAGCCGCGGCCGCGGGGCGAGTGCCATGGCGATCGCGGCGCGCTGCCGCTGCCCGCCGGAGAGCTGGTGCGGATACCGCCGAACGATGCGTTCGGGGTCGGGGAGGCGGACGCGGCGTGCCTCAGCGATCGCACGGGCGGCGGCATCCCTCCGCGACAGACCCCCGTGGATGCGCACCGACTCGGCGATCTGGCGTCCGATGGTGCGGATGGGGTTCAGGGCCGTGCGCGGGTCCTGGAACACGATGCCGAGGTCGTCGCCGCGGAGGCCGGCCAGCTCGCGGTCGGAGACGCCGATCAGCTCGCGGCCCTGCCAGCGGACCGAACCGGATGCCGTGGCGCCGTCGGGGAGCAGACCGAGGATCGCGAGCGCGGTCAGCGACTTGCCCGAGCCGGACTCGCCGATGAGGCCGACCCGGCCCGAATCGGGGACCTCGAACGAGACGCCGTCGACGACGCGGCGGCCGTCGATGTCGACGCACAGGTCCTGGACGACGAGGCTCACGACACCACCTCCGGCTGGTGGGTGCGCGCGCGGCGCGCACTGCCGCGGCGGCGCACGGACAGCGTCGGGTCGGTGGCCTCGCGCAGGGCGTCGCCGAGCAGGTTGAGTCCCAGCACGGTGAACATGATCGCCAGTCCCGGCCACACCGCCGACAGGGGGTGCACGGCCAGATACTGCTGCAGCTGCTGCAGCAGCTGCCCCCAGCTGGGCTGGGTCACCGGTGCCCCGAGGCCGAGGTACGACAGGCCGGCTTCGGCGAGCACCGCGACCGCCATGCCCCACGAGAGTTGCACGATGAACACCGGGAGGACGTTGGGCATCAGGTGCCGGCGCAGGTTCTGGGCGTTCGTGAGGCCCGACGCACGCCCGGCGATGACGAAGTCGGCGTGCAGCACGCGTCGCAGTTCGGGGCGGGCGACGCGGGCGATGCTGACGCCGAATCCGATGCCGACCGCCCACACCACGACCCACAGCGAGCCGCCCCACACCGCGGCGATCATCATCGCGATGATGAGCACGGGGAAGGCGATCAGGATGTCGACGAACACCGCGACCGATTCCCGCAGCCAGCGGGCGGTGAGGGCGCCGAGCACGGCGAGCGCCATGCCGATGACGGTGGCGATGAGCCCGGCCCCGACGGCGACGATCACCGTCGTGCGGGCGCCGGCCATGATCATCGACAGGATGTCGTGGCCGAGCGCGTCGGTTCCGAGCAGGTGCGGCCACGACGGGGGGAGCCACGCGGCCCCGATGTCGGTCTGCAGCGGCGGGAACGGCGTCCACACCAGCGACACGGCCGCGGTGATCACGACGACCGCGACGACGATCAGCCCGAACCGTCCGGTTCCGAGGCTCCACAGGCGCCGGAGGATGCCGGCGCGCGCGTGCGGGGTCATTCCGCCTCCCGGAGCCGCGGGTCGAGGATGCGGTGCACGAGATCGACGACGAACCCGATGAACAGCACGAAGCCGGTGAGCACGAGCAGTTCGCCCTGCACCTTGGGGAGGTCGCGGGCGGTCACGTCGGACACCAGCATCCGCCCGATGCCGGGCAGCGAGAACAGCTGCTCCACGATGACCGCGCCGACGATGATGCCGGCGACCTGCAGCCCCAGCACGGTGATGACTGACAGGCCGACGTTCGGCAGCCCGTGCCGCAGCAGCGCCTGCGTGCGGGTGAGTCCCTTGGCGGCGGCGGTGCGCACGTAGTCCTGGTCGGTCGCCTCCAGCGTCGCGCTGCGCACGAACCGCAGGAGCATGGCGCCCTCGACGACGCCGATGGTCACCGCCGGCAGGATCAGCGATTCGAGGGCGAGGCCGGGGGTGTCCCATCCGCTGCGCGGGAAGCCCTGTGCGGGGAGCCAGCCGAGCCACACCGCGAACACGACGACGAGCATCATGCCCGCCCAGACGACGGGCACGGCGGCGACGGTCTGCGCGCCGGCACTGAGCACGGTGCCGCTCGCGCGGCCGCGCCGCAGCGCCGAGATCACGCCGAATGGCAGGGCGACCAGCAGCGCGACCAGCATCGACAGGATGCCCAGCGGCACGGTGACCTGCGCCTTCTGGGCCAGCTCGTCGAGCACCGGGGTGCCCGTGATGAGCGAGCGCCCGAAGTCGCCGTGGAGGATGCCGCCCAGCCAGTCCAGGTACTGCACGACCAGGGGTCGCGACAGACCCAGCTGCTGTTCGAGCGCGGCGACCTGGGCGGGGGTCCCGTTCGTCCCCACGATCATCTGCGCGACGTTTCCGGGCAGCACCCGCAACGACAGGAAGATCAGCACGCTGGCCACGACCAGCCCCACCACCAGCAGGGCCAGCCGGGTCAGCGCGTACCGGATCACCCCTTGCTCTTGGCGATCTGAGCCAGGTTGATGCGCGAGTTCACGTTGTCGATCGGCATCCCCGTGACTCCGGGCGCGACCGCGACCGGCGGCGTCCAGTTGTACAGCCAGTCCGCGGCCATGTCTTCGGAGACGATCCGGGCGGCCTGCTTGAGGAGGTCGTTCGAGGCTGACTCGCTGGTGGACCGGATCGCCTGGGTGTACAGGCGCTGCACCTCGGGGTTGTCGTACGTGTAGTAGTAGTCCGGGTTGGCCCAGGTGTCGAAGTCGCGCGCCTCGACGTGGTCGACGATGCTGAGGTCGTAGTCCTTGTTCGTGTAGACCTGCGTGAGCCAGGTCGGGAAGTCGACCTGGTTGACCTTGAGGGTGACGCCGACGGCGTTGAAGTCGGACACGAGGATCTGCGGCAGGGTGGTGCCGTACACCGACGGGATCGTGAGCGTCAGCGTCATGTCCTTGGCGCCGGCCGCCTTCAGCAGTTCCTTCGCCTTGCTCGGGTTGTACGGTGCGACCGAGGAGAGGTCCTCGTAGCCGGGATCGAGTTCGGGGATCGGGCCGTACAGGGTCTTGCCGGCGCCGCCGACGGCCTTCACGATCGCGTCGTGGTTGATCGCGAGGCGCAGCGCCTCGCGCACCCGCTTGTCGGACAGGTACTTGTTGTGGCTGTTCATCGCGAGCACGTACTTGTCGGTCGCCTTGCCGTTGGTGACGGCGAAGCCGGACTTCTTCAACTGGTCGTTCAGGGTCGCGTCGAAGCCGGTGACGACGTCGAGCTCACCGGACTGGGCGGCGCTGATCGCGGCCTGATTCTCGGCGATGATGTCGAACGTGACATCCTTCACCTTCGCCTTGTCGCCCCAGTACTTGGCGTAGCGGTCGAGCGTGATGCTCGCGCCCTGGTTCCACGAGCCGAGGGTGAACGGGCCGGTGCCGTTCTCCTTCGTCTTGTAGTCGACCGTGTCGTCCTTCTTCAGGATCGTCCCGGCCCGACCGGTGAGACCGAACAGCAGATTGGCGTCGGGGGAGGACAGCACGACCGTGATCGTCTGGCCGGACGCGCTCACCGACTTCACCGCGGCCAGGTCGGTCGCATTCGCCCACGTCTGGTTCTTCTGATGCTGCTGCAACGACCACACGACATCCTGCGGCGTCAGCGCCTGCCCGTCGTGGAACGTGACGCCGGTGCGCAGATCGAAGGTGTACGTGAGGCCGTCCGGCGACACCGTCCAGGACTTCGCGAGCGCCGGCACGATCTTCTGATCGGTGGTCAGCGACACCAGCCCCTGGTACACGTTGTCGAGCAGGACCTGGTCGAGCGGCGCACCGGCGGTCTCGCGGATGTCGAGGTTGCTCGGCCCGAGGGCGAGCCGGATCGCGACGCTCGCGTTCGGGTCGGGCCGGCCCGTGGAGGATGCCCCGCCCGAGCCGGTGCAGGCGGTGAGGGCGAGGGCGGACGCGGCGACCAGGGCGGCGGCCGTGACGACGAGGCGGCGGGGACGGCGGGACATTCGTGGGATCCTTTCGCGGGCTCGCGTCGCGACGCGCATCGGGGACTGCGCGCGACGATGCGTGTCGATCACCCAGCCTAGGGTCGGAACGACGCGCGCAGGCGGCGATCGTCCCGTTCTGCAACACAATCGTGAGAGATGCGTTTCGTCTCGGTCGCTGCGCTCCCTCGCTCAACGACCGGGGGCGAGGGCAAGGGTGCGGAGGCGCTCGCCGAGTGCGACGGGGAGCTGCTCCTGCACGTTGTGCGTGCTGGCGACGGTCTCGACGGATGCGGCGGGCAGGTGATCTCCGAAGTCGTCGGCGTCGTCCTCGGTGACGAATCCGCGGTCGCCGCGGATCAGCAGCACCGGGACGGTCACAGCGGCGAGGTCATCCCATCCGGAGGCGGCGAGCACGTCGCGCACGGCATCCTGCTCGGCCATCGCGGAGGCCGCCGCGGCGGGGTCGCCGGCGAGTCGGTTGGCGACGTGGGCGAAGTGGTGCTTCCACTCCACCCGGCCGTCGTCGCGCATCCGCGAGTTCAGGAACACACCGCGCGTGGCCGCCTCCCGGCTGCCGCCGAGACCGAAGCTCAGCGCCCGGTCGACCAGTTCGTCACGGCTCGCCCAGTCGGTCGGGCCGGCGAAGAACGCGGCGATCGACTGGGCGTCTCCGGCCGGGTCGATGCCGGGGGTGATGTCGATGACGACGAGTTCCCGGACGAGGTCGGGGCGGGATGCCGCCACCTTCGCGGCGGTCAGTCCGCCCAGCGAATGCCCGACGAGCACCTGGGGCCGGTCGGTCCACGTCTCGAGGGCGGTGATCACGTCCGGCGCGAGGGTCGGGGCGACGTACGCGGCATCCTCCCGCCACGACGAGTCGCCGTGTCCGGGCAGGTCGATCGCGAGGGCGGGGACCCCGGCCGCGAGGAGCGTCGTGTCCCACGTGTGGGCGTTGAGCCCGGCGCCGTGCAGCAGGGTCACGACCGGCGGACCGTCGCCGAAGCGCAGCGCGCTGAGCGTGCGGCCGTCGGCCAGGGTCAGATTCACCCGCGCGGTGCGGGGAAGCGGGGTGCGGATGCCGGCATCCTGCGCCATCGCGGGCAGGAACGAGAACTCGTCGAAATCGTCGGTCACGCGTCTATTCTGGCCCGCGTCCGTCAGAGGTAGTTCCCGTCCTCGAGGCCGGCCTCGATCTCGAACCTGTTGCGCATCGGATCACGACCGGCGAGGGCGTACAGCAGCGGGAAGAGCGCGCCGTAACGGCGCCACTGCCGCACGTGCACGGCCTCATGCCGCAGCACCGCCGCGGTCACCGGCTCGTCGCCGGTCAGGTAGCAGCGGCCCACGCACACCCCGCCGCGGCGGAACGTCGTCCGGGGCATCCCGCGGAACACGAACAGGTCGCCGTGCCGCTCGACGCGACCGGTGCTCCAGAGGAACCCCCACACGGCGCCGACCGCCGTGCCGTACCAGGAACCGACCCGGCTGATGGGCGAATCGAGGAGGAAGCCGGGGATGAACCGGTCGGGGTTCACGCGACGGTGCCTTTGCGTCCGTTCACGCGACGGCGCCTTTGCGTCCGTTCACGCGACGGTGCCTCGGCGTCCGTTCACGCGACGGCGCCGACGAGCCGCAGGATCGCGCCCATGTCGTCGACCGCGGAATCGGGGGAGGCCGGGGCGAATCCGGCGATCGAGGCACCGACGAGCGGGACGCGTTCGCGCAGCGCCCGGATCGCGGCGGCGAGTTCGACGGTGCGGGCGCCGAACGGCGCGGCCATGTTGACCCCGGTGATCTCCGCCGGATCGAGCACATCGAGGTCGATGTGCACATAGACGGCGTCGGCACCGGTCGCGGCGACTGCGTCGGCGAGCGAATCGGCGGCGGCGAGGTCTTCGGCGAACACGAGGCGGATGCCGGCGGACTCGACGAACTCCTCCTCGCCCTGGTCGAGGTCGCGCGCACCCACGAGCACGGCCCGTGTGACGTCGACAGCGGCACCGCGCAGCGACGGCTCGCCCTCGCCGAGCACCGCGCGCAGTGCCATCCCGCCGAATGCGCCGGACGGCGACGACTCGGGGACGTTCAGGTCGCCGTGCGCGTCGCACCAGACCACGGCGAGCGTGGGATGCTGCGCGAGCGCGTGCTCGATCGCCGGCACCGCGACCCCGCAGTCGCCGCCGATCACGACGGCATGGTCGGTGCCGGACTGCAGAGTCTCGGTCAGGAGAGCGCGTACCCGCTGCAGCGCACTGGCGCGCAGAACGCCGGTGTCGAGGGACTCACCAGCCTCGAGCGGCACCTCGATGCGCGTCGTGGTGCTGCGCGGCAGGTCGCCCGCGATCGTGTTCGCGCCGTCGATGAGCAGCATCCCGCGGGCGGAGGGGGAACCCTGCCACTGGGGGACGATGACGAACCGCGTCACCGGGATGCCCTCACTCGCCCGGAGTGTAAGGGGCGGTGGGGGCGTCGATGGCGGGCTGCGACGCGGCCGGTTTCACGGCGGGCTGCTGGCCCGCCTTGAGCGCGGCCAGGCGCATCTCGACCTCGCTGAGTTCGCCGATGTCGTCGAGCGCGTTGAACTGCGCGTCGAGGCTGGATGCCGCGAGCTCCTGCTTGCCGGCGGCGAGGGCCTCCTGGCGACGGATCTTGTCTTCGAACCGGCCGAGTTCGCTGGTGGGGTCGAGGATGTCGACCGACTTGACGGCATCGGCGACCTTGTTCTGGGCCTCGGCGACCTTCTGCCGAGCGACGAGCTCGGCGGCCTTGGACTTCAGCTGCTCGAGCTTGGTCTTCATGCCGTTGAGGCCGTCCTTGAGCTGCTGGACGACCTGGTTCTGCGCGGCGATCTGGGGTTCGACGGACTTCGCCTCGTTCTCGAACTGGATCTGACGCTGCAGGGCGATCTTGGCGAGGTTGTCGAACTTGTCGGCCTCGGGAGTGTTCCCGGTGCCGCGCAGCTGGTCGGCGCGGCGGCTCGCGACGAGCGCCTTGTTGCCCCAGTCGGCGGCGGCGGTCTGGTCTTCGGCGTGGTCGCGCTCCATGAGGCGCAGGTTGCCGATCGTCTCGGCGATGGCGGCCTCCGCCTCCGCGATGTTGTTGGTGTAGTCGCGGATGAGCTGATCCAGCATCTTCTGCGGGTCTTCTGCACTGTCCAGCATCGCGTTCACATTGGCCTTGACCAGTGCTGAGATGCGTCCGAAAATCGACTGTTTCGCCATGGGTCGAGTCTAGGTCGGGGCGCCGACAACGGATAGGTGCGGACGGATGCCGGGGTGTCTCGCGCCGTCGAGCCAGGTTCGCGCCGCCGAGGAAGGGCTGCTGCGCCTCGGTCTCGTCGCGGCGGCCCTGCCTCGCGGTCGCCGCGGGATCGGTGCCGTAGCCTCATCGTCTGGAGGTGGCATGGACGACAGGTACGGCACCGACGTGCTGGCCGCAGGCTGGCGCGAACGGTCGCAGAAGCAGGTGGCGCGCGTGGAGGCATCCCGCGATCTCGTGGTCGAGGTCGCCGAGGACGGCTACTGCGGCGCGGTCGTGGGGCTGTCGCAGGGCCTCGTCGAACTCGAGGACCGCTTCGGCAAGAAGCGGCTCTTCCCCCTCGGACCGGGCTTCCTCGTCGACGGACAGCCGGCCGTGCTCGTCGCGCCGACGCCCAAGGCCGCGCGCGGCCCGGTGCGCACCGCGTCGGGGTCGTTCGCCGCACCCGACTCCCGTGCCCGGGTCGCCCGTCCCAGCCGCATCCTCGTGGAGGGCCGCCACGACGCGGAGCTGGTCGAGAAGGTGTGGGGCGCGGACCTCCGCGCCGAGGGGGTCGTGGTCGAGTACCTGCAGGGCGTGGACCTGCTGGATGCCACGCTCCGCGACGATCCGCCCAGTGCGGAGCGCCGCTACGGCGTGCTCGTCGACCACCTCGTGCCCGGCTCGAAGGAGGCGCGCATCGCGCAGGCCGTCGAGCGCGGACCGCACGGCGCGCACGTGCGGATCGTCGGTCACCCGTTCGTGGACGTCTGGCAGTGCGTGAAGCCGTCGACGCTCGGGATCGAGAAGTGGCCCGAGATCCCGCGCTCCGTCGAATGGAAGGTCGGCGTCTGCCGGGCGTTCGGGTGGCCGGCCGAAGACCAGGCGGACATCGCGCGGGCCTGGCAGCGCATCCTCGGCCGCGTGCGCACCTACCGCGACCTCGAGCCGTCGCTGCTCGGCCGCGTGGAGGAACTCATCGACTTCGTCACCCAGTGACACCGGTTCACGCGCCCTGAGCCTGTCGAAGCGCCCTGAGCTTGGCGAAGGGCCCTGAGCTTGTCGAAGGGCAATACCACTCGGGGGTGTTGCCCTTCGACAGGCTCAGGGCGCAAGGGCAAGAACTCGTAGGCTTGGGGGATGCCCGAAACCCCTGATGCACCGGTGACCGGAGACGTGCCCGCGCCGCGAACGTACCGTGACAAGCCCGTCTCATTCGTGCGGCGCAGCGGCCGGATGTCGGACGCGCAGGAACGCGCGTGGGCCGACCTCGCACCCGCGTACCTGCTCGACGTGCCGCGCGGCATCCCGGGCACCAGCGTCGCCGAGGGATCCCACATCGATCCCGCGCAGGTGTGGGGACGCGCCGCGCCGCTCGTCGTCGAGATCGGGTCGGGTCAGGGCCACGCGATCGTGCACGCCGCGGCATCCCGCCCCGACGTCGACTTCCTCGCCGTCGAGGTGTTCAAGGCGGGGCTCGCGCGCACCATGAAGGATGCCGCCGCGGCCGGCATCCACAACCTGCGCCTCGCCGAGGCGAACGCGCCGGAGGTGCTGCAGCATCTGCTGCCGGAAGGCTCCGTCACCGAGCTGTGGGTTTTCTTCCCGGATCCGTGGCACAAGGCCAAGCACAACAAGCGACGCCTGATCGCCCCGGAGTTCGCCGGGATCGCCGCGGCCGCCCTCGCACCCGGCGGCGTGCTGCGCCTCGCCACCGACTGGGAGGACTACGCGCTGCAGATGCGGGAGGTGATGGATGCCGCGGCGCCCTTCGAACGCGACTTCGCCGGCGACTGGGCCGACCGCTTCGACGGGCGCGTGATGACGGCGTTCGAACGCAAGGGCATCGCCAAGGGCCGCGACATCCGCGACCTCACCTACCGCCTGCGCTGATCTGCCCAGGGGGTGATCAGGCACACCCGGTATCGTGGGAACCGGATCCGCAACAGGGTCCCCGGACGACGGATCAGTACCCGGTGAGCGACAAGACTGGCCATGGAGCAGTCACATGTCATGGGTCATCCTCATCGTCTCCGGCGTCCTCGAAGCGGTCTGGGCGACCGCGCTCGGCAAGACCGAGGGCTTCACGAAACTCTGGCCGACCGTCGTGTTCGGCGTGGGGCTGGTGGCATCCATGGGCGGCCTCGCCTTCGCGATGCGCGACATCCCCACCGGCACCGCCTACGCGGTCTGGGTCGGCATCGGCGCGGCGCTCACCGTCGGCTACGCGATGCTCACCGGCGCCGAGCCGTTCTCGATCGTGCGGATGCTGCTCATCCTCGGCCTCGTCGGCTGCGTCGTGGGCCTGAAACTCGTCGGCGACCACTGACGCCGGTTCCGCGGACGGGACGCCTCGGGGGAGTACCCTGAGCATGTATCTTTCGCGGGCTCGTCACGCTCTTCCCCGTCAGAGCAGGTGCTCGCGATCGACTGGGGAGTCGACATGGAACCGAAGATCTTCAACCACCTGAGCGATCAGGACGACGACGTGCTCGACCACGCCCGGGCGATGCCCCTGGTGCACGGCGATCAGGCCGCGGCGCACCTGCCCGCCGAGAGCCCGGCCGGAGACCGCGAACCCGCGAAGTGACCCGCTAGCCGCGGAGCCGCCGCGAGCGTACTATTGCGCTGTCTCGGGTCAGGCTCACCGCTGGGGAGTGGAACGTCGACCCGGGTTCTACCGCTCGCGTGTGTCCTGGGGAGGCCATCGTGTTCACGAGTCAGTATCCGAAGCTCGAGATTCCGGATGTCGGTGTTTCGGCATTCCTGTTCGACACGCTCGAAGTGGGGGATCTCGACCGCGTCGCGGTGATCGACCCCCGCACGGGCACCGAGACCACGTACGGGCAGCTGCGTGCCCAGGTGAACGCGCTCGCCGGCGCGCTCGCCGCCCGCGGCGTCGGGGTCGGCACGGTCATGGCGCTGCTGTGCCCGAACATCCCGGCGTACATCACCGCGATCCAGGGGATGCTGCGCGCCGGCGCCACGGTCACGACGGTGAACACCCTGTACGGGCCGGACGAGATCGAGGCGCAGCTGATCGACTCGCAGGCGACCTGGATGGTGACGATCTCACCGCTGCTGCCGCAGTGCGCGGCCGCCGCCGCGCGCGTCGGGATCCCGGGCGACCGAATCGTCGTGATCGACGGCGCGCCAGGGCATCCCGATCTGCGAGGCATGATCGCGGAGGGGCGCGGAGCACCCGAGGTGCATTTCGATCCGGCGACGCATGTCGCGCTGATGCCGTACTCGTCGGGCACCACCGGGTTCCCGAAGGGCGTCCTGATGAGCGACCGCAACATCGTGGCCAACACGGAGCAGACGCGGATCGTGCTCGGACCGACCACCGACGACCGCGTCCACGCGGTGATGCCGTTCTTCCACGTGTACGGGCTCATCGCGCTGATGACGATGGCGCTTCGCGGGCGAGCGGCGATCGTGCCGATGGCGCGGTTCGACTTCGTCGAGTTCCTGAGCGACCTGCAGCGGCACCGATGCACCGTGGTGGTGGTCGCCCCGCCGATCGTGGTCGGACTGGCGAAGCATCCGGCCGTGGAGCAGTTCGACCTCTCCTCGGTGACGGTGGTGTACTCCGGCGCGGCGCCGCTCGATGCGGCGACCGCCGAACGGGCGTCGGCGCGCGTCGGTGCGCCGCTGCTGCAGGGGTTCGGGATGAGCGAGCTGAGTGCAGTGGCGTCGGCGATTCCCCGCACGCGCGGGGACCTGCCCGCGAATGCGGTCGGGTTCCTGCTGCCGTCGGAGACCTGCCGGATCGTCGACACGGCCACCGGTGCGGAGATCACGGAGTTCGGCGACGACGGCTGGACCGCACCGGGGGAGCTGTGGGTCGCCGGCCCCAACGTCATGCTCGGCTACCTCGGCAACCCGGAGGCGACGGCGGCCACCGTGGATGCCGACGGCTTCCTGCACACGGGCGACGTCGCCCGGGTGCACCGCGACGGATACCTGGCGATCGTGGAGCGGGTGAAAGAGCTCATCAAGTACCACGGGCACCAGGTCGCGCCGGCCGAGCTGGAGGCGATCCTCCTCGGCCACCCCCAGATCGCGGATGCCGCCGTGATCGGCGTGCAGGATGCCGAGGGCGAGGAGTTCCCCAAGGCGTTCGTCGTGCTCGCGCCGGGAGCCCAGCTGGATGCCGACGACGTCATGGCGTACGTCGCCGAGCGCGTCGAGCCGCACAAGAAGGTGCGGGAGGTCGAGTTCATCGACGTCGTGCCGAAGTCCGCGGCGGGCAAGATCCTGCGCAAGGACCTCCGGCAGCGGGAGGCGGCGTCGGCGTGAGGGTGGAGGTGTTCGGAGGCGTGCCCGGCGACTGGTAGGCTCGTCCGGTACGCCTCCGTAGCTCAGGGGATAGAGCGTTGGTTTCCGGTACCAAAGGTCGCAGGTTCGATTCCTGTCGGGGGCACAGAAAGAAATCCCAGGTGATGCCTGGGATTTCTTGCGTTTGGGTAGCATGCGGAGCGAGCTGAAACGGACGTTCGCCCACAATTTGCCCACATCTGAAACGAAACCTGTGCTCGTGAGAGCGCGCGAGACCACCCGTACGCGATCCAGCGCCCGCAGCTCGACAGGTTCGCCGTGCGTCCTCTCGTATCGCGATCGACGCAGCGCTCAGACCAACGATGAGCGCGCGACAGGCGGGTGGATGTGCGTGGTCAGTCGACCTCACGCGTCCGGACGGGTCACATCGGTGCTTCGTTCCGTCTCCGCGGCTGTTGCCAGAGTGATTGCTCGATCGAGTGCCGATGAGACGGAGTCGAGGTCGTCCGCGAAGAGGTCGGCGTAGACATCGAGCGTCATGGTCGCGGACGCGTGACCGAGCATCCGCTGCACTGCCTTGACGTTGGCGCCGGCCGAGATGGCGAGCGATGCCGCGGTGTGTCGCAGGTCGTGTGGTGTCACGGTGGGGAAGATTCGGTCTGCGGGAATGACGGTTCCATCCGTATCCATGTAGCCGGTATGGATTCGCGCCAGCGCGGGGCGCAGGATCCGGTTACGGAAGTTGCCGTTTCGCAGGACGGATCCGTCGGGGGAGTGGAACACAAGATCGTTCGGGCCACGGCCACGCACCTGCGTTTCGATCATCGGCGCGAGGAAGTTCGGGTATGGCACGGAGCGGCGTGCATGTGTCTTCGGAGTTCCGAAAACGAGCTTGCCGCCGGGCTCGGTCACGGACCGCGCGACTTCGACACGTTGGCGCGAAACGTTGATGTCACGAACCCGCAGTGCGGCCGCCTCACCCCATCTCAGGCCGGTGTAGGCCAGAAACATGATGAGGCCCCCGTAGGGTGTGCATTCATCGGCCAGACGGCGCACTTGAGAGTGGGTCAGGTACCCACGTTCGGTATGCACTCGTCGTGGCAGCGTCACGCCAGCCGACGGGCTCCGCACGATCCGGTTGTCGCGGACGGCGTAATTGAATACGAGCGCCAGGACAGCGAACACGTTCCGCACAGTCTGCGGCGCTCGGTCTGCGGCCAGTTCGCCGACCCATGATTGGATCTCGCCATGGCGCACAGAGGTGAGTTGTTTGTCGCCCCACCGAGGAAGTATGTGTTTGTCGAGCAGATGCCGGTAGCCGGCACGAGTCGTCGGCTTCAACTGCACCTGTCCGCTGTACCACTCCTCGGCAACTTCACGGACCGTGACGCGGGACCGTGCCGGGTCGATGAAGTCACCCCGCGACTTTGAGACGTCGACGCTGGCGAGGAACTCCTCCGCATCCCGCTTCGTGCGGAATCCTCGACGTTCGACCTGTCGGTGATCCGGGGTGCGGTAACGGGCGCGGTAGCGTCGGCCGTTCGCGGTCTTGTAGGGCTCGACGCTACCCACGGGGAGGTCGGCCGGCGGCGTACCCCAATCCTTCGAGACGGCCCGCGTTGCGGGCAAGATGAATCCAGTGGGCAGCCGTTCGGGGCGCCACGTTGAGCTCGCGTTCGATGGCCTTTGCCGGCGGCTGACCAGTCAGCGCTGCAACGCCGTAAACCAGCTGCACAGCGTCCAGTCGGGCCTCGCGCGCTTCGCTCCGCGCCGGTTCGGGCAGGTTGCGACTCTCCGATGTCGCGACGAGCGAGTCAGCGAGCCACTTCGGGAGCAGCCGCCCCTCGGATGCTGCTACTTCCGCCGCAGTGATTGCACCATCGCCCTCGTCGCCGAGGGTGAACGTAACGCAGTGGGGCGACGCGGCCTGCACGACTTCGGCGAGACGGACCTGCCGGAGTTCTGTGCCTGTGACTTCTGCTCCTGTGAGGGAGCGGACGGTGGCCTGCCGAATGACGTAGCGGCCTTCTGCTTGGTCGTATTCGACATCGAGGGTGTTGCCGAGGCCGGTCTGGTCGTCTTCAGCGTCCACCGTGAATCGGGGGACGATGCGCAACGCGGCTCCGATGGGGTGGGTGGCATCCTGCCAACTCACGGGGTTTCCGTCGGGGGTACGCACGTCGATCTTCACCTCCTCAGTCTGCCTCTCGCGTCACGCTTACGCCATTGCTCTTGCTTGACAAAGTAAAACACAGCGAGTAGACCGATGTCAAAGGGTGACGAAGTAACGCACATGGAGGTGCAGGATGGACACCGACATCGAAACCCAGCTGGCGCACCGGTACCTGACGCCGGACGAGCTGGCGGAAGCGCTGCCGACGCTGAGCAAGGCAAAGCTCGCGTACTGGCGGCACGGAGGCGTCGGGCCTCGGTACCGGAAGGTCGGAAAGTCCGTGTTGTACGTGCTCGATGAGGTCATCGAGTGGCTCGAGAGCACGGCGCGACACGGTACCGGCCCGGGGCAGGAGGGCTGACTGATGCTGCGTCCGTTGGTGGGTGGTGATCCGATGCCGGCTTCCTCGGGTCTCGGCACGTCATCCACCAGCGGGCGCCGCGCGTCCACCTCGGAGGGTCGCCGTAGCGACTCGCCCGGGAGCGCGGCGGACCGAGAGGGCTCGGGTCAGGACGCGGCCGATCGATTCTTCCGCCGCTTCCGGAGCGCGAAGGAGCTCACGCAGCTTGAGGGGGAGCGCGGCGACCTGCGAGAGCCAGGTGACCCAGGCGAGACCGAACCCCAGGCGTCTGACAGAGAACGAACACCCGCGCGACTGTTCGATGCCTGGACTGAGGACTGTCGGCGGGCTCGTGCTGCGGATGCGTTCAACCGCTGTGAGATCACTGCCCACGAAGCCGCCGCGCGTAGTCGCGCCCGGGAAGCGACACGGCAGAAGCACCTCCAGGAGGGCAGGGACAGAGATGCGCGGCGCCGCGCAGATCTGGCTCGTGTCGCTAAGTGGCAGGCGGATAACCCAGAGCGCGCCCGCGCGACGAAGGAGCGCTGGGTCCAGAACAACCTTGAGAAGCGTCGCAAGGCGAGCCGCGACTACTACCACCGCAACAAGGAGAAGATCCTCGCGAAGGCGAAGGAGCGCCATCTGACAGACCCGTCGGTGCAGCAGAAGCGGCAGCAGAAGTACCGGCAGGCGCATCCAGACCGGATCGCCGCGACAAGCGCCGCATGGCGCGCCAAGCCGGAAAACAAGGCACGGCACCGGGAAGCCACCCAGCGGTGGGAGGCCCGTGAACGGCGTCGTCGCGAAGTTGGGCTGCCGCCTCGACGCATCCACCGCCGCACGCCTGACGACAGGCGGACCGATGCGGGGAGTGCGGACGAGTTCTTCGCGCGTGACTGGTCACATGTGAGGATTCCCGACGGCCCCCAGCATCGACTTGATCCGACGCCGCCCGCGCTGCTGGATGCATGGGAGTCCGAGTCCGCGCGTGCTCGGCTTCGACACCGCCTCCGCGACGACCCCGAGTTCCGCGAACGCGTCGAGCGGCACCGTAATGCGTTGCAGGACCGCATCCACGCCGAGCAACGTCGCGCAGCTCATCGAGATCGCGTCGACGCCATCGCCCGCGCGGTGAACGACCGGCTCCGCATCGCCGGCCCGCGCCGACGCTCGCCGACCGCCGATCTCGCCGCTCCGAACCAACCCCAACCCGCCCCATCCTCGTCAGGACTGGGACGATGATCCGCCAAATATCCGGCCACATCCGATGGATGACATTCATGATGGACACAACACCATGGATGGCAGCGCCGGCCCGACCCTCAGAAGGTACGCATGAAGCTCGACAGGTCCGAGATCGAAGCGACCATCATGCGCGTCGCGTACGCGTCATTCACCTACTACCCGGCCAAGGCGAGCGACGTCCCCGGCTGGGTGCTCGTCGACGACATCGACTGGTGCATGGAACCCCTCGCCAACCTCTCGACCGGGCTGCAAATCGGGTTCCGCGACCGCATCCGGTTGCTGATCATCGATCCCGAACAGGACAAGCACCTGTTCATCCGCGACCTCTACACCCTCGAGTCGGCCGAATCCAAAGACCGCAGCGAGTAGTAGCTCGCTGGCCGCGACTCACGTCGCGATCGCGTCGGCAAGCGGGTCTTTCGGCTACGAGAGGATACGCGTCCGTGCCCGCCCGTCAAGGGCGCTTCGCGTCGCTGCGCGATGCGGCATCCGCCGCACCCCGGACAGCCGTGCACGGTCGCGTGCATCGGCAGGTGCCGAAAGGCGCGAGCAGGGAAGGAACCCATCATGGACACCATCGATATCACGCCCACACCGGTCGAGCTGGCCGCGATCGCGCAGCGAATCATCACGGCCGCGTACGGGCTCGAGTGCCACGAACTGACCAAGTACCAGGTGATCTGGGCGTGGACCGCAGCGGAGCACGCCGCGGAACGCATCGGAACCCCGATCCAGGATCTGCCGGCACGACTCGGGTGCGAGCTGCTGCGCATGTACCTCAACCGCGCGCACACCATCCCCGACCGGCCCATCACGGCGGAGACCACCTACAACGAGCTCAATCAGCGCATCGCCGGGTAACGCGATGTCCAACGCCGAGACGCCCCGGATCGTGCAGGATGCGGACGACGCGTACGAATCGATCCGGGCCATCAACCACGCCACCATCGCGCCCGACGGCGGTATCCCTGCACCGGCCGTCTACCAAGTGCTCGGGAACCTGAAGACCGCCGTTGGCTACGGGCTCGCGCAGGCACTCGAACAGCTCGCCCGCGCTCTCGGCCAATCGCTCGCTGGCTACGTGTTAGAAGAAGAAGACGGTTCTGACGCCGCGCGTGCGAGACGCACGGAGGGGTGGGGGCAGGTCGACCGGACCCCAGGCTGCCATCGCCCGACATGTAGCGGCCGCGGAACGCCGCCGGCGAGGAGACTTGGGCCGGCCTTAGACTGCACCGAGAGTCGATTTCGGAGGCAGGCATGGCGGACGATGCGCGAGTGCAGTCCGCCTGGCGCCCCGACGACATCGTCGCGTACGAGGAGATGCGCGATCTCGCCGTCGAAACCCAGACGCTGCTGATCGACAGAGCGCGACGGGGAGGCCAGGATGCCGAGGACTCTCGTGCCGAGGCAAGCAATCTGCGGCACGAGACGCTGGCCGTAGATGGCTTTGACCGCAGCGCGATCGACGAGCAAACTCGCCGAATTGCACAACGCTTGATCGAACTTCGCGCAGAGGTCTATCCCGATGACTGATGCCACGCCCACCATCTTTGACGACGAGGTCCGTCCATTTCTGTTTGACGATGTCGCAAGCGGCCTCGCGCGACCCGAATTCACTATCCTGCTTGGGCAGATGGGGGCAGGCAAGTCACGCGCGGTAGCTCAACTACGCGAGACGCAGGCGGGACGGGCACTGGTATTACGATCGGAAGACCTTGCGCCGTTCACCGCGGGCCCGGAGGCAGCGACGCAGATCCGAAAATGGATGGCTGCGGCTCTCGCCCACGCGAAGAAGCAACGAGTTTCTGTCGTCATAGAGGACTCTTTCCGGTCCGCGGCCGATGTGCTCTCCGCGCTCGATACCTTTGCGAAGGACGGCTACAAGGCACGTGTTGTGGCCGTGGCTGTATCGAGAGCGGAGAGCCTGCTCGCTGCGTACTCGAGGGAGTCACGCCGCAATCCCGATCAGGCGGTTGCGGATCATTCCCTGGTGCGTAGCGTCGAAACGGACATGGCTGTCATGGACATGGTCCTGACGGGATTGAGTGAGGACACCGACATCGTTCTGATCTCCGCCGACGGACGTGATTATCGAGTGAACTCCGTACGAGAAGCGGTCCTCGGAACGCGCCGCATCCGCGACGCTCCCCTCTCCAGCCGGCGGGCGGCGGCCTGGATCAGCGAGCTTCGGCGTCTCACCGGTGACGGACGCTCGCGCTCAGCTGCGCTGATGGAGCTGCACCGGGTTGCTCTCGCGGACGTCATCCCTCACCTTCCTCTCCCCGCGAACTCCGCAGCTCGGGCGCAACTTGAGGCCCGCCTTCGCCGTGGCATGAGCGAACTCGAGCGCTCCGAACCGTTGGCGTACCCAGAGGTGCCGCGGCCGACGCGCTGACGTCGCGATCGCATCCTTAGTGAGAGGTCCCAGCCGCGGTTCGTCTATCCAACCAATGTAGCGGCGCTCGCATCGGCGACGTGGATAGACTGCTGAGGAGTGAGTGGCGCGCGGCGTGATACGAGGACGTGCTTTACGGCCCGAGCTCTTTGATGTCTACGAACGCGTCGCCTGTCGAATCGGCGGCGAGCTGGTGTATGGCGGTGGATATGCGGTACTGGGGATAAGGATTGCATATGGATTCAAATGCGAATGCGGCGTTGCACCTTGAAGGGCAGACGCTGCCGAATGGGTGGCTCGTCGGGCCACTTCGCGTGCCCGACGCCGAGGCGACAGGCGGCATCTTTAGCGTGTCATATCCGGTGCGTAAGGCGGATGGGTCGCAAGGATTTCTGAAGGTCCTGAATCTGGCTTATGCGTTCGCATCATTCAATGTAGTGGACGCACTCAAAGACCTCACCACTCAGTTCGCGGCCGAACGAGATCTATGTATCATGTGTGGCGAGAGGCGTCTTGCGAACGTTGTCGTCGCAATTGACCACGGAGAAATTCAGCTTCCTGGATACGTCATCGGGTCCGTGTCCTATATTGTATTCGAACTCGCTACCCACGATGTGAGGCATGCGCTCGCACTCGCGGACAAGGTTGATGACGTCATCAAGCTGGAATACCTGCACAGCATGGCTCTGGGCCTGCGACAATTGCATTCAATTCGAGTTTCCCATCAGGATCTGAAGCCGTCGAACTTTCTCGTCTTTCCGGAACTACCCAATGGGCGTGCGACGGGCAAGCTCGGAGACCTTGGAAGAGCCTTTCGTGCGGACGCTCCGAGTGCTCTCGACCTACTCCCACGACCGGGCGATGGAAACTATGCGCCGCCCGAGCAGCAGTACGAACACGTTTATCCCGACGAGAGAACTCGCAGATACGCTGCTGACCTCTATCAGTTGGGTAGTCTCGCAGCATTCATGTTCACCGGCAGGACGATCAATACGTGGCTCACTGAGAAGCTGGACCCGGCCCATCACTGGAGTCAATGGGGTGACGACTATGAAGCGGTCCTACCCTATCTCAATGACGCTTACGGTGCGGTACTTGACGAGATCGAGTCCTCGCGCTCGGGCGCATTTGCGCACGAGTTGCGAGAAATGATCGGCTACTTGTGTGAGCCCGATGCGACGCGCCGGGGCCATCCAGTAGCCCGCCGCCAGAAGCACGGGAACCCCTTCGCGCTCGACCGTGTAATTACTGCCATTGATCTGTCCAGCCGCCGACTCAGCAGGGGAATCGGCGCATGAGCACGAACTCTCTCAGCGAAGAACGACAGGTCGTACCACGCTGGCGATCCTTTCAGCGATCAACGCGAGGGAAGGGTCTTCAGTCTCTGCGCAGGCCCGCCGACAGGCCCCCGCCCGACATCAGCGCCCTCCGGACTGAGGCCGACCGCAGTGACAACGAGTGGGTCATCGCAGATTACCTCGGCGCGCTGATCTCGTCAGGCCGGTCCACCATCGAGCGGCAGAGCGTCGCTGAGCGTTTAGTTGCCATTACGCGGGACCCGGTTCTTAGGGACTGGGCGAGGAGCGTCGCACAGGACGAGAGTCGCAGCGGAGCGGGATCGACCGCACCATTCGTTCAGGATGCGAAGCAGCGAGCCCAGACCGCGATACCTCGGCTACGCCGACGACTTATTGATCGGCCGCGTGATGCTGTTGCACGCGTCGACCTGGCGCTGGCTCACCTGCTTCTCGGAAACCACCAGCAGGCTCGACGTCAAATGTTTGGGGCACTCCAGCTGGGACCTACCAACCGGTTCGTTGTGCGCGGAGCCGCAACGCTATTTGCAACTCTCGACGAGCCAGATCTCGGCTACTGGGCGCTTACGTCCGAGAATCTCCACCGTCACGACCCGTGGGTGATGGCATCCTCCCTGGCCCTCGCTGGACTCGCGGACCGTCGTGCGGACGTTCGGTCTGCTCGAGAACTCCTCGCTCTCGGTGGATTCTCACCGGCCGACACCTCGGAACTCACAAGTGAGCTTGGCACGCTCGAAGTACTTTCTGGCAAGCGCACGCGAGCGCGTCAGCTCTTTTCGGACTCGCTGGAGGTGCCCAACGACAACACTCTCGCGCAAGCCACCTGGGCATCAGATGAACTCGACCTTGACCTCGGCCTCGACCGCAGCTCCTTGCAGGGCGCCTACGAGGCACAGGTCCGCGCCCATGTCAGGAGCGGTGCATGGGAGGAAGGATTCAATGCCGGGATTCTGTGGCAGACGGACCAGTCCTTCTCGCAGGCTGCCGCGCTGACGACGTCGTTTATCGCCGCTGTCGGACTCGAGGACTATGAGGCCGCGCTCCGCGTCACAGAGGTTGGTCTGCGTGTGAATCCCGGCGATGGTGCGCTGCGAAACAACGCAGCGTTCGCGGCTGCGCAGCTTGGACGGCTGGATGAAGCAGAGCAATACTTGGCCGGGATCGGTTTGCTCGACAATCCCGATGAGGCTCACACCGTTGAGGCTACGCGAGGTCTTATTGCGTTCCGCCGGGGCGATGTCGAGGCTGGGCGTCGTCTGTACGGACGAGCCCGCGATGGATTCGTAGAGTCGAAGTCAGCGCAGCAAGCCGTGATGGCGGTCTTGCACTGGGCTTTGGAGGAGGTTCGCATTAGCCCTCAGAGTCTGCTTGCATTGCTCGAACCGGCGAGAGAGTCTGTGCAGCGATACCCCTCGGCCGAAGGAACTTTGTTGCTGCAGCGGCTTGAGTCGAGGCGACCGGCTTAGTCCAGTGCAGAGCCAGCTGTCCGCGCGGTTAGGAAATCTTGGATCCCAAGATCCTGCTGTGCTCGGCGTTATCTCCCGATCTGAGCACCGCAGGGGCTCGTCATACGTCGGCGCACGTCCGTGACCGACGCTCAGCGGGAGTGGCCGCGAGGTTGCGCACAGCTGTGCTACCCGCGCTGGACCGACCCTCCGATGGAACCGGAGGGTCGGGCGTGGACGAAGTGCATGCACTTCCGACGCACGGAATATACCCAGCGCTATTTGACGAGGGACGGTAGATGATTCGGACCGCTCGCGGGGCACACACCGGACCCGTCGAGGCGTGAGTCAGAGACTGATGCACGCAGGCACTTTGAGTGACACGCGCGTAACCGTGACGGAATTACGCCGTGCCGCGATAGCCTCGGGAGATGCGCGGGGGACTGGAGCGCTGGAAGCGCGGGCTCGGGTCGCACGGGGTCCGTCAGGCCCTCGGCTATGCGTTCGACGGCACCTGCGACTCCCACCTCGATCGGCCTTCGGGCGTTGACGGGCTCGCGAGTTACAGCGGCGACGGCGACGTCGTCCGGTACACGGTCAGCGACGGGTCCATCCAGGCGGACAGACTCGACCCGGTCACGCTCGAGGCATGGCTGAACGGCGACGACCCAGAGACCGGAGAGCACCGAGGTCGGCACCTCGACTCGCCCGATGCCGATCTGGTGTTGGACGGGACGATCAATGCTCCCAAGTCGTTCAGCCTGGCCGTGTTGATCGACGAGGATCTGGCATCTGAATTCGAGGCGCTGCAGGACCGTCTTCGTACCCGCATCATCCTCACCTGGCAGCGGCAGCTGAATGCGCGCCGCGGTGCCGGCGGACGGATCCGCGAGGCCCTGCACCGGGTCGAGGTTGTCGAGTTGCAGCACCGTCGGTCCCGGGCGTTGGATCCGCACATCCACCGCCACTTGTGGCTGAACGTCAAGGTCCAGGGACAGGACGGGCAGTGGTCGAACGTGGACTCCCGGGTCGCGATGAAACTGCACACCGTGATCAACGCCGAAGGCGAGCTCGCCGCCCGTACCGACCCGGAATGGATCACCGCGCTCTCCCGCCACGGCTACACCCTGAACGAGGACGGGGAAATCGCGCAGCTCGCGCACCTGGTACGGCCGCTCTCGCGCCGGTCGACCCAGATCGAAGCGAACAAGGCCACCCATTTGGCGAGATGGCGGGCCGGACATCCCGGTCAGGAACCCAGCCATGATGTGCTGAACCGGATCGACCGGTGGGCGTGGGCCGCCGACCGACCCAACAAACCGCACGACCTCGACGAGACATCCTGGGAGGACCTCACCCGGGATGAGCTCTTGGCCCTCGACCCGACTGTGCTGCAGCCCCGGGCCGTGATCGAGTCCGCGCGGGTTCCGGTTGCGGACTTGGATCGGGACTTGCTGGCGGCGCGTGCTGTGGTGGACGCCGATCAGCGGTCGACCGGGACGGGCGGTCGGTTCAGCCGGTACGACATCCTCGCCGGGGCGATGCGTGCGGTCGCCGCGTCCGGAGCATCCGAAGACCGGGCGATGCTGCAGGAGGTCATCAACGATGTCGCCGCCCGCGCGCTCCTGGACACGGTCGATGTCCTGCACGACGAGAAGGATGTGCCGGCCCACATCAAGCACCTCATGTCCGCGCGCACGGCGGCGTTGAAACTCGACCTCGCGACCCGGTTCGACGAGCTGAACCGGCCCGGCGTGGACATCCCTCCCGACGCGATCCAGCGACTGTCGGCGGAGGTCCTCGAGAACGTCAAGTTGGATCAGGGCCAGGCGGATGCCGCGGCGGTGATCGGCGGCACGCATCGTCTGGTCACCGTCGTTGGCCCGGCCGGCAGCGGGAAGACGACGATGCTGCGCGTCGCGCATGCAGCTCTGGCCCGGCAGCAGCGACGCATGGTCGTGGTCGCGCCCACGAAGAAAGCCGCGACCGTCGCGCAACGAGAGATCGGGGCCGAAGCATCCAGCCTGCATGCTCTCCTGGTCGATCACGGCTGGCGATACGGCACCGATGCCGCCGGCAACGAGGTCTGGACACGACTCCACCCGGGCGACATCGACCAGGCCACAGGGATCACCTACAACGGCCCGACCCGGTACCCGCTCGCACCCGGCGACCGGATCGTCGTCGACGAAAGCGGAATGGTGGACCTGAACACCGCGAACGCGCTCGCTCAGGTCGCAGCCGACACGGGCGCAGGACTCGCAATGGTCGGGGACGACCTGCAGGCAAGGCCTGTCGGGCACTCCGGCGCGATGGCGTGCATGGCACGCCGCTCCGGAGCCGTCGTCGAACTGTCGGACGTACACCGGTTCCACGATCCGGAGTATGCCGCCCTCACCCTCCGCATGCGGCAACCCGCCGGCGTGGAAGAGGCCGCCGCGGTCGCGACCGAACTCGCACGCACGGGGCACGTCCGGCGTGTGGACAGCGAGGATGCCGCAATGGAGGCGATGGTCGACGCCTACTTCGAGCACGCCGGAGCGGGTCGCCGGGTCGCACTCGTGACAGCGACAAACGCGGAGGCGGACGCGGTCAGCGAAGCGATCCAGCACAAACGTCTGGAGCTCGGTCAGCTTCGGCAGGATCGTGTCGCGCTAGGTCTAGGGGACCAGCGGATCCTCGTCGGCGACATCGTGCAAACCAGGCGCAACGACCGCGCCTCCGGGGTGGAGAATCGCGCGACCTGGACCGTCGCCCGGATCAATGCGACATCGGTTCTCCTGGCCTCCACCAGGGACAGCGGGGACGTGCGAACTGTGACGCGCGACTACGTCTGCGAGCACGTCCATCTCGCCTACGCGTCCACCGTCCACGGCATCCAGGGGGAAACAACCAACTTCGCGGCAGTCGGACCCGGAGTCGATGCAGCCGGGCTCTACGTGGGCATGACGCGCGGACGCGACGAGAACGAAGTCATTGTCGTGGCGCGGTCAGAACGTGAGGCCCGAGCGGAGATCGCAAAGTGCCTACTCCGCGGAAGCATCGAGGCCACTATCGACGACTCCACACAAATGGCCAAAGCTGAGCTGCGGCGGGCCGCACGGGAGTCGTCAAATGACAATGAGGCATTGGCACGGAATGCGGCTGCAATGACCAGACGCGGGTCGTTCATCGGCGGAATTGGGTAGCGCGGTCGATAAAAGGGTCGGTCCCCGGTTGCCCTTTCATGCCTCTTTCATCTGCCGAGCCTATTGACAGCTCGCCATGATCGTTACCATCGTTGCCGTCGCTATTAAGCAATATCCGATTCGCGGGTCTGCTTGGACGTCAGGCTTTCCCGGAGTAGGTCTTTGAGCTCGGCGACTTCAGTACGCAGGTCCTCGACCTGCTGCTGAGTTGCGGCGGCAGTCTTGGCTTCCGCAGAGACCTTTTCAACGATCCACGACGCCAGGGTCGCCGTGACGATGCCGATCAGTGCGATTCCCCCGATCATAAGACCAACGGCGACCATTCGGCCCTCGAAGGTGACGGGGAAATAGTCGCCGTATCCGACGGTGGTGATGGTGACGAATGCCCACCAGAGTGCGTCTCCGAGGTTCTGGATGGGGCCGTGGTTGCCCTGCTCGGCATCGAGCACGGCAAGGCCCGCGACGAAGATCGTGAGCAGGGTCGCGCCGATCGTGTAAACGATGACGCGGCCGCGAACCATCGACCCGGCGCCGCGCTGGATGATTGCCAGGATCGTGAGGAAGCGCATCAGCCGGAGCGGGCGCAGCATCGGCAGGATGACGATCGCGAGGTCCAGAAGGTGGTGGATGAACCATCTGCGACGGTTTTCTGTGATCACGAGCCGGACGATGTAGTCGATCGCGAAGATGCCCCAGGTGACCCATACGACTGCCTCAGCCACCGCGGACGCGCTGCCTCGTTCCCGGGCGAGGATCTGCGTCGCGTACGCGACGAGGAAGACGACGGCAGCGATCGTCAGCGGCCACTCGACGGCGCGATCCCAGCGCGCCACGCGATCCCCATACATGCGGGCGAGCGTACTCTTCGGCCACCTGGGCCGACCAGTGCGTAAGCGCAGGCGGGGTGTTGGCTACAGCGCGCGAACGTTAAGGAGCTGGTATCCGTCGGGCACCTGAGAGAGGAGCCCGTCGAGATCGTCGGCTTCGATGTCGGTGGGCTCGTCGCGGCGCGCCATCTTCGCCCGGCTCGTGAAGCTTGTGAAACCCTAGCCCATCTCGATGGGGGCGTCGGTGAGATCCCAGCCTGCCGGTACGGCTGCGCGGACATCGGCGCGTACCTGCTCGAGATCGTCGCCCTCGATCGTGAACTCGCGGACTTCGGAGGGACGGATGCGGCCGATCAGCATCTCACCAAGCTACCGGCGACGGCGGCGCCGGCGAGGAGTGAATTCAAGTACGAGCCTCGCGACAATGATCCCAACCAACAGGACGAGCAGCCATGGGTTGGCGAGAAGCATGTTCCAGACCCCAACGGCGCCATTGAGGAGGGCTTGCCAGAACATCCCGGCGAGGTCGGTTTGCTGGAGCATGACCACATAGTAGGGATCCGAGTGACCGCAGGCCAGGCACGGATCCTGCCGGCACGGTCCAGGACGAAACGTCGGAGGGCGCCGTTACCGTTCCGTCGTGGGATCGAACAGACGATACGCGGCCCAGGTGGACCGGGTAGGCGATGAGAAGTACATCGCCCGTCTCGCCAAGAAGGCGCCGCTGCAGTCGCTGAGCCCGCAGGAGCTGGATCTCGACTATCAGCCGTTGACCAAGAATCCGCGGCCGCAGGTCGTGCGCGCATGGGTGCGGTTTGGTCCCGAGCCGTTTCGGGTGAACTTCGCGGAGGCGGTGATGTGGACCGACTCAGCTGTCGCGATTCGATTCACTGCGTGCGATGTCGAGTATCGATGCTGGGTGTGGTCGAACGCGGTCGACCAACCGAGCGCCGAGGGGTGACGCAGCGACCGCCAGGGTCGCGCGTCCGGTGGGACACGCGTACCCTGGCGGTGTTGCGCTGTTCGTTCCAGTTCAGCGTGCGAGGTTGGCGTCGGTCTCGTACACCGGCGCGGCGTATGGCCCGGTGGCGTCAGCTGCCGGGCCACTCACTCGAGGGGCGTGGTCGACCTGCACCGCGTTGTACTTGAGGGATGCCCCGACGGTGTCGGCAAGGATCTCTCGTGATTCACGGGTGGCGCCGGTCTGCTTGTCGACGTAGCTGCCGAACTTGAGCTCGCCGGAGACGAGCACAGTGTCCCCCTTGCGGAGCGAGTCGGCGACGTTCCCGGCTTGGCGGCCGAACGCCGTGACGCGGTGGAAGACGGTGCCGGCGTCTTCCCACTGGCCGGTGTTCTCGTCGAGGCGCCGGTCGTTGACGGCGACGCTGAACCGGGAGTACTCGACTCCGGACTCTGCGGTGCCGTGTTCGGGGTCGGCGGTGAGGTTCCCCTCGATGGTGAGGGGGATCTTGGTCGACATGGTGTCGACTCCTTCCTGTTGGAGCGCCCGTGGGCGCTATCGGGCGTGAGCCTGGTCGACCCACGCGTCCCATTCGCCTTCGTCCGTGGCGTCCTTCCACGTGCGAGGGGTGCGGTCTCGGTGTCCGTTGATGCACGAGCCCGGGTATGCGGCCTTCAGCCGAGGGCGGGCGATGGCAAAGCGCTCGTGCCATCCGATGGGTCCGAACCCGGCATCGGTGGGGTCAAAGGCCGCTTCCCATGCGGTGCGCAGAGCGGAGAGTTCTTCGACGAGGGCGCCGTGTCGCCACCAGCATGTGGGCACGATGACTTCGGGGATGTCGTACCGGGTGGTGACCCACTCGACCCACTGCCGCAGGTCGTCCCACGTCTTTCGGGCGTCCTTGCCATCCAAGTCGCGCCAGTTGACCGGTTGTCCGCCGAGGGGCTCGGATGATCCGCCCCTGTCGGATGGGTCGAACCCGTCGAGACGGAGCGAGGCAACGAGCTCCTCAATGGGCATGTCTTCGGGATGCTGGTCGGTCATGAGGCCCCCAACCGGACGAGCTTCTGCCGCAGCCGAGCGAGTGCCAGATTTGAGGCGTCGCGTCGACTGCGCATCCGGGCGAGAACGCGGTCTCGTTCGATGAGCCGATGCAGCAGGTCGTGGCAGAGCGGGTGCAGCGGGACGAGGTCCTCGTGCCGCTCCCGGGACACCCACCCGTGCTCGGCGCGGACTACGTGCCGGTAGTCGACGTGGTGCAGCTCGAGCTGCCCAGGCGGCGCGGGCTGACCGCACGCGGCGCAGGCGAGCGGGATGCCGCGCCGGCGAGTCTCCGCGAACCACGCGTCCCGGCGCCGGAACCAGATCCGAGATCGCAGATACTCCGTCCTGTAGGAGTTGCCCCACGCGCGGCGTCGCCGGTTGCTCATGACGGGTCCTCCTCGCCGATCGGGCGCGGCATCGCGGAGCGGGCGGCATAGTCGGATTCGAAGACACCGCGCTGCTCGGTCTCGGCTGAGGCTTTGCCAGCCTTGATGTGGCGTGCGTCCCGTCGTTCGTCCCATCCGGTGAGGTCGAGGAGGACGCCGCGGCGGTTGCGGTAGGCGAGGAGTCCGGCTGCGGCGGGGAGCCGGCGGATCTCGTCCACGGTCATCAGCGGCAACCTGTCGTGGCGCTCCGACATGGAGGTGCCAGCTTGCCGGGTGCTCCAGGATCGTTCGGTGCGGTGCTGTTCCCGCGTGCCGAGGAGCGCTTCGATGTCGCGCAAGTGCTGTACGTGGGATGCCCCGCCGAGGAGGACTTTCGCGGTGGCTGCGGACCAGATGGTGTCGGCCTCCGCGCGGGACCAGGCGGTCTCGGCTTGGGAGAGGGCTTGCAGGACGACGAAGGTGCAGATGCCGCGGCCGCCGCCCTCCGCCATGACCCGTGGGAGTGCAGCCCACCGGAACATGTTGGCGATCTCGTCCAGGATGAGCCCGAGGGGGAGTGGGAGCCTGGCGCCTTCGGAGGCGAGGGCCCGGCGGCGTGCGACTTCGACGACGTCGTCGAGGATCGCGGACAGGTACCCGCCCATCGCACCGGCTCCGGCGCCGGACCCGATCAGGTACAGAGTGTTCTCGGCCTGCAGGAACTCATGAGGGTCGAACCCGGAGCCACGCGCGGGCATGAGCGCTGTCCGGATCTGCGGGATCGCGAGCGGCGCAACGGCGGACTGCACGCCGAACCAGGTGGATGAGAGGAGTTTCTCGTCTCCGGCGAGAACCGCCTCGAGCCCATCCGCCCAGCCGGGTGCGGCGCGGTCTTCCGACCGAAGGATGTCGACCGCGGTATGAGCGAGGGCGGGAGTGGATCCCCATTCGTACAGGTCGGCAACGCTGCGGCCGGACAAGGCGGCGGCGTGCAGGAGGCGGGAAAGGACGGTGCCGGCGACGTCGGCCCATTCCTGGTTTGTGCTGGAGGTGCCCAACGCGGTGCCGGTGACGATAGCCTGCCCGCGTTGCACGGCGACGAGAGCGTCTTCGCACCCGATGATCGGAGAGATCCGGAGGGCACTACGGACGCCGGAGAGTCCTTGCGGGTCGAACACGCGCACCTCACCGCACTTCTCACGCATCCGCATGGTGGCGGTGAGGTTGTCGTTCGTCGTCGAGGTCGTGATGAGGGGCCCCGCCCAGTCGAGGATCGCCGAGATCAGCACCCGGTACCCCTTTCCGGCACGTGGTGGTCCCTCGAGGGCGACGGAGTCTTCGATGGACACGAACACGTCGGTGCCGTGGGCGCGGCCGACGCGCCAGCCGACGTCGGCGGGTTTCACGCCGTGCTGGCCGGGCCGCAGCTGCTTCGCGCGTCTCAGCACCGCGGCCGCGGATAGGTGCTGTCGAATCTCGGTGCGGGTGGCGAACCCCGGCCGGGATCGGATGCCGGCGAGGAACGCGGCATCCGACTCGCGGTACCGCAGGTACGCGAGGTAGCTGGCTATCGCCACGGCGATGAGGGCAAAGGAGAGGATGAGGTCGACGATCCGGATCGGCACCGTGGGAATCGAGCATCCAGCCGGGGCACTGTAGACCGCGGGATTCCCCGTGATGAAGAGGATGAGCCCGGAGTAGGGGCCAGAGCTCACTGGGCGGGCGCCGCAGGCCCAGGACGTGAGGAGCTCAGCGGTGAACGCCGTCAGAAGGGCAATGACGCCTGCAGCTGCGAGCAGCACGGCGAGTGCCCTCATCCAGAATCCGCCGCCGATCATGGCCGGTCACTCCCAGGATGTTCCGAAGGCGGCGTGGTGATATCCCTCTTCGCGCCCGGCCGCGAAGCCGTCTCGGTAGGCGGCGGTTCCAGCGTCCGCGACCCGGGTCTCGATTCCTTGCCGCAGGGCTTCCATGTCGCGAGCGCGCTGGACGTACCGGTCCCATGCGGTGAGCCCGATAGCGACCCAGACGAGCGGCGTGGCGATGAGGATGTCGACCATCAACCCGGGTGTGAGCTGGGCGGGCGGCATGCCGGCCGCGGTCGCAAACACCAGAGCTCCGGGAACGAATAGGCCGGTGCAGATGAGCAGGGCGGCGAGGCCGGAGAGGGTCACGATCAGACGAGCCGCCGGCACGGGTGCGACGGGCGGGACGCCGAGCAGGGCATCCCTGCGACGTGCCGCCTTTAGGTCTTGCATGCGCAGGACGCCGAGCACGATCGCGCACGCCAGCAGACCGCCGGTCACGACGGCACCCGCGACGATCGCCCAGGACCCGTGCGGCGCGATTCCGGTGCCGAGGGTGGTGATGCCTGTGGTTCCGAGGGCGAGCCAGATGAGCGCGACCGCGACCCTGCCCGGTCCGCGGCGCGTGCGGCCGTACAAGGTCGCCGTCGTCCCCGCCGCGGAAGCGACCATGAGGACTGTGCCGGCGACTTGGGCAAGAAGGGTGTCCATGAGACTTCTCCTCAGAACTTCTCCACCGCGTGCGCGGCGGTCTCAACCCACGCCTGTTGGGTGCGCGGACGCAGCGTGCCAAACCTGAGCGCTCCTGCCTTGAGTGCGGGGTCGAACGGGATCACCGTGACAGCCCTCGCGAGATCCCGGAACGTTGCGACGAGCCGCGCCACGTCAGCATTGCCGGTGGGTTCGGCGAGGGTGATGACGACGACCGCATTGCGAGCGAGCATGGCGGAGCGTTCGTCGCGGGCGGCGAGCGCCTCAAGCAAAAGGGCGGCGGACTCAGCGGACTCAGGGGAAGCGAGGGTGGGCACGACGAGCTGCCCTGCCCAGTCGACCATCCGCAGCCATCGGTCGGCGGACTCGTCGTTACCGGAGTCGAACACGACCAGCCGATAGCCGCGGGTGACGGTCCCGACGAGGGTGTCGAACTCCGGCATGGTCAGGCGCTGCTCGGCCGACAGCACACGCGGGTTGGACCGGAGTACGTCGTACCGGTCATCGGTCTGGTGGTGGATGAACGCGGCCATCGCGCTCGTCGGCGCCGCCGTCAGCTGAGGTGCGGCAGCGAGCAGGTCGGTGATGGTCGCTTCGTGGGTGCCTTGCTCGGTGCGCCACCCGAGGGTCCCGCGGGTGTCGTTGTTGTCGAACGCGAGCACTGACCCGCCGCCGTAGCGCGCGTAGACCGCTGCCAGCATGGCCGTGGTCGGGGTCTTCCCAACGCCGCCTTTCCCGTTGACGACGGCGATCATCCGCGGCCCGGCCCACTGGGCCGAGATCAGACGGATCCGCTCAAGACGGGCAACATCCGCCGGTGACGGCGTCCGAACGAGGCCGAGGTTGCGCAGGAAGCCGCGAAACCCACTCGACGGGACCAGCGCTGCGGGAGTTCCTGTGCTGATGAACGATGTCCGGTCCGTAGACGTCTCATTCGGGACGTCGGCGGCCAGCCGCGGCGCGAGTTGTCCGTCACCCTCTGCAGACTTCTCTCCGGCCGGCTCGAGTTCCTCCGGAGTAAGGGCAGGACGACGAGAGTCGGCGGGCGGCGTCGTCGCGCGACCGGAGTTTCGGTCGTCATCGTGTTGCAAATCCACCGCGGGCTGTTCGATGGGGTGGATGTGGCCGTCTGGTTCGACGAGCAGGTGGTGTGCCCCTCGATCGCCCGACGTGGTGAGCTCGATGGTCTCGCCGGACTGCTGGGCAAGGCGCGCTGCGTGCGTGACGACAGCTTGGCGGACATCCTGATCGCCTGCGGGCGTGACGGTGCTGGTGCCGCCGTCACCGTCGATGACCGTCGCGGTGTCGCCGTGGACGAAGACCCGCAGCCCTGGGTTGGTGCTGGTGCTCATGCTGATCCCCTCTCCTGGGTGAGCCATCCATCGACGCTCACATCCGTCTCAGCGATGTCGTTGGGGTCGGGCCACGCGGTCTCGACCCTGTCGGCCAGGTCGATGACCGCGGGCACATCCGCCTCGAGTGGGAGGACCGCGTCGTCGGTCGCGAACAGGTCGTACTCCCACTCGGTGGATGTCGCGAACGCATCGACGAGGTAGGAGTACTGGCCCACGTATGCGAGGAACTGGCCGCGGCCGAGTTGGCGGGCCATGTCGGCGTGCATGGGCGGGATGTTGAGCCGGTCGACTAGTGGGGCTCGTTCTTGGTGGTTGACGTGGAAGATGAACTTGTTCTCGATGTCGCCTGCGATCGAGTAGGCGAGGGATCGTTCCTGGGATCCGTTGGCACCGACGGTGTCGAGGTCGCCCATCTTGTGCAGGATGACGATGTTGCTGATCCCGTAGTGCCGGGACAGTTTCAGCCACTGCTGATACATCTGCAGGGCGGCAAGCGACGTCATGTCACGCCAGCCCTCCTCGCGGACCACGTACCGGGTGCGGTGCGCCGCCCGGTCGGACACGACCGCCTGGATCCACGCGGTCGAGCACACCTGGGTGAGCTGGGCGACGAGGTCACCGCGGGCGAACAGTTCGCTGGTGTCGACGACGACCATCGGGGCATCCTCGTCGAAGGCGGCCGTGGACTCGTCCTCGAACAGCCCGGACAAATCCCCGTCCACGAACCGGCGCAGCACGAACCGGGGCTGCGCAGAAGCCGGCACCAACGCCGGGTCTCCGTCGGTGTCGCCTGACGCGATGACCTCGAGCTGCCGGTGCACCTCCCGCAGCGTCGGCCGGTCATCGGTCGTGCCGATTGCGCGGGCGAGGGCGAGGTGCACGGCCGCGTGCTCCACGGCGGTCAGGCGGGTGCCTGCGAGGGTCTGCTCGATCAGAGAGGTCAGGGTGGTGATGCGGCGTTGCGCGACCATCTGCTCGTGCTGGTCGTCGGTGGTGCCGGTGCGGCGGGGACCCCGGTCGAGGGGGTTGAGGCGTTCAGCGCTCCCGGCGCCGAGGCGGATGATCGACCCGCCGAGCGCTTCGGCCACCTTCACCCACTCACCCTTCGAATCCGATGGCAAAACGACCTGGTGCCCGAACGGCAGCGACCGGCTGGTGAGCATCTTGATCACGGCGCTCTTCCCGGACCGGTACGCGCCAAGGACGAGGATGTTGGTGGAGAAGGCCCCGCGCTCAGTGGTGTCGGCATATGCCTCCCAGGGGGAGAAATGCCAAAGCGCGTCCGCGTTCAGGTCGACGCCGATGACAGGGCCGCGATGACCGAGGCCGGCATCGGCGACGAACGGGTAGATCCCGGCGAGGTGCTGCGAGGTCGCCTGGTGCGGCGGCACGGTCACCTGTGCCAGATTCCAGTAGGAGCGGTCGGCGAGTCCCGGGCCGAACGGGCCCGGAACGGCGGGGTCGGGCAGCCGACGCTCGCGCTTCACGCCCTTTGCGGGGCGTTCCGCCTTGGTGGCGGCGGCGACCTGCTTGCGGGTCGCGCGGCGGTCGGCCGAGGACTGCTGCGCCGGGGTGATGGTGAAGGTCTGCCGGGTCATCACTTCATCCCCATCCCGAGCGGGAGTGCGTTCACCATGAGCGCTTCGGCCTGCTGGCAGTACAGGATCTGGGCTTCCATCCCGGCGCGGGAGAGCGCGTTGCGCACGCCGGCGACCGCCTGGTCGAGGGCTTCCTCGTCGGGTGCGGTGACGGTGAGGTAGGCGCCGTACCGGAACTCGCCGTGCCCGGCGACGATCTCTTCTTCCTGCTTTTCGAGGGCGTTCCAGTCGGCCTCGTCGGCGGCGGACCCGTCGGCGCCGCGCTTGGCGCGCAGCCTCTCGTTGCCGCGCCAGACCCGCTTCTCATCCCGGATCCGCTTTAGCGCCTTCGCGACCGGGACCGGGGCGAGCACGATCGAGAGGATGTGGGTGACGGCTTCTCCGGTCACGGGGTGGCGTGCGAACACGATGGGAGAGATGAACCCGACCGCGGCATCCGAGCGCGGCCACTCGTGGATCCACATGGTGGTGTGCACGCCGGAGTCGGTGACGACGATCCCGTTGCGATGCTTCGGTTCGTCGAGGAACATCGGCCCGATCCCCGAGAGATCGACACCCGCCGTGTCGCCGTCACGGTCCTGAACGGTGGACAGGTACTCCGGGTCGAACGCAGTCCGTGCGAGCGCAGCGATGTCCCGCGGCGTGAGCCAGCGACGGACGGTCACCTTCACTGCGGCGAGAGCTTCGGACACGTTCCCGGCTTCGATCGCCGCGAGCGTCTGGATGGCCCCCTTACCACCGCCCAGAGCCTTCAGCTGCGGTGCGAAGGTGACCAGGTCAAGGGTGAGGGTCAGGTAATTCCGGTGCGCGACCGCGAACCGTTCCGCTGCATCCAACACCTCCTGATAGTTGACCGCAGCGGGGGAGTCCTGGTCGACGTGGAGGCGTGTGGCGGTGGCGCGGTAGTGCTCGCGGGCGGCACGGATCGTGGTCGGGGTGGTGCGCTCCTGAAGGGTGACGCGCTTTATGCCGGTGCGCTGGGTGAACGACGCGAGTACCTTCGCCCACTGCTCGGCCAGGTCGAACCGCTCCGGGGTGTCCTTCATCAAGAACCCCTGCACCTCGAGCTCCGCCGTGATCGACACTGTGCGGTCGTGCGGGCTGTAGGCGGCGGCCATGCCGTCGACTTCCCAGATCCGAAGCGAGGCTCGGGTGCCGGGCAGGTTGATCGTGCCCTCGAGCCGGACGTGCTCAGGCCGATACTGCTGCGTGGTCGCGCCGACCGCGTGGCGGATCTGCTTCGAGACCCACAGGGCCAGCATCCGCGGAGCCGAGAACCCCTGCACGGTGATCAGCGCGGTGATCCCGAACGGCAGATAGATCGGTGCTGCCACGAGGAACCCGAGCGGGCCGAGTCGCAGGACCGCGGTCAGCATCACGAACCCGGCGATGATCAGACACAGAACCTGCCAGCCGTCCAGGCCCATGACGACGCCTTGCCGGGATCGGCGGGGGAGTCGGACCGGGCGCATGCTCTCGTCGTTGGTGCTCATCGCGAGCCTCCTTCAGGCTTCGGCACCGTCCGCAACGGCGGCTGCGGTCGTGGGGCGGCCGGGGCGGGCGCAGACCGCCGCGAGGTGGCGGCGGAGCTCTGCGTAGGCGAATGCGGTGCTGGCTTCTGCGCGGATGCCTGGGCGGTCGGCTTCTTGGACGCGGAATCGTTCGTTCGTCCACTGCCACTGGCGGCGTTGCCGGACGGCCCATGCTTGCCAGAGCTTCCGGCGCTCCCGCCCGGACCAGTAGGGCCGCGTCCCCCCGTGGCGGCTCGCGATGTCGGCGCTCGCCGTGCCGCGGGTACTCCTGCAGGCAGGGAGCCGAGCCGGGTCGGGATGGATGCCGCGGTGCGTGCAGTTCGGGTTCCCATGGCTGCGGCGTGCCCGCCGAGGCGAGACCCGAGGGAATCTGCCGCGACGGCGCCCAGGAAGCTGAACAAGCCGAACACGGCGAACGGGGCGAACGCAATCAGCGCGAGTCCGACCAGGTACGGCCACGAGGCCGGATCCCAGATCGTCTTCACGGTCGCCAGGCCTCGGACGACGAGGGAGAAGAACGACAGCGTCAACGGCCCCGTCAAGAGCAGTACGACGACTGCCGAGATGTATCGAACCACCCACTGCGGGCCGACGGAGCGGGATGGGAACACCATCCAGGCGATCGGCCCGACCATGATCAGCGCGGCGAGGGCCACATTGCGGAACAGGAATACTGCGAGCAGCAGGACCATCCCGATGAGGATGATGCCGTAGAGGATGAATCCGAACACGTAGCCCGCATGCCCGCCGGCCCACATCACGGACTGCATCGTGGAGAAGAGCCCGAAGATTCCGGTGCGGCGGCCGATGATGTCCGACATGAGGTCGTCGATCGACTGCACCAGGTGGCCGATCAACCAGAACGTGAGCGGGACTGCTGGGATTGCGATGAATGAGCGGACCAACGCGCCGACGAGCTGGTCTCGTTCGCGGGACACGACCGCGGCCGTAATGGCCCAGATCATCGACCCGAGCAGCACGATCAGCGTCGCCCACGCCCAGAACGACCACTCGGCGGCGGCCGCGTTCCACAGGCTTCCACCCACCTGGAAGCGCGTGGCATCCAGGATCGAGAACATCAGCGCGGTCGCGAGCAGCGCGGCGCTCCGTCCCCAGTTCTCGAACGTCACGCAGACGAGATCGCCGATGTGGCATCCGAAGTCGACCGTGACAGGACTGCCGCCGGCGGCCTTGATCGCGGCTGCGTGACCGTCGTAGGTCGAGCAGATCGTCGTCGCGGTGCCACTGACGAAGACGTTCAGGTAGCAGTTGGTCTCGCGCACGTCGTGCGGATCGGTCGGCGTGCAGGAGATCAGGTTGCGCTCGCGATCGCACTTCACCGGATAGGCCGGGGCAGACCACGGCTGACCGGTCACCGTATCCATGGGACGCATCCCGGACTGTGCGATGCGCGTGGTCGTCGCTGCAGATCCCGGGGGAGCCGCCGACGCGGGGGCCGCGAGGGTCAGGAGGGCGGCCGTGATGACCGCCGCTCCAATCGCGAAGCGGGCTGGGGTGCGCATGTCAGAACCCGAAATTGAACCCGACGAACCACTGAAACAGGCCGGACACAGAGCCGAGAAGGGCCGCGGCGATGAAGATCCGCAGGACGTTCTCGCCTGCCCAGGTGCGCACGCGCTCGGGGCCGATCGTCTGGCCCGCGAGGGAGCTGATGGCGACGATGAGCATGAGCAGGACCACGATGATCGCGGTAGCCAGGAGATACGACACGAGCAGCTGCAGACCCGACATCCATGGGGCGCCGAAGTTGGGGTTGATCGGCGGGACTTTGACGTCCGCCCAGATTGTGTGATTCATCGCTCTTCCTCCCTGATTGCGATCTCACTTGAGTGGCAGGCCGCGTGCGGCCATGAAGGGTGCCGGGTCCACGGCGACGCCGTGGATGCGGACTTCGAAGTGCAGGTGGCATCCAGTGGAATTGCCAGTAATTCCCTCCGCCCCGAGCGGGGTGCCGGGTCTGACCCGCTCCCCGGTGCTGACCCGGAGAGATCCCCAGGCCATGTGGCCGTAGATCGTCGCGACGCCCCCGCCGTTCTCGATCACGACCGCGTTCCCGTATCCGAAGTAGCTGCCCGCGTGTGTCACGAGGCCGGCCGCGGCGGCGTGCACGGTCGCGCCGCATCCCTGCGACATGTCGTAACCCTTGTGCCACGTCGAGCAGTAGGAGCAGACACGCGAGATATTCGGGTCAGGGCCGAACCCGCGTCCCTTCCAATAGGACCCGACCAGTGGGTACGTCCATCCGCCCTTCGCAACGTGAGCCGCGGGATCCACCGCCGGCGCTTTCGGCACGTCCGCCGAGGTGGCGGTGCCGGATTGCCCGCTGGCGATGAACACCACCGTCAGTAGTGGCACCGCAACACTGAGCACGGTGACGAGGAACATGGTCGCCGCGACGGCCATGACTCGGCGGGCCGTTTTCGACCTGACGATTGTCAGCGTCGCAACGGCAGGGGCGCCCATGATCGATCACCCCTCCAACGCCGAATCGAAGAAGCGAACGACCTTGCAGTCACCTGCCCGCTGCGCCGAACCCGGAGCCGGGACAGAACCAGAACCGCACAGCACCTGCACGCTCACCCGCACCTGGTCATCGTTGGTGACGTTCCCCTGCCGGTACGTCACTGTGACGTCCGCGGTTGCGATCGACATCCCGCCTGGATCGTTCGGCACTGCCATGTATTTGATCGGCCCCGTCACCTTCGCGGTCACGGTGTTCTGATCCGAGCGAAGCTGGGTCCACTGGTCATCGGGCAGCACGACTGATTCGTCCAGGGCGCCGAGGTAGAGCTGCGTCGCGCGGTCTCGATCTGCCTGGGTCTTCCAGCGCGCGTCGGGCGTGAACCAGGTCGCTAGGTAGGCCAAGAACTTGTCGCGCGTGGACTTCGACGGATCGAACGTGGAAGCCGCGGCCAGCGCCGCCCGGACGTACGTCTCCCGATCCGTGGTGATCGGCTCGGGGACCCAGCCATACTGGGTCACCCCCTCATCGACGACGGCAGCCTGCGGTTGCGTCGCCGACGAGGGGGAGGCTGAAGAAGTCGGTGCCGGCGAGGACGGCCTGGCTTGGGGTGCTCCGTTGAGCGTCGCGGCGATGATCGCGACGATGGCGATCAGAAGCACGACGGCTCCGACGGTCGCCCAGATCAGCCCACGTCGTGACATCCCAGTGCTCATCGGAACCACCTTTGCGAGGCGGACGGCGCAGCCTCGCACCTGGCGCGATCGCGGCTGTTTGCCGCGTCGTTGCGAATCATTTCAGCCTCCTAAGTTCCTCTGGTGAACTGTGCCTTGAGGGGATACTATAACGGTACGCTTCAGAAGGGAACCCCTAAATTATTCGCTCTAGCCGGGGAGCTTGCGACACAATGGGCATGTGCCCAGATATGCGAGACCCCTCGACGCCGACAACGTGGAGGACCCCATTAAGGCTCTCGGCAGCATGGTGCGCGCCGGCATCATCGGATACATCAGGAACCACGGCGCATCCACCCGAGGCGAGATCGCCACGGGCACGAGTCTTGCGGTGCCGACGGTCGCGAAGGCGCTTCAGGCGCTGACGTCGTCTGGCATGTTGATCGCCGATCCGCCTCTGGAGCAGGCTGTTCGGGGTCAGCGGATCAAGTACACGGTCAACGACGCCGCGGTGAGCGAGATGTACTTCCAACTCGGAATCGCCATCGGCGAGCTGTAACACGCCGGCCGTACGGTCGCTCTCTCGTTCCATGCGAGGCCCTCTCTGACGATCGAGGGCGTGGACCCTCGTGGCGGTCTTTGAGCATGCTCAATGCACGATGGGTGTCAGCCTTCCACCGCTTCTTCGAGTTCGCAAGGATTGTTTTGAGCATGCCCAACGCGTAGATTGGGCATGCTCAACGCCACGTTGGGCGTGCCCAAATCGAGGCACCGTTCCCTGACCCGAGGGGAATGAGGACAAGACATGACAGAAGAAGAGAGCAAGGCAGCCGCCGAAGACCTGGCGAAGCGTCTTCGGCTGCTCCTCGATGTCGCGATCACGGAGACGGGTGCCGAGCCCACCCACGCGCAGATCGCGGCCTTCGTGCAGGATCGCGGAGTGAATCTGTCTCGCTCGCGATGGACGTACATGGTGAACGGTCACCGCTACGTCCAGGACCGTCGATTGTTTGAGGCTCTGGCTGACTTCTTCGACGTCGACGCCGCGTTTCTGGTGGGCGACGACGACGCACCGATGCCGGCCAGGGTCAGGGCACAGCTCGACCTTGTGCGATCGATGCGGGCGGCGAAGGTCAAGTCTTATGCGGCCCGCACACTGGGGGATGTGTCGCCGGATGCGCTCAAGGCCATCAGTCGTTTTCTCGACGAGGAGTTGAGGCAGGAGTAGCAGCGGCGCCTTCCACCCAAGTAGGGTGGCCGGTGCTTCGGGAGGGAAGTGGTCTTCGTGGACATTGAAGCGACCGTATTGACGGCAATGAGCGAGCTTGACCTCGGAGACGCCTTCACGTTCGACGAGGTCGTCGACGCTGTGCAGAGATACACGGATCGCCCCCTCCGGATCGTCGAACTCACTGAGCTGAACGAGAGTGGCGGCGTGTGTGCCGTCCTCCTCGTGGGGGAGGCCGAGGACGTCGTGGTTCATGCGCGTAGCGAGTCGCTGCTTCATCGGCAGCAGTTCGTCTTGCATGAGCTGGCCCACGTGATTCTCGATCACGGTGATGACCCACACGTGGCTTCTCAGGACGTCTTGCTCCCCGACATCCCCCCGATGACGCGCCGGCGCATCCTTGCTCGCCAGGATCTTGAGTCTGACGACGAAGTTGCTGCTGAAGTCCTGGCGGATCATCTCGCGGCGGGCATCCGGCGATCGGCGTCGTACGAGTCGAAGTTCATGGAGATCTTCGGATGATCCAGATCATCGTCGCCATCGTGATGTGGATGCTCGTCGCGAGTCTCCTCATCCTGCGGAGGGGGCGCGCGGAACGGAGCATCACGTACTCCGCCGTCACGATCGCAGTGGCGATGACGCTCAACATCGATGCCGTGTACGACAGGGTCGACCAGCTGTTGGGTGGCGCCAACCTCGCCACGCTGCTTGCCGATCTCGCGTTGATGTTTGGAATCTTCTTCCTCGGCCGCGGTGTGGTGAAGGTGACCGAATACCGGTCGCGGGCAGTGAACATCGCGCTTGGCGGCATCCTGTTGGCGGTCTCGTTGACCGGAGTGATCGTCGCCTTCGCGCTGATCAAGCGGGGCGAGACGACCACCACGTTCATGCTGGACTACGGAGCGCAGCCGGCGGCGGCAGCGTATTCGATGATCGAGTACGCCTACAACGGAATGGTCGTGACTGTCATGGCCGTGGTCTCTGCTCGAAGGATCGGACAGAGCACCGGAGTTGATCGACTGCCTGCGATCTCGTTGCTGCTCGGCAGCCTGTGTGGGCTCGTCCTCTCGGCCGTGATCATCGTTATGGATCTCGCGCACGTCAGTGGGAATGTCCCGTTAATGGTCGCCCTCGGGGCGGTGTACGGCCCGCTCTTCCTCCTGACCTTCGTCCTTCTCTGTTTCGGCTTGGCGAGCCTGCCAGCAATTCGGCGCGTGCACGCACGAAGCCGTGCGTTGACGACACGTCGACTCGTCACCGCGGTGACGCCTGCTTGGGAACGGGCGAGGCAGGTGCGTCCGAGCGTGGGTGAGCAGGATCTCGGAGCGTTCACCTCTGAAAACCCGGACGCCATGCTCCACCGGCAGATCGTGGAGATTCGGGACGCTGTGTTCGATCCGCGGGTCTCTTTCACACTCAGCGCATCCGAGCGCGAGCTGGTCGACCAAGCGGAAGCTCACCTGACGGGGCAGCCAGTTCGAACGCCACCGAATCGCCCCCGCCCCGGTGTCGGCCAACCGAAGGAGGCGCGATGAAGATCGGCCGGGTTGCTGCGCTGTTTGCGGGTGCCGCTGCTTTCGCGGCGGCCGGCATCGGGTGGATGATTGCGCGGAGGCTCACGGCTCCAGCGTCTGGCCGGGTGTTCGACCTGACCGTTCTAAACGTTCTCCGGGACGAGGAGCAGACAGCAATTGTCCTTGACCGAACCGCGCGGACCGCCGCTGGCGGACGCTACAACCTCTGGCTCGAAGGCGGGGGATGGGTTCATCTTGGCGACGTCATCCACGAGAGTGACTCGACGGTCACTCGTGTGGTTGAAGGCAACGCACCTCTCGAGCTGATGGCAGGGAGTATGGCGTCGTGGAGTGGAATCTACTTCGAGGATCCACGCGACGCGGGCCTGAACGTATCCGACGTCGTGATCGAGACCCCCGTAGGTTCAGCACCCGCGTGGCTCATCGAACCGTCGGGTGGACGCGGGGGGTGGGCCGTTCATATCCATGGGCTCGGTAGCTCGCGAGCGGGAACACTCCGCGGCGTCGAGGTCGCCACGACCGCTGGACTCGTCTCCCTCGTGGTGAGCTACCGCAACGATGGCGAGGGTCCCGCTGACGGAACCGGCCGATCCACTCTGGGCGTTGCCGAGGGGGACGACGTCCGCGCTGCGGTGAGGTATGCGATCGCTCACGGTGCGCATCGCATTGTGCTCTTCGGGTGGTCGATGGGCGCCGTGATCGCGCTCGAGTTGGCGACAGATCCTGAGTTTCACGATGTGATCGAGCGCGTGGTCCTGGATTCACCGGTGCTGGACTGGCGGTCCACGATCGACGCCAACTGCGTGCGGGCGGGACTTCCCGCGTGGTTTGGAGTTCTGGCGCATCCGTGGCTCGAAGTCCGCGCGCTTTCACGGCTGGTCGGATTGCAGACGGCCATATCACTCGACAATTTGGACTGGCTCGGACGTGCGGCACGGCTTCGCGTCCCGACATTGATTCTTCACGGTGTGGCCGACACCTCAACGCCGTACGAAGTGTCGCGTCGCGTCGCGGCAAGCCGTCCAGACGTCGTATGTGTTGAGGGCTTCCTCGCGGAGCACACGATGTGCTGGAACTCAGAGCCCGAGCGGTGGCGACGCATCACACTGAATTGGGTTGCCGTTGGCGACGAGACTGCGTCTCGCTCGGATGGACTCCCGATCTCGGAGATGTAGCGTCGCGGTCGCCTCGCGCGCTACGATCAACGATGTAGTTAGATTGTCATACATTAAGGCACTCCTGGGAGCGCATTGAGGATGGGCGGGGATGAGCACGCACGCTGCTGACGCTCTCGGGCAACGGGGTCCGGCACCCGTTTCATCGGTCTCGCGGAAGGAGGCAGTCGGCATCGAGATCCGGCGATCGATCGTGCTTGGTCGACTGAACCCGGGTGAGAAGCTGACCGAAGCGCAGCTCGCCGCGTCCTTGGGTGTGAGCCGACCGACGGTTCGTGAAGCGCTCATGCAGCTCACGCGCGAGGGGCTGATCGTGCAGGAACCGTATCGGGGGATACGTGTCGCTGAGCTATCGCCTGGGCAGATCCGCGACATCGCCGTTGCCCGCGTCGGCCTCGACATGCTCGCGATCGATGCGATCCTCGCGGATGACAGCGGCCGCCGGCTGCAGATGGTCAAGGATGGCTGGGATCGTTACGGCCGGTTGCCGTTCGACGCGGACCCACTGATTCATCACGACGCCCACCTGGACTTCCACCGGCAGATCTGGGTGGCTTCGGAGAACTACCTGCTCGTGCAGCTCTGGCCAGTCACCGCAGCGCATATGACGATCGCGCTCGCCGAAGACCAAGCCGCTCGTCACGATCCCGCCCGTGCTCATCGAGTGCACGCAGAGCTCATGGATGCAATCCTGACGAAGGACCGCGAAGTGATCCACAAGGCATTCATCGCGCACACGATCGACAGCGCAGACGAACTGATCGCGATGCTGTGGAAGAAGTCGGAATCAGAAGGAGACCAGGCATGACGGTCGTCATCATCGGCGCGTCGGGTCATGTCGGCGCCGCTGCTGCAGCCGCACTGCGTCCGCACCATGACCTGGTGGAGGTTGGCCGCAGCACACAACCGCCTGTGGATCTGGAGCAGCCCGACTCGATCCAGGCCCTGTTCGCGGAGATCGGGAGCGTCGATGCGATCGTCTCCACTGTGGGGCATGTGCCGTTCCTCCCGCTCGAGGACCTCAGCCGCGACGACTACTTGCGCGCGTTCACGGGTAAGGTGCTCAACCAGATCGATCTCGTTCGCATCGCCACGCCCTTCGTGCGTGACGGCGGATCGATCACGCTGACCAGTGGTGTCGTCGGACGGGTTCCGATTGCCGCTGGTGTCGCCGCGGCGATGGCGAACGGGGCGGTCGAGGCATTCGTGCGTGCTGCTGCCGTTGAGCTGCCCCGCGGCATCCGGATCAACGTCGTGAGCCCGAATGTGCTTGCGACCGCCGAGGCGTTCCATTCATCGTTCCCCGGGCTGTCGCCGGTGTCGGACCATGTGGTCGGTCAGGCATTCCGCCGCGCCGTCGACGGATTGTCGACCGGCGAGGTTCTCGCCGCGGACTGACCCATGGGCGTTCTTGACTCGCATGTGTCGTTCGACGAGCTGAGGGAACTCATCTCGACGACCCTCCAGCAGGCGGGCGCCGCGCGATGGGTGGCTGACATCCTCGCGGCCAACTGTGCCGGCTGCGAGCGCGACGGCGCGTTGAGCCACGGCGTGTTCCGCGTCGCCGGCTATGTGAAGTCGTTGGAGTCGGGCCAGACGGATGGCGCGGCCGTTCCGGTGCTCACGAACGTGGGGCCATCCTTTCTCCGCGTCGACGCAGCGAACGGCTTCGCTCAACCGGCGTTGGTCCTGGCGGCCGATACCGTCGATACGATGCTCGACGAGACGGGTCTTGCCGTCGTCGCGGTGCGGGACTCGCACCACTTCAGCGCGCTCTGGCCCGACATCGAGCGATTTGCGGAGCGTGGATTCGTCGCTCTGACGATGGTGGTGGGCGGGACGCGCGTGGTGCGGCCGCGTGGAGCGGTCGAGCCTGTGTTCGGCACTAATCCGCTCGCGTTCGCGACTCCCGTCGAAGGTGCTCCGCCGATCGTCATGGATTTCGCGACTTCTGCGATGTCGCATGGCGATCTGCAGCTCGCGCGGAACGCGGGGCGTCAGGTGTCGCTCGAGGTCGGGACCGGAGTCGGCGGACGCGACACGACCGATCCAGGTGAGATCCTCGCCGAGCGTGGGCTGCTGCCCTTTGGCGGGCACAAGGGGTCCGCACTGTCGCTGATGGTCGAGGTCCTCGCCGGCGCGCTGACCGGTGGAGCGTTCTCGTTCGAAGCCGACGCATCAGCTTCGTCCGCCGGGCCGTCACCGCGCACGGGGCAACTGGTCATCGTCATCGACCCGCGGCGAGGTGCGAACGAGGTATTCGCATCCCGGGTCGCTGCTCTCGCGAACATGCTCCGCGGAGCCGGCGTTTCGCGGTTGCCCGCCGATCAGCGATACCAGGCCCGTGCACGCGTACTGCAAGACGGCATCCCGGTGACGCCCGCTATCTCCGCTCTGTTCGTCTGACCGCGCCAGGAAGCTCACGCCCTCGCCCACATAGGCCGGTGCCCTGGCGAGACGTGCGCATCGCCGTCGTGAGGCGTAATGCTTGACAGATCGTCTGACAATCTGTCATTCTCAAGAAGAGTCATCACGGCAGCAGGCGGGCCCAAGCCCGATCTGAGCAGGAATGATGATCGAGAACGAGGGGGTTCCCGTGTCACGGCAAGCGAACGGCACGACCAATGAGAGCCAGCCGGCGACCGGTGCATTCGAGGTCGCGGACCTCAAGCTGAAGAAGCAGATCAGCCTGTTCGGTCTGATCGCACTGGCCGTCAGTGTCCAGGTCGGCTCAGGATGGCTCCTCGCCACGCTGGCTGCTGCGAGCCACGCCGGTCCGGCCTCCATCATCACGTGGGTGCTCGGAGCCCTGTTCTTCGGCGTCATCGGCATCACGTGGATGGAGCTCGGAGCAATGCTGCCGCGCTCGGGCGCGGGTGTGCGGTACCCCCGACTCACGCATGGGGCATTCCTCAGCTGGTTCAACGGCTGGGGATATCTGATTGCGGCGCTATCGCTCCCGGTCATCGAGGTGCAGGCGGTCATCACCTATATCGGCGGCCACTGGCCTGAGCTCGGATTGCTCGAAGTCCGTCAGGGAGTCACGGTCCTCTCCTGGCCTACCGGGATCATCGCCGGTGTCCTGCTCCTCTTCGTCTTCTTCATTCTCAATTCGTTCGGGGCCAAGCTGCTGAGCGAGTCGAACAAGTACGTCACGATCTGGAAGCTCATCGTTCCGCTGACGACGGCGATCCTCCTCTTCAGCGCGTTCAACTCGGCGAACTTCACGATCGGGGGCGGCTTCTTCCCCTTCGGAGGCGGCGCCGTCTTCAGTGCGCTCGCGGGGGGCGGAATCGTCTTCGCGTACAGTGGCCTGCGCCAGATCCTGGACTTCGGCGGCGAAGTGGTGAAACCGCAGCGGAACATCCCGCTCGCGATCGTCATCGGTGGGCTCATCATCCCCCTCGTCATTTACCTGGCGCTCCAGATCGGCTTCATTGGAGCGTTGAACTGGGATCTGGCCGGTATCAAGCCAGGGGACTGGGCTGCCCTTCTCAACAGCGACTGGGCGTCCGCGCCACTCCTGAATGCTGTGGCGGCCGCCGGCTTCGGATGGTTCTCCGTGGTGCTGCTCACCGATGCCGTCCTGTCCCCGTCTGCGACCGGATGGGTGTGGCTCGGCATCGGCACCCGGAGTGTCTACTCGATGTCGGTCAACAAGGAGCTCCCGGTCGTCTTTCAGCGGATGAACCGTTTCGGCACGCCGATCGTCGCGCTCATCGCATGCACCGCGCTCGGCGTGGTGTTCTTCTTCCCGGCTCCCAGCTGGTACCTGTTCGTCGGCATGGTCTCCATCGCCCTCACGCTGAGTTACGTCATGGGCGGACCAGTGCTCGCGGTGCTGCGGCGCACGGCTCCCGATCTTCCTCGTCCGGTGCGGATCAAGGGCGGGGTCGCATGGGCACTGGCCGGGTTCGTCGCGAGTCTCATGCTGATCTACTTCGCGGGATGGGTGCCGTTGATCAATCTGTTCACGGTGCTGTTCCTCGCCCTGCCGATCTACGGCGCGTACACAAGCGTCAAAGAAGGGTGGAGTCGCATCGCACCGAGCTGGATCCTGTCGGGGCTGTTGTTGGTGGCATGGGTGGTCGTCGCCACGGGCGGTGGATGGCTGGCTACTCTCGATCAGAAGCAGCGCCCCGATGGATGGCCGTTCCCCGTGTACTTCGGGGCCTTCGTTCTGGCCATCGCCGCATTCCTGGCGATCCTCTACGCAATCAGCACACCGACGGGGCGCCGCCATCTCCGTGCCGGAGTCTGGCTCGTCGTGACCCTCACTGCGATCGTCGGCCTCGCGTACTTCGGGCAGTTCGGGCCCCTTAAGAACCCTCCGTTGGGGGGACAATCCGACGTGATCATGATGGCCGCGCTCTCCATCGGCGCATTCTTCTGGGCGGTGCGATCCGGCGGTCCGACCGAAGAGCTGGACGACATCCTGCAAGCTCAGCGCGAGCTGGATGCATCCGACCCGACGACGGCATCCTGAGATCAGGCCGAGGGCCCCTGCGTGATTCGTCACGGAGGGGCCTTCGTCATGTCGCGAGAGCGGTGCGAGCGTCGGGAGGCGGGCCCCCGAAATTGATGGAAATTGCATCTTGCGGGGGGAGTCCGCAGCGCGTAGTGTGGGCCGCACGTCGACAGATTGTCTGACACTCAGGCAATCAGACGCACATCCCGAACCTCCAACGAAGCAGGGTCCCATGACAACCTCAACCAAGACCACCAAGGCCAAGCGGGCCAACCGCAGAATCCTCGCCGTGATCGGCGTCCTCGTCCTCGCTCTCGTGGCCGGGTGGCTCGGCGCCTCCTTGCACGGCACCGGCTCCGCCGCGGCCGCGGGCGGCACGAGTGGCAACGGCGCATGGATCGCGAAGATCAAGCAGCAGGGCGAACTGCGCGTGGGCATCGCATCGGCGCCGCCCATGACCGGGCAGCAGCCCGACGGGACGATGGGCGGCCCCAACGTCCTGCCCCTCCAGCTCCTCGCGAAGCAGATGGGCGTGAAGTTCGTGCCCGTCGCGTCCGACTGGTCGAACATGGTGTCCGGACTTCAGGCAGACCGGTTCGACGTCGCCGCTTACCTCGACTCGACGTCCGAGCGATCCCTGGCGATCCAGTTCACCGTCCCCGTCTACACCTACGAGGGCGCCTTCCTGGTCCGCGCCGACTCCGGCCTGCACAGCGCCAAAGAGATCCTCGCCACGAGGAAGCCGGTCGCCCTCGCTGGAGGCACGTCGTACGAGCCGACGATCACGGCGCTCGCCGGAAGCGTGCTCTCCACCGCCAGCATCCCGAACGCCATCAGCGCGATGAAGGCCGGCCGCGCCGTCGCCGCCTTCGCAGACCTGCCGACGCTCGCGGACGCGGCAAAGAAGGACTCGTCGCTGAAGATCGTGGTGCCGAACCCGACGATCTTCAAGCAGGACTCCAACTACGGCGTGAACGAGAACATCGACGCACGTTCACTGCAGGTGCTGAACATCGCCATCCAGAGCGCACAGAACAACGGCACGCTCAAGGCCGCCTTCGACAAGGCGGGCATCGTGGACCCGGCGAACCTCGGCGACCTGGCGATGAGCAAGTGAACGGCTGCAGCTCATGATGATCAAGACGTATGACTTCGACTGGGGCGTCGTCCAGAGCAACTTCCCCCGCCTCCTGGAGGGGCTGTGGGTGACGATCGAGATCTCGCTGATCGTGATCGTCCTCTCGATGATCCTGTCGATCCCCGTGGCGCTGATGCGGATGTCGCACATCGACGTCGTCCGATGGGCGGCACAGCTCTACATCGAGGTGTTCCGGTGCACGCCGCTGCTGGTGCAGCTTTTCTGGGTCTACTATGCATTGCCTGCCCTGACCGGAATCACGATCCCGGGCCCGGTGTCGGCGGTGATGGCGCTGACGGCGAACCTGACGGCGTTCATGGCCGAAGCATTGCGATCCGGATTCCAGGCAGTGCCCGTCGAGCAGGTCGAAGCCGGGCAGATGCTGCGACTGACCCGTTGGGAGCAGATCCGCTACATCATCGTCCCGCAGGCGCTTCGCCAGCAGCTGCCGGTGATCCTGTCGCTGAACATCTCGCTGTTCAAAGACACGGCGCTGGTGTCGACGATCGCGGTCGCGGACCTCATGTTCACCGCGAACATGATCGCGTCGGAGACCTACCGTTCCCTCGAGATCCTGACCACGGCCGCCCTGATGTACTTCGTCATCGCGTTCCCGGTGTCGTTGATCCTGTCTCGGATCGAGCGGAACATGATGTCGCAAGGACCGAAAGCCCCCGGACTCCTGTCCCGTGTGCTTCCGGGCAACAAGCTGAAGGTGCAGACAACAGCATGAGCAACAAGACTCCAGGGCTGGTCACGACGGCCATCGGAACGCTCGGCGCTCGCGGCACCGACACAGGTGTCCTCTCGGCGGCGATCGGAGACGTGCTGGTCGCAGCGACCGGTCTGCAGAAGAGCTTCGGCGACCGCGTCATCCTCAAGAACGTCGACTTCGGCATGGCGCTCGGTGACATCACCGTGATCATCGGCAAGTCCGGATCCGGCAAGAGCACGCTGCTTCGCGCCATCGCCGGTCTCACCGACCCGGACGAGGGCACGATCGCCTTCGACGGACGGGTCGTGTTCGAAGAGGGCGAGCGCACCGACGACTGGGCCGACGTCGAATCCCACGTCGGCATGGTCTTCCAGAGCTACACGCTCTGGCCGCACATGGATGTGCTCGGCAACATGACGCTCGCTCCTCGCAAGCGACTGAAGCTCTCTGCCTCGGAAGCCGCGGACCGCGCGGAGGTCGCGCTCGGCGAGGTTGGCATGGCCCATCATCTGCGCAGCCGCCCCTCGCAGCTCTCGGGCGGTGAACGGCAGCGCGTCGCGATCGCCCGCGCCCTGATGATGCAACCCAAGCTCCTGCTGTGCGACGAGATCACCAGTGCGCTCGATCCGCCCGTCGCCGCAGAGGTGCTCGACGTCCTCCGGCGACTGAAGGCAGAAGAAGGCCTCGCGGTGGCTCTCGTCACCCACGACATGGCCTTCGCCGCGAAAGCGGCGGACCGGCTCGTCTTCTTCCACGAGGGGGAGATCGCCGTGAACACCACCCCAGACGAAGCGTTCAACCGCAGCACGAACCCCGACCTCAAGAAGTTCGTCGACGCGGTCCGATTCTGACCCGGATGCTGCCGGCCGGTCCGACCGGCAGCATCCACCCCCCACCCACACGAGAGAAAGAAGACCCGAGTTGCACACTGTTGTGATCGGCGGCGGCATCATCGGCCTCACCACGGCCTACCAGCTCGCAAAAGAGGGGGAGAGCGTCACCCTGGTCGACGCCCGCGCCACCGGGCTCGGCGCCGCCGAAGTGAATGCGGGCTGGGTGGTCCCCGCCGACTCGCTGCCGCTCCCGGGCCCCGGAGCCGTCGTCTCGGCGATGAAGTGGATGACCAAGCGCGACAGCCCGCTGTACATCAAGCCGTCGATCAAGCCTTCATTCCTCACGTTCATGCTCGGCATGTTCCGTGCATCCAATGCGAAGGATCAGCGCGCGGGCTTCGCCGCGCACCTGGCCCTCATGGGCGACTCGATCAGCGCGTTCGACGACTACCGCGCCGACGGGATCGATTTCGAGCTGAAGCACAACGGGCTGCTGATGGCGTTCCATGACGACGCGCACATGCACCTGCACCTCGGGTACGCGGACCTCACCGGTCAGTACGGCATCGCGCCGATCAAGATGCTCGGTGACGACGTCCGGGTGCACGAGCCGCTGCTGAAGGACGGGGTGCGCGGCGGACTGTTCTTCCCGAAGGAACTCCACCTCGACCCGCGCGCATTCGGAGCATCGCTGCACGCGAAGCTCGTGGAGATGGGCGTCGAGATCGTCGAGAACGCGCCGATCGACAAGGTGCAGAGAGCCGGCGATCGCATCGTCAGCGTGTCTTCAGGTAGCAGAACGTTCCCGGCCGACAACTTCCTTCTCGCCGCGGGCGCGTGGACCGGTCCAGTGTCCAAGCTGTTCGGGGCAGACCTCCCGATCCGGCCCGGCAAGGGCTACTCGGTCGAGATGTCGCCGTACGGGCTGAAGGGCGCGACCAACCTCTACGACGCGAAGGTCGCCGTCACTCCGTTCGAGGATCGACTACGGCTCGCGGGCACCATGGAGTTCGGTGGTCTCGACGAGAACATCAACCGTGTGCGCGTCGATGCGATCCTCCGCGCTCCGCTCACCTATCTGCGCGACTGGGAACCGCCTGCTGCTGCCGATGTCCGGCCTCAGGCCGGCATGCGGCCCGTCGCGCCCGACGGCCTCCCCGTCATGGGCCGCCTTCCTCGCCTGGCGAACGCCTACGTCGCCGGCGGCCACGGCATGTACGGCGTGACCCTGGCGCCGGCGACCGCGCGCGCCATGAGCACCCTCATCCGCGAGGGCGTCCTCGACCCCGTCCTGCTGCCGTTCTCACCCGCCCGCTTCCGCGGCGGCCGGTAGCAGCACCCAGACCCAAGAAACGAAAGAAGAACTGCCATGACCCGTAAGAATGCCGACCTCGGCGGTGTGCTCGCCGCGATCCCCACCCCCTTCACCGCGGACGGGACCGCCGTCGATGCCGACGGCATCAGAGCGCAGGTCGAGCGCATGGTCGCCGGCGGTGTGGCGGGTGTCGTTCCCACCGGCACCTCCGGCGAGTTCACGAGCCTCACTCCCGAGGAGTACCGAGAAGTCATCAGACTCAACGTCGAAGCAGCTGCTGGGCGTGTGAAGGTCATCGCGGGCGTCGGGCACACCTCCACTGCCGGGGCGGTCGAGCTCGCCCGCTACGCCGAAGAGGTCGGTGCCGACGCCGTGATGGTCGTGCCGCCCTTCTACGACCCGCTCTCGTTCGAGGCGCTCAAAGCGTTCCTGCGAACCATCTCCGATTCGATCGGCCTGCAGATCATGTACTACAACGTTCCCGGGGCGACCGGGATCGCGCTCGACGCCGAGCAGCTCGCGGAACTCGGTGACATCGACGGCGTGGACTACTTCAAGGACACGTCGGGGGACGCCGTTGCTCTGACGGATGTGCTGACGAGCCGCACCAATCGGATCACGGCCTTCAACGGATGGGACACGCTGACGTTCCTCGGCATCACCCTCGGCGCGAAGGGCTCGGTGTGGGGTGTGGCCTCCATCGCCCCGGCGCAGGCCGCAGAACTCTTCCGCGTCATCGCCGAGGAGAAAGACCTGGATCGCGGACGCGAGCTGTGGGCGCCGCTGTGGAACCTCAGTTCCGTGCTCGAGTCGGTGAACTACCCGGCCGGCCTCAAGGCCGCGCTCGAACTCCTTGGCACGCCGGTCGGTCCGGTGCGCGAGCCGATCCTGCCGCTTGCGGCAGACGACCGCGCACGGATCGCCGACGCGCTCCGAGGCCTCGGAGTGCTCGCAGCATGAGCGCCGAGACCGCTGGGGGCGCACCCTTCGCGGTGGAGACCATCGAGGTCCACGCGGAGGGGGAGCCGGGCCGGGTCATCCCGAATGCGGACCGATTCGTTGTCGGCGAGACCATGGCGGAGCGCTTCGACTATTGCGTACGCGAACTCGACGGGCTGCGCGGGCTGCTGCTGCGTGAGCCGCGCGGCTACCCGGCGACGTGTGGCGTCTTCCTGCTCCCACCCGTGAACGCGGGCTCCGACTTCGGCATCGTCGTGCTCGAACAGGGTGGATTCACCCCGATGTCCGGCAGCAACACGATCTGCGCGGTCACCGCCGCGGTGGAGACCGGGATCGTGCCGGTCCGCGGCGCCGAGACCGAGGTCGTCATCGACACCGCGGTGGGCATCGTCCGCGCCACCGCGCACCTCGAGGAACGCGACGGCCGGGTGAAGGTGCGTTCGGTGACCGTGGTGAACGTCCCTGCGTTCGCGGTCGAGATCGACCGGATGCTCACCGTTCGTGAGTTCGGCGACATCCGGGTCGATGTTGTGTTCGGCGGTCAATACTTCGTGCAGCTCGACATCGCCCAGCTGGGCATCGACCTGAAACCGGAGAACGCCAAGCGCATCACGCGGGCGGCTGCGCTCGTGAAACTGGCCGCGCTCGAACAGGTGGCGGTGCGCCACCCGGTCAATCCCGCGATCGACCGGGTCGCGATGATCATGCTGCACAACGGTGACCGTAAGCCGGGCAAGCAGGCCCAGAACGCGAACGTCCTGACGAGCGCCCCGATCGTCGCAGATCGCGAGGAAAGCTGGACGGGCGTTCTCGACCGGTCGCCGTGTGGCACCGGGACGAGCGCGCGGATGGCAGCGCTGCATGCCCGTGGGCAGCTCGGGCTCGGCGAGGACTTCTCGCACCGCAGCATCATCGGCAGCGAGTTCATCGGTCGCCTCGTCGGCGAGACGCGCGTCGGGGACTATCACGCGGTGCTGCCCACGATCACGGGCCGCGGCTGGGTCAGCGGCCGCGCGGTCTGGGAGCTCGACCCGACCGACCCGTACCGCGAGGGATACACCGTCGGCGATATCTGGGCTGCGTAGCCGGTTCCCGTGCCGGATCCCAGGAGGAAGAATGCAGTTTTCCCGAGTGCTCTCGGTTGTTGAATGTCACGCAGCGGGAGAGAGCGGCAAGGTGATCGTGGGCGGCGTGGGTCATGTCCCGGGCGAGACGATGTTCGACAAACGCCGGCATCTCGAATCGCAGATGGACGAGATTCGTAAGCTGGTGCTTTTTGAGCCCCGCGGGGCGGTCTGGCACAACGCGAACATCGTCCTGCCGTCGAACCACCCTGAGGCCGACATGGGGTACGTGATCCTTGAGACTACGGAGTACCCTGCCATGTCTGGTTCCAACACAATGTGCGTCGCGACGGTGCTGTTGGAGACTGGGATTCTCCCGTTGAAGGAACCGGTGACCGAGCTGGTGCTCGAATCGCCTGCCGGGCTCATCCGCGTTCGCTGCGCCTGCGACAACGGCAAAGTCACGAGCGTTCGGCTCGTGAACCAGCCGGCCTTCGTCTACTACCGCGATGTGAGCATCGAGGTGGGCGGTATCGGCACGGTGCGTCTGGACGTCGCGTACGGGGGAATGACGTACGCGATGGCGCAGGCCGAAGAGCTCGGCTTCGCGATCGATCCGTCGGAGGCGCGCGAGGTGTGCGAGGTCGGCGAGCGAATCAAGCAGGCGGCGATCGCCCAGTTGCCGGTCGAGCACCCCGAGAATGCGGAGATCCCCGGGATCACAAATTTTGAGCTAATGGGGCCGCTCCGACGAGAGAACGGTGTGCTCACTGCCCGGAACACGGTTGTGGTCTCACCCGGGCGGTGTGACCGCTCGCCGTGCGGAACCGGCACTTCCGCGCGACTCGCACTTCTGCATGCGCAGGGCCTCATCGAGCCCCGCGAAACCTTCATCCACGAGTCGATCACCGGCAGCCGATTCACTTCGTCGATCGAATCCGTCACTCGGCTCGGTCCGTATCCTGCGGTCGTGCCTGCCATTGCGGGACAGGCCTGGATCACGGGCCTCCATCAGATGGGTCTCCACCCTACAGACCCCTACCCCCGGGGGTTCACCGTCGCTGACACCTGGCTGTCGCCAGCCTGAACACCGCTGATCCCCGCTTGGCAGCGGGATCAGGCATCACACACCATGCCGAAAGGAACAACATGAGCAAGCGCTTTGCGGGCAAGGTCGCCCTGGTCACGGGCGGTGGCGGCGGGATCGGGTCGGCGACGAGCCGCCGGCTTGCAGCCGAGGGGGCGCGCGTCTTCGTGGCCGACGCGGTCGGAGCGAGCGCGGCCGCGGTGGCCGCTGAGATCAGGGATGCCGGCGGCGACGCACAGGAGATCGTGTTCGACCTTACGTCCGCCGAGGCCTGCCGTGCTGCCGTTGCCGCGGTCGAATACGTGACGGACCGCGGCGCGGTCGACGTGCTCGTGAACAATGCCGGCGCCATGCGTCGCGGTGCGCTGTTGGACACGAGCGAGGCCGACTGGAATCTGAGCTTCGCTGTGAACGTCGACGCGCTCTTTCACATGTGCCGAGCCGTGCTTCCCGCGATGATCGCCGCTGGCGGCGGTTCGATCGTCAACACGGCATCCCAGTGGGGGCTCACCCCGGCATCCGGGCACCTCGCCTACAACGTCACCAAGGCGGCGGTCGTCTCCTTCACGAAGAGCCTTGCGCGCGACTACGCGCCGAACCACGTGCGCGTGAACGCCGTGTGCCCCGGCGAGATCCACACGCCCATGCTCGAAAAGGGGATCGCCGAGAAGGGGCGCACGATCGCCGATCTGGACGCGCTCGTGCCGCTCGGGCGCATCGGGCGTCCCGACGAGGTCGCCGCACTCATCGCGTTCCTCGCGTCCGACGAGGCCGAGTTCGTGTGCGGTGCGTGCGTCGAGATCACTGGCGCCCAGGCCGTCGCGTGATGTCCACGGCACAGGGCGAGCTCGTCGGCAAGCGGGCCTTCGTCACCGGGAGCTCGCGTGGGATCGGGCGTGCGACGGCCGCCCTCCTGCACCGACGGGGCGCGAGCGTCGTCGTGCACGCGCGAACCGCATCCGAGCACACCCGGTCGTTGCTCTCCGAGCTCCAGTCTGCAGGAGAACCGAATAGCGGGTCGCGCGTCGCCCTCGTCACCGGCGCGCTCGACGGCGTCGACGATGCGACCGCGGTCTGGGATTCCGCGGTGTCGGCGTTCGGAGGCCTCGACGTGCTCGTCAACAACGCAGGGGCGTGGATTGCCTCAGAGATCGAGTCGGCCGAAGCCTGGCGAGTGGGGTGGGAAGCGAACCTCGGCCTCAATCTCGTGGCACCGTCAGAGCTGTGCCGACGCGCGATCCTCGAATTCCGCGCCGGAGACGGCGGCGTCATCGTCAACCTCGCAAGCCGATCCTCTCACCGCGGGGACGACGCCGAACACCTCGCCTACGGCGCCGCGAAGGGGGGACTGCTGGCCCTCACCAAGGGGATCGCGCGTGGCTACGGCCGCGACGGCGTGCTCGCATACGCCCTGGCGCCCGGCTGGGTCGCGACCGATCTGTCCGACGGTGCGATCGAGCGTTCGGTGCTCGATGCGCTTCCCCTCGGGGAGGTGACGCCCGCCGGCGACGTCGCGGAGGTCATCGCCTTCCTCGCAACGGGGCGTGCGAGGCACGCTACCGGGGCGACGATCGACATCACCGGCGCCGACTACGTCCGGTAACAGCCCCGTGCCCTCCGTTGCGGGGAGCAGACCACGAGAACACGCAGCGATGACATCGCTTCATCGCTCCGAAGACAGGAAACGGAACACCATGGCGAAGTACCGGGTTCAGAACCCCGCGACAGGCGAGATCGTCGAGACCTTCGAATCGGCCACGGATGCAGAGGTCGAGCAGCAACTCGCGGCCGCCGACACCGCATACCGTGCGTGGCGGGACCGGAGCGTGCAGGACCGTGCGGGCGTGGTCAAGCGCGTCGCGGCGATCTTCGGCGAGCGCCGCCAGGAGCTGGCGGAGATCATCGCCATCGAGATGGGCAAGTCCATCGCCGAGAGCCTCGACGAGGTCGACTTCGCGACCGCGATCATCGACTACTACGCGGTCCACGGCCCAAGCCTCATCACCGACTACGAGATCCCGAGCACCATCCCGGGCAAGGCCCTGATCGAGCACCTGCCCATCGGGGCGCTCCTCGGCGTCATGCCGTGGAACTTCCCCTACTACCAGGTCGCACGCTTCGCAGCCCCCAACCTCGTGCTCGGCAACACGATCCTGCTCAAGCACGCCGACATCTGCGCGAAGTCGAACCGTGTGATCCAGGAGATCATGGAGCAGGCCGGCGTCCCGGTCGGCGGGTACCAGGCGCTGTTCGTGTCCCACGACCAGATCGGTCGGATCATCGCCGACCCGCGTGTGCAGGGAGTGTCGTTGACCGGCTCCGAGCGGGCCGGCGCGATCATCGGCGCCCAGGCCGGCGCCCACCTCAAGAAGTGCGTGCTCGAACTCGGTGGCATCGACCCGATGGTCGTCCTCGACTCCGATGACGTCGCCGCCGTCGCGAAGGCCGCGTGGGACTTCCGCACCTACAACGCCGGCCAGGTCTGCAACTCCAACAAGCGCCTGATCGTCATGGCCGACATCTACGACGAGTTCGTCGCAGAGCTGGTGAAGCTCGCCGAGGGTCTGAAGCCAGGCGACCAGCTGAATCTGGGCGAAGGCGAGTACGTCCCGCTGTCCACCCGGGCCGCTGCGGAGACCGTGGATGCGCAAGTGCAGAAGGCCGTCTCCGAGGGCGCCCGTCTGCTCGCCGGGGGAGTGCTCTCCGAAGGCCTCGGCGCCCACTACTCGCCCGCGGTGCTCGTCGACGTTCCTCGCAAATCCGAGTCGTACCGCGAAGAGATCTTCGGGCCGGTTGCGACCGTCTATCGCGTAACCAGCGACGAGGAGGCTCTCGAGCTCGCCAACGACTGCGCACTCGGACTCGGCGGCTCCGTCTTCTCCACCGATGAGGCCCGCGCCGCACGCGTGGCATCCCGCCTCGAAGTCGGCATGGCTCACGTCAACACGATCGCGGCCGAGGCTGCGGAGATCCCGTTCGGCGGCGTCAAGCGCTCGGGCTTCGGGCGCGAGATGGGCCCGGTCGGCATCGGCGAATTCGCCAACAAGCGCCTCTACTTCGTCTCGAAGTAGCTCAAGGAACAGTCGTCGCCCCGCGCTGGATGCGCTGAGGCGACACCTCCCACGACGCCCCGCCGACGGGGCACCAGAAAGGACCCGTACCGCAGATGTTCCGGAAGATCCTGGTCGCCAACCGTGGCGAGATCGCGATCCGCGCCTTTCGCGCGGCCTACGAACTGGGCGCCCAGACGGTCGCCGTGTTTCCGTACGAAGACCGCAACTCCATGCACCGTCTGAAGGCTGACGAGGCCTACCTGATCGGGACGGAAGGGCACCCGGTGCGGGCTTACCTCGACGTCGCCGAGATCGTCCGCGTCGCGAAGAAGTGCGGCGCGGATGCCATCTACCCGGGCTACGGATTCCTCTCGGAGAACCCCGGGCTCGCCGCGGCCGCCGAGGAGGCTGGTATCCGCTTCATCGGGCCCGGGCGGCGGGCCCTGGAGATGGCGGGCAACAAGGTTGCAGCCAAGGAGCACGCGATCGCCGCGGGTGTGCCGGTGCTGCGGTCGACTCCGCCGTCGACGGACGTCGAGGCGCTCGTCGAGGGTGCGGGTGAGATCGGGTTCCCGGTGTTCGCGAAGGCGGTCGCGGGCGGTGGTGGTCGCGGCATGCGCCGGGTCGAACGCGCCGAGGACCTCAGAGACGCACTCGAGTCCGCCATGCGCGAGGCCGAGTCCGCGTTCGGGGACGCGACGATGTTCATCGAGCAGGCCGTGCTTCGCCCGCGCCACATCGAGGTGCAGATCCTGGCCGACAAGTCGGGTGCCACCGTGCACCTGTTCGAGCGCGACTGCTCAGTGCAGCGCCGGCACCAGAAGGTCGTCGAGATCGCGCCCGCGCCGAACCTGGAACCCGCCGTCCGCGACGCCCTGACCCGCGACGCGATCGCCTTCGCGAAGTCGATCGGCTACGAGAACGCGGGCACGGTCGAGTTCCTTCTCGACACCGAAGGTGAGCGTACGGGCGAGCATGTGTTCATCGAAATGAACCCGCGTATCCAGGTGGAGCACACGGTGACCGAAGAAGTCACCGACGTCGACCTGGTCCAGGCGCAGATGCGGATCGCCGCCGGAGAGACCCTCGCCGATCTCGGCCTGACCCAGGACCGGATCCGACTTCGCGGCGCGGCCCTGCAGTGCCGGATCACGACGGAGGACCCGGCGAACGGGTTCCGCCCGGACCTCGGACGCATCACCGCCTACCGTTCGCCTGGTGGTGGCGGGGTGCGTCTGGACGACGGCACGATCAATCCCGGTGGGCACATCAGCCCGCATTTCGATTCGATGCTCGCCAAGCTCACCTGCCGGGGGCGCGACTTCGCCGCCGCCGTGAGCCGTGCCCGTCGGGGGCTTGCTGAGTTCCGAATCCGCGGTGTCGCCACCAACATCCCGTTCCTGCAGGCGGTGCTGGCCGATTCCGCGTTCCAGGCGGGAGACGTTTCCACCTCGTTCATCGAGGAACGACCCGAGCTTCTCACCCTGAACAAGCCGAAAGACCGCGCGACTCGCGCGCTGCAGTACCTTGCCGATGTCACGGTGAATCAGCCGAATGGGGAGCGCCCCGCCGCGATCGAACCCCGGGTCAAGCTGCCCGCCGTGGATCTCGACGCACCCGCCCCCCGCGGTCACCGCCAGCAGTTGCTCGAAAAGGGTCCTGAGCGCTACGCGAGGAGCCTTCGTGAGCAGACCGCGCTCGCTGTAACGGAAACAACGTTCCGCGACGCTCACCAGTCGCTCCTCGCCACTCGGGTGCGGACGCGTGATCTGCTCGCCGTCGCGCCGCACGTGGCGCGGCTCACCCCCGAGCTGTGGTCGGTCGAGGCCTGGGGCGGCGCGACCTATGACGTCGCGCTGCGGTTTCTCGGCGAAGACCCGTGGGAGCGCCTGGCGGCGCTTCGCGATACCCTCCCGAACGTCCCGATCCAGATGCTGCTTCGCGGCCAGAACACCGTGGGCTACACCCCGTACCCCGCCTCCGTGGCGCAGGCGTTCGTCCGTGAAGCCGCCGCGACCGGTGTGGACGTCTTCCGCATCTTCGACGCGCTGAACGACGTGAACCAGATGCGTGTCGCGATCGACGCCGTCCGCGAGACGGGAACCGCCGTCGCTGAAGTCGCGATGGCGTACACCGGCAATCTCCTCGACCCGGCCGAAGACAAGTACACACTCGACTACTACCTGCGTCTCGCCAATCAGATCGTCGCCGCCGGTGCGCACGTGCTTGCGATCAAGGACATGGCCGGGCTCCTGCGTCCTGCGGCGGCGGCGACGCTCGTGACCGCGCTTCGAGACCGCTTCGAACTTCCCGTTCACCTCCACACGCACGACACCCCGGGCGGACAGCTCGCGACGCTGCTTGCCGCGTCTGCGGCGGGCGTGGACGCAGTCGATGTGGCCTCCGCGCCGATGTCGGGGACGACGTCGCAGCCGTCGCTGTCTGGCCTGGTGGCGTCGCTCGCGAACACGGATCGCGACACGGGGCTGTCACAGTCCGCCGTCCTGGCCTTGGAACCTTACTGGGACGCGGTGCGCACACTGTACAAGCCGTTCGAATCCGGGTTACCGTCGCCGACGGGGCGCGTGTACACGCACGAGATCCCGGGCGGGCAGTTGTCGAACCTGCGCCAGCAGGCCATCGCGCTCGGGCTCGCCGACAACTTCGAGAAGATCGAGGACATGTACGCGGCCGCGGACCGGATTCTCGGCCGCATCCCGAAGGTCACCCCGTCATCCAAGGTCGTCGGCGACCTCGCCCTCCACCTCGCAGCGGTCGACGCCGATCCGCAGGAGTTCGAGGAGAATCCGCAGTCCTTCGACATCCCCGACTCCGTCGTGGGCTTCCTCTCCGGCGAACTGGGCGAGATCCCGGGCGGATGGCCTGAGCCCTTCCGAAGCAAGGTACTCGCGGGACGCCAGGCACGCCCGGAAGTCGCCGCCGTGCCGGAGAGCGATGAGGCGCTTCTCGATGGCACCTCCGATGAGCGTCGGGATGCACTTAACCGGCTGCTCTTCCCGCAGCCGACCGTTCAGTTCCACGCGGCCCGTGAGAAGTTCGGCGACCTGTCGATCCTCGACACGGGGGACTACCTTTATGGCCTCGAAGCTGGCAGCGAGCACGCGGTGGACCTCGCGGAAGGCGTGCGCCTCTACGTCGGGCTCGAGGCGATCGGGGACGCTGACGACAAGGGGGTGCGGACCGTGATGGTGCGCGTCAACGGCCAGTTGCGCCCGGTGTTCGTGAAGGATCAGCGGATTTCTGTGGTCGCCCCGGTGGCGGAGAAGGCCGACCGGACGGTTGCCGGGCAAGTCGCCGCGCCCTTCTCGGGCACCGTGACGGTCAAGGCCGCAGTCGGCGACATCGTCGAGGTTGGGCAGCCTGTCGCCGTCATCGAAGCCATGAAGATGGAGGCGGCGATCACCGCACCGGTGGGTGGCCGCGTGTCGCGGACGGCGTTCTCGGGCGTGCGATCGGTCGAGGCAGGTGACCTCGTCATCGTCATCGAGTAGAACGCCGTCCGCGACACATCCGGTGTCGGTGGCAGAGGCACTGTCGTCAACACGGCGATATCGACGGATGACTCAGGCGGTCAGAGACCGGGCGTGGGCGTCGATGCGCGCAAGTTGCTTCGCGTAGACCCGGTGGAGTCTGCGCGGTGCGACGAAACGCTCGACGACGCCTGCAACCCCGGTCTCGCCCGTGAAGGTCGACGTGATGTTCACGAGTGTGTGTGCGTCGTGCGGCGTCACGGTGATCGTCGTGGTGAGACCTGATCCGTTGGTGTCGGTGAGCACGAGGACCTCACCGGGTGCCGGTTCGGTGACGTGCATCTGCAGTTCCCGAGTGCCGCGCGCGAAGTCGATCTTGAACGACACGACGGCGCCGGCCCCCACACCGCCCTGCTCCACCCGAACGTCATAGAACGGCGGCGGGAGGAATCGGGCAAGAAGGCGCATGTCGGCGACACAGTCGTAGACCGTGCCTCTCGGTGCGTTGATGACGCGTTCTGCGGATGCACTGACGATCTCAGGCATGTGTTGTCTCCTCATCTGTGATTCAAGGACAATGCGGGCTCCTCAGGCGTCGACCGGCGTCCACACGGGGCGACCGTCTTCGAAGCGGATGCGGCCGAAGGGCTCCGGGAAGTGGACGGCGAACCCGATTGTGTCGGGTCGCGCAAGTTCGCGGATGAGGCGGTCGCGCAGGTCGATGGCCTGCGTGTGGTCGTAGTCGAAGGTGTTCTGCCACCGCGGGTGTGCGAGTTGAAGCGGTGTGTGGAAGGCATCGCCGATAGCGAGCACTCGGGTGCCGTCCGCATGGATTTCGTAGCCGGTGTGTCCGGCGCTGTGACCCGGGGCGGGCATGACCGTGACCCCGGGAAAGATCTCAGCGCCGGCAGCGATGGTGCGGACATTTGACGCCATCGCTGCGATCATCGGCCCCATTCCCTGTGCCTCGGGGAGGTGGCGCTGGGACCACTCGGCTTCGGCGACGAGATAGGGCGCGTGGCGGAACGCGGGTGCGTCACCGCCGGGTGCGGGATGCCAGGCCCACCCGAAGTGGTCTGCGTGGAGGTGGGTCAGGGCGACTGCCTCGACGTCTTCCGGCGTGCGGCCGAGGACCGCGAGGCTCTCCAGGAGTGCACCTCCGGTGATGACCCCGTACGTGTTGAGCGGCGGCCCCATCGTGATCGGACCAGCCCCGGCGTCGATGAGCAGCGCCCGGCCGTCGCGCTCCACGAGCAGGCCCCCGACACTCGCGGTGAGATGCGTCCCGCCGGTGAGATACCGCGCGTTCTCCCGCCAGAACTCATCGGCCACGTCCGGCATGAGCATCCGGGCGTCGAGGGTTGCCTGGCCGTCGGGTACGTAGCTGAGCTTCGTGTCGCCGAGGGCGAGAGTGCGGATGCCGGACGGGCGCCGGTAACGGTCGGCGTCGGGCTCGGTGGTGTTCGTCATGAGTTCAGACCTCCATGTGGTTATGACATACATGATTATGTAGGATAATAATCATGACGTCAAGTAGTTTGCTAGACTGGACGGGTGATGGAGTTGGACGCGGACGCGTCGTTGCAATGGGAGCTGGGCAAGCTCGTCCATGAGCTCGACATGCAGAGCAACGCGCGAATGCGCGAGCGCGTCGCAGCTCTCGGGCTCACCACTGCGCAGGCGTCGGCCCTGTTCGAGCTGACCGGTCCGATGACCTTGACGGAACTCGCCGGGCGCATGGCCTGCGAACCCTCCAATGCCATCGGCATCATCGACAAGCTCGAGAGTCAGAACCTCATCGAACGACAGCCACACCCAACTGACCGCCGAGCAAAGCAGCTCGCCCTCACGTCAGCCGGAGGCGACCGTCGCGGACAGCTTCTGAAGGTGCTGAACGCGGGGCCGTTCATCACTGGACTTACCAACGCGGAGGCGCAGAATCTCCGACTCCTGCTGCAGCGGGCTCTCGGTCGAGACTGAGGTGGTCGGTCGGCGTCGCGCTCCGATTCGCCCGAACCGAAGAGTCGCCGCCGGGGCGCAGCCGGACGCGGGTGGGTTATCTGAAACTCCTCGTTGACAATCCCTGGAGACGTCTCTAGGGTTATCAACCAAGCGTTGTATAACGATGGATGGATAACTTCTCACCCGAGAATGCTCGGCGCAGTGTTGCGCCGCTCGAGCATCGACCGCTCGAGTTCCCTGACCAGAATCTGAGGTTGTGATGCGTCAACTGCCCTTCCTGAACAGCCCCCACCCGACGTCCGAGATCCTCGTGAACCGGAGGACGCTCCTCCGCATCGCCGCTGTCGGTGCGGTCGCTTCCGTCGCTGGGCTCGCGGGGTGTGCCCCCAGCGCAACCCCTACTTCCAGCGCCAGCGCCGGCAAGCCCCAAAAGGGTGGCGTGCTGACGGTTGGAATGATCAGCGGTGGCAGCGAGGAGACCCTCAATCCCAACAAGCTGGTGACCGGTATCGACGCGGCGCGAATCCAGCAGGTGTATGAGTCCGCATACACCTTCGATAACCAGGGCAATCCGGTCCCCGGTATCGTCGACAAGGCGACTCCCTCCGCAGATGGCACCAGCTGGACGCTCCACGTCCGCGAGGGAGTCACATTCCAAGACGGCACGCCGCTGACGGCCGCCGACATTGCTTGGTCCTACAACTATGTCCTTGATGAGGCGAATGGTGCCTACGGTCGCGGCGATCTGCTGAGCGCGGGCGTCTCGTCTGTCCGTGCCGTGGACAGCTCGACCGTCAAGGTCTCGCTGTCCGCGCCGAACTTCATGCTGACCTTCATCCTCCCGCGCACGCAGCTGGCGATCTTCAAGAACCATGCCGTTCCTGGGGCCAACGGCAAGTTCATCGGTACGGGTCCCTTCAAGCTCGAGCGCTTCGTTGCGGGCGAGCGTGCGGTCTTCCGCGCGTACCCCGGGTACTGGGGTGGGGCGGTCAACCTCGATGGCGTGGAAATCATCTCGCTCGCCGATCCGAGCGCGTTGGCTAGCGCGATCCAGAGCGGACAGATCCTCGCCGCAGCGAGCGTTGGCTACGAACTCGTGGGCACGTTCAAGAACAACCCACAGTTTCACCTGTTCAACGGGCGCTCCGGATACTTCAATGCGTTCGTGATGGACACTCAGAAGGCTCCGTATAACGACCCACGGGTGAGGAAGGCGCTCCGTCTGCTGGTCGATCGCAAGCAGCAGGTGACGAACGCCTTGAGCGGGGAAGGCGCCGTCGCGAACGATCTCTTCAGCTGGTACGACCCGTACTACGCATCTGACATCGAGCAGATCAAGTACGACCCCAAGCAGGCGAAGGCGCTGCTCGAAGAAGCCGGCGTTGCCTCGCAAACATTCGAACTCTTCACTACCGACGGCAGTCCGGGCATGGTCGCCGCCGCCAGCCTCTTCAGCGCTTCGGCCGAAAGCGCTGGCGTCGATGTCAAGATCACCAAGCTCCCGTACGACAGCTACATCGCGATCGCCTACGGCCAGAAGCCATTCTGGTCGACCTACTGGCCGGGTCTGCCGCTTGTGCAGATGTGGGCGAGTACCCTGTCGCCGAACGCGCAGTACCCCGAGACGCATTGGCACAACGCGCAATGGAACGAACTCTTCACGAAGGCGCTCGCCGCTCCCAATGAGGGCAACCGGAAGCGCCTCATGGCTGAGGCTCAGCAGGTCCTGCACGAGGGCACCGGCTACATCATTCCGACGTTCAACAATCAGTCGGACGTCATCCGTTCGAGCGTGGGGGGCATCAAGGAGGGCCCGATGGATCCGTTCGGGGGATATGACTTCCGGACTGCGTGGTTGAAGCACTGATGACGCGAGCGATCCTCACACGAGTGCTCTCGGCGGCGGTGATTATTCTCGTCGTCTCAGCGATCGTGTTCTTCGGACTTGTGGCTCTCCCGGGAGATGCGGCGCAGGCGATTCTGGGCCGCCAGGCGACTCCCGAGCTTCTGTCGCAGTTCCGTGCCGAGCATGGGCTCGACGTGCCCGCGATTCAGCGCTATTTCGAGTGGCTCGGCGGCCTGTTTCACGGAGACCTGGGAACTTCACTCGTCAGCGGGCAGCCGATCGGTCAACAGTTGAGTGGCCGGGTCATGTACACCGTGGCCCTCGCGGCTGCGGCGTCGCTGGTCCTGATCCCGGTGTCCCTCGTACTCGGGTTGTGGTCGGCGACGCGTGCGACCAAGGCGACAGACAACGTGATCAGCGGGTCGACACTCGTGTTCCTGTCGATCCCCGAGTTCGTCATCGGGGCGCTCGTCATCGCGCTTTTCGCGGTGACCTGGCCCCTGCTGCCCGCGAACTCTCTATTCGACTCCACGGTGCCGATCTTCGCCCAGTATCAGTACCTCATCCTTCCCACGCTGACCCTTGTTCTCGCAGCATCGGCGCAGGCGACGCGGATGATCCGGGCAACGATGATCGACGTCCTGCGTTCGGACTACATCCAGATCGCCGAGTTGAAAGGGGTTCCGCAACGGCAGATCCTCTTTCGGCATGCCCTGCCCAATGCACTTGGACCCACGCTGCAGATCTTCGCCTTCACGATCGCATGGCTGGTCGGCGGTGTCGTCACGGTCGAGGTTGTGTTCAGCTACCCGGGTCTGGGCTCTGCATTGGTCGACGCAGTACACAACCGCGACTTCCCCGTGGTATTGGCAATCGTCATGCTTGCCACGGCGGCGTACGTCGTCTTGATCATGCTTGCCGATATCGCGGCGATGGTCCTCAACCCTCGTCTCCGGAAGGCGGCCTGATCAATGCAGACAGGAACGATTGAAGCCGTCGCCGAGAGCGGCCGCGCCGCGGCGCGACCCGTGATGGTGCAGTTCTTCTCCCAGATTGTGCGCTCGAAAACGGGCATCGCCGGTCTTTCTCTTCTCGGCTTGGTGTTGCTGATCGCCATCCTCGGCCCCGTCGTGCGACCGTACGACCCGACGAAGATTGTCGGCGCCCCCTTCTCGCTCCCAGGCGCCGCCCACTGGCTAGGTACGGACACAGTAGGACGCGATGTATTCAGTCGTGTCCTCGCCGGCGGAACGATCCCGATCCTTGTCGCCACGGCCGCCACTCTCGCGGCGTACATCGTCGGGGTGTGCGTCGGAATCACCGCCGGATACGTACGCGGAAGGACGGACTTCTTCATCATCGGCGCTCTCGACGTATTGATGTCGGTTCCGCCGATCATCTTGATCTTCGTGCTTCTCACCGGAGGCGGTACAGACCTGTGGCTGGTTGCTGTAGGAATCGCGATCGTTCTCATGCCTGGTGTCGCGCGCATCACGCGAGCTGCGACGCGCGAGATCGTGAGCAACGAGTATGTGGAAGCTGCGGTTGCGCGCGGCGAGTCACGGTGGTTCATCATCTGGCGCGAGCTCTTACCGAACCTGTGGTCCCCGCTTCTCGCGGACTTCGGCATCCGGATTGCATACGCGGTAGGGATTTACGCAGGGATCGCATTCCTTGGATTTGGTCCGCAACCGCCGACCCCCGACTGGGGCGTAATGATCAACGAGAACAGGAGCGGCTTCTTGATTCAACCGTGGGCGGTGATTTCGCCGGCGATCCTCATCGCAGCGCTGACGGTCTCCGTGAACTGGGTCGCGGACGCATATGTTCGTGGCATTGGACGATCGGCCGTTCCTCATGTCTGATACACGAACAGACATCGTTCTCCGCGTCGATGGGCTGACGGTGTCAACGGATGCTGGGCGCACGATCGTCGACTCCGTTTCCTTCCAACTCGCGGAAGGTGAAATCCTCGGCGTCGTCGGCGAATCCGGGTGTGGCAAGACGACAACCGCGCGTGCCCTACTAGGTAAGGTACGTGCGGGCAGCCGGATCACGGGTGGCGCCGTGATCCTGGATGGGCAGGACCTTCTGACCCTGTCCCCGGAGGCTTTGCGTCGGGTACGTGGCGAGCGGATCGCCTACGTGCCGCAGGATCCGATGTCGAGCCTGAACCCGCGGATGCGTGTCGGAGCGCAGGTCGCGGAAGTGCTGCGTGTTCACCACCGAGCATCCGAGGCGACGGCCCAGCGCATTCAGGACACCTTCGCGGAGGTCGGTCTTCCCAATGCGCGCGACTTTCTGCAGCGGTATCCCTTCGAGCTCTCTGGAGGCCAACAGCAGCGCGTGCTCATCGGGATGGCCCTTGTCGGGCGGCCAAAGGTCGTCGTGCTCGACGAACCGACAACGGGGCTTGACGTGACGACGCAGGCGCGGATACTTGAGCTCTTGCGGGGGCTCAGTAGAACCCATTCGCTCGCCTTCGTGTACGTCAGCCACGACCTCGCGGCTGTCCAGACTTTGGTTGATTCCCTCATGGTGATGTATGACGGCAAGGTGGTCGAGCGGGGCCCGGCTGCCGAGGTCTTCCGTTCGCGATCCCACGAGTACACACAGATGCTGTTCGACGCAGTCCCACGACTCCACGTCAAGAGGGAGTTGCATGAGCTCACGGGGCTCGCGTCCACCCACTCGCGCGGCCCGGAAGGACTCTCATTCCGATCGCTCTCCCGAGAACCTCAGATCGACATCTCGGCCCAGGGGTCCGACGAGAAGACGCCCGTCCTCGAAGCGTCAGACCTCGTCGCCTCCTACGGGCGAGGGAACAAAGCGGTGGAGGTGCTCCACGGTGCCTCTTTCGAGATGATTCCCGGGGAGTGCCTCGCAGTCGTCGGAGAGAGCGGCAGCGGGAAAAGCACTCTTGGTCGCTGCATCGTCGGTCTCCATGAACTGGACTCCGGCTCGCTGCTGCTCGCGGGCGAAAGCCTCGCTCCGCGCGCGCGAGAGCGTTCACGCGCCCAGCGACGGGACATTCAGATTGTGTTCCAGAACCCGGACCGCTCTCTCAACCCCCGGCACACGGTCGCTCAGGCGCTGATGCGACCGCTTAAGCTCTTCGGCACGTCCGAAGGGGCTCGTGCCCGTGCCGACGCGGGAGAGTTGCTGGATCGGGTGCGCCTCCCGACCTCGTACCTCGATCGCTATCCGGGTGAATTGTCCGGAGGAGAGAAGCAGCGCGTTGCGATCGCTCGCGCGCTTGCGGCCGGACCGTCGGTTATCGTGTGCGACGAGGTGACCTCGGCGCTTGACGTATCAGTTCAAGCGTCGGTGATGATGCTTCTCGACGAGCTCCGACAGGATGGTCTCGCGCTGTTGTTCATCACTCACAACCTTGCCCTCGTGAACACCGTTGCGGATCGCGTGCTCGTGGTGAACAAGGGGCAGATCGTCGAGACCGGAGATACAGCGTCGGTCGTAGGCGACCCCCAACACCACTACACCCGCGAACTCCTTGCGGCTGCACCGGATCTTGTTGACTAGGAGGGATGTCCGATGATCCTGAGGTGTGGCTTGTGACTCCACCCGATCCGCGGCCGAGTATATTCACCATGGCGCGTTCGCGACGACGCACTGGTCTCGAACAGCGTCGCACAGACGGAAGGACCGCACATGCCACGTCACGTCGACCATGAATCGCGCAAACGCGACATCGTGAATGCAACGCTCCAGGTACTGGGCGAGTCGGGGACCCGTGGGTTGTCATTTCGCGCGGTGGCGAAGCAAATGGGCGGATCAACCACCATGATCACCCACTACTTTCCGACCCAGACCGAGCTTCTCGACGAGGTGACGGTTCAAGTGCTTGCCGGCTGGAACGCCGACATCCAGGCCCTGGATGCAGCGTCCGACACGTCGCTGGAGCGTCTCCGATCACTGTTGCGGTGGCTGGTGCCTCTGACGGACGTCGGCCTCCGTGACGAGCAGGTGCGCATCCATCTCATCGCAGGGCAACTCCTTGGCGATGAGAATCGGGCGACGTTCAATGCCATGGACCAGACGATTCGCACCCTTCTGCGTAGCCACGTCGCCGATCTGGCGCCTGAGAGCGAGGTAGAGCGGGTCGTTGAACTGCTCCGAGTCACGACGAACGGGGTCGCTCTATCGGTGGTCGAAAACCCGCAGCAGTGGCCGGCCGCGCGTCAGCTCGCGATTCTGGACTGGCTGGTCGAGTCGCTCGGGCTCGCTGGAACGACATCTGTGAGTCGCTCGGTCGCGGCGCAGTGACGAAAGGCAATGGGATGAGCGGAGTGTTGGTGGTGCTTACGGAACCTGTTGAAGGCGCCGAAGCCGATTTCGAGCATTGGTATGAGAACGTGCACGTTCCCGACCTCCTGAGACTTCCGTCAGTGCTATCCGTCCGACGGTTCGCGCTCAATGCGAAAACAGGGAACGGGACAGGCCAGAGGTACCTGGCCGTTTACGAGGTCACGGACACGACTCAGGCGGAGCAGGAGGTCACGCGAGCGGGGGAGACTGGGCAGATGCCGATCTCTGCCAGCCTCGATGGGTCAAATGTTCAGATGGGCTATTTCGATCTGATCTCCGCGCATTAGGCAGGGCATCGCGCGTTCCGGTGGCTTCTGTCTCGTTCAGCCAGAAGGGCGGTTGGGTACCTGTTTGCTCGGGTGCCCAACCGCCTTCTGTGTGACAGCTCAGACGGCGTCAAGCAGGGCTGCGACGGCGACCGCCGCGCGGGCGCCGGAGGAGATCGCGCCGTCAAAGGTGTTGCGGAAGAGGTGATCCTCGATGTCAGCACCGGCAAACGCGATCCGGCCTGCCATCTCGTTCATGACCCGACCGCTCAGCTGCCCCTCACCCGGGTGGTCCACACGGTACGTGCCATCGAATAGCGGGTCGGCTGCCCAATCGTGCGCGTCAACGGCCACGACGTTGGCGTCCGGGAGGTACAGCCGCAATCCGGTTTCGACCGATGCCCGATCGCACGGGTCGAAGTCGTAGATGCCGTGGGCGCCGAATCCGACGAGCAATGAGCGCCCGTCCTCGAGAGTACCCAGGGGAAGGACGGTCACCAGCGGTCCCAATCCGATGCAAATGGGTGCAGGCGGAATGTTGTCGACGATCATGTGAACTTTGATCGCGGAACCCGGATGATTCCTACGCAGCAGCGCTGTTTGATCCGGTGTCATCCCGGGGGTGAACTCGATGCGCCGGAGTACATTCGTCGGCACTGCCATGACGCAGGCTCCGGCGGTGACTTCCGTCCCATCGTCCGTGACCACCCGCACGGTGGAGCCATCGTCGGTCACCGCGGTGACTCGCCTGTTCAGCTGCACCTCGATCTGTGATCCGTCGACCATGCGGTGCAGCAGGTCAGTCGGGCCATCCACGAACATCCGGCTGTCTGAAGACTCGCCGAACATGAAGTACTGGAACGGACTCCCGCCTCCCGCGGCAATGAGCCCGAGGATCCAGAGCATGGACGCAGAATCGGCATCGGCCCCTTCATGGCCACCGATCTGACCGTAGATGAGGTCTCGCACGGACTGGGGGAGCGGACCGATCGGCTCGAAGAACTCGGCTGCGGAGACGTCCAGGTCGGCGAGTTCCTGCTCGTGCAGGGGCGTGTCCGAGCGCAGTCGCGCAGCGGCGTTGTGCAGCCGGATCGCCACGGCTTCAAGCGCCCAGAGATCCCACCAGGGCACAGGAAGTGTGCTACGGGCGCCAGCGGTGAAGAAGTGGGCGCTCGTCGGCACGCCTTTCGAGGGAATGAGGGCAGGCCGGTAGCGCTCCAGCTCGCGCACGACGTTCGTGTGGATGCTCAAGTCAACGTACGCGCCCCCGGCCTCGACAGTGATGTCGGGGTGGTCACGGAAGGCACGCGTGTAAGTCCGCCCTCCGATTCGATTCGCCCCCTCCAGGACGAGGACGGAGAGTCCTCGATCACGCAGGTCTCGTGCGCAACTGATGCCTGCGTATCCGGCTCCGACGACGATGACGTCGTACTCGCTCTCTGACACATCTACCTCCTTTGGTAGCGATGCGCCGGGGACTCATGTCCTTCAGCGCAGCGAATTGGATGATTAGACCACATTTTCGATCTATCGCACTAGTTATACAACTACTGTCGCACTATGATCGCAAGTGCGCCGTGCGTCGTTCCGATCGCGTTGTCTCTCAGTCATCGCGAAGAAGCACATGACGGTGGGCGCGCTGGAACGCCGGCCAGCGGAGGCCGACGATCATCACACGATGTGGAGGAGTGATCCATGACGACAACGGTCGACGTCGAACTCAGCGAGTTCGCCTCATCCTTGCGGGGGCTGTCCATGCCGGCCGCCCTCGACCGAGCGGCGGAGCAGCACGGGGATCGCCGGGCGATCGTGCATGTGGAAGGGGGCGGCCCGAACTTGACGTGGAGTGAGTTCCGGACGCGGGTATCGCAGCTACGCTCAGGCCTGCAGCGCCTGGGCGTGCGCGCCGGCGACAAGGTAGGCGTCCAACTGCGGAATCAGGTGGAGTTCCCTCTCACGTGGTTCGCCCTCGCAGAACTCGGCGCGGCGATCGTTCCGATGAATCCCGGATATACCGAACGCGAGGCTGAGTTCGTCCTCACGGATTCGGAGGCCCGATGGCTGATCGCGGCTGACGATGTCCTCGCTGCATACTCCGATGGCGAGGTGGGCCCCGTTCTGCGGCAGAACATCATCGGAGTTGCCAAACCGGGTGAGCCCGGCCCCGCCTTCGACTCCCTTCTCAACGGCGATATTCTGCCTCTCCGTGAATATCCGGACCACGACACGATCGCCAACATCCAGTTCACTTCCGGGACGACGGGTCTTCCCAAGGGGTGCCTTCTCACTCACCGATACTGGGTGGAGCTGGGGGTGTGGGGTTCGGGATTCTTCGACGTGCAGCGCATCCTCGCAGACCACCCGTTCTTCTACATGCAGAACCAGATGTACCTGATGTCAGCGCTCGCGGGTGGCGGGGCGATCTATGTGACCGCGGGGCTCAGCCGCCGCAAGTTCATGGGATGGCTCGTCGACCACCAGATCGACCTCGCCTGGCTGAGCGAAGGGATGTTGGAGTTCCCCGAGTCGCCGGACGACTCGGCCCTGGCCCTCAAGCGTGCCCCCGTCGATGGGATGCCGCCTGAGGCGATCGCCGCCGTGGAGACTCGCTTCGGACTCCTCGCGCGTGATACCTACGGCAGTACCGAGCTCGGCGTTGGCATCGCAGTCCCGTGGGACCGGCCCGACCTTGCGGCCCGCGGGTCGATGGGATTCTGCTTCCCCACGCGTGAGTCAAAGATCGTCGACGAGAACCTTCGGGAGTTGCCGCCTGGCGAGGCAGGCGAACTGTGCGTCCGTGGCGAGGGCCTGATGCTCGGCTATCACAATCGACCGGAAGTGAACGCGGAGTTGCTCTTGCCCGGAGGTTGGTTCCGCACCGGCGATCTGGTTCGCAAGGACGAGGAGGGTGCCCACTACTTCATCGGACGGCTGAAAGACATCATCCGACGGAGTGGTGAGAACATCTCAGCAGCCGAAGTCGAGCAGCAGCTGATGGCGATGCCCGATGTCGCGGAAGCCGCAGTGATTCCTGTACCAGACGCGGATCGTGGAGAAGAAGTCAAGGCTCTGATCGTCCTGCGCCCGGGCGCCGAGGTGACTGCAGAGACGATCGTCGCGCACGCACGCAACACCCTCGCTCGGTTCAAAGTGCCTCGCTTTCTCGAGTTCCGCGATGAACTCCCGCACACGGGTAGCGGGAAGGTCCGCAAGGCGGAGCTCAAGAGCGAAGACCCCATCAACACGAACACCCTCGACGTGCTGCTCCTGGGCTCGTGAAACTCCAGGGACCCACCGGGCCATCAGCGGCCCACCAAACCCGAGCTATCAGACACCGAAGGAGTGTCCATGCCTGAAGCAGTAATCGTTTCCACCGCGCGTTCGCCGATCGGCCGCGCGAGGAAGGGCTCATTGGTCGACATGCGGCCCGATGAGCTGGCCGTCCAGATGGTGCAGGCCGCACTATCCAAAGTCCCGGCCCTCGATCCGCCGGAAGTCACCGACGTGCTCCTCGGTGTCGGATCCCCTGCTGGGGAGTCCGGTAACAACCTCGCCCGAGTTGTGGCAGTACGGGCGGGCCTGGATTCCGTGCCCGGCGTCACGGTGAATCGCTACTGCTCAAGCAGCCTCCAGACGACGCGCATGGCCTTTCATGCAATCAAGGCAGGCGAGGGCGACGCCTTCATTTCAGCCGGAGTCGAGACAGTGAGCCGGTACGGCTCCGGCTTCGCGGACAACCTCGAGGGGCTGAACCCGATCTTCGACGAGGCACGCGAGCGCACTGCGGAACGGGCTCAGGGCGGGGCTTCGCGTTGGACGGACCCGAGGGAAGCCGGCGACCTGCCCGACGTATACATCGCCATGGGACAGACTGCTGAAAACGTCGCACAGCTCCTCCGGATGTCTCGCGAGGACCAGGATGAGTTCAGCGTTCGCAGCCAGAACCTCGCGGTCCAGCGCCGTGACGAGGGCTTCTGGGAGCGTGAAATTGCACCGGTCACGCTCCCAGATCTGAGCATCGTCGATGCGGATGACGGTCCTCGTCCGGGGACCACCCTTGCATCCGTAGGCGCTCTACAACCCGTCTTTCGTCCCGACGGTACAGTGACGGCGGGTAACGCATGCCCGCTCAACGACGGCGCAGCCGCCCTCGTCGTCGTGAGCGACTCCCGCGCCGCGGCGCTGGGGCTGACGCCCCTGGCGAGGATCGTCAGCACGGCCGTGACCGGACTGTCGCCGGAGATCATGGGTCTGGGGCCAGTAGAAGCGATCCCCGCTGCGCTCCGTCACGCAGGGCTCGGTCTCGACGACATCGATCTCTTCGAGATCAACGAAGCCTTCGCCGTTCAAGCGCTTGGCTCTGCACGCCAGCTGGGCATCCCTCTCGAGAAGCTCAACGTCAACGGCGGGGCGATCTCTCTTGGGCATCCTTTCGGCATGACAGGCGCACGCATCACGTCTACGTTGATCAACTCACTCCAGTGGCACGATCGCCAGTTCGGAGTCGTGTCCATGTGCGTCGGCGGCGGTCAGGGCATGGCAATGGTCATCGAACGGATGAGTTGATGGGAGCCGAAGATGAGAACTAAGAAGCGGTTCGAGGGTAAGACGGCCATCGTCACCGGTGGGAGCAGAGGTATCGGCCTGGGCATCGCGCAGCGACTCGTCGCCGAGGGCGCCCGCGTCGTTCTGACAGGACGTAACGAGAATGCGCTTGAAGAAGCAGTGTCCGCGCTGGGGGGACCGAGCTGCGCTCTCGGTGTCGTCGGTCGCGCCGATGATGTTGAACATCAATGCCGCTCGGTCAGCTCTGCCATTGAGCAATTCGGCAGCGCAGACCTCCTGGTGAACAATGCGGGGATCAACCCGACGTACGGTCCGATGATCGATGTCGAACTAGGCGCCGCGCGCAAGACTGTCGAAGTCAACGTCATCGCGGCGCTGGCGTGGACGCAGCAGGTCTATCGCGCATGGATGCGCGATCACGGCGGTTCGGTGGTGAACATTTCGTCGATCTCGGGTCTCAAGCCGGCACCCGGCATCGGCCTGTACGGTGCGACGAAGGCGATGCTCATCTCCATCACGGAACTGTTGGCGGTCGAGCTAGGTCCGGGCATCCGCGTCAACGCCGTCGCTCCCGGTGTCGTGAAGACGCGGTTCGCCGCGGCGCTCTATGACGGCAAAGAAGAGGAGGTCGCGGCGCCGTACCCGCTTCGACGACTCGGCGAGCCCGACGACATTGCAGATGTCGTGACCTTTCTGTTGTCCGACGAGGCCGGGTGGATGACGGGGCAGACTCTCGTCGCCGACGGCGGCGTAACGCTGACCAGCGGGGCTTGACATGACGACGGGATGTCAGACGCGCCGGCGTGCGAACTCAACCCAACACGAACAACAACGAAAGGAATCTCATGGGTTTCACCATCATTGAGAAGATCTCGGCCGAGGAACCCTCGGAGCGATCGATCGAGTACGCGGTTCCGACGCGAGACGGCTTCCAGCTGGCGACGGATGTGTACCTCCCCGAGAAGGCGACGGCCCACTCGGCGGTCCTCGTTCGCACTCCGTACGACAAGCGAAGCTTCTACACGGGGCTGAAGTTCGAAGCGGAATACTTCACGAGTCGCGGATTCGTGTTCATCGCACAGGATGTGCGCGGCAAGTATGGATCGACCGGTCAGACCATCCCCTACGCGTTCGACGTAGCGGACGCATACGACACCGCTGAGTGGGTCGTGAAGCAGCCGTGGTCTAACGGAAAGATCGGCGTCATGGGCGCCTCCTATTACGGCTTCACAACGTGGGCCGCCGTCGCGTCCGGACACCCGGCGATCCAGGCAGCGATCCCAATGGTCACCGGCGTCGACATGGGGAACGGACACGTTGGCGGTCGTTGGCGCCAGGAAGTCCAGTCGTTCGCATCGCTTAACGACCTGCTGCAGATCTGGACCACGAATGAGGGGTACCTGGCCGACATCGACTGGAGCAGTGGCTCCGTCGAGGAGATCATCGCCGAAGCCCGGGAACAGATTGGCCGCTGCGTAGGTGCGGAGGAGAAACTCGCCCGCACGAAGACGGAGGATTGGTACTCGCCGTACGGCAACCGCCACCCCTACCACACAACGCAGATCCCGGTTCTCCATTGGCAGAACTGGTATGACCCCGGGCTTGCTCCGGACGGAATGCGCGACTGGCGGCACTTCTCATCGCTTCCAGGCTGGAGCAACCTTCACTACCTGCGAGTAGGGTCCGCGGACCACGGGGGGTACAAGCTTGAAGATGTGGGCCGCGGCGACGAGGCCAACCCCTATCTGAACGAAGCTGCGCTCGACGCGAAGATTCAGGAGGAGACGGCGGAGCACGCGGACTTCTTTGATGAGCACCTCAACGGCAGGCTCCCGCTCAAGCCGCGTCCCCGTGCAAAATGGCACGTCGGCCATGTTGGATGGCAGGAGAGCGATCAGTATCCGCCGGACGCCACCATCACGCAGTTCGTCCTGAGCGCGGATCCGTCGGGCCTCCACACACTGGGCAGCCAGGCAGCGGCACCGGAGGACCTGTCCTGGACGCACGACCCGGCCAATCCGGTGCCATCGTCAGTAGACATGGAAGCGCTGTGGTACTTTGTCGCGGCGTACCCGGACGAACGCGACTATGTCGACCGCGCGGATGTCCTCACGTTCCGCACGGCACCGCTTGCGAAGAACCTGGACTTCGCCGGCCAGCCCGTTCTGACTGCCACTGTCGATTTCGAAGGCCCGACGACGCATGTTCACGTCAGGTTGCAGGACGTCGCTCCGGACGGCACTACTCGGCGAATCACTCAGGGCAGAGTCGCGCTGGCTCGCGCCATCGGCGGCTCGTTCCGGCTTCCGCTGGACGACAACGCCTACCGCGTTCGTGCGGGCCACTCACTACAGCTGCAGATCGCCTCGAGTGACTACCCGCACTACGCCGTGCACCCCGGAACCGGCGACAATCTGTACGACATCGAGGCGACGGCGAAGACGGTGCAAACCCTTCGCCTCGGCGGCGTGAGCGCGCGCCTCGAGATGCCGACGATCGATCTCGCATAAGCCCTGCTAGGCCAGCGGGCCTCAGCAGTGAAGGGCCTCCGGCCGGTGTGGGGAGCTCCTCCCTCCCCACGCCGGAGGGGGGCCTTTGCTGTCGCCCAACGACGTCAGGCGATCTGCCGAACAGTCCGATCGAGCGCATCAGCGCGCTCTGGTCGTGAATGCCATTCGACTGTGGCGGCCGACGCGGTCACGTCGAGGCGCCGCGGAGCTCCATGCTCCGCGGCGCCTCGGCTTGCGTCAGACCTCTCGTCGTCTTTCACGCTGCGCCTGGAGTTCCGCGCGCGCCAGAGCATTGAGATGTACTTCGTCAGGCCCGTCTGCGAATCGGAGGGTACGGATGCTCGCGTAGGCGTTCGCAAGCGGGAAGTCCTGTGACAATCCGCCCGCGCCGTGAACCTGTATCGCCTTGTCGAGGATCCACTGTACGGTCGCCGGGGCGGCCACCTTGATCGCCTGAATCTCGGTGTGCGCGCCCCTGTTGCCCACCGTGTCCATCAACCACGCGGCCTTCAACGTGAGCAGACGCAACTGCTCGATTTTCACACGCGCCTGTGCGATCCATTCGCGGACCACGCCTTGCTCGGAGAGCGCTCGGCCGAACGGTTCCCGACCGTCCGCGCGGGCGCACATGAGCTCGACCGCTCGCTCGGCAACACCGATCGAGCGCATGCAGTGATGGATACGTCCCGGACCAAGCCGTGCCTGGGCAATGGCGAACCCATCGCCCTCGCCGGCGATGAGGTTGGACGCCGGCACGCGCACGTCGTTGAAGGACAGCTCTGCGTGTCCGCCGTGATCGTGATCGTCGTACCCCAGAACACGCATCCCGCGGATGACCTCGACGCCAGGCGTATCCCGCGGAACGAGGATCATCGACTGCTGCCGGTGACGATCGGCATCGGGGTCTGTCTTCCCCATGACAACGAAGATCCGTGCACGCGGGTTCATCGCGCCCGTGATCCACCATTTGCGGCCGTTGATGATGTAGTCGTCGCCATCGCGCACGATCCGCGTCGCAATGTTCGTGGCGTCTGACGAGGCAACGTCCGGCTCGGTCATCGCGAATGCAGACCGGATCTCACCGGCCATCAGCGGTTTCAGCCACTCGTCCTTCTGGTGGGGTGAGCCGAACAGATCGAGGACCTCCATGTTCCCGGTGTCTGGTGCCGAGCAGTTCATGGCGGCGGGAGCAAGGTGGGCGCTGCGCCCGGCGATCTCTGCAAGCGGGGCATACTGAAGATTCGTCAGGGCACCGCCCCGGTCCTTCGGGAGGAACAGGTTCCACAATCCGCGCTTGCGGGCTTCGGCCCGGAGCTCCTCGATGATGGGAGCGGAATCCCATGCCCAACGGTCGTCGAGCGCGTCGAGTTGACCCTCGATCTCACGCTCGGCGGGGTACACATGCGTGTCCATGAAGTCCAGAAGCGTGTCCTGAAGCCTCTGGGTCGTCTCGTCGTAGCCAAAGTCCATTCGTTCCTACCTTTCGTCGAGTGCTGCGAGTCCACCATCGAGGAGGACGAGGACGGCGTCCGCGAACCCAGCGGGCACATTGCCCGCGGTCTGTCCGTGTAAGGCGCGGTGACAGATGCCCTCCAAGATTCCTGCCGCCTTGAACGATGCAAGGCCGACGTAGAACGAGAAGTCGGACACATCCCGAGAGCTGGCGGCTGCATACCGGGTGATGATCTCGTCTTCAGAGGGATAGCCCCTGACACCCACGACATCGGGCACGACGTCCGGCAGGGCCTGACCGAGCCGGCCGTAGACGACCATCAGCGCGAGATCGGTCAGCGGATCGCCGAGCGTGGCCAGCTCCCAGTCCACTACCGCGCTGATGCGATCGTCGTCGTCGACGAGGACATTGTCCAGTCGATAGTCGCCGTGGACGATTCCACTTGCAGAGGACTGGGGGATGCGGGATTGGAGGCGTGCGTGAAGTGACTCGGCAGTAGGCAGTTCGCGCGTGAACGAGGCATCCAGCTGCTTCTTCCAGCGGGCGACCTGGCGCGACAGATAGCCCTCCGGGCGCCCAAATGACTGGAGCCCGACAGATGCAATGTCGACAGCATGCAGTGCCACGAGTGCGTCAATGAGCTCGTTTGCTATGACGCGCGTTCGCTCCGGCCCGCGGGCGGCAAGTTCTCGAACGTCTCGGATCGCGTGCCCCGCCGCTCGCTCCATCAGGTAGAACGGAGCGCCCAGCACCGACGGATCCGAGCAGAGCGTGACTACACCGGGCACCGGAACTCGGGTGGGTTGAAGTGCTCGGATGATTCTGTATTCACGCGCCATGTCATGCGCTGTTTCCAGCACGTGTCCGACAGGGGGCCGACGCAGAATCCATGCGTGCGAGCTGTCACGGACGGCGAACGTCAAGTTCGAGTTGCCGCCCGTGATCAATTCGGCCCGAAGTTCGCCATCGAGCTCCACCGCGTTGGCGATCCAGGCAGCGAGTCGGTCGAGGTCCAAGCCGGGCAGGGCACTCATGGCACCAGAAGACTGATCGAGTCGACGACGCACACCGGCCGAGTGCCGCCCTCGAGTTCGAGGGTGATCCTCGAGCGCAAGAGTGTGCCCTTGTCGGACCACGAGGCGGAGAGCAATTCGACGCCTGCACGGACTCGCGAATCCACGGGCAGCGGAGAGATGAACCTCAGCTTGTCAGCTCCGTAGTTCACGTTGATCGAGAACCCCTCGACCGTGAACACCTGCCACACGAGCATGGGCAGGAGGCTCAATGCGAGGTAGCCATGCGCGATCGTCGTGCGGAAGGGCCCGGCGGCCGCTCGCTCCGGGTCGGTGTGGATCCACTGCCGATCACCGGTCGCCTCTGCGAACGCATCGATCTGATCCTGGCTGACCGTATGCCACGGTGAGTACCCGAGATGAGTGCCGATAGAGCCTTCGAGCTCCTCCAGATCGGTGAAGGTCTTCATGCCTTCGGGCCGCCCGCGACGTACAGAACCTGTCCGGACACGAAGCTCGCGTCTTCGCTCGCGAAGAACGACACGGCATGAGCGATGTCCTCGGGGATGCCCGCTCGACCGGCTGGGATGTCTTTGACTACCGCATCCGAGAGCTCACCGAAGGTGATTCCGATCCGCGCCGCAGTCGCATGAGTCATCTCGGTTTCAATGAAGCCGGGTGCGATCGCGTTCGCCGTGACGCCGAATCGTCCAAGCTCGATCGCGGCAGTCTTCGTGAAGCCCTGGATCCCCGCCTTTGCGGCAGCATAGTTCGCCTGCCCTCTGTTGCCGAGCGCGGAGGTGCTGGAGATGTTGATGATCCGGCCCCAGCGCTCCTCGACCATCTGCGCCTGTGCTGCGCGGGTCATCAAGAAGGCGCCACGCAGATGCACGGCCATCACGGTTTCCCAATCGTCGAGGCTCATGCGCACGAGCAGGTTGTCACGAATGACTCCCGCATTGTTCACGAGTACGGTGGGTGCGCCGAGCTCGCGGGTCACCCGTTCGACCGCTTGCGTGACCGCCTGCTCGTTCGTGACATCTATGCCGACGCCGATCGCGCGGCCGCCTGCCTGTGTCATCCGGTCTGCCAGGTCCATGCATCCGCGCTCGTCAAGATCCAGCAGGGCGACGCCCAGTCCGTCTTCCACGAGACGCTGCGCGATGGCTGCCCCGATACCTCGAGCGGCACCGGTAACGATGGCGATTCTTTGTTCAGCGGTCAACATTGACTCCTTCAAGAGTGGGCTGTAGTCGGGCGCCGGTTGGCGCGGCGCGCTCCGGGAGCTGATCAGCGCGCGGGTGCTGTGCCGGACGACGAGATCTTTTCCTGTCACTCTTTGTACAACAGCTGTCGCATTATCGCAAGAAGTTCGATACGCTACCCGAAAAGTACCCAATCGGGTGACACTGCGAAGCGTCACGAGGAGATCCAAGATGCTCGATGAAGAGCGACAGCACGTTCACCTCACGTCGAGTGACGGCGTCGGAACGATTACGCTCGATCGGCCAGAGCGAAGGAACGCGCTCACCGAGGAGATGGTGGACCATCTCGCGGAGGCAGTGGAGCAACTTGCGGCGGACGACAGCATCGGCTGCGTGGTGCTCGCGTCCGTTGGCGACGCATTCTGCGCAGGCGGCGACGTCAAGGACTTCAGCGATCGCGGGGGAGAAGGCGGCTCGGGCGGCGTCGTCGATGTTGACGCAGTCCGGCGGCAACAGCGGCGCCAACGTCAGATCGTCGGTGGACTACGAGCGATGAGCAAGCCTGTGATCGCCTCTCTTCGTGGTGCGGCAGCCGGCGCCGGCATCGGCCTGGCGCTGGCGGCGGATCTCAGAATAGGGACACCCAACACGATGATGGCGTCAGCCTTCGTCGGGGTCGGCCTGCCCGGTGATTTTGGTACCTCGTGGCAGCTTCAGCGGCTACTGGGTCGAGGTCGAGCCGCGGAGATCATGCTGCTGGGCGAGCGCGTCCATGCCGATGCACTGCTTCGCCTCGGTCTGTTGAATCGCGTCGTCCGAGACGGGGATCTCGACCACCACGTCACCGCAATGGCACGGAAACTGGCAAGCGGGCCCCGGACGGCGATCGCCTATGCGAAGGCGAATCTGGAAACTGCGGAGTCTGCAGACCTCCTTGAGGCGATGGATCGAGAAGTCGAGCGGCACAAAGAGTGTGGCGCTGGCGCCGAACACCGGGCAGCCGTCAGCGCGTACCTGACCCAGCGCGGACTGAGCGCGCGCGCAAATCTGAAGCCGTTTCCGACTAGCCGTCAACACCACGACCAAAGGAGTGAACCCATGACGACAACCACCCGGTTCGAGGATCTGCCCAGCACGGTGGGCTCGATCATTGAAGGGGAGCCTTTCCGCCTGTCAGCCGAGGACAGCAGTGCATTCGAGCGTGCCACCTGGCTCGACCGGGCATACCCGAAAGGCGATGTCGACGAGTTTCCGGACGACATCGTCGAGGGCTTCTTCCTCCTGAGCATGCTTGACGCGACGCTCCGCTTCGCTTCGGGCATGGACGACAGCAGCATGTGGGGGTTGAACTATGGGCTGGACAAGGTGCGGTTCATCGCGCAAGTTCATCACGGCGACACGATCATCCCCACGTTCGAGACGCTCGAGGTCGTGCCGAAGGACGAGGGATTCAAGATCCTCCGCCGCTGCATCTTCCGTGTCGCCGGACAGGACACGCCGGCCATGATCGCTGACTGGTGGGGGTATGCGCTCCCCTTGGGAACGGTCGAGAAGGGTCGCGAAGCGCCCGGGGTGGCGTGATGATCATGAGAGCGGGGGCGCGGGTGTCCGGCGGGCACCCGCGCCCCCGCTCTCATGAGTTGATCAACGATGCAAGAAATGCGTCGGCCCGGTCAGCCGCGGCCTGGTAGGCGGCGGCCTGAGCCCGGAGAGCTTGCGTCGCCCCTTCGCCCACGGGGACGCGGAATGGTGCATCGGGTCGGCTGGCGACCGCGACGATTGCGTCGACGCACGCTGTCGCGTCTGCGCTGAGTCCGTGGTGCCAGGCGAGCCACTCATCGAGGTGACGCCAAGCCGCACCGTATCTGCCCTCGTCTGTGCGCGCGACCGCCATCGGCGCTTTCGTCGCCATCTCGGTCCGAAAGGACGCCGGCTCCACCAGGGTGACTCGTACACGTTGCGTCTCGAGCTCCGCACGTAGGGCTTCCGTCGCGCCTTCCAGTCCCCACTTCGACGCGTGATACGCAGAGAACATGGCGAAGGCCGTGAAAGCTGAGACGCTCGAGATCTGGATGACCGCGCCCTCTGCAGCCCGGAGGGCTGGAAGACAGGCGCGCACGAGGGCCATCGCACCCACGATGTTGACGTCCAGGTTGCGACGGTACTCATCGGGCGTGAGCTCCTCCACCGGGCCGAGCATGGCGATCCCGGCGTTGTTGATGAGCGCATCGAGACGACCCCATCGCTCCATGACCGTGGTACCGATCATTTCCACGTCTTCGGCGCTCGTGACGTCGACGTTGACAACATCGAACGCCGCGTCGGGTATCGGCGAACGTGCGGTCCCGAGAACGTCCCATCCGGATGAATGCAGACGATCCGCTGTCATCCGGCCAAGGCCGGATGACACGCCCGTGATCAGGGCCGTACGCCGGTTGTGAGTAGTCATGTCGCCTCCTCGAAGCGTGGAATGTGATGTGTGACGCGGTTGGCATTGCGACGCCTTCCCGTGCCGAGTGAGCTTTCCGGCCCCGCCTCAACCGCAGTACGGTGGACGCACTATGCGGACCGGGGTGGCGACGGCCTCCAGCCCGGCCTCGGAACGCTGGCCTTGAGAAGTCTTGTGTACTCATGTTCGGGGCGGTCGAGAACGTCGGCACATGACCCTCGCTCGACGATGACGCCCGCCTTCATGACGATGACGTCATCGGCGATTTGGCGGATGACGCCGAGGTCATGAGAGACGAAGACGAATGTCATCCCGAGCGACTGCCGTATGTCGGCGAGGCAATTAAGTACCTGAGCCTGCACGGACACATCCAGCGCGGACACGGACTCGTCGAGGACGAGAACCTCTGGCTCCACGGCAAGGGCTCGGGCGATCGCGAGGCGCTGCCGTTGTCCGCCTGAAAGGTCGCTCGGTGTGCGTTCGAGCAGCGCAGGGGTCAATCCGACTTGGTCGCCGAGTTCGGCGATGCGGCTGTCCCGTTGTGCACGGTCGAGGCGATAGTGCATGGCGAGCACTTCGCGGATGCATGCGGTGCCGGTCTGCCGACGATCCAGAGAGGTGTAAGGATCCTGGAAGACCATCTGAACTCGCCGTGCCCACTGCCGGCGCTCGGTGGCGGAGCGAGATGCCGTGGTGCGGTCGTTCCCACACACCTCGATCGAGCCGCTTGTCGCAGTCTCAAGTCCGACGATGATGCGTGCGAGCGTCGTCTTGCCTGACCCGGATTCACCGACGATCCCAAGCGATCCGCCCTTCGACACAGCGAACGTCGCACCCTGAACGGCGACATGTTCGCGCCGGCCACGTCCGTGCCGCATATGGAACACCTTCCGGACATCTCTCGCCGTGACCACATTCATGACGCCGTCCCCCTGAGGTGCGCGCGCGGAATCTCGTGTACCCGGATGCATCTCACGTCCCCCGCGTCGGCCTCTTCGAGCGGCGGCAACGATGTTCGGCACTCATCGGTCGCATAAGGGCAGCGTGGAGCGAATGCGCACGCGTCCGCTGACTCGCTGGCCGATAGCGGAACGCCGGGGATCGCCGGCAAGCGCGCCGCTCGAAAGTCCACCGAAGGTCGAGCTTCGAAGAGCGCACGCGAGTACGGGTGCTGCGCTGCACTCTCAAAGTTCTTCGCTGCCCGCGCTTCGACAATTCGCCCCGCATACATCACGAATACGCGGTCGCAGAGGCCGGCCGCCAGATCCAGGTCATGCGTGATGAAGAGGAGGCCGAGTCCGCGTTCCCGGCGGAGGTCGTCCAGTAGCCCCACGACCTCGGCTTGGGTTGTCACGTCGAGTGCGGTGGTTGGCTCGTCGGCAAGGAGGAGTCGCGAGTTGGCAAGCAGGCTGGAGCAGATCATCACCCGCTGGAGCATGCCGCCCGAGAATTCATGCGGATACTGGGCCATGCGCTCTTCGGCACGCGTGATACCGACGGCTGCCATGGCCGCGATTGCGCGCCGGGTCGCCTCTTGCTTTGAGAGGCCGAAGCTCCCGCGGAGACCCTCCGTGAGGAATGCCCCGATGGTCCGCACGGGATTGATCGCCGCTCGAGGATCCTGAAAGATCATCGAGACGTCGCTGCGCCTGTACGAACGCAGCTCCCGAACGCCCATCGAAAGGACATCTCGCCCCTCGAACTCGATGGTCCCGTCCGCGGTGACGTTTCGACCATGAAGTCGCATGATCGATCGGGCCGTCATCGACTTGCCGGAGCCGGACTCGCCGACCAGTCCAACAGCCTCGCCCCGGGCGATCGACAGGGAGACGTCCTGAATGATCGGGAGAGTCGCGCCCTGCGTCGACGCCGTCACACTGAGGGACCTGATGTCAAGAAGCGTCATCGATTCTTCCCTGAAGCCTGCTCAGCGAGCGACTCGCCGAGGATGTTGACGGCGATCACGGTGATGACTATGAACGCACCGGCAGCGATCGTCTGCCACGGGGCTCCCTGCAGGATCCCGTTCTGTCCCTGCGCGACCATGCTGCCCCAGTCGGCGAACGGTGGCTGGATTCCCAGACCGAGGAACGAGATCGCCGCCAGATCAACCATCGCGTACCCGTATGTGAGCGTCGCAATTGCAGCGAGAAAGCCTGTGATGTTTGGAATCAGGTGCCGGGTGCTGATGGTCGTGCCGCGGAACCCTTGGATGTATAGCGCGTCAACATAGGGGAGTGAGCGCTCAGCGAGCGTAGAGCTCCGTATCAGGCGCGCGGAGTACGGAATGTTGGCGATCGAGATCGCGACGATTGGTGCCCACATCCCCGGACCCACGAAAGCCGCGACAAGAATGGCGAGCAGGATGCCGGGGAATGCGAGCGCGATGTCGATCATCACGCCGATGGTGGAGTCGTATTTTCCCCTTATCCACGCCGCGCTGACGGCGACCACACCACCGATCACGGTGGCTGCGACGGTCACAACCAGTGGTGCGAAGAGGCTGATCCGCGATCCGTAGAGTACGCGAGAGAAAACATCTCGGCCGAGCTCATCCGTGCCGAACAGGTGTTGCAGAGAGGGAGGTGAGTTCGTTGCCATCAGGTCAGTCTCGTTCGGGCCGTACGGGGCCAGCAGAGGTCCGAAGACGGCCAGGAGCACGAGAACAATGAGAATGAGGGTCGCCACCTTGGCCGATGTCGGGCGGCGGCTCACCTTGGCGAACTGAAGTCGGATCAGTGAGGTGACGGGAATCGTGCTCATCGCGTCGCTGCCTTTCGAATCCTCGGGTCGAGGAGCGGGTAGAGAAGGTCGACGATGGTGTTGACGATCACGAAGCCAGCGACGAGCACGAGGGTCACGATCTGTACGACAGCGAAATCCTTCTCGTCGACGGCCTTGATCAGAAGGGATCCCAATCCGTTGACGGCAAACACCTGCTCGACAACGACGGACCCGGCGATGAGGCCCGCGATGGTGATTCCCACGCTCGTCGCGATCGGCACCAACGAGTTCCTGAGGATGTGCGAACCGATGACGCTACGACGCGGTAGACCACGACTAACCGCGGTTTGAACGTGGTCGCGGTTCTTCTCCTCGTTGAACGATGCGCGGGAGATTCGACCTACGTACCCGATGGATGCCAGCGCAAGAGCCACGGCCGGCAGGGTCAGGTGATACAGGCGATCCACGAAGCCACCGCCTGCACCGAAACTCGGAAACCATCCGAGACTCACCGCGAACACGAAAAGCAGAATCGACGATGCGAGGAACGCCGGAACCGCGGCGAGCCCGCTCATTGCCATGACGGAGATGCGGTCGCTGGCTCCGCCACGGAGTGCAGCGAAAAGGCCGATCCCGACGCCCAGGACGATGATGAGCATGCCTGAATACCCGACGAGCATCGCGGTCGTCACCAGTCGCGGTTCGATCAGCGCAACGACCGGCTCTCGCGAAACAAGTGATATCCCGAAATCGCCGGTGAACAAGCCCTGCAACCACGCGAAGTATCGCTGCAGGAATGGTTCATTGAGATGGTAGATCCGGACGATCTCCGCTTGGTCGGCTTTCGAGAGAATGCGACCCCCGGTGATGGCGCCCATCGCTCCTCCCGGGGCCAGGTACAGCGCGCCGTAGACCACAAAGCTGCATACCAGCATCGTGATGACGAGCCGAACCAGGCGGAGAGCGATGATCCGAATCAACGTGCGCCCACCGTTGCGGCCCAGGGATAATACCACTGCGAGAGCGAGCTGACGGGCACGCCTGTGATCCGCTTTCCGAGGAACACTCGGGCATCCAGCGAATACAGCGAGATCGAGTACACGTTCTTATCCACGACCTCTTCTGCCTTGACCGTGGCCGTCGCCCTCTTCGCGTCGTCGGTCGATGCGATCGCTTCCTGCAGATAGTTCGTCCACTCCGAGTTCTTGATGCCCGTGTAGTTGTATGGAGAACCCGGAATGGCCTGGTAGTAGATCTCGAGCGGGTCCGGTGTGTCGACCGTCACGGTACTCATGAATGCGTTCAGCCCAGCCCGGGCGGTCGGGTCATAGAAGAGGTTGGTGTACTCGCTGGCGGGGAAGGACTTGACCTGAATGTCCAGCCCCACACTCTTCGCCGATGCCTGGATCGACGTGGCAACACTGACGACGGATTGGTCATCAGTGCTCACCGCGATCACGATCGGCTGGGTGGGGGCCCCCGCTTCCTTCACCAGTTGGCGGGCCTTCGTGAGGTCCTGCGATGCGCCGCCCGACGCCTTGTAGCCGGCTGCCCAGATGGCCTTGGAGTATCCCCATGTCGGTTCCGGTGCCGCCGTCTTGGTCGGCGCGGCGTATCCACCCAGTAGCCCCCTGGTGATCCCCTGGTAGTCGACCAGTGCTCGAAGCGCCTCGCGGATCTTCGGATTTGAGAGAGGCCCGGTGGTCAGGTCGTTGAACTGCATGCCGACCACCTCAGTTCCCTTGTTCAGGTAGAGGTTGCCGGCCTTCGCATTCACAAGCGGCTTCAACGAAGACACGTTCATGCTCCAAGCGCCATCGACTTCGCCCGTCAGCAGGGCGCTGTTCAGAGCAGAGGGGTCGGGGATGAAGGAGAAGGTGAATGTCTTTGCCCTGGGTTCCAACGCTTTGTCCCAATAGTGAGCGTTCGCCTTGAGCGTGATGCTCTGGCCCTTGTCCCATGACTCCAGTGCGTAGGGCCCCGTGCACATCACACCACCGGCCGCGGTGCCGTAGCTCGAGCCCTTCTGCTCGATGTACTTCTTCTCGCCGACATAGCCGGCGGGAGTCGTCATGACCGATGCGAATAGCGCGTCGGGACTCTTCAGCCTCGCCGTCACCTCGTGGCGGCCAGTGGCCGCGATCGAGGCGACGTTCTGGTACCACAGTCCCCAGTACGACGGGGGTGACGCTTTGAGATTCCTGTTCAGGCTGAACGCGACGTCGTCTGCGGTCAGCGGACTCCCGTCAGTGAAGGTCACTCCGTCGCGGATGGTGTAGACGTAGGTCGTGTCATTCGGTGAGGAGACTTTGGTTGCGAGGCCGGGTGTCGTAGAACCGTCTGGGTTCTGTCTCATCAGCCCTTCGCAGAGGTTTGCTTCGATGAGATTCGACGGGCCATAGTCCCAGTCGTAGATCCAGTCCAGACTCGTCGGCTCCGACCCGGCGACGCCCCAATTGACGGAGTTGATGTCGCCCGATGGTTTCGGGGTCGTCGAGACGTACTGTGACTTGTCCGCCGCAGATTGCGCGCCATCCTTGGATGTGCATCCGGCAAGGACGAGCGGAAGCATGGTCGTGACGACCATCAGGGTCACAATCCTCTTCTTCATGCTGTTGTGCTCCTCTCCAGTGAGGTGTCGGGTATCAGAGTCTGCGGCGTCCACGAGTCAGAGAGGCTAGACGGTCGCGGTGAAGCGTTTGGCAGCACCGCCGTTCGCTCGTCGCTCACCACGGCTTCATCGTTGAGCAGCTTCGGCGTCCGTCGGGACACGTCACGCCGCGCCAGTTGTATAACTAGTGTTGTGTAACCAGTAACATATGCTGCGGGGCGGTGTGGCGCAATCCCCGCCGCGATGAATGTCGTGAGAATCGATTGCCCACGCGGATGGTGCGGCTCCTTGGGGTAACATGCGTTACACAACAACAGACGCCGTCGCTCCCGGTGTCGGAAGGTTTCAAGTGCGCTCCACGGTCTCCCTGTCCTTGCTTGCGGAACTGAAGACGCAGGGGAAGCCCATCGTCATGGTGACCGCATACGACTACGCAACGGCGCGCGTCGCCGATCGCGCGGGCGTCGACATGGTCCTTGTTGGCGACTCCGCTGCGCAGGTCGTTCTCGGCCGCCGGTCCACCGTCGACATCACCGTCGACGAGATGCTGATTCTGGCGGCCGCTGCTCGCCGCGGAGTGGAGTCTGCATTCCTCGTCGGGGACCTTCCGTTCGGATCCACAGAGATGTCCGATGGGCAGGCGGTCGCGACGGCGACGCGCTTTGTCAAGGAGGCGGGTGTGGACGCCGTAAAGCTCGAGGGTGGATGGCCGGAGCGGCTCAGTCGCATCCGCGCGATCGTCGGGGCCGGGATTCCTGTCATCGGGCATGTCGGGCTGACCCCGCAGACCGCCGTCGCTCTCGGTGGGATGCGCGCGCAGGGACGGAGCCCGGAGGCAGCGGCGCGACTTGCGCGAGAGGCGATCGCGGTCCAGGCGGCGGGCGCAAGTGCGCTGGTCATCGAAGCAGTGCCCCGCGCAGTTGTCGATGTTCTCCTTCCTGCGATGTGTATCCCCGTCATCGGAATCGGCGCTGGCGCAGCCGACGGGCAGGTGCTCGTCATGCACGACCTCCTGGGAATCACCGAGGGTGTGATGCCGCGGTTCGTCAAGACATATGCCGAGGTCGGGACGGCAATGGTCCGTGGCGTTGAAGCGTATGCGGCTGACGTCCGCTCCGGCACCTTCCCTCAGAAGGAAAACGATTACAGCGCGAGTGCGGGCGCTGTAGCCGCGGCCCATGACGTGCTGGCCGTGCAGTTGCTCCCGGGGCGGGCCTAGAGTCCGTATACGCGAATCGCGTTCTCCGAGGCCACCTTGCGAAAGACGTCGCGAGTCGTGCTTTCCCATGCCACGGTGAGCAGTTCGCGCGCGATGCATTTACCGGCCAAGCCGCCGAGCTTTGCCATCGCAGCCTGCATCGCGCGTGCCATCTCCGCGTCGAACGCGATCTCCTCCGTTTCTGTGAGAGTCGGGCGCGTCGCCGTCTGAGGCGCGCTCTGCGGCGGCGTTCCCTTCCCGTCAGTGCAACTGCAGTCACTGCCGAACATGAGCTTGTCTTGATGTCGATCGAGGAAGCCGACGGTGAACTCAGGATCTCGTGTGAGCTGGAGAAGAGCCGATGGTGCGCCGAGGTCGCCATACATGTTGGGGTAGTCCCCGAGAAGCCGGTCCGAGAGACCTCCCGCCGGCACCGGGCCGGTCAAGTAGGTTCCGCCGTCCGTGTACCGAGCGTCGATCCCACCCCAGAAGTCCGGCGCGTGACAGATGAATCTGGTCTCGGGGTACTTGCTCAGCATCGACGCGATGCGGCTGAATCCCTTGATCCCGTAGTCCGGTTGGCCCGGCACCGCTGCTTCTTGAAAATGCATCATGACCGGGACATCGAGCTCCGCAGCGAGCGCGTAGACCCGCTGCAGCTCGGGGCCGTCGACCGCGACAGCGCCTGTCGTCTCCGCGAAACCACGCCAGCCCCGACGCTGCTGAGCGGTCAAGACGCTGCGAATAGCCTGGCGTGAGCGGACGGAGATGACTTTGGTCATGTCGAAGGCGTCGCGGTCAGGGTCGTCCGCGAGCGCCGGGAGATCGGAGAGGTATGGTCCCCGAGCCCACCCGGCGACCCGTCCAGGCGCGGACATGGTCAGGCGTGCGAAATCCTCCTGGAAGTCACCGATCGCCAGAACGAGGGCACTCGTGACGCCGGCGCCGTCAAGGTGGTCGATCAGTGAACGGCCATCGGGCCGCTCATGGAGATGGCAATCGATCACGATTTCACCTCGCCAGGGAGTCGACCCATCGTGGACGCGCGGGGTCTCGATCGTCGTGTGCTGTTCCGTCATTTTGAGGCTCCTGATTCAGCGGACCGTCACGTCGGAGAAGAACTTTCGCTCGGCGCTGGTGAGGGGCCGGGGGGCACCCTCAACGCGGAAGGCGCCTGCGATGGCCTTGTCGTCGGAGTCGAGGCCGATGAACCAATCGACGTCCGAAGGCTCGATCACGAATTCACGCGCCAGGTTGGTGTACGCCAGCTGTTCGGCATGGATCTCGAACGTGATCTGCTTCGACTCGCCCGGGGCTAGCTCGACGCGCGCGAAGCCCGCCAGTTGCTGCGCCGGGCGGCTCACGCCCGACGTGTTGGCGCGCAGGTAGATCTGCGGCGTCACGACGCCGGAGCGGCGCCCCGTGTTCGTGGCGAGAGCGTGGATCTGAACTGACCCATGCGTGTCCATGGACTTTTCGCTCTGTACAGACGTCAGTGTGAAGTCAGTGAAGCTGAGCCCGTACCCGAACGGCAGCAGCGGCGAGGCATCCATGTCGAGGTAGAGATGCTCGACCCCGGGGGGCAGGGGATTGCGGTGGCCGCTTCCGGCAACCTTGTGGTGGTACACGGGAATCTGTCCGGTGTGGCGCGGGATGCTGTACGGCAGCTTGCCGCTGGGATTGACCGCTCCGAAGATCACGTCTGCAACAGCCTTTGGTCCGAACGGGCCCCCGTACGTCGAGATCAAGAGCGCATCTGCGCCGAGGACGGAGTCAGGGAGTGTGTAGGCCCGCCCCTGGACCATTACGACGACCATCGGAGTACCCGTCGCCGCCACCGCGTCCGCGAGCCGCACCTGCGCGGCAGGTAGCGCGATGTCCGCAGAGTCGCTTCCCTCGCCCTCAGTGCGCTCGCCGTTGAACCACAGGCTTGCGCCGCCGAGCGCGAGCACAACGACGTCCGCTTCGGCCGCGGCATTCACGGCCTGGTCGAACTCATCGCTGTCCAGGTCGTCGGTGAGGGTGCTGCCGGCCGCGCACACGGTGCTCGAGGCGAATCGCGATACCTCCTCGAACAGCGCACGAGCGTGCAGCGTCGACCGAACGTAGTCGGCCGCCCCGACGGCGGGAAGCAGGCTCTCGTTCCATCGGGCCATGCCGGGGTCGGCGCCCACCATGTTTCCGAGGGCGCCCGAAGACATCGCCGTCATCATCTCCCGGAAAGCCGGGTACGTGTACGTCGGGAACTGAAGTCCGACGGCGTCGGCGTGGGGACCGACGACAGCGATCCGCAGGCGATCGGAGTCGAGGGGAAGGAGGCCGTCGTTCTTCGCGAGCACCACTGACCGCCGTGCGAGCTCCTGCGACAGGCCCCGACCTTCTTCGGCGACCTCGGCGACGTCGATCCGTTCGGCAGGGTAGGGGTTTTCGAACAGACCAACACGGAATTTCGCGGTCAGGATCCGCCGCACAGCGGTGTCGACGAGCTCGACAGCGACGTTGCCGTGTTCGACTTCGCTCACGAGCGTGTCGCCGTATCCGAAGGGGGTGGGAAACTCAGTGTCCAGGCCGGCCGTGATCGCGAGTCGGCCCGCTTCGGCAGGGGTGGTTGCAACCCGCTGGCGGTCCACCATCTGCTCGATGGTCATGTAATCCGAGGAGACGAACCCGTCGAAGCCCAGCGTGCCACGGAGAAGATCAGTCAGGATCTCGCGAGACGCGGCGACCGGGACGCGGTCCACATCCGCGTACCCGTTCATTACCGAAGCGAGGCCGGCATCTTGGATGGCAGCCTCGAACGGGAAGGCAAACACATCGCGCAGCCGTCGAGCACCCGTCTCCGCGCCCGACAGGTTCACGCCACTCTCCGCCAGGCCGTAGGCGAGGAAGTGCTTGGCAGTCGCGATGATGCCGTCGCGCAAATTCTTGCTTTGCAGCCCCCGCGTATACGCCACCGACATGGCCGCGCTGAGGTAGGGGTCTTCTCCATATGTCTCATGGACCCGGCCCCACCGCGGGTCGAGCGCGACATCCATCACGGGCGCCAGCGCCTGGCGGAAGCCGGCACGCCGCATCTGCTGACGAATGATGTCGGCCATCGCCTCCACGAGTTCCGGGCTCCACGTCGCCGCGAGTCCGATCCCCGTCGGAAACACCATGTGCTGCCCGGCGAGAAAGCCGTTGAGCGCTTCGGCATGGATGAGGAGCGGAATGCCCAGACGGGTTCCCTCGATCACACGCCGCTGCATGAGCCCGACCAGGCGGACGAGTTCTGCCGGGTCATCGATCCCGAAGTTCGAAACGTGTCCGGGGGACGACTTGAGAGTCTCGGCCAGTGCTTCCGGCTCCGACCCGTCGGGATTGACGAGGGCCCAGGGAGCCACCGACACGAGCTGGTGGCACTTCTCCTGCAGCGTCATGGCGTGAAGAAGATGGTCCACTCGCGCCTCGACGGGCAGGCTCGTGTTCAGGTGCGCGTGTGCCAGGTCAGACATGTGACTCCCGTGCTTATCGATCGCTCATCCATCATCGGAAATTGCCTGCCGCGGTCGCCAGGCATGAGCCCTACAGGTCTACCCAAGCCCAACCGGAGCGCGAAGGTACGTGCGCAATAATCGTCGGACGCAGACTCTGCCGCGGTGGTGAGCGATGCCCGTGGCGAGCCCGCCCACGCAATATTGCGTGGATCCGAGCTCTGTTCGTTGACATCATTCTCGGCACGAACCTAACCTGATCGTCGTCGTTCTGTAGAACGCTCTACACGCACAAGCCGGGCGACTCGACCCGGCGCTAAGCCCAACGGAGGGTGCAATGAAAATCGGTACGAAAGCAGGCGTCGCGACCATCGCCGCGCTGCTCGCCGTCGGAATCGCGGGATGCTCGAACCCCGTGTCGAACAACTCGGGTGGATCGGGGGGCTCCGCAGCCCCGGCGAAGAGCATCACCGTCTGGCACAACACCGCGGATTCGCCCGCGCTGCTGGATCTCTACAAGAACTTCACGAAGGCGACCGGGATCAAGGTGAACCTGATCGACATCCCGTCGAACTCGTTCGAGACGACCACGCAGACCAAGTGGACCACCGGTGACAAGCCCGACATCATGGAGTACCACCCGACGTCGGCCGCCATCCTGCAGTTCAACCCCAGCAGCTTCCAGGACCTCTCGAACCAGGCCTTCGTCGCGAAGTCTGGTGACCTGTACAAGAGCGCCGGCTCGTACAACGGAAAGGTCTACGCGGCCATCACGCAGATGCCGAGCATCTTCGGGATCTACTACAACAAGGCTGACCTGAAGAAGGCGGGCGTTACCGTGCCCACGAACTTCACAGAGCTCATGAGCGCGTGCAAGGCCCTGGTGGCCAAGGGCATCACGCCGATCTACGAGTCCGGCAACAGCCAGTGGCCGACTCAGATCTTGCCTGCGGCCTACGTCGCCGACAGCAACAAGGGCAACGTGTACGGTCAACAGCTCTTCGAGAACAAGGCGAAGGTGAACGACCCCAACGGGCCGATGGTCAAGGGTATCGAGGCATACAAGGCTTTGCAGAACGCCGGCTGCTTCCAGAAGGACTTCGCGACCGGAACGTTCGAGAAGTCGACCGATGCCGTCTACAAGGGCACCGCGGCGATGACGGCCCTGCACTCGGACGCACTGACCCAGTTCGTCCAGTCGGCCGGTAGCGCGCAGAAGGTGTCCGACGCAGTCGGCTTCGCCGGTGTGTCCGCCACCAGCCCGACGGCCTGGTTCGGTCCGAGCCCCCTCGGCAGCTACTACGCGCCGAAGACCGGCGACGCTGCACGCGAAGCAGCAGCGATCAAGTTCATCCAGTACGCGACCGGCGCGGGCTACCCCAAGCTGATCGAGGAGGGCAAGACGTACCCTGTGATCCAGGGTGTGCCGAACCCGACCGGTCTCGCGCCGATCCAGGAAGAGTACAAGGCGGCCTACGACAATGGCGCCACGATCGGTGTCAACCTTCCCGGATGGGGCACGTTCCCGGCGGAGCTGAGCAAGCTCCTCAACGGCCAGGAGACCCCGATCCAGGTCGCGAACAATATGCAGTCGAGCGTTGAGCAGGCTGCCAAAGCGGCGAGCCTTCCCGGATGGTAATCTCTGCCGTCGAGAAGAACGAGCAGTCGGCTGGGGTGCGCCCGACAGTGCGCACCCCGGCCGGGGCCGGCCGGAATCGCCGTCGCCCGGTACGGTGGATCTGGTTCCTGATCCCGTCGCTCGTCCTGGTTCTCATCTTCTTCATCACGCCGTTCGTCCTTAACATCCCGTTCGCATTCACCCAGTGGACCGCGTACAGCCCTGACATCAAGTTCAATGGTCTGGACAACTTTGCGTTCCTCTGGCAGAACGGAACGCTCCAGAGCGCCGTCGTCGTCACCCTGATCTACGCGGTCGTCGCGATGACGGTGCAGAACGTCACCGCCCTCTCGCTCGCACTCGCGCTGCGCAAGACGACTCGGATCAACTCGGTCTACCGGTCGATCTTCTTCCTGCCCGTGCTGATCTCGCCGCTCGCTGCCGGATACATCTGGCGGGGACTCGTCGACCCGCAGGGGCCGCTGAATGCCGTCATCGCCGTCGTGATCCCCGGATTCCAGTACGCCTGGCTCGGCCATCCGGTCAGCGCACTCGTCACCGTCGCATTCATCGACGGGTGGAAGTGGTCCGGAATCGCAACACTCGTGTACATCGCCGGGTTGAACAGCATCCCCGACGAGCTGATGGAAGCCGCGCAGCTCGATGGAGCCGGACCCTTCAAGCGGTTCTGGCGCATCAGCTTCCCGCTGCTCGCGCCCGCCTTCACTTTCAATATCGCCACCACTCTGATCGGCGCCCTGAGCGCATACGACGTCATCGCGTCGACGACGAGTGGCGGCCCCGGCAACGCGACCACGACCATCAACGTGGCGCTTCAGCAGCAGTTCGGATTGAGCTTCTACGGGACCGCGAGCGCCTTGGGTCTCACCGTGACAATGCTCGTCATCGTGATCGCCGTACCGCTCGTCTTCTGGCTGCGCCGAAGGGAAGTCGCATGACCACACTCACCGCCGCCCGTACGGGCACCGACAGGCCGCCGCGGTCGCGCAATCGGCGCCGGCACATACCGTCCGTCATCAAGTACATCCTTCTGACCGCCTTCGCGATCCCGTGGGTTTTCGTTCCCCTCTGGATGCTGGTGATCAACTCCTTCAAGACACCCGGCGAAGCGGCTCAGCTGTCGCTCGCCTTGCCGACGAAATGGGCGATCACCGAGAACTACACAGCGGTCTTCGTCACCGGAAACTACCTGACAGGTCTCCGCAACAGTCTCCTCGTCGCCATCCCGACGATCTTCGTCGTCCTCTTCCTGGGCTCCCTTGCCGCGTGGGCATATGCGCGCAGCAAGTCGCGGGTCACGCAGCTCTTCTTCTACATCACTGCGCTCTCGATCCTCCTCCCGCCGGCGATCATCCCGACGATCTACGTCTTGAGCGCCTTGCACCTTGACGGTTCCATCGCCGGGTACGCGCTCATGCAAATGGGGACCCGCATCGGCGGCGTCATCTTCTTGACCACGGGTTTCGTTCGGGGGTTGCCCACCGATCTCGAGGAAGCAGCCTCGATCGACGGTGCATCCCGCATGCGGACTTACTTCTCGGTGATGCTGCCCCTGCTGCGACCCATCCTGTTCGTCGGAGCAGTGCTGCTCGTCATCTCGGTCTGGAACGACTTCTTCTTCGGGCTGCTCCTGCTCCGAACGACGGACAACGCCACGCTGCCGCTCACGATGTACTCGTTCGCGAGCGCGGGGGAGCACGGACTTAACTGGAACCTCGTCTTCGCGCACGTGGTCATGACGAGTCTTCCTCTGGTGATCGCCTACCTCTTCGCTCAACGGCAGGTGCTGGCCGGACTGACCGAAGGGTCGTTGAAGGGGTGAGTGCCAACTACAGGCCGTTCGCTGTGACGTTCGAGCACCTCACACCGGCCCTTGGGATCGGCCAGCGCCGCCCGCGGATCTCGTGGATGCTGCCCGCACACGCCGAAGAGCAGCGGGCATACGAGATCGAGGCCACCGACGCGGCCGGGCACCGCCACCACGAGCGTGTGGAGTCGCGAGCCCAGACGCTCGTACCCTGGGCCGGCCCCGACCTCGCATCCCGTGAGCGACGACTCGTCCGGATCCGCACCTTCGGCCCGAGCGGACGTCCTTCCGAATGGAGCGAGCCCGTCCCCGTCGAGGCGGGACTCATGGACACGTCGGACTGGAGCGCGAGCTACATCGCCGCACCCAATGAGGTCGATACGCCAGTCGTGCTCCGTGGAGAATTCGAGGTGGATGCCCCGGTTCGCCGGGCACGTCTCTACGTGGCGTATCGCGGGATGGGGGAGCCGAGTCTGAACGGCGAGGTCGTCACCGACGAAGTCCTGGCGCCGGGGTGGCAGTCCTACGGCCACCGGGAGGTGTACTCGACGATCGACATCACTTCACGGGTCGAGACCGGCCTCAACGATGTGCAGATTGTGCTGGCGGACGGGTGGTTCCGGGGGCGCTTGGGATTCCTGCAGCAGCGTGCGCTCTACGGGGATCAGACCTCCGCGCTCGCCCAGATCGAGCTCGACTACGAAAGTGGAGAGCGTGCCGTCTTTGGCACCGACTCGAGCTGGAGATGGACGACAGGTCCGGTTCGTGCAGCGAGTCTCTACGACGGCGAGACATACGATGCGCGTCTTGCCGGCCGGGATCCGGGAGTAGATGACGCGAGTAACGATTGGGCGCCGGTCGAGGTCCTCGGCTCGGCATCGCACCGACTCGAAGCTCCGGTCGGACCACCGGTTCGTCGAATCGGCACACTCCGTCCGGTCGACATCTTCCGGTCGCCCGCAGACAGGGTGATCGTCGACTTCGGCCAAAACCTCGTCGGCTGGGTTCAGCTGAGTGTGGAAGGCCCATCTGGCACTGAACTGACATTGAGGCACGCCGAGGTCCTCGAGAACGGCGAGCTCGGAACCCGGCCACTCCGCAGCGCTGACGCCACAGACACCTACATTCTCCGGGGCGAAGGGATCGAGTCGTGGGCGCCGCGGTTCACGTACCACGGGTTCCGATACGTCGAGATCGACGGATGGCCGGGCGGCGAACCGACCGCGGATGACATCGTCGCCGTCATCGTCCACACCGATATGCAACGCACGGGATGGTTCAGCTCCTCACACGACGAACTGAACAAGCTCCACGAGAACATCGTTTGGAGCATGCGCGGCAACTTCGTCTCGGTCCCAACCGACTGCCCGCAGCGCGACGAAAGACTAGGCTGGACAGGCGACATCAGCGTGTTCGCGCCAACGGCGACCTACCTGTATGACTGCGTGGGCATGCTCAAGTCCTGGCTTCGCGACCTCGCGCTGGAGCAGCACGAAGACGGCTTGGTTCCGTTCTTCGTCCCTGATGTGCCCTTCACCGAGGAAGTGAAGGATGTGCCAGGGCTCGCCCTGTCCCATGCTGCGGTCTGGGGCGACGCAGCCGTCCTCGTCCCCTTCGCGCTCTACGAGTCGAGCGGCGACCTGCAGGTGCTCGAAGACCAGTACCCGTCAATGAAGAGCTGGGTTGACGGCGTCGCTCGCCTGGTCGACCACTCCAATGTCTGGCGGGACGGCTTCCAGTTCGGAGACTGGCTGGATCCGACCGCGCCGTCCGATGACCCCGCGGCCGGTGCGACGGAGACCGCCCTCGTCGCGACCGGCTACTTCGCAAACTCGGCGAAGCTGCTCGCCCGCGCCGCCGGCCTCACCGGTCGGGAAGCCGACAATCGACACTACGAGCAGCTGGCCGAGTCGATCGCGATCGGATTCCGCGAGAGATTCGTCACCTCGACGGGGCGACTGACGAGTGACACCCAGACGGCGTATGCAATCGCGCTCAGCCTCGACCTCCTCGGCACGCGCGCACAACGCCGCGCTGCATCCGCGCGACTCGTCGAACTCGTCCGCGAGGCCGGTCACACGATCGCAACCGGATTCGTGGGGACGGCTCTCGTCCTCGATGCCCTCGTCGCCGCCGACGCCCTTGATGACGCCTACGCTCTGCTTCTGCAAACCGAGTGCCCCTCTTGGCTCTACCCTGTTCGGATGGGGGCGACGACCGTCTGGGAACGATGGGACAGCATGCTGCCCGACGGTTCGATCAATCCCGGGGAGATGACCTCCTTCAACCACTACGCCCTGGGCGCGGTCGCGAGCTGGTTGCACCGCGTGGTCGGTGGTCTGTCCGCGGTCGAGCCTGGCTGGTCGACGTTCAGAGTTGCCCCGCGCCCGCACGTCCGGATCACTAGCGCCGAGACATCCCACCAGACGCCTTTCGGCGAGGCCGCAGTCTCCTGGCGGCACGACGGTGAAAACCTGCACATCGAGGTCACGGTGCCCAACGGGACGACCGCCGTCTTGGATCTCCCCGGGGAGCCCGCGCGTTACCTCGTGGCAGGTCAGCACGTGATCGACGAGCCGTGGAACGCCGGACGGCGAGACGCCGGCATCCCTCTTGCGGAAGCGGTAGCGCGATGACCAAGCCGACGGAGGCGCAGACCGAGAAATCCGGCTCCACTGGTCGCCTGCAGCCTCCTCGGCGAGCGACCCTGATGGACGTCGCCGACCGCGCCGGCGTCTCCACCGCTGCCGCGTCCAAGGTTTTGCGTGGCGCCTATGGCGTGAGCGACCGCATGCGCGAGCGCGTCCAGACGGCGATGCAGGAGCTGGGATATCGACCCAGCGCTGTCGCTCGCGGTCTGCGGGGCAAGACATACACGGTCGGCGTGATGCTCTCCGACATCCACAACCCGTTCTTCGGGCTCCTGACCGACGGAATTCGGCGCGGAATCGGCTCCGGGGGCTATGAAGTTCTGATCGGCCCTGGTGGGTCGACCCCTCGATCACAGCAGGCGATGATCAACGCCCTCATCGATCGCGGAATGGACGGCCTCATGCTCATCGCCCCGGTGGTCGGAGGCGAGCAGCTGGAACGAACGGGGCGCGAGGTCTCGACAGTCGTCATCGGTCGTCATGGGCTCGGAGCCGCATACGACACCGTCGCTGGTGATGACCGACGCGGGTCCGAGCTCATCGTGGACCATCTCGTCGGTCTCGGGCATCGCGACATCCTTCACCTGACGAACAGACACGAGTCGTTCGACGAGCCGGAGACTCCTGAGCAGGTGCGCGCGGCGGGATACCGGGATGCGATGCGCAAGCACGGCCTGGAGTCAAGGATCGATGTCCGTGAAGCGGCGTGGACGGACACCGGCGGCCGCGAGGTGGCGCGCCAGATCCTGCAGATGCCGGAACGTCCGACCGCAGTGCATGCCGGCGCCGATGTTGCGGCTTTCGGTCTGATGGCGGAACTCTGGCAGGCGCAGATCGACATACCCGGCCAGGTTTCCGTCGTCGGCTACGACGATTCGCCCATGGCGAGCATGCCGCCCATCCACCTGACGACCATCAATCAGAGCGGGTTCCGGATGGGGGAACTCGCGTCCGAGATACTCCTCGAACGACTCGAGGGCCGGAATGAGCCTCGCGCCGAGTTGATCGAGCCGACCCTTGTCCGTCGAGGCACAACTGCAGCGCCATCCAACTAGTCGCGCGCTACTGTGCGTCGGTCTCGGCGGCTGGTGGCTCTTCCAGCGGAAGCGTGGATCCGCGGACGACCAATCTCGTCGGAAGCTCGATCCGGTCGCCCCGGGACTCGTGCCCGGCACGAAGCTGCTCGATCATCTCCACCGCTCGCGCGGCGAGGGCGCGAATGGGCTGATGAACCGTGGTCAGAGGTGGCTCCATATGCGCTGACCGCGCCGTGTCGTCGAAACCGATGACACAGAGGTCGTCGGGGATACTCAGGCCAAGCCGCTTTGCGGCGGTGTAGACCCCGACGGCCATGTTGTCATTGCAGGTGAACACGCCGACCGGGCCGCGCCCGCGAACAAGCGGAGCGAGTTCCTCCGTGAGCGGTCGGGTCGTCCAGTCACTCTTGACAACATTGAAGACGGAACCCGGGACGTGCTCGAAGACAGCGCGCGAAAAGCCGCTCTCACGTGCTCGACCGAACCGGAGCTTCGGCTCGCCCGCCACGCAGATGAAATGAGTGAGGCCGAGGCCGACGAGGTGCATGCCCGCGTCGTAGCCGCCCTGCCAGTTCGTGGTGCTCACACTCTGGAGCTCATTGTGCGGGTCGGAGGCCGGCTCAAGCAGCACGATCGGGATGTTGAGACCGTTGAGCCGTGCCAATTGATTGTGCGTGGGCTGGATGAGCCCCAAGATGACTCCGGCGGGGTGCCGCCGCGCGACGCGGGCGGGCCAGTCGTCTTCCGGGTCGTCCCGCTCGAGGGTCTGGAGCAGGTCGTAGCCCATGCGAGCCGCGGCCTGCCGGGCGCCGACGCTGACTTCGTTCGTGAAGGCGTCGTCGTAGGTGCCGAGGACCAGCTCGATCATCCGCGCGTCCGTCGTGTCCGGTCGCCCGCGAGTCGTCGTCCATCGCGTGTAGCCGAGCGCTCGGGCAGTCTCCTGAATGCGCACGCGCGTCTCGGTCGGCAGATCGCCCTTGCCGGACAGCGCCCGCGAGACGGTGGTGACGGATACGCCTGCGGCTGTGGCGACATCGGCCATCGATGGCCGGCGCCCTTCGGTCGGTGATGTGGTGCTCATCGGTCTCCTTTCACATTATCGCGCAACAGGATCGGCGAACGCCGACACCCAATGGGAGCGTGAGATGGCCGCTCGCTGACGAGCGGTGGTGCGCCCCGTGCTCTCGGTGCCCGGCGCCGCCGTAACGATGGAGAAACAGACCTCATGAATCCCTTGGCCGCAGAACCTGCCAGCCGGCTTGCAAACGACGAGGCTGGGATCATCTCAGCCGCGGAGCATCCCGTGATCGCCGGTATGTATCCCGACCCGACGATCTGCCGGGTGGGGGACACGTATTACCTCGCGACATCCAGCTTCGAGTACTTCCCGGGCGCTCCGATTTTCCGGAGCGACGACCTGACGAGCTGGACCCAGATCGGGCACATTCTGACCCGGCGGAGCCAGTTTCGACATGCGGAAGGCGGGCCGTCGCAGGGCATCTACGGTTCGACGCTTCGACACCACGATGGTCGTTTCTGGTTTGTGACCACCAACGCGAATGAATATGAAGCCGGCCAGCTGATCTTCAGCGCGCCCGATGCGGCGGGACCTTGGAGCGACCCCGTCTACGTGCCCGCCGCTGTCGGCATCGATCCAGACCTGGCATGGGATGGTGACCGCTGCTATCTGACGTGGAAGCGGCTCAGCTTTTCCGAGGGCGACCTGGAGCTTGTGCAGGCCGTCATTGATCTTTCCACCGGAGAGATCGGGCCGGTCGTGCAGGTTTGGCAGGGGGCCGGGATGACTGCGCCCGAAGGTCCCCATCTCTATCACGTCGGCGAGTACTGGTACCTCCTGCTCGCGGAGGGCGGCACTGAACGAGGGCACACTGTGACCGTCGCACGCTCGCCGCACCCGTCAGGGCCCTTCGAACCCTCTCCGGACAACCCGGTGTTCACGCACCGCAGTTCCGGGCATCCCGTCCAGAACGCCGGCCACGCGGATCTCGTCGAGACGACCGACGGCGATTGGGCCGCGGTCTACCTGGGGGTCCGTTCTCGCGGCTCGATTCCGGGCTTCCATGTGCTTGGTCGGGAGACATTTCTGGCCGGAGTGTCGTGGGTGGACGGCTGGCCAGTGTTCGACGAGACCCGCTACCAACTCGGCCCGGCGGATCACGCGTTCGAGGACGACTTCAGTGCGACGGTTCTCGACCAGCGCTGGGTGGTTGCGGGTGGGGAGCCGTCCAACACGGTCTCTGTGCGCCCTGATGGTGGGCTTGAGTTCGCGCGAGCATGGCGGGTGGGCGCCGATCTGCTGTGTGTGAGGCCTCGTGATCTTCGCTGGTCTGCCGAAGCCGATGCTGAGGGCGATGCCGCGCTGGTACTCCGCATTGATGACCGTCATTGGTATGGAGTCGTCGTCCGTGACGGTGTTGGCCGCGTTGAGGCTCGAATCGGTGATCTGGACCAGACGCGTGGCGCGGTTCCCGTTGACGATTCGGTGACGCTGCGAATCGAGGCCGTCTCACCCGGGTCGCTGACTGTGCCGCTCGGTCATGCCGGACCCGATGACATCGTTCTCGCGATCGAATCCTCGGGGACGCGGCACCAGCTCGCCAGATTGGATGGCCGCTACCTCTCGTCCGAGGTCGCATCCGGGTTCACGGGGCGGATGCTTGCGCTGGGGAGCCCCTCCGGTGAAGGTGTCGTGCGAGCGGTGCGATATCGGCCGATCGGTGACTAGTTGCGGAACATCGCGCGCGCAGCGGATTCGCAGCGGTCATCACACTTTTGGTGAGCAGGGATGACCGCTGCCGATTCAATACGTCGCACGTCCGCCGCTGATGTCATAGACAGCGCCCGTTGAGAAGCTGACCGCATCGGATGCGAGCCACGCGACGAGCTCCGCGACCTCATCAGGTCGGCCCACTCGTTTCATCGGAATGAGGCTGGTGATGTGATCGAGGACGTCGGGCGCCGTGTCCTCGTTCATCGGCGTCGCGATCACAGCCGGCGCGATCGCATTCACCAATACTCCTGTCGTTGCCAGCTCCTTGCCGGCGGACTTGGTGAGTGCGATTACTGCAGCCTTCGACGCGGAGTAGATCGACAGGTTCGGATTGCCGTCCTTCCCCGCCATGCTGGCGAAGTTGACCACGCGTCCCCACCCGCGCTCCACCATCCCGGGCACGAAGGCGCGCATGGTCGCGACCGTTCCGAGGACGTTCACATCCAGCACCAGTCGCCACTCGTCAGCGGCCGTTTCCAGAATCGGCTTGTTCGGCCCCACGATGCCCGCGGAGTTGATCAGGATGTCGATCGCACCGATCTCCATCGCGGCCTGACGCAACGCGCTGTCATCCGTGACATCGAGGTGGAGGTCGGCATCGCCGGCCAGGTCCACCGTGATGACCCGTGTTCCGGCCTGCCGGAGTCTGATCGCAACCGCTGCTCCGAGCCCTCGGGCTCCTCCAGTGACGAGAGCCGTTCTCATCGATCTTCCTTTCCAGTCCCGCCGGTGGAGGCGTCATTGAGGCTGACATGAATCTTCGGACCCGGTCCGGCCTGAGTGGGGAGTTCTCCGCGCAGCGCGGCCGCCACATCCTCGAGTGTGACGGTCGCTGCGACGAGAGGGCGAGGATCGACAGCGCCCGAAGCGAACGCGGCGATGACGCCATCAAGAGCGGCGCTGGCTCCGAGGATGCCGACCGCGGTGACGTCCTTGAGCGCGAGGGTGCGCGTGTCGATGGTGCTGGGGCTTCCCGCAAGACCGACATAGACGACGCGTCCCGCGGGCTCCACGAGTTCCAGCGCCTTGGCGGGGAGGGCGGCTGCATTCGAGCAGTCGATCACGGCATCCCAGGGCAGGTCGGGGAGCGACTGCTCGTCCCAGACCGCGTCGAAGTGGAGGGAACGCGCGAATTGCATCGATCCGTTCGACCGCCCCATGAGGTGCACGTCGGCGCCCTCGGCACGCGCGAACATCGCGACAAGGAGGCCGATGGTGCCGATCCCAAGGACGAGCACGCGATCCCCCGGGACAACTTCGGCCGCCCAGACTGAACGCAACGCGTTTCCTGCGGGTTCGATGAGTGCGCCGGCTGCGTCGTCGACGGAATCAGGAAGCGGATGGAGGTAGCGCGCCGGGTAAGCCAACTTCTCCGCCAGGGCTCCCGGGCGCCCTCCCCGGATGCCGAGCTCGGTTCGGTTCTCGCACACGTGATGGCGGCCTTTGGCGCATCGGTGGCACGCGCCGCAGCCGAGCATCGTGTCGCCAGTCACTCGACGACCCACCCAGGATGTCTCCACGCCCTCGCCCACGCCGGTGATGATCCCCATCCATTCGTGACCGAGGCGGATCGGGTACTGCGCGTTGCCATCGTGGAGGTACTGCATCTCCCCGCTGAAGAACTCCGCATCAGTTCCGCACACGCCGGCCCGGCGGACGTCGATGAGAACCTCACCCTGCGCGGGGGAGGGCTCCGGGACGTCCTCGACACCCGCGTCCCTCGGGCCTCGGACGACGAACGCCCTCATCGCGGTGCGACCACGTTCTGGCGCTGCGTGCCGAGGCCCTCGATTCCGAGTTCCATCACGTCGCCTGCCTGAAGCCAGATTTCGGGGCGGAATCCCATGCCGACACCGGGCGGCGTGCCCGTGTTGATCAGGTCGCCCGGCTCGAGCACCATGAACTGACTGATGTAGTGGACGATGAAGAAGGGATCGAAGATCATCGTCGCCGTCGAACCGGACTGACGTCGGACGCCGTTCACGTCCAGCCACATCCCGAGGTCGATGACATCGTCGATCTCGTCCGGGGTGACGAGCCAGGGCCCAGCCGGATTGAAAGTCTCAGCGGACTTGCCCTTCAACCACTGCCCGCCACGCTCCATCTGGAATGCCCGCTCAGACACATCATTGACGAGCGTCCATCCGGCGATGTGCTCGCGAGCGGCCTCGACCGAATCGAGGTAGCTGGTGCGCTTGCCGATCACGATTCCCAGTTCGACCTCCCAGTCCGGCTTCGTGGAACCGCGCGGAATTCGGACGTCGTCATTCGGTCCGACGAGAGTATTCGGTGACTTCGTGAACAAGATCGGTTCGTCGGGGACGGCTTGCCCGGTCTCGGCCGCGTGGTCCGAGTAGTTGAGCCCCACGCAGATGATCTGGTGGGGGCGTGCGATCGGAGCGCCGATGCGCTGTCCGCCCAGGTTCGCCACCCGGCCGTCTGCAATGCGATCGGCGACGAGGCTGCGAATCGCGGCGACACCGTCACCCGCGAAGAACTCTTCATCGAAGTCGGAGACGACATCGCTGAGGTCGACATAGCGGTCGTCGTCGACGAGGACGGCGGGCTTCTCGGCGCCGAAGTCGCCGATTCGGAGGAGCTTCATCTGGTTCCTTGCTTTTCGGTGGTCGGTGTGGGAAGGCCACTCCACAGAGGCTGCGGAAAACCTCGCACGTCGGGGTTGATAGTGAACAGGCGGCCGGAGAGAGGGAACTCTGCAAGCGTCTCGTCCGTGAGGTCCTGCCGAGCCGTGGTGATGACGAGTGTGTCGAGGTCTGGGCCGACGAAGCTGAGGCTCGACGTGTGGGGTGCGGGGACCTCGATGGTGCGGTCAAGAGTGGCGGCCGGACTGTACCGTCGCACCTCTCCGAGACCCCACATCGCGATCCACAGAAATCCGTTCTCATCGATCGTGAGCCCATCGGGAAATCCGGTATCGAAGGTCAGGAAGACCTCACGGGGCCCCGTCGCTCCTGTCGCAACGTCGTATGGACGCCGGTAGACGAGACGGCGCTCCGTGTCCACGTTGTAGAAGAGCCGGCTGTCCCTGGTCCATCCCAGGCCGTTCGACAAGGTCAGGTCGGTATCGATCACGCGCGTGCTGCCGTCACGGTCGATCTGCAGGAGGCGTTCCTGCTCCGAGTGGCCGGAAGACGAAAGGGTGCCGACCAGGAATCGTCCAGCCGGATCTGGCTTGCCGTCGTTGAAGCGTCGCGGCCCGCTCTCGATCGGAGGAAGGGAGGCGACAGCACCGTCGACATCGATCACCAGAAGACGGTGTCGGCCGGCGACGAGCCGGTCACCACGGTCAGAGACTGCGACTGCGCCTGCGGATTCGCCGACTTCCAGCGATTCGAGTACCTCGATCGTGCCATCGTCGCGAAGGACGCCGGACAGCACGTTCCCAGCCGGAATATCGACCCAGAGCACACGAGACCGGACGGGATCCCAGATCGGACCCTCGGCGAGGAAGTATGTCGTGTCGGTGGCTACGACGAGGTCGCCAGTCACGATGTTCGCTCCTGCCATCCCGTCAGGTCGCGGACGACAGCGAGGATCTCGTCGGCCCGCTCCACGAGAGTCGGCAGCGGCGTTCGATACGCAACCGCGCTGACGCTCACGGCGCCGGACGGCTCATTGGGCGACGCGAGGTAGACGGGGACGGCCAGGCAGTTGATTCCGGGCTCGTTCTCTTGGTCGTCCACTGCATAGCCGCGCTCGCGTGTCTCGACCAACTGCTCGTGGAGTTCGAGGGCGCTCGTCGCCGTACGCGCGGTGCGTTGCTCCAGCTCCCGATCGCCGATCCATTCCTCAACTTGGGACAGAGTTAAGAGCCTGGTCGCAAGGAGGGCCTTGCCGACACCCGTGCAGTGCGCGGGGTTGCGTCCACCGACGGTCGACGTCAACCGGACCGCGCCAGTGAGCGGGTCGACCTTGTCGCGGTAGACGACGTCCGTTCCGTCGAGGACAGCGAAGTGGATCGTCTCGTGGAAGCGTTCGGTGAGCCGGTCCAGGAGCGGACGGACTCGGATGTGCTCCGGCCTGGCTTCGTGGTGCGCGAACGCAAGGCGGATGAACTCGTCACCGAGCACATAGTGACCTCGTCCGTCCTGGCTCGCGAACCCGGCCCGCTTGAGCGAGGCCAGAGCACGATGGACGGTCGCCTTCGGGTGCCCCGTTCGATTCACCATCTCGTCCAGCGTGACGCCGGAAGGGAATCCGGCAAGTTCGGTGAGCACCCCGAGCACGCGATCGGTGCCCACGAGCCGCCCGTCGCCGGGAGCGTCGACGTCCTTGCTTGGCATTGGTTGTTGTCCTCCTCGTCGGCCGCCTATGCTAGCAACAGTTCCAGTATTTAGACCACAATTCCGAAAGTTGGAATAATGGTGACGAACCTTCGCACCGCAGAGTGGTACTCCGGCGACGATCGAAATGCGTACATCCATCGGGCGTGGATGCGGCGGGGAGTCCCGGCCAGCGCGTTCGACGGACGACCGCAGATCGCCATCGCGAACACGGCCTCCGACCTCACCCCCTGCAACGCCCACCTCACCGAGGTCGCCCAGTCCGTGAAGAACGGGATCTACGAAGCCGGCGGTGTCCCGCTTGAACTCCCTGTGGTCTCGCTGGGTGAGACCCAGGTGCGACCCACGGCGATGCTCTGGCGAAACATGGCGGCAATGGCCACCGAGGAGATGCTCCGTGCCAATCCCATCGATGGTGTCGTCCTGCTCGGGGGCTGCGACAAGACCATCCCGTCGCTGCTGATGGCCGCCGCATCCGTCGACCTACCGGCGGTGGTCGTTCCCGGCGGTCCGATGCTGACCGGGCACTTCCGTGGGGAGGCGCTGGGGTGCGGCACGGATGTCTGGAGGCTGAGCGAGGAGGTGCGCGGCGGCACCCTGAGCCAAGAAGACTTCATGAAGTCCGAATCGTCCATGATCCGCAGCAAGGGCCACTGCAACACCATGGGTACGGCTTCCTCCATGGCTCTGGTCGCCGAGGCCCTTGGAACGGTTATCCCCGGCCTCGCCGGCACGCCGGCACCCGACGCACGGCTCCTGGAGGCGGCGCACGAGACGGGTCGGCTCGCCGTCCAGCTTGTGGCGGATGACCGCCGTCCGTCGACGTTCCTCACCAAGGCCAACTTCCACAACGCGATCGTGGCGCTCGCCGCCATCGGCGGCTCGACGAACGCAGTAGTCCACCTTCTCGCGATCGCGGGCCGGTTGGGTATCGACCTCACGATCGACGACTTCGACCGCATCGGAGCAGAGGTTCCCCTTCTTGTGAATCTTCAGCCCTCGGGGAAGTACTTGATGGACGACCTGCAGCGTGCGGGCGGATTCCTTGCTGTGCTCCGTGAGGTGCGGGACCTGCTGGACCCGACTGCGCTCACCATCACGGGGAGGCCCCTTGTCGACCACCTCGACAATGCACGTATCTGGGATCGAGACGTGATCACACCAAGGGACGCTCCCCTTCAACCTGCGGCCGGGATCAGCGTCCTCCGTGGCTCGCTCGCCCCCGGCGGCGCCATCATCAAACCCTCTGCCGCGTCCCCACACCTGCTGAAGCACCGCGGCCGGGCTGTTGTCTTCGACAGCATCGAAGACTTCCGTGCGCGCATCGACGACCCGGACCTCGAGATCGACGAAACCTCGATCATGGTCCTGCGCGGGTGTGGTCCGAAGGGCTACCCGGGCATGCCGGAGGTCTCGAACATGCCGTTGCCCAAGAAGCTGCTCGAGCGCGGCGTCCGGGACATGGTCCGGGTATGCGATGGCCGGATGTCCGGGACCGCGTACGGAACCGTCGTCCTGCATGTCACACCCGAGGCGGCTGCTGGTGGGCCGCTTTCCGTCGTACAGACAGGGGATTGGATCACGCTCGACGTGCGTAATCGTCGTCTCGACCTCGACGTTTCTGACGAGGAGTTTTCTGCCCGACGTCCGAATGAAGCAACGCTCGAGGGCTTTGCAGCTCCTCGACGCGGTTGGGAGCGCCTCTACGTGGATCATGTGCTCCAGGCGGACCAGGGCGCGGACCTTGACTTCCTCGTTGGGGCGAGCGGCTCGAAGGTCAGCCGTGAATCACACTGACAAGCGGCTGCGCGAGCCTGACCCGTCGCTGCTCGCGGCGCTGGAAGCAACGAACGTTCCGGTGACGCGACGTGCAACGGACCGCCTGGCTGCGGCGCACGACGCCTCCCACTACCTCCTCACGCCACTCGCGATCGCCACGCCCTCATCGACCGCGGACGTTGCGGCTCTGTTCGCGGTATGCCGCGAACAGGGTGTGTCGTTGACGTTCAGATCAGGTGGCACCAGCCTCAGCGGCCAAGCCGGAACCTCCGGAGTGATGGCGGACACTCGGCGTCACTTCCGCTCCATCGAAGTGCTCGACGAGGGCCGCCGCGTGCGGACCGGTCCGGGCGCAACCGTCCGGGCGGTGAACGCCCGCCTGGCCAGGTACGGCCGAAAGCTCGGCCCCGATCCCGCGAGTGAGATCGCCTGCACGATCGGCGGCGTCGTGTCGAACAACTCCAGCGGGATGTCGTGCGGCACGCACTCCAATACCTATCGGACGCTGGAATCCGCTGTCGTCGTCCTCCCCAGCGGCACGATCGTCGACACCGGTCGCCCGGACGCCGACGAGTTCCTGCGCGTGAAGGAGCCGGAACTCTACTCTGGGCTGCTCCAGCTGCGAGACCGCGTCCGAGGCAATTCGGAATCAGTGGCGGCGATCTCCTCGCTCTATGCGATCAAGAACACGATGGGCTACGGGGTCAATAGTTTCGTCGATCACGATCGCGCCGTCGACATTCTTGCGCACCTCGTTGTCGGCAGCGAAGGGACGCTCGCCTTCGTCGCCGAGGCGACCTTCAACACCCTGGCGATCAGGCCGCATGCGGCCACCGGGCTGCTCTTCTTCCCGGACCTCGCATCCGCGACGGGTGCGCTTCCTGCCCTGATCGCCGCGGGATTCGCCACCATCGAGTTGCTCGACGCCACCAGCTTGCGCGTGGCTCAGCGCGACCCGGATGCCACGGATGAGCTCCGGTCGCTGACCGTCGTCGATCATGCCGCGTTGCTCGTCGAGTATCAGGAGGAGGACTCCGACGGACTCGTTCAGCGCCTGGACGGTGCTCCCGCAGTGTTCGAAGCTCTCGCACTCGACCAATCGACTGAGCTGACTACCGACCCGAAGCGTCGAGCCCAGCTGTGGCACCTTCGAAAGGGGCTCTATACCCAGGTCGCGGGAAACCGACCATCTGGCACGACCGCATTGCTCGAGGACATCGCCGTGCCGGTCGAGCGGTTGTACTCCACATGCGTGCAGCTCGTGGCCTTGTTCGACAAGTACGCGTACGAGGAGTCGGTCATCTTCGGCCACGCGAAGGACGGCAACATCCACTTCCTGCTCAACGAGCGTTTCAACGTGCCCGAGTTGTTGACGCGGTATGAGGCCTTTACGGAAGAGATGGTCGAGCTCGTCCTGAGCCACGGCGGCACCCTCAAAGCCGAGCACGGAACGGGCCGGATCATGGCGCCCTTCGTGCGACGCCAGTACGGCGACGAGCTGTATTCGGTCATGGAGGAGATCAAACGACTGTTCGATCCGGCCGGGCTGCTCAATCCGGGGGTGATCCTGACCTCGTCTCAAGACTCGCACGTCAAGGATCTCAAGACCTCACTGGCAGTCGAAGAGGAAGTCGATCGCTGCGTCGAATGCGGCTACTGCGAGCCGGTCTGTCCCTCTCGGGACCTCACGCTCACCCCGCGGCAGCGGATCGTCCTTCGCCGCGAGATGGCCGAAGCCGAAGCCGCCGGCGACGCCGCGCTACTCCGGGAACTCCAGGCAGAATACGACTACGACGGTGTCGAGACCTGCGCGGTCGACGGCATGTGCCAGACTGCATGCCCCGTACTGATCAACACCGGTGACCTGGTCCGACGGCTTCGCCGTGAGAATCAGAACCGCGCGTCGCGCGCAGGGTGGAGTGCGGCCGCCAAACACTGGGACGTCGTCAGTCGGGCGGGCGGCGCAGCGATGACGGTTGCCGGTGCGTTGCCATCGGCCCTTCCCAAGGCCGCGACGGCCGCAGCACGCACCCTGCTGGGCCGCGATGTCGTCCCCGACTACTCGGCGGAGCTCCCAGGGGGCGGGACGCCCCGCAAGACCATCCCAAGCGCGGCCCCGCACGCCATCTACTTCTCCAGTTGCACGAACACCATGTTCGGCCCGGTCGGCGAATCGGGGGTGAGTGAATCCTTCCTCGCCCTGTGCGAGCGAGCAGGGGTCAACGTCGCCACGCCGGACGATATCCCATCGCTCTGCTGCGGGACGCCGTGGAAGTCGAAAGGGCTCACGGACGGCTACGGGAAGATGCGACGACGCGTCGCAGATTCTCTCCTCCGAGCGACCCGTGGGGGAGCGCTTCCGGTGGTCTGCGATGCCTCGTCATGTACTGAAGGCCTGCGCGTCCTCCTCGACGCAGCAGATGCTATAGGAATCGAGGTCGTCGATGCGGTCGAGTTCGTCGATTCCACGGTCCTGCCCAGGCTAGGAGGCGAACCTCAGAAGGTCTCGTCGGTCACGCTGCATCCAACATGCTCATCGGTGCACCTTGAACTGAGCGGCGCGCTCTCCCGTGTCGCCGAGGCAGCCGCCGAGCGTGTCATTGTGCCCGAGGAGTGGGGCTGTTGCGCATTCGCGGGCGATCGAGGCATGCTGCACCCCGAGCTGACCGCGTCCGCGACCCGTGCCGAGGCGGCCGAGGCCGTCGCAGCGGACACGGACACATACGCATCCCTGAATCGCACGTGCGAGCTCGGCATGACCCGCGCAACGGGCCGCGAATACGAGCACATTCTCCAGGTACTTGACCGCGCGACCCGCGAGACGAACTCCGATCCCATTCCTGAGGCAAGAGGAGCAGGACAGTGAAAGATGAGCTATCCGGACTGACGGGGGTCGTGACCGGTGGATCCTCCGGCATCGGCCTCGCGACAGTTCTCCGGCTGCGCGCGCTGGGTGCGCAGGCGGCGGTGATCGACCGCTCGGTCGACGGAACGGTCGAGGGCTTTCAAGCCGACGTGACGGACAGCGAGTCCGTCGATGCCGCAGTCGAGGCGATCGTCGCCCGGTTCGGCGGCATCGACATCCTCGTGAACAACGCCGGCGTGGGAGCCCAAGGGGCAATCGACGCGAACGACGACACGGAATGGCATCACGTGTGGGATGTCAACGTCGTCGGCCTGGCGCGAACGACACGGGCATGCCTGCCGCACCTGAAAGCATCGCCCGCGGCCTCGGTCGTGAACATGGCATCGGTGGCCGCGACCGTCGGGCTGCAGCAGCGAGCGCTCTACAGTGCGACCAAGGGCGCAGTTGCCGCGCTGACCCGCGCGATGGCCGCGGACTTCCTTGACGACGGGATCCGCGTGAACGCCGTCGCGCCGGGAACGACCGCCACCCCGTGGATCGGGCGGTTGACCGCGGCCTCCGGTGACGCGGACGTCGCGCTCCGCGCGCTGGAGCAACGTCAGCCCCATGGGAGACTCGTGGCGCCAGAGGAAGTCGCCGAAGCCGTCGCGTACCTTGCCAGCCCACGATCGCTCTCGACGAACGGCCAGGTGATCGCCGTGGATGGAGGGCTCACGGCGTTCAAGATCGTCGGTCGATAGCCGGTGTCGCGGCCGCGAAGTCGCTGCGGTCGGTGCGAAACGCGGTAAGAAAGATGCGTGAAGGCTGCAACGATTTATGACGTGGCACGCAAGGCGGGCGTGTCCCACCAGACGGTGACCAGGTACCTCCAGGGGTTCGAGGGTATCCGCCCCTCGACCCGCGAGCGCGTCGCTGCTGCCCTCACCGAACTCGACTACCGGCCCAACTCGGCGGCACGACTGCTGCGCAGCCAGCAGACGAACCGCATCGGCGTCCTCGCAGATCGAATCGACGAGAGCGGGCCGGCGCGCATCCTCAGCGGGGCCGGTCAACTGGCGCACGAACGCGGCTACGTGCTCGACATCGTCGTCGCCGACGGGACCAGTCCTGAGTCGGTGGCCCAGTCCCTCGCCATGCTGACGGAGCACCAGGTGGCGGGCATCCTCGCGACTGCGCAGACACAGGTCGTGTTCGACGTGCTGCGCAACCAGACCGTTCATGCGCCCCTCCTCCTCGAGTCTCAATTCGGAAGTGCAGAGGGCGGCCCGTCCGTCAGTGAGACGACGGGGCGCATCGCGGCCGACTTTCTCCTTGACCTCGGTCATCGTGATATCGGGTATGTCGCCGGCTCGCACCTCTGGCTCGCGTCCGAGGGGCGCCAGCGCGGCTTCGAGACGCGTGTGCGTGAACGGGGCGGCAGGGTCGCCTGGGTGCGTGAGGGCGACTGGTCAGCGGCGTCCGGATATGGGGCCTGGGAGAGTCTCTCCGCTGAAGACCGGTCCGTCACGGCGATCGGCGTCGCAAACGACAGCATGGCGATGGGCCTCATCTCGGCGGCGCATGCGTCCGGACTCGTCGTGCCCGACGACCTGAGCGTGCTCGGCAACGACGACATGGCCGAGGCGGCCTACTTCCTGCCCTCGCTCTCGACAGTGGCGATGGACTTCGAGGGGGAAGGGCGCTTCGTGCTTGACGCGCTGATCCGGGAGATCGAAGGGCAGCCCCCGGTCGCACACTCCCTGCTCGCCGCGCCAGTGGTCGTCGAGCGCGCTTCGACCGCGCCGCTTGTTTCGGCGAAGTAACACCTCCGAGATTTCGCTTGCGCCGACGCCGTCGGGGCGCTAGTGTCCTAGAAATGTTGTCGACAACATTTCGAGGATGTCGACGGAAAGCGGTTATCAATGGTTGCCAACCCGACCTTCTCCGGAGTTCTCTTCGGTGCTGCGTACTACGCCGAGTACCAGCCGCAGGGAACGCTGGAGCGCGACTTTGACCTCATGCAGGAAGCCGGATTCTCGGTGATCCGGGTGGGGGAGTCGGTGTGGTCGACGTGGGAGCCGCGCGAGGGTGTCTTCGACCTCGACTGGCTGCAGCCGGTTCTCGATGCCGCGCACAAGCGCGGAATCGGTGTCGTCCTCGGCACACCGACCTACGCCGTGCCGCCGTGGCTCCAGCGGCTTCACCCGGAGATCGCGGCTGAGTCCCGCACGGGCGTCCGGAACCGTTGGGGTGCTCGGCAGGAGATGGACCAGAGCGAGCCGGCGTACCGGTTCTACGCGGAACGAATCGTGCGCAAGGTGGTCGGCCGTTACGCAAACCACCCCGCCGTGATCGGCTTCCAGGTCGACAACGAACCCGGATTCCAGCTTCCCCACAACGAGCAGACATTTCAGCGGTTCGTAGAGTGGCTGAAGAAGCGCTACGAGACCGTCGACCGGCTGAACCGGGAGTGGGGGCTCGTCTACTGGTCGCACAGCCTGTCGGACTGGGCCGACCTGTGGCGACCCGACGCGAACACCGTGCCGCAGTACCAGATCGAATGGCGCCGATTCCAGGCGACGCTCGCCACGGAGCTGATCAGCTGGCAGGCGGAAATCGTTCGAGAGTACGCCGGGCCCGACCAGTTCATCACGACCTGCCTCTCCTACACCCGGGCTCAGGTCTCCGATGACGAACTCGTGCGGTCGCTCGACGTCGTCGCAGGCAACCCCTACTACAAGATGCAGGACGGCCTTGAGGCGACCGCCGAGGTGCCCCGCGAGGCGCTCTGGTGGCACACCGGAGTGTGGGCCCTGTTCGAGTGGGGTGACCGTGCCTACTCGTCGGCTCAAGCACAGTTCCTCGTCACCGAGACCAACGCGCAGTCCGTCGGAGATCCCTGGCAGAATCACCCGCCCTTCCCCGGGCAGATCAAGCAGGCTGCCTTCGCGCTCCTGGCTCGCGGGGCCCGCATGGTCGAGTACTGGCACTGGCACACGCTTCACTTCGGTGCCGAGACGTACTGGGGTGGCGTGCTCCCGCACAGTCAGGTTCCGGGCCGGATCTACCGCGAAGTCTCGGAGTTGGGCGCTGCCCTGAAGAGCATCGGACCGGCGCTCGACGACTACACGCCCGACGCCGACGTCCTGATGCTCTACTCCACTGACACCAAGTGGTCGTTCGAGGCGTATCCGCCCCTCCCCGCCGCTGGCGGCGGGCCGGACACGAGCGCCTACGCGAAGATCTTCGACGCGTTCTACCGCGGACTGTTCGAAGCCGGCGCGCAGGTTCGCGTGCAGCACATCCGCCAGTTCCTCGCCACTCCGGCCACGGTGCTGGCGGACAAGTTCCCAGTTCTCGTCGCTCCGGCAATCTATGTCGCCGACGACGCGACCCTCGAGCACCTGAATGCGTACGCCGAGGCGGGTGGCCATCTCGTGATCGGCGTACGCACCGGCTACGGTGATGAACTCGCCCGTGCACGCTTCGCGGTTGCGCCGCCGATGCTCTCCGACGCTGCAGGAGTCAGCTACGACGAGTACAGCAACATCGATCGCGACTTCGCCGTGCACGCCCTCGGCGAGATCGAGCTCGAACCGGAGTCGGCCGGTACCGACTGGGTCGAAATTCTCGACGTCCAGACCGCGGAGAAGCTCGTTGGTTTTTCGCGCAATGAGCTTGGGGCGAGGACGGCAGTCAGCACTAACGTTCTCGGAAACGGGCGCGTGACGTACGTGGCGACGGTGCCGAATGTGGCGTTGTCACGGAGCCTGGCGCGCTGGCTCGTCCCGAGCCGTGCGTTGGACGAATGGGCTGCAGGCCCGACCGTGACCGTCTCGACCGGGTCAACATCGATCGGCCGGCTCTTCTTCATCTCGAACTGGTCCGCGGATTGCACAAGCGTCACAACGCCTGTGGCCGTCCGCGATGTCGAGTCCGGCGTCGACCACCCGGTCGGCTCTTCCATACCCCTCGGGCCCCGCACCGCTCTCCTGCTCGAGGCTCCCAACGCGTCCGTCTAGGACGCACCACCCCCTCCCAATCACGGAAAGAGATCATGAGGACACGCAACACAGCAATGCTGCTGGGGACGATCGCGGTCGCGACCGCCGTCGTGCTCACCGGCTGCACCCCCGCGTCGAGCGCCGACACGACCACGACCAAGACGGTCTCGCAGTCTGAAATCGACAAGGCGATGAACACGCCCACGACCATCACCTACTGGACGTGGGTCGACGGGATCCAGAAGTCGGTCGACATGTTCGAGAAGAAGTACCCGAAGATCACGGTCAATGTCGTCAACGTGGGCTCGGGCGCCGATGAGTACTCGAAGCTGCGTGCCGCGCTGAAGTCCGGCAAGGGTTTCCCCGACGTCGCCCAGATCGGCTACGACTACCTCGGCTCCTTCGAGCAGACCAAGAGCCTCCTCGATCTGACGCCCTACGGCGGAGCCGCGCTCAAGAGCAAGTTCACCGAAGCCGCGTGGAACCAGGTCTCCAATAAGACCGGAGTCTGGGCGATCCCCCAGGACTCTGGCCCGCTGGGCAACCTCTACCGGCAGGACATCTTCCAGAAGGCAGGCCTGACCAGCGCGCCCGCCACGTGGGACGACTTCGCCACCGACGCCGCGACGATCAAGGCGAAGACCGGCTCGTACATCACGAACGTTCCGGGCAATGACATGCCCCAGTGGATCGGGTTCTTCTGGCAGGCCGGCGTGAAGCCGTTCAGCTACTCCGGAGGAACGAAGGTCGGCATCGACGTCAACTCCGCCGACGCGAAGAAGGTCATCTCCTACTGGCAGGACCTCATCAAGAAGGACCTCGTCTCGGTTGACCCCGACTTCACCGACGAGTTCTACCAGGGCCTCGCCAAGGGCAAGTACGCGAGCTGGGTCGTTCCGGCCTGGGGTCCCCTGTTCCTCCAGGGAACCGTGAAGAACACGAGCGGACTGTGGCGCGCTGCGGAAGCCCCGCAGTGGACCGCGGGCGCTCACGTCTCAGGCAACTGGGGCGGCTCGTCGAACGCGGTGATGGCCCCGACGAAGAACGCCATCGCGGCGTACGAACTCTCGAAGTTCGTCAACACCGACTTCGACTCGACCATTCACCTCGCCAACGACGCGTCGCTGTTCCCGACCACGAACGACACGCTGACGTCGCCCCAGTTCACCGAGGCGAAGAGCGACTTCTTCGGCGGCCAGAAGGTGAACAAGCTGTACGCGGGCATCGCGAAGACTGTCGACCCCAACTTCGACTTCCTTCCGTTCATGGACTACGCCAACAGCTCGTTCAACGAGACCCTCGGCAAGGCGATCACGGAGCGCGGCGACCTCATCGCCGGCCTCGACGCCTGGCAGAACGAATTGGTCACCTACGCGAAGCAGCAGGGCTTCACAGTCAAGTAGTACGCAGTTCGTCCGGGGGACCGAGCGTCCCCCGGACGAACCCCACCGGAGAAGCCTCACATGAGCACAATCACCACCCGGCGCCGCCCGAGTCGCCTTCACCGCCCCCAAACTGTCGCGGCGTGGATGCTGATCATCCCGTTCCTCGTGGTGTTCGTCGCCATGTTCGTGGTTCCGCTGGCGTACTCGGCCTACCTCAGCCTGTTCACATCGCACCTCGTCGGCGGTGATGTCTTCAGCGGGTTCGCAAACTATGCCCGCGCCCTACAGGACCCCAGCTTCTGGTACGGCCTCGGGCGTGTGATGCTCTTCCTGTTCATTCAGGTGCCCATCGGGCTCGCGCTGTCCATCTTCTTCGCTCTCGCGCTGGACAGCGGACGCGTTCGCGGCGGCAGAATGGCCCGGCTCTTGATCTTCGTGCCTTACGCCATTCCGAGTGTGGTCGCGACCCTCATGTGGGGGTATCTCTACGGCAACGACTTCGGGCTGATCACTCAGATCTTCCACATCTTCGGCCTGCCGAGTCCCGACCTACTTTCACCGAGCAACATCACGGGCTCGACGATGAACATTCTGATCTGGGAGTACGTCGGCTACAACATGATCGTCCTCTATGCCGCCCTGCGCTCGATTCCCACTGAACTCTACGAAGCAGCGGAGATCGACGGTGCGGGTCAGTGGCGGATCGCGTGGAGCATCAAACTTCCGGCTATCCAGCCGGCGATCCTGCTGACCGTGATCTTCTCGATCATCGGCAGCTTCCAGCTCTTCAACGAACCGAACCTGCTCTTCAACATCGCGCCGAACGCCATCGGAACCGACTTCAGCCCCAACCTCTACGCGTACAACGTCGCGTTCAAGAACCAGGACGTCAACTACGCGGCGGCCATCGCATTCCTTCTGGGTCTGCTCATCGCGATCATCTCCTTCGTCGTCCAGACGCGCGCAACCCGAAAGGACCGTCAGTCATGACCGATGTCACGGACCGGGCGACCGCAACTGAAACCATGACCACTGCGGGCCGTCGCAACTCGTCTGGAAATCGCCGACGCAGCGCATTCGGTGGTCGCCGGCGCAGCCCGTGGGGGCGTCAGCGAAGCAGTCTGCTGAGCATCTTCATGTGGATCTCGGTCGTCTACTTCGTCGTTCCGCTGCTGTGGCTCGTGATCTCGACGACGAAGAGCAACACGGACCTCTTCACCACCTTCGGGCTCTGGTTCGGGAACTCGCTCGAGTTCTTCACGAACGTGAAGAACCTCGCCACATTCCAGGGCGGCGTGTTCTGGCAGTGGATGGCCAACACCTTCCTGTACGCGATCGTCAGCGCTGTGGGTGCATCCCTTCTGGCGACCGCCTGCGGATACGCCCTCGCGAAGTATCGATTCCGGGGGAGCTCCGCCGTGTTCGCGGTCATTCTCGGATCGATCATGGTGCCTCTCACCGCGCTGGCGCTGCCCACCTACCTCGTCTTCGCGGCCGGCAACCTGACGGACACACCCTGGGCGATCATCCTGCCCTCGCTCGTCAGTCCGTTCGGTGTCTATCTGATGCGGGTCTATGCCGCCGACTCGGTGGACGACAGTCTGCTCGAAGCAGCCCGCATCGACGGGTCCGGGGAGATCCGCACCTTCGCGACGATCTCCATGCGCCTGATGGCCCCCGGATTCGTCACCGTGCTGTTGTTCCAGCTGGTCTCGACCTGGAACAACTACTTCCTTCCGCTGATCATGCTGAACACGCCGAGCCTTTACCCCGTCACCGTCGGTCTTGCCCAATGGCAGGCGAACGCATCCGCTGGCGGCGGGGCACAGGTTCTCTTCTCGACGGTGCTGACGGGCGCATTCGTGTCGGTCATCCCGCTGATCGTGGCGTTCCTCTTCCTCCAGCGGTTCTGGGTCTCAGGCCTCTCCACCGGAGGCGTGAAGGGATGATCGCCACACGCCCCGTCATCCCGGGATTTCATCCGGATCCGAGCATCTGCCACGTGGACGGCACGTTCTACCTGGTGAACTCCAGTTTCGAGTACGCCCCGGGCGTGCCGATCTTCACGTCGACCGATCTCGTCTCGTGGACGCAGATCGGCAACGTCCTGACGACCGCCGATCAGCTGGACGGGGTCAATGTCCGGCCGTCTGGTGGGATCTATGCGCCCACCCTGCGGCACCATGGCGGGCTCTTCTGGATGATCACGACGAATGTCACCAACGGGCCCGGCCAGATCCTGACAACAGCTGAGGACCCCGCCGGCCCTTGGTCGGAGCCGATGCGCATCCCCGAGGCTGTGGGGATCGACCCCGACCTCGCGTGGGATGAGGACGGACGCTGCTGGCTGTCATGGTCGGGTGAGCAGCCCGTCGCGCAGCACGGCATCCTGCAGGCCCAGCTGGATACGGACACCGGAAGTCTGCTCACGGACCCAGTCGTGATCTGGCGCGGAACCGGCGGCCAGTATCCGGAAGGACCGCACCTCTACGAGCACGACGGGAATTGGTACCTGGTCATCGCAGAGGGCGGCACAGAACGCGGGCACGCGGTCACTGTCGCGCGAGCGACATCGCCCAACGGGCCTTTCTCCGCGAGCCCGTCCAACCCGTTCCTCACAGCCCGAGGAACTGACTGGCCGACCCAGAACATCGGCCACGCGGATCTCGTAGAACTCGCAGACGGCACCTGGGCGGCAGTCTTCCTCGGGGTCCGCCCGCACGGTTCGACACCGGGGTGGCATGTTCTCGGACGGGAAACCTTCGCGACACGGGTTGCGTGGACTTCCGGGTGGCCACGCCTAGGCGACGCGATCGAGCCGGCGGAGGATGCGATCGTCACCGAATCCCTCGGTGCCGATCTGCCTGTCTCATTCGTATCCCCGACAAACGACCCGCAAACTCTGCTTGTTCGCGACCACGGGTCGTGGCAGCTACGAGGGCCACAGGGAACGTTCGTCGGACGCCGCCAGGAGCATCTCTTCACCGTGACGACCGCGCGGATCGGAGCCGGCGGCGGTCTCGAGGTGCGCGTGGATCCGCGGAACCGTCTCACCATCGAAGTCGGGCCGGTCTCGATCCGCGCCGTCGCGCGAATCGGTGACGTCGCGATCGACCTCGGGGAAGCCCTCGGCTCGCAGGACGCGCTCGTCGAGCTGCGAACCGAACCGTCCGATGGCCCGCAGGGCACGCCCGAGTGCGGCCCCGACACGATCGTTGCGCGCTTCTTCGACGGCAGTGGATGGCGGGAGCTCGGACGCCTCGACGGCAGGTACCTGTCGACGGAGGTGGCGGGTGGATTCACCGGCCGCATCGTGGGTGTGACGGTCGTCCAGGGCGATGTCGCGATCAGCGAATTCACCTACACCGGTAGCGACTCGTTCGAGAAGCTCCCTCCTCAGACGATCGAGAGCGAGATACGACGATGAACCCGCGCTCCCAGACCTGTTCCGTCGGTATCGACATCGGCGGAACCAAGACTCAGGCCGTCGCGATCGACCAGTGCGGCGACGTGGTGGGGACCATCTCCCGGCCGACAGAGCAGGGGCCGGCCGCGGTCGTCGAGACGACCGCGGCCGTCTATGAAGAATTGTGCGCTGGGCTCGGCGGCGCGGCATCCCTCGGGATCGGAATCCCAGGGATCGTCGACCCACATGGCCGCGTCATGCACGCCGTCAACGTCGGCCTGAAGGACATCGACCTTGCCGGAGCGATCGAGTCCCGCCTGGGCGTCAGGCCGACGGTCGGAAACGACGTCAGCATGGCGGCACTCGGCGCCGCGCACCAGCCGGGCTCGACCGACTCCCTCGCCTTCCTCAACCTCGGCACGGGCCTTGCCCTGGGCATCGTCCTCGACGGTGCCCTCTACACGGGCGGGACGGCCGTCGCCGGTGAGATCGGTCACCTCCCCGTCGACCCGGCGGGGCCGGTCTGCAAGTGCGGACAACGCGGCTGCCTCGAGCTGTACCTGTCTGGCTCTGCCCTCGAGCGTCTGTGGCCGACGGAGATGGGTCATGCCGCTGACGAGCTCTTCCATGCCGCATCCGAAGGCGATACGAGCGCTGTCGCGATCGTCGACTCGTTCATCGGCCGGCTCGCGTGGGCGGTGCAGCTGATCGCTGTCTCGTTCGATGTGACAGAGGTGATCATCGGCGGCGGGCTCAGTGCCCTGGGGTCACGTCTGCTGTCGCCTCTTCAGTCGCGCCTTCAGGAGGAAGCGTGTGCGTCCGCGTTCCTCCACACCCTTGCGCTGGATGAGCGCGTCGCCCTCATCCCCCTCGGTTACCCCGCCGCCGCCGTCGGAGCCGCGATCGACGGGCTGCGCTGCGCAGAGCGTCCGACTCAGCAGCGACTGCGCACGACCGCGTAGCCGGCCCCACAATGCTCCGCGGAAGTTCCACCGCGGGATCGGACCCACCCCACACAGAGAGAAAGGACTGTGGGATGAAGAGTAGGTACAGAGCAGTGCGTATTCTCGCCGGCGCAATCGTCGCGGCGGTAGCGATTGGCGTCGCCGTGGCGGCGCCAGCGACGGCGGATACCGCCGCCCCAGCGGATGCGCCCATCACGATCCCGGCGCTTCGGTCATGGACCGCTGGCGACGGACAGTACTCCTTCAGCGCCAAGAGCAGGGTGCTCGTCGCCGAGGGAGACATGCCCAAACTCAAGTCAGTCGCGGACCTTCTGGCCTCAGAGCTCGGCAGCAAATACGGTTCCCCGCTCAAGGTCATCGGAAACGACAACTCTGAAGCCCCGGGAGACATCGTCCTGAAGCTTCGCAGCGGTGTACCAGGTATTGGGGACCAGGGCTACCAGCTTTCCGTCGCAAGCAGCATCGTCGTCACCGCGGGAACGGCTGACGGCAGCTTCAACGGAACTCGCACCATCCTTCAGCTTCTCAAGAACAAGAACACCGTTCCTGCTGGTACGTCGACGGACTCGCCGACCTACCCCGAACGTGGGGTCATGATCGACCTGGGGCGCATGTACTTCCCTCTGGACTGGCTGAAGGCGCGCGTTCGCGACATGGCTTACCTGAAGCTGAACACCCTCGCGTTGCACCTCAGCGACGATCAGGGATGGCGCGTGGAGAGCAACCTCGGCCTGCAGTCCGCCCAGTACCTCACGAAGAATGAGATCCGCTCGCTGGTCGCGTACGCCGCAAAATACCACATCAACGTGATCCCTGAAATTGACATGCCCGCACACCTGGGCGCGCTGCTGCTCAAGTACCCGCAGTTCCGGCTGAAGGACAAGGACGGCAACGTGTCCCCGACGAAGATCGACTTCACGATCCCGGCGGCACGCGCCCTGCTGAAGCAGGTCGTCGCAGAGTACCTCCCGCTGTTCCCGGGGGCGTACTGGAATCTTGGGCTCGACGAGTACCTGTCGAACAGCCAGTTCGCGAACTATCCGCAGCTCCTCGAATACGCTCGTGCAACCGTCGGTCCGAACGCCACAGCCAAGGACTCGATCATCGCGTTCGGAAACGAGATGAACGCCTTCGTGCGCAGCCAGGGAAAGACCGCGCGTGCGTGGAACGACAACGTCGGCCCCGGCACCACGATCGAGCTCGACACGAACATCGTCATCCAGTACTGGACTGACTCCGACAGCGAGGACTTCTTCGGTCCGAACGGTCCCTACACGCCGCAGACGCTGCTCGACATGGGCTACCAGATCGTCAACGACAGTCTGCTGCCGACGTATGCGTACCCGACCGGCGGTCAGACACCGCAAATCCACCCTGCGTATCTCTACGATTCGTGGGAGGTCAATCAGTTCTACGGTTACCTGTACTTCGAAGTGAACGGGTCGTACGTCAAGATCCTCCCGACCAAGACCGTGGCTGTCGGTGCACCGGGCCTGCGCGGTTCCATGCTGAACGACTGGAACAGCGGCGGCACGTGGACGCCGGACGAGGCGGCGGCTGACATCTACCCGCGCATGCGGACGATGGCCCAGAAGACCTGGAATTCTCCGCAACTCGCTCCGGACTACACCGAGTTCCAATCGATCATCGATCAGGTCGGATCCCCGAACGACTGATCAGTGATGGACGGTCGCCCGCGCCAGGTTCAGGGCGCGGGCGACCGCCCCCTTTGCGACCATCCCCACGAAGGAGTTCCCGATGGACCGTGTTTCGTTCAACGAAGGCTGGCAGTACCGGTTGAAGGTGAACCCGTTCGACGAGCTCAGCGGGGAGGTGGCGCCCTACGTCGACGTCGCCGTCCCGCACGATGCCCTGATCAGTCGCGAGCGCGACCCGCACGGAGACCCCGCGAACGCCTACTTCCCGAGCGGGACCTACGAGTACCGCAAGGTCTTCAGCGTCCCCGATGACTATGACGGGGACCCGACCGTTCTCGAGTTCGAGGGTGTCTATCGCGACGCCGAGATCTTCATCAATGGGGACTACGCGGGGCATCGCCCGTACGGCTACTCGCTGTTCACCATCGACGCGGGCGAGTTCCTGCGGCCGGGGGAGCAGAACACAATCCGGGTCGAGTGCCGCAACGGCCAAGATTCTCGCTGGTACACCGGTGCCGGGATCTACCGGGACGTCTGGCTGCATACGGCCGGAGCTGTGCACATTCCACCGCACGGAATCCGTGCGAGTTCGACGGACATCGATGACCGCGGTGCGATCGTGGACGTTGCCGTGCAGGTCGTCAACGCGGCGAGACGGCGACGGACTGTCGAGGTCCACGTCCGAGTGCTTGACTACACCGGGGCGGAAGTGGCCTCGGGCATCGCGCCTTGCACGGTCCGACCGGCAGACCGCTCACTGAGCAGACATCGCCTTTACGTGCAGTCGCCCGAGCTGTGGAGCGCTGAAAGCCCCTTTCTCTATACGGTCGAAACGCGCCTCGTGTGCGGTGGTGACGAACTCGACCGGGCGGATGCGGCCTTCGGGATCCGTCGCCTGCAGGTCGACCCGGTCAACGGTCTGCGCGTGAACGGTCAGCCGGTGAAGCTCCGGGGAGCCTGCATCCACCATGACAACGGCATCCTCGGTGCCGCAACGATCCCCGAGGCCGAGGAGCGCCGGATCCGCCTGCTCAAGGACGCCGGATTCAACGCTGTTCGCTCGGCCCACAACCCGATCAGCGTTGCACTTCTCGAAGCGTGCGATCGGCTCGGTATGTACGTGATCGACGAGACTTTCGACATGTGGAACGCCCCCAAAACGAACCTCGACTATTCGCTCGCGTTCCCGGAGTGGTGGGAGCGCGACGTCGAGTCGATGGTCCTCAAGGACTTCAACCACCCGAGTGTGATCATGTACTCGATCGGGAACGAGGTGACCGAAACGGGGTCCGCGGCCGGTGGGATCGCCGGACGTAACCTTGCCGAGAAGGTGCGCTCGCTCGACCCGACCCGATTCGTGACGAACGCCGTCAACGGCCTCCTCGCCGTCATGGATGATGCGAAAGCGATTGCCGCGCAGCGCGGGGCCGAGGCAGACGAAGCCACGGGCATCAACACCCTCATGGCGGGCCCGCTCGAGATCATGAACGAGATAAGCGCATCGCCGCTCGTCACCGAACGCACCGCCGAATCGTTCGGTGTTCTCGACGTCGCCGGAATGAACTACGTCGACTCGCGCTACGAGCTTGACCGCGAGCTGTTCCCGAACCGGGTCATCGTCGGCACGGAGACTTTCCCGACGAACATCGATCGAACCTGGGCCCTCGTCCAGCGGAATCCGCACGTGATCGGCGACTTCACCTGGACGGGATTCGACTACCTCGGTGAGGTCGGCCTCGGCCGCACGCAGTACCTCGCGGAGGGCGAAGATGCGGCTGGTGCGCCGTTCCCATGGATCGCCGGCTGGTGCGGCGACCTCGACCTGATCGGCAACCGTCGTCCGGCTTCGTTCTACAGAGAGATCGTGTTCGGTCTGCGCTCCGAGCCGTACATCGCAGTTCGGCGACCCGCACCCGACGGTCGCGTCGCATCGGGTGGGCCGTGGGCGTGGAGCGACGCCATCAGCAGCTGGACGTGGGCTGTTGAGGAGGGGGCGCCCCTCGAAGTCGAGGTGTACAGCGACGCGAGCGAGGTGGAGCTTGCTCTCGACGGCGAAGTGATCGGAGTGATGCCGGCAGGGCCGGTTCATCGATTCAGGGCTGTGTTCGAGGTTCCGTGGCAGCCCGGCACATTGACGGCGACTGCGATTCGAGGAGGCCGGCGAGCACACGAGACGCGCATCGTGACCGCGATCGGGACCCCCCGTCTGCAGATCGAGGTCGATGGTGAAGAACGCGCCGACGCGCACCTCTTCGCAAGGATCGAACTGCGCGATGGTGCCGGCACGCTGTGCACGGCAGACGAGCGTGAGGTCGTCGTCGACATCGACGGGGACGCTGAGCTCGTTGCCTTCGGCAGCGGCAACCCGGCGCCCATTGGTTCCTACCAGAGCGCGCGGAACCGCACGTTCGATGCGACGGCACTGGCGGTCGTCCGGCGTCGCGGGGGCGGCACGATCAGCATCCGAGTGAGCGCAGAGGGATGCGAACCCGGCGAGATCGCCGTGAATGCGCCTGCGTGACATCCGCGACGCGGATGGCGAAGTCTCCGTCGCAATAAGTAAGGAGTGACAGATGCCTCTAACAGCCGGCCTTGGAATCATCGAGGTCGAGTTGACCAGCGGTCCGACGGCGCTCGATCCGTACCTCGAGATCGATGTGACCGTTGAGTTCCGCGGTCCGGGAGATCGCGTCATCACACGTCCCGCGTTCTGGGACGGCGGATCGACGTGGCGCGTTCGGTTTGCGCCACCCGCCCCGGGGGAGTGGCGCTACATCGCGACCGAGGCGCACTCTGTGGAGGGATTGCACGCGGTGACCGGCACGGTCACAGCCCGAGGCGACGTGGGAGACACCCTCAATCAACGCCAAGGGTTCCTCGAAATCTCATCGGATGGGCGTCACCTCTGCGATTCGGACGGCACACCCTTCTTCTGGCTCGCCGACACGCACTGGCGATTCGCCTGGGAAAGGTGGGACGAGGCGAACAAATCAGGCTGGTCGTCGCAGTTCCGCGACACCGTCGACCTTCGTGTCCGCCAAGGGTTCACCGTGTACCAGAGCAACCTCATGTCCTGGGACCCGCCGCATCCGTGGACCGACGGCGACTACTCGTCGATGGCCCCTGAGTACTTCCGGGACATCATCGACCCGCGGATGGCGTACATCGCCGAGTCCGGCCTCGTGAACGCGCTGGGGTTGGCGTGGCATGACGCAGCGGATACCGATTCGGACGGTCTGGTGCGTCTCGCGCGGTACGTCGTGGCGCGCTACGGCTGTCACCCGATCGTTTGGACGCTTGGTGGCGAGGTGGCCGGCTACGAGCCGGATCTTCGCGACCATCGCATCAGAGTGTGGCGCGAGGTGGCGCTCGCTATCCAAGCGGCCGATGACTACCACCATCCGATCACAGCCCACCTCACCACCGAACGCCCCTTGGCCTCGTACTACCAGGACGAGGACTGGCTGTCGTTCACCCTGAACCAGCTCGGACATGGCGACCTCGACATGCGGGCACATCATTGGGCGGACCATCTCGCCGCGCATCCGGGCCGTCCGATGGTCGAAGGGGAGGCCTTTTACGAGGGCTTGAGGAGTGTCGAGTACACGGGCAGGCGTGTCGTCACGGATGTGATGGTGCGCCAGGTCGCATATCGGGCGATCCAATCCGGCTGCTGTGGCTACAGCTACGGCGCCCAGGGGTGTTGGAACGGGGCGTGGGACGACGCTGAGGCGCAGATGATGTGGGGCGAACTGCCCTGGTACGAGGGAGTTGACCTCGCCGGCGCTGGCCAGCTCGGATATCTTCGTCGGCTCTACGAGTCATTGAACTGGTGGGAGCTGCGACCCGCGCACGACCTGCTCCTCCCATCGTCGTCGATCAACTCGACATTCTTCCCACCGCTGGTGACGGCTGATGAGGAGCGCCGAACGATCCTCGTCTACTTCGCCGAGGCGCACCGTTGGGGTGCGAACGCCGGTACCCTCCGGGGACTTCAATCGACGGCATACCGCCTCGAGTGGTTCGACCCCAGAACGGCAGGACGATCGATCGTCCTCGATGCGACGCCCGAGGCGGACGGCACGCTCATCATTCCCGGTCCGCCCGGCGGAGATGACTGGATACTGATCGCACGAGCACGATGACCGGGGTCCCCGCTCGCGAGTGAATCCCGCGGGCGCGGATCCCGGCCGCATCCGCCCTACTCAGCGCGTGGTCGACGCCCCGGCGCTTTTGCGCCCGGGAAGGAACGAGGCCACGAGCAGGGCGACGACGGATGCCCCCGCGCTCACGGCCATGACGACGCGGAAGGCGTCCTGAGTCGGCACGATTACCGGTCCGAATGCAATCACCATCTGAGCGAGGATCACACCGGCGACCGCGCTGGAGATCGACGTCCCGATCGAACGCATCAGAGTGTTCAGACTGTTGGCAGCCGCGGTTTCGGAGCGCGGAACGCCGCCCATGACCAGAGCCGGCATCGCGCCGTACGCGATCCCGATGCCCCCTCCGATCACGATCGACACCAGGACGAGCTGCCATACCTCGCCCATGAGCACGATGTTCAACCCATATCCGCAAGCGACGACCGCGGCGCCGATCATCAGCGACACTTTCGCCCCTGCTACGCGCGAGATGGCGGCGGAGAGCGGCGCAACCGCCATCATGACGAGCCCCGAGGGCGCCATGACGAGCCCGACCACCAGCAGCGGTTGGCCGAGCCCGTAGCCCGTCGCTGTCGGCGTCTGAAGCAGCTGCGGCAGCACAAGCGACATCCCGAACAGCGCGAATCCGAAGATCAACGACGCCACGTTCGTGAGCAGCACCTGGCGGCGGGCGCTCACGCGCAGATCAACCAGAGGTGCGGGAGTCTGCAGTTCCCAGATCCCCCACACGAGGAGGACGACGAGGGCTGAGACCAACAGGCCGATCGTGAGCGGAGAGTTCCAGCCCCACGCCGAACCCTTCGAGATCCCCAGCAGCAGACAGACGAGTGCAACCGAAAGGCCGACAGCGCCGAGGATGTCGAATCGACCTCCGCTGCGCACACGAGACTCCGGAACAAGCGTCGCGACAAGAGCGAATGCGATCGTCCCCAGAACGGCCGAGACCCAGAACAGTGCGTGCCAGTCGGCCTTGTCGGCAATGAAGGCCGCAGCAGGAAGCCCGAGCGCACCGCCGACCCCGAGGGAGGCGCTCATCATCGCCGTCGCGCTCCCCAAGCGCTCAGCCGGAAGCTCGTCCCGCATGATGCTGATTCCCAGAGGAATCACGCCGGCCGCGAGGCCCTGAAACACCCGGCCGACGACCAGCGGTACCAGGGCGGTGCTCAGCGCACCGATGACCGAACCGACGACAAGTAGCGCGACACTGATCAGCAGCATCCGGCGCTTCCCGAACATGTCGCCCAGACGCCCGACAGTCGGCGTCGCGACCGCGGCCGCGAGAAGCGTCGCAGTCACGGCCCAGGTCGTATCGGTCGGATCCGCCGACAGGAGTTTCGGTAGCTCGGGAATCAGAGGTATGAGCAAGCTCTGCATCAGCGAGACGACGATGCCCGCGAGCGCGAGGACGACGACCAGCCGGACGCGTCGATCGCGTCGGTTCGATTGGTTCTCGTTTGCGCCGCCCGGAATGCTGGCTGGTTCGGTGATCGCTGCGGTCATGTTGATCCTCTCTTGTCATGCTCAGAGTAAGTCAATCAATTGATTGATTCAAATCAGCCCGCACCCACGCCCCGAAGCCGTCGCCCTTCTGGAGATATGATCGTCAATCAGCTGACTGACACATATTCCGGGAGTGCCCCACATGACCGAGACCTCCGATCGACCCGTCACGCGCGACGAGAAGGTAGCCTCCACGCGTTCTGCCATCCTCGATGCCGCCGAGCGCCTCTATGCAGAGCGCGGTATCGGCGCCGTGTCGAACCGTCAGATCAGCGAAGCGGCCGGGCAAGGCAACAACACTGCTGTCAGCTACCACTTCGGCACCAAGGCTGACCTGCTGCAGGCGATCGTTCAGCGCCATCAAGACGACGTCGAGTCGCGACGGACCGTCCTGGTCAACGAGGCGGGTGAAAGGTCTGACGTTCGCGTCTGGGTCAACTGCCTGGTGCGCCCCACAGCAGAGCATCTTGCCTCGCTCGGCTCTCCGACCTGGTACGCGCGTGTCAGCGCCCAGATCATGGCCGACCCCGCACTACGCGAACTCCTCGGCACCGCAGCACAAGCCGCACCGGCGCTGCGCGCAGTGCTCTCCGGCCTCGAGCGCAGCCGACCCGAGTTGCCGCGGATCGTGCGGGAACAACGGGACGTGATGTCGCGTCAGCTCATCACGTACGGCTACGCAGAGCGCGAGGAGGCGCTGGCGGAACAGAGGCCCGGAGTGCGCCGCCATTCGTGGGAGGCATTCACATCCGGGCTCGTCGATGCGGTCACCGGACTCTGGCTGGCACCTTGGACACCCGTTCACTCATAGAGGCTCCTGCGCCGTGGATTCGCGTGCGAAGGCCCCTCCCGAAGACTGACGGACGTCATTCGGGAGGGGCCGGACTAACGAAGCAGGCCGACTCTCATCGCCTGCCTCAGGACTGCATCAGCGACTCGACAACAGGTCCACTACCTGCCATGCGGCGAGATTCCCTTCCCAGCCTGGGTAGAGGAAGGAGCCGGTGTCGTTGGCTTCATAGGTGATCGGGGTGTTGAACTCATACCCGTGCTCAGGCACATCCCACAGCTGCCCGGCGACGGCGGACGCCAGCCCGACGCCATCCGAAACGAGTGTCGGGTTCTGGGAGCGCTTGCCCGCGCCGATCAGGTTCGCGGCGAATGCGTAGTTCGCCTGCGGCCAGATCGATCCGGACGAACCGGTGGCAGAGCCGAGGAGGTTAGCTCCGACCGGACGACCCTGGGGGTCCTTGAGTCGAGAAACGAAGCTGTAGACCGTTTGCAGGTGACGCTCGTAGTGCTCCTGGTTCACGACATCCGGAAGGCCCGCCCGCTCGGCCAGGTACTGGGCCAGGAACGTCGCGATCATCGCATTGTCAGTGCTGTCGGTTCCGTCCGGCAGCGTGTAGCGGTAGTAGCCAGCGTCCGGCAGCCAGAAGAGCTTCTCGAAGTCCGCCTTCGCTGCCGTCAGATCCCCTTTGAGCTTGGCGATGACGGGTGCCGGCTCGCCGACCTGCTGGCCGGCGGAGATCATCGCCTCGGTGGCGAGGATGTACAGGGACGAGACGTACGAGTCGAACCTGTTGGACGGGATGCCGTTGTACGCGTTCGACATGGCCTGAGGGCTGAGGAGATTCGGCGACGGATGGTTCGCCGAGGGAACTTCCGGGAGCGCATAGTCCGCGGGGATCGTCTTCTGCAGGTAGGCGAAGGTCTTCTTCATCGCCGGATACACGAACTTCAAGAACTTCGTGTCGTGATGCCGCTCGGCGTAGTCGTACATGCGGAACACGTTCTCGGCCGGTCGATCCAGGAACCACGAGAGTCCAGGTCCGGAATCCGTGCCCTGGTTCCAGGAGACGAACGGGTTGTCGCCGTCGTTCTCGTTCACGCTGAAGTCCCAAGGGTCCCCATGCGAGGTGCTCGCCATGATCGCCTCAGCCTTGTTCTCCATCCGATCTCGCTCGATGAACGGGAAGAGTTTGGAGTAGACGATGTAGCTGTAGATCCCGATTTCGCCGCCTTGACCCAGGGTGGACAGGCCGCCCGAGTTCGCGTCGAGACCGAGGTAGCTGTGAGTCCCCGGCACCTGCGAGCCGATGCGTTGACCACCGGTGATCACGGGCGCGGTATTGCTGACGAGACCGCCCTCCCAGAGGGCCGTGTGAAAGGTGACATTCGCCAGTTGATTCAAGGCACCTTCCTTCACGGACTCCGGGATCGTCGGTGAGTTGACGATCGGTGACCACCACTTCATGACCTTCGCCAGCGTCTGTTGGCGTGAGATCAGGGCGTCGCGGGCAATGGCGTAGCTCTGGTGGAAGGGATAGCTCCCCGGGACGTAGTCGTTGGTCTTGGTCTCTTTGGCGCCGTAGTAGTTCGTGTAGTGGCGCATCCATACGGTCTTGTTGTTGTCAAAGGACACCTGGGGGAAGTCCCACGTCAGCGTGAACGGGATCGTCTTCACCTCACCCGGCTTCAGCGTCGCGGAAACCGCGATGGCGCCAGCCGAGGATGACGAATCGAGCGGTTTGTCGCCAAGGGAGCCGGTCGCCGTGAAGGGCTTGTACACGTCGGAGCCATCGCCCGAGGCATTCCACGAAGTCGTGTAGCTGAACGATTCGCTCTTGTCGGTCTTGGCCGCGATCGTCCACTCGGACTTGGTGGCATCCGGAGTGTTGTTCGGTGAGTCGGCCGAGAGCGTCACCGCCCGGATACCGTGAGCCTTGTCTTCACGGAACTGGCTGCTCAGGCCCTCGCGCACAGTGGCTGGTTGCGTTCCCACGTGTGCAGCGACATTCGGCATCGTGAACATGGTCGAGATCTTCGCGGTCTGACCCGTCGTGTTGGCGATCCGCACGTCGAAGTTGGCGACAGGCAACGAGCTCAGGCTTTCATCGTTCGCGACGATGGGGGAGTAGAAACGCATGGAGACGTCGGTCTTGAACGTCTTGTACGTCATCCAGCCGAACGGGTAGAGAGCCGAATAGTCGGCGTCACCTTTAGCCAGAGTGTTCCACGCAGGCAGCGGATCGTCCCAGGATCGAGTCGGAAGCGGGTCGCCCTTGTAGTCGACCGCGTGAGAGCCGCCAGTCGCGAGCGTGCGAGTCTCGGCGGGCTGGTCCCCGATCTGCTCGCGGACATGGAAGGCTGCCTGGGGGAGTGCGCGGCTCTCCCACGCCTTGTCCTGGGAGCCTCCGAAGAACCACGGTCCGAACATGCCCGACTGGTTGATCATGAAGCTGCCGGCGCCGATGCCACCGAGCGGAATGCCCATCCCGGGTTCGGTCATCGGGAAGGTGATGCCGGGGTAGGGCCAGCCGGGCGAGTCGGGCTTGCACGCGTAAGGGAGGAACCCAGGCGGGCACGTTCCGGTCGGGATGTCTCCCAGCTCGCGCACGGTCGCAGAGCTCGGGATGTCCCAGCCGGTGGTCGCCGGGGCAGCCTGCGCTGGCGCGGTCGAAAGGCCGGCCGCGACAACCGCAAGCGTGAGCCCCGTGACGACCGTCTGGATGCCTCTGCGGCGGAGGCGTATCCGAGGGGGTTGTGCTTTTCGTTCAGCCGGACTGATCGGCAACATCTCGTGACTCCCATGTCAGTGATTGCGTCGTGCCGGGCGAGGCCGTCATTCAGTTCCTTCTGAACGCCTGTCGCAGGCACAGTGGCATCAGGCTATTGACGGACCAACCGGCGCGCCTCTGCCCGCGGGAATATTGCGCAAGTACGGCGACGACGCCCGCGCCAAGTGGTTCGCTTGGCACACCGTTGCGGGCGGGGCGCGTAGGGCATCGATCGGACCGAGAGGAGTCGATCGGTGCCGCAATCGTCCCTTGTCTCGGCGCGTGTGAAGACATCGGAGGTCCAGAGGTGAGCGATTCGGCGATGCGAACAAGCCCGCCCATTGCACGCGCATCGAGGGGGTCGGTTATCCGACGGGTTGCGAATATGCGCGATGTGGCGGATGCGGCGGGGGTGTCAGTCGGGACGGTATCCAACGTGCTGAATCGGCCGCACTCCGTGTCTCCGAGCACGCGGACACGGGTGCAGGGCGCCATCGACCGGCTGGGCTTCGTGAGGAACGACGCGGCGAGGCGACTTCGCGAAGGGCAGAGTCGCACGATCGGACTCGTCGTCCCCAACCTTCGCAATCCGTTCTTCGCCGATGTCGCCAAGGGTGCAGAGGAGCGTGCACACAAAGCAGGTCTGAGCATCCTGATTGCGAGCAGCGACGATCGGCCAAGCCAGGAAGCAGCTCGACTCGCCCAATTCAGGGAGCAGCGCGTGAGGGGTATTGTCATCGCCCCCGTGGGGTCAGATCCGATTGGCGCCGCGAGCGCGAGCACCGAAAGCGGTCCGTTTGTGCTCGTCGGCGGCGACCATGCGAACCCAACCTGTGATTCCGTCGGGTTCGACGACCGACACGGCGGACGCATCGCGGCGGAGCACCTCCTCAAGCTGGGGCGGCGCAGGCTGCTCTTCATCGGCTGTCCGCCGGGCGTGAAGCAGGTAGCGGACCGGCTCGAAGGTGGAAACGATGCGGTCGCGGACCGGCCCGATGCAGTCTTGGAAGTCATGGCCACGGGCTCGATGACTATCGAGGGAGGGCGGAGAGCAGCCACCGAGATCCTCGAGCGGGCCCCGCACTCACGCCCCGACGCAATCATCGCGGCCAACGACCTGGTCGCGCTCGGCGTCTTGCAGGCGTTGCTGCAGGCCGACCAAGTCAGGGTGCCCCACGACATCGCCCTCATCGGCTACGACGACATCGACTTTGCTGCATCGGCCGCGGTGCCGCTGAGCTCGATCGCGCAGTCCGGACAGCTCCTCGGATCGACTGCAGTCGACATGATGCTGGAAGGGGGGCCGGCGTCGGCACCGCGACAGCACGTGGTTTACCGTCCCGGACTTGTCGTCAGATCATCTACTGACGGCTGAGTGCACGTCGTACGCGCGGACACGAGCCCGTCGCCTAACGTGGGTGCGATGGAAGAGTCGGCGGCACGGGGCCCGCGCGGGCGGGTCGGGGTGCGGGAGGTCGCGGCCCTCGCCGGGGTGTCGACGCAGACCGTGTCGCGGGTGATCAACGATCACCCGGGCATCCGCGCCGAGACCCGGCAGCGCGTGCGCGACGCGATGGGGACGCTGGGCTACCGGGTGAACAACGCGGCGCGCGCGCTCGGCACGAGTCGCAGCCGCACGCTCGGCGTGATCGCGTCGGATGCCACCCTGTACGGGCCGTCGATGGGCATCGCAGCGCTGGAAGCGGCCGCCCGACGCGAGGGCCGGTGGGTGGCGACGGCGTATGCGGATGCTGCGGACGACGCCTCGGTCGACGCGGCGCTGCAGCACCTGCTGGCGCAGGGGGTCGACGGCGTCATCGTCATCGCCGCGCACGAGCACACCGTCGCCGGGCTCGCCGCCCGCACGCCGGGGGTGCCGGTGGCGGCGCTGCACGCCGGACCGGGCGCTGCGCCGCAGGCGGCGGGGGCGGCCCTCGCCGTGCAGCATCTGGCCGAACTCGGACACCGGCACATCGCGCGGCTCGGCGGCCCGGCCGACTGGCTCGAGGAGGATGCCCGGGCGGCCGGATTCACGCGGGCGCTGACCGAGCACGGTCTCACGGCGGGCCCCACGTGGACCGGTGACTGGTCGGCGGCGTCCGGGGCAGCGGTCGCGGGCGACGTCGCGGACGCCCTCGGCGCGGTGGGCGGAGCCACCGCGGTGGTGGTCGCGAACGACCAGATGGCGCTGGGACTCATGGCGGGGCTGGCATCCGTGGGGCTCGAGCTGCCGCGCGATGCGAGTGTGGTCGGATTCGACGACACGCCGGATGCAGCGTTCTACCGCCCTGCGCTCACCACGATCCGCCTCGATCTGGCGGGGGAGGCGCGTCGCTGCGTCGCCGAGGTGCTGGGACTCGCCGCGCCCGCGCCGGCGGCCGCCCCCGAGCTCGTGGTGCGGGCATCCACCGCTGCCGCGGTCGCGTGAGCCCGACAATCTGATCGACCCGCGTCGGGCCGGGGCTTGCCATCCACCGAATGTTACCGGTAACATCGGTCGGGTTCACCGACCGATGGAGGCTTCGTGATCGACGATGATGTGCAGGCGACGATCGCTCGTGTGCGTGAGGACGTCGCCCGGCTGCACGGCGAACTGGTGCGCTACGGCCTGGTCGTGTGGACGGGCGGCAACGTGTCGGGCCGGGTGCCGGGCACCGACCTGTTCGTGATCAAGCCGTCCGGCGTCTCGTACGACGACCTCGACGCGGCGAACATGATCCTGTGCGACCTGGACGGCAACGTGGTGCCGGGCACGCCGGGCAGTGAGCGGGCGCCGTCGAGCGATACCGCCGCGCACGCGTATGTGTACCGGCACATGCCCGAGGTCGGCGGCGTGGTGCACACGCACTCCACGTATGCGGTCGCGTGGGCGGCGCGGGGTGAAGAGATCCCCTGTGTCATCACCGCGATGGCCGACGAGTTCGGCGGGCCGATCCCGGTGGGTCCGTTCGCGATCATCGGCGACGACTCGATCGGCCGCGGCATCGTGCAGACCCTGCAGGGGCACCGCAGCCGTGCGGTGCTGATGCAGAACCACGGCCCGTTCACGATCGGCAGGGACGCGAAGGATGCCGTGAAGGCCGCCGTCATGCTCGAGGACGTCGCCCGTACCGTGCACCTGTCGCGTGAGGGCGGTCTGCTCCGGCCGATCCCGCAGCAGGCGGTCGACAGCCTCTACGACCGCTACCAGAACGTGTACGGCCAGGCCGCGGACACCCGGCGGGACGCCTGATGTCCGCGCCGGCAGAGGCGATCGCGGCCGGACGCGCCGTGCTCGGCATCGAGCTGGGCTCCACCCGCATCAAGGCGTGCCTCATCGGCGACGACCCGGGCGACATCCTGGCCGTCGGCGCCCACGACTGGGAGAACCGCCTGGTCGACGGCCTCTGGACCTACGCGCTCGACGACGTCTGGACCGGCATCCAGCAGGCGTACGCCCGCCTCGCTGCCGACGTGCGCACCCGGTACGGCGTCCCGCTCACGTCCGTGCGCGCCGCGGGTATCTCCGGGATGATGCACGGCTACCTCGCCTTCGACGATGCCGACGAGCTGCTGGTCCCGTTTCGCACGTGGCGCAACACGAACACCGGTGCGGCGGCGGCCGAGCTCAGCGACCTGTTCGGGGTCAACATCCCGCTGCGGTGGTCGATCGCGCACCTGCATCAGGCGGTGCGGGATGCCGAGCCCCACGTGCCGCGGATCGCCTCGCTGACGACCCTCGCCGGGTACGTGCACCGGAGCCTCACCGGACGTCGCGTGATCGGGGTGGGGGATGCCTCCGGGATGTTCCCCATCGACTCCGCCACCGGCGACTACGCGCCCGGCCTCGTCGAGCGGTATGACGACGTCGCCGCGGGCCGGGTCCCGGCCCTGCGCACGCTGCTGCCCGAGCCGCTGCGCGCGGGGTCGCCGGCGGGTGCGCTGACCGAGCCGGGAGCCCTGTTGCTCGACCCGACGGGAGCCCTGCGTGCGGGCGTCCCGTTCTGCCCGCCCGAGGGGGATGCCGGCACGGGCATGGTGGCGACGAACGCCGTCGCCCCGCGCACCGGCAACGTCAGCGCGGGGACGAGCATCTTCGCGATGGTCGTGCTGGAGCATCCCCTCGGCGCGGTGCACGACGAGCTCGACCTCGTCACGACCCCGGCCGGCGACCCGGTGGCGATGGTGCACTGCAACAACGGGGCCAGCGAGCTCGCCGCCTGGGCCGGGCTGTTCGGCCGCTTCGCCGCGGCATCCGGAACCCCGCTCGACCCCGATGCGGTGTTCGACGTGCTCCTGCGGGAGGCGCTGCAGGGCGAGCCGGATGCCGGCGGCCTCCTCGCGTACAACCACCTCGCCGGGGAGCCCATCGCGGGCCTCGCCGAAGGGCGGCCGCTGCTCGTCCGCCGGCCCGATGCCGCGTTCACGCTCGCGAACCTCATGAGGGCGCAGCTGTCCGGCGCGTTCGCGACGCTCGCGCTCGGAATGCAGGTGCTCGCCGACGAGGGTGTGCGCCTGGACCGCCTGTTCGCCCACGGCGGGATGTTCCGCACGGCAGGGGTCGCCCAGCAGCTGCTCGCGGCGGCATTGGATGCTCCGGTCGCGGTGGGCGAGACGGCATCCGAGGGCGGTGCCTGGGGCATCGCCGTGCTCGCCGACTACCTCGCGCACACCGACCTCGACCTCGGCGCGTACCTCGACGCCCGCGTCTTCGCCGACGCCTCGCCGACCGTCGTCGGCCCCGACCCGGTGGATGTCGCCGGCTTCGCCGCGTACCTCGAGCGCTACCGCCGCGGCCTCGCCGTCGAGTCCGCCGCCGTCAGCGCGTTGTGACGTGGCATCGGTGTCGCGAAACCTGCAGATGTCACCGAACCTGCATCCCATCCGCGCATCCGTGCAGGTTTCACCGCATCCGCAGGTTTCGGAACCCCCAAAGGAGCACCCCATGACCCTCTCCACCTCCCTCGACCCGTACGAGGTCTGGTTCGTCACCGGCAGCCAGTCGCTGTACGGCGACGAGACGCTGCGGCAGGTCGCCGAGCAGTCCCGGGGCGTGGCCGCGGGGCTCGCGGACCTGCCCGTGCGGGTCGTGTGGAAGCCGGTGCTGATCGAGCCGGACGGCATCCGGCGTCTCGCGCTCGAGGCGAACGCCCGCGACGACGTGATCGGGATCATCGCGTGGATGCACACGTTCAGCCCGGCCAAGATGTGGATCGCGGGGCTCGACGCCCTCCGCAAGCCGCTGCTGCACCTGCACACGCAGGCGAACGTCGAGCTGCCGTGGAGTCAGATCGACTTCGACTTCATGAACCTCAACCAGGCCGCGCACGGCGACCGGGAGTTCGGCTACATCCAGACCCGGCTCGGCGTGGCCCGCAAGACGGTGGTGGGGCACGTGTCGCATCCCGCGGTGCTCGCGCAGGTCGAGGACTGGCAGCGCGCGGCCGCTGGGTGGGCGGCGTCGCGCTCGCTCAAGCTCGCCCGCTTCGGCGACAACATGCGCTACGTCGCCGTCACCGAGGGCGACAAGACCGAGGCCGAGCTGCGGTTCGGTGTGCAGGTCAACACATGGGGCGTGAACGAGCTCGCCGCAGCGGTGGATGCCGCATCCGACTCGGACGTCGACGCCCTCGTTGCGGAGTACCTGGCGTCCTACGACGTGGCGCCCGAGCTGCTGCCCGGCGCCGAGCGTCACCAGTCGCTCCGCGACGGCGCGGCGATTGAGGTCGGGCTGCGATCGTTTCTCGAGGCGGGCGGATTCGGCGCGTTCACCACCTCGTTCGAAGACCTCGGCGCGCTGAAGCAGCTGCCCGGGCTCGCGGTGCAGCGGCTCATGGCCGAGGGCTACGGTTTCGGGGCCGAGGGCGACTGGAAGACCGCGATCCTGGTGCGGATCGCGAACGTGATGGGGGCGGGTCGTCCCGGCGGGGCATCCCTCATGGAGGACTACACGTACGACCTGGTGCCCGGCGACGAGAAGATCCTCGGGGCGCACATGCTCGAGGTCTCACCCGCCCTCACGACGCAGAAGCCGCGCCTCGAGATCCACCCTCTCGGCATCGGCGGCAAGGACGACCCGGTGCGGCTCGTGTTCACCGCCGATCCCGGGCCCGCCGTCGTGGTGGCGATGAGCGACATGCGCGACCGTTTCCGCCTCGTGGCGAATATCGTCGAGAACGTGGATGCCCCCGATCTGCCGAACCTCCCGGTGGGCCGAGCCGTGTGGAAGCCGCAGCCCGACTTCCACACGTCCGCCGCCTGCTGGCTCGCCGCGGGAGCGGCCCACCACACCGTGATGACGAATAACGTGGGTATCGAGGTGTTTCGCGACTTCGCCGAGATCGCGGGCACCGAACTGGTCGTGATCGACGACGACACCACGGTGCGCGGGTTCCAGCGCGAGCTTCGGTGGAATCAGGCGTACTACCGACTCGCACAAGGACTATGACGGGCAACCATCCACCGCACGGGAGCGCGCTCGGGTTCGAGTCGGGATGCCGGTCGTGCGGGGGATGCCCGCACCGCGGGTCCGAATGGTTCCTGACCTGCGTGGAGGCCTCGATCGCCCGACGCCGGGAGTTCGCATTCGCGGCGCTCCCGATGGATCAGCCGCTTCGCGCGCCCATCCGGGTACTCCGTCGGTCTGGGTCCCCCGGAGCCCGCTGTGGTGGTGGGGCGGCAGGTACACGGGACCCGCAGCGGGTACGCGCGCGGCTGCCGCGATCCCCGCGTATGCGTACCGTCGTGTGCGGAGCCGGTCGCAGGGGATCAGCCCCGTGCCGGCGATGGTTCCCGCCGTGCAAGCCGGTGAGATCCTCGATCGTCTGCGCAGCCGCGGGATGTCGGTGCGGGCGATCGGCGCGCGGCTCGACGTCGGGCGCACGACGATCGGGCGCATCCTCGAGGCGCGCGGTCGTGGTCGCGATGCGCACCTGCTCATCAGCATCCACACGGAACGGAAGATTGCCGGGGAGCAGCTGCCCCCTGTACTGAGCTGATCGCTGGGTAGACGCGGCTCCCGCCTTCGTGCGGGCTCCCGCACCGGTATGGCGTCGCCGGGCCCGGCGCGGACCGCGAGGCGATGCGGGGCACTTACTGGCGACGATGTCGCACGCTCGACGAGAGCTCCACGACGAAACGCCAGGGGTGGTAAGGCCGGTTCGAGCCTCCCGGGCGCGGATCACGGCTTGCCTGAGTCGGCCGAGGGCTCGCCGGCCCGCTGCCGGTCCGCAGCAATGTCTCCACCGCGATCGGGCCACCGATCTCCCCTCGGCTTGGCGAGCCAGAGGAGGAGAGCGCAGGGCAGTATGACGGCGATCGTGTTCGACCCCTGCCATCCCAGCGTCAGGAAGGCGGCGCCGGCGGCGAACGAGACGACGACGGCGGTGGCGCTCCCGACACCCTCTGCGATCGCCTGCAGGCGTCCGCCGCGACCGGGCGGGTAGCAGGAGACCAGGTACGAAGTGCCCGCGACGAAGAGGAAGTTCCATCCCAGGCCGTTCAGCCCGAGGGCGAGTAGCAACTGCACGAAGCTCTCGCCGGATGCCCCGATGATCCCGCCGCGGGCGAGGATGAGCGTGCCGAGAAGGGCGATCACGCGCCGTCCCCACCGTTCCAGCAGCAGCCCCGAGAACAGCGACGGGGCGAACATGCCGACCATGTGCCATTGGATCACCGCGGCGCTCGCTGCGGGCGGGTACGACGCATGTGCGCTTTCGAGCGGACCGATGGCCATGACCAGGGTCATCACCGTCCCCGCGACGGCGAGCGTCGCGAGAGCCGTCGTGAAGTCGCGAGGGCGCTCGACGTCGCGAAGGCGAATCGGTGCCGGCGGGCGGACCTCGCGCGCGTCGCCGGTGCGCTGCGTGCGTGAGTGCCGTTCGACTGGAACGATGGCCGCCAAGATCGGCACGCTCGCCAGGCTGAGCACGGCGACGACGAGATACGACCCCGTGTACAACGAGCCGAAGAGGTTCATCGTGCTGGTTGCGAGCCAGGGTCCGGCGATGGCCGCGATCAGGCCGCCGGCAAGAATAAGCGACATCGCCCGATCCCTCCGGTCTGCGCTGGCCAGATCCGCTCCCATCAGGCGGATGTATCCGCCGGTCGCACGATAGGTCCCGACCAGCGCGGTTCCGGTGCAGAGCATCCAGAATCCGCCGCCGGCGACCGCCCACGCGCAGACCGCCGCGCCGACGGCGCCGACGACCGCACCGCCGATCATGACCGGCGTGTATCCAACTCGCCCGGCGACGAGGCCGGCGAGCACGGCGCAGACTGCGCCGACGAGCGTCATGAGCGCCAGCGGGAGCGTAGCCAGAGCCGGTGACGGCGCAAGGCGCAATCCGACGAGCGCCGTGAGCGTCAGGTCGACGCTCACGGTCGCGTAGTACAGCGCCTGGCATCCGAGGAGTCCCCACGTGGCCCAGTCCTGCCGACGGCGTCGGCCGAGCGGCATGCGATCTCGCTGCGCGGATCTGTCGGAGGTGGGAGGTCGGGTGCTCGCGGTCATGGTGCCTCGTTCCGGTGGTCGGTGGGTGTTCTGTTCACACCGTCACAGGGACGCCGCACTGTCGGCGAGTGGCAGGATAGCCAACATGCACAAATATTCGGCCACTCCGCGACGTGTGGTCGTCGTCGCACCCGAGCGTGTCGTCGCGTTCGACTTCGCGATCCCGTTCGAGGTGTTCAGTCGTCCGGAACTGCAGGGTGCGTACGACGTGGTCGGGTGCGCTGAACGTCCGGGCGTCGTGGCGACGACGACCGGCATCGGACTCTGCGTCGAGGAGGACCTGTCGGTCTTCGCCGGGGCGCATGCGGTCATCGTTCCCGGCCACGACCTGGCGACCCGTCCCTCGGGGGCTCTGCTCCGGGCGCTGTCCGCCGCGCGCGAACGGGGGACACGCGTGGCATCCATCTGCACCGGCGCGTTCCTCCTTGCTGAGGCGGGGTTGCTGGACGGCCGCACGGCGACCACTCACTGGCAGCATGCCGCCCGGCTCGCGGCGGAGTACCCGGCCATCCGGGTCAACCCGAATGTGCTCTACACGGAGGATGACGGGGTCTTCACCAGCGCGGGGGTCAGTGCCGGTGTCGACCTCTGTCTCCACATGCTCGAAAGAGATCTGGGCGCGGCACCCGCGCTCGATGTGGCGCGAAGCCTCGTCATGCCGCGCCACCGGGTGGGGGGCCAGGCCCAGTATCGGCCCGCGCCCCTCGTCAACGCGAGCGGGCCCGTTGCCGAGGTGCTTCGGCTCGTCGCCCAGCGGGCGGGCGAGGTTCGGACGGTCTCGGAACTGGCCCGCAGAGCGAACGTCTCGGTGCGGTCACTCCATCGGCACTGCCTCGAGCTGACCGGATACTCGCCGGGTGAATGGCTGGCTCGCGAGAAGATCTCGCTCGCCTGCCGCCTCCTCGAGGACCCGGCCCTCACGGTCGACGACGTGGCTCAGCGCGCGGGCCTCGGAACCGCCGCCAACCTCCGAGCCCGATTCGCATCCGTCCTCGGAGTCACCCCCACCGCCTACCGTCAGGCCTTTGCTCCGCTGCCGGCTCGAGGCCGGTGACGCTCGCACCTCGGCCGATTTCCGTCCTTTCACGGCTTTCGATGATCCCCTAGAATGGTGAACGATGGCTAATGCAATTAGCTATCGTTCATCACTGTGAAAGGGAAAGACATGGCAGGCCACGACATCTTGACGCGACGGAGCACGGCCGTCTTCTGGTTCCTGTCCGGCGCGTTCTTCGTCGCGTACCCCGCGATCCGGCCGTTCTCGGACGAACGGGGGATGACCGGCGCGGCCGCGTTTGCGTCGCCCTGGTGGCTGGTGGCGCATCTCAGCGCCGTCGCCGCATTCTCGTGCGCGCTCGTCGCCCTGGCGGGCACATATTCGACGGCGCCCACTCATGCCGGAGCGGCGCGCGTCGCCTGGCTGCTCCAAACGCTCGGGATCTGCCTCATCCTTCCCTTCTACGGCGCCGAGGCGTATGGGCTCCATGCGCTCGGGCAGGCTGCCCTCTCCGCGGGCGGACAGGACACGGCATCCCTCGTGTCTCTTGCGTCGGACGTGCGGGGCGGTGCGGGCCTGACGGTCTTTCTCCTCGGCGCCGCGGCCCTCGGAGTGGGCGCGGTGTTCGGGGTGCGGGCGACTGAGCCCATGACCATCCGCCGCTGGGGAGCGATCGTCCTCGGACTGGCCGAGATCCTACTCGTCCCTCAGTTCTTCGCTGACCAGCCGCTCAGAGTGGCGCACGGCATCCTCTTCCTGCTGGGGACGGTGCTTTACGCCGTCGCGCTGCGCCGAGAACAGCCCGCACGGCGCCTGGAAGTCGTCAGCGTCTGACACACTCGTCGACGAGAAGGCGAGCTACTGTCGCGGCGTGTACGAGACGGGCAGCGGCTCCATTCACCTGCATCCTGCCTGACCCAGGGCGGCGTGGATCGTGTACGTCTCGAAGCGGCTGCCGTTGGTCACGTCGACGACGTGGACGAGCTCGTGGGGCAGGATATCCACCGCCTCGAGCAGGTCCGGGTCGATCGTGATCGAGCCAACGTAGTTGAGGTCGCTCGCGGTGATGGTCGCGCGGTCGATCTTCGACTTGAGCATCGTCCCGCGCATCGGGCGCCTTTCGCTGGGAGGGCGGCAGTCCGGATCCTATCGGGCGCCGCATCCCGTGTTACCGAGCGGGACCCGCTGAGCGGCAGCAGTCCGGTCGCGTGACGTTGCGTCGCTGGACCGATAGCATGCGGGCACCGAGTTCGCTGGGGCGCTCGGATGAAGAGGTGAAACTGATGGGGAATGGCCCGCGGGACTGGAGTCCGTCTGGCGACTGGGACGAGAGGTCCGAGTCGAACTCGACCCCGTCATTCGACAGCCATCCACGGGACTTCCCGGCACCGCGGTCACATGCATCGGGGCGAACGATCCTCTCGTTGCTGTTCGGTGTCGGCGCCCTCGTGCTGACCCTGGCGCCGGTGTGGTCGAACCCGCCGGTGCATCTCGCGTGGACGACGGTGGGTCTCACAGCCGTCTATTTCGGTGTTGCTCACCTGTCCCGACGTCGGCGCGGTCTCGCGCGAGGCAGGGTCATCGCATCGGTTGGAATCGGATCTGGCATCTTGGCGACGGGCTTGCTTGTGTGGGGTGTGCTCTCGGCCGAGTTTCCCGCCATGCCGCAGCCACCCCAGGCGGCCTTCGCCGGTGCGATGGCCGTTCATGTGGCTCCAACTTCGCCCGCATCGCCCACGCCAATGACCTCGTCCGGTCCGTACGCTTCCTCGCAGCGGTCGTCGCCGGATCACGCGTATGAAACGCGAACGGGGCGGGTGGTGCCATCAGTTCCGGACGCGACCACGGTCGATCCGGCATATCAGCTGCAGGCCAATCTCGTCGTGACCGCGTACAAAATCTGCACCGGGCTCAACGGTTACCGCACCAAGCTCGGCGCGCTCCCGGAATCCCTCACGGTGAGCGACGACGGGAGGATCAGCGGTCCCGGCGGCACTCTCTCGGTCGTGTTGCCCGCGTACATGCGGATCAGCTATGTCCCGAATGCGCCGGATGGGACCGCATACGTCACGGTCGCCGACTCCGAGTCCGGTATGGCAATGTCCTGCGTCAAGTCCGGTGAACAAGGATGGATCGCCAACAACTGATGCCATGGGTTGCGACGCTCAGAGCGCAAGTCGTGATGCGATTCGGGCTCACTGCTTCTCTATCCGAATGGTGGTCGTGGTGCCGAGGGCGCTCGCACTGTACGACAGTTCACCGTTCGCGCAGGTGAACTCGTTGGTCGCGTCCGTTGACGCGAGCATCGCACTGTCCGCTGCCCCGTCCGATTTGACCTCCTGACAACGCTCTCGTCCCGGTTCGCGCCGTTACCCGATCACGCCCACTTCTTCATCCGCACGGTAGTCGCGCCGCCATTAGCGCTGGCGCCGTCGGATAGTTCGCCGATGGAGTAGGTGAACTTCTTGGATGCATCCGACGAGGTTAGCATCGCGCTGTCGGTCTTGGCCTCGTCCCGCGGCGACACGAACGTGAACGAATCCTTGCCTTTCGTTGTCGAAGGACGCAATCCGATAGACAGAAGGTGTTGCGCCGCAATCGCTCACCCATTTGTGGACGGCTGTGAACTATCTGAGTGGCGCGCGTCGGTGCGACGAACTTGTTGTGGATACTCATATGCTCGATTCGCCCGAGAGAAGGGACCTTTCGTGGAGAGAGAAATCTGCGCCTGCTGTTGCCTGCGGGCGGCTCCGCAACGCGTCTCGGAGACGGACAAACGACCGCAGATCTGCACCGAATGCGCCAAGCACTGGTCCGACCCGGAGCGACGGGATCGCCAACACTTGCAAGTCTGGCGGCGGCACGCCACCGAGATGCAACAGAGCTACGAAGTTCGGATCAGCAACATGCTGGATTCCCGTGAGGCACTCGAAGCTCAACTCGCTGAAACGAGGGTCCGGCTAGCCGATGCGGTCAAGTCGATCAGCAACGCGTTCTTTCAGGCACCAATCGGCGACCTACGCAATGCCATCGAAACCGACGTCGTCAGGCAAGAGCACAACAGGGTCGAGGCCGCGTATCGACTCCGGAGTCGCGCGATGGCAGTCCTGTGGAGGATCGACCAGGGACACAACACCCTGAAATCCAAGGATGACAGGACCTGCTCATGCGGGCTACCAGCCGAGCGGTGTGGCGTCCTTCGCGCGCTATCACCGATCATCGAAGAACTCGACCGCTGGGAAGACGATCAGAAGCAACGACTCCTCGCGGGGAAGACCCATGGGCTGCCGCGAGACCATCCGACGGCGATTGCGGAGGAGCGAGGACTTAGCATCACGTGGAAGGGGCCCGGTAGCCCCTACGCTGACCGCTCTCCCAACAGTCATGGGGCGCCCCGGGCTCGTTAGTCAGCTCCAGGCTCTCAAGGCCAGGGCGCGCCAGTCGGTGTTCGTAAGGTGATCGCGTCTCGTCCGCGCGGTGGCTGCTTCGTGATTGCAGCGGCGGCGCTCGCCAGTAAGCGACTGTTGACCGCCGGGCGCGGCTGCCGCTTAAATAGAGCGCAATGGTTACACACACTCCTTTCTTCCTGCGTGACGCTGCGACACTTGACGCGATCGATGCAATTTCCGCTGCGGACGACATCGTCGTCTACTGTGGTGCGGGGGTATCAATCGACAGGACCGGCCTCTCTTGGCCAATGATGATCGACGGCGTGTTCAACGAGGCAAAGAACCGAGATCGTCGCAACAGGGAGCGCGACCACAAGACTCTGGAACTGATCTTGAATGGGATCAAAGACCAGCCCCAGCGGGCATCCATCATCTCGCAGTTCTTCACTGAAGGTAGGCACCTTAGCGCGAGAGACTTTCTAACCCCCAAGTTGCAGCAGGTCTTGTACGAGGATAACGGGTGGAGTGAGGGCCTTCTGCTGCGGCACCTCGTTAGGCTCGCTATCAACGGGGTGCTCCGCGTCCACAGTCTGACCATCCTTACTACGAATTACGACACGTACATTGAGGAAGAGTTCGACGGGGTGTACGAACGACTCGTTCGGACGATTGCCGAAGTTGGCGGAAGTCAGAGCGTGCCCGGGCTCGAAGTATGCGTGGCTGACAACGATCCACTTAGTACGGCGTGGCACTCTCGCATAACGCATGAGCCCCATCGGACTGACGCGAAGGTAAGGCTCGTGTACCTCCACGGCCGGGTCCCACGCGCTGGCGGTGCATCTGAGGGTACGATCGTGTTCGATGAGCGCAGCTATTCGGACACGCGCGCGGCGGTCGCCGACCACATCACAGAAACGATCAGGGGTCGAGCCCTTCTCGTTCTCGGCGCAAGCCTGACGGATGGGCCTCTCATCGAGGCGCTTGGAAGGACTGCACAGGGCGCCGAGGGCCGGTTCGCTCTCGTGCGTCCGGACTTGCCGCAGTTGGACCCAAGCCCGGTAACGGAATACACCTCACACGGTGCGAAACATCACGTCACCGAAGAGGACGCGAAGCGGATTCTGGCGTACCGCGGGCAACACCTAGGGGTTAAGGTACTTCACCCACTGGGCCACTCTCAGACCGCACAATTTGTCCACGAGCTCGGAATTGCAATTAGGCTGCACCGGAGCACGAAGAAACAATATCGAGCAGCGAAAACGGACTTCAGCTATGAACGCAGACTCCAGAGATGGGCGAATGATTGGGGCTCGAATCATCGCGCTCCCGGTGATGCGCACCAGTACCTCGCAGACGCGCTGAAGAATCAGATCGTGACGAGGATTCCGGAGAAGGATGGGGAGAACGCATCACTGAGACTAGAAGTCTGGGTTCGGATGCGTCCAGGGACTGCGAATCGAACACTGACCTTGTTCGCGAACTCAACGGGACCCTTCCTCATCGAGGATCATCTTCTTCGCCGTGAGGAGATTTCATCGACATCGACGAACGCGTCGGTGTGCACCCTTCTGATGGGTAAGCCGCAGGTAAATACGCTGTCGGACCTTCGCGGCGAAGTCCCTCGCCCGACCCGATGGACAACCTTCCTAAGCATCCCCATCTACCTACACGTGCGACGAGAGATCAGCAAACGGACGTTTTCAGGAATTGTGCCCACGGGCGTCGTTACTTTGTGTGGGCAAGGTGAGAGCCGCCTTGCTGAGCGAATCGAAGAAGACATGACGCTTGAACAGATCGACGATCTCAAGGCGGCGATGATTGATGCGGGTCGCGATCTGCTGCGCCCTCTGAATTGGCTCTAGGCAGACCCATTGCCGTCGAGTTCAACGGACTCGGTCGAACTCATCAGGTCGGCAAGGTCGCTCTCGCGATCCAGCACCGACGCAACGCCGGGCTCGTCAGATACCACCAGCAGTCCTCCACCCATGGGTTGCACGTCACCTCTATGGACATTCAACCACGAAGTGGGTAAGTGCGGCGTGACTTTGTCCAGGTCTCCTGACGAGCGGGATCATGGTCCGCGGTTCCGCAACGAATCCTGTCGGATACCGGGGCCGCGCTGAGCCGTCCCACCCGGATACGCTCGGCCAGCTGGTCATCTCCGGGTGCTCCCTCGGTGCGGAAACGATCACCGGAAAGCCTTACAAGGCAACTACGCAGGGTTAGAACTAGCGGCTCCACGAGCCCTGTTCTGATTCCTCTAAGAGCAGCATCTGGGCGGCACGCTCGACCAACTCCGGTTTGCCAGGTCGACCAGTTCGTCATGGCCTGACCTCGCCAGACGCTGCCAGGCCGTATCCCCAGTGAGCGAGGGATGCCACACCGCTTGCCGTCCCGCCGCGGCCGGCGACCCGTAACCCACATCCCCGAACCGGGCAAGGATGTCCGGATCTGAATGGGTCCCCGACAGCGGCTTATCGATTGCCGCGGCATCCGATTCGGCCTCGGCGGAGAACCTTCGCGAATCATTCGGTCCGTGTGCCCGACGCCAGCAGGTGCAAATCTCGGCCCGTTGGCTCGCGGCTCGGCCCCTTGCCCACAACTGTTGTCGGCGCTCCGATCAATCCGGCCACGTCCGCGCGCCAGAGCGATGCGCGAGGAGCCGTATGACCTAGATGACCGGCCCACTGACGACAACGCAACCACAGGCATACTTCCCGTTGGTCCGACGGTCAGAGCATCGTGGGCGTGCCCAAAATTTGCCCACATCTGGTTCGAAACGAGGCCTGGCGAACTCGTGTCGCCTCCATCCAACTTCACCTGAGATCCGCGTGATTCCGCGGAAAATCGGCCCAACCGCATCCAAATCAACCGAAGCCAAACCCGCCGATTCGGATTCCGGTACCAAAGGTCGCAGGTTCGATTCCTGTCGGGGGCACAGAAAGAAATCCCAGGTCATGCCTGGGATTTCTTGCGTTTGCGGCGAGGGTGAAGGGCGGCCGAAAGGGTCGCCCCCCACAAATCCCCCACACCAGTTGACGTGCACACCGGCGGATCGGGGTGTGTGCATGGACGGGCGTAGCACGGCGTGAGCCATAACTGGCAGCTCGCGCAGTTCGTTACCGGCGGGGATTCGCCTGCGGTGCGTGCATGTCGCCTACCTCGACAGGCCCGGAGGGCCGTATGGCACAGGGAATGTGACGCCAGTGCTCGCCGCGGCCGCACTCTCCAATGCATTGGAGACCTCTTCGAGATCGTCGGCGAAGAGGTCGGCGTAGACGTCGAGTGTCATCGTCGCGGAGGCGTGTCCGAGCATCCGCTGCACTGCCTTCACATTCGCCCCGGCGGAGATCGCGAGAGATGCGGCGGTGTGGCGGAGGTCGTGCGGCGTGATCCTGGGGAACGTGGGATCCGGTGGGATGCGGTCACCCGCAGACGTCGTGTAGCCGCTCTGGATGCGTTCGATGGCGGGCTCGAGGACGCGCTGGCGGAAGTTGGCGTTGCGCAGCGGCTCGTTCTCGGGGGAGCGGAACAGCAGATCGTCGGGTGCACGTTCGGCGCGCTGCCAGTCGATGACTGGTGATAGGAGCGCGGGGTACGGGACGGAACGACGGGTGTGCGTCTTTGGCGTGCCATAGACCAGCCGTCCACCCGGTTCAGTCACGGCGCGAGCGACTTCGATGCGACGTCGTTCGGCATGGACGCTTCGTCTCGGATCTTCCTGAGCGCATCGTTGAAGCCGTCCGAGCACCCGCTCGCACCGGCGATCCTGTTCACGCTCAATCTGGTGATGGGCTTTCCCTCGACCCGGTCGGCGACTGCCGCGGCAAACCTTTCCTGGTAGCCGCGGGACGTGTCGTTGTTGTCGGGCATCAGGCCGGCCTTGACGTCGCTCACCGTGTTCGCGGTGAGCGTCAGCGTGACGGTGATGTACGACGGCGCACCCCCGTACACGCCACGGACGGTGTAAACGCCATCCCTGTACTGAGTGCCGGTCGGGCTCTCGCCGCCACGAGGTGTGGTGGTGGGCTGAGGCGATGGCGACCTCGCGTCAGCAGCGTTGCTGCTGGCGCAGGCGGTCAGGGGCAAGATGACGGCGAAGGACGCGGCGGCCCCGATCGCCGTGCGGCGGAAGCTCTTCGATGTCATGAGTCAGTGTCTCCGGGGATGAGCCGCCGGGTTGCCCCCGCCGCTGGCGAGCAGCATCCTTCCGGAAGCTCCTTTTGCGGACGGCGGGGTCGCCCTGGCGGGGGTTTCAGCCGAGACGGCGTGCGCTGAGCCAGCGAACCATGTCGGGGGCGGCGTGGTCGAAGAACTGGGACTCGCCAGTGTGGAGCTCGACGATCCGAGCCATCTCGTCGTCGCTGAGTTCGAAGTCGAACACGTCGATGTTCTGCGCCATCCGGTCCGGGTTGACGGTCTTGGGGATGACGACGACCCCGCGCTGGATCATCCAGCGCAGCACGACCTGCGCGACGGACTTGCCGTGCGCGTCTCCGATAGCGGTCAGGGCGTCGTTGGTGAACAGTCCGTTCTTGCCTTCAGCGAACGGTCCCCAGGACTCGATCTGAACCCCTTCGCCCTTCATCAGCTCTTGGTAGTCGACGTTCTGCCGGAACGGGTGAGTCTCGATCTGGTTGACGGCCGGGACGGTCTCGTTATTGATGATGAGGTCGAGCAGCTGGTCGGGGGCGAAGTTGGACACGCCGATCGCGCGGGCGCGGGCGTCGCGGTTGAGCTTCTGCATGGCCCGCCATTGGCCGTAGTAGTCGCCGAACGGCTGGTGGATGAGATAGAGGTCGACGTAGTCGAGGCCGAGCTTGGTCGCGGACTGGTCGAACGCGCGGGTGGTGTTCTCTTCGGCGGGCTGGTCCTGGATCCAGAGCTTGGTTGTGATGAACAGTTCTTCGCGCGGGATGCCGCTGGCCTTGATCGCGGCGCCGACGGCCTGCTCGTTGTTGTAAGCGGCGGCGGTGTCGATCGAGCGGTAGCCGGCGGCGAGGGCTGCTTCAACGGCCTGCTGCGTAGGGTCGTTGTCGACCTGGAAGACGCCGAAGCCCAGGATCGGCATTTCGACGCCGTTCTTCAGGGTGACGGTGTGCATGAGTTGTTGCCTTTCAGTGGAGGTTGATGGCGGCCCGGCGTGCTGCCAGGTCGGCGGGAAGGATGAAGACGAGGGTCAAGACCAGGGCGACACCGACCATGACGGCCGCTCCGGTGTACGCGTCCGCGACCCGGTCCGCGAGGGTCGCGGCGCCGGCTCCGGCAGCGGTGAGTGCGGCGACGCCGAGGGTGCTGCCCAGTTGGTGGGCGGTGTTCACCAGCCCCGACGCGGCGCCCGCGTCTTCGGCGGGTGCGCCGGAGATGCCGGCGGCGGTTAGCGGGCCGAAGCAGAGACCCTGTCCGATGCCGAACAGTGCCAGTGGCCCGGCGAACCCCACAAGGTACGGGGTGTCGGGGGTGATCTGGGCCAGCCAGATGAGCCCGGCGAGGACGATACCGATGCCGACGGCGACCAGCCAACCGTTCCCGAAGCGGCGAGTGAGCCGGGCGACGAACAGCGAGACACCGAACTGAAGCAGACTCATGGGAAGGAACGCGATGCCGGTCTGCAGCGGTGTCCATTTGTAGACGCCCTGGAGGAACTGGGTCGTGAAGAAGAAGAATCCGATCCCGGCTCCCGCGAACAACAGTCGGGTTGCCGCAGCACCGCTGCGTTTCCGGCTGGCAAACAACCGCAGGGGCATGATCGGCTGCGCGGCGCGCCATTCGTTCAGCACGAAGACCCCGAGTACAACCACACCGATCCCAAGCGGGATGAGGGTGCCCGGGGCACTCCAACCGTTATCGCCGCCCTCGACGATTCCGTAGACGAGGGAACCCATCCCGATGGTGGAGGTAATGGCGCCGAGCACATCGAAGCGGCCCCGGACGATCCGGGAAGGGGCAAGGAAGCGGGACGCGAGGACGATCATGGTGATCGCGATCGGCACGTTGATGAAGAACCCGACGCGCCAGCTCAGAAGCGACGCCAGGGCACCGCCGACGACAAGACCGACACTCGCGCCGACCCCGGCGGTGGTGCCGTAGGCCGCGACCGCGCGGGTCCGCTCTCGCCCCGGCGCAAACGTTGCGGTGATCAGCGACAGCGACGACGGGGCGACGATCGCAGCACCGACGCCCTGGAACGCACGAGCTGCGATGATCCACGTCTCAGACTGAGCTGTGCCCACAAGGAGGGAAGCGAGGCCGAACAGCGCCAGGCCGACCATGAACACTCGGCGACGGCAGAGGAGGTCACCGGCGCGGGCACCGAGCAGGAGCAGCCCGCCGAAGACGAGCGTGTACGCGTCCTGGACCCACGAAAGAGCGGCAGGCGTGAGTTGCATCGCCTCCTGGATCTGGGGGAGCCCGGTGAAGATGATGGAGTTGTCGAGCACGATCATGAAGTAGCTGACCAGCACGATCGCCAACACCGCTCGTGGGTGCGCTGCCGATTGGGGGTTTCCTGAGGTTGGCTTGGGAGCGGTTGGCTGGGTGTGGATGGTCGCTGTCACGTATCCAGTTCAACGCCGATCCTTCGCGTGAGGGAGTGACGGGTTAACCGTGTACTGACAGTCAGTCGCTGAACTGCGCGGGTCGTCGTAGCGTGGCGGCATGGACAACAGGGACGAAGTGAGCGAGTTCCTTCGCACCCGCCGTGATCGCCTGACCCCCGAGCAGGCGGGCATCATCGGCGGCGGCCGTCGGCGGGTGCAAGGGCTCCGCCGCGAAGAGGTGGCGATGCTCGCCGGAATGAGCAGCGACTATTACGCGAAGATGGAGCGCGGCAACCTCGCCGGTGTGTCCCCGGAAGTGCTCGACGCGCTCGCGCGTGCCCTCCGCCTCGACGAGGCAGAAACCGAACACCTGCACGACCTCGCCCGCGCCGCAGGCCCGGAGCCCATCCGTCGACGTCCTCGTTCCGCAGCTCCCACGACGATTCGACCCAGCCTCCAGCGATTCCTCGACACGAACACCGCCACACCGACCGTCATCCAGAACCGACGCAAGGACATGGTCGCGGCCAACCCGCTCGGGTACGCCCTGTTTTCACCGGTGTTCTCAGACCCGGCCAACCAGCGCAACAACGCCCGGTTCACCTTCCTCAGCCCCGCGTCGCGGACCTTCTACACCGACTGGGAGCAAGGCGCCGACAGCATCGTCGCGTCCATGCGCACCGACGCGGGGAAGAACCCGCATGACAAAGACCTCACCGATCTGATCGGCGAGCTGGTCACGCGCAGCGATACCTTCCGGGTCCGCTGGGCGGCTCACAACGTCAAGCCGCACCGCTCAGGCAGCAAACGCCTCCACCACCCCGACGTGGGGGACCTCGAGTTCGAGTTCGAAGGCATGGAGCTGCCTGGTACTCCCGGCTGGATGCTCTACGCCTACACCACTCAGCCAGGCTCGTTCACCGAAGAACGAATTGCGATCCTCGGCAGCCTCGCTGCCACGCCACCCCCGGTAGCGGTGGACGAGGTCAGCGCTCCGAGCGCCCATCAAGACGACAACGCCTAGGAAGGGGAAGCTCCATGTCAGGAGAACCCCCCGTCGCCCCGAAGCTGATCCGCGAACACGCACCGAACCTGGCCGACCCCGCGGACATCGTCAAAATCTCCTCCGTCGCCGGTCGAACCGCCCGCGCCGGCAGCGCCTTCGCGCTGTCCCGTCCCCGGCACCTGGTGCTTAACGAGATCCTGCTCGGCCGGGCGAACGAGGCGCTCTGACGTGGAATCCACCACCTCAGATGAAGACCCAACGCGCAAAGTGCGGGCGGTCTTCGTCCAGGGGTCGGCGTTCGCGTGGGGTCTGCAGTTCGCGTTCCTGAACACGGCGCTCGCGTTACTGCTCTCCACTCTGCTGGGAGCCTCGAACGCCGAGATCGGACTCGCCCTCGCGCTGTACAACGCCAGCGGGTTTGCAGCGGCGATCCTGATTCCGATGCTTGCCGACCGGCGTGGAAGCTACCTGGGTTGGATGCTGGTGTGCGGGGTTCTCACCCTGGCGACCGCTGCGTTGCTCGCGTTCAGCACCTCGCTCGCCCTCGCAATACTCGGCCTCGTCGTCCTCGGCGGTCCGGCCGCGGTGGGGTCATCGCTGTTCTTCGCTTACCTCCGCGCCGTCGGGACCGGCCATCGCGCCGTCATGAACACGCGCGCGATGGTCTCGTTCGCCTGGGTCGCTGGGCCACCCGCCGCGATGCTCCTCGCGGGATGGCTTGGGATCCGCAGCGTCTTGCTCGCCATCGTCGTCATCGCTCTCGCCGGCCTGGGAACCGTCATCGGACTCCGCCATTCCAGCGAAACGCCGAGTCGACGCGAGGCAACGGGAGACACGCCGTCGACGGCAACGTTCTCGCGGGGGCGGGTCATCGCGATCGTCGCGGCCTTCGTGTTGCTGCAGGCGACGAACGCCACCACGACCTCCGCGATGACCCTGTACGTCGTCGACTCCCTCCACGCGCCCGCGCTCTGGGGCGGCATCGCGCTCGGCGTCGCTGCTCTCGCGGAGATCCCCGCGCTCATGCTGCTCGGCCGCCTCAGTGACCAATTCGGCCAGATCCCCCTGTTGCTGTCCGGTGTTGCCGTCGGCGTGATCTACTTCCTCCTCATGACGATCGTCCGCGACCCGATCGCCCTGGTCGCCGCGCAGCTGCTCAACGCCTGCTTCTTCGCCGCCGTCGCCGGGATCGGCCTCACCCTCTTCCTCGACATCATCCCCAAACCCGGCCTCGCCTCCGGCCTTTTCACGAACACGCGACGAGTCGGCGCGATCGTCTCCGGCGGCATCTTCGCCCTCGCCAGCGCATCCGCCGGATTCTCCGCGGTCTTCCTCTTCTGCGCGGGCCTCACCGCTATTGCCCTGGCCGTCACGTTCCTTGCGGCCCGGACCCGACCATACGACCCACACGTCCGAGACCGCCGTCGGGGCAGGTGAGATCGCTCATGCTGAGGCGGCGCCACATCATGCGTCGCCTCGCCGTTTCGTCTCGCGCTCAGGGACGAGCAGTGTGCGCAGCCGCGCTACCTCGTCGGGGGTCGTCGCGTAGCTGCGCACCTGTGCGGGATAGGTGCTGTCTCGAACGTCGGCAGCGAAGGCAGAAACCTCAGCGATCATGTCGGAGCACACCCCGGCGCACCGCTTGACGAAGCGTGCGGGTGAGCCGTCCCAGATGCCGAGGAGGTCGTGGAAGACGAGCACCTGCCTGTCGGCGCCGGCGGCGATGCCGATGCCCGGGATATCGAGCGCGGGCATGATGACGTCAGTCACATGACGGGATCGCTCGAACACGAGGACAAAGGATCCCGCGTCCTGCAGAGCGCGTGCGCTGCGCGCCAGTTCGAGAGCGTCCTCCGCCGTGCGGCCTTGGGTGCGATACCCGCCGATTGCGACGGCGGTCTGCTGCGTGAGCCCTCCACTGTCCACGGCATTCAAGGTGAACGACCGACGCCGCGGTCGGCGGCCTCGGGGTCGACGCTGCCGGACTGTACGTCGGAATGACCCGAGGTCGCAGCAGCAACGAAGCCATCGTCATCGCCCGATCGCGGCGGCAGCTTTGGTCTGCGGTGACGGGGTCACCGTGCCGGCATCTTCCCAGTGGCCGGTGTTCTCGTTCAGTCGCCGGTCGTTGACGGCGAAACTGAAGCGGACGTTCTCGACTCTGGATTCCGGGGTGCCTTGCTCGGGGTCAGCGGCGAGGTTCCACTCGATGGCAAGTGGGGATCGTGGTCGACACGGTTCGACTCTTTCCGGTTGGATCGCCTGCAGATGATCTGCGCCACTATCGCTTCAACTGGAGCGCGGCGATGGTGGTGGCGGCTGTGATCGCGCCGGCGATGAGCATGCTCGCTGTAACGCCCGCGGTGTACGTGTTGCTGGACAGGAGAACTCCGAACACCGCGACTGCGAGTGCTCCGCCGACTTGTCGGCTGGTGTTGAACACGCCCGATGCCACGCCGCCGCGTTGTGCGGGCACGCTTCCGAGCAGGATGCCGGTGGTCGGCGGCATGACGAACGGTCCTCCGATCCCGGTGAGCATCATGAGCGCGGCGATGGCCCAGAACGGGGTCGCGGGCGGCAGCAGCGCGATCGATACGAGCCCCGCCGTCATCAGGGTTAACCCGACGACCACCAGCCGTTTGCCGCCGACCCGTTCGATGATCCACGGCGTGAACGGGGTGAGCACCAGTCCTGTCAGCATCATCGGGAGAAACACCAGGCCCGTGCTGAGCGGGGTGAGTCCGCGTTCTTGTTGGAGAGCGAGACTCATCACGAAAGGCAGACCGTAATAGCCGATCATGAACCCGAATCCGATGAGCATGGGGATCAGTGTGTTGCGGTCCCGGAACAGGCCGTGCGGGATCATCGGATGTTGCGCCCGGCGCTGCCACAGCACGAACCCGACACCGGCGACCAGGGCGATGGTGAGCGCGACAATCACCTGTGGTGCCGTGAAACCGGCCTGCCCGCCTTCGATGACGCCGTAGGTGAGCCCGCCCATCGCGAGGATTCCGGTGGCCTGGCCTGCCCAGTCGAACGGGGCGGAGTGCGTGCTGGTCTCGACGCTGCGGAGGATGAGGATCACGGCCACCATGCCGACCGGAAGATTCACGAGGAAGATGAGACGCCAGCTGAGCAGCGTCAGCAGACCGCCGAGCACCGGACCGGCAGAGGAGGCGACTGCGCCTCCCATCGCCCAGACAGCGATCGCACGCGCGCGGCGGCGCGCATCGTCGAACGCATGGTTGAGAAGCGCCATCGACGACGGCATCATGGCAGCCGCGGCCACGCCTTGCGCAATCCGGGCGGCGATCAGAACCTGAAGGGTGGGCGCGAGTCCGCAGGCGACGGACGCGACCACGAACAGCGCGGTTCCCCCGGCGAGCACCTGGCGCGCACCGAACCTGTCGGTGAGGGAGCCGGAAGACAGCAGCAGGGCCGCGAACATGAGCGTGTATCCGTCGACGACCCATTGGATCCCGGAGATCCCGCCGCCGAGTTCTGTCTGGATGCGGGGGAGCGCGACGTTGACGATCACCGCATCCAGCGTGATCACGAAGAAGACGAGCGTCGCCGCCACCAGGGTGGTGGTGCGCCGCGCGGGGTGCCCGGCGGGAGGGGATGTCAGCGCCGGGAGGGTGGGGGCGGTCATGGACCGTCCGGGGTGAGGAGGACCTTGATCGCGCGTCGCTCGTCCATCGCCCGGTATGCCTCGGCGGCCTGGGAGAGTGGCAGGGTCAGGTCGAACACCTTGCCGGGGTCGATCTCGCGCCGCCAGATCCGTTCGATCAGGTCGGGCAGGAATCGGCGCACCGGGGCGGGGCCGCCCATCAGGTGAACTTCCGCGTAGAACAGTTCTTCGCCTGGGAGCTCGACGCCGTGGGCGACGCCGACGAATCCGACGTGCCCGCCGGGGCGGGTAGACCGGATCGCCTGCAGCATGGACTCCTGGGTGCCGACGGCTTCGATGACGGAATGCGCACCGAGGCCGCCGGTGAGCTCTTTGATGCGGGCGACACCTGCATCTCCGCGTTCTTCGACGATGTCGGTCGCGCCGAACTCCCGGGCGAGGTTCTGTCTGGATGCGTGTCGGGACATGGCGATGATGCGCTTCGCGCCGAGCTGTTCGGCGGCGAGAACAGCGAGCAGCCCGACGGCGCCGTCCCCGACGACGGCGACGGTCTTGCCGGGTCCGACCTCGGCGGCGACGGCACCGAACCATCCCGTGCCGAGGACGTCGGACGCGGCGAGCAGTGAGGGGACGAGGTCCGGGTCGGGCATCCCGGGGGTTGCGACCAGAGTGCCGTCGGCGAGCGGCACCCGCAGGAGCTCGGACTGTGCGCCGCCTGCTCCCACGAACTCGAGATGCATGCACCGGGACTGGTATCCGGCCTGGCAGATCTCGCACGTGTTGTCCGACGCGAAGAAGGATCCCACGACGAAGTCGCCGACCTTGACGTTGTGGACGGCGGCGCCGACCTGCTCGACGATGCCGACGTACTCATGGCCCATGGGCGTTGGTTGCGTCACCGGGTTGATCCCGCGGTAGTCCCACAGGTCGGATCCGCAGACGCAGGATGCCGTCAATCGGATGATCGCGTCTGTGGGCTGCTGGAGGCGCGGGTCTTCGCGGTGTTCGTAGCGGACGTCGCCGGGGGCGTGGATGACGGCTCCGTACATGTCAGTCCTCCCCGTGCGTGGCGAAGATCTTCTTCGCGACGGTCATGGCGCTCATCCCGTTCGGCCATCCGGTGTAGAACGCGAGTTGCAGGATCGCCTCTTTGATTTCGTCCTCGGTGAGCCCGTTGCGGCGGGCGAAGTCGAGGTGGAAGTTCAGCTGCTCGGCCTTGCCCATCGCCGTGAGCGCCGCGACGGTGATGAGGCTGCGGTCGCGTTTGCTCAGCCCCGGCCGATCCCATACCTCGTCGAACAGCACCCGGTCGGTGTAGTGCACCATGCCCGGGGCGAAGTCGCCGAACGCGTTGAATCCGCCGTTCCAGCCGGTGCTCTCGGTATCGGTCATGATGTGGTCTCCTCGTCTGAGATGGTCGGGGGATTGTTCTGACTCCAGTGAATCCGGCTCTCTTCGGGCGAGGCAGTCCCTCGTGAGGGATGTACTGGCAGGGCATCCCTCAGCGTCTCCGCACGGCGTAGCGTCGGAGCCGTGGACAACCGGATCGAAGTGCGCGAGTTCCTCACGACGCGTCGCGCGAAGCTCACCCCGGAGCAGGCGGGGCTGACCTCCGGCAGCAATCGCCGGGTTGCCGGGTTGCGTCGCGGGGAGGTGGCGATGCTCGCGGATGTGAGCGTCGAGTACTACTCGAAGATCGAACGGGGAGACATCGCCGGGGCATCCGACATCGTCCTGGATTCGATCGCACGCGCCCTGCAATTGGATGACGCGGAACGGGAGCACCTGTTCGATCTGGCGCGTGCTGCCAACGGGCCGGCGGTGGTGGTGCCGCGCCGGTCACCGAAGAACTGGTCACCGCGGCCGGGTCTGCAGGTGGCACTGGATGCGATCACCGGTGGTCCGGCGTTCGTGCGGAACGGGCGGATGGACATCCTCGCCACGAACATGCTCGGGCGCGCGTTCTACGACCAGGTCTTCGACGGCCCCGGCGAGGGCAATCTCGCCCGATTCAACTTCCTGGACGACCGCTCGCACGAGTTCTACCCGGACTGGGAGGCAGCCTCCGACATCAGCGTGGCGATCCTGCGCACCGAAGCCGGACGCGACCCGCGCGACAAGCGGCTGCATGACCTGATCGGTGAGCTCTCCACCCGCAGCGATGCGTTCCGGACCCGGTGGGGCGCCCACAACGTGCGCCGACACGGCGCGGGCACGAAGAACTTCCACCACCACGAGGTCGGCGACCTCACCCTCACCTACGAGGGACTGGAGATGACGGCCGAGCCCGGACTCTCCTTTCTCATCTACACCGCAGAACCCGGCAGTCCCTCCGAGGAGCGCCTCAAGCTTCTCGCCAGCTGGGCAGCCAGCGGAGCCCGGACGACATTCGAATCGCAGGAGACGGAGAATCACGCATGAACCTCGAACCGAAGCCCGCAACCACCATCGGCCCCGCCGATCGGTTCACCGGGGCGGTCTACGTCGACTCGATCGCCGTGCCGAAGGATGCCGGTCAGCGCATGATCGTCAGCCGGGTCAGGTTCTCGCCCGGTGCCCGGACCGCGTGGCACGCGCACGGCCGCGGCCAGACCCTGCACATCACGCAGGGCGTCGCACTCATCGGGACGCGCGATGGCACGGTCATCCGTGCCACCCCCGGCCAGACCGTCTACACACCACCCGGGGAGGAGCACTGGCACGGCGCGACCCCGGAGGACTTCATGGAGCACCTGGCGATGCTGGACGACCCGTCCGGATCCCCGGACGACGACGGCTGGCGCGAACACGTCACCGACCAGGACTACCGCGCCGCGGCGGCGGATCAGTCATGAAGTACACCCGGCTTGGAAACACCGGGCTCCGGATGCCGCGCATCGCGCTCGGCTGCATGAGCTACGGCGACCCGACACGGGGGTTGCACAACTGGACGCTCGACGAAGACGCAGCATCCGCCTTCTTCCGTCAAGCCGTTGAACTGGGCATCACGCTCTGGGACACCGCCAACGGCTACCAGCAGGGTACGAGCGAAGAGTATGTCGGCCGCGCGATCCGACGGTTCTCCCGTCGCGAGGACATCCTGATCGCCACCAAGGTGTTCGGGAAGATGCACGACGGCCCGGGCGGGTCAGGGCTGTCTCGCAAGGCCATCCTCGAGCAGGTCGACGCGTCGCTGGCACGGCTCGGCACCGACTACATCGACATCTACTACATCCACCGGTTCGACCCGGACGTACCCGTCGAGGAGACCATGGAAACGCTCGACGGGCTGGTGCGGGCGGGCAAGGTCCGGTATCTGGGAGCGTCCAGCATGTGGGCGTGGCAGTTCGCGAAGCTGCAGACCGCGGCCGCTGTGCACGGCTGGACGCCGTTCTCGGCGATGCAGGACCAGTACAACGCGCTCAAACGCGAGGAAGAGCGCGAGATGATCCCCCTGTGCGCCGACCTGGGCGTCGGCCTCGTCCCCTACTCGCCGAACGCGAAGGGCCGGCTCGCGAGGCCCCGCGGTGTCGAGACGGATCGGTCCCGCACCGATGCGGTTGCCAAGGCGTTCGATTCGGATGTCGATGGGCCCGTGATCGACGCGGTCGAGGCCGTCGCCACCGAACGCGGCGTGTCCATGGCCCAGATCGCACTCGCCTGGGTGCTGAGAAACCCCGTCGTCGCCGCCCCCGTCGTGGGGGCGACGAAACCCCACCATCTCAGCGACGCCGTCGCCGCACTCGACGTCGAACTCACCGACGACGAGGTGACGCGGATCAGCGAGCCGTATGTGACGCAGCCACCGTTCTGGTGGTGAAACCGGCCCCCAGGCCGGGCCGACCGCGACCGATGATCACGGGCTTGACAGGGGCGTCCCCACCCGCCAGTTTCCCGTGACCGGTGCAGCCGTTTCCACGTTGGGCGACGTCCTGGCCACCGAAACGCTCGCGGCGACCGACTCGCAGGCCGCACGCCTGGACGAGGTCCAGTTCGACCTGGGTGAGGGTCCGTGTTGGGATGCCGTGCGGTCGGGCCGCTCCGTGGTCGAGCCGGAAGTGGCGGACAGCGGGATGACCCGCTGGCCGGCGTTCTCGGCCGCGATTCGCGACGACGGGGTGTGCTCGATCTTCGCGTTCCCGCTCATGGTCGGGCCCCTGAGGCTCGGGGCCGTGGACCTCTATTCACTGGATTCGGTGACGCTCGACGGCCGCCAGGTTCGCCAGGCCTCGGCCATGGCGGACGTCATCGGGAGGAACGTGCTGAGGCAAGCACTGCGATCGCTCGAAGATCTCCAGCCCGTCGCGGACGCACACAGTCGCCGCGCCATCCAGGCGACCGGCGTCGTGCTCGCGCAGCTCAACGTGTCCGCCGAGGACGCCCACCTGGTTCTGCAGGGTCACGCCTTCGCGACGGGACGATCCATGATGGACGTTTCGAAAGATGTGCTCGATCGCACGCTTGCGTTCCACTACGTCGGCGATCGGATCGAGGTGACTTCATGACCGACATTCTCCGGGAGGCGCAGCTCTTCCAGACCTTCGCGAAACTGGCAGACACCCTGGTCGACGACTACGACGTGGTGGAGCTTCTGCAGTCCCTCGTCGACTCCTGCCGGGACCTGCTGTCGACGACCTCGGCCGCCGGCATCCTCCTCGCCGACACCGACGGCGAGTTGGAGCTGGTGGCTTCGACGAGCGAAGGAACGCGGCTCGTCGAGACGATGCAACTGGGCGCCCAAGCCGGGCCGTGCATCGAAAGCTTCCGCACGGGCACTGCCGTCTCCGTCCCCTCGATCCAAGACAGCCCACCGGAATGGGCCGCGTTCCGCGAAAGCGCTCTCACCTTGGGTTTCGCCTCCGCAGAGGCCATTCCCCTCCGGCTCCGCGACGTCACGATCGGGACCCTCAACCTTCTGCGCTCCGAGAGCGGCGCGGCATCAGAGACTGATCTGCTGGCCGCCCAGGCATTCGCCGACGTCGCGACGATCGGCATCCTTCACGAGCGGACGCTGAGGGAGTCTGAGGTACTCGCACAGCAGCTGCAAGCGGCTCTGAACCACAGAGTCGTCATCGAACAAGCCAAAGGCGTCGTCTCGTACACCAACAACGTGCTCATCGATGAAGCGTTCGAGATGATCAGGGATTATTCCCGGCGACACGGGCTGCCGATCACGGAGGTCGCGGGAAGGATCGTCCGGCGGGAGCTCCACCTCCCCTCACCACGGAACACCGGGTCGGGACACTCGCAGCAGTCGTAGAATCGGAAGATCGACGCCCCGGACCCTGGTGTCGTTCCAGCGAACGACTATGTGGGAGGGACGGTATGAAACTCCTGACCAACAGCGCGGGGTCCTACCTCACGGGCGACGACATCGCGGACGCCGTCATGGCGTATGGCCGCGCGCTTGTCGAAGAGCAGTGCGCGGCGGTCGTCGACGTGCCATTTCTGAATTCCGCCGGCTCCGACCAACGAGTCCAGCTGACGGTCGGGTGGGGGATCGCGCTGAACGCGATCTACCCCGTGGAATCGCCCTCCGAGCTCGTTGACGATGCCACGGTCGACCACCTGAAGGATGAGACGGCCAGATTGGTGAAGGAGGCCTCGCCGTCCGGTGATGCACCGTTCGCCGAGCCGAACGTGGCGTGGCTGCCCGATCAGTGCAGCTTGGTCGACTGCTTTTGATCTGCTGGGCGCGCGCTCGGTTCGGAGAGAATCCATCCCGACACACTCGGCCACTGAGGCAGCGGCCCGTGAACGTGTCTGTTCAGGCCGCACGCCGGTTCTTCTCGTTGTCAAGGGTCTAACAGTCGTGTGGCACGACGCGTGATGCTGAGTCCGCTGAAGGAGGCGGAGATGTTCACGCCAGGACATTGGGTCATGACCCGGGAAGGCGTCCGCGGTCGTGTCGTGGCTCTTTGCGCGGACCATGTGCCGAGGCGCATCTACTCGGAGGACGTGTGCGTGCCCGCGTCCGTCGTGCTCCTCGAAACCGGGGAGATGAGGTGGTTCCCGGACAGCGCTCTGACACCGCTGACGAAGGGTCCGGAAGATTGGCACGAGCTGGATGTTCCTTTGGAGACCATCGTCACCGCTCCTGACAGCGACGCTCGGTGATCGTGCCGGGCAGGGAGGAGATGCCCCTCGGCGATTCCATGTTCCATGCGCGCGAGCGGACGCGTGGAAGGCGCGGCCACGCGTCCCCCACGCGAGGAGTCCGGGGCACAGCCACGGCGGAGGAACTCACGGTGCCAGAGGGCTGTCGGGGTTCTGGGCGACCCGGGTCCAGAATGCGATGTACTCCTGCTCGTAGGCGACGCCGATGCGCAGCGGTGCGAGCTGGAAGGCGAGCTCGGGGCGATAGCCGTGGCGCTCGAGGAGTCTCTCGTACTTCACCTTCGCTGCCTGATGAGCCGTGATCTGCGTCTCGGCGAGTGCGACGATGTCTTCCGTCGTGGAGATCCCGCCGAAGAAGAGTTTGAGCAGTGCAGGATCCCGGATCTCAACGTCGGATGACGCGGGGTCGGCCAGCCACGCGTCGAGGGCCGCGCGTCCCCGCGGATTGATGGTGAATACGCGCTGCCTGCGACCCGTCTCTGCTTGCTCCTCGTCGACGAGGCCGAGCTGTGCGAGCCGCTGCGGCTCGCGGTACAGCTGAGCGTGGGGAAAGGTCCAGAAGAAGCTGATCGACATCCCCACGAGCTTTTTCATCTCATACGACGTCGACGGCCCGCGGGTCGCGAGGACCCCCAAGACCACGTAGCTGATCGGATTCAGTGAGGGCATTGACAATCGGTCGTCCAAGATGGATGATGCTTTCGTTCAGATGGTCTGATTCATACTATCAGGAGCTCTCATGCCAAGAACACCCTCGGACACGCGGGTCCGGATCGCACTCGTCATCGCCTACGCCGGTGCGACCCTCTACGTCGTCCTCATGGCGGTCCTTCACGTCGTACAGCCGGGACTGATCGACGACGGCACCATCAGTAAGTACGCGCTCGGTCCCGGCGGCTGGATGCTGCAGGCCGCATTCATCGCCGCCGGCGCCGGCTACGCGGGCGTCGCGCTCCTGTGGAGCGGCGCGCGAGCGATCCTTTCGTGGGTCACGGCGGCGGCGTTTCTCGTCATGGGCCTGTTCGTGATCGATTCCGTCGGGCCGACCGAGGTCGTCAGTATCCACGGGGCCCTGCACACCGGCGCGTTCTTCGTCGTTGTGCTCCTCACCACCGTCCTGATGTTCCTGCACCGAGGGCGGACGGACTCGGCGTGGCTTCGCACCCTTCCCTTCCTCGCTCCAGTCCTCGTCCTCGCAGGATTCTTCATCCCGGGTCTGGTCGGTGCCGTGCTCTTCCGGGCATGGACTCTCAGCCTCGTGCTGTGGGTCATTCTCACTGCGCGGGAGCTGGCTCGTGCCGGTCGTCGCGGAGCGGCATCGACGCCGGCGCACTCGATCTCTGGTGCATGAGAAGGTCGTGAGCCGACACGACTCGCGAACGAGCCGAGCACACATTCCGAGTGACATCCTCCGCCGCCGCATCAGGTCGGGTCTTGCGCGATTCGGCTAGCGGCGTAGCTTGGTTTGAGAGGCCGCGTGGCCGACGCGTGGCGGAGCATCAGAGCCGGCGAGGTGGCCGGGAGGGCGGCGGACGTCGTGACCGTGCAGCGTTTTGCGGTGAGCACGCGGGATCCCGATGTCTCCGCGGCGACGGTCAAGGAGATGTTCGGCAACCCGATCCGTTTCGAGTCCGATCCGGCCCGGGACTTCGCGTTCGCGGTCGACGGCGTGGTGCTGGACAGCGGTCTGACGGTCGCGACCATGTTGTTCCCCACCGCGGCCGCTCTCGATTCCGGTGAACTGCCCGATTACACGGTGTCCGTGATGGAGGGCGACATCCGATGGCACGGGAAGGACACGGTCAAGCGGATCACGGCGCCCTTCATCGTCCCGCCGGGCACCGGCACCCGCCTGCGCTGGACGTCGACGAGAACCCTCAACGTCGGGTTCCCCGCAGACCGGCTCGCCCCGTACACCGGGGGACCCAACCCGAGCATGGCAGCTCTGAACAGCGAGAACGCCGACACCCGCGTCGTGGAGGCGGTGGTGCGGATGCTCAACGCCACGCTGCTGTCAGCGCCAGACGTCCTCGACGATCCGCTCATCCACGCCAACGCGCTGGAGACACTCATCGCCGCGATCGCGGCGACGTACCCCATCGTCCGAGAGGCGACGGAGCACGCACTGTCGACGGCTCTGCGTCGAGCGATCGCCTACATCGACGAGCACCTGGCGCAGCCGATCACCGTCGCGGCCGTCGCCGAGGCGGCCCGGATGTCCGTCCGCGGTATCCAGGCGCTGTTCCAGCGCGAGCTGGGAATCAGTCCCCTGCAATACGTCCGCCGGGAGCGACTCGCCGCAGCCCGTGCGGAGCTGCTTGTCGCCACCGAACCGGGAGTCGTGGCTCTCATCGCGCGCCGATGGGGCTTCGCCCACCCCTCCCGATTCGCGGCGGACTATTTCGCGGCCTTCGGCGAGCACCCCGGTTCGACTCTCCGGGAGCAGCCGAAAGCGGCGCGGGATGCCATGACCGCCGATTCTGGAGGGGGCGACTGATGGCGTACTCGAGCATGACGTTCAGTTCGTCCGACCCGGGCGTGAGCGAGCAGTGGCTGGCCGACGTGTACGGTGCGGTCGCCCTCGACCGCGGCTTCGGGCGGTTCTCGCAACGAATCGCCGGCGACGAGGATTTCTTCGTGGCCCGGTCGCACTGGGACGGCGTGATGGGGTCCACGGTCGAGATGGATTGGGTGGTGATCATCAACGCTCTGGCCCCGAGCCCGTGGGAGAGCCGGGATGGCGACGGCGACCTCGCCGCCGCACCGGCGCTCTTCCGTCCCGGCATCCCGTTCTCCGCCTGCAGCGACCAGGGCACCCAGCTGGCCGCCTTCGACCCTCGTGCGTTGCAGCGGACGGCTCGCCTCCTCTACGCGGACGACGATCTGACTGTCGCGTTCGACGGCGCCGAGCCGGTGAATCCGCAGGCGGGGGCGCAATGGCTCGCGGTGCTCGGTCTGATTCAGGGCGACGTCGACGTGGGCCTGCTCGACAACGAGCTGGTCCGCGCCTCAGCGAGCCGTCTGCTGAAAGTCGCGGCGCTCGAGTGCTTCCGGCTGACGGGCGACCGGCACGAGCGGCACGTCTCGGCGGAGCGCCGGATGCAGGTCTACCGCGTCGGAGTGGAGTTCCTGCACGAGTTCGCGTCCCTCCCCATCACCGTCGAAGACGCGGCCGACGCCGCGGGCGCTTCGGTCCCCGATCTCGTGGACGCGTTCCGGGCGCACCACCCGCAAGCCGCCTCACCGGCCGCGGCACTGCGCCACGCCCGCCTGGCAGCCGCCTACGACGACCTGCTCGCCGGCGATCCCACGCGCGGCGACACGGTCCGCGACATCTCGCTGCGCTGGGGCTTCTCCTCCCCGAGCCGGTTCGCGGCCTGGTTCCGGGCCGCGTACGGCGTCAGCCCGAAGTACGTCCTCGACCGCTGAACGCGCGGAACGTTCCCGCGGCTACTGCTCCAAGAGCGCTTTCGCCCGGTCGAGTGCGGACATCTCCGCGTCCATGCTCTTTTGGACCGGGCCGCCCATGAAGATCTTCTTGAGCCCGCTCACTTCGGCATCGAGCGCGAAGGTCACGGTCGTGCCGCCCTCGGCCGAGGCGAACGTGAAGCCACCGGTCGGGCGGACAGGACCGCTCACCGTCGTGAACGCGTAGCGCGTCGGAGCGGTGTACTCCGTGATCCGGATATCGGCATCGATCGACCGGCCACCCGGCCCCGAAACGACCTGGTGCACGGTCGCGCCGACACGCGCCTCCCCGTCCGCGCGCATCTCCTTCACCCCCGTCCGCCACTTCAGGTCGTTCGCGGGGTCGGTGAAGAATGCGAACACCGTCTCGATCGGGGCGGCGATCCGAATGGTGCGGGTGGCGGATGGCATGACGCCAGTATCCTGCGCCGCGGACGCCACGTCGACCCTTGCGCCCGGGGGAGACCGGAGTAGCGTGGCGGGCGACGAGATCGCCGGGGCAACCCCGTGATCGCGATGGGGTGAGGATCATGCTCCAGAAGACCGCGGACGAGACGTTCGACCGCGACGCGGCCACCGCGGCCCTGCTCGAGGTCCTGCGACCAGACGTTCGCGCCGTCGTGCGTGAAGCGCTCGTCGACGAGCCCGCGACCCTCGACCGGACAGCGGCCAGGCCGGTCTCTCCCGAGATGGAACGGCTGTGGCTCGCGACCACCGCCCTCTACCGAGACCTCGTCCTGCAGTCGGAGATGTCCGGCAACGTGCTGGTTCGGCAGGAAGCCACTCGCGCGCTGATCGCCACCGCGATCGCTGTGTTCGGCTTTCAGGGACCCGGCGAGTGGACGGCATCCGCCCCGGCGGCGGCGCGTCGCGCACGCAGCTACATCGACGAGCACCTCTGCGAACCCATCACCGTCCACGACGTCGCCGCGGCGGCGCGACTCAGCGTCCGGGGTGTGCAGTACGGGTTCCGGAAGGCCTACGGAATGTCGCCGATGGCGTATCTGCGCGCCGAGCGGTTGGCGGCGGTGCGCCGTGACCTCCTGGCTGCCGATCCGGTGGCCGGTGCCACGGTTGCCGGGATCGCGCGACAGTGGGGGTTCGCGCATCTGGGGCGCTTCGCGGGCGCGTACCGCGACGCGTACGGGGAATCGCCCAGCCTCACGCTCGGAACCTGAGCGGGTGACCGAGCTCAGTAGATGTGCAGCTGGGAGAGCAGCCCGTTCGTGTCGTCGACGACCTGCAGCAGATCCTTGTTGTGCTTGATCATCTGGCTGCGCATGTAGACGCGGAGCCACTGCTGACCCATGAACGTCTCGTAACGCTCGAAGACGACACCGAGGGGCAGCCGGGTGTTCGCGAGGTGCCCGGCCAGGTGGAACGCGCACTCGAAGCCGAGCGAGATGGACTGGAAGTACGGCGACCCGATCGCGGCATCCCCCAGCAGGAACACCGGGGTGCGCGCGAGCGCGTGGTCCTCACCGGAATCGTGCCAGCGGCGGGACGTCGTGTTCCATGCGTGGTACACGTTGAGCGGGATCCGGACGATCTCCAGGTCGCCGACGACGTTGCCGGGGCTCTGCTGCTGCATCCGGCTGATGAACCCGTCCATCGACGTCGCGATGAGCGGAAAGTTCTCGCGCAACCAGGCGCCGCTGAAGCGCGACGGCATGGCCTCGAATTCCGCTCGGCTGATGCTCACGATGCCGGTCACGTGCGTGACGTTGCCGTCGTAGCTGGTCCTCTTGACGGACGGGATGAACTTGTAGCCGGTGTTCTCGAGATTCTTGTAGTACTTGCAGAACTCGTCGCACTCGAACGGTGCGTCGTAGAGGAAAGTGATCATGAGCGCGTGCTCGAGATTGAGCAGCCACGTGTTCGCGCCCCGCGTTCCGGACTCGTCGCCGACGGCCAGCAGATCCCGCAGGACGGCGTGCGTGCCGCCGCAGTCCACGATGACGTCGTGCGGCTCCGCGAGTGCGAGTGCGTCCTCGCCACTGACATCGGCGAAGACGAACTCGACGTCCCCGGAGCCGCGCGAGCGGATCAGCTCACTGAGACCGCGTTCGATGGTCTTGAGCGGGACGAAGCCCTGCGTCCACTCCTGCACGAGCGCCCGCAGGTCGGAGGCGACGGTGTGCCGGTAGGCGAGACGCGTCTCCAACTCGACGCGGTCGAAGATGGCCTCGACGTGCTGACCGTCGATCGTGTCCGCCCGATAGCTCTCGATGGTGTCCGCCAGGAGATAGGGCGCCAGCGTGACCATGCGGTTGCGCGTGTACTCCGGCCGTTTCTCGTAGACCCGCACCCGCTGACCGGGGACGGACTGCAGCAGTGCCGCCAGGAAGAGACCGACCGGACCGCCGCCGATCACATGGACGGTGCCCTGCGCACGTTCCGAGGTGCCAGCCACGGGAACTCCCTCGCCGTTGAGGCCTCTCGGATGCCCGAGGCCCGACGCTAGAATGGTACCGCTCCCGGGATGCCGCGACCAGAGGCGCGGTGAGCTCCGTCACGAGTCGAAACCGACCTTGCACTTCTGCAGCATCCAGAGCCACAGGCCCCGGCGTCCTTCGCGGCGGTCGGACCGCGCCATCATCGCCGAGGTGAACCGGATGGCGGGCCAGACGAACGGCTCCGGCGGGAAGGGGAGGGGGCGCTTGCGCACCAGCTTCGTCCGCGAACGCTCGGTGTCTTCCCCGTTGAGCAGGTCGAGCATCACGTCGGCAGCGAAGCGCGTCGCCGCGACGCCGAGACCCGTGAAGCCGGCTGCTGCGGCGACCTGCCGGTGCCCGGCGAGCGTGAAGAACGAGAAGAACCGGCTGCAGGTGTCGATCATGCCGCCCCAGGCGTGCGTGTACTTCACGTCGGCGAGCTGCGGGAAGAAGACCCCCATGTGCACGGCGAGGCGCTCGAACGTCGACTCGCTGATGTCGTATTCGGGCTTCACTCGTCGTCCGAAGTGGTAGACGGCGTCATACCCGCCCAGCAGCAGCCGATCCCGACCGGCCGAGTCCTTGAGCAGACGCATGTAGTGGAAGCGGCTGTTGAGGTCGGTGACGCCCTGCGCCTTCTGCCACCCGAGGGCGGCCCGCTGATCCGGGGTGAGCGGTTCGGTCACGATCGCGTAGTCGTACACGGGGACGGTGAACAGCCGGGTGCGTCGCAGCAGCGAGCGGAATCCGTTGGTCGCGAGCACGACCTGGCGCCCGGTGATGCGGCCGTGCGATGTCTGCACGACGACCCCGCGGCCGTGCCCGAGGCTGCGCAGGCGCGTGGCGGCGGTGTTCTCGTGGATGCGGACGCCCAGCGCGACACAGGCATCCGCCAGTCCGCGGGCGAGCTTCACCGGATTGAGGACGACCCCCTCCTCCGTGGCCCAGCCGCCGACGCGGGCAGCCGCCGTACGGACCTCCGCCTGGAGCTGGTCGTCGGCGAGGACCCGCACCGACGGGTCGGTGGCGGCGAGCCGCCGGATGGCGGCCTCCTGGTGCGGTTCGGTGGCGAGCTTGATCACTCCATGGGGCTGCACGTCGCAATCGATGCCGTACCGGTCGAGCGCGGCGAGCAGCTCGGCCAGGTTCTCCTCACCCAGACGGGCGAGCAACGGCTCCTCACCCGGCAGATGCGTGCTCGCGTTGGATCGCCCGTGGGTGAGGCTCGGCTCGCAGAAGCCGCCGTTCCTGCCGGATGCCGCCCACGAGACCCGGTGCGCCTCGATCAGCACCACGTCGAGGTCCGGGTAGCGCTCTTTCGCGCGCAGCGCCGTCCACAGCCCGGTGTAGCCGCCGCCCACCACGACGAGATCCGCGGAACTCTCGCCGGCCAGCGGCGGCGCCTCCACGGGAAACCCGAGATCGTCGAGCCAGAACGAGGTTCGCTTGGCCTCGGACAGCAACGCCCTCGCGCGGCTGCGGTCCGATTGCTGCTCGGCCACTTCGAAACTTGTCAGACGCTCCACGTCTCGCGATCCTTCCGTCGGTTCGATGCATCCGGCGCCCGCACGGCGCCGATGCGTCCACAACCATAGCGGGAGGAATATGTCGAATCCGCAACCAAAATAGGCAGAAGAAAACAGGTCGTTAAAAAGGTGACCAAAGACTTGCGCAGACGACAACCTCGTGTCTAGGTTTGCTGAGCATCACACATGCGTCAACGACGACAGGAGAACGCGCCATGTATGCCCAGACCCTCACCGCCACGCCACAGCTGTTCATCGACGGGGCCTACACCGATGGCACCGGAAGCGAACGCTTCGAGGTCATCAGCCCCGCGACAGGCGAATTCATCGCCGCGCTCCCGGTGCCCTCACGAACCGACCTCGACCGTGCCGTCGCCGCGGCCAACCGTGCGCAACGCGAGTGGCGCAAGGTCGGTGTGTGGAAGCGCGCCGAGCTCTGCCACCGCATCGGCGACAAGCTCGCCGAGCACGTCGAGGAACTCGCCCTGCTGCAGACCCTCGAGCAGGGAAAGCCCATCAGCGAGTCGCGCGCCGACGTCACCGAGGCCGCGCAGCTTTTCCACCTCCACGCGGAGGACGCCCTGCGCCTCTACGGTGAGACGATTCCCTCGTCCGACACGAAGAAGCGGATGCACACCTGGCGTCAGGCCGTCGGCACGTGGGCGATCATCACCCCGTGGAACTTCCCCCTCCTGATGTTCACGGAGTTCGCCGCCCCGGGGTTGGCGACCGGCAACGCGCTCGTCGTGAAGCCGCCGATCCACACCTCGCTCACGGTGCTGAAGGCGATGGAATACCTTGCCGAAGCCGGCCTGCCCGAGGGACTCGTCAACATCCTGCCGGGCGAGGGGGCGTTCGGCTCCCAGCTCGTCTCCCACCGCGGGATCGACGCGATCGGCTTCATCGGCTCGTCGGCGACCGGCGCGAAGATCCAGGCCGCGGCAGGCCTCAAGCGGTCCGTCATGGAGTGCTCCGGCAACGGACCCGTCGTCGTCCTGGACGACGCCAACATGCAGCGGGCGGCGAAGGCGGCTGTCGACTCCGCGTTCTACTGCGCCGGCCAGGTGTGCTGCGCCACCGAGCGGGTGATCGTCCACCGCGACGCCCACGACTCCTTCGTCGACGCGGCCCTCGCGTATGCCAGGACCGTCAAGCTCGGCAACCCGTTCGAGGAGTCCACCAACCTCGGTCCGCTGAACAACGAGGGCGTCGCGGCCAAGATGGACCGGCACCTGGCGGAAGCTCGCGCCCACGGTTTCGACGTGCTGCTCGGCGGCGGACGCGCGCCCGGCTTCGCCACCGACCTGTACTACGACTTCACCATCGTCGACGGCGTCACCGAGGACGCACTGCTTTCGCGGGAGGAATCGTTCGGGCCCGTGCTGCCCATCATCACGGCGCAGGACGACGACGATGCGCTGCGGATCGCGAACGCGGATTCTCTGGGTCTGCAGTCGGCGGTCTTCACGCGCGACATCGCCCGGGGCTACCGCTTCCTCGAGGAGCTCGAGACCGGCCAGGTGCTGCTCAACGAGTCGAACGGCTGGTGGGACATCAACATGCCGTTCGGCGGCGCGGGCGGCAAGGGCACCGGTTGGGGGCGGATCGGCGGGATGTACACGCTGCACGACATGACCGACCTGCGCACGTCCGTCATCCACATCGGCGATTGAGGCTCGGCGGACGACGATAGCCTGTGACGATGGATGCGACCCCCGGCCTCGACGACCTCGATCTGAAGATCGTGGCCGCGCTGCAGATCGACGGCCGGCGTTCGTTCAGCAACCTGGGCGAGGAGCTCGGGGTGCCTGCCTCGTCGATCCGGTACCGGGCGAAGCGCCTGCAAGATGAGGGCATCCTGCAGGTCGTCGGCATCGCGAATCCGCTGGCGATCGGATTCGATCTGCTCGCGATCGTCGGTGTCCGCACCAGCCCCGGAACCGCGCGGGACGTGTGTGCCGCCCTCTCGGCGATGCACGAGTCGAGCTACGTCGTCATGACCTCCGGCCGCTTCGACGTGCTGGTCGAGGTGATCGCCCGCGACATCGCCGACATGACCGACGTCCTGCAGAACAAGATCGGCTCCGTCCCCGGAGTGCTCTCCACCGAATCGTTCTTCGTGCTCGAAGTCGCGAAGCTCGCGTACGGCTGGGGCGTTCCCGCGATCGAAGGCCTCGCCGCGGACTCCTCCGCACCGGGGACGCCGACAGCCGACTGACACCCCGTTCGGGGACGCCTGCCTCGACGGCAGGCGTCCCTTCGGCAACGCCCGTCGTCGCCGCCCGGCGCCGCGCAGGCATCCCTCGCCGCGCCCTCCGGCGCGCTCTGCGACACCCACGAAAGGTATTCCCATGTCCACGTCCGAGCCTGAATCACTTCAGGAGCCCACCCACCAACTCCAGGCCGGTGGAATCAGCGCCGCAGGCGTCGCCGTCATGGCGGTCGCCGGCAGCGCGCCCGCCTACACGATCGCGGCGACGACCGCGACCCTCATCGCCGTGGCGGGCGTCGGCGCACCCGCAGCCCTGCTCTGGTGCGCGATCCCCATGCTGGGCATCGCGTGGGCCTTCCTCTACCTGGGCCGCGCAGACGTCAACGCCGGTGCCACCTACTCGTGGGTCGCGCGAGCCCTGCACCCCGTCCTCGGGTTCCTGTCGGGGTGGGCGATGGTCATCTCGATGATCCTGTTCATGCTCGCCGCGGCCCTGCCGGCGGGGTCCATGACGGTGTCGCTGTTCGCACCGGACCAGGTGGACAACGTGGCGCTGGTCACGACCGTGGGCGCCGTCTGGTTCGTCGTGATGGCCTGCCTGGTCTACTTCGGCGTGCACATCACCGCCCGCGCCCAATGGATCATGGGGATCACCGAGGTCGGCATCCTGCTCCTCTTCGGAGTGCTCGCGCTGGTTCGCGCCGCGACCACTGCCCACGCCGGGCTGACATTCTCGTGGAGCTGGTTCGGGTTGTCGCATCTCGCAGGACCCGGCGTATTCGTGGCCGCAGCCCTGGTCGCCGCCTTCTACTTCTGGGGGTGGGATGTCAGCTCGAACCTCAACGAGGAGGCGGTCGACGGCCACAAGTCCGCGGGCCGGGCGGGGCTGATCGGCGTGGCCATCGTCTTCGTGCTGTTCGAGATCTACACCGTCGCGGTCCTGACGTTGATGTCGACCAAGTCGATCGAAGCCAACAGCGCCAATGTGCTCAGCGCGCTCGGCGAGATCATCTGGCCCGGCATCGGTGGCAAGCTCCTGCTGCTCGCCTTCGCGCTGTCCACGATCGCCACCCTGGAGACGGCCCTCGTCCAGGTCACCCGGACGCTGTTCGCCATGGGGCGCGACAACACCATGCCGCGCGCACTCGGGCGGGTGCATCCGCGATGGAAGACGCCGGCCTTCGCCACCGTGGTCGTCGCGGGCGTGTCGCTGGTGCTGTTCGTCGGGTCGAACTTCCTCGGCAGCGTCGCGGACATCATGACGAACGCGATCTCGTCCACCGGCCTCCTCGTCGCCTTCTACTACACGCTCGCGGGCGTCGCGGTGGTGGTGGCGTACCGGCGCGTACTCACCAAGTCGCTCAAGAACTTCCTCCTCATCGGCCTGTGGCCCGCGCTCGGAGCCGTCTTCCTCGGTTGGGTGTTCGTCGCCTCGATCCCCAACAACGCGCCGGTCGTCAACATCGTCGGTGTCGGGCTGATCGCGCTCGGCTTCATCCCCCTCGCGATCTTCTCCCGTCGGGCGAAGACGTACTACTCGCGACGCCCGCTCGAGCTGCCCGCCGAATTCGAGACCGCAAACCCGTCGAACTCCGCTGAGCCCGCAATGCCGGGTGCAGTCTCGGACTGACGTCCTCACGAGAACGAGAAGAGACCTGGTGATCCGGGTCTCTTCTCGCTCACGGAACGGTTGCGCGACGGGCGACCATCTTGCGCTTTTCGGATAGGGCGAGGATGCTGGAAGGCGGAACCGCCCAGAAGAGTAGGTCGTCCGCAGCCGGGCCAATGCCTCCGTCACCCGCTGCCGACGGGGAAGCGCGGAAGCACCTGTGGAGCCTCCCATGGGACGGCTGACCTACGAGCACGACATCAGGGTGGAGTTCGAAGACCGACTGCTCCTGCACCTGCAGCAGGTGATCACCAACAAGCTGCGCCGCGACGAGCCGTTCGTGTTCACGTGGCGGGACGACCCCAGCCTGGCGACGGGCGCACGAGCGTGTGGATCCACGCGCACTCGTCGCTGACCTACAAGTACTACGGCAGCCGGCGCCCGACCCTCAATCGCAACTGGCTCGAAGCCCTCGGGGGGGTCACGGCCAACTCGCCCGAAGGGCTCCACGTCGTCCCCGAGCCCGCCGAGGACCCGCTCGACCGCATCGAGGGGCCGTGAGGTCGGAAGCGGCGTTTCAGAAGGTGGCGTCGAGCGCCGCGTCGAGGTCCGCGAGCAGATCGGACGTCTCTTCGAGGCCGACGGACAGCCGGAGATGACCGAGGCGCCGGAAGGGATCCGGGTACGTCGCGACGCGACCGCCCTCGGTTCCGGTGTGCACGATGAGCGAGTCGTCGTGTCCGAGGGAGAACCCCGAGGTGATCAGGCGGAGGTTGGCGACGAAGCGGTTCTGGACATCGGGATCGCCGTCCACCGCGAACGCGAGCATCCCGCCGAATCCCCGGTCGCCGAACTGACGCCTGGCGAGCTCGTGGTCGGGATGGGACGGCAGCCCGGGGTAGAAGACGTACGCGACGCGCGGGTCTGCGGCGAGGCGCTCGGCGACCGCCTGGGCCGAGGCGGTGTGCTGGCGGAGACGCAGCGGCAGCGTGACCGATCCCCGGTGGATCTGCCAGGCGTTGAACGGCGAGATGATTCCCCCGACATCCACCATGGCGTCTGCCTTGATCGGCTCGATCAGCTCGCGGGAGCCGATCACGGCGCCGCCCATCGCATCGCCGTGTCCGTTGATGTACTTCGTCAGCGAGTGGACGACGAGGTCGGCGCCGTCGCGCAGCGGGCGGTACAGCGGCGGGGGAGTGAAGGTGGAGTCGACCATGAGGATCGCTCCGGCCTCGTGGGTGATCGCCGCGATCGCGGCGACGTCGGCGACCTTCGTCGTCGGATTCGCGATCGCCTCGATGCAGACGAGCCGCGTGTTCGGGCGCATGGCGGCGCGCACCGCGTCGAGATCGCCCACGTCCACGAACGTCGCCTCGATCCCGTAGCGGCCGGGGAGCAGCTCGGTCCACAGGCGCCACGTCGCCTCGTAGGTCACGTCGCTGACCACGACGTGGTCACCGACCCGGACGTGCGTGAAGAACACGGCGTGCAGCGCGGCGACGCCGGAGGCCAGGGCGACCGCGTCCTCGCCGCCGTCGAGAGCGGCGAGCTTCTCCTGCAGCGCCTGCTGGTTGACGCCGGTGTTGCGGGTGTAGAGGCCGGGCGCCGTCGCCGACCAGCTGATCTCGCTCGGGTCGTCCGGCAGGGCGTAGGAGTTCGCCATCACCAGCGGCGTGCGCAGCGCCTTCGTCGAGTCGAGGAGGTTTCCCCCGTGCACGGCGAGGCTGAGGTCGGACAGGGTGCCGGCGCGTTTCCGGTCGGGACGTTCGGACATCGGAATCCTTGAGACGAGGGTGAGCGGTGGATGCTGGTTACGGTAGCGTGTGGGATTGGCAATTGCAATTGCTGATAATGCACGGAGGACTGAATGGCGAACTCGCACCTCGACGAGATCGATCTCCGGATCGTGGAGATGCTGACCGCGAACGCGAGGACCCCTCTGGCGTCCGTCGCGCTCCAGGTCCACCTCTCCCGGAACGCTGTCCGGCAGCGCATCGAGCGGATGGAGCGCGACGGCGTCATCGCCGGCTACACGGTCGTGCGCGGTTCGTCGGCCGCCCGCCAGGTGACGGCGATCGTGATGATCTACCGCGCTGACCGGATGCGCGACGACCGCGTCGTGGCCGAACTGCGGCGCATCCCCGAGGTCGTGCGATGCGACGTGCTCTCCGGCGAGTACGACCTGTTCGTCACGCTGCAGGCCGACTCGATGGATCGCATCGGACAGATCTGGGAACAGGTCGCCGCGATCCCGGGGGTTGCGAACACGGTCACCGCGGTCTCCCTCACGCGCGCGATCGACCGGAGCTGACCGGGCGGGTCAGCCGGCCCCGGCCAGGAGCCGGCCGACGTCCGCACCGGAGAGGTCCGCGTGCGCCGCCACGGCATCCGCGATCGGCTCACCGGTGCGCAGTGCCTGCGTGGCCGCACGCGCGGCGGCCTCGTAGCCGATCACGGGGACCAGTGCCGTCACCGCCCCGACCGCGTTCGCCGCATTCGCGGCCAGGACCTCCTCATTGGCGAGGATGCCGTCGACGCACAGCACGCGCAGGATCCGCGCCCCGTTGGTCAGCCACGCGACCGACTGCAGCAGCGAGTGCGCGATGACCGGCTCGAAGGCGTTCAGCTGCAGCTGTCCGGCCTCGCCGGCGATGCCGACGGTCACGTCCGCGCCCATGACGGCGAACGCGATCTGGTTGATGGTCTCGGGGATGACCGGGTTCACCTTTCCCGGCATGATCGACGACCCGGCCTGCCTCGGCGGCAGGCGGATCTCCCCGAGACCGGTCTGCGGTCCGCTTGCGAGCAGGCGCAGATCGCTGCTGATCTTCGACAGCTTCACCGCGCACCGCCGCAGCAGGCTGGATGCCGTCAAGAACGCGCTCGTGTCCCAGCTCGCCTCGAACAGGTGCGCGGCAGCGGTGATCGGCAGCCCGGAGAGTTCACCGAGGTGGTTGAGGACCCGCTCCCGGTAGCCCTGGGGAGCGGTGACGCCGGTGCCGATCGCGGTGCCGCCGAGGCTGCATTCGAGCAGCAGCGGCACGACCTCCTCGAGGCGCTGCACGTCTTCGCGGATCGCGACGGCGAAGGCGGTGAACTCGTCCCCGAGCCGCATGGGCACGGCATCCTGCAGCTGCGTGCGCCCCACCTTGCCGATGGCACCGAAGGCCATCCCGCGGTCCGCGAACGCCCCGGCGAGTCCGGCGAGCTCGGCCCGGAGCCCCTGGATGCCGCGGGTGACGGCGATCCTGATCGCGGTGGGATAGACGTCGTTGGTGGCCTGGCTGCGGTTGACGTCGTCGATCGGATGAACGACGTCGTACCGCCCGCGGGAGAGACCGAGGCGCTCGAGGGCCGCGTTGGCGACGACCTCGTTGGCGTTCATGTTCGAACTCGTGCCGGCGCCGCCCTGGATGACGTCCACGACGAACTGATCGTGCAGCTCGCCGCGCCGCACCCGCTCGCACGCGTGCGCGATCGCGTCGGCCGTGGCCGCCGGCAGCAGCCCCAGCTCGAGGTTCGCCGCCGCGGCCGCCTGCTTCACCGTGGCGAGCGCCTCCACCAGAGCGGGATGCCGCCCGATCGGCGTGTCGCTGATCGGGAAGTTCTCCTGCGCCCGGGCGGTGTGGATGCCCCAGTAGGCGTCCGCGGGAACGCGGAGCTCGCCGAGGGAGTCCCGCTCGACGCGGAAGGAGGCGGCGGTCATGCGTTGATGCAGATGACCTTGGGCTGGGTCATCTCCTCGTAGGCGAACCGCACCCCTTCGCGGCCCATGCTCCCGTACTTCGCGCCGCCGAACGGCATGCTGTCGACGCGGTAGTCCGACGAGTCGTTGATCATGACGCCGCCCGCCTCCAGCTGCTCCGACACGCGCAGCGCGCGCCCGAGGTCGCCGGTGAACGTCGCGGCGTGCAGCGCGTAGTCGATCTCGTTGGCCTGCAGGATCGCCTGCTCCTCGGTGTCGAAGGGCGACAGCACGACGACGGGGGCGAAGGCCTCGTCGGCCCAGAGCTCGCACGAGAACGGAACGCCCTCGACGACGGTCGGCCAGTAGACGGATCCCTCGCGTCGGTGCCCGGCCAGGACGCGCGCGCCGGCGGCGACGGCATCCGCGACGACCCGCTCCGCGCGCTCGGCGGAGGCCGGGGTGATCATCGGCCCCACATCGGTGGCCTCGTCCGAAGGGTCGCCCGCGCGCAGCGCGACCGTCTGCGCGACGAAGCGCTCCCGGAACCGCGCGTAGATCTCGCGCTCCACCAGGATGCGCTGCGCGCCGACGCAGTTCTGCCCGGCGGCCCAGAAGGCGCCCGAGACGCAGGCCTCGACGGCGGCATCCACATCGGCGTCGGCGAACACGATCACCGGCGCGTTGCCGCCCAGCTCCATCGCGAGCTTCTTGAGACCCGCATTGCGGGCGATCGCCTCGCCGGTGGCGAAGCCGCCCGTGAACGACACCATCCGGACATCCCGCGCGCTCACGAGCGCCTGCGCGAGGTGCCGGTCGCCGTGCACGACGGTGACGATCTCGTCCGGCAGGCCGGCGTCGATCAGCAGACCGACGAGGAACCGCGCGGTCAGGGGAGTGAGCTGCGACGGCTTCAGGATCACCGCGTTGCCGCCGGCGATCGCGGGGCCGATCTTGTGGGCGACCAGGTTCAGCGCGTCGTTGTACGGGGTGATCGCGACGATGATCCCCAGGGGCTCGCGGGTGAACCAGCCGCGGCGGCTCTCGGATCCCTCGAACGCGTCGAACGGGATGACCTCGCCGGCGTCGGAGCGGGCGGCGTCGGCGGACAGTGACAGGGTCATGGTCGCGCGCCGCACCTCCTTGCGCGCCTGCCGGATCGTCTTGCCGGCCTCTCGCACGATGAGGTCCGCCGCCTCGTCTTCCCGCTCCCGCAGGAGCGTGGCCGCGCGGGCCAGGATCTCGTGGCGCGCGAAGCGCGACAGCGACCGGGAGAGTGCGTACCCGGTGCGGGCGCGGTCGAGCAGGGCGTCGAGCTCGGCCGGGTCGTTCTCCGCGACCATGCCGATCGTCGCCCCGGTGTAGGGGTCGGTCACGATCAAGGACGGCCGGCCGGCCGCGGCGGGTTCGACGGCCAGGACGGTGTCGCTCATTCGGATGCTCCGATCATGCTGCGCTGGTGCGCGTCGATCGCGATGATGTCGGACAGCAGGGCGTAGGCGGTCTCCATGCGCCCGGCGCCGGGGCCGGAGACGGTGACCGTGCCGAGCAGATCGGTGTCGAACGAGACGGCGTTGGTCGGGCCGCTGACGCTTGCCAGCGGATGGGTCGAGGGAAGGGCCACCGGCTCGACGGTGGCGACGACGTTCCCGTCGGCATCCCGGGATGCCGAGCCGATCAGCTTCCAGCGGCTCCCGCGGGCGGCCGCGTCGATGATGTCGGCCGCGCTGACCTCGGAGATTCCGCGGCGCTCGACGTCCGCGGTGGTGATCTGCGCGCCGAGGATCTCGTTGGCGAGGATCACGATCTTCAGCTGGACGTCGGACCCCTCGATGTCCGCGGTGGGGTCGGCTTCGGCGTAGCCGAGCGCCTGGGCCTCGGCGACGGCGTCGTCGAGCGTCATCCCGCTCTCCATCTGGCCGAGGACGTAGTTGCTCGTCCCGTTCAGGATGCCCTGGACGCCGTTCACCCGCAGGCCCTTGAGCGTCTCGCCGGCGAATCGCAGGATCGGCGTGCCGCTGACGACCGACCCCTCGTACTCGAAGGTGACGCCGTGCGCGGCGGCGAGGCGGTTCAGCTCGGTGCCCGCCAGCGCGACCGGTCCCTTGTTGGTGGTGGCGACGCTCTTGCCGCTCTCGATCGCCGCGCGGACGTGGGAGACGGCCGGCTCGCCGTCGAGCGGGTTCGTGAACGTGGCCTCGACGACGATGTCCGCCGTCGTGTTGCGGATGACGAAGTCGTTCTGCGGGACGGCCGCCCCGCCCGGCCGTCCGGCGAACGTGTCCATCGGCGACATCGCGAACACCTCGCCGAGATCGATCCCGTCGGCCTGCATGAGGGAGCCGAGACGCAGGTCCGTGATGGCCACGACGCGCAGCGCGAAGCCGAGCTGATCGGTGAGCTCGTCCGCCCGCTCGTGGATGATCTGGGCGAGCGCTCGGTTCACGCCGCCGAAGCCGATCAGCGCGATGTCATGACGGTTCACGTCGGACTCCTTTGTAAAGTCGGGGGGGAGGGACCGATCCAGTCTCCGGAACCGCCGTGTCGGCCCGCGCCTGTCAGAACGGCCGGGGAGCATGTCGATTCGACCGCGCCGCCGCCCGTTCGCCCGATTCCGTTCGGACGCCGTGTTCGTCGCGTCGAACCCTTGCGCGGGGGTCGGCCGCCGGGTAATCTCCCGGAAATATCCCCCGTGCAGTATTCACACAATGTTGTGATGATCAAGCACGCCATTCCACCCGTGACCCGATTGGTGACTCTTCCCATGAGCCAGACATTCCAAGAGGCAGAGCTGCCCAACGCTCTGCCTCACACCACCGCCACCCAGGTGCCCCTGCGCCGGTTGCAGCGTTCCATGGACGCGCGGCACCTGGTCATGATCGCCCTCGGCGGCGTGATCGGATCCGGGCTGTTCCTCAGCTCCGGCTACACGATCAGCCAGGCGGGCCCGCTCGGCGCGATCATCGCCTACCTCGTCGGAGCGCTCGTCGTCTATCTGGTGATGGCGTGCCTGGGCGAGCTGGCGATCGCGTACCCGGTCTCCGGCGCCTTCCACATCTACGCCGCGCGGTCGATCGGGCCCGCGACCGGGTTCACCACCGCGTGGCTGTACTGGCTGTGCTGGGTCGTCGCCCTCGGCTCGGAGTTCACCGCCGCCGGCATCCTGATGCAGCGCTGGTTCCCGCACGTCGACGTGTGGGTGTGGTGCCTCATCTTCGCCGCGGGCCTGTTCACCATCAACGCGATCTCCGCCCGCGTCTTCGGTGAGCTGGAGTTCTGGTTCTCCCTCATCAAGGTCGTCGCGATCGTCGCCCTGATCGTGCTCGGCGGCGCCGCGATCTTCGGCATCACCCCGCTGTCGACCGAGCACCCGCCCGCCGTGCTGCTGAGCAACTTCATGACCCCGAACGGGCTGTTCCCGCACGGCGTCGGCGGCGTCGTCGTCACGACCCTGGCCGTCTTCTACGCGTTCAGCGGGTCGGAGCTCATCGGCGTCGCCGCCGGCGAGACGAAGGACCCCGGAAAGAACATCCCGCGTGCTCTGCGCTCGACGGTGTGGCGTCTGCTGATCCTGTTCGTGGGCTCCATCACCGTGATCGCCGCCATCCTGCCCTACGACAAGGCGAGCGTCACCAGCAGCCCGTTCGTCGACGTCTTCCACTACGTCGGCATCCCGTACGCGGCGGACATCATGAACTTCGTCATCATCACGGCGCTCCTCTCGGCCGGCAACAGCGGTCTCTACTCGTGCGCGCGGATGCTGTTCTCGCTCGCCGAGGAAGGCCACGCGCCCAAGCCCCTGACCAAGCTGACCCGCCGCGGCATTCCGCTGGTCGCCCTGTGCGTGAGCATCGTGCTCGGGCTCGTGTCGCTCATCTCGAGCGTCATCGCGCCCCAGACCGTCTACCTGGTGCTCGTGTCGATCGCCGGATTCGCGGTGGTGGCGGTGTGGATGTCGATCGTGGCGTCGCAGTTCTTCCACCGGCGGAAGTTCCTGCGGGAGGGAGGCGACCTCGCGTCGCTGCCGTACCGTACCCCGCTGTATCCCGTCCTGCCGATCGTGACGTTCCTGCTGCTGCTGGTCTCGGTGGTCGCGATCGCGTTCGACCCGACCCAGATCGCGGCGCTGTACTTCGGCATCCCGTTCGTCGGCCTGTGCTACCTGTTCTTCTGGTGGCGCTACGGACGACGTGGCGCGAAGGCCGCGGCGACCGTGTCCGAGGAGGCGCCCGTCGACGTGGCGGACGACCCCGTCGCGGAAGAACCCGCGACCGGGCCCGGCGCAGGCCTGCGCTGACAGAGGCCGGACGAGGAGCCGAGGACCGACGATGACCGCGACGCCGACCTGCATAGAGATCGACACCGCCGCGATCGCCCACAACCTCGGGGCGGTGCGGGACGAGCTCGGGCCGCACCTGCCGCTGTGCGCTGTGGTGAAAGCGGACGCATACGGCCATGGCCTCGACCTCGTTCTGCCCGTCCTGCTGTCGTTCGGCGTCACCGCGATCGGGGTGACGTCGAACGACGAGGCGGCTGCGGCCCGTGCGGGCGGATTCCGCGGCCGCATCCTCCGGCTGCGCACCGCACTCCGCGAGGAGATCGAGGACGGCGCCCGCCACGACATCGAGGAGTGGGTCGGCGGCGGACGCCACGCCGAGGTCGTCGCGGCGGCCGCGCGCGCCGTCGGCGGCAGGATCCGCATCCACGTCTCGCTGAACTCCACCGGGCTCAGTCGCGACGGCATCCACGGGACCACCTCCGACGCCGCCCGGTCCGAACTGGAGCGGATCGCCGCCGACCCGCACCTCCGGCCGACCGGCGTGTGCTCGCACTTTCCCTGCGAGGATGCCGATGACGTCGCAGACGGTGCCCGGACGTTCGCGGAGGAGTCCCGGCGTGCCGCCGCGATCCTCGGCGGGAGGCGGTCGCCGGGAGTCGAACGCCACTGCGCGACGTCCTTCGCCGCGCTCACCGTCCCCGCCTCCCGGTTCGACCTCGTCCGCATCGGTGCCGCGCTCTACGGCGACACGTCGGCGTCGGGCGTCGACCTCCGGCCCGCCATGCGCGTCGTCTCCCGGATCGCCGCCGTCAACGACTACCCGGCCGGCAGCACGGTCGGGTACGACCGCACGCATCGGCTGCGGCATCCGTCTCGGCTTGCGGTCGTGCCCCTCGGCTACGCGGACGGCTACAGCCGGGCGCTCGGCGGCCGCGCGCACGTGCTGATCCACGGCACGCCGGCCCCGGTCGTCGACCGGCTGGCGATGAACACCCTCGTCGTGGACGTGACGCAGGTGCCGGAGGCTCGCATCGGAGACGACGTGGTGCTCTACGGACGCCAGGGCGACGCGACGATCTCGTCTCTCGATCTGGAACGGGCGAGCGGGCAGATCGCCGCTAACCTCTATACAGCGTGGGGGCGGCTGAGCCGCCGCGTCGTGGCCGAGGGCACGGCGCATCGCCCGAGAGCGAACGCCGAGACCGCCGATGAGATCGTGACGACCCGATGAGCCAACCGTCCTCCTTCCTGCAGGGCCTGACGCTGATCGATGCCGTCGTGCAGCGCGAGCGCTCGCGCCGCCTGGCCCACAACGCCTCGCGGCTCTCCGAGGCCACCGGCATCGAGCGCAGCCGCGTCTCCCGCCTGACCCACGAGCTGCGCGAACTCGGATTCCTGGAGCGGGATCCCGCGGCCGTCTTCAACACGGGCGACGCGTACTTCCGGACCGCCGGCGTGCTCAACCAGCCGTGGCTGCGCGCGGCGCGCAGCGAACTTCGCCGGCTCGCGACCGGACTGGGCATGTCGGCGCAGATCGCGGCGGCCAGCGGCGCCGGTGCGCTCCTGCTGCGCTCCGAGACGCCGGGCGACCTGCTCGCCTCCTACCTGCATCCCGGAATGACCACCCCGATCTGGTGCACCGGCGCCGGCCGCGCGCTCCTGTGGGAGTTCTCCTCGGCCGAACTGGAAGACCTTCTCGGCGGCGTCCAGTTCGTCGGCGTGGGCGGCCCCGGGGCCGCGCGGTCCACCGCCGGCGTCGAGGCGCTCCTGGTACGCGACCGGGCGCGGGGAATCGTGATCGCCGAGGAGGAGTACGCGGAAGGCGTCTTCGAGTACGCGCTGCCGATCCACGACGGCGCCTGCGTCGTCGCCTCGATCGCCGTCGCGGGCCGGCAGTTGAGCGCCCGCCGCTCGCGGGAGGCGCAGAGCGCCCTCGCGGACGTGCAGTCGCGGCTCGTCGCCCTGGCGTCCCGCGCGGACTAGGAGCCCGCCGGGGCGCCGAGCGCGATCGAGAGCTCGGCGGCCGCGGCGACGCACACCTGCGCGAGCGCGGCGGTCCGCGGTTCGAGCGACGCCCGCTCGCCGACGATCTGGACCGCGGCCACGACCTCGGCGCGGAAGTCCCAGACCGGAGCCGACACCGAGTACAGGTCGGGTTCGGCCTCCTGGTCCACGATCGCGTATCCCCGCGCGCGGCTCCTCTGCAGCCGGGCGAGGAAGTCGTCCACCGACCGCGGGGCGTTCGGCCCCTGGCTGCGGAACTCCGTCTGCGCGAAGACGGCACGGACCTCGTCGTCCGACGCATCCCAGAGCACGGCTTGTCCGGCGTCGCTGCAGAAGGCGGGGTAGGCGCGCCCGATCCAGGAGCCGATCATGCCCGACCCGGAAGGGATGCTCTCGACGACCGTGACCGTGCTGTCGCCGGCGAGGACACCCAGGAAGCAGGGTTCTCCGACCGTGGCGGCGAGGGCATCCATGATCGACAGGCCGACCGTGCGCAGCCGGCCGTCGACGAGTTCCTGGGCGGTGGCGTACCACCCCCAGGAGAGGCGGTATTTCCCGTCCGCGTCCTTCTCGGCCAGATCCTGTGCGGCCAGCGCGGACAGCGTCCGGGAGACCTGCGACCGCTCGCGCCCGAGCGTGCGGGCGATCTCCTGCACGGATGCGCCGCCGTGCCGGTCGGCCATCAGGTCGGCCAGGCACGTGATCACCTCGAGGCCGCGGCCCATGCTCGACAGGGCGGGAGGAGCCTCGGTGGATCGGGACATGCCACGAGGGTACCCGAGCGCCGAGCACGCTCGGCGGCGCACCACCGTCTCACGGCGAGCACCACGCTGGACGGATGCCACGATGGACTCATGAGCACTTCCGCACGGGTGACGATCCTCGACGGCGGCCTGTCGACCGCCCTGGAGCAGCAGGGCGTCGTGGTGGACGGCGCGCTGTGGACGGCACGGCTTCTCGCCGAGGAGCCCGAGCAGATCGTCCGTGCCCATCGTTCGTACTTCGCCGCCGGCGCCCAGGTCGCCACGACCGCGACCTACCAGGCGAGCGAAGCAGGGTTCCGTGCAGCCGGCTTCGACGCCGACACGGCGCGCGAACTCGTGGCGCGCGGAGTCGCGGTCGCTCGCGAAGCGCGTGACGCGTCCGACTCGCCCGCGGACCTCCGCGTCGCCGCGTCGGTGGGGCCCTACGGGGCCGTCCTCGGTGACGGCTCCGAGTATCGCGGCCGGTACGGCGTCTCGGCGAAGAGACTGCGAGACTTCCACGGCCCTCGTCTCGACATCCTCGCCGCGGCCGGCCCCGACCTGTTCGCCGTCGAGACGATCCCCGACCTCGACGAGGCGGTCGTGCTCGTCGAGCTCCTCGACGAGATCGGGCTGCCCGCATGGTTCAGCTACTCCGTCCGCGGGGAGGAGACCTGTGCGGGCCAGCCCCTCAGCGAGGCCTACGCGGCGCTGGCCGGCTGCTCGGCCCTCGTCGCGGCGGGGGTCAACTGCTCGCGCGACACGGATGTGCTCGGCGCGGTGGAGACGGCGGTGCGGCAGACCGGGCTTCCGGGGATCGCCTACCCGAACCGGGGCGGTGTCTGGGACCCGGTCAGCAAGACGTGGTCCGAAGAGCACCCGTTCGACGTCGCCCTCGTCGACGCGTGGATCGCCGCGGGCGCGACGTACATCGGCGGATGCTGCGGGTACGGACCCTCCGACATCGCGGCGCTCACCCGGCGCGTTCAGGTCCGGGCATCCTGACGGTCAGACCTCGGCGACGGCGCGGGTGAGTTCGGCCGGAATCTCGCGGGCGAGGAAGCCGATCCCGGCCCGCTCGGTGAGCCGATCGCCCGCGCGGGCGTGGGCCCAGCTGCCCCACACCGCCGCCTGGGCGAGCGGAACACCGCGCGCGACGAAGCCGGCGATCGCGCCGGCCAGGACGTCGCCGCTGCCCGACGTCCCGAGCCCGGGGCCGCCCGCGCGCACGCGCCAGGACGTGCCGTCCGGGGTCGTGATCTCGCCGTAGCAGGTGACGACCGCGCGGTAGCGGCGGGCGATCTCGCCCAGGTCCGGGTGCTCACCGTGCGTCGGCTCCTGCCCGAGGAGGATCGCGGCCTCCTCGCGATTGGGAGAGAGGACGAGTTCGTCGGGCAGCGCGTCGCGATCGATGTGGGGGAGGACGCCGAGGGCGAAGGCATCCAGGACCATCCGGCGCACACCGCAGCGGGCCACGGCGAGCAGAGTCTGTCGTGTCCCTTCGGGGTCGTCGAACCCGCAGCCGACCAGCGCGGCACCCGCCGACCCGAGCGCGCCGCGCACGCGGTCGCCGAGATCGTCCTCGGGGTCGACCGGCAGGGAGTGGACCGCGGCCTCCGGCATCACGACGCCGAGCTGCCCCTCGATGGAGGCCGGAACCACCACGGCGAGCCGGCCGGCCCCGACGCGCAGCGCCGCTTCGCCGGCGAGGAAGACCGCGCCGGGGGAGCGGCGTGAGCCGCCGACGACCATGACGTCGCCGCGCGACTTCTTCGACTCGCCCGGATCGGGCAGCCCCCACCCGCGCAGCAGGTCGGGGGTGACCTCGCTCTCATTCCGGTTCGACATCGGCACTCCCGGGATGGACGGTGACCGGCGCGCCCTCGACCTGCAGGTGGCCGACGTCGGAGAAGTCGCGCAGTTCCCAGCCGGCGGGGGTGCAGGTCAGGTGGGTCACCGACGCATTGAGCACGGTGTGGGATGCCGCGAATTCCAGGAGCTCCGGTTCGTCGAGGCGGAGCAGGACGAAGAGGGCGAGCATGACCACGGCATCGTGGGCGACGAGGAGTCCGCCCCCGGAGCAGCGGGGGAGCTCGTCGCCGAAGAAGGACCGCAGGCGCAGGGCGACGTCCGCCCACGACTCGCCGCCCGGCGGCCGGTGGTAGAACTTGCCGAGGTGGCGACGCCGCTCGGCTTCCTCCGGGTGCCGCGCGGCGACCCCGCGGCGGGTGAGGAGATCGAGGATCCCGAGTTCACGGTCGCGCAGCCGCTCGTCCGTGACCGTGGGCGCTGCGCCGGCATCCTCCGCGCGGGCGATCTCGAGCGTTTCGCGCGCGCGCCGATAGGGCGAGACCCAGCACATGCCGACGGCGTCCGCATGCGCGGACCACCAGCGGCCGAGCGCCGTCGCCTGCTCGCGGCCGGTCGCCGACAACGGGACGTCGGCGTCGCGGGTGTCGATCGGGATGCGCTCGAGCCCGGTGCGTTCCGCGTGGCTCGCCGCGACGTTCGCGACACTCTCCCCGTGTCGCACCAGCCAGAGGTCGGTCGCCGTCATCCCCACAGACTAGGAATCCCCGCCGTCGACATCGACCGGGTTGACAACGCACGTGTCGTCAGCCACGACAGCGATGTAGCCTGGCCGGGATGCAGCCTGGCCGGAGGGAGGCCGGAATGTCGTTCCGGAGCATGCGAACGCTGGAGTCGTGGCTCGACGAGTTCCTCGCGCTCGGCTACGCGTTCGACGGCGACGTGCGGGTCGTTCCGCAGGACGGCGCAGAGGATGCCAACACCGGCCTCGTCGTGGTGCAGATCGCCGACCCGCCCACGGTGATCTCGATCCAGCCGGAGCCTCAGAATCCGATGCGGTGGATGGTCACCCTGGAGCCCCGGGAGTCCGCGGTGACGCTGCCCGCGCCCCAGGTGCTGAACTTCGCAGCAGAACTGTCGGTGCTCGCGGCGCTGTGCGCGTTCCTGCAGGCGAAGTCCCTGCAGTTCGACGGGTTCGATCACCCCTGATCGTCAGCGCGGGGATGCCTGGCCGGTGGCCACGGACGCGGCGTTGGTGTACTCGTCGAGGGCTGCCGCGAACTGTTCGACGAGGTCCTGGTCGCCCGCCTCGGCCGAGGCGAGGTGGAAGGCGTCGTCGAACCTCGTCAGCGCCGACCAGGGCGGAGAGCTGAGATCCACCGTGGCGGTGAGGCGGTTGACGCGGCGGTCTTCGGCATCCACATCGCGGCGCGCGGCGCCCCGACTGACCAGTCGATCGATCAGCGTCGTCACGCCGGCGGATGTGATGCCGAGGTAGGCGGAGAGGTTGCCGGGACGGGTGCCGGGATGATCGGCGATGAACAGGAGCGCGCGGGCGTCGAGTTCATTGATGCTCAGCTCGCGTCGCGCGGCGATCAGCGCGGTGCTGCGCGACTGCAGATATCGCTGCAGCGCCTCGGTCAACGGGGAAGCGCCCCGTCCGTCCGGTTCCATGCCGCCCCCTCCGTAGCGTGCCTCGGTCCCAGGCTATCAGACACTTAGCGTCCTTGACTTTTAAAATATTTATCTAAATATGCGAAATAAAGTGTAGACTGCTCGTGAAGCACCCCGGGAGCCGCGTCCATGGCACCCGGCCACGATCGGAGGAATTCCATGGGCGTTCTCTACTACTCGGCCGCCCCGCCGGTCGTCATTCCGGATCGGCTGCTGGCCCATCTGAAGATCGTCATCACGGCCAAACTGCGCCGTGATGAGCGGTTCACGCTCTCGTTCGCCCCCTCGGACAGTGACGCCGGCGCCACGAGCACGATCTGGCTCGGATCGGCGATCCCGCTGCGGTTCGAGTTCGACGGCGACCAGCCCGAGGCGCTGGATCCTCTCGTGCTGCAGCAGCTCGCCGCGGAGGCGAACTCCACCCGGGGTATCGTCCTGCGGCTCGAGCCGGCCTCGGTCCCCGCGCTGGCAGGTGCATGATGGGCAAGCTCACCTACGACAAGACCGTCAAGGCCGACTTCGAGGATCGTGCGCTCACGCACCTGCAGATCGTGATGGTCAACAAGCTCCGCCGCGGCGAGCCGTTCATGTTCAGCTGGAAGGACGACGCCAGCCTCGGCAACGGACGGACCACCATCTGGGTGCACCCGTCCGTCAGCCTGGTCTTCAAGTTCTACGGCTCGCGGCGACCCGACGTCAATCCCGCCTGGATCGAAGCGCTCGCGCAGACCGCCAACGCCCAATTCGGCCTCTACCTCGTTCCCGAACCCAGCGGGCCTGCCGCGTCGCGGTCGGACGAGCACGACATGCTCGCGGTCGGCGCCTAGCAGACGAGGCCGTCCGGGGTGTTCGCGCATGAAAACACGTGGCCCTGACATCGGTCAACCCCCTGCACCCGATTCGGAGAGGCTGCCTACGGTGGCCGCTCAGCGAGGGCGCCGAGGACCGGTTCCCTCGGTCCAGAAGTGGCGGACGGTCACGAATCGTCCGCCGCGTTCGCGACGAAGGGAATCATCATGCGCAAGAAGCTGCTTGGCGGAGTGGGAGCCGCCGCGCTCACCGCAGCACTCGCATTCGGAGCGGTCATCCCCGCTCAGGCGGCCCCGGCACCGGTCGTCCACTCACAGGCAGTCGGCGCCCCGACGAGGGCCGCCGTCCAACCCGCGCAGATCACGCAGACCATCACGAACACGGCCGGACAGGTCATCGGCACGTTCACCGGAACGTTCACACCGACGGGGTTCACGTCGCAGAACGGGCAGCTGAACGTCAACGGTCTGCTCAACGGCACCGTGACGAACGCCGCAGGACAGGTGCTCGCCACCGTCACGAACCAGGCGACCAGCACCACCGTGACCAACGCGGCCGGCCAGAACAGCTGCAAGATCCTGAATCTCGTCCTCGGCCCGCTGCACCTCGACGTGCTCGGACTGGTCGTCGACCTGAATCAGGTCAATCTCAACATCACGGCCGTTCCGGGCGCGGGCAACCTGCTCGGAAACCTGCTCTGCTCGGTCGCCGGCCTTCTCGACAACGGGAACGGCGTGAACGGGCTGGCCAACATCCTGAACCACCTGCTCGGCCTGTGATCAGACGGGGCATCGACGGTTCGCCGGCGAACCGCTGACGACCGCAGTCACGAGCGAAGCCCGGATCCACCCGATGGTGGTCCGGGCTTCGCTCTGTTCTGCGGCGCCGAGCCGAGCGACCGCAGGAAGCAAGCTGACGATTCCCTGACGTTTTCCGTCCCACGGGTCTGCTTTCGTCCCCCGGACCGCAAACTGGAAGACTGCCAAACGCCAGGCCCCCGGCAGTCCCGCCCGACCGAAGGCCTCCGATGACCTCTGTTCCCGCCGTGACCGATCCCGCAACGCCCACCCCTCCCTACCTCGAGGAAGACCTCGCCACCGACGACATCGGTGTTGCCGACGCCATCCTGCAGCGCCTCTACCCGGTGGCTCATTTCCGGGAGTCCCGCGGCCCGTTCCGGCTCGAGCAGACCACCCGCGGGGCCGGCGGCATCACGTTCGTGCGCTTCAAGACCGAGTCGTGGATCGACAACGCCGTCGAGTTCGAGCAGATGGTGGGTTTCGGCTTCGTGCTCGGCGGAATGTACGAGGCCCGGACGGGCCGAGAGCAGCTCGATACGACACGGCCGTTCCTGTTCCGGCCCGGGCCCGCATCCGCCACCTCGGAGCAGATCGACATCATGCTGGTCAACATCGACCTCGATGTGCTGACGAGGTCGGTGCTGCAGCGAGCCGGCGTCGACGAGGGACGACTGAGCCTGTGCTCGACCGCGCCGGTCTCCGAGGCGATGCGTCGGCACTGGACCCGCACCGTCGGGTACACCTGGACGAGTGTTCTGCAAGAACCAGAGGTGTTCCGCAACGATCTGGCCCGCTCGGGCGCTCTCGAAGCGGTCCTCGCGACGGCGACCGCGGCGTTCCCTGTCGAGGTGCTTCATGCCGGCCGGGCACACGATGCGGTCGCCGTGTCGCGCGCGGTCCGGATCGCCCGGGAGTACATCGAGCATCACGCCGATGCGCCGCTGACCGTGGACCTCATCGCCCGGCAGGCGCACGTCTCGGTGCGGGCGCTGCAGAACGCCTTCCGGCGCGATCTCGACACCACCCCGCTCGCCTACCTTCGCCGGGTGCGGCTCACCCGCGCCCGAGACGAGCTCCTGGACGGGGGCCTCGGCACCGTGTCGGTGGCCGACGTGGCCCGCCAGTGGGGCTTCACGAACCTCGGCCGGTTCGCTGCCGAGTACGCCGCGCTCTTCGGCGAGAAGCCGTCGCGGACGCTCCGGAGCTGACCCGCGACCGGCCCCGGCTCAGAACTCGGCGAGGTTCTCGCGCAGCCCGCCCGGTCCGAACCGCTCGCGGAGGATGCCGCGGCGGCGCAGCACAGGCACGAGCTCATCGAGGGCGCGGTGGATCGTCACCGGGTGCAGGTCGCCCGAGAAGATGAGGCCGTCGTTGTCGGCGTCGTCGCCGAGCGCCTGGATCACGTCCGCGATCTCCTCCGCCGTGCCGACCGTGCCGCCATGGCCGTCGGTGATGCGTCCGAGGCGGGCCTTGCCGGCGAGGATCTCGCGCAGCGGGACGCCGTCGAAGGCCTCGTGGGTGCCGAGCAGCCCGCGGATCGTGCCCTTGGACACGTGATCGCCGAACACGGCCGGATCGAGCGGCCGGTCGAGGTCGAGCGCAGTCAGATCCGTCTCCAGGTCGCTCGACCACGCTTCGGCGATCTCGAGCAGCACCTCCTCGTCGGGGGCGAGCGAAGCCTGCACGATCCGGTCGGCCTCCTCGGTGCTGGCCGCGACGATCGGCTTGAACACGAACAGCACCGCGATGTCGTCGGGCGAGCGGCCGTGGGATGCCGCCGCCTCGTGGACGCGGGAGCGGTAGGCGCGGATGGTGGCCACGTCGAGGTTCGACAGCGCCAGCTGGATCTCGGAGTTGCGGCCGGCGAAGTCGATCCCGCGCGGCGAGCCGCCGGGGGAGGCGACGATCGGGTCTCCGGCGGGCAGGGGTTCGGCGTTGAGCGGGCCGTCGAACGAGAAGTACTCGCCGCGGTGCTGCACGGCGCGGATCTTCGATCCGTCGGCGTAGACCTGGGTCGCCGGGTCGGCGATGAGTGCTCCGTCCTCCCAGCTGTGCCAGAGGAGGCGCAGGGCATCCAGCCACTCCTGCGCGCGATCGTACGCGGCATCGTGCGGCAGGCGTTCGGTGCCGAAGTGGTGGGCGCTGCCGACGTCCGTGACGACGTTGAGGCCGAGGCGGCTGCCGCTCAGATGCTGCAGCGACGCGAACTGGCGCGCGGCAAGGTACGGCGGATACGACGCCGGGTTGGCGGTGGGGATGACGCCCAGGTGCTGCGTGGCGGCGAACAGGTAGGGCGCGAGCGTCCACGGGTCGTGCTTCGGCCCGCCGTACGCCTTGCGGACCCGCAGGTTCAGCGTCGACGGCGTGATGCCGACCGACAGGGCGTCCTCGATGAGCACGAAATCGAAGCCGGCCTGCTCGAGCTCGCGCGCCGACTGCTGGTAGAGGTCGGGGCGCTGCCAGGCGTAGTTCCACTCGTGGTACGGCCGGGCCCAGCCGTGCGGGCCGAACCCGCGCGAGAGGAACCATCCGAAGTGCTGGGGCTTGGTCATGTCAGTCCTGCTCGCTGAAGGAGGTCGGCGGCGGTCGCGGTGGCGAGAGCCTGGTCGAGGTCGGCGATGAGGTCGTCCGGCTCTTCGAGACCGATCGACAGGCGCAGCAGCCCCGGCCCGATCCCGGCGTCGGCGAGTTCCGCCTCGTCGCGCAGCACGTGGGTCGTGGTCGCGGGGTGCAGCACGAGCGAACGGGTGTCGCCGAGGTGCGTCATCCTCGTGAACAGCCGCAGGCTGTCGGTGAACGTGCGCGCCGCGTCGCGGCCACCGCGGACGGTGACGGCGAAGACGGCCCCCTGCCCGTGCGGAAGGTACCGGCGCGCGAGGGCATGGTGCGGGCTCGAGGGCAGCCCGCTGTAGTCGACGGACTCGACGGACGGATGCCGCTCGAGCCACTGCGCGAGGCGCAGAGCGGTCGCGGACTGGCGGGCCACGCGCAGGGAGAGCGTCTCGATGCCCTGCAGGATGAGGAACGCGTTGATCGGCGACGGCACCGGGCCGAAGCGCATCGCGACCCGGCGGGCGTGCTCGAGGAACGCGACAGCGCCCGACCGTTCCACGAGCGTGCGGCCGTCGACGCCGCGGTGTGCGGTCAGCTGCGGATACCGCCCGCCCGTGTCGTGCCACGGGAATCGCCCGCCGTCGACGATCACTCCGCCGAGCACGGTGCCGTGTCCGGCGAGGAACTTGCTCGCCGAATGCACCACGATGTCCGCGCCGTGCTCGAGGGGGCGGACCAGGTACGGCGTGCCCAGCGTGTTGTCCACGACGAGCGGACGCCCGTGCCGGTGCGCGACCTCGGCGACCGTTGCGATGTCGAGCACGTCGTTCTTCGGATTCGGGATCGACTCGGCGAACAGGACCTTGGTCTCCGGCCGGATGCCGGCCGCCCACGCGGCCGGGTCGGTGTGGTCGCGCACGAACGTGGTCTCGACGCCGAGGCGCGCCAGGTCGTCGCGCAGCAGTTCGCGGGTGCCCTCGTAGAGGCTGCCGGAAGCCAGGACGTGATCGCCGGCCGAGACGAGGGCGAGGATCGTGGTGGCGACCGCCGCCTGCCCGCTGCCGACGAGAAGCGCGCCCCGTCCCGACTCCAGGTCGGCGATGCGCCGCTCGGCCGCGGCGCTGGTCGGGTTGCCGACGCGGGAGTAGCTGAACCCGTCGTCGGTGCCGGCGAAGCGCTCGTGCCCCTGCTCGAAGTCGTCGAACACGAACCCGGCGGTCAGGTGGATCGGCGTGGCGCGCGGCCGGTACGGTCCCTCCGGTTCGAACCCCGCGTGCACCTGCCGCGTCGAGAAGTGCAGACGCGGGGCGGAGCCGCCGGCATCGGGCCGTGCGGGGGAGTCGGAGCGGGGCATGCCGCCACGATAGGGGGCGGTCGCCGCGGCATCCGGCGAGCGTCGTCACGCGGCGTCACCCGGGCGTCACGCAGGGTAACCCGGCCGCGCATACGGCCCCGATCGGGGATGCGCAAGCCCCCTGTCGCACCGCCGCCGCCGGCGTAGACCGGCGTCATGGACCACTCGATCGCCCCCGTGCTCGACGCGCTCGCCGACTACCGTCGCCTCGACCGCTACGGCTTCACGCCCCCCGGCCACCGGCAGGGACGCGGTGCCGATCCGCGCGTGCGGGACGTGCTCGGCGGGGCGCTCGCCGTCGACGTGCTCGCCACCGCGGGCCTCGACGACCGCACCTCGGGCAACGGGTACCTGCAGCGGGCGCAGGACCTGATGGCCGACGCCGTCGGCGCCGACCGGGCGTTCTTCCCCACGTGCGGGAGTTCCCTGTCGGTGAAGGCATCCATCCTCGCCGTCACGCGCGGGCAGGGCGACATCCTGATCGGCCGCGACGCGCACAAGTCCGTCGTCGCCGGGCTGGTGCTCTCCGGCCTGCAGCCGCGCTGGATCGACGTGCGATACGACCGGGAGCTGCACCTGGCGCATCCGCCGTCGCCCGCCGCCGTCGAGGAGATGTGGCAGCGGTATCCGGATGCGTCCGCCGCTCTGATCACGAGCCCCACGCCCTACGGCACCTGCACGGATCTGAAGGCGGTCGCCGACATCTGCCACTCCCACGGGAAGCCGCTCATCGTCGACGAGGCCTGGGGTGCGCACCTGCCGTTCCACGAGTCGCTGCCGACGTGGGCGATGGACGCCGGCGCAGACATCTGCGTGGTCAGCGTCCACAAGATGGGAATCGGCTTCGAGCAGGGCTCGGTCTACCACCTGCAGGGAGGACTGGTCGATCCGATCCGGCTGAAGCAGTGCGCCGACGTGCTGGCGACGACGAGCTCGAACGTGCTCCTCTACGCCGCGATCGACGGCTGGCGGCGGCAGATGGTCGAGCACGGCCACGACCTCCTCACCCGTGCTCTCGACCTGACGGAGCGCTTCCGCGCCGCAGTCGACGCGATCGACGGGCTGCACGTGCTCCGGGACGAGCTCCTCTCGGCAGAGGCCTCCCACGACCTCGACCCGCTGCACGTGCTCATCGACGTCAGCGGACTCGGGGCCTCCGGCTACCAGGTGGCCGATTGGCTCCGGGCCGAGCACCGGATCGACATGGGCATCAGCGACCATCGCCGCGTGGAGGCGACCCTGTCGCAGTGCGACGACGACGAGACGACGGGGCGGCTCCTGGACGCCCTCCGGCTGCTTCCGGATGCCGCGCGGCAGTGGCGGCCCGGGCCTCCGGTGGTTCTGCCGGGGGAGTCGGCGTTCGTCCCCGAGCAGGCGCGCGCTCCGCGGGAGGCCTTCTTCGGCCCGGTGGAGGCCGTCCCCGCGACCGAAGCCGCCGGCCGCATCTGCGCGGAGCAGCTGACCCCCTACCCGCCGGGGATCCCGGCGATCCTGCCCGGCGAGGTCATCGTCGCCGAAGTGGTCGAGTATCTGCGAAGCGGTCTGGCCGCGGGCATGGTCATCCCGGACGCGGCCGACCCGACGCTGGAGACCGTCCGGGTCGTCCGGGACGTCCCGGACGGGGGTCTCGCCGCCTGAGGCGCGCAGGCTCGCGCGCGCCGGCTCACGCCGTCTTCGGACCGACGCGGAAGGCGGCCGGCGCGACCTCCTGATGCATCGCCTCCAGCATCCTGAGCTGCCGCCGCGCCCGGTCGGCGAGGTCGCGGAACACCGCGGGCGGGAGGGCGAGCTCGGGTCCGAGCTCGCCGAGGGTCTCCCAGCCGCTCAGCTTTCCCACGACCGCGCTGCGCATGAGTTCGATCTCGAGCACCGGTGTCATCGGAGAGCCGGAGATCCGGCCGTTGATCTTCAGACGCCCCACCCGCTCGCCGAGCCAGCCCAGCGCCTCGCGGGAGCGGCGCCGGGGGATCGCGAGGAGCGTCATCAGATCCGCCAGGAGCTGCCGCTCCTCCTCCACCTCGGTGGCGAGCACTCCCAGGGGAGCGCCGATCGACGTCTTCCGGTAGGCGGACGCCATCCTCTGCACGCGCTGGAGTCCGACCGTCGACCCGACCAGATGCTCGGACAGATACACGGAGAGGATGTCGCCCTCGATTCCGGTCGGCAGGCGGGAGGGATGCCGCCTGCCGAACGGCGATCGCGGCCGCGTCGGTGCGTGAAGCGGCGCGCTCGCAGCACCCGTTCCGTCCGCCATGCCGGTCAGCATCTCCAGGAAGGTCGCCCGCGCGTCGTGCCGGGGATGCCAGTCGAGCTCGGTGCGTGCCCGCGAGGTGTCGATGACCGGTGCCGACATCCCCAGATCGAGCCAGCCCGGGTCGGCCGCGACGGCGTGTGCCCGCCACGCCAGATGGAGCGGCGCCCGAAGCGGGCGGGCGGGGACCGGCAGGTAGCGGCCGTGGCTGAGGACGTCGGCGATGTCCTGTGCGGACAGCACCCCGTCGGCGGCGATGTTGAAGGCGCCGGATGCCCGGCGGTGCAGCATCAGCCGGTACGCCTCGGCGAGGTCGTCCGCGTGCACGACCTGGAGCCGCAGGCCGGCGGGCAGCGCGGCCACGGGCAGGGATCCGGGCCGCAGCAGGGCCGGAGGCAGCAGCCCTCCGACGAACAGGCGGGTGATCTCGGCACCCGCTTCGGAATCGAAGACGAGCGCGGGGCGCACCCGGGCGACGGTGAGGCCGCGCTCCTCCGCCTCGTCCAGCACCGCCTCCTGGGCGGACTTGTCAGCGGAGTAGTGGGCCGACGGGATGCCGCCGGTCGGCCACGACTCGTCGCGGGGCACGTCGTCGACAACCCCCGAATACGCCCCGACGGAGGAGGCGCACACCAGGTGTCCGACGCCCGCGCGGAGGCAGGCGTGCACCACCCGACGCGTGCCCTCCACGTTCACGCGCCGCAGGAGGGCGCGCTCGTGGTTGGGCTGGAGGATCCAGGCCAGGTGCACCACGGCATCCGAACCCGCGAAGGCCGCCGCCAGACGATCGATCACGTGGTCTTCCTCGGCTTCGTCGACGACCGGCATCGCGAGGTCGACGAGCTCCCACCGGGCGGCGTCGTAGGGCTCGATGGTCCCGTCCGGCGAGCGGCGTGCGACGGCGGTGATCTGCTCGACGTCCGCGTCGTCGCGCAACGCCCGGAGAAGGGCCGTGCCCGCGTTGCCGCTTGCGCCGGTGATCGCGACTTTCATGTCTTCGCTCCTTACCGTCGTCCGGATCAGCGGCGTTCGTCTTCGACGGGGTCGTCACGCAGGGACAGCGGGAACATCAGCAGCCATACCCCCATGGCGACGGCGACGACCGCGGCGGCGATGATCCCGGCGGCGAGCGAGGCGACCACGTCGAAGAGGAAGAACACGACGCCCGTCGTCAGGGTGGCCACCAGCACGACGGTGAACACCAGCAGCCGGTTGGTGAGGGTGACGAGGCTGGACTTGCGCCGCCGACGGAAGAGCGCGCGATGGACGGCGACCGGCATCATCCCGAGCACCGTCGTCCCAGCCGCCAGCAGGACGAGGACCAGGTAGACGGTCTTCTGATACGGAAGGAGGGAGTGGAAGGACTGCTGGAAGGCGACGGTCAGCAGAAAGCCCGACAGGATCTGCGACCCCGTCTGGGTGACGCGGAGCTCCTGCACGAGTTCCTGCCAGTTGCGGTCCGCGCGCTCATTGGGCGTCTCCCCGCGTCCGTCGTTCTGAGTCCCGGGATCTTGCATCGCACTCCGCTTCCGGTGCTGGGTCGGTCTGCGTCGATGGTCGGCGTCCGCGCGTCAGCTCGGGAGGCCCTTGACAGCAGGGGGCCGAGCGGGTTCGGCCGGCGCCTCGTCGCCCACGCCGGCGAGTCGCTCACGGTAGAGGGCCGCCAAGGCACCCGTGCCGCGTCGGCGCGCCGCACGCTGCAGCTGCGCGCCGCTGACGCGGCGTTCGAGCAGCCTTTCCACGGCGCAGGTTTCGCCGCCGCCGAGCAGCGCGGGAGCGATGTGGTCGTGGAGGGCGCGGAGCACCTCCCCGGCCGGTGCGAGTCGTCCGGAGAGCGGGTGGACCAGCATGCCCCCGACGCCGTCCCGGGCCGCGTGCCACAGCGCGGCATCCGCGAACTGATCCGTGAGCGTGCCCGGTTCGTCGCCACGGAGACCCGCCGTGACCAGAGCGCGGACGATCGCGGCCAGCGCCGCCGAGGACGACGCGTCCAGCTGCGCGTCGCAGATCCGGACTTCGACGGTCGGGAACCGAGCCGAGAGGCGGACGACCCAGTTGAGGGCGCCGGCATCCGAGGTCGCCCCGATGCCCATCAGCGCCTCGAATGCCCGATCGTACTCGGCGGCGTCCCGGAAGCGTGGCGGGATGCCGTTGGTGGTCCACCGCCGCGAGTGGATGGCTCGCCAGCTGTCGTACCCGGTCTCGCGGGCGTTCCAGAACGGGGAGTTCCCGGACAGCGCGAGGAGCACCGGGAGCCAGGGTCGCAGAGCGTTCGAGGCCCGGATGCCGGCGTCTCGGTCGGGGATCCCGACGTGGACGTGCAGCCCGTTGATCTGGTGGTCGCCGGCCAGGCCGCCGATGTCCGACGCGATGCGCTCGTACCGCTCGTCCGCGCTGACCATCGCCGCGGGCCCCGGCCGGAACGGGGTGCCGGTCCCGGCCGCCACCACTCCGGCGGCCGCCGCCCAGCATCCGAGTCGCCGGCGGAACCCGAGCAGCGCCGCGCGTGCCTCGGCGAAGGATTCGCACACCGGGGTCGCGAACTCCACCTGCGAGCGGAAGAACTCCCGGGCGACCGCACCCGAGTCCGACCCGCCGAGGTCGTCGACGGCCTCCGGCCCCAGCTCGACGGGCCGGAGGCTCGCCGGATCGAGGAGCATGAACTCCTCTTCGATCCCGAACGTCGTGCTCACGGTGCGACCTCCGGCCCGCGCTACTCGGCTTTGAATCCGGTCACCTTGTGGGTGCCGTCGCAGAACGGTTTGATCGTCGACATCCCGCAGCGGCACAGCGCGACCGTGCGCCGGCGCGCGGCGATGGGGGTGCCGTCCGCGGTCACGAGCTCCACGTCGCCGCGGACGATCAGGGGACCGTCCGGATACGGGCTGATCGTCGGCCGGTCGCTCATGTCGCTTCTCCGTCCGCACCCACCAGAGCGGATCGACCGCTCTGCCAGCACTCGAGCACGTGCTCCGCGACGAGGCTGTCCACCGTCAGGCAGGCCACCGCGCCGAACAGGATGTCGGGCAGGAGTTCCGGGTGGTCCTCTGCGAGTGCGCCGGCGAGGTCGCGTCCGGCGATCTGCTCGTGCACCGCGTCCGCTTCGACGTGCTCGTCGAAGTAGTCCGTGACGTCCTCGCCGAACCCCAGTCGGCGCAGCCCGTCGCCGTACAGCCGGTTCGGGATCGACGACGTCATCTCGAACGCGGCCAGGTGCCCGACGATCGCCCCGACCAGGCGCCGGTTGAGCCCGAACATGGACATCATGTTCAAAGACGCCAGCGTCACGGCCGGGACGACATCCACGTACGCGCCGTACCGCTCGTCGAGCCCGGCTCCTCGCATCGACTTCGCGAAGATCTCGGCGTGCACGCGGTCGGCGCGGCCCCCGCCGTATTCGTCGGCCTGGATCTCCACCAGCGCCGCCTTCGCCCGCCCGCGCAGCCGCGGGATGGCCCAGGAGTGCGGGTCGGCTTCGCGCAGCGTGTAGATCGACCGGAGCACGAGGAACTCCAGGGCCTGTTCCCGCGTCGCCTTCTTCGCCAGGAACCGCGTCAGACTCGAGCCCGTGTCTTCGGACGTCACCGCGAACAGCGTCGACGCCACCGCCCCGACGGTGGGCTCCGGCAGCGGGTGGTGCGGCACGGCACGGCGGATCGCCTGCTCGAACGCGTGCTCGAGCGTCGCCCGGACTTCGAGCAGCCGGCCGTCCCACTCGCGCCGGGCGTCCAGCGTCGGGATGGACCCGTAGGCGAGCGCGTACAGGGTGAAGAGGGCGAGCTGGATGTCTCCGTCGCGGAGGATGTCGTCCGTGGACTCGACCGCCTTCGCCGCGGCTTCCGCGAGGTCGACGTCGGGCTCTCCGTTCAGGTCCCGAAGCAGAGCGGAACTGAGCGGCCCCCGTGCCGTGATGCCGTGGATGCCGACCGGGTGGGTCTGCGCAATGCTCATGCGACTCCTCTCGATGCTCCGAAGATGGCATCGCCCGGCCGCCGGCAGGAGGGCCTTGACGTGCGCGAGCGAACGGAATATGGACCGCCGGTGCCCGATCGCGCAGTTCCCTGGACAGGTTGCGAATCCCCGCCCGCGCCGGAGCAAGACTGGGTAACGTGACACTGAGGCCGTCGATGGGCCGGCCTCGACGGGGGTTCCGCGATGAGCGTCGAGATGTTGTTCGGAGGGCAGTCGTTCACGATCGCCGGCCGCAGTGTGGCGGACGTGCAGGCCGAGATCGACGGCATCCTCCTGTCCGGGATGCCCGGGTGGGTGCAGGCCTACGACGGCCATGGCGGCCGCTCGCAGAGCCTCCTGCTCATCACCCCCGGCGTGTCCGTCGCCCTCGTCGAGTTCGCGGAGGGGTGAGCGCGCGAGATCGTCAGGGTGTTCCCGCTTCCGTCGATCCTGCGGCGACGAGGTCCGCGCTCTCGCCGACCGTCTCGACGACCCCGGCGAGCACCTCGTCCCACCGCGCCAGGAACCGTTCCAGCCCGTAGCGGGCGAGCACGTGCTCGCGGGCGCGGGTGCCTGCTTCGCGCGCGAGGTCCGGGTCGTCGAGGAAGGTGCGCGCCGCACGGACGAGTTCGTCGACGTCCGCGGACAGAACGCCTGCCCCGGGTGGCACCGCCCGGGACGCCTCGGTGGCGGCGACGGCGATCACCGGCATCCCGAGCGCCATCGCCTCCAGCAGCGACAGGCTGAGCGAGGTCCAGCGACTCGGGTGCAGGTACAGCCGCCGGCGCGGCAGCTCGTGGACCAGCCGCCCGGGTGCGAGATCGCCGCCCGCGCAGACGTCCGACCCGGGAGCGAGCTCGTCGCAGAACCGGTCCGCGCCGATGCCGTAGAGGTCGACCGGGGCGATCCTGCCGAACTGCGGCAGCAGGTCTGCGCCCACGACCCGGCTGCGGCGGGACGGCTCGTTCACGACGGCGGCGATCCGGCGCAGCTCGCCGGTGTAGCGATCCCCGGGGTCCGGGACACCGTGCTCGATCACGGTGGTCGCCGCGCGCCCGCAGTCCCAGAACAGTCGGTTGAAGTGCGTGACGTGGACGATCGGGATGCGGGTCTGCTCGGCGAGGGGATGCCGCGACCCGACCGCCGACGGCCACGGGGCGTCGGGCTCGAGGTACACCGCGGGAAGGTCCCGGCCGGGGACGCGCCCGGTCAGCCGCTCGGTGAGTGCGATCTCCTCCGGTCGCTGCAGCACGACGACGTCGATCTCCTCGTCGCGCAACGCGGAGGAATCCACCTCATGGGCGTGCGGCCAGCGGCGGCCGGCCAGCCCGCGTCCCCATTCGGACCGCTCCTCGTCGACGGGGATCAGATACTGGTGCGATCCCTGCACCAGGCAGGTCGCGTAGCCTGCGTGCACGTGCCAGATCAGCACTCTCATGGGGTCATCGTGGAACCCGCCGGCGGATTGTCGCGAGGGTCTTGCAGAAGGCGGTGAAGCGGTGCACAATCACGCGCGTCGGGGTCTGCTGGTCGGGTTTCGTGCCCGGGTCGCAGACGCGGCGGGGCCCCGGCGGGTGCGTCCGCCCGCCGGGGCCCCGGATCCGGTCAGACCGCCATCGCGTACTGCTTCGCCTTGGCGACCAGCTCTTCGCTCGTGTGCTGCTCCTGTGCGAGGTTGGCCCGGAGCAGGTCCACGACCCTCGTCTGGCCCATGCCTTCCGCGGCCGCGATGAGGGCCTCGTAGGCGGCGATCTCGTAGTGCTCGGTGCCGAGCGCTGCGGCGACGGCCACCGAGTCGACGAGGTTGTCGCCGCTCTTGCGAATCAGCGCGCTGCCCTCTTTCGCGAGTCCCTTCGTCGTCTGGCTCGGCTCCAGGTCGGCCGACAGGCCGAGCTCGGAGCAGACCGCCTGAAGGTTCTCGATCTGCTGACGCGTCTCGCCCGCGTGGTGGCGGAACATCGCCTTGAGCTCCGAGGAGTGCGCCGCTTCTTCGAGCTCGCCGAGCATCTGGAGCGAGTCCTCCTCCATGCTCAGCGCGGACCCGAGTCGGTACTCGAACAGTTCCTGGGGGGTGTCGAAGTGCTCGAACATGCACATCCGCCTTTCTGTTGGGTCAGGCGAGACTCGCACCCGGGCCGGGCCGATTCTTCCCCCTTGACAAACCCGCCTCGGGCTCACCCGCCTCCGCCGCCCCCGCCCGACGACGTGGACAGACCGACGACCAGGTTCACCGTCGTGGCGAGGATGACTGATCCGAACAGGTACGACAGCAGCATGTGCTTCAGCACGACCCCGCGGATCGTGCGGTTGCGCAGGTCCGTGTCGGAGACCTGGAAGGTCATTCCGACCGTCCACGCATCCCACCCGATGACCGGTGCGTTCGCCTGCGCACCCAGGAGCGCCGCCGCCGCACCCACCGCGCCGCCGCCGGCGGCCATGACGATGACCCGGGTCCGTGCCTGATGCCTGACCCCCGGACGGGACTTTCGATCTTCCGGCATCACGGCCTCCTTCTTCGGCATCCCCGGCTCATCGCGCGGCGTCGGGACCCGTCGTCATGCGCCGATCGTCGGGATCGGGATGCCGCGGCGACGAGGCCCTTGACAGCGAGCGGGGCCCCTGCTTCTTTGTCAAGCCCCCTGCCGGGCGGCCGTGGTCGCCCGTAGCGTCGGCCAACCGACGAGAAGGAGGAACCATGCCCGAGACCCAGTACACGTTCGACAACCCGGTCGACCGCTATCCGCACATCCGACCGCCGGAACGGCAGGTGCCCGAACCCGGGCGGGACAGCGAGCTGGAGCCGCCCGCCGACCACGGCGAGGGCAGCTACGCGGGCTCTTCTCGGTTGGAGGGACGACGCGCGATCGTGACGGGCGGCGACTCCGGGATCGGAGCAGCGGCGGCGATCGCGTTCGCGCGCGAGGGCGCGGACGTCGCCCTCGTCTACCTGCCGTCCGAAGAGGAGGATGCCGGCAGGATCGCCGAGCTGATCCGCGACGTGGGGCGCCGGGCCGTGCTCATCCCCGGAGACCTGACCGACCGGGCATTCTGCGATGAGGTGGTCCGGCGCGCGGTGGAGGAGTTCGGGGGCATCGACATCCTCGTCAACAACGCCGGCAAGCAGATCTTCTGCAAAGACCTCGCCGACCTTCCCGATGACCAGTTCGACCTCACGATGAAGACCAACATCTACGCGATGTTCTGGCTCACCAAGGCGGCGCTGGCGCATCTGGGGCCGGGCGCCACGATCATCAACACGACATCGGTGCAGGCGTACCTGCCCAGTGAGCTGCTCGTCGACTACGCGACGACCAAGGCGGCGATCAACGCGTTCACGAAGGCGCTCGCCCAGCAGCTTGCGCCCCGCGGGATCCGGGTCAATGCGGTCGCCCCGGGCCCCATCTGGACGCCGCTGCAGCCCAGCGCCGGACAACCGCCCGAGAAGCTGCCGGACTTCGGATCGCAGACGGCGATCGGTCGCCCCGGCCAGCCGGCCGAGCTCGCCCCGGCCTACGTCTTCCTGGCCTCGGCGGAATCCAGCTATGTGGTCGGCGAGACGCTCGCCGTCACCGGCGGGATGCCGACGCCCTGATCATCGCGCCGGCGCCCCGGCGCCCCGGCGCCCCGGCGTCACTCCGGCAGCGCGGCCTCGATCGCTGCGATGACCTGGGGGGCGTCGGGTTCGGTCCGCGGGCTGAAGCGCGTCACGTGTCCGCTCGGGCTGATGACGAACTTCTCGAAGTTCCAGGTGATGCGGCCGGCCTTGCCGTCCTCGCCGGGCACCGTGGTCAGCCGCTGGTAGATCGGGTGGGCGTTCTTCCCGTTGACGCGGACCTTCTCGGTCATCGGGAACGTCACGCCCCAGGTCGCCGAGCAGTACTCCTCGATCTTCTCCGCCGTGCTGAGCTCCTGCAGGAACTGGTTGCTCGGGAAGCCGACGACGGTGAAGCCGCGGTCGGCGTAGCGGCGCTGGAGCTGTTCGAGCACTTCGTACTGCGGGGCGAGCCCGCAGCGGGAGGCGACGTTGACGACGAGCGCGGCGCGCCCGTCCACGAGGTCGCCGAACGTGGTGTTCTGACCCCGCAGGGTGGTCACGGGGATGGCGGCGAGGTCGATGCTCGACCCGGAGTCCGTGGTCATGTGCGTCCTTTCGATGGGTGCGTCGTCGTCACGCTTCGACGGCGGTCTCAGACGCGGTGACGGCCAGCATCGTCGCGGTGAGGCTGTGGAGGGTGCCGATGAGGGCGGCGGCGGACTGCTCGTCGGGGAGTCCTGTCCCGGTGGCGATGCGGCGCGGGATGTGTGCGAGTTCGGAGCGCAGCTGGACGCCGCGCGGGCCGAGGACGACGGACACGACGCGTTCGTCGGCGGACCGGCGCTCTCGCCGGATGAGGTCGGCCTGCTCCATGCGCCGAAGCATCGGGGAGAGCGTCCCGGAATCCAGCTGCAGCTGATCGCCCAGAGTGGTCACGGTCTGTTCGCCCTCGATCCAGAGGGTCACGAGCACCAGGTACTGCGGGTACGTCAGACCCCAGGGTTCGAGGAGGGTGCGATACGCGCGGGTCGTCGCGCGCGTCGCCGCATAGAGCGCGAAGCACACCATCTCATCCGTCACGGCCACGCACAAAGGATTTCACACAATCGAATTGTGCACAACTTGGTTCGGGTCGTTCAGGATGCCTGTCCGACGAGGTCGTGGCTGACCAGCCACGGGTACCGTGCCCGGGCGGGCGCCGGATCGTAGGCGAGGTCGGTGGTGTCCATCGCGAGGGCCTGGCGCATGAGACGGGCGATCGCGGGACGCACGGGTCGGACTGCGACGGCGCCGACGCGCAGCATCGCCCGAGGGATGTGCCGCGGTCTCGATGAGCCGGTCGCCCAGGCGGCGAGTTCGTTCATCGTGACGTTGCGCGGCCCGCCCACGTCGATCACGTGGCCGCGGAGCGCGGGATCGATCGCCGCGCGGACGACAGCTGCAGCGACATCCACGACGGAGACGACGTTGATGGGGTTCTCGCCGCGCCCGAAGACGACGGGGCGTCCGGAGGAGCCCACGGTCTGACGGAGCACGTCGCGCCACAGCTCGGCGAACAGGGCGCTGCGGACGATCGTCCACTCGAGTCCGGCGGTGTCGCGTGCGGCACGTTCGGCGACCGCCTTCATGCGTGCGATCTCGATCGGGCTGTCTGTGCGCGCGCCGATGATCGAGACCAGAACCAGCCGTGCCCCGGCGGCTCGGGTGGCGGCGATGAGTCGCAGGTTCCCGTCGCGGTCGACCTCGGCGGGGGACTGGCCGGCAGACGGATCGAGCCCGTTGATCGCCGAGATCACCACGGTCGACCCGGCAACGGCCTCTTCGATCGTCGACGGATCGCGCATGTCGGCGGCGACGAACTCCGCGCCGGCCGGCACTTCCCGGGAGTGTCGCGCGACGGCTCGGACGGGGAGGCCCCGCGCGGCGAGGTCGGCCGTGACCAGCTTCCCCAGCCGACCGGTGGCGCCGACGACGGTGATCATGGCCCGACCCGTCGGTGCACGTCGTCGTCGACGGTCCCGCTGTCGTGCTCGACCTGCTCGAGGTAGAACCGGCACGCTCGAGCGTGCTCGATGCCGGCATCCTCGTCGACCTCGAAGATCGCGACGCCCCGCATGTCGTGGGCGGCTCCGTCGCGGCGGGTTCCCCACATCCGCCACTCGGTCCATCGCGACGGGCCATCGTCGGTGCGTGCGACGACCTCCGCGCGAAGATCGGGGACTCCCGCGAAGATCTGAGACCAGTTGGTGCGAACCTGAGCGCTGCCGCGGAAGTCGCGGCTCGGATGAACCGGCATGGTCAGCCGGTAGTCCTCCGCGAAGCAGTCCACCAGTGCATCCAGGTCGTGTGCGTTCGTCGCCGCGCAGATCCGGTCGATGACATCGTCCATCGCAACTCCCCAGTATTGGATACAGGCACCTGCATTGATTATGATGGTGCGCGTGACGGCGCGAGAAGTCAAGAGGCGGTATGACGCGAGTGGACGCCGCGCGGCTGCGCATGATCGGCGCGTCCGCATCATCGACGCGGCTCGGGCCCGCTTCCTGGCCGAGGGCTACCATGCGACGACCATTGCGGAGATCGCCGCGGATGCCGGGGTCTCGACCGAGACGGTCTACAAGGCGTTCGGCAGCCGCGCCGGGCTGGTCGAGGCGATCTGGACCACGGCACTCGAAGGTGAGGGCGATCGCCCCGCCGAAGTGCGGTCCGATGAGGGCGCGACGGATGCCCCGACCGCCGAGGCCCTCCTTCGCCATTGGACCCGGATGGCCGTGGAGGTCTCGGCCCTTGCGGCCCCCGTCTACCAGCTCGTCCGTACGGCGGCGGTCACCGACCCCCAGGCGGCGCACCTGCTCGAGCGGATCGACGCGACTCGTGCGGAGCGGATGACCCACAACGCCGCGTACCTCGTCGACGGCGGGAACCTTCGGCCCGAACTGACCGCCGATCAGGCACGCGACATCCTCCTGTTCGCGACCGCGGAGATGTACCCGGCTTTCGTCGACCGTGCAGGCTGGAGCCCGGAGGAGTACGCCGATCTGCTCTACCGGTTCCTGCGGTCCGCTCTGCTGCGCTGAGTCCCGGCCGAGGGTTGCTGGCATCATGAGGGCATGAGACGGGTCGGCACGATCTTCAGTCCCTATGTCAATGCGCCCGAGCGGCTGCGTGAGGCCGTCGACGCGGCTGAGGCATCCGGCGTCGCCGAACTCTGGATCTGGGAGGACTGCTTCCGGCACTCGGCGTTCGCCGTGGCGTCCGCGGCGCTGGCCTGGACCGATCGCCTTCGCATCGGGATCGGCATCTCGCCGATGCCCCTGCGGAATGTCGCGGTCACGGCCATGGAGATCGCGACGATCGAGCGGCTGTTTCCCGGTCGACTGCTGCCCGGTGTCGGCCACGGCGTCCAGTCCTGGATGGGGCAGGTCGGTGCGCGGGTCGCATCGCCGCTGACGCTGCTGCGGGAGTACGTCCCGGCGCTGCGAGATCTGCTGGCGGGGGAGCAGGTGACGGTCGGCGGCCGGTACGTCACGCTCGACGGCGTGCGGCTGGACTGGCCGCCCGAGCGGGCCCCGCTCGTGTATGCCGCGGCGGAAGGGCCGAAGACGCTGCACACAACGGGTGGCGTCGCCGATGGTGTCGTGCTGGACAGTCGGCACACCCTCGCCGAGCTGTCGCGGTCCATCGACCGGGTGCGCGCGGGACGACAGGAGGCGGGGCGGACGGGTGACGCCGATATCGTCGCGTACGTCGTGACCGCGTTCGGTACCGATGCCCGCGCCCGCGCCGTCGCGTCGCTGGACGACTCGGTGTACGGAGGGCTGGACTCCGACGACAGTGCGGACCGCGTGCTGGCCGGCTCGGTCGAGGAGGTCGCTGCCGGGGTCGAGCGTTTGTTCGATATCGGGGTGGAGGATGTCGTGCTGCAGCCGACGGCCGACGCTGAGATCGAAGCGTTCTCCGCCTCGGTCGGCGAGGTGGCGCGTCTGGTGGGTCAGTGACGCCGGCCTCCTGGTGTCGTGATGCTATTGCGGGCTGAGCTTGTCGTCCCCCGCGCCCTGAGCTTGTCGAAGCCCGATGCCACCCGGGTGTCCGACGGGATGCGAGCGGGTTTGCTGCAGAGTATTAGATCGTTCTTATGTTCGAGACTATCCCTTGTGCATCACGCTTGCGTTGCGTAGGCTTGTGGCATGGTCGAAGTCACCGTCACTCATCTGGAACCGCTCGTGGAGGCGGTGCAGAGTGTGGATGCCGGCTGGCTTTCCGCGCTCGGTGGCGGGTTTCCGTCGGCGGTGGTCGATGACGATGTGGAGGCGATGACCGACGCGGGTCTGCTCGCGGTGAACGAAGCACTGGCGGGGTTGGGCCGTCGGGTGCAGGCGTTGCAGGCGCGCATCGCGCACGGGATCAGCCGACGGTCGGCCCGGGAACTGGGTGCGGATGGGTTGGCGCGGAAGGCGGGGTTCCGGTCGGCGGAGAAGCTGATCGCGGCGACCACGGGTGGTCATGTCGGGGACGCGAAGAAGCTGGTGCAGGTGGGGGATGCCACCGCGGGGCGGATGACGTTCAGTGGGGAACGCGCCCCCGCAAGGCACCCGCACGTCGCGACCGCGGTGGAGGCGGGGGTGTTGAGTGTGGCGTGCGCGGGCGCGATCACGACCCTGCTGGATCGGGTGGCGTGCCGGGCCGACCGGGCCCTGCTCGCGCAGGCGGAGCAGACCCTGGTGGAGCAGGCGGTCGGGTTGTCGCTGTCCGAGCTCCAGGTGGTGTTGCGGCGCGCGGAGGCGTGGCTGGACCCGGACGGGCTCGAACCCAAGCTCGAGAACCTGCGGGATGCCCGGTTCTTGAGGATCTGGGAAGACCAGCACGGCATGATCAACCTCGACGGACGCCTGGACCCCGCCACCGGCGCCCCCATCAAAGCCGCCATCGACGCCCTCGTCACCGCGCAGATCCGCGCCCTGCGCGGCCACAACCACCCCGACGGCGACGGAGCCGATGGTGACGGAGGGTGGAGCTGGAGCGACAGTGGCAGCCCCGGCACGGATGCCGGCGACTCGCCCGCGGCCGGTGCGAGCACGGGTGATGCCGGTGCGGGCGATGCCGGTGCTGCGGGTGTGGGTGGGCCGGTGGAGCGGCGCACGATCATGCAGCTGCAGGCCGACGCGCTGTCCGCTCTCGCGAAGATCGGACTCGGCTCCGACAATGCTCCCGCCCCGCTGGCGACCACGACCGTGGTGGTGCGGATCCCGCTGGAAGCCCTCACCACGGGGGTCGGGGTGGCGACCATCGACGGCATCACCCAACCCGTCGACGCCGGCACCGCCCGACGGATGGCGGCGGACGCGGAGATCATCCCGATCGTCCTCGGGAGCAAGAGTGAGGTCCTCGACTACGGCAGGTCCCGACGGTTGTTCTCCAAAGCGCAAAGGATCGCCCTGGTCGAACGCGACGGCGGATGCGCGTCCTGCGCCGCCCCACCGGGCATGTGTGAAGTCCACCACCTGACCTGGTGGTCCCACGGCGGCAGAACCGACCTGGACGACGGCATCCTGCTGTGCACCAGCTGCCACCACACGATCCACACACACGACTGGGACATCCGCATCGATCACACCGGCGTGTGGTTCACCCCACCCGCCCACATCGACCCCACCCGCACACCCCGGCGCGGCGGACGACGCCGACACGACTACCAACCCGCCGCCTGACACCCATGACCGAGGAGTTGGGTCATCCAGAAGCGGAGTCTCCGTCGAGCGCGCGCAGCGTGTCCTCTTCCGCAGCGTTCTCGGCGACCAGCTGCTCCTCCGTCGTGCGGCTGCCGCCGACCGGGGCACGGTCTGACGACCGCATCGACCGCCCGTTCTTCCGATCTGCCTCCGGGGGCTTCGGGGTCGAAGCCCGCGGGTTGTCCTTGTTCATGGCGTCTCCCATCGACCTGGCCCCGCAGCCACCAGGAAAGGCGACTGTACAACTCGTCGAGCTCGCACGGAACCCCCTCGACGCGCGTAAGCCGTGGTCCGCCGCCCGACCCCGGTCGGCGAGTGCGCGCTTGACAGGCAACTCGGCCCTCCCTAACCTGTGGCCGTACGCCGAAACGAATCGTGAATCCGGCGAAAACTTTCGTGGCACCGAGTCGTGTCGCAGGCACATCACGACCGAGGCGAAGGAGCCGGGACGCATGGTCCGATCACAGGGCTGGTACGGAGGCGACGGCCGAGACCCGTACATCCACCGGGCATGGATGCGGCGAGGGGTCCCCGATCACGCGTTCGACGGGCGCCCGCAGATCGCGATCGCCAACACCGCGAGCGATCTGACACCGTGCAACATGCACCTGAACGAGGTCGCCGAGTACGTCAAGCAGGGCGTCTGGGAGGCGGGCGGCGTCCCCGTCAATCTGCCGGTCGTGTCGCTCGGCGAGACCCTCGTCAAGCCCACCGCGATGCTGTGGCGCAACATGGCGGCCATGGCGACGGAAGAGATGCTGCGCGCCAACCCGATCGACTCCGTCGTGCTCCTCGGCGGCTGCGACAAGACCATCCCGGCCCTGCTGATGGCGGCGGCGTCCGTCGACCTGCCCGCGGTCGTCGTGCCGGGCGGCCCCATGCTGAACGGATACTTCCGGGGCGAGCGCATGGGATGCGGTACCGGCGTGTGGCAGCTGTCCGAGGAGGTGCGCGCGGGCACACTCGCGGCCGCCGAGTTCGAAGCCACCGACAAGACCATGATCCGCAGCAAGGGCCACTGCAACACGATGGGCACGGCATCCACCATGGGGCTCATGGCCGAGGCGCTCGGCATGACCATTCCCGGTGTCGCCGGCACCCCCGCGGCCGACAGCAGACTGCTGGAAGCCGCGCACACCTCCGGGCGGCTGGCGGTGGAACTCGCCCTCGAAGACCGCCGGATCTCCCAGGTCATCACCCGGCAGTCTTTCCACAACGCGATCGTGGCGCTTGCCGGGATCGGCGGCTCCACCAACGCCGTCGTGCACCTCCTGGCGATCGCCGGACGACTCGGCATCGAGCTGACGCTGGAGGACTTCGACCGGATCGGCGCCCAGGTGCCGCTGCTGGTCAACCTCCAGCCCGCGGGAACGTACCTGATGGAGGACCTCTTCCGCGCGGGAGGATTCCTCGCCGTGCTCGACCAGCTGCGTGACCTCCTGGATCCGTCGGCCACGACCGTCACGGGCCGGGCGCTGACCGACTATCTCGGCATCCAGCAGGTGTGGGACCAGGACGTCATCGCTCCGCGCGGGGAGCCGCTGCAGGATGACGCGGGCATCGCGGTCCTGCGCGGCAATCTCGCTCCGCGCGGGGCGATCATCAAGCCGGCGGCGGCGACGCCCGAACTGCTCGTCCACACCGGTCGTGCCGTCGTCTTCGACTCGATCGAAGACGTCCACGCCCGCCTGGACGACCCCGACCTCGACGTGGATGCCGACTCGGTGTTCGTGCTGCGCGGCTGCGGGCCGAAGGGATACCCGGGGATGCCCGAGGTCGGCAACATGCCGCTGCCGCAGAAGCTGCTCGCGCAGGGCGTGCGCGACGTCGTGCGCATCAGCGACGGACGGATGTCGGGGACGGCCTACGGCACGGTGGTGCTGCACGTCGCGCCGGAGGCCGCCGCAGGCGGACCGCTCGCCCTGGTGCAGGACGGCGACCTCATCACGCTCGACGTGCCGGCGCGGCGCCTGGACCTGCTCGTCGATCCGGACGAGTTGGCGGCACGGACCCCATCGCAGCGACAGGTCGACGCGTTCGCCGTGGCGGATCGCGGGTGGCAGAAGCTGTACATCGAGCACGTCCAGGGCGCCGACAGCGGCGCCGACCTCGACTTCCTGGTGGGGTCGAGCGGATCCGACGTCACGAGGGAGTCGCATTGAGCACCACGACCGGCGGCGCACGGCCGCACACCGCCCTGGCGCGCATCGAGTCGGCCGGTCGGATCCTCTGGACGGTCCGCCGCGACGACGAGTACTCGCCGCTCGGTTCGACCCTGTCGGAACTCCTGCGGCTGCCCGCACACGAGGCCCGCGACCGGGTGGAGCGGGCACGGGGCGCGCTCGTCCGGCCAGACCGGGTGCTCGCGCCCATCGATCCGCCGCAGGAGGTGTGGGCGGCCGGGGTCACCTACGCACGCAGCCGCGACGGTCGTATCGAAGAGGCCACCGACGGGACGCCGTACGACCGCGTCTACGAGGCCGAACGACCGGAACTGTTCTTCAAGGCGACCGGAACGCGCGTGGCCGGCCCCGGGGAGGACGTCGGGGTGCGCGCGGACTCCGCCTGGAACGTGCCGGAGCCGGAGCTCGGCCTCGTTCTGGATGCCACCGGCGCCGTGTTCGGCTACGTCGCGGGCAACGATGCATCGAGCCGGTCGATCGAGGGGGAGAACCTCCTCTACCTGCCGCAGGCGAAGGTCTACACCGCGGCGTGCGGTCTCGGCCCCGAGATCGTGCCGGCCTGGCTGGCCGAGCCTCCCTTCGCGATCGCGCTCGAGATCCGCCGGGACGACGCCCTCGCGTTCCAGGGCTCCACGTCCACCGATCGGCTGGCCCGCCGCCTCGGCGACCTCGCCGACTGGCTGTTCCGAGGGCTCGACTTCCCCGACGGCGTCGTCCTGCTCACGGGCACGGGCATCGTTCCGGATGCCGACTTCACCCTGCTGCCCGGAGACCAGGTCGCCGTGGACATCGCCGGGATCGGCCGGCTGGTGAACGGGGTGAAGCAGGTGGGCCGTCCCGCGCGGCGCGCATGAGCCCGACGAGCGAGGACGCGGCCGTCGCGCCGGCGAGCCGGGCCACGCTTTCGGAGGTCGCCGCGCTCGCGAACGTGTCGGTGGCGACGGTCTCGAAAGTCCTCAACGGTCGCACCGGGGTCTCCGACGAGACGCGGAGCCGTGTCGAGTCGCTGCTCGGCGAGCGCAACTACAACCGGCGTGCGAGTGCGTCGAGCACCGCCCCGCTCATCGAGGTGCTCTGCTTCGAGATCGACAGCCCGTTCGGCGGCGCGGCGATCGCCGGCATCGAACGCGTGGCGAGCGAGCACGGGATCGGCCTGGTCGTGTCCGCGGCGCAGGACTCCCACCTGCCCGGCCCCGGGTGGGCGGATGCCGTGCTGCGCCGGCAACCCCGCGGGATCATCCTGGTCGCGGCCTTGCTGCCCGACGACGACAGGGCGCGACTGCGCAGCCGCAGCATCCCGGTCGTGGCGATCGATCCGTACGGCGCTCCCGCGACGGATACGCCGTCGATCGGCTCGGCCGATTGGAACGGCGGGTTCCATGCCACCCAGCACCTGATCGGATTGGGGCACCGCCGCATCGCCATCATCACCGGTCCCGACAGCATGCTCGCCTCGACGGCCCGGCTGTCCGGCTACCGCGCGGCGCTCGACGCGGCCGGCATCCCGGTCTCACCGGACCACGTCCGGTACGGCGAGTTCCACCGCCAGGACGGATTCGTCGAAGGCCGTGCGCTGCTGTCGGGCGACGACCCGCCGACCGCGATCTTCGCGTCGAGCGACATCCAGGCCCTCGGCGTCTACGAAGCAGCTCGCGTGCTGGGTCTGCGGATCCCCGAGGACGTCTCGATCGTCGGCTACGACGATCTGTCGATCGCGCAGTGGGCGGGCCCGCCACTCACGACCGTGCGGGTTCCGCTCGCCGAGATGGCCGAGCAGGCGTTCCAGCTGGTGACCCGGCTCCACGATGAGCCCGAGCTCGCGTTCACCCGGGTCGACCTGGCCACCTCGCTCGTCGTCCGCGAGAGCACTGCCCCACCCCGACCCCGAGGAGACTGAAAGTGCCACTTGTTCATGACGCCGCCCCGCTGCAGGTGCTCTTTTTGGGCGGCAGCGGCACGATCAGCGCGTCGTGCGTTCGGCTCGCCGTCGCGACCGGCATGACCGTGACCGTGCTCAACCGCGGTGCGACCACGACCCGCATCCTGCCGCCGGAGGTCGAGCAACTGCGCGCCGACGTCTCCGACCCGGCGTCGGTGCGCAGCGCCCTCGGCGAGCGGTCGTTCGACGCGGTGGTCAACTTCCTGTCCTACGACGAGGACGACGTCGACCGGTGGGTCGACCTGTTCTCCGCGCGCACGGCGCAATACGTGCACATCAGCTCTGCCTCGATCTATGCGAAGCCCGTGCGGGTGACCCCGATCACCGAATCGACGCCGGTCGGGCCGAACCCGCCGCTGCCCTACGCGACGGCGAAGTGGCGGGCTGAGCTCGCCCTGGCGCGGGCGTATCGCGAGCAGGGGTTCCCGGTCACCGTGATCCGCCCGTCCCACACGTACGACGACGCGAACCCGCCGCTGCCGGGCGGCTGGACCGTGATCGACCGGATCGCGCGCGGTGCCGTGATCCCCGTGCACGGCGACGGCACCTCGCTGTGGACCCTGACCCACGCGGAGGACTTCGCGCAGGGCCTGGTCGGTCTGCTGGGCAGTGCGCGGGCGGTGGGGGAGACCTTCCACATCACCGGCGACGACGTGCTCACGTGGGATCAGATCTACGGCCTGTTCGCGGCCGCGCTCGGCGTCGAGCCCCGTCTCGTGCACGTCGCGAGCGAGCTGTTCCCGGTGGTCGCGCCCGAATGGTTCTGGTCGGGCGAGTTCGTCGGCGACCTCGGTCACTCCGCGGTGTTCGACAACACGAAGATCCGGCGGTTCGTCCCCGGATTCGCCCCTCGGCTGACCTTCGAGCGTTCGGTGCGGCGCATGCTCGAGTGGCGGTGCGCCCACCCCGAGCTCGCCCGCGGCGACCTGTCCACCGAAGAGGTGCTGGATCGCGTGGTGGATGCCGCACGGGCGGCGCGCCAGGTCTTCGCCGACCGGGCGCCCGCCGCGCAGGAGGGCGCCTCCTGACCTACCATGGCGCCATGGACGACTACCTGTGGGTGCTCAAGAGCGCCGAGAAGGACCTCATGCGGGAGGTCGAACCGGAGCGCCTGAACGCACTCGACGAAGAGGAACTGCTCGCACTCCACAAGCGGGTGCGCAAGGCCCGCAACAAGCACGTGAAGAATGCCCGGCGCAAGGCGGCGGCGGAGATCGCCGCGCAGGGCGACCGCGGACTCGCCCGCAAGAAGGGTGCGAAGAGCCGGGTGCGTGCGGAAGCGTTCGAAGAGGCGCTCGCGGTCGTCTCGGCACGGCTCGCGGAGGTGGCGCACGCCCGCGCCGAGGCGCTCAAGCAGGAGCGGCTCGCCCGCGCGGCGGCGAATCAGAACAGCGGCCCCGATTCATCCAGCTCAGGCGACGGCAAGGTGTCCGACAGTGGTCGCACCCGCTCGCACGAAGAGAGCCCGCGCAGCCGCAAGCGGGACGCATCCTGGCAGGCGGAGGGCGCACGCAAGCAGGCGAAGCGGGATTCCCGCTGAAGACGCTCGTCAGCCCTTGAGGATGTCGGCCCGCGCGGCCGCGCGCTCGTCGGCGGAGATCACCCCGCGGGCGAAGAGGTCGTCGAGTTCGGCCAGGCGCGACTCGATCGTCCGCGGCGCCGGGCCGGCTGCGGGCGTCGCGGCATCGGCGGGCCGGAGCAGTTCGCTGTCCATGGCCCGCGTCACGAGCTGTGCATCGACGGTCAACGGGTCGTAACCGGCGCGCTTCACCGCGCTGTACCGCTTCACCGCGACGACCACCGTGAAGATGAGGATGGCGACGAACACGATGCCGAAGAGCGCGAAGAAGACGCCGAAGGCGCCGTCGAAGAGTCCGCCGCCCGTCGAGTCGAGAGGATCCATTCCCGCATCCTACGGACAATCGTCCGGCCGCGGTGCCGGCCGGCACGAAGTACCGGCTCGGCATGCGGTGCACCTCCGTCATGCACGCCCTCGCGCAGGCACGAGGCGAGGCGGAGCGGATTCAGCCGGCCATGCCGGCGCGCATCTTCTTCGCCATCTCCATCATCTCGGCCGACACTTGGCCGATGGCGATGATGTTCCCCTCGCTGTCGCTGAACCAGGCGCCGCGCTCGCCGCCGAGGTCGGCGACGCCGTCGACGGTCTTCAGCCCGGGCAGGTCGTAGTCGTGGAAGACGACCCCGTTGGTGCGCAGTGCGGTCATGTCGCGGTCGAGGTCGTCGGTCACGAGGTTGAACGCGGTGTTCTGCGCGGTCCCGGCGAAGGTGGTCTCGTACACCAGCACGACCGTGCCGCCGATCTCGTAGAACACGTTGCCGGACTCGGTGTCGGTGTACACCGGATCGCGGCCGAGAACATCGTGCCACCACTTCTGCGCTCGGCCGATGTCGGCCGCCGGAAGGACGGCCGTCGCCATCAGGTTCTCGAACATGATGATCCCCAGTCCGGGGGCGTTGTCACGCGCACGCCGGCCCAGCAGAGTTCCACGGGCGATTCGGGCGCGCGGGTGTGGTCCCCAGGGCGAATTTTATCCCCGCGCGTGGCTTCCCGAAAGAGCGCGGGAAGGATTGGCCGCATGACGGTCTGGGCGGACACGGCCCCGTCGGCACAGGGCGAAGTCCCAGGTGCCGCTCCGGATACTCCCCGCCGGCCCAGAAGGTCGTCCGAGGGCGCCACACTAGCTTCATAGAAAGAGCACACGGACAAACAGGAGACGCGATGACGGATGACCCCACCCTCGGACTGGTGCTCGGCGGTGGCGGCGCATTCGGCGCGGCGCACGTCGGCGTGCTCCAGGTTCTCGAAGAGCGCGGCATCCGGCCCGGCATCGTCACCGGGACGAGTTCGGGCGCGCTGGTCGCCGCGGCCTACGCGGCGCGCGTCGATCACCCGGCGATCGAGAAGGCGGCCCGCGCCTTTCGCTGGAGTTCGATCGCGCGCTGGTCGTTCCGTCCCCGCTGGGGTCTGCTCGACACGCACGCCGTCACGGACGCCGTGCACGGCATGTTCGGGTCCGACCCCCTCATCGAGGAGTTCGATCGGCGTTTCGGCGCCTTCGCGACCGACCTGCGCGCCCGTCGGGGCGTCGTCCTCGACCGGGGTCCGCTCAGTTCGGCGCTGCGCTCGACCATCGCCGTGCCGGGCCTCCTCCCGCCCGTGCGCCGGGACGGACTCCTCCTCGCCGACGGCGGGATGATCGACAACGTCCCGGTGGGTGCGGCCCGCACCCTGGGCGCTTCCCGCACGATCGTCGTGCGCCTGCACGCCAAGTGGGAGAACGTGCGCATGATGCGCACCGTCACCCAGACCGCCGAACTCACCGCCGACCCGTCGGTCGTGCTGATCCAGCCGGAGATGGAGCGCATGGCGCAGTGGACGATGTCCGACGTGCCGCGGCTCATCGCCGAAGGGCGTCGCGCGGCGACGACCGCGCTGGATGCCGCTGCGGAGCGGGACTCCACGCTGACCGCCGCCTGAGCGGATCAGCCCGCGGACCCGGCCGGATCCTCGTACTCGGCGGTCTCCGCGTCGAAGACCATCGGGTGATCCGGGTCGCTGCGCACCCGCATCCGGCCCTCCGCATCGCGTTCGACGACCACGGCCGATCCCTCCACGGGCACCCGCCGCGGAGTGGTCTGCATCGTGACCACAAGCGTCTCGCGGCGGTCGCCGTCCGGATACGTCACCATCACGTCGGTGAAGAGCGGATTGCCGGCATCCCACCCGTGGGGGGCGGGAACGGACACGATCGTGCCCGGGACGCTGCGGGCGGCGGGCGCAGTGCGCGCCTCGCGGCGGGATCGCCGGATCGACAGGACCAGCCCCACGATGCCGGTCGCGGCCGCCGCGGCACCGACCGCGGTCGGTTCGACGACGTACGGCAGGGCGGCGCCGGCGGTCTCGTCCTGGACGAGGTCCGTGCCGACCAGCAGCCACCAGCCGGCCAGGAACAGGCCCGCGCCGAACACGGCGAGGCAGAGCCAGACGCCGACGATCGTGCGATGGAACTCGTCGGCGACGGTCGCGCCGAGGGCGTAGAGGGCGATGAGCGACAGGATGCTGCCCGCGATCATGGCGACGGTGGTCCAGAGGACTCCCGCATCCTGCCGGGTCAGTGCCAGCAGGAACGCGAACACCGTGACGGTGCACACGACCGTCGTGAGAATCGCGCCGACCACGTATCGGGCGCGGAATCGCCCGGGGGTCGCACCGCCGCGCCCCGCAGATATCTCGTGCGCGGTCGAACTCACCGTGAAGGCCGGAACGTCTTCCCAGTCGAGTGGGCCGCCGGCATCGGGTTGTGCCATGGCATCCCTCCTCAGCCGATCGTAGGCGCGATCGACACCGGAGAGGCCGACACGCCGCGCTCGCCGCGCTCGGACTATTCGTAGGCGCTCAGCGTCGGCGGCACGGGGTCGGCACCGGCCGCGTCGAGCACCGCCGTCATCCCGGCCGCGGCGACGCGGTACGGCGCGTCCGACCCGGTGAGAACCGAGCGGGCGTTGGACAGCTCATACAGCGCGAGGAGGGTGAACGCGACGGTCTGCGCATCGCCGTGGCGGAGCTCGCCCCGCTCGAACGCGACGGCGACCTGACCCTGGAGATAGCCCTCCCACTGCGCGATGTGCGTCTGGAGCGCCGTGCGGACGGGGCCGGGCTTGGAGCCCATGTCGGCCACGCACGCCTGGAAGAAGCACCCGCCGGAGAACACCCGCCCGCGCGAGTACGCCAGCAGCGCCGCGAGGAGGGCGGCGACGCGCGGCAGGCCGCGGGGCACTCCGCCCGCCGGTTCGACGACCTCACGCCGGAACACGTCGGCCGCCTCGTCCACGGTCGCCAGCTGCAGAGCCTCCTTGGTGCCGAACAGCGTCGAGATGCTGCTCTTGCTGCGGCCGGTGGTCTCGGCGAGGAGGCCGATCGTGACCCCGTCGAGCCCGACGGTGGTGGCGAGGTCGGTCGATTCGGCGAGGATGCGGCGGCGGGAGGCCTCGCCGCGCGCGCGGCGTCCGTCGGTCTCGATCGTGCTCATGGGATTAACTATACGCACGATCGTATGTATAGTTTGGATCATGCGCACACGTTTGCTCGATATCGCCTTCCGGACGATGCCCGAGGTCACGGCCCGCGTCGCGGCGGGGCTGATGCTGCTTCCCGGCCGACGCATGGCCGTGCGGCCGGAGGAGCGGCCGGTGATGGACCGCGCCCGCACCACGACGGTCGACGCGGGGCGCCACCGCATCCGCGTCCACCGCTGGGGCGACGGCGAGCGTCGTGTGCTGCTCGTGCACGGCTGGAGCGGGCGGGCCGCGCAGTTCGCTGCACTGGTGTCTCGCCTCCAGCCCGGCGCCACCGTCATCGCCTTCGACGCTCCGGCCCACGGGGCCTCGCGCGGGATGACCGCCGACATCGGGATGTGGATCGAGGCGATCCGCGTGCTCGACGAGGCCGTGGGCGGCTTCGATCTGGTGGTGGGCCACTCCTTCGGGGGACTGGCCGTGCGCCGCGCGAGCCTCGCGGGCCTCGTGCACGGGCGGATCGTGTCGATCGCCGCACCACCGTCGACGGATGCCGTGATGAAGGCGTATGCCGCACAGGCCGGACTGCCGGATGCCGTCGCCTCCGGGACGAACGATGCGCTGGCCCGTCGCCTCGGCCCGGTGATGGCGTCCATCGCGATGGACCGCTCCCGTCCGGCCGCCGGAACCGCGGCAGCGCTCCTGGTCGTCCACGACGACGCCGATCGGGCGGTTCCCCCGGTCGCGGCCGACGCCGTGGTCGCCCACTGGCCCGGTCCCTCCGCGCTGCTGCGCACCACGGGGCGCGGGCACAACGGCATCCTGGCCGCTCCCGACGTGCTCGACGCCGTCGTCGCCTTCGCCGCAGCGCCGGCCGAACCGGCTGCGGCGAGCCCGCGCGGCTGACGGGTCAGTCCGACAGCGCCTCCGCGATCGCCGACGCCGCGGTCGCATGGGTGAAGGCGAACCCCGATCGGGTCAGGACGTCGGGCACGACGTGCGCGTCCGGGAGCAGCAGCGAGTCCGCGGCTCCCGGGCCCAGGGCGATCCGCAGCGCCCAGCTCGGTGCGGGGACGACGAACGGGCGGTGCAGGCGGTGGGCCAGCTCGTGACCGATCTCGAACGCGGTCGTCGCCTGGGGGCCGGCCAGGTTCACCGGACCGGTGAGTCCGCGGTCGATGATGTGGCGGATGCCGCGCACCTCGTCGGCGAGGGAGATCCACGGCCAGATCTGCCGGCCCGTGCCCACCGGACCGCTCACGCCCCACTGGGTGAGGGTGATGAGGGGCTTCAGCATGCCGTCGCGGTCCATCAGCGGAGCGGTGCGCAGCAGGGCGACGCGTTCGCCCGTCAGCGCCGCCTCGGCCTCCCAGGCGGCGCTGAGACGAGCGAGGAACGTCGTGCCCGCACCGCTCGCCTCGGTCAGCCGCGCACCCGGCCGGTCGCCGTAGTAGCCCACCGCGGAGGCCGACACGAGCATCGGGGCATCCGGCCCGAGACCGCGGATCGCCGTGGCGAGGGTCCGGGTCGGGTCGATCCGCGACGAGCGCAGCAGCTCACGGTAGCGGGGCGTCCACGGCAGCCGCCCGACGCTGGCCCCGTTGAGGCCGACCACGGCCCGCGCCCCGGCGAGCACGGCCGGGTCGAGCTCCTCCGCTCCGGGAGCCCACTCGACCTCGTCGGCCGCCCGCGGCGCACGCCGCACGAGCGTCGTGACCGGGACCCCGTCTGCGCGCAGCGACGCGACCAGGGCGCTCCCGATCAGGCCGGATGCCCCCGACACCACGATTCGGTCCGTCGACATCGCCCTCCTCCTTCCGCTTCGGGCCCGTCCGGCGACGGGCGTGGACACTCACATGCCTCGGGATGACGCCCAGGCCAGGATCATGATCATGGTGGCGAGAAAACCTGTGACGTAGTTGATCCAGAGGAACCGGCGCCAGGCGCGGTTCGTGGTCTCGGCCGCAGCCTCGGACACCCGGAAGTACGGCGCGCAGTTGACGATGTACGGGACGGCGAGGATCGCGGCCAGCGGGCCCGGCCAGGGGGTCGTCAGCATCAGCAGGCCGCTGGCGACCCACAGCACGAGAGCGAGGCGGACGGTGCGCGCGGCGCCGAAGAACGTCGCGATCGACCCGATCCCGGCATCCCGGTCCGGCTGGATGTCCTGCACGGCCCCGAACGCGTGCGCCGCCATTCCCCACAGGAAGAACGCCGCGAGCACCGTCACCGTGGCCGCATCGAACGATGCCCCGGCGAGGGTGAGCCCGACGACCGCGGGACTGACGAAGTGCGTGCTGGAGGTGATCGAGTCGAGCACAGGACGCTCCTTGAAGCGCAGCCCCGGCACCGAATAGGCGACGACCGCGAAGGTGCTCACGGCGATCGCCGCCCAGGAGGCGGGGCCGCCGACCGCGACCAGGACGATGAGGAACGGCACGTTGACCGCTGCCACCAGCCAGAGCAGCGGCCGGTGCAGCCGCGGGGGAAGCAGGGCGCCCTCGATGCCGCCCTTGCGCGGGTTGGCGAGGTCGGACGCGTAGTCGAAGACATCGTTGATCCCGTACATGGCCAGGTTGTAGGGGATGAGGTAGTAGAGGGCGCCGACCGCGAGCACCCAGTCCACCCGGCCGGTCGTGAGCAGCATGGCCGCGCCGAACGGGAAGGCCGTGTTGATCCAGCTCACCGGCCGCGAGGCGACGAAGGCGTGCCGCAGCAGGTCGCCCGCACGGATGCCGTCGGTCTTCGTCAGGAGCGCCCACAGGGGCGGCAGCAGCACGACGGCGGCGACCGGGTAGCCGAAGTCCTCGACCGGCGCCGCGCCGATGCGGATGCCGGAGATCAGCGCGGGCGCGTAGTCGAAGAGCCCGGCGCCGATCATCAGGCTGTCGAACGCCGCGGTGAGGACACCGAGTCCGAGCCCGGCGACCCCCACCGCCGCCCAGCGCACTCCTCCCGGACCCGTCGCGCGCCGCACCACCGCGGCGAGCACCGCCGCGCACGCCAGAAAGCCCACGGTGAGGGCCGCATCGGTCACCGGCGCACCTGCCGCTCTCGCGCCGGCAGCCCGCGTCGCTCCCGCATCCGCCGCTCGCGTGCGGCGAGCAGACGATCGGCGCCGGTGTACAGGACCATCGTGGTCTGCACCAGGAACACCAGGAACACCGGTTCCTCGAGCGGCAGCGCGGGGGCGAGCAGGATCCCCGTCGAGATCGCCGCCGATCCGTGCCGGAAGATCCCCGTCGCGATTCCGGCCGCATCCCACAGCAGCAGGAATCCGGTGCCCGCAGCGGTCACGAGCGCCGCCGCGGCGGCGTCCCGCCAGAAGAACAGGCGGAACCGCCGATCGATCAGCAGCATCCCTCCCATTGCGAGCACGAGGCACAGCAGGTACACGGGCGACGTCATCCGGCCCTCCCCGCCGGGACCCTGCGCGGCACCGGCTGCGTCGGCCCGGCGGAGGAGTCCCCGCGGATCCGCTTCAGCACGAGTTCCGCGCTGATCAGGCACATCGGCACCCCGACCCCGGGCGCGGTCGTGGCCCCCGCGTAGTAGAGGCGATCGACGCGGGACGACTGGTTGCGGGCGCGGAACATCGCGCTCTGCCGGAGGATGTGCGACGGCCCGAGCATCCCGCCCCGCCAGGAGTGGTAGTCGTTCGCGAAGTCCGCGGGTCCGAGCGTCTCGCGCACGACGATCCGCTGCCGCAGGTCGGGGATGCCCGCCCACGCCGCGATCCGGTCGATGGCGGCATCCACCGCGCTCTCGATCGCCGGATCGCCCTGCCCGTCCGCACCGCCCGCGCCGAGTCCCGGGTCGGCGGGCACGGGGATCAGCACGAAGAGGTTCTCGTGACCGGGTGGGGCGACGCCGGGCTCGGTGGCGCTCGGTTTGCAGACGTAGAGGGACGCCGGATCCGGGACGGACCCCGGGAGGCCGAAGATCGCGTCGAACCCGGCGTCCCAGTCGCGGGCGAAGAACAGGCTGTGGTGACCCAGCTCGGGGAGCTCACCGCGGACTCCGAGGAGCGCGATCACCGCACCGGGTCCGCTCTCGCGGGCGCGCCACCACCGCTCCGGGTAGGTGCGGGCATCCTGCTCGAGCAGCACCGTCTCGGTGTGATGCAGGTCGGCCGCCGACACGACGTTGTTCGCGTGCTGCAGATGCTCGGTGCCGGACGCATCCCGCCACCGCACCCCGGCGACGGCGCGACGGCCGTGCTCCTCCTGCGTCAGGATCGCCGTCACCTCCGCCTCGGTGACGATCTGCACGCCGGCGTCGACGGCGAGTGCGGTGAGCCGTTCGACGAGGCCCCAGAACCCGCCCATCGGGTAGCGGACCCCGTCGTCGAGGTCGAGCGCGCTCATCAGGTGGTACATCGCCGGCGCGCGGCGCGGATCGGTGCCGAGGAACACCGCGGGGTACTCGAGCACCTGCCGCAGCACCGGGTGCGCGAAGCGCCGCGACACGAAGGCGTCCAGCGACGTACCCAGCAGAGAGAGCAGGCGCGGCATCGCCCGGAGCACGTCGGCGCTCAGCAGGGAGCCGGGCGCGGTGAACGGGTTGTAGAGGAAGCGCTCTTCGGCGAGCCGGGAGGCGTGCGCGGCGGAGGCGACGTGGTCGCGGAGGATGCCGGCGGTGCCCGGTTCGAGTCCGTCGAACACGGCGGCGATCCGGTCGGTGCCGAACGGGATCGTCACCGCGGGTCGCCGGCCGCCCGCTCCGGGTTCGGCGAACACGGTGTACCCGGGGTCGAGGAGACGCAGATCCAGCTGCTCCGCCGATGACGTGCCGAGAAGCTCGAAGAAGTGGTCGTACACGCGCGGCATGAGGAACCAGGAGGGCCCGGTGTCGAAGCGGAAGCCGTCGCGTTCGAGGATGCCGGCCCGGCCGCCGAGGCGCTCGCCGCGTTCGAACAGCTTGACGTGGTGTCCTTCGTGGGCCAGCAGTGCGGCGGTGGCCAGGCCCGCCACGCCGCCGCCGATGACGCTCGTCCAGGTCATGACACGCGCTCCCGCCCGACATCGAGGGCCGCCCGGGTGAACAGCCACGCCTTCTGCGCGGCGGGGACCCGGATGCGCCGCTCGTACAGCTCGGCGGCGGGGGTGCGCGCGAGCCGGTCGGTGAGCCGGGAGAACAGCAGCAGGGCGCTGGTGACCGCAAGGCGCGCGTCACGGGGAAGCAGCGGGATCGCCGCCTCGGCGTCCGCCAGCTGCGCGCGGATGACCGCGACCCAGCGCTGCTGCTCCTCGGCGTCGATCCGACCGTTCGCGCTGAGGTAGCTGCGGCCGAGACGCTCGGTGTCGTCGGCCAGGTCGCGCAGGAAGTTCACGTTCTGGAACGCTGCGCCCAGGCGCCGGGCGCCGTGCTCGAGGGTCGTGAGCTCGTCGGGCGTCCGGGTCGCGTCGCGGAGGAAGACCCGCAGGCACATGAGGCCGACGACCTCGGCGGATCCGTACACGTAGGTGCGGTGCGCCCGCTCGTCGAACCGCACCACGGGGTCGGCATCCGCGCATTCCGCCGGCGGCAGGTCGGCGCGCATCGAGGCGAAGAACGGGCGCACCAGGCCGGCGTCGATCCCTGCGGCGCGGGCGGTGTGCGCGAACGCGTGCACGATCGGGTTGCTGCTGTACCCCGACGCGATCGCGTCGCCGGTCTCCGCCTCCAGGCGGCTGAGCGCGAGATGCTGCTGCTCCGGCGGGATCCCGGCCTCATCGGTCGCGCCGTCGACGAGTTCGTCGGCCACCCGCACGAGCGCGTAGACGTTGCGCACGTGGGTGCGGTGGCGCGGGCCCAGGAGCCGGCACGCGGCCCCGAACGAGGTCGAATAGGCGTCGATGATCCGCCCGGCCGCCCGTTCCGACGCGGCGGTGTACCGATCCAGGGCGCCGGCGTCGTGCGCGGCGCCGGTCATGAGCGGCGTCCTTCGAGCGAGGCCGCGAGCCCGTCCAGGAAGCCGGCGAGCGGTGCGGGGATGCCGGACGAGGGTGCCGCCATGAGTTCGCGCGCCGCGTGCATCTCGTCGCCGATGAGAGCACGCACCGCGGTCTCGGCCCCGCAGTCCCGCAGCCGCCGCCGCAGGGCATCCGCACGCTCGGGGCTGAGCTGCGGGTCGCCGAATCCATCGGAGATCTGCGGCCACGCGTTCATCGCCCGCGCGCTCGCGATGATCGCGGTCTCCTTCCCCTCGCGCAGGTCGGATACGGCATCCTTGCCGTGCTCCTGCGGGTGGCCGAACGTCGAGAGCAGGTCGTCCTGCAGCTGGAACGCGAGACCGAGGTGGCCGCCGATCCGGCCGATCGCGTCTTCGACCGGGGCATCGGCGCCCGCCAGGATCGCCGCGGCGCGCAGCGGGAACTCGACCGTGTACGTCGCCGTCTTCAGCCGGCTCATCGTCAGCACCGCGGGCAGGTCCGCCTCGCGCACGCGGTCGCTGAAGGCGACGTCGAGGAGCTCGCCGAGCATCGAGTCCGACACGGTCCGGTCGACGAGGGCGAGGAGGCTCCTGCGCACCGGATCGGGGAGCGGCTCGGCGGCGAACACCTGGTGCGCGGCGCTGAGCATCAGGTCGCCCATCAGGATGCCGTTCGCCTCCGCCCAGTGCCGCGCACGCACGGCGCCGCCTGCCGCGGCTTGGCGTTCGGCGAGGATCCGGCCGATCAGGTTCGGTCGCCCGCGCCGGATGAGATCGCCGTCGAGAACGTCGTCGTGAAGCAGGAAGGCGAAGTGCAGCAGCTCGATGCCGGCGGCGATCCGCACCGCGGACCGGCGCGGCACCGGGGGCGTCCCGATCCCGTCCGCCAGCGCGTCGAACGCGCCCAGGAGGATCCGTGGTCGCAGCAGCTTTCCGCCGCGCACGCAGTCGGCAGCGGTCTCCCAGAGCTCGGCGAGCGGGGAGCCGGAGGCGACGGCGTCGAAGGTGCGCGCCGCCATCAGCCGGGCGAGCTCGGCCTCCAGTTCCGCCGTCGGAGAGGGACGCACGGGGGTGTCGGTCGTGATCGTCATCGGAGCACTCCTTCCAGGACTCCCGCCGCGGACAGCTGGACGACCTGTTCCCGCATCCACGGACTGAAGACGAAGGGAGTGGAGGCGATCGCCGCCCGGAGGTCCGCGGGCGAGATCCAGGCCCACTCGGACACCTCGTTCGGCGACGGGGTGAAGGGGCCGTCGAGGTCCGCCACGTAGACCGGGCAGATCTCGTTCTCCATGACACCGCGTGCGTCCACGGCGACGTACCGGAAGCGGGGGAGCACCAGCCGCAGCCGCGTGATCTCGGCGCCGAGCTCCTGCCCTGCGCGCCGATGCACCGCCGCCTCCTGCTGTTCGCCGGGCGCCGGGTGCCCGCAGAAGCTGTTCGTCCAGACGCCCGGCCAGGTCGCCTTCTCGAGGGCGCGGCGGGTGATCAGCACCTCCCCGGAGGCGTTGCGCAGGTAGCAGGAGAACGCGAGATGGAGTGGGGTGCGAGCACCGTGCACGGTGTCTTTGGCCGCCGCGCCGATCGGGTTGCCGTCGTCGTCCGTCAGCACCACGAGCTCGGGAATCGGGTCCGGCATCGCTGCCCCTCTCAACATTCATTCTGGCTTGTAATTCATCCTGGAATATTATCGCTTACGGGGTATAGTAACCCTAGAGTTAATAAATGCAAGGGGGATTTTCGCGGCGGTGCTCGTCCGCGTCATCCGTCGCCTCCTTCCCCCGAAACGTAGGATCGTGACATGGCGGAAAAGGGCGCTCGGGCGGCCCGGCAGGACTCGATCTCCGAGAACCTGTACGAGGTCGATTCCGCCGACCCCCGAAGTCAGCTCGTCGACCGATCGGGCCTGAAGCCCGAGGAGGTCGCCCAGATCGGACGCCTCATGAAGGCCATCGCCGCCCTGCGCGAGACCGAGAAGGCGGTCGCCGAGGCGTCCCAGCGGTACATGCGGCTCAGTGCGGTGGACATGCGCGCCCTCCACTACCTGATCATCGCCAAGCATCAGGGCGATGTCGTGTCGCCGGGGATGCTGGCCGGTCACCTGGGGATCTCGGCAGCCTCGACGACCAAGCTCCTCAACCGGCTCGAGAACGGCGGGCACATCGTGCGCGCCGTCCATCCGCTCGATCGGCGGGCGTTCGCGATCGAGGTGACGCCCGAGACCGAGGCCTCGGCGATGGAGACCGTCGGGCGCCAGCAGTCGCGGCGCTTCTTCGCGGCCGCACGTCTCACGCACGACGAGCGGGAGGTCGTGATCCGGTTCCTCGAAGACATGGCCCGCGAGATGTCGCTGACCGGCGTCGACTGGGCGGGCGACGCGCACGGGTGAGAGCGCCGGGCGGCGCTACGGTGAGACCGTGGACAAGGCGCCGTACGCCCGCTCGTTCCTCGATGCGGGGGAGGAGTACGAGCGCTATCGTCCCGGATTCCCTGCCGGCGCGGTCGCCCTCATCGCGCCGTCGCCGGTGGCCGGCATCCTCGATCTCGGCGCCGGAACCGGAAAGCTCACCCGGGAGCTGACCGGTCTCGCCGACACCGTGTACGCCGTGGATCCGTCCGAGCCGATGCTCGCCCAGCTCCGGCGGATCAGTCCGACGGTCGATGCGCGCCTGGGAACGGCCGAACAGATCCCGCTGCCGGACGCCTCGGTCGATCTCGTCACGGTGGCGCAGGCGTTCCACTGGTTCGACCGCGACGCCGCGTGCGCCGAGATCCACCGGGTGCTGCGGCCGGGCGGCATCCTCGCCCTGGTCTGGAACACGACGGATGCCGATTGCGCCTGGGATGTCGCGTGCGGCCGGATCGCGCACCCGCACCTCGAGGGCGACGAGCCCAGCCAGGATGCCGACCCCGCCCACGACGACCTGCCCGGCTTCGCGCCGGTCGATTCCGGCTGGGTGCGCTGGAGCGAGGACCTCGCCCGCGCCGACTACCTGCACCGCTGGGCCACCGTCAGCTCGATGATGATCGCGTCGGAGTCCGAGCGCGCCGAGCGGCTCGCGCGGATGGACGCCGTGCTGGATGCCGACCCGACCACGCGCGGCCGCACGTCGCTGCAGCTGCCCACGGCCACCGAAGTCCTCGTCTACCGCCGAGCCTGACGCCGGATCGCCCCGCGCGCTGAGCCTGTCGAAGCGCTGTTCCGGCGCGCCCGGAAAAAGTTTGCTACTTGGTGTTGCCAAGTACTGGTGCTCTGTGTCACTATGTAGTGGTAGTCAGCATCACCAAGTACCGAAAGGGGGCGACATGGGAAAGCAGCAGACCGAGATGCTCAAGGGCGTTCTCGAGGGCATGGTCCTCGCGATCCTCGCGGAGCATCCCGCCTACGGGTACGAGATCACGTCCCGTCTGCGTGACCTCGGATTCACCGACATCGTCGAGGGAACCGTCTACGCGCTGCTCGTGCGCATCGAGCAGCGCGGGCTCGTCGACATCGAGAAGGTGCCGAGCGAGAAGGGCCCGCCGCGCAAGGTCTACACCGTCAACCGCGACGGCTACGACCAGCTCGGGGAGTTCTGGACCACGTGGAACTTCCTCACCGACCGCATCAACACACTTCAACCGAAAGGGCAGTGACATGGCCAACTGGATCGAGACCCTCACCGGATCTCTGGAGCAGAAGAAGCAGTACAAGCAGCAGCAGGCGCGCATCGAGGCGCTCGCCGAGCCCTACCGCACGGCGGCGAAGGCCTTCCAGCGGTACTTCATGTACTACGGCGGCGTCACCGACGGCGAGACGCTGCTGCAGATGGGCGAAGACCACGTCGAGCTGTGGGAACGCGCCGCCGCCGACCGCACCCCGGTGCGCGAGATCGTCGGCGACGACCCGGTCGAGTTCGCCGAGTCGTTCGCCCGTGCCTACAACTCCAAGCAGTGGATCGACAAGGAGCGTGCCCGCCTGACCAAGGCGATCGACGGCATCGCGTGATTCCACCACCATCGAACGGGAGACCACCATGACCACCCTCACGAACCCCGCCATCAGTGTGCGGGGACTGGAGAAGTCCTTCAAGGAGGTGAAGGTGCTGCGCGGCGTCGACTTCGACGTCGACCGCGGCAGCATCTTCGCCCTCCTCGGCTCCAACGGAGCCGGCAAGACCACCGCCGTGCGCATCATGGCGACGCTGCTCCACGCGGATGCCGGCGACGTCACGATCGAAGGGTTCGACGTCGCCGCCCAGTCCGGCCAGGTGCGTGCGGCGATCAGCCTCACCGGCCAGTTCGCCGCGGTCGACGAGATCCTCACCGGACGCGAGAACCTCATCCTGGTGGCGAAGCTGCGCCACCAGAAGGATGCCGCCCGCATCGCGGACGACCTCCTCGCGCGATTCGATCTCACCGAGGCGGGCGGACGCAGGACCTCCACCTACTCCGGGGGGATGCGGCGCCGCCTCGACATCGCCATGAGCCTCATCGGCGAACCGTCCGTCGTGTTCCTCGACGAGCCGACCACGGGCCTGGACCCGCAGGCCCGTCTCGAGGTGTGGGACACGGTGAAGAAGCTCGCCGCCGCCGGCACCACCGTGCTGCTGACCACGCAGTACCTCGACGAGGCGGAGCAGCTCGCCGACCGCATCGCGATCCTGCACCGGGGTCGCATCATCCAGAACGGCACGCTCGCCGAGCTCAAGGCCCTGCTGCCGCCGGCCAAGGTCGAGTACGTCGAGAAGCAGCCGACCCTCGAAGACGTCTTCCTGACGCTCGTCGGCGACGACGGCACCGAGCAGGAGAACACCGAGAAAGTGGAGGAATCATGAGCACCGCAGTCGCACCGGCATCCGCCCGGACGCACTTCTTCGCCGACACGGCCGTCCTCACCGGCCGCTCGCTCAAGCACATCACGCGCAGTCTCGACACGATCATCACGACCACGATCATGCCGATCGCGTTCCTGCTGCTGTTCGTGTTCGTCTTCGGCGGCGCGATCAAGTCCGGATCGAGCAACTACACGACGTACCTGCTGCCGGGCATCATGCTCATCACCGTCGCCTCCGGCGTCGCCTACACCTCGTACCGACTGTTCATGGACCTGCAGGGCGGCATCTTCGAGCGGTTCCAGTCGATGCCGATCGCGCGGTCCTCGGTGCTCTGGGCGCACGTGCTGACCTCGGTGATCGCCAACCTCGTCTCGGTGGTCGTGGTGATCCTCGTGGCGCTGCTGATGGGCTTCCGGTCCGGGGCGAGCGTGGGGGCGTGGCTGGCGATCGGCGGCATCCTCACCGTCTTCACCCTGGCACTGACCTGGATCGCGGTGATCGCGGGGCTGTCGGCCAAGTCGGTCGACGGTGCGGGCGCCTTCGCCTACCCGCTGATCTTCCTGCCGTTCATCAGCTCCGCCTTCGTGCCGACGTCGACCATGCCGGGTCCGGTCCGCTGGTTCGCCGAGTACCAGCCGGTCACCTCGATCGTGGACTCGATCCGGAGCCTGCTCACCCAGCAGCCGGTCGGCGGCGACCTCTGGATCGCCCTGGCCTGGTGCGTGGGCCTCCTCGTGATCGCGTACGTCGTGTCGATGGCGATCTACCGCAAGCGGTTCTCGTGAAACCAGCCCCCGTTCGTTGAGCGAGGAGCGAAGCGACGAGACGAAACGCACATCCATGCGTTTCGTCTCGCTTCGCTCGCTCAACGACCGGGGTTCCGCAACCCCGCTGCGCCGAGGCGCGCGTTGCAGGAGAATCGCCCCATGTCCACTGACGAGAAAGTCCTCCGTGAGATCGACGGCTGGTGGCGGGCGGCCAACTACCTGAGCGTCGGGCAGATCTACCTGCTCGACGACCCCCTGCTGCGCCGGCCCCTCACCCGGGACGACGTCAAGCCTCGACTCCTCGGTCACTGGGGCACGACGCCGGGACTCAACTTCCTGTACGCGCACCTCAACCGCGCGATCGGCGAACGCGACCTCGACACGATCTTCGTCACCGGACCCGGCCACGGCGGCCCCGGAATGGTCGCGAACGCGTACCTCGACGGAACCTATTCGGAGACGTACCCGCACGTCGGCCGCGACGAAGACGGCGTGCGCCGCCTCTTCCGCCAGTTCTCGTTCCCCGGCGGCATCCCGAGCCACGTCGCCCCCGAGACGCCCGGGTCGATCCACGAGGGCGGCGAACTCGGCTACTCGCTCAGTCACGCGTACGGCGCGGCGTTCGACAACCCGGAGCTGCTGGTCGCGTGCGTCGTCGGCGACGGCGAGGCCGAGACCGGGCCGGCGGCCACCGGGTGGCATTCGAACAAGTTCCTCGACCCGGTGCAGGACGGCGTCGTCCTGCCGATCCTGCATCTGAACGGGTACAAGATCGCCAACCCGACCGTGCTCGCGCGCATCCCCGAGGACCGTCTGCTCGCCCTGTTCCGCGGCTACGGGTACGAACCCGTCCTGTTCACCGGCGGCTTCGACGACGAGGACCCGCTCGAGACGCACCGCCGCTTCGCGCAGCTCCTGGACGGCGTGCTCGACGACATCGCCCGGATCAAGGAGGATGCCCGGGCCGGCCGGTACGCACAGGGCGACCCGGAGACCGCGACCCCCGCGTGGCCGATGATCATCCTGCGCACGCCGAAGGGGTGGACGTGCCCGGAACTGATCGACGGGGTCCGGATCGAGGGCACCTTCCATTCCCACCAGGTCCCGCTGCCGAGCGCTCGGGACAGCGCAGACCATCTCCACGTGCTGGAGGAGTGGATGCGGTCCTACCGGCCCGACGAGCTGTTCGAGGCCGACGGATCGCCGGCCGCGTTCGTCCGGGAGCTCGCCCCGGCCGGGCCCCGGCGGATGAGCGCCAACCCGGTGGCCAACGGCGGCGTGCTTCGCACCGAGCTCGCCCTCCGCGACTTCCGGGAGTTCGCGGTGGACGTCCCCGCACCCGGGGCCACCACGTCCGAGGCGACCGCGGTGCTGGGCTCGTGGCTGGCGACGGTGATCGAGGACAATCCGACCACCTTCCGCATCTTCGGTCCCGACGAGACGGCATCCAACCGGCTGGCGCCGGCGGTGTACGCCGCGACCGACAAGCAGTGGAACGCGGTGATCGAGGCCGACGACGAGCACCTCGCCCGGGCCGGGCGCGTGATGGAGGTGCTCAGCGAGCACCAGTGCGAGGGGTGGCTGGAGGGGTACCTGCTGACCGGTCGCCACGGCCTGTTCAACTGCTACGAGGCGTTCATCCACATCGTCGACTCGATGTTCAACCAGCATGCGAAGTGGCTCAAGGGGACCCGCGACATCCCGTGGCGGCGGCCGATCTCGAGTCTCAACTACCTGCTGTCCAGTCATGTGTGGCGCCAGGACCACAACGGGTTCAGCCATCAGGATCCCGGATTCATCGACCACGTCGTGAACAAGAGCGCCGACGTCGTGCGGGTCTACCTGCCCTTCGACGCGAACACGCTGCTGTCGACCTACGATCACTGCCTGCGCACCGTGGACTACGTCAACGTGGTCGTGGCGGGCAAGCAGCCGGCGGCGAACTGGCTCACCATGGACGAGGCGGTGCTGCATTGCACGCGCGGCCTCGGCATCCTCGAGTGGGCGGGGACCGAGGTCGAAGGACAGCTGCCCGACGTCGTGCTCGCGGCCGCGGGCGACGTCCCGACGCTCGAAGTGCTCGCCGCCGCGCAGCTGCTGCGCACCGAGATCCCGGACCTGAAGGTCCGGGTCGTGAACGTCGTCGATCTGATGCGGCTGCAGTCGGAGTCCGAGCACCCGCACGGGTTGCCCGACCGCGAGTTCGATGCGATCTTCACCGCGGACCGGCCGATCATCTTCGCGTACCACGGCTATCCGTGGCTCATCCACCGGCTCACCTACCGCCGTCATGGGCACGACAACATCCATGCGCACGGCTATCGGGAGAACGGGACCACGACCACGCCGTTCGACATGGTGATGCTCAACGACCTCGACCGGTACGCGCTGGTGATCGACGCCATCGACCGGGTTCCCGGCCTCGCCGCGCGGTGCGCGGGGCTCCGGCAGCGGATGCAGGATGCCCGGGTTCGTGCGCGCGACTACACGCGCGCGCACGGCGAGGACATCCCGGAGGTCGCCGACTGGTCCTGGCAGACCGGGTGAGCGGCCCGGCCGCCGCGCGCGGACGGATGCCGGGGTGCCGACCCCGTAGGATGCTTCGGTGACGCGCATCGCGACGGCCGACATCGACCTGCAGACAGCGGCGTCCGTCGACCTCATCTTCCAGATCGCCGTGCGCTCGGACACGGCGCTGCGCAACGAGACGCTCACGTTCACGCAGAACGGGCAGGTGCGGCATCCCACCGTGCTCACCGCGCCGGACGGCACGCGGTTCCACCGGCTGCGCAGCGAGGAGGGCCTGCTGCAGGTGCGCTACGCCGCCGACATCGAGCCCAGCCCGTCGGCCGCGGCGGTCGACGAGCTGGAGCTCATCGACTACGTGCGCCCCAGCCGGTACAGCGAGTCCGACGCGCTGTTCGCCCAGGCGCGGCGGCAGTTCCGCGGGCTCGGCGAGGCCGATCTCGTGCAGGCGGTGTCCGACTACGTGCACGACTCGCTCACGTACACGTGGGGAAGCTCGACCGGCACCGACAGCGCCGTCACCGTGCTCGCGAAGGGCCAGGGCGTCTGCCGGGATTTCGCGCACGCGGTCATCGCGCTGCTGCGGGCGATGGACGTCCCGGCGCGCTACGCCGCGTGCTACGCGCCCGGGCTCAGCCCGATGGACTTCCACGCGGTGGCCGAGGCGTACCTCGACGGGGCCTGGCACGTCGTCGACGCGACCCACCTCTCGAACCGGCACGGCCTGGTGCGGATCGCGACCGGCGCGGATGCCTCGGACTGCGCGTGGCTGAGCTACCACGGCGGCGCCGTGTCGCTGCAGTACCTCTGGGTGAACGCCTCCAGCGATATCGAGCTGCCGTTCGATGATCATTCGGGTCTCGTCCAGATCGCGTGAATCCGGCTCCCATAGACTGGACGGTCTATGGATCCTGAAGCCCTCTCCGCAGCCCTGCTCGACGTCATCCGCCCGCTTGCGGAGCAGCGACGACCCGGCGCGATCGAGGGCCTCGCGGCATCCGACCTGCCGCTGGACCGGCCGAAGAACCGCGACCACGGCGACTGGGCCTCCAACGCGGCGTTGAAGCTCGCCAAGCAGCTCGGCGCCAACCCGCGCGAGCTCGCCGGCGACATCGCGGCGGCCCTTGCCGAGACCCCGGGCATCGCGAGCGTCGAGGTGGCCGGCCCCGGCTTCATCAACATCCGGCTGGATGCGGCGGCCGCCGGCGCGCTCGCCAAGACCATCGTGGATGCCGGTGCCGCCTTCGGCACGAACGAGTCGCTCTCCGACAACGTCATCAACCTCGAGTTCGTGAGCGCCAACCCGACCGGCCCGATCCACCTCGGCGGCACGCGCTGGGCGGCAGTCGGCGACTCGCTGGCCCGCATCCTCGCCTCGCAGGGCGCGCAGGTCACCAAGGAGTACTACTTCAACGACCACGGCGCCCAGATCGATCGGTACGCGCGCAGCCTCGTCGCCGCGTACGAGGGGCAGCCCACGCCCGAGGACGGCTACGGCGGGGCGTACATCGCCGAGATCGCCGCGCGGGTCGCGGCGACGTACGACGGCGACCTGGATGCGCTGAGCGCCGAAGACCGCCAGGAGGTGTTCCGCGAGATCGGCGTCGAGCTCATGTTCGACGAGATCAAGCAGACCCTGCACGCGTTCGGCGTCGACTTCGACGTGTACTTCCATGAGAACGACCTGCACACGTCCGGTGCCGTCGAGCACGCCGTCGACCGGCTGCGCGAGCTCGGCCACATCTTCGAGCAGGACGGCGCGATCTGGCTGCGCTCGACCGATCTCGGCGACGACCGCGACCGTGTCATCATCCGGTCCAACGGAGAGCCGGCCTACTTCTCCGGCGACCTGGCCTACTACCTGAACAAGCGCGAGCGCGGCTTCAACCGCTGCATCATCATGCTCGGCGCCGACCACCACGGGTACGTCGGGCGCCTGCAGGCGATGTGCGCGGCCTTCGGCGACCAGCCGAACGTGAACCTGCAGATCCTCATCGGCCAGATGGTCAACCTCGTCAAGGACGGCCAGCCCGTGCGCATGTCCAAGCGCGCGGGCACCGTGGTGACGCTCGACGACCTCGTCGAGATCGTCGGGGTGGATGCCGCCCGCTACGCGCTGGTGCGCAGCTCCACCGACTCCAACCTCGACATCGACCTGGACGTGCTGCAGAAGCGCACCAACGACAACCCGGTCTTCTACGTGCAGTACGCCCACGCCCGCACGCACAACGTGGCGCGCAACGCCGCGGCGTCCGGGGTCGACCGCTCCGAGTTCGCCCCCGAGCTGCTCACCCACGCGACCGAGTCGGCGCTCCTGGGCGCGCTGCAGGAGTTCCCGCGCATCGTCGCCTATGCGGCCGAGGTGCGCGAGCCGCACCGCATCGCGCGGTACCTGGAAGAACTGGCGGGACTCTTCCACCGCTGGTACGACAACTGCCGGGTCATCCCACTGGGCGATGCACCGGTCGAGGCCGTGCACCGCACCCGCCTGTGGCTGAACGACGCGACAGGTCAGGTGCTGCGCAACGGGCTCACGATGCTCGGGGTGAGCGCTCCGGAGCGCATGTAGGGGGAGAGGACCACATGATGACGACGGACACGTCGCCCCGCCGGCGCCGGTGGCCCTGGGCCGTCGCGCTCCTCGTCGTGATCGGCCTCCTCGTGGCCGCGTGGTTCATCGCGGACTCGCTCGCGCGGGGCCTGGTGACCACGGCGGTGCGCACCGCGGTGATCCAGAAGCTGCACCTGCCCGCCGACCAGCCGGTCGACGTCGACATCGAAGGCATGGTGATCCCGCAGCTCATCGGCGGCACGTTCCACGACGTGCGGGTCGCGAGCGACGACGTGCCCATCGGCGACACGGCGGCCGATGTCGCGGTGCAGCTGAAGGATGTCGAGTACCGCGGCGCCACCCCCGGCAAGATGAGCGCCGGAAACGCCACCGTCACCCTCACCGAAGCGCAGCTGCGCAGCCTCGCCACCGGCATCCACGGGATCGACCCGTCATCGATCGGCCTGAAGGAGCCGGATGTCACGGCATCCACCCGGCTGAGCCTGTTCGGGGCTTCGATCGAGGTCGGGATCGGGCTGAAGCCGTCGGCGAAGTCGGGTGCGCTCGTGCTCACGCCCGCCTCGTTCACGGTCGGGAGCGCGACACTGAACGCCTCCGACCTGGCCGGCCGGTTCGGATCCCTCGCCGACCCGATCACCCAGCCGCGCAGCATCTGCATCGCCGACAAGATCCCGGCCGGCGTGACGCTCACCGGCGTCCGGGTCTCCGGCGCCACCCTGGTCGCGGACTTCGCCATCGACGGCGACCTGGCGGTGGACGCCGCGCTCCAGCAGAAGGGCTCGTGCTCTTGAGGATCGGCGACGACGAGAACCCGAAGACGCAGCCGCTGCCGTCTTCCGGGGATGCGACGCCCACCGAGCAGTTCGCCCCGCTGCCGGTCACGATGCCCCTGCCGGCGAACGTGCCGCCTCGGCCCGGCAGCGTCCGCCCTGGTGCGGACGCGACGGGGGACGGGGCGGGTGAGACGCCCGCGGCGGACGACACGCCTGCGCCGGACGCGACGCCTGCGCCGGAGAGTGCTCCCGCGGCCGAGGAGCCGGCGGCGCCCTCCAGCCTGGATGCCCCGACGCAGGCGATCTCGCCCATCGGGCCGGCGACCGCGCTGCCGGCTCAGAAGCGACCGACGAGCACCCGGCCGAAGCAGCTGGCGTGGTCGAACCTGCCGAACTCGGAGCCCATCCCGCTCGGTGCGGTCGCCGGCGGGTTCGACGTGACCGGGACCCATCCGACGCTTCCGCCGGTCTCCTCCTATACGGCGGCGATCGCGGCCGCTGCGACCGGCGCGATGACCGCGCCGACGGCGACCGCCCCCGCCGCGTCGCCGGCCGCCGAGACCCCCGAGACCTCCGAGCCGGACGCGCCACCGTCCCCGGCGGCGAAGAAGCGTCGCCGCCGCCGGGCCGTCATCGTCACGCTCGCCACGACCGCCGTGGTGCTCGTCCTCGTCGGGGTCGCGGCCGCGATCGGCTGGCAGGTCGCCGAGACCCACGCGTCGTCGGTCGTCAAGCAGACCGTGCAGCAGAAGGTCGACAAGGCGCTCGGCCTGCCGGCATCCCACCCGGTCGCCGTGACCTTCGACGAGCCGGTGCTGCCCCAGACCTGGGCGGGCAAGCTCGACACCCTCACGTTCACGGTGGCGGGCGTGCCGCTCGTCGGCACGACCGGCACGATCACGATCCACGCCACCGACGTGCCCACGAACGGCACGGGCGTGCCCGCGACCGCGGAGGCCAAGGTGCGGCTCAAGCCCGATGCGCTGCAGTCCCTCGTCTCGGCGAACCGGACGACGCTCGGGCAGATCCTGCCGGAGACCGTGAAGGTCGACGGGAACCGGGTGACCGTGTCGCTCAATCCGGCGCAGTTCCTCAGCGGCGTCTCGTTCACCGAGGTGCTGAAGGCGAGCATCGAAGGCGGCAACCTGGTGCTCACCCCCGAGGAGTTCATCGTCGGCGGCCTGCCGATGTCGGCCGACACGGTGCGGGCGCGCTTCGGCGGACTCGCGCAGGGGATCCTCGCGTCCCGCACGATCTGTCTCGCCGACACGCATCCGGCGGGCATGACGCTCAAGGGGCTGGACGTGAAGAAGGATGCCGTCGTGGCCGACTTCGACGTGCAGCCCGGCATCCTCACCGACCCGGCCCTGCAGGCCAAGGGCACCTGCAAGTGAGCAGGCCGCCGGGCGGGCGGAGTCGCACGAATGGGGCCCGACCCGGCGATTCGATAGACTGACACCGCCCGACGCGCATCCGCCGCCGCATCCGCAGCGCAGCGTCCCGGGCACCGCGCTGCCGCATCCCACCGATTGGTTCCTCGTTGTCCGCACCCGCCTCCCGACCGGCGCCCCTGCCGGTTCCGGAAGACATCGCTGCTCTCGACCCCGCCGTCTGGCCCGCGTCCGCCAGGCGCGACGCCCGGGGGGTCCTCCAGGTCGGGGGAGTGGATGCCACCGAGCTCGCGGAGCGCTTCGGCACACCGCTCTACGTGCTCGACGAGACCGAGGTGCGCGAGCACGCACGGCGCACGGTCGCCGCGTTCCGCACCGCGGCCGCACGCCACGGCGCCCTGGCCCGCGTCTACTACGCCGGCAAGGCGTTCCTGTCGACCGAGGTCGTGCGCTGGGTGACCTCCGAGGGCATGTCGGTCGACGTGTGCTCGGGCGGCGAGCTGGAGATCGCGCTGGCCGCCGGCATGGAGCCCGCCCACATCGGCTTCCACGGCAACAACAAGAGCACGGCCGAACTCGAGCGCGCCGTCGAGGTGGGCGTGGGCACGATCGTGCTCGACAGCATCATCGAACTCGAGCGCCTCGCCGCGATCGTGCAGCGCCACGGCTACACCCAGGACGTGCTGCTGCGGGTGCGCAGCGGAGTCCACGCCGAGACGCACGAGTTCCTCGCGACCGCGCACGAAGACCAGAAGTTCGGGATCGCGATGGAGGACGCGCCGGCGGTCGTCGCCCGCATCCGCGAGATCGAAGGTCTGCGGTTCCTCGGCCTGCACTGCCACATCGGCTCCCAGATCTTCGGCGTCGCCGGCTTCGCCGAGTCGGCGTCGCGCCTGGTCGACCTGCACGCCGAACTCCTCGCGGACGGCCCGGTTCCGCTCCTCAACGTCGGCGGCGGCTTCGGCATCGCGTACACGTCCGCCGACGACCCGAACACGATCGAGGAGCTCGCCGCGGGCATCGCGAACGCGGTGGCGCAGGAGTGCGAGGTGCGCGGCATCCGCGTTCCCGAACTCGCCGTCGAGCCCGGCCGGGCCATCGTCGGCCAGGCCGGGGTCACCCTCTACGAGGTGGGCACCGTCAAGCCGGTGCTCCTCGAGGGCGGTGAGGCGACGCGCACCTACGTGAGCGTCGACGGCGGGATGAGCGACAACGCACGTCCGGCCCTCTACGGCGCCGACTACACCGTGACGCTCGCCTCGCGCGACGGCGACGACGAGCCCGTGCTGGTGCGCGTGGTCGGCAAGCACTGCGAGTCCGGCGACATCGTCGTCGACCGCGGCTACCTGCCCGCCGACATCGCCCCCGGCGACCTCGTCGCGGTGCCCGCGACCGGCGCCTACTGCTTCTCCCTGGCCAGCAACTACAACTACGTCACCCGCCCCGCGGTCGTCGCGGTCGCAGACGGCAGAGCGCGCGTGATCGTGCGCGGCGAGACCCTCGCCGACCTGCTGTCGCGCGATGCGGGCATCCTCCCGGAAGGAACACGAATGCCTGAACAGAGCGAGCGGAGCACGACGAAGTGACCGACAAACGACGACTGCGCGTGGCCCTGCTCGGAGCAGGCTCGGTGGGATCCCAGGTCGCGGCGCTCCTGCGCGAGCACGCCGACGAGCTGGCCGAGCGCTCCGGCGCCGAACTCGAACTGGCCGGCATCGCGGTCCGCAACCCGGACGCCCCCCGCAACGCGGAGCTGCCGCGGGAGCTGATGACCACGGACGCCGAGACGCTCATCGTCGGCTCCGACATCGTCATCGAGGTCATGGGCGGCCTCGAGCCGGCGCGCTCGTACGTGCTGCAGGCCATCAACTCCGGCGCCGACATCGTCACCGCCAACAAGGCGATGCTCGCCACGCACGGCGCCGAGATCTTCGACGCCGCCGACCAGGTCGGGGCCTCCGTCTCCTACGAGGCCGCCGTCGCCGCCGCGATCCCGATCATCCGCCCGCTGCGCGACTCGCTGGCCGGCGACCGCGTCAACCGCATCATGGGCATCGTCAACGGCACGACCAACTACATCCTGGACCGCATGGACCGCGAGGGCGCCGACTTCGGCGAGGTGCTCGCCGACGCCCAGCGCCTCGGGTACGCGGAGGCCGACCCGACCGCCGACGTCGAGGCGTACGACGCCGCGCAGAAGGCCGCGATCCTCGCCTCCCTCGCCTTCCACACCACGGTGCCCCTCGAGGCCGTGCACCGCGAGGGAATCACCGGCATCACGAAGGGCATGATGGATGCCGCGCGCCATGCCGGCTACGTCATCAAGCTCCTCGCCGTGTGCGAACGCCTCGCCGACCGCGCCGACGGCGAAGCCGTCTCGGTGCGTGTCTACCCGGCCCTGGTGCCCCGTGAGCACCCGCTCGCCAGCGTCCACGGCGTCAACAACGCCGTGTTCGTCGAGGCGGCCGCCGCCGGGAACCTGATGTTCTACGGCGCCGGAGCCGGCGGCCTGCAGACCGCGTCGGCCGTGCTGGGCGACGTCGTCTCAGCCGCCCGCCGCCACATCGCCGGCGGAGTCGGCGTCGGCGAATCCGCGCGGGCACATCTTCCGGTCGTCGCCATCGGCGAGATCGTCACCCGCTACCAGGTGACGCTCGAGGTCGACGACCAGGCCGGGGTGCTGGCGACCGTCGCCGGCATCCTGAGCGACGGGCGCGTGTCGATCGCCACCGTCGAGCAGACCGTCACCGAGGAGGGCCGTGCGCGGCTCGTCATCGGTACCCACCAAGCTGTCGAACAGGATCTGAACGAGACCGTCGGCCGACTCGCCACGAGCGGAGTCGTCGAGCGCGTGGTTTCCGTCCTGCGTGTTGAAGGAGATTGAAATGGCCCATGTCTGGCAGGGAGTCCTGCGCGAGTACGCCGACCGTCTCGGCGTGACCGAGTCGTCCACCGTCGTGACCCTGGGGGAGGGCGGCACGCCGCTCCTGCCCGCGCCCGCGCTCTCGCGTCGCACCGGCGCCGACGTCTGGGTGAAGTTCGAGGGCATGAACCCGACCGGGTCGTTCAAGGACCGCGGCATGACCGTGGCGCTGTCGCGGGCCGTCGAGCACGGCGCGAAGGCCGTCATCTGCGCCTCGACCGGCAACACCTCGGCCTCCGCCGCGGCCTACGCCGCGCACGCCGGCATCACGGCCGCAGTCCTGGTGCCCGAAGGCAAGATCGCGATGGGCAAGCTCAGCCAGGCCGTCGCGCACAACGGCAAGCTCATCCAGCTGCGCGGAAACTTCGACGACTGCCTCGAGATCGCGCGCGAGCTCGCCGAGCGCTACCCCGTGCACCTCGTGAACTCGGTCAACCCCGACCGCATCGAGGGGCAGAAGACGGCCGCGTACGAGGTCGTCGAGCAGCTCGGCGATGCGCCCGACTTCCACTTCATCCCCGTCGGCAACGCCGGCAACTACACCGCGTACACCCGCGGATACCGCGAGGAGGCCGAGCGCGGCGTGTCCACGCGCATCCCGCGCATGTTCGGCTTCCAGGCCGCCGGTTCCGCGCCGCTCGTGCGCGGCGAGGTCGTGAAGAACCCCGAGACCATCGCCACCGCCATCCGGATCGGCAACCCGGCATCGTGGAACCTCGCCCTGGAGGCGCGGGATGCCACGAACGGCTGGTTCGGCGCCGTCGAGGACGACCGCATCCTGGCGGCGCAGAAGATCCTCGCCGGCGAGGTCGGCATCTTCGTCGAGCCCGGCTCGGCGGCCAGCGTCGCCGGTCTTCTCGACCGCGCCGAGGCCGGCGTGATCCCGGCCGGGTCCCGCGTGGTGCTCACCGTCACCGGTCACGGCCTCAAGGACCCGCAGTGGGGCCTGCGCCAGACCGACGGCACCACCGCCGAGCCGATCGTCGTGGACGCCGTGACCACCGAGGTGGCCTCCGTGCTGGACCTGGCGTGATCGAGCCCGGCCGCACGGTCGTCGTCCGCGTCCCCGCGACCAGCGCCAACCTCGGCCCCGGCTTCGACACGCTCGGCCTCGCGCTGAGCGTCTACGACGAGATGTCGGTCACGCGGCTGGAGGGCGACGCCCTCGAGATCGAGGTGACCGGGCAGGGCACCGAGGAGGTGCCGCGGGATGCCAGTCATCTCGTCGTGCGCGCGATGGACCACGCCTTCCGTGCGGTCGGCCGCACCCGCCCCGGCATCCGCCTGAGCGCGCACAACGTGATCCCGCACGGGCGCGGCCTCGGATCGTCCGGCGCCGCGGTCGTCTCCGGCCTGCTGGCCGCGAAGGGGCTCTTGGAGGGCGAGGTCGAACTCGGCCCGGAGCTGCTGCTGAAGCTGGCGACCGAGCTGGAGGGGCATCCCGACAACGTCGCTCCGGCGCTGTTCGGCGGCCTCACCATCGCCTGGGTGGACGAGTCCGGCCCGCAGCACAAGAAGCTGCTCGTGGACCGCGGCGTCGCGCCCCTCGTGCTCGTCCCCGAGTTCACGATGTCCACGAAGGAGGCGCGCACCTACGACCCGCAGCAGGTGACGCGCGAAGACGCCGTGTTCAACGTGTCGCGGTCCGCCCTGCTGATCGCTGCCCTCACGCAGAGCCCGGAGCTGCTGCTGGCGGCCACCGAAGACAAGCTGCACCAGAGCTATCGCGCCCAGGCCATGCCCGAGACCGACCGTCTCGTGCAGTCGCTGCGACGCGCCGGGTTCGCCGCCGTCGTGTCGGGCGCGGGCCCGAGCGTCCTCGTGCTGGCCGACGGCCCGGGGCGGCGCCTCGAAGCGGCGGCCCTGGCGGAATCGGTCACCCCCGATCCGTGGGAGGCGCTGCCGCTCGCGGTCGACTTCCTGGGCGGCACGGTGCGTCCTGCCGAGGCCCTCGGCGGCTGAATGCCGGTCTGCGGACCGGACAGTGGTAAAGTATCGGAGTACACGGAGGATGCCGCGAAGCCGCAAGGCGAGCGGATTCTGACCTCCATCGCAATCTGCGAAAGCCTCCCGTACAGCTTCCGTGAACGACGCGAGCGGTGTGACCACCCCGGTGCCACCGCTCCCATCGAGCGGAATTCGCGCCGTCTGGCGCACGGACGGGCGTGCCTGAATTCACACATTTCACAAGGGAGAACTCGTGGAGTCCATCTCCGAGATCCACAACGCCGACGCGCCCGCTGATGAGAGCGTCGACACCAACGAAGAGCTGACCGCCGACCAGGCCGTCGCCGAGGCGGATGCCGCCGACGAGGCCGCCGCGGCCGAGGAGGCGACCGAGCAGGATGCCGAGGTCGCCGAGCCCCTCGCCGAGGTCGAGGCCGAGCTCGAGCAGCCCGCCGAGCCCGTGACCGAGGCCGCCCCCGCGGCCGAAGAGACGCCGGCCGTCGACGCCGAGCAGGTCCTCGAACTCGAGGAGCCGGTCAAGAAGGCGCCGCGCAAGCGCGCCCCGCGCCGCGCGAAGACCGACGTCATCACGCCGTCCGAGGCGCCCGCCGCCGAAGAGCCCGCCGCCGTGGCGGATGCCGCGTCGACGGACGCGCCGGCCGAATCGTCCGAGGACGCCGCACCGGCTGAGGCCGCTGTGGCCGAGGCGCCGACGAAGCCCGCGCGCGCCCCGCGTCGCCGCAAGGCCGCGCCGGCCGCCGAGCCCGCCGAGGCCGAGCCCGCCGCCGAGGCGCCCGCCGCCGACGCTTCGGCGGACGCGACCGAGGCTCCTGCGGAGGCGCCCGAAGCCGAGAACGTCGAGGCCGACGCCGCCGAGACCGCCGAGGGCGAGCAGCCTGCGCGCGGTCGCAACCGCAACCGCAACCGCAGCCGCAACCGCAACGCGAAGGACGCGGCGCAGGCCGACGCCGACGCGTCCGAGACTGCCGACGAGCCGCAGGCGGCCCCGCAGCAGAACCAGCAGGGCGGTCAGCAGAACCAGCAGGGCGGCCAGAACGGCGGCCAGCAGAACCAGCAGGGTCAGAGCGCCCGCAGCCGGCAGCGCAACAAGCGCCGCGGCGCGGCCAACCAGAACGCCGACGAGTTCGAGACCGAGATCGGCGAGGACGACGTCCTCATCCCGATCGCCGGCATCCTCGACGTGCTCGACAACTACGCCTTCGTGCGCACCACCGGCTACCTGCCCGGTCCGAGCGACGTCTACGTGTCGCTCGGCCAGGTCAAGAAGTACAACCTGCGCAAGGGCGACGCGGTCGTGGGCGCCATCAAGCAGCCGCGCGAGGGCGAGCAGTCCAGCCGCCAGAAGTACAACGCGCTGGTCAAGGTCGACGCCGTCAACGGCCTTTCGGTCGACGACGCCGCCGCGCGCGTCGAATTCGGCAAGCTGACCCCGCTGTACCCGCAGGAGCGCCTGCGCCTGGAGACCGCGCCCGAGAAGCTGACGCAGCGCATCATCGACCTCGTGGCGCCGATCGGCAAGGGTCAGCGCGGCCTCATCGTGGCGCCCCCGAAGGCCGGCAAGACGATCGTGCTGCAGCAGATCGCCGACGCGATCGCGAAGAACAACCCCGAGGTGCACCTCATGGTCGTTCTCGTCGACGAGCGCCCCGAAGAGGTCACCGACATGCAGCGCTCGGTGCGCGGCGAGGTCATCGCCTCCACGTTCGACCGTCCCGCCGAAGACCACACGACAGTCGCCGAGCTCGCCATCGAGCGCGCCAAGCGCCTGGTGGAGCTCGGCCGCGACGTCGTCGTGCTGCTGGACTCGATCACGCGCCTCGGCCGTGCCTACAACGTGTCCGCACCGACGTCCGGACGCGTCCTGACCGGTGGCGTGGACGCCTCGGCGCTGTACCCGCCCAAGCGCTTCTTCGGCGCCGCGCGCAACATCGAGAACGGCGGATCCCTCACGATCCTGGCGACGGCTCTCGTGGAGACCGGCTCGAAGATGGACGACGTCATCTTCGAGGAGTTCAAGGGCACCGGCAACAGCGAACTGCGCCTGTCGCGTCAGCTGGCCGACAAGCGCATCTTCCCGGCGGTGGACGTCAACGCGTCCAGCACCCGTCGCGAAGAGATGCTGATGTCCAGCGACGAGGTCAAGATCACCTGGAAGCTGCGTCGCGCCCTCGCCGGCCTCGACCCGCAGCAGGCTCTCGAGGTGGTGCTGGGCAAGCTCAAGGAGACGCAGTCCAACGTCGAGTTCCTCGTGCAGATGCAGAAGGCCGTCCCGGTGCCCGAGCGTGACGGCCGCGGTGGCGGTCACAGCCACGGTCACGAGAACAGCATCCGGTAAGGCCCGTCGTGTTCGACGCTGTCGGGCCGCTGCTCGAGGAGCACCGGGCCGTCGAGCAGGAGCTGAACGACCCCGCGGTGCACGCCGATCCGGCGCGCGCCAAGCGAGTCAACCGGCGCTACGCCGAGCTGTCGCGCATCGTCAAGGCCCACGAGGACTGGCAGGCGGCATCCGATGATCTGGATGCCGCCCGCGAGCTCGCCCGGGAGGATGCGGCGTTCGCCGACGAGGTGCCCGCGCTCGAGGAGCGCCTCGCCGCCGCGGCGGAGAAGCTCCGGCGTCTGCTGATCCCGCGGGATCCGGACGACGCCCGCGACGTGATCATGGAGATCAAGCAGGGCGAGGGCGGCGCCGAGTCGGCGCTGTTCGCGGCGGACCTGCTGCGCATGTACCTGCAGTACGCCGCGTCCAAGGGATGGAAGACCGAGCTGCTCGAGCGCAACGAGTCCGACCTCGGCGGCTACAAGGACGTCCAGGTCGCCATCAAGGGGTCCTCCAGCGACCCCGCCCAGGGCGTGTGGGCCCACCTCAAGTACGAGGGCGGTGTGCACCGCGTGCAGCGCGTGCCGGCGACCGAGTCGCAGGGGCGCATCCACACGTCGACGACGGGCGTCCTGGTCTTCCCCGAGGTCGACGAGCCGGACGAGATCGAGATCAACCAGAACGACCTCAAGATCGACGTGTTCCGTTCCTCCGGTCCCGGCGGTCAGTCCGTGAACACGACCGACTCCGCGGTGCGGATCACCCACGTGCCCACCGGCATCGTGGTGTCGATGCAGAACGAGAAGTCGCAGCTGCAGAACCGCGAGGCCGGCATGCGCGTGCTGCGCGCGCGGCTGCTGGCCAAGCAGCAGGAGGAGCGGGATGCCGCCGCCTCCGACGCGCGACGCTCGCAGATCCGTGGCATGGACCGCTCGGAACGCATCCGCACCTACAATTTCCCGGAGAACCGCATCGCGGATCACCGGACGGGATACAAGGCCTACAACCTCGACCAGGTGATGGACGGCGCACTCGAGCCCATCATCGAGTCGGCGATCCACGCCGACGAAGAGGCACGCCTGGCCTCCCTCGCCGGCGAAGACTGAGCGTCACCCCGCGACGACGGCGGGGGAAGGGGACCACGTGGCCAGGAGACGGGCGCCGCGCAGCGAGATGAAGAACACCGTCTACGAGATCTTCGTAGGGCTGCTCTCCATCCTTTCGATCGTCAACATCGCGCTGGATTACATCTTCCGCAACGATCAGTCGCTGCAGATCGTGCTGGCCGTCATGGACGGCCTGTTCAGCGTGATCTTCCTGACGGACTTCATCTATCGGATCACCACCGCGCCGTCCGCCTCGCGATACTTCTTCCGGCAGTACGGCTGGGCCGACCTGCTGGCTTCGCTGCCGTTCCAGGAGCTGAAGATCCTGCGCCTGTTCCGGGTCCTGCGGGTGGTGCGGCTGCTGCGCAAGCTCGGCCCCGGCGCGATCTGGCGCAGCATCACGCGCGATCGGGCCAACAGCGCGCTGATGACTCTGCTGCTCATGGGCATCCTGGTGCTGCAGTTCGGGTCGCTCGCGATCCTGCGGGTGGAGCAGTACGCCGAGGGCGCGAACATCACGACGGCCTCCGACGCCCTCTGGTACACGATCGTCACGATCTCGACGGTCGGCTACGGCGACCACTTCCCGGTGACGAATCCGGGCAAGTGGATCGGGACGCTGATCATCATCATCGGCGTCGGCATCTTCGGCACCTTCACCGGCTATCTGGCAAACGCGTTCCTCGGTCCGTCGAAGAAGGACGAACCGGTGCCCGCCGAGGGGGAGGCCCCGCTGCTCCCGCAGCCCGATGCGAGCCACACGGCCGCGGGCGTCGCCGCGGGTGGCGCGGCAGGAGCGGTGACCGCCGGTGCAGCCGCCGGAGACGGCGATGCGCCCGCCCCCACGGCGACGACCGGCTCTGCCCAGGCGAACGCCCGCATCGCGGAGCTGCTCGCGCAGTCCGAGCAGGCCCTCGCGGAGGCGCGTCGCATCTTCGCCGAGAGCAGTCGCGAGTAAGCCGCCGGGTCACCGCCAGCGGTACTCGGTCTCCGGGCGTCCGGGGGTGCCGTAGCGCGGGGCCCGCACCGCCCGACCGCTCTCGGCGAGGTGCTCCAGGTACCGGCGTGCGGCCACGCGTGACATCCCGAGCGCGGATGCCGCCTCACGCGCAGACAGGGCGCCGGTCGTGCGCAGGACCTCGCTCACGGCATCCAGGGTCGCCGCGGACAGGCCCTTGGGAAGGGGGAGCGGTGCCGCGGACGGATGAAGGGCACCCAGCAGTGCGTCGATCTCCGACTGGGTGACCGCGCCTGCCGACTCGAGCGCGCGCCGGCGGGCATCCCGGTACTGCGTCATCCGCTCCCGGAACAGCGGGAACGCGAAGGGCTTCACGAGGTACTGGCTGACGCCCAGGGCCGCCATGGCCCGCACGACCTCGGCGTCGCGGATGGCGGTGATCGCGATCACGTCCACCGCCGACGCCCGCGCCCGCAGCTGCCGAAGCACATCCAGCCCGCTGCCGCCCGGCATCGTCACGTCCAGCAGGACGAGGTCGATCTGCAGGTCGCGGTCCACGAGCGCCGTCAGCGCGGCACGGGCGCTGGAGCACTCCGCGACCACCTCGAATCCTTCGATCCGCTCGACATACGAGCGGTGCAGCTCGAGGGTGAGCGCCTCGTCGTCGACGAGGAGCACGCGGATCACCTCTTGCTCCCCGGGAGCGTGACGCGGAACGTCGTGGGCGGTCCCGGCTCGAACTCGATGCGCCCGCCGGCACCCGAGACGACGGAGCGGGCCAGCGCGAGGCCGACGCCGCGTCCTTCGGTGCCGGCGGGCTTGGTGGAGAAGCCGTGCTCGAACATGCGCTCGCGCATCTCCGCGGGGACGCCGTCGCCGCTGTCCGACACGAGGAGCACGAGTCCCGCATCGTGGGGTGCCAGTTCGACCCGCACCCACCGGGGAGCACCTCCGGCGGCGGCCGCGTCGAGCGCGTTGTCGATGAGATTGCCGAGCACCGCGACGGCGTCGACCGCCGGCAGGCCCGACGGCGGGGTCTCCGGTGCGATCTGCGCCGTCCACTCGATGCCCTGTTCGCGCGCCTGGGCCGCTTTGCCGAGCAGGAGTGCGCCGATCGCCGGGTCGCCGGTGCCGCGCGCATTGACGAGGTCGACGAGTTCCTGACTCTGCCGTGCCGTCTCGGTGAGGATCTCGACGGCTTCGTCGGCGCGCCCCAGTTCGATGAGCGCGACCGCGGTGTGCATCCTGTTGCCGTGTTCGTGCGTCTGCGCGCGCAGTGCCTCTCCCAGCGTGCGCGTGGACTCGTACGACGCGACGGCGTCGCGGATGCCCCCGGGGGGAAGGTCTCCGGCGAGCCGGCGTGTCGTGCGGCGGGCGACGAACGCGAACACGAGGCCGGCGAGCAGGAGCGCCAGAGCGACGGCGATCGCGAACGGCAGCCGAGGAAGGAGGCTGCTCGTGATGCTGCGCACCGTCACGCCGACCGAGACCCAGCCGACGAGGGCGCCATCGACCCGGATCGGTGCGATCGTGCGGACGGACGGTCCGAGGGTTCCGGTGACCTCCTGCGTGAGGGGGTGCGGGGTGGCCGGGATGGTGCCGATGTAGTGCTTTCCGATCTGCGTCGGGTCGGGGTGGGTGACGCGGATGCCGTCCGGCGTCATGATCGTGATGAAGTCCACCGCCGTGCTCTTGCGCATCGCTTCGGTCATCGGCTCCAGGCGCGCGGTCGCCTGCGCGGGATCGGCCTGCAGTGCCGACGCGACGCCGGGCGCGAGAGCGATCGTCGCCGAGGTGCTGCGGGTGAGGCTCTCCGCGTCCGAGCGCACCGCCTGCCGCGCATCGAGGACGAGGGCCGTGGCGAGCACGGCGACGACGAACACGACGACGATCGCGACGTCCGTGAAGACGGTGGTCGCGGCGCTGCGGGTGCGGACGGTGCGGGTCATGCTGCGTCCAGCGTGCCAGAAACCGCCGGCTCCCGGCCGAGACCAATACGACCGCAACGACGGTCGGCGGCCGGTGCCGGCGCACAGTGGGGGAGCCACCCCGAGGGGCGGCATCCGGCACCGAACACCGACGTTCCCTGGAGGCGACGATGACTCTCTTTCCCCGCACGACGACGACCAGGCTCCCGCAGCCGCGCAGGCGCTGGGACAAGCACACGTGGCTCTACCTCTCCGTGATCCTCGCGGTCGTGCTCGGCTGCGTCGTGGGCCTCGTCTGGCCGGATGCCGGCATCGCACTCAAGCCTCTGGGCGAGATCTTCGTCGCCCTCATCCACCTGATGATCGCCCCGATCATCTTCTGCACGATCGTGCTCGGCGTCGGTTCCATCGCGAAGGCCGCCACGGTCGGCAAGATCGGAGGGCTCGCCCTGGTGTACTTCCTCGTGATGAGCACCGTCGCGCTCGCGATCGGACTCGTCGTCGGAAACATCATCCAGCCCGGCAGCGGGCTCCACATGACCGGCGCGACCTACGAGGCATCCGGGGGCGCGGAGTCCCTCCATGACTTCATCCTGGGCATCATCCCGACCACGTTCTTCTCGGCGTTCACCGAGGGCAACATCCTGCAGGTGCTGTTCCTCGCGCTGCTCGTCGGGTTCGCGCTGCAGAAGATGGGGCCCAAGGGCGTGCCGATCCTGTCGGTGGTGACCCAGCTGCAGAACCTGGTGTTCCGGATCCTCGGGATGATCCTGTGGGTGGCGCCGCTCGGCGCGTTCGGCGCGATCGCGGCGGTCGTCGGCAGCACCGGTGCGGCCGCGATCTGGAACCTCGGCCTCTTGATGGTCGCGTTCTACGTGACGTGCTTCCTGTTCATCGCGGTCGTGCTGGGAGGCGTGCTGTTCGCCGTGGCGCGCATCAACATCTTCGCACTGATCAAGTACCTCGCCCGCGAGTACCTGCTGATCGTCGGCACGTCGTCGTCGGAGGTCGCACTGCCGCGGCTGATGGCGAAGATGGAGCACGTCGGCGTCTCGAAGTCCGTCGTCGGGATCACGGTGCCGACCGGCTACTCGTTCAACCTGGACGGCACGGCCATCTACCTCACGATGGCGTCGCTGTTCATCGCGGCGGGAATGGGCGAGCCGATGGCGATTCCGCAGCAGATCGGTCTGCTGGTGTTCATGATCATCGCGTCCAAGGGCGCCGCCGGGGTGACCGGTGCCGGGCTTGCAACGCTCGCCGGCGGACTCCAGGCCTATCGGCCGGACCTGGTGAACGGTGTGGCGGTCATCGTCGGGGTCGACCGGTTCATGTCCGAGGGGCGCGCGGTCACCAACTTCACCGGCAACGCCGTGGCGACGGTGCTCATCGGCACCTGGACGCGCCAGTTCGATGCGGAGCGCGCCCGCCGCGTCCTGCGCGGCGAGGAGGCCTTCGACGAGCCCACCCTCGTCGACGACGATGCGCACGGCGCCGCACCGGAACGCGACGCCGCGGTGCCGCAGCGCGTCTGACGGCGTCCCGCCACCGGCCCCGCGTGCGTCTCGCATCGGGGCCGGTGGCGTGATCAGCGGGATGCCGGCGACGGGCTCAGCGCGCGGAAGCAGCGCACGGCGAGATCCGCCGGGGGTGCGGGGTCGTCGGACGGCGCCCACAGCTCGAACGCGATCCGGATGGCGGACGTCGCCGCCGCGGCCATGAGGTGCAGGTCGACGGCCGACGTGCGCGGAGACAGCTCGTGGAGGATCGGCAGCAGCCGGGCCTCGGACTCCCCGTTGACCCGGTACCAGACCGCTGCCAGGGCGGCATCCTCGCCGCACGCGAGCAGGAGTCCGCGGGTGAGTGCCAGCCCCTCGTCGCCCGGGGGCGCGGTCAGCGTGCGCCGGATGGCGTCGGCGACGGCGTCTTCGAGCGACATGCCGCGGGGCGTCGCGGCCAGCAGTGCGCGCCACCCCTCGGCGCCCACGGTGAGCAGCGGTGCGACGGCCTCCTCCTTGGTGCGGAAGTAGCGGTAGAACGTGCGCAGGGCGATGCCCGAGGCCGCGGCGATCGCCTCCGCAGTGGTGGCATGCGCCCCGTTCGCCGTGAACAGGCCGGCCGCGGCGCGGGCGATGATCAGTTCGGTCTCCGCCTTGCGTCGCTGCGTCAGTGTCGGCGTCGGCTGCTTCTCCGTCATGTCCCCAGGATACGACCGAGTGCGCAACGTGCACTAGTGGCACGATGTGCCAGACAGGCGTATCGTGTCGGATATCGCGCCGGAAGGCTGATCAGAGAGGATGACGCGAATGAACCGTTACGAAGGACGCCGTGTGCTGGTCACCGGAGGAGGCTCCGGGATCGGGCAGGCGACCGTGCTGCGGATGCTGGCGGAGGGCGGCCGGGTCGTGGCCGCCGATATCAGCGAAGCCGGCCTGGCCGACACCGTCGCGAAGGCCGGGGAGGCGGCATCCCGCCTCACCACCGTCGTCATGAACGTCGGAGACGAGCAGTCCGTGGTCGCGGGCGTCGCGGCGGCCGTCGACGCGCTGGGAGGCCTGGACGCGCTGGTGAACGCCGCCGGCATCCTGCGGTCCTCGCACACGCACGAGACGAGCCTCGAGCAGTTCGAGCAGGTGCTCCGGGTGAACCTCGTCGGCACGTTCCTCGTCATCCGCGAGGCGATTCCGGCCCTTCGGTCGGGCGACGGCGCGGCCGTCGTGAACTTCAGCTCGACCTCGGCGATGTTCGCGCACCCCTACATGGCGGCGTACGCGGCCAGCAAGGGCGGCATCCAGTCCATGACCCACGCGCTCGCGGTCGAGTACGCCAAGGACGGCATCCGCTTCACCGCGGTGCAGCCGGGCTCCATCTCGTCGGGCATGACCGACGGCAGCGGTCAGAGTCGCCAGTCGGCCGGCCCCGGTCTTCCCGAGGACGCCGACATGATGCTGTTCATGAAGCTGCAGCCCGCCCTCGGCCAGGGCTTCGCCGGGCCCGAGACGGTCGCGTCGGTCGTGGCGATGCTCGCCAGCGACGACGGTCGGTTCATCACCGGTACCGAGGTGCGCATCGACGGCGGCACCCACATGTGACCTGCCGCGCCGAGGCACCTCGTTCCACCGACAAGATCTGCGCCGCCAGCGTGCCGTTCTTGTCGGTTGAGCGCGGAGGCGGCTCGTTCAACCGACAAGATGTGCGCCGCGAGCGTGCCATTGTCGTCGGTTGAACGGGGGCCGTCCGCCGGATGACCTGCTCAGATGAAGTACTCGGGGGCGGCCAGCTCGGCGCGGGTCTCCACGCCGACATGACGCGGGCGTGCCTTGGCGGGGATGCCGACCACGACCGAGTCGGGCGGTGCGTCCCGCGTGACGACCGCGTTCGAGCCGACGGCGCTGTGCGCTCCGATGGTGATCGGCCCCAGCACCTTCGCGCCCGAGCCGACGACGACGCCGTCTTCGAGCGTGGGATGCCTCTTGCCCTTGTTCCACGTGCGCCCGCCGAGCGTGACGCCGTGGTAGAGCATCACGTCGTCACCGATCTCCGCCGTCTCGCCGATCACGACGCCCATGCCGTGGTCGATGAAGAAGCGGCGGCCGATCGTCGCCCCCGGGTGGATCTCGATGCCGGTGAGCCAGCGCGTGAGCTGCGACCCGGTGCGGGCGACGAAGCGCCAGCGGCGCAGCCACAGGGCATGCCAGACGCGGTGCGCCCAGATGGCGTGCAGCCCGGGGTACAGGAGGGCGAGCTCGAGGGAGCCGCGCGCGGCAGGATCCCGCAGCTTCGCCGCTGCGAGATCCTCCCGCATTCGTCCTGCGACAGTCAATCTCAGTCCTGTTCGCGCAGGTCCTCGAACAGAGCCGTGGACAGGTAGCGCTCGCCCGTGTCGGGCAGCACGACGACGATCTTCTTGCCTGCGTTCTCCGGGCGCTTGGCGACCTGGATCGCCGCCCACGCGGCGGCGCCCGACGAGATGCCGGCCAGGACGCCCTCCTGGGCGGCGAGGGCGCGCGACGTGCTGATGGCGTCGTCGAACTCGACCGTGACGACCTCGTCGTAGATGTCGGTGTCGAGGATGGGCGGCACGAAGTTCGGGCCGATGCCCTGGATCTTCGCCGGCCCCGGGGTGCCGGTGGACAGCAGCGGCGACGCCGTGGGCTCGACCGCGACCACCCGCACGCCGGGCTTGCGCTCCTTGAGCACCTGGCCGACGCCGGTGATGGTGCCGCCGGTGCCGATGCCGGCGACGAAGATGTCGACCTGGCCGTCGGTGTCGCGCCAGATCTCCTCGGCGGTGGTCTTGCGGTGGATGGCCGGGTTGGCCGCGTTCTCGAACTGGTGGGCGAGCACGGCGCCGGGCGTCTCGGCGGCGATGCGCTCGGCCTCGGCGACGGCGAGCTTCATGCCGCCGGCCGGGTCGGTGAGCACGAGCTCGGCACCGAAACGGGCCAGCAGCTGCCGGCGCTCGACCGACATGGAGGACGGCATCGTGAGGATGACGCGGTAGCCGCGGGCGGCGCCCGCCAGCGCCAGGGCGATGCCGGTGTTGCCGGACGTCGCCTCCACGACGGTGCCGCCGGGCTTCAGCTCTCCGGCCTCCTCTGCCGCATTCAGGATGGCGATGCCGAGGCGGTCCTTGACCGACGAGCCGGGGTTGAAGTACTCCAGCTTCGCGTAGACCTCGCCTTCCGCGCCGTCTGTCGCGCGGTTGAGGCGGACGAGCGGCGTGTTGCCGAATGCGGTGGTGATGTCGGAGTGGATGCCGGGCATGGCGGGCCTTTCCTGAAGCACAAGTCGGGTGGACAGCGCCAGCCTAGGCCGCGGCTCGCGGGCGCGGGGCATTGTGACGTCGTGCGACGCCTGCGCCCGCGAGAATGGAGGGATGCCGCATCCCTCCGACGCCCCGTCCCGCGTTCGCCTGTCCGACCTCCTCCGCGAGGCCGCGCAGGCCCTCGCCGCCGCCGGGGTCGCCGATCCCCAGGTGGATGCCGAGCTCCTCGCCGCCCACGTTCTGGGCATCGGCCGCGGCGAGGTGCAGGCGGCATCCATCCGCGGAGACGGAGTGGGGGAGCCCGACCGCACCGCGTTCGACGGCCTTCTCGCGCGGCGCGTGGCGCGCGAGCCGCTGCAGCATCTCACCGGCACGGCGCCGTTCCGGCATCTCGAGCTGCGGGTCGGGCCCGGGGTCTTCGTTCCCCGGCCCGAGACTGAGGTGCTCGCGCAACTCGCGATCGACGCGCTGCGGCAGGTCCCGTCCGACCGTCCCGTGGCGGTCGACCTGGGCTCGGGCAGCGGCGCGATCGCGCTGGCGATGGCGACCGAGGTCCCCTACGCCCGGGTGCACGCCGCCGAGCTCTCCGCCGAGGCGATCGCCTGGACGCGCCGCAACGTCGACGCGATCGCGCCCGACGTCGTGCTCGTGCAGGCGGACCTCGCCGATGCGTTCCCGGAGCTCGACGGAACGGTGGACGTCGTCGCCTCGAACCCGCCCTACGTGCCCGACGACGCGATCCCGCGCGATCCGGAGGTGCGCCTGTTCGATCCGCCGCAGGCTCTCTACGGGGGCGCGGACGGCCTCGACGCCGTCCGAGTCCTCAGCCGCACCGGCCTGCGTCTCGCGCGATCGGGTGGGCTCATCGCGATCGAACACGGAGAGTGGCAGGGGGAGGGGGTCCGTGGCATCCTGACCGCGGACGGCTGGCGTGCCGCCGCCACCCACCCCGACCTGACTCTGCGCGACCGCGTCACCACCGCGATCCGGCCATGACCGCGGCGGCGCCTTCGCAGGGCGCTCCGAAGCACTCTCGATAGAATGTGACCGAAATGTCCTCACTCTTTGACTGCGCCGACCAGACGCAGCTGCTCACCGGCATGCGCCAGGCGCGGCAGGCCGTCGGTCGCGGCGACCTCATCGTGCTTCCCACCGACACCGTCTACGGCATCGGAGCCGACGCCTTCAACGCCGTCGCCGTCGGCCGCCTCCTGGCAGCGAAGGGCCGCGGCAGGCAGCAGCCGCCGCCGGTGCTGGTGGCCGGTCGCACCACGATGCAGGCGCTCGTCGCCGAGGTGCCCCTCGCCGTCGAGGACCTCGTCGACGCGTTCTGGCCGGGCGGCCTGACCATCGTCCTGCCGTCCCAGCCGTCCCTGACGTGGGACCTCGGCGACACGCACGGAACCGTGGCGGTGCGGATGCCGGCGCATCCGCTCGCCCTCGAGCTGCTCGAGGAGACCGGCCCTCTCGCCGTGTCCAGCGCCAACCTCACGGGGCAGGCGGCGGCGATCACCGCGTTCGACGCCGAGGCGATGCTCGGCGACAGCGTGTCGGTCTACCTCGACGCGGGGCCGAGCCTCACCGGCATCGCCTCGACGATCGTCGATGCGACAAGCCTCGTCGGGGGCGAGGAGCAGGTCGTCCGGGTGCTCCGCGAGGGTGCGATCAGCCGGAAGCAGCTGCGCGAGGTCGTCGGCGATCTGCTCGAGCCGGACCCCGACCCCGCAGACGATGCCGCGTGAAGCAGTACCTGTTCACGGTCCTGCTGACGGCCACCGTCACACTGGTCCTCTCCTGGTCGGTCTGGCAGATCGCCCTCAAATTCAAGCTGTACCCGGGCATCCGCGCCCGTGACGTGCACACCACGCCGACCCCGCGCCTGGGCGGCATCGCGGTGTTCCTCGGCATCGCGGCCTCGATGGCGGTCTCGGCGGGCAATCCGTACTTCTCGATCATCTGGTCCGATCCGCAGCAGATGATCGCCATCCTCGCCGCGATGACCCTGACGGTGCTCGTCGGCGTCGCCGACGACATCTGGGACCTCGACTGGTTCATCAAGCTGGGCGCTCAGTTCCTCGCCGCCGGCATCGTCGTCGGCTGGGGCCAGCTCCAGCTGTACGCGCTCCCGATCGGCGGGATGACGGTCATCTCGGGTCCCGTCGGATTCGCCATCAGCGTGCTCGCGATCGTCGTCGTCATGAACGCGGTCAACTTCATCGACGGCCTCGACGGACTCCTCACCGGCGTCTGCCTCATCGCCAACGCGATCTTCTTCGTGTACTCCTATCTGCTGGTGCGCGACATCGGAGCCAGCACCTACTTCAACCTCGCCTCCTTCCTCGCGGCCACCCTCGTCGGCGCGTGCGCCGGGTTCCTGCCCTTGAACTGGAGCAAGGCGAAGATGTTCATGGGGGATGCCGGCGCACTGCTGATCGGCCTGCTGATGGCGACCTCCGCCCTGGCCATCACCGCGCAGTGGCCGACGGTCACCAGCGAAGACCTCGGCCGCTCGCAGCTGCTCGGTGCCTTCATCCCGATCCTGCTGCCGATCGCGGTGGTCATCCTCCCGCTCATCGACTTCGGCTCCGCGGTCGTCCGGCGCCTCTGGGCGGGCAAGTCCCCGTTCTCGCCCGACCGCAAGCACCTGCACCACCGGATGCTCGACATGGGCCACAGCGATCGTGCCGCGGTCCTCATCTTCTACGCATGGACGGCCATCATCGGCCTCGCCGTGCTGCTCATGTACCTCGCGTCCCGTCAGGGCTGGCCCGGAGCGTATTGGATCGGCGTCGCGTACGGCGTCGTCGGCGCCGCGGCCTGCCTGGTGGTGACGATCTCTCCGCGCAAGCGTCGCAGCCGCAAGCGCGTTCCCCGACCGGAGGCCGCGCTATGACCGCTGACCCGAACGCCCACCCGAACGTCAATGCGATCCTGCGCTCGACACTGCGCTGGAGCCTTCTCATCGAGGGCGCGCTGGCCGTGGTCGCCGCGCTCATCGGCTGGGCCGTGGCCGGCGCCGACGGCGTATGGAGCGCCCTGGTCGGCGTGCTCATGGCCGCGGTCTTCCTCGGCCTCACGGCGGTGACCATGCTGATCGGACAGCGCGTGGGCGGCGGTGAACTGCTCTCGACCGCGTACTTCGCGATCGTCCTGGGCGGCTGGTTCGTCAAGGTCGTGATCTTCTTCGTCGTGCTGCTGACCCTGCGCGGGCAGCCGTGGATCGCCCCGTACGTGTTCTTCTTCTGCGCCGTGGCGGGCGTCCTGGTGTCGCTCGTGGTGGACATCGTCGTCTTCGCGCGAGCCCGCGTGCCGTACGTCGGCGAGGTCGCGCTGCCCACGTCGAACCCCGAGGAGAATTCCTCGGACGACCGCCCAGGTTCGTGAACCTGAAGATTTCTTGATAGGCTTGCCTTGGCCGTTGAGACTGGGTGCACCACGGGTGCGCGCAGGGTACCGGCTGAAAACCTACTCGCTGTCGCACCGGCTTTCCGGTGCCCCGAAGCCGGAGCCTCACGCTGTTTACTCACGTCGCTTCACTGATCGCCAACGCCGCGACCGATGACTCCGGGTTTCACGGCCCGTCCATCGACGACTTCTTCCCGCCGGCTCTGCTCTTCGAAGGCACTCCCTTCGAGCTGAACCGCATCATGGTGATCCGCCTGCTGGTGGTCGTCGTGCTGATTCTCCTCATGTGGCTCGCCACGCGCAACATGAAGATCGTCCCGGGCCGCGGCCAGGCTGCGTTCGAGTTCCTCTTCATGTTCGTCCGCAAGGGCGTCATCTTCGACAACCTCGGCGAGGAGCGCGGTCGTCGCTACGAGCCGATCATCATGACGTTCTTCTTCACGATCCTCGGCATGAACCTGGTCGGTTCGATCCCGGGTCTGCAGATCGCGGGAACAGCGGCCATCGGTCTGCCGGTCGTCATGGCGATCATCGCGTGGGTCATGTTCATCTACGCGGGCTTCAAAGAGAAGGGCTTCCGGTTCCTCAAGGACTCGCTCTTCCTTCCGGGTGTGCCGTGGCCGCTCTACTTCCTGCTGACGCCGCTCGAGTTCCTGTCGACCTTCATCGTCCGCCCGGTCACGCTGGCACTGCGACTCACGATGAACATGGTCTCCGGCCACATGCTGGTCGTCCTCTGCTTCAGCGCGACCCAGTTCTTCTTCTTCACGGTGCTCGCGAACGGCAACCTGCTGGGCCTGCTCGGATTCGGCTCGTTCGCATTCGGCGTCGCCTTCACGGTTCTCGACCTGTTCGTCGCCGCGCTGCAGGCATACGTCTTCGCCATCCTCTCCGCCATTTACATTCAGCTGTCGGTCGCTGAAGAGCACTGATCACCAGATCCGAACTCTGAAGACCCCCTTCGAAAGGAAACCCGTTCCGTGAACATCGTCGGACAACTCGCCCCGCTCGCCTTCGGTCTCGCCGTCATCGGCTCCGGTATCGGCGTGGGCATCATCGTCGGTAAGACCATCGAGTCGGTCGCCCGTCAGCCCGAGCTCCAGGGCCGCCTGTCGAGCCTCATGTTCCTCGGTATCGCACTGACCGAGGCGCTCTGCTTCATCGCCATCGCGGTCGCCTTCATCCCGTTCCCCAAGCCGTAATTTCGGCCCGCTAAGCACAAGGGAGTCTGAATGCACAGCGCATTCGTCCTCATGGCCGCGGAGAGCCAGAACCCGATCATCCCCACGCTGCCGGACCTGATCTGGGGCACGATCGCGTTCTTGATCGTTCTGGTCTTCGTCATCTGGAAGATCCTGCCGAGCATGAACAAGGCGCTCGACGCCCGTGCCGACGCGATCGAAGGCGGCATCAAGCGCGCCGATGAGGCGCAGGCCAAGGCCACCGCAGCCCTCGAGGAGTACACGGCCAAGCTCGCCGACGCGCGCGGCGAGGCCGCTGCGATCCGCGAGCAGGCTCGTGCCGACGGCGCGAAGATCCTCGCCGAGCTGCGTGAGAACGCTCAGGCCGAGGCCGCTCGCGTCACCGCCGCCGCCCACGCTCAGATCGAGGCCGAGCGCCAGACCGCGTTCGTCTCGCTGCGCAGCGAGGTCGGCACCATGGCGATCGATCTCGCTGGCGGCGTGATCGGCGAGTCGCTCTCCGACGACGCGAAGGCACAGGCGGTCGTGGACCGCTTCCTCGCCGAACTCGAGGTCCCCGAGACGGCAGGGAAGGCGTAATGGGCAGCGCGACCACTCAGGCCGTCGCCGCGTCCACCGCGGCGCTGGATGCCGCGCGGGGCGTCGACCTCGGGGTCGCGCGTGAGCTGTTCGCAGCCGCGCGTGCCCTCGGCGACTCGTCGCAGCTGGCCGGCGCCCTCGCCGACTCGGCCGCGTCCGTCGAGGCACGCTCGAAGGTCGTCGCCGACGTCTTCGGCCCCGCGCTCTCGTCGACCGCCACGCAGCTGATCTCCGTCGCCGCCACCCAGTCCTGGTCCGCTCCGGCCGACCTGGTCGACGGCGTCGAGGAGCTCGCTGTCCGGGCGGCGGCGAAGGCCGCCCCGGAGGCCGACGTGGAGGGCGAGCTGTTCGCCTTCTCGCGCGTCGTCGCCGCGAACCCGGAGCTCGAGCTCGCGCTCGGCAGCCGCCTCGGCGACTCCGACGCGAAAGGCGACCTCGTCCGCTCGCTGCTCACGGGGCGCGCGAGCGACGCGAGCATCCTGGTGGCCTCGTCCCTCGTGCGTCAGCCGCGCGAGCGCCGGGTGCGCGACCTGCTCTCGCGGGGGATGCGGCTCGCCGCAGCCCAGCGCGGTCGCACGGTCGCGACGGTCTACACCGCGGTGGCACTGGGAGCAGACCAGCAGCAGCGGCTCACCGCCGCGCTGGCATCCCGCTACGACACGCAGGTGTCGCTGAACACCGTGGTCGACCCCACGATCGTCGGAGGCCTGCGCGTGCAGATCGCCGACGACGTCATCGACGGCAGTGTCTCGACCCGGCTCTCCGAGCTGCGCCAGAGACTGGCCGGCTGACAGACTTTCCCGCCGCGACGGCGGAGATTTCGGGGCCGCGGCCCCACGAACGAAGGAAGACAATGGCAGAACTCTCCATCAGCCCCGACGTCATCCGTGACGCGCTGAAGGACTTCGTCGCGGCCTACGAGCCCACGGGCGCTGCGGCGACCGAGGTCGGCACCGTCGTGGACGCCGCCGACGGCATCGCCCACGTCGAGGGCCTGCCGGGCGTCATGGCCAACGAGCTCGTGACGTTCGCGGACGGCACCAAGGGCCTGGCCCTGAACCTCGACGAGCACGAGATCGGTGTCGTCGTCCTCGGCGACTTCGCCGGCATCGAGGCCGGTCAGCAGGTCACCCGCACCGGTGAGGTGCTCTCGGTCCCGGTGGGCGACGCCTACCTCGGCCGTGTGGTCGACCCGCTCGGCCAGCCGATCGACGGCCTCGGCTCCATCGCCAGCGAGGGCGTCCGCGCGCTCGAGCTGCAGGCGCCCGGCGTCATGCAGCGCAAGAGCGTGCACGAGCCGCTGCAGACCGGTGTCAAGGCGATCGACGCGATGATCCCGGTCGGCCGCGGTCAGCGTCAGCTCATCATCGGCGACCGCCAGACCGGCAAGACGGCCCTGGCGATCGACACGATCATCAACCAGAAGGCCAACTGGGAGTCCGGCGACGAGAACAAGCAGGTCCGCTGCATCTACGTCGCGATCGGTCAGAAGGGCTCCACGATCGCGTCCGTCAAGGGTGCGCTCGAGGACGCCGGCGCGATGGAGTACACCACCATCGTCGCCGCTCCGGCCTCCGACCCGGCCGGCTTCAAGTACCTCGCTCCCTACACCGGTTCGGCCATCGGCCAGCACTGGATGTACGGCGGCAAGCACGTCCTCATCATCTTCGACGACCTGTCGAAGCAGGCCGAGGCGTACCGCGCCGTGTCGCTCCTCCTGCGCCGCCCGCCGGGCCGCGAGGCGTACCCGGGTGACGTCTTCTACCTGCACTCGCGTCTGCTCGAGCGCTGCGCGAAGCTGTCCGACGAGCTCGGCGCCGGTTCGATGACGGGCCTGCCGATCATCGAGACCAAGGCGAACGACGTCTCGGCGTACATCCCGACCAACGTGATCTCGATCACCGACGGCCAGATCTTCCTTCAGTCCGACCTCTTCAACGCCAACCAGCGTCCCGCGGTCGACGTGGGCATCTCGGTCTCGCGCGTCGGCGGTGACGCTCAGGTCAAGTCGATCAAGAAGGTCTCCGGCACGCTCAAGCTCGAGCTGGCCCAGTACCGCTCGCTCGAGGCGTTCGCGATGTTCGCGTCCGACCTGGATGCCGCCTCGCGGCGCCAGCTCGCCCGCGGCGCGCGTCTGACCGAGCTGCTCAAGCAGCCGCAGTACTCGCCGTACCCGGTGGAGGAGCAGGTCGTCTCGATCTGGGCCGGCACCAACGGCAAGCTCGACACCATCGAGGTCGAGGACGTGCTGCGCTTCGAGAAGGAGCTGCTGGATCACCTGCGCATGAACACGACGGTGCTCGACACCCTGCGTGACACCAACGTCCTGGACGACGCCACCGTCGCCGAGCTCGAGAAGGCGACCGACGCGTTCCTGCTCGAGTTCCAGGGCAGCACGTCCGAGGGCGTGGGCGCCGAGAAGGTCGGCGCCGCGGATGCCGGTGACGTCTCGCAGGAGAAGATCGTCAAGGGCCGTCGCGCCGGCGCGAGCGAGTAAGGATCATGGGAGCGCAACTCCGGGTCTACAAGCAGAAGATCGCCTCTGCCCAGACGACCAAGAAGATCACGAAGGCGATGGAGCTCATCGCGGCTTCGCGCATTCAGAAGGCCCTGGGGCGGGTCAACGCCTCGGGTCCGTATGAGCGCGCGGTGACCCGTGCGGTCTCGGCGGTGTCCACGTACTCCAACGTGGACCACCCGCTGACCCGCGAGCCCGAGCAGGTGCGTCGCTCCGCGATCGTCATCTTCTCGTCGGATCGTGGTCTCGCCGGTGCGTTCAACTCGCAGATCATCCGCGAGGGGCTGGAACTGGCCGAGCTGGTGCGCTCGCGCGGCAGCGAGCCGGTGTTCTACCTGATCGGCCGCAAGGCCGTCGGGTACTTCCAGTTCCGTCGCGTCGCGCACGTGCAGGACTGGGTGGGCGACACCGACAGCCCGCACTTCCACACCGCGGAAGAGATCGGGCGCGTCCTCGTCGAGGCCTTCGACAAGGGCGGCGCGGACGGCGGGGTCGACGAGATCCACCTCGTCTTCAACAAGTTCGTCAGCATGATGACGCAGGCTCCCGAGTCTGTGCGTCTGCTGCCTCTCGAGGTCGTCGAGCCCGACGACCACGAGAGCGCGACGGCGTTCCCGATCTTCGAGTTCGAGCCGGACGGCGTCGAGGTGCTGGACGCGCTTCTGCCGATCTACATCCAGAGCCGCATCTTCAACGCCCTCCTGCAGTCCGCCGCGTCCAAGCACGCGGCGACGCAGAAGGCGATGAAGTCGGCCAGCGACAACGCCGACAAGCTCATCACCGACTACACCCGCCTGCGCAACAACGCGCGTCAGGCGGAGATCACGCAGCAGATCGCCGAGATCGTCGGCGGGGCCGACGCTCTGGCGTCGGGCAAGTAAGACCATACGAAAGAGAAGACAATGACTCTCACCGCACCGGACGAGCAGGCGACCGCGGTCGTCGGCCGCGTCGCGCGGGTCACCGGGCCCGTCGTCGACATCGAGTTCCCGCACGATGCCATCCCCGACATCTACAACGCGCTGAAGACCACGATCACGATCGGCGACGAGTCGACCGAGATCACCCTCGAGGTCTCGCAGCACCTGGGCGACGACCTGGTTCGCGCCATCTCCCTGAAGCCGACCGACGGCATCGTCCGCGGCCAGGAGGTGCGCGACACCCACGGCCCGATCACGGTTCCCGTGGGCGACGTCACCAAGGGCAAGGTGTTCAACGTCACCGGCGAGATCCTCAACCTCGAGCCCGGCGAGACCGTCGAGATCACCGAGCGCTGGGGCATCCACCGCCAGGCGCCGTCGTTCGACCAGCTCGAGTCCAAGACCGAGATGTTCGAGACCGGCATCAAGTCGATCGACCTCCTGACCCCGTACGTGCAGGGTGGAAAGATCGGCCTCTTCGGTGGTGCGGGCGTCGGCAAGACCGTCCTCATCCAGGAGATGATCCAGCGCGTGGCGCAGGACCACGGTGGTGTGTCGGTGTTCGCCGGTGTCGGTGAGCGCACCCGTGAGGGCAACGACCTCATCGGCGAGATGGAAGAGGCGGGCGTCTTCGACAAGACCGCGCTCGTGTTCGGCCAGATGGACGAGCCGCCGGGGACGCGTCTGCGCGTCGCGCTGTCGGCCCTGACGATGGCGGAGTACTTCCGCGACGTGCAGAAGCAGGACGTGCTGCTGTTCATCGACAACATCTTCCGCTTCACGCAGGCCGGTTCCGAGGTGTCGACGCTCCTCGGCCGTATGCCGTCCGCGGTGGGTTACCAGCCGAACCTCGCCGACGAGATGGGTGTGCTCCAGGAGCGCATCACCTCGACGCGCGGTCACTCGATCACCTCGCTGCAGGCGATCTACGTGCCCGCCGACGACTACACCGACCCGGCGCCGGCGACCACGTTCGCCCACCTCGACGCCACCACCGAGCTCTCGCGTGAGATCGCGTCGAAGGGTCTGTACCCGGCGATCGACCCGCTCACCTCGACGAGCCGCATCCTCGACCCGCGCTACATCGGCGCCGACCACTACCGCGTGGCCACGGCCGTGAAGCAGATCCTGCAGAAGAACAAGGAGCTGCAGGAGATCATCGCGATCCTCGGTGTCGACGAGCTCTCCGAAGAGGACAAGATCACGGTGTCGCGTGCGCGCCGCATCCAGCAGTTCCTCTCGCAGAACACCTACATGGCGAAGAAGTTCACCGGTGTCGAGGGGTCCACGGTCCCGATCAAGGAGACCATCGAGTCGTTCGACGCCATCGTCAAGGGTGACTTCGACCACGTCGCCGAGCAGGCGTTCTTCAACGTCGGCGGCATCTCCGACGTCGAAGAGAAGTGGGCGCAGATCCAGAAGGAGAACGCCTGACATGGCTTCGCTGTCCGTGAGTCTGGTCTCGGCCGAGCAGGAGGTCTGGTCGGGTGAGGCATCCCTCGTCGTGGCCAGGACCGTGATCGGCGAGATCGGCTTCATGGCCGGTCACGAGCCGGTGCTGGCGATCCTCGCCGAGGGCGAGGTGCGCATCACGCGCGAGGACGGCACCAAGGTGATCGCCAACGCACAGGACGGCTTCCTGTCGATGGCGGACAACGAGGTGACGATCGTCGCCGGCTCCGCCGCGCTGATCGCCTGATTCAGGCCGTCTCACCTTCGGCCGGTCCTCGAGGCCGCTGAAGGCCGAAAGACGCCGGGCATGCCCCGACCGCGAGGTCGGGCCTGCCCGGCGTCTTCGTCTGTGCAAGAGAGGAACGACGGATGCTGGTGCTGCTGCCCCCGTCCGAGACCAAGCATCCGGGCGGCCGCGGTCGCCCGCTCGATCTGTCCCGGCTCGCGCTGCCGGCGCTCACTCCCGAGCGCGACGCCGTGATCGATGCGCTGGTCGCGCTGGCCGCCGATGAGGAAGCGTCCGCGCGCGTGCTGAAGCTCAGCGACCGGCAGCGCGGTGACATCGCCCACAACGCCGCGCTGCGCACCGGTCCCACGATGCCGGCCGTGTACCGCTACACGGGCGTGCTCTTCGACGCGCTGGATGCCGCGACGCTGGATTCGTCCGCCCGCCGCTGGCTGGGCGGCCACGTGATGATCCAGTCCGCTCCGTTCGGCCCCGTCGGGGCGCTCGACCCGATTCCGGCGTATCGGCTGGGAGCGGGGACGTCGGTGCCGGGCATCCCGGCCCTGCGGCGGGTGTGGGCGGCGGCAGTGGAGAGCGCTCTGGCGGCCCGCGCGCCGCGGTTCGTCCTGGATCTGCGCTCCGAGGCGTATGCGGCCCTCGGCCCGATCCCCGCGGGTGTGCCGAGCGTGTTCCTGCGTGTGGTGACCGCGGGGGAGGACGGCACCACGCGGGCCCTCAACCACTTCAACAAGCATGCGAAGGGCGAGCTGGTCCGTCTGCTCGCCAGCAGCCGGCCGCGGATCTCTGGGATCGCCGGGCTGCAGGCGTGGGCCGCGGCATCCGGCCTCGATCTGCGCGCCAGCGCCACGCAGAAGCCGGGTGAGCTCGACCTGGTCGTCTAGGTCGGGCCCACCCGGCTGCCGGTGCGATCCCTCCTACGGGGTCGGGGCGGACTCGCTCTCCACGGTGCGGTTCGCACCGGTGCGCGCCCGGATCGCCTCGGCGACGGCGATCGCGTCGCCGGCGGGGGCGTGCGACAGTCGGTCGGGACGGGCGCTGAACAGGTAGATGAGACCCGTTCCCAGGACGACGGCGAGACCGATGAGCACGATCCAGTCGGTGAAGAAGTTGCCGGTGGCTCCGGGCTGGATCAGCAGCCACATCGCGAAGAGGCCATAGGCGAGCGCGACGATGTTGACGATGATCCCGGCGCGGCCGAGCGAGAACGGGCCGGCGGGCTTCCAGCCCTTGAAGCGCTGGCGCAGGGATGCGAGCACCACCATCTGGAAGGCGACGTAGATCCCGAGCACCGCGAACGCGGTCACCGAGTTGAGGATCGCCTCGTTGAAGAACACGAGCACCGAGATCAGCGCCGGCACCGTGCACGCCACGATGAGCGCGTTGGCGGGGATCTTCGTGTTCGGCGTGACCTTCGACAGCCAGCGGTGACCGGGGATCATCCCGTCGCGGGCGAACGAGTACAGCAGACGGCTGGCAGCTGCCTGCAGGCTGAGCACGCACGAGATGAACGCGGTGACGGCCACGACGAGGAAGATCTTCGCCCCGACCGGGCCGAGGGTCGACTCGAGGATGCTGGGGATCGGGTCGGTGTCCTTGCCGGAGACGATCGCCGGCAGGTCGGGAGCGGCGAGCACGTAGCCGCCGAAGGAGAACAGCGCCGACACGCCGCCGACGAGGATCGTCATCATCATGGCGCGCGGGATGCGGATCGCCGGGCGGGCGACCTCTTCGGCGACGTCGCCGCAGGCCTCGAAGCCGTAGAAGAGGAACAGACCCGCGAGGGCGGCACCCAGGAACGCGGTGACGTAGCTCCCATTGCCTTCGACGCCCATCGTGTCGAAGAAGATGCTGAAGGGCTGCTTGCGCTGGAAGATCAGCAGGTAGAGGCCCACGCCGATGACGCCGACGAGTTCCGCGGCGAGACCGATCTGCGCGACGCGCGCCATCGTCTTGGTGCCGGTGAAGTTGAGCGCCAGCGCGACCAGCAGCAGCGCGAGCGTGAGCACCAGCGTGGTCAGCGGCGTCGAGGGGATCGAGAACAGGCTGCCGAGGAATCCGGATCCGTACTGTGCGACGGCGGTGATCGTGACGATCATCGCCCAGATGTAGACCCAGGCGGCCATCCAGGCGTACCGGCGACCCCACAGGCGACGCGCCCAGGGGTAGATGCCGCCATGGATGGGGTACTGCGAGACGACTTCGCCGAAGACCAGCGAGACGAGCAGCTGCCCGGCGCCGACGATGAAGATCCAGAAGATCGACGGGGGGCCGCCGACCGACAGCGCGACGGCGAACAGCGAGTACACGCCGACGAGCGGGGAGAGGTAGGTGAAGCCGAGGGCGAAGTTCGCCCACAGGCTCATCGAACGGTTGAAGTTCTCCTGGTAGCCGAGGACTTCGAGGTGGGCCGTGTCATCGAGCGACGCGGACTTTGCGGGTTCGGAAGACATCAGTGTCTTGCCTCTTTCGGGTGGGTGGTGCTGCGGGATGCACGACGCCGCCCCGCGACGGAGGCGGCGCCGTGCATCCCCTTGGGGGGATTCGGGTGATCCCGGGCTTCGGGCAGGGAGAGCCTCAGCCGATGCGGATCATCTTCTTGTTGACGAACTCGTCGGCGCCGAAGCGGCCGAGCTCCCGGCCCGAGCCGCTGCGCTTCACGCCGCCGAACGGCAGCTCAGCGCCGTCCGCGCCGACGACGTTCACGAAGACCATGCCGGCCTCGATGGCGTCCGCCACGCGCAGGGCCTGGTCGGCATCCGTCGTGAACACGTACGAGCCGAGGCCGAACGGCGTGTCGTTGGCCAGGGCCACCGCCTCCTCCTCGTTCTTCACGCGGAAGACCTGCGCGACCGGGCCGAAGAACTCCTCGTGGAAGGCGTCCGAGCCGGGCTTGACGTCGGTGAGGATCGTCGCGGGGTACCAGGCGCCGTCACGGGTGCCGGCGCTGTGCACGGTCGCGCCCTGGGCGACGGCGCGATCGACCTGGTCGGTCAGGATGTCGGCGGCCTTGAGGCTCGACAGCGGACCGAGCTCGGCACCCGGCTGCGACGGGTCGCCGAAGGTGATGCCGTCGACCGCCGCGCGGAACTTCTCCAGGAACGCGTCGTACAGGTCGTCGGCGACGATGAAGCGCTTGGCCGCGTTGCAGGCCTGCCCGTTGTTGTCGAAGCGGCCCACGACGGCGGCCTGCACGGTCGCGTCCAGGTCGTCGGTGGACAGGAGGATGAAGGGGTCCGAGCCGCCCAGCTCCAGCACGACCTTCTTGAGGTAGCGGCCGGCGATCTCGGCGACGGCGGCGCCGGCGCGCTCGGAGCCGGTGAGCGAGACGCCCTGCACGCGCGGGTCGGCGATCACGGTGGCGATCTGGTCGTGCGAGGCGTAGATGTTGACGTACGCGCCCTCGGGGAAGCCCGCATCCAGGAAGATCTGCTGGATCGCCGCGGCCGACTCGGGGCACTGCTCGGCGTGCTTGAGGAGGATCGTGTTGCCGATGATCAGGTTCGGGCCGGCGAACCGGGCGACCTGGTAGTAGGGGAAGTTCCACGGCATGATGCCCAGCAGCACGCCCAGCGACGAGCGGCGCACGAACGCCGAGCCCTCGCCGGCGAGCAGCTCGATCTTCTCGTCCGCGAGGAGCTTCTCGGCGTTGTCGGCGTAGTACTCGTAGATCGCGGCGGAGAATTCGACCTCGCCGACGGCCTGCTCGAGCGGCTTGCCCATCTCGCGCACGATGATGGCGGCGAGCTCGTCGACACGCTCGTTGTGCAGCTCGCCGACACGGCGGATGAGCGCAGCGCGCTCGGCGACGGTCGAGGACTTCGACCAGCCGCTGTGCGCCTCGGACGCTGCCGTGATCGCCGCCTGGAGGCCTTCGTCGGTGAGCCCTTCGTAGGTCTTGACGGTCTCGCCGGTTGCGGGGTTGATCACCGCGTAGGTCATGGGGTTGCTCCTTCGGTTCCACGCGGCGGGCGTCGCCACACCGCGAACTCACTAAAACATATACCAGCGAATGATTGAGCGGGAGTGCGAATTCCGGATCCGCCGCTCACGGAGCCGGGACGATCGCGAACGGAGCGGTCGCGCACGCGAATCGCGCGGCATCCGCGGGGACGAGGGATGCCACCGGCATCCCCGGCGCGGTCGAGACGATGACCCGGCCGTGTTCACCCACGAGCGCCGCAGGCTGCTCCGCGCGCAGCAGAGCGGGCAGCACTTCGCGCTCCAGGCGGCGCACCGCGACATCGGCGCCGACGACGCCCGCGACGGCCCCGTCACCGGGAAGCCGTACCGGCGAGGTGAAGGTGAGCATGTACTCGCAGGTGCACAGGTGGTCGACGAAGGGTCCGGTGACGTGCGCCTGGAAGGTCGTCGTCGGCACCCGGAACCACTCCAGCGACCGGAAGTCGCGCAGGTACTCCGTGTAGCCGCGGGTGGACAGATCCAGACGGGTCGGCTCGGTGGTGGCGCCGAGCACCGGGTTGTCCTCGAGCGGTCCCAGCCACCAGGCGAAGTGCACGCCGCGCGTGCCGAGCACGTCGGCGTCGGCGATGAATCCGGCGCCGGTCAGCAGGGCGTCGTCGGCGGCGAGCGCGGGGAGCACGAGCGCGGCGACGGTCTCGTCGAGCTCGGCGGCACGCGGCTCGGTCGCCAGGGTCTCCTCGATGCGGGTGCGCCAGTCGTCCAGCTGGGCGAAGACGCCGCGCACCGTGTCGTCGACGAGGGTCACGAGGTCAGGCGCTGAGGGGCTCGTCACGGCCGGTTCCCTTCTCGAGGGCCGCCTTCGCGACCAGCACGCGCGCGGTGAGCAGGCCGACGAGGGTGGCGGCGGCATCCCGCGCCCGGGCCGGGCGTCCCTCGGCGATGGCCCGCACGATCCGGCGGTTCTGCGCGAGCGCGTCCTGCCGCAGGTCGGCGGAGGCGAGGCCGAGCAGCAGCACCGGTCCGAGGTCCGCCTGAAGCCGGATCTGCTCGCGCACGAGACGGGGAGACTGACTCAGCACGGCGAGCTCGAGGAAGAACCCGCTCTGCGTGGTGCGCGCCGAGGCGGGGTCGTCGAATCCGGCGTCCTCGAGCCAGGCGGACAGCCGCGGGGCGTCGAGCGGAGCCGCGCGATCCGCCGATCTCTCGGCGGCCGCGCCGATGATCGCGGTGAAGTAGACGCCCATGTCGTCGATCTCGACCTGGCTGAGGGCGCGCAGGCGGGTGGTGAGGAGGCCGTTGTGCTCGGCATCCTCGTCGACGGCGACGAAGCTGCCGCCGTCGCGTCCGCGCCGGGTCTGCACGAGGCCGGCGTCGCGCAGGATGCCGAGCCCCTCGCGCACGGTGATGACGGCGACGCCGAACCGGCGGGCCAGTTCGGGCTCGCTCGGGAGGCGCTCGCCGGGGGCCAGGACGCCGAGCGCGATGCCGTCGGCGAGGCGCTGCGCGACCTGCTGGGCGCGACCGGCGTCGGAGAGCTGCGCGAACACCGCTTCGCGTGCGCCGGGGCCGACCTTGGAGGACACGTGCTTCACGATAGCCGAGCGGTTCGGGGAGGCGGGGGTTTCGCCACGATAAAGATTCGGAATAGGATGAATTACGTCGCGACGCTGCATCGCCGCGTCGGACACCCTGCGCAGAAGGAGGAACGATGGCTGAAGCCGCATCGGGCGGAGTGCTCTCGGGCATCCGCGTCGCCGACTTCTCCCGCGTGCTGGCCGGCCCCTACGCCACCATGACCCTCGCCGATTTCGGCGCCGACGTCATCAAGATCGAGCCGCCCGCCGGCGACGACACGCGGCACTGGCGTCCGCCCGTGGATGCCGACGGGCAGGCGACCTACTTCAACAGCGTCAACCGGGGCAAGCGCTCGGTCGCCATCGACCTCGGCAGTGCCGAGGGGCGCGCCCAGGCGCAGCAGCTCGCGGCAACGGCCGACGTGGTGGTCGAGAACTTCCGGCCCGGCGTGATGGACAAGTTCGGCCTCGACTACGCGAGCGTGCAGGCGGCGAACCCCGCCGTCGTGTACTGCTCGATCACCGGTTTCGGTGCGGGGGAGGGCGCGGCCCTCGCCGGATACGACCTGCTCGTGCAGGCGGTCGGTGGGCTGATGTCGATCACCGGCGCACCCGACGGCGAGCCGGCGAAGGCGGGCGTGGCCCTCGTCGACGTGCTGTGCGGCCAGAACGCCGTCTCCGGCATCCTGCTCGCGCTGCGCGAACGCGATCGCACCGGGGCCGGGCAGCGCGTCGAGGTGAACCTGCTGCACAGCCTGCTCTCCGCCCTCACCAACCAGGCCTCGTCGACGCTGCAGACCGGCGCCGCTCCGCGCCGGCTCGGAAACGCGCACCCGTCCATCGCGCCGTACGCCGTCTTCCGCGCGGCCGACCGGGACCTCGTCATCGCCGTCGGCAACGACAAGCAGTTCGCGGCGCTGTGCGGCGCGCTCGGCCTGCCGGAGCTCGCCGCCGACCCGCGCTACGTGTCGAACACCGACCGGGTCGCGCACCGCGACGCGCTCGCCGCCGACCTCGAACGGGGCCTGTCGACGGCTCCCGCGGCCGACTGGGCGACGCGCCTCGCCGCCGCCGGGGTCCCGGCCGGACTCGTCAACGACGTCGCCGAGGCCATCGACTTCGCGGCCGGACTCGGACTCGACCCCGTGGTGACCCTCGGCGCCACCCGGACGATCTCCTCTCCGATCGGTCTGTCGGCCACCCCCGCCGTCCCGCACACCCCTCCGCCCGCCTTCGACGCCGACCACGGCGCCGCCTGGCACCGACCCCTTCCGCAAAGGAGCGACACATGACGACCGCACTCTTCACCCCGAAAGCACCGAGCATCGACGCCGTCTTCGACTTCGACGCCCTGCTCTCGGACGACGAGCGCGACTGGCAGCAGCGCGCCCGCCGGTTCGCGCAGGAGAAGATCAACCCCGTCATCGAGGACGACTTCGAGAACGCCCACTTCCGCACCGAGCTCATCCCGCAGCTGGGCGCCGAGGGATTCCTCGGGATGCACATCAAGGGATACGGCTGCGCGGGCGCGGGAGCAGTGGCATACGGTCTCGTCTGCCTCGAGCTCGAAGCCGCCGACAGCGGCTGGCGCACCTTCGTGTCGGTGCAGGGGTCGCTCGCGATGAGCGCGATCGCCAAGTACGGCTCCGAGGAGCAGAAGCAGCAGTGGCTGCCCGGGATGGCCAAGGGCGAACTGGTGGGATGCTTCGGCCTCACCGAGCCGCAGGGCGGCAGCGACCCGGCCGGCATGACCACGACCGCGCGCCGCGACGGCGACGGCTGGGTGCTGAGCGGCGCCAAGCGGTGGATCGGCCTGGCATCCCTCGCCGACGTCGCCGTCATCTGGGCGAAGGTCGATGACCCCGAGTTCGGCGAGGGCGGACGCGCGGTGCGCGGATTCCTCGTGCCGACCAGCACGCCCGGCTTCACGGCCACCCCGATCCCCGGCAAGCTGTCGATGCGCGCCTCGGTGCAGTGCGACATCGACCTCGACGACGTGCGGCTGCCCGCCGACGCGATCCTTCCCGGCGCCGAGGGGCTGTCGGGTCCCTTCGGCTGCCTCAACGAGGCCCGCTACGGGATCATCTGGGGCGCCATGGGTGCCGCGCGCAGCTGCCTTGAGGCCGGCCTGTCGCGCTCGCTCACCCGCGAGGTGTTCGGCAAGCCGATCGGCGCCAACCAGCTCACCCAGGCCAAGCTCGCCGACATGTTCGTCGAGGTGGAGAAGGGGATGCTGCTCGCGCTGCACCTCGGCCGGCTCAAGGAGCGGGGCGCGCTGACCCCGGCCCAGATCTCGGTCGGTAAGCTCAACAGCGTGCGCGAAGCGCTGGAGATCGCCCACCAGACGCGGTCGATCCTCGCCGGCGACGGGATCACCAACGCGTTCCCGGTCATGCGTCACGCGAACAACCTCGAGTCGGTGCGCACCTACGAGGGCACCGACGAGATCCACCAGCTCGTCATCGGCCGCGCCCTCACGGGGCTGGCCGCGTTCTGAAGGGGGCCGCGATGACCACCGCCGAAGAGACCGTCGACCTCGCCGTCCGCGCCGCCGCGGCATCCGGCCTCGCCGCATCGACCCGCGCGGATCGCGCCCGCTGGCTGCGCGCCGCGGCCGACGCGCTGCAGGCCGCGAGCGCGGAGCTCGTCCCGATCGCGCAGGCCGAGACGCACCTGTCCGAGGCGCGCCTGTCGGGCGAGGTGGTGCGCACCGCCACCCAGCTGCGCTTCTTCGCCGACGTCATCGAGGAGGGCTCGTACCTCGAAGCCACCGTCGACGCCCCGGACGCCTCGCTGCTGCCGCCGCGCCCGGACCTGCGGCGCATGCTGCGTCCGCTCGGCGTGGTCGCGGTGTTCGCGGCATCCAACTTCCCGTTCGCGTTCTCGGTGGCCGGCAACGACACCGCCTCGGCGCTCGCCGCCGGCTGCCCCGTCGTGCTGAAGGCGCACCCCGGTCACCCGGAGCTCTCGCGGCGCGTGGCCGACGTCGTGCGCGGGGCGATCCGGGATGCCGGCGGCCCGGCCGATGCGCTGGTGCTCGTCGAGGGGATGGACGAGGGCCTGGCGCTGGTGCGGCATCCGCTCGTCACCGCCGTGGGTTTCACCGGATCCACCCGCGGCGGCCGGGCGCTGTACGACATCGCCGTGTCGCGGCCGGCTCCGATCCCGTTCTACGGCGAGCTCGGATCGATCAACCCGGTGGTGGTGACCCCCGCCGCCGTGGCGGAGGACCCCGCGGGTCTCGCGGCGGGCCTCGCCGGATCGTTCACGCGCGACGGCGGTCAGTACTGCACCAAGCCGGGGCTCGTGTTCGTGCCGGCCGGCACGACGTTCGAGACGGAGCTGGCGACCGCGGTCGCCGCGGCTCCCGGGCAGCAGCTGCTCACGGCCGGGATGACGGGCGCGTTCGCGGCCGGTTCCGACGAGCTGGCCGCACGCGCCGACGTCGAGGTGATCGCGGTCGCGGACGCCGAGGGCTCGGCGCCCATCGTCGTGGCCACCACCGCTTCGGCGTTCCTCGCCGAGCCGGAGGTGTTCCAGCAGGAGCACTTCGGTCCGCTGACCCTGCTCGTCCGGTACGACGACCCGGGCGACCTGTCCCGTGCCCTCGCCGAACTGGAGGGAAGTCTCACCGGCACCGTGCGCACCGCCGCATCCGACGATGACGCGCTCGTCGCGGAGGCGACCGTCGCCCTCGGGCGAGTGGCCGGGCGAGTGCTGTTCAACGGGTGGCCGACCGGCGTGGCGATCGCGTGGGGGCAGCACCACGGCGGTCCGTGGCCGTCGTCGACCGCCTCCGTGCACACCTCGGTCGGGGCCACCGCGATCCGCCGGTTCCTCGCGCCGATCGCGTATCAGGACGCACCTCAGGCCGTGCTTCCGGCCGAGCTGCGCGACGGCAACCCGGCCGGGATCCCGCGACGGGAGGACGGCGTCCTCGTGGCGTGAGCGCCGTTACTTGATGAAGCGGAAGTTCAGCGGGTAGCGGTAGCTGCCGCCGTTGTTGATGGTGACGCCGGCGATGATCGAGAAGATCACGTTGACGACCCACCACAGGAACGGCAGCCAGCCGATCAGTGCGGCGAGGGGCCAGAGACCGCTGGCGAAGAGGATGCCGGTCAGGATGGTGACGACGATCCAGAGTCCCACCTGCAGGATCGTCCAGGTGATCTGCCAGTTCAGGGCCTCTTTGGCTTCGACGTTGGTCCGCGGGCCGCGGTCCTTGAGGATGAGCCAGATCAGCAGCGAGGGCAGGAAGCCCACGATTCCGCCGATGTTGGCCCACATGGCCGCCTGTTTGTCGGCTTCGGGAGACAGGGGCTGCGCGGCAGCCGCCGGGGGAGGTGTTTGGTCGCTCATACCTATTAGTGTGGCGGAATGGGCGTTCTTGATACACGGGTGGTGGGAAATTCCGGACTGATGGTTTCTGCGGTCGGTCTCGGCTGCAACAACTTCGGCCGGACCGGCACCGTCACCGAGACGCTCGAGGGCACGCGGGCGGTGCTGGATGCCGCGATCGACGCCGGCGTGACGTTCCTGGACACCGCCGACATCTACGGTGCGACGCCGGGCGCCAGCGAGACCCTGATGGGTGAGGCGCTGCGCGGACGCCGCGATCGCGTCGTGGTGGCGACGAAATTCGGGCACAACGCGTTCGCGACCGCCCAGCTCGGCGGCGCGATGGCATCGCGCACCTACATCCGCCGGGCGGTCGAGGCATCCCTGACCCGTCTGCAGACGGACTGGATCGACCTCTATCAGCTGCACACGCCCGATGCCACCACGCCGATCGACGAGACGATCGACGCGTTGGACGACCTGGTGCGCGAAGGAAAGATCCGGTACTTCGGGCATTCCAACTTCGCCGGCTGGCAGATCGCGGAAGCCGAGTTCACCGCACGAGGCCGCGGCGGGTCGCGCTTCGTGTCGGCGCAGAACCACTACAGCCTGCTGGCCCGCGGAGCCGAGCGCGAGGTGCTGCCGGCGGTGCGGCAGTACGGGCTCGGATTCTTCCCGTTCTTCCCGCTCTACAACGGCCTGCTCACGGGCAAGTTCACCCGCAGCGGCGGCCCCGACGACAGCCGCATCATGCGCCAGCGTCCGCACCTTTGGCAGAACGCTCCGTGGGATGCCCTCGAGGCGTACCAGGCGTTCTGCGACGAGCGCGGCATCACGATGCTGCAGGCGACCTTCGGGTGGCTGCTGGCCCGCCCCGAGTTGTCCAGTGTGATCGCCGGTGCGACGCGTCCCGAGCAGGTGCGGGCGAACGCCGAGGCGGCGGCAGCCTGGACGCCGACCCCCGACGACCTGGCCGCCATCGACGCGCTCTTTCCCCTGCCGGAGGACCCGGCCGCGTAGCCCTTGCGGCGTAGGTTGGACGCATGGCCCGCATCCTCGCCGTCACCGGCGGTCTCGTCGTTCCCGTCAGCTCCGATCCGATCCCGAACGGCACGGTCGTCGTCACCGATGGGGTGATCACCGCGGTCGGCGGGCCGGAGACACCGGTGCCGGCCGGTGCGGAGGTCGTGGATGCCACCGGGAGCCGGGTGACGCCCGGGTTCGTCGAGGCGCACGGACACCTCGGGGTGCACGAGGACGGCGAGGGCTGGTCGGGCAACGACACCAATGAGATGACCGACCCGAACGGTGCCCGCTTCCGGGCCATCGACGGGATCGACATCGAAGAGGTCGGATTCCGCGACGCGCTGCGCGGCGGGATCACCACCGTCGTCGTCAAGCCCGGGTCGGGCAATCCGATCGGCGGACGCACGGTCGCCGTGAAGACGTGGGGCGGCCGCACGGTCGACGAGCAGGTGCTCGCCGCGGACGTCTCGGTGAAGTCCGCCCTCGGCGAGAACCCGAAGCGAGTGTGGGGCGACAAGGGCAAGACGCCGGCGACGCGTCTGGGCGTGGCGTCCGTGCTGCGTGACGCGTTCGTCGCGGCGCAGAACTATGCCGCCAAGCGTGCGGCGGCGGAGGCGAAGGAGGAGCCGTTCGAGCGCGACCTCGGCAAGGAGACGCTGGCCGCCGTGCTCTCCGGCGAGCTGCTCTGGGACCAGCACTGCCACCGCCACGACGACATCGTCACGGCGATCCGCATCGCGGAGGAGTTCGGGTACACCCTCGTCGTCAACCACGGCACGGAGGCGCACAAGATCGCCGACGTGCTCGCCGAGAAGGACATCCCGGTCATCTTCGGGCCGCTGCTCACGTCGCGGTCAAAGGTGGAGCTGCGCGACCGCGCGATCGGAAACCTCGCCCTCATCGCCGAGGCCGGCGTGAAGGTCGCCATCACGACCGACCACCCGGTGGTGCCCATCGATCAGCTGCGCCTGCAGGCGATCCTCGCGGTGCGCGACGGGCTGCCGGCATCCACCGCGCTCGAGGCTCTGACCGTGAACCCGGCCGACATCCTGCGGCTCGGCGACCGCGTGGGCGCCCTCGAGCCCGGTCGCGACGGCGACCTCGTGGTGTGGTCGGACGACCCGCTCGCGGTGGTTGCGCGCGTCGAGCGGGTGTTCATCGAAGGGCGCGCCGTCTACGAGCCGGGTGACGACGGCGAACCGCGCGTCGTCGAGCGGTGGTCGCGCTTCGGCCGCTCGTCCTGGATGCGCTGATCCGCCCTGATCCGTCACGATCGCACGGTTCGCACCACCGTTCGTGACGGATCCTCGGAGGTGTCCCAGCCGGATCCGTCACGATCGAACGCCTGAACCGGCCGTTCGTGACGGATCTGTCGGGGGCGGACCCGGGCCTCCACAGCCAGCTTCCGTAGGCTGGACGCCGTGGCATCCGTTCTCAACGTCTCGGCGTACCTGTTCACGCACCTCGACGACCCCGCCGGGCTCCGGCCGGTGCTGCGCGAGCGCGCGGATGTCGCAGGGCTGAAGGGCACGATCCTGCTCGCCGAAGAGGGCATCAACCTCTTCCTCGCCGGTGACGCGGACGCCGTGCGCGGCTTCGTCGACGCCCTGCGCGCCGACCACCGGTTCGCCGCCCTGACCACGAAGGAGAGCTGGTCCGACGACCAGCCCTTCGGACGGATGCTCGTCAAGGTCAAGCGCGAGATCATCCGGATGGACCACCCGACGATCCGGCCCGAGGCCGGCCGGGCACCCGCCGTCGCCCCCGAGACGCTGCGCCGCTGGCTCGACGCCGGCGCCGACGACGACGGCCGCGAGGTCGTGCTGCTCGACACCCGCAACGCGTTCGAGGTCGACTACGGCGCATTCGCCGGCGCCGTGGACTGGCGGATCGAGCGGTTCACGCAGTTTCCGGATGCCGCGGCCGGCGCAGCCGAAGACCTGCACGGCAAGACGGTCGTGAGCTATTGCACCGGCGGCATCCGCTGCGAGAAGGCCGCGATCTACCTCCGTGAGATCGGCGTCGACGCGTACCAGCTCGACGGCGGCATCCTCGGCTACTTCGAGCAGGTCGGCGGCGCCCACTGGAACGGCGAGTGCTTCGTGTTCGACGAGCGCGAAGCGCTCACCTCCGGCCTCACGCCCCGATAGGCCCTCAGGCCTCGGCGTCCGGGGTCCGCAGGCCGTCGAGGGCGACCGCGACCACGTCGTCGGCGAGGCGGTCGGCGGTCTCGGGGCCGCCCGGCCGGTACCACTCGACGATCGAGTTCACGGTGCCGAAGAGCAGCCGCGCAGCGACGGATGCTTCGATGTCGCTGCGCACCGAGCCTTCGCGCTGGGCATCGCGCACCAGTCCGGCGATGCGCTGGTCGAACGACCGGCGCCGGTCGAGGGCGCGCCGTTCGACCTCGCTGTTGCCGCGCACGCGCAGCAGCAGCGTGACGTGGGGGAGCTCGGCGACGAGCACGTGCACTGCTCCGCGCAGCACGGCCGCCAGCCGCGAGATGGCAGTGCCGGTCGTCGCCTCGGGGGTGACGAGCACCGCCTCGAGCGGACCGAGCGCGCGCTCGAGGGAGGCATCCAGCACCTGCTCCTTGGAATCGAAGTGGTGGTACAGCGCGGCCTTGCTGAGACCGAGGCGTTCGGTGAGGGCCGCGACCGACGTGGCGTCGTAGCCCTGCTCGTTGAAGACGCGCACCGCGCCGGACAGCATCTGCTCGCGGTCGTAGCCGGGGCGCCCGCGGCGGGCCGGGGCGGGTTCGTCGACGTCGGTCACCCGGCCAGTCTGACACCGAGACGGCCGCGGTTGCCGGGGGCGCGCGAAGTCTGCGATGATTACTGAACGATCGGTCGGTAATCAGGAGGCGAGGATGTCCCAGTCCACACTGCGCGTCGACGCACGCGCGGATCGCGTGGTCGCGACGCTCGACAGACCCGCCGCGCGCAACGCGATCGGCCAGGAGCTTGTCGACGAGCTGCACGCCCTGTGCGCGCAGCTGGAGGCCGTCCCGCGCGTGCTCATCCTGACCGGATCCGACGGCGTCTTCGCCTCGGGCGCCGACATCGCGCAGCTGCGCGAGCGCACCGCGGGGGACGCCCGCGAAGGCATCAACATGCGCGTGTTCACCCGCATCGCCGAGCTTCCGATGCCCGTCATCGCCGCCGTCGACGGGTGGGCGCTCGGCGGAGGAGCAGAGCTCGCCTTCGCCGCCGATCTTCGCCTGGGCACGCCGCGCACGCGGATCGGCAACCCCGAGACCGGGCTCGGCATCCTGCCCGCGGCGGGCGCGACGTTCCGCCTCCCCGCGATCGTCGGCCAGGCGCGCGCCGCCGAGCTGCTGCTCACCGGCCGCATCCTGGATGCCGCCGAGGCGGTGGACTGGGGCATCCTCTCGTCGCTCCACGAGCCCGAGGCGCTGATGGATGCCGCCCACGCCCTGGCCGATCGCATCGCCGCCAACGACCCGCTCGCGACCCAGTACACGAAGCGGGCGCTCGCCGCGCCGCGGGACGCCCATCCGCAGATCGAGTACGAACTGCAGGCCGAACTGTTCGAGCGGCCCGAGAAGCGGGAGCGCATGACCGCGTTCCTGGAACGGCGGAAGAAGTGATGAGCGGGGTTCCGCAGAACGTCGGCGTGATCGGCGGCGGCCGGATGGGCGCCGGCATCGCGCACGCGTTCCTGATGGCGGGTGCCCGGGTGCACGTCGTCGAGCAGGATGCCGGGGCGGTGGCGGCCGCGTCGGATCGCGTACGCGGACTGCTGCAGGGATCGCGGGAGCGGGGGATGCCCGTTCCCGACGACACGGCTTTCACGCTCGGCACGGATGCCGCGGCCTTCGCCGAGTGCGCGCTCGTGGTCGAAGCCGTCCCCGAGGATCCCGGTCTGAAGGCCGCAGCACTCACACGCGCAGAGGCGGCGATCGGCGAGTCGGCGGTGCTGGCCACGAACACCTCGTCGCTGTCGATCGGCGAACTGGCGGCCGTGCTTCGCCGCCCGGGCTCGTTCCTCGGAATGCACTTCTTCAACCCGGTGCCGTCGTCGAAGCTGGTCGAAGTGGTGCTCGGCGCGCAGACCGATGCGTCCGCACGTGAGCTGGCGACCGGCTGGATCGAGGCCCTCGGCAAGACCCCGATCGTCGTGCACGACGCCCCGGGATTCGCGTCCAGCCGCCTCGGCGTCGCCCTCGGGCTCGAGGCGATCCGGATGGTCGAGGAGGGCGTGGCATCCGCCCCCGACATCGACCTCGCGATGCAGCTCGGCTACGGGCATCCGATGGGACCGCTGCGCACCACCGACATCGTCGGCCTCGACGTGCGGCTCGCGATCGCCGAGGAGCTGCATGCCCGGCTCGGCGACAGGTTCGCCGCGCCGGACCTGCTGCGGCGGATGGTCGCCGAGGGACGCCTCGGGCGCAAGAGCGGACAGGGATTCTACGAATGGAGCGAACGATGAGCGCCGTGCTGCCGAGCTACGTGAACGATGCCTGGGTCACGCCCGACGATCCGGACGCCGCCATCGTGCGGGACGCGTCCACGGGCGCCGAGGTGTGCCGCGTGTCGAGCCGGGGGATCGACCTGGCCGGAGCGCTCGCCTACGCCCGGGAGATCGGCCAGCGCAGCCTCGGCGAGCTCACCTTCCACCAGCGCGCGCTGCTCCTCAAGCAGTTCGCGCTCGCCCTCAGCGAGCACAAGGACGAGCTCTATGCGCTCTGCGCGAAGGGCGGGTCCACCCGGCGCGACGCGATGATCGACGTCGACGGCGGCATCGGCGTGCTGTTCACCTACTCGTCGAAGGGCCGGCGCGAGCTTCCCAATGCCCAGGTCGTCGTCGACGGACCCGTCGAGCCGCTGTCGAAGGACGGCTCGTTCTCCGGGCAGCACATCCTCACCCGGCTCCCGGGCGTCGCGGTGCAGATCAACGCGTTCAACTTCCCGATGTGGGGGCCGCTGGAGAAGTTCGCCCCCGCGTTCCTCGCCGGAGTGCCGAGCCTCATCAAGCCGGCCACCCCCACCGCGTACGTGACCGAGGCCTGGGTGCGGATCCTCGTGGACACGGGCCTCGTCCCGGCCGGGTCCCTGCAGCTGGTCAGCGGGGCGATCCCGGGTCTGCTCGGGCAGCTCCGCCTCGGCGACCTGGTCGGCTTCACCGGAAGCGCCTCGACGGCGGCGCGTCTGCGTGCCGAGATTCCCGGCGATGTGCGCTTCACGGCGGAGACGGACTCGATCAACGCATCGGTGCTCGGTCCGGATGCCGCGCCGGGCACGCCCGCCTTCGACGCGTTCGTGCGGCAGCTTTTCACCGAGCTGACCGCGAAGACCGGACAGAAGTGCACGGCCATCCGTCGCGCCCTCGTCCCCGAAGACCGCATCGGCGCGCTCGTGGACGCCCTCCAGACCGTGGTCGACAGTCGTGTCGTCATCGGCGACCCGCGCGACGAGGGCGTCACGATGGGGCCGCTGGTGTCGCTCGAGCAGCGCGACGAGGTGCTGCGGAACGTGCGCCGCCTGCAGGATGCCGGCGGTTCGCTGCTGCTCGGCAGCACCGACGCTCCCGCGGATCTCGACGCGCAAGGAGCGTTCGTCGGGCCGGTGCTGCTCGGCTTCGGCGACGCGTCCGTGCCCGCGGCGCACGAGGTGGAGGCCTTCGGTCCGGTCGCGACCGTGCTGCCCTACCGGACCCTCGAGGAGGCCGCCGAGATCGTGGCCCGCGGCGGCGGGTCGCTGGTGACCTCGCTGGTCACCGACGATCCGGGAGTCGCAGCATCCTTCGTGAGCCGCGCGTCCGCGTACAACGGCCGTGTGCTCGTCCTCAGCTCGATCAACGCCCGCACGTCCACCGGTCACGGGTCGCCCGTTCCGCACCTCGTGCACGGCGGACCGGGCCGCGCCGGAGGCGGCGAGGAGCTCGGCGGCATCCGGGCGGTGCTGCACCACATGCAGCGGACCGCGATCCAGGGATCGCCGGAGATGCTCACCGCGATCACCGGCGTGTGGCACGAGGGCGCCGCCACGGACGTGGCGCGGCATCCGTTCCGCAAGTCGCTTCGCGAACTGCACCTCGGCGACCGGTTCGAGAGCGGCCCGCGCGAGGTGTCCCTCGCCGACATCGAGCACTTCGCCGAGTTCACCGGAGACACGTTCTACGCCCACACGGACGAGGAGGCCGCGGCGGCGAACCCGTTCTTCCCCGGCCGGGTCGCACACGGCTACCTGCTGGTCTCGTTCGCGGCGGGCCTGTTCGTCGACCCGGCGCCTGGTCCCGTGCTCGCCAACTACGGGCTGGAGAACCTGCGGTTCCTCACGCCCGTGTCGCCGGGTGACGAGATCCGGGTGACCCTCACGGCGAAGCAGATCACGCCGCGCGAGACCGACGAGTACGGCGAGGTGCGGTGGGATGCCGTGCTTCGCAACCAGCGCGACGAGATCGTCGCGACCTACGACGTACTGACCCTCGTCGCGAAGGAATAGGCACGCGACCAGGGCGTACGATGGCGCCGTGCGGCTGAACGTCCTCGGTCCGATCGAGCTCGTGGCGTCGGGGCAGGCGGTGGAGGCCGGCCCTCCGAAGGAGCGCGTGCTCCTGGCGCTGCTCGCGATGCACGCCGACCGCGTGGTGCCGGCCGAGGTGCTCATCGACCGGCTGTGGTCGGGCTCTCCGCCGCCGAGCGCCCGCGGCAGCCTGCACGTCTACGTCTCGAATCTGCGCGCGCGACTGGAGCCCGGCCGCCCGCGAGGGGGGACGCCGCGCATCCTCGTCGGCGCCGCCGCCGGATACGGACTCATGACCGAGCGCCTCGAGCTGGATCTCGGCCAGTTCGAGGCGCTCGTGTCGGCCGGCGCGACGCATCTCGCCGCCGGACGCAACAGCGAGGCCGCGACGGCACTGACCTCCGCCCTCGGACTCTGGCGGGGCACGCCGTTCGCCGACGCGCGCGCGGCGGAATGGGCTCAGCCCGAGATCGACCGGCTCGAGGCGGCGCGGCTCGACGCGATCGAGAACCTGTGCGCCGCCGAACTCGAACTCGGCAGGCAGGGCGACGTCATCGCCCGGCTCGAGCCGCTTCTGCACCGGCATCCGCTGCGGGAACACGCGTGGGAGCTGCTGGCGCTCGCGTACTACCGGTCGGGCCGCCAGGCGGATGCCCTCACGAGCGTGAGCGGCATCCGGCGCCGGCTCGCCGACGAGCTCGGCATCGATCCGGGCCCGCGCCTGCAGGCTCTCGAGGGCGCGCTCCTCCGGCAGGATGCCGCGCTGTTGCCGACCCCGCCGGAGACCCGCGCCCACGCCGCCGCGGCGGACCTCGCACCGGCGCGAAGCTCGGAGGCCGCACGCCCGGAGGACCGCTTCGTCGGCCGCGCGGCCGCGCTCGCCGCTTTGGAGGAGGCGCTGACCGAAGCGCGCGCCGCCGGCCGGGTGGTGCTCGTGGACGGTGAGCCCGGCGTCGGCAAGACCGCGCTCGTGCGGCGCTTCGCCGGAGGCGTCGGCGTGCGCGTCGCGTGGGGCGCGAGTCCTGACCACGAGTCGGCGCCCGCCCTGTGGCCGTGGGAGCAGATCCTGCGCGGCCTCGCCGCGAGTGCGCCGGAGGTCACGGTTCCGCCTCCGATCGCGGCGTTCCTCGCCGGCGGCCTCGAGGGGAGTCCGGCCGCCGATGTGCCCGGGCAGCGCTGGCGGTTCTTCGAGGCGGTCGGGGGATTCCTCGGGTCGCTCGCGCCGGCCGTCATCGTTCTCGACGATCTCCACGCCGCCGATGAGGCGACGCTTCGCCTGCTCGTGCATGTCGCCGCGACGGCCACGCCCGGGCTCCTCGTCATCGCGACGCTCCGGCGGCTCGACACGGAGGCGCTGGGGCGCACCCGGGCGGAGCTGGCGCGGCGGGGCGCGCGGCACGTCGAGCTCGAGGGCCTGACCGTCGAGGAGACCCGGCAGCTCGTCGCGGAGATGTCGGGCGCCGACCCCGGCTCGCATCACGCGAGCTCGCTGCGAGTCCGCACGGGCGGCAACCCGTTCTTTCTCATCGAGGTCGCCCGCGCGGGCGACGCTGTGCCGCCGGGCGTGCGGGACGTCGTGCGCCGGCGCGTCGAGGCGCTGGGCGCCGAGACGACGCACCTGCTGGAGATCGCGGCACTCGCGGGCGGCGAGTTCGAGCTGGACGTCGTCGCGGAGGCGTCCGCACAGGACCCGGACGACGTCGGCGCGACGCTCGAACGCGCCACTGCGGCCGGTCTGATCCGGGAGATGCCGGACCGCGTCGGCCTGTACGGGTTCGCGCACACGCTGGTGGCGGATGCCCTGCTGTCGCGGCACTCGCGCCTGTGGCGGGCGCGGGGGAGCGAGCGAGTCGCGGCGGCTCTCACCCGCCGCCATGGCGAAGACGCGGGGCATGCGGCGGCGATCGCCCGGTGCTGGCTGGCGGCATCCGGGCTCGGTCCGGCCTCGGCGCGGCAGGCGCTGGAGTTCTCCGCGCGCGCCGCGAACGCGGCGCTGGCACGGCACGCCCCCGAAGACGCGGCGAGCCTCTGGCGGGATGCCCTCGGAGTGGCCGAGACGGCCGGTGCTTCGACCGAAGAGGCATTCGAGCTCGCGGTCGGCCTGGCCGAGAGCCTTTATGCGGCCGCGCGGTTCGACGACGGCTATGCGGCGGTGGAGCGGGCGCTCGTCCTCGCCGGCTCCGATGCCGTCCGAGCGGTGCGGGTGTGCGACATCGCGATGGGACACGGGCTCTGGGTGCCGTTCCGGTACGGATCGGATGTGGGCGCCGTCCGCGCGGCCATGGACGACGCCGTGCGTGTCCTGGTGCCGAGCGATCCGGCGTGGTCGACCGCGCAGGCGGTTCGCGCCGTCGTCTTCGCCCACACCGGCGACACCGATGAGGCTGAGACGGTGTCGGCTGCGGCGGTGGCCGCGGCAGACCGCGCGGGCGATACCGTGCACGTCCAGCGGATCCTCCATCTGCGCCTCATCGCCCTGCAGGGTCAGGACACCGCGCAGCAGCGCGCGGACACCGCACGCAGACTGCTCGCGATGCCCGGCCTCGCGCCGCATCTCCGGGTGATCGCGCAGCTGCAGCTGGTCGTCGCGCACACCGCGCATGCCACGGTGGCCGCGGCGCGGGAGCTGCTGGCCGAGATCGACGGGCAGCTGGCCGAGCTCCACAACCCCGCCCTCCTGCTTCAGGCGGCGGTGGCGCACGTCGGGCTCGATCTGTTTCAGGGGATGCCGGAGCCCCTGCGGCATCTGGAGCCCGTCGAGGAGGTTCTTCCCTTCACGGACGTCGCCTACTTCGATGTCGCGATGGTCTCGATCAGGATCGCCCAGCTGTTGCAGGCGGACGCCCTCTCCACGGAGGCGGGGTGGATCGAAGAAGTGCACCGGCGCACCCGCGGCGCCGGAATCGCGTCCGTCCTCGCGTTCGCCTGGGCGGGCGCCGGCGAGATCGCGCGGGCCCGCGCGCTGCTGCGGGAGACGCCGCTGCCGCCCCGCGACTACCAGTGGGCAGCGGCGGCCGCGGCGCGCCTCCTGGCCGCGATCCGCCTGGACGAGCGCGATCTGGTGCGGGACATGTACGACCTGCTGCGGCCGTACGCCGGGATGCTGCTGGTCAGCGGCACGTGCACCACGATCGTGGGTTCCTATGACGGGCTCCTCGGCGAGGCACTGCTCGCTCTCGGAGACCGCGACGGAGCCCGCATCCACCTGCGCAACGCCGTGCGCCTGCTCGAGGCCGCCGGTGCGGACTTCTGGTTGACGAGAGCGCGCCAAGCGCTCGCCAACTGTCTGTGAAGAGCGAACGGGCACCCTGTTTCCCACCAGTGGGGAGACAGCACATGAGTACATCCGAATCGCACGAACGCACCGCCGGCGCGACGATGCCGGCCTGGGTCGGCGAGATCTTCGATCGCGCCCTCGTCTGCGAATACGCGTCGCTGACGCGCGACGGCCGCCCCGTCACGTGGCCGGTCACGCCCTATCTCGGCGCGGACGGGACGATCGACGTGAGCACGGGCCTCACCTACCCGGACAAAGCGGAGCGCGCTCGCCGCGATCCCCGGGTCGCGCTGCTCTGCGCAGGTGCCGGGGACGAGGCCCCGGTCGTCCTCGTACGGGGCCGCGCAACGGTCCGCGACGCGGACCTGCAGTCGAACACGGACCGCTACGTGCGCGCGTCGATGCAGAAGACCGGCGCGGGCTTCCGGGGGATGCCGTGGTTCCTGGTGAAACGGCTCGGCTGGTACTTCGCGCGGATCTGGGTGGAGGTGACTCCGGAGCAGGTGTGGTGGTGGCCGGACGGCGACCTGGCGCGCGCTCCCGAGGTGTGGATGCCGGACGTCCCGCCCCTGGCGCCCGACTCCGATCCGCGCCCGGCCGGCCGACGGCTGCCGAGCCGATCGGTCCCGCCCGCGGAATGGCAGCCGTTCGCCGACCGTGCCGAACGGCTCGGCGCGCCGACGATCACGGGGGTCGCGGACGGGATGCCGCTGGCATTGCGCGCCCGCGAAGTCGTGCGCACGCCGGACGGCTTCGACCTGACGCTGCCGGCCGGCATCCCGCTGCCGGACGGCCCCGTGTGTCTGACGTTCCACCGGCATGGACCCGAGATGGAGTGGCAGGAGAACGTCGTGCTCGTGGGCACGGCCACCGCGTTCGGCGATCGCGTGTCGGTGCGGGTGGACCGGGCGCTGAACGATTGGAGCCTCGCCGGGACGCCGCGGGACCGCAGCCGCTCCTTCCTCGGGCAGGGCCGGATGCTCAAGCGGCGGCTCGTGGCCGAGGCTGCCCGACGCGGTCAGCCCGTCCCGCTCGTGCGACGCTGACGACCCGCACCCGCGTTCCCCTCTTCTCGCAGCCCTGCGCCCGTGTGCCGGCGTGGACAGCGTGCGGAAGAGATTGCGAAGAAGCCCTTCTCCTCGAGGGCGGGCTTTGCTACGCTCGTCTCATCGTCAACAGATTCTTTATGACTGTCTAACATGCGTTGACGTTCTGAGAAAGGCACCGTGCGAAGTGGCACACAACACAGCGAAGTACTACTCCGATCCCGACCTCGTGATGGACCCGCGCAACCTCGGCGCGATGCAGCCCAACCGCCTCTCGGCCTCGCGCAGCTTCCTGTCCAAGATGATCGGTGAGAACTGGACGATCGACCGCGACGAGTTCGAACTCGACGCCCGCGGCAACGGTCGCGCTCGCTACACGGTGAGCGCGCCCGGCGGCGCGATGACGTTCCTCGCGTTCCTCAAGCAGCCCTCGGGCAAGAATCGCACCGGCCGGATCATCGGCACAGCGTGGGACATGAGCGGGGCCCTGATCGACGGGGTCGCCTCGCCGGAGGACGTCGCGGCGACGGAGCGTGAGCTGCCTCGGCTCTACGAAGGGCGTGCCACTGCGAACACGCTCGTCTGGTTCCGCTCGAACCAGAGCCTTCGCATCTTCCGCTCGGTGCGGCAGTCTCTGGCCCGCGGCGAGCAGCCCGACGTCCGGGAGCTCAAGCGCGTGGGCTACATCATGCGCAACACCGGCCTCGACGGCAACGGGACGTTCGGGACGATGCCGTTCGCCGCGATTCCGAAGGGGCACCCGCTCGGCACGTCGTATCACGCCCAGATGCTCTCGGCCTACCTCATGCGCGAGCTCTCCGTGGACCTGGTCGAGGAGCTCGCCCGGCTCGACGCCCCCCAGACCGCGGTCCGGCTGGAGCCCTCCGTCAAGCGCCTGATCGGGGTGGGCAACGGGTCCGCGCTCGGGCTCGCGATGCTGGTGTACAACCGTCCTGTTCTCGTGAACGCCTACATCTCGGCATTCCTGAGGGTGCTCGATCACGTGCTCACGGACCCCGCTGTGGCCACCGGCGACAACCTCGCCCGCCTGGAGGAGCTCCTGGACCGAACGATCCGCTATCGCACGTTCCTCACGACGTCGTACCGGTTCTTCACCTCCAACATGGAGATCGTGGGGGACCTCCGCCGCATCCGCACCCAGGTCCGCGCCGCCCGTCGCGGCGAGGTGTCGGCGGCAGTCGATGAGTCCGTGCTGGGTGCCATCCACCGCTCTGTCGCCCCGCGCGTCAGCAAGGAGGCCCTCCACTCGTTCGACACCCTGCTGCTCGAACTGGTCCCCGAGTTCTGCGACGCGGTCGCCGCGACCGATCTCGACTTCGCGGAGCAGCTCGACCTCGACCCGTGCCTCGCACTCGCCGACCTGCGCGCGGTCATCCAGGAGCAGTACGGCTGGGCGCTGCGGATGCCGCTCAACGACGAGCACTTCCGCGATCGCGTCTGGTACCAGTCGCGGGCCGCCGAAGAGCCCCGCTCCGGGCCCCGCGAGGAGGTCCCGCACGCCCATGAACTGATCCCCAGCTATCCGACGATGATCCGGGCGCTCCTGGCCGCGGTCCGCGACACCGAGTCGTCCGCGGATCCCGATGAGCACACCGTCGGGGCGCTCGTCGGCCGGCATCCCGAACTCGAGCACATCACCCGGCTCGTCCTGGGGCTGCAGGACAAGCCGTATGCCGTCCCGCACGCGGACCCGCACGACAGCGACTTCATCCCGGTCTGGGTCATCCGCTTCGTCAACGCCTTCATCCACGGACTCGACCGCACCGAGGACCACATGGGTCGTGACGTGCGCGGCATCATCTTCGAATCTGCTCCGTTCCGCGACGCGATCGCCGGGTCCGACCCGTCGGGCTGGTGGTGGTCGTACCAGACGCCCGTCGGCGCCGCCTCCGCGGTTGCGCCGTCCGCGTCCCGCCCGGTGCTCGAGCAGGTTGCCGCGCCGCCGGCCGACCCGGCAGCCGAGAGTGCCAAGCTGACGCCGACCGACACGCCGATCACCCCGCCCGGCGAACACGCGACGGCGACGATCGACATGAAGCTCCGAGAGGTGCGACTCATGGCCGGGCGCGCCTCCCAGGCAATCAACGTGCCTGAGGGTTCGTGGCATGGCGCCCGCGACTTCGTCACCACGGCCATTGCGGCGGACCGTGAAGCAGCAACCGCGTTCGGCGACCTTCTCATCCGCGCCATCGATCCGACGACCGCGCTCGCCGCACCGTGGCGCTCGCCGGAGGGTCGGTCCGAAGAGGGCGTGCTCGTCATCGACAACCACGGCCAGAGCCTGCTCGCGACGGGTCATGTCCTGGTGAACCTCATCGGGGCGCGGGCGGCCGAGAAGCCCACACCGTTCCGAGTGGTCGGCGCTCGGGCAGACCACGCCGTGCCCGGCATCGCACTCGCGCTGGCGCGCTACGGCATCCGGCTCGATGCGCGAGCGGATGACGCGACGCACACCATCAGCGGGACGGTCGTCCGCGCCGTGCAGCCGAGCGCGCTGCGGGACGAGTACGCCGCGGTCGTCGGGCACTTCGCCCGGCACGGGCGCACGGTCGACGCGGCGACGTTCTGGAACATCTACTACCGCGGCAATGCGGGCCTGGATGCCGATACCCCGATCTCCCGGCAGCACACCGGCGGGACCGTGCTCGACGTCATCCGTCCGGGGGAGCGCATCACCAAACAGTTCAGCATCGAGGAGCTGCACCTGCTCACCGATCCTGACGAGTTGGACAACCAGCACTTCGCCGACCTGGTCGCCGCACACTGAGCGGCCCGCCGGCCGTCGGCCGGCCGGGCGGCCGGCGAACCGAACCTCACCGAAGAGAAAGAAACGCACAATGCTGTACGTCGACAGTCTGCTCTGCACCCCGCTGGAGAAGGAACGCCGCGATCACCGGCCCGCCCTCGAGGAGATCGCGAAGGGGCGCGTGGGATGCATCACCGTGACCGTCGGGTTCTGGGAGGACGCGACCGAGTCCATGGATCAGCTCGTCAAGTGGCGGTACATGGCAGAGGACAACGCCGACCTCGTCGAGATCGCGTACACGGCCGACGACATCACGCGCATCGCGGCGTCGGGTCGGTGCGCGATCCTGCTGGGGTTCCAGAACGTCGCCTTCCTGCAGGGCCGGCTCGGATACGTCGAGCACTTCGCCCGCATGGGAACCCGCGTCGGACAGCTGACCTACAACATCCAGTCGGACATCGGCGGCTCCTGCTACGAGCCGTCGGACTCGGGCCTGACCCGCTACGGCAAGTACGTCGTGCGCGAGATGAACCGCTGCGGCATGGTCGTCGACCTCTCCCACGTGGGCAACACGACGACGATGGATGCCATCCGGCACTCGACCGAGCCGGTCGCCATCACGCACTCGAATCCGTCGTCGCTCGCGCCGCACGCACGCAACAAACCCGATGACGTGCTCGACGCGCTCAAAGACAACGGCGGCGTGATCGGGCTCTCGGTCTACCGCAACATCGTGGGGGAGTACACGACGGCGCAGAAGTGGTCGGAACTGGTCGCGTGGACCGCGGACCGCATCGGTGTCGACCACATCGGGATCGGCACCGACTTCGACCAGACCGGTGGCATGGACTACCTCGAGTGGATGCGGCAGGGACGCTGGGCGCGCGAGATCCAGTACGGTGCAGGATCGAAGTCGAACTCCGGCCCGCAGCCCAAGCTCGGCTGGTTCGACGACCCCTCCCAATTCCCCGACGCCGAGGCCTGCCTGCGCGACCGGGGCTTCGACGAAACGGAGGTCGCGAAGATCATGGGCGGCAACTGGCTGGACTTCTACCGGCGCACCTTCAAGGCGCTCTGAACCGAACAGATCCGAACGGAACCGCAATGTCACTCACACAACCACTTCCGCGTGAAGGAGGTGCATCCGCGATGGATGCGTCTTTCGTCGAGGCCACATCGCTGACGAAGCGATTCGGCGACCACGTCGCCGTCGACGCCGTCGACCTCCAAGTGCGCAAGGGCGAGGTGATCTCGATCATCGGTCCCTCCGGCGCCGGCAAGTCCAGCTTCATCCGCTGTCTGAACCTCCTCGAGGTGCCCGATCACGGCGCGCTGCGCATCGGGGATGCGGCGATCGACTTCAGTGCCGGGCGGCCCTCGCACGCGCAGGTGCGTGCACTGCGGGCTCGCACCGGCATGGTCTTCCAGTCGTTCAACCTCTTTCCGCACTTCACCGCGCTCAAGAACGTCGCGCTCCCGCAGATGCGCGTGCACAAGCGCTCCAAGGCCGAGGCCGAAGAGCGCGCCATGGCGGAGCTCAGCCGCGTGGGGCTCGCGAGCAAGGCGAACGCCTATCCCGCCGAATGCTCCGGCGGACAGCAGCAGCGCATCGCGATCGCCCGCGCGCTCGCAATGGACCCCGAGCTGATGCTCTTCGACGAGCCGACCTCCGGTCTCGATCCCGAGATCGGGGCCGAGATCCTCCAGGTCATGCGATCGCTCGCCGCGGACGACATGACGATGCTCGTCGTCACGCACGAGATGGAGTTCGCCCGGCACGTGTCGCATCAGGTCGCCGTGATGGTCGACGGCGCGATCATCGAGCAGGGCAGCCCGGAGGCGATCATGTCCGATCCCGGGCACGAGCGCACGCGCCGGTTCCTCTCGGCCGTCCTGGGGCGATGAGATGCTCGACATCCTCACCTACATCGCCCTGGGTGCGACGTGGACCATCGCACTGACCCTCGGGTCGGCGGCGATCGGCATCGTCCTCGCGGTGCCCCTGCTGGCGCTCGCACGCAGTCGCTTCGCGGTGGTCCGGGGAATCTACAGCGCCATCGTCCATGTGGTGCGCGGAGTGCCCACGCTGGTCTGGCTGTTCCTCACCTTCTTCGGCGTCGGGCAGCTGGGGATCACCCTCACTCCGGTCACGGCATCCCTGCTCACGCTGTCGGTCATCGCCACGGCCTACATGGCCGAGATCTACCGCGGAGGGATGCAGGCCATCCCCGCCGGTCAGTGGGAAGCGGCGGGTGCGCTCAACTTCGGGCGGCTCGCCACCCTGCGCGACATCATCGGGCCGCAGCTGTTCCGCGCGGTGAGCCCGTCGGTCGCGACCCAGATCATCGGGCTGCTCAAGGACTCGGCACTGGTCTCGACCATCGGGGTGACCGATCTCGTGTTCCGGGCCGGTGTCATGACCCAGTACCACGCGCACGGGCTGTTCATGTTCGGGTTCGCCGGGCTGATCTATCTGCTGCTGAGCCTGCCCATCGCCCTGTTCTCCCGGAGCATCCACGCCCGCATCACGAGGAAGTACGCGATCGCATGAACGACTTCTCCTGGCTGTACACGTGGCCCCAGTACATCCCGCAGCTGCTTCCGGGTCTGTGGGTGGCAATCCTCATGACGGTGATCGCGTGCGTGGGCGGCTACATCCTCGGGTTCTTCCTCGCACTCCTGGTCGAATCGCCCTCGCGCATCGTTCACCACGTGGCGATCATCATCGTCGAGCTCGGTCGCGGCGTGCCCATTCTCGTGCTGCTGTACGTCTTCTATCAGGGGCTGCCGCAGCTGGGCATCCTGCTCGATCCCGGCCCCGCCGCGATCGCCGGCCTGATGTTCTCGGCGGCCGGATACTCGTCCGAGATGATCCGCGCCGGTTTGAACGCGGTTCCGAAGGGGCAGATCGAGGCGGCCGATTCGCTGTCGCTCCGCACGATCGACCGCTATCGGTTCATCGTGATCCCGCAGGCGGCGCGCATCTCGATCCCGCCGTTGGTGAACCTGACCATCATCATCTTCCAGGCGACCTCTCTGGCGACCGTCATCACCGTCCCCGAGATCATGCAGCACGCGGACGTCATCGGATCGGTCACGTTCCAGTACATGTCCGTGTACGTGGCGGCCGGCGTCCTCTACCTGTGCATCACCATCCCCGGTGCCATCCTCAGCGGCTCCCTGGAGAAGCGCATGAACGGACGGCCGACCTCGGGCCGTCGGACGGTCCGAGCCCTCATCCCGGGCGTGCGCGAGCCGCAATCCGTGTGAGACCCGGTCCGCCGGCGACGCGCGTCCCCGAAAACGAAACCCCACCCCACCCGACGAAGGAGTCATCCATGAAGAAAGCCCTGCCCCTCGCCGCACTGACCGTTGCGGCCCTTCTCGCCCTCACCGGCTGTGACAGCACTCCTCCGGGCGCAGCCGCCGGCGCGACGGGCGCGACGAAGGACTGCACCCCGCGGGATGCCGACCTGAAGACCATCTCCACCGGAACGCTCACGGTCGCGCAATACGACTACGTGCCGTTCTCGATGTCGGATGCACCCGGAAAGCTCACGGGCCTCGAGGGCGATGTGCTGACCAAGTTCGCGCAGGCCGAATGCCTGACCCTGCAGATCAACAAGGGCGACGCGGCGGCGATGATCACCTCGGTCTCGACCGGACGTGCGGACACGACGCTCGGCTCTTGGTATCGCACCGCGGAGCGCGCCAAGGTGGTGCGTCTGTCGGCTCCGGTGGTCACGTCGCCGCTGTCGGTGGTCTCCAAGAACGAGATCGCAACGGTCGACGAGCTCGAGAAGGCGAAAGTCGGCGTCGGTCACGGACTCGTCGGTGTCGACAAGCTCCAGGCGCTCCTCGGCAGCAGCCTCAAGCTCTACCAGAACGACGACGCGGTCTACGACGACCTCAACGCGGGACGCATCAACGCCACCGTCGGCGGGTTCATCGCCGCGAACCAGTACCTGAAGAAGCACGACATGACGGGGTACGAGGTGACGGTGCTCCAGTCGGATGAGCGGCTTCCCGCAACCGTGCAACCGGGCCAGACCAACTTTCCCGTGAACCTCCAGAACGCCGAGCTCGGCGAGGCGATCGACAGCTATATCGCCGAACTGCGCGCATCCGGCGAGCTCGACAAGATCGCCGAGAAGTACGGCCTCGACCCGAAGGTGATGCATCCCGCGGCACCCAACCTGCTCTGAGCGCCGAGGCGGCGCACGGCCCGGCAGCGACCCGCTGCCGGGCCATTCCTCCGAGTGATGGGAATATGAGCGGCATGAGCCTGCAAACCGTGTCCAAGACGATCAAGGTCCTCGAAGCCTTCCTGCAGTTCGACGGGGGCCGGGCGAGCGTCTCGGGAATCGCCCGGGAGCTGGGCTGGTCGCGCGCGGCTGCGCATCAGTACGTCTCAACCCTCGCCGAAGGGGGCTGGCTGCAGCAGGACGAGGAGCGCGAGTATCGCCTGTCGCCGCGGGCCGCCGTGTTCGGCCGGTTCGCGATCGAATACTCGGCCATTCCGCCGGAGGTCTCGCGGCGGATGGAGCCGCTGGTGCAGCTCCTCAACGAACCCATCTCGTTCGCCGTCCTCAACGGCAATGAGGCGATCATCGTGGAGCGGCACGAGCCCAAGCGCCCGTTCGCGATCACACAGGCGGCCGAACCGCACCTCGAACTGCGCACGTCGGCGTCGGGCATGGTGCTGCTGGCGTTCGACGCGCATGTGGACCGGGCACGATTCACCGATATGGGCGACACCCTGGCCGCGGTGCGCGCGAGCGGCTACGCCCAGTCGCACTCCGAGTGGATGGGCGATGTGGTCGACGTCGTCGCGGTGCCGATCATGCTCGGGCAGGAATGCCTGGGTGCCCTGAGTGTGATCGCTCCGTCCGGACGCTTGGACATTCCGCTGGCCCGGGACACCCTGCTGCGCTCTCGTCGGGAGATCGAAGCGGAGATGTCCGGCGACGCCTGAGTGCGCGTGGGCCGGCGTCACTCAGCGCAGGTCGTACACGCGCTTGTACTTGCCCTCCGAGCGGGGGAGCGCGCCCGGCTCCTCCAGCACGATGTCCACCGTGGTGCCGATGTGCTGCTTGATCCGCTTCTGCAGCACGACGGCCGCGGCCTCGCACGTGGCGCGGTCGAGCGAAGGATGCCGTTCGATGCGCACGGTGAGCGCGTCCATGTGTCCGGGGTGGGTGAGCTCCAGGATGAAGTGCGGGGTGAGCTGCTCGATCCCGAGCACGAGCTCCTCGATCTGGGTCGGGAACAGGTTCACGCCGCGCAGGATGATCATGTCGTCGTCGCGGCCGGTGACCTTCTGCATGCGGCGCATGCCCGGCCGGGCGGTGCCCGGCAGCAGACGCGTGAGGTCGCGCGTGCGGTAGCGGATCACCGGGAAGGCCTCTTTGGTGAGCGAGGTGAACACGAGCTCGCCGAGCACCCCGTCGCCGACCGCGGCCCCCGTTTCGGCGTCGATGGTCTCGGGGAGGAAGTGATCCTCCCAGATGTGCGGACCGTCCTTGGTCTCGACGCACTCGTTCGCGACGCCGGGACCCATGACCTCGCTGAGGCCGTAGATGTCGACGGCGTCGAGGTCGAATCGCTCCTCGATGGCGGTGCGCATCTCGTTCGTCCACGGCTCGGCGCCGAGGATGGCGACCTTCAGGGACGTCGAGCGGGGATCGATCCCGGCGGCCTCGAGCGCATCTCCGATGGTGAGGAGGTAGCTCGGCGTGCACGAGATGGCATCCGGCCGGAAGTCGTTGATCAGCTGCGCCTGCCGTGCGGTCTGCCCGCCGGAGATCGGGATGACGGTCGCCTCGAGAGCCTGGGCTCCGTCGTGCAGGCCGAGGCCGCCCGTGAACAGGCCGTAGCCGTAGGCGTTGTGCAGCAGCATCCCCCGGCGCACGCCGGATGCCCGCAGCGACCGCGCCACCAGGCTCGCCCACCGGTCGAGGTCGCCCTGCGTGTATCCGACCACGGTGGGGCGTCCGGTGGTGCCGGAGGACGCGTGGATGCGGCGCACCTGGTCCATCGGGACGGCGAACATGCCGAACGGGTACGACTGGCGCAGGTCCTCCTTCGTCGTGAACGGGAGCTTTCGCACGTCGTCGAGTTCGCGGATGTCGTCGGGATGCACGCCGGCCGCATCGAACTTGGTGCGATAGAGCGGGACGTTCTCGTACGCGCGGCGGACCGTGCTCTGCAGGCGCTCGAGCTGGAGCTCGCGCAGTTCGTCGATGCTCAGGCGCTCCTCCGCATCGAGGTCGGCGGCGTCGGGAGCGGAGACGTGGTGGGCGGCGGTCATGTGGGATTCCTCTGCATCGGGGCGATCCGGGCGAGCTTTCAGAGCGGGCGGTTGGTGGTGAACGAGCGACCGCGGAACTCCGCGACGACGTCGCCGGTCTCGTCGGTGACGGTGACGTCGTAGAGACCGTTGCGACCGCTGCGCACGCGGCGCACGGCGGTCGCGGTGAGCGTCTGCCCGGCCGTCGTCGACTTCAGGAACGCGATGTCCGCGCCGGCGGCGACGGTCACCTTCTCGTCTTCGTTGCACGCGTATGCGAACGCCGTGTCGGCGAGGGCGAAGACCATGCCGCCGTGGGTGATGGCGAAGCCGTTGGTCATGTCGTCGCGGATGAGCATCGACATGACGGCGCGTCCGGGCTCGTTCACCTCGATGCGGATGCCGAGCGCCCGCGCGGCGCGGTCGTTCTGCATCATCGTGTGCGTGGAGCGGGTGGCGTCCGGCATCCTGTTCTCCTTCGAACGTGTGCGTCTGTGCCAGAGTATGCCATAATTACTGAACGAACGGTTGGTATTTCCGGACGGAGGGTCGACGATGACCGAGACCATGACGCCAGACGCGCAGGCCGAGCTGCAGGCGGAGTTCGACGCGCTCATCGCCGCCGATCAGCGCATCGAGCCGCGGGACTGGATGCCGGACGCCTACCGGCGCACCCTCATCCGGCAGATCTCGCAGCACGCGCACTCCGAGATCATCGGCATGCAGCCGGAGGGCAACTGGATCACGCGGGCTCCGAGCCTCAAGCGCAAGGCGATCCTGATGGCGAAGGTGCAGGATGAGGCGGGCCACGGTCTGTACCTGTACGCGGCCGCGCAGACGCTGGGCATCGCCCGCGACGTGATGACGCAGCAGCTCATCGACGGCAAGGCCCGCTACTCGTCGATCTTCAACTACCCGACGCCGACGTGGGCCGATATGGGGGCGATCGGCTGGCTCGTGGACGGGGCCGCGATCTGCAACCAGGTGCCGCTGTGCCGGGCGTCGTACGGTCCGTACGGGCGGGCGATGGTGCGCATCTGCAAGGAGGAGTCGTTCCACCAGCGGCAGGGCTTCGAGATCCTGCTGACGCTCATGCAGGGGAGCGAGGCGCAGCGCGAGATGGCGCAGGATGCCGTGAACCGCTGGTACTGGCCGAGCCTCATGATGTTCGGGCCGCCCGATGACGAGTCGCCGAACTCGGCCCAGTCGATGGCGTGGAAGATCAAGCGCTTCTCGAACGACGATCTGCGTCAGCGGTTCATCGGGATGCTCGTCCCGCAGGCCGAGGCGCTGGGAGTCACTCTGCCCGACCCGGAGCTGCGCTGGGACGAGGAGAACGAGCGCTGGATCACCAGCGAGATCGACTGGACCGAGTTCCAGGAGGTGCTCGCCGGCCGCGGCCCGATGAACGCGTACCGCCTGCAGCACCGTCGCGACGCCCACGAGGACGGAGCCTGGGTCCGCGAGGCCGCCGCGGCCTACGCCGAGAAACGGTCGCCCCGCGAGCGAAGCGAGACGAAACGCGGCGCCGAGTCCGATCGAGAGGCCGCCTGATGCACGGAGTCCTGCGCCCTGAGCTTGTCGAAGGGCAAACCACCCCCGATCGAGAGGCCGCCTGATGTCCGCACCCGGTTCCGACTCGACCCGCACGGACGCCCCCGAGGTGTGGCCGCTGTGGGAGGTGTTCGTGCGCGCCTCCCGTGGCCTCAGCCATGTGCACGTCGGCTCGCTGCACGCGCCGGATGCCGAGATGGCGCTGCGCAACGGCCGCGACCTGTACACCCGCCGCGGCGAGGGGGTCTCGATCTGGGTGGTGCCGTCCGAGGCGATCACCACCAGCGACCCGGCCCACAAGGGCGCCCTGTTCGAGAGCGCGGCCGGCAAGAACTACCGGCACGCCAAGTACTACACCGCCTCCGAGGGGGTGCCGCACCTGTGAGCGAGACCACCCAGACTGATGGCGTCCACGTCACCGTCGACGAGATCGCTCTGTCCACCGAGCTCGCCGGCGGCGACGGCGTCGCACCGTCCGCCGACGTCGCGGAGTACGCGCTGTGGCTCGGTGACGACGCACTGATCCTCGCCCAGCAGCTGGGCGCCTGGATCGCGCGGGCCCCCGAGCTCGAAGAGGACGTCGCGCTCGGCAACATCGCCCTCGACGACCTCGGCCACGCCCGCAGCCTGCTGCGGTACGCCGGAACCTGGGACGGCCGCAGCGAAGACGACCTCGCCTACTTCCGCGACGAACCCGACTGGCGCACCGCGTGGCTGTTCGAGCAGCCGAACGGCGACTTCGCGCACACCATCGCGCGGCAGCTGGTGGCATCCTGCTTCCAGTTCGAGCTGTACACCGCGCTGCAGCGCTCCACGGACGCCCCGCTCGCGGCGATCGCGGCCAAGGCGGTCAAAGAGGTGGAGTACCACCGCGATCATGCCGTGCAGTGGACGCTGCGCCTCGCCGACGGCACGGAGGAGTCCCGCCGTCGGATGATCACCGCCGTGACCGACATCTGGCCGTACGTCGACGAGCTGTTCCGCGACGGGCCGCTGATCGAACGGCTCGAGAAGGATGCCCCCGGCGTCGCCGTTCGTCCCTCGAGCCTGCGCGGCCGGTTCGACGAGGTCATCGCCGCCGTCTTCGCCGAGTGCGATCTCGAGGTGCCGGACGTGCCCCCGAGCTCCGCGGGCGGCAGACGCGGCATCCACTTCCCGGCGATGGGCTACCTGCTCGCCGAGATGCAGGTGCTCGCCCGGCAGCATCCGGGGGTGACCTGGTGACCGCGTGGGACGTCGCATCGACCGTGGCCGACCCGGAGATCCCGGTGCTGTCGATCGCCGACCTCGGCGTGCTGCGCGAGGTCCGCGAAGACGGCGATGCCGTCACGGTCACGATCACTCCGACCTATTCGGGATGCCCGGCCATGGAGACGATCCGCGACGACCTGGTGCTCGCCCTGACCGCCGCCGGCTTCGCCCGGGTGGACGTGCGCACGGCCCTCGCCCCCGCCTGGACGACCGACTGGATCACCCCGCGCGGGCGCGAGGCGCTCGCCGCGTTCGGGATCGCGCCCCCGGGTGCGGTGACCGAGCGCCGCGGGCCGATCCCGCTGCGGCTGTCGGTGAAGTGCCCGCGCTGCGGATCCCTGGACACCCGGGAACTCGCCCGGTTCGGCTCCACCTCGTGCAAGGCGCTGTACCAGTGCCGGGCGTGCGACGAGCCGTTCGACCACTTCAAGGCGCACTGACATGCCGGCGCGAGGACGCTTCCATGCCCTGACGGTCGCCGATGTGCGACCCCTCACCGACGACGCCATCGAGGTGACCTTCGCCGTGCCGGAGGAGCTCGTCGACGACTACCGCTACCTGCCCGGGCAGAACGTCGCGCTGCGGGCCCGGATCGACGGCCGCGAGGTGCGCCGCTCGTACTCCCTGTGCCGGGCGCCCCGACCCGGCACGGCGACAGGACCCGGCGAGGTCAGCGTGGCCATCAAACGCGACCCCGGGGGCCGGTTCTCGGCCTGGGCGCACACGGAGCTGCATCCGGGGACCGTGCTCGACGTGATGAGCCCGCAGGGCACGTTCACGACCCGGCTCGCCGAGCTCGAGGGCACGCACGTGGCGGGCATCGCCGCCGGGTCGGGCATCACCCCGCTGATGGCGGTCGCGACCTCCGTGCTGGAGGCATCCGACACGTCCCGGTTCACGCTCGTCTACACGAACCGGTCGCAGACCGACGTCATGTTCGCGGACGAGCTCGCCGACCTGAAGGACCGCTTTCCGGCGCGGCTGACGCTGCACCACGTGCTCTCCCGCGAACAGCGAGCGGCGCCCGTCCTGTCCGGCCGCATCGACGAGCCGAAGCTGCGGACGATCCTGGACCGGCTGCTGCCGCCCGCGACCGTCGACGAGTGGTTCCTGTGCGGCCCCATCGAGCTGGTGCAGCTGTGCCGGGACGTGCTCGAAGACGCCGGCGTGCCGCGCGAGCACATCCGCTTCGAGCTGTTCACCACGGGGGAGGACCACGAGCAGCCGGCCCGTCCTGTCGCGGTGCGCGCGGACGAGCCGACCTACGCGCTGGATTTCACCCTCGACGGCCAGAGCAACCACGTCGACAGTCCGCTCGTCGCGCGCGAATCGCTGCTCACCGCGGCGCTGAGAGTGCGTCCGGACGCCCCGTACTCGTGCTCGGGCGGGGTGTGCGGCACGTGCCGGGCGCGCCTGGTGCAGGGCTCGGTGACGATGACCGAGAACTACGCGCTCGAGCCCGACGAGATCGAGCGGGGTTACGTGCTCACCTGCCAGTCGCACCCCACGACCGACCGAGTCGTGGTGGACTACGACAGCTGACCGACGACCGCTCAGGAGGATCGCATGATCGAGCTCGACATCCGTCCCGTGGCCGATGACGTCCAACTCGCGATCGTGACCCTGGACGCCCCCGACAAGCTCAACGCCCTCGACGTCGAGGGGCTCGAGGAGCTCGCGGCCGCGTACGCGGTGGCCGAGTCGTCCGGCGTGCGCGCCCTGGTGCTGCGCGGCGAGGGGCGGGCGTTCTGCGCCGGGCGGGACATCGCCGGGGTGGATGCCGCCACCGACGACGTGTCCGGGTACCTCGACGGTGCGCTGGCTCCGCTGCTGCAGACCATGGCCGCGTTCCCCGCGCCGACCTTCGCGGTCGCGCACGGCGCGTGTCTGGGGGTGGGACTCGGGCTGCTGATCGCGACGGACGTCGTCTACGTCGCCGACACGGCCAGGATCGGCTCGCCGTTCGCCGCGCTCGGAGCCGCGCTGGATTCCGGCGGCCACGCCCTGTTCTACGAGCGGCTGGGCGCGCATCGCGCCCTCGACCTGATCTACACCGGACGACTGATGACCGGGGCGGAGGCGGAGACCGCGGGACTCTTCTCCCAGGTCTTCCCGGCGGACGAGGTCGAGGAGGCCACGATCGCGGCCGCCGAGACGGCCGCGGTCGGCGCCACCCAGGCGTTCCTCGCCTCCAAGCGCATCATCCAGGAGCTCCGCGACGAAAGGCTGGGGCTGTGGGCCGCCCTCGCCCGAGAGAACGCCGCGCAGGTCGCCCTGCAGGCGACCGCCGACTACCGCGAGGGCTTCGCCGCCTTCACCGAGAAGCGCAAGCCGGTCTTCCGCGGCGAGTGATCCGCGGTTCGCTGACAGCGCACGCGTCCGGCTTCCGGCATCCGCCGGGTCGGCGTTAGGTTTGTTGACGCACCGCAACGATCGGCCGCCGCCGGGGGCGTGCGTGCAGGAAGGACGCCATGCTCGGCAAGCTCCTCGTTCGCTATCTCAGCCCCGCGTGGGCGCTGATGGTCGGCGTCCTCGTCTTCCAGATCGCGCAGTCTCTGGCATCCCTGTGGCTGCCGACGCTCAACGCCGACATCATCGACAAGGGCGTCATCACCGGCGACATCGGCTACATCTGGCGCACCGGCGCGCTGATGCTCGCGGTGAGCCTGGCGCAGATCGTCTGCTCGATCGTCGCCGTGTACTTCGGGTCGCGGCTGGCGATGGGGATGGGACGCGACCTCCGGCACGACCTCTTCCGCCGCGTGGTGTCGTTCTCCCAGCGGGAGGTCGGCGCCTTCGGCGCCCCGTCGCTGATCACCCGCAACACGAACGACGTGCAGCAGGTGCAGATGCTGGTGCAGATGTCGGCGACCCTGATGGTCTCGGCGCCCATCCTCGCGATCGGCGGGGTGATCTTCGCGATCAAGCAGGATGTCGGGCTGTCCTGGCTGATGCTCGTCTCGGTGCCGGTGCTGCTGATCATCGTGTCGCTCATCGTGGTGCGGATGGTGCCCGCGTTCCGGTCGATGCAGCGCCGGATCGACCGCGAGAACCAGATCATGCGCGAGCAGCTCACGGGCATCCGCGTGGTGCGTGCTTTCGTTCGTGAACGGCAGGAGCGCGCCCGGTTCACGCAGGCCTCGGCCGACGTGCGCGACACGGGCCTGCGGGCCGGGAACCTCATGGCGATGATGTTCCCCGCGGTGATGCTGGTGCTGAACGTCTCCTCGGTCGCCGTGATCTGGTTCGGCGCGTTCCAGGTGCAGGACGGCAGCGCCCAGATCGGCACGCTGTTCGCGTTCCTCACGTACCTCATGCAGATCCTCATGGGCGTGATGATGGCCACGATGATGTTCGTCATGATCCCGCGGGCGGCGGTGTGCGCGACCCGCATCGGCGAGGTCCTCGAGACGACGCCGTCCGTGGCGGTGCCGGCGAGCCCCGAGGATGCCCCGGCACCCGTCGGCCGCATCGAGTTCGACCACGTCGATTTCGCGTACCCCGGAGCCGACGACGCGGTCCTGCACGACATCAGCTTCACGCTGGAGCCCGGCACGACGACGGCGATCATCGGATCGACCGGCTCCGGCAAGACGACCCTGATCGGTCTCATCCCGCGGCTGTTCGACGTGACGGCGGGCTCGGTCACTGTCGACGGCGTGGACGTGCGCGACTACGACCCGGACGAACTGTGGAGGCGCGTCGGCCTCGTGCCGCAGCGGGCGTTCCTGTTCAGCGGGACCGTGGCATCCAACCTCCGCTACGGCGACGAGGAAGCGACCGACGACGACCTGTGGCGGGCGCTGGAGATCGCGCAGGGGCGCGACTTCGTGGAGAGGATGCCGGAGCAGCTGGAGGCGCCGATCGCGCAGGGCGGCACCAACGTGTCCGGCGGTCAGCGGCAGCGGCTCGCGATCGCCCGCGCCCTCGTGCGAAACCCCGAGGTGTACATCTTCGACGACTCGTTCTCCGCCCTGGACCTGCGCACCGACGCGGCCCTGCGACACGCGCTGGACACCCGGCTGCCGGATGCGACCAGACTCGTCGTCGCGCAGCGCGTGTCGACGATCCAGCACGCCGACCAGATCCTCGTGCTCGACCACGGCCGCATCGTCGGCATGGGCACGCACGACGAACTGGTCTCGTCCAACGACACGTATCGCGAGATCGTGGACTCCCAGCTCTCGGTGGAGGCAGCGTGAGCGGCCCGCGCGGACCCATGGGCGGGCGGATGACCGCGCCCGGCCAGAAGGCGCAGAACTTCGGTCCGAGCGCCCGGCGCCTGCTCGGCACGCTGCGGCCGGACAAGTGGCTCCTGGCGCTCGTGCTGATGCTCGGCATCCTGAGCGTCGGGATGAACGTGCTGGGGCCGAAGCTCCTCGGCGCCGGCACGAACGTGATCGTCGACGGCTTCGCGTCGATGCAGTTCCCGAGCGGCATGACCCAGCAGCAGGTGATCGACCAGCTGAACGCCGCGGGCAAGACCCAGCAGGCGCAGACGCTGCAGTCGATGGACTTCGTGCCGGGTGCGGGTATCGACTTCCACAAGCTCGCGCTCATCCTCGCGGCGGTCCTGGCGCTCTATGTCGCGGCGAGCATCTTCTCGTGGCTGCAGGCGCGCATCCTCAACGGGATCGTGCAGCGGGCGATGCACCGCCTCCGCATCAGCGTCGAGGACAAGATCCATCGTCTTCCGCTGTCGTACTTCGACGGCATGCAGCGCGGGGAACTGCTCAGCCGCGTCACCAACGACGTGGACAACATCGGGCAGTCGATGCAGCAGTCCCTGTCGCAGGTGGTGATCTCCCTGCTGACGGTCATCGGCGTGCTGGTGATGATGTTCGTCATCTCGCCGGTGCTCGCGGTGATCGCGCTGGTGACCGTCCCGCTCTCGCTCGTCGTCACGATGGTCGTCGCCAAGCGCTCGCAGAAGCTCTTCGTGGCGCAGTGGGGTGCGACCGGCCGCCTCAACGCGCGGGTGGAGGAGACGTACTCCGGGCACTCCATCGTCAAGGTGTTCGGTCACCAGAACGAGGTCGAGGCGGAGTTCGACCGCGAGAACGACGCGGTCTACCGGGCGAGCTTCGGCGCGCAGTTCGTGTCCGGCCTGATCATGCCGATCATGATGTTCATCGGCAACCTCGTCTACGTCGCGATCGCGGTCGTCGGAGGCGTCATGGTGGCGAACGGCGCGATCTCGATCGGCGACGTGCAGGCGTTCATCCAGTACTCGCGGCAGTTCACCCAGCCGCTCAGTCAGCTGGGATCCATGGCGAACCTCCTGCAGTCCGGGGTCGCCAGCGCCGAGCGCGTGTTCGAGCTGCTCGACGCGCCCGAGCAGGATGCCGACCCGGAGCCGGCCGCGACGGTGTCCGGGCAGGCGTCCAGCCTCGCGTTCGACGAGGTCGAGTTCCGGTACACGCCCGACAAGCCACTCATCCATGGACTGAGCCTGTCGGCGGAGCCGGGCAGCACCGTCGCGATCGTGGGCCCGACCGGCGCCGGCAAGACGACGCTGGTGAACCTCATCATGCGCTTCTACGACGTCGATTCCGGATCGATCACGCTGGACGGCGTGGACACCCGGCGAATGACGCGCGACGACCTGCGGGCGCGCACCGGCATGGTGCTGCAGGACACGTGGCTGTTCTCCGGCACGATCCGCGAGAACATCGCCTACGGCGATCCGGATGCCTCCGAGGAGCAGATCCTCGCGGCGGCACGGGCCGCGTACGTCGACCGCTTCGTGCACGCCCTGCCCGACGGGTACGACACCGTGCTCGACGACGAGGCCGGGAACCTCAGCGCGGGGGAGCGGCAGCTGGTGACCATCGCCCGGGCGTTCCTGTCCGATCCGCGCATCCTCATCCTCGACGAGGCGACCAGCTCCGTCGACACCCGCACGGAGCTGCTCATCCAGCGGGCGATGTCCCGGCTGCGCGCCGACCGCACATCGTTCGTCATCGCGCACCGCCTGTCCACGATCCGCGACGCCGACCTCATCCTGGTGATGGAGGACGGCGGGATCGTCGAGCAGGGCACCCACGACGAACTGCTCGCCGCCCGCGGCGCGTACTGGCGGTTGTACAACGCCCAGTTCGAGGCGGCGGTCAGCGACGACGAGCAGGACGCCGTGGGTGTGGCCTGACGGCGCGCCGCGGGACCCGTGCCCTAGGATGTGAGGACGCCGCGAAACCGCGGCGCCGGAAGCGAAGGACTGGGTGTGCCCGACGTAACCACACGGTTCCACACCGTCTCGCTGCAGGACGGCGACCTGGAGCTGTCGTGGGCGGCGGTCACCGACGTCGGCAAGCGGCGCGACAACAACCAGGACGCCGTGCTCGCGCAGTTCCCGCTGTTCATCATCGCCGACGGAATGGGCGGCCACATCGGCGGTGAGATCGCGAGTTCGCGCACCGTCGCGCGCATGGAGGCGGTCGCGAGCGGGGCGAAGGTGACGCCGCGCGAGATCGAGAAGGCGATCAAGCTCGCCGTCAAGGACATCGCGTCCCACCCCGGCTCGACCGACGACGGCACCGGCACGACCCTCACCGGCGTCTACCTGGATCTCGGCGGTCTCGTGCCGCACTGGGTCACCCTCAACATCGGCGATTCCCGCGTGTACCTGCTCCGCGACGGCCGGCTGGCCCAGGTGACGACGGATCATTCCGTCGTGCAGGAGCTGATCGCCGCCGGACGGCTGTCGCCCGAAGAGGCCGAGTCTCACCCGTACGGAAACGTGATCACCCGCGCCGTCGGGCCGAGCGACCACGTCAAGCCCGACTACGTGCGCCTGGACGTCGTCGAGGGCGACCGGTTCGTGGTGTGCTCGGACGGGCTCACCAAAGAACTCACCGACTACGGCATCCAGCACTTCCTCGGCGAGCACGCCGACCCGGGCGAGGCGGTCGCGGCGATGCTCGAAGCCGCGCTCGAGAACGGCGGCCGCGACAACATCTCGATCATCGTGCTCAACGTCGGATCCGCACCCGGCGAAGACGCCGAACCGGATGACGAGTCCGACGACGACGAGTCCGACGCGGATTCCGCAGCCTGACGGCCCGCCGACGCGGAGTTATCCACAGGCGCCGCACGCGAGTGGCGCCGGCGGCACCGCGCCTCGTTGACTGGAGGCATGAGTTCGCCGTCCCCCTTCACCCCGACGCTGTCCGGTCGCGTCCTCGGCACCCCCGGCTCCGCGGCGCCTGACCTGCTCGGGGCGCCGCGCTTCGGGAGCATGGCGGAGCCGTCGGTCGACGAGCCCCTCCGGCTTCCGGATGCCGCCGAGCCGCCGCGCCGCGGGCCGCTGCCGCTGCTGGCATCCCTCGTCCCGGTGCTGGGCTCGCTGGTGCTGTGGGTCGCGACCGGCTCGCCGTTCATGCTGTGGTTCGCCCTTCTCGGCCCGGTGATCGCCGTCGCGACCCGGCTCGACGGCCGGCGCACGGCTCGGCGCGACGCTGCCCGCCGACGCGCCGAGGCCGAGGCGGCACGGTCGCGGGTGTCTGCGCGGGTCGCCGAACGGCACGAGCGCGAGCGCGACCGCCTCTGGGCCGGCCACCCGGACGTCGCGACGGCCCTCGGCGCAGGCGTCATCTGGACCGGCACGGCCGAACGCCGGCAGTCGATCGTCGTCGGCTCCGGGCGCCGCCCGAGCACGGTCCAGGTGTCCGGGGGCGCCGGAGACCCGGATTCCGCGGCCCTCCGGGCGCGCGCCGCCGTGCTCGAGGACGCCCCGGTGACGGTGCCGGCCGGCATCGGCATCGCCGTGGTCGGCCCCGCCGTCGTCGCGGCGGCCGTCGTCCGCGCCCTCGCCGCCCAGGTGCTGCTGGCCTCCGCTCCCGGCGACGTGCGGATCGCCGGCGACCCGCACGACGAGTCCGGTTGGCTGCAGGATGCCCCGCACGCCCGATCCGCGACCGGCACGACACTCGTCTGCGGGATCGCCGGCGAGACACCGGTCGAAGGCGACATCGTGCTCCTGCGGGTTCCCGACGGGATGCCGGTCCCGCCGCGCTGCGGCGCGGTCCTGGCTCTCACGGGAATCGACCGCGCGACCCTCACCGTCGGCGCCGATGCGGCAGAGGTCGGCGTGGAGGCGATCTCGCTCGCGCAGGCGCAGGAGCTGACGGCCGAGCTCACGGCGCGGGCCGCGGCCGTGTTCGCGGGCACGGATGCGACGGCCCCGGCGACGCTGGCCGAGCTCGTCGGCGGCGCAGGTCCGGCGGAACCGTCGGGTTCCGACTCCCTGTGCGCTGTCATCGGGACGAGCGGCCGCACGCCGTTCGTCCTCGATCTGGTCGTCGACGGTCCGCATGCGGTCGTCGTCGGGATGACGGGCGCCGGAAAGAGCGAGTTGCTCATCTCCTGGGTGACGGCGCTGTGCGCCGCCCACGGCCCCGATGACGTGACGTTCCTGCTCGCCGACTTCAAGGGCGGCACCGCGTTCGACGCTCTCCAGCAGCTTCCGCACGTGACGGGGGTCATCACCGATCTCGACGGCTCGGGCGCACGCCGCGCCCTGCAGAGTCTCTCGGCCGAGCTGCGCTGGCGCGAGGCGCAGCTCGTCCAGGCGGGTGCTCGCGACATCCGTGACGAGCGTGTGACGATGCCGCGCCTGGTCGTCATCGTCGACGAGTTCGCCGCCCTTCTGGCCGAGCATCCCGAACTTCAGGCGGTGTTCACGGATGTCGCCGCCCGAGGCCGGGCGCTGGGCATGCACCTGGTGCTGGGCACGCAGCGGGCCGCGGGGGTGCTGCGCGAGTCGCTGCTGGCGAACTGCCCGCTGCGCATCTGCCTGCGGGTCGCCGACGCCGCCGACAGCCGCGCCGTGATCGGCACGGATGCCGCCGCTGCGCTCCCCGGGGGCGCCGACGGTCGCGGTGCGGCATTGGTGCGCAGGGCGGCGGATGCTGCACCGGTCTCCGTGCGCGTCGCGCGCACCGACGCGGCCCTGCTGACCGAGGTGGCCCGGCGGCACCCGCTCGCCGAGACGCCGCGGCGCCCGTGGCTGCCCGAGCTTCCCCGCCAGCTCGCCCTCGCCGACGTCCCGGATGCCCCGGACGGCGCCGTCGTACTGGGCCTCGCAGACGATCCGGAGAATCAGCGTCAAGTCCCCGTGCTGCTGGGCGAGCGCGGCCTGCTCGTCGTCGGGCGCGCCGGCAGCGGCCGGAGCACCGTGCTGGCGACGATCGGCGCCCAGGTCGTCGACCGGCTGCGGGTGGAGATCGCGACCGACCCGGAGGGTGGGTGGGACGCGCTCTCGGAGCTGGCGTCCGACGACCCGTGGGGAGAACCGTCGGCGGCGCCCGGCAGCGTCGTGCTCATCGACGACCTGGATGCGCTGCTGGGCGGCCTCCCGCCCGATTACGCGCAGGCGGCGGCCGAGCACCTCGAACGGTTCGTGCGCGGCGCGGCCGGGCGCGGCATCCGCGTCGCGATCACCGCCGCGCGCGTCTCGGGGGCGGTGGCCCGCATCGCGGACGCCGTGCCGCGCCGGGCGATCCTGGCCACGGGGTCGCGCATGGACCACATCGCAGCCGGAGGCGACGCGCACGACCGGCTGCCGGAGACACCGGGGCGCGCCGTGCTCGACGGGCAGATGATGCAGTTCGCGCAGACCGCGCCGCGGCGGGCGGCCGCGCCGGCGGCACCGGCGGTGTGGCAGCCCGCAGACGCGATCACCGGGGTCGTCGTCCGATCGGGAGCCCGGGCGGGGCTGGCGCGGATCCTCGACGAGCGGGGTCTCGCGACGTGCACGGTGGACGAGTTCGGGGAGCATCCGGCCGCCCGGGCGCCGCTGGCCGTCATCGGCGACCCGGATGCCTGGCTGCGAAACTGGCGGGCGCTGGCCGAGGTGCGCGGTGGACACGATCTGCTGATCGATGCATCCTGCGCGGCGGAGTATCGCGCGCTCACCGCCGATCGTGAGCTGCCGCCCTACTGCACGCCGGGCCGCAACCTGGCCTGGTTCATCCGATCGGGCGGTGCTCCCCGGCGGGTGCAGCTGCCGCGCCGGTGAGCCCGGCCGGGCCGGTTCGGCCGATCAGGCGAGCGCCTCGGCCAGGGCGACGGGCGTCAGCCCGTGCGCGGCCGCGACGCCGGCGTTGACGACGGATCCGGCGTGGGTGTTCAGGCCTGCCGCGAGGGAGGCGTCCGCGCGCAGAGCGTCCTTCCAACCGTGGCGCGCGATCTGCCGGATGTAGGGCAGGGTCGCGTTCGTCAGCGCGGAGGTCGACGTGTTCGGCACCGCACCGGGCATGTTCGCGACGCAGTAGAACACCGAACCGTGCACCCGGAAGGTGGGATCGTCGTGCGTGGTCGGGTGGGTGTCTTCGAAGCATCCGCCCTGGTCGACGGCGATGTCCACGAGCACGGAGCCCGGCCGCATGCGCGAGACCATGTCGTTGGTGACGAGCTTGGGCGCCTTGGCGCCCGGGATCAGCACCGAGCCGATGACGAGATCGCTGTCCTCGACCGCGCGGTCGAGGTCGAGCGGGTTGGATGCCGCCGTCTTCAGGCGGCCCTGGAAGTGGTCGTCCAGGTAGCGCAGCCGCGCGATGTTCGTGTCGAACACCGTCACGTCCGCCCCGAGCCCGGCTGCGATGACGGCCGAGTTCGCCCCGGCGACGCCGCCGCCGATGACGGTGACCCGGGCGGGCCGCGTGCCGGGGACGCCGGACATCAGCACGCCGAATCCGCCCGCGGACTTCATCAGCGTGTGCGCGCCCACCATGGGCGCCAGGCGTCCGGCGACCTCGCTCATCGGCGCGAGCAGCGGCAGGCTGCCGCCCGGGAGCTGCACCGTCTCGTACGCGATCGAGGTCATGTCGTCGGCGAGGAGGTGCTCGGTGAGCGGGCGGTCCGCGGCGAGGTGCAGGTACGTGAACAGCACCAGGTCGTCGCGGAAATACCCGTACTCGCTCGCGACCGGCTCTTTGACCTTCAGGAGCAGCTCGGCGCGGCCCCACACCTCGCCCGCGTCGTCGAGGAGGGTCGCTCCCGCGTCCGCATATTCCGTGTCGGGCATGGACGAGCCGATGCCGGCACCGCGCTGCACGAACACCTGGTGGCCGGAGGAGACCAGGTCGTGCACGCCCGCGGGTGTGAGCGCCACGCGGAACTCGTTGTTCTTGACCTCGGTGGGGACACCGATTCTCATGGCTGTCGTCTCCCTCTCTCCGCTCGACGGTGAGCGGGGCCTGGATCAGAACGCGGGGCGGATCCTGCCCACGTCCTGCCCGCCGCCGTAGACGGTCAGCGGAAGTCGTTCGACGGTGTCGGCGACGGCGGCCGGGTCGAGGGCACCGGCCAGCTCGAGCAGCCGCAGGCCGACCGCGGCGCTCGCCCGCGAGGACCCGTCGAGGGTCTTGAGCGCGACGGTGGTGCCGCCGGGGGCGACCATGATGTGCACACCCTCGGCGCCGACCTTCGAGAAGACGCCGAGGCGCTCCATGATGACGGTGTCGTCGCGTCCGGGTCCGGCGATCGTCCAGGGGTTGTCGCGGACGGCCTGCACCAGGTGGCCGGCACTGCGATGCAGCGCGAACGGCGAGGTGGGCGACGAGGTGCCGATCCGCTGGACGGCCTTCGCGAGACCGGACAGGCTGATCGCGTGCACGGGCGCACCGCAGCCGTCGATCGCGGTGGCGGCGACCCGCTCGCCCGACAGGCGCTCGGTCAGTTCGCGGATCTGCACCTGCAGCGGGTGCACCGGGTCGAGGTAGGTCGTCGGGTCCCAGCCGGCGGTCTTGCACGTGAGCAGCATGGCGGCGTGCTTGCCCGAGCAGTTCATGCGCACCCGCGCTGCCGAGTAGTGCTCGCGCACCATCTCGTCACGGGTGGCGCGGTCGCCGGGCCAGTCCGGCGGGCAGCCGAGGTCGTCCTCGCCGAGCTCGGCGGCTTCGAGGATGCTGCGCACCACGGCGACGTGGGCGTCGGTGCCGGAGTGGCTCGCCGTCGCGAGGCCGAGCTGGACGCCCTCGAGCGGTGCTCCGGCGGTGAGGCACGCGAGGGCCTGGATCGGCTTCAGCGTGGACCGCGGGAAGATGAGCGCGGAGACGTCGCCGAGCTGTCGTGCGACGGTGCCGTCCGCATCGAGGACGATCGCTGCGCCGGCATGCCGTGATTCGACGAAACCGCCTCGTTCGACGGTGGCGAGTTCGACGGCGGATGTCACGGAGAAGGTCTGCGGCACGGTCTCCAGCCTATCTCCGGGCGGCCCGGAATGCCGGGTGGCAGACTGTCGGACATGCTGGGTGAGCACGTGTACGCCGTCCGATCGTCGTGGACCGGAAATCGCGGGACGGGAACGAGCGGGTACCGCGACTACGACCGCCTCGTGAGGATGTCGATCGCCGGGAAGCCCGATCTCGAGGCCTCCGCCGACAAGCCGTTCCGCGGAGACCCCGCGCGCTGGAATCCGGAGGACCTCCTGGTCGCGTCCCTCAGCGAGTGCCACCTGCTGTCCTACCTGCACGCGTGCGTGACCGTCGGCGTCGTGGTGGTCGCGTACGAAGACGAGGCGTCCGGGACGATGGTCGAGGACGGACGCGGCGGCGGGTCGTTCCGTGAGGTCGTGCTGCGACCGCTGGTGACGGTGGCCGATGCGTCGATGACGGATGCCGCGCAGGCCGCGCATCACCAGGCCCATGAATGGTGCTTCATCGCGAACTCGGTGAACTTCGAGGTCCGCGTCGAGCCCCGGGTGCGCGTCGCGGGGGACTGAGTTCCGATCGCTATCCGGCGGCGAACACGCTCCACCCGACGGCGTAGACGAGCGTGCCCACGAGCCACACCGCGAGCACGAGCACGATCTGCGGCATCCGCAGCCTCCGCCGCCAGAGCACCAGCGCCATGAACAGCACTGAGAGCACGATCTCGATGATCCAGTAGACCGGGCTCGTGGTGTCCGCGATCGCGTTAAGCGCCCACACTCCCTCGCCGAGCAGGACGGCGCACAGGGGAGTGACCGCCAGTGCCCGCCACAGCGGCGTCCCGTATCGCGCGACCGAGGCGGATGCCCCGACCAGCGGCCCGACGACGAGTCCGATCCGGGTCCAGACCGAGGCGAACGGCTCGGCGTAGAAGTGCCCCCGCCATGCCGAGACCACGCCGTACCCCTCGTTGAGACCGACGAAGGCGACGGCCCCGAGGACCGCGCCGAGGAGGGGATGCACTCTGCTCGCCCAGACGAGGAGGAAAGCGAGCAGCGTCCAGCCGCCGGCCGAGTTGCTGAACGAGCTGGCCCACGCCGGGAGGTACGTCTGCCCGAAGCTCGTCAGGCCACCCAGAAGAAGGGACCCGGCGAGGACCACGACGATCCCGACGAGGGCCGAGCGCCACGTCTCCCGGTACCACGATGCACGCATCCCTCCACGTTATCCGGGCCCCGGGAAACCGCGCCGCACCGCACCGCCCCGGCGTCCCGCCGGCCCCGTGCGTCCCGGTTGTTCCGCTGTCCTGGAATGCCGGACCGGAGGCGAAACAGGACAGCGGAACACCGGAGTCCGGCGCAACACGCGAACGGGGCTCCGCGGTCGAAACCGCGGAGCCCCGCACATGGGCAGTCTCAGTGCACCGGTCGGTCAGCGCACGTCGTCGTCGACCCACTCCATCGACTTGGTGACGGCCTTCTTCCACAGGCGCAGCTGGCGGTCGCGCTCGGCCTCGTCGAGCTGCGGCGTCCAGCGGGCGTCCTCCTGCCAGTTGGCCGAGAGGTCGTCCAGTCCCGACCAGAACCCGACGGCGAGGCCGGCCGCGTAGGCCGCGCCGAGCGCCGTGGTCTCCGCCACGACCGGCCGCACCACGTCCACACCGAGGATGTCGGCCTGGAACTGCATGAGCTCGCTGTTCGCGGTCATGCCGCCGTCGACCTTGAGCTCGGCCAGGTTCACCCCCGAGTCGGCGTTGACGGCATCCAGCACCTCGCGGGTCTGGAAAGCCGTCGCCTCGAGCGCGGCCCGGGCGATGTGGCCCTTGTTGACGTAGCGGGTCATGCCGACGATCGCGCCGCGGGCGTCCGCACGCCAGTACGGGGCGAACAGGCCGGAGAAGGCCGGCACGAAGTACACGCCGCCGTTGTCGTCGACGGACTTCGCCAGCGCCTCGACCTCGGGGGCCGAGCCGATGATGCCGAGCTGGTCGCGCAGCCACTGGATGAGCGAGCCGGTCACCGCGATCGAGCCCTCCAGCGCGTAGTGCGCCGGCTGGTCGCCCAGCTTGTAGCCGAGGGTCGTGAGCAGCCCGTTCTTGGAGTGGACGATCTCCTCACCCGTGTTGAAGATGAGGAAGCAGCCGGTTCCGTACGTGTTCTTGCTCTCGCCGGGCGTGAACGCGGCCTGACCGAAGGTGGCCGCCTGCTGGTCGCCGAGAATGCCGGCGACGGGCGTCTCGCGCAGCAGCGACGATCCGTGCACGGTGCCGTAGACCTCGGACGACGACTTGATCTCGGGAAGCATCGAGCGCGGGACGCCGAAGACCTCGAGGATGTCGTCGCGCCACTGCAGCGTCTCGAGGTCCATGAACAGAGTGCGCGACGCGTTGGTCACATCGGTGGCGTGCACACCGCCGTCGGTGCCGCCGGTGAGGTTCCACAGCACCCAGCAGTCGGTGGTGCCGAAGAGCAGGTCGCCGGCCTCCGCCTTCTCGCGGGCGCCGGGGACGTTCTCGAGGATCCAGGCGATCTTCGTGCCCGAGAAGTAGGTCGCCAGCGGGAGGCCGACGATCTGCTTGAACCGCTCGACGCCGCCGTCCGCGGCGAGGCGGTCGACGATGTCCTGCGTGCGGGTGTCCTGCCAGACGATCGCGTTGTACACGGGCTGGCCGGTGTTCTTGTCCCACACCACCGCGGTCTCGCGCTGGTTGGTGATGCCCACGGCTGCGATGTCGTGCCGGGTGAGGGTCGCGCGGCTGAGGGCCTGACCGACGACCTCCTGAACGTTGCGCCAGATCTCGTTGGCGTCGTGCTCGACCCAGCCGGGCTTGGGCAGGATCTGCTCGTGCTCGAGCTGCCCGGTCGAGACGATGCTGCCCTTCTTGTCGAAGATGATGGCGCGACTCGAGGTCGTGCCCTGGTCGATCGCGATGACGTAGTCAGCCATGACGTCCTTGTCTTTTCGTGAGAGGGATTGCGGGGGGAGGATGCCGGTGCCGGGCGGCTGCCGCGGCACCGGCGGGTCATCACCCGAAGGTGGTCAGGTGCAGGAGCACCGGGGAGAGCGCCGCCGCGATGGCGCCGCCCACGAGGGGGCCGGCGACCGGCACCCACGAGTACGCCCAGTCGCTCGAGCCCTTGCCCTTGATGGGCAGGATGGCGTGGGCGATGCGCGGACCGAGGTCACGGGCGGGGTTGATGGCGTAGCCGGTCGGTCCACCGAGCGAGGCGCCGATCCCGACCACGACGAGCGCGACCGGAAGGGCCGACAGCGGGCCGAGGCCCCCCGGCGTGCCGATCTTGGCGATGCCCCAGTCGCTGAACGCGAGCACCGCGAAGACCAGCACGAACGTGCCGATGACCTCGGTGATGAAGTTCCAGCCGTACGAGCGGATCGCCGGGCCGGTGGAGAAGACGCCGAGCTTGTTGGCCGGGTCGGGCTCCTCGTCGAAGTGCTGCTTGTAGGCGAGCCAGCACAGCACCGCGCCGATGATGGCCCCGAGCATCTCGCCGGCGGTGGCGACGAGGAACATCAGGAAGGTGATCTTGCCCGCGATCAGCAGGCCGAGACCCACGGCCGGGTTGAGGATCGCGCCGCTGTAGGCGGCGGTGATGACGCCCACGAAGACCGCGAGGCCCCAGCCCCAGTTGACCAGGAGGAAGCCACCCGCGTTGCCCTTGGTGCCCTTCAGGGCGACGTTCGCCACGACGCCGCAGCCGAGCAGCAGCAGGAGCGTGGTGCCGACCACCTCCGAGAGGAAGTAGGTTCCGAGATTCACGACAACCATGTCGTCATTGACCTTTCTGTCCAGTGGTTGGGTGCGGCACGTTCGCCGCGGGGAGCCGCACGCGGCCCTTCCTGAAAGCTAGCCGTGTGCGGCGCCGGGCGATAGGCGCCCGGCGTGCACATCGGTTCAGGATTCGGCGCCGACGGCCCCGGAATCCGCGCGGTTCTGCGCGGATGTGCTCGCATCGTGCCCCTCGGGCGTGACGCCGGGGCCGGTGAGGGACACCCGGTGCGCCGTGCGCAGGGCCGCGGTCGCGTGCGCGATCTCGGCATCCACCGCGGCGGAATCCCAGCCGAGGGGTTCGGCCACCGACTCGGCGACGTCGCGCAGCGTGCCCTCGGACATGCCTCCGGTGAAGGCGAGGGCGGTGCGCCGAAGCAGGATGTCGATGAGGTGCACGGGCTGCTCGGTGGCCGCGAGGTGCGCCAGCTCGGCGCGGTAGTAGCCGGGGGCGTGCGGAAGCGGTTCGGCCCCGACCGGGAGCGCGGCGAGGACTTCGGTGGCCCGGGTGCCGTACCGCGACAGCATCCGCTCCACGAGCGCCTTGTCGTGTCCGCCGGCGTGGGTCGTGATCCAGGTGCGGCGCGCCGATTCGGTGAGCGGGTAGCCCTTGCCGCCGCCCACGGGGACGCCGGCCGTGCTCACGGTGTGGTCCTCGCCGAGCTCCTGCATCGCCTCGGTCGCAAGGTGCTCGGACAGGGCGCGGAACGTCGTCCACTTGCCGCCGACGAGGCTGAGGGTCGGGGTGCCGTCGAGGGTGCCGGGCACGATGCGGTAGTCCCGCGACACGAAGCCGGGTGCGGTGTCGTCGTGGCGGGGGAGCGGGCGGATCCCGGAGAACGTGTAGACGATCTGGTCGCGATCGAGCCGGATGCCGGGGAAGACGTGGCGCACCAGGGTGAAGAAGTAGTCGATCTCGTCGTCGGTGCACACGACGTCCGAACGCGGGTCCGCGTCGATGTCGGTCGTGCCGACGAGGACCCGGCCCTTGAGGGGGTAGATGAGCACGATGCGGCCGTCGGAGTGCTCGAAGAAGATCTCCCGCCCGCGCGTGGCCGCCAGCAGCTCCTCGTTGTCGAGCACGACGTGCGAGCCCTTGGTCCCGCCCATGAACCGCGTGGGGGCGCCGAGCGCATCGTTGGTGAGGTCGGTCCACTGGCCGGTCGCGTTGACGACGACCTTCGCGCGGATGTCGAACTCCTCGCCGGTGATCTGGTCGCGGACCGTCACCGCCCCGTCCTTGGAGCCGACCGCGCCGAGATAGTTCGCCGCGCGCGCCCGGTCGCCGCCCGCCTGGAGACCGTCGTGGAGCACGTCGAGGGCGAGCCGCTCGGGGTCGTGCATCGACGCGTCGTAGTACGTGGCGGTGTACTTCACGTCCCGGTTCATCTGCGGGAACGCCGCGAGGGTCTTCCGCTTGCCGACGAACACGTGCCGCGGCACCGAGCCCCCATTGCGCGAGAAGGTGTCGTAGATGATCAGGCCGACCTTGATCAGCAGGGCGCCGCGCTCATTGGGCTTGCCGCGGCCGTGGGTGACCAGCAGACGCCACGGAGCCTTGAGGATGCCGGACCACGTCTTGAAGATCGGGATCGTCGTCTTCAGCGGGCGCACGTAGTGAGGAGCGGTCTGCAGCAGGGCGTTGCGCTCGGTGACCGCCTCGTTCACCAGCCGGAACTCGCCGTTCTCCAGGTAGCGCACGCCGCCGTGCACCATGTGGCTCGAGGCCGAGGAGGCGCCGGAGACGAAGTCGCCGCGCTCGACCAGGGCGACGTCGACGCCCTGCATCGCGAGGTCGCGGAACGTCGCGATCCCGTTGATGCCGCCGCCCAGGATGAGGACGTCGGCGGTCGGCCGGTCGCGGAGGGCTTCGACGGAGGCTCGTGTGGTGGTCACAGTGCGGTCCCTTCATTGGTGCGCTTGACGCTAGATTGTCTCTGTCGGAATAGTTTTGCAACCCCAGTGCACATATGTGCAGGCCGGTCGCGGGTGGCAACGAGCCGAGAGGATGCCGATGCCCGACTTCACCCAGGACCGCCTGCGCGACGCGCTGCGCGCGGCCCAGCTGTACTACCTGCAGGACCTCACGATGGGGGCGATCGCGCACGAGATGCACGTCTCGCGCTCCTCCGTGTCCCGGCTCATCTCGCTCGCGCGCGAGACCGGCCTGGTCGAGATCAACGTCCACTCCCCGCACGAGGCGCGCAGCCAGCTCGAGCAGCGCTTCGCCGATCGTTTCGGCGTGCGCGTGCACGTCGTCCCGACCCCGGAGCGCATCACCGAGGTCGAGCGGCTCGAGCGGACGGCGCTGTCGGCGGCGCGGATCCTGGCATCCGCGATCGACTCCAACATGACGATCGGCGTCGCCTGGGGCTCCACGCTGTCGGCGGTGACGCGCCACCTTCCCGCGAAGACGACGTTCAACACGCAGGTGGTGCAGATGAACGGTGCCGCCAACGTGCGCACGTCGGGCATCCCGTACGCCGGTGAGATCCTCGCGCGGTTCGCCGACGCGTTCGGCGCCGGCGTGCACCCCTTCCCGGTGCCGGCGATCTTCGACGACCCCGCCACGAAGGAGGCGATGTGGCGGGAGCGCTCGGTGCGCCGCGTGCTCGACCTCCAGGCCAGCACCAACCTGTTCGTGTTCGGTCTGGGCTCGCCGCACGCCGACGTGCCGTCGCACGTGTACTCCGGCGGCTACTTCGATCCCGAGACGCTCGCCGAGATCGACGCGATGGGGATCGTGGGCGACTGCGCCACCAACTTCTTCCGCATCGACGGGTCGACCGAGGGCATCGTCCTCAACGACCGCTCATCGGGCCCGGACCTGGACACCGTGCGCCGCATTCCGCACCGCTTCTGCGTGGTGTCCAGTCTGTCCAAGGCGGAGAGCCTGCGCGGCGCGCTCGCCGCCGGCATCATCACGGAACTGGTCGTCGAGGAGTCGCTGTGCCGCCAGGTTCTCGAAAGCGCCGGTCCGCGGCCGGGCACGGGCTTTCGGGCGAGCGCCGTCAGCGGCGCTCGTGGGGGAGGGCCTGCTTGATCCGGTCGATCGGGTTCTGCGCCGGGGGCTCGTTGTAGACGCCGGCGAGTTCCTGCCCCGACAGCTCGTGGATCGCCGCCATGATCGCGTCGGTCGCGAGGCGACGGGCCTTGCCCGACGATGCCGGACCGTAGTGGCTCACATCGATCGGCTCGCCGAAGCGCACCCGCACCCGCGGCTCGCGCTTGGGCATGCTCGCACCGACCGGCATCGCCTCGTTGGTGCCGATGAGGCCGACCGGCACGACCTTGGCGCCGGTCTGCAGCGCGAGGAACGCGACGCCCGTCCGGCCCTTGTAGAGTCGCCCGTCGAGCGACCGGGTGCCCTCCGGGTAGAGGGCGACGGCAAGGCCCTCCTCGAGCATCTTCTGGTGCTGGTCGAGCGCGTCGAGCGCGGCCTGGCCGGCGCCCCGCCGCACGGGGCTCGCGCCGACCGCGGTGAAGAACGTCCGTGAGGCCCAGCCCTTGAGCCCGGTGCCTTCGAAGTAGCTCGACTTCGCCAGGAAGTGCACCTGACGCGGGGAGGCGACCGGGATCGCGATGGAGTCGATGAAGGACATGTGGTTGCTGGCGAGGATGACGGCGCCCTTCTTGGGCACGTTCTGCTTTCCCTCGATGATCGGCCGGTAGATCATCCGCACGAGCGGCGCGACGATGGCGCGGCTCAGCCACATGCTGAAGGCGTGCCGATTCTCCTGTTCCGGGGCTTCGGGCAGCTCGTCGGGTTCGGCATCGCCCGCGGGAGTGGTCATCGGATCAGGGTACCGCCGAATCCATTCCGACGCGGGCATACGCCTGCGTCAGAGCGGGTTTCCGGGGCCTCAGAGCTCGCCGAATCCCTCCTCGATCTGCTCCCGCAGCGCGGCCAGTGCGGCATCCGCCTCCGCGCCCTCGGCGCTCACCCGGATGCGATCGCCCTGCCGCACGCCGAGGGCCATCAGCTCGATGATGCTGGCCGCATCGACCGGCGCGGCGTCGGAGTCCAGCCGCGCCACCCGGATCTCGGCGTCGAATCCGCCGGCGGTGGTCACGAATTGGGCGGCGGGGCGTGCGTGCAGCCCGGAGGGGTTGCGCACCACCGCCTCGAACGAGGACGCCTCCGCACGCGCGGGCGCCGCGGGCGTGTCGCCCGGGGCCTCGGGCTCGGGCCCCAGCTGCTCCTGCTTGGGTCGCAGCGCCCGCAGGGTCTCCGCCCGCACCGCGGCGACGTCGGCACCGGCGGCCGCGGTGACGACCGCGGCGATGAGCCCCTCCACGAACGGGCCGGCCGACAGCAGCACCGGCGCCCGCGAGGTCCGCAGTTCGAGGGCGAGCTCCGTGCTGAGGATCGCGGAGCCGAGATCCATCACGACGAGCACCTCCCCTGCCTCGGCGGCCTCGTCGATCGCGGCGGCGATCGCCGTGGCATCCGTGCCGATGCCGCTGTCGGCGGTGCCGGCGGCGACCAGGACCGCCGGCGCAGTGGCGCCGCCCATCTGCAGGGCGAGCTCCACCGCCGCCTCCGCCAGGGGCCGGCTGTGCGAGACGACGACGATCGCCGTGGTCATGCACCGGCCCCGAGCACGTCGCGCAGAGCCTGGAACAGCAGGGCGGAGGACGCCGCACCCGGATCGGTGTGGCCGGCCGAGCGCTCGCCGACGTAGCTGGCACGGCCCTTTCGCGCGATCATCGGGGTGGTGGCATCCCGTCCGGCCTCGGCGGCGGCGAACGCCGCCGAGGCAGCCTCGCCCGGCGACGCGCCGGACGCCGCCTCTCGCTGCCACGCCTCGATCGCCGGCCCGAGCGCGTCGATCATCGTCTTGTCGCCCGGCTGCGCCTTGCCGCGGCTGATGACGCCGTCCAGCCCGGCCCGCAGGGCGGTCCCGAACGAGACGAGGTCGAGCTCGGACTCCGCGCCCGCGGTCATCCCCAGCCGCAGGAAGAACGTTCCGTACAGCGGCCCGCTCGCCCCGCCCACCGTGGAGATCATCGTCATCGCGACGCCTTTGAACAGGGCTTCGGCCGTGGTCGGGGGCGTGGCGCCGATGGCGGCGAGAACCGCGGTCATGCCGCGATTCATGTTGAGTCCGTGATCCGCGTCGCCGATCGGCGAATCGAGCTCGGTCAGTTCGGCCTGATGCTCGGTGATGAGGGCGGCGTAGCCGTTGATCCAGGCGGTGAGTCCCTCGACGGTGATCGCTGCCATCGTCACGCTCCCCAGCGCAGGCCGGCGGTTTCGACCGGGGCGTCCCACAGCCGCAGCAGCTCGTCGTCGGCTTTCACGACGGTGAGGGATGCCCCGGCCATGTCGAGGCTCGTGATGTAGTCGCCGACGAGGATGCGCTTCGCATCCACCCCGCCCGCGGCCAGCAGGGGCGCGATCTCCCCGTAGAGCAGGTACAGCTCGATGAGGGGCGTGCCGCCGAGGCCGGAGAGCATCACGATCGCCGGGCCCGACGCGTCGAAGTCGTGCAGAATCGGGTCGACGAGCATCCGGGCGATCTCGCGCGCGGAAGCGAGCGCCTCGCGGTGCCGGCCCGGCTCGCCGTGGATGCCCACGCCCACCTCCATCTGGTCGTCGGGCAGCTCGAAGGTGGGCTTGCCGGCGGCGGGGACTGTGCAGCTGGTGAGGGCGACACCCATGGATCGCCCGTTCGCCGACACCTTCTCGGCGAGCGCCTTGACGGCATCCAGGTCCTGGCCCGCTTCGGCCGCGGCGCCCACGATCTTCTCGAGGATGACCGTCGTGCCCACCCCGCGCCGCCCGGCCGTCCACGTGGAGTCCTCCACGGCGACGTCGTCGGCGACCACCACGGATTCGACGCGGATCCCCTCGGCGGAGGCCAGCTCGGCAGCCATCTCGAAGTTGAGCACGTCGCCGGTGTAGTTCTTGACGATGTGCAGCACGCCGGCGCCGCCGTCGACGGCCTTGGTCGCGGCGAGCATCTGGTCGGGCGTGGGGGAGGTGAAGACCTCGCCGGCGCATGCGGCATCGAGCATCCCGGGCCCGACGAACCCACCGTGCATGGGCTCGTGTCCCGACCCGCCGCCGGAGACGAGTCCGACCTTTCCGCTGCGGGGCGCGTCGGCGCGGAGGATGACGCGATTGTCGAGGTCGACCCGCACGCCGGGCACGGCCGCCTGGACTCCGCGGAGGGCGTCGGCGAGCACCGTCGTCGGGTCGTTGATGAACTTCTTCATGTGCTCTCCTTCGAGTCCGCGAGCGCGCACGCGCCGTCACGGTCGAATATTCCGCGTCGCCGTGCCGCGGTCAAGGCACTCAGTGACCGCCTCGCGCGCTCTCAGCTGGATCATGAGAGAGTCAGTGACAATGGGTTCACACCCCCGTCCGCGATCTTGAGGTTTCTCCGTGCGTTTTCGCCGTTCGATCTTTGCTCTGTCCGCTGCTGCCGTGGCGGCCCTCACCCTGGCCGGCTGCGCGTCGTCCACGAATGCGTCCTCGTCATCGGCGTCGCCCAGTGCGAGCGCCGCGACCAACCTGTGCGACGCGAAGGTCCCCTCCGGTTCGGCGTCCGACTCCGTCAAGGTCAGCGGCAAGGTCGGCGACGCGGCCACCGTGTCCTTCAAGAAGGGCGTCACCGCGTCGAACATCCAGAGCACCGTCGTCACGAAGGGCTCCGGACAGCAGCTGAAGTCGGGCGACCTCGTCGAATTCGCTCTCACCGAGTACAACGCGAAGACCGGTGCGAAGAACGGCGCCATCGGTCAGACCGACGGGTCGCTGCTGCCGCAGCAGATCTCCGCCGACAGCGTGCTCGGAAAGGTCCTCGGCTGCGCCACGGTCGGCACGCGGGTCGTGGCCGTCATGCCGGGCACCTCCGCCTCGTCGTCGGGCTCGGCGACCACCCAGGCGAGCGTCGACGTCATCGACGTGAAGTCCGTCGTTCCCACCGCGGCATGGGGCAAGGCGCAGCCGGCCGAGGCCGGCATGCCCACCGTGAAGCTGGCCGCGAACGGCGAGCCCACGATCACGGTCCCCAAGACCGCCGCGCCCAAGACCACCAAGGTCGCCGTGCTGAAGAAGGGCGACGGAGCCACCGTGCACAGCGGCGACACCGTGCTCGTGCAGTACACCGGCGTGCTCTGGAAGGACGGCAAGGTCTTCGACTCCAGCTGGAAGAACGGCTCGCCCGCGTCCTTCGCCACCGACAAGGTCGTGAAGGGCTTCGGCAAGGCGCTCACCGGCGCCACCGTCGGGTCCCAGGTGCTCGTGGTGATCCCGCCGGCCGACGGCTACGGGTCGACCGCGCAGGGCTCCATCCCGGCCAACTCGACGCTCGTGTTCACGATCGACATCCTGGGTGTGCAGCACGCCCGCGGGTGACGATCCCACCCTGCCCGAACGGCCTCGCGAGAGTTCTCGCGGGGCCGTTCCGCTTTCCCGCCGGCGGTTAGGCTGGCCGGATGCGACGCGTGCTCATCCTCGGTTCGACAGGCTCCATCGGCACCCAGGCGCTCGACGTCATCCGGGCGAATCCGGAACGGTTCACGGTGGTCGGACTCGCGGCGGGATCCAACCGCGACGCCGTGGCCGCGCAGGCCGCGGAGTTCGACGTGACGCACACGGCATTCGGAGCCGCGGAGGCCGAGCAGCTGGTCCGCGAGGTCGAGTGCGACGTGGTGCTCAACGGCATCACCGGGTCGGTGGGTCTCGGCCCGACGCTGGCGGCGCTCGAGGCAGGGCGCACGCTGGCCCTGGCCAACAAGGAGTCGCTGATCGTCGGCGGAGACCTCGTCACCGCGCTCGCCGCGCCCGGCCAGATCGTCCCGGTCGACTCGGAGCACTCCGCCATCGCCCAGGCGCTGCGGGCCGGGACCGCGGGCGAGGTGCGCCGGCTCGTGGTCACCGCGTCGGGCGGCCCGTTCCGCGGCCGCACGCGGGAGCAGCTCGCCGACGTGACCCCCGCCCAGGCGCTGGCGCACCCCACATGGGACATGGGGCGCGTGGTCACGACGAACTCGGCGACGCTCGTGAACAAGGGCCTCGAGGTCATCGAGGCCCACCTGCTCTTCGACGTCCCCTACGACGCGATCGACGTCGTCGTGCATCCCCAGTCGGTCGTGCATTCCATGGTCGAGTTCGTCGACGGCTCCACGATCGCGCAGGCGTCGCCGCCCGACATGCGGCTGCCCATCTCCCTGGGACTCGACTGGCCGAACCGGGTCGGCGGCGTGGGCGTGCCGATCGATTGGACGGCACCGGCATCCTGGACCTTCGAACCGCTCGACGACGACGCCTTCCCCGCCGTGCGCCTGGCCAAGCAGGTCGGGCGTGCCGGGCGCACCTACCCCGCGGTCTTCAACGCCGCCAACGAGCAGGCGGTCGACGCGTTCCACGAGGGCCGGCTCCCGTTCCCCGGCATCGTCGACACCGTCGCGCGCATCGTCGACGCGCACGAGCCGCCCGCCGAGCTCAGCCGAGCGACGCTCGCCGAGGCGGAGCGCTGGGCGCGGGCCGCCGCCGACGCCGTGATCGCGGCGGGCCCGGCGCGCTGAGCGGCTCCGGCCCCGTTCGCACGAAGCGGGTTAGGGTGCGCTCATGGTGGATCGAAACGAGCGCAGCGCGACACCGGAGCATCGTTGGCCCGTGGCCGTCGCGATCGTCGTCGCACTCGCCCTGTACACGTTCCTGCCGAGCGACCTGTTCGCCGTCCAGCGCTACATCGTCGTCGCGATCGGCCTGGTGCTGCTCGTCCCGCTGATCGTCATCAATCCGCACCGGTACACGCGGGAGACGCGGGTCTCGCGCATCGCCGAACTGGTGCTCGCCCTCGTGATCGTGGTGGCGAACCAGCTGACCCTGGTGCTGCTCATCGTGCAGCTCGCACACAAGTCGAACAGCGGATCGCCCCTGCTGCTGGCATCCCTGCAGGTCTGGGTGACCAACGTGATCGCGTTCGCGCTCGTCTTCTGGTGCATCGATCGGGGCGGCCCGGTCGCGCGGACCACGATTCCACGGGCGAAGATGCGCTCCGCCGACTTCCGGTTCCCGCAGGACGAGAACGCCGGAAACGTCATCGAGGTCGCGCGGGGCTCGTCGGAGAAGAGCGACTGGGTGCCGACGTTCGTCGACTACCTCTACTTCTCCTTGAGCAACTCGATGGCCTTCAGCGCCACCGACACCATGCCCCTGACCACTCGCGCCAAGGCGCTGATGGCCCTCGAGTCGTTCGCGGGGTTCATCATGCTCGCCCTGGTGATCGCGCACGCCGTCGCGCAGATCGGCTGATCAGCGCAGATCGGCTGATCAGGGAGCCAGATCCAGGCGGTGGGGCGATTCCGGGGCCGCACCGGCCGGATACGCCTGCGCGCGGTAGCGCTCCCGGATGCCGATCGCCGACTCCTCGGGATGCTCGACGAGATAGCGTCCGACGTCCCGGTACTCGGACAGGCGCCCCTCGCCGACGGCGGTGAAGTGCCACTCCGAATCCTCCTGCCGGTGCAGGAGCGCCAACGCGGTCCAGTACACCCCGACACCCGGGAACGCGACGACGGGCTCGTCGGTCTCCCGGACGGAATCGGGCCGGGTCAGCTGCTGGGAGACGTCTGCGCAGACGATCGCCATCCGCAGTCCGAGCTTGCCGTCCTGCTCGGCCAGTGCCTGCTCCAGCTTCTCGCGCGAGTCCAGCATCGCCACGTGCACGGCGCGTTCGACGTCGCGCAGATAGTTCGCGGGCTTTCCCGGGCGCAGGTCGAGCGCCGCCGCGATCTGGTCGTCCAGGGCGCGCGAGGTGCGATCCGAAGCGATCAGCCGCTCGACGAATCCGGTCTCGTCGTCGGCTTCGGGTTCGGGTTCGGGCAGCGCGGGCGGCCGGTCCAGCGCCAGCTGGTCGCGGATCACCTCGAGCTGCTCGTCGGCGTTCTCGATGAGTGCGGCGGTGAGGGCGAACCGGCGACGGATCGGGCGGGGCAGGGGCAGCCCGCTCTTGTAGACCAGATCGTGCTCGATCTCCGCCCAGCCGTGCTCCAGGATGCTGCGGATCTGGATCTCCACGATCGCCGCCGACAGCGGCGGCGGCTTGCGCTGGTCGCGCAGGATCGACGGGAGATTCTCGTCGGCCACGGCCCACGGCATCGTCGCGACGAACTGGATCGACCGGTATCCGAACTCCTGATCTTCGAGGAGCGCCGCCTTGTCGGCGTACGTCCCCTCGTGCACGCGCAGCAGTTCGCGCACGATCTGCTCGACCCAGGTCGCATCGTCGCGGAAGTACGTGATGATGCGCACGCCGAGGGTGTCCTCGATGCGGCCGAGCGGATCTGTCTCGGCCTTCTCCCTGAGCTTGTTCTCCAGCGACTCGCGGGTCTTCACGCGCGGTTCGATCGCGTGCAGGTGCACACGGTCGTCGGCCCCGATGACCTCGGTGAGCCGGCGCGTGAGCTCGTGGATGTTCTGCCGGTACTCCGGCAGGAGCTCGTCGTAGCGGCGAAGGTCGGCCTCGATCCGGGCCTCGTCGTCGGGGGTGAGCGGCGTCATCGGCGCTTCTCGGTCAGCGCCCCGACGAGGGGGCGGTGCGCCATTCCCGTGCGGGGTCGGAGAGCGGGGTCTCGTCGTCCGGGTACGGCACGGGCCAGTGCGGCTCCGGAACCGGCCAGCCGGCATCCCGCAGCGCACGCCGGGCGAGCTCGCGGGCCGAGTACGGCGTGCGGATGCCGCGGATGTCGCGGTAGTCCTGGTGGCCGGGGCCGCACCACAGGATCGCGTCGCCCTCGCCGACGAGGCGCACGGCCTCGATGATCGCCCGCTCGGGCGGGGAGAACTCGTGGAGTTCGGTGGCGGTGCCGGCCCGGCGCGCACCCTCCAGGAGCGTCGCCCGGATCGAGTCGGGATCCTCGAAACGCGGGTGGTGGTCGGTGACGATGAAGATGTCGCTGCCCTCGGCGCCGGTCCGGCCCATGTCGAGACGCTTGGTGGCATCCCGGTCGCCGTCGGCGCCCATGAGGAACAGCACCTTGCCGGGCGTCACGTGGCGCACCGCGGCGAGGGTCTTCTCGAAGGCGTCGGGGGAGTGCCCGAAGTCGACGTAGACGGCCGGCCCGCGGTCGCCGGACACGCGCTCGGTCCGGCCGGGGAGGTACGCCTCGATGCGGCCTCCGTCGAGCGCGGCGACCAGTGCCTCCCACGTGTAGCCGCCCTCGAGCAGCATCACGATCGCCAGGCCCGCGTTGGCGGCCATGTGGCGTCCGATCGTGGGCACCACGGTCGTGAGCGAGCGGCCCCCGGGGCCGTCCAGGCGGAACGTCGTGCCGTCCTGGCGCTCTTCGAGGATCTGCACGGTCCAGTCGGCTGCGGCTCCCGGGTCGGCGGCGATCGCCGGGCAGACGATCGTCACGACCGGCACCTCGCTGCGCGCCGCCACCTCAGCGCCTGCGGTGGAGTCCAGCGAGATCACGCCGCGGCGGGAGCGGTCGGGGCGGAACAGCTGCAGCTTCGCCTCGAAATACTCCCGCATGTCCGCGTAGTCGTCGAGGTGGTCGTGGCTGAGGTTGGTGAACCCGGCGACGTCGAACATCAGGCCGTCGACGCGATGGCGGCTGAGTGCCTGCGCGCTCACCTCGACCGCGACGGCCTCGACGCCGCGCTCGCGCATCAGCGCGAGCAGGGCATGGAACTCGGATGCCTCCGGCGTGGTCAGCCGCGAGACGATCACCTGGCCGGCGATGTGGCGCTCGGCCGTGGAGCTGAGGCCGGTGACCACCCCGAGCTGGGAGAGGATGCCCTCCAGCAGATGCGACACGCTGGTCTTCCCGTTGGTGCCCGTGGTGCCGAACAGCAGGGGCAGTTCGTCGTCGGCGCCGGTGCCGTAGACCCAGGCGGAGAGGTCGCCGAGCACGGCGCGCGGGTGGTCGACGACGACGATCGGCAGGCCGGCGGATTCGGCGATGTCGGCGCCGGCGGCATCCGTCACGATCGCGACGGCGCCCTTCTCGGCGGCGGACGCCGCGAACTCGGCGCCGTGCCGGTTCACGCCCCGGATGGCGACGAACGCCTCCCCGGGTCGGAGGTCGGCGGTGGCCAGGGTGACGCCGGTGAGGGTCACGCCCTTCGTCAGGCCGCGGGTGGAGGTGCCGAAGCGCGCCGCGAGATCGTCGAGGGAGCGCACGGGGGGCTGCTCGGGTCGGAGGACGGGAGGCAGGTTGGAAGCAGGGGTTGCCATGGTGCCTCCATCCTCGCATTGTCTGTCGTTCGGGGACACCGCGCACCGGCGGTGTCCACGAACGACGACGGCTACTTGCGGCGACGGACGACGGAGACGACCAGGGCGGCGATACCGGCCACGAGCCCGCCCGCCGCCAGCCAGCGCGCCACCGGATCCGGCTGGTCGTCCGAGCGCGACGAGGTCGTCTGCTGCGGTTCCGCGCTCGCCGAAGGGGACGCGGACGAATGGGCGACATCATCCTCGTCGCCCACGCCCTTCGCGCCGACGGCGAGGGTGGGGGCAGGGGTGTCCAGGGACTCCGGGTCCTGTCCCGTCTTGGGGATCTGCGTCCAGGAGGTGCTGCCCTTCTCGCAGGTCTGCACGACCGGGAACGAGATCTGCTTGCCGGCAGCGCTCGAGCTGAACAGCACGTCCAGCGAGACCGCGGCCGAGGTATCGGTGGGAATGGGCTGCCGGGCCACGAAGGTGACCTGCGTGGGCAGGCCGTCGGCCCCGTCGGTGCGATGGATCGTCCAGCCGCCGTCGTACACGGGCATCGTGCTCGCGACGCCGGCGGGGATGCGGATCGCCAGGGCCGTGGTGGGGGAGCCGTCGCAGCCGTGGTGGAACTGGAACGTCAGACGGGTGGTGCCGCCTGCCGGTGCGGTGGCGGGGCTCACCTCCACGTGGGCGGATGCCGCCAGCGGCACGGCCAGCGCGAGGGCGCAGCCTGCCGTCACGCCGGCTGCGGCGAGCAGCGTGCGGCGGGCGCGCGAAGGGGACGTTTTCAGGGTGTTGCCGTTCATGGAGGTTCTCTCGTGTCGGGTGCGCGACCACGCGATCGACGGGCACGGGCGCGCACGAACGGATGCCTGGCGAAGTGCGGCATCCGGTGCTTCAGGGGAGTCGAACGACGACGGCTCCCGTTCACACGAGAGAGGTCGTCAGACCCGCACCGGGGGACCGCGCCCGCGCACGGCCGGGAGCAGGGCGCCCACGAGGGTCTGCGGATGCCGAGCGGCCAGAGTGCCCGCGATCCGCACCGCGAGGGGTCGGAAGGCGTGACGCAGCAGTGCCGGCCAGATCATCGCGGCGACCGCGTGCAGGAGACGCTCGCCGTGGCGGAGCATGAGGATCGCCGCCACGGCGGCGAGGGCGTGCATCACGAGCATCGTCGGTTCGAACAGGCCCAGCAGGGGCCCGGAGGCATCCATCGCGGCCATCGTCGCGGGCGCGGCGGCTGCGCCGGGCAGGACGCCGTGCACGTGGGAGACGGGTCCGGCGAACGCGGCGGACATCCCGAACACGGCGAAGACGAGGTGATAGACGGCCTGCGACCCGAGAACCGCGAGCGAAGAGCGCACGGCCCCGGCGCGCCGGCCCGTGAGCAGCAGAGCGACCGGCAACGACAGCAGGGCGGCGATGAGCAGCACGGTGGGCGCCGGCGCTCCGCCCCCGCCGAGCGTATGCGCGGCGGCGGCGAAGAGAGTGGTCAGCGCCGACGTCGAGGCGGCACGGAGAGCCCGCGCCTGTCGTGGAGTCACCGGTCGCATCCGTTCCACCCTATGCGCACACCGGACTCAAAGCCCCACCGCGTACCCTGTCCGGGTGACAGTCATCGCCTTCATCATCGGGATCCTCCTCATGGTGGTCGGCCTTGCCGTGTCCATCGCACTGCACGAACTCGGCCACCTCGCCCCGGCGAAGCTGTTCGGGGTGCGCGTCGGCCAGTACATGATCGGTTTCGGCCCCACCCTGTGGTCCCGCCGCAGGGGCGAGACCGAGTACGGCATCAAGGCGATCCCGCTCGGCGGCTACATCTCCATGGCCGGGATGTACCCGCCCTCGCCGAAGGGGTCGGGCGACGGCCGCGCCGGCGGCGGATTCTTCGCCACGATGGTGCAGGACGCCCGCGCCAGCAACGACGAGACCATCGCGGGCGACGAGGACCGCGTCTTCTACAAGCTGCCGGTCTACCAGCGCATCATCATCATGCTCGGCGGGCCGGTCATGAACCTGCTGCTCGCGATCGTCCTGTTCGCGATCGTCTTCAGCGGGTTCGGCGTCGCGACCGCGACCACGACGGTCTCGTCGGTGAGCCAGTGCGTCATCCCGGCGTCCGAGAACCGCACGACCTGCCGTGCGAGCGACCCGGAGGCGCCCGCCGCGGCAGCCGGACTCAAGCCGGGCGACACGATCGTGTCGATCGACGGCACCGCGGTCTCGTCGTTCGACCAGGCCTCCGCCATCATCCAGCGCTCGCCGAACACGCAGCTCACGTTCGTCGTCGAACGCGACGGGCAGCCGGTGACGCTGCAGGTCACGCCGATGCTCGCCCAGCGCGCCGTGACCAACGCGCAGGGCGTGGCCGAGCACAACGCGGACGGCACGGTCAAGACCGAGAACGTGGGGTTCGTCGGCATCGGGCCCACGTCCGAGATGCAGCGACAGCCGATCCTCGCGGGGCCGCAGGCCGCGCTCCAGAACGTCGCCCAGGTGGGCGGGCTGATCTGGCAGATGCCGGTGAAGGTCTACGAGACGGCGGTGACGGTGGTCACCGGCGGTGAGCGATCCGCGGACAGCCCCATGTCGATCGTCGGCGCCGGCGTGCTCGCCGGAGAAGTCGCCTCGGCCGACGTGCCGGTGTCGAACCGCATCGCCGGCTTCCTGAGCCTGCTCGCGTCGCTGAACATCGCGCTGTTCGTCTTCAACCTGGTGCCGCTGCTGCCGCTGGACGGCGGGCACGTCGCGGTGGCCCTGTGGGACGGCGTCAAGCGCGCCTGGGCGCGGCTGTTCCGCCGCCCGCCCCCGAAGCCGGTGGATGCCACCAGGCTCGTGCCGGTCACCTTCGTGGTGGTCGTCGCCCTGATCGTGATGGGCGGCGTGCTGATCCTCGCCGACCTGGTGAACCCGGTCAGCCTGCTCGGCCACTAGCCGGGAGGCCGGCGGCGGTCAGGCCAGCGCGTCCTCGGCGAGGCGCTGCAGCGTGTGCAGGCCGTCGCGCGACAGGATCGACTCCAGGTGTCCCTGCACCGACGCGAAACCGGGGCCGCGCAGCGCGTACACGTCTCCGGTGACCGGATCGGACGAGACCTCGGCGACGCCCACCTGCGTGGTGCCGGGTGCGACGTGGGCCGTGAACGTGTTGTAGAAGCCGATCGAGACGTCCTCGCCGAACACCGGGACGATCTTCTGCAGGCCCTGATGCGGCGAGGCCAGCGGCACCAGGTCGATGCCGAGCGAGTCGGCGAGGATCTGGTGGCTGAGGCACACCGCGAGGATCGGACGCCCGGCGTCCACGCGTCGCGCGACGACCTCGCGCATGCGGCGCATGCGGCGGCTGTCCGGGTCGCGCGGGTCGCCGGGGCCGGGGCCGGAGACCACGAGCTCGGCGGCGTCGAGGTCGTCGTCGGTCACCTCGTTCCACGGCAGGATCCGCACGTCCAGGCCGAGGTGGCGCAGCTGGTGGGCGAGCATCGTCGTGAACCGGTCTTCGGCATCCACCACGAGTGCTCCGTGGCCGCTGAGCGGCGCGGGGGCGTCGGTGCCCTGCGGGTTCAGCCAGAACGGCGCGAGGCGCGAGTTGCGGGATGCCAGCAGCTCGGCGATCTCGGGGACGGCGGCGAGCCGGGGGCGCTCGGCCGCCGGCTCGTCGACGTCGGCACCGCCGTCGCGGGGCACCGCGCCGATCGCGCCGAGCACACCGGCCGCCTTCCCGTGGGTCTCGCCGACCTCGCCGTCGGGATCCGAGTGACGCACCAGCGTCGCGCCGACGGGGACGCGGAGCCGGCCGTCCACGAGGTACGCGGTGCGGATCAGGATGGGCGCATCCAGATCGTGGGTCTGCTCGCCCACCGCCAGCGTCTCGCGCGGGGTGAACAGCGCGGCGACGCCCGAGTAGTAGCCGCGCGGCTCTCGCTCGTGGCGCTGGATGACCGTGCAGGCGTTCTGCATGGGGGAGCCGGTGACGGTCGGCGCGAACATCGTCTCGCGGAGGATGTCGCGCGGGTCCAGGCGGCTGCGTCCGCGCAGCATGTACTCGGTGTGGGTGAGCCGGGACATCTCCTTGAGGTGCGGACCGGTGATGCGGCCGCCGTCGGAGCAGACGGCGCTCATCATCTTGAGCTCCTCGTCGACCACCATGAACAGCTCCTCGGTCTCCTTCGTGGAGCGGAGGAACTCGCTGAGCGTCTCCACGGTCGACCCGCCGGCCGGATGGCGGAACGTCCCCGAGATCGGGTTCATGGTCACGATGCCGTCCCGGGCGACGACGTGCGCCTCCGGGCTCGCGCCCACGGCGACGTGTCCGGGCGTCACCACGAGGAAGGTCCAGTACGCCCCGCGCTCGTGCTCCAGGAGGGCCTGGAACCAGGTGAGCCCGGCGGTCAGCGGATCGGCCTCGACGCCGGCGGTGAAGTCGCGCCGGATCACGAAGTTCGCACCCTCCCCGCGTCCGATCTCGTCCGAGATCACCTGCCGCACGATCGCCGCGTAGTCCTCGTCGGAGAGGTCGAATCCGGCATCGGTCAGCGCGACGGGAGAGGATGGGAGCTGCGCGATCGCCGTCTCGCGGTCGATGGCGGTGTGTTCGTCGACGATCAGGCAGCGCAACGGGGCGCCGTCGTCGTGGCAGGCGAACCCGCGTTCGCGCACCTGCCGGTACGGAACGAGGGCGAGCACCTCGCGCGGCGTGCCGGCGGCATCCACGAGGGGGATGTCCGCGAGCAGATCGACGTCGACGACGTCGCCGAGAAGCACCTCGACGGTCGAGGTGTCACGGGCGAGCAGGGCGAACGACGGACGGTCTGCGATCAGCTCGGGCAGCGAAACGGTCATCGCCGGCCTTTCTTGGGTCGGGCGGTCGTCGCACAGAGAGAGACCGCCACCGGGGCGGTCTGGGATACGCGAACGCACACCGCCTCAGCGGGTGTGCCACCAGGCGCGGTTCGCGTGCATGCCGGAAGACTAGCAGACCGGCGCAGGCCCCTTCGGCGGGGGCCGGTCACCGAACGCGTGCGCGCTCGAGCACCTCCGAGGCGTGGCGCCACCCGCCCAGCTCGTAGCCGACGACGATCACCGCGGGCGAGCAGGCGATCAGCACGAGTCCGACGCCGAGCGACGCTCCCAGCTGCACCGCGATCACCGCGACCGCGAGCATGACGACGCAGCCCGCGAACATCCAGACGTGGAACGGGTCGATCTCGCGCACCATCAGCGAGTAGATGACGAACAGCATCACCTCGAACACGAGCACGGGGGCCGCGACCGCCCACGTCGCAAAGACCGCGCCTGCTTCGCCGTGGTGCGCGATCGCCTGCGCGGCGACGTGGAGCCCCGCGCCCACCCCGATGATCGAGGCGAACACGAAGATGTGCAGGTACCCGAACACGAACGGCCGCGGTCGCCGCCCCGCGAGCAGGTCGCCGAAGGGCGTCAGGAAGTACGTCCACCACAGGCCGAACACCAGGGCCGTGCCGCCGAACGCGAGAAGACCGGCCTCGACGCTCCAGCCGTACTGCTCCACCCCGGCCGAGATCGCGAGGATCGTGCCGAGCACGACCTCGCCCAGTGCGATGATCACGAGCAGCCCGTAGCGTTCCGCGATGTGGTGCGGATGCCACGGCGTCCCTGTGCCGGAGCGCGTTCCCGGCGCCGTGGCCTTGCGCTCGGCGATGACCGGCCCGACGAGCTCGATGACGAACCCGACCATCACGATCGCGAGCGTCGGCCACAGCGGCAGATTGACGAAGATGAGCGTGACCCAGAAGATCTGGGCCAGCGCGATGTTCGCGGCATACGACAGGGCGACGGCGCGGTGCGCGGGGTCGTGCCTCGCCGCGCGCAGCCAGAGCGCGATGGCGGCGACGCGCATGATGACGTACCCGGCGACCAGGACCCGGTTGTCCAGGACGACCCCCTCCTCGATGGAGGCGAACACCGGCGGCACCCCGAGGGCCAGCACGAGCACCCCGAGCATCTCGACGAAGGTCGCCAGGCGGAAGAACAGGTCGTCGTTGTCGTACGCCGATGCCAGCCACGAGTAGTTGATCCATGCCCAGATCACGCCGAATGCAGTGAAGAGGAAGCCGACCACGGCGGTGCCGACCTCGCCCGCTTCCAGGTAGTGCGCGGTCTGGGACGAGACCTGAGCGAACGCGACCGCGAAGGTCAGATCGAAGATGAGCTCGAGCGGGGTGGATGCCCGGTGCGCTTCGTTCGGGTCGCGCCCGACCATGCGCGTGAGGCGGTGCGGCATGCTCATGCGGGCAACCTACCGGACGGTGTGCGGATCCAGAACGGGCGAACTCGGCCCGGACACGGGTCGTGGAATTAGGCTGGGGAGGTGCCAGCCGTGAATCTCGGGATGCCGAGCGTCCCCGAAGTCCTCGCCCCGCGTCGCAAGAGCCGCCAGATCCGGGTCGGCAAAGTGCTCGTCGGCGGGAACGCCCCGATCAGCGTGCAGTCGATGACGACGACGCCGACCACGAACATCAACGCGACCCTGCAGCAGATCGCCGAGCTGACCGCCTCCGGGTGCGAGATCGTCCGGGTCGCCGTGCCGTCGCAGGACGACGCCGACGCGCTGCCGATCATCGCCGCGAAGAGCCAGATCCCCGTCATCGCCGACATCCATTTCCAGCCGAAGTACGTGTTCCAGGCCATCGACGCCGGCTGCGCGGCGGTGCGCGTGAATCCGGGCAACATCCGTCAGTTCGACGACAAGGTCGGCGAGATCGCCGCGGCGGCGAAGGCCGCCGGGGTGTCGCTGCGCATCGGCGTGAACGCCGGCTCGCTCGACAAGCGCCTGCTGGAGAAGTATGGCAAGGCCACGCCCGAGGCGCTCTGCGAGAGCGCCGTGTGGGAGGCATCCCTGTTCGAAGAACACGACTTCCACGACTTCAAGATCTCGGTCAAGCACAACGACCCGATCGTCATGGTCAAGGCCTACCGCCTGCTCGCCGAGCGCGGCGACTGGCCGCTCCACCTCGGCGTCACCGAGGCCGGTCCCGCCTTCCAGGGCACGATCAAGTCGGCGACCGCGTTCGGCATCCTCCTCTCCGAGGGCATCGGCGACACCATCCGCGTCTCGCTGTCGGCTCCGCCCGCCGAGGAGGTCAAGGTCGGACACCAGATCCTCCAGTCCCTCAACCTGCGCGAACGCAAGCTCGAGATCGTGTCGTGCCCGTCGTGCGGGCGCGCCCAGGTCGACGTGTACTCCCTGGCCGACGCCGTCACCGAGGGGCTCAAGGACATGACCGTGCCGCTGCGCGTCGCGGTCATGGGCTGCGTCGTCAACGGTCCTGGCGAGGCGCGCGAAGCCGACCTCGGGGTCGCCTCGGGCAACGGCAAGGGGCAGATCTTCGTGAAGGGGCAGGTCATCAAGACCGTCCCGGAGGCCGACATCGTCGCGACCCTCATCGAGGAGGCGAACCGCATCGCCGACGAGATGGGTCCGGATGCCGCCCCCGGCACGGCCCAGGTGGTCACCGCGTGACCACCGAGCTGAGCGGGACCCGCGTCACCTTCCCCTCGGGCGCCACCACCGGCAAGGCCACGGTCGTGCACGTCGTGGACGCGGCATCCGGCGCTCTGGTCGTCCTCGACGAGACCCCGTTCCATCCCGTCGACCACACGTGGCCCGATCAGCCCGGCGACACCGGCACCCTCGAGGCCGGGGACGACGCCGTCGTCGTGGCCGACACGGTGATGGCGGCGCTGTCGGACGAGGGCGAGTTCGCGGTCGGAGCCGACATCCCCGTGCGCCGCGGCACTCCCGGCTGGACGTGGCTCGTCGCTCACCGCCTCGACGTGCCGGCTGTGCCGGCCCGGCTCGCCCCGGGAACCGGGGTCACCGCATCGGTCGATCGCGCGCGCCGGGCGGCGCTGTCCCGCGGTCACACCGCCTGCCACCTGGCCTCCCTGGCCCTCGACGCCGCGCTCGCCGACCTCTGGCGCAAGGATCCCGGGGCCGACCCGCTGGGTGCACCGGCGTTCGATGCGCGGGCGAACCAGTCCAGCCGCATCGTGCCCGACGGGAGCGTCGACGAATACCGGCTGGGGAAGAGCCTGCGCAAGGCGGGCTTCGACACCGACGCCTTGGCCGCGGTGCTCGCGGATCGCGAGGCGGCCGTCAACGGGATCCTCGCCGGGTGGGTCGTCGTCGGTTCGTCGGCGATCAGCCGCATCGAGACCGAGGGGCCGCTGATCACGGATCGGCGCACCTGGACCTGCCGGCTGGTGCCGGGCGAGGCCCGCATCCTCTGCGGCGGCACGCACGTCGACTCGCTCGCCGCCTTCTCCGCCATCACGGTGAGCTTCGACCTGAGCGACCCGCAGCTGCTGGTGATGACCACGACCGCGGTCGCGGCCTGATCCGGCTCACAGCGGGCGGACGAGGTCCCAGGGGACGGTGAGCTCGCCGAGGCGCCAGCGCGCCTGACCCAGCAGCGGCCAGCCCGCGTCGGCCATCGCACCGAGGGCCGTTCGCCAGCGGTGCACGGGGCCGAACGGCGCGACCGCGGAGGCCCGATCCCACTCGGCGTCGAGCGCCGTCAGCAGCGCATGCACGCCCTCGTCGGGCACGTTGCGGTGGATCAGGGCCTTCGGCAGGCGCTCGGCCGCGATCGAGGGACGCTGGAGCCCGGCCAGCCGCAACGAGATCGTGAGGCTTCGCGCCGCAGCATCCGGGCCCACCTCGATCCAGGTCGAGACCCGGCCGATCTCGTCGCACGTCCCCTCCACCAGCATCCCGCCGGGCGCGAGACGCTCGGTCATCCGATGCCAGGCGTGCCGGACATCCCCCTCGTCGTACTGCCGCAGCACGTTGAACGCGCGGATGATCGTCGGGCGGCGGGGCGACGGCACCTCGAATCCGCCGCGCCCGAACGCGACCCGGGCGCCCGGAGCGAACCCGGTCGTTCCCGATCGGACGGCCTCGAGCTGCTTGGTCGCGCGGACCACCCGGGTCGGGTCGATCTCGAGCCCCAGCACCTCGACGTCGGGCCGCACCGCCGACAGCCGCGACCACAGCTCCAGCGGGGTGACGGCGCTCGCGCCGTAGCCGAGGTCGACGACCAGCGGATGCCGGTCGGCGCGGCGCAGCACCGGGTGGCGGGCGATCCAGCGGTCCACCCGCCGAAGCCGGTTGGTGCCGGTCGTGCCCCGGGTGATCTGCCCGACGGGCTTCGCGCCGCCGCCGGGACCCTGTGCCATGGCATCCATCATCCCAGGGCGCGAAATGTCCGCGTCATCCGCCGCCGCTAGCATTGAGGCATGACCTACACCCTGATCCTGCTGCGCCACGGGCAGAGCGAGTGGAACCAGCTGAATCTGTTCACCGGGTGGGTGGATGTGCGCCTTTCCGACCAGGGGAAGGCCGAGGCCCAGCGCGGCGGCGAGCTGCTCGCCGAGGCCGGCATCCTCCCGGACATCCTGCACACCTCGGTCCTCAGCCGCGCCATCCAGACCGCGGACATCGCGCTGGATGCCGCCGACCGCCTGTGGATCCCGGTGAAGCGCTCCTGGCGCCTGAACGAGCGCCACTACGGTGCGCTGCAGGGCAAGGACAAGGCGCAGACCCTCGAGGAGTTCGGAGGCGAACAGTTCATGCTGTGGCGCCGCTCCTTCGACGTGCCGCCGCCCCCGCTCGACGACGCCTCCGAGTTCAGCCAGGTGAACGACCCCCGCTACGCGGGGATCGACGGCGAGATCCCGCGCACCGAGTCGCTCAGCCTCGTCATCGACCGCATGCTGCCGTACTGGCACAGCGACATCGTCCCCGACCTGCAGGCGGGCAAGACGGTGCTCGTCACCGCGCACGGCAACTCCCTGCGCGGTCTCGTCAAGCACCTCGACGGCATCAGCGACGCCGACATCGCCGAGCTGAACATCCCCACCGGCATCCCGCTGGTGTACCGGCTCGACGAGAACCTGCAGCCGCTCGGGCCCGGGGAGTACCTCGACCCCGAGGCGGCCGCCGCCGGTGCCGCCGCCGTGGCCGCGCAGGGCGCCAAGAAGTAGCGCACGACCCCGCACGAACGAAGAGGATGCCGCACCCCCTGCGGCATCCTCTTCGTGGTCTGAGCGGGCCTCGGCCCGCGAGCGGCGGCTCTACTGGAGCGGCTCGAACTCGGTGTCCGCGTTCCAGTCGCCCGTCGCGAGGTACACGACCTTCTTCGCGACCGACACGGCGTGGTCGGCGAAGCGCTCGTGATAGCGGCTGGCGAGGGTGGCATCCACCGTTGCCGCCGCCTCACCGCGCCAGCTGTCGCTGAGCACCTTCTCGAACACGGTCGCGTGCAGCTCGTCGATGTCGTCGTCGGCGTTGCGGATCGCGTCGGCGAGGGTGAGGTCCTGGGTGCGCAGCAGGTCGGTCAGCACGCGGGCGACCTCGACATCCAGCTCGCCCATCTTCGTGAAGGTCGACTTCAGCCCCTTGGGGATGGCCCGCTCCGGGTAGCGCATGCGGGTCAGCTGGGCGATGTGCTCGGCGATGTCGCCCATCCGCTCCAGCGACGCGCTCACGCGCAGGGCGGTCACGACGATGCGCAGATCCCGTGCGACCGGCTGCTGGCGGGCGAGGATCTCGATCGCGAGCTCGTCGAGCTGGTTGGCGCGCTCGTCGATCACGCTGTCGGCGTCGATCACCTCTTCGGCGAGTTCGACGTCGCTCGTGCCGAACGCGGTCGTCGCCTTCTCGATCGCGATCGTCACGAGCTCGGCGATCTCGACGAGTCGCGTCTGGACGTCTTCGAGAGACTGGTGGAAGACTTCGCGCATCGAATGCACCACTCCTGTTTCCGGTTCGGGGTCACTGGCATTGAACAGGCGCCAGGTTAACGAATGGTGCCGACTCGGTGAACAGTCGTCCTCGGCGGGTCGTCTCCGGGATTTCCGTCCGATGCACGTTCGTGACGCCCCTACGCTGGTGACATGCACACCCCCCAGCTTGCGTTGCTGTCGCTGCTGGTCGGGCTCATCCTCGGCATCGCGGGCGCCATGGTGACCGTCGCAGCGTATCGCGCCCGTGACCGTGCGCGCGAGGAGGTGTCGCCGCGGCTCTCCGACAGCGCAGCCGCGATGCTGGCCGCGCTGGACGAGCCGGCGGTGGTCGTCGACGCCTCTGTCACGGTCGTCGCGTCGTCGCCGGCAGCGGCCGTGTTCGGCATCACCGACGGTGCATCCGTGCCCATCCCCGAGCTGCGCGCACTGGCGCGCGGGGCGCGCAGCGGCACCGCCTCGGATGGCGGGGTGACCCTCACGCTGCGGCGCACGGTGCCTCCGGTCGAGGAGCGGACCGTGACCGTGATCGCGCGCGAGATCACCCCGCGCCTCGTCCTTCTGCTCATGCGCGACATCACGGCCATCGAGCGCATGGAGCAGATGCGCCGCGACTTCGTCGCGAACACGAGTCACGAGCTGAAGACCCCGGTGGCCTCGATCAGCCTCCTCACGGAGGCGATCCAGGCGGCCGCCGACGACGCCGACCAGGTGCGCTCCTTCGGGGCGCGCCTGCAGACCGAGACCGATCGGCTGGTCGCGCTCACCGATCGCGTGATGAACCTCTCCCGGCTCCAGGGCGTCGACGAGGCCATGCGCATCACCGACGTGTCCATCGACGAGGTGGTGGCCGCCGCCGTGGCGAACAACTCCGTGACCGCCGACGCCGCCGACGTGCGGCTCGTCGTCGGCGGGGCGACGGGTCTGCGCGTTCCGGGCGACGCCCGGGTGCTCGTCGACGCCGTCGGCAACCTCGTCTCCAACGCCGTCGCCCACTCGCCGGCCGGCTCCAGCGTCGGGATCGGCGTGAAGGATGCCGACACCGCCGTGGAGATCACGGTGACCGACCGGGGCGAAGGCATCGCGCCCGCCGACCAGGAGCGAATCTTCGAGCGGTTCTACCGCTCGGATCAGGCGCGTTCGCGCCGCACCGGCGGCACCGGCCTCGGCCTGTCGATCGTGAAGCACGCCGTGCAGCGCCACGGCGGCGAGGTTCGGCTGTGGTCGAAGCCGGGCCGCGGGGCGACGTTCACCATCCGCCTGCCGCGCGTGGCTCCTGTGGCGAAGAAGCCGAAGCAGGCGAAGAAGACCAAGAAGCCCAAACCCGAACGCACGACCCTTGGAGAGTGACGATGACCCAGGTGCTGATCGTCGAGGACGAGCCGGATCTCGCCGAGCCCCTCGCCTTCCTGCTGCGCCATGAAGGATTCCAGACGCGTGTCGTCGAGGATGGCAACGAGGCCCTGCGCGTGTTCCGCGCCGAGGGCGCGGACATCATCCTGCTCGACCTGATGCTCCCGGGGATGCCGGGCACGGAGGTGTGCCGGCAGATCCGCGCGATCTCGAAGGTGCCCATCGTCATGCTGACGGCGAAGGACTCCGAGATCGACATCGTGGTGGGGCTGGAGCTCGGCGCCGATGACTACCTGACCAAGCCGTACTCGACCCGCGAGCTGCTGGCGCGCATGCGCGCCGTGCTCCGTCGGGCGGAGGTCGCGGAGGAGGAGCTGGAACCGGACGTGCTGCGCGCGGGGCGCGTGACGCTCGATGCGGACCGGCACGCCGTGACGGTGGGCGGCGAGGAGATCTCGATGCCGCTGAAGGAGTTCGAGCTCCTGGAGGTCCTCATGCGCAACGCCGGCCGGGTCCTCACCCGCGGACAGCTCATCGACCGCGTGTGGGGCGCCGACTACTTCGGCGACACCAAGACGCTCGACGTCCACATCAAGCGCATCCGCTCCCGGATCGAGGAGAACCCCGCCGAGCCGACGATGGTCGTCACGGTGCGCGGTCTCGGCTACCGCTTCGAGGACTGAGGGACGGCCCGCACGACGAAGCGCCCGGCTCGATCGAGCCGGGCGCTTCGTCGCGTTCAGAGTGTCACGGGGTCGGGGTCGCTCCCGGCGTGGCGATGCCGGTCGGGGTGACCTGCGGGGTCGGCACGAGGCCGCTGTAGTAGCCCTCGTTGTCGTTGAGCACGGGCACCTCGGCGACGACGGGTGCGGCGCTGCCCGACTGGAACGAGATCGCGACGGTCGAGCCGGGACGTGCGCCGAGGCCGTCGAGGCGCAGCGGCTCGGCGTTGGCGCCGAGGCTCTTGACCGTGTTGGCCGGCACGTCGAGGGTGAGCGAGTTCGCCGTGGAGCCCTCGCCGAGCTGGATCGTCAGCGTCTCGGGCTGGTCGGTCGGGTTGATGACCGCCGCGACCAGGTTTCCCGTCTCGCCGGTGTCGGTGATCACCAGAGCGTTGCGGATGAGCACCGGAGCCCCGTGGTCGGGGATGTTGAGCCCATCGGCCGGCGAGTAGGGGATCAGCGTGGCCTGAGGGGCGGTCATGGCGCACCCGCTGGTGCCGAGCATGACGGCGGCGCCCAGGGCGACGGCTGCGACGAGACGCGATTTCACTGTTCCTCCTGCAGGGACGGCGTGATTGTCCTTTGCATTCTATGGGGTCCGGCACGCGTCATGTGGCACGGCCCAGGGGGCGGGCGGCGAACCTTAGTGCATCGCGGCTGTGGTATTCTAGAGTTTGCCGAAAGGACTTAACTGCATGCTTTTTGAGGTTGGCGAGACGGTCGTCTATCCGCACCACGGGGCCGCAACGATCATCGAGGTCAAAGAACGGGTCATCAAGGGCGAGACCAAGAAGTACCTGAAGCTCAACGTCACGCAGGGCGATCTCATCATCGAGGTCCCTGCCGAGAACGTCGACCTGGTCGGCGTCCGAGACGTCATTGGCAAAGAGGGACTCGATCGCGTCTTCGAGGTGCTTCGCGCACCCTTCACCGAGGAGCCGACCAACTGGTCGCGCCGCTACAAGGCGAACCTCGAGAAGCTCGCGTCGGGAGACGTGATCAAGGTCAGCGAGGTCGTCCGCGACCTCTGGCGCCGAGACCAGGACCGCGGCCTGTCCGCGGGTGAGAAGCGGATGCTGGCGAAGGCCCGTCAGATCCTCGTCTCCGAGCTGGCCCTGGCCGAGAAGACCGACGAAGAGCAGGCATCGCTCGTGCTCGACGAGGTCCTCGCTTCCTGAGCCTCCCTTCCGGCTCCGCCGCAGGCGCATGGCGCTCGCGGCATCCGGGTAATCTCGTGGCGTGAGCATCACTCCCGTCCCACGAATCGCGATCATCGTCGTGGCCGCGGGCTCCGGCACCCGGCTGGGTGCGGGAGCACCGAAGGCCCTCGTCGGGATCGGTGCGCGCAGCATCCTGCACCGCGCGCTCGGCAACGTGTTCGCGGCGCCGTCGGCGCAGGTCGTCGTGGTCGCGCCCGCGGGTCACGAGGGCGAGGCGCTCACGGAGGCTCGGGATGCCGCACCCGACCGTGCCGACCTGGTGACGGTGGTGACCGGCGGCGCGAGCAGGCAGGCATCCGTCGCCGCCGGACTCGCCGCCCTCTGGGGCGACGTCGAGATCGTGCTCGTGCACGACGCCGCGCGCGCTCTGACGCCCGCCGACGTCTTCGAACGCATCGTCGCCGCCGTGGCGGCGGGGAGCGCCGCCGTCGTGCCCGTGCTGCCGGTCGTCGACACCCTGAAGCGGGTCTCGGGCGGCGTCGTCGCCGGCGCGGTCGATCGCGACGAACTCGCCGCGGCCCAGACCCCGCAGGGGTTCCGCCGGGACGTCCTGGAGACCGCCTATCGCGTGGCCGACGACGAGTACACCGACGACGCGGCCCTGGTGGCGGCGGCCGGGCATCGCGTCGACACCGTCCGCGGCGACGAGCGCGCGTTCAAGATCACGACGCCCGCCGATCTCGAGCGCGCCGCACGGCTCGTCGCGGACGGCGGCGAGCCGACGCGGGCGATCAGCGCACGGAACGACGAGCCGGCTGTGCCGCACGCTCAGCCCCGGGTGGGCATCGGCACCGACGTGCACGCCTTCGGCGGCGCCGGCACTCTCTGGCTGGCGGGTCTGGAGTGGCCGGGGGAGCCGGCCCTCGCCGGGCACTCGGACGGAGATGCCGTCGCGCACGCGATCGTCGACGCCGCGCTCTCCGCCGCGGGGCTGGGCGACATCGGCACCCACTTCGGCACGGCGCGCCCGGAGTTCGCCGGTGCCCATGCCGACGCCTTCCTGCGGCGCACCGCGGAGCTCGTCCGCGAAGCGGGGTGGGCGGTCGGCAACGTCACCGTCCAGGTGCAGGCGAACCGCCCGCGCTTCGCGCCGCGGCGTCACGAGGCCGAGCGGGTGCTGTCCGCCGCGCTCGGCGCGCCGGTGACGGTGGGCGCGACCACGACCGACGGCCTCGGCTTCACCGGCCGCAGCGAGGGCGTCTCGGCCACCGCCGTCGCACTCGTCGTCCCCGTCAGATGAGGCGGCGCATGAAGATCGACAGCGGGTCGGCGACGTAGCCCTCGAAGGGGCCGCACTCGATGAACCCGGCGCGCTCGTAGAGGTGCCGTGCTGCGACGAAGTCGTCCGTGGTCCCGGTCTCCAGCCACAGGCTGGTCATCCGGCGCTCCTTCGCGACCTCGATCAGATGCTGGAGCAGCGCACGCCCGACCCCTTCGCCGCGGAAGGAGTCGCGCACGCGCATCGACTTGATCTCGCCACGATGGGATTCGAGCTCTTTCAGCGCGGCGACGCCGGCGAGCTCGCCCCGGGACCACGCCGACCAGACCGTGATCGAGGGCTGGGCGAGCTCGTCCAGCCCGAGCGCGTGGACGCTCTCGGCCGGGGTGTCGGCGTGCATCGCGTCCAGGTGCGCGGTGATGAGCGCACGGGTCGCGTGACCGGTGAGGTCGTCGGGGCGGATCTCGATGACTGACATCGCCACGATCATCGCAGACGCCCGTTTCGCGCACGTTACGCGACCGGACGTCCTCTGCCCGGAATCGCGCAGGGTCCGGCCGGTAGGCTGGAGGGATGACACTTCGGCTCTACGACACGCGCGCGCAGGCGCTGCGCGATTTCGTGCCCGGCGACCCGGAGAACATCACGATGTACGTCTGCGGGCCGACGGTGCAGTCGGGGCCGCACATCGGGCACGTGCGCGCCGCCGTCAGCTTCGACGTGCTCCGCCGGTGGCTGGCCCACCGGTTCGAGCGCGTCACCTTCGTGCGCAACGTCACCGACATCGACGACAAGGTGCTGAACAACGCCACCGCTGCCGAGCCGTGGTGGGCGCTGGCGTACCGCATGGAGCGGGAGTTCACCGACGCCTACACGGCGGTGGGCGTGGATGCCCCGACCTACGAGCCGCGGGCGACGGCGTCCATCCCGCAGATGCAGGAGCTCATCGCGCGTCTCATCGACGCCGGGCACGCCTACGCCTCGGCGGGCGACGTGTACTTCGACGTGCGGTCGTGGCCGGCGTACGGCGAACTCACGCATCAGTCGGTGGACGCCATGGAGTCCGCGGCCGACGCCGACCCCCGCGGCAAGCGCGACCCGCGGGACTTCGCCCTGTGGAAGGGAACCAAGCCGGGCGAGCCGGAGGACGCATCCTGGGACTCCCCGTGGGGAGCAGGACGCCCGGGCTGGCACATCGAGTGCTCCGCCATGTCGCGACGGTACCTGGGCGCCGAGTTCGACATCCACGGCGGAGGGCTCGACCTGCGCTTCCCGCACCACGAGAACGAGCTCGCCCAGTCGACGGCCGCCGGAGACCCGTTCGCCCGCTACTGGGTGCACAACGGGCTCGTCACCGTCGGCGGCCAGAAGATGTCGAAGTCGCTGAACAACTTCGTGCTCGCGGCAGACGTGCTCGCCGAGCACGACCCGCTCGTGGTCCGCTACGCCCTGGTCGCCGCCCACTACCGCTCCAGCCTCGATCTCAGCGAGGCCAGCTGGGCGGAGGCCTACGCCGCGCTCGGACGCATCCGCACGTTCCTCGAGCGCGTGCTGCGCGCCCGCAGCGAGAAGGGCTGGTTCGTCTTCGGGCCGGGTCTTCCCGAGGCGTTCGTCGCCGCCATGGACGACGACCTGGGCGTGCCGCAGGCGCTCGCGGTGCTCCACGAGACCGTGCGCGCCGGCAACGCCGCGTTCGACGCGGGCGACGAGGACACCGTGCACCAGGCGTTCGACCAGGCGATCCTGATGGCCGGCATCCTCGGCATCAACCCCCTCGACCCGCGATGGAACGCGGGCGGCACCGGCGCCGAGGCATCCGCCCTGGACGCCCTCGTGCGCACGATGATCACCCAGCGCGCCCAGGCGCGCGCTGACAAGGACTGGGCGGCGGCCGACCGCATCCGCGATGCGATCGCGACGGCCGGCATCGCCCTGGAAGACACCCCAGACGGAACGCATTGGAGTCTGATCGATGGCTAAGCCGACCCGCCCCGGAGCGGGCAACAGCAAGAAGAAGGGCGCGACCAAGGGGTCCGGCGGCAACGGTCGCAAGTCCCTCGAGGGCCGCGGCCCGACCCCGAAGGCGGAGGACCGCGCCTGGCACGTCGCCGGCAAGCGCAAGGCCGCCCAGGAGCGGTTCGTCGCAGCGGGCGGCCGGCCGAAGCAGCGGCAGGCGAACGTCAACCGCACCTCGAAGCCGCGTCAGAACGACGACACCGAGACCGTCACCGGACGCAACAGCGTTCTCGAGGCTCTGCGCACCAAGATCCCCGCGACCGCGTTCTACATCGCGCAGCGCGTCGAGATGGACGACCGCGTCAAGGAGATGCTGTCGATCGCGCATCACCGGGAGATCCCGGTGCTGGAGGTCACCCGGCCCGAGCTCGACCGGATGGCCGGGTTCGACGGGGTGCACCAGGGCGTGGCGCTCAAGGTGCCGCCGTATGAGTACGCGCACGTGCAGGACGTCCTCGAGCAGGTCGTCGACCGCGGCCAGACGCCGCTGTTCGTCGCCCTCGACGGCATCACGGATCCCCGCAACCTCGGCGCCATCATCCGCTCCACGGCGGCGTTCGGCGGCCACGCCGTGATCGTGCCGCAGCGTCGCTCGGCGAGCGTCAACTCGGCCGCGTGGAAGACGAGCGCCGGTGCGGCCGCGCGCATCCCGGTCGCGGTGGCGGGCAACCTCACCTCGACCCTGAAGGACCTCAAGAAGCAGGGTGTGTTCGTGCTCGGCCTGGACGGCGGCGGCGACGTCTCGCTGCCCGACCTCCAGCTGGCCGACCGGCCGGTCGTGATCGTCGTGGGGTCCGAGGGCAAGGGGCTCTCGCGCCTCGTCACGGAGACCTGCGATCAGATCGTCTCGATCCCGATCTCGTCGGCGACCGAGTCGCTGAACGCGGGGATCGCGGCATCCGTCGCGCTCTTCCACGTGTCGACGGTCCGCGCGGCCTGACTCGGTACGCACGGAGTTTGACTTCGAGCGCAATCGGCGGAATGCCTCGGCCCGACGTGCGTTGAAATCCCTGGATGCCGCCACCCGGGCGGCGAAGGAGTGAAGCATGGCACGCATCGTGGTCATCGGAGGAACCGGCTACGCCGGAGGGAACATCGTCGCCGAGGCGGCGGCGCGCGGGCACGAGGTGGTCTCGATCTCGCGCACGGCACCCGAGGAGCCGGTCGAGGGGGTCGTCTACGTCGCAGGGAACGTGCTGGAGATCGACTCGATCGCGGACGACCTGACCGGCGCGGACGCCGTCATCTCGGCGGTGGCACCGCGCGGCGACATGTTCGACCTCGGACTGGATGCCGTCCGCGTCCTCGCCGACCACCTGACCGGCACCGACACGCGACTGGGCGTGGTCGGCGGCGCGATGGGCAGCCTGTCGGCTCCGGGTGGTCCGCGGCTGTGGGATCTCGGCGTTCCCGAGGAATACCGTCACGAGGCCAAGGTCGGCATCGACACGCTGGAGCTGCTGGAGGCATCCGACGAGGGCCTGGACTGGTTCCTGGTGCACCCGCCCAAGGTCTTCGGCTCCTGGGAGCCCGGTGAGCGCACCGGCAGCTACCGCACCGGCGGCGAGGTCGTCGTCGAGGATGCCGAGGGCAACTCCTACATCTCCGGCGCGGACTTCGCGGTCGCCGTCGTCGACGAGGTCGAGAAGGGCGCCCACCGCCGCGCCCGTTTCACCGTCGGCTACTGAGCGCGCCGCCGCTCAGACGAGATCGCGCCAGTCGATCTCGTCGTCGTCGGTGTCGTGTGTCGCGATGTCTGCGGTGATCACCGGCAGCGCCATCGTCTCGGTGGGCGGACCCATCACGGTCGCCTCATCGCGGCGGTGGCGCAGCTCGGTGTCGATGTAGCTCGACAGGGCCTCGGCGAGGGGGATGCTGCGACTCTGCTCCTGGGCGCGGAACCACCGGTGCTCGAGCACCTCGTGGAAGACCTGCGCGGGCTCGAGCTTCGCGCGCAGCTCCCACGGGATCGCCCGCACGACGGGCTCGAAAACGCGCGTGAGCCATTCGTGGGCGAGTCGCTCCTCGTCGTCGGACTCGGAGGCGCGGGACGACGTGCGGCGCAGCCGGTACTCGTCGAGGTCGTTGAGCAGCCGTCGCGCCTGGTTCTCCTCGACATCGAGCCCGGTCAGCCGGATGAGGCGACGCTGGTGGTGTCCGGCGTCCACCACCTTCGGCTGGATGGACACCCGCTCGCCGTCAGCCGTCGTCTGGATCGCCATCTCGCCGATGTCGAACCCCAGGGCGTTGAGGCGTTCCACCCGCTCGGTGAGGCGCCACGCCTCCGACACGCTGAAGGTCTCGCGGTCGGTGAGCTCGGCCCACAGCGAGTAGTAGGCGGACATGATCCCGTCGGCGATCGCGAGCGCGTCGGCGCCGCCTTCGAGGCGTCCGCCGGCGGCGAGATCCATGATCTCGCCGGCGATGTTGGTGCGGGCGATGTCCAGATCGTGCATCCGCTGGCCGGGGGTGAGGCCCGCCTCGTGGAGTTCACCGGTCTCGGCGTCCACGAGATAAGCGGCGAAGGCGCCGGCATCCCGACGGAAGAGCGTGTTCGAGAGCGAGACGTCCCCCCAGAAGAAGCCGACGTTGTGCAGGCGCACGAGCAGCACCGCCAGGGCGTCCACGAGGCGGGTGGCCGTCTCGGGACGCAGCACCTGGGTGAACAGCGCACGGTAGGGGAGCGAGAACTTCAGGTGCGCGGTGACGAGTGCCGCCGGAAGCGGGTTCCCGTCGGCATCCTCCCGTCCGTCGATCACCGCGACGCGGTCGACGCACGGCACGTCCAGGCGGGCGAGGCTGCCGAGCATGTCGTACTCGCGCCGGGCCATCTCGGCGGTCGTCTCCTTGATCGCCACGACGCGCTCGGACAGGTTGGCGAACCGCACGAGGTGTCGGGAGATGCCCTTGGGCAGGTACACGATGTCGCGGCTGGGCCAGTCGGCCAGGGGCGTCCGCCAGGGCAGCACGAGCAGCCCCGGATCGATCGAGCTCGCCGTGATGGTGAGTGCTTCGGTCACCGCATCCTCCCGGTCGGTGAAAGAACGAGGCGGCGCGGTCGAGGTCTCCCTCGCCCGCGCCGCCTGGTCGGATCCGGTTACGCCGAAGCGATCGCCCGGTCGGTGAGGCGGTCGCCCGACTCGATGTCGAACACGTGCACGTGGCCGGGGACGGGGGTGAGCACGACCTGCTCGCCCGCGTTCGGGTGGTTGCGGCCGTCGACGCGCGCGACCAGGTCGGTGCGCTTGCCGTTGATCGTGGTGTGACCGTAGAGGTAGCCGTCGGCACCGAGCTCCTCGACGAGGTCCACGGTGACGCGCAGACCCTGGCCGTCGTGGGAGACCTGGATGTCTTCGGGGCGGACGCCGATCGTGACCTCGGAGCCGTGCGCCTTGCCGAGGGTGTCCGCCTCGACGGGGACGATGAGGTCGCCGAAGCGGACGCCGCCCTCGGCCAGGTCGACGCCGAACAGGTTCATCGCGGGGGAGCCGATGAAGCCGGCGACGAACACGTTCTTCGGCTTCTCGTACAGGTCGCGCGGGGTGCCCACCTGCTGCAGGAGTCCGTCCTTGAGCACGGCGATGCGGTCGCCCATGGTGAGCGCCTCGGTCTGGTCGTGCGTGACGTAGACCGTGGTGACGCCGAGCCGGCGCTGCAGCGAGGCGATCTGGGTGCGGGTCTGCACGCGCAGCTTCGCGTCGAGGTTCGACAGCGGCTCGTCCATGAGGAACACCTGCGGCTGCCGGACGATCGCGCGGCCCATGGCGACGCGCTGACGCTGGCCGCCCGAGAGGGCCTTCGGCTTGCGGGTCAGGTACTGCTCGAGGTCGAGGAGCTTCGCGGCCTCGAGGACGCGCGCGGCGCGCTCGTCCTTGCCGACGCCGGCGATCTTCAGGGCGAAGCCCATGTTCTCGGCGACCGTCATGTGCGGGTAGAGCGCGTAGTTCTGGAAGACCATCGCGATGTCGCGGTCTTTCGGCGGGACGTCGGTGACGTCGCGGTCGCCGATCAGGATCCGGCCGTCGTTGACCTCTTCGAGGCCGGCGAGCATGCGCAGGGACGTCGACTTACCGCAACCGGAAGGGCCGACCAGGACGAGGAACTCACCATCCCCGACTTCGAGGTTGAGCTTGTCCACCGCGGCACGGGTGCCGCCGGGGTAGAGCCGGGTCGCGTTGTCATAGGTGACGGACGCCATTTTCTCTTCTCCTTCACCGGCAGGTACGTGCCGGACGATCCGTAGTGAGGAATGAGCGGGGGCTCCCCGCACGCCCACCGTTGGGCGTTCGCATCAGTATGACATGGATTGCGATGTGCTGACGTCGGGCCGGACACCGGTCGGGGAAGTGCGCACTGACGGCTCGGTGGCAGGCGCCGTCTGGGCATTTCACAGCCTGTCTGTCTAGCATCGGAGTCATCGCTTCCCCCCAGCGATCCGCACGGCGGACCGGCTCGATCCGACCGGCGTGCCCGAGATTTCCACCCTGAGGTTTGCGTCGAGAGGTTCCATGTCCAGCGACCAGTCACCGAACGTGCCCGATCAGGGAGACCGTCGTCAGGCGGTGCGCGAGAAGGCGCAGCAGGTGCGGGCCAAGCAGTCACGAGCGCGACGCATCCGTCGCGCGTCGCTCACGACTGCGGTGGTCGCGGTGGTCGGCGTGGTGGCGGTGGCGGTCACCTGGACGGTCACGTCGGCGGCATCCAAGCCCGAGCTCTCACCGGCGCACGTCACCGAGGGCGGCTTCGAGGTGACGGCGGTGAAGGGGATGATCGGCAGCGACGCCGCGTCGGTTCCGGCATCCACCCCGAGTCCTGCTGCGGGCAAGCCGACGAGCAAGCCCACGGCTCCGGCGTCCTCTCCGAAGCCGAGCGGCTCGGCCACGGCACAGGCGGGGTCGGTCGACATCCGCGTCTACGTCGACTACCTGGCGCCCGGCGCGGCGCAGTTCCAGTCGGCCAACGCGGCCCAGCTGACCAAGTGGGTCACCCAGAAGGCGGCGACCCTCACCTACTACCCGGTGGCGATGCTGACGCCGAAGTCGAACGGTACGAAGTACTCGCTGCGCGCCGCGAGCGCGGCCGCGTGCGTCGCGACGTACTCGTCCGACACGTTCTTCGCGTACAACAACGCCCTGCTGACCCGTCAGCCCGACCAGGGCTCCGACGGTCTCTCCGACCAGCAGCTCGCGGACCTGGCGATCGCGTCGGGTGCCGCGTCGCCCAAGCCGGTGCGCTCCTGCATCGAGGGCGAGGACTACGCATCGTGGGTCAAGGCGTCGACCGACAAGGCGCTGGCCGGGCTTCCCGGCACCAAGGACGTCGCACTGACCTCGGCGCCGATGATCCTCGTGAACGGTCAGCCGTACGTGGGTGCGCTCAGCGACCCGAAGGAGTTCGCGCAGTTCGTGCTCACCATCGCGAGCGACTCGTACTACAGCTCGGCCTCGCCGTCGCCGACACCGAGCCCCACGGCCACCGCGAAGAACTGACGCCGCCCTACGTCCCGAGCGCGGTCGTGGTGTGCTCCGGCTCCGACCGGACCACGGCGCCGTGGGGCGGTCTGCCCGTCGCGGTCGCGGCGGAGATCACCGACTTCGCGTCGAGGTCCTTGCCGACCAGCTGGTAGTGGGAGGTCGCCGTCGCGACCTCTCCGGCCTTGAGCTCGCCCGGCACTCCGGGCCAGACGTAGTCGACCGCCTTCGGCGGCGCGACCGAGTCGGAGACCGCGACATCCGTGAGGGCGTCGGTGCCGCTGTTGGTCACCTTGAAGTGGTACGTGATCACGTTTCCGGTGGTGGCCGGGTTCGTGAGCTTCGAGGCATCCGCCGTCTTGCTCAGGAGCAGTGTCGACGCGCCCGGCCTCCCTTCGCTGCCCTTCGCCGCCTGCAGGATGGCCGACGTCGCAGTCTCGTTCGCCTTCGTCGCGAAGTAGAACGCCCCGGCGCCGCCGACGGCGGCGATGACCGCGCCGACCAGCATCTTCTGCAGTCCGCCGTCGTTCCCGCCGAAGGATGCCGCCGTGAAGATGAGCAGTCCCGCCGTCAGACTCACCGCGAGCCACGAGCGGACCACGCTGTTGCTCGCCCGGCTCTTGTTCTTCGCGCTCGGCCATCCGTAGATCAGCAGGGCGATGAGCGCGACGAGCATCGCGCCGCACAGCGCCCAGATGAGGCCAGCGGCATTGAGCGCGGGGCCGAGGGCATCGGCAGGGCTCGGAGACGGCGACGGTGAACCGCCCGGGTCCACGGCACCCGCGACGTGCGCCCACACGAGGACGTGTGCACTCGAAGAGACCATCAGACACCTCCGCTTGCCGTCGGCGACTTCCCCAGTGATGGATAGCCGGATCATAGACCCGCCGATCCGGGGGTGCAAGAGGGTCAGTGTGCGGGGGCGGTTCGCCGACGCCCTAGACTCGAGGGTGGTCCGCTCCGCGGGCCTGGCCGGCTTGGCGCAATTGGTAGCGCACCGTACTTGTAATACGGGGGTTGCAGGTTCAAGTCCTGTAGCCGGCACCGCAACGCCCGGGAGGGAGCGACCCTCGCAATCATGATCGCAGCCACGCCCGAGCAGATCCGCGCCGCGCCGAGCACCCCCACGATGTTCCTGGTGGTGGGGCTCCCCGGTGCGGGGAAGACCACCCGTGCCGAGGAACTCGCTGCCGCGGCCCACGCGCTTCGACTGACCGCGGACGAGTGGCACATCTCCTTGTTCGGCAACGTCATCGGCGATTTCCAGCGTCCGGGTGGCGAGCGGTGGGTGCTGGAGGGTCGGCTCATCTCCGTCGCCCTCCAGGCTCTCCGGCGCGGGATGAGCGTCGTGCTGGACTTCGGGCTGTGGGGTCGCGACGAGCGATCGGCGCTGCGTTGGCTGGCGCGATCGGCCGGGGCATCGTGCCAGGTGGTCTACCTGCCGGTCGACAAGGACCTCCAGATCGCCCGGATCGTCCACCGCCAGGCCACGGCACCTGACGAGACGTTCCCGATGAGTGCAGCCGATGTGGACCGGTGGCGCGAGCAGTTCCAGGCGCCCGATGCTGCCGAACTCGACGGCGGCGAGATTCCCGCTCCTCCACCGGGCTGGCAGAGCTGGCCGGAATGGGCTGAAGACCACTGGCCCACCTGTACGCTCTAGCAACACGGTCGGGGCATTGCGGTTGCGCGCGGGTGGGAGGACCGTTGGCAGTGGCGGGCGCGATCACCGCGGCCGCGACTGCGAGAGAAGGCCCCATCATGGGGAGGTTCAGCTACAACCACGCGTCCCGGACGTACTTCGACGACCGGACGCTGATGCACCTGCAGGTGGTGATCAAGGACAAGCTCGCCCGCGGCGAGCCCTTCAACTTCACCTGGATGGAAGACGCGAGCCTGGGCGGCGGGCGCATGACGGTGTGGATCAACCAGGCATCGTCTCTGCAGTTCAAGTACGACGGCCCCCGGTCGGAGAACCTCAACCGCGCCTGGCTGGAGGTCCTCGCCCAGTCGGCGAACTCGCCGGACGGCCTGCGGGTGATCCCGGAGCCGCCGGAGGATCCCGTCGCCGGATGACCGGGCGCGTCACACCTCGCGTCAGTCCTCGGCGGTGAACTCCAGGGAGATCGAGTTCATGCAGTATCGGTCGCCGGTGGGGGTGCCGAACCCGTCGGGGAACACGTGACCCAGGTGCGAGCCGCAGTTCGCGCAGCGCACCTCCGTGCGCTCCATGCCCAGGCTGTCGTCGCGCAAGAGCTCGACGGCGTCGGGCCGGATCGACTCGTAGAAGCTCGGCCAGCCGCAGTGCGAGTCGAACTTGGTGCCGCTGCGGAACAGCTCGGCACCGCACGCCGCACACGTGTACAGGCCGGCGCGGTCCTCGTCGAGCAGCTCACCGGTCCACGGGCGCTCGGTGCCCGCCTGCCGCAGCACTGCGTACTGGGCGTCGCTGAGCTCCTCGCGCCACTGGTCGTCGGTCTTGTTCACGGAATACGTCATGGGGGCCTCCGACACCCATTCAACCCGACCGCGCCTCGGAGTGTTCCCGGGGCACGCGACAGAATGGACGGATGACCGATGCCGACGCCACCGGGGAACGCTACGCCCGCTTCGCCCGTGACGAGGCGCCGGGTCGCTCGGCGCTGTACGCCGACTGGGCGGCGGGAGCGGCATCCGATCCCGCCGTGCTCGCCGTGCTCGCGCGCATTCCGGCGTCCCACCGGCAGCCGCCGCTCGTCTTCGCGGTGACCCGCCTGCTCGGCGCCCCCGAAGCCCCGTTCCCGGAGTGGGCGGGGTGGCTGCTCGCCCACGCGGACGCCGTCGTGGCGGAATGCGGCCGGCGAACCGTGCAGACCAACGAACCCTTGCGCAGCGCCGTCCTGCTGCCGGCGCTCAGTCTCCTGGAGGGCCCGATCGCGCTGCTCGAAGTCGGCGCCAGCGCCGGGCTGTGCCTCTACCCCGACCGGTACTCCTACCGCTATCGCGGGGCGGAGGGCATCCGGTCCGTCGACCCCGCGGACGGGCCGACGAGAGTCGTGCTCGACTGCCGGGTCGAGGGGGCGCCTCCCGCGCGGATGCCGCAGATCGTCGCCCGCCACGGCATCGACCTGCAGCCGCTGGATGCCCGGGATCCGATGGACCGCCGCTGGCTGGAGGGACTCGTCTGGCCGGGTGAGGACGGGCGCGTCGAGAGGGTGCGTGCGGCCCTCGACGTCGCTGCGGCCGATCCGCCCTCCCTCGTCGCCGGAGACGCCGCCGACCTCATCCCCGAGGTCGCCGCGCGCGTGCGACGGGCCGCACCGGAGGCCACCTTGGTCGTCACCACCCCCGGCGTCCTCGCCCACGTTCCGCGGGCGGGTCGTGAGCGGATCATCGCGGCGGCTCGCGAAGCCGGGCGCTGGATCACCCTCGACGCCCCGTCGCTGCACGACGCCTGGACCGAACCGGTCGACGTCGACGCCTGGCCGCGCGACGGGTTCGCCCTCGCGCTCGACGGGGACGTGCTGGCCGCCGTCGACCCGCTCGGCGGCTGGATCCGCTGGGCATCGGAGCGCCGCGCTCCGGTGGCCGGAGGCGCGGGTTAACGTGAAGTCGTGACCTTCCCGCACCTGATCGACGCCCCGGCACCGGGACGCCTCGGCGAGCGCGAGCGGAGCATCCTCGAGTTCGAGGCCGACTGGCAGGACCGTGCCGGCGGACGGCACGACGGAGGCAAGGAGGAGGCGATCCGGGCTCGGCTCGGTCTGACGCCTCCGCGCTACTACCAGCTGCTCGGCCGGGTGATCGACACTCAGGCGGCGCTGGCGTACGACCCCGTGCTGGTGGCTCGTCTGCGTCGCCTGCAGGAGTCGCGGCGCGAGCAGAGCCGAGCGCGCCTCGGCGGCGCACAGCCCGGCAGCGACCGCCGCTGACGGCCGGACGCCCGCCGTCGACCCGGTCGTGCGGCGTTCCGCGTCGCGGGTGTTTGCACTCGGCAGGGGAGAGTGCCAGAATGGCGTTAGCACTCGCGTTCGTCGAGTGCTAGAACCCCAAAGCGAACGTCCTGGAGGGACGACACACATGGCAAAGATCATCGCTTTCGATGAGGAGGCCCGTCGTGGCCTCGAGCGCGGCCTGAACACCCTGGCCGACGCCGTCAAGGTGACGCTGGGCCCGCGCGGTCGCAACGTCGTGCTCGAGAAGAAGTGGGGCGCCCCCACGATCACGAACGACGGTGTCTCGATCGCCAAGGAGATCGAGCTCGACGACCCGTACGAGAAGATCGGCGCCGAGCTGGTCAAGGAGGTCGCCAAGAAGACCGACGACGTCGCGGGCGACGGTACCACCACCGCCACCGTGCTCGCCCAGGCGCTCGTGCGCGAGGGCCTGCGCAACGTCGCCGCCGGCGCCGACCCGATCAGCCTCAAGCGCGGCATCGAGAAGGCCGTCAAGGCTCTCACCGAGCAGCTGCTCGCCGACGCCAAGGAGGTCGAGACCAAGGAGGAGATCGCCGCCACGGCTTCGATCTCGGCCGGCGACTCCGAGATCGGCGGTCTGATCGCCGAGGCCATCGACAAGGTCGGCAAGGAGGGCGTGGTCACCGTCGAGGAGTCCAACACCTTCGGCACCGAGCTCGAGCTCACCGAGGGTATGCGCTTCGACAAGGGCTTCCTGAACCCCTACTTCGTCACGGACCCCGACCGCCAGGAGGCCGTGTTCGAGGACCCGTACATCCTCATCGCGAACCAGAAGATCGGCAACATCAAGGACCTGCTGCCCGTCGTCGACAAGGTGATCCAGGACGGCAAGGAGCTCGTCATCATCGCCGAAGACGTCGAGGGCGAGGCGCTCGCGACGCTGGTGCTGAACAAGATCCGCGGCATCTTCAAGTCGGTCGCCGTCAAGGCCCCCGGCTTCGGCGACCGCCGCAAGGCTCAGCTCCAGGACATCGCGATCCTCACCGGCGGCCAGGTCATCACCGAAGAGGTCGGCCTCAAGCTCGAGAACACCACGCTCGACCTCCTCGGCCGCGCGCGCAAGGTCATCGTCACCAAGGACGAGACGACCATCGTCGAGGGTGCCGGCGACCAGGCGCAGATCGAGGGTCGCGTGACCCAGATCCGTCGCGAGATCGAGAACACCGACAGCGACTACGACCGCGAGAAGCTGCAGGAGCGCCTCGCCAAGCTCGCCGGCGGCGTGGCCGTCATCAAGGCGGGCGCGGCCACCGAGGTCGAGCTCAAGGAGCGCAAGCACCGCATCGAGGACGCCGTCCGCAACGCGAAGGCGGCCGTCGAGGAGGGCATCGTGCCCGGTGGTGGCGTCGCGCTCATCCAGGCCGGCCAGAAGGCGTTCGACGGACTCGCCCTCGAGGGTGACGAGGCCACCGGTGCGAACATCGTCAAGGTCGCCATCGAGGCTCCGCTGAAGCAGATCGCCCTCAACGCCGGTCTCGAGCCGGGCGTCGTCGCGAACAAGGTCGCCGAGCTCCCCGCGGGCCAGGGCCTCAACGCCGCGACCGGTGAGTACGTCGACATGCTCGCCGCGGGCATCAACGATCCGGTGAAGGTCACCCGCTCGGCGCTGCAGAACGCTGCGTCGATCGCCGGCCTGTTCCTCACCACCGAGGCCGTCGTCGCCGACAAGCCCGAGAAGGTCGCGGCGGCTCCGGCCGACCCGACCGGTGGCATGGACTTCTGATCCACGCCCCTCGCACAGGGATGCCCCCGACCGTCACGGTCGGGGGCATCCCTGTTTCTGCGGCCCTCAGCGGAACAGCCCCGCCGTGACGGCTTCCGCCTCGGCATACTGGCGACCGGCGCCGGCCAGTGCCGTGTTGATGCCGGCGAGCGACTCCTCGACCTGATGCTGGGTGGCGCGCCATTGGTCGACGACATGCTGGAACGCTGTCGAGGCGGTGCCCGTCCACGAGGACTGCAGGCTGACCAGCTGCGACATCATCGACTGCGTCTCGGTCTGGAGGCGTTCGATGGTGCCGCGGACGGCGGTGTGGGCGGTGAGGACGGCGTCGGAATCGACGGCGTAGACGGCCATGGTGGCTCCTTTTCGTTGAGGTGGCACCACGTTACGAGCATGCGCCGCCCCGGCGTCCGCGCCGATCAGGGCGCTGTGGAGGGGAGCGGGATGCCGCCCGGACCCGGCCGCCTGTGGACAGCCGGCGGCCTCGTCATTCGATGCCGGGCAGGTCGAGCCGGTCGATCGGCTGCGTCTCGATGGACAGCTGCGCCGCACGCGCGGCGTCCTCGGCGAGGGGGAACGCGATGCGGAACGTCGCACCCCCGCCGGGGGTGTCGAGCACCTCCACCGTGCCGTGCAGCGCCTCCACGATCGAGGCGACGATCGCCAGGCCGAGCCCTGACCCTCCGGTCTCGCGCGTGCGCGAGTTGTCCGCTCGCCAGAAGCGCTGGAAGATCTGATGCTTGATCTGGTCGGGGATGCCCGGTCCGTGGTCGATCACATCGATCCAGCCGATCCGCGCGGCTTCGTCGAGACCGACACCCAGTTCGATGGGCGAATCGTCGGGGGTGTAGCGGCGGGCGTTCGCCAGCAGATTCGTGACGACCTGGCGGATGCGGTTCTCGTCGCCGAGCACGATCGGCTCCAGACCGACCGGTGGCTCGGGTGCAACAGGAGCAAGCGCCTCGGGCGGCAGTGGCTCGATGGGGCCGGTGGACCCGCGCGGGCGACGGCGCAGCAGGCTGCGGGCACCGGTCAGCCCGCCGCTGCCGGACCGGCGCTTGGCGCCGGGCCCCGGGGGAGCGGGCGTGGGTGCCGCCGGAGCGTGCGATCGCGTGCTGTTGTCGCGGGTGGAGTCGACAACCCGGACGACGCGCGAGCTGACGGCGCGCACGTCCAGGGCCGCGTCGTATGCGATCGGACGCAGGTGCACAGCGACGAGCTCGACCTCTTCGCGGCGCTCGTCGAGGCGGGTGAGCGCGAGGAGGTCTTCGACCATCACCCCCATGCGGATGGCCTCCTTCTCGATGCGCTCCATCGCCTGCGCGATGTCTTCGTCGGAGCTGATCGCGCCCATGCGATAGAGCTCCGCGTAGCCGCGGACCGTCACGAGCGGAGTGCGAAGCTCGTGGCTGGCATCCCCGATGAACCGGCGCATCTGCCGCACCGTGGCATCGCGGGCGCCGAGCGCGGCATCCACTCGGCCGAGCATCGCATTGATGGCGAGCTTCAGCCGGCCGACCTCGGTGTGCTCGGGCTCGATGTCGGTGAGGCGCTGGCTGAAGTCGCCCGCTGCGATCGACATGGCCGTCGACTCGACCTGCCCGAGGCTGCGGAACGCGAGCGTGACGAGCCAGCGAGTCCCGACGGCGCCGAGGATGATCGTCAGCATCGCCAGCACGCTGTAGATGCCGAGATACGTGGCGAGGATCTTGTCGCCGGTGGTGGTCGGCAGAGCCACGAGCTGCGTGTAGAGCGCCGTGGACCCGGGCACAACGAACGTCGAGACGCTGGCGCGGAAGCCGGACCCGTCCGTGCCGTCGAGCGAGAATGCGTCGGTGCCGCGGACGGCCGTCTCCTGTGTGGGAAAGGACTCGGGGAACACCGGCTGATCGGAGCCGTCCGGCACCGCCGTCGCAAGCTGCTTGCCGCGGGCGTCGTAGATCGCGACGGAGTAGTTGACGCCGGGGGCCTTCGACTTGGCGGTGAACGTGGTGGTGCCGTTCTCGGTCTTCGCATCGAACGTCGCGCTCCACACGTCGACGTTGGACAGCTGCTCCACCTGGGAGTCGAGGCTGGCATCCAGCGCGCTGCGCAGGAAGACCATCGTCCCGAGGCCGGCGACGAAGAGGCCGACGATCAGCACCGCGACGGTGACCCCGGTCACCTTTCCGCGCAGGCTGACGCCACGCCACCAGCCGGTGACGGCATCCGGACTTTCGCTCAGGGGCCGACCTCCGGTGTTCAGGCGGGCTTGCTGCCGGTCTTCAGCATGTAGCCGAAGCCGCGCTTGGTCTGGATGAGCGGCTCCGACGAGTGCGGGTCGATCTTGCGCCGCAGGTAGGAGATGTAGCTCTCCACGATGCCGGCGTCGCCGTTGAAGTCGTACTCCCAGACGTGGTCGAGGATCTGTGCCTTGGACAGCACGCGGTTAGGGTTGAGCATGAGGTAGCGCAGCAGCTTGAACTCCGTGGGGCTCAGTTCGATCTGCGCATCGCCGACGAAGACGTCGTGGGTGTCTTGATCCATCGTGATCTCGCCTGCGCGGATCACCGACTCCTCGTCGACCTGCATGGTGCGACGCAGGATCGCCTGGATGCGGGCGACGATCTCGTCGAGGCTGAAGGGCTTGGTGACGTAGTCGTCGCCGCCGGCGTTGAGCCCGGCGATCTTGTCTTCGGTCTCGTCCTTCGCCGTGAGGAACAGGATCGGCGCGGTGTACCCGGCGCCGCGGAGGCGCTTGGTGACGCTGAAGCCGTTCATGTCGGGGAGCATGACGTCGAGGATGATCAGGTCTGGCTCTTCCTCGAGCACCGCCGAGATCGTCTGGGCGCCGTTCGCGACGGCACGCACCTGGTAGCCGGCGAAGCGGAGGCTCGTGATGAGGAGGTCGCGGATGTTGGGCTCATCGTCCACGACGAGAATGCGGGCTGCGGTCATGGCACCTAATATGCCAGTCCCCGGGAATCTGCGGGGGATGTATGCGGCGCGTCCAGTGACTGCATAGGGAGTGCAGAGAGTGTCGGATGCCGTCAGGATGCCCGGCCCTGCGGCGCCGGACGACGTGCGCGACGGCGTGCGAGACGGACCTGGACGGCGAGCGTGAGGGTTCCGGCGGTGACGATCGCGACGAGGTTGACGACCAGCTGCATGAGCGAGGTCCCGACCGTGCCCCACTCGTGCGAGGCGATCGCGAGACCGGCCGCCCCGGCCGCCGGGATGGTCGTCACCGAGATCAGCACGCCGATGAGCGCCCCCGACTTCGCGGAGGTGAGCGACAGGATGCCGGCGATGCCGGCGAGGAAGCCGACGATGTAGCTGAGCGGATCGGGCTGCCAGATGAACGAGGTGGCGGGCAGGGGCTCCGCGAACGGATTGGGCGGGAAGATGTGCAGCCGCATCATGATCCAGGAGAACGGGATGGCGATGAGGATGCCCGCGCCGTAGCCGGCCAGCAGGGCCAGGGCGGAGCGGCCGACCACCGACGCACGCCGCCGGACGACGCCGACGGCGATCGCCGCGAGCGGTCCGAAGTCGGGCCCGACGACCATGGCGCCGACGATGAGGATGGGCTGATCCGCGACGACGCCGACGGCCGCGATCAGCGTGGCGATCACCATGAACATGATGTAGGTCGTCGAGATCTGCGCCTCGTCGCCGGCCCGGGCCTCGACCTCCTGCCAGACGACCGCGTCGTCGTCGCTCCCGAAGATCGCCGCACCCGTGGTGGTCGCTGTACGCGAGAGCGACAGGTCCACCGGGGTGATGGAGATCGATCCGACGGCATCCAGTCCGGCTCGATGGAGGGCGGCGAGGAGGTCGGTGGCGTCGGCTCGGGTCACGTCGCACAGGATCACGTCCCCGCGCGGGTCCGCTCCGGCATGCGGAAGCCGGATCACGTTCGACACGGCCTCCGCATGGTCGGTGAGCACGTCGTCCACGGTGAGAGCGAGTGCCGGCGGCACGATCATCTCGAAATGCAGCACGCGTTCAGTCTGCCGCCCGGCCCGGTGCGGAGTTCTGAGGCACGCGGTGTCCGTACGGTCACGTCGTCGCGGCCCGGACGGTGACGCAGCAGCGGCCGTCCTGCGGTGTGAGGGCCGGGGTGCGTTCGTCGCCCGTGGCTGCGGCCATGCCCTCGATGAGGCAGAGGTTCGCCGAGCAGATGAGGTCGGTGTGGCGCTGGGCGAGCACGTGGAACGGACAGTTCTCGAGGAGGATGCCGCCCGTGCCGTCGTCCTGGGGCGCGTACCCGCACGACGTCAGGGCCTGCTCGAGGGAGTCGGATGCCGACCCGAGCTGTGCGCCCGTGCGGTGGGCGACTTCGCCGAGCGCGGCGCGGACGCTCGTGCCGGCGGCATCCGCCTGCTCGACGGCGGCGGCGAGGAGGGCGCCGGCGAGCTCGTAGTGGCGTTCCGGGATGCTGGCGGCGAGCTCGGGCACGGTGGTGTACAGGCGCGCGGGTCGTCCGGCGCCGGGGCCGCCGCGGCCGGGCGGTCTGCGGCTCGTCGCGGCGAGTGCTCCGGCGTCGACGAGTCTTTCGAGATGGAGCGCGACCGTGCTCCGGGGGAGCCCGAGGGCGTTGGCGGCCGCATCCCGGGTGACCGGCCCGCCGGCGTCGGCGACGAATCGGTAGAGGCGCCGACGCACCGGGTCGTTCAGTGCCCCGACCGCATCGAGGTCATTGCGCGGTGCCATGAGGTCAGCATACCACTCTAAAAACAAAAAGATTGACTTTATTCGAGCGCCGTCGTACCGTCAGGACAGAAGGGAGCCGCCATGACCTCCACCGCCACCCTCCACGCCGTCGAGGACGACCCGGTCGATCGGGCGCGGGCGATGAGTGCCGTGGCAGATCTGCTCATCGCCCTCGGCTACGACGTGGCCGACGAACACCTGGCGGACACCCCGCGCCGCGTGGTGGACGCACTGATCGACATGACCACGTCGCACCCGTTCGTGATGACGACCTTCCCCAACGACGAGCGGTACGACCAGCCCGTCGTCGTCCGCGGCATCCGGTTCACATCCTTGTGCGAGCACCACCTGCTGCCGTTCCGCGGAGAGGTCGACGTCGCCTACCTGCCGGGAACCCGGCTGGTCGGGCTGTCCAAACTCGCCCGCGTCGTGGAGCGGCATGCCCGGAGGCTGCAGGTGCAGGAGCGAATGACGGTGCAGATCGCCGACGATCTCGAGGAGGCGCTCGACCCGCGCGGGGTGGCGGTGGTCGTGCGCGCAGAGCACCTGTGCATGTCGATCCGCGGTGTTCGCACTCCCGGCGCCGAGACCCGCACCGCCGCCGTGCGCGGTGCGTTCCAGAACGATCCGGAACTGCGCTTCGCGCTTCGGACCGAGACCTCGGGGAGGATGCCATGACCCATCACCTCATCGTCGGCGGAGGCCTCGCCGCCGCCACGGCCGCCGAGACGCTGCGCACCGAGGGGTACGACGGCGACATCACGATCGTGACGGAGGAAGGCCACCCGCCGTACCAGCGGCCGCCGCTGTCAAAGGGCTACCTCGCCGGGCGCGAGGGCCTCGACGCGGTGATCCTGCATCCGCGGCACTGGTACGCCGATCACGGGATGACCCTGCGGACCGAGACGACGGTCGTGACGATCGACCCGGACGCGCACCGCGTGGAGTTGGGCGACGGCGAGCGGGTCGCCTACGACGCCCTCCTTCTCGCGACCGGGTCGAGCCCGCGCCACCTGCCGATTCCGGGGGCCGACCTGCCGGGCGTGCACACCCTCCGCCGGCTGGACGATGCCGACGCCCTCGCGAGCGCACTCCGGGCGGGCGGGCGCCGTCTCGTGCTCGTCGGATCCGGATGGATCGGTCTGGAAGTTGCGGCGACGGCGCGTGAACTCGGAAACGAGGTCACCGTGCTCGAACGCGACCCGGTACCGCTTGCGCCCGCGCTCGGCGTCCGGCTCGGCGCGGAATTCGCCCGGCTGCACACCGAGCACGGAGTGGACCTTCGGACGTCCGTCGGCGTCGAGGGGATCGCGGGGACGGATCGTGCGACCGGCGTCGTGGTCGACGGGGAGACGGTGCCGGCCGATCTCGTGCTGATCGGCGTCGGCGCGGTGCCCAACACCGGGCTCGCCGAGCGGGCGGGACTCCAGGTCGACCGCGGCATCCTCACCGACGCGAGCCTGCGGACGAGCGCCCCCGACGTCTTCGCGGCGGGCGACGTCGCCAACGCCTGGCATCCCGTGCTCGGCGGGCGCCTGCGAAGCGAGCACTGGGCGAACGCACGCACTGCCGGCCCGGTCGCGGCGCGCGCGATGCTGGGCCAGGATGCCGTGCACGACGGGATCCCGTACTTCTACACCGACCAGTACGACCTCGGGATGGAACTCTCGGGGTACGCCCCCCTGATGAGTGATGCCGAACTCGTCATCCGCGGTGATCTGGCCGCCCGCGAGTACATCGCCTTCTGGGTGCGCGAGAACCGCGTCGTCGGCGGCATGAACGTCAACGTCTGGGACGTGAACGAGAAGATCCAGGATCTCGTGCGCGCACAGTCGCCGGTGGATGCCGCGGCCCTCGCCGACCCCTCCGTCGCGCTGGAGGAACTCGCCGGATGACCGCCCCCGTCCCGCACGACACCCGTCCGGCGCAGCTCACTCGGAGTCGGACGACCCCCCTTCGCGCCGGGCGGCACGTCTTCGACCTCCGCCGCCGGATCGCGGTGATGGCGATCGTCAATCGCACGCCTGACTCCTTCTACGACCGGGGCGCGACGTTCGCCCTGGACGCGGCCGTCGCGGCGGGGATGGCCGCGTTCGACGCCGGCGCCGACATCGTCGACGTGGGCGGGGTGAAGTTCGCCCCCGGCCCGGCCGTGCCGGTCGACGAGGAGTGCGCGCGCGTCGTGCCGGTCGTCGAGGCGCTGTCCTGCCGGGGAGCGGTGAGCGTCGATACGTTCCAGCCCGAGGTCGCCGCGGCCGTGATCGCCGCCGGTGCCTCCATCGTGAACGACACGACGGGTCTCCGCGACCCGCGGATGGTCCAGGTCGTGGCCGGATCGGATGCCGCGATCGTCATCGCGCACAGCCTCGCCGAGCCGCGCACCCCCTACCCCGAGCCGCGATACACGGACGTCGCGCGCGAGGTGCGTGCTCAGCTCGACCACCGGGTGGCGGTCGCGATCGCGCACGGAGTCCCGCGCGACCGGATCGTCGTGGACCCCGGGCACGACCTCAACAAGAGCACCCGGCAGACCCTCGAGCTGACGCGGCGCCTGGGCGAGCTGTCGGCCCTGGGGCTTCCGATGCTCGTGGCTCTCTCGAACAAGGACTTCATCGGCGAGACCCTCGACCGCGATCGCGGGGACCGGCTTGCCGGCTCTCTCGCCACGGCCGTGTGGTGCGTGACGCAGGGGGCTCGACTCGTGCGCGCACACAACGTGCGCGAGACCGTCGACGCGATGCGGATGATCGAGGCGGTCCACGGATGGCGGGAACCCGTCCGCGAAAGGCACAACACCCCGCCGCAGGGAGACGACTGATGCCCACCCGCTCCGAACTGCTGGATGCCTACGCGCTGCCCGACCGGGCGCGGCCGCGGATCAGGGTGAACTTCATCACGAGCGCCGACGGAGCCGTGACTCTCGGCGGACGCAGCGGGCCACTGGGCGGGGCGACGGATCGGACCCTCGTGCAGGTGCTGCGGACGATGGCCGACGTCGTGCTGGTCGGCGCCGGCACCGTGCGTGCCGAGGGGTACGGCGGTCTGCGTGTCGCCGACGAGGACGCGCGGTGGCGCCGCGCGCACGGGCTCGCCGACCCGCCGGCGCTCGCCGTCGTCAGCGGCACGCTCGACCTCGACCCACACGACGCCGTGTTCGCGGACGCGGTGCGACGACCGGTCGTGCTCACGACCCAGGCGGCAGCGGCCGCTCGCGGACGGCTGTTCGCCGACGTCGCGGACGTCGTCGTGGGCGGCGCGTCGACCGTCGATCTCCCCGCCGTGGTTTCCCTGCTCGCCTCCCGCGGCTGGACCCAGACGCTGTGCGAGGGTGGTCCGACCCTGTTCGGCGCGATGCTGGATGCCGGCCTCGTCGATGAGGTGTGCCTGACCGTGGCGCCGCGCTTCGTGGGCGGCGACGCCACACGGATCGTCCGCGCGGCCGCCGAAGCGGACCGGGAGTTCGGGGTGGCAGGCATCCTGCACGACGACGACGGGTTCCTGTTCGTGCGTTATCGCCGTCCGAGCTGAGGAGCGTCGGCGGTCACGGAATGTTCACGAGCGTGTCGCAGCAGGGTCTGGTCACGGCGACCCCCGCACCCTAAGCTGAACGAACCTTGAGCGCGTCTTAAGAGACGCATGAATATGACGGGCGACCCAGCCCGCAATCTGAGGAGGATCCCTGTGCGTACACGCACGAGTTCGTTCAGGCGCCTGAGCAGAGGAGCGGTCGTCACGGCCGCCGCTACGGCGCTGGTGGTGGCGGGGGCGAGCGCATCCGCGTCGGCCGCGCCCGCAACGGGGCCGAACACGCCCAACGGCCCGACGGTGGACATCCAGCTGCTGTCGTTCAACGACTTCCACGGCAACCTGGAGGCGCCCAGCGGCTCCAGCGGTCGCCTCGTCGTCGGGCACGCGCTGCCCGCCGGCGCCACGAAACCGGTCGACATCACCACCGATTCGTTCGAGAAGCCAGGTGTGGGCGGGGTCGAGTACCTCGCGACCCACCTCGCGCAGGCGCGCAAGGGTCACGAGTACTCGCTCACCGTCGCCGCCGGAGACATCATCGGCGCCTCGCCGCTGCTGTCGGGTGCGTTCCACGACGAGCCGACGATCCTCGCCATGAACGCGCTCAAGCTGGATGCCTCGGCCGTCGGCAACCACGAGTTCGACGAGGGCTACAAAGAGCTGCAGCGCATGCAGAACGGCGGCTGCATCGACGACGGCGACGGCCTGAACAACCAGAACTCGTGCCCCGACGGCACGACGTTCCCGGGTGCGAGCTTCGACTACCTGGCCGCCAATGTCGTCAACGAGAAGACGGGTCAGTCGATCCTGCCCGCCTACACGATCAAGAACATCAAGGGAGCCAAGATCGGCTTCATCGGGATGACGCTCAAGGACACCCCGTCCATCGTCACCGCGGCCGGCGTCGCCGGCCTGCAGTTCACGGACGAGGTCGCCACCGCGAACGCGCTCGTGCCGGTGCTCAAGTCCAAGGGGGTCAACGCCATCGTGGTGCTCATCCACCAGGGCGGAGTGCCCGGCCAGCAGACCTGGTACGGCCCCGACAACAAGCCGTATCAGGTGAGCCCGTCTTACGACGCCGCCTGCGCCGGCGGTGCACAGCTCGACCCGACGAGCCCGATCATCCCGATCGCGGAGAAGCTCGACCCGGCGATCGACATGATCGTGTCCGGGCACACGCACCAGCCGTACGTGTGCGACATCAAGGACCCGGCCGGCAACGACCGCATGGTCACCTCGGCATCCTCGTTCGGCCGCCTCTACACCGACACGACCCTGACCTACGACAAGCGCACGCAGGACATCGTGCGCACCTCGGTGAAGAGCGCCAACATGCTCGTGACCCGCGACGTGGCCAAGGACCCGGCCGAGACCGCGATCATCACGAAGTACAAGGAGTTCGTCAAGCCCATCGCGAGCAAGGTGATCGGCCACATCACCTCCGACGTGACCCGCAGCGCCAACGCCGGCGGGGAGCAGCCCCTCGGCGACCTGATCGCCGACGCGCAGCTGGCCGACCCCAGCGTGATCGGCAGCTACGGCAAGCCCGACATCGCCCTGATGAATCCGGGCGGCATCCGCACCGACCTGACCTTCGGCGCATCGTCCTGGGGCGAGGCGCCCGGAGACGTCACCTTCGAGGAGGCGTTCACGGTGCAGCCCTTCAACAACTACCTGGTCTCGCTCGACCTCACCGGCGCCCAGATCAAGGACCTGCTGCGCGAGCAGTGGAGCGGGGCGAACGCCGGCAGCGGCAAGAAGATCCTCCAGGTCAGCAAGGGCTTCGCGTACACCTACTCGGGCACGACGCTCGGCACCGTCACCCTCAACGGTGCCGCCCTCGACGACGCCAAGACCTACCGGGTGACGACGAACAACTTCCTGGCCGGCGGCGGGGACAACTTCCCGACCTTCCTGGCCTCGAAGAACGTCTACTTCGGCGGTCTCGACATCGACGCCTTCGCGGCATACCTCAGCGCGAACAGCCCGTACACCCCGGGTGCGCTGGACCGCATCACCGCGAACTGATCCCGCGGAACGCGCAACCCCGGACGGGCCCGTCCTCCTCGGAGGGCGGGCCCCAATCGTGTCCGGCCGCGCTGATCCTTGCGGCGCGGGCGTGACCGTCAGCCGGCCAGCGCTCCGCGGAGCGCGAGGTCGATCGACTCGCGCACCGGCATGTCCGGCGCCACGGTGAGACGGTTGACGATGAGACCGGCGCACAGCGCGAGGAGGGTGCGGGCGGAGCTTTCGGGATCGGGAGCCCCGAGGTCGGCGAGCCGGTCGCGCGTCCACTCTTCGAAGAGGCCGCGCTGCGTGCGCATCACGGGGAGGATGCCCGGAGCGGCCGTCACCTCGAGGAACAGCGCGTAGCGCGCTCGCGTGCGGGTGGCGTTCAGACCGGTGGCGCTTTCGAGCATTCCGCACAGGGCGTCCGCCACCTCGTCCGGGGTGTGCGCCGGGGCCATCGCCGCGGTGAGTTCGGCTCGTTCCTGTTCGGCGATCCACACGAGCACCCCGGAGAGCAGTGCGTCGCGCGTGCGGAACCAGTTCGAGGTCGATCCCTTCGGGAGTCCTGCCTCGGCGTCGACTCGGCCGTGTGTGAGCGCCCGGACGCCCTGGTCGCCGACGACCCGGACGGCCGCGTCGAGTGCACGGTCTCGCGTTTCTGCCATGGATCCGACACTACCAGCAGTTACTAGAAACGTAGTGACAACCTACTGCAAACATAGTAGAGTGTCGCCTGTGGGATACGCGGTGCTCGGGGCCTGGACGGTCCAGGCGGTCGTCGGAGTCACGCTCTTCGTCGGCTGGCTGCGCCATGGGCGCGGTCATAGTGCGCGGCCGATCGTGACGCACGCCATCACGATGGTGTCGTTCTCGGTGCCGTGGATCGCGTTCCTCGCTACGGGCCTCCCCCTCTGGGCATGGGTCGGCTTCGGCATCCTGCTCGTCTTCATCGGCTTCGGAGATTACGCGGTCGTGCAGCGCACGCGGGCGGTGCGCGGCGAGACCAATCCGGGTCTGCGCGACGAACTGCTGGCGGTCAAGGCGGCGCTCTCCGGACGATTCGGGGGCAGGCTCGTCTTCCACGCGCTCTGGTCCCCGGTCGTTTTCTTCGGATCGCTGGGCGTCGCGATCGGCGCGACGGTCGCCGCGTGAGAATCATGGACACCGCGGGGAAGGCATCATGACGCCCACGGACCGGCGCCGCGCGATCGTGATCGGGGCGGGGCTCGGCGGGCTGGCCGTCGCTGCGGCGCTGCACCGCCGCGGCTGGACGGTGGGTCTGTACGAGAAGTCCGCGGTTCCGGGCGCGGGGGGCGCGGGGCTGGCGATCGCGCCGAATGCCCTGCGAGCACTCGACACGTTCGGGGCAGGGGACACCGTCCGTTCCCTCGCCGCGCTGAGCGGTGACGGGGGACTGCGCCGCCCCGACGGACGCTTTCTGGTGCGGACCAGCGCGGAGGCGGTGCGGGCGCGGTTCACAGATCAGATGGTCGTCCTGGAGCGCTCGCGCCTGGCAGGCATCCTGCGCGATGCCGCATCGGACGTCCCGCTGCACGCCGGCACGGCCGCCACCGTAATAGAGACCGGCGACGGCCGCCGCCCGGCCGTGGTGCACACGGCGACCGGTGCGGAAGAGGCGGAACTCGTCGTTGCGGCAGACGGCATCGGCTCTGCCGCGCGCGCGGCGATGTTCCCCGAGCACCCGGGGCTCACCTCGACCGGCTGGACCACCTGGCGGTTCGTCATCGACTCCGCCGTGCCGGTGCAGCCCGGGGAGACCTGGGGTGCGGCGGGTCTCGTCGGACTGGTCCCGCTTGCCGGCACCCGGACATACGTCTATGCGGCCGCCAATGCGCCGCGGGGAGGTCGCGCCGTCGACGAACGCGCCGAACTGCTGCGGCGGTTCGGGAGCTGGCACGCACCGATCCCGCAGCTCGTCGAGTCGGTCGCCGCCACAGAGGTGCTGCGAAACGACATCGCGGAGCTGGCCGCGCCGCTCCCGGCGTTCCATCGCGGCCGGGTGGTACTGCTCGGCGACGCCGCCCACCCGATGGGGCCCTTCCTCGGACAGGGAGCCTGCCAGGCGATCGAGGATGCCGTCGTGCTCGCGCACGTGGTCGAGAGCGAGCGCGGCCTGGATGCCTACACGGCCGCCCGGCAGCCGCGGACCTCGGACATCGTGCGCAGGTCGCACCGGATGGGCGCACTTGCACTGCTGCGCATCCCGCTGTTGCGGGCGCTGCGGGACACGGCGCTCTCCGTTGCCGGGCACGCGTCCCCGGATACGGCGATCCGCCAGCTCATCTCCGTGGTCGACTGGTGGCCGCCGACCGAAGCACCGCGCTGACCGTGTGTCAGGCTGCGAGCTTCTCGGCATCCAGGATCGTGTACGCGTATCCCTGTTCGGCCAGGAACCGCTGACGGTTCTGGGCGAAGTCCTGGTCGACGGTGTCGCGGGCGATGAGCGTGTAGAAGCTCGCGGTGTGCGCGGACTGCTTCGGGCGCAGCAGACGGCCCAGGCGCTGCGCTTCCTCCTGGCGCGACCCGAACGAGCCGGACACCTGGATCGCCACGGAGGCCTCGGGCAGATCGACCGAGAAGTTCGCGACCTTCGAGACGACGAGCAGGCTGATCTCGCCGTTGCGGAACGCGCCGAACAGCTGCTCGCGCTCGTCGACCGGGGTCGCGCCGGTGATCTTCGGCGCGTTCAGGGCCTCGGCGAGCTCGTCGATCTGGTCGAGGTACTGGCCGATCACGAGGATCCGCTCATCGGGATGCCGCTCCACGAGCCGGCGCACGACGTCGATCTTCGCCGGGGCCGTCGCCGCGAGCCGGTAGCGCTCGTCGTCGGCGGATGCCGCGTACTCGAGCCGATCGCCGGCGGGAAGATCCACCCGCACTTCGTAGCAGGCCGCGGGGGAGATGAACCCCTGGGTCTCGATCTGCTTCCACGGCGCGTCGAAGCGCTTCGGGCCGATGAGGCTGAAGACGTCACCTTCGCGGCCGTCCTCGCGCACCAGGGTGGCGGTGAGGCCCAGCCGGCGCCGTGCCTGCAGGTCGGCGGTCAGCTTGAACACCGGGGCGGGGAGCAGGTGGACCTCGTCGTAGACGATGAGTCCCCAGTCGAGGGCGTCGAGCAGGGCGAGGTGGGCGTACTGTCCCTTCCGCTTGGCGGTGAGGATCTGATACGTCGCGATCGTGACCGGCTTGACCTCCTTCACCTGCCCGGAGTACTCGCCGATCTCCTCCGGCGTGAGGCTCGTGCGGGCAAGCAGCTCATCGCGCCACTGCCGGGCGCTGACGGTGTTGGTCACAAGGATGAGCGTCGTCGTCTTGGTCGCGGCCATGGCCGCCGCGCCGACCAGCGTCTTGCCCGCGCCGCAGGGGAGCACGACCACGCCGGATCCTCCCTCCGAGAACGCCTCCACGGCCGTCGCCTGATACGGGCGCAGGTGCCACCCGTCTTCGGCGAGGTCGATCTCGTGCGGGGTTCCCGGCGTGTACCCGGCGAGGTCTTCGGCCGGCCAGCCGATCTTCAGCAGCTCCTGCTTGATGTGGCCGCGCGCCCACGCGTCGATGACGAAGAGGTCGGGGCGCGGGTGGCCGATGAGCAGCGGAGCGATGCGCTTGTTCTTGGAGACCTCGGTGAGGACGGCGGCATCCGTCGACCGCAGCACCAGGGCCGGTTCCTCGCCCTCGTGCACCGCGGCGCGCTCGATCACGAGGCGCCCGTAGCGCTCCACGGTCTCGCGGATGTCGATCGACACCGACGGGGGCACGGGGAACCGCGACCAGCGCTCGAGGATGCCGAGCATGTCGTCGGCCTGGTGGCCCGCCGCCCGGGCGTTCCACAGGCCGAGGCGGGTGATGCGGTAGGTGTGGATGTGCTCGGGGGCCCGTTCCAGCTCGGCGAACATCGCCAGTTCGTGCCGCGCGGACTCGGCATCCGGATGCGCCACCTCCAGCAGTACGGTGCGATCGCTTTGCACGATGAGGGGTCCGTCAGCCATAACGAGCCAGTTTACCCGGGCTCGGTGTGCGGGCTCCGCCGCGACCCCCGGATGACGACGGACGACCGGTCAAGGGCCCGTCGCGGGGTCACGCCGGGCGAACGCTCGCGATCGAGGCGAGCGGCACGGTGCGCTCGACATCGGCGGCGCGGTCGAGCCCGCGGAAACGGCCGCCGCCGAGGCCCTGGGCCTCGACCTGGAGCTCCCGCGTCGACCCGTCCGGCAGCAGCACCGTCAGGATCACCGGTGCCCGGAGCCGGACGGCCTGGTCGAGTTCGCGCTCGAGCCACGCGGCATCCGAGTCGCCTCGTCCGGCGAGGAGGCGCTCGGCGAGGGCGCGGCGGTCGTCGCCGGTCGGGGCATCCTCCGGATCGACGAGCGGGCGCCGGCGGTTCAGCGGCTCGGGGCGGCCGTCGGCGTCGAGCGCCACGACGCGGTAGCGCGCGTCGGCCAGCGACCAGAAGACGGCGTCCCGCGAGACGCGCGACGTCAGTGCGTCGCCGGACTCCTGCAGTCCGAGCGGGCGCAGGGTGCGATCGACCAGGAGCATGTCGAGCAGGTGCGGGTCGTCGCCGTCGATGCGGGCGCGACCGGTCGGGGCGTCCGTTCCGACGCGCAGCACGCCCCGCGCGGACGTGACCTGATCGATCAGGTAGTCGAGCGGTTGCGGGATGCCGGTCAGCGACAGGGCGCCGAGGAACTCGCGCAGCGTCTCGGCGGTCTCGCCGAGGGCGACGGCCCCGGCCAGAGACTGCTCGCTGAAGCGGTAGGTGGAGGCCTGCGCCCGCGATTCGCGCTCGGCCATCGTGCGCAGGCGCAGGTCGAGCGCGGGCTCCAGCGGACCCGGTGCGATCGCCGAGAGGTCGGCCTGAAGGTAGATGCCGGCGATCTCGGGCGTCAGCATCGCGGCCAGGGCGCCGGCGTCGAGACCCGCGGCGGAGCCTGAGGCGGCGGTCGGCCGCCAGACGCCGGCCGACCAGGCCGGCGCGGAGCCGTCGGCGGTGAGCAGTCCCCACCGCACGAGCACGCGGCGCAGCGCCTCCGCGCGGACCGGTGCCGACGGGTCGAGCGGGAGGGACCCGGCCCACGCGTCGGGCGGAAGGATCCGACCTGTCCGGTCGCGGGGGAGGAGCGCGACCAAGCCCGTGGCGACCTCGACCCAGCGGGCGACGGCATCCCGCATCAGCCAGGCGTCCCCGACGACCGTCAGGCGCCACTCCCGGTCGCGCAGCACCACGAGCCGCGCTGCCGCCGCCGCCGTGATGAGGTCGTCGAGATCGGATGCTTCCGCGATCACGCCCTCGTCGACGAGGTGACGGCGGTCGGCGGCCGTCACCGACTCCGCCGCCGTCGTCGTGAGCGGGCGCACGCGACTGGCCGCCAGGATGTCGGCGAGGGACGCCACCGCGGCGGCGGCGCGCTCGGCCGCGGCGCCCGCCTCGGGCTGGTCGGCCGCGGCGGGGTCAGCCGGCGCGGAGACCGCCGCGAAGGCGTCGGGATGGGCCGCCCGGGCGGCCTCGAGCCGGGCGGCCACCGCCGCATACGGTGTGCCGTCGGAGCGGGCGAGTGCGAGGGCGGCCGGGCGGGCGGCGGGCGTACCGGCCGCCAGCGCCCGGAGATCGTCGCGGGAGAGACCTCGCAGCGCGGAGTCGATCGAGACGGGATCCAGCAGCGCCTCGGCCGCATCGAAGGCATCGATCCAGGTCACGGACGCGGCGACGCCGCGATCGACGAGCAACTCGGCGAGGGCGTCGGCATCCATCCCCGACAGGCGGGTGGCCAGTGCGCGCTCGTCGGAGGTGCCGGTCACGTCAGCGGCCCCTGTTGGCCCGTGACCTCCGCACGAAGCTCGAGAGCACCACGAAGATCAGCATCGCGAATCCGAGGATCGGCGCCGCGTAGACGAGGACGCCCACCACGCGCCAGAAGGGCGTGTTGAAATGGGCGCCGGCCGGGGTGGCGATGATGATCGCGAAGAAGCAGATCACGGACAGCACGAGCAGGGACAGGCCCGTGATCGCCAGGATGCTGTCGATCCGGCGTGCCGGGAGATCGCTCTGCTGCGGTGCACTCATCCGCTCAAGCCTACTCGGCGCTGGGATGCCTGCAGTGTCGTAGGCTGGAATGCCGGGCTCGATCAGAGTTCCGGCACGTTCCCCCTCCGCGCGAGCGGATCGATTCAGCGAGGTCACGATGCCCACCGGCAAGGTCAGGTTCTACGACGAGGAGAAGGGCTTCGGCTTCATCTCCTCCGACGACGGTCAGGACGTCTTCCTGCACGCCACCTCCCTGCCCCAGGGAAGCACGGTCAAGCAGGGCTCGCGCGTCGAGTTCGGCATCGCCGACGGCAAGCGCGGTCCGCAGGCCCTGTCGGTGCGGGTGCTGCAGGCGCCGGTGAGCCTCGCCAAGAAGTCGCGCACGCCCGCCGACGACATGGCCGTGATCGTCGAAGACCTGGTGAAGCTGCTCGACACGATCGGCGGCGACCTGCGTCGCGGCCGCTACCCCAGCGGCTCCCACGCCAAGAAGATCGCCGCAGTCCTGCGCAAGGTCGCCGATGACTTCGACGCCTGACAGCGACGCGCTCGCGGTCGCCGCGCACGATGTGGCGCTGGCCGCGCTGCACGAGATCACGACGCCGGCGAGCGTCGGCGAGGCGGCCGGTTACGGCGTCGAAGCCGACGGCACGGTGTCGCTGCGGTTCGTCAACCGGCTGCCGGGCTACCCGGGCTGGTTCTGGACGGTGAGCATCGGCCAGGTCGAGGATGCCGAGCCCACGGTGCTCGAAGCCGAACTGCTGCCCGGCGATGACGCCCTGCTCGCTCCGGACTGGGTGCCGTGGGCGGACCGGCTCGCCGACTATCACGCGCACCAGGCGGAGCTGGCCGCCGCGGCGGCCGAAGCGGAAGCCGACGACGACGAAGACGACGAGTCCGACGAGGACGCGGACGACGAGTTCGACGGCGACGACCTCGATGACGAGGACTCGGACGACGAGTTCGACCGCGACGATGAGGATCACGAGGACGACCTCGACGTCGACGACCTCCACGACGACGACGACGTCGACGGCGTGGACATCGACGCCCTCGGCGAGGCCGAGCCCCAGCTCGCCCAGGACTGAATCGGTCCTCCGCCGCACGCGACGAGCGCCCGCCGAGTCCTGCTCGGCGGGCGCTCGTCTCGGTCGCGGGTCAGTCCGCGAGCCGCTCGATGACGTGGTCGACCGCGCGGATGAGCGTGCGCACGTCCGCCGGATCGATCGAGACGAACGTCGCGATGCGCAGCTGGTTGCGGCCGAGCTTGCGGTACGGCTCGGTGTCGACGATGCCGTTGGCGCGCAGCGTCTTGGCCACGGCCGCGGCGTCGACCGTGTCGTCGAAGTCGATCGTGACGACGACGGGGGAGCGATCGGCGGGGTTCGCGACGAACGGGGTCGCGACCTGCGACGCCTCGGCCCATTCGTACAGCGCTCCGGACGACTCGCGGGTGCGTGCGTCGGCCCAGGCGAGCCCGCCGTTCGCGAGCATCCACTCCAGCTGGGCGTCCATGAGCACCAGGGTGGACACCGCCGGGGTGTTCAGCGTCTGGTTGAGTCGCGAGTTGTCGACCGCGTTCTTCAGGCTGAGGAACTCGGGGATGTAGCGGTCGGATGCCGCGACGCGCTCGATGCGCTCGATCGCGGCGGGGGACACCGCGGCGAACCACAGGCCGCCGTCGGACGCGAAGTTCTTCTGCGGCGCGAAGTAGTACACGTCGGCCTGGTTCAGGTCGACGTCGATGCCGCCCGCGGCGCTGGTCGCATCGATCACCGTCAGCGCGCCCGCGTCGCCCGCGACCCGCTGCACGGGGGCCGCGACGCCGGTCGAGGTCTCGTTGTGCGGCCACGCGTAGACGTCGACGCCGGCGACCGGCTCGGCGACGGTGCGGGTGCCGGCATCCACCTTGCGCACGTCCGGCGCCTGCAGCCACGGGGCCGCCGCCGCGGCGGCGAACTTGCCGCCGAATTCGCCGAAGACGAGGTTCTGCGCGCGGTTCTCGATGAGGCCGAACGCCGCGGCGTCCCAGAACGCGGTCGAGCCGCCGTTGCCCAGGATGATCTCGTAGCCGTCCGGCAGACGGAACAGGTCGGCCAGGTGCGCGCGCACGCTCCCGACGAGGTTCTTCACGGGCGCCTGACGGTGCGAGGTGCCCAGCAGCGCCGCGCCCGGACCGGCGAGCGCGGCGACCTGCTCGGGGCGCACCTTCGACGGGCCGCAGCCGAACCGGCCGTCGGCGGGGAGGAGATCAGCGGGCAGGGTCAGCGACGTGGCATCCTGGGGCATCCTCTGATTCTAGAGGCGCGCTCCGGACGCCTCCGCCGCGTGAACCCGCGTGACGCGGAGGCTCTCGTCGAGCACCACGAAGTCGGCGCGCAGCCCCGGGGCGAGGTCTCCGACGTGCGCCCAGCCGATCGCGTGTGCCGGCGTGGTCGCGGTCTGCCGCACCGCCGCGGTGAGCGCAGCGTCCGGGTCGGGGCCGTCCAGGCCGCCGCCCGCGTGCACGGCGGCGCGGAAGAGCGCGTCCATCGTCGTCGTGCTTCCGGCGATCGTGTCGGTGCCGGCGATGCGGGCGACCGCGTCGCGCACCTCGACGCGCAGCTCGCCGAGCGTGTACTGGCCGTCGCCGAGCGCGGCGGCGGCCATCGCGTCGGTGACCAGGGCCACGCGGTGGGCGCCGGCGGCATCCAGCGCGTGCCGGTACAGCTCGGGATGCAGGTGCGTGCCGTCCGCGATCATCTCGATCGTCACCCGCGGGTCGCCGAGGAGCGCCACGACGGGTCCGGGGTCGCGGTGATGGATCGGCCGCATCGCGTTGAACAGGTGGGTGGCGACCGTCGCCCCGGCATCCACGGCGGGGGCGACCTGCTCGTACGAGGCGTCCGTGTGACCGACCGCGGCGATCGATCCGGCATCCACCGTCTGCCGGATCGCGTCGAGGGCGCCCGGCAGCTCCGGGGCGAACGTGATCATCCGGATCGTCCCGTCGGCGCGGGCGAGGAGGTCGGCGAGCTCGCCCCCGTCCGGGGCGCGCAGCGCGGCCGGGTCGTGGGCGCCGCAGCGGTCGGGGCTGATCCAGGGGCCTTCGAGGTGGATGCCGTCGACGACGCCCTCACGGACGAGGCCGGACAGGAGGTCGACCTGGGTGCGCAGCCGCTGCGGGTCGGCGGCGACGAGGCTGGCCATGCTCGTCGTCGTCCCGTGCGCGAAGTGCGCCGCCCGCGCCCGCCGCACCGAGGCCTCGTCGAGGTCGGTGTAGTCGCCGCCGCCCCCGCCGTGCACGTGCATGTCGACGAAGCCGGGCACGACGGTGGCGGCGCCGAGATCCGCGTCGGGAGTGCGCGGCGGGACGCCGCTGCCCACGGCGACCACGGTGCCGTCGGCGCGAGTGTCGATCCAGCCCGGAGAGTGCACGGCGGTCGCGGTGACCACCCGTGCGGCGCTGATCAGGGGCATCCGCTCAGACCTCGTATCGCTGCCACTCGGGCAGGTTCGCGAACGTGTGCCGGTAGTAGTCGGTCAGCGTCAGGCGCGCGGCGGCATCCTCGTCGATCACGACCGTGGCATCCGGGTGCAGCTGCAGCGCGGATCCGGGGCACATGCTCGACAGCGGTCCTTCGACCATCGCGGCGACGGCGTCGGCCTTCGCCGCCCCGGTCGCGACCAGCACGAGCCGGCGGGCGGCGAGGATCGTGCCGAGTCCCTGCGTGAGGCAGTGCGTGGGCACCTGGGCGAGGTCGCCGTCGAAGAAGCGCGCGTTGTCCTCGCGGGTGCGCGGCGCGAGCGTCTTGATGCGGGTGCGGGAGGCGAACGAGGAGGTCGGCTCGTTGAAGCCGATGTGCCCGTTGGTGCCGATCCCGAGGATCTGGATGTCCACCCCGCCGGCCTCGGCGATGAGCTGCTCGTAGTCCGCGCACGCGCGCGCGATGTCCGCGGCCGCCCCGTCGGGGACGTGGACGAGGGCGGGGTTGAGGCCGAGTCGGTCGGTGACCTCGCGCCGGATGACGCTGTGATAGCTCTGTTCGTGGGCGTAGTCGATGCCCACGTACTCGTCGAGGGCGAAGGCGCGGACGGCGGTGAAGTCGAGTTCGCCGGCGGACTTGCGGTGCTCGAGTTCCGCGTAGATGGCCAGCGGGGACGAGCCGGTGGCGACGCCGAGCACGGCGTCGGCCTTGGTGCGGACGACCTTCGCGATCTTCGCGGCGGCGACGGCGCCGACCTCGGCCGGGGTGGGGACGATGACGATCTGCATGATGGGGCTTCCTGTGTTCAGAGAGACGGGGTGAGGAGTTCGGCGGCCAGGCGCACGGCGCCCGAGACGGGAGCGGCGGTGAGGATCTCCAGGTCGTGGATGCCGCGGACCGCGAGGCGTTCGCGCACCGCCTGCTGCAGCAGCGGCTGATGGACGGCCTGGCCGCCGGCGAGGACGACGGGTCCGGGCATCCCGAGCCGGTACGCGACGCTCGTGGCGATGTGGGTGAGGGCGTCGGCCGCGGCGGCCACGATCGCGGCGCTGACCGGTTCGCGGTCGGCCGCGAGCTCGAAGACGACCCGGGCCCGGCCGGCCCAGTAGCGGCGCTCGGGGTGGGAGTAGAAGTGGTCGAGGATGTCGGCCGGGTCCTGCAGTCCGCAGTCGGCGGCCAGCTGCTGCGAGAGCCGGTCGGCGGGCTCGCCCAGATCGACCCGTTCCAGGGCGTGCCGCACGGCCATCCGGGTCACCCAGTACCCGCTGCCCTCGTCGCCGAGCAGGTACCCCCAGCCGCCGGACCGGGCGGTGTGCCCGTGGGCGTCGCGCCCCCAGCCGGCCGAGCCCGTGCCGGAGATCACCGCGATGCCCGTGGTGCGGCCGGCGGCGGCCAGCAGCAGCTCCGAGTCGTGCACCACCCGGATCGCCGCGTTCGGCGCCCGCAGCGTGAGCAGAGCACGGAACCGCTCTTCGCCGCCGGGGGAGTCGGCCCCGGCGACACCGGCGCAGATCGCGGTGATCGGGGCGTCCCCGAGCTGCGCGAACACGATGCCGAGCTGGCGGGACGCCTCCTCGACGCCGACGGATGCCGGATTCGCGGAGCCGGCCAGGATGTCGGCGTGCACCGTCGCGCCGTCGCTGAGCACGGCGTGCGTCTTGGACCCGCCCACGTCGATGCCGAGCACGAGGCCCGCCCCGACGGGACCGGTGGATGCCGGCCCCGTCGGTGTCCCGTGATCGGGGATCACGCGTCGCCCCGGCGGGCGGCGGTCTCGGAGGACGGGGCGGCCTTCGGCCACTTGCCGCCGTTCTCCCAGAAGAGGCGGATGTCGTCGAGCGGGCGCCCCTTGGTCTCGGGGGCGAACTTCAGCACGAACAGGAAGGCGAGGACTGCGAACCCGCCGAGCACCGCGAAGGTTCCGCCGCCGCCCAGGATCTGCAGCATCGGCAGGAACGCGACGCCGACGATGTAGTTGGCGACCAGGTCGCTGGTGAGCATCGTCGACGAGCCGGCTCCGCGCAGGTGCGACGGGAAGGTCTCGCCGGCGTATACCCAGACCAGGGCGCCGAAGCCGCACGTGAAGCCGATGTTGAAGAGCATCAGGCCGATGAATCCGAGGATCGCGTAGCCGCTGGAGAGGTGGATGTCGGTCGGGTCGGTCTGACCGGCGGCGCCGACGGCGAAGGTGTAGACCATGATCGCGCCGGCGGCGATCATGATGCCGATGCCCGTCAGGAGCACGGGGCGACGGCCGAACTTGTCGACGACCGACATCGACACGAAGACGGCGATCAGGCCGGCGACCTGCACGAGGACGGGGATGCCGAAGATCGCGGCCGTGTCGGTGGGGGGAAAGCCCATGGCCTTCACGATCTGCGGGCTGTAGTAGACGATCGCGTTGATGCCGGTGATCTGCACGGCGAATCCGAGGCCGATGACGAACAACAGGGCGCGGCGATACGGACGGGTGGTCATCTGCCTGAAGATCGACGCTCCCGACTTCTTCTTCTCCTGGGCCTCGCGCAGGTCCTGCTCCATGCTGTCGAGCTCGGCGTGGGTGTCGGTGTCGGGGTCGATTCGCTCGAGCACGCGGGCCGCGTCGTCGCGGCGACCGCGCATCATGTACCAGCGCGGTGTGTCGGGAGCGCGCAGCAGCAGCAGCGTGATGAGGATGCCGGGCACGGCGGCGAGCCCGAGCATCAGGCGCCAGCTGCCGAGGCCGGCGAGGGCCCACGCGACGAGGTACCCGAGGATGATGCCGGTGACGGTGGCGACCTGGTACATGACCAGCAGCGCGCCGCGGATCTTGATGGGGGAGGACTCGGCGACGAACATCGGCACGACGACGATCGAGATGCCGATCGCGAGGCCGAGGAGCACGCGGAAGATCGCGAGGGAGGCGACGCTCCACGCGAGCCCCGACAGCAGCGAGAAGGCCGTGAACAGGATCGCCACCAGCACCATCATGCGCTGACGGCCGAAGCGGTTGGCGAGCCAGCCGCCGGCGAGGGCGCCGGCGATCTCGCCGAAGATCACGTACGAGGTGAGCAGTCCGAGCTCCGCCGGCGACGTGATGTGGAAGTCCTTGGCGATGAAGTCGAGGGCGCCGCCGATGTTCGACGAGTCGTATCCGTAGATGATGCCGACGGTCGCGGCGGCCACGGCGACGAGGACGGCGAGCCTCGACGAGTGGCGGATTTCTTTCAGAATGCCCACTTTGGCTCCTTCTGGGTTTCCGGCGTTGGTTCGTGCGGGTCAGACCATGGTCTAGACCAATTCGTGGGTCTAAGATTGGCATAGACCAATTTGGTTTGTCAAGATGGTGATCAAATTACGGAGGCGGCCCATGCGTGTCCCCAAGTACTACGCCTGCAAGGTGCGCCTCCTCGAGCTCATCGGCGGCGCGGCGCCGGGAACGATGCTGCCCACCGAGCGCGAGCTCGCCGACCTGTACGGCACCTCCCGCACCACCGTCCGGCAGGCGCTCACCGAGCTCGTCGCCGAGGGGCGGCTGGACCGGGTGCAGGGCCGCGGCACGTTCGTCGCCGAACCGAAGCTGGTGCACGTGCGCCAGCTGACGTCCTTCAGCGAGGACCTGGGCGCCCGCGACACCCGCAGCGTGCTCGTCGAGATGGCCGACGAGGTTGCGGATGCCGAGGCTGCCGCGCATCTCGAGGTCGGCGCCGGTGCGGCGGTGCAGCGCATCGAGCGCGTGCGCTGGGTGGGGGAGGAGCCGCTCGCCCACGAGACGGCCCGGCTGCCCGCGGAGTTCGCCGTCTCGGCCGCGGAGCTCGCCGAGCACGGGTCGCTCTACCGGACGCTGCGGGACCGGCGCGGGGTGACGATCGCGGGCGCCGACGACGAGGTCGAGACGGCCCTCGCGACGCCCGAGGAGGCCGCTCTGCTGGGCACCGAGGTCGGTCAGCCGCTGCTCGTCGTCCATCGCACGGCGTGGGACGAGCACGGCCGGATCGTGGAGTGGACGCGGTCCGTCTTCCGGGGCGATCGGTTCCGCTTCCAGGCGCGGGTCGGGGCGCGCCCCGCCGGAGACCGGGCGCCGGTCGCAGGATAGGCTGGATCGGGGGCGTCACCACCGGCGTGCGCCCTGCGAACGCCGAGCACACGAGACGAGCACATGGCTGACCTCATCGACACCACCGAGATGTATCTGCGCACCATCTTGGAGCTCGAAGAAGAGGGCATCCCGCCGCTGCGCGCCCGCATCTCCGAGCGTCTCGGACACTCCGGACCCACCGTCTCGCAGACCGTCGGGCGCATGGAGCGCGACGGTCTCGTCGTCGTCTCCGAGGACCGCCGGCTGCTGCTCACCGACGACGGCCGGCAGAAGGCCGTCGACGTGATGCGCAAGCATCGCCTGGCCGAGCGCCTCCTGAGCGACGTCATCGGGCTGGACTGGGCGTACGTGCACGAAGAGGCCTGCCGCTGGGAGCACGTGATGAGCGAGCTCGTTGAGCGTCGCCTGGTCGAGCTGCTCGGGCACCCCACCGAGTCCCCCTACGGCAATCCCATTCCGGGGCTCGACCTGATCGGCGACGCGCCGACGACGGTCACGTTCGAAGAGGGCGTCACCGGCCTCGTTCGGGCGCTCGATGCGGCGGGGGGTCCCGTGCGCGGCACGGTGCGCCGCCTGGCCGAGGTCGTGCAGGTCGATCCCGAGCTGCTGCGCCAGCTTCGCGAGGCCGGCGTCGTTCCCGGCGCGACCGGGGATTTCCGGTACAGCGAGGGCTACGTCCTCGTGCAGATGGACGGCGTCGAGGACGGCTTGGAGCTGCCCGTGGAGGTCGCATCGCATCTCTTCCTGCTCGACGAGGACGCCGCGGTGCGTCGCGTCGGAGCGTGACAATTCCGTTACCTTCCGGTACCGTGGAACGCGTCCACAGGCGAAATCCCCGCCGACGGACCCCGCGCCGAGGTCTTCCCAGCTCGTCATCGGCACGGTGACGTCAGAGCGGCATCCCGAAACGTCACGGGCCGCACCCGAGCAGATTTCCGACGAGCCTGCCTCCCACGCGCACTGCGCCGACGGAGTCGCAGAGGCCGCGGAGGTCACGTTTGACTGAAGAGAATCCCCAGATCGTTCCCCGAGATGAGCGGGCGGTGACCCGGCGATCCACCAGGATCGCGACGACCGGTCCGGCGACCGGCACCCGTTCCGCTGCGAAGCCGGCACGTCGTCGTCGCGGACCCCTGCGCAGCCTCGCGGTCTACGGCATCATCGGGGCCCTGGTGCTCGGCGTGGCGATCCCGGCGTACAGCGCGCTGCAGCAGCCCGCGCAGGCGCGGACGATCCAGCAGGTCGCGAACGCCGACGCGCAGGAGCTCGTCGTCGCCTCGGGTGCCACGCAGGCGCCGCTCTCCCGGGACTCGTATTCGGCCACCACGGGCGACTCCATCGCCAAGGCCAAGGCCGAAGCGGCCGCCGCCGCCCGGGCGAAGGCCGCCGCGAAAGTGCAGACCGCGTCCTATTCGACCTCGAGCACGTCGAGCACCGTCACCTTCGCTCCGGGCTCCGGCACGTTCCGCTGGCCGCTGACCCACGTCGACCATCTCGGCGACGGCTTCATGGCGCGCGGTGGCGAGCACATGGGCGTCGACCTCCTCGACCCGGCGCGCACCCCGATCTATGCGGCGACCGACGGCGTGGTCAAGGTCTCGAGCGAGAGCTACTACGGCTACGGCGTGGCGGTGGTCATCTCGTCCAGTGCGGGCGGCAAGTCCCTGGACACGGTCTACGGGCACATGACCTACGGCAGCCGGGTCGTCTCGGTCGGGCAGAGCGTCAAGGCCGGTCAGCTGATCGGACTCGTCGGCAGCACGGGGCGCTCCACGGCGAACCACCTGCACTTCGAGGTGCACATCAACGGCACCCCGATCGACCCGTACCAGTGGCTGCTCGCCAACGTGGGGCCGATGCCGTAACCCTCCGTTCCCCTTCTGCGCGCGGCGCGGTGTGATCCGATTCACACCGCGCCGCGCGTTTTTCGTCCCTTCTCCCCGTCGCGCGGCCGAAAGGCGGCGCATTCGAACAAAACTTATGGAAGTCGCCCGTCTGGATGTCGGAGGGGAGCGATAACGTCGAAGCCTCGATTGACGCAGTAGAACATCAGTTCTATTCTTGAAGACGGGGAATGACGATGGAACAGGCGATGGCGGTGCTGGATGCCGCACCCGTGCGCACCGGTGGCGACGCGACCTCACGCATCGCCCATCTGCGCTCCCGCGTCGAGCAGGTGCAGGGGCGGCGGCTGGGGGCATCCGTGCTGCCGGTGCACCCGGCGCTGTCCGACCTCCTTCCCGGCGGAGGACTCCGGGCCGGGGCGGCCTACACGATCGGCCCCTCGACATCGTTGCTGCTGGCTCTGCTGGCCCGGCCCTCGCAAGACGGCTCGTGGTGCGCGGCGGTGGGCATGCCCGACCTCGGGATCGAGGCGGCCTCCCAGCTCGGCGTCGAGCTCTCGCGGCTCGTGCTCATCCCCGACCCGGGCGAGCGCTGGCTCGCCGTGACCGCCGCCGTCGCCGATGTGCTGCCGGTCGTCGCGACCCGACCCCCGGGGCGGGTGAGCGAGGCCGAGGCATCCCGCCTCGGCGCGCGCCTCCGGGATCGCGGCACGGTGCTGCTGGTCCAGGGAGTCTGGCCCCAGGCCGAGGCCGCGCTGAGCATCGCCGCCCCCGAATGGTCGGGGCTCGGGGCGGGGTACGGGTACCTCACCGAGCGCGTCCTCACGGTGACGGTCGAGAGCCGCCGGTCGCCGGTGCCGCGTCGGGCACGACTCGTGCTGCCCGATCCGTCCGGCGGGCTGCGCAGCCAGAGCCCGGTCGCGCGCCCGCAGGCCGCCGCCTGGACCGAGCGGGCGGTGGGCTGACATGGTCCGCAGTCTCGTGCTCTGGATCCCCGACTGGCCGGTCGTGGCCTGGGCGCGAGCGTCCGGGAGCGAGGCGGGACCGGTGGCCGTCGTCGACAAGAACATCGTGGTCTCGTGCTCGGCATCGGCACGGGCCGACGGCGTGCGCCGCGGTCAGCGCCGGCGCGATGCACAGGCCCGCTGCCCGCGACTGGAGATCGTGGCATCCGACCCCGATCGCGACCAGCGGGTGTTCGCGCCGGTGGTGACCGGCATCGAAGAGCTGGCACCCGGGGTGCAGATCATCCGCCCGGGGCTGTGCGCACTGCGCGCCCGGGGGCCTGCCCGCTACTACGGGGGCGAGGCCGAGGCCGCGGAGGTGCTCGTCACGGCGCTGGCGATGGCGGGGTTCCCGGGGGCCCGGGCGGGGATCGCCGACGGTCCGTTCACGGCCGAGCAGGCGGCGCGCGCACACCGTTCCGGTGCGGAGGTCTCCGGCAACCCGGCGGTGCGCGTCGTCCCCGAAGGGGAGGCGGGCTCCTTCCTCGCCCCGCTTCCGGTCACCACGGTGGGCGATCCAGAGCTCACCCATCTGCTCGCCCGGCTGGGCGTGCACACGCTCGGCGCCTTCGCCGCGCTCGAACCCGACCGAGTGCGCGAGAGGTTCGGCGAGCGGGGGGTGCGGCTGCACGATTTGGCCGCCGGAGCCGATTCCCGGCCGGTGCAGCCGCGGACCCCGCCGCCCGAACTGCACCGCGAGGTCGCGTTCGAGCCGCCGCTCGAAGACGCCTCGCAGGTCGCGTTCGGCATGCGCATCGCCGCCGAGGAGTTCCTCGACCGGCTCGGCGGCCATGGTCTCGTGTGCACCGAGCTGAGGGTCGGCATCCTCGCCGAACGCGGAGAGACCTCCGACCGGGTGTGGCTGCATCCCGGGTCCTTCGACGCGGCGGCGGTGGTCGATCGGGTGCGCTGGCAGCTCGCCGAGGCATCCGACCTGCGCAGCGGAGTGGTCCTGGTGCGGCTGGACCCGGCCGCCGTGGATGCCGCCTCCCACCATCAGCCGGCGATCTTCGGATCAGGAGCAGACGAGAAGGTGCACCACGCCCTCTCCCGCGTGCAGGCGATGCTCGGGCACCGGGGCGTGCTCACCCCGGTGATCGAAGGAGGCCGCTGGCTGGGGGAGCGCCAGACCCTCGTGCCGTGGGGAGACCGCGTCGAGTCGAAGCCGGATGCCGCCCGCCCCTGGCCGGGGAGCCTCCCGCCGCCGCTCCCGACGACGGTGTTCCCCCGGTCGCTGCCGGTCGATGTGGTCACCCGGTCGGGCGATGTCGTGGTGGTGGACGAGCGCGGCACCCTGTCGGGCGAGCCCGAGCTGTTCGCGCAGAGCGGCAGGCGTCGCGAGATCGTGTCGTGGGCGGGACCGTGGCCCGTCGACGAACGCGGGTGGGATGCCGATCGCCGCCGGGTCGCGCATCGGTTCCAGGTGGTCGATGCCGAACTCACCGCGTGGCTGCTGGTCTGCGAAGACGGAGCCTGGAGCGCGGAGGCCCGCTATGACTGATGCGAGCCGCCCGGGCGAGAGCGGAGTCCCCTGATGGGCTTCGACAACCCCTCCATCCCGTGGTCGGAGCTGGAGCGCACCCTCAGCGACAGGCGGCGGCCCCGCGACGTGCCGGCGGACGCCGACGGCGGCGACAGCCCCGCCTGGTCGCACAAGCGCGGTCCGTACGTGCCGCTGCCGATCGATCGCCCGGCCGACGCCGTGCCCTACGCCGAGCTCCATGCGCATTCGTCGTACTCGTTCCTCGACGGGGCGTCCTCTCCGGAAGAGCTCGTCGAAGAGGCCGAGCGCCTCGGGCTGCATGCGCTCGCGGTCACCGATCACGACGGCTTCTACGGCATCGTGCGCTTCGCCGAGGCGGCGCAGTCCCGCGGGATCAAGACGGTGTTCGGGTCCGAGCTCTCGTTGCGGATGCCGACGGAGCGCCGGGGGCAGGCCGATCCCGCCGGCGCCCACCTCCTCGTCCTGGCCCGCGGCGAAGAGGGGTATCACCGCCTGGCTTCGGCGATCACCCGCGCCCAGCTCGCCGGAGGCGAGAAGGGGCATCCCCGTTACGACCTCGAACAGTTGGCACAGGCCGCCGGCGGCCCGGACTCCGGGCACTGGGCCGTCCTCACCGGATGCCGCAAGGGCGCCGTCCGGCAGGCGCTCGAGGGGCGCGGGCTCATCGCCGGTCCGGACGCGGCGGCCGCCGAACTCGACCACCTCGTCGCGCTGTTCGGACGACAGAACGTGTACGTCGAGCTCATCGACCACGGCGACCCACTCGACACGACGCGCAACGACGCACTGTGGCAGCTGGCGCAGGATCGGGGGCTCCCGGTGCTGGCCACGAACAACGTGCACTACGCGACGCCGCAGCGCCGGCACCTCGCCGCGGCCGTGTCGGCGGTTCGTGCGAATCGCAGCCTCGACGACCTCGACGGATGGCTGCCCGCCCACGCGGCGGCGCACCTGCGTTCCGGGGCCGAGATGCAGGCGCGCTTCGCCCGATACCCCGGAGCGATCGAGCAGACCGTGCGTCTGGCCGACGACCTCGCGTTCCCGCTGCGCACCGCGCGTCCCGCCCTGCCGAAGCTCGACGTTCCGGCCGGGCACACCCCGATGTCCTACCTGCGCGAGCTGGTGCGCGACGCGGTGCCGCACAAGTATCCGGATGCCACCCCCGAGCATCTCGCCCGCATCGAGCGCGAACTCGACGTCATCGAGTCCAAGGACTTCCCGGGGTACTTCCTCATCGTGCACGGCATCGTGCAGGAGGCCCGCCGACGCGGCATCCTGTGCCAGGGGCGCGGCTCCGCCGCCAGCAGCGCGGTCTGCTATCTGCTCGGGATCACCGCCGTCGACGCCATCCTGTACAACCTGCCGTTCGAGCGGTTCCTCTCGGCGCTGCGCGAGGAGGAGCCCGACATCGACGTCGACTTCGACGCCGACCGCCGGGAAGAGATCATCCAGTGGGTGTACGGGGAGTACGGGCGCGAACGCGCCGCACAGGTCGCCAACGTCATCCAGTACCGCCCGAAGAACGCGGTGCGCGACATGGCGCGTGCACTGGGCTTCTCTCCCGGCCAGCAGGATGCCTGGTCGAAGCAGGTGGAGCGCTGGGGCGCGTCCCTGTCGACGGCGGGCGGCCACGACATCCCCGACCAGGTGCTCGAGTACGCCGGCGAGATGCTCAAGGCGCCGCGGCATCTCGGTATCCACTCCGGCGGCATGGTGCTCACCGAGCGGCCGGTGGGCGAGGTGGTGCCGATCGAGCACGCCCGGATGCCGAATCGCACCGTGATCCAATGGGACAAGGACGACGCGGCCTGGATGGGGCTGGTGAAGTTCGATCTGCTGGGGCTCGGCATGCTCGCGGCCCTGCAGCACTGCTTCGACCTGGCGGCCGAATCCACGGGTGAGCGCTGGGAGCTGGCGACCATCCCCAAAGAAGAGCCGGCCGTCTACGACATGCTGTGCCGAGCCGATGCCATCGGGGTGTTCCAGGTGGAGTCGCGGGCCCAGATGGGCCTGCTCCCGCGCCTGCAGCCGCGGGAGTTCTACGACCTCGCGATCGAGATCGCGCTGATCCGTCCCGGTCCGATCCAGGGCGGCGCGGTGCATCCGTACGTGCGCCGCCGGCGCGGCCAAGAGAGGGTGTCGTACCCGCATCCCAAACTCGAGCCGGTGCTGAAGCGCACCCTCGGCATCCCGGTGTTCCAGGAGCAGCTCATGCAGATGGGCATGGCGGTGGGCGATCTCAGCCTCGAAGACGCCGACCTGCTGCGCCGGGCCATGGGCTCCAAGCGCGGGGTGGAGCGCATCGAGTCGCTGCGCAAGAAGCTGTTCGACGGCATGGAGCGGCACGGCATCACGGGGGAGGCCGCGGACGGCATCTACGCGCAGATCCAGGCGTTCGCGAACTTCGGGTTCGCGGAGTCGCACTCGCTGTCGTTCGCGCTGCTCGTCTACGCGAGCACGTGGCTGAAGCTGCACTATCCGGCAGGGTTTTTGGCCGGGCTGCTGCGGGCGCAGCCGATGGGCTTCTACTCGCCGGCATCCCTCGTCGCCGACGCCCGCCGGCACGGCGTCGAGGTGCGTCGTCCTGATCTGCACGCCTCGGGAGCGGATGCCGGGCTGGAGCCCGTCGACGCGGACCGCGACCGGGTGGTGACCGGGCGGGATGCCTGCACCCAGCGCCTCCAGCCTGCGGTCGGCGACTTCGATCCGGACGCCCCCGACGAGACCGCCGGGCATCGTCGGGACGGCGGGTTCGCGGTGCGGCTGGGGCTGGCCTCGGTCACCGGGATCGGCATGCCGATGGCGCAGCGCATCGTGGCGGAGCGCGAGGCGCACGGCCCGTACCGCGATCTGCGAGACCTGGTGCGCCGCACCGACGCGACCAGCGCGCAGCTCGAGGCGCTCTCGACCGCCGGCGCCTTCGAGTGCCTCGGGTTGTCCCGGCGGGAGGGGATCTGGCTGGCCGGTTCCGCGGCGCAGGACCGCGCGCGCTATCTTCCCGACTCGGTGGTGTCGGTGCAGCCGCCGCTGTTCGCCGATCCCACCGACTACGAGCGGCTCGCCTCCGATCTGTGGGCGACGGGCGTCTCCACCGACGACCACCCCCTCGCGCACGTGCGCGAGAGCCTCGACGAGCGCGGGGTGCTGCTGTCCTCGCAGCTGCAGCACCACGAGTCCGGGCGTCGCGTCGAGGTGGCGGGGCTCGTCACCCACCGGCAGCGGCCGGCGACGGCGTCGGGCATCACGTTCCTCAACCTCGAAGACGAGGCGGGGCTGGTGAACGTGATCTGCTCGCAGGGGATGTGGACGAGGTACCGGCGCGTCCTGCGGGACGCGCCGGCCCTCATCGTGCGGGGGATGCTGGAACGGTCGGTCGAGGGGGTCGTGAACGTGCTGGCCGATGCCGCGGTCGATCTGCGCGTCGGGGTCGCGCACACCTCCCGGGACTTCCGGTGATGCACTGCCCGCTCGGCCGTGCACCACCGGAAGCGTCTATTTGATCGCCCCGGCGGTGAGCCCCGAGACGACGCGGCCCTCGATGAGGGCGAAGAGGATGATCACGGGGATGGTCGCGATCAGCGACCCCGCGAACAGGTGCCCCCAGTCCACGGAATACTGCCCGATGTATCCATTGATCGCGACGGTGAGCGGGCGCTGATCCGGGTCGGAGGCCAGGCTCAGCGTCAGCGCCACGAGGAACTCGTTCCAGGCACTGATGAACGTGAAGATGAGGGCGGTGACGATGCCGGGCATTGCGAGCGGGATCGTGATGCGAAGCAGTGCGCCGAACCGGCTGAGCCCGTCGACCATGGCCGCCTCTTCCAATTCGACGGGGATCGATGAGAAGAACGCGTTGAGGATCCAGACCGAGAAGGCGAGGTTGAACCCCGCGTTGATGAGGATCAGGCTCATGATCGTCGGCAGACCGAGGTCGATGAACTCGCGCTGCAGACCCACCAGCATCGCCGCGGGCTGGAACATCTGTGTTGCGAGCACGAGCAGCAGGAACAGGGTGCGGCCGCGGAACCGGCGCCGCGCCGAGTAGTAGGCCGCCGGGAGCGCCACGAGGAACACGAGCAGCGTCGCCCCGCCGGCGACCAGCAGAGAGGTCTGCAGGTTGCCGCCGAAGCCGGTGGCCCAGATCGTCGTGAAGTTCGAGAAGCTGAAGCTCTTCGGAAAGAGGTTCTGGTCGAGGAGTTCGGCCGGGGTGCGGCCCGCGACGATGAACATCTCGATGTAGGGCAGCACGAACAGGATCGCGATGAGGTAGGCGACGATCGCGATGATCGCGGTGCGAAGCGTCCGGGAGCGGCGTGCCCGCCGGCGGCGCGGCGAGACGGCGACGGTGTCCTCGTCGGTGCGCGGGGGTGCGGTGAGGGCGGTCATCTCAGTCCACCTGCTCCTTCCAGCGGGTGACTCGGAGGTAGATCAGCACGATCAGGATCACGAGTGCGAAGTTGATGACCGACATGGCGGCGGACTCGCCGACGTCGCCCTGTTTGAGGGCCACCATGAAGGTGGTCGTGGTGCTGGTGGCGTAGCCGGGGCCGCCGCCGGTCATCTCCCAGATGATGGGGAACGAGTTGAACACGTTGATGACGTTGATGAGGGTCGCGACGAGGATCGCCGGCCGCAGCAGCGGCAGAGTGATGGTGGTGTACCGGCGCCACCCGTTCGCCCCGTCGAGGGATGCCGCCTCGTAGATGTCCTCCGGGATCGACTGGAGTCCCGCGAGGATCGCGTAGGTCGAGAACGGCAGTGAGACGAACACGGCGACACCCATCATCCACGCGAACGCCGTCATCGGGTTGCCGAGCCAGGATGCGGCCGTGGAATCGAATCCGCCGAGCAGTCCGAGGTCGTGCAGCACCACGTTGATGGCGCCCGAGTGCGGGTCCAGCATCCACCGGAAGATGAGGGCGGTCATCATGACCGAGCACGCCCACGGCAGGATGAGCGCCCAGCGCGCGACGCGGCGGAGGGGAAAGGCCTGGTTGAACAGCTGGGCGAGCCCGAGTGAGAGAAGCATCGTGACGGCGACCACGCCCACCGTCCACAGGACGGTGCGTTCGAGAACGCCCGGGAAGGCCGGCTCGGCGAAGAGCTTCAGGTAGTTGGCGACGCCGTTGAAGCCGGCGACGAAACCTTCGCCGCCGATGTGCTGGAAGGACGATTCGAGCATCACGACGACGGGCCACAGCACGACGACGGCGATGAGGGCGACGGCGGGCCCGACCCACAGCACCGGTGCTGCGGACTGGCGGAGAGACTTCATTGTGTCCTCAGGAGTTGGGGTTCCACGGAGGGGGAGGTGTCCCGGGGCGCGGAGCCCCGGGACACCGTGCGGGGCCTACTGGCCCGAGGTGGCGGTCTGCTGCAGCTGGCCGAGGACCGTCTTGGGGTCCTCGGTCACCGCGGTGCCGATCGTCTGCTGGATCTTCGTCTTGGTGTTCGCCCACGCGGTGTCGCTGGGGTACTGCACCGACTGCGGCAGCGCCTTCAGGAACGGCCCGAAGATCGGGTCGGATGCCAGCGCCGTGACGGCGGTCTTGGTCGCCGGGAGCAGCATGTACTCCTTGTCGAACTGCAGCTGGTACTTGTCCCGGTAGGTGAAGTCGAGGAACTTCTTGATCTCGGCCTGGTGCCCATTGGGCTTGAACGCGGCGACGTTGTCGCACACGCCCAGGGTGGTGCTCAACGCCCCGGTCTTGCCGGCGATCGGCACCGATGCCCAGTCGCTGTCGGCGAGCTTCCCGGCCGACCGGATGATCGGGATGAGCGCCGGCGAACCGTTGATCATCCCGACCTGGCCCTGCGCGAACTTCTGCCACAGGTCGGTGCGGTTCACGGTGCCCGGGTTGGGCTCGGTGAGGCCGGCGCTGACGAGCGTCGTCAGGTAGTCGAACGTCTGGACGTTCGCGGCGCTGTCGATCGTGTACTTGCCGCCGGTCTGGTAGCCGCCGCCGTTGCCCAGCATCCACAGCAGCGACTCCGCCTGTGCTTCTTCCGGGCCGAGGGGCAGACCGAATCCGGTGGCGCCCTTCGCCTTGATCTTGGCGGCATCCGCCTTCACCTCGTCCCACGTGGTGGGCGGGTTCGCGATGCCGGCCTCCTGGAACAGCTTCTTGTTGTAGAACAGCGTGCGCGAACTCGTCGTGAACGGCATGCCGTACTGCGTTCCGTTGTAGGTGCCCTGGGCCTTGAAGGTGTCCAGCAGGTTGTCCGGCTTGGACAGCACGTCGCTCGCTGAATAGAGCAGGCCGTCCTGCGCGTAGTTCGAGAAGTAGTCGCCCTCGGTCACGTCCGGGTACTGCTTGTTCTGCACCATCGTCTGCACCTGCTGGTCGAAGTTCGTCCAGGGGATCGAGGTGATCTTGACGGTGATGTCGGGGTTCTGCTTGTGGAAGGCGTCTGCGATGCCCTGCCAGTACTTCGCCGACGCGTTGGACGGGCCGGTGCCGTAGTCGGCGACGACCACCTTGAGGGTGGTCGCGCCGCCGGCGGATCCGCTGCCGCCGCTGCATCCGGCCAGTGCGACGGCCGTCGCGGCGGCGACTGCGGCGACGGCGGCTGCGCGCCGAGGGGTGAACACTCGCTTCATCGGAAGTTTCACTTTCTCTGGGGTTCGGTCGGCGCGATGCCGCGCCGATCCTCCCCGCCGGCTCGTTCCGGCGGGGACGCGGAGGGCCGCAGGAGCGGCAGGGGTCAGCCCTTCACGGCGCCGGACGCCATGCCCTGCACCAGGTTTCGCTGGATGATCAGGAAGAAGATCACGACCGGCAGGGCGAACAGCACCGAGGCCGCCATCTGGCCGCCGTAGTCGACGCCCGTGTTCGGGTTGGTGAACGACGCCAGCCAGATCGGCAGGGTGTACATCGTCTGATCCTTCATGAACGTGTACGCCAGGATGTACTCGTTCCACGCCGAGATGAAGGCGAAAACGCTCGTGGAGATCATGCCCGGCAGCACCAGCGGGAACAGCACGCTCCACATGACGCGCCAGGTGCTGGCACCGTCCATCATCGCGGCTTCCTCGACCTCGACCGGGATGGCCAGGTAGAACCCGCGCAGGGTCCAGATCGCGAACGGCAGCACGGATGCCACGTACGCGAGGATCAGTCCGGGGTACGAGTTCAGCAGGCCCAGGTTGTTGAAGATGAGGAACTGCGGGATCAGCAGGGCAGGACCGCCGAGCACCATCTGCACGGCGAGGATGATCACCAGGATCGTGCGGCGCCCGCGGAAGCGGAACCGGCTGAGGGCCGCCGCGGCGAACAGGGCCAGCAGCGTCGCGATGACGATCGCGCTGAGCACGACGATGAGGCTGTTGCGCAGCGACATCCAGAAGCCCGGCTGCGTGAACGCGGTCACGAAGTTCTGGAACGTCGGGTGCAGCGGGACGAAGTGCGGCCGCGACGACATCGACTCCGACTGCGGCATGAAGGCCGTGTTGATCATCCAGTACACGGGGAAGATCCACACGACGCTGAACAGCACCGCGAGGGTGTTCGCGACGGGATGCCGCTTCTTGCGGCGGCGGGTGACCGTGCGGGTGGCGGCGACGCGCTCGGCGCGGGATCCGCCGGTGGTCATCGTGCGCGTCGCGGCGATTTCGGTGGACTGGGCGGCGGTGCTCACAGGTCTTCCTCTCCGGAGCGCAGCAGGTTGCGGATGTAGACGGAGCTGAGCACCAGCAGCATGATCACGGTGATCACGGTGATGGCGGCACCGGTGCCGATCTTGAACGTGTTGAAGGCCTTCAGGTAGGCCCAGATGCCGAGCGTGGCGGTGGAGTTGTTCGGTCCGCCCTGTGAGATCAGCCAGATCTGGTTGAAGAGGTTGAAGTCCCAGATGATCGACAGCACGGTGACCAGCAGGATCGTCGGCTTCAGGTAGTTGAGGACGATCGAGAAGTAGATGCGTCGTTCACTGGCGCCGTCGATGCGGGCGGCTTCGATCATCGACGTGTCGATCTGGGTCTGTGCGGCATAGGTGGTGATGGCGATGAACGGCACCGCCTGCCACACCACCAGCATCCAGATGTTCAGCAGGGCGAGCCAGGTGGTGCTGGTCCAGGAGAGCTGGGTGAGGTCGCCGAAGACGTGCAGCTGCGTGAGCAGCCAGTTCACCACGCCGTAGGTGGGCTGGAAGAGCCAGTTCCACACCTGCGCCGATGCCACGTTGGGCATGGCCCACGCGAAGATCAGCACCACGGTGACGATGTAGCGCATGGCGCGTCCGAGACGGGTCATGAGGTCGGAGACGGCGACGCCGATGACGATGCTGCCGCCGACGAGGGCGATCGTGAAGAAGATCGTGAGGAGGGTGGACCACCAGAACTGGGGGTCGTCGAAGATGGTGATGTACTGCTGGAAACCGACCGCGTTGACCTCGCCGGTGAACAGGGTCCGCTGGTTGTAGTCAGTGAACGATGTGACGACGAGGAAGATGATCGGCACGATGATCAGTGCGGCGATCACGATCCCGGCGGGGGAGAGCATCCAGAACGGCGCGCTGCGCGACTGGGTGCTGTACCGGCGACGGGCACGGGGCCGCCGCCCCCCGGAGGGGGCGGCGGCTGCGGTGCCCTCGCCTGCGATGAGGCTCGCAGGGGAGGTGCTCATGGTTGTCCGTTTCGGGAGGGATTACTGGTTGAGCGTCGTGTTGACGGTCGAGTCCCACGAGCTGGCGGCGTCGGAGACCGACTTGCTGCCCGAGGTGACCGACTGGAAGAACTGCTTCATTCCCGGGTCCTCCAGCGACGCCCAGTTCGGCGAGGCGGGGGTGGACTTGGAGTTCTGCGCGGCGGTGAAGAACGCCTTGTTGAGCTCGGACACCTTGCCGCTGTCGACGGCCTGCTTGGAGGCTTCGACGCTGTTCGGGATCCAGCCGTCCTTGCCGAACACGAAGCCCGACTGGATGGACGGCGACGCGGCGATCTTCACCCAGACGCGGGCGAGGTCCTGCTGCGAGCTCTTCGCGGCGATGCCCCAGTCGGAGCCGCCGAGCATGACCGGCTGGTTCTTGCCCGAGACGCCCGGCATCGGGAACGAGCCCAGCTTGTCGTTGGTCAGCTTCGGGTTGTTCTTCTGGATGACGCCGATCTCCCAGCCGTTGGCGATGATCGTGGCGGCCTTGCCGTTGGCGAACACCTGGTCCTGGTCGGGCTTGTCGGTGTTCAGCGTCTGGCTGCCCTTGGACGAGTAGGTGTTCTGGAACGTCTTCCACTCGTTGAGGCCCGACTGGGCCTCGCTCGAGGAGAAGCCGGCCGACCACTTGCCGCCGGACTGCGTGGCGATGTTCCCGCCGGCATCCCAGACCCACTGCATCCCCGCGTACCAGTACTGGCCGGGGAGGTAGAACGACGAGAAGTCCGAACCGGGGTTCTTGGCCTTGATCTTGTCGAGGTCGCTCTTGAGCTCGTCGTAGCTCGTCGGCGCAGCGGTGATGCCCGCGGCGGCCCAGAGGTCCTTGTTGTAGATCACCGAGCGGGTGCCGGCGAACGACGGCACGGCGTACAGCTTGCCGTCGACGGTCGCCGGGTCGACGAGACCGCCGAGCCAGGTCTGACCCTGCTGGAGGTCCTTCTTGTAGCTGGTGAGGTCTGCCAGACCGCCCGACGCGGCGAAGGTCGGCACCATGGTGTTGCCGAGGTCGAGCACGTCCGGCGGGGTGCTGGTGGCCAGCGCCGTGGTGATCTTGGTCGAGATGTTGGCCCACTGCTGGGTCTCGACCTTGACGGTGGCGCCGGTCTCCTTGGTGAACTCGTCGTTGATCGCCTTGAGCGTGGCGTCCGACAGGTCACCGGACATCGACCAGACGGTGAGGGTCTTTCCCTTGCCGTCGACCTTGCCGATGGTGCCCGACGAGCTCGTGCTGCCGGTGCCGCCGGAGCCGCTGCCGGAGCAGGCGCTCAGCGCCAGAGCGGCGGCGACGCCGACGGCACCGACGGCGACGATGCGTGAAGTGCGCAATGTATCTCCTAGGTGTCAGACGCGCGGGTGCGCGTCACTGTTTTGTGAGGGGGACAGGGTGTGGGTGGGCGCGCAGGGCGTCCGGGGTGCGCCGGCACGGACACCGGACGCGACTGGGCTGTGGGCCCAGACGATGGCGGGGGCGGGGGCGGGGATCATGAGATCCTCAGTTCCGCGGCGAGGACGAGGGCGGTCGCCCCGCGCAGTGCGAGCTCGTCGGTGTGTTCGGCGAGGCTCATCTGGAGAGCGCTTGAGACATCGGGCAGCGTGCGGGTGCGGATGGTCGCCAGCGCGGCATCCAGGAACGGCCCCTCGAGGAGATCGGCGGGTCCGGCCACCACGATGGCGTTCAGGTTGAGCGTCGCGACGACGGGCGACAGGGCGATGCCCAGGGAGCGCCCGGCATCCCGGAGCACCTGCTCGCGGTCGTCGGTCGCGGCCAGGCGCCGACGCAGGTGCGGCACGGCGATCGCCCGCTCGAGGCATCCCCGGCGTCCGCATGCGCACATCTCGCCGTCGTCGTCGACGGTCACGTGGCCGATCTCGCCGGCGCCGAACTGGTCGCCCTCCACGAGGGCGTCGGCCAGGATGAGCCCGGCGCCCACGCCGTGCTCGATCGCGATGGTGAGCAGGCTCTGACCCGGGGCGCGGCGCTCGGTGTGGACGGCGAGAGCGGCCGCGTTGGCGTCGTTGGCGATATGCACGGGAACGCTCACTTCGCGGGCGAGACGCGTGCGCAGGTCGAGGTCGTGCCAGCCGAGGTTCGGAGCCGCGCGCACGACGCCGGCGTGGTCGATGATCCCGGGCGTGGCGACGCCGATGCCGAGGAGCCGCACCGTCGAGCGACGCACCAGGTCGCGCAGCAGGGAGACCGCGATGGTCACGGCATCCTCCCCGCGTGCACCCGCGGTCGGCTGGGACGCGCGGTGCACGATCTCGCCGCGCATCGTCGTGATGGCGCCGACGAACACGCCGTCGACGGACAGGTCCAGCGCGATGACGTGGTAGGCGCGGTCGTCGAGGCCGATGAGCTGGGCGGGCTTTCCGACGCGGGCGTCGGTGCGCTGTCCGTGCTCGATGATGAGGCCGTCGGCGGTGAGGTCGGCGATGACGTCCGACACGGTCGCGCGGGTGAGCCCGGACTGGCGGGCGAGGTCGGCACGGCTCAGCTCGTCCGAGTGGAAGAGCAGCTGCAGCAGCAGCGACCGGTTGTGCCGGCGGTTGTGCTCGGGCAGTGACTTGGAGGTCACGCGAAGCTGGGCGGTGGACATGTTCACCTCGATCCGTTGTGCGTCGTTGCAGCGGGGACATGATCCCTGCATCCGTCAGTTTGTTAGTACAGTATCCTTCCGAATGGTTTGTCAAGTCCCGAACCATAACTGATCGGTAACGGGCGAGATTTCCCGGAGTTTCCCACGCGGTGGCACCGCCGGGTTGCTCCGTTCCATGTTTGTAAGCTTTACTAACTTGCGTGTTCCGAACGGACGGGGCACGAACCCACGGAGGGCGGACAGTGAGGATCGGTCTCGATATCGGCGGCACCAAGACGGATGCCGTCGTCCTTGCTCGCGACGGGCGTGAACTCGCCCGCGTGCGCCGGCCCTCGGGGTTCGGCGCGGACGAGGTCATCGCGTCGGCGGACATCGCCGCGCGCGAGGCCGTCACGCAGGCGGGTGCCCGGCTGTCCGAGGTGACGAGCGTCGGGGTCGGCATCCCGGGCGTCATCGACGAGGCGACCGGTCGCGTCCAACACGCGGTCAACCTCGGTGTGGCAGACCTGCATCTGGCCGAAGTGCTCTCCGCGCGGCTGGGCGCGCCCGTGTTCGTCGAGAACGACGTCAAGGCGGCATCGCTGGGCGCCTGGCACCTTCTGCACCTGTCCGGGTCGGCGGCGCTGCTGAACTTCGGCACCGGCCTCGCCGCCGGGGTCGTCGTCGACGGCCGCCTCTGGCGCGGTGCACGGGGCACGGCGGGTGAGATCGGTCACGTGCCCGTCGATCCCGCCGGCGTCGCCTGCTCGTGCGGGCAGGTGGGATGCCTGGAGACGATCGCCTCGGGATCGGCCATCGCCCGCATGTGGCCGACGTCCGCCGCCCTGCCGGCCCTCGACCTGTTCGACCGGGCCGACGACGGGGACCCGGAAGCCGCGCGCGTGCGGGACGTCTTCGTCGGGGGAGTCGCGCAGGCGGTCCGGCTGCTCACCCTGTCGGTCGACATCGAGACGGTCGTGATCGGCGGCGGTCTGAGCGCCCTCGGCCGCCGGCTCCACGAGCCGGTCCTGGACATCTTCGCGCAGTGGGCCCGGTCCTCGGCGTTCCTGGCATCCCTGGACCTCGCGGAGCGCACGCGGATGCTGCCGGCGGATGCAGCGGTGGCCGCGGTGGGCGCGGCGATGCTCGGGACCGTTCCCGAATTCGCGTGAACCGGCGCGTCAGCTCCGGCTGACGCTCTCGGCGACCAGTCCCTCCGCGGTGCCGGTCGTCGCCACGGCCGGGCGTTCGCCGAGTCGCAGCACGATGATGCCGGCGAGCACGAGACCCCCGCCGATCACCTGCACGATGGTGGGCGTCTGGCCCAGCAGGATCCACGCGAAGCCGACGGCGAAGACGAGTTCGAGGATGCCGACGAACGACGCCAGGCGCGATCCGAGCCGGCGCACGGCGGCGATCCCGGCGCTGTAGGCGATCCCTCCCGAGATCACGCCGAGGGCGAGGATCGGCACCCACCACGGCACGTCGCCGCCGGCGAAGGCGACCGGCGCCGCGCTGGCGCCGAGCGGGAGGAGTCCCGTGGCGGCGATGACGAGCAGCATCACCGAGCCCAGTACGAGCGATGCCGCGGTGAGGGCAGTCGGCGGCACCCGGCTGGGGTGGGCGGCCAGGAGATAGAAACCGGCGCCCCCGATCATCGCGAGCAGCGCCCACAGAACTCCCGGAAGGCTCAGCCGCGTGCCGGCGAGGAGGCCGAGCACGAGCACGAGGCCGACGGCGACGATCACGGCGCCCACGGCGGTGACCGCGGTCGGCCGCTCGCCGCGCCGCATCCACAGCCAGAGCACGATGGCAGCGGGTGCGGTGTACTCGATGAGCAGGGCGGGGCCGACCGGCATGTGCTGCACGGCGCTGAAGTAGCCGAGTTGCGCGAGCGCCATCCCGAACGCGGAGTACGCGAGCACGAGTCGCCAGTCCTGCAGGAGGGTGCGCCACCGGCCGCGCAGATCTCGGACGGCGAAGGGTGTGAGGCAGACCGCGCCGATCGCCAGGCGCAGGATCACGACGGTGATCGGGGTCCATCCGGCCGACAGCAGGCCGTCGGCGAGGGCCCCGGAGAGTCCGAACGATGCCGCGGCCACCAGAGCCACCAGGAGCCCGACGCGCGGGACGCGAGCGTGTGCGTCATGCGTCATTGTGCCCATGACATATGACTCTAAATCCACCGCGGTATGATGTCAAAGCAATGTTTGCTCCTGACACCCGCTCGATGCTGCAGGCGGCCGTGGAACTCGTGAACTCCGCGTCCGATCCCGACACGCTCGTCGACTCCGCCGACGTGCGCGCCTGGGCGCGCGCCCACACGTACCTGCCCCGCTGCGACGGCACGGCGGACGAGCTGCGGGCGATGCGAGCGGTGCGGGCCCCGCTGCGGGCCCTGCTCACCGCACCGCGCGACGAGGCGGCGGAACTGGTCAACGACATCCTCCGCGAACTCGACGTGCATCCCCAGGTGGTCCGCCATGACGAGCAGGACTGGCATGTGCACCTCGTCGGCGCGGATGCCCCGCTCGCTCAGTGGGTGCTCGGCGACACCGCCTGGGCCATGATCGATCTGCTCCGCGAGGACGAGCTGTCGCGGATCGCGGTGTGCGCGGATGCGACCTGCGACGGGCTGGTGCTGGACCTCTCGCGCAACCGGTCGCGCAAGTTCTGCAGCACGCGCTGCGCGAACCGCAACGCGACTGCGGCCTTCCGCTCCCGGCAGCGGGCCGCGGCATCCACGGACTGACGCGGTCGCCGGCCTCAGTCGCGCGCGCCCGCCGCGGAGTCCGGGGTGGCGGCGTCGACGAATCCATGCTCGTAGGCGTAGATCACCGCCTGCACCCGGTCGCGCAGCTCCAGCTTCGCCAGCACGCGGCCGACGTGCGTCTTGACCGTGGTCTCCGACACCACGAGGGTCTCGGCGATCTCCGCGTTCGTCAGGCCGCGGGCGAGGAGGCGCAGGATCTCCTGCTCGCGGGGCGTGAGCTGGGCGTACCGCTCCTCGGTGGCGAACGTCGCCGGCGACCGCCGGAGGAAGGCCGCGATCATGCGGCGGGTGACGCTGGGTGCGAGCAGCGACTCCCCGGCGTGCACCGAGCGGATGCCCGCGACCAGGAGCTCGGGCTGCACGTCTTTGAGGAGGAAGCCGCTGGCGCCGGCCTGCAGCGCGTCGTACACGTACTGGTCCATGTCGAACGTGGTCAGCATCACCACGCGGGTGCCGTCGCCGATCAGCGGGTCCGCCACGATCCGGCGCGTGGCCTCGATCCCATCGGCGCCGGGCATCCGCACGTCCATCAGGACGATGTCGGGCTGCAGGAGCCGGGCCCGCGCGACGGCGTCGTCGCCGTCGACGGCGTCGCCGAGCACCTCCAGGTCGGGTTCGATCTCGAGGATCATCCGGAAGCCGCGGCGAACCAGCGCCTGATCGTCGACGATGAGGATGCCGATGCTCATGGGGTTCCTCCGCTCGGGACCGCCGGCGCCGCGCCGTGCTCGTCGGGCAGGCGGGCGATGAGCTCGAATCCGCCGCCCTCGCGTCGCCGCGCGACGACGGTGCCGCCGTAGAGCGCGACACGTTCGCGCATCCCGAGAAGTCCGTGGCCCGGTTCGGGATGCGGATCGCCGCCCTGACCGTCGTCGCGGATCGCCACGACGGTCTCCCGTTCGCCGCGGCCGACGCTCACGTCCACGTGCTGCGGGGTCGAGGCATGCCGAAGCGCGTTCGTCAGGCCCTCCTGGACGATGCGGTAGGCGGTGAGGTCGAGACCGGGGGGCAGGCCGGCGCATCCCTCGTCCACGCGCAGCGACACGGGAAGGCCCGCGTCTCGGAACTTCGCCACGAGGGCGTCGACCTGGTCGAGCCCGGGCGCGGGATGCCGGTCGAGGTCGTCGTCGTCCTGCCGCAGCATCCCCACGACGCGGCGCATCTCCGTCATCGCTTCACGCCCGACCGCTTCCACCGTCTCGAGCGCCTGGCGCTCCTGCACCTGGTCGGGTGTGAGCCGCCGGCGCACCGCGGACGCCTGCACCGTCATCACGCTCACGCTGTGGCCGATGACGTCGTGCAGCTCGCGGGCGATGCGGTTGCGCTCCTCGACCGTCGCCCGCGCTTCGCGCTCCCGCTGCACCGCGCGCCGCTGGGCGGCATGGAGCACCTGGCTGCGCACCAGCGCGCCGATGAGCCAGGCGACGACCCACGGGCCCATCCAGCCGAGCTGCTCGACCCGCATGAGCGGGGTCGTGATCGTCGGGTCGAATCCGTCCCACACGATCCACAGCAGCGCGATGAGGACCAGCCCCCACCAGGAGCGCCGGCGGTCCACGTATCGTCCCACCGAGTACCCGGCGATGGCGCCGGGGGCGGCGACTCCGAGGCCTTCCGGCGACCCGAAGATCGCGAACTCGACCGCGCTGACCGCCACGATCGCCGCCAGGCACCAGAGCGGCGCGACGCGCCGGATCACCAGCAGCAGTCCGGTCACGACGTACACCGCGGCCTCGGCGGCGGGTGGCCCCTGCCGGTGCGTCGAGTCGACGCCCCAGAACGCCTCCGCGACGCCGGCCGCGGCGACGGCCACGGCGATCGCGATGTCGAAAGCCCAGCTTCGGCGCTTCACGCACTCACCGTACGACTCCGCCCGCGCCCGCGCATCCTCCTCACGCAGGATCTGCCCGTCGTCACCGCGGAGGACGACCTCCGCACGGAGGAGCCGCGGCCGCCTCGTCGGACGACGAGAAGATCGTCTGCGGTCACGACGCGCCGGAACCCTCCCGGCTCGTACGGTTCGGAAAGCACCCGAGATCCGGGCGCCTCATCCTCTGGGGAGGAATCATCATGTCCGTTTCGACCGTTCCGCGCTGGGCCGGCATCGGCCTGCTCGTCTACACCCTCGCGACCCTCGTCGCGTTCATGTTCTCCGGTGCGCCCGGGGGCGACTACGCCGACGCCGACGTCCTCGCGTACATCGATCCGGCGCACGCCGTCACCGCCTTCGTCGCCTGGTACGTCGCCGCGCTCGGTGCCCTCGCCCTGGTGGTCTTCGGCGCGGGTCTGCGGCGGCTGCCCGGCATCGGCCAGCCCCTCGCCGCCCTGGCGACGGTCGGTGCCGCTCTGAGCGTCGCCGGCTCCCTGCTCGCGGGCGGTGTCGCGGTGGGCATGCTGGAGGGCGGCGCCGCGGTCCGTGAGCAGACACCGCACACGGCCGTCTATCTGGCGACGGAGATCGGGCACCTCATGGCCGCCTGCGGACCCGCCCTGTGCGTCGGCGTGATCGTCATCGTGCTCGCGATGCGCGGACGGATGCCGATCTGGCTGCGGGTCGTCGCCGTGTTCGGGGGCGTGTGCGGCATCCTCGCCCCGTTCTACTTCACGTACTTCGCCTACGTCCTGGTCATGGTCGTCATGAGCATCGCTTTCCTGAGCGGTCGGGCGACGCGGTCCCGGCTGCCGGAGCCGTCCATCGTGTGAGCACCGCGACGCGCGATCGGCCCCTCGGACCACCACGGTGGCCGGGGAGCCGATCGGCGCGTCATGCCGACTTCCCAGCTTCGCGCTCTCGCGGAGACGGGGAGGCCGGATCTAGGCTTGCGTGCGCGACGCCGCCACGGGGGCCGGCGATCCCCGGATGAGCGAGGTGGCGAATGGTCTGGCGTTCCTTGATCGCATCGGTGTCGGCTGCGGGGCTGGCGGCGGCAGCGCTGCTGGGCCCGGTGGCCGCGGACGCGAGTGCGATCTCCCACAAGCCGCGGGTTCCCGCGAACGCGACGCACGCCGGGAACCTCGGGTGGGCGTCGTCCAACTGGTCCGGGTACGCGGTGGCATCCGCCGGCACCCCGTTCACGTCGATCACCGGCACCTGGAGGGTGCCGTCGGTGTCGGCGACGAAGACGGCGAGCTACTCCTCGAACTGGATCGGGATCGACGGTTTCAACAACTCCAGCCTGATCCAGACCGGCACCGAATCGGACTACTACAATCGCGCGGCGCACTACGCGGTGTGGTGGGAGATCCTTCCCGCCGCGGAGACCCCCATCACCACGATGACGGTGAGTCCGGGTGACCTGATCAACGCGTCGATCAGCCGCGGAGCGGGCGGAGTCTGGACGATCACCATCGCCGACGCGACGACGGGTGCGAAGTCGACGACGACCCACGCGTACAGCGGTCCGCTGACGTCGGCGGAGTGGATCGAGGAGGCGCCGAGCATCGGGGGCCGGGTGGCGACCCTTGCGCACTACGGCTCCGCGACCTTCGACCCCGGCACCGTCAACGGAGCTTCTCCCGGTTTGACCGCCTCCGACGGCGGCGCGATGGTGCAGCACGGGGTGCAGGTGTCCACCCCGTCCGCTCCGGACCCGGCCAAGGACGGCTTCAGCGTGTCGTACGGATCGACCGCCCCCGCCGCTCCGACGACCTGAGCGCGGCGACGAGGATTCCCGAGACGGCGGCCATCACGAACCCCAGTCCGGTGATGGCCGCCCAGCCGCCGGCCGACCACAGCGAGGTCGACGCCGCCCCGGCGACCGTGCTTCCGAGGTAGTACACGAGCAGGTAGGCGCTGGATGCCCCGGTCGTGCTGCGGCCGGCGCGGTGCGCGGCGTCGACCACCCAGGCGCTGAGGACGCCGTGGGTGCCGAGGAATCCGAAGGTGAGGATGCCGAGGCCGACGAGCACGGTGGGGAGCGCGCTCGGGATGAGCACGGCGACGGCGACGGCGAGCAGGACCGCCCCCGCCCCGGCCGTGGTCCGCCGCGAGAACCGCGTGCTCACCAGGCGGAAGACGGCCGGGGCGAGGATCCCGATCGGATAGGCGAGGTAGACGAGCGCCTCGGAGGCGCCGAGCGTGAACGGCGCCGCCTCCAGGCGGAAGGCGACGGCGTTGTAGACGCCGACGAAGACCGCCATGTTGACGCCGCCGAGAAGGCAGAGAAGCGCGGTGCGCCGATCGGCCAGCGCCCGGAAGGTCGCGCCGAGATCCCCGGAGGCGCCCGCTGTGCGCACGGTGTTCTCTCGCCCGCGGAGGACGACCACGACGAAGACGCCGATGAGCACCGTCACCGCCCCGAACAGGTAGGTGGGCAGGCGCCACCCGCCGACCGCGGCCAGTGGACCGGGGAACACCCGGGCGAGGGCTCCGCCGACGGCGGTGGCGGCGATGTAGGTCGCGTTCGCGCGCGCGTGGGCATCCTCGTGGATGCGCTCGCGCAGGGTCGCCAGTGCGATGGAGGGGAAGCCCGCGAGGGCGATCCCGGCCGCCGCCCGCGCGGCCAGGAACAGCGGCCAGGACGGTGCGAAGGCGCCCAGCAGGCTGAGCGCCCCGGCGATCACGAGGGAGGCCGCCATCACGCGCGTCCGGCCGAGGCGATCGGCGAGGGGTCCCGTGATGACGAGGCCGGCGAGCATCCCCAGCGTGCACACCGACAGCGCCAGCCCGGAATCCGCGGGGGCGACTCCGAAGTCGTGCGCGAGGGCCGGAAGAAGCGGCTGCACGTAGTACAGCAGCGCGAAGTTCACGAGGCCGCCGGCGGCGACGACGAGCATCGTCGTCCGGTAGGCGGAGGTCCGCGGCCGCAGGAGGGCGGGGGCGACGCGCACGGGAAGCGTCGAGGGAAGACCGGTCACCCGATCGAGGTTGACAGCGAGAGCTCGATCCCCATAATGATTCAAACAGGACAATTGATGCGCAGAATGCATGAGTGCGATGGATGAGCAGACGCTGCGGGTGTTCCTTCTCCTGGCCGAGACGGAGAACATGCGGGATGCCGCCGCGATCCTGCACGTGAACCAGTCCAACGTGTCCCGGAGCCTGGCGCGGCTCGAGGAGCACACCGGCGGCGAGCTCTTCGATCGTCGCGGCCGCCGCCTGCAGCTCAACCGGCGCGGGGCGCTGTTCCGCGTCGAGGCGGAAGCGGTGCTGCGCGCCATCGAACATGCCCGGCGGCGGCTGGACGCGTTCGGGTCGCAGGTGGCATCCGTGCGGATCGGATTCCTCCATTCCGTCGGCCGGTGGATGCTGCCGCCCGCGATCGCGGCGTTCCGCACCCGGCGCCCCGACGTGCACGTCGACGTGCGGCAGGGATTCGGCCCGGAACTCTACGACTGGCTCTCCCGGGAACTCATCGATGTCGTCCTCGCGGCCGCGCCGCTGCGCACCGTCCCGGGCGTGCACTGGGTCGACCGGGCGGGGGAGGACCTCATGCTCGCCGTCCCGGCCGGACACGCGCTCGCCGACCGTGCCGACATCGTGCCCGCGGATCTGCGCGGGATGCCGTACATCGGCTTCTCCCCGGCGACCGAACTGCACGCGGTCATCGCCCGGCTGCTGCCGGATCGCGTGCAGATGACCTACGAGGGCAGCGAGATCGAGACGATGCGCGCGCTGGTGGGTGCGGGCCTCGGCGTCTCCATCCTCCCCGTGCGCCCCGGACGCACGGATGCCGGCATCGCCTACGTCCCCCTTCGCACGCCGATCCAGCGCCGCCTCGGCGTCGCATGGAGCGAAACATCCCGGCGGGAAGCCCACGTGGCCGCCTTCATCGAGGCCACCCGCTCGATCTGACGAGGCTCAGTCCGCGGCGAGGGAGCGCAGCCGCTCGAGCAGCGGTCCGGCGGCTTCGTCGAGGAAGCGCTGCTGCAGCTCATCACCCACCTGCACCAGGGCGATGTCGGTGAAGCCCGCTTCGAGGTAGGGCTGGACGCTCGCGGCCAGGGCGTCCAGATCGGGGCCGCAGGCGATGGACGACGCGACGTCCTCGCGCCGGACGAACCGGCTCGCCGCCGCGAATCCTGCCGGTGTGGGAAGATCCGAGTTCACCGCCCAGCCGCCGCCGAACCAGCGGAACTGCTCGTGCGCGCGGTCGATCGCGGCATCCCTGTCCGGCCCCCACGAGATCGGGACCTGACCGATCTTGCGGGATCCCGCCGCGGATCCGGCGCGCGCGGCATCCCAGCCCGACACCAGCCCGGCGTCGGGCTGAACGGCGATCATGTGGTCTCCGAGCGGAGCGAACAGGTCGATCGAATCCTCGCCGGAGACGGCGATCCCGATCGGGACGCCGCCGTCCGGCGCGTCCCAGATGCGCGCGGAGTCGACCCGGAAGTACTTCCCGCCGAACGTCGTCAGCTCGCCGGTGTGCAGCGCCCGGATGATCTGCACGGCCTCGGCGAGCATGTTCTGTCGCACGTCGACCGACGGCCACGCCCTGCCCACGACGTGCTCGTTGAGATTCTCGCCCGAACCCACCCCGAGGGTGAACCTGCCGTCGCTGAGCAGTTGCATGGTCGCGGCCTTCTGCGCGACGACCGCCGGGTGGTACCGCATCGTCGGGCACGTGACGTAGGTCATGAGCCCGACCCGCTCCGTTGCCTGAGCCACCGCGCCGAGGACCGACCATGCGTACGGGGCATGTCCCTGGCTCATCAGCCAGGGTGAGTAGTGATCGCTCGAGACCTCGAAGTCGAAGCCGGCATCCTCCGCTGCCCGTGCGTAGCCGACCAGCTCCCGCGGACCGCTCTGCTCCGTCATCAGCGTGTATCCGAACCGTGTCATGGTGGCTCCCTCCCGGGTTCGATCCATGCCACGGTGGCGGACCGAATGGGAAAGGCGAAGGGGCTTGCCATTCCCCCCGGAACCGGTTATCGACACGTCTGATTCGGTGATCTCCGAGACTTTTGCCTATGGCACCGTTCAGTTTGCGACATGAGGTCGCTAGGTGATTCCTTCGCGTTGACAGAACCCTTCTTGTGCCCCTAGCGTGCCGTACGCACCCTTTCCCAGTGGGTGCTTCCCAAGAGCCCCCGGTCGCATCGATCCCCAGAGATGCGACCGGGGGGCTCGACCCACCGAGACCGCGGGCCCGATTCACCTGGAACCTGCGGGTCAGGCCTCGGCGTCCACTGCGCCGGCCGAGACGCCCGACCGAGCGGAGACACGTCGCATTGCGGCGCGGCCGAGCAGCCGGTCGACCGCGACGTACACGAATCCGACCGCCAGGAGCGCGACGGTGAGCAGGGCGATCTGCACGGCGACCCCGCCGACGCCGAGGGTTGCGACATCCATGAACGGGTAGGGGTAGGTCGTCCCGGCGACGAACTCGACCCCCGCCGCTCCGGCGGCGAACGCCCACACCAGGTAGGCGTAGGGGATGAGCGCCCACAGCAACGGGTCGTACCAGCGCATCCGCCCCTTCGGAGTGAAAAGCAGCCAATCGGCGATCACGAGGCACGGCGTCACGATGTGCACGAGGTTGTCGGTGAGCGTGAAAGGCTCGTAGGCGCCCGGCTGGGCGAAGGCCACCGGCACGAGCACCACGAGGTAGATCAGCATCGTGACGGTGATCGCCATCATGATCGCGCCCGCCCAGCGCGCCGACGGCGTCGAGCTCCCGCGGAAGCCGTGCCGGGACAGGTCGATGATCGTGACGACGACGGCGAGCAGCATCCACACGAGGCAGAGGACATTGCTCTGGACCGTGTAGAAGAGGAAGGCCTTCGGGGTCGGTTCCGGTGTGAGCAGATTGCTGACGCGCAGGATGCCGGTGGCGATGAGCACGACCGCCACGAGACGATAGGCGAGTGCGACGGGTCGCAGTGCGATGAGCATGGCCTCAGCGTAGACGCGGGAACACGCAGTCGACACGACGTGGGCGGGCATCCGTGGAACCCGACAGACCGGTGCCCCTGGAGGGACTCGAACCCCCAACCGTTTGCTTAGGACGCAACTGCTCTTCCATTGAGCTACAGAGGCCAGGCCGGTCAATTGTAACGGTGCCGCGGGCGCGCGGCTGAATCCGCGCGGATCGCCCGTTGCCCTGGGCATGCCTCCGGGTCTATCGTTCTCTCAACCGCGCAGCGACGCGGATCCTGCCGACGACCCGAATCGTCCGCAGGGCGACTCTTCTGGGGAAGAGGCACACATGGGGAGTGATCGGCGCGCCCGAACGCGCCTGGATGGGGCCGTATCGGCGATCGTGCGACCGGCCGCCTGCGCGCTCGCCGTTCTCGTCGTGCTCGCGGGCGTGCTGACGGGGACGGCGCCGAGCCGCGCCGTCGATGAGACGGTTTCGCACGACGCGCTGCGCACGGGGTGGGATTCGAATGAACCGCGGCTGACTCCGACCGACGTGACCGCCTCCGATTTCGGCAAGCTGTTCGCGACGCAGGTCTCCGGCCAGATCTACGCCCAGCCCGTCGTGTCGCACGGCGTGCTCCTGGTGGCGACCGAGAACGACCAGGTGTCGGGGCTGGACCCCGTCACGGGAGCCGTGAAGTGGCAGCGCAGCGTCGGGCCGGCCTGGCCTGCGGCCACGCTCGGCTGCGGCGACCTCGCCCCGAACGTCGGGATCACCGCCACCCCGGTCGTCGATTCCGCCACCGGCACCGCCTACTTCACGGCCAAGGTCAACGACGGCGCGACGGCGGCGTCTCCGCACTGGTACCTGCACGCGATCGACATCACCACCGGGGCCGAGCGTGCCGGTTTCCCGACCACGATCGCCGGGAGCCCCTCGAATGACCCGGGCCACCCGTTCAATCCCGAGACCGCGATGCAACGGCCCGGGCTCCTGCTGCTCGGCGGCGTGGTGTACGCCGCGTTCGGCAGCCACTGCGATCACGGCCCCTACGTCGGGTACGTGGTCGGAGTGAACGCGACGTCGGGGGCCCAGACGACCATGTGGTCGACCGAGGCGGGCTCGGCGAGCCAGAAGGCCGGCATCTGGCAGTCGGGCGGCGGAATCGTGTCCGACGGCCCCGGGCGCCTCTTCGTGACCACCGGAAACGGGGTGTCCCCGGCGCCGAGCCCGGGAAGCTCCCCGCCGAACCAGCTCGCCGAGTCGGTCGTGCGCCTCCAGGTGAACCCCGACGGACGGCTGTCGGCGCGGGACTTCTTCAGCCCCGTCAACAACACCAACCTGGATCGGGACGACAGTGACTTGGGGGCGGCGGGACCGGTGGCGCTTCCGGACGGCTACGGCTCCGCGGCGCATCCGCATCTGCTGGTGCAGGGCGGCAAAGACGGACGGATCTTCCTGCTCGACCGCGACGACCTGGGCGGAATGGGCCAGGGTGCCGGGGGGACGGACAAGGTGCTGCAGGCCCTGGGACCCTACCGGGGGATGTGGGGGCACCCGGCCTTCTGGGGCGGGAGCGGCGGCTACGTGTACACGATCACCAGCGACGGTCCGCTGAGCGCCTTCCAGGTGACGAAGACGGCCGCAGGGATGCCGGCGCTCGCTCTGGTCGGACAGACGACGGACACCTGGGGGCACACGTCCGGTTCGCCGGTCGTGACCTCCGACGGGGCGACGTCCGGGTCGGCGCTCGTCTGGGCGGTCGACAACCCCGGGACGAATGGAGTCGGTGCGTCGCTGCGGGCGTACGACGCGGTCCCGGTGAACGGCGTCCTGGCCCTGCGCTACTCGATCCCGATCGGGACGGGGGCCAAGTTCTCGGTGGCCGCGACGGATGCCGGCCGCGTCTACGTCGGCACGCGGGACGGGGTCGTGTACGGAGTGGGACGGCCGACGACCTCGCCCCTCACCGGCTCCGGCACCGACTTCGGGTTCGTGGCCGTGGGCAGCACGGCCACGGCGAACGTCACGGTCACGGCGGCGAAGTCCGTGACCATCCAGAGCGCGGCGACCACCGGACCGTTCTCGATCGGGACCCCCGCGCCCACCCTGCCGGTGACCCTCGCGGTCGGTGACACGGTCACGATCCCCGTGACCGCGCAGCCCACCGCCACGGGCGCGGCATCCGGCACGATCGAACTCACGACCGACGCGGGTCCGGTCAGCTTCGGCCTACAGGTCACCGGCACCGCGCCCGGCCTGTCGGCCGCACCGACCGCGCTCGATTTCGGGATCGTCCCCACCAGCGCGCGCGTGACCTACACCGTGAGCATCGCGAACACCGACTCGGTGCCCGAGACGGTGTCGGCGGTCACCGGGCCGTCGGCGCCGTTCACGACGGTGATGCCGGCCGTCGGCACCGTCATTCCGGCCGCGGCCTCGATCTCTCTGCCGGTCACCTTCGCCCCGACCACCGCGACCGGCGGCCCGGTGAACACGACGCTGGTCGTCGCCACATCCGCGGGATCGGTCACCGTCCCGATCAGCGGCACCGGTGTCGTGGGAGCATCGCACCTGGCGATCGGACCGATGTCGATCGCGTTCGGGGCCGTGCCCGCCGGCACGGCGGTGCGGCGGTCGTTCACGATCCAGAACACCGGCAACATCGTGCTGACGATCATGAAGGCTGCGCCTCCGACGCTTCCGTTCACCGCTGTCTATCCCATCGCCGAAGGCCAGCAGCTGGAGCCGGGCGACTCGCTGTCCGTCCCGGTGCAGTTCGCTCCGACGAAGGGCGGTACGTTCACCGGCACCTACATCGTGACCGGCGACGACGGCACCGGTGCGAAGACGATCACCCTGACCGGCACGGGCGTGCCGCGCGGCCCGATCCGCGGGCTGAACGGATCCTGCGTCGACGTCCGTCACTCCTCGACCGTGAACGGGACGATCGTGCAGACCTACCGGTGCAACGGGACCGCTGCCCAGATCTGGACGCTTCCGGCGGGGCACACCGTCCGGGCGTTCGGCAAGTGCCTGGACGTCTACCACTCGGCGCGGACGAACGGCGCGCGGGTCGACCTGTGGTCGTGCAACGGGACGGGGGCGCAGGTCTGGGTGCTCGGCACGCACGGATCCCTGCGCAATCCGCAGTCCGGGAAGTGCCTGACGGATGCCTCGGGGCGCGGAACATCCAGCGTGGCGCTCGTCATCCGCACCTGCACCGCCGCGGCGGCCCAGACCTGGACGATCCCGCACTGACCGGAGCCTGTGACTCAGGCGTGGACGGCTCGCCCCATCCGGGCGACGGCCTCGCCGAGGATCTCGGACGAGGTCGCGAAGTTGAGCCGGACGTGACCTGAGCCCCCGGACCCGTACACGTGTCCGGAGCTGAGGGCGACGCGGGCACGATCGAGGAACATCCGCGCGGGACCGGCCAGGTCGGAGACTCCGTGGCATCCCGCGCCGGCGGTTCGTTCGTCGGGGAACGGGCCGAGCGCGCGGCAGTCGAGCCACGCGAGATAGGTGCCCTCCGGCGTGGTCATGCCCACCTCGGGCAGATGCTCGGCCAGCAGCCCTCGCAGCTGTGCGCGGTTCTCCGCCAGCCCGCCGAGCAGGGCGTCGAGCCAATCGCCGCCGCGCTCCAGCGCCGCGGTGTGGGCGATGACGCCCAGGTGACTCGGCCCGTGCGCGAGCGCGCCCGGGATCGCGGCGAGGTCGGCCGCCGCGGCCGGGCCCGCCATCGCCACCGCCGCCTTGAGCCCGGCAAGATTGAACGCCTTGGATGCCGAGGTCAGTGCGAAGGCGTCCTCGGCTCCTGCCACCGACAGGTACGGGGTGAACCGGGCGCCGGCGAGCACGAGCGGAGCGTGGATCTCGTCGGAGATCACCCGCACGCCGTGACGGTGGGCGACGGCTGCGACCTCCTCGAGTTCGCGACGGGTGTGGACCGTGCCGGTCGGATTGTGCGGATTGCAGAGCAGGAAGGCCGGTCGCCGGCTGCGGCGCGCGGCCGCCGCGAACGCGGTGTCGAGGGATTCCGGGTCCAGGCGCAGGTCGGGGCCGAGCGGGGCCTCGCGGACGAGGCGGCCGGTGTGCTCGATGAAGGCGAAGAAGGGCGAGTAGGCGGGGGAGGCGATGACCACCTCGTCGCCCGGGTCGGTGACGATCCGAAGCAGTTCGGCGATGCCGGTCATGACGTCGGCGACGACGCGTGTGCGGCCGACATCCAGACCGTCCCATCCCCAGCGTCGGCTCGCGAAAGCGGCCAGCGCCTCGGCGTAGCGCGTGCCCGCGGGGTACCCGGTGTCGCCGGCGGCGATCGCTCCCTGCAGGGCATCGATCACGACCGGTGCGAGCGGCACGTCCATCTCGGCGACCCACAGCGGGATCACGTCGCACGGATGGGTGACCCACTTGGTGCTCGTGCGCTCCCGCAGCTGAGCCAGCGAGAGCCGGCCGAGCGGGTTCGCGACGCGCGCGAGGGTGGATGTCGGGACCATGCCGCACAGACTATGCAGGATCGGGCGCAAAATGGTTGTCTATCCTCGCACTTGACCGGAGAATGAGGCAATGGAAACTCGCCTGGATGCCGTCGATCGCAAGATGCTTGCGATCCTGCAGGACGAAGGGCGCATCACGCTCACCGAACTGGCCGGCCGCCTTCCGCTGAGCGTCTCGCGCTGTCAGCGCCGGCTGCGCGAACTCGAGGCCGCCGGCGTCGTCACCGGGTACCGCACGACGGTGGATGCCGCGGCCGTCGGGCTCGGATTCGAAGTGCTCGTCTTCGCCACCCTCGGCGACCTCGGCGAACTGGCGGACTTCGACCGGATGCTCGCCGACCTGCCCCAGGTCGTCGAGGCGCAGCGGCTGTTCGGCGATCCGGATTACCTCATCCGCATTGTGGCGCCCGATCTGACCGCCTATCAGCGCCTTTATGACGACCACCTGACGCGCCTCCCGGGAAAACCCCGGATGGTGTCGACAATTGTCATGAAGCACGTCGTCGAATCCCGCGCACTGCCTCTTCCTGAGAAGGCGCAGGCGCGTCAGGACTAAGATTGAACGTTCGTGGCCTGAGACCTGGTTTCACCGCCGCCCACGGACCCCGACTCGCGAGGACCCATGTCAGATACTGCAGTGAAGAAGCCACGGACTGGTTCGCATCGGATTGCGGATCCGGTGATGACCCACCGTCAGATCCTCTTCGTGATCTTCGGTCTCATGGCCGGCATGTTCCTGTCGGCGCTGGACCAGACGATCGTCGGCACCGCGATCCGCACCATCGGCGACGATCTGCACGGCCTGAGCCAGCAGGCGTGGGTCACCACGGCCTACCTCATCGTCTCGACGATCGCGACCCCGATCTACGGCAAGCTGTCCGACATCTTCGGGCGGCGGCCGCTGTTCATCATCGCGATCGTCATCTTCGTGATCGGCTCGATCCTCGCGTCGTTCTCGCAGTCCATGACGCAGCTCGCGTTCTTCCGCGCGGTGCAGGGCCTCGGCGCCGGCGGCCTCATGTCCATGCCGCTCGCGATCATGGGCGACATCCTCGCGCCACGTGAGCGGGCGAAATACCAGGGCTACTTCCTCGCCGTGTTCGGCGTCTCCAGCGTCATCGGCCCGCTCGTGGGCGGCCTGTTCGCCGGCGCCGAGACGATCCTGGGCATCGCCGGCTGGCGCTGGGTGTTCCTCATCAACGTGCCCATCGGCATCCTCGCGCTGATCATCGTCCTGATGTTCCTGCACGTGCCGCGACATTCCCGCCACTCGGTGCGTATCGACTGGTGGGGGGCCACGACCGTCATCATCGCGCTCGTGCCGCTGCTGCTGGTCGCCGAGCAGGGCCGCGTCTGGGGCTGGGACTCGCCGATCGCGATCGCCTGCTACGTCATCGGCGGGCTCGGCATCATCGCCTTCGTCATCGCCGAGACGCTGATGAAGGACGACGCGCTCATCCCGCTGAAGCTCTTCCGGTCTCCCACATTCTCCATGGCGACCGTCATCGGCGTCCTCGTCGGCTTCGGCATGTTCGGCGCGATGATGACCCTGCCGCTGTACCTGCAGATCGTCCTCGGTTCGTCACCGACCGAGAGCGGCTTCCAGCTTTTCCCGATGATCCTCGGCATGATGATCGCCTCGATCGGGAGCGGTCAGATCATCTCCCGCAGCGGCCGATACCGCGTCTTCCCGGTGCTCGGCACGGCGTTCCTGGCGGGCGGCTACTTCTGGCTCACGCATCTGCAGTACAACACGGGATACTGGTTCATCGCCGGCGCGATGCTGCTGCTCGGCCTCGGCCTCGGCCAGCTGATGCAGACGCTCACCATCGCCAGCCAGAACTCCGTGGAGCCCCGCGACATGGGTGTGGCCACGAGCGCGTCGACCTTCTTCCGTCAGATCGGCGGAACGCTCGGCACCGCGGTGCTGCTGTCGCTGATGTTCACCGTCATCCCGGCGAACATCAAGACGACTTTCGCCGACACCGACACGCTCACCCACGCGCTCGAGGCGGCGTTCGATCCCGCCGTCGCGACCGACCCGGCCAACGCGGCGATCATGGAGCAGATCTACACTCCGATCACGACCAAGGTCACCAAGCAGGTCACCGATTCCGCGAATGCGACGATGGCGGCCGCGCAGCAGAAGGCGAAGGATGCCGTCGACGCGCAGGTGAAGGCCGGCCAGATCCCGGCCGACCAGCAGCAGCAGGCCGAGCAGCAGGCGGTCCAGCAGGCGACGGATGCCGTCACCCAGGCCATCGAGAAGAACATCCCCGGGTCGAAGGTCGCGTCCGACGGCACGGTCACCCTCGACCTCTCGAAGCAGGAGGACCGCACGGCGTTCGTCGCCTCGATCGTCCCCAAGATGAAGTCGCAGTTCTCGAAGGGCGGCAACTCCACCTCGTTTAGCTCGAGCGCGATGGATGACACGTCGTTCCTGAACGGAGCCGACCCGCGCTTGAGCAAGCCGGTGCTGCAGGCGTTCACGATGTCGATGGTCACGGTCTACTGGGTGGGCCTGTTCGTGATGGTGATCGCGTTCATCCTCGCGCTCTTCTTCAAGACGCCGCCGCTGCGGCAGAAGTCCGCACTGCAACAGGCTGCCGACGAGGATGCCGCGATCGCGGCGAAGCAGGCCGCCGACACGATGGGCGGCCTCGTCGAACCGATGACGTCTCCCGTGCGCGTTCCCCAGGCGGCGGACGTTGACGCGTCCGGCGCCCAGCCGGCAGTCGTCACCCTCGGCACCGCGACGGCTCTCGCCGAACGAGAGGACGACCTCGACGCCGAGCCGGAGGCGGAAGAAGCCGCGACCGAGGAGAACGCGATGGTGGCGGAGCCTGAGGCGTCACCCGCCGAGGAAGCCCCGCCCGCGAAGCCGGCGGCTCCGGTGGAGGAGGCTGCGGTTCCGGCGGACGAGACAGCGGTGATCGCGGCGGCCGAGACGGCGGCAGCGGGCGAGCACGGACCGGCCGAACCGGTTGCCGCGGCCGAGGGGCCCGACGTACCCGACGATGCGGGGGAGTCCGCCGGTGAGCCCGCGCAGTCCGCAGACCCCGTTCCGGCGCCCGAGGAGCCGACGCTCAAGCCGGCGCCGTCGACCGCTGATCCGTCCAAGGTGGAGACCGGACCCCTCGAGGTGATCGGTTCCGACGGTCAGGTGCGCCTCATGACCCGTCGCGAGGCGCGCGAGGCGCTCGAGGCCATGCAGAAGGAACAGAAGAAGCAGAAGAAGCAGAAGCGCTGACCTGCCCGGAAACGCGTTCGGCCCCGCTCGGTGGAGCGGGGCCGAACGCTTTTGCGTCGAGTCGTCAGTGGGCTGCCTCGTATGCCTGCTGCACGGATGCCGGAATGCGTCCGCGCTCCGAAACGGTGAAGCCGTTCTCGTTCGCCCAGGAACGCACCGCCGCATTCTCGGAGGCGTTGCTGCGCGCCGAGCGACGACGCGGCGCAGCGGCGCGCGTGCCTGCGGCTTCCCGGCCCACGCTGCGCCCCGCGGCGATGTACGCGGCGAATGCGTCGCGCAGGGCGGCGGCGTTCGCATCGGTCAGATCGATCTCGTATGCGCGGCCGTCGAGGGAGAACAGAACGGTCTCGCCTGCTCCGGGTTCAAGGACGGTTCCGTCGAGGTCGTCGACCAGCTGGTGGATGATTTTCTTGGCCATGCGATAGACGATATCGAATGGCGCGCCTCGACGACGACGCGCACGCCGATGTCTTTCCGTGAATCCATTGTGAACGTGTGTCGATCGGCAAAGTCATTGCAGCGGATTTCGACGATTCGCTGCTTTCGGGTCATCGACAATTTCGACTAATCGGTGGATTCGCGTTCGAGGTCGAGGAGGAATGCCTTCGCCTCGGGATGCCGGCCGTATTGGCCCACGGAGCCGTCGGAACGTACGACTCGATGCACCGGGACCACGATCGAGATCGGCGTGGTTGCGCAGATGGAACCGACAGCGCGGGCCGCGCGCGGCTTGCCCGCGCGCATGGCGATCTCGCCGTACGATGCCGTCTGACCGTAGGGGATGCGGGTGATCTGCTCGAGGGTCCGCGTGCCGAACTCGGTGGTGCCGGTCAGATCGAGGAGCGCGTCGAAGTCGCGTCGTTCGCCCGCGAAGTACTCGTCGAGCTGGGTGGTGACCGCCGCGGCCGCCTGTTCGTCGTGCTCGACGGGCATGCCGAGGCGATTCTCCGCCCCGAGCAGGAGCGCGGTGACGTCGTCTCCGTCGTCGATGATGTCGAGGGCCGCGAGGCCCGCGTCGGAGAAGATCAGCAGGGCGTCACCGACCGGGGTCGGATGGATGGCGAATGCGGCGCGTTTCATGGGTCCATCCTGGCGGGCGTGCGGCGGTGCACGGGCGCGACCATCGGCAACTGTGGACAGATGCGCCCGAGGCCGTGAAATCGCACGCCTGTGGACGAAGATGCGGTGCGTGTCCCATTGATCTGCGCCACACGGAGAAGGAATACCGCCGGTCCCAGGTGCGGCCGCTTAGGCTGGACCGTGTGTGGCGAGCAGAAGGAAACGTCGTGGCGGGCGGCGAAGACGACCTGCCCGACGTGACCCCTGACGCCCTCGGCGTCGCCGAGCCGGGGGTGACGGTGGTGCACGTCGCGGAGGCCGAGCGGGTGCGAATTCGCGAACAGGCGAGCGAACTCGGAGGGGCATCCACTCTGCTGCATTTCGTCGATTCCGCGGATTCCGGAATCGAGATCACGAAAGCGCACCCGGGGAGCCTGCCTCAGCTTCTCACCGGCCGTTCGACGCTGCTTTCCAATCTCTTTCGCGACGAAGTGGCGCTGCGCACGGCACGACTGGCCGCGGAGCGCTTGACCGCGAAGAACGTGGAGCTGCGGACAGCGCGCGGACTGGAGGCGGTCCGCCTGGGCGTCGGGCTGGCATCCTGGCCCGAAGAGACCGAGACGTTCACCGCGCCGGTGCTGCTCCGGCCGACGGCGATCCGCCGCCACCACCGCGACTTCGAGGTCAAGCTCAACGGCGCGTTCACCGTCAACCCCGAGCTCGTCCGCATCCTGGCGCTCCATCACGGCGTCGAGCTCGACGGGCAGCGCATCGCCGCGCTCGCGTACGACGGGCGCGTGTTCAAGCCGCAGCCGGTCATCGACTACCTGCGTGCCCTCGCCGGGCACATCCCCGGGTTCACCGTGGTGCCGCGCCTGATCGTGGGAACCTTCGCGGACGTCGGCGCGACCATGCGCCGCGACCTCCAGGACCTCGACCACCCCATCCTCAACGCCCTGGCCGGGCACGTCGACGACCGCGAGCACCTGTCGCTGCGGCGTCCCGCGCCCGCCGCCCCCGGACCCGACGAGCGGACGCCGGCCTCGGACAACCTGCTGCTGGACGCCGACGCCGAGCAGGAGGCGGTGCTCGCACGCATCGTCGACGGCCAGTCGATCGCCGTGCACACCCCGCCGGGCACCGGCGGCACGCAGACCGTCATCAATGCGCTCGGCGCGCTGATCTCCGACGACAAGCGGGTCCTGGTCGTGAGCGCCCGTCGGGCGACGCTCGACGGCATCCGTCACCGGCTGGCGGGCGTGGGCCTGGACGGTCTGGCGATCTCGCCCGGACACGTCCGGCGCGACTTCATCCGCGCGATCGGTCGCAACGAGAAGGCCGAGCAGCCCAAGGTCGCCGAGATCGACGAAGCGCTGGTGCGTCTGCGGGCCGTGCTGCGCGACTACCGGGGCGCGCTGGCAGAACCCGGCCGGACGCTCGGCGTCTCGGCGCTCGACGTGGTGCGCCGACTGGCCGAACTCACCGCCTCGGGCGACGTGCCGCCCACGCGCACGCGTTTCGACGCCGAGACGCTGCGCCGGCTCTCGGGTGCGAGGGATGCCGCGGCCGACAAACTCGCTGCGGCGGCCCGGCTCGGGGAGTTCCGGTTCGGTCCGGACGATTCCGCGTGGTACGGCGTGTCGTTCGATTCGACCGAACAGGCCCGCAGCGCCCACGGCCTGGCCGGAAAGCTCCACCATCACGACGTGCCGGCGCTGCTCGAGCGCGGCTACGAGCTCATCGCTCAGACACGCCTGCGGCCCTTCCGCAGCATCGACGAACTCGGGGTGTACCTGCGGATGCTGCAGGGCATCCGCGATTCGCTGGACAAATTCCTTCCGGTCGCCTTCGAGCGACCGCTGGACGACCTCATCAAGGCGCACGGCTCGCGGCGGGACGCGCCCGCGATGTCCGGGCGCGATCGCCGCCGGCTGAAGCGCCTGGCGCGCGAGTACGTGCGCCCCGGGGTGCACGTGGCCGACATGCACGAGGCGCTCGTCCGCATCGATCTGCAGCGGGCCCAATGGGCCGAGCACGCCCTGGCCGGCGTCGCGCCGGAGGTGCCCACCGGCATGGCGGACGTGCACGTGGCGTGGCAGCGGGTGGATGCCCAGCTGTCCGAGCTCGACGGCATCCTGAGCCGCCCGCGCACCCTCGCGACGCTCCCGGTCCAGGATCTCGTGCGCACTCTCGCAGGGCTGGCGGCCGACTCCGCCTACTTCGAGAACCTCGTCGAGCGCGCGGCGCTGCGGGCCGAGCTGGCCGCCATGGGGCTCGAGCCGCTCCTGCTCGAACTCTCCGTGCGGCACGTTCCCGAATCCGACGTGCGGCAGGAACTCGAGTTCGCCTGGTGGCAGTCGGCGCTCGATCATCTGCTGCGCACCGACAAGGCGCTGCTCGGGGCGAACACGTCGGTCGTCGACCGGCTGGAACGCGACTTCCGTCTCGTCGACGAGGCGCATGCCGCGGCATCCGGACCCCTGCTGGCGGCCCGGCTGGCGACGCAGTGGCGCATCGGCATCGTCGACAACGAGCGCGAGGCCGACCGCCTGAAGCGGGCGCTGACGTCCGGCTCCGTGAGTGCGCGGGCCGTCGTCAGCGTGGCGCCGAACCTGGTGCGCACGCTCGCTCCGGCGTGGATCGCATCCCCCTACGACGTGCCCCTCATCCCGGAGTCGCTCGAGTTCGACGTGGTGATCATCGCGGATGCCGCGGCGGTCTCGCTCGCCGAGGCGGCGCCCGCGCTTCGCCGCGCGCGACAGGTGGTCGTCTTCGGCGATCCGGTCACGCAGAAGCCCACGCCGTTCCAGGTCGCCTCCGGCCCCGCGCCGCGCGTCCCGGCGGACGCCGACGACACGGAGCCCTTCGACGAGGTGAGCGTCTTCGAGCGCCTCGCCGAGCTGGTGCCGGTCGAGACCCTCACCCGCAGCTACCGCGCGGGCGGAGAGGACCTCGCCGAACTCGTCAACGACGCGTTCTACGGCGGCGAGATCGTCTCGCTGCCCTGGGCGGGCTCCTACCTCGGCCGCGGCAGCCTCGGCGTCGACTACGTCGAGGGCGGGACGGGCGTGCCCGACCCGGAGACCGGCGCCGTGGAGAGCCCGGATGCCGAGGTGGCCCGCGTCGTCACGCTCGTCGTGGAGCACGCGCTCAACCGCGGCCGCGAGTCTCTGATGGTGGTGACCGCCAGCCGCAAGCACGCCGAGCGCGTGCGCGCCGCGGTGGGCACGGCCTTCGCCGGACGATCCGACGTCGCGGATTTCGTGGGGCGCGACACGGCCGAGCCGTTCGCCGTCCTCACCCTCGAAGACGCCGTCGCCGAAAGCCGCGACCGCGTCATCTTCTCTCTCGGCTTCGGCCTCACCCGCCACGGCCGGGTGCTCACCGACTTCGGCGACCTGTCCAGCCCCGACGGCGAACGCCTGCTGACGGTCGGGATGACCCGGGCGCGTCGTTCCATGGTCATTGTGTCGTCGATCCGCCCGTCCGCGTTCGACGAGGGGCGCCTGGAGTACGGCGCGGCCACCCTCATGGCGGTGCTCGGCGGAATCGCCGCCCGTGCCCGCGAGGCGCGGCTCGAAGACCTCGCCGATCCGCTCACCCGGGCGCTCGCCCGGGAGCTGCGCCGGCTCGGCGTCTCGGTCGACGTGAACTATCGCGGACTCCTGCCGCTGGTCGCCCAGCACGACGGCAAGGCCGTCGTCGCCGAGAGCGACCCCGAGACCGTGGGCGAGTCGCTGCGCGAGTCGCTGCGGCTGCGGCCCCAGATCCTGCGCCGCCTCGGCTGGCACTATGTGCGCGTCCACGCGTTCGACCTGTACAGCGATCCGGCGCAGGTCGCGCTCCGCGTCGCGGCGCTGCTCGGCATCACGCCGGAGGCGCCTGTCGTCGACCCCGAGACGCAGCCGCTGGACTTCGGCGATGGCTCCTGACCGGGCACCGCGCCAGCACGTCGAGAAGGTCGCCGGATCCCGTCGCGCGCGGCTGACGGCCGCGCCCGGCACGACGGGGGAGCCGCGTCCGGCCGATGAAGACCGCGGGGCCGAAGCATCCGCCTCGTCCGATTCGGGACCCAACGACGAGCGCATGAAGAGGGACGTCCCACCCCACTACTGAGGAGGGACGCCCCGTCGGACGCGGATGCCGCTACTCGGTGCGCTGCTGCGCGGCCAGGAGGTCGCGGATCTCGATCAGCAGCTCGGTCTCGGTGGGCGGCACCTCCGGGTCGGGGAGCCCCGCCGCGGCACGGGCGGCGGCACGCTCGCGCATGTGGTTCATCGGCAGGACGAAGACGAAGTACACGACCACCGCGACCGCGAGGAACGTGATCACGGCGCCAAGGACGGCACCGAATTTGAACTGGGCCGGGTCGGTGTGCGGAACGATCGCGGGCACCGTCCAGATCAACGCCTTGTCGAGGCTGCTGGCCTTGAAGACGAGGCCGATCAGCGGGTTGATGATGCTGCTGACGATGGTGTTGACGATGGCGGTGAAGGCTGCGCCGATGACGACGGCGACCGCGAGGTCGATGACGTTGCCGCGAAGGATGAACTCTTTGAAGCCCTTGAGCACGGGTTTTCCTCCTGGAGGTTCCGGATGCGACCGGTCGGCCGCGACCGAAAGGCTACCGGGTCAGGAGGCGGCGGGCGTGGAGGAAGTGCCGGAGGCCGACGAGCCCGATGACGAAGACGAGGACGACGAAGACGAGGAAGACGACTCCGTCTTGCCCGCCGCGGGCTTCGCGGCGCCGGCACGCGAGTCGGTGCGGTAGAACCCGCTGCCGTTGAAGGTGACGCCGATCGAGCCGTACTCCTTGCGGAGCGCGCCGCCGCAGACGGGGCACTCGGTGAGGGTCGGGTCGGAGAACGACTGGACCTGGTCGAAACGGTGGCCGCACTGCTTGCAGGCGTAGGCGTAGGTCGGCATGGAGGCCTTTCGGATCAGCGCCGGCTCGGCGCGAGGGACACGATGCGGGTCGGGGTGACGACGCCGGTGACCGGCTGGTCGAGCTCGTCGGCGGGCACCTCGTCGAGCAGTTCGGAGTCGTAGACGACGGCGTACACCGGCGGGCGGCGGGCCATCGATCCGAGGGTCTTGTCGAAGTATCCGCGCCCCCAGCCCATCCGCATGCCGGCGGCGTCGACCGCCGCCGCGGGGATGATCATGAGGTCGACGTCGTTCACGGCGATCGGCCCGAGCAGATCGCCGGTGGGCTCGTCGATGCCCAGGATGCCTTCGACCACGTCACCGCCGGGGACGGCGACGGCCCAGTCCAGCAGCCCGTCGGTGCGGCTGATCGGAAGGAGCACGCGGATGCCGCGGGCCAGTGCCGCGTCGATGAACGCGCGGGTGCCCGGTTCGGTCGAGGTCGACAGGTAGCACGACACCGATCGGGCGCCGTGCTGCTCCACCAGGTGTTCGAGCTGCTCGTGGATGCCGCGGGCCGCGGCATCCCGCGCGTTCTCGGACATCACGCTGCGCCGCTCGCGCAGCTCGGCGCGCAGGGCGCGCTTGTCTGCCTGGATCGCGTCGGACATGCTGTCGAGTCTAAAGGAGGGGCCGAGAGCGCGGCGGAGTCCTCCTCGGTCGATAGCATGGGCTCATGTCTCACAAGCCCTTCAAAGCGGTGATCCCCGCGGCCGGCCTCGGCACGCGCTTCCTTCCGGCCACGAAGGCGATGCCCAAGGAGATGCTGCCGGTCGTCGATAAGCCGGCGATCCAGTACGTGGTCGAAGAAGCCGTGGATGCCGGCATCGACGACGTGCTCATCATCACCGGTCGCAACAAGGCGAACATCGCGAACCACTTCGACTCGGTGCCGGAGCTCGAGCTCAACCTCCGCAACAAGGGCGACGACGCGCGTCTCGAGTCCGTGCGCCGGGCGAGCGACCTCGCCGACATCTACACGCTGCGCCAGGGCGAGCCGAAGGGGCTCGGCCACGCCGTGCTGCGCGCCAAGCGGCACGTCAGCGACCACCCGTTCGCGGTCATGCTGGGCGACGACCTCATCGACGCGCGCGACCCGCTGCTCACCCGCATGCTCTCGGAGTACGACCGCCACGGTGCGACCGTCATCGCCCTCATGGAGGTGGACCCCGAGCACATCCACCTCTACGGCGTGGCCGAGGTCGAGCACACCGACGAAGAGGACGTCGTCAAGGTGGTCGGCCTGGTCGAGAAGCCCAAGGCCGAGGACGCCCCGTCCAACCTCGCCATCATCGGCCGCTACGTGCTCAACCCGGCGGTCTTCGACGTCCTCGAGCACACCCAGCCGGGCAAGGGCGGCGAGATCCAGCTGACCGACGCGCTGCAGGTGATCGCCGCCGACCCCGAGCAGGGCGTCTACGGCGTGGTCTTCCGCGGCCGCCGGTACGACACCGGCGACAAGGTCGGCTACATCAAGGCCATCCTGCAGATGGCGGTCGACCGCGACGACCTGAGCGACGAGCTGCGCCCGTGGCTGCGCGACTTCGCGTCCGAACTCTGACCACCCGAGAGGAAGACGTGGATCTGGCGGCGCCCCAGTCGCACGGGAACGTGAGCATCCGGCTGATCAAGTCGAAGGATGCCCGCGTCCTGCAGCACGAGCTGATGGCCAATCGCAACTGGCTGCGGCCGTGGGAGGCCACGAGTCCCGACGGTCCCGTCTCGTTCGACATGCGCCTGGGGATCCGCCGCCTGCTGCAGCAGTACCGCGACGGGGTCGGCGTCCCGTTCGTCATGGAGTGGGACGGCGAGGTCGTCGGGCAGCTCAACGTGTGGGGCATCGCCCGCGGCTCGCTCGCGTCGGCGACCATCGGCTACTGGGTGAGCGAACGGTTCGCGGGGCGCAACATCACGCCGATCGCGGTGGCGCTGGCCACCGACATCTGCTTCCGCGAGCTGCGCATCCACCGCATGGAGATCTGCATCCGGCCCGAGAACAAGGCGAGTCTGCGCGTCGTGCAGAAGCTGGGCTTCCGCTACGAGGGACTCCGTCGCCGCTACATCCACATCGACGGCGACTGGCGCGACCACTATGCGTTCGCGCTCGTGCGCGAAGACGTCTACGAGGGGGTTCTGCAGCGCTGGCTCGCCGGACGCGCGCCCGAGGATGCCGCGACGATTCCACCCTCGGATCGCGATCAGAACGACGAAAACTGAACTTCATCTTGAAGTCGAGACTCCGACACGCCGGAGATCGTCGGAACCAGCTGTTGACCTGGCCTACCGTGGATGCATGGGTGGGCAAGTACTTGGCGGGGGAGTGATCATTCTCGTCGCCGTCGCGTTGTGGCTGCTGTATCTGCTGCCGTCCTGGGTCCGCCGGCATCAGTACCTGACCGCGGAGCGCAATGCCCTGCGCCTCAACCAGGCGCTGCGCGTGCTCGCCGAGACGAGTGAGACGCCGGACGAGGTCACCTTCGAACTGAACACCCGCACGGCGTTCGTGCAGCAGCGTGCCGCGCGGCGGGCGCAGGCCGCGCGCGAGGCCGAGGCCAAGAAGGCCCAGGCAGAGGTGGACCGCGCCGCGCAGCGCGCCCAGGCCGAGCGCGACGCCCACGCGAAGCGGTCGCAGGCCGAACGCGACGCGATCGCCCGGCAGGCCCTGATCGAGAACGAACGGGCCCAGCGCGAACGCGAGCTCATCGGCCTCGAACGGGCACGCGTGCAGCGGGCGGCGGCGTCTGCTCGTCCGGAGGCGCGCCGCGCGCGCGCCCGGATGCGTGCCCGCACGCTCGTGCTGTCGCTGTGGGTCCTCGCCCTCGTCTGCGCCGGGCTCGGGCTGTGGAGCCTCGTGGCGACCGGTTCCGCGCTGCTGCTGTGGATCGCGGCGGCAATCGTGGGCAGCACGCTGTGGCTGGGGGTGCGCGTCGCGCACCTGCGGGCCCGGCGCCCGGCTCCGCAGATGGCGGCTCCGTCCGTCGCGACCCGCGAGCCGGCCCCGGTGCAGGACGTCTCGCTCGTCGATGAGCGCGCCTGGTCGCCGCGCACGCTGCCGAAGCCGCTGACGGCCTCGCAGGGCTCGCAGGCGTCCGCCGTGCTCGACGAGGCGGATGCCCGGGAACGGCTTCGTCAGGCCGCACTCGAAGAGGCGATGCGTGAGCGCGCCGAGCAGCAGCGTCCGGTGGCGATCGACTCGATCCGGCAGGCGCCGGCCGGCACGCTCGACGACGCGGCGATCGAGGCGCACTGCCGCGAACTCCTGCAGAAGCGCGCGGCCGGCTGACCGTGTCCGGAGGGCCCGTCGAGCCGTGATAGGCTCATTGAGGTTCAAGGGCCTGTGGCGCAGTTGGTAGCGCGCTTCGTTCGCAATGAAGAGGTCAGGGGTTCGAATCCCCTCAGGTCCACCAAAGAAACGCCCGGTCAGCCGCACGAAAGTGTGCCGACCGGGCGTTTGCTTTCTGTCCTCGGTACCGGTTCGTCCGGCGTCAGAACGGCCAGATGAGCGGCACGACCAGAACCGCGAAGGCGAGGAAGAACAGGGCCAAGGGGAGACCCAGCTTCCAGTAGTCACCGAACCGGTACCCGCCGGGCTCCATCACCATGAGGTTCGCCGGCGTGGCGATCGGCGTCAGGAACGCGGCGGTCCCGGCCACCGTCAGCGCCATCATGAACGGCGTCACCGACGCATGGAGCTCGTCCGCCACCGCGAGCGCGATGGGCGCGATGATCAGCACAGTCGCGACATTGCTGATGAGCTGCCCCAGCGCGATCGTGAGGATGCACAGGGCCAGCAGCGCCACGGTTGGGCCCGCTCCGGCGATCGCGGACAACAGGCCGCGCGCCACCAGGTCGGCGGTTCCCGTCTCGGTGAAGGCCGTCGAGAGCGGGATCATGCCGGCGATGAGGATGACCGTGGTCCAGGAGATCGAGTGATAGGCCTGTGGCACCGAGACCGCCCGTGTGAGCACGAGCGCGCAGGCTGCCAGCAGTGCGACGACCGCGGGTGGGAGGAGCCCCGTCGCGAGGAGTACGACCATGATCCCGAGCACGACGAGGGAACGCGTCGCTCCACGACCGAGCGGGACCGATCGGCGAAGCCGTGCGGGCGGAGTGTCGACGACGAGCACTCCGGGCTCATCCGTCCGGCGCGTGAGATCGTCCCAGGTGCCCTGCAGAAGAAGGGCATCTCCCGCTTGCACAGTGAACTCCTGACCCTTCAGCTGGTCGTCGCCGCGGCGGGCGGCGAGCACGACGAGGTCGCCGGCGGGAGTCGTCATCCCGGGGCACAGCCGCTCGCCGATGAGCGGCGAGCGCGGCGCGACCACGACCTCGGTGACCCCGGTCGTCGGATTCAGGAGCGCGCCCGTGTCGAGGCTCAGCGCGTATTGGTCGCGCAAGACACGCGCGTGGCGCGCGAGGTCGGTGGGCATGAGTGCACCGGCGCGATCGGGCAGGAGGTGCCGCCCGAAGAGCAGCATGATGACGACCGTCCCGACGAGCAGCGGCAGTCCGGCGAGTGCGAACTCGAAGAAGCCGAAGTCGCGCCCGCCGTGCTCCGCCGCCATCTCGGAGACGATGATGTTCACCGGGGTGCCGGTCAGGAGCAGGAGCGACCCGGCATGCGCCGCGAACGCCAGGGGGATGAGCAGCTGTGACGACGAGATGCGAGCGCGTGCTGCGACGACCACCACGAGCGGCAGCAGCGCGGCGACTGCCGCATTGATGCTGATGACGGCCGTGACGAGTGCGACGAGCAGCGAGATCGCGATGAGGAGCGACGACCGCTTCGTCCCGGCGCGCCCGATGACCTTCTGCGCGGCCCAGACAGTGACGCCCGAGGCATCCAGCGATTCACTCACGATGAAGAGGGCGGCGATGAAGATGACCGTCGGGTCGCCGAACCCCGCGAGTGCCTGCGGCAACGTCAGCACACCCGTGAAGAACAGCGCGAGCGAAACCCCGATGGCCACGACACCGAGCGGGACCCGGTTGCTCATGAACGCGAGTACCGCCAGCGCGAGGACCACCAGTGTGGCGACGACCGGGTCCACGTGGCTCAGACTATGTCATGAACGAGGGCCCGGCCCGACGGTCACCCGTCGGCGCGCAGACCGGCGCTGATGCGGGCGGCGGTGTCGCTGCCGATGCGCACCCCGCCGTCGACGTGCAGGTAGCCGGCGCCCTGGATGTCGGAGCTGGCGAAGAACAGCGGGCCGACCGGCTCGTTCTGCAGGTGGCCCCACCGACTGAGGCCACCGAGCTCCCAGCTGGCGGCGTACGCGCCGCGGGTGTACTCCTCGCTGCCCCAGTCGGACAGGTAGAACGCGATCGGATGCCGGGCATCCTCGCCGAAGTAGGCGGCGAACGACTCCAGCACGGCCTGCTTGCGCTCCGCCTCCGGGAGGGCCCAGGTCTGGTCGGCGCGCTCGCTCACGATGAAGCCGACGAGCGTGCCGTGGTCGCTGCCGTGAAGGGTGTTGTCGTACACCTCGCAGACGCGCTCGTGTGAGGCGAAACCGGTGCCGGAGAGCCCGCGCTCGCGCCAGAACGGCGTCTCGTAGACGGCCTGCGCCTTGATCACGAGTCCCATCGACTGGTGCTGGTGCGCGATCTGGCGCATGCGGGGGAGTGCGGGCGTGTACTCGATGGTGGAGTACAGGTTCGGCGGAACCGCGAGCACCGCATAGCGGGCGCTGACGGTCACCCGTTCGCCGTGCGCGGTCACGGATGCCGGCCGGCCGTCGCCGGCATCCGACCACTCCACGTGCCGGACGGGCGTCGACAGGTGCACGACGTCGGGACCGAGTTCGTCGGCGATCTGCTGCGAGACCGACTGCATTCCGCCCACGACGCGCTCATCGAGCAGGATGCCTTCGTCGATGAGATGCTCGAACTTCTCGGCCGACGCGACCATGAGCATCGCCTGCAGCACCGAGAACGTCTGCGACGGCTTGGTGAGCATCCCCGCCGCGATGTAGTGGTCGACGATGCGCGCCGCCTCGTCGTCGTCGGTGAGGGATGCCAGCCACGAGCTGAACTGGATGTTGTCGAGCTCGGCGGCGCGCGGGTGCCGCCACGGCTCGGCGGCGTCGATCTCGGCGGCGAGGGCGTCGAGGGCCGTGACGAGCTTGTCGATCTCGGCGAGCGTCTCGGCGCTGACCGGGAAGTCCCCGCGGAACTCGTGCCGGACGCCGTCCCGCGTGATGTACACCGAGTTGCCGTCGCGGTAGCGCGAGTAGGTCTCCTTGCCGAGCTCCTTGAGCAGGGCGATCAGAGCGTCCTGATCGGACGAGACCCACTGGCCGCCGATCTCGAAGAACTCGCCGTCGACGGTGTCCGACCAGGTGCGGCCGCCGACGCGGTCCCGCGCTTCGAGGACGGCGACGCTGTGCCCGGCTTCGACCAGGCGCCGCGCGGCCATGAGGCCGCTGATCCCGGCGCCGATCACCACCACGTCGCGCTGCAGCACGGCGGGGGCGGCAACGTCGGTCGCCGCGGCGGGGGTGAGGTCGTTCACGAGGTGTCCTTTCGACGGTGCAGGCCGGGGCCCGCTCGTCGGGGTGCCTCATCGCGCCTGCGGCGGTGCCCCTCGATGCTAGGAAGGACCCATCGGCCCGGGCCAGCATCCGGAGTCCGTTGTTCATTTAGCTGGGATGGACCCGCTGGAATACGGCCGGTGCAGTGCAGGCCGTGTTCATTTTCGCGTACCGTGGAGTGGTGAAGACCTCGCCCCCACCCGGCCGCGGACGCGGCCGGCCGCGGACCGCGGTGATCGACCGCGAACGGATCGTGGACGCCGCCCTCGCCCAGCTGCGCGCGGACGGACTCGAGGGTCTCACGATGCGCTCGCTCGCGGACCGCCTCGGAGTCGCCGTGAGTGCCCTCTACAACCACGTGCCGTCGCGCGCGGCCGTGCTGGCGGCCGTCCAGGAGCGGTTCGTGACCGGGCTCGACGTCTCCGGGTTCGGGTCGGTCCCGCTGCGCCAGGCACTCGCCCGCTGGGCCTGGAGCTACCTCGGCCGGCTGCGCGAGCAGCCCGAGCTCGTCCCGGTGATCGTGGCCGTCCCGGTCGCCCAGGCCCCGCGCACCTCGGCCATGTACCAGCGGGTCGTCGGCGGGTTCTCCGCGGCGGGCTGGCCGCCGGAGAGCATCATCGCCTCGATGAGCATCCTGGAGACGTTCATCTTCGGCGCCGCACTGGACACCCCAGGCCCCGACGACGTGTATGCGCCGCACGATCCGGCGCAGTCCCCGCTGCTCGCCCGCACCTACGAGGCGTTCGCCGATGCCGTCGGCGACAGTCGAGCCCGCCCCCACGACGTGGTCTTCGCGATCGGGCTCGACGCCACGCTCACCGGCCTGCACCAGCTGTGGGCCTCGGGTCGCGGCTGGGACGCCGTCGTGGTGCCGTCTCGCCCGGCGGCCGCACCGGCATCCCCCATCGGCTCCGCGTGACGGGCATCATGGCTTCATGAGCGACGATCGATTCACCGCATCCGTCTACCTCCGCCGGATCGCCCGCGCCCGGGAGCTGACGGGCGAGGCGGGTCTGGACGCCCTGATCGTCGCGCCGGGGCCCGACCTGCAGTACCTCGTGGGCTCGCGCGCGCAGACCTTCGAACGGCTCACCGCGCTGGTGGTCCCGGCCGGAGGGGACCCGTTCGTGGTCGCTCCGACGATGGAGCGCGCCGCGCTGCGCTCCTCCGCCCTGGCCGACATGGGCGTGGAGGTGCGCGAGTGGGTGGACGGCGACGATCCGTACGCGATCGCGCTCGGCACCACCGCGCGTGGCCGCCTGCGCCTCGGGTTCAGCGAGGCCACCCCGGCGCTGCACGTTGTGCCCCTCGCGACCGCGGCGGGCACGCCTCCGGAGCTGGCGACCGGTGTGCTGCGACGTCTGCGGATGCAGAAGGACGCCGCGGAGATCGCCGCTCTGCGGCAGGCCGCCGACGCCATCGACCGCGTGCACGCGCGGGTGCCGGAGTGGCTGCGCCCCGGCCGGACCGAGCGGGAGGTGGCGGCGGACATCGCCGCGGCGATCGTCGCCGAAGGGCACGAGGCGGCGGATTTCGTGATCGTCGGCTCCGGGCCGAACGGCGCGGACCCGCACCACGAGGTCAGCGACCGGGTGATCGGCGTCGGCGAGACCGTCGTCGTCGACATCGGAGGGCCGGTGCCGCTCGGCTACAACTCGGACAGCACCCGCACGTACGCGACCGGCGACGTTCACGACGACGTGCGATCGGCGTACGACGCGCTCGAGCAGGCGCAGCGCGCGGCGGTCGCGGCGGTGCGCCCCGGGGTGACCGCCGAGAGCGTGGATGCCGCCGCCCGCGACGTCCTCCGGGCCGCGGGGCTCGCCGATCGCTTCCTGCATCGCACCGGGCACGGCATCGGACTCTCGGTGCATGAGGAGCCGTACATCGTCGCCGGCAACGAGCTCGAGCTGCAGCCCGGAATGGCCTTCAGCATCGAGCCCGGCGTCTACTTCGCGGGCCGGTGGGGCGCCCGCATCGAAGACATCGTGGTCGTCACCGACGACGGCGTGGACGACCTGAACCGTCGTCCGCACGGGCTCACCCGGGTGTGAGCCCGGCCGTCGCAGGCGAGCGGTTCACAGCTCGGCCAGGCGCGGCACGACCTCCGCGGCGAGGCGCTCGGTCGAGCCGACCTGGTCGTTCGGCCGGACGCCCATGACCACCAGGTCGATGCCGAGCCGCGACCACTCCTCGGCCATCCGCCAGTACTCGGCGCCGGTGGGGTCGAGCCGCGTGGTGATGATCTGCTTCTCGATCGCGTCGTAGTCGGTGCCGAGGGTGTCGCAGTGGCGGCGCAGCACGTCGAGCAGGTGGGCCACGGTCTCGGGCTCGTAGGCCGTGAGGTTGACGATCTGGGCGTACTGGGCGGCGATGCGCAGCGTCTTGCGCTCGCCCTTGCCGCCGATCATGATCGGCGGATGCGGGTGGCCCACGGGCGCGGGGGAGTTGAGCGTCTCGGCGAGCGAGTAGTGCGTGCCCTCGTAGGCGGCGGCATCCGGACCCCACATCTGCAGGGCGATCTGGAGCGCTTCCTCGAGGCGCTCGAAGCGCTCCGAGATCGCCGGGTAGGGAACGCCGAGTCCGTGGTGCTCGCGTTCGTACCAGGCGGCGCCGAGACCGAACACGGCCCGGCCGCCGCTCAGCACGTCGAGCGTCGTCGCGATCTTGGCGAGGAGGGCCGGATGCCGGTAGGTGACTCCGGCCACGAGGGGGCCGAGGCGCATGCGCGAGGTCTGGCCGGCGACGAAGCCGAGGGTGGTGAACGCTTCGAGCATGGGCTGCTCGGCGGGGCCGGCCGCCTCCATCTGGAACCAGTGGTCCATGACCGTGAACTGGTCGAAGCCGCCGGCTTCGGCGACCTGCGCCGTGCGGGTGACGAGGGAGGCGATGTCGGACGAGGGGCCGGGGGTGGTGTAGTTCCAGAGGTGGATGCCTGAGCGCATGGCGTCAGGCTACGCCCGCCGCCGATGCCGCCAGGCCGCGGTGCTATATTGAGCACGCATTCAATAGAGCGGCGAATCAGGAGCACCCGTGTCATTCCCCCGTCCCGAGAACCGGCTGCACGTGAGCACCGCGGCGCGCGACCCCCAGGCGCGCGGACGCCAGCGAGGCGAGGCGCTGCGCGGCATCCTCCCCGGTGCGATCGACGCCTACGACCGGCTCTTCGCCGCCGGCGGGCTGGATGCCGCGACCGTGCGCTCGGACGCCGAACGCGCGCTTGACGCCGTCGCCGCACACCGAGGCGGTCTGGCGGAGCAGATCGCCGGCGTCGCCGCGGGTGCCGGTGTCGACCCGTGGCGGGTCGCGGCCCTCAACGCCCGCACCGAGATCCTCGCCCGCAGCCGCGCCGTGCCGCCCGGCGAATGCTCCACGGTGGTGCGCTCGCTCCCTGACGCCGCCGTGGCGGGCGCCACGCGCAACGTCGGCGTGCAGACCTGGGACTGGCACGCCGAACTCAGCGACTACTGGCACACGCTGGACGCCGACGGCGGGGCGCACCGTTATGCCGGGATCACGGAGGACGGCATCCTCGCGAAGATCGGCGTGAACGGCGCGGGCGTCGCCCTGCACTTCAACATCCTCGGTCACACGCTGGACGGCGTCGGCGGCATCCCGATGCACGTGCTCGCAGCGCTCGTGCTTGAAGAGGCCGAGGATGCCGCGCACGCCGTCGAACTCGTGCGCGAGGCGCCGATCGCCTCCTCGGGCTCGTTCCTGGTCTTCGATCGCGATCGAGCGGTGCTGCTCGACCTCAGCCCGGTCGGCGTCTTCGAGGCGCCCGCCGTCCTGCCCGGAATCCGCGTGCGCACCAACCACTTCCTCACCGCGGAGCCGGCTGCCGCCGAGAAGACGACGTACCAGCCGGACTCGGGGGAGCGGTACGGGTTCCTCGTCGACCGGCTCACTGCGTCGCTCCCCGAGACGCCGGAAGCCATGCTCGCCGAGTTGATCACGGGCGAGGGCGAACCCGCGCTCACGTGTCTTCCGGCGCCGGATGCCCGTCTCGGCGAACGGTGGGCGAGCCTGGCGACGGTGATCTTGGATCCGGCGCACCGGGAGGCGCGCGTTCTCGACGGCACCCCCGCCGAGCACGCCGTGCGTCCCTGGCACGTCCTGCACGCCCGGTAGCGCCGCGCGTCGCTGTCCGCGGGTGCGCCTTCGGACTAGCGTTTCGCCATGACCTTCGCGACACTCGCGCTCATCGTGCTGGCCGGCCTCCTCGGGCCGCTGCTGAGCGCACGGCAGGGGTGGCACATCCCCGTCGTGATCGGGGAGCTGGCCGCCGGTCTCGTCATCGGGACGTCCGGCCTGCATCTGGTGGATCCGGCGGACCCGACCCTGACGTTCCTCGCCGAGATCGGCTTCGGTCTGACCATGGTCGTGATCGGCTCGCACATCCCGGTGCGGGATGCCGCGGTGCGAGCCGCCGTCGGACGCGGGCTGCTCGGCGCGCTGCTGGTCGGCATCGTCGCAGCCGGGCTCGGCGTGGGGATCGCCGCGCTGATCGGATCGGCGCACGCGGCGCTTTACGCCGTGCTCCTGGCATCCTCGTCCGCGGCGCTCGTGCTGCCGATGCTGCAGTCACTCGGAATCGGCGCGGAGCGCGTGCCGCGCCTCGTCGCCCAGATCGCGGTCGCCGACATCGCCTGCATCGTGGCGCTGCCCCTGGTCATGGAGCCGTCGCGCGTGCTCACCACGGCCCTCGGGGCGCTCGCGATCACGGTGATCGCCGTCCTCGCGGGCATCGGCCTGCACCTTCTCACCCGCAACGGGCTGCGCGCGCGGATCCACGCGTTCTCCGAGCGGCGGCGGTTCGCGCTCGAACTGCGCGTGAGCCTGCTCGTGCTGTTCGTCCTCGCCGCGATCGCCCAGCTGACGCACGTGTCGGTGATGATCGCCGGCTTCTCGGTCGGGCTCGTGCTCGCCGCGGCCGGCGAGCCGCGGCGCCTGGCCCGCCAGCTGTTCGGAATCACCGAGGGGTTCTTCGCTCCGCTCTTCTTCGTCTGGCTGGGCGCATCGATCGACCTGCGCGCGTTCGCCACGCATCCCGAGATGATCCTCCTCGGCGCGGCCCTGGGAGTCGGCGCGGCCGTCGCCCACCTCGCGGCCCGCGCGGCCGGGCTGCCGTGGGTGCAGGCGGTCGCGGCGTGCGGGCAGCTCGGCGTCCCCATCGCGGCGGTGGCGCTCGGCATCCAGACCCGGGCCCTCGGTCCTGGCGAAGGCGCCGGAATCCTCCTCGGCGCGCTCATCACGGTCGCCATCGCGACCGCAGCGACGTCGCTGGCCGCACGACGCGGGGGTGCCGCCCCGACGGATCGGACCAGCGCCCCCGCGCCCGGCGCGGCGTAGCTCTGGCCTCCTCCAGTTCCTGGTTTGCTGGAGGCAGTCCCGGCCGATTCACCGATCGGAGGACACACATGGGTGAACGTGAGATGGCCGCGCGCGATCTTGCGCCGGGCGAGGCGCGCCGGATCCGCGATGACGTCGTGGCGCGAATGGGCGAAGCCGAGGCGGTCGCCTACATCGTGACGGACCCGGGCTATTTCTCTGCTCTCGTGGATTTCCCGCTCCCAGACACCGGTCCTTCCTACGTATGGACCGGTGCCTGGGAGCAGTCCGACGACACAGTTCGCAGCCCTCCGCTGCTCAGGATCGGGGTCAGTCCCGCCACCGGAAAGGAGATCGATCGACTCCGTCACCGCATGGGCATCACAACCGGACAGCCGCCCAGGCCTTCGCAGTGGGACGGCGACAGAACGCACGTTCTGCTTGCCGCCCACGGCGGCCGCGGATTCGCGCAGTTCATCGATGGGACCGCTTACGTCCTCATCGTCGCGACGGCGACCGTTCCGGACGACATTACGATCAGTAGGCTCCGTGATCCTGCACCGCTCATCGAGCGATGGGCCGCACTGAGCGGGAGCATCCCGGCCGTCGATTGACGCCTCAGGCCACGGCGGCCTCGCGGGCGCGGAGGTCCTTGCGGAGGATCTTGCCCGCGGTCGACTTGGGGATCTGGTCGATGAACTCGACGCGGCGCACCTTCTTGTGCGGGGCGACGTTGTCGGCGACGAAGGCCATGACCTCCTCGGCGGTGAGTCCCGAGTCGGGGCGCGCGACGACGAAGGCCTTCGGCACCTCCTGCTTCTCGTCGTCGAGCACGCCGATGACGGCCGCGTCCATCACCTTGGGGTGACTGAGCAGGAGCGCCTCGAGCTCGGCGGGCGCGATCTGGTAGCCGTGGTACTTGATGAGCTCCTTGGCGCGATCGACGATCGAGAAGTAGTCGCCCTCGTGGTAGACGGCGACATCCCCGGTGTGCAGGAATCCGTCCGCGTCGAGGGTGTCGGCGGTCGCCTCGGGCTTGTTCAGGTAGCCGAGCATGATGTTGGGTCCCCGCATCCAGAGCTCCCCGCGCTCGGTGACGCCGTCGGGGCCGATCTCGGTGATCTCCTCGCCGGTCTCCAGGTCGACGATCTTGGCCTGCATGTTCGGCAGCAGGCGGCCCACCGAGCTCACCGGGATGTCGGTGGCTTCCACCGGGATCGCGTGCGACACCGGGCTCGACTCGGTCATCCCGTACCCCTGCAGCACGTGCGCGTGGATGCGGTGGCCGGCGGCCTCCGCGGTCTCGGCATCCAGTGGGGCCGCTCCCGAGAAGACGGTGTGCACGGTCGAGATGTCGTACTGGTCGACGATGGGGTGCTTCGCGAGGGCGACGGCGATCGGCGGTGCGATGTAGAGGTAGGTGCACTTGAACCGCTGGATGTTCGAGAGGAACTCGACAAGGTCGAACTTCGGCATCGTGACGAGGCTCGCCCGCTGGCGCAGAGCGAGGTTCAACAGGACGGTGAGCCCGTAGATGTGGAAGAACGGCAGCACGGCCAGGACGCGGTCGGAGGCTTCCAGATCGAGGCTCGCGCGGCACTGCTGCACGTTCGCGACCAGGTTGCGATGCGTGAGCATCACGCCCTTCGGGATGCCGGTCGTGCCCGACGAATACGGGAGCACGGCGATGTGCTCCGCGGGGTCGAAGCTCACCGCGGGCGTGGCGTTCTGCTCGCCGATCAGCTGACCGAGCGAGGGATGCCCCTCCGCCCCGTCGATCACGATGACACGGTCGGCCGGGATGCCCACGGCCTCGGCGGCCGCGGTCGCCTGCGGGAGGAACGGACTCACGGTGACGAGCCAGGTGGCCCCGGCATCCCGCAGCTGCTTCTCGATCTCGCCGGCGGTGTACAGGGAGTTGATCGTGGTCACGGTCGCTCCCGCCCGGAGCGCGCCGTGCATCACGGTGGCGAAGGCGGGGACGTTGGGGCAGAGGAGTCCGAGCACGGTGCCGACGTCGACGCCGCGCGCGGCGAGCGCCCCGGCGAACGCGTCGATCTGGCCGCGCAGCGCACGGTAGGTCGTCTCGGTGCCCGAGGACGGGTCGATGAGGGCGACGCGGGCGAGGTCGTCGTCGTCGAGGCTGCCGAACAGATAGTCGTAGATGCTCAGCTCGGGGATCTCGACATCCGGGTACGGGCTTGTGAACACGTTGGGGGCTCCCATTCGTCGTGCGTCGTCGCAGGCGGGCACCGGCATCCTCGCCGGTGCCCCCATCATGCCACGCGCCCTCCCCGTGACGGAACTGAGTTCCAGGGATGGCGGAACTCAGTTCCGAACCGGGGGCAGGCTCCCGGGCCGAGGCCTGTCGGCTTCGCTCGTCACGATGCGCACCCGGGTCCGCGTTTCATGACGAGTGAGGCTCGCTTTCCGGATTCGCTCGTCACGATGCGCACCTCGGTCCGTGCTTCGTGACGAGTGAGGGACCGGCAACGAGGGTGCATGGAGCGGGACCGGGCCGGATGTCGTACACTGAGTGAGTCAGTACCCCCAGGGGGTATAGGTATCAGAGAGGCGAGGCGATGACCACGATCGAGTTCCAGGTGACCGGCATGTCGTGCGGGCACTGCGAGGCATCCGTGCGCAGCGAGGTCGGCGCGGTCCCCGGCGTGGCCTCCGCCGAGGCGAGCGCAGCCACCGGCCGGCTCGTGGTCGAGGCCTCCGGACCGGTCGATGAGGCGGCCGTCATCGCCGCCGTCGCCGAAGCCGGCTACACCGCCGCCCGTGCCGCCTGAACCGGCGCCGTCTCGAGGCCGGTCGGAGGCCCGGTCAGTGCCCGCAGGGCGTACAGGATCGTGGCGAGGTCGACGCCCTCCTGGATGAGCGCCCCCGCCACGGCGGGGATGACGCCGGTCGTCGCGACGAGCATCAGCACGATGCTGATCGAGATCCCGATCCAGATCGCCACGTAGGCGACGCTGAGCGTGTGCTTGCCGATCGCGACGACGTCGGCCACCTTGGCGAGCGAGTCCGCGAGGATGACGGCGTCCGCCGCGTCGCCGGCCGCGGTGGAGCCCTTGGCGCCCATCGCGATGCCGATGTCGGCCGCCGCCAGCACGGGCGCGTCGTTGACGCCGTCGCCGACCATCAGCACGGGGCGCGGGCGCAGGCCGGCGGCGAGATGCACCTTGTCGGGCGGAAGCAGCTCGGCGTGGACGTCGTCGATGCCGACCTCGTGGGCGACCGCCTCCGCCGTGGCCCGGGCATCGCCGGTGAGCATGGACACGCGCTGCACGCCCCGGGCGCGCAGCCACGACACGACCGAGCCCGCTTCGGGGCGCGGATCGTCGGCGAGCACCAGGACCCCGGCGAACCGGCCGTCGACGGCGACGTACACGGCCGCCTCGCCCGAACCGATCTCCTGGCGCACGGTGTCGGGTGCCAGGGAGGCCACGTAGGCGGGTTTTCCGACGACGACCGAGCGGCCGCCGATGCGGGCGGTGACCCCGTTGGTGGCGACCTCGCTGGCCTCGTCGGCCGGTCGCAGCGGGATGCCGCGGGCGTCGGCGGCGCGGCGGATGCCGTCCGCGAGCACGTGGCTGGAGTACTGCTCCGCGGATGCCGCCAGAGCCAGCAGCTCGTCGGCATCCAGTCCTGCCGGGTGCACCGCGACGAGGTCGGGGCGCCCGGCGGTGAGCGTGCCGGTCTTGTCGAACGCGGCGGAGCGCACCCGGGCGAGCTGCTCAATGATCGCCCCGCCCTTGACGATCACGCCCGCCTTGGCCGCCCGGGACAGGCCGCCGAGGAACGCGACCGGCGCGGCGATCAGCAGCGGGCACGGCGTGGCGAGCACGAGGACCTCGGCGAACCGGGTCGGATCACCCGAGATCGCCCACGCCGCACCCGCGATGACGAGCGAGACCGCGGTGAACGGGATCGCGAAGCGGTCCGCCAGGCGCACGGTCGGGGCACGGTCGTCCTCGGCCTGCTGCACGAGCGCGACGATCTGCTGATACTGGCTGTCGGCACTGCGGCGGGTGGCGCGCATGCGCACCGCTCGCGACCCGTTGACCGATCCGGAGAGCACCTCGTCGCCCGCGGATCGGTGCACCGGAAGGCTCTCGCCGGTGAGGGAGGACTCGTCGAAGGACGCCTCGGGGCTGAGCAGCACGCCGTCGACCGGCACGATCTCGGACGGGCGGATCAGCAGCACGTCGCCGATCGCGACATCGTCGGCCGCGGCATCCTGGACCTCGTCGCTGTCCGAGTTCGGGTGCACGAGGACGTGGGCGATCTGGGGCGAGCGGTCGAGCAATGCGGACAGCTCCCGCTTCGCGCGCCGGCCGGCGTAGTCCTCCAGGGCCTCCCCGCCGGACAGCATCAGCACGATGACGAGCGCGGCGATGTCCTCGCCGACCGCGAGCGTGGCGATCATGGCCACCACGGCGAGGACGTCCAGGCCGACATGACCGCGCAGCACGTCGCGGATCATGCCGATGATCGTCCACGCGATGATGATCGAGACGTAGACGACGGCGATCCAGTGCGCCGTGCGAAGGTATCCGGCGGCGTTCAGGGCGAGGACGAGCACGAGCACGAGCACCGTGATCCACACGACCGGGAAACGGGCGAACCACCGCAGGAACGACATGCCCTCACTTTGGCAGACGCCCTAGGCTGGCGGAATGACCACGCACCTGCCCGTTCGAAGCCGACTCGTCCACGACGCGCTGCGCGCTGCGGACATCTCCGGCGAGATCGTCGTGCTGCCGGACTCGGCGGCCACCGCCGCCCTTGCCGCAGCGGCGCTCGGGGTCGAGGTCGGAGCGATCGCCAACAGCCTCGTGTTCTGGGCCGACGATGCGCCGCTCCTGGTGATGACCAGCGGTGCCCACCGGGTCGACACGAAGCTCCTGGCGGAACGCATCGGCTCCGGCAGGATCGCCCGCGCCACGCCCGACCAGGTCCGCGAAGCCACCGGGCAGGCCATCGGCGGGGTCGCCCCGACCGGGCATCCGGCGCCGATCCGCACCTACGTGGACGAGGCGCTGGCGGCGTACCCGGAGATCTGGGCGGCGGGCGGCACCCCGCACACCGTGTTTCCGCTCACCTACGACGAGCTCGTGCGCCTGACCGGCGGCGACGTCGTCAAGGTCGACTGAGGGCGGTCTTCGCGGGCGCCGGGCGACGCAGCCAGACGAGCCCCACGACCCCCGTGCAGAGGTAGAGCGCCGCCTGCACGTCGAGCAGGGGCTGCAGCAGGCCCGGGATGCCGGCGAGCCCCGCGATCAGGATGCCGGCGGCCTGACCCACGGCGGCGATCAAGCCGAGCGCGGCGAATGCCGCAGGAAGGCTGCGGGCCGGCGCCGAGGTCTGCAGCACGCTGACGACCCCGGTCATCATGACGACCCCCGGTGCGCCGACGACGGCGAAGAGCACCACGTAGGGCCACAGCTCGGTCGTCAGCCGCGGCAGGTTCCACGTGATCAGAGAGAGCAGGCCGAAGGCGAGGACGCTGCCGACGGTGAGCGCCCGCGGCGTGGCGCCGCGGGCGAGGAAGCCCAGTGCGAGGCCGGCGAGGATCGCCCCGACGGCCTGCACCCCGCGCAGCACCCCGACGTCGGCGGCGGTGCCCTCCAGCGGGCCCGTCACGAACAGCAGGAACAGCACCAGGAACATGCCCTGGGCGACGCTCGCGAGGGAGACGATGAGGAACACGGGACGCAGGGGCAGCAGACGGAAGGCGGCCAGGACGCCCGGAGTGGCATCCGTCTCCGCCTCGGGCGCCGGCGCGATGCGGCGACCCGCGCCTCGCGGCAGCGACGCGATGAGCACGGCAGACACCACGAAGCTCGCCGCGTCGACGGCGGCGACCAGGGGGAGCCCGCCCGCAGCGAGGGCCACCCCGCCCAGCGGACCGCCGACGAGCCGGCCGAGGTTCTGCCCGAGGCCCACCAGGCCGTTCGCCGAGACGAGCTGATCCTCGTCGACGAGCGCCGGCAGGAGCGAGTTCTTCGCCGGTTCGAACAGGGCGGCGAGCGACGCGTGCGCGGCGATGACGACGTACACGATCGGAAGCTGCGACGCCTCGTGGACGAACACCAGGGGCACGAGCGCCAGCGCCTGCCCGAGGTTCGTGCACACCATGAGCAGGCGCCGGTCGAAACGGACCGCGAGGCGTGCGGCCACGGGGGCGAGCACCACCGTCGGCGCGAGTTCGAGGACGAACGCGAGGGAGGCCCCGGCCGCCGACCCGCTGAGACGCAGGACGACGAGGGGCAGCGCGACGAAGAGGAACCAATCCCCGGTGTCCGACACGACTCCGGCCAGCCACAGACGGCGGAACGCGGGCGCGGCCAGCGCACTGCGCGCCCGCTGTGCGCCGTTCATGTCCTCGGCTTCCCGAACGTCGGCCGCGGGAACGCGAGGAGAGAGAGTTCCGCGATCGCGGCATCCTCCGGGGCGTCCGTGCGGGTGGCGGCGATGTAGGGGCGAACGAGCGCATCGATCTGCTCGATGAGCGCACGCAGTTCTGCGGGGGTCACCCGCACTCCGTAGTTGAGGTGTGCGTCCGCCTCCCGCCACTGCGGGTCGAGCGAATCGCGGCTGCGCAAATGCTCCCGCGCGAGCTGGTACTCCAGCTGCAGCGAGGCCGCGATCAGGTCGGTGGCCGTCGCGGCCAGGTCGGGGTCGGCGGCGTCGAGCGGGGTCTCGAGGCCAGTGACGGTGGCACGCCACGGCCGTTCGCGGCCGTCCTCGGTCTCCGCGGTCTCGACGAGGCCGTGGCGCGCCAGCACACGCAGGTGGTAGCTGCAGTTGGAGGGGGAGTCGCCGACGGCCCGGGCGCAGGCCGACGCGGTCGCTGGCCCGGCCGACATGAGGTAGCCGAGGAGATTCAGCCGGAGGGGGTGCGCGAGCGCCTCCAGGGCCTCCGGGTCGTCGAGACGGCGACGGTTCTCGTCCATGACGGCATCCAATCCTGAAAGAGCATTTCGAAAAGTGCTTTCAGAATACGACGGGACGAAGGGAAGTAAAAGGGTCTTTCAGAAACTGATCACCGGCCGTAGAGGCGCCGCTGCAGCTCCGCGGCGGCGGAGCGCACCGCGGGGACGAGGGATGCGGCATCCTGCGCGGCATCCTCGGCCCAGGTGGTCGCGACCGCGGCCACCGGCCAGCCGGCATGGTCGAGCACGGCCACGCCGACCGAGCGAAGGCCGAGCGTGATCTCGCCGTCCTCCGAGGCGTAGCCGTCGGCGCGCACGCGGCGCAGCACCTCGCGCAGCGCTCCCGGTGTCGCGGGCCCGTGGCCGGTTCGGTCGGTGAAGCTCGCGGCGTCGGGGAACAGCGCGCGGATCTGCGCCGCCGGCAGCGCCGCGAGCATCGCGCGTCCGGTCGCGGTCAGGTGGGCGGGCAGGCGCACGCCCACATCGGTCACGAGCGCCGGACGCCGGGGCGCGCGCTCCTCGACGATGTACACGACGTCGCGTCCGCTCATGATCGCCAGGTGGGCGCTCTCGCCGGTGCGGTCGGCGAGCGTGGCGACCAGGCGCCGGCCGAGCCGGGCGATCGGCTGCTGGCGGCTGTAGCCGCCGCCGAGCTCGAACGCCGCCGTCCCCAGGCCCCAGCGGCGCTCCGCGGGGACGTGCACGACATAGCCGTGCTGGGCGAGGGCGTCGAGCAGGTGGTAGACGCTCGAGCGCGGGATGCCGAGCGCCTGCGCCATCGCCGCCGCCGGAACGGGGGCCGGCTGGCGGGCGAGGTACGTGAGGATCCGGAGGGTCTGATCGGCGGCCGGAACCTGCGGTGGTTTGTCTGTCATCCCAGACACATGATGCCACAAACCCCTCGCGCCGACACCTGCCGCGGTGTGGAATCAGAACATGACCACCACCGCTCCCGCCTCCGTCGTCGTCGTCGGGGCCGACGTCCTCACCCCCGCCGACGTCGTCGCCGTCGCCCGCTTCGGCGCCCGCGTCGAGATCGCCCCCGCGGCGCTCGAGCGCGTCGCCGCCTCCCGCGCCCTCATCGAGGCGCTCGCCGACGACCCCGTGCCGCACTACGGCATCTCCACCGGCTTCGGCGCCCTCGCGACCAAGTTCATCGAGCCCGAGCGGCGCGTGCAGCTGCAGCGCAGCCTGATCCGCTCCCACGCGGCCGGCACCGGCCCCGAGGTCGAGCGGGAGGTCGTGCGCGGCCTGCACCTGCTGCGCCTGCAGACCCTCGCCACCGGGCGCACCGGCGTGCGCCCGCTCGTCGTCGAGACCTACGCGGCCATGCTCAACGCCGGCATCACCCCGATCGTGCGCGAATACGGCTCGCTCGGCTGCTCCGGCGACCTCGCGCCGCTGTCGCACGTGGCGCTGGCCGCGATGGGCGAAGGACGCGTGCGCGACGCCGCCGGCACCGAGCAGGATGCCGCCGACGCGCTCGCCGCGGCATCCATCGCGCCGGTCGAGCTGCGCGAGAAGGAGGGCCTCGCCCTCATCAACGGCACCGACGGCATGCTCGGCATGCTGCTGCTGGCGCTGCACGACCTGCAGACCCTGTTCGACACCGCCGACCTGGCGGCGGCCCTCTCGGTGGAGAGCCAGATGGGCACCGACGCGGTGTTCGCCGCCGACCTGCAGGCGCTGCGCCCCCAGGTCGGGCAGGGCGCCTCGGCCGCGAACCTGCGCGCGCTGCTCGCGGACTCGCCGATCATCGCCTCGCACAAGGGGCCCGAGGACGGCCGCGTGCAGGACGCGTACTCGCTGCGGTGCTCGCCGATCGTGCACGGCGCGGCTCGTGACACCGCCGACCACGCCCGCACCGTCGCCCTGCGCGAGCTCGCCTCGGCGGTCGACAACCCCGTCGTGACCGTCGACGGCCGCGTCGAATCCAACGGCAACTTCCACGGGGCGCCCGTGGCCTACGTGCTGGACTTCCTCGCGATCGCCGTCGCGGACCTGGCATCCATCTCGGAGCGCCGCACCGACCGCGCCCTCGACGTCGCCCGCAACCGCGACCTGCCGCCGTTCCTCGCGCACGAGGTCGGGGTCGATTCCGGCCTGATGATCGCGCAGTACGCCGCGGCCGGCATCGTCTCCGAGCTCAAGCGCCTCGCGGTGCCGGCATCCGTCGACTCCATCCCGTCGTCCGCCATGCAGGAGGACCACGTCTCGATGGGCTGGGCCGCCGCCCGCAAGCTCCGCCGCGCCATCGACGGTCTCTCCCGCGTGCTCGCGGTCGAGGTCGTCACCGGCTGCCGCGCGCTGGACCTGCGCGCCCCGCTGCAGCCCGGAACCGCCACCGGCGCCGTGCGCGACCTCGTCCGCACCGTCGTCCCCGGCCCAGGGCCCGACCACTTCGTGTCGCCCGACATCGAAGCCGTCACCGACCTCGTGATCAGCGGCGCCGTCGCCGCTGCCGCCTTCACCAACACCAAGGAGAACCGATGAGCACCTCTGCCGAGACCCGCGTCGTCCGCGCTCCCCGTGGCTCCGAGCGCACCGCGAAGAGCTGGGGCGCCGAAGCCGCGAAGCGCATGCTGATGAACAACCTCGACCCCGAGGTCGCCGAGCACCCCGAAGACCTCGTGGTGTACGGCGGCACCGGCCGCGCGGCGCGCAGCTGGGCCGCGTACGACGCGATCGTCCGCACGCTCGACGAGCTCGAGCCCGACGAGACGCTGCTGGTGCAGTCCGGCAAGCCGGTCGGCGTGTTCCGTACCCACGAGTGGGCGCCCCGCGTGCTGATCGCCAACTCGAACCTGGTGGGCGACTGGGCCACGTGGCCCGAGTTCCGCCGCCTCGAGGACCTCGGCCTCATGATGTACGGCCAGATGACCGCCGGCTCGTGGATCTACATCGGCTCGCAGGGCATCCTGCAGGGCACGTACGAGACCTTCGCGGCCGTGGCCCGCTCGCTCGGCAAGGAGTCCCTGAAGGGCACCCTTTCGCTGACCGGCGGTGCCGGCGGCATGGGCGGCGCGCAGCCGCTCGCCGTCACGCTCAACGACGGCGCCTGCCTCATCGTGGACGTCGACGAGTCGCGCCTGGCACGACGCGTCGACCACGGCTACCTCGACGTCTACTACACCGACCTCGACGAGGCGATCGCCCGCGCGGTCGCCGCGAAGGAGGCCGGCGAGGCCCTCTCCGTCGGCATCGTCGGCAACGCCGCGGAGATCTTCCCGGAGCTCCTGCGCCGCGAGGTCCCGATCGACATCGTCACCGACCAGACGAGCGCACACGACCCGCTGGCGTACCTGCCCCTCGAGGTGTCGTTCGAGGACTGGAAGGCCGCCGCAACCGCCGATCCGGAGCTGTTCACCGAGCAGTCGCGCAAGGCGATGGCCGCGCACGTCGAGGCGATGGTCGGCTTCCTCGACAAGGGCGCCGCGGTCTTCGACTACGGCAACTCGATCCGCGCCGAGGCGAAGCTGGGCGGCTACGACCGCGCGTTCGCCTTCCCAGGCTTCGTCCCGGCCTACATCCGCCCGCAGTTCGAAGAGGGCCGCGGCCCGTTCCGCTGGGCTGCTCTGTCGGGCAACCCGGAGGACATCTACAAGACCGACCGCGCCATCGCGGAGCTCTTCCCCGAGGATGCCGCGCTGCACCGCTGGCTGGAGAAGGCCGGCGAGAAGGTGCACTTCGAGGGACTTCCCGCCCGCATCTGCTGGCTGGGCTACAAGGAGCGCCACCTCGCCGGACTCAAGTTCAACGAGATGGTCGCATCCGGCGAGCTGGAAGGTCCGATCGTGATCGGCCGCGACCACCTCGACTCCGGATCGGTCGCGAGCCCGTACCGCGAGACCGAGGCCATGAAGGACGGCTCGGACGCCATCGCCGACTGGCCGCTCCTGAACGCCCTCCTGAACACCGCCTCGGGTGCCTCGTGGGTGTCGATCCACCACGGCGGCGGCGTCGGCATCGGCCGCTCCATCCACGCCGGCCAGGTCACCGTGGCCGACGGCTCGGAGCTGGCGGCGCAGAAGATCGAGCGCGTCCTCACCAACGACCCCGGCACGGGTGTCATGCGGCACGTGGACGCCGGCTACGACCACGCGAAGGACATCGCCCGCGAGCGGGGACTGAAGGTCCCCATGCTGGACGCCTGACATGACGGTGCGCGCGCGCTCCAGCGTCGCAGCCAGGATGCGCGAGATCGCCGACATCGGCCGCGACCCGGTTCGCGGTGGATACTCCCGGCACCTGCTGGATGACGCGGATCTGGCCCTGCGGGCCTGGTTCCGCGGGTCCGCGGCCGACCTGGGACTCGAGGTCGAACAGGACGGCAACGGCAACCTGTGGGCCTGGTGGGGCGCGCGCGGGCCGGATGCCGTGGCGACCGGCAGCCACCTCGACTCCGTCCCCGGCGGGGGCGCGTACGACGGCCCGCTCGGCGTCGTGAGCGCCCTCGAGGCGGTCGCTCAGCTGCAGGCAGCCGGCTTCCGGCCGGCGAGGCCCGTGGCCGTGGTCGCCTTCGCCGAGGAGGAGGGGAGCCGCTTCGGGCTTCCCTGCCTCGGGTCGCGGCTGCTGGTCGGGGCATCCGACCCCGCCGCCGTCCGGGCGCGCAGCGATCCCGACGGGATCACGTTCGAGCAGGCGTGGCGCGACGCCGGCCTGGACCCGGCCACGCTCGGGGCCGATCCGGCCCGGCTGGCGGACCTCGGCGCGTTCGTGGAGCTCCACGTCGAGCAGGGTCGGGACCTCGAGGATCGCGGGATGCCGCTCTCCGTGGCGTCGGCGATCATCCCGCACGGCCGCTACCGGCTGACCGTCGACGGCGAGGGCAACCACGCCGGGACCACGCCGATGGCCGGGCGCCGCGATCCGGTCGTGGCCCTGGCGGCGGCGATCCTCGCGGTCCGCGACACCGCACGCGCGGCCGGACCCGCCGCGCGCGCCACGATCGGCCGCATCCAGGTCACGCCCAACGGCACCAATGTGATCGCGTCCCGCGTCGAGGCCTGGCTCGACATCCGTGCAGCCGAAGACGACGACGTGCGCGCGCAGCTCGCGGCAACGATCGAGGCCGCCGGCCGTGCGGTCGCGGCGGAAGGCTGCGTCCTCACCGTCGCCGAGGAGTCCTTCTCGCCCATCGTCGCGTTCGACCCGGCTCTCACGGACCGCATCGCCGCCGTGCTCGGCGGCGTCCCGGCGATCCCCACCGGCGCGGGCCACGACGCGGGCATCCTCGCCGCGCACGTGCCGACGGCGATGGTGTTCGTGCGCAACCCCACCGGGGTGTCGCACGCGCCGGGCGAAGGGGCGCGCGACGAGGACTGCGAAGCCGGTGCCCGCGCGCTCGCGGATGTGCTGCGCGACCTCGCGGGGGACGCCTCATGACCGCATTCCACTGCGCGCTCGCGCTCGTTGCTGGCCGGTTCGTGCCCGGGGTGCGCATCGAGACCGAGGACGGTGCGATCACCGGAATCGACCAGGGCACCCACGCCCAGGCCGGCGACGTGCAGCTCACGACGGTCGTGCCCGGCTTCGTCAACGCGCACTCGCACGCCTTCCATCGGCTGCTGCGCGGCCGCACCCACGACGACGGCGGCGACTTCTGGCAGTGGCGCACCCGCATGTACGCCGAAGCCGGCGCGCTGACCCCCGACGGATACCGCGACCTCGCGACCCGGGTGTTCACCGAGATGCGGGATGCCGGCTACACCTCGGTCGCCGAGTTCCACTACGTGCACCACCGGCCGGACGGCACTCCGTACCCCGCCCACGACATGGAGATCGCACTCGCGGACGCCGCGGCCTCGGCCGGCATCCGGCTGCTCCTGCTCGACACGGTGTACCTGCGCGGCGGGGTGGGCGCCCCGCTCGCAGAAGAGCAGCGGCGGTTCGGCGACGGTGACGTGCACGGCTGGCTGGCCCGCTGGCACGCGCTGCGCGACGCCCTGGCGGGGCATCCGCTCACCGAGCTCGGTGCCGCGGTGCACTCGGTGCGGGCGGTCGAGCCGACCGACCTGGCCGCGGTCGCGGCGGGACTGCCGGCCGAGGTGCCGCTGCACGTGCACGTGTCCGAGCAGCCCGCCGAGAACGAGCAGTGCCTGGCCGCCCACGGGGTGACGCCGACCCAGCTGCTCGCAGCCCACGGCCTGGTCACCGAGCGGCTGTCGGCCGTGCACGCGACGCACCTCACCGACCTCGACATCCAGCTGCTCGGCGCCGCCGGGGCGACGATCGTGATGTGCCCGACGACCGAGGCCGACCTCGGCGACGGGATCGGGCCGGCGCCCGAGCTGCTCGCGGCGGGTGCGCGGCTGGCGATCGGATCGGACCAGAACGCCGTGATCGACCCATGGGAGGAGACCGCGCGGCTCGAGCTCGACCAGCGGCTCCGGCTGCAGCGGCGGGGCGTCTTCTCGCCGGCGCAGCTGTGGCGAGCGGGGTCCGCGACCGACGGATTCCGGGTCGGGGACGCCTTCGACGCGGTCGAGGTCGACACCGGCTCGACCCGGACGTGGGGTGCCGACGTGCACCAGCTGCCGCTCGTCGCCCGGTCCGGCGACGTGACCGCGACGATCGTGGCGGGTCGCATGACCCGTCCTCAGGAGAGGTGAGCCCATGCTGATCACGAACATCGGCGAACTGACGACGAACGTGCCGATCGGGGACGACCGGTGCGGCACCCTGACCGACGCCGCCGTGCTGATCGAAGACGGGTTCATCACGTGGGTGGGTCAGGCCGCCGACGCTCCGGCGTATGCGGAGGTCGTGGATGCCGGCGGCCGCGCCGTCATCCCCGGCTTCGTCGACAGCCACAGCCACCTGGTCTTCGCCGGCGACCGCGCGGACGAGTTCGAGGCGCGGATGACGGGCGTGCCGTACGCTGCCGGCGGGATCCGGCGCACCGTGACCGCGACCCGTGCGGCATCCGACGAGGAACTGCGCGAGCGTCTCGCCGCGCTCGTCGCCGAGAGCGCGCGACAGGGGACGACCACGCTCGAGGTGAAGACCGGCTACGGCCTGACGGTCGCCGACGAGGCCCGGGCGGCGCGGATCGCCGCGGAGATCACCCCCGAGGTGACGTTCCTCGGTGCGCACGTGGTCCCCGCCGAGTACGCGGATGCCCGGGACGACTACGTCGACCTCGTCACGGGTCCGATGCTGCGCGCGGTCGCGCCGCACGCCAAGTACATCGACGTGTTCTGCGAGCGCGGCGCGTTCACCGCGGACGAGGCGCGCCGCATCCTCGCCGCGGGGATCGCGGCGGGTCTCATCCCGCGCATGCACGGCAACCAGCTCGGCCCGGGGGAGGGCGTGCAGGTCGCCGTCGAGATGAGTGCGGCGTCCGTCGACCACTGCACCTTCCTGAGCGACGACGACGTGGCGGCCCTCGCCGGGTCGAACACGGTCGCGACCCTGCTGCCGGGCGTCGAGTTCTCGACGCGGCAGCCGTACCCGGATGCCCGCCGCCTGATCGACGCGGGCGCGACCGTGGCGATCGCCTGCGACTGCAATCCGGGTTCGTGCTTCACCAACTCGATGCCGCTGATGGTGGCCCTCGCCGTGCGCGAGATGCACATGACGACCGCCGAGGCCGTGTGGGCGGCGACCGCGGGCGGCGCGCGGGCGCTTCGCCGCAACGACATCGGGGTGATCGGGCCGGGCAAGCGGGCGGACCTGGTGCTGCTCGACGCCCCGACCCGGGTCCACCTGGCCTACCGGCCGGGGGTGCCGATCATCGAGCGCGTGTACAAAGACGGCGTCGTCATCGCCTGAGCGGCCGATGGGCGCCGCGATGGCCGGGGAACGGCTATCGCGGCGTCATCAGCTCCCACTCGTCGGGCTCGACGGAGTCGATCACCGGCCAGTCCGATTCCTGCCACGTGAACCGGGCGATCGCGCAGGTCGGCATCCGGTCGATCCGCTCGGCCGACAGGGCGTAGGCGAGGTCGCTCATCCCGGGGTCGTGGGCGACGATGAGCACCGACTCGGCTCCGGCGAGCCCGGCGGTCTCGATCGCGCGCAGCAGGGTGGGCGCGGGTGCGCCGTAGAGCTGACGCTGAAGGTCGATCTCGAGCCCGAACTCGCCGGCGAACGCCTGCGCGGTGGTGCGGGCGCGCAGCGCCGTGGACGACAGGATCACGTCGGGGCGGAACCCGGTGTCCGCCAGCCGGGCTGCCTGTGCGGGCGCGTCCCGCGTCCCGCGCTGATTGAGGGGACGGTCGTGATCGGGCAGGTTCGGGTCGCCCCAGTCGGATTTCGCATGGCGCACCAGTGCAACGCTGATCATGTTCTGCATCGTCCCACGGCCGCCCTCGTTTCGCCCCCGGTCGTTGAGTGGGCGCAGCGAGTCGAATCACGTGGTGCCCCGGTCGTTGAGCGAGCGCAGCGAGTCGAAACGCGTCGTGCGTCTCAGCCCTCCGTGGGCACCCGAGCAGCCGTTGCTCGCCGGTGGCGGGCGCTCCATCCGCGAACGGCCTCGAAGCCGCCCTCGATCAGAGCCTTCCGCTTCGCATGACTCCAGCCCTGGATTCGCTTCTCCCACAGGAACGCATCTTCGAGCCGTTCGAACTCGCAGCACCAGGCCAGCTCGACCGGGAGGCGACGACGGGTGTACGCGCTGCCGTGAACCGTTGCATGCTGGTCGAGGCGTCGCCGGAGATCGTTCGTGCTGCCGACGTAGTACGTACAGTCTGCGCATCGCAGGATGTAGACGTGAGCCATCGCAGGACTCTATGCCCGGGGTCCGACGTTCGGAACGTGACGCGTTTCGTCTCGGTCGCGCTTCGCGCGTCCTCGCTCAACGACCGGGTGTCGCTCCCCGGTCGTTGAGCGAGCGCAGCGAGTCGAAACGCTTGGCCTGCTGGGATGACGTTTCGTCTCGGTCGCGCTTCGCGCGTCCTCGCTCAACGACCGGGTGTCGCTGCCCCCGCGGTCGTTGAGCGAGCGCAGCGAGTCGAAACGCTCAGCCCACCGGGATCAGCGCGTGGGCGACGGTGAAGATCACCAGGCCCGCGATGGCGCCGACGATCGTGCCGTTCAGGCGGATGTACTGCAGGTCGCGACCGACCATGAGCTCGATCTTCTCGGTCGTCTCGGCAGGATCCCACCGTTCCACCGTCTCGACGATGATCGACGCGATGTCGTGACGGTAGCGGCCCACGGCGGCGACGGCGGCATCCGTCAGCCAGGTGTCGACGCGGTGCTGCAGGGCCGGGTCGGCGGCGAGGCGCGCGCCGATGTCGGCGACCGCGCTCACCGCCCGGGACCGCAGGGCGCTGTGCGGATCGCCGAGCGCGGTCAGCAGGCCGGTCTTCGCGGCATCCCACGCCTGCGCGGCCAGTTCCCGCACCCGCGGCGAGTCGAACACCGCGCGCTTGGCGCCCTCGACCCGGGCGATCATCGCAGGATCCTCCTGGAGCGCGCCGGCGAGCCGGTCGAGATAGCCGTCGATGGCGGCCCGGGCCGGATGCTGCGGGTCGTCCTGCACCGCCTGCACGAACCCGACCGCCTCGCGGTACACCGTCTCGTCGACGAATCGGTGCGCGACCGACGGGACCCACGAGGGCAGCCGGCGCGAGACCAGCCCGTCGAAGGCCGCCCGATTCGCGTCGAGCCACGTGGCGACGCTGTCGACAGCGAGGTCGACGGCGGCCCGGTGCGCGTCCGCGGCGACGACGCGTTCGAGCCACGCGCCCGCGGCCGGGCCCCATTCGGGCTCGAGGAGGTGTTCTCGGGCGAGCTGCTCCAGGACCTCCTGCACGTCGTCGTCGCTGAGTGCGCGCAGGATGCCGGAGGCGACCCCGGACGCCTCCTGCACGACCCGCGCGGCGTGCTCCGGCTCGGCCAGCCACGTGCCCAGCCGCTCCGCCATCGGCGTGGCGGCGAGCTTCGTGCGGACCGCGTCGGTGGACAGGAAGTTGGTCTCGACGAATTCGCCCAGGCTCCGCCCGATCTCGTCCTTGCGGGTGGGGATGATCGCGGTGTGCGGGATCGGCAGCCCGAGCGGATGCCGGAACAGCGCGGTGACCGCGAACCAGTCCGCGAGCGCGCCCACCATGCCGCCCTCGGCTGCGGCGCGCACGTACTGGAGCCAGGTCACCTGCGCCTCCAGGGCGAACGAGATCGCGAACACCAGCGCCAGGCCGATGAGGGCACCGAGGCAGACGGACTTCATGCGCCGGAGCGCCCGGAGCCTTTCCCGGTCGGCCGGGCTCAGCAGGGAGGTCGGAGTACGCGGCATCCGGTCATCCTTGCACTGTCTGCGGCGAGTAGCCTGGCTGGGTGATCGACGACATCAAGAAGCGTGCCAAGCACCGCACCGCCATCATCGAGGGCCAGGTGCGCGGGCTTGCGAAGATGATCGAGAACGACGAGTACTGCATGGACATCATCGGTCAGTCCCGTGCGATCCAGAAAGCCCTCGAGTCTCTGAACAAGCTCATGCTGGAGAACCACCTGCGCACGCACGTCACGCACATGTTCGAGGAGGGCGGCCAGGAACGCGACCAGGCCGTGACCGAGCTGCTGAAGGCGTTCGACTTCGACTCCCGCTCGTAGCGCCGGTCCTCCGGCCGGCGGCTACCAGGAGTCCGGGGCGGAGCCGAACGGCACCGGCGCCGGACGCTCGACCGAGCTGCGGATGTCCACGACGCGGTGCTCGGCGCCAGCGACGAGCACGCTCTCCATGACGTCGAGGACGTGGAACGCCAGCTCGCCGGAGGCCCGGTGGGGGCGGTCGGTCGCGATCGCACGCGCCATGTCGGCGAGGCCGAACCCGCGCCCCGCATCGGCGTAGCCGGCCGATTCGGGTACCGCGGTCCACTCGCGTCGCTCGGCCGTGTACACCTCGACCGGGTCGGAGAACCGGTTCGGGTCGGGCACGGCGATCGTGCCGGCCACGCCGTACACCTCGAACAGCGGGGCGCGGGATGCCCACACCTCGAAGCTGACGGTCACGGTCGCGGTCACGCCGTTCGCGTGCTCGAGGATCGCCGTCACGTGGGTGTCGACGTCCACCGGGACGCCCTGACCGGCCTGCGGACCGGTCGCGACGAGGCGCTCGCGGGCGGACCGGGAGGTCACGCCGGTGACGCGCACGACGGGTCCGAAGAGAGTGATCAGCGCCGTGACATAGTACGGGCCCATGTCCAGGAGCGGTCCGCCGCCGGCTTGGTAGTAGAACTGCGGCGCGGGATGCCAGAGCTCGTGGCCGGGCGCCGTCCAGTGCACGGAGGCCGCGACGGGCGCGCCGACCGCGCCGCTGTCGAGCAGGTCCCGAGCGGTCTGGATGCCGGTGCCGAGCACCGTGTCGGGGGCGCTTCCGACCCGGAGTCCGCGCTCGCGGGCCAGGTCCAGCATCGGCGCCGCCTCGGCGGTCGACATCCCCAGCGGCTTCTCCGCGTAGACGTGCTTGCCGGCCTGGAGCGCCCGCGTGCCGATCTCGACGTGCGCGGCGGGGATGGTGAGGTTCAGCACCGCGTCGATGTCGTCCGAGGCGAGCAGCTCGTCGACCGAGCGCGCGGCGACGTCCTGTGCTTCGGCGACCGTCGCGGCGCGGGCGGCATCCATGTCCGCCACGGCGACCAGGCGCAGGCCCGGAAGCTTCGGGAGGTTCTCGAAGTACTGCGCGCTGATGTTGCCGACGCCGACGATGCCGATGCGCAGCGGCTCCGCGGTCATGACGCGGCCTCCTCGTTCTCGCGCGGCGCGGGCAGCTCGGACCCGCGCGCGGCCCACAGCATGCCGCGCTCGATGATGCCGCGCACGTTCGGATCCTCGACGACCTCCAGCCGGTGGCCGGGGGCTGAGACGAAGATGCGGCCGCGGCCCCACTGCCGGGTCCAGATCGCCGGTGCGGTGACCGGGCGGTCCCAGGCATCCCACGGCCGGACGGTCTGCGTGGTGGTCGCCAGGACGTCGTTGTACTCGTCGCTCAGGACCCAGTACTGCTCGGTGAGGAGATCGAAGTCGGCGACGCCGGCGGTGATCGGATGCCGCTGCCCGAGGGGCGTGATGTGCACCGTGTACGGGATGTAGTTGTCGGACTGCTCGCCGGACAGCTCCTCGGGCGCCGCCTTGGACGCGTGGTGCGCGAACTGGCCGCCGATCATGTGGAGGTAGTCCGCGCTGTTCCGATACGAGTCGGCGATGCCGCCGTGCCACCCGGCCATGCCCGTGCCGGCGCGGACGGCGGCGATGAGCCCGGCCAGTTCGTCCTTCTCGATGGTGTTCATCGTGTTGACCTGCACGATGAGGTCGACGGTCGACATGTACTCGGCGTCGGTGTAGACGGCGGTGGAGTCCTCGATCCGCACGGCGAAGCCGTTCGCCTCGAGGAAGGGGAGGAACAGCGCGGTGGTCTCGACGGGCTGGTGCCCGTCCCATCCGCCGCGAACGATGAGCGCATTGCGCGTGGGGTGCGACATGGTCTCCGGGCCTAGTCGGTGGTGGACTGCCAGGCGGAGGAGTTCTCCGCGGAGGCTTCGATGGCGGCGAGGACGCGCTGCACCTGCAGCGCGTCGGCGAACGAGGGGCGCGGCTGCTCGCCGGCGGCGATCGCGGTGACGAGGTCGACCACCTGGTGAGTGAAGCCGTGCTCGTAGCCGAGGCCGTGTCCGGCGGGCCACCAGTTGCCGACGTACGGATGCACCGGCTCGGTGACGATGATGCGGCGGAAGCCCTGGGCATCCGCCGCATCGGCGGCGTCGAACCACTGGAGCACGTTGGACTCCTCGAAGTCGAACGCGAGAGATCCGGCCGTCCCGTTGATCTCGATGCGGACGGCGTTCTTGCGGCCGAGGGCGAATCGGGTCGCCTCGAAGACGCCGATCGCCCCGCCGTCGAACCGTGCCGTGAAGGCGGTGGCGTCGTCGACCGTGACGGGGCCCCGGGCCGCGTCCTGTCCGGTGGCACCGTGTCCGCCGAGGCCGACGAAGTCGCCGCCGACCGGGCGCTCGGTGACGAACGTGTGCATCAGGGCCGAGACGCCGGCGATGCGCTGACCGGTGAGCCACTGGGCGAGGTCGATGCTGTGCGCGCCGATGTCGCCGAGGGCTCCGCTTCCGGCCTTGTCCTTGTCGAGGCGCCAGGTCAGAGGTGCGTCGGCATCGCTCAGCCAGTCCTGCAGGTACTGCGCGCGCACGTGCCGGATCTGTCCGAGGCGGCCTTCCTGCACGAAGCGCCGGGCGAGGGCCAGGGCGGGCGTGCGCCGGTACGTGAAGCCGCACATCGCGAACACTCCGCGCTGCGCCGCGGCTTCGGCGGCGGCCGCCATCTCCTCGGCCTCGGCGACGGTGTTGGCCAGCGGCTTCTCGCACAGCACGTGCTTGCCGGCCGCGAGTGCCGCCACCGCGATCTCTCGGTGCGTGTCGCCCGGGGTGCAGATGTCGATCAGGTCGATGTCATCGCGCTCGATGAGGCGCCGCCAATCCGTCTCGACCGAGCCCCACCCCATCCGCTCCGCCGCAGCCTGCACGCGCTGCTCGTCGCGGCCGACGAGCGCCGTCATCTCGGGGGTGAGAGGCAGATCGAAGAACCGGTGGGCTGTCCGCCAAGCCTGCGAATGCGCGGCGCCCATGAAGGCATATCCGACCATTCCGACCCGCAGTAGTTGTTGTGACGGCACCGTCACCCTCCCGCAAAGTTGCGCAACTCGGGACGGACGTCACCGAGATTCTTGAGTCTGGCACGGCGGAAGATCGGAAATCAAGCCCCTGGAAGCCTATGCAAGTTGCGCAAGTAGTGGCATCATGGCCCCCATGACGGACGAGGGCGGTGCGGTGACCCTGGCGGACATCGCCGCCCGGGCCGGCACGACGGTGCCCACCGTGTCCAAGGTGCTCAACGGACGCTCGGACGTGTCCGCCGAGATGCGCGATCGCGTGCTTCGGATCCTCGCCGAGACGGGATACCGCCGGACTCGACGGCGCGGGTCCGCCGCACCGCCCGATCTCCACCTGGTCGACCTCGTGATCAGCGGCGTGGAAGGCTCGTGGGCGAACCTGGTGCTGAGCGGTGTGGAGCGCGCCGCCTCGGGCGCCGGTCTCGACGTCGTCGTGATGCTGGCCAGGGACGTCGGCCCGCGCAGCTGGCTGGAGCGACTGCTCGCGCGTCCGTCTCGTGGTGCGGTGCTGGCTCTGGTCTCGCCCACCGCCGGTGAGCTGGCCGCCCTCCGGGCCGCCGGCATCCCGATCGTCCTGCTTGACCCGGTCGCTGCACCGGCCGCCGACGTCCCGAGCGTGGGAGCGTCGAACTGGGCGGGCGGTCACGCCGCGGGGCGGCATCTGCTCGAACTCGGTCATCGATCGTTCGCGGTGGTCGCCGGCCCGCCGGGTCATCTGTACAGCCAGGCGCGTCTGGACGGCTTCCGCTCGGCGCTGGCCGCGGACGGCGCTTCGCTCGACGCGTCACGGGTCGTGCACGCCGGCGGGGGAGCCGACGATGTCGCGATCGGCTGCCTCCTCGATGCGGCCGACCCGCCGACCGCGGTCTTCGCGTGCACCGACCCCCTCGCCCTTGCGGTGTATCGGGCGGCCGCGGAGCGCGGCATCCGGATCGGCCGCGAACTGAGCGTGGTGGGGTTCGACGACCTGCCCGAAGCGGCCTGGACGACACCGGCGCTGACCACCGTGCGACAGCCTGTCGCCGACATGGGCGCGGCCGCGCTGCGGATGCTGCTGCGGCTGCGTGACGACCCCGAGACGACGGCTCCCCGCGAGGAGCTCGCGACGGAGCTGGTGGTGCGCGAATCCGCCGCAGCGCCCCTCGATGTGCACGCGGAAGGAGATCTGTTACCGAGGTGAGACCATCCGCCGGGTGCAAATCGCCCAGGGGGAGATAGGCTCCATTCCGCGAATGGGAGCGCTTGCATAGCTCGGTGACCTAAATGTTGACAAGCACAACAAAGCACTGGAAACTAGAGCGCACCTCGATGACGTGGGAGCACGGCGCGAGGCTGCAACGTGCACCAGCAGTTCGACGGAGAACGAGTTGCCCGCCAGGGAAGGCGGGCACGGAAGGAGTCCCAGATGACATCCGAATCGAAGGCAAGCGGTCTCACCCGGCGAGGCTTCATGGGCGTCGCCGGCACGGCGGCCGCCGCGACGCTTCTGGCGGCGTGTACCCCCGGAGGAGGCTCCTCGTCCTCCGGTGCCAAGCCCATCAAGTTCTGGAACATGCCGTGGGGCGCCCCGACGGCCTTCCCGAACGAAGACAAGGCCATCGTCGCGGCCTACAAGCCCAAGAAGGGCCTGCCGACGGTCACCTACCAGCAGATCCAGTGGGCGAACTTCACCCAGACGTTCACCACCGCGGTGGCGGCCAACACCAACCCGTCGGTCAGCTCCGGCGGTGGGACCACCGCGTTCCTGTTCGAGAAGCAGGGCAAGATCCACTACGCCGACAACGTCATCGCCAAGGAGTGGGCGTCCAACGGCATCAAGGACGACTTCCTGCCGGGGCTGCTCGACACCATGAAGACCGCCAACGGTTATGCGGCCGTGCCGTACAACCTCGACATGCGGCTCTACTGGTACAACAAGCAGCTCATGGACAAGGCCGGCGCCTCGCTGCCGACCACCTGGGACGAGTTCGAGGCGGCCTGCAAGGCGCTCAAGAAGATCGGCGTCTACGGCTACGGCACGTACTCGGGCGCGGGCGCCTTCACCGGCGGGCACACCCTGGTCGCGCACATGATCAACAACGGCGGCGGTCTGTTCGACAAGGACCAGAACGTGGATGTCGTGACCGACGCGAACATCCAGGCGATGGAGTGGGTCCTCGGCCTCGTGAAGAACGGGTACGTCGATCCGCGCAGCGCCACCTACACGTCGGCGAACGCCTACTCGCAGATGAACGCCGGCAAGTTCGGCATGATCTGGGACGGCGCCGGCACGCCGGCGAACGTCAACGCGTCGGTCGCGAGCAACCTCGTGGTCGGGGACCCGCTGGTGGGCCCGTCCGGACAGAAGGGCGCGCTGTACTTCCCGAACAACATCTTCATGTTCAAGAACACGACGAGCGTGGAAGGCTCGGAGGCGTTCCTGAACTACTACTACCAGAACATGAAGACGCTCTGGACGAAGAAGACAGGCATCGGCCTTCCTCCGCTCAAGTCGATCGCAAAGGAAGCGTACGCGGACGACCCTCAGGCGACGAAGATCATCGAGACCTGGCAGCCCATTTCGAAGACCTGGGGTGCCCCGGGACAGAACACGGTGTTCTACAACGTCACCAAGGTCGATGGAACCCAGCCGATGATCGCGTTCGCGCAGAGTATCCTCGGCGGCAACACGACCGCGAAGGCGGCGCTCACGACGCTGCAGAGCGCGCTCGAGTCCGCGTGATCGGGCAGTCTCGCCCGGTGACGCAACCGCACAGAGGGGAGTCGCAATGACAGCGAACGCCGCGGAGGGACTGAAGAGAGCAAGACGTGGAGTGGGGGTGGCCGGCCGTGGTCCGGCCGCCCCCGCGCCGCGCGGGCCCAATGGCGGGCGAACGACCCTCGGCCGGTCCTGGCCGACGCTGTCGGCGTTCGCGCTGCCGTCGCTGATCCTGCTCATCCTTCTCAATCTCTTCCCCGTCATCTATGCCTTCCTGCAGTCGCTGCAGAACGGCACACCATCGACGCTGCCGTGGGAGGCGGACTTCGTCGGTCTGCAGAACTACGTCACCGTCCTGACATCGCCGCAGTTCTGGCAGGCGGCCGAGTTCACGTTGATCTTCACGATCGTCGGCGTCTTCGGCTCGTGGGTCGTCGGTCTCGGACTCGCACTCCTGCTGCGCACGAAGATTCCGGCCAACACGACCTTCAAGGTTCTGCTCCTGCTGCCGTGGATCGTCCCGATCGTCGTCTCGTCGACGGCGTGGAACTGGCTGGTCGCAACGCCGCAGAGCCCGCTGCCGATCATCTTCTCGTGGTTCGGCATGGACAACGTGAACTTCCTGGGCGACCCCCTGCTCGCTCAGATCCTGGTCTGCATCTTCAAGGTCTGGATCAGCTTCCCGTTCATGATGATGATGATGTCGTCGGCCCTCGCGTCCGTCGACACCAACGTCTATGAGGCGGCGAAGGTCGACGGCGCGGGCAGCTGGCACACGTTCACGGGCATCACGCTGCCGATGATCTCCCGGACCACGTACATCTCGTGGATCCTCATGACCATCTTCTGCGTGAACGACTTCCCGACGATCTTCCTGCTGACCCAGGGCGGCCCGGTCAACGCGACCACCACCCTCATCGTGCTCGCGTACCAGTACGCGTTCCAGAACCTGCAGACCGGAATCGGCACCGCGATCGCGTTCATCATGACCGCCGTGCTCGTGGTCATCTCGGTGGTGCTCTACCAACAGATCAAGAAGGTGAACATCGAATGAGCCAGATCCTGCATGGCGACTCGCAGGCGCCCGTCACCCTCGGGGGCCTCGAGAGCAAGGGGAAGAGCGGGAAGGCGGACCTCTCCACGGGGGAGCGCGGCAAGTGGTGGCGCTTCCTCCTGATCCTGGTCATCACCCTCCTGATCATCGCGCCGATCATCGCCGTGGTCGTGCTGTCGACGCAGCCCAGCCAGTCCACGAGCACCGCGACCGGATTCACGTTCGCGAACTACGTCTACGTCTTCACCCAGACCGACGTGCTGCTGTGGCTGAAGAACAGCCTCATCGTCGCGCTCGCCACGGTCATCGTCGCGGTGGCGGTCGCCGCCCCCGCCGGCTATGTGCTCTCGCGGGTGCGCAACCGTCTCGTCTCGGGGTATTCGCTCATCCTGTTCGTGATCCAGTCGCTCCCGGTGGTCACAGCGGTCATCCCGCTGTTCATCACCTTCTCGGTGCTGGGGCTGACCAACACGCTCGCGAGCGTGGCGATCGTCTACATCGGCTCGACGATGTCGGTGGCGATCTGGATGATGGCCGCGTATATCGACTCCATCCCGATCTCCCTCGAAGAGGCGGCCTGGATGGACGGGGCGAGCGTGTTCGGCAGCTTCACGCGGATCGTGATGCGCAACTCGCTGCCGGGCATCCTGTCGACGGCGATCTTCTCGTTCCTGCTGGCCTGGAACGACTACCTGATCGCGCTGATCTTCCTCCAGGACCAGAGCGTGTACACGCTGCCGAAGGGCCTCGAGACGTTCTTCCAGCAGAACGCCACCGACTGGGGTTCGGTCATGGCCGTCGCGGTCGTGATGATGATCCCGCCGGTGATCGTGTTCGCCTTCCTGAACAAGTACTTCAGCGTCGGCGGCATCGGCGGTTCGCTTGCCGGCCGGTGAGTCCGCGGAAGGGCGCGACGGATTCCGTCGCGCCCTTCCGACTCTGCGGGCAGCCGTCGACCGGATCATCCCGGCCGACGCATGGCCGTCGGGCTGGGTCGGGGGAGTGGGGGCGTATCTGACCGATGAGGACGGACCGGCCCATCGTGATCTCGCCTGGGCGCGACCGCTCCTGGAGGCGCTCGCCGGGCGGCTGGATGCCGCGGCTGCAGGGGACGGGGCCGGCGGGTTCGCCGAGCTGCCCGTTCACCGCCAGGACGAACTGCTCGCCGGCGAGTCCGCAGCGGCGGAGTTCGAGGCGCTGCGCCGGGTCTGCTGGGAGGGGTACTACGCGGCTGCCGACGGACGGAGCCCGGCGGGCCTGGAGATGGTCGGCTACCGCGCCGTGCCGCCCGGCGTGGACCCGATCGACCCGGCACTGCCCGCCACGATCTCGCCGCGTCAGGTGGCCGCGCGCTACGACGCGATCATCGTCGGCACCGGGCCCGGCGGCGGTGTCGCCGCACAGGTGCTCACCGAGGCAGGGCGCCGGGTGCTGCTCGTGGAGCGTGCGCCGCTGCTGCCGAACTCGGCCCTTCGCGGCGATCACCTGCACGGCAAACGCAACGCCGTGTATTGGCCGACGGTCGGGCCGGGGCAGGGTCATCCGCGTCTGATCCGAGCCGGCGACCACGACGAGGTCGTCGACGGCACCGGCGACGCCGGACCATACGGCCTCAATGCCGACGTCCTCGGCGGGGGGACGCGGGTCTGGCAGGGCATGTCGTGGCGATTCCTCCCGGAGGACTTCGCGATGGCGAGCGAGTACGGCAACCCGGAAGGCGCGAGCCTGGCGGACTGGCCCGTCGACTACGACGAGATGGAGCCGCACTACACCCGGGCCGAATGGGAACTGGGCGTCGCCGGCGAGACGGGCGCGCTGACCCGGCGCACACCGCGCTCGGCCGGGTATCCGATGCCGGCGATGGGCACCGAACCGGCGCGTGAGCTGCTCTCGCGCGCCGCTGAGCGACTCGGCTGGGGCTGGGGGCCGATTCCGCTCGCGATCAACAGCGTGCCGCACGACGGTCGCCCGGCCTGTGTGCGCTGCCCGCAGTGCGTCGGCCACGCGTGTCCGGTCGATGCGAAGAACGGCGCCCACAACACCTTCGTGGCACGGGCTGTGGCGTCCGGCGGGTGCGATCTGCTCGTCGACGCCGAGGTGATCGAGGTGCGCGACGGCCCGAGCGGTGCCGGAGTCACCATCATGGCGGACACGTCGGGGGAGCCGGTGACCCTGACGGTGAGCGCCGATGTCGTCGTCGTCGCGGCGGGAGCCGTCGAAACGCCCCGGCTGCTGCTGGCCAGCGGCATCGGCAATGACCACGTCGGACGCCACCTGCACGACCATCGCTTCACCACGATCGTGGGAATGGTGGACGAGCCCGTGAAGCCCTTCATCGGGCCCGGGCATTCGATCGCCACCTTGGACCACGTGCACGCCGGGAGCATCCCGTGGGGCGGCGGCGTGCTCGTCGACCTCATGGGTCTGCTTCCGCTCACGTCGGCGATGGCGCCCGCGAACGAGGGCGTTCCCGCCTGGGGCGCCGGCCACAAGCAGTGGATGCGCGACGGCCGGGCCCACGTGTTCGGGGTGTTCGGGATGGGGCAGGAGATTCCGATGCCGGTCTCGCGGGTGACCCTCGCGGGCCAGGTGCGTGACCGATGGGGTCGACCCGGCGCCGCACTGCGCAAGAACGTGCACGCCGCGTCCCGTCTGGTCGAGGACGGCATGGCGGTCGAGGGCGCGCGCTGGCTGGATGCCGCCGGGGCCCGCGCCGTCCGTCGTCTGTCCGGCCCGGCGACGGCCTCGGCGGCGGGCGAGCACTCGTGCGGCACGATGCGGATGGGCGATTCGCCCGAGCATTCCGCCACCGACGCCGGTGGCCGCGTGCACGGAACGCGCCGGATCTACGTGTGCGACTCGTCCCTGCATCCCACCAACGGCTCCGTGAACCCGACCTTGACGATCGTCGCGAACGCATTCCGCGTGTCGCAGCGCCTGGTGGAGGCCTGGCCGCGGTGAGCGACGGCATCGTGGGATGCTGGGCGCATGACCCTTCCCCACGCTGACATCGATCCGGACGGCCTTCTCGAGTACTCGGTGGTCTTCACCGACCGCTCGCTGAACCACATGTCGCAGCGGTTCATCGCGGCGGCCCGCGAGACCCTCGACATCCTGCGCAGCACGTACGGAGCCGACAGCGTCGCCCTCGTGAACGGCGGCGGCACCTATGCCATGGAGGCGACCGCGCGCCGTCTGGCGACGGGCCGCCGCGCGCTCGTCGTGCGCAACGGGCTGTTCTCGTATCGGTGGTCGCAGATCCTCGACGCGGGGTCGATCGCCGCCGAGACGACGGTCTGCGCCGCCCGCCCCACGGGCGACGGACATCAGGCGCTCTGGGAGCCGGCACCCATCGACGAGGTCGTGGCGGCGATCCGCAGCCAGGGCGCGGGGATCGTCTTCGCGCCGCACGTGGAGACCGCGGCGGGCATGCTGCTGCCCGACGCGTATGTGCGGGCGCTGGCGGATGCCGTGCACGAGAACGGCGGACTCCTCGTGCTGGACTGCATCGCGTCGGGCGCGATGTGGGTGGACATGGAGGCTCTCGGAGTCGACGTGCTGCTCAGCGCCCCGCAGAAGGGATGGAGTGGCACGCCCGGCGTCGGCTACGTCATGCTCAGCGCGGCGGGGCGCGCGGCTGTGGAATCGGGCACGACCACGAGCTTCGCCGTCGACCTCGGCACGTGGCTGAAGATCTCCGACGCATACCGCGACGGCAAGGCGGCGTACCACGCGACCATGCCGACCGACTCGATCCTGCACAACCTGGGTCAGATGATCGAGACCACCGGTCGCGGCCTCGACACGCTGCGCGGGGCGCAGCTCGACCTCGGCGCGCGGGTCCGGGACCTGCTCGCGGAGCACGGCCTCCCCTCGGTGGCCGCAGCCGGATTCGCCGCCCCGAGCGTCGTGGTCGTGCACACGGACGACCCGGGGCTGCGCACCGGCTCGTCGTTCGCCGCCCACGGGATCCAGGTCGCCGCGGGCGTTCCCCTGCACTGCGGTGAGCCGGACACGTTCTCGACCTTCCGGGTCGGGCTGTTCGGACTCGACAAGCTCGGCGACGTCGACGGCACCGTCACCCGGCTCGCCGCCGCCCTCGACCGGATGGGCGTCTGAGTCGAGGCCGCCCGCTCAGGACGGCAGCGGGCCGAGCCAGGCGCTCGCTGCCGTCGAGTGCGCAGATTCCGGGTCGGAGGGGTGGAAAATCCCGGCCAGCACGTCGCGGTACAGCCGGCTGAGCTCGTTGCGGGTGAAGTACGACGACCCGCCGGCGGTGAGCATCGCCTCGTCGACGACGTGCTTGGCCATCGTCACGGCGCGGTGCTTGACGCCGGACAGCAGCGTGAACCAGCGCGCGCCGTGGTCGACCCCGGCATCCACGTCCGCGCAGAGCACAGAGAGCTGAAGGGGGAGCGCGTCGTACGCCAGCGCCATCCCGGCGATGCGCCATCGGATGTCGGGATCCTCGCTGAGGGGACGGCCCGTGCGCTTCGAGGTGCGTCGTGCGGCGGCCTCGACGGCGAGGTCGAGGGCGCGTCGCGCGACGCCGGTGTACACCGAGGCGAGGAGCAGCTCGAACACGCTGAAGATGCCGAAGACGATCGGATCGGCGCTCGGGCCGGCATCCACCCGGCGGACCACGTGCTCCGGGAGAGCCACGACGCCGTTCAGCTCGGTGGTGCGGCTCTGCGTGCCGCGCATGCCCATCGTGTCCCAGTCGTCGCGCGTCACGACGGCGTCGGATCGCGGGACGAACGCGTAGACGAGCTTGGGACCGTCGGGTGAGGTCGTGTCGAGCCCGTGGAGCCCGAGCCTGGTCCACACCGGCCCGAGCGAGGTGAAGATCTTGCGCCCGGTGAAGACGTATCCGCCGTCGGGCAGCGGCACCGCGTCGGTGTCGCTGCCGAACAGCACCAGGTCGTTGCCGGCCTCGCTGATGCCGAACGCGTACACCTCGCCGGCGGCCGCCCCTTCCTGGACGAACCGCAGCGAGTCGATTCCGCGATCGCCCATCACCTTTGCGACGCCCGTCCAGACCAGGTGCATGTTGACAGCGAGGGCGGTGGCCGGGGATGCCGTCGCGAGCCGCTGCTGCAGGAGCGAGACCTCGGCGAGTTCGAGGCCCGCGCCGCCCAGCTCCGCCGGAACGAGCACGGCGAGGTACCCGGCCTCGCGGAGCTCGTCGAGGTCCTGCTGCGGGAACACGTTGTCGTGGTCGACCTGGGCGGCCCGCGACCGGATGCGCTCCAGAAGGTCGTCGGGAAGAAGGACGGCGGGGTCGAAATCGCTCATCGGAGTGCCTCCAGCAGCTGGGTCATGGCCTGTTCGGGCTTGTCGCGGTGCAGGGAGTGGCCGGCTCCAGGGACGACCGACATCGAGAAGGCGGGATTGCCGAGCACCTCCTCGGCCGTGCGGCCGTGGAACAGCGAGGACACCTCGGGGTCGGCCGCGATGACATGCGTCGGAACGGTGATCGCGGCGGCGGCGTCCCGCACGTCCCAGGTCTCGTTCTGCACGCCCACCTGTTCGATCGCCCACCGGCTGCACCGCCGCAGGGCATCCGCCTTGAGCTCGACGTCGAGTTCGTGCCAGTGCGGGTTGACGCTGCGGATCGCGTCGACGCCGGGCGCGGAGGCGGATGCCGCCTGACCGGCGTTCACCTCGGCGCGCTGGTGGTCGTCGAGATGGATCGCGGGATCGACGAGCACGAGCCGGCGCGCCCAGCGCGGATGCCGCGCGCTCGCCAGCGTCGCGGCCGCCCCGCCGAGGGAGTGCCCGATCACGAGGTCCCAGGATCCGGCGTGGTCGGGATGCGTGTGCTCGAGGTCGGAGGCGAAGGCGTCGAGGCGGTAGTCGAGGGCGCGCGGCGCGTCGCCGTGCCCGCGCAGGTCGACCGCCTGCGCGAACCAGCCGGCGTCGGCGAGCGTCAGCCCGAACCGCCACATCAAGGCGCCCGTCGAGCCCAGGCCGTGCGCGAGGAGCGCGTGCCGGGAGGATGCCGGGTCTCCCCAGCTCAGCCGGGGCAGGGTCACGGGCGAGACCATCGGTGCTCCTTTCGCCGCGGGATCACGGCAGGTGGACGGGTTCTGTGTCCGGGATCGGGCTCGCGTCGCGGAACCGCAGGTCCGGGAAGCCGCGCACGAAGACGACCGACACGACGAGGCCGACGACCGCGAAGGCGGTCGCGGTGAGGAACGCGCCGACGGGCCCGGCCCCGTCGATGAGGAACCCGGCGATCGCCGATCCGGCGGCGGCGCCGATCAGCTGGCCGGTGCCGATCCACCCGAAGGCTTCGGCAGTGTCGCTGAACTTCACGCTCGCCGAGGTCATCGCGAAGAGCACGGCCAGTGCGGGCGCGATGCCGATGCCCGCGACCACGAGCGACCCGCCGAGCCACCAGACGTTCAGTGAGACGAGGGTGAGGGCGAGACCCGCCGTAAAGATCGCGAGGCGGCGGGCCATCGCCCAGCGGCTGATCGGGATGCGTCCGGAGAGCAGGCCTCCGGCCAGGCTGCCGAGCGAGAAGACCGCCAGGACGATGCCGGCTTCGGCTCCGTCGTGCCCGAAGGTGGCCACGACGCCCGCTTCGACCGAGGCGCAGGCGCCGATGAGGAGGAATCCGACGACGGTGGCCAGCAGCACGGCGGGCCGCAGCAGCACGCGGCCGAACGCCCGGCGGCTGCGCGGGATGCGCACGCGGCCGACTTCGGGGGACAGGATGAACCAGGCGCCGCCGCCCAGCAGGATGAGCACGATCATCAGCAGCCCGGCGACCGTGCTGATCTGCGTGGACACGAAGGTCACGACCACCGGGGCGACGATCCAGATGATCTCCTGCAGCGAGGCGTCCAGCGAGAACAGCGGCGTGAGCTGCGTGGAGTTGACGAGCTTCGGGTAGATTGTGCGCGCGGCGGATTGCACCGGAGGGGTGGCGAGCCCGGCGAGGGCGCCGAGCACCACGTACACCGGGAGTACCGGCGGGACGAATGCGAGGGCGGTGATGGCGACCGCGCACACGATCGTGGTGAGCGTCAGCACCGGACGCATGCCCCAGCGGCCCATCCAGCGACTGGTCACCGGCCCGGCGATCGCCTGGCCGACCGAGGCCGCCGCCAGGACCAGCCCGGCCTCGCCGTACGAGCCGGTGGTGTGCTGGACGTGCAGCAGCACCGCGAGGCTCATCATGCCCATGGGGAGGCGCGCCGTCAGCTGCGCGGCGATGATGCGCGCCACGCCGGGGGAGCGCAGAACCTCCCGGTATCCCGAACCTGCCACCCCTCCACGCTAGCGATCCGACCCGACGTTCGCGCACTGCGCCACGACACGCCGGAGCGACGCCGCGACACGCCGGGGACGCTGTCAACCCCCGAATCCGATGTCGGACCCTGCGCGTAGCGTTCGCACTGTGGAGGGATGCCCTCCGGCGCCGCCGGAACCGCAGGAATCCGGCCCTGACGGCGGGTTCCCGACTGTGGACGGATTCGTGGAGAAGTTGTGGGGGAGTTGGGGAATGCGGTGGAAAACTACACAGTTGTAACTACTAGCCCTAGTGGTGCTTCCTCCCGCCCGTACCCATATGTAGTATTGGAGCTCCGGTGGGGGATAAAACCGGAACAACGTCTGAACAATGAGGGGAGAGCTGGTCGACATGGCGATCACCGTCTACACGAAGCCTGCATGCGTGCAGTGCAACGCGACCTACCGTGCGCTTGATTCGAAGGGGATCGAATACGAGGTCCACGACCTCTCGCAGGACCCGGCCGCTCTCGAGCAGGTCAAGGCCCTGGGCTACCTGCAGGCGCCGGTCGTCGTCACCGACGAAGACCACTGGTCGGGCTTTCGCCCCGACAAGATCGACGAGCTCGCCGCTCGTCTCGCCTAGCCTTTCGACGGCTCTCGAGGACCGGAGCGGCTCATGACCGCAAGTGTCTTGTCGAGGCGTGAGAACGCTTCGGTCCTTGCCGCGACACCTCTGCTCGTGTTCTTCTCGAGCGTGTCCGGCAACACGGCCCGCTTCGTCGAGAAGCTGGCCGAAGCGCACGATGCGGAGCATCCTCTGCGCAGCATCCGCATCCCGCTTCGTCCGACCGACGAGCCACTCGTCGTCGACGAGCCGTTCGTCCTCGTGACCCCCACCTACGGCGGGGGACAAGGACGCGGCGAAGAGCGCGGAGCGGTTCCCAAGCAGGTCATCCGCTTTCTCAACGACGAACGCAACCGCAGACTCATCCGCGGAGTGATCTCCACGGGCAACAGCAACTTCGGCGAGCACTTCGGTCTCGCCGGCGACATCATCAGCCGCAAGTGCCACGTGCCGCACCTGTACAGGCTTGAACTATTCGGCACGCCAGAAGACGTGGAACGCGTCAACAGCGGATTGGAGCGATGGTGGAAGCAGCACTGACGGAGGCGGGCTTCAAGACCGACGCACGCTTCGAGGGCATGGACTACCACGCCCTCAATGCGATGCTCAACCTCTACGGCGACGACGGCAAGATCCAGTTCGACGCCGACCGGCGCGCCGCGCGGGAGTACTTCCTGCAGCACGTCAACCAGAACACGGTGTTCTTCCACTCGCTCAAGGAGCGCCTGGACTACCTCGTCGAGAAGGAGTACTACGAGGGCGCCGTCATCGACAAGTACCCGTTCGAGTTCATCAAGGAGCTCAACCAGCGCGCGTACGACAAGAAGTTCCGGTTCGACACCTTCCTCGGCGCGTTCAAGTACTACACGAGCTACACGCTGAAGACCTTCGACGGCAAGCGCTACCTCGAGCGGTTCGAGGACCGCGTCGTGATGACCGCGCTCGGGCTCGCCGACGGCGACCAGAAGCTCGCCACCGAACTCGTCGACGAGATCATCGCCGGGCGGTTCCAGCCCGCGACGCCCACGTTCCTCAACACCGGCAAGGCCCAGCGCGGCGAACTCGTCTCGTGCTTCCTGCTGCGCATCGAAGACAACATGGAATCGATCGCCCGCGGCATCAACTCCGCCCTGCAGCTGAGCAAGCGCGGCGGCGGCGTGGCGCTGCTGCTCTCGAACATCCGCGAGGCCGGCGCACCCATCAAGCAGATCGAGAACCAGTCCTCGGGCATCATCCCGGTGATGAAGCTCCTCGAAGACAGCTTCAGCTACGCCAACCAGCTCGGTGCCCGTCAGGGCGCGGGCGCGGTGTACCTGTCGGCGCACCACCCGGACATCATGCGATTCCTCGACACCAAGCGCGAGAACGCCGACGAGAAGATCCGCATCAAGACGCTGTCGCTGGGTGTGGTCGTGCCCGACATCACGTTCGAGCTCGCGAAGAACAACGAAGACATGTACCTGTTCTCGCCGTACGACGTCGAGCGCGTCTACGGCGTGCCGTTCGGTGACGTCTCGATCACCGAGAAGTACCGCGAGATGGTCGACGACGCCCGCATCAAGAAGACGAAGATCAATGCGCGGCAGTTCTTCCAGACGCTCGCCGAGATCCAGTTCGAGTCGGGCTATCCGTACATCATGTTCGAAGACACGGTGAACCGCGCCAACCCGATCAAGGGCCGGATCAACATGTCGAACCTCTGCAGCGAGATCCTGCAGGTGAACACGCCCACCACGTACAACGACGACCTGTCGTACAACGCGATCGGCAAGGACATCTCCTGCAACCTCGGCTCCATGAACATCGCGCTCGCGATGGACGGCGGAGACCTGGGCCGCACCGTCGAGACCGCGATCCGCGCGCTCACCGCCGTCAGCGACCAGAGCCACATCTCGTCGGTGCGCTCGATCGAAGACGGCAACGACCGCTCGCACGCGATCGGCCTCGGGCAGATGAACCTGCACGGGTACCTCGCCCGCGAGCACGTCCACTACGGCTCCGAAGAGGGCATCGACTTCACGAACATCTACTTCTACACGGTGCTGTTCCACGCGCTGCGCGCATCGAACGCCATCGCGATCGAACGCGGTCAGACCTTCGACGGGTTCGCCGACTCGACGTATGCGTCGGGCGAGTTCTTCGACAAGTACATCGAGCGCGAGTGGGCCCCCGAGACCGAGAAGGTCAAGGAGCTCTTCGCCGGCATCCCGATCCCGACGCAGGCCGACTGGACGGCGCTGAAGGCCTCCATCCAGCAGCACGGCATCTACAACCAGAACCTGCAGGCGGTGCCCCCGACCGGTTCCATCTCGTACATCAACAACTCGACGAGCTCGATCCACCCGATCGCGTCGAAGATCGAGATCCGCAAGGAAGGCAAGCTCGGTCGCGTCTACTACCCGGCTCCGTTCATGACGAACGAGAACCTGGAGTACTACCAGGACGCGTACGAGATCGGCTACGAGAAGGTCATCGACACGTATGCCGCCGCCACCCAGCACGTCGACCAGGGCCTGTCGCTCACGCTGTTCTTCAAGGACACCGCCACCACGCGCGACATCAACAAGGCGCAGATCTACGCCTGGCGCAAGGGCATCAAGACGATCTACTACATCCGCCTGCGGCAGATGGCCCTCGAGGGCACCGAGGTCGAGGGTTGCGTCAGCTGCATGCTTTGATGCGCTGACCAGGGATTATTCGAGACAAGGGACGAAGATGGCTGAAAAGCTGCAGCTGCTCGATCACGTGCAGGCGATCAACTGGAACCGCATCGAGGACGAGAAGGATGTCGAGGTGTGGAACCGCCTCACCGGCAACTTCTGGCTGCCCGAGAAGGTGCCGCTGTCCAACGACATCCAGTCGTGGAACACGCTCACCCCCGAAGAGCAGACCCTCACGATGCGGGTGTTCACCGGCCTGACGCTGCTGGACACCATCCAGGGCACGGTGGGTGCGGTGTCGCTCATCCCGGATGCCGTGACCCCGCACGAGGAGGCCGTCTACACGAACATCGCGTTCATGGAGTCGGTGCACGCCAAGAGCTACTCGTCGATCTTCTCGACCCTGTGCTCGACGAAGGACATCGACGAGGCGTTCCGCTGGTCGACCGAGAACGTGAACCTGCAGCGCAAGGCGCAGATCGTCATGGAGTACTACCGGGGCGATGAGCCGCTCAAGCGCAAGGTGGCCTCCACGCTGCTGGAGTCGTTCCTCTTCTACTCGGGGTTCTACCTGCCGATGCACTGGTCGAGCCGCGCCAAGCTCACCAACACCGCCGACATGATCCGCCTCATCATCCGTGACGAGGCCGTGCACGGGTACTACATCGGCTACAAGTTCCAGAAGGGGCTCGAGCAGGTCGACCAGGCCACGCGCGACGACCTCAAGGACTACACGTTCTCGCTGCTGTACGAGCTGTACGACAACGAGGTGCAGTACACGCAAGACCTCTACGACGGCGTCGGCCTGACCGAAGACGTCAAGAAGTTCCTGCACTACAACGCGAACAAGGCGCTCATGAACCTCGGCTACGAGGCCATGTTCCCGTCGACGGTCACCAACGTGAACCCGGCGATCCTGTCGGCCCTGTCGCCGAACGCCGACGAGAACCACGACTTCTTCTCAGGGTCGGGCTCCTCGTACGTCATCGGCAAGGCGGTCAGCACCGAAGACGACGACTGGGACTTCTGAAACATCCTGGTCAGAAGCAATAACTGACAGACAAGAGACCCCCGGTAGTTCGCTCCATTAGGAGCAGCTCGCCGGGGGTTTCGTCGTGTTTGCCCACATTTTGCCCACAATCCGTCAGGCAGTCGCATCCTCGCGGGCGCGACTCATCGCCGCAGCCACGGCGTCGAGGTCATCGTCAAACAGCTCGGCGTATACGTCGAGCGTCATCGCTGCCGAGGCGTGGCCGAGCATGCGCTGAACCGCCTTCACATTCGCGCCGGCGGAGATCGCCAACGAAGCCGCGGTGTGACGCAGGTCGTGAGGGGTGATCCTCGGGAACACGGGATCGACAAGCTGCACGTCCTTCACGGCGTGCACGAACCATCCGCTCGATGCGTGCGGGTACGGCACAGGGATCTTGCCATCGCCGAACACGAAGTCGTCCGGGCTCTTGCCCTCGCAGGCGCGGGCATACGCGGTCACCAGATGTGGCGGCATCGGTGTGTCGCGCCCGTGTCCAGACTTTGGCGTTCCGAACTCGTAGGTACCGCTCACGAGCACAGCGTTCTCTTCAACGCGTATCCGCTTGCGGAGGAAGTTCATGTGGCGCACGCGAAGAGCGACGGCCTCGCCCCAACGATGCCCCGTGTACGCCAAATGCTCGGCGATCAACTGATTCTGAGATTCGATGGCCTCGACGAACGTTGCGACCTGAGCGTGAGTGAGATAGCGATGCGGCTTCTTCACTTTGGCTGGAAGCTGTAGATCTTTCGTGGGCAGGCTCGCGATGATGCCGTCACGCTGTGCGATCGCGAGGATGCTAGAGAGCACGAACACTGCGCGCCGTACTGTCTGCGGCTTGCGCCGCTTGCTCAGGTCCGCGATCCAGTCATCCACTTCGCTTGGGCGGATCGAGATGACAGTGCGAGTGCTCCACTTCGGTGCGACATGATTGCGCCAAGCCGCCTCCATCGTCGTTCGCGTTGAGGGCTTCCGGAGTGCAAGCCGTCCTCCCTGCCACCGTTCGGCGAACGTTCCAACGGTCTGGCGCCCGAGGGTCGGGTCGACGTATGTGCCGGCTGCGGTTGAGACTGTTACCGAGGCCAAGAACAGTTCGGCATCCCGCTTGGTCTTGAAACCGCGTTTGTCGGTCTGTGACTTGTCCGGCTTCCGATACCGAACGCGGTACCGCTTGCCTCCTGCTGTTTCGCTCGAGCGCTACGACTCGGACCCGAAGCTGTCGACGCTGCGTCGGTACGCGAACGCCGTCGGCGCTCTCGTTGAGCACAGCGTGCGAATCGACCGAGGGCAATCATTGGCCCTCGCCGACGCGTCGGTGCGTCGTGAATCGGCCACGGGCACTGAAGTGCGCACGACGGTGAAGGTCGCCAAGCGAGCCCAACCCAGACCACTTGACCCCTGGGTCGCATCGGATTCGAAGCGCACCGAGTTCGCCATGGTCGCTTGAGGTGTCCGAGATTCGCACCATACCGACGGATGACGAGATCGCCGCGATCCACAATCTGATCAAGCGATCAGCGTTGGCGGCGGTCGAGTTCCACGAAGTCTCTGCCACGCGGCTCGATGAGAATCGGCAGCGCGAAGAGAACGAAGATGCTGTCGACGTGTCGCTCACCGCCGAGCACTTCATCGGGGACGGTCGTTTCGGAATTCGACTCGTCGTCAAGCTCTACCCCTATATGGGCGAGATCGGCGTGACGGTCGCCGGCGAGTACGAGGTCTCCGACGCCGAGCCGATTGACGATACTGCCGTACGTGCCTTCGGCAACGAGGTCGGCGTCATGACGCTCGTTCCATACCTTCGTGAAGCAGTCTCCTCGCTATCAACCCGTGTCTTTGGAAAGCCGCTACTGATGCCGACTTTCGAGCGAGGAGCCGTCGGCTTCGACCTTGGGGCGGTCGAGAAATAACAGGTGGTTGCCGAAGGCAGCGCGACGCGGGTAGGGGGCGTCGCGGAGCCCGCGGGCACTTCGGTCGACGAGTGAGTCGCGCCTAGATCCCCTGGGTAGCCGAGCAGCGCAGACGTGGGATGCATGGCATCCTTCGGTTCCGTGCTCGATTGAGGATTTGCCCGGATCGGCGCATGCGTCACGGCAGGATTTGTCCAGACTGCTTGCAGTCGGCTATGTTGCTGCTCTTGGGGTTCTCCCAGGTTTGATAGTTCGCCCGGTACTCATATGTCCGGGATGTGCACGCTCTGGGGGAGTGCTTCATGCATCTGGTTTCACGTCGTCTCGTTCGGACGCTGTTGCTTCCGTTCATTCTGGTTGCCGCGCTGTGCGTCGGCTTGATTCAGCCGGCGACCGCTGAGGCGGCAGCGATGGGCACGGCGGGTCTGTTCGTGCCGGTGCAGGGCCGTCTCGTGTCGACACTGGCCGGTACGGGGACGACGAAGGCGCCCCTGGCGGCGAACACTCCCCGCACCATCCAGGCCACCGGCGCGGCGGGTCTGCCGTCGACTGGTGTTGCGGCCATCCTGGTGACGTTCACGGTCGTTGACCCCACTGTGACCGGTCAGGCGTCCGTTGGTCCGGCGGACGGTGCGCTGAGCGGGGCGATGCGGTACCCGGCCGGGGAGGCCACCTCGAACAGCGCGATCGTGCAGCTCTCTGCCTCCGGCCAGTTCCAGATCCGGACAACGACGGCGACGAACGCGAACATCGACGTGCAGGGCTACTACACGTCCGGATCGGGCACCGCGGCCGGCGGCTATGTTCCTCTTGACTTCGCACGCACAGTCGACACGCTCGCCGGTGTTGGGTTGCCGAAGGCCACCTTGGCCGGCTCGTCGACTTCGACGATTCAGGTCACGGGGACCGGCGGGGTGCCTACTGGGGCCGCGGCTGTGTTCGTGAACTTCGAGGTTCAGAACACCGACAATACGACTGCCGGCAACATCACGGCCTACTCGGCATCAGCAACCCGGCCGACGAACACCCTCAACTTTGGCAAGGGGAAGACGTCGTTGAGCACGATCGTCCCCCTGGACGCGAACGGCCGAATCAAGGTGTTCGTGTCCGCCGGTGTCACAATCAACCTCCTCATGGACGTTGAGGGGTACTTCACGAAGGGCTCCACAGCGTCCTCGTCCGGCGCGATCTTCACCGCTAAGGCCGCGAAGATCTACGACACTCGTACAACCACGCCCGTGCCCTCGTACGGCTCGGTCACCATCCCGATCGGTGGTCTGAACGGGCTCCCCACGGTCGCCCAGGGCCTGTCCGCGATCACTGTCAACGTCACTGCGAGCAACGTTGCCGACGCGACCTACGGCAGCTGGGTTCGCCTGTATCCCTCGGGGGAGGCGGAACCCCAAGGCGTCGCGACCTCGTTCAACAGTGGGCCGGCAGGCTCGGCGACAACGAACCTCGTCACGGTCGAGGTCGGAGCCGATGACGCAATCGTCCTCCACAACGTCTCCACCGTCGCTGTTGACTACATTCTCGACCTCGAGGGCTGGTACAGCTCCTCCAACCCTGACCCCACCTCCCCTGAGGTCACCGGCTCAGGCGGGAGCTTCAGGAGCACCACTGGACGCCTTCCCACGGTGACACTTGCGGCGAACGTTCCGAAATCGGTGCAGATCGCAGGACTGGTCGGCATCCCCACCAGCGGCGCAGGGGCCGTATCGCTGACTGCGACTGTCGCGAGTACGTCCGCGCAGGGAACGTTGAATGCGCAGGCCACCGGTGACCCGGCCTGGTCCCAGGTTTCCGTGTATGGAACTGTTCCGGGAGCGACGTCAAACGCAGCCGTTCTCGCGATTGGTGGCGATGGGACCATCACCTTCCAAGCATCAAGCGCTGTCAGTCTGACCCTGGATGTGCAGGGGTACTACACCACCGTCCAGGACGGCACCCCTGCGCCGGGCGGGTTTAGCCCGGTCGCCGGTTCCCGAATCGTAGACACGCGCAGCGGTCTCGGCGTGCCGCTGGCAAAGATCGCACCCGGCGGGAGCGTCACCATCCAGGTAGGCGGAAAAGGTGGTGTGCCTTCCAATGCGCAGGCAGTGGTCGCGAACTTCACGGTGATCAACAGCGGTGGCACCAACGGCGGGTATGTCACCCCGTACACGGCGGGCACCACGCGGCCTGCTACGTCGCTGAACTACACAACCGGAGCCACTACCGCCGCCGGTGCGCAGGTCTCTCTTAGCCCGGATGGAAGGATCACGGTCGCTAATCCCGGAGCGACGAGCGATAGCGTCGACCTCGTCGTCGACATTGAGGGATATTTCGCAGTCGCCGACGGTTCGAGCGGACAGTTCACACCCGCGACCGGTCGCATCTACGACTCCAGGGTCGCGCCGAACGTGACCATCGGGCCGGACCAGACCATTACGGTGCCGGTTAGCGGGTTCTCGGACGTGCCTTCCACCAAGCACGGACTCTCCGCTGTGGTCGTCGCACTCACCGTGATCGACAGCAGCAGCTCCAGCGGATACACCCGCGCGTGGGCGTCCGGCGCGACTGAGCCCAACCCGTTCAGCTCGCTGAACTATCCCGCCAACTCGGTCCGCACTAACACCATCACGGTCCCGGTTGGTACTGACGGCGCAATCAAGATCCACAACATCGGAAGCGCCACGGTCGACTACGTCCTCGACCTCCAAGGCTGGTACAGCAGCCCGCCTAAGCCGGTTATCAGCTGTCCCGACCCGTACTCGCCTCGGAGTTGGACGAAGGCCATTCCGGTGTCTCCCATCAGCTGCACGATCACAGCGTCGGGGACGGCCGACAGTACCCTCACTTACACGGTCGACGATGGCGATGATGTGGTGGTTTCCCTGAGCGGCGTCGCGCCGACGTCTGTCGCCTTCTCAGTCGACGCGGTAGGGGGGGACCATGTCATTACCGCTTCGTATGGCGACGGAACCGATCTCAATCTGTCCGCGGATTACACCTTCACACTCGGCGACTGGACTAAGGACAAGTTCGTTGGGCTCCCTAGCGACGCGGGCTCTGCTGCTCTGGCACCCGTTCTCGCTGTCTCCCCAGACGCATCGGGCCCAAGCTTCCTGCCGGAGGACGCTTCTCGGACATATTCGGTCAGCGCGTCACCCGACATGAGCAACCCGATCGTGGTCAGCGACGCGCTTGTGGACTCGTTCACTGTTCCAGATGGACTTCTGACGGGCGGTAAGACCTACTACTGGCGCGCACTCATCGCGGGCGCCATCGATTACGACGGCCACGTGGCCAGCGTGTATACGCCGACATGGTCGTTTACCGCGGATTCAGCAGTGACCGAGTCCGACCCCACGGCTGGGCTGGACAGCGTTGTAGGTACTGGACCGTCTCCGTACATGCCCGAGTCCGACCCGGGCAACGGTGTGCAACCCTTGTATGCGCAGTACGGTCAGTGCACTCTTTACGTTCCGTACCCGCACCTACGGAAGTCGGGCGGATATCAGACTGTGGGTGTGAAACCGTTGACGTATTGCCCGCTCTTGTTGATGGGCACGAGTGTGTCAAATACCACGAGGATGTACTGGGTTCGGGACTTTGGGATCAAGAGTTGGGACGTTCAGACCGGACCAAAGTTCGTCAGCTACGGTGCAACCACGTGGTACGACACGAGGCGTAGCCGGTACGAGCAGACGAACGTGGTGATCCAGTGTCACGGTACCGGCGGAACGTGGTGGATTGGGAAGACAACGTCCAACGACGTTGAGCGTGCCCGCCGCTACTACACGTCCGCAAGTTCCATTCACCGGTGGCTGGAGTGCGGGGCGTACTGATGCATGACCGGTTCTGGCTCATGGATGAGTACTTCTGGACGAAGCGTGAGAGACTCACGTCATATCTCGCGTTCACCCAGAGTGGTGGGACCAGCAGCGATGCGGACGCGGCCGCGGGTCTAAGTGAAGAGCGCGTGTGGGAAGGAATTCACACATACGCTCAGGACGAGCCCTACTTCTACTCAGACGCGACATGGGTCGACGATCGAGTGACCGCGGAGGACGTCGAACAAATCAAGGCGGTTCTTGATCGCCTGGGGATCTCGGCCTGGTGGGACTCGCCGGTCGCGCGGGATGACCAGCAGGCGGTGCGGCTGTTGGGAGGAATTCATCGTCCTCTACCATTCCCGCCGGACGGTGATCCTGCCAGCGACTTGCGCGATTGGGTGCACGAAGCCCAGACCAGCGGCGGCGACGGCACTTGGTGGACGCCCCCTCTGGGACGGAACGTCGTGATGACGAGCCGTAGCCGTCCATTCGCACCTGCCGTGGCCCTCGTTGGTGGGGAAGACGAGCTCGGTTACGGGCGAGCTGATGTCTACTCGGCATCTCCGATCTCTCCGGATGCGCGGATCTACGAAATTGCGTGCGGTGAGGACTGGTTGAATCTCGTGCGTGTTGCCCCTGCTGACGTTACTGTGTCACGGGTATCAAACTGGGGCAGGTTCGATCGAACGGCGCGCTGGTACCTCCCCAACTGGGTTGAACTCTCCGCGGTCTACGACGCCGTGCATCTCACCGTCAATGCGTACCTCGATCTCTCCGGCATTCCGCAGGAGTGTCCGGGGGGCTTCACGATGATCACTGGGTGGGGCGCGGATGAGACCTACTGGCTGAATGCCCCCGCGGTCGTTTGGAACGGCCCACGACGGGTTGCTCGGCAAGGTGGCATTTACTGGGGCTGAACCGGAAGCCGGACGTGGAAGCCAAAGGCACTCTTCACGCGACGCTTCCGCGGTTGGTTCGGCGTCTGGCCCGGGCTGGGTGCACTGATTTCTTGGGCGGCTTGCCTGGGTCCCATCATCGGCGCGTGTGGTGGCGTCGCTGCGCCCGCATCCGCCCAACTGCTGCTTGCGCCCGCGGCAGCGGATCGTGCGCGCTCATGCGCCCGGTCCGTTGGGGCAACGCCCAGCGTCGGATCCTGGAAATACACCCCGCAAATCGCCGCGGGTGATCCATAGGCGGATGCCCAGAATAAGGGCGCTAATCAGGACGCTGAGCACCGCCGCGGCGACCTTGGCGAGGACGTCGGTCCGATCGACTTTGCGCGTCATGAGGCATCACTTACCGGCGGCCGGCCTACCTCCTTCGCCAGCTCGGCAGCGAGCTCCTCGGCGTTTTGGGCTCCGCTGATGTTGATCACGTGCGGGCTCGGCGAGATGTGCGAACACCAGTCAGCTGGGAAATTCCAGACATAGGCCGTTAACCAGCGAGGGCGGCGCAGCGCGGCAACAATGGGCCGTATGGGCAGACGTCTTCTGTCGGACAACGACGCGATCCTGTCGCCGGCACAGGTGGCTGCGCTCATCGGGCGACATGTCGAGACCGTGACGCTTGCTCTGCGAAATGGGGAACTGAAGGGCAGTCAACGCGAGGTTGGTGGCTACTGGTACATCAGGCGCGAGGATGCGATCGCTTGGGCGCTTGGAGGCGCCGCCTCGAACTAGCCTCGCGCCGCTATTGGGGATGGGCGCGGCTATTGCTCTGCGCGGCTTCACGATTCCGTCAATCACCGGAGGCTGGTTCCGTCCGAGCGTGCCGCCGCATCGCAGGCGAGCGGTGCCGACAAACTGTAGGCATGAGCCCTACCGCAGCGAGCGTGCTCTCGATTCTCACCGTCGCGAGCCCCGCGACGTCATCGTCTGGGGCGCCACTGCGCCCCAACCTCGGCGCTCGATCCGACGATGCAGGTCTTGCTCACTATCTTCGGCGCGGCCCTCGTCACCGCTGGCGCCGGGTTCGCAGGAGCGGCGATCCAGGGGCGTCGCGAGCATAACCGGTGGGTCCGACAGGAACGGCTCGCCGCGTACCTGAAGTTCCTATTCACTGCCAACGACATGTGGGACCTGGTCAATGAGCGAGAGAAGGGGAGCGCGGAGACCAAGAGGCTGCAAGCCGAGCCGATCGAGGCCAGGAACGCTATCGCCACTGCGCCCCCAGGTGAGGAGCGCGACAGACTTCTCGAACGAATTGCGCACCTTCAAGCGGATCTGGATCGCAACATTGCAAAGATCGACATGCGCCTTGAACGATGGCATGCGATCGACGCGAAGCGAACCAAAATGTTAGTGCCGCTGGACTTTCTCGGGCCGACCGACGTCGCGCAAGCTGCTCGGCGGGTCGCGTTCGCGATCAACAACGACCCCGACGCGATCTCCTGGAGACTCGTCAAGACCCAAGCCGCCATGCGTCGCGCCTTGGGCATCAAGGCAGGACATCGTTGACCGCCTAGGGTAGCGGTCCGGCGACCCGTCGAGGGGACCGCGGTCCCACCGTGGCAAATTCCGGCGGCTGGTGTGCGCGTCTCTTCGATTCTTCCTCTCCAGACCGCCAAACTACCCCCATGAGCCCGACTCTGACCGCCGCGTTGCTCGGCGCCGCCGCAGCAGGCCTGTTCGCCCTCTTCGGCGCCTGGGTCCAGGGACGTCGCGAGCACGTCAAATGGCTCCGGGAGAAGCGCTACGACGCCTACACGAAGGCAGAAGCGCTCTTCATCAACATCTCGATGCAGCTCGTCCACCTCGACGAGCTCAAGAAGCGAGTATCCGCTGTCACTGAGACAAACGATCCGGCTGAGATTGCGGAGGAGACCGACCGTGGCAAAGCGAAGGTCCGCTCGATGATGGACTCAATGGCCACAGACCTGACAGCGATCACGATCCTCGGACCGGAGCCAGTTACCCTCGCCGCGAAAAGCCTCGCTCAGGCCTCTGCCTTCGGAGACCAAGCCGCCATCCAAGAAGCCGACCGAGCGCTTCTCACCGCCATGCGCGTCGCGCTCGGGTCTGCTCGCCGGCCCTGGTACAAATTCTGGGCACCGAAGGGGTACTAGCCGACCAGAGGCGCTACGCCCGTATCGCGAGCAGCGCCCCGGACTAAACACTCGTCGAGGAGGAGCTGAGACGAGCCTGCCGCTGTAAGCCGCGTCCGGCCGCAGGATTCATAGAGTCCGGTCGGCACTTGATCGATTCAGATGCTCGCGGGTACTGCCTCGCGTTCGCGATCTCGCACCGTCTTCCATAACGACAGGAACTCCTTCCTGGCTTCAGTGAACTGCTTATTGGTGCGGGTTAGGGTGGCGGGCCCACAGAGAATTTGCTTGCCACCCCAGACGGGAACAGCACGAGTGGCGGAATCAACAGCACGGCTCCGGCCGCCAGCGTCCCCCACATTCCGAGGCCGGCAGCGGAGGCCACGCTGTAGATGCCTAAGAGAATGGCGAAGCTTCGGATGGCTATGCGTTCGAGCAGGCCATCCTGTCTCAGTGCGAGCCACCACATCCAGGCCGCAACCACGACGGTTGCGGCCAAGACACTTTCTGCGAAGGCCACATTGAAGGGTGTCCACCCAGAGGCTGCGATCAAGAAGGGGGCGATGAATGGCAGCGTGAGGATGCTGATCGTGACTGGCCTTCGCCACTTCGCCGGCTGACCGCCCGACATTATTGTCCAGCGTTCGATGCGGTCCCTCGTCCTCCGCGCTTGCCTCAAGGTCGACGCTGCGGCGCGGAGACGCTGCTCGACTGTGCCGATCGAAGCACGAGATGCGAAAAGGGTGACCAACAGGATTGCGGGAGCAGCGAGGAGCACGCCCATGCCCGAACCGCCCGGCGTGATGCCCGGCACGAGGTAGGCGAACAGCACCCACAGAGCCCAGGACATGAACACACCGGCTGAGAACGCTGATGCGAGCCCGATCGCCGACCTCAGTTCCGCCGCCTCCGCGGGCAGTACGCGGTCTTTCGCGTGCGGATCGCGCCAGTTAGGCAAGATCACAACTGCCAGTCCAGCGACGAGCGCCGTCAGATACATCGGCAACACCCAAGAGGCCGCGTTGTCCGCAGACTGAAGAACTGTATTGACGATGGCAACAAAGTGTGCAGTGTCTGGAGACGCCGGGGCTCGCCCCGAGAGCATGTATGTGAGCATGAGCGAGCCGAGGAAGGTCACTAGGGCGATCACCAAGACTCGCCACGCGGAATCCGCGATCGTGGTTAAGTCATCAGGTTGCTTTGGTCGTGGCGACAAGGCATGCCCCCCTCTTTCGTGGTTAGGCTGGCAAGGTGTGGTCCGGCAGCACGACCGGCACGAGGTTGAGCATGACGACGCGGGCTCTATCACGCTGCGCGCGCATCTCGAACGCGTTTCGGGCCTCCCCAACGAAGCGCTCGTGCATGTGGATGGTCGATTCTGCCTTCTCAATGACGGACGTGATGTCCTTGCGAGCCCGTATGAACAGGATCATCGCCACTCTGGTAGCCCGCCACACCGTGTACCGCTCTAGCAGCTGCGTCAGTCCGTCCGCGAACGCCTGTTCGCCCTTCCAAATCTTGCACTCTCCGATGAACGCGTCGTGATCGCGCCAACGCAAGAGGATGTCCGTTTTACCGCCGCCGAGAAACGTCTCGCCGGTTGCGGCTCCTCGCCAGTTCGCGTTGAAGAGGAAGAGCAACACGTCGCGGATACTCTCTTCATCTTCTCCAATGAGCTGATTGGCGGTGCGAGGCATCCGTTCGAGCGCTTTCGAGAACGCCACGATCGTGGCAACCAAATCATCAGCGATCTCAGCCGAGAGTGAAGGCTCGGGCTTGCCCAGTTCAACGGCCCGCGCGGCAGTGGCAGGGGTCAGCAACTGTGGCGTCAGCGGGATTTCGAGATGAGAGTTCTTGACGGGGGAGAGCGGGATGCCAGCCATTGAGGCCTCAGCTACGAAGGCAGCGCGCCGCTCGTGCATCGGCCCGACGATGCTCTCAACGACCCCACGTAGCTCCGCGCGCTTGGTACTGATGACGTCGTTCGCAGCTGCTACTGCGACGCTCAGTCGTTGAAGCCAGACGTCTCTCGCCCCAGATAGGTCGTTGCCGAATTGGAGTTCGGATGGAATAGCGGCCGTATCGATGTCGTCGTAGAGGTCGAACGACGCACACAGTTCACTGAACCCTTGCCTGTGCCTCGTCTCATGAATGTAATCACCGGGAAGCTGATCCACCGCACCGGTTGCCCGAACTTGCACACGAATCTTCAACACGACGGTGTTTGCCGAGACATCCGCGTCAGGAACCGGAGACACGTTGACGGAGTCCATCCAGAACGAGTCTCTGTGAAGCACGACGTCCTTCGCTGCGCACGCCTCAACGAGTCCCGCGATCAGGGAGTCTCGATCGATTGTGTCAAGCTCACTGTTGGTCACGGACTGGCCTGCGCGCCGGGCCTCGTCGAGTCGGTCTTCGAACCTCGTCTCGTGATCATTCGGGATGCGGTGTGGATCGATCACGAACTTCATACTGTCAGGAGGCGGGCCTCTGTGCGGTCTGCGCCTGCGCTGTGTCGCCGTTCGCTGCGCCTGGTAGGAGTTAAGGTATCCGCATGGCGCGACTCCCGCCAGGAGGAAGCCCCGCTCGTCTTCCTCAGGCAACAATGCCGCAATCCGAGAGTGGGCGAAGGCGAACGGTCTTGCGGTGTCCGAGCGCGGGCGGGTTTCTGGGAACGTGATTGCAGCCTACGAAAAGGCGCACGCCTGATCGAGACTAGGGTCCGCGCCGTCGACAGGGTGCAAGACTCTCCGCCTGTCATGATTTGCTCGTGCGGCGTCGCCGAAGACTCCGACCGAAGGACCCCGCCCAGCGCCGCTGTCGGGGCGGGCTGAGCGGGGGCAGTGGGAACTGTAACACGAAAGAGACCCGGCTCACCTCCTCGTCATGAGGGGTGAGCCGGGGCTCTTAGTCGCTATCCGAGATTCGGACTTTCGTCGCTGGCGGTTTCCGGAGCAGGCACTTTCACCGCACGGATCGGCAAGACTGTCGGATCGAGCCCTGCGACCGTCAGAGTCACCAGGTACTGGCCCTCGCGTGGGATCAGCGCGCGCACCACCACGGTGATTGGGACGTAGCTCGGCATGCTGAGATCCACCGTGTCGTTGAAGCGGCCTGCGATCGTAGAGCTTCCACGCCAGATCTCCTCACCATCGGCGTCACTCAGAACTACTGAGAACGGCACCTTGATGTCGCCCCCCGCGACCGGCTCGATATCTAGCATTCCGGCCAGCATGAATCCCACCTCAGCGGGATACTCCGCCTGGAAGAATTGTGTAAGCCCAGCCGACACGACGGTGAGCAGACCCTCTCGAACGGTGGCGAAGTCCGCAAGCGTCGCCATCAGCAGTCTCACGCGGCAACGCTCGCAGCGATGCGCACTTCAGGAGAGCTACCACGTGAAGTCGGCATCGAGAACGACCGGAAGCGGCTCCCCTTCGTCACCATACGGTCGATGGGCGGTGCGACGACAAACGCGCCCCATGCGATGCTCAGGTAGACGAGCTGGTGTTCGTCGTCGATGGCCTCCACCCGCCCGTTCGAAACGAAGTCACCATCATCGCTGTCCGGCTGTACGGCGATCACGTGCTCACCAATCGTCGGGCGGCCAGACAGCTCCTCCAGCCCAACGACGGTCCAGGCCGGGTTGCGACGGGTCACCCGGTTCGGGTTAACAACCACGCGACGAATCGACTGGCTCGACAGAACATGTCCGGACAATGCACCCATCACAGCCTCACTCTCTCTCGCGTGCCGAATACGGTTTCAAGTGACACGATAGTAGCCTCGCCTGCCGGTCGTCCAAGGATCAGATCATGATGGTCTGGGGGCGGCTCGGACAGCTCGAGCTTGAAACCCTTCGCTTCGAGCTCTCCCTCCGTCACCACCGCAAGCCATTTCGCGTTTCGGACTGCCTTGACACTGGAGCGAAGTCGATCGAGCGTGTCCCCGATCTCACCGCCGTCATGTCGAACGGCAAATACGGAGATCGCCGGGTCCGGGTCGACCTCGCCGTCCGCCAACTTCACGCGACGATCAACATCGATGTCCGTCGCGATCTGTTCCCGATCCCAGCGCCATGCTCGACCCACGAGCAGCTCACCGGGACCAAGGTTCATGCTGCTGACTGTAGCGGAGGGGACCGTAGGAGAGCACCAGCACCAAACGGCGAAAGAACCCCGCCACATCCGAGGCAGCATCGAGAGTCTGGAGGCCGCCGGACGCCCGATCCGGGGGAGAAGCCAACCCCTTGTCGGTGTCCCTTCCATCAGAACCTCCTGGCGTCGTAGTTGGCACGGTTGGACCCGCGCACGGCACGCGAGAGTTCGCCGCGGGTGATCTCCAGGCTCGGGCCGTAGTACGCGATCCTGCGGGCGAGATCGTCGATGTCACGCGGGTCCATGCGCCCCGATCCGGACTGGGAGAAGTTGAAGCCCTTGCCGCTGCGGAATGCATCCTGGAGGAATGCGAGCGTCTGCGGTGTCGCGTTCGCTGTTGCCTGTGCATCGAACACGAACTCACGGCGGTGCGTGACGCCAGCGATGTCGTCGACGCTGCCATCACCCGTGTAACCACCGCCACGATAGGAGCCGGAGTTGATCTTCTTCGTCAGTGCGTCAATCTGCTGCTGAAGGTCGTACTTGCGGCTGATCTGCGAGTCCGTGCTGACCGTCTTCATCGCGCCGAGGCTGGACTGGAGCGCACTGATCTTTGCGACGATCGCCTGCCCACGTGCGAACTTGGCGAGCGAGTCGGAGTTTACGGATGCGGTGACGGGGATCTTGTACCCCTTGCCGTTGTTGGTGACCGATGCAATGTGCGCCTTGAGTTCGTTGAGGGCCTGAATGGCCGGGTTCGCATTGGCACGCACGTTGACGTTCTTCGGCACGCCATTGATGGCGACGGTCATGTCATTGAACGAGACGGTGTACTTCTGCACTTCGGTGCGGCTGAATCCGAGTTGCGTGGCCTGCCGCAGGAACTCCTGCTTGGCCTGTGCGACCTTCTGCTTGAGCACGTCCTGGCCGACGCCGGATGCTGCCAACTTGGTGATGTAGTCCTGGTAAGAGCCGACCAACTGGAGCAGTGCGGCACGATTCTGGATTGCTGCGTCCGAGTTGCCCTTGAGCGATCCAGATGCCTTCGCCTGGGCGTCCTTGATGTCGGACTGAGAGGAGGCGATCTGGTTGTTGATGTCGGAGATACCAGCGCGCAGCGAGTTCGCTTGCGTGTTGTCGCCGTACAGGACGGCGATCTTGACTTGGTACTCCTTGGTCTGCTTGTCCGAGGTGAGCGAGCGGATCTTCGCCTGTGCGTCGACGATGGCTTTCTTGGCGTCATCGACGTTCTTCTTGATTGCGTTCCACCCGGAGGCGATCGCGTCGAGACCTTCCTGCGGCCCGAACCGGATGTCGGTCGCACGCTTCATGACGGTGCTCAGGTCGTTCGAGTAGTCGACGAGCGTGCGAATCTGGACCGCGGCCTTGGTGGCGGTGTCGGCAACCTTCTTAGTCCCCCCGACAGCCTTATTGGAGGCGTTGAGGTTCTCCTGGAGTTTCTTGTTGAGTGCGTCGACGGAGTTGCCGTAAGTGTTCGTGGCCTCGGTGGTCGGGTCGACGGAGGACTGGACCTTCTGCTGATCTGCGACCCACTGATTGAACGACGCGTGCGCGTGGCCAGCGGCCTTCTCGATGTCCTCGCCAGTCTTGAGGATGCCCTTGGAGTAGTCCTTAAACGCCCCGCCGCCAGGGAGCGCCCCGAGTGCGCCAGTGATCGAAGAGACGAGCCCGTCGAACGCCGCAGCCGACTTGTAGACGAGGTCGATGAAGAAGTTGACCGGACCCTGTGCTTCAGTCATTGCGGCGCCGAAGTCAGTGAACAACTGGATGACGTACCCGAGCCCGACCGCGAGCGCGCCGACGCCGGTGGCGACCAGGGCGCCCTTGAAGACCTTCAGGCCCGTGGACGCCGTCTCGGTGGCGGGTGCGATGCCGAGGAGAGAGGCGACGAACCCATTTGTACTCGTTGCCGATTCCCGTGCCGCGACGGAGAAGAAGCTGACGGCCGAGCGGACGGCAAGAAGCGAGGCGGCTCCGAGCGCCGCGATCCCGACCACCGATGCAAGTACCGCAACGAGGGTGCCGACTCCGGTGACCATCTCGACTACGAACTTGCCGAATGGCGTCGCTGCGAAGTCCGAGAGCACATGAAGGAGGTCGGTCAATTGGGTGAGGAGTGCCGCGACCGCGGGGCCGAGCGACGTGCCGACCGTGGCTCCGAACTCCTGGAGCGCGTTGAGGAACAACTGCCATTTGGCCGCTACCGTGTCGAGCACGATCGCGTACTGGCGATTCAGTTCGGTGTTCTGCGTGTAGCCCTGCTTCGCGAGGCCCATGTACTGCGTGAACACCTGCTGGTTGCTGGACAGGCGTGTGAACGTGTCCGAGACGCGCAACTGGGAGAGGCCGAGGGTGTCGAGCGCTTTGGTGACATTGACGATGTCGCCTTGATTCTTCAGTCCGTTGAGGAACGCCTGGAAGACCTCGACGCCTTTGCCTGCTCGAACCATAGCCGAGAGTTTGTCGGCGGCGATACCGGTGATGAGCGAGAACGCTTGAAGCTTCTGCCCGTTCGAGGTGATGAGACTCGCGATCTGCTTCGAGCTGAGCCCCGTCGCATCGGAGAGCTTCTTCATGCCGTTGGCGCCACTCTGGGCGAGCCGGAGAACCTCACCCTCGGTCTTGCCCGACATGGAAGCGAGCTTCTGGAGGTTAGCGTCACCATCGGCGACCGCCTTGTTGAGTGTGCCGAAGTACGTGGTGAGCGACCCGCGCGCACGCTCAGGGGCGACCCGCAACTGGGCAAGTGCGCCGGCGAGCCCGACCACCTGGTATGCGTTGAAGCCTGCCTGCTTGGCCTGCTGACCGATGTCCTTGGTCATCGACAGGATGTCCGCATCGGTGGCGGCACTCTTCCGACCGACCAACTCGACCGCGGAGGCGAAGTTGGAGTACTGCCTGCCCGTGAATCCGAGGATGGTTCCGAGCGAGCCGAACGCCTTCGCAGACTCCTCGGCACTGATGCCGGACACCGTCGAGAACTTCGCGATGGTCTGCGTGGTCGCAACCAACTGCGATGCAGGAACGCCGAGCTGGTTCGCCAGGGTGGAGATTTTCGCGATGTCGCCGAACGACTGTGGAATCTGCCTGGTGAGGCCGATCAACTGGCCCTTGAGTTTCGCGGCAGACCCGTCGCTGGTCTCGTCCATCGTGCGGCGCACGTTCGCGAACGACCAATCGAAGTCCGTGCTCGCCTTGATCGCACCGACGCCGAGCGCAGTGAGGGCGACGGCGGTAATGGTAGCCGTCGTGGCGACGTCGTAGAGTGCGTACCGCGCACGAGGGGCGGTGGAGGAGATGCCATTGAGGGCGTTGTTCGCCTGCGAGTACGCGCTGATCTGGTTCGCGTCGACCGCTGCGGTGTACGCCTTCTTCTGCTCGGCGGTCATCGCGTTCACGGAGGTGTTCGCGGGGAAGGCCTTGGCGCCGAACTTCTGGAGGTACTGCTGTTGCGCGGCTTCGCGGGTGGCCTGGGTGACCGACTTGATGCGCGCTTCCATGACGCCCCACGCGGTCGATGCGACCTTGGCGTCTGCGGCGGATGCCTTTGCGGCAGTGCCGGTGGCGTTCAGTTCGGTGCGGAGACCTGCGGCGATCTTCTGGACCTGCGACATGGCGCGGCCCATGTTCTCGGTTTCCCGAGTGGTGACCTGTTCCCCTTCTTGAATCTTGGAGAAGAGGTTCTCCGCTTGCGCAGCACTATCGACAATGAACTTAAGTCGGGCGACGGCACTCAGATCTTTCGCCATGTCGCCCCTTGTATTGCCGGTAGGTGTCCTTCAATTTTAATTGTTCAGGAGGCGCCTTAAGCCGGAAATGAGTAGGCGGATGGCATTCATCGGCAAGGGCAAATGCCCCGATGCCGTGGCATTTGCGACGAAATCTTCTGGCCTGAACGCGGGCTGTTCTGCATCCAGGGGCTGACGGCACGTTTGGCGGATTGAGGCAGACGAATGCGTGCGGCCCCGTCGTGGGTGGCCCAGATTCGGGCAACCGTGGCGGCTACGGTGTGGCAGAGGGTACTGGGGCCCTCGACGATCAACTGGGGATCGGTGTCTGGGATATTTCTTCCACTCATCTTGTTCTGTGGGTTCATCGGGTTCGTCGGTATGGGGTTCGTCCTGCTTCTGGGTGGGCAGAGCAAGAAGAGCCAGGAGTACCTGCGGCAGAAGAACGCGGAGGATGCACTGTTGCGGGAGGCTGAGTTGAAGCGGGCTCGGGAGGATCTGGGGCGCACGGAGGACTGACTTTTTACGTCAATGCGCGCATTGCGCGTGCGCCAGTGTGCGCGCAAAATGATCTCCGTGACATCGCGTACAATCTGGGATGTTTCAGCCCAAAGCCACCGCGACTAGTGCCGGCAGTCGATCGCGCGGTCTCTTTGGTCCCACTGGAATAGCGTGAATTGGTGCAACTGGATGCAACTTACCTATTCACCATTAGGCCATTCTCTGCTACCATTGCAGTAACAACACGAAAGCGTCCCGGCGATAGCGGCAACTATCCCGGGACATGACCCCGATTCGGAGGAATCGAGATGTCTACTACTGTATACGAGTTTGACGGCGGTCGCTCGGTCGATATCGATGCACGCAACGACCAGGACGGAGACGTAGTCTTCGTGACGACGTTCAGCGAATCGCTCCGGGGACGCGTGGAGGATCACGCCTACGCACTCGACCGGGCCGAGTTCATCCGCGCAGTCTGCGCCGAGTTCGGTCTCATCGATCCTCTTGAGGTACTGCTCTCTGTGTAGCGCCTCAGCCACGCCCCGGGTCTAGCGATTGCTGGCCCGGGGCGTGATCTGCTTGGTAACCGCTCGGAGGTTCGCATCAGCGACAAGCCCGGGCAAGACGCACAGATCGACAATGAGCCAGACCACTAGCACGGCAAGCGGGATCAGCTCTCCGTGTACTGGGATGAGCGCCCACGTTCCAATCCAGAGCAGCAGTAGGGTGGTTGCGGTCCACGGCATCCCGAGATAGAACCGGTGCGCGCCGATGCCGCCTAGCAGCAGCAGAAACGCGTAGGCGGCACCGACGGAGCGCTGAGGTATTAGTGGGCCATAGGGTGCGACTTGCGGTGCGGTGCGCGCGTGTGGCGCCGGGGGTGCATACTGACCGGTCCACTTCGTCCCGTCCCACCATTGCAGCGTGCCAGGCATCACGTCAGGCGTTTGTGACAGATACCAGCCCGGAGGCGCCGAGCGTGGTTGCATACTCATGCTTCAGATTCAGGCAACATCCCCATGTCCCTGCCTTCCCCAGTTGGGAACAGTATGGTGCAATCACCGGCCGGCCGCCACGGGGTCAGGACGTCAGCCAATCGCCCACATTTTGCCCACAACTCAAGTGACCATATGCACGTTCTGTAACCTTCCGCGCGTTCTGTTCCCAGTGATCACGGCCAAGAGAATTGGCACCCGCATGGTGAAAAGGACCCTCTTAGAACCACGACTTCTTCTCGGGGTCGGGCTCCTCGTACGTGATCGGCAAGGCGGTCAGCACCGAAGACGACGACTGGGACTTCTAGGGTCACCCCGCGCGAGGAACGGTGCGGCGCAGGCGATGCTGAGCAGCAGCATCAGCCCGGTGACGAGGGCGACCACCCACGCCCCTCGGGGCGTCGTGATCGGCAGACCGGGGATGATGGCCGGGGTCGCGGCGAGGCCCGCGAGCCCGGCCAGCCACAGTGCGCCGAGCACGATGCGCAGCCACACCGGTCCGCGCTGCCCGAGGGCGAACCCGCCCAGAAGGGCGATGGCCACGACTCCGACGGCGCCGCCCCCCAGCCCCGTCGTGAACATCGTCACCAGCGCGCCGGGTCGGAGCAGCGGCACCACCGCTAGCGGAGCGACGGCGAACGCGAACCACGCCGACGCCCGGCCGCTGCGCGCGCGCTGCCATCCGAGGGCGAGCAGCGCGCCGGACAGGGCTCCCGGGGCGAGGATGGCGCCGAACGTTCCCCACCAGGTGAACTGGGAGTCGAAAGCCGCGATTTCGACCATGTAGGCCCGCAGCGCCGCGGCCCAGGTCAGACCGGCGAGCGCTCCGAGGACGATCCCGCCGGTGCCGCCGAGCACCCATCCGATGGCACCGTTTCCGGTCCGCATGTACGCACTGTACTGCGATCCGACGCGCTCAGGACCCGGGCGCCAGTGTGCGAGCGAGGGCGTCCAGGAGCTGTTCCCACCCGGGTTGGAGTCCCGCGACTGCCGGCGCGGCGCCGGGGCGCAGATCCGACACGGCGATTCGCAGCGTGAGAGTGGTCGCTGCCGCTTCTTCTGCGAAGGTCACGGTGTGTCGGGCGGCGAACAGCGGAGTGCCCTCGGCGTCGATCGGGGCGAGTTCGAACACCAGGCGTCGGCGAGGCTGCACCTCCTCGACGCGGCCGATGGATTCGTACCGCGCGCCGCCGCCCTCGCTCAGCACCAAGCGGATCGGTGCGTTCGTCCGGGGCGCGATGTCGAACACCTCGGTGTCGAAGTGCGGCGGTGCCCACCATCGGGCAGCCTGGGCGGCGTCGGTCCACGCCGCCCAGACGGCATCGACGGAGGCGGGCAGATGTCGCACGAACGTCAGGACCCGGGCGTCGTCCTCGTCCGATCGGTGTGATTCCTCGCGCCGGATGGCGGTCTCGTACTCCTCGAGCACGGTGTCGTCGGCGTCGGGCGTGCTGAGCGCCGCGAAGAACGCCGACAGCGTCGACATCGCCTCGCGGTCCAGGCGTGCGACGCGCCGTCGCCCGAGCTTGTGGACGCGGATGACGCCCGCTGCTTCGAGCGCCTGGATGTGCTTCGTCGTCTGCGGCTGCAGCGCGCCGATGCCCGCGGCGACCTCGCCGACCGTAGAGGCGCGCGTCGCCAGCAGTTCGACGATGCGGAACCGGGTCGGCTCGGCGAGGGTCGCGAGCAGGTTCTGGACCTCCACGCAGTCAGTCCCGGGCGACGAGGGCGGCGAGGTTGTCGAGCTCGTTCGCGCGTCCGGCCAGGAGCCGCTCGGTCCAGACCTCGTCGTGCATCGGCTCGACGTGCATCACGATCCGGGTGCCGTCGCCGTCGGGGGAGAGCTCGACGACCGTCAGCTGTTCATAGGGCTCGTGGTCGGGCACGAAGTCGATGACGGACCGGTAGGCCAGCCGCCCGGGGGCGTCGATCTCCGTGAAGTACTTGCGGGATTCGGTGGCCACCGGCATCCCGTACTGCTCCATGAACGCGATCTGCTCGGGCGCGACCGCGGTCATGGTGTAGCGGAGCTCGCCGCCCGGCTGCAGATCGAGGGTGGTGACGTCGGTGCGGAAGCCCTCGGGCGCCCACCACGACGAGATGCCCTCGGGGGTCGTCCACAGCTCCCAGACGCAGGCGGGGGTGGCAGTCACGGTGCGTTCGATGATCTCGCTCATGCCGCCAAGATACATTCGCCATGGCGAATATGTCAAGGGTCGCTCTGTCATCTCGACGTGGCGGCCGCGCGCAGCAATCCCACCGCAAGTAGCATGGGGCGCATGCCGAACCGTCCCGAGGATGCCGCGTCCCAGCCCACGACGCCGGACCGCCCGTTCAGCCCGGTCATCGCACTCCTCACCGTTTCGAGCGTGTGGGACTCGCATCTCGGCGCGGCCTTGAAGCCCCTCGGGCTGACGACCCGCAAGTACGGGCTGCTCGCGCACATCCGCGCGACTCCCGACATCTCGTTCTCGGAGCTCGCGCGGCGCTCGCAGATCACCGTGCAGACCGCGCACACCGCCGTGCACGCGCTCGTGGACGACGGCATGGTCGCCGACGGAACGGCGATTCCGGGAGCCCCGTCACACCTGCGCATGACCGACAAGGGCGCGAAGGCGCTGGCCGACGCGGATGCCCGCCTCGCCGAACTGGATGCCGGCCTCTCCGCCCAGGCGCCGGCATTCGCGGCGGCCCTCAAGGGGATGCACGAGGAGCCGGTCGGAGGGCAGTAGGACGGGTCGGCATCCTGCGCGCCACCCTCGGCTGGTCCTGGGCGGTCGCTGCGGTCATCGGTGCCGTCGGGGTCGTCGTGGTGTTCAGCGGATTGCTGCTGGCGGGCCCTCCCGGAACCTGGACGACCGCGGGATCCTGACCCGCCGCAGCGGATCGCCGATCACCAGCCGGTTTCCAGCACGCGGGTCAGCGCCGCGATGAACTCGTCGGCGCTGTCCCGCGTGAAGCACATCGGCGGCTTGAACTTGAGGACGTTCTGGTGGTCGCCCGTCGGCTGGATCATGACCCCGAGGCGCCGCAGGCGATCGCAGATCCGCGCCGTCTCCTCGGTGGCCGGTGTCCACGACTCGCGGTCGCGGACGAACTCGGGCCCGAGGTAGAAGCCGTACCCGTGCACGGTGCCGAGGATCGGGTACCGCTCGCCGAGTTCGGTCAGGCGCTGCTTCAGGTAGGCGCCGACCTCGGCGGCGTTCTGCTGGAGCCCCTCGTCGCGGATGACGTCGAGGACCGTCAGGCCGACGACCGAGGACACCGGGCTCCCGCCGGCCGACGAGAAGAAGTAGCCCTGCGATCGGTAGCTCGCCGCGATCCGCTTCGACGTGATCACCGCGCCGAGCGGATGCCCCGCGCCCATGGCCTTCGCCACGGCGACGATGTCGGGCACGGCATCCTGCTGCTGGAAGCCCCAGAACCACTCGCCGAGGCGCCCGTACCCGACCTGCACCTCGTCGGCGACGGCGACGCCGCCACCGGCGCGCACGGCCGCGTACACCGCCTTCAGGTAGCCGTCGGGAAGCGGCATCCCGCCGGCGTTGCCGAAGATGCTCTCGGCGAGGAAGGCGCCCACCGGGGTGCCCGCCTCGGCGAGCCGGTGCACCTCCGCGACGGCGTCGTCCGCGTAGCGCGCCGCCTCGGACCCGCGATACCGGCCGCGGAACGGGTTCGGCGCCTCCACGGTGTGCACCCACGCAGGCCTCGTCTCGAGCGCGTGCGGGTTGTCGGCGACCGATGTCGAGACGGCATCGGACAGGTAGGTCCAGCCGTGGTAGGCCTCGGCGACGGCGAGGATGTCCGGCCGGGACGTGTGCGCCTGCGCCAGCCGGAGCGCCAGGTCGACCGCCTCGGATCCGCTGTTGACGAGGAAGACCTGGTCGAGGCCGTCGGGGAGGGTCGCGGCCAGGCGCTCGGCGAACTCCACGATCTGCGGGTAGTGGAAGCGCGAGTTGGTGTTGATGAGCCGCCACTGCGCAGCCACGGCCTCGACGAGCCGCGGGTGGGCGTGGCCGATCGAGCTGACGTTGTTGAGGGCGTCGAGGTACACCCGTGCATCGGCGTCGACGAGGTACTCCCGCCAGCCGCGGACGATCACCGGCGGGTCGGCGAAGTAGTGCTCCTGCACCTCGGCGAGGCTGCGCTCTCGCCGCCGGAGCAGTTCGCCGGCATCCGCGGGCGCGGATGCCGGTGCCACGGCGTCGCCGAAGACCACGGCCGTCGGGTCGGCGACCACGGCCCGCCAGGCCGCGGCCGTCTGCGCGGTGACCGCCTCGGGCACGTCGATGCCGGCCTCGGCGAGGGTCACGCGCACCGTTCCGGTGATCTCCGCGACGGGGTCGCCTGCGGCGACCCGCTCTCCCGACCGGTCGGCGACGTGGCCGCGGTGCGCCGCGGTGATCCGCAGCACGAGTCCGCCGTGCGGGGCGCGAAGCTCCAGGCCCTCGTCGACCAGCTCGATCTCTCCCGCCCAGGGCGCGGTCAGCACGGCCGGCCCCGCGACGGTCACATCGATGCCCGGGACGACCACGGCGGCGGCATGCTGCCCGGGGTGGGCCCGGCTGAGGCGGGGCTCGGCGAACCGGGTGACGACCGTCGCCGCGCCGGCGGCGAGGGTCTCCTGCGCGAGGACGTGCTCGATGTCGGGTTCCAGCCAGCGGCCCTCGTCCAGTGCCGGGCTGGCAGGGGAGAGGTCGACGACGGCGACCGGGCCGGCGAGCATCGGCTGCGCCGCCGGGACGGACGGTGCGGTCACGGGGACGCCGGCGGCCTGCCGCACGAGGGCCGTCGCCACCGGCAGCGGCAGCGAGGTCGCCGCGGCCAGGATGAGCTGCTCATGCAGCAGGTTCTCGGCCGCATACGCGTTGCCGGGATCGGTGCGCAGCACGTGGTGAGCACTGGCGACCAGGACCGCCCCGCGAACGGCCACCAGCGGCCAGAGCACGTCGAGCTCGTCGTCGGTCAGCGGCAGCACGCGCTGATACGCCGTCACCGCGGCCAGGGCGTCGGCGACACTGACGCCGTCGTGGTGCAGGATGCCGGTCAGCGTGATCGCGAGTTCGCCCACGCGCCACGTGCGGCCGAGGTCGCCGAGGTCGATGACGCCGTCCGGCATCCGTCCGTCGGTGGCCACCACGTTGTCGTCGGTGAGGTCGCCGTGGATGACCTGCTGGGGGAGCGAGGCGGCGACCGGAGCGATGCGGGCCCAGGCGGCATCCGCGGTCTGCCGCAGGTGCCGGCGCAGGTCGTCGTCGGCGACCGAAGGAAGGAGGTCGGCGAGCACGGCGGGTGCATGGCGGAGATCCCACTGGTTGTCCCGTTCGGTCCCCGGATGCCGCCAGCCGGCCAGGGCCGTGTCCACCGATGCGGCAAGCGTTCCGAAGCGGGCGATGACATCGGGGGCGAGGTAGCCGCTGCCGCCGAGGGTGTCACCGGACAGGAACGGCAGCATGCGCGCGTGCGCGGTGCCGCCGTCGGGGGTCGTCACCGGGCGCACCGTCGTGCCGTCGGAGAACGTGCGGGCGAGGGGCACCCGCACGCCGGCGCGGGACCCGATGAGTCCGGCGGCCCGGGACTGCGCCTCGAGTTCGGCGGGATCGGTCGCCGGGTTCGCGATCTTCAGGAGGAGCCGGTCGGCCGCCCCGGTGTCGATCACGAAGTTGAGGTCCTGGTTGCTGCCCAGGGAGTGTGCGGTGCCGACCACCCCGAAGAGGTCCTGTGCGAGCCGCGCCGCCTCGTCCTCGCCGATCTCGGGCGGCGGCGCCTGGACCAGAGTGGAACCGGTCGCGGCGGCCGAGGCGGACGGGTCGGATGAGGGCTCGTGCGGCATGGGCATACCGGTCATTGTCTCTCACGGGCGCGTGTCCGCGTGCGATGTCGGGTCGTCGCGCCATGATGGGGCCCATGCAGCTCACGAGCACCTCCACCCAGCGCACCTACCGCTACGTGCGGCTGGGCCTCGTCGGTGCGGCGGTCGCGCTCGGCATCGCCGTCGTGCAGGTGCTCGTCACCGTGGGTCCTGTCCCGTCGATCAGCGCCACGTTCTACACGCCCGCCCGCGGCATCTTCGTCGGGGTGATGTTCGCGATCACCTTCGCCCTGGTCGCCCTCTCCGGCCACAGTTGGGAGCAGGTGCTGCTCGACCTCGCCGCCCTCTTCGCCCCGGTGATGGCGATCGTTCCAACCACGGTGGGTGCGGGCGAGATGCCCGGCGTCGATCCGGGATGCCCCGGCCGCTGCGTGCCGGCGGCAGAAGTGCCTGCGATCGCCTTCGGCATGACGACCCTGGTGATCATCGCCGTGCTGGCGATCGCGACGGCCGCCGTCCTCGCGATCGTGCAGCACACGATCAGTGGCGTGAAGGCGCTCGCGCTCGCCGTCGCCGCCGTGATCGTGGCGGGCGGGGAGTGGTGGGCGCTCGCCGACCCGGCCGGGTTCGCGCAGCACGCCCACCTGGTCGCAGCGGTGTGCTTCTTCACGCTGCTCGGCCTCACCGCGGTGGTCTCCGCCGCGGCCGCGACGCGCGGCTGGCGTGTGACGTACGCGATCATCGCCGCCCTCATCGCGATCGATCTCGTCTGGCTGGCATTCGTCCACGCGGCGCTGTGGGGAGAGACGATCGCGCTCGTGCTGTTCCTCGTCTTCTGGCTCGCCCAGACCATCGAGCGGTGGAATGAGGTCGACCCGGGAATACTCCCGGCACGCTGACGTTGAACTTGATACAAGACGACTCAAGTTGGGTCGCCGCAGTATCAGGAGGCACGCGAGATGTCCGAAAACGTCACACCCCCGCACGAGGGCGCCGGCGCGTTCGAGGAGTTCCTCGCCCGATATCTCGCGGGAGAGCGCCAGCGGTCAGAGCAGCGCCCCATCGACATCGGGCGGTTCCTCAGCGCGCGCACGCAGCAGGTGCTGCAGGCGTCCGCACAGTTCGCCCTGCAGCGCGGCCAGCGCGAAGTCGATGCGCTGCACGTTCTGCACGTGCTGATGCAGGATGGCGAGGCGAAGGATGCCGTCGCCCGCCTGGGCATCGACCCGGGCGCGATCGCCGCGGCCGTCGAGTCGCGGCTGCCGGCAGCATCCGACCCCGATGAATCCGACGGGGCCGCCGTGATGCCGTCGGTGCAACGCGCGCTGTTCCACGCACTTCAGGTGGCCCGCTCGGCAGGATCCACCTACGTCGACCCCGAGCACGTGTTCTTCGCGCTCGTCCTCGGGCAGGACACCCCGGCCGGGCAGGTGCTCGCCGCCGCGGGCGTGACCGCCGAGGCGCTGATTCACGGGATGCGCGAGCCCGTCGCCCCGGCCGCCGCCGCTCCGGACGCCGCCGCCGACGCCGGCGGGGAGACGCCGATGCTCGACAAGTTCGGGACCGACCTCACCGAGCGCGCCCGCGCCGGCGAGCTCGACCCGGTCATCGGGCGCGCCGACGAGATCGAGCAGGCCATCGAGATCCTCAGCCGCCGCACCAAGAACAACCCGGTGCTGATCGGCGAGGCGGGCGTGGGAAAGACCGCCATCGTCGAGGGGCTCGCCCGGGAGATCATCGAGGAGCGGGTTCCCGAGCAGCTGCGCGGCAAGCGCGTCGTCGCGCTCGATCTCGCCGCGATGATCTCGGGCACGCGGTTCCGCGGCGACTTCGAAGAGCGCCTCACCACGACGATGGACGAGATCGCGGCGCACCGCGACGAGCTGATCGTGTTCGTCGACGAGCTCCACACGGTCGTCGGCGCGGGTGCCTCCGGCGAGGGCGCGATGGATGCCGGCAACATCCTGAAGCCGCGCCTGGCGCGCGGCGACCTGCACCTCATCGGCGCCACGACCCTCAGGGAGTACCGCACGATCGAGAAGGATGCCGCGCTGGAGCGCCGCTTCCAGCCCGTCAAGGTGGGGGAGCCCTCCGTGGGCGACACGGTGCGGATTCTGCACGGCCTGAAGGACGCGTACGAGAAGCACCACGCCGTCAGCTACACCGACGACGCGCTGCAGGCGGCCGCCGAACTGAGCGACCGCTACCTTCCCGACCGCGTGCTGCCCGACAAGGCCATCGACCTCATCGACCAGGCCGGCGCCCGCCTGCGGCTGCAGCTGGGCGTGCAGCAGGATGCCGCCTCGCTCCTGCAGCGGCTCGCCGACCTCGAGGCCGACAAGAACCAGGCCGTGGATGCCGAGCACTACGAGGACGCGTCCCGCATCCGCGACGAGATCGCCGCCGTCCACACGAAGCTGGCGGAGGTGTCCTCGCGCGAGCGCGCACACGACGCCGTCGTGGACGAGCCCCAGATCGCGGGCGTCATCAGCCGCGCCACCGGCATCCCCGTGGCGCGTCTCACCGCGACCGAGCGGGATCGCCTGGCCGGCCTGGAGGACGAGCTGCACGCGCGGGTCGTCGGACAGGACGACGCGGTCAGCGCGGTGGCGAAGGCGGTGCGCCGCGGGCGCACGGGCATGGGCGACGCGCACCGGCCGACCGGCTCCTTCCTGTTCCTCGGCCCCACCGGGGTCGGCAAGACCGAGCTCGCGAAGGCGCTCGCGCAGTCGCTGTTCGACGACGACCAGGCCGTGATCCGCTTCGACATGAGCGAATTCGGCGAGCGGCACACCGTGTCGCGGCTGGTCGGAGCCCCTCCGGGATACGTCGGGTACGACGAGGCGGGCCAGCTCACCGAGCGGGTGCGACGGCAGCCGTACTCGGTCGTGCTCTTCGACGAGATCGAGAAGGCGCACCCCGACGTGTTCAACCTGCTCCTGCAGGTGCTCGATGACGGGCGCCTGACCGACGGACAGGGACGCACGGTCGACTTCCGCAACACGGTGATCGTCATGACGTCGAACCTCGGCAGCGAATTCCTCGCCTCACGAAGCGGTGCGATCGGGTTCACCACGGCGGGCCGCGAGTTCGCCGAGGACGATCTGCGCGACCGGGTGATGGGGCGCCTGCGCGAGCAGCTGCGACCCGAGTTCCTCAACCGCATCGACGAGATCGTGCTGTTCCGTCGCCTCGACCCCGTGCAGCTGCACCGCATCGTCGGGCTCATGCTCGCCGAGACCGCCGGGCGCCTCGCGGCCCGTCGGATCGTCGTGGAGGCGACCGATGCCGCCGTGCAGTGGCTGGCCGAGCACGGGTACGAGCCCGAGTTCGGGGCGCGTCCGCTGCGGCGTCTCATCCAGCGCGAGGTCGACGACCGCATCGCGGACCTGCTCGTCGCGGGCGCGCTCGTCGAGGGCGGCGCGGTCGCGGTGGATGCCGCGGACGGCGTCCTCCTGGTCACCGCGCGCGCGGTCGAGGAAGCCGCCTCGGTGCCGCACGCGGCGTGACATCCCGATCGGAGGCTGTGCCCGGATCCCAGGATCCGGGCACAGCCTCCGTCGCATCCGGTGGCAGACTGTCGCCATGGCGCTCGCTGACTTCTCCCGGTACCCGCTGACGTTCGGGCCCAGCCCGATCCACCCCCTCGACCGGCTCACGGCCGAACTCGGGGGCGCACGCGTGTGGGCCAAGCGCGAGGACGTCTCCAGCGGTCTCGCGTACGGCGGCAACAAGGTGCGCAAGCTCGAGTACATCGTGCCCGACATCCTCGCCTCCGGCGCCGACACCCTTGTGTCGATCGGCGGGGTGCAGTCGAACCACACCCGTCAGGTCGCCGCCGTCGCCGCGCACCTCGGCCTCAGGGCCGTGCTCGTGCAGGAGCACTGGGTCGACTGGCCGGACGTCACGAACGACCGCGTGGGCAACATCATGCTGTCGCGGCTGATGGGCGCCGACGTGCGGCTCTCGTCCGCCGGGTTCGGCATCGGAGTGAAGGACTCCTGGCGGGAGGCGCTCGCCGAGGTCGAGCTCTCCGGTGGTCGCCCGTACCCGATCCCCGCCGGCGCGAGCGAGCATCCGCTCGGCGGACTCGGCTTCGCGAACTGGGCGCACGAGGTTCGCGAGCAGGAGGATCAGCTCGGCGTTTTCTTCGACACGATCGTGGTCTGCGTGGTGACGGGCTCGACATACGCCGGCATGGTGGCCGGCTTCGCCGACCTGGCGACCAACTTCGGGGACCGCCCGCGCCGGATCATCGGGATCGACGCGTCGGCGACGATCGAGGAGACCCGCGCCCAGGTCGCACGGATCGCCCGGGCCACCGCTGAGCTCATCGGCCTCGGCCGGGAACTGCGCGACGACGAGATCGACGTGCGCGAGGGCTGGGCGGGTGATCTGTACGGCATCCCGGTGGAGTCGACGGATGCCGCGATCCACCTGACCGGCCGCCTCGAGGGCGTCATCCTCGACCCCGTCTACGAGGGCAAGTCGATGGCGGGGCTCATCGATCTGGTGCACGACGGGGTGATCCCGCGCGAGTCGAACGTGCTGTACGCGCATCTCGGCGGCCAGCCCGCGCTGAACGCCTACGCCGGCCGATACCACTGAAGGGCGCGACCATGACGAACACCGCACACCTGTCGATCGGCGTCGCCGGATCCCTCGGACCCGAACGCATCGCCCGGATCGCGGGAGCGGTCGAGAGCGCCGGCTTCCACGCACTGTGGGTGAACGACACCCCGGGCGGCGATTCGCTGGCCGCGCTCGCGGCGGCGGCCGAGGTCACGGATCGTCTCGTGCTGGCGACCGGGGTCCTGCCGGTCGACCGGCGGCCCGCCGCGCAGATCGCCGCCGAGGCGGCATCCCTGCCGCAGGACCGCCTCGTGCTCGGAATCGGATCCGGGGGGACGCGCAGCGGCATCCTGGCGGTGATGCGGGCCGCCGTCGCCGACCTCCGCCGGGACACGGGGGCGAGGATCGTGCTCGGCGCGCTCGGACCGAAGATGCGTCATCTCGCCGCGACGGATGCCGACGGCCCGCTGCTGAGCTGGCTGACCCCCGAGGTCGCCGCCGCGCAAGCCTCCGAGGCGCGGACCGCGAACGCGGACGTGCGCGTGTCGCTGTACGTGCGCGCGGCGCTCGACGACGCGGCCGTCCCGCGCCTGGACGAGGAGACGGCGAGGTACGCGTCGTACCCGAACTACGCGGCCAACTTCGCGCGACTCGACATCGCGGCGAGGGCGACCGTGATCGCGCCGACGGACGCCGCGGACCGTCTCGGCGCATACCGTCGCGCGGTGGACGAGGTGGTGCTGCGGGCGATCACCGCGGGCGACGACGACGCCGACTACCTGCGGTTCGTCGACCGCGCGTCGGCTCTCCTCTGAACGCGACGGCGGCCCGGATCGAGGACCCGGGCCGCCGTCGCGCCGAAACGCGCCTACGCTCTCGCGCCGCCGCTGCGCAGCCGCGACAGGGCATCGACCGTGGCCGCGAGGATCAGCACGCCGCCGGTGACCAGCAGGTTGATGCCGGACGGCAGGTTCAGCAGACCGAGGCCGTTGGTGATCGCCGCGATCACCAGGGCGCCGAGGGCCGCGTGGATGAGACGACCGCGCCCGCCGAAGAGGCTGACACCGCCGACGACGGCCGCAGCGACACCGCTCAGCACGATGTCACGGCCGGCCGCGGCATCCACGTTGCCGATGCGGGCCACGTCGAACAGCTGCGAGACGACCGCGAGCGACGAGCAGACGACGAACGCCGACCACTTGACCCACCGCACCTTGACACCCGACCGGCGGACGGCTTCGGCGTTGCCGCCGATGGCGTACAGGTACCGGCCGAACTTGGTGCGGTCGAGCACGAACGTGCCGATCCAGAGGATCGCCAGCACGATCGGGACGATCATCGGCACGCCCTGCACCGGGATGATCGACTGCGAGCGGTTGAGGTTGAGGAAGTAGACGACGACGCCGCCGATCACCAGGATGACGCCGAGCTTGATCCACACCAGCGAGATGTCGCGGTTGGGGACGCCTGCGCGCGTGCGGCGCGAGCGGTCCCAGAACGACATGCCGCCCGAGACCGCGAGCACGACCAGCAGAAGGACCCAGCCGGCCCAGACCGGGAGGTTGCTGTTCATGATGGCGCTGATCGCGGGCACCTGCATCTGGTACAGGCCGCCCGACCCGATGACGACCAGGGCCAGGCCCTGATAGCCGAGGAACAGACCCAGCGTGACGACGAACGACGGGATGCCGACGCGCGCCACGAAGAAGCCGATCACGGAGCCGGTCACGATGCCGAACAGGAAGCCGACGATGAGCGCGATCGGCCACGGGATGTGCGCGACGTCGTTGAGCACGACGAACAGCGCCACGCCGACGCCGCCGGTGACGCCGGCGGACAGGTCGATCTCGCCGAGCAGCAGCACGAAGACGAGCGCCATGCCCAGCATCACGAGGCTCGCGGCCTGGTTGATGAGGTTGGCGAGGTTGCCCGCGGTGAAGAAGTACGGGCTCAGGATCGAGAACAGGATCGACAGGACGACGAGTCCGCCGATGGCGGGGAGCGCGCCCATCTCGCCGCCCCGGATCCGCTGCCACCAGGCGTCGATCTGGTCGCGCAGGCCGCCCTCGACGCCGCTGCCGATGAGGTCCGAGGCTACCGGGTCCGGTGCCGCCTCCGTGCGCTGGACGGTCATGCTGCGCCGCCTTCCATGTTGATGGTGGAGGTGCCGATGTGCGGGACCGTGGTCTTGGTGCCGGTGATGTAGCCGACGATGTCGTCGCGAGTCGTGTCTGCGGTGTCGATCTGCACGACCATCTGGCCGAGGTACAGCACGGCGATGTCGTCCGCCACCTCGAAGACGTCCGCGAGGTTGTGGGAGATGAGGATGACCGCGACTCCCTGCTCGCTCAGCCGCTTGACGAGGTTGAGGACCTGCTCGGTCTGCGCCACGCCGAGCGCAGCGGTCGGCTCGTCGAGGATCACGACGCGCGCCTTCTTCAGCACCGCGCGCGCGATGGCGACGGTCTGCCGCTGGCCGCCGGAGAGGCTCGAGACCTTCTGCCGCACGGACTTCACGGTGCGCACGGAGAGCGACCGGAGAGTGTCGGATGCCTCCTTCTCCATGCGGCCCTCGTCGAAGGTGCCGGTGCGCATCTCCTCGCGGCCGAGGAACATGTTCTGGACGATGTCGAGGTTGTCGGCCAGGGCGAGGTCCTGATACACGACCTCGATGCCGAGTGCGCCCGCTTCGCGGGGCGTGTGCAGGTCGTGGTGCTGACCGTCGATGCGCACCTCGCCCTCGTCGTAGGGCTGGACTCCGGCGAGGCCCTTGATGAGCGTGGACTTTCCGGCGCCGTTGTCGCCGACGAGGGCGGTGACCTTGCCCGGGTGGACACGGAGATCGACGCCCTTGAGGACGCTGACGGGGCCGAAGGACTTCTTCACGCCCACGAGTTCGATGATGGGTTCTGGCATTGCTCGCTTCCCTGCGATCAGATGCGCGGGGAGGGCGCCGCGCGTGGCCGCGCGACGCCCTCACCGTGGCGCGGTGTTACTTGACGCCGTACTTCGTGCAGGCGGCCTGCAGTTCGGCGGTGTTGCAGATGTCCGACGCGGACGCGTCGCCGGCGGCGACGACTTCCTCGACCTCGTGCGGGCCCACGGACTTCGGGGTCACAGCGATGTACGGGGTGCCGTCGGCGAGCTTCTGCGTGTACTGCGGCTTGTTGCCCTTCAGGAGTGCGATCGCCACGGCGGTGGCGGCGTCGGCCTCGAGCTTGACCGGCTTGTAGACCGTGCCGGTCTGCCAGCCGAGCAGCACGTTCTGAAGACCGGCGACGCTGGCGTCCTGGCCGGATACCGGCACCTGACCCGCCTTGAAGCTGTTCTTCAGCACCGAGATCACGCCGGCCGCGTTGGTGTCGTTGGCGACCCAGACCGCGTCGACTTTGCCGCCCTGCGAGGTCAGAGCCTGCTGGAAGTTGGTGGCCGACTTGGACTGGTCCCAGACACCGGCGGGCTCAGCGGCGGGCTTGATGCCGGCCTTGGACATCACGGAGTCTGCGCCGTCGTGGAACATCTTCGCGTTGTTGTCGGTCGGGTCGCCGCCCATGTAGATGACCTTGGCGGTCTTCGGGTCCTTGTGGAGAGCCGTGAGGCCGTCGACGATCATCTGGCCCTGGAGCGCGCCGACCTTGACGTTGTCGAACGACACGTAGTAGTCCGAGCCGGTGAACGAACGGTCGTAGGCGATGACCGGGATGCCCTGCGCCTTGGCCTTCTTCGCGACGCCCACCGCGGCGCCGTTGTAGTCGACGAGGATCATCACGCCGCAGCCCTTGGTGAGCTGCTGGTCGCCGATCGTGGCGTACTTGCTGGTGTCGCCCTGCGCGTTCTGGATGTCGGCGGTGAAGCCGGCCTTGGTGAGACCCTCGTTGAGGTACTTGCGGTCGAAGCTCTCCCAGCGCGGCGAGGAGGCCGAGTCGGGGAGGATCACGCACGCGCGCTTGCTGGCGGCGTTCGCGGTGGAGGTCGAGCCCCCGCCTCCTGAGCCGGAACAGCCGGCCAGCAGGAGCGCACCGGCACTGACCAGAGCCGCCGCAGCCAGGATGGAAGACTTCTTCATCTTTCGCCTTTCGTCTTTGAAACGCAGATCCGGCGCCGCGCCCCAGTGAGCGAGCAAGGTCTGCTGAACAGATACTCATTCAAAGGTATCCCTGGCGTCAAGTCTTGAACGTAACGCTTTGGCAACGCCGGTTCACGCGTTCGTTCAGTGAACGCAATGAGCCGGTGAGATCCGTCAGCCGCGACCGGTGGCGGCGCGCGTGCGACGCGACATGGCGTCGATGATGACCGCCAGGACCAGCACCACGCCGGTGACCATGTAGCGCACCGAGGAGTCCAGGTTCAGCAGGGTGAGGCCCGACGAGATCGACTGGATGACGAGCACTCCGATGAGCGCCGAGTAGGCCGACCCGCGCCCGCCGAACAGGCTCGTGCCGCCGATCACGGCGGCGGCGATCGCGTTCAGGTTCGTGTCTCCGACCCCGGAGCTCTGATTGGCGGCGGCCAGATGCGCGGCGGCCAGGATGCCGCCCAGCGCCGCGAACGAGGAGCACAGGGCGAACGCCGACACGAAGATGCGGCCGACGCGGATGCCGGCGCGTCGGGCGGCCTCCTGAGAGCCGCCGACGGCGTAGATCGCGCGCCCCCATCGCGTGCGCGTGAGCAGGATGTCCATCGTCACCACGAGGGCGAGGAAGAACACGAACATGACCCCGACGCCGCGGGACAGGTTGAGGTACCAGGTGGCGCCGAGGAGCAGCACGAGCAGCACCCCGCCGCGCACGCCGATCGACAGCAGGCTCTGACTGTCGAGGTTCGCGGCCGCGCGTCTTCGGGCGAGCCGGACGCGCGATCCGACCGACACCGCGACGGCCGCCACCACGAGGACGTACGAGGCCCACGCGGGAAGGAACATCCGCTGGGCGAACAGGACGATCCACGACGTGAACGGAAGATTGATGGACCCGGTGTCGCCGAGGACCTTCAGCTGCAGCCCGAGAAAGCCCAGCAGTCCCGCCAGGGTCAAGATGAAGCTCGGCACGCCGAACCGCGTGAAGATGAACCCGTAGAGCAGGCCCGCGCACAGCCCCGTGGCGATCGCGGCCGCGATCGCGAGCACCGGATTCCACTGCAGCTGCACGAAGGTGACGGTCAGCACCGCGGCGGCCAGACCCGACACCGACCCCACCGACAGGTCGATCTCTCCCACCAGCAGGACCACGACGACCCCGAGGGCGATCGTGCCGATCGCAGCGCACTGCATCGTGAGGTTGACGAGGTTCGTGCTGGAGAGGAAGACCGGGTTCAGGGTCTGGAACACGGTCCAGATGACCGCGAGGCCGACGATCACCGGGAGCGGGCCGAGATCGCCTCCGCGGATGCGCGCGACGACGAGGCTCGCGGCCTCCTGGATGCGTCCTGTGCTCGGCTGCTCGTCACTCATCGCTCCTCGCCCCCGTCCGGGCGGCCGTCCCGCCGTCGCGGCGGGAACCTCCGGTCGGTGGGCAGCGCGATGATGTTGGTGTCGCGCGGAACGACCGGGGGCGGCGGAGGCGGTGGGGTCGGGGCGGCGGACGGCGTGCCGGGACGGCGGCCGGACGCGTCGGTCGCCCCGGTGATCGCGGCGATCAGGATCTCCGTGGTGACGTCCGCCACGTCGTAGACGCCGTTGTTGCGTCCGAGTCGCAGCACGACCACGCGGTCGGCGACCGCGAGCACGTCGGCCATGTTGTGGCTGATCAGGATCACGCCGTGCCCGCGCTCGCGGAGGCGCTCGATGAGGTTGAGCACCTCGGCGGTCTGCGCCACCCCCAGGGCGGCGGTGGGCTCGTCCAGGATGACGATCCGCGGATCGCCGATGAGTGACCGTGCGATCGCCACGGTCTGCCGCTGGCCGCCGGAGAGCGACGCCACCGGAACCCGCACCGAGGGCACCTTCGCGGCGAGCTCGCGCAACAGGGTCCAGGTGCGCTCCTCCATCTCGACCTCGTCGAGCAGGCGTCCGTCGACGAGCTCGCGCCCGAGCCACAGGTTGGCCACGACGTCGAGGTTGTCGCACAGCGCCAGGTCCTGGAAGACGGTCGCGATCCCGAGCGCCTGCGCGTCGGCGGGGGAGCCGATCGTGACGTCCGTCTCGTCGAAGGTGACCGTTCCGGCATCCGGCGGGTGCACGCCCGCGAGGATGTTCACCAGGGTCGACTTGCCGGCGCCGTTGTCTCCGACCAGCGCCACGACCTCGCCCTCGTCCACCCAGAAGTCGACGTCGGTGAGCGCCTTGACCGCACCGAAGTGCTTGCGGATGGCGTGCATGGTCAGCACGCGGGTGCGGGTTCTCGAGGCCATCGTGTGCCCTACCGTATCCCGGCTCGCGCGCACGCCTGCGCATACGCCGGAGTGCAGATGTCCTTCGCGGTCCAGAAGCCGTTCGCGATCACCGTGCTCTCGATGTTGCCCACCGTGACCGGAACGGGCTCGAGCAGGGTCGTGGGCGTCCCGTCGACGGTCGTCTGCCCCGTGACCTTGCGGCCCTCGATGAGATCCACCGCGACGTCGGCGGCCCGCTCGGCCTGGGGCTTGAGCGCCTTGTAGACCGTCATGTACTGCTGTCCGGCGACGATGCGCTGCACGGCGGAGAGCTCGGCATCCTGACCGGTGACCGGAGGGATCGGGGTGACGCCGGCTGCGACGAACGCCGCCACCGCACCGCCGGCCACGCCGTCGTTCGCGGCATAGACGCCCGTGATCCGGTTGCCGTACTGCGCGATCTGGCCGGCCACCCATTCCTGCGCCTTGTCCGGGCTCCAGCCGGGGGTGTCGAACTCGGCCAGCACCTGCAGGCCGCTGTTGTCGAGCACACGGTGGGCGCCGTCGCGGAATTGCCGCGCGTTCGTGTCGGTGGGGGAGCCGTTCACGACCAGGATGCCGCCGCGCGCCTTGCCCGCCGCGCTCAGTGCGTGCACCAGGGCCGTGGCCTGCTGCATGCCGACCTTCTCGTTGTCGAACGAGACGTAATAGGCCAGCCCGCCGCCGGAGATGAGGCGGTCGTAGGAGATGACGGGCACGGATTGGGCGCGGGCTTCGGCGACGATGCTCGCGGCGGCGTTGGAGTCCACCGGGTCGAGCACGAGCACGCGAGCTCCGGCGGCGAGGGCCGATTCGGCCTGCTGCTGCTGCACCGCGGCGTCCTGCCCGGCGTTCGCGTAGAGCACGTCGTAGTGCCCGAGTTCCGCGACCCGCTTCTCGAAGAAGGGCCGGTCGAAGGTCTCGTAGCGCGCGGTCTTGCTCTCCGGGAGCAGGAGGGCGATCTTCGGTTCGCCCGATCCCGTCGAGCAGGAGACCGCGGATGCCGCGACCAGCACCCCGGTCGCGAGGGCGGCGATGGCGCGCAGGAGTGTGCGGAACCTCTGGTGCATGGATCGATCCGCGATCACGCCGATACGGCGGCGACGTCGGCGGCGACGGACACGTGATCCAGGGCGACGGCGATCGCGCCGCGCGTCTCGGCCCACTCGCCGAACGTCGTCTCGACGATCTCGGGGAGCCCGGCGGCGGTGGGGAGCGCGGTGCGCTCCAGAGAGTGGCGCATGGGCGCGATCAGCGTCTCTCCGGCACCGGCCAGTTCACCGCCCACCACGATGAGCTCCGGGTCGAAGAGGTTGCACAGGCTCGCCGTCGCGATGCCGATGTGGCGGCCGGCGTCGGCGATCACGCGCCGTGCGCCGGAATCGCCGTCCTCCGAGGCCTGGATGAGATCGCTGAGGCGCGGCATCCGCTCGGCCGGCGGGAACAGGGCCAGCAGGGCCGGGCCGGCGGCGTAGGTCTCGAGGCATCCGCGATTGCTGCAGCGGCACACCGGGCCGTTCTCGTCGATCGTGACGTGCCCGATCTGCCCGGCCTTGCCGTTGACGCCGCGGAACAGGTCGCCGTGCACGACCAGGCCCGCGCTGATCGTGTGCCCGACGCGGATGTACACCGTCGAGGCGGCCCCGCGGCCGGCGCCCTCGCGCGCTTCCGCGAGCCCGCCGAGGTTCGCCTCGCTGTCGGCGAAGACCGGGCGGTCGATGCGCGCCGACAGGCTCGCCGCGATGTCGACGCCGTCCCAGCCGCGCAGCAGCCCGGGGGTGGAGATCATGCCCGTGCGGGGATCCAGGGGCGCGGGGACCGCGAGGCCCACCGCGAGGAGGTCGGACACGCTCCCGCCGAGGGACTCCATCATGTCGCTCAGCAGCAGGCTCAGCCGGTCGAGTTCGGCGTCGTGGCGGTGGTCGACGGGGAGCGGGAGCGTCGTCTGGCTGACGACCGTGCGGGTGGCGTCGGCGATCGCGATGTGCAGGCTCCGCGAGCTGTAATGCACGCCGGCGACCAGACCCACCTGACGGGCGAGCGACACGAGCGTCGCCCGGCGCCCGCTGCGGGAGGTGAAGGAGGTGTGCAGGATGCCGCTGGCGGTCAGCTCCTTGACGATGTTCGACACCGTGGCAGGGGACAGGCCCGTGCTGCCTGCCAGCTCGACCTGGGTCAGGCGCCCGTGCCTCTTGAGCGACTCGAGCAGTCGCGCCCGATTCGCTTCTCGGAGGGACGTCTGCGAGCCGGGAGGAATGTTCCGGCGTACCACAGTGACACTGTACCGGACGGCCTCTGCGCCGACCGGGGGTTTTCGATGGCGGGGCTGTCAGTGCCGTCAGCGTTTGGCGGGCACGAGGCGGATCTGCACGATATTGCCCGACTCGTCCATCTCGGCGATGTCGGCATGCGCCTTCAGGAAGTCAGAGAACGACCGGTGCCCGAGGGCCCTCTCGCTGAACGACGGGTCCAGCCGCTTGATGAGGTCCTTCACCGCGCTGGCATGGCGCCACTCGTCGCCACCGTCTTTGTCGGCTTCGAGGCGCAGGGCGCGTTCAAGCAGTGCGCCGCCGGGGTCGGCGGGCTGCTTGGCCCGTCGCGTGCGGGAGGCGGGTGCATCCTTCTTCTCGGCCTCGGCGATGGCCGGCTTCACCCCCGGCAGCGAGTCGTAGGCGTCGAACCTGTCACAGGCGGCCGCGAGGGACTTGGCGGTGGAGCCGGCCACGCCCACTCCGACCACGTACCGGCCCAGCCGCTTGCAGCGCTGCGCCAGCGGCACGTAGTCGCTGTCGCCGGCGACGATCACCACGTGCGTGAGATCGGGGAGGCGGAACATGTCCTCCACCGCGTCCACGGCGAGGCGGATGTCGGCCCCGTTCTTGGCGTAGGCCGCCGCCGGGAACAGCTGCACGAGGTCGACGGCGCGCGCCACGAGCTGCGAGCGGTACTCGGCGTTGACCGGCGAGGACCAGTCCGCATATGCGCGGGTCAGCACGAGGGTGCCGAAGGATGCCGCGTAGTCGATGATCGCGCCGACGTCGATCGTCGCGTTGGACAGCCGCTCCAGGCTCTCCGGATCGCCGGCGGCGATCTTCTGCCGGTCACGCGAGTACGAGTTGCGCCCGTGGACGCGGTCGTACCAGCTCATGACGATGTTGTCGAAATCGAGATACACCGCGACGCGGGCGTCCTGGGAGTCGGCCATGCATCCAGTATGGTCGGCGTCATGTGGATCCTGTCGCTGCTCATCCTCGCCGCAACGATCTTCGCGATCGTCGACATCGTGCTGCGCGACGAGGACGCGATCAAGCATCTGCCGAAGATCGCGTGGCTGTTCCTCGTGATCCTCATCCCGGTGCTCGGCACGATCCTGTGGTTCACCCTCGGTCGCGAATGGCCCGAGCGGGCCCCGCGCCCGCAGCCGCGTCCCGCGAGCGCACCGGTCGTCCCGCCGGCGGCGCGGGCGGGCGCCGCGGGCGATCCCCGCTCCACGGAGCAGCAGCTGGCCGACCTGGAGCGTGAGATCGAGGAGGACCGGCTGCGCGCCGAACTGGCACGCCGGCGCCGCGACCAGAAGGATGCCGGCCCCGACGCGTCGTGACCGAGATCAGGCCGCGGTGAGGGCCTGATCCAGGTCCGCGACGAGGTCGTCGGCGTCTTCGAGGCCGATCGACAGCCGCACGGTCGTCCACGAGATGCCGGCATCCGCCAGCTGCTGCGGCGTCATGTGGCTGTGGGTCATGGATGCCGGGTGGGCGACGAGGCTGCGTGCATCTCCGATGTTCGCGACCAGTCTCAGCACCCGCAGGCGCGCGATGAACGCCTCGACCGCGGCGAAGTCGGCTTCGGCGTCCCCCCTGGAGACGAGGTCGAACGAGAACACCGACGCGTTGCCGCGCGGCAGGTAGGCGGCGCTGAGCGCGTTCCACCGGTTCCCGTCGAGGCCGGGGTGGTGCACGGCGGCGACGGCGGGGAGCGTGGCCAGGTGCTCCGCGACCCGCTGCGCGGACGCGCTGTGCCGCGACATCCGCAGGTCGAGCGACTCCATGCCCTGGAGCAGCTGGAAGGCGTTGAACGCAGACAGCGACGGGCCCAGATCGTGGGAGTACTTGGTCTTCACGAGCGAGATGTACGGCGAACCGGACTCCCCGAATCGCTCGACCAGGCTCTTGCCCGGAACGCGGGCGTACGACTGCGTGAGCTGCGGCCACTTCTCCGGCTCCGCGGTGAAGTCGAACGTGCCGAGGTCGACGACGGCTCCGCCGAGGGAGGTGCCGTGCCCGCCGAGGAACTTGGTCGCCGAGTGCACCGTGATGTCGGCGCCGTGCTCGCCCGGGCGCTGCAGGTACGGGGTCGCCACGGTGTTGTCGATGACCAGCGGCACGCCGGCCGCGTGGGCGAGGTCGGCGACCGTGCGCACATCGAGCACCTGGGCGATCGGGTTGGCGATGGACTCGGCGAAGAAGGCCCGGGTCGAGGGGCGCACCGCATCCCGCCAGGCCTGCGGGTCGTCCTGGTCGACGAGGGTGGTCTCGATGCCCCAGTCGGGGAAGGTGTCGGTGAGGAGGTCGACCGTGCCGCCGTAGAGCTGGGCGGCCGCCACGATGTGCCCGCCCCGGCCGGCGAGGGCGAGCAGCGCCAGGGCGACCGCCGCCTGTCCGGACGCCACGCCCGCGGCGGCGATGCCGCCTTCGAGGGCGGCGACGCGCTGCTCGAACACCGCGACCGTCGGATTCGCCGCCCGGCTGTAGATGTCCCCCTCGCGCTGCAGTGCGAAAAGTTCACGCGCCTGGGTGAGCGACGTGAACTCGAAGGCGTTCGACTGGTAGATCGGCGGGATGGCCGTGTGCGAGACCGCACCGGCCGTGTATCCGGCCTGCACCTGCGTCGTCGCGAACGAGGATGCGGCGGGGCGACAGTCGGGGGAGTCGGGCATTCGCCCATTCTCGCGGATGGGCCCCCGCGCACACCCGGGTATGTGACGTCGTGTGTCATCGTGGGTGGGTGAACGTGCTGATCGACGCCGCGACCCTCAATGCCCTGCCCGATGTGTGCATCCTCGACGTGCGTTACCGTCTCGACAAACCGGACGGCCGCGACGACCACGCAGCCGTGCACATCCCCGGGGCGGTGTACGTCGATCTGGAGACCGAGCTGTCGCAACCCGGCGCACCAGGCGACGGGCGGCATCCGCTGCCGACGCTGCCGGTGCTGCAGGCCGCCGCGCGGCGCTGGGGCATCCGGCCGGGACAGAAGGTCGTCGCATACGACGCGGGCACGTCTCTGGGCGCCGGCCGCGCCTGGTGGCTGCTGCTGGCCGCGGGCATCGCGAACGTGCAGGTGCTCGATGGAGGGCTGCGGGCGTGGACCGACGCCGGTTTCGCGGTCGAATCCGGCGAATACGTTCCGGAGCCGAGCCGGATCGAGCTGTCGGACTATGTCTTCCCCGGCGGTGCCATCGACATCGACGAGGCGGCCGCGTGGCCTGGCCACGGCGTGCTCGTCGACGTGCGGGCGGCAGAGCGCTTCCGCGGTGAGACCGAGCCGATGGATCCGGTCGCCGGGCACATCCCGGGGGCCGTCAACCTTCCGGCGTCCCGTTACGTCGACCCGGCGTCCGGGATGTTCGCCACCCCCGCGGAGATCCGGGCCGCGTTCGCCGAGGTCGGCGCGACCGGCGATCGGCCCGTGGCGGCATACTGCGGGTCGGGCGTCACCGCGGCCCAGGCGGCTCTGGCCGCAGCGATCGCCGGTCTCGACGTCGCGGTCTACCCGGGCTCCTGGAGCCAGTGGTCCAACACCCCGGGCAGGCCGGTCGCCGTCGGCGAGTGACGTGCGTCAGGAGGCGCCGAGCAGCACGGACGCCACGACCGCGAGGACCACGCCGGCCAGCTGCATCACGGTGAGCCGCTCGCGCAGCACGATCCAGGCCAGCACGATGGTCGAGACCGGATAGAGGTTGTTGAGCACGGCGACAACCGCGAGGTCGCCGGTGTGCAGGGCCATCATCACGGCCGCGTTCGCGACCGCGGTGAACGCGCCGGACGCGACGCCGAGCTGCACGCCGACCGCCGTCTTCGCCGGCACGGTGCGGATCGCGCCGCTCGCGACGCCGACGTCCGGGCCGTGCGGCGTTCCCACGGCATCCCCCGGAGCATCGAGGCTCGCCAGCCATCGCCGGACGGGCCGGACCACGGCCGCGACGGCGACCAGCAGCAGGAGGACGAGAGCGGACACGCCGCTGTCGAGGAAGGCCGGGATCAGATTCGACGACTCCGGCGGCACGTCGAGCGCGACGATGCAGAATCCGAACGAGAGCCCCGAGATGATCGTATACAGCAGGGTGCGTCCTCGAATGCCGCCGCTGCTGCCGCCGCCGGCGGATCCCGCCAGGACCGAGCCGACGATGGCGAGGGCGATCGCGACCCAGGCGAGGGGGCTCAGCGCCGCCCCGAACACGACCGACCAGAGCACCGGCACGGCCGAGTTGAGCAGCGCGATCAGCGGGGCGATGAGGGAGATCGGACCGGCGGCGAGGGCGGCGTAGAACGTGAGGAAGCCGGATGCCGCGAACAGCCCGGCCAGCGAACCCATGACGAGGGTCGTCGCCGACCACTCGCCGCCGGTGAACATCAGGACGATCGCGAGCAGGACTGCGGCGACGGACGTGCTGGTGACGGTCGTCGGCAGCACGCGCCAGCGTCGGGCGGACAGACCGCCGAGGAAGTCGCCGACGCCGTAGGTGACGGCGGCCGCGAGAGCGAGGAGGACGGGCATGGCGGTCAGGGGAGGAGGGTGACCTTGCCGTCGACGCCCGCGTGCACGACGCGGTGCGCCTCGGCGGCCTCGGCGAGCGGGTAGGACGGACCGAGTTCGACCGAGAACGCGCCGGCGGCCATGAGCGCCAGCGTCACCGGCATCGCCTCGTCGCGCCACGCGAGCTGCTGCCGGGTGAGCGGGTGCGGCGCACCTCCCGAGTAGGCCTGGATGCCGAGGCCGGCGGCGTCGGCGCCGCGCACGAGCGTGGCGATCCGGTCGCCGTCGGCGAGGAGCGCCAGGGATGCTTCGAGCGCCTCGTCGGTCCCGGCGGCATCGAGGATCACGGTCACGCCGGACCCGGCCGTGTCGCGGACGCGTTCCACGAGGCCCTCGCCGTAGACCAGGGGGGTCGCACCCAGCGACCGGACGCGGTCGAATCGACGCGGCGACGCGGTGGCCAGCACGCGCGCCCCCCAGAGCATCGCGAACTGGATCGCGGCCTGCCCCACGGCGCCGGAGCCGCCGTGGATCAGGAGCGTGTCGTTGGCGGTGACGTCCAGCGACCGCAGCGCCTGGTACGCGGTCGCCGCCGGGATGCCGATCGCCGCCCCCTCCGCGGCGCTGACGCGCGGCGGCCGCGGAAGCGCCGACGAGACCGGGACGACGACGTCGGTGGCATACAGGCCGGTGGCGCCGAACAGGACCACTTCGTCGCCGACGGCGAAGCCCTCGACGCCGGATCCGACGGCGGTGACGTGGCCCGCCCCGTCCGAGCCGGGCCGCCGCGGGGTGGTGATGGCGCCGGTCTTTCGCAGCCCGCTGCGCTGCTTCCAGTCGATCGGGTTCACCCCCGCCGCCGTGATGCGCACCGCGAGCTCGCCCGGCCCGGGGGCCGGTGTCGGCACCTCGACGAGGGTGAGCACCTCGGGGCCGCCGAACTCGGTGTACTGGATCACGCTGGCCATCGCACGAACCCTTCGTCGCTGTTTCTGTACCGGCTGGACGCCATCGCCCAGTCTATGGGGAGCGCCGCCGGAGCAGGCTATTCGCGCAGGGCCTTCTGGATCCGCTGCAGCGACACGGGCTCGGCGGTGCCGAGCGTCTGGGCGAACAGGCTCACCCGGTACTCCTCCAGAAGCCAGCGCGTGTGCACCAGCGCGGCGGGGGTGTCCGGCGTCGTCGGGATCGTGCCGCCCGCTTCCGCGTACAGCGTCGCGGCGCGTTCGAATTCGGTCTGACGCTGCCGGTCGCGCCCCGGCGCCTCCGGCAGGCCGTTCACCCGCATCAGGGCGGCCTGGAGGTACCGGGGCAGATGCTGCAGGCGGGCCGATCCGGTCGCCGACACGAATCCCGGGTGGATGAGGCCCGCCAGCTGCGCCTTGACGTCGTTCAAGGCGGCGAGCAGGGTGAGCGCGTTCTGCCCCTTCACTGCGCGTTCGACGTCGCGGTGCAGGGTGAGGATGCGGGCACACAGCGAGACGAGCTGGAAGAGGTCGTCCACGACCCGGGCGCCGAAGTCGTCCCGGACGCGCGCGAACGCCTCCGCCGACCGGATCGGAGCGTTGCCGGCGTCGCTGATGCAGCGGTCGGCGACGGCGGTGCGGGCATCCTCGACGAGTGCGCGCGCCGAGGAGTACGGCGACGCGGCCAGCGCGAGCTTCTCCGGCGCGGTGAGGTGGTCGAGGACGTAGGACGCCGGGGAGGGGCTCGACAGCAGGAGCAGCCGGCGCACGCCCGCGCGGGTGCGGGATCGCGCGGCATCCGGGCTCGCTTCGATCCGCACGCTCACACTGGTGCCGTCGTCGACGAGTGCGGGGTATCCGCGCACCACGCCTCCGGCCACCTTCGTGTCGACGACGTCGGGCAGCGAGCCGAAGTCCCACGTGGTCAGGCCGGTCCGCTCGACGACCGCGGCAGCGAGAGCCGCCGGGGCCGACGTCGCGGGAGCGGCCGGTCCGCCCCGGCGTGGCGTCGTGGCGGTGAGGGACCGCGAGACCGCGGTGCGGGCACGATCGGACAGCCGGCGCTGCAGCGTCGCGAGGTCCCGGTCGGCACCGGCCGCGCGTCCGCGCTCGTCGACCGCCCGGAAGGCGATCCGCAGGTGCTCCGGCACGCGGTCCATCTCGAAGTCCGCCGGCGTCACCGGCTGGTTCGCGACCCGCTGGATGCGTGCGGCGAGCGCCTCCCGCAGCGTCTTGGGCGGTGCGCCGTCGTGCATCTCCGGCCCGTCGGCGGCGAGTTCCTCGGCGAACTTCGCGGCCCAGTCGGCGGCGGGGACCACGTGTCGGCGGATCGCCTTCGGGAGCGCCCGGATGAGCGCGGCGATCAGTTCGTCGCGCATCCCCGGCACCTGCCAGTCGAATCCGTCGGGCCGCACCTGCGCGAGGAGGGCCAGGGGCACGACGGCGGTCACGCCGTCATCCGGGGCGCCGGGTTCGAACCGGTAGGCGAGCGAGAGCACCTGGTCGCCCTGGCGCCACCGCGTCGGGAAGTCGCGTTCGTCGGTGCGGGCGACCTCGTCGCGCAGGTCGGACTCGGCCATGTCGAGCAGGCGCGGCGTGCGAGACGAGGCATCCTTCCACCAGGTCTCGAACGAGCGCACGTCGAAGACGTCCGACGGGATGCGTGCGTCATAGAACGCGTACACGGCCTCGTCGCCGACGAGGATGTCGCGCCGGCGCTCGCGCTCCTCGATCTTCTCGAGCGTGCGGCGCAGCTCGAGGTTGCGGCGCCAGAACGCGGTCAGGCGCTTGTCCAGGTGCGCCGGCTCCCATTCCCCGTCCACCAGCGCATGGCGCAGGAACAGTTCGCGCGCGAGCGGACGGTCGATGCGGGCGAGCTGCACCCGGCGGCGCGGGATGATCTCCACCCCGAACAGCGTGACCTTCTCGGCCGCGACGGCGGCGCCGGCATCCTTCGACCAGTGCGGGTCGCTCAGGCTGCGCTTGGCGAGGTCGCCGGCGAGCGGTTCGGCCCACGCCGGATCGATGACCGCGACCGTGCGCCCGTAGAGGCGAGAGGTCTCGACGAGCTCGGCGGCCATGACCGCCTGCGCGCGCGTGCGGCGCAGGGCGGACCCCGGGAACACCGAGAACGTCGTCCCGCGCGCACCGCGGTACTGCGCCTGCGGCCGCCGTGCGTCGGACGCCTTCGCCGCGCGCTTGTCCTTCGCGGAGCTGCTTTGCCGCTCGTCGAGGATGCCGATGTGCGAGAGCAGACCGGCGAGCACGGCGCGGTGGATCTGGTCGCCCTCCTGGCCGGGAGCGGATGCCTCGCCGGAGGTCGGGGTGTCGCGGACCCGGAGCAGGGACTGCAGCTGGCGATGCACGTCGAACCACTCGCGCACCCGGATGTAGTTGAGGTGCTCGGCGCGGCAAAGACGCCGGAATGCGCTCGATCCGAGCTCGCGCTGATTCTCGCGCAGGTGCTCCCAGAGCTTCAGGATGCTCAGGAAGTCGCTGGTCGGGTCGGTGAACCTCGCGTGCAGTCGGTCGGCTTCGTCCCGCTTGTCCTCCGGGCGCTCGCGGACGTCCTGGATGGACATCCCGGCGACGATCGCGAGCACCTGGGGGAGCACCCCCGTGCGGCGGGCCTCGAGGAGCATGCGGGCGAACCGCGGATCGATCGGCAGACGCGCGATCTCCCGGCCCAGGTCGGTGAGTTTGGCGCCCCCGCCGGCACGCCCGGGCTGGACCGCGCCGAGCTCGGTGAGCAGGTCGAGGGCGGCCTTCACGCCGCGGGAGTCCGGGGGAGTGAGGAACGGGAAGGATGCGACATCCCCGAATCCCAGGGCGAGCATCTGCAGCACGACCGCCGCCAGGCCGGTGCGGAGGATCTCGGGTTCGGTGAACTCCGGGCGCGCGTCGAAGTCCGACTCGGCGTACAGGCGGATCGCGATGCCCGGGGCGGTGCGGCCCGCGCGGCCGGACCGCTGCTGCGCGGACGCCTGCGAGATCGCCTCGATCGGCAGCCGCTGGATCTTGCTGCGGTTGCTGTACCGCGAGATGCGCGCCGTGCCGGTGTCGACGACGTACCGGATGCCGGGGACGGTGAGGCTCGTCTCGGCGACGTTCGTGGCCAGGATGACCCGGCGGCGCAGGCCCGCGACCGTGGACCGCTCGAAGACCCGGTGCTGCTCGGCGGCGGACAGCCTCCCATACAGCGGCAGGACCTCCGTGGGGGCGGCATCCTTCGCGTACAGGCCGCGCACCGCGTCGGCGGCGTCGCGGATCTCCGCCTCGCCGGGAAGGAAGACCAGCACGTCGCCGGGCGCCTCCCGGTCGAGCTCCCGCAGCGCGCCGGTCAGCGCGTCGATGTCGTCGCCGGTCGCGTCCGCCTCCTCACCGGCCTGATCGACCGGCGGGCGGTAGCGGATCTCCACCGGGTAGGTGCGGCCGGAGACCTCGATGACCGGCGCGGGCACCGGGTCGCGGCCCTCGCGGCCGGGCGCCGCGAAGTGCCGGGCGAAACTCTGCGGGTCGATGGTCGCCGACGTGACGATGACCTTCAGGTCGGGGCGCTTGGGCAGGATGCGGCGGAGGTACCCGATGAGGAAGTCGACGTTGAGCGAGCGTTCGTGCGCCTCGTCGATGATGATCGTGTCGTAGCGGCGCAGCAGGCGGTCGCGGTGGATCTCGTTGAGGAGGATGCCGTCGGTCATCAGCGCGACGCGCGTGTCGGCGGAGACCTTGTCGGTGAAGCGCACCTTGTACCCGACGGCGCCGCCGAGCGGCACCTCCATCTCCTCGGCGATGCGCTCGGCGACGCTTCGGGCGGCGATGCGGCGCGGCTGGGTGTGCGCGATGGCCGTGCGGCCTAGCTCGAGGCAGATCTTCGGCAGCTGGGTCGTCTTGCCGGAGCCGGTGGCCCCGGCCACGATGACCACCTGGTGGTCGCGGATGGCGGCGGCGATCTCGTCGCGCGCTGCGGAGACGGGCAGCTCGGGCGGGTAGGAGATCACGGGCTCGGACATAGCCTTCGATCGTATCAACGCTGATTCCCCCGTCTTCTCGCCGCGCTCGTCACCGTTCCGGCTCCTAGGCTGGAGAGCATGACGGTTCCCGACATCACACTCAATGACGGATTCACGATTCCCCAGCTCGGCTACGGCGTCTTCCTCGTGCCGCCGGCCGACACGGAGCGGGCGGTGAGCGAGGCCCTGGACCTCGGCTACCGCCACATCGACACCGCCGCCATCTACGGCAACGAGGAGGGCGTGGGCCGTGCCATCGCGGCATCCGGAATCGCCCGCGACGACCTGTTCGTGACCACCAAGCTCTGGAACGACCGGCACGACGGCGACGAGCCGGACGCCGCCATCGCCGAAAGCCTCGAGAAGCTCGGCCTCGACCACGTCGATCTGTATCTCGTGCACTGGCCGACGCCGGCCAAGGACAACTACGTGCACGCGTGGGAGAAGCTCATCGCGATCCGCGAGCGGGGTCTGTCGCGCTCGATCGGCGTGTCCAACTTCCTCGCCCCGCACCTGCAGCGCGTCATCGACGAGACCGGGGTCGTGCCGGCGGTCGACCAGATCGAGCTGCACCCCGCGTACCAGCAGCGCGACGTCACCGGCCTCGCCGCTCAGCACGACGTCAAGATCGAGGCGTGGGGGCCGCTGGGCCAGGGCAAGTACGACCTGTCCGCCGAGGCGCCCATCGCCGCCGCCGCGGCCGCCCACGGCAAGTCCCCGCAGCAGGTCGTGATCCGCTGGCACCTCCAGCGCGGCCGTATCGTGTTCCCGAAGTCGGTGCGCCGTGAGCGCCTGGCCGAGAACCTCGACGTCTTCGGCTTCGACCTGACCGAAGCCGAACTGACCGCGATCGACGGCGTCGACCGGCCCGACGGGCGCGTCTCGGCGCACCCGGACGAAGTGAACTGATCGACCGGCGACCCGCATCGGACTGGACAATCCGCCCAGTCCGATGCGGGTTCTGTTCGTCAGTCTGTGCGTTGTGTTCAGCAAACAGTGGGCCGATTGCCTCGCGGCATCCGCTTCCCTAGGGTGGCACTCGCCGTTGTCACCGCACGCAAGGACGCTCACACGATGACCACCCTCCACACCCGCCCCGGCCTCGAGGCGATCCCCGCCTACCGGCAGGGACGCGCCGCCGCCCCCGGAGCATCCAAGCTCTCGTCGAACGAGTCGCCGCATCCGCCGCTGCCCTCGGTGGTGCGCGCCCTGCAGCAGCAGCTCGGCGGCATCCACCGCTACCCGCGCATGAACGCCCCCGAGATCATCGGGCGTCTCGCCGAGCGCCACGGCGTCGATGTCGCCCAGGTCACGGTGGGCGCCGGATCGGTCGAACTGGCCGCGCAGCTCATCCACGCCGTCGCCGGCGTGGGCGACGAGGTCATGTTCGCGTGGCGCTCGTTCGAGGCGTACCCGTCACTCGTCCGCATCGCCGGCGCCGTCCCCGTCGAGGTGCCGCTGGATGCCGACCACCGGCACGATCTGGACGCGATGCTGGCCGCGATCACCCCGCGCACGCGCCTGATCTTCGTGTGCAACCCGAACAACCCCACCGGCACGGTCGTCGGCGCCGCCGAACTCGAACGTTTCGTCGCTGCCGTCCCGCGCGACGTGCTGGTGGTGATCGACGAGGCGTACGTGCACTTCGACCGCACCGACTACTTCGTCGGCGCCCACCGCGGCGCCGGCGTCGAGCTCTTCCGCCGCTACCCGCACGTCGCCGTGCTGCACACCTTCTCGAAGGCGTACGGTCTCGCCGGGCTCCGCATCGGCTACGCGATCGCGCCCGCGGACGTCGCGGACAGCCAGCGCAAGGTGGCGGTGCCGTTCGGGGTCACCGAACTCGCCCAGTCGGCGGCGGTCGCGTCGCTCGACGCCGAGGCCGAGCTGGCCGAGCGCATCGACGAGGTCGTCGCGCAGCGCGAGCGTCTCTTCGCGCTCCTGCAGGATGCCGGCTGGCCCGCCGTCCCGAGCGAAGCGAACTTCATCTGGGTCCCGGCCGGTGATCGCGCCGTCGAACTGGACGAGCTGCTCCAGGCCGGCGGCGTGGTCGCCCGCACCTTCCCCGGCGAAGGCGTGCGGATCTCATCCGGATCGGCATCCGACATCGACAGGGTCGCGGACGCGCTGGCCCGCACCGCACGCACGGAGGCGTCCGCATGACCGAGGTACCCGTCACCACCACGACCACCCGGGGACTGCACCCCGGTCTGACCCGCCGCCAGATCTCCATGATGGGGCTCGGCGGCGCCATCGGCGCCGGGCTCTTCGTCGGCTCCGGTCAGGCGATCAGCATCGCCGGGCCCGCTGTGCTGATCTCGTACCTCATCGCCGGGACGATCGTCGTGCTCGTCATGACGATGCTGGCCGAGATGGTCGCCGCCAACCCGAGCTCGGGCGCGTTCAGCTCTTACGCCCAGAAGGCGATGGGCCGAAGCGCCGGCAGCGCGGTCGGCTGGCTCTACTGGATCCAGCTCGTCGTCGTGATCGCCGCCGAGGCGACCGGCGCCGCGGGCATCACGGCCGGATGGGTGCCGGGCGTGCCGGAATGGGCATGGGTGCTCGTCTTCGTCGCCGCGCTGACCGTGGTGAACCTGTTCGGCGTGCGCAACTACGGGCGCTTCGAGTACTGGTTCGCGGCGATCAAGGTCATCGCCATCATCGCCTTCCTCGTGGTGGGCGTGTGCGCGATCTTCGGCCTCATCCCCGGCCACCCGGCGACCGGATTCTCCAACCTGTACGCCCACGGCGGGTTCTTCCCCACCGGGATCGCCGGCATGGCGGGGGCGCTGCTGATCGTCGTGTTCGCCTTCGGAGGCACCGAGGTCGTCGCGATCGCGGCCGCCGAGTCCGACGACCCGTCGCACAACATCCGCCGCATCGTGCGGCAGGTGATGGTGCGGATCCTCGTCTTCTACGTCGGATCGATCTTCGTGATCGTGACCGTCCTCCCTTGGAACGACCCCGCCGTGAAGGCGGGTCCGTTCTCGGCCGTGCTCGCGACCCTCGGGCTGCCCGGCGTCGACCTGGTGATGTCGCTGATCGTCGTCATCGCTCTGCTGTCGGCGATGAACGCGAACATCTACGCGGCATCCCGCATGGCGTTCTCGCTCGGCGAGCGGGGCCTCGCGCCGCTCGTGGCGACGCGGGTCAGCGTCTCCGGGGTTCCGCGCGTGGCGGTGCTCGCCTCGGTCGCGTTCGGCTTCGTCACGGTCGTGCTCAACTGGCTGTTCCCCGACGCGGTGCTTCCGGCGCTGCTGAACGTGGTCGGCTCGACGCTCCTGGTCATCTGGACCGCGACCGCGGTGTCGGAGATCATCCTGCGCCGTCGTGCGGATGCCGCCGGCGTCGCACTGCCGATGCGGATGTGGGGCTTCCCCTGGCTGTCGATCGTCACGCTCGTGCTGCTGGGCGGGATCATCCTGCTCGCGATGCTCGACGAGGCCGCCCGGATCCAGCTGCTGCTGACCATGGCCCTCACGGTCGCGCTCGTGGTCATCGCGCGCCTGACCCGCGGCTCGTCGCGGCCCGGCGTCGTCCGGGAGCAGCTCGAGGAGCCTGCGGAGCGGCGCTGATGGAACTCGACCGGCTCGACGCCGCACTCATCCGGCTGCTCACCGACGAGCCCCAGCTGCCCGTGCTCGAGTGCGCGCGGCGGCTGGGCGTGGCCCGCGGAACGGTCACGAGCAGGCTCGCCCGCCTGCACGAGGGCGGGGTCGTCGAGGGCATCGTCCCGCGCGTCGAGCCGCGTGGGTTCGGATTCGCCCTGACCGCGTTCTGCCTCGTCGAGATCGATCAGAAGATCGGGCACGACGACGTCGCCCGGTCGCTGGCGGAGGCGATCCCGGAGATCATCGACATGTACACGGTGACGGGGGCGAGCGACATGCAGCTGCGTGTCGTCGCCCCCGACGCCGAGCTCATGCAGGACGTCCTGGATCGGATCGCCCTCGTCCCGGGCGTCGCGCGGACGGCATCCTCCATCGCCATGCGCACGCACTTCGCCGGGCGGACGATGCCCCTCGTGGAGCACGTCGTCAGCCGGCTGCCCTGATCGATCGGCTGCGCCGAGTCAGACCCAGGTCGACATCCAGTTGTGCAGGCGCCAGTACTCGTACGGCACCTCCATGCCCGTCCACACCGGATACCAGAACGCCGACACGAGCGTCACGATCACGAGGTACACGACGACGACGCGTTGACCGGCGAGTCTGCGCCGGTTGTCGGCATCGGGTCTGCCCGCGATCTCCCGCAGGGCGAAGGCGAGCGCGAGCAGCAGGAACGGCAGCATCGCGATCGTGTAGAACTGGAAGATCGTGCGCTGCGGATACTGCAGCCACGGCAGGTAGGTCGCCGCGATACCGGTCAGCACGAACGCGTACTTCCAGTTGCGGCGCAGCACGAAGGCGATCAGGAGGAAGATCGCCGCTGCCACGCCGCCCCACCAGATGAGCGGATTGGGGATGCTGGAGATCGCCTGCACGCAGCCGTTCGCGTCGCCGCAGCCCTTCTGCTGCGACCAGTACATCGACGTCGGACGGATCAGAAGGGGCCACTGCCAGGCCGGACTCTGATAGCTGTGCGGCGTCGTCAGCGAGACGTTGAACCGGTACATCTCCTGGTGGTACAGCCACAGGCTCTGCAGCGGCAGCGGCACCCAGGAGAACAGGCCGGTCGCCGGATGCGCGTCGGCCGCGTGCCGGTCCCAGCCCTTGTCGGTGACGAGCCACCCCGTCCATGACGCGAGGTAGACCACGAACGCCACCGGCACCGACACCAGGAAGGAGGCGAGACCCTGCCGGAGCCCGTCGAGCGCCCAGAAGTCCACGCCCAGGCGGCGCCGCGCCAGCATGTCGGTCACGATCACGTAGATCCCGACGGCGGCGATCAGGTAGAGGCCGGACCACTTCACCGCGGTCGCCGCACCCGCCGAGACGGCGGCCGCCATGAGCCACCACCGGCTCCACATGACCGGCCCCCAGCGCACGGCGCCGTCGTCGTCGGCGCGTGCCGCGATCAGGCCGGCCAGACGCCCGAGCTGACGTTCGCGGTCCAGGAGCACGAACCAGAACGTGAGCAGGATGAAGAAGGTCAGAATGCCGTCGAGCAGGCCGACGCGGCTCATCACGATGCCGACGCCGTCGATCGCGAGGAGGAACGCCGGGATCGTCGCGAACACGATCGATCCGGTCAGGCGCTTCGCGACGAAATACAGCAGCAGCACGGTCGCGGTGCCGGCGACGGCCACGCTGAACCGCCAGCCGAACGACGAGTCCGGGCCGAACAGCCACATGCCGACGCCCATGATCCACTTGCCCAGCGGCGGGTGCACCACGAAGCTGCCGACCGCCGTGTAGAGGTCGGTGTGGCCGCGCGCGAACGCCTCGTCGACGTTCGGTGGCCAGGTGCCGGGATACCCGAGGTTCCACTGGCTCCAGGCATCCTTCACGTAGTACGTCTCGTCGAAGACGATCGCGTGCGGATGCCCGAGGTTCACGAACCGCAGGAGGGCCGCGAGCAGCGTGACCAGGGTCGGGGCGAGCCAGCGCCACAGTCGCCGCTGTCGCGCGTTCGCGCGGACGCGGACGGCCCAGCGGTCGTACAGCGAGGGCTTCGTATCGGGGATGAGCAGGTCGGCCGTCGCCATGCCCTCCAGCCTATGCTGGGCTCGTGATCATCCTCGCGGCGACGCCCATCGGCAACCTCGGCGACGCATCCGTGCGCTTGCGCGAGGCGCTCGAGAACGCGACCGTCGTCGCCGCGGAGGACACCCGCACCACCCAGCGGCTCCTGGCCGCGCTCGGCATCCGGAACCGCCCGCGCCTGCTCGCCCTGCACGACCACAACGAGAAGGATCGTGCCGCGGAGATCGTCGCGATGGCGAGCACCGATGACGTGCTGGTGCTCAGCGACGCGGGGATGCCGACCGTCAGCGACCCCGGTTACGGCGTCGTCGCGACGGCCGCCGAGGCGGGCGTCACGGTCACCGCGATCCCCGGTCCGAGTGCCGTCGTCACCGCACTCGCGGTGGCCGGGCTCCCGACCGACCGCTTCACCTTCGAAGGATTCGTCGCCCGCAAGCCGGGGGAGCGCCGCAGCGCGCTGCGGGGCCTTGCCGCCGAGCCGCGCACGATGGTCTTCTTCGAGTCGCCCTCGCGCGTCGCCGCGACCCTCGCCGACATGGCCGAGGCCTTCGGCGCCGACCGGCCCGCCGCCGTGTGCCGGGAACTCACGAAGCTGCACGAGGAGGTGCGCCGGGGCGGGCTCGGCGAGCTCGCGCAGTGGGCGGCGGACGGCGTGCGCGGTGAGATCGTGGTCGTCGTCGGCGGAGCCCCCGCGCGGGTGATCGACTTCTCGGACGCCGTCACCCAGGTGCTGGAGCTCGTCCGCGGCGGGACGCGGCTGAAGGACGCCGCCGGCGAGGTGTCCGCGCACACCGGTCATTCGTCGCGTGAGCTGTACCAGGCATCCCTCGCCGTGCGCGGCTGACGCGCGCTTCGTCATCCGGAATTGCGCGGCATCCGCACGAATTAGACTCGTCGGGTGACATCCGGCGACTCGTTCTACATCACGACACCGATCTACTACCCCAGTGACGTGCCGCACATCGGCCACGGCTACACCACCGTGGCCGTCGACACGCTCGCGCGCTGGCACCGCCAGGCGGGTGACGACACCTGGATGCTCACCGGCACCGACGAGCACGGTCAGAAGATGCTGCGTGCCGCGGCGGCCAACGGCGCCACCCCGCAGGAGTGGGTCGACAAGCTCGTCGCCGAAGCGTGGTTCCCGCTGCTGCAGACGCTGAACGTCGCCAACGACGACTTCATCCGCACCACGCAGCCGCGCCACGAAGAGCGGGTGCAGGCGTTCGTCCAGGCGATCTACGACCGCGGGTACATCTACGCCGGCGAGTTCGAGGCGCTCTACTGCGTGGGGTGCGAGGAGTTCAAGACCGAGTCCGAGATCGTCGACGGCACCGGCGAGTTCGAGGGGCTGAAGGTCTGCGCGATCCATTCGAAGCCGCTGGAGCTGCTGCAGGAGAAGAACTACTTCTTCAAGCTCAGCGAGTTCCAGGACGCCCTGCTGGACCTGTACAAGAACACGCCCGACTTCGTGCGCCCGGATTCGGCACGCAACGAGGTCGTCTCGTTCGTCAAGAACGGCCTGAAAGACCTGTCGATCTCGCGATCGACGTTCGACTGGGGCATCAAGGTGCCGTGGGACGACAGCCACGTGATCTACGTCTGGGTCGACGCGCTGCTCAACTACGCCACCGCGATCGGCTACGGCGCCGACGAGGAGGAGTTCGGCCGCCGCTGGCCGGGCTACCACGTGGTCGGCAAGGACATCCTCCGCTTCCACGCGGTCATCTGGCCGGCCATGCTGATGGCTGCCGGCCTCGAGGTTCCGCGCGGCGTCTTCGCGCACGGCTGGCTGCTCGTGGGCGGCGAGAAGATGTCCAAGTCGAAGCTGACCGGCATCGCGCCCACCGAGATCACCGACGTCTTCGGGTCGGACGCGTACCGCTTCTACTTCCTGTCGGCGATCCCGTTCGGACACGACGGCTCATTCTCGTGGGAGGACCTCTCCGCGCGCTACCAGGCGGAACTCGCGAACGGCTTCGGCAACCTGGCATCGCGCACGATTGCGATGATCGAGCGCTATTTCGAGGGAATGGTTCCGCCGGCGGACGCCTACACCGCGGGAGATCTCGAGATCCAGCGGATCGTCGCGGATGCCGCGCGGTCGGCGGATGCCGCCGTCGAGCGATTCCGGATCGACGAGGCGATCGCGGCGATCTGGACGATCGTGGACGCCCTGAACGGCTACATCACCGAGAACGAGCCGTGGGCGCTGGCGAAGGACGACGCGCAGCGTGCCCGGCTCGGCACCGTGCTGTACACGGCCTCCGAGGGGCTGCGGGCCCTGGCGGCGCTGCTGTCGCCGGTCATGCCGATCTCGACCGAGAAGCTGTGGATCGCGCTCGGCGCGGCCGAGACGATCGGCCGGCTGTGCGACCAGCCGCTGCGCGAAGCCGGGACGTGGGGCGTGCTGCGCCCGGGCACCAGCGTGAACGGGCTCGCGCCGCTGTTCCCGCGCGTCGAGCAGAACTGATCCGGCATGCCCGACGATCCGTCGAACTACGTCCGGCACCGGGAGAAGGGCTCGCGCGACCTCACCTATCCGGCGTCGCCCGAGCCGCTCCCGGTGGCGGTGTACGACAACCACTGCCACCTCGAGATCCAGGACGGCGACGAGCCGCTCACCCTCGAGGCGCAGCTCGACCGTGCGGCCGAGGCCGGGATCGCCGGTGTCGTGCAGGCCGGCGGTGACATCGACTCCTCCCGATGGTCGGCTCACGCGGCGGCATCCCACCCGCGCGTGCTCGCCGCGGTGGCGATCCACCCCAACGAGGCTCCGGCCTACGCCGAGGCCGGACGCCTCGCGGAGGCGATCGGGGTGATCGACGAGCTCGCCGCGCAGCCGCGCGTGCGTGCGATCGGCGAGACCGGGCTCGACTTCTTCCGGACCGGGCCCGAAGGACTGGCGGCCCAGCACGAGAGCTTCGAGGCGCACATCGCGCTCGCGAAGAAGCACGGGATCGCGATGCAGATCCACGACCGCGATGCGCACGACGCCGTGCTGGAGACGCTGCAGCGGGTCGGGGCGCCCGAGCGGACCGTGTTCCACTGCTTCTCCGGCGACGACGCGATGGCCCGGATCGCCGCCGATCGCGGCTACTGGCTGTCGTTCGCCGGGAACATCACGTTCAAGAACGCGCAGAACCTGCGCGACGCGCTCGCGGTGACGCCGCGCGACCGCATCCTCGTCGAGACGGATGCGCCCTTCCTGACGCCCGTTCCGCACCGGGGGCGCCCCAACGCGCCGTACCTCGTGCCGGTGACGCTGCGGTTCATGGCGGGCGAGCTCGGGATGGACCTCGCGGAGCTGTGCGAGCAGGTCGCCTCAAACACCGTCGAGGTCTACGGCTCGTTCGAAGGCTGAAGCTCCGGCCCGTCGACGACCGGTTTCGCGGCCGTGATGTTCGAGATCGACTTCCAGACCAGCGCGAGCGTGATCGCCGATCCGGCGAACGCGAACCACCAGGGTGCGGTCAGTCCCCAGACCTGGGCGATGGCACCGCCGAGGGCCTGGCCGACGACCATGCCGCCGAAGACGCCGACCATGTTGACCGATGCCATGCGGCCCTGCAGCTGCATCGGCACGAGTCGCTGGCGGACCGTGGTCGAGATGGTGCCCCACACGAAGGCGTACGTGCCGAAGACGAACATGACCATGAGCGCGACGATGCCGGACGTCGTCACGGCGAAGGTCAGGTGCATGAGCACCTCGAGCGTGAGGCACACGCGCATGAGTGTCGCGAACGAGACGTGCTTCTCGAGCCAGCCGAAGGTGGACACGGCGAGGAGGCCGCCGAGAGCGGATGCCGTGGTCAGGGTGCCGTAGCCGACTTCTCCCATGTGCAGTCGATCGGTGGCGTACAGCACGAGGACGCTCCACGGGGCGGACCACGTGACGTTGAACACCAGGATGATGACGACCAGCGTCCGCACGGGCGGGTTGTGACGCAACCAGTGGAGACCTTCGCGGATCGGGTGGGCGGAGGCGCCGGAGGCGGGTGCCGCGTCCTCGTGCGCGGGAACGGGTGTCCGTGCGATGCGTGAGACGAGCACGACGGCGAACAGCACGCACACGACCTGCACGAAGAACGGCCAGAACGAGCCGAGCGCGAAGAGGAAGGCTCCGAGCGGGGGACCCGCCATCTGGTTGGCGACCACGTAGCCGGCCTGCATCCGGGCGTTTCCGATGCCGAGGTCGACGGGGCGGATCATCATCGGCAGCAGCGTGTTGCCGGCCGAGTCCGCGAACACCTCGGCGGTCCCGTAGAGGAACGCGGAGGCCAGCACCAGCCAGATGGTCGCGTGACCTGTTGCGAGGAAGATGCAGAGCACGCCGATGACGACGCCGCGCAGACCGTTGGCGACCATCACGAGGCGCCTCCGGTCGTGGCGGTCGGCGACGGCGCCGGCGTGCAGGCCGAACAGCAGCCAGGGGAGATACTGCAGCATCGCCCCGGCAGCGACGAACACGGGGGAGTGCGTCATCGAGGCCAGCAGCAGAGGAGCTGCCGACAGAGCGATCCCGTCGCCCAGGTTGCTGGTCCAGAAGGCGCCGAGCAACCACCGGAAGTCGCGTCCGAGGCGCGGCGGCGCGACGACATCCAGGAGGTTCGGCATCCCTCCATCGTACGAAGGGCGTCCGACAGTGAGAGGCACCCGCCTCCTCGGATCCGTCGTGCCGCGGTGACGGTCGTCTGGCCGGCCGGTCAGAAGGGCGCGGGGCTCTCGACTGCGCGGTGGGGATCGATCCGTGTTGCGTGGCCCGATGGCCGTCCGGGTGGTCGGCTGGGTTGTCCGGGTGGTCGGTCGGGGGTGAATCGGACGGCGGCGGGGGGTCGGGTGCGGTACCCGCGGCGAGTCGGGGATGTGAACTGCAGGATGCCGCCGGGGAGTTGCTGCACGGTCCAGTCGGTGTGGTGCTTGACGGTGTGGTGGCGTTCGCACAGGCAGGCGAGGTTGCACAGGGCAGTGGGTCCGCCCTCAGCGTGTGCGGTGGTGTGGTCGATGTCGCACTTTTTGGCGGGGCGGCGGCAGCCGGGGAACCGGCAGGTCTCATCCCTGGCTTGCAGGAGGCGTCGCATGGCGGTGCAGGGTCGGCGTTTGTCGACGGTGACCGGGGTGCCGGTGGTCGGGTCGGTGAAGATCCGGTACCAGTCGTCCGATCCGCCGGCGAGGTGTCGGGCGGTGTCGTCGTCGACGAGACCGGCGCCGGGGATCTGTGCCCCGCCGGTGGTGGTGCCGGCCAGGGTGGAGGCGGGGATGGTCAGGTGCACGGTGGCTTGGATGGCGCCGAGTGCATCGCGGTGTTCGGTGGTGGTGCCGTGCCCGTCGGGGACGTTGGTGAGCATCAGGTCCAGGGCGACATCCGCCATGATCTGCGCCCTCGTGCGCTCATCCGGAACAAACTCTGCTGCTTCGGCGTCGTCGCCGATGTCTTCCGCGGCCGCCTCGGCCGCGGCGGCGGTGTCGGCCTGGTTTTGGGTGTGGAGTTCGGTGGCGATGTCGGTGAGCCGGTTGTAGGTGCCTTCGATGTGGGCGGTGGGGCCGGTGATGATCAACTGCCCCACCCCCGGCTCCACGCTGCGTTTGCGCACCGACCGGCGTTGCACGGCTTCCTTGATCCGGGCCTGGGTGCCGTCCGGGTCGAGCCGGTCCACCAGCACCCCGAGAGCGTCCTTCAGTTGAGCGGGGGTGAGCTCTGCGGCCAGGTCGATCGCGTACCGCTCGTACTCGGCCCGGATGTCGGGGTCGTCGATGACGCCGCCGACATCCGCGATCGTGGTCGCGTGCTGCGGGGACACGTTGCCGTCGCTGACCTCGTACATGGTCTCGGTGAACAGGGTCATCAGCACGTGTGCCTGGTTCACCCGGGACGCCACCTGATACTCGGACAGGCGCAGCGCGGCGGCGATCTCGGCATAGATCTCCCGCATCGCCAACTGCGACGCGGACACCACCGCCCGGGTGTCGGCCTGCTGGGCGCGCTCGTGTTCCCGCCGTCGCACCAGGGCGGCGACCCCGGCGAAGAAGTGCGTCTCGACCGCGAAAGCGGACGCGGCCCGGGCCCGCGCCGCCCCCAGATCATCGACCAGCATGTCCAGGTCGGACAGCACCGGGGAGAGCCCACCGTGTGACGTGTCGGCCATGGTGCCCCCTTCGATCCGTTGGAATGTTCGAACTCGATACCTCCACACTATCGAACATGCATCCAGACTGCAAGCGGGTTGCAGCACATCTTGGGCGACACGTTCGGGGCGAGCGTTTCGTCTCGCTTCGCTCGCTCAACGACCGGGGGACGCGGGGCGTTTCGTCTCACTGCGCGGTCCCTGAGCGCCCTTCGTCTCGCTTCGCTCGCTCAGGAACCGCGAAGCGCGGCGGGTCGTGCCGTCATCCGCACACATCACCGCCATGCGGACCAGCCTGCCCAACCCGCAGAGGGCGTTTCGTCTCGGCGCTCGACGAACGATGGCGGCGACCTGATATGCCGGGCGGAATCCGGCTATGCGGTGGTCTGCGGCTTCCGGAGGAACAGATTCTCGGTCTGCTCCAGGTCGACGCCCTTGGTCTCGGGGATCTTCACCGCGACGTAGACGAACGAGAGCAGCGCGAACAGGGCGTAGATGCCGTAGGTGGCCGACAGATTCCAGGTCGACATGACCGGGAACGTCACCGTCACGAGGAAGTTCGCAATCCACTGCGCGCCGGCGGCGACGCCGAGGGCCTTGCCGCGGATGCGGCTCGGAAAGATCTCGCCCAGCAGCACCCAGACGAGCGGGCCCCACGAGGCGCCGAAGCCGATGACGAACACGTTCGCCGCGACGAGCGCGATCGGGCCCCACGGTGCCGGCAGGGTGACGGCGCCCGAGGCATCCGTGACGGAGAACGCGAAGCAGAGCGCCATGAAGCCGAGCGACACGGTCATCAGCACCGAGCCCGTCAGCAGGATGGGCTTGCGGCCCCACCGGTCCACGAAGAAGATCGCGATGAGCGTGACGAGGACGTTGACGATTCCGGTGACGACGCTGATGCCGAACGACGAGCTCTCCGCGAAGCCGACGGACTGCCACAGCGTCGTCGAGTAGTAGAAGATCACGTTGATCCCGACGAACTGCTGGAACACCGACAGGATGATGCCCGCCCAGACGATGCCCTGCAGCCCGAACACGGGGCCCCGCAGGGAGACACCGGCATTGCGGCGATCGGCCTCGATCCTCTCGGTGAGCTCGGTCATCGTCGTTTCCAGTTCGGATGCCGGCATGAGCGTCGCGAACACCGCGCGCGCCTCGGCGTCGCGGCCCTTCGTGATGAGGAACCGCGGCGACTCGGGCACGGTGAACGAGAGGATGCCGTAGATCGCAGCGGGGATGACGCCGACGATGAACATCCACCGCCACGCGTCCAGCCCGAACCAGAACGGGCTGTCCGCCGTGCCCGCCGACCACGCGAACACGGCATCCGACAGGAGCGCCACGAAGATGCCGAGGGTGATCGCGAGCTGCTGCAATGAGGCGAGGCCGCCGCGGATCTGCCGCGGCGCGATCTCGGCGATGTACGCCGGCGCGACGACCGATGCGATGCCGATGCCGAGACCGCCGATGATCCGCCAGAACGCGAGGTCCCATACCGAGAAGGCCAGACCCGCACCGAGCGACGACGCGAAGAACAGCACGGCGCCCAGCAACATGACCCGGAGGCGACCCCAGCGGTCGGCGAGGTTTCCGGCGATCACGGCGCCCACGGCGCACCCGAGGAGCGCGATGGCCACCACGAAGCCGGTGATGACGCTGTTGAGCCCGAAGTCGGACTGGATCGAATCGACGGCCCCGTTGATCACCGACGAATCGAAGCCGAAGAGGAACCCGCCCACGGCGGCCGCGACGGCGAGTCCGACGGCGCGCTTTCCGTACGGGCTGCGCAGCGAGAAGGTTCCTGTGGAAACACCGTCCGAACTCATAGTCGCCACACTAGCCACGCATGGCGGCGTGCGACGCCTCGCGGTCGGCGCGTCGAAGCCGTCGGCTCCGGGCAGAATAGGGGGATGGTCGATCTGCTGGGCGCTGCCGAGATCCGTTCCCTGGCCGCCGAGCTGGATGTCACCCCGACGAAGAAGCTCGGGCAGAACTTCGTCGTCGACGCGAACACCGTGCGAAAGATCGTCCAGGTCGCGCGCGTCCAGGAGTCCGAGCGCGTGGTCGAGGTGGGCCCCGGGCTCGGCTCGCTGACCCTCGCGATCCTCGAGACGGGGGCGTCGGTGACGGCCGTCGAGATCGATCACCGGCTGGCCGAACGCCTGGCCCGGACGGCGCAGGCCCACGGCGTGCCCGCCGATGCACTGACGGTGGTGGATGCCGACGCCCTCCGGGTCACAGAGCTCCCCGGCGAGCCGACGGTCCTCGTCGCGAATCTGCCCTACAACGTGTCGGTGCCCGTGCTGCTGCACTTCCTCGAGACCTTCCCGTTCCTGCAGCGCGGCGTCGTCATGGTGCAGGCCGAAGTGGGGGAGCGCCTCGCAGCCGCCCCCGGGTCGAAGATCTACGGCGCTCCGAGCGTGAAGGCCGCCTGGTACGGACCGTGGCGGCTCGCCGGAACGGTGTCCCGGCACGTCTTCTGGCCGGTTCCGAACGTCGACAGCGTGCTCGTGGCGTTCGAGCGGGATGCCGAGCCGCGGGGGTCCGAAGCCGAGCGACGGCGCGTCTTCGCGATCGTCGACGCCGCCTTCGGCCAGCGGCGCAAGATGCTCAGGCAGGCGCTGTCGCCGGTTCTCGGCGGGTCGGCCGCTGCGGCATCCGCGGTCCTCGAGCAGGCCGGGGTCGATCCGACCGCGCGAGGCGAGCAGCTCACCATCGACGACTTCGTGCGGATCGCGCGCGTCGCTCCCTGAGCGCCGCGTATCAGCGAGCGGCGGTCGATCCTCCTGTGGGCAGGACTCACCTCAGGAGGACGCCATGGCGCGCAATCTCGTGCTCTGCCTCGACGGCACCGCGGGGGAGGTGCGATCGCGCCGCACCGATTCGAACCCGGTGCAGACCTACGACCTGCTCGATCTGTCCGACCCGCACAAGCAGATCGCGTTCTACTCGGCCGGAGTGGGCACCGAGGCCGCGCCCGGCGCGTGGGGTCCGTTCGCCCGCTGGCTGACCCGGATGGGCGGCCTGATCTGGGGCAAGGGACTGCGCGCGAACCTGGGCGACGCGTACCTGTGGCTCGTGAAGAACTGGGAGCCCGGAGATCGCGTGTTCGTGTTCGGGTTCAGCCGGGGCGCGTTCACCGCCCGTGCCCTCGTCGGAATGCTGCGCACGATCGGTCTGCTTCGTCGCGGCACCGAGAACATGCTCCAGTTCGCGGTCGCCGAGTACGCGCATCCGGGCGGCTCGGAGAACGTGAACTGGGCCAGGATCGATCGCTTCGTCGACGTGTTCTGCCGCCACCCCGACGGGCATCGGACCATCCCGGTGGCCTACCTCGGTATCTGGGACACCGTCAAGGCGCTGGGCCTGGCCCGCTTCGCCCCGTCGTGGCCGTTCACCCGCAAGCTGCCCAACGCGCAGCGCATCCGGCATGCGGTTTCGATCGACGAGCGCCGGCGGCCGTTCCGGGAGAACCTCGTCGACCCGTCGCATCCGAACTGCGAGGAGGTGTGGTTCGCGGGCGTGCACGCGGATGTCGGAGGGACCTACGCCGACGACTGCCGGCTGTCCACGATCACCCTCCGCTGGGTGCTCGAGGGGGCTCGTCAAGAGGGGCTGCTGCTGAAACCCGTCGGGCCGCCCGACCTGGTGGGAACGCTGTTCGCGGGGTTCCCGCCGACGGACGCGACCGCCCTGACGCACCGCAACGGGGCGGGATGGGATCTGCTGATCCCGCGGCGCCGACCCATTCCCGCGCGGGCGAACGTGCACGCCACGGTCCGCGAGCGGATGGCCGCCGTCCCGGCGTACCGTCCCCGGATCCCCGAGGGAGCGGTGTGGGTGGATGCCGGATGGGCGGCGGCGGCCGCCGCCGACACGGCCGGGGCGTCGTCCGCCATGACGGATGCCGCCGGGGCACGCTAGCCTCGACAGCATGACTGATTCGCGGCTGTCCACCAGGGTTCCCGATCTGCATCGTCCGTATGCGGCTGCGCCCGATCGCTACTCGCGCGTCGGTTATCGCCAGGTGGGCACCTCGGGCCTGTTCCTGCCGCCGATCTCGCTCGGGCTGTGGTGGAACTTCGGCGACAACATCCCGATCGACAACCAGCGCACCCTTCTGCGTCACGCCTTCGACAGCGGGATCACGCACTTCGACCTGGCGAACAACTACGGTCCGCCGTACGGCTCGGCCGAGAAGAACTTCGGCCGCATCTTCTCCGAGGACTTCCGCCCGTACCGTGACGAGCTCATCATCTCGTCCAAGGCCGGATGGGACATGTGGCCGGGGCCCTACGGCGAGTACGGCTCCCGCAAGTACGTCCTCTCCAGCGCCGAGCAGTCCCTCACCCGCATGGGGCTGGACTACGTCGACCTCTTCTACTCGCACCGCTTCGACGACGTCACGCCGCTCGAGGAGACGATCGGTGCGCTGGACACGCTCGTGCGCCAGGGCAAGGCCCTGTACGTCGGCATCTCGTCGTACAGCGCCGAGCGCACGGCCGAAGCGGTCGTCATCGCGCGGAGCCTGGGGACGCCGCTGGTCATCCACCAGCCCGCCTACTCGATCCTGAACCGCTGGGTGGAGGACGGCCTCACCGGCGTCCTGGACGAGACGGGTCTGGGCGCCATCGCCTTCACTCCGCTCGCCCAGGGTCTGCTCACCGACAAGTACCTGGGCGGCGGCGTCGCCGAGCGTGCGCAGAAGCGCGGCTCGCTGCCGGACTCGCCCCTCTCCGACCACGGCCTCGCGATCGTGCGGGGGCTCGACGTGATCGCGAAGGAGCGCGGACAGACCCTCGCGCAGATGGCGCTGCAGTGGGTGCTGCGCACGCCCACCGTGGCATCGGCGCTCATCGGCGCGTCCCGGCCGTCGCAGCTGGACGAGAACCTCGCCGCACTGTCGGGCCCTGCCTTCTCGGAGGAGGAGCTCGCCCGGATCGACGTGCTCTCGTCGGGTCTCGGCGATGAGGACGACGTGAACCTGTGGAAGGTGTCGGCGACGCTGTGAGCGAGGCGCTCGCCCCCTCGAGCGTGCACGTGCGCGCCCCCGGCAAGATCAATGTGTTCTTCGCCGTGGGCGGCCTCGGCGACGACGGCTACCACGAGGTGGCGTCCGCGTATCAGGCGGTCTCCGCGTACGAGGACATGTGGGCGTCGCCGTCGGATTCGTTCACGATCGAGGTCTCCGGGTCCGTCGACGTCGCCGGCGTCCCGCTGGGCGATCGCAACCTCGCGATCCGCGCCGCACGACTGCTCGCGGACCGGTGCGGGGTGGATGCCGGCGTGCACCTGCAGGTCCGCAAGGGCGTGCCGGTCGCCGGCGGCATGGGCGGAGGCTCGGCGGATGCCGCGGCCGCCCTGGTCGCCTGCGACGCGCTCTGGGGCACCGGCTTGACGAGTGCTCAGCTGCAGGCACTCGGCGCGGAGCTCGGGGCGGACGTCCCGTTCGCGCTGATGGGCGGCACGGCGATCGGCCTCGGGCGGGGCGAGCAGCTGAGTCCGGCGCTCGCGCGCGGCCGGTTCGACTGGGTGATCGTGACCTCCGGCGACGGCCTGTCCACGCCGGAGATCTATCGCGAGCTCGACGAGTACCGTGCCGACCACCCCGAGTCGTTCCTCTGGGCGGGTGCGTCGCCGCAGGTGTTCCCGCCGGTGCTCAAGGCGCTGCGCACCGGCGACGCCCGTCTGCTGGCGGCCTCGGCGTCGAACGAGCTGCAGATCGCCGCCATCCGACGCCGTTTGGAACTCAACGACGTGCTGCAGCTCGGACATGACGAGGGCGCACTCACCGGCCTCGTGTCCGGGTCCGGTCCGACGATCGCGTTCCTGACCGAGGACGAGTCGTCCGCCATCGACCTGCAGATCGCCCTCAGCGCCGCCGGGCACACCGCTCTGCATGTGCACGGGCCCGTGCCGGGAGCACGTCTGCTCGCGAGCTGACCGGCCGGTCGTCCGCGGACGTATTCCGACCTCGTGGGTCATCTCCGCCCGGATGTCGGAGGGGTGGGCTACGTTTGGTCAGGTGGCAGATGGCATCGAATTCCGAGCGGTCGGCAAACAGTTTCCGGGCGGCGCGCAAGCCGTGCGGGACTTCTCCTTGACGATCCCCGCCATGCACACCACGGTCCTGGTCGGGTCGAGCGGGTCGGGCAAGACCACCCTGCTGCGCATGATCAACCGCATGGTCGAGCCGACGGCGGGCAGCATCCTGATCGACGGGGTCGACATCCACGATCGTCCGGCTGTCGCCCTGCGGCGCAGCATCGGTTACGTGATGCAGAACTCCGGCCTGCTCCCGCACCTCACGGTGCAGGACAACATCGCGACCGTCCCGGTTCTCACCGGCACGCCGCGGCGCGCGGCGCGCGCTCGCGCACGCGAGCTCATGCACACCGTCGGGCTCGACGACGCACTCGCCACGCGCTACCCCAACCAGCTCTCCGGCGGCCAGCAGCAGCGCGTCGGAGTGGCGCGAGGGCTCGCCGGCGATCCGAACATCCTGCTGATGGACGAGCCGTTCGGCGCCGTCGACCCGATCGTGCGCGACGAGCTGCAGCAAGAACTGCTCCGCATTCAGCGCGACGTGCGCAAGACGATCGTGTTCGTCACCCACGACATCGACGAGGCGTTCCTCCTCGGTGACCAGGTGGTCATCCTCGAGACCGGCGCCCAGATCGCACAACTCGGCACGCCCGACGAGATCATCGAGTCTCCCGCTTCCGAGTTCGTCTCGAACTTCATCGGTGCCGACCGCGGGCGCCGTGCACTGAGTCTGCGAAAGACGCCGCACGGCACGGTGGTGGTCGACGGCCGCGGGCGTGCTCAGGGCGCGCTCGTCGACGACCCGACGGTGGCGACATGAGCTGGGTTCTCGAGAACCTGGGGCTGATCTGGCAGCTGTCACTCGAACACGTCCGGCAGAGCATTCCGCCGATCGTGCTGGGGCTGGTGATCTCGATTCCGCTCGGCTGGCTCGCCTGGCGCTATCGGCTCGTCCGCGAACCGGTGCTCGTGATCACCGGCATCCTCTACACGATCCCGTCGCTCGCGCTGCTGATGATCCTCCCGGTGGTGCTCGGCATCAGCCCGCTCAGCGAACTCAACCTCGTCGTCGCGCTCACCCTCTACGCGATCGCGCTGATGACGCGCAGCGTCGCCGACGGGCTCGAGTCCGTCGACCCCGACGTGCGCCTCGCCGCCACAGCGATGGGTTACGGCGCGTCGCGGCGGTTCTTCACCGTGGAGCTCCGACTCGCCGGTCCCGTCATCCTCGCCGGTCTCCGGGTGACCGCCGTCAGCACCGTCGCCCTGGCCACCGTGGGAATCCTGATCGGCGTGCAGAACCTCGGCTACCTCTTCACCAACGGGCTGCAGCGGCAGATCGTGGCCGAGGTGCTGTCCGGCGTCGTCGCGGTCATGATCATCGCTCTGATCTTCGATGCCCTGCTGGTCGGGGCCGGTCGCCTCGCGATGCCCTGGCAGAGCGCCGACAAGACGCCCCGGGGCTCGCGCCGCACGCGGATCATGCTGGAGGCCGGCTCGTGAACCTGTTCGCACAGGCGTTCGCATGGATCTTCAGCGACAAGTCCCCGTACGACCCGATCTCGACGGCGCTGGCGGTGCATCTCGGACTGACCGCAGCATCCGTGGCGGTGGCGGCTGTCATCGCGATCCCGGCCGGCTGGGCGATCGGGCACACGGGCAGAGCCCGCAACGTGGCGGTCTCGATCTCCGGCGCCGCGCGGGCGGTGCCGTCGTTCGGGCTGTTCATCCTGCTCGTCGTCGTGATGGGCGTGATCCACTACACCGCAGCGGCGGTCATCACCTTCGTGCTGCTCGCGATCCCGTCGATCCTGGCCGGCGCCTACAGCGGCTTCGAAGCCATCGACCGGCGCGTGGTCGATGCGGCGCGCGCTGTCGGCATGACGGAGTGGCAGATCCTGTGGCGCGTCGAGGTGCCCCTCGGTCTGCCCCTGCTCGTGGCCGGCATCCGCTCCGCCGTTCTGCAGGTCATCGCGACGGTCGTGATCGCCGCCTACGTCGGTCTCGGCGGTCTCGGCCAGTACATCCTCGCCGGGCTCCCGCTGCAGCGCATCGACATGGTGCTGGGCGGTGCGATCGTGATCGCCGTCGTGGCCCTCACCATCGACCTCCTGTTCGCGCTCCTGCAGCGCGCAGTCGTCCCGCGCGGGGCCCGCAAACTCAAAGTCTCCACCTCACGACGCCAACGACTCCCATTGGAAGGTGCAACATCATGAACATCATTCGCAAGCGCGCGCTCACCGCTGCTGCGGTGGTCGCCATCGCCGCAGCAGGTCTCGTCGGCTGCAGCTCCGGCAACCCGCTGTCCAGTCCGACGAGCTCGTCGTCTGGAAGCGCGGCCGCCGGCGCCGTCGTCATCGGCTCGCAGGCGTACCCCTCGAACGAGATCATCGCCGAGGTGTACGCTCAGGCACTCGAGGCCAAGGGCGTCAAGGTGACGCGCAAGTTCAACATCGGACAGCGCGACGCCTACATGCCCGCCGTCAAGAGCGGCGAGATCCAGCTGTTCCCGGAGTACACCGGCAACCTGCTGCAGTACTTCAAGCCGAGCGCCACCGAGACCGACCCGCAGGGCGTCTACACGGCGCTGAAGGCGGCGCTGCCGTCGAATCTCGCCGTCCTCGACATGGCGACCGCCACCGATCAGGACTCCTACACGGTCACCAAGGCGTTCGCCGACAAGTGGCACCTGACCTCGATCGCCGACCTGGCGAAGGTGACGGTGCCGCTCACGGTGGGCGCGAACGCCGAGTTCGCCGACCGCCCCTACGGCCCGAAGGGCGTCAAGAAGACGTACGGCGTCACGGTCGGGTTCAAGGCGACCGGAGACACCACCGAGCAGGCGCTCGTCGCCGGCACGGTCAACATCGCCGACATCTATACGTCGAGTCCCAAGATCAAGACGGACAAGCTCGTCGTGCTGCAGGACCCGAAGGCGCTCATCCTGTCGTCGAACGTGGTTCCGCTCGTCAACAAGAGCGTTTCCGACAAGGTCGGGTCGGTCATCAACGCTGTGCAGGCGAAGCTCACCCCCGACGTCCTGGTCGAATGGAACGTCGAGAACACCGTCGATCAGCAGTCGGCGGCGCAGATCGCGACCAAGTGGCTCAAGGCGCAGGGCCTGAGCTGACCTCCGTCCGAGCGTACGTGAGGCCGGCACGCATCGCGTGCCGGCCTCTCCGTTCCACATCCGATCGCGGAATGCTCAGCCGAGCTGTTCGGTCAGTTCGAACCAGCGCAGCTCCAGCTCTTCGACCTCGGTCTCCCGCGCCGTGATCTCCGCCATCCGCTCACCGAGGCCGACGTAGTCGGACTGGTCGTGATCGACGAGCGCGTGCTTGCGGGTGTCGATCTCCGTCGCGAGCTTCTGCATCCGTCGCTCAAGCGCGGTGAGCTCCTTCTCTGCCGCGCGTCGGTCCGCGCCGGCGAGCACGGGCGCCGATGGGGTCGAGCCCGAGGCGACCGGTCCGGACGCGCCGGGGCGGCTCGGCTCAGCGTTCTCCTGGGCCGCGCGCAGACGCAGGTACTCGTCCACGCCGCCCGGCAGGTGCCGGAGGTGGCCGTCGAGGACGGCGTACTGCTGGTCGGTGACCCGTTCCAGGAAGTAGCGGTCGTGCGACACGACGAGGAGTGTCCCCGGCCACGAGTCGAGGAGCTCCTCGAGGGCGGTGAGCATGTCGGTGTCGAGGTCGTTCGTCGGCTCGTCGAGGATCAGCACGTTCGGCTGCGTCAGAAGGACGAGCAGCAGCTGCAGTCGCCGCTGCTGGCCGCCGGAGAGGTCTTTGACCGGCGTCGAGAGCTGCGCGCTCGAGAAGCCCATGCGCTCCAGCAGCTGGCCGGGGGTGAGCTCCTGCTCCTTGGATCCCGATCCGAACGTGTAGGTCGTGCGCAGGCGTTCGAGCACGAGGCGCACGGGAGAGTCGAGGTGTTCGTCCAGCTCGTCCATGCGCTGGGTGAGCGTGGCGACCTGCACGGTCTTGCCGCGTTTGACCCGGCCGGACGTCGGTGAGACGGTCCCGTCGACGAGTCCGAGCAGCGTCGACTTGCCCGCGCCGTTGACGCCGAGGATGCCGGTGCGCTCGCCCGGCGCGATACGCCACTCCACGTCGCGGAGCACGGTCCGGGGCTGGTCCGCTCCGGATGCCGGGTACGTGACGCCGGCGTCGAGCAGGTCGACGACGTCCTTGCCGAGCCTTGCCACGGCGAGGGAGCGCAGGGCCACCGGGTCGCGCAGTTCGGGCACGTCGGCGATGAGGGCGTTGGCCGCGTCGATGCGGAACTTCGGCTTCGAGGTGCGCGCCGGGGCGCCGCGGCGGAGCCAGGCGAGCTCGCGCCGTGCGAGGTTCTGGCGCCGTGATTCGATGGCTGCGGCCTGGCGGTCGCGTTCGACGCGCTGCAGGATGTACGCGGCGTAGCCGCCGTCGAACGGCTCGACGATGCGGTCGTGCACCTCCCACGTCGCCGTGCAGACCTCGTCGAGGAACCACCGGTCGTGCGTCACGACCATCAGTGCCCCGGCGTTCGGTGCCCAGCGGCCCTTGATGTGGCGAGCCAGCCAGGCGATGGCCTCGACGTCGAGGTGGTTGGTCGGCTCATCGAGAGCGAGCACGTCCCAGTCGCCGGCCAGCAGCGCGGCCAGCGCGACCCGCCGCCGCTGTCCGCCGGAGAGCGTTCCGATTGCGGCATCCCACGGGAGGCCGCCGAGCAGTCCCGCGATCACGTCGCGGATCCGGGCGTTTCCGGCCCATTCGTGCTCGGCGAGGTCGCCGACGACAGCGTGGCCGACGGTCTCGGCGTCACCGAGCGTGTCCGACTGTTCGAGCACCCCGACGGTGACGCCCCGGCGCATCGTGACGCGTCCGGCATCCGGCTCGCGCGTGCCGGCCAGCATTGCCATCAGCGACGATTTGCCGTCGCCGTTGCGGCCGACGATGCCGATGCGATCGCCCTCGTCGACGCCGAGGCTGACGGAGTCGAAGACGACCTTGGTGGGGTATTCGAGGTGCAGCGCCTCGGCGCCGAGAAGATGTGCCATCGCTGATCAAGCGTAGTTCGCGGGCGGCGGCGGGCTCGCGTCGATGTCGCCCGGCCAGGTCCCGGCTCCGGGGCAGTCCACACCCGCCGCCGCGGCGAACGCATCCACGATCGCCATCGCGCCGCGTTCGAACGACTCGCGGCCGACGCCCGACCGCGTGTACGAGTGGGCATCCTCGGAGCGCTCCAGGAGCACGCTCGTGAACGTCGGCGCGGACGGCTCGAATCCGGCCGTGTCGAAGATGTCGTCGGGGGCGCTGACGTCGTAGGCGGATCCGTAGACGAAGCTCTCCAGCGCGACGATGAGCGCGAGCACCCGGTCGCGCGGCCAGCCGACGTCGACGAGCGCCCCGACGACCACCTCGTACATCGCGAGGGTCTCGGGTGCCCCGGTGATCGGCATCGTCGCGATCGCGTGCACAAGGGACGTGTGCCGGGCCATGAGGTCGCGGTACGACGTCGCCCAGGCGAGGAGCGCGTGCCGCCACGGGTGCGGCCCCGCCTCTCCGGCCGCGACGGCGCGCCGGATGCCGGCGAGCTCGGTGTCGTCGATGCCGGCCATCAGGCGGTCCTGGACGCTGCGCATGATGTCCTGCTTGGACCGCGCGTGGTTGTACATCGCGCTGGGCGTCACGTGCAGGTGCTTTGCGAGCGAGGCGATCGTGAGCGATTCGTACCCCTTGGTGCGCACGATCGCGAGCGCGGCGTCGGTGATGCCGTCGCGGGTCAGGATGCGTGAGGTCGGGCGGCCCGCGCGCCGATGCGGCTGGGTCGTCTCTGGCACGGCGTCTCCTCGCTGGGTCGGGCCGGCGGGACGGCGCCGGTGCTGACACATCGTATCTGCTACATTAAATAAACGACATTCATTTATGTCGGGATCGCAGTCGATCCCACGAACAAGGAGTGGAAACATGCAGACCATCGAGCGCGACGTCGTCATCATCGGCGCCGGACCCTCGGGCCTGAACGCGGCGCGTCGTCTGACCGCGGCCGGCAAGTCCGTCGCCGTCCTCGAGGCGCGCGACCGCGTAGGCGGCCGCACCTGGAGCGACGTCCGCGACGGCGGCTGGTTCGAGATCGGGGGCCAGTGGATCTCGCCCGACCAGACGGCGCTGCTCGACCTCGTCGCCGAGCTCGGCAAGGAGACCTACTCGCGCTACCGCGACGGCGATTCGATCTACGTCGCCGCCGACGGCAGCACCACGCGCTTCGCGAGCGACCTGCCCGTCAGCGCGGAGACCAACGCCGAGATCGACCGCATCGCCGCCATCCTCGACGATTACGCCGCGCAGGTGGGGGCGTCGGAGCCCTGGGCGCACCCGCTGGCGGAGGAGCTCGACAAGATCTCGTTCATCGAGTGGCTGCACAAGCAGTCCGACGATGAAGAGGCCGTGCAGAACATCGCCATGTGGATCGCGGGCGGCATGCTCACCAAGCCCTCGTACGCGTTCTCCACCCTGCAGGCCGTGCTCATGTCGGCATCGGCCGGCTCGTTCTCGAACCTCCTCGACGACCACTTCATCCTCGACAAGCGCGTCGTGGGAGGGATGCAGTCGGTGTCGATCGCGATCGCGGACGAGCTCGGCGATGACATCGTGTTCCTGAACAATCCGGTGCACACGCTCGAGTGGACCGACAACGGCCCCGGGGCGGCAGCATCCGTGACCGCCGTCGGCGCCGAGGTGACGGTGCGGGCGCAGCACGCGATCGTGGCCGTGCCGCCGAACCTGTACCACCGCATCTCGTACAACCCGCCGCTTCCGCGAATGCAGATGGTCGCCCACCAGCACGTCTCGATGGGTCTCGTGATCAAGGTGCACGCCACCTATGCAACCCCCTTCTGGCGCGAGAAGGGGCTGGCCGGCACGGTCTACGACCACGCGGGACTCGTCCAGGAGGTGTACGACAACACCAACCACGGCGACGAGCGCGGCACCCTGGTCGGCTTCATCTCCGACGTGAAGGCCGAGGCGATGTGGGGACTCGACGAGGACGAGCGCAAGCGCGTCATCCTCGAGGGGATCGCGCGGTCGCTCGGTGACGAGGCGCTGACGCCCGAGTCCTTCTACCTGTCCGACTGGGGCAACGAGGAGTGGACGCGCGGCGCGTACGCGACCAGCTACGACCTCGGCGGTCTGCACCGCTGGGGCGCCCTGCAGAACCAGCCCGTCGGCCCGATCTACTTCGCCTCCAGCGACATCGCGGGCGAGGGCTACCAGCACGTCGACGGCGCGGTGCGCATCGGCACGGCGACCGCCGAGCGCGTCCTCGGCGCCTGACGGCCACGCCCGGGTGAGCCCCGTCCCGGGGGACGAGGCTCATCCGGGTTCGCCGATCGGGCGCTACGGTCGGATCATGGGCGCGCCTCGGATCCACCACATCGCGATCACCGACGACTGGGACATGAGCGAGCTCGCCGGCGAGTACGGCGCGGCCACGCGCGGCGTCGCCTACGAGCCGGGCGGGCACATCCGCGCGACGACCGCATCCCGCGTGCAGGAGGTCCTGGACGAGCGATACGCCGATCTGCATCTGCCGCTCACGCTCGTCACGCTCGACCCGGGCCGGCTCGAGGACGCGGGGATTCCCGTCGAGGTGGATGCCGACGGCACGGCGCGCATCCTCGGGGAGATCCCGCGCGACGGGTCGGGCGTCGTCGTGGAGACGACGGCCCTGCAGTACGTCGACGGCCGCTGGCGGGCGCCCGCGCTGGATGCCGCCGGCGCCGACCTGCCGGAGCCGGACGACCACGTGGTCATCGAACCGGAGACGCTGTATATCGGCACGCCGGCGTTCCTCATCGTGACGGCCGACGTCGACGGCCGCCCCAACGTCGCCCCGGCGTCGTCGTACTGGGCGCTCGGGCGGATGCTCGTGCTGGGGATCGAGACCGAGGGGAAGACCGCCGACAACCTGCTCGCCGGAAGCGACCTCACCGTCAGCGTGCCGTCGCCCGACCTCTGGCCGGTGATCGTGCGCCTCGCGACCCTCACCGGGCGGAACCCGGTACCGGCCGCCAAGGCGCATCGCTATCGCTTCGAGCCGGACAAGTTCCCGGTCGTCGGGATCACGCCGCAGCCGTCCGATCTGGTGGTGCCGCCCCGCGTCCGCGAGTGCCGGCTGCAGTTCGAAGCGCGCACGCGCCGACTCACCCCGGCGGTGGACGGCGGCTACCTGATGGTCGAGGCGGAGGTGGTCCGCGTCCACGCCGCTTCGTCGATCGTGCGCGAGGACCGTCACGGGGAGCTTCAGGTGGACCCGGCCCGCTGGCATCCCCTCGTGTACGCGTTCCGGCATTTCTTCGACCGCGGCGACGAAGTCGGCTGGCTGGCGTCGAGCCGGACGGCGCCGCACGCGCCCGTCGTCGACTGAGGGGGAGACGGCGCAGCGCCCCGGGCCGGAGCCCGGGGCGCTGCGCTCGGGCTGCGACTCAGTGGTGCGCGTGCTCGGAGTGGTCGTGCTCGGAGTGGTCGTCCCCGCCGTGGCCGGCCCCGGGCGTGCAGTGGTCCATCGCGGTGCGCGGGGCGTCGATCGACGGGTTCTGGTCGAAGAACCCGAACGGCTTCAGCCAGAACGAGATCGTGTCCGCCGGCATGATCGGCCAGTCCTCGACACGCGTGATGTGGTGGATGCCGAAGTTGTACCAGAGCACCACGTCTTCGTTCACGAGGTTCTCGTCGTCGGCGATCCAGGCGCTCATCCCGTTGTGCAGGTCGTCGACGGCCTGCGTGGGGTAGTCGCCGGCGGGCCAGAACTGGTCGTCGTGGTGCTTGGTCACCCACAGCGTCTTGCCGATGACCGGGTTGCGCTTGAGGATCGGCGACGACTCGTCGAACATCGACGGGAAGGATGCCGACGGCACGATCTTGTACGCGACCGGCGACCCCCACGCGTTGAGCTTGTTCGGGTTCTGCACCTTCCAGGTGCGCTGCTTCTCCCAGCTGTAGACGCGGCCCGCCTGCGACTCGCTCTCCACGACCGTGGCGCGGGTGTTCAGGTCGAGCCCGAACGGGTTGGTGTCGCTGATGGGCGCGGGCATGGAGTCCGACTCGACGACCGTGTTCTCGCCGCCGTCGACGTCGAGGTCGAGCCGGGCGATCAGGAAGTGCTGGTGGAAGGGCGCGTAGGTGCGCTTGTCGATCGTGGTGCCGGTCGCCGAGGAGTCGCCCTCGTGCTCCATGGGGGTCGAGACCATGATGCCGGTGGCGCGCACCTCGCACTCGATGTTGCCGTCCTGGTAGAAGCGCCAGTAGATGAGGTATTCGTAATTGGCGACGGTCGCGTGCGCCGAGACGACGAATCGGCGCTGCCGGCGCACCTCGGTGCCGGCATCCGGGTCGACGTGCTTCCACAGCACCGCGTTGTCCTCCTCGTGGAGGCACACCGCGTTCTTGATCGTCCACGGCTGCCCGGCGGTGTCCGGGAGCGTCGCGTCGAGGTAGGTGATCTCGCCGAGGCAGTCGCAGCCGAGCTCGAGCGACGTGCACATGTACCCGAGGCCCCACTCGCCGATGTCGAAGGCGGTGCGACGGTAGTGGTCGAAGCTCGAGTCGCGATAGGGCACGATCATCTCGGCGAATGACATCCGGTAGGCGATATCTCGTTCGGTGCCGTTGTCGTCGAACGAGACCTGGTAGATGACCGGTCCTTCGCGATAGTTGAAGCCCACCCGGAACTTCCAGCGGTCCCACGAGATGGTGCTGCCGTCCACGAGGAACGAGACGCCCTCGGGCTGCACGATCTCCAGCGGCTTGATCTCCGCCTCCCGGGTCTGGATGCCGCGGATCTCGGGAACGTACTCGGCGTCGACCTCGGGGAACCCGTAGTCGTGGTGGTCCTCGATCTCGAGCACCTCGAGGGTGTTCATGTCGACGATGATCTTCAGGCCGCTGACCGGGTGCGCGTAGGGGTTGCCGTCCTTGGACGCGCGCCGCCAGAGATCCACCCAGCCGAGCCGGCGGTCGCGCCACTGATCGGGGATGACCGCCCCGCCGTAGGTCCACACGTCGAACAGGACGAGGTCGAGGTCGGTGATCCCGCGGGACGCGAGAGCAGCCCGGACCTCGGGGTTCTCCTTCATCGCGTGGTCGCAGTCGTGGTATTCGTCCAGCGTGAAGTTCGGCGTCACACCGGGAATGTGCTGCCACGATTCGACGGTGCCGGAGGTGAGGTCGACGACGGCCTCGTGCACCTCGTTCGTCTGCTTCTTCCACAGCACCGACAGCGAGCGGCGCACGATCGGGTCGCCGTCGCGCCAGGCCTTGACCTCGGCCTTGGGCGGCTCCTTCAGGATGATCGAGGCGTAGCGCCAGCCGGCGTCCACGCCCTTCTGCTCGGCGAGGATCGCGGCGGTGCGCGAGAACTCCTCGGCACTCAGGGAATCCAGCGGATGTGCGCCCATTCTCTGCTCCTTGGGTCAGGCGTGCGACGGCCGCCGCACGCGTCCACTCTGGCACGACACGGGCCGCGGGCGCAGGCGTACACGGCGGCGAAGTCGCGCCTGCGACACGCCGTGGCGGCCAGTCGGCGCGTCAGACGTCGAAGCCCAGGCTCAGCTTGCGCAGAAGTCCCGCGAGGCGCTCCTGATCGGCCCGCGACAACCGCGCCAGCAGCGCCTGCTCGGCATCCACCAGGCGGGTGATGGCCGCATCCACGCGGATCCGTCCGTCGGGCGTGAGGATGACGAGGATGCTGCGGCCGTCGGCCGGGTCGGCCTCCCGTCGCACCAGGCGCCGGCCCACGAGCCGGTCGATGCGGTTGGTCATCGTGCCGCTGGAGACGAGGGTCTGCTGCAGCAGCTGCTTGGGGCTGAGCCGGAACGGCTCGCCGGCACGCCGAAGTGCCGAGAGGACGTCCCACTCCCACGGCTCGAGTTCACTGCGACGGAACGCGGCCCGGCGCGCGAGATCGAGGTGGCGCGACAGCCGATCCACGCGCGACAGGACCTGCAGGGGGGAGAAGTCCAGATCGGGCCGCTGGGTGATCCAGGCCTCCACGATGCGGTCGACCTCGTCGCTCTCGGATGTCACCCCTTCATTATCCTGCCGAGGCGTCTGGCAGACTGGGACGACGTGACTTCCCGCCGGGCGGTCGCGGTCCGCCGTGGTGTAATGGCAGCACGACAGCCTTTGGAGCTGTGAGGTTCAGGTTCGAGTCCTGGCGGCGGAGCATGAGTTCTGTCATCGTCAACAGCCAGCTCGCCGTCGTCGTCCTCGCCGCCGGCCAGGGGACCCGGATGAAGTCGCGCACCCCGAAGGTGCTGCACTCGATCGGCGGGCGCTCGCTCGTCGGCCATGTGCTCGACACCGCCGAGGGCCTCGCGCCCACCGAGATCGTGGCCGTCGTCCGCCACGAGCGCGACGCCGTCGCGGCGGCCATCGTCGCCGCCTCGCCCCGCACCCGCGTGGTCGACCAGGACGAGGTGCCCGGCACGGGCCGTGCGGTGCAGCAGGCGCTGGACGCGCTCGACGGCTTCGACGGGGACGTGCTCGTGCTCTCCGGCGACGTGCCCCTTCTCGAATCGGACACGCTGGCCGCGCTCGTCGCCGAGCACCGGCAGGCGGACGCCGGGGCCACCCTGCTGTCGGCTGTCCTCGATGACGCGACCGGCTACGGACGCGTCATCCGTGCCGACGCAGGCGAGGTGGTGCGCATCGTCGAGCAGAAGGACGCCACTCCCGCGGAGGCGGCCGTGACCGAGATCAACGCGGGCGTGTACGTCTTCCGCGCCGGCCCGCTGCGCACGGCGCTCGCGCAGGTGGGCACCGACAACGCGCAGGGTGAGATGTACCTGACCGACGTCATCGCGCTCCTGCGCGCCGCAGGGCACGCGGTGGCGGCCTCGGTCGCGCCCGACGCCCTCGTCGCGCTCGGCGTCAACGACCGCGTGCAGCTGTCCGAGGCGGGCGCACTCCTGAACGCACGCACGGTGCGCCGCTGGCAGCTCGCCGGCGTCACTGTGCAGGACCCGGCATCCACCTGGATCGACGTCACCGCCGATCTGGCCGCCGACGTCACGCTGCTGCCGAACACCCACATCCTGCGGGCGACGACGATCGCCGCGGGCGCCGTCGTCGGACCGGACACGACCCTGGTGGACTGCGAGGTGGGGGAGGACGCCACGGTCCGCCGCACCGACGGCACCCTCGCGGTGATCGGCGCGGGTGCGACCGTCGGTCCGTTCTCGTATCTGCGTCCCGGCACCGTCCTCGGCGCGCGCGGGAAGATCGGCACCTTCGTCGAGACGAAGAACTCGACCATCGGCGAGGGCAGCAAGGTGCCGCACCTGTCCTACATCGGCGACACGACCATCGGCACGGGGGTCAACCTCGGCGCCGGCGCGATCACGGCCAACTACGACGACATCACGAAGCACCGCACCGAAATCGGCGACGAGGTGCACACCGGCTCGCACAACGTCCTGGTGGCTCCCGTTAAGATCGGAGACGGTGCGAAGACCGGGGCAGGGGCCGTCATCCGCAAGGATGTACCCGCGGGTGCCCTGGCGCTGAGCGTCGCGCCCCAGCGCAACATCGAGGGCTGGGTGGAGAAGAACCGAGCGGGGACGGCCGCCGCGGACGCCGCGGCTCGGTCCCGGCCTGCACAGAAGGCGGACGATGGGTCGCAAGGGTAAGCAGAAGACCGTCGACCTCGACCGGGCGAACGACATCGCTCCGGGGCTCGAGGTGAAGACGCGCAAGCGTCTCGTGGTCGTTTCCGGCAGTTCGCATCCCGAACTGGCACGGCAGGTCGCCGAGCAGATCGGCACGGAGCTCGCTCCCACCGAGCACCGGGTGTTCGCGTCGGGCGAGCTGTACGCGCGCTTCGAGGTGTCGGTGCGCGGCTGCGACGTCTTCGTCGTGCAGTCGTTCCGCGGATCGGTGAACCAGCAGATCATGGAGCTGCTCATCATGCTGGATGCGCTCAAGCGCGCGTCCGCCAAGCGCATCACCGTCGTGGTCCCGTACTTCCCGTACTCCCGCCAGGACAAGAAGGGCCGCGGTCGCGAGCCGATCAGCGCGCGCCTCGTCTCCGACCTGCTCCGGGCGGCGGGCGCCGACCGCGTCATGTCGGTCGACCTGCACGCGGCGCAGATCCAGGGCTTCTTCGACGGTCCCGTCGACCACCTGTTCGCCAAGCCGGTGCTGCTGGATCACTTCGAGAACAGCCTGAGCGCGGCCGACCGCGCCAAGCTCACCATCGTCTCGCCGGACGTCGGCCGCGTGCGCGTCGCCGACACGTGGAGCGACAGCCTGGACGCCCCGCTGGCGATCATCCACAAGCGTCGCGACCCGAAGGTCGCCAACCAGGTCTCCGTGCACGAGATCGTCGGCAGCGTCACCGGCCGCGTGTGCCTGCTGGTGGACGACATGATCGACACCGGCGGCACGATCGTGAAGGCCGCCCAGGCCCTCAAGGAGAACGGGGCCGAGCGTGTGATCGTCGCCGCGACGCACGCGGTGTTCTCCGATCCCGCCTCCCAGCGCCTGCAGGACGACTCGATCGACGAGGTCGTCGTCACCGACACGATTCCGCTGCCCGAGGACGTCCGCTTCCCGAGCCTCACCGTGCTCCCCATCGCACCGCTCCTCGCCCGCGCCATCCACGAGGTGTTCGAGGACGGCTCGGTGACGAGCATGTTCGACGGGGCCGCCTGAGCGCCGGAGCCGGTTCACAGCTGCGGCAGATCCTCCGGAGAGTCCCGCGTCGTAGGCTGACGCGGGGCCTTCCTTTCGCCCGCATCCGCCATCCGTTGCGAGGAGACCGCCATGACCCGCCCCGCCCGCTTCGCTCTCGCCCTGGCCGGCACGGCGGGAGCGGCGATCGCGCTCGCGGGCTGCGCGACGGCCACGACCTCCAATGCCGATTCGGCAGCGGGGACGGGCGGGGGGACGACCGGCTCGGCGAACTTGTCGCAGAGCCCGGCCCCGACCGCTGACGCCGGCGCCGTCTACCGGAACGGCAGCTACACCGCGACGGGCACGTACCACACGCCGCAGTCGGTCGAGAAGGTCACCGTGACCCTCACCCTCGACCGGGACACGGTCACCGCGGTGCGGGTGACCGGCGATCCGCAGACCTCCGAGACTGTCCACTATCAGGGCGAGTTCGTCGCGGGGATCTCTCAGGCGGTCGTGGGGAAGAAGATCGAGGAGCTCGCCGTGACCCGCGTGGGCGGTTCGTCGTTGACCAGCGCGGGCTTCAACGACGCCCTGGCCGCGATCGAGGCGCAGGCGAAGGGCTGAGACTGTGCCGTCGGTATGGCGGTTCGACGCGATCGGCACTGTCTGGTCGATCGAATCGGACTCTCCGGTGGCGGACAGCGCGCGAGCGCGCATCACCGAGCTGATCGACGGGTTCGACCGAGACTGGTCGCGGTTTCGCAGCGACTCGCAGGTCTCGGCGCTCTCGGTCGGCGGGAGCATTCCCGCACCTGCAGACACGGACGCGATGCTCGCGCTGTACGCCGAGGTGTCGGACGCCACGGACGGCGCGGTGAATCCGCTCGTCGGCGGCTCGCTGGAGCGGCTCGGGTACGACCGCGACTACAGCTTGCGGGCTCAGCCGCCGATTCCCGCGCCCGATTGGCGGGCCGTGCTGCACTGGAAGGGCGGCATCCTGCGCCTCGATGAGCCGGCGACGATCGACGTGGGCGCACTCGGCAAGGGTCGGCTCGTGGATCTGGTCCTCGACGAACTGGCCGGCACGCTGTCCGGCGGAGTCGTCGTGGACGCCGGGGGAGACATCGCGGTGCGCGGGATGCCGCAGCGCGTCGCGCTGGAGCATCCCTTCGACCGCACGCGCGCCATCGGGGTCGTCGAGCTGGCCGACGGGGCGCTGTGCTCGTCGGCGGTGAACAGGCGCGCGTGGGGCGACGGGCTCCACCATGTCCTCGACGCCCGGACCGGCATCCCGGTCGATGCGGTCGCCGCGACCTGGGCGCGGGCCGACACCGCGATGCGCGCCGATGCCGCGGCGACGGCGCTGTTCTTCGACGGCGGGCCGGAGCTCGCGCACCGCTGGGACGTGCCGTGGGTGCGGATGCTGACCGACGGCCGTGTGCAGTGGTCTCCCGGCAATGAGGCAGAGTTGTTCGTGTGATCGCAGCCCTGACCGCCACCTTCAATCGTGTCTTCGCCTTGCTCGGGCGGTTCTCGATGTACCGGCTGGTGCTGCTCGAACTCGCGCTCCTGGCCGTCATCTCCCTGCTGCTCTCGTTCGGCGGGCTCGTCTCACCCGGCTGGGCCGACCTGGTCGTGACGGCGGCGGTGCTGGCGGGCGTCTGCGCCGGGGTGGATGCCGCAGCCCAGCGGATCGTGCGCCTGCCGTGGCGCGTCGAGTCGTCGCTGATCACGGCGGGCATCCTGCTGTTCGTGCTGCGGCCCACGATCCAGCCCCTGGGACTCGTGGGCATCGCCCTCGCTGGGGCGGTCGCCTCACTCTCCAAGTACGTGCTGGTGTGGCGCGGGCGGCACATCTTCAACCCGGCGGCGACCGGCGCCGCCGTGCTGACCCTCGTGGCATCCCTGTCGGGCGTCTCCGATCTCGGCACGTCCGCGTGGTGGGTGGGCACCCCGACGCTCGGGCCGATCGTGCTGCTGCTCGGCATCGTCATCGTGTGGCGCGTCGAGAAGCTGCGGGTCGTCGGCCTCTTCGTGGCCACGGCCCTCGTCGTCGGGACGATCTCGATCGCCGTGCAGTATCAGGCGGCCGGCAGTCCGTGGGATCCGGGTGCGATCTTCTGGCAGCAGCTGTGGTCGTCGCCGGTGCTGTTCCTCGGCGCGTTCATGCTCCCGGAACCCCTGACGCTTCCCCCGCGCCGCTGGCAGCAGCTGATCGTCGCCGCCGTCGTGGGCGTGTTCCTCGGCTGGTCCCCCCAGATCGGGGAGTTCCCGGTGAGTCTCGGCGCCGAGCGCGCGCTCCTCATCGGCAACGCGGTGGCGTTCGCATTCACACTGCGCCAGGCGGTGCGCCTGACTCTCGCCGGCCGGCGAGAGCTCACCCCCACGGTGCAGCAGCTGACCTTCACAACCAGGCGCCGGCTGGAGTTCAGCGCGGGGCAGTACCTCGAGCTGGACGTTCCGCACCGGCGTCCCGACGCACGCGGCACCCGTCGCCCGTTCAGCATCGTCTCGGCGCCGGAGGATCTCCCCGAGGTGCGGATCGCGTTCCGGGACGGGCGCGGCCCCCAGTCGACCTTCAAGCGCGCACTCGCCGGTGCAGGCGCCGGCGACGTGCTGGCCGCCACCGGGATCTGGGGCGACTTCGTGCTGCCTCGGCACCATTCCGAGCCACTGCTGATGGTGGCCGCGGGGATCGGCGTCACGCCGTTCGTGTCGCATCTGCGCCACATCATGGCCTCCGGCGACCGGCGGGACGTCGTCCTGGTGTACGTGGTCTCGGAGCTCGCCGAGCTGGCCTACCGCGACGAGATCGCCGCGGCCGGCGTGCCGGTGATCGTCTTCATGCGCGATGACCCCGGTGCCCTGCCGGACGCGTGGACGTGGAGCGGGGGAGTGCGGCTGGATGCCGCGCAGCTGCCGATCGCGGTGCCCGATCTCGCGGCGCGCCACGCCTACATCTCGGGTCCTGCGGGGCTGGTCGCCGATCTGGCGCCGGCTCTGGAGAAGGCGAAGTCGATCACGACCGACGCGTTCAGCGGCTACTGATCCTCGGCCGGTGTCCCGCGCGTGGGGATGCGCACTTCGAAGGTCGTGTCGCCCGGGGTGCTGCGAACCGTGATCACGCCGTGGTGGGCCTGGACGATCGCGCGGGCGATCGACAGCCCGAGCCCGGTGCCGCCGGTCTTGCGGGCACGTGACCGGTCGGCGCGGGCGAACCGCTCGAACAGCTCCTCGGCGACCGAGGGATCGATCCCGGGCCCGTCGTCGTGCACGGTGATCACCGCGTCCGAGCCGATGCGCTGCAGACGCGTCGTGACAGCGGTTCCGGGCGGGGTGTGCGTGCGCGCGTTGCCGAGGAGGTTCGCCAGCACCTGGTGCAGCCGCGACGCATCGCCGGAGATCTCGATCGGCACGTCGTCGACGTCGAGCTCCCACGTGTGCTCGGGACCCGCCGCCTGCGCGTCCGCGACGGCCTCCACGCACAGGCGGGTGAGGTCGACCGAGCCGTAGACCAGCTCCTGACCCTCGTCGAGTCGCGCGAGCAAGAGCAGATCCTCGACCAGTGTCGTCATCCGCAGCGACTGCGCCTGGATGCGCTCCAGTGCCTGCTCTGTCGTCTCGAGGACCTCGGGACCGTGCGATCGCTGCAGGGATCGCAGCGACAGCTCCGAGTAGCCGCGGATGGACGCCAGGGGAGTGCGCAGCTCATGGCTGGCATCGGCGACGAACGACCGCATGAGCTCTTCGTTGCGCTGACGGGCGGTCAGCGACGAGCTGACGTGGTCGAGCAGGGTGTTCATGGCACGGCCCACCTGGCCGATCTCGGTGCGGTCGTCGGTCTGGTCCTCGGGGACGCGCTCGAGGATCGACACCGATCCCTCCGACATCGGCAGAGCGGCGACGTGGGCGGCCGTGTCGGCCACCGCGCGCAGCGGCTGCAGGCCGCGGCGGATGATCAAGGCGATCGCGACGCCGAGGAGGAGGAGACCGCCCGTGGTCACGAGGACGACCGTCGTGAGGATCTGCGCGACCGTCGCGCTGACCTCCGAGGTCGGGAGACCGACGAACGCGTAGAAGCCGTTGCCTCCGTTCGCGCCGTTGCTGCTGCGGAGGGTGACCCGGTAGGTGTCGACTCCGGGAATCCGCACGGTTGCGAATCCCTGACTCGCCCCGGGGGCCGCCGCCGCGACCGCGATGGCGTTGATCTCGGCACTCGTCAAGCGTCGCACCGTGTTGTGCTCGTCGATGTACGCGCCGGACAGGCCGCCCGCCTGCGTGTTCAGGATGAGCAGGGTGCCGGACGGGTAGTAGTGGCCGGTCGTGAGCACGTCGTAGGCGGTGGGCGGCCCGCTGACGAGGTCCTGCGGCGGTTCGAGGAGCGACACTCGCATCTGATCGGCGGCGGCGGCCACCCGGCTGTCGAGGTTCGTGGCGAGGATCTGACCGAGGATCGTGCTGGTGGCGAACGCCACGGCGACGAGAATGAGGGCGACCATTCCGATCACGGTGACCATCAGGCGGGTCTGCAGCGTCAGCACTCGTTTACGGCGCTGACGCTGCGGGGCCTGCGCGACCGGGGTCGCCGCCGTCACTGCGGTGCTTTGATCATGTAGCCGACGCCGCGGACCGTGTGGATGAGCGGGTCGCGGCCGGCGTCGATCTTCTTGCGCAGGTACGAGATGTAGAGCTCGACGACGCTGGACCGGCCCCCGAAGTCGTAATTCCAGACGCGGTCGAGGATCTGCGCCTTCGACACGACGCGACGCTGGTTGCGCATGAGGTAGCGCAGCAGCTCGAACTCGGTCGCGGTGAGCTCGATCTCCGTGCCGGAGCGGTCGACCTCGTGGCTGTCCTCGTTGAGGGTGAGGTCGCCGACGCGGAGGATGGGCTCCGCCTCACCGGCGCGGGCGGTGCCGGCGCGGCGCATGAGACCCCGCAGACGCGCCACGACCTCTTCGAGGCTGAACGGCTTGGTGACGTAGTCGTCGCCGCCCGCCGTGAGGCCGGCGACCCGGTCGCTCACGGAGTCCTTCGCCGTGAGGAAGAGCACGGGCACGTCGTCCCCGCTGCGGCGCAGGCGCTGCAGCACGGACATGCCGTCGAGGTCGGGCATCATGATGTCCAGGACCATGGCATCGGGCTCGAACTCGCGGGCGACCTGCAGGGCCTGGAATCCGGATGCCGCCGTGCGCACCTCCCAGCCCTCCATCCGGAGCGCCATCGACAGGAGGTCGGTGAGCATCTGCTCGTCGTCGACGACGAGGACGCGGGGGGATGTTCCGTCGGCTCGCTGAAGCGTCTGTGTGGTTGCCATGGCGGTCATGTCTCGATTCTCTGCGTGCTGGCTCGCAGATCACTCTGGTTTCTCCTATGAGACGACTGTGAGTTCGGGCTCATCGTTCTTGCATAGGACGCGCTGGATGCGCGCATCGATTCACAACATAGCTTGCCGGAGACCGCAACGGGAAGAGCGAGGAGAGACATGTACTGGACCTATCTCAGGCGGGAGCTCGGGGGCCGACGCAAGCAGACCGTGATCGTGGCCGCCGGGCTTGCGATCGCCATCGCGCTCGTCGTGGTGGTGACATCGCTCACGGCGGGCGTGCGCGATGCGCAGAAAGCGACGCTGCAGTCCGTCTACGGGGTGGGAACGGACCTCACCGTCACGGGCGCTGCGCAAACTCCCGGTTCGGGCGGCACGGGCGGGCAGCGCTTCGACTTCCGGCAGGGCGCGGGATCGAGCTCCGGCGGGACCACGACGGTGAACCAGTCGCGGCTGACCACCGAACCGGGACGCAGCACCCTGAGCAGCGCGACGGTGAAGAAGGTCGCCGCGGTCGAGGGCGTTTCCGGGGTTTCGTCGTCGCTGAGTCTTCGCAACGTGACCTTCAACGGCCAGCTGCCGACGCGGTCGGGACAGAACGGCGGGTACGGCCAGGCCGGCAGCGCCCCGCAGCAGGGCGACACGTCGCAGTCGCAAGGGGGGCCGGACGGCGCCGGCGGGAGTAGCTTCAACGTCGACTCCTTCACCGTGCTCGGCATCGACACCACGAACACGACCGTCGGGCCGCTCACGTCGGTGAAGGTGAGCTCGGGCCGTCAGCTGACCTCCGCGGACGCGTCCGCGGACGTCGCCGTGGTTGATGCCACCTACGCGAAGTCGAACAGCCTCACGGTGGGTGGCACGATCGACGTCGGCGGCACGAAGATGAAGATCGTCGGCATCGTGGCATCCTCGTCGGCGAGCGCCGACACCGCCTCGAACGTGTACATCCCGCTCGCCGTGGCGCAGAAGCTCGCCGGCACCGGCAGCGTCGTCTCGACGATCTACGTGACCGCATCGTCGGCCGCCGACATCACCGCCGTGCAGAAGGCGATCGAGACCGCCGTCCCGAAGGCGACGGTGAGCTCTCAGGCCGATCTCGCCGCCACCGTGTCCAGTTCGCTGTCCGGTGCGGCATCCCTCATCACGAACCTCGGCACGTGGCTCGCGATCGTCGTGCTCCTGGTCGCGGTCGTGCTGGCGGTGCTGTTCACCAGCTCGGGCGTCGCGCGGCGCACCCGCGAGTTCGGCACCCTGAAGGCCATCGGCTGGTCCAACCGCCGCGTCGTCGGCCAGGTCGCCGGAGAATCCGTGATCCAGAGCATCATCGGCGGCCTCGTCGGGCTCGTCCTGGGGCTCGCCGCGGTGATCACGATCAATGTCATCGCCCCCACGGTCTCCTCCGGCTCCTCGCCGGCCGGTGCGGGCCCGGGCGGCGGCCCCGGCGGCGGCTTCACCCGCCTGGCGCAGGCCGCGGCGAGCGAGATCACGCTGCACGCTCCGGTCACCGTGTGGATCCTGGCGGCCGCGGTCGGACTCGCGGTGCTGGCCGGCCTCATCGCGGGTGCCTTCGGCGGGTGGCGCGCCGCCCGGCTCAGCCCCGCCGAAGCACTGCGCGCGGTCTCCTGATCGCAGACGAACCCCGGACCTGAACGGAGAACACGGAATGACCACGACAGAGATCCAGCCGGCGCCGCCCGAGGGCGTGTCGACCGGGCACGTCTACCGACTCAGCGGAGTCACGAAGACCTACACCACTCGCGGGAAGGCGGTGCCGGCCCTGACCGGCGTCGACCTGCGGATCGAGCGCGGCGACATCGTCGCGATCCAGGGACCGACCGGCGGCGGCAAGTCCACGCTGCTGCAGCTGCTCGGCGGGCTCGACCGGCCGACCGCGGGGGAGATCCTGCTCGGCACGGACGACCTCGCCAAGGCGTCACCGGCGCAGGTGGGACGATTGCGTGCTCACGAGCTGGGGTTCGTGTTCCAGGGCTTCAACCTGATCCCGACCCTCACGGCGGCGGAGAACGTCGACACCGGGCTGGAGCCGCTCGGCCTGAGCAGGCCCGAGCGGAACGAGCGGGTGGCGCAGGCACTGGCGCATGTCGGGCTCGCCGACCGCGGGGATCATCGCCCGTCCGAGCTGTCCGGCGGGCAGCAGCAGCGCGTCGCGATCGCCCGCGCCATCGTGAAGCGGCCCAAGGTGCTCTTGGCGGACGAGCCCACCGGCAACCTGGACGAGCACACGCGGGACGAGATCCTCGCATTGCTGTTCGGACTGGCGGACGAGGGCCTCACGCTCATCATCGTGACGCACGACTCCGCCGTCGCGGCCCGCGCGGGACGCCGTCTGCGCCTTGCGCGGGGGACGGTCACCGAGCTGCATTGACGCCCGGGGCGCCTGCGGGGCGGGACGGACGAGCGGTCCGTCCCGCCCCTCTCTGCGTGCGGCGTGTCGTTTGTGACGATTTCGAAACGGCGTCCGTTTATGTGCTGTGAATCCGCTCCCAGAAGGGTAGTGTCACTCCCACCCTGACCGTCGGCGTCGACAGCACGGCACGACGGCCACCCATCTGGAAGGCGATTACATGCTGCGAAAGACGACACTGGCAGGAATCTCCGCTGTGGCGGCAGTCCTCCTGCTCGCCGGCTGTGCGAACCAGTCGAGCCCCAACTCCACCTCGACCTCGGGATCGAGCACCGGATTCGCCGCGGCGAGCAACACCCCGGTCATCACCAAGATCGACACCCCGCCGAACCCTGTCCTTCCGGCCGGAGACGGCAAGGCGAAGTGCTCGGGCCTCACGCTCGCGTACGTCGGGGCGGAGACCGGCCCGAACGCCCAGCTCGGCATCAACATCTACAACGGCGTGCAGCTGGCGATCAACCAGCACAACCAGGCCAACCCCGGTTGCCAGGTCGCGTTCAAGAAGTTCGACACCGAGGGTGACCCGCAGAAGGCCACCGGCCCGGTCACGCAGGCGACGAACGAGAAGGACATCATCGGCGTCATCGGTCTGCCCTTCTCCGGCGAGTCGAAGGCGACCGGGAACATCTTCCAGCAGCAGGGACTCGTGCACATCACGCCCTCCGCGACGAACGTCAAGCTGACCACCAACGGCTGGACCACGTTCTTCCGCGGCCTCGGCAACGACGGCGTGCAGGGACCGGCTGCGGCGAAGTTCCTCACCGACCAGCTCAAGGCCAAGAAGGTCTACGTCGTGCAGGACGACTCCGACTACGGCATCGGCCTGTCCGGCTCGGTCCAGCAGGGCCTGGGCAGCGCTCTCGCCGGTCTCGACAAGGTGACGACCGGTCAGAAGGACTTCTCGGCCACGGTCTCGAAGATCAACAGCGCCAAGCCGGACGCGGTCTACTACGCCGGCTACTTCCCGGAGGGTGCGCCGTTCGCGCAGCAGCTGGTCAACTCCGGTTACAAGGGCATGTTCGTCGCGCCGGACGGCACGAAGGACCCGCAGTTCATCAAGCTCGCCGGCAACGCGTCCAACAACGCGTACTTCACCTGCCCCTGCATCCCGGGTGAGCTGATCACGTCGTTCGCCGACGCGTACCAGAAGGTCGCGGGCGCGGCCCCCGGCACGTACTCCATCGAGGGCTACGACGCCGCGACCGTCATGCTCGCCGGCATCGACAAGGGCAACACGACGCGTGCCGACCTGCTCAAGTGGGTCAAGAACTACGACGCCGACGGCCTGAGCAAGCACTACAAGTGGGACTCCACCGGCGAGCTCCAGGCGCCGACCGTGTACGGCTACAAGGTCGAGGGCGGCAAGATCGTCCCGATCGGTCAGATCGGAAAGTAGCGGTCCGAGCTCGGATGCCGCGGCGGGCACCTCCCGCCGCGGCATCCCTGAGCCCCGCAGTCCCACCCCTCCCTGCGGATCCCACTCTCAACCGGAGTTTGCATGCTCGATCTCGTCCTCGCCGCAGCCCCCGGCGGCCACCTCTTCACCGACAATTCCTGGATCACGTTCGACGTGAACGCCCTCGCCCAGAACTTCTGGGCGGTCACCTTCGCCGGACTCACGTTCGGCGCCGTCTACGGCCTCATCGCCGTCGGCTACACGCTCGTCTACGGCGTGCTGAACCTCATCAACTTCGCCCACTCGGAGGTGTTCATCGTCGGTGCGTACGGCGTCGTAATCACCCTCACCTCCCTGGGCTTCGGACCGAACGCTCCCACGCTCGGTCTGCCGGCACTCATCGGCGACCTCCTGCTCGCCATGGTCGTCGGCATGATCGCGTCCGCCCTGACGGCCCTGTTCATCGAACGGGTCGCCTACCGCCCGCTTCGCAAGCGCAACGCACCGCGTCTGGCCTTCCTCATCACCGCGATCGGCATGTCCTTCGCGATCCAGTACGCGATCTTCATCATCCGCGGTGCGAACGCCGAGTCGAGTGTCACGATGTACATCCCGACGCCCGTGTTCGACGTCTTCGGCACCATCATCACGAGCCAGCAGCTGATCATCGTGATCTCGGCCGTCGTCCTGATGGTCGCGACCGACACGTTCGTTCGCCGGGGTCGGACCGGCCGCGGCATCCGCGCCGTCGCACAGGATCCCGACACTGCCACCCTGATGGGCGTCAGCAGAGAGCGGATCATCATGATCACGTTCATCATCGGCGGTCTGCTCGCCGGTGCCGCGGCCCTGTTCTACGTGATGATCGTCCCGTCGGGCGTCATCTACAACGGTGGCTTCGTACTGGGCGTCAAGGCCTTCGCCGCCGCCGTCCTCGGCGGCATCGGAAACATCCGCGGCGCGCTGCTCGGCGGCCTGCTGCTGGGCCTGATCAGCAATTACGGACAGATTCTGCTGGGTGACGCGCAGTGGGCCGACGTCGTGGCGTTCGTCGTCCTGGTCCTCGTCCTGCTGGTGCGGCCCGAGGGCATCCTCGGCACGACCCTCGGAAGGAGCAAGGCATGAGCAGTCTCGACGGACCGCGCATCGAGCCCGATGCCGAGGCGGCACGCGAGCTTCAGGACACCGAAGCCAACAGCAGCCGCCGCCGTGGTCCCCTTCAGGGCTTCCGCGAACGGTGGAACGAGCTGCCGCGGCAGGCGCAGTGGGCGTGGATGATTCCGGTGGTGATCATCGCCTACGCGATGCCGTACCTGAACTTCTTCCCGATCACGACCGAGCCGGGCAACGACTGGCCGATCACGCTGTTCACGATGTCGATCTACGCGCTCGTCGCGGTGGGCCTGAACGTCGTCATCGGCTACACCGGCCTGCTGGACCTCGGGTACGTCGCCTTCTTCGCGGTCGGCTCGTACACGGCGGCCATGTTCACCAGCCCGGACTCGCCGCTCGCGCACATCCCGTACCTGTGGACGCTGCCGCTGGCGATGGTGATCACGGCGACGTTCGGCGTGATCCTCGGCGTCCCGACCCTCCGCCTGCGGGGCGACTACCTGGCGATCGTCACGCTCGGGTTCGGTGAGATCGTGCGCATCCTCGCGACCATCATCCCCGCGATGAAGGGGCAGGTCGGGTTCTCGTCCGTCGGGCATCCGCCCGGGGGCACCCCCACGCAGCCGCTGTTCTCGAACTCGACCGGCGTGCCGTGGTACTGGCTGACGATCACCGTCATCATCATCATCATGCTGCTCGTCGGAAACCTCGAGCGCAGCCGCGTGGGACGCGCGCTGATCGCCATCCGCGAAGACGAGGATGCCGCCGAGACGATGGGCGTGCCGACCTTCAAGTACAAGGTCTGGGCATTCGCGATCGGCGCGATGGTGGGCGGCCTGTCGGGTGCCCTCTTCGCCGGGCAGATCGGCTTCGTGAACAACCAGAAGTTCGACGTCCAGACCTCGATGCTCTTCGTCGCCGCCGTGGTCCTCGGCGGCGCCGGCAACAAGGTCGGCGCCCTGCTCGGCGGCGCGATCGTGGCCTACATCCCGCTGCGGTTCACAGCCATCGCGGACTACAAGTACTTCATCTTCGGCATCGCGCTGGTGCTGCTGATGATCTACCGCTCGCAGGGCCTCGTCCCGGCCAAGGTGCGCCTGCTCGCGTACGCCCGCCGTGCCCTGAAGCTGACTCCGCCGCCGCCGACGCGCGGCGCGCGACACGAACAGGCATCCGCCGAGGGAGGTGCGGCATGACCGAAGACGACAATGCACCGGTCTTCGGGCGCGAGACGGGCGATGCTCCCGCCGACCAGACGACGACGTCCTCGGAGACCGACGAACTCGTCGGCCAGGGGACGCTCGATGTCCCCGACGATGCCACGGAGGAATACACCGCGGAGTCGGAGCGCGACGTCGAGGTCGCGGTCGGCGAGAAGCTTGTCGAGGTGCGCGGTCTGACCGTCAAGTTCGGCGGCCTGCTCGCCCTCGACGACGTCTCGTTCGACATCAAGCGCGGCGAGATCCTCGGACTCATCGGCCCCAACGGCGCGGGCAAGACGACCTGCTTCAACGCGATGACCGGCGTCTACCGGCCGACCAGCGGCGACGTGCTCCTGGAAGGCGTGTCGCTGAAGGGCCGCAAGCAGCACCACATCACGCGGATGGGGCTGGCGCGCACGTTCCAGAACATCCGCCTGTTCGGTGAGATGACCGCCCTCGAGAACGTCGTGGTCGGGCTGGACGCCCGGCACCGCACGTCGGTGCCCGGCGCGGTGGTGCGGGTGCCACGCCACGTCCGGGAGGAGAAGTCGGCGATCGACCGCGGCATGGCGCTGCTCGACTTCGTCGGGATCGCCCACCAGGCGAATCACCAGTCGCGATCGTTGCCGTACGGCTCGCAGCGCCGACTGGAGATCGCGCGCGCGCTCGCGACGGACCCGAAGCTGCTGTGCCTGGACGAGCCGGCCGCCGGCTTCAACCCCGCCGAGAAGGAGGAGCTCATGGCCCTCATCCGGCAGGTCCGGGACCAGGGGTACACGGTGCTGCTCATCGAGCACGACATGAAGCTGGTCATGGGTGTGACCGACCGCATCGTGGTGCTGGAATTCGGCCGCAAGATCGCCGACGACCTGCCCGCCGCCATCCGCGCCGATCCGCGCGTGATCGCCGCCTACCTCGGGGAGCCCGAAGATGACGCTGCTTGAACTGAAGGACGTGTCGGTCCACTACGGCCGCATCCAGGCGCTGCGCGACATCTCGTTCAGCGTCGAGGAGGGGGAGATCGTGTCGCTGATCGGTGCCAACGGCGCCGGGAAGACCACGACGATGCGCACCATCTCCGGACTGCTCAACCCGTCGGCGGGCTCGATCACGTTCGACGGCCAGGACATCACCAAGATGAAGGCCCACATCCGGGTCGTCAACGGCATCTCCCAGGCGCCCGAGGGCCGAGGCATCTTCCCCGGCATGACGGTGCTGGAGAACCTCGACATGGGCACGTTCGGGCTGAAGTCGAAAGAGGGCGTGCCGGAGTCGCTGGAGCGGGTGTTCTCGCTGTTCCCCCGTCTGGAGGAGCGCAAGAAGCAGCTCGGCGGCACCATGTCCGGCGGCGAGCAGCAGATGCTCGCGATCGGCCGGGCGCTCATGTCGCAGCCGCGCGTGCTGCTGCTCGACGAGCCGTCGATGGGGCTCGCACCGCAGTTCATCCGCCAGATCTTCTCGATCATCAAGGAGATCAACGAGCAGGGCACGACGATCCTGCTCGTGGAGCAGAACGCCAACCAGGCTCTGGCTCGTGCGCACCGCGCGTTCGTGCTCGAGACCGGCGAGATCACGAAGTCGGGCACCGGCAAGGAGCTGCTGGCCGACCCGTCGATCAAAGAGGCGTACCTCGGCGTCGGCTAGGTCCGGCCGGCCGGCCGGTCGTTGAGCGAGCGACGAAGGAGCGAGACGAAACGCAGCGAGGATCAGTTGCGTTTCGTCTCGCTTCGCTCGCTCGACGACCGAAGGGGGTCCGGGGTCAGTGCGAGGAGGTCGCGGGGGCCTCGGTGCGGTCTCCGGACCAGTTGGTGTGGAACGTGCCGTCCTTGTCGATGCGGCGGTAGGTGTGCGCGCCGAAGAAGTCGCGCTGGCCCTGGATGAGGGCGGCGGGGAGCCGGTCGGCGCGGAGCCCGTCGTAGTAGGCGAGCGACGAGGAGAACGCGGGGGCGGGGATGCCGGTCGCCGCCGCGTTCTGCACGATGCGGCGCCAGGCATCCTGCGCGCGCTGGAGCGCCTCGACGAAGTACGGCGCGGTCAGCAGCACCGTGAGGTCGGGGGTCTGGGCGTACGCGTCGGCGATGCGGTTGAGGAACTGCGCGCGGATGATGCAGCCGCCGCGCCAGATCCGCGACACCGCCCCGAGGTCGATGTTCCAGCCGTACTGCGCCGCGCCGGCGCGGATCTCGCCGAAGCCCTGCGAGTAGGCGACGATCTTCGACGCGAACAGAGCCAGGCGCACGTCCTCGATGAAAAGGTCTGCGTCGGCGCCGGTCGCGGCGACCGTCGCGGACGGTCCGGGAAGCGACCCGGACACGGAGCGCTGCTCGGGGTGGCTGGACAGCGACCGGGCGAAGGTGGCCTCCGCGATGCCGGAGACGGGCACACCCAGGTCGAGGGCGGTCTGAACCGTCCACGCCCCGGTGCCCTTCGCTCCTGCCTGGTCGAGGATGACGTCCACCAGCGGCCTGCCGGTCTCGGCATCCACCTGGCGCAGCACCTCGGCGGTGATCTCGATGAGGTACGACTCCAGCTCGCCGCGGTTCCACTCGGCGAAGATCTCCGCGATCTCGGCCGGCGACTTGCCGGTGCCGCGACGGATCAGGTCGTACGCCTCGGCGATGAGCTGCATGTCGGCGTACTCGATGCCGTTGTGCACCATCTTCACGAAGTGTCCGGCACCGTCGTGACCGACGTGGGTGACGCACGGCTCGCCCTCCGCGATCGCGGCGATCGAGCGCAGGATCGGGCCGAGGGTGGTCCACGACTCGTCCGACCCGCCCGGCATCAGCGACGGGCCGAGAAGGGCACCCTCCTCGCCGCCGGACACGCCCATGCCGACGAAGTTGATCCCGGTCGCGCGCACGGCCGCCTCGCGCCGGCGGGTGTCGGTGAACAGGGCGTTGCCGCCGTCCACGATGATGTCGCCCGGCTCGAACACCCGCACCAGCTCGTCGATGACGGCGTCCGTGCCGGCCCCGGCCTGCACCATGATGATCGCCGTCCGCGGCACCGTGAGCGCCGCCGCGAACTCGTCGTACGAGAACGTGCCCACGAAACCGGCCTCGGGGTGCTCGGCCAGCAGGTCGTCGGTGCGGCCCCGGGAGCGGTTCAGCACCGCCACCGTGTTCCCCTCGCGCGAGGCGAGGTTTCGGGCCAGGTTCGAACCCATGACAGCAAGGCCGACGACGCCGACGTTCGCAGAGGGGGTGGAGGTCATGAAGTGCCTTTCGGTGGGACGGTTCAGAAGTCCATCAATCAGGATGCCACGTCCGCCCGGACGGCGTTCGGCCAGAATGGGACTGTTGCGGAATGGGACGGCATCCGAGAGGCGGACACATGACGACGGCGACCCGAGGGCTTCGAGCAGTCGTGGCCGTGCCCCTGCCGGAGGAGCTGTGCCGACTCATCGAGGAGCTCGAGCCGCGGGTGGACCTGGTGCGGGACCACTCCCTGACGCGGCCGATGCGCGGCCCGGCGGACTGGACGGGAGACCCGGACTTCGTCCGCACCCCTGATCAGCAGCGCCGCTTCGAGGCGATGGTCGATTCCGCGCAGGCGCTGTTCGGCATCCCCGACGTGGACCCCGAGGCGCTCGCACGCACGGTGAGGGCGAATGCAAACCTCGAGTGGGTGATGACCACCGCCGCGGGCGGGGGAGCGCAGGTGAAGGCCGCACACCTCGACCGGGCGGCACTGGAGCGCATCGTGTTCACCACGGCCGCCGGAGTGCACGGCGGGACCCTCGCGGAGTTCGCGGTCTTCGGTCTGCTGGCGGGCGCGAAGGACCTCCCGCGGCTGCTCGCGGACCAGCGCGACAAGAACTGGCCCGACCGCTGGGAGATGCGGCAGCTCGAAGACCTGACCGTGCTGGTGGTCGGCCTCGGCGGGATCGGCGCCGAGACGGCGCGACGGGTGTCGGCGCTCGGCGCGACGGTGTGGGGAACGACGCGCAGCGGCGACCCGGTGCCCGGGGTCGACAGGCTCGTCCCGATCGAAACGCTGTCCGAAGCCGTCACGATGGTCGACGCGATCGTCGTCACGCTTCCCGGAACCGCGCAGACCCACCACCTGATCGACGCCGGCGTGCTGGCGGGCGTGCGAGCGGGCACGATCCTCGTGAGCATCGGCCGCGGCACGGTCATCGACGAGGCTGCGCTCCTGCCGGCGCTCGACGACGGCCGGATCGGATTCGCCGCACTGGACGTGTTCGAAAGCGAACCGCTTCCTGCGGACTCTCCGCTGTGGACGCATCCGCGTGTGCTGGTGAGCCCGCACACCGCGGCCCTCAGCAGCAGAGAGGCGGAGCGGATCGCGCGCCGGTTCGCCGAGAACGCGGGCCGCCTGCTCGACGGGGCGCCGCTTCGCAGCGTCGTCGACACGGTGGAGTTCTACTGACGTGAGTGCGAACCTCCGCCACATCGTGGTCGCCGGCCCGAGCGGGTCGGGCAAGTCCTCCGTGGGCCGCGCGCTCGCGGACCACTTCGGTCTCCCGTTCATCGACGGCGACGACCTGCATCCGGCGGCGAACATCGCGAAGATGTCTGCGGGCACCGCGCTCGACGACGCGGATCGGATGCCGTGGCTCGACATCGTCGCCTCGACGCTCGCCGCCGCCTCCGAGGGCCTGGTCGTCGCATGCTCGGCCCTGGCACGCCGATACCGCGATCAGATCCTTCGCGGGTGCCCGGACGCCATGTTCATCGAGCTGCGCGTGCCGGCCGCCGAACTCGAACGCCGGATGCTCGCGCGCAGCCACTTCATGCCGCCGGCCCTGCTGCGCTCCCAGCTGGAGGCGTGGGAGCCGCTGGGCGAGGACGAACCGGGTGCCTCCGTCGCCGCGGATCAGCCGATCGCGGACGTGGTGGCCGAAGCGGTGGCGGCGCTCGAAGACTGAGCGCCGTGCGGTGTCACTCCTTGCGGTACGCCTGGCGTCCCATGTAGAAGTAGGCGCCGACCGTGGTCACGAGCCCCCCGAGGGCGATCAGGCCGATCACTCCCATGATGATGTTCGACGAGGTCTGCGCGTCCATTGTTCCTCCGTGGTCGGGTGCGTCTCTCATCGTAGCGGGGCGCTGGTAGACTTGAGTGAACTTCGGCGAGGGGTGCCTTCTGGGCGCCCGTGATCGACGCGGTGGATGATGCTCCGGCTTTCCTCACGCGTGCGCGTTCGAGTCGAATCCCAGACCATCCGCGTCGAGCCTCACGGCCGGCGCCTCTTCAAGGAGAACCTCATGTCGGAAGACAACAAGGTCCACGCCGAGCTGCGTGACAACTTCGGCAAGGGCTTCGCCCGTCGCCTGCGCGCGGCCGGCAAGATCCCCGCCGTCATCTACGGTCACGGCACCGAGCCGGTCCACGTGGCCCTTCCCGGCCACCAGATGTCGCTGCTGATCCGCCGTGCCAACGCGGTGCTCGAGCTCGACGTCGACGGCACGGAGCAGCTGACGCTCGTCAAGGACGTCCAGAAGGACCCGGTGCACCAGGTCATCGAGCACATCGACCTCCTCGTCGTGAAGAAGGGCGAGAAGATCGAGGTCGAGGTCCCGGTCGTCGTCGAGGGCGAGTCCGCTCCCGGCACCATCGCCAACCTCGACGCGACGTCGGTCACGCTGGCCGTCGAGGCCACGCACATCCCCGAGCACATCGTGGTCTCGGTCGAGGGTCTCGAGGACGGCACCCACGTCACCGCCGGCGAGCTGTCGCTGCCCAAGGGGGCTGCGCTCGTCTCCGACGCCGAGCTGCTCGTGGTCGCGATCTCGGTTCCGGCCGCGACGATCGCCGCCGAGGACGAGGAAGAGGCCGAGGCTGCCGCCGAGGTCGAGGCCGAGGCTGCCGCCGAGTAATTCGGACACACGAATTCGAAGAGGGGGTGCGGGCGACCGTTCCCCCTCTTCCCGTCTCTGGAGGATGACATGGCCGACACGTGGCTGGTGATCGGGCTCGGCAACCCCGGACCGCGCTACGAGCTGACGCGGCACAACGTCGGCCAGCTCGTCGTCGACGAACTCGCCGCCCGGCGCGGGGAGGCGTTCCGGTCGCACCGGGCGAACGCCCGCGTGGCGGAGACCTGGCTGCGTCCGGGAGCGGCGAAGATCGTGCTCGCCAAGCCGAACACGTTCATGAACGTCTCCGGCGGCCCCGTCGCGGGGCTGGCGAACTTCTACGGCATCCCTCCCGAGCGCATCGTCGTCGTGCATGACGAGCTCGACATCCCGTTCGACACGATCAAGCTCAAGATCGGCGGGGGGCACGGCGGACACAACGGCGTCCGCGATGTCGCGAAGGCGCTCGGAACGCCGGACTTCCCGCGCGTGCGCGTCGGGATCGGGCGACCGCCGGGCCGTCAGGATGCCGCGGACTGGGTTCTCGACCCGTTCAGCGCCGCCGACCGCAAAGTGCTGCCGATCCTCGTCTCCGACGCTGCCGATGCCGTCGAGCAGCTCGTCGAGGAGGGCCTGCTCGCCGCCCAGCAGAAGCACCACGCACCTCGCGTCTGAGGCCTGCGCCCCGCCGATGTCGTAGGGGCGCCGTAGACTCGTCCGGTGACAGTTCCCGGGATTCCGCGCGCCCTCGCCCAGGCTTCGACGCTCCGGGAGGTGCTGGATTCGGCATCCTTCGACCAGTCGATCGCCGCGATCGAGGGCATCACGGCCCCGGCCCTCGCGGCGCTGCTCGCCCGACGCGCGGCCGCAGGCGCACCGCCCGTCCTGCTCGTCATCACCCCGACCGGGCGCCGTGCCGACGCCGTCGGACCGGCCCTGGAAGCACTCGTCGCCGGCGCGACCGTGCTGCATTTCCCGGCGTGGGAGACGCTGCCGCACGAGCGGCTCAGCCCGAGCGCCGAGATCGTGGGGCGGCGCCTGGCGGTGCTGCAGCGCATCCGCGAGTGGAACGCGGCGGACCCGGCCGAGCGTGGTCCGCTGATCGTCACGGCCTCGGTTCGCGCCGCACTCCAGCCGTTCGCGGCGGGTCTCGCCGACGCCGTGCCGATCGTGCTCGCGACCGGCGCCCGCGGCCACGACCTCGGTCAGATCGCCGCCGAGCTGGTCGAACGCGCCTACCACCGTGTCGACATGGTCTCCCGCCGCGGAGAGTTCGCGATGCGCGGCGGCATCCTCGACGTGTTCCCGCCGACGGCCGACCATCCCGCGCGGATCGAGTTCTTCGGCGACGAGGTCGACCAGATCCGCGCGTTCTCCGTGGCCGATCAGCGCAGCCTGCCCGGTGACGTCGAGCGGGTCGAGCTGCTGGCCGGTCGCGAGCTGCTGCTCACCGAAGCCGTCCGCGAGCGCGCGCTGATCCTCAGCGAGCAGTTCCCGGGTCTGCGCGGCATGCTCGAGAAGATGGCCGAAGGGATCCCCGTCGAGGGGATGGAGTCGCTGACGCCGGCCCTCGTCGACGCCCTCATCACCCTCGTCGACGTGCTGCCCGACGAGGCGGCGGTCGCGCTGCTGGACCCGGAGCGGTCCGAGACGCGCGCGGTCACGCTCGCCGACACCAACCGGGAGTTCCTGGAGGCCGCGTGGAACGCGGCGACCGCGGGTGCGCAGACCCCCATCGACCTGGGCGCCGGCGACTTCGTCAGTCTCGACCGCCTCGCGGAGATCACCCGCGAGCACCGCGGTGTGTGGTGGACCTTCAGCGCGTTCGATTCGGGAGCGGCCGACGCGGCATCCGAGGGCCTCATCGAACCGGCGGCCGGCTCTGCCTCCGCGCGGATCCCGGCACGCAGCGTGCCCTCGTTCCAGGGCAACGTCGACGGTGCGACCGAACACATCGGACACCTGCTGCACGACGGCTGGGCGGTCGTCGTCACCGCCTCGGGGACGGGCCTGGCCGACCGCGCCCGCGACGTGCTGGCCGAGCGCGGCATCGCGGCACGGCGGGTGGATGCCGTGCACGAGGCGCCCGAGCCCGGCGTCGCGCACATCGTCGTGGCATCCCTCGAGCGCGGCTTCGAAGCACCGGACGCGAAGCTCGCGGTGCTGACCGAGTCCGAGTTCTACGGACGCACGATCAGCGGCGACTCGCGCGTCGTCAAGAAGCTCGCCTCCCGCCGGCGCAGCGTGGTCGACCCCCTGCAGCTGAAGGCGGGCGACTACGTGGTGCACGCGACCCACGGCATCGGCAAGTTCGTCGAGATGCAGCGCCGAGAGGTCTCCAGCGGTGGCCGCAACGCGGTCAAGACCACGCGCGAGTACCTCGTGCTCGAGTACGCGGCCTCCAAACGCGGGCACCCGGGAGACAAGCTCTTCGTGCCCACCGACCAGCTCGACCTGCTCTCGCGGTATGTCGGGGGCGAGGCGCCGAGCCTGTCGAAGATGGGCGGCAGCGACTGGGCACAGGCCAAGAGCAAAGCGCGAAAGGCCGTGCGCGACATCGCGGTCGAGCTCGTCAAGCTCTACTCCGCGCGGATGGCGTCCAAGGGGTACGCGTTCGGACCCGACACGCCCTGGCAGCGCGAACTCGAAGAGGCGTTCCCGTTCGCGGAGACGCTCGACCAGCTGCAGACCATCGACGAGATCAAAGCGGACATGGAGAAGCCGATCCCGATGGACCGGCTGCTGTCCGGCGACGTCGGATTCGGCAAGACCGAAGTCGCCGTCCGCGCCGCCTTCAAGGCGATCCAGGACGGCAAGCAGGTCGCCATGCTGGTGCCGACGACCCTGCTGGTCAAGCAGCACCTCGAGACGTTCAGCGAACGGTTCGCCGGGTTCCCGGTCAAGGTGCGGCCGCTGTCGCGGTTCCAGACCGACAAGCAGGCGCGCGACACGATCGCAGGGCTCGCGGACGGCACGGTCGACATGGTCATCGGCACCCACCGGATCCTCACCGAGAAGATCCTGTTCAAGGACCTGGGTCTGATGATCATCGACGAGGAGCAGCGCTTCGGCGTCGAGCACAAGGACGCGCTGAAGAAGCTCAAGACCAACGTCGACATCCTCGCGATGAGCGCGACGCCGATCCCGCGCACGCTGGAGATGGCGGTCACGGGCATCCGGGAGATGTCGACCCTGCAGACGCCGCCGGAAGACCGGCATCCCATCCTGTCTTACGTAGGCCCGCGCAACGACAAGCAGATCGCCGCGGCCATTCGCCGCGAACTGCTGCGCGAAGGACAGGTGTTCTACGTCCACAACCGCGTGCAGTCGATCCAGCGCGTCGCGAGCGAGCTCGCGGAACTCGTCCCCGAGGCGCGCATCGTCGTGGCGCACGGCCAGATGGGCGAGCATCACCTCGAGCAGGTCGTCGACGACTTCTGGGAACGCAAGGCCGACGTGCTCGTGTCGACCACGATCATCGAGACCGGGCTCGACATCTCCAACGCCAACACGATCATCATCGACCGGGCCGACAAGTACGGGCTCAGCCAGCTGCACCAGCTCCGCGGACGCGTCGGACGCGGGCGGGAGCGCGCGTACGCCTACTTCCTGTACGACGACGCGAAGCCGCTCAGCGAGACCGCGGCCGATCGCCTGGAGACGATCGCGGTGAACAACGAGCTCGGCTCGGGGATGCAGGTCGCGTTGAAAGACCTGGAGATCCGCGGCGCCGGAAACCTCCTCGGCGCCGAGCAGGCCGGGCACATCGCGGGCGTCGGATTCGACCTCTACCTGCGCATGATCGGCGAGGCCGTCGCCACATTCCGCGGGGAGGAGAACGACGGCCCCGTCGAGCTTCGACTCGAGCTCCCGGTGCACGCCCGCATCCCCGAGGACTACATCGACAGCGAGCGGCTGCGGCTGGAGGCCTACCAGAAGCTCTCGGCGGCTGCGGCGGTCACCGCGAAGGACGACGCGATCGACCACGTCGTCGACGAGCTGCGCGATCGGTACGGTGAGCTGCCGGCGCCCGTGGAAGGACTCGTCGCGGTGGCGCGCCTCCGGCGGCGGGTGGGGCAGGCCGGACTCACCGACGTGGTGGCCATGGGGTCGAACCTGCGCCTGGCGCCGGCGCGTCTGCCCGATTCGATGCAGGTGCGCCTGCAGCGGCTCTACCCCAAGGCGAAGATCGTCGCCGGAGGGGAGGCGGTGCTCGTCCCGCTTCCCGTCGTCGACGGCGAGATGCCCGCGGATGGCGCGCTCCTCGAGTGGGTCGGCGCATTGGTCGGCCAGCTCTGGCCGGCGAAGGATGCCCCGGTCACCGCCGCCGTCTGAATCGGCCCGGACCGGATCGGGTCGCCGCTAGTCTGGCCCGGTGAGACCACTCGAAGGAACCGTCGCCCTCGTCACCGGAGCATCGAGCGGAATCGGCGAGGCGACCGCACGCGCGCTCGCTGACGACGGCGCCGCCGTGGCGCTGGTCGCGCGTCGCGGTGACCGGCTCGAGGCCCTCGCCGCGTCGATCGGCGACGCGGGCGGTGAGGCCCTCGTGGTGGAGGCCGACATCACCGACCGCGCCGCGGCGGATGCCGCCGTGGCGGCGGCGATCGCACGCTGGGGCCGCTTGGACATCCTCGTGAACAATGCCGGCGTCATGCTCCTCGGGCCGATCGCGGACGCGCCCCTCGAGGAGTGGGACCGGATGCTGGAGATCAATCTCCGCGCCGTGCTGTCGATGACGCACGCCGTGCTGCCGCATCTGCTCGCGGCGGCGGAGCTCGGCCCGCGGCGGGTCGCGGATCTCGTGAACATCTCGTCGACGGCGGGACGCCAGGTCAAGCGCGGCTCGGCCGTCTACAACCTGACCAAGCACGGCGTCGGCGCGTTCAGCGAGTCGTTCCGCCAGGAGTTCAGCCGCCGGCACCTGCGCGTCGGCGTCGTCGAACCCGGCGCGGTTCGCACCGAGCTGCGCGACCACCTGCGTCCGGAGATCCGGGCGGTCCAGGCCGAGCGGATGGCGGCGATGGAAGCGCTGGAACCGTCGGACGTGGCCGACGCGGTCCGCTACATCGTCACGCGACCACGCCACCAGATGATCAACGAGCTCCTGCTGCGGCCCACCGAACAGGACGACTGAGACGCCCGCCCCGACGGGTCAGATGACGCCCTGCGCCAGCATGGCGTGCGCGACCCGCTCGAACCCCGCGCAGTTCGCGCCGACGACGTAGTCGCCCTCGTGACCGTAGCGGCGCGCGGCCTCGAACGAGGCGTCGTGCACGCCGAGCATGATCTCGTGCAGGCGGCGTTCGCTGTCCGGGAAGTTCCAGCGCTGGCGTGATGCGTTCTGGCTCATCTCCAGGGCGGAGGTCGCCACGCCGCCGGCGTTGACGGCCTTTCCCGGTCCGAACAGCACGCCGGCATCCTGGAAGGCCGCGACCGCCTCGGGCGTGCTGGGCATGTTGGCGCCCTCCGCGACCGCGCGGACGCCGTTCGCGATGAGCGCCTCGGCATCCGCGGCGTCCAGTTCGTTCTGCGTGGCCGACGGGATCGCGACATCCATCGGCACGTTCCACGGCCGTTCCCCGGGCACGAACCGTGCGCTCGTGCGGTGCTCGACGTACTCGGCGATCCGGCCCCGGCGGACCTCCTTGATCTCGCGCAGGAGGCCGAGATCGATCCCGGCGTCGTCGACGACGTACCCCGAGGAGTCGGATGCCGTCACCGGCAGCGCGCCGAGCTGGCGCGCCTTCTCCATCGCGTAGAGCGCGACATTGCCCGACCCCGAGACGCCGACGCGTCGGCCCGCGAGGGTCTCCCCGTGGACGGCGAGCATGGCCTCGACGAAGAAGACCGCCCCGTAGCCGGTGGCCTCGGTGCGCACCTCGGCGCCGCCCCACTGCACGCCCTTGCCGGTGAACATGCCGGACTCGTGCCGATTGGTGATCTTGCGGTACTGCCCGAAGAGGTAGCCGATCTCCCGCGCGCCGACGCCGATGTCGCCGGCGGGCACGTCGGTGTGCTCGCCGAGATGCCGGTAGAGCTCGCTCATGAACGACTGGCAGAACCGCATCACCTCGGCGTCCGACCTGCCGTGCGGGTCGAAGTCGCTGCCGCCCTTGGCGCCGCCGATGCCCTGTCCGGTGAGGGCGTTCTTGAAGATCTGCTCGAAGCCGAGGAACTTGATGATCGACAGGTTCACCGACGGGTGGAACCGGAGCCCGCCCTTGTACGGGCCGAGCACCGAGGAGAACTGCACGCGGTAGCCGCGGTTGACCTGGAGGCGCCCGGTGTCGTCCACCCACGGCACCCGGAACATGATCTGCCGCTCCGGCTCGACGATGCGCTCCAGGATGCCGGCACCTTCGAACTGCGGGTGCTCTTCGAGGACCGGTGCGATCGATTCGAGCACCTCGTGCACGGCCTGCTGGAACTCCGGCTCGTGCGGATTGCGCTTCTGAACGGACTCGAAGACGTCCTCGACGAGGGTGGGCGCGGTTCTCAGGTGGGGCATGGCTGCCACTTTACCGACGGTCAGAATCGTGTGACGATCGCGGATCCGCGACGGGCGCTACGGTGAACACATGCAGTTCGAGCACCTCGGCGCGCGCCCGCGCATCCACCCGTCGGCCGTGATCGCGCCCACCGCCGTCATCAGCGGCGACGTCACGATCGGCCCCGACACCCAGGTGCTCCACGGCGCCGTCATCACGGCCGAAGGCGGCCCCATCACCATCGGCGCGAGCGTCATCGTCATGGAGAACGCGCTGATCCGGGCCTCGGCCATCGACCCGGTGCACATCGGCGACCATGTGCTCGTCGGCCCGATGGTCAGCATCTCCGGCGCCGTCATCGGCGACGAGGTGTTCCTGGCGACGGGAACCCGGATCTTCAACGGCGCCCGGATCGGCACCGGCAGCGAAGTTCGGATCAACGGCGTCGTCCACCTGCGCACCGTGCTTCCCGAGAACACGATGGTCCCGATCGGGTGGGTCGCCGTCGGCAACCCGCTGCTGATCCTGCCGCCGGACCAGCACGAACGGATCTGGGAGGCCCAGAAGGAGCTGGATTTCACCGGGTACGTGTTCGGGCTCGACCGCGAGACGCCCGACCTCATGACGCAGCTCACGGAGCGGTACGGGCGCAGCCTGGCGCGGCACTCCGCAGACCGCCAGATCGACTAGCGCGGCACGCGGGCGCCCTGGTCGCCGGCCGGGCGAGCCCCTAGAGTGCACGCATGGGTCCGCGCGGGAGTCGGCGGCGGTTCGGCGAGGCCGCCGCCGCGTTCGCAAGCAACTGGCGCAACCCCAGCCTGCGTCGGGCCCAGCTCAGCTTCTTCGCGGCCTGGGGCGCCGAGTGCGCGTTCACCGTGGCGCTCAGCGTGGTCGCCTACAACGCGGGAGGCGCGCTGGCCGTGGGGCTCGTCGGGCTCATCACGATGCTGCCCCCGGCGTTCCTGACCCCGCTGCTCGCCCCGCTCGCCGATCGCGGGCGTCGCGAGCGCGTGCTGTCGGTCGTGTCGAGCCTGCGCGGCATCGCGATGGCCACCGCCGGGGTGACCGTCGCCCTCTCCGGGCCGGTGCAGATCGTGTACCTGCTCGCCGCTGTCTCCGCGGTGCCGGCGACGCTGTTCCGTCCCGCGCAGTCCGCACTGCTGCCGACTCTGTGCCGCACCGGGAGAGAGCTCGCGAGTGCGAACGTCGTGCGCGGTCTCCTGGATTCGACGGCGAGCCTGGTCGGACCGCTCATCGCCGCGGTGCTGATGGCGCTCGCCGACGTGGCGACGGTGATGGGTGTCGCCGCCGCTGCCGCGTTCTGCTCCGCCGTCCTGGTGATCGGACTCCGCTACGAGGCGTCCCCGCCGGACGCGCCGCCGACGCGCCCGGCGCTGCTGCGCGAGGCGGCCGAGGGGCTGGGTGCGGTCGGGCACCGCCCGGATCTGATTCTCGTCCTCGGCCTGGCATCCGCCCAGACCCTGACCCGCGGAGCGCTCACCGTGTTCTCGGTCGTGGTGGCGGTGCAATTGCTCCAGATGGGCGATTCCGGCACGGGTGCGCTGATGGCGGCGTTCGGCGCCGGGGCGGTGATGGGCTCACTGGCCGCGTCCGTGCTGGTGGGCACGTGGCGGCTGGGGGCGTGGTTCGCGCTCGGCGTGGGCCTGTGGGGGCTGCCGATCGCGCTCATCGGCGTGTTTCCGCAACAGGCGAGTGCGCTGACCCTCCTCGCGGTGGTCGGCATCGCCAACGCGTTCATCGACGCCGCCGGGTTCACGCTCATCGGCCGTCTGACGCCCGACGCCGTCCTCGCCCGGGTCTTCGGCGTGCTGGAGAGCCTGGTCGCGATCAGCATCGGGGTGGGTTCCATCCTCACGTCGGCCCTCATCGTGTGGCTCGGCGTCCAGGGCGCGCTCATCGCCATGGGTCTGCTCTGTCCGATCCTGGCGGTGGCCTCCTGGTGGCGCCTGCGGACCCTGGACCGCTCGGTCGACACGCTGGACACCGAGATCGCCCTGCTCCAGCGCGTGCCGATGTTCGATCCGCTTCCGCTCCCCGCGATCGAACAGCTCGCGCGGGGTCTGGAGCCGGTCACCGTGTCGGCGGGCGACACGGTGTTCGCCGCGGGCGACCTCGGGGATCGCTACTACGTGATCGAGGCGGGGGAGGCCGAGGTGCGCGGCGCGGGCCGGGTCGTGGCGACCCTCGGCCCGGGCGACGGGTTCGGCGAGATCGCCCTGCTGCGGCGCACTGAGCGCACCGCGACGATCGTCGCGCGGTCCCGGCTGGAGCTGCGGGCCCTCGCGGCGGAGCGCTTCACGACGGTGGTCCTCGGGTTCACGCCGAGTGCCGCGGCGGCGGAGGAGGCGGTGGCGGGCGAGCTGGGCCGCTATTCACCGTCCGATCCGGAGGAGGATGCCACCGAGTGACGTCGGCGCCCTGCCGGGACGCCGCGCGCGCCGCTACGCTCTGATGCCGTGAACGGTGATTCGACGAAGATCTCCTGGGACTCGGCGCGGAAGGCGAACCTGGCCAACTGGAACGACCGCGTGCCGCTGCATGTCGACGGCTACGGACTGGATGCGTTCGATGACCCCGACCACATCTCCAGCGTCGTCGCCGACGACCTGGAGGCGCTCTCGCCGTTCCTGCCCGGCGGGGTCGCCGGGCTCGACGTGTGTCATCTCCAGTGCCACATCGGCACCGACACGATCTCGTTCGCACGCCGCGGCGCCCGCGTCACCGGTCTCGATTTCTCGCGCCCGGCTCTCGACGCCGCGGCCGAGCTTGCGGACAGACACGGGATTCCGGCGACGTGGGTGGAATCGGACGTGCTCGACGCCCGCAGCGTGCTCGAGGGTGATTTCGACCTCGTCTACACGAGCATCGGCACCATCGTGTGGCTGGCCGACCTCGATCGGTGGGCGGCGCAGGTGGCAGCCCTCCTGCGTCCCGGGGGCACGTTCTTCATCCGCGAAGGGCACCCCGCGCTGTACGCGCTCGACGAGTACCGCGACGAGCTCGTCCTCCGATACAACTACTTCGGCGACGGCTCCCCGCTGCAGTGGGATGAGCCGGGGACCTACGTCGGGGACGGCACCGTGGCGCACGCGCGCACCTATCAGTGGCCGCACCCGGTGTCCGAGACCGTCAACGCCCTGATCGGCGCCGGCCTGCGCATCCTGCGCCTCGACGAGGGGCGCACCCTGCCGTGGCGATTCGCCGACCGCATGGCCGAGCAGGGCGAGGACTACGTGTGGCCGGACGGCGAACGCGATCGGGTCCCGTGCACCTACACGGTCGTGGCCCGCAAGGTCTGAGCGGGCCGCGACCGGTCACCCGGTGTTCTGGAGTCCGGCCGCCACCCCGGAGACCGACAGCAGCAGCAGGCGCTGCAGCTCGGGATCCGCCGGTGCGTCCTGCGGTGCCTCGCGAAGCGCGCGCAGCGCCCGCAGCTGCAGCAGCGAGAGCGCGTCGACGTAGGGGCTGCGCAGCTTCACGGCCCGCTGCAGGACCGGCTTGTTCGCCAGCAGCTCGCCGCCGCCCGTGATCCGCACCACCCAGTCGCGGGTGAGCGCCATCTCATCGAGCACGAGCTGCGCCAGGTCGTCGCGGTCGCCCAGCTCGAGGTAGCGGCGGGCGATGCGCTCGTCGGTCTTGGCGAGGCTCATGGCGACGTTGTCGATGAGCGTGCGAAGCAGCGGCCAGTCGCGGTAGGCCTGGCGCAGACGAGCCTCGTCGCCGACGGCGTCGAGGGCGGTGCCGAGGCCGAACCAGCCGGCGAGGTTGATGCGCGCCTGCGTCCAGGCGAACACCCACGGGATCGCGCGGAGGTCTTCGAGCGACTCGACCGACAGGCCGCGGCGAGCCGGACGGGAGCCCAGCGCGAGCAGGCCGATCTCCTCCATGGGCGTCACCGTCGCGAACCACGGGGCGAACCCGGGCGCCTTCACGAGCTCGAAGAACCGCGCGCGGGAGGTCCGGTCCATGGTGGCCGCGACGTCGGCGTAGCGTTCGGCGGCCGCGCTGTTGCGCTGCTCGTTCGACGGCGAGGATGCCAGCAGCACCGCGGCCGCCACCTGGTCGATGTGGCGCATGGCGATCGCCGGCTCGCCGTACCGCGCGAAGATGACCTCGCCCTGCTCGGTGAGCTTGAAGCGCCCGTCGACGGAGTGCGGCGGCTGCGCGAGGACGGCGCTGTTCGCGGGGCCGCCACCGCGTCCGAGGGCGCCGCCGCGACCGTGGAAGAGCGTGAGCTCGATGCCGGCATCCTGCGCCCACGCCGCGATGAGCGCCTGCGCTTCGTAGAGCGCCAGGTTGGCGGCGACCGGACCGACGTCCTTCGAGGAGTCGGAATACCCGAGCATCACCTCGAGCCGGCGCCCGGTCTCCTCCAGCCGTGCGGCGAACGCGGGATGGGTGACGATCTCCGCGAGGATGCCCGGTGCCGCCTGCAGGTCGGCGAACGTCTCGAACAGCGGGATCACGTCGAGCACGGGCGGCGTCCCGGACGGGCCGACCGCGTGGCGCGCGAGCCGGTGCACGGCGTCGAGGTCGGCGGCGGACTGGGTGAACGAGACGATGTACCGGCCCGCGGCGCGCAGGCCGTACCGCTGCTGGATGTGCGCGATCGCGCGGAAGACGTCGAGCACCTCCTCGGTCTGCTCGCTGATCGGGGCCCCGGAATCCAGTTCGGCGAGCACCGTGCGGTGCACGGCCGAGTGCTGCCGGACCTCGAGTTCGGTGAGGTGGAAGCCGTACGTCTGCACCTGCCAGATGAGCGACTGCAGTTCGCCGTACGCGTGCCGGGGCGCGCGGGCGTCCACGAGGGAGCGCTGGACGAGGGCGAGGTCGGCGAGCAGAGCGTCGGCGTCGGGATAGGCCAGGTCGGCGTCGCGGGTGCGCGTCGCCCCGATCTTGCGGGCGATGAGAAGCAGCACGCGCCGGTGGGGTTCGTCCGGCGAGCGCTTGGCGATCTCGGCCGCGGCATCCTCGTCGGAGTCCTTGAGCCGGCGCCAGAGGGCCTCGACCTCGGCGGACGGCGGCGTGGATACCGCATCGAGTGTGAGGGTGCGTCCGATGCGGGTGGCCGCACGTTCCAGGCCGAGGAGCACGTGCTCGCTGGCGATCGCGGCGGCTTTGCGGGTCGTCGCGGCCGTGACGAACGGGTTGCCGTCGCGGTCGCCGCCCACCCAGGATCCGACCCGGACGAACGGGCGCACGACGGGCTTGCGGCTGCCGGCGGCGATGCCCTGCAGGGCGTCGTCGATGCGGCGGTAGACCTTGGGGACGGCCGTGAACAGCGTCTCGTCGAAGACGGACATGATCGTGTGCACTTCGTCGGTGGGGCTGGGCTTCTGCGGACGCAGGGGAGCCGTGCGCCAGAGCAGATCGATCTCGGCGAGGATGCGACGCTCCGCGCGGCGCTGGTCGGCCCCGTCGCGCGCGGAGTCCTCGTACTCGGCGAGCAGGCCCGCGACGCGGCGGATGCTGCTGGACACGGCGCGGCGGCGGGCCTCGGTCGGGTGGGCGGTGAACACGGGGTGGAAGCGCAGGTTCCGCAGACGCTCGAGGGCCGTGTCGTCGCCGACCTCGGCGGCGAGCCGCACGAAGGCGGCGGCGACCGAATCGGTGGCGTCCTCCTTCTCGGGGCGCCCGTCGCGCTCGCGCAGCACCCGCACCCGCTGGTGCTCCTCGGCGAGGTTCGCGAGGTGGAAGTACACGGTGAAGGCGCGCGCGACCTCGTCGGCGCGCTCGGTGGTGAACGACTGCGCGATCTGCTCCGCGCGGGCGAACGCCTCCGGCGTCTCGTCGGTGTACGCCTGGATGGTCGCGACGCGCAGGCGCTCGACGTCCTCGTACAGGCCGGGGGTTCCGCTCTCGCGCAGGACACGGCCGAGGAGGGTGCTGAGCAGACGCACGTCGCCGCGCATCCGCTCCGGAATCTCGTGACCGGCCTCATATCGTCCGACGAGGTCAAGGGCTTCGGTGGGGGTGGGTTCACGCATCGCGTCCAGCCTAGCCAGCCCCGCGTTACCGGCTCGTGTCGAAGGCGGCTCGTTACGATGGGGGCGATGATGGTCCTCCGCTCCGAGCGTTTCGCCGCCGCGCTGCTGCTCGTGGCGGCCGCGGTCGGCCTGCTGGTCGCCAATACGTCCGCGGGGCCCGCCGTGCTCTCGTTCTCGCACACCGACGTGGGTCCGGCGCCGTTCCACCTGTCAGTCGCGCACTGGGTGCAGGACGGCCTGCTGGCGATCTTCTTCTTCGCGGTGAGCGTCGAGCTGCAGTTCGAGCTGACGCGGGGCGAGCTGAGCAACGTGCGCCGGGCCGTCCAGCCGGCGATCGCCGCGCTGGGCGGCGTCGTCGTCCCGGTCGTGATCTACCTCGCGGTCACCGCCGGGCACGACGTCGCCGCCGGATGGCCCGTGCCGACTGCGACCGACGTCGCGTTCGCGCTGGGAGTGCTCGCCGTCTTCGGGCGCGGCCTGCCCGGCGGCGTCCGCGCATTCCTCCTGGCGCTCGCGATCATCGACGACATCGTGGGAATCGTGCTGATCGCCGTGCTCTACGCGTCCGACCTGCGGTGGGGAATGCTCGCCCTGGCGCTCGTCGCGGTGGCGGTGTTCGCGGTGCTGAGCCGCATGCTGGGCGGCCGCGGGCACGTCCCGATCGCGGTCGCGATGGGCGTCGTGGCGGTCGCCGCGTGGTGCTTCATGTACCTGTCGGGCGTGCATCCGACGATCGCCGGGGTCCTCCTGGGCCTCGCGATGGCGCAGGGACCGGCCCTGCGCACCCGCCACGCGCTCGAACCCTGGATCAACGCGCTGATCCTGCCGGTGTTCGCCTTCTTCGCCGCGCTGGTCGTCATCCCCGCCCCCGGAGAGGGTCTCTCGTGGGCGTTCTGGGGCGTTCTGGTCGCTCTGCCGGTCGGAAAGCTGGTCGGCATCAGCGGGGCGGCGTGGATCTCGCAGCGCACGATCGGCCGCCACGGCGAGCAGTTCGCGGTGCCCGACCTCGTCGCGGTCGCCGCCCTCGGCGGGATCGGATTCACCGTGTCGCTGCTTCTGGCGTCGCTCGCGTTCGCGGGCAGCGCGCAGGATCAGGATGCCGCGACCCTCGGCGTGCTGGCCGGATCGGTCGTCGCGCTGGTGCTCGGTGCGGCACTGGTCGCGTGGCGCGCCGCCGTCGCGCGCCGAAAGGAGATCGTATGAGCGAGCCGGATCCCCTGCGGGCCGCCGCAGAGGTGATGCATGAAGTCCGCGACCGCTGCGTCTGGACCCAGCAGATCACCCACCGCGACCTGGTGCCGTATCTCGTCGAGGAGAGCGCGGAGGTCATCGACGCGGTCGAGGCGGGGTCCCGCGCCGACCTGCGCGAAGAGCTCGGCGATCTGCTGTGGCAGGTGCTGTTCCACTCCGAGATCGCGTCACGCGACCCGGACGACCCGTTCGACATCGACGACGTCGCCCGCGGGCTCACCGAGAAGATGGTGCGCCGGCATCCCCATGTCTTCGCCGGCGAGACCGCGGAGACCCCCGAACAGGTGCTCGTGCTGTGGAACGCCGCCAAGGCCGCGGAGAAGCGCACGCGAACCAGCGTGCTCGACGGCGTGAGCGAACACATGCCGTCGCTCGCGCTGGCGCAGAAGCTGACCGGGAAGGCCGCGCAGGTGGGTGTCCCGGTGCCCGACGCGGGGGCGGCCGAGGCGGGTGTCGCCCCGGCGTCCGAGGCCGAGCTCGGGGATGCGCTGCTTGCGCTGGTGGCCGCCGCGCGCGCGAACGGGTGGGACGCGGAGCGTGCCCTGCGCGAGCGACTCCGGAGCCTGGAGCGCACCATTCGCGACGCGGGCGCGTGACACCCGGGCGGAGGGGCGCGCCCGGGGCGATTCGGGAGGGCTCCGCCGACCTGGAACAATGAGGGGGTGGCATCCGTGAACCCGCCGCGCGGCATGCGCGACTTCCTCCCCGCAGACAAGACCCGCCGCGAGCGCGTGCTCGCCGTCATCCGCGAGCGCTACCGTGCGCATGGTTTCGACGAGATCGAGACTCCGGTGATGGAGGAGTACGACCGTCTGCACGCGGGCCTGGGCGCCGACAACGAGAAGCTCGCCTACAACGTGCTCAAGCGCGGGCTGGATGCCGAGGCGATCCGCGCCTCGGCCGACGACCCCGCGAAGCTCACCGACCTCGGGCTGCGCTACGACCTGACCGTGCCGCTCGCCCGGTTCTACGCGAGCCACCGGGGCGAGCTGCCGACCGTCTTCCGGTCCATCCAGATCGCCCCCGTGTGGCGGGCCGAGCGCCCGCAGAAGGGGCGCTACCGCCAGTTCGTGCAGTGCGACATCGACATCATCGGCGATGCCTCCTCGCGGGCCGAGGCGGAGCTCGCGGTCGCGACCCTGGACACCCTCGACGCGCTCGGGCTCGACGGCGGCAGCATCCGCATCAACGACCGGCGAGCGCTGGACTGGATGCTCGACGCGTTCGGGTTCCCCGTCGCCGACCGCCCGGGGGTGCTCATCACGATCGACAAGCTCGACAAGATCGGGCCGGAGGGCGTGGCGGCGGAGCTCCGCGACCGCGGCGCCGTGGAGAGCGCCGTCGCCGCCTTCGAAGCCTTCCTGGTGCGACCGGTGACGCTGGAGTACAACTCCTACGGGGAGCGGCAGATCCGCAAGGCGCTGCCCGACGGGGCGCCGGACGAGATCGTCGCGCACCTCGTGGGCATCGGGCAGGCGGTGGCTGCCGCGCGCGGCACGCTCGAGATCCCCCTCGTGTTCGATCCGTTCCTCGTGCGCGGCATGGGCTACTACACCGGCACCATCCTGGAGCTGGCGCACCCCAGCGTCGGCTACTCGCTGGGCGGCGGCGGACGCTACGACGGCATGATCGGGCGGTTCCTCGGCCAGGACGTCCCCGCCGTCGGATTCTCGATCGGCTTCGAGCGGATCGTCGACCTCGTCGCCGACGCCGCCGCCGACGGCGTCGACGCGGTCGTGCTGGTGCACGACCGCGACGTCCCGGTCGGCGAGCTCGTCGCGCACAAGACGCGCCTGATCGGGGCCGGGGCCCGCGTCCGGCTGGAGACCCGCACGAAGAACCTCAAGGCGCTCCTGGAGAGGGCCGCCGCCGACGGGTACACCGCGTTCGCGCTCGTCTCCGCCGGCGCCGACGATCTCGAGCTGAAGCCGCTCGCCTGAGCCGGATCAGCCGGCCGACATCGACGCCGCCCACTCGGCGACGCGTGCCGCGGACTCCTCCTCGGACAGATCCTCGACACGCGTCATGATCGACCAGCGCACGCCGAAGGGGTCGCGGATGCTGGCGAACCGATCGCCCGACACGAACGTCGACGGCTCCTCGCGGACGGTCGCGCCGGCGGCCACCGCGCGCTCGGTGACGGCATCGACGTCGGGGACGTAGAGACCCATCGAGTAGCAGTCGTCGTCTCCGTCCGGTGCCGGGACCAGTCCGTAGGCGGGGGAGGGCTCCCCGATCTGCAGGATGCCGGTGCCGAAGTCGAGCCCGGCGTGGACGACGAGCCCGTCGAACTCGGTGACGTCGGTGACACGGGCGCCGAACACGTCCCGGTAGAAATCGAGGGCGCCGCGGGCGTCGCGGATCGCGAGGAACGGGGTGAGGCTGGTCGCGACGTTCGGCCGGCCGTCGGTGGTGTGGCGGCCGGTCGCGCCGGTGATGTTGTTCGTGGTCATGGTGCGAATCTACGAAACGTCCCGCGGGGAGGCTTGGAGATTCGCGCCACATCTGTGCCAGGCTCGAAGACATGGCCGGGCAGACGCCGGACGCCACCCGGGGCGCGCTCTACCCGGAGCGGCTTCCCGAATTCACGCGCGTCCCGGCGACGGGCGACACCGCCGAGCTCGTCGAGTGGTTCTGGATTCCGGTGTGGGATCTGCCTGCAGGGGAGCGGTCGCCGCAGCGGACCCTCGCGTATCCCGCGGCGAATCTCGTCGTGGAGGACGACACGCTGACGCTCTGGGGGCCGTCCTCCCGGGTGGCTCGCCGCGACCTCACGGGGCGAGGGTGGGCCGTGGGTGCGCTGCTTCGGCCCGCGGCGCTCGCCGCCCTGTGCGCGCAACCGGCCGACCTGGTGGACGGACACGTGCGGCTCGATGCTCCCGAGCTCGTGGCCGCCGTCGGCCGGGTCATGCCGCAGGACCTCCCGGGAGCGGTCGGGATCCTGTCGGAGTGGATCGGTGCGCGGGCGGGCACGCCCACGGGGGAGGGCCGGCTCGCGAACGAGATGGCGCGGCTGCTCATGACCGACGCCACGGTGCTCCGACTCGAGGATGCCGCCGCCAGGCTTTCGGTCTCGCCGCGGACGCTCCAGCGGCTCGCGCACCGCACCGTCGGGATGCCGCCCGCGGCGATGATCCGCCGTCGGCGCCTCCAGGAGGCCGCCCAGCGCGTGCGCGAGGAGCCTGCGGCATCCCTCGCCGCGATCGCCGTCGAGCTCGGGTACAGCGATCAGGCGCACCTCGCCGGAGACTTCCGCACGGTCCTCGGCCTCACGGCGACCGAGTACCGGGCGGGACGATGACGGCCTGCGGACCCGACGGCGCTACGCTGAGGCGCTGAGAGCGCGGGCACCGGCCCGCCGTCCGGAGACGAGCACAGCGGAAGGGCCGATGACGAGTCCGACACGAGACCCGGCGACCCCCGAGGAGACGGCGCTCGCCGCGATGGGGGCGCTGCTCCTCGAAGCCGAGCTGTCCGTCACCGACGTCCGCGAAGCGCTGCTGCAGATCTGGCCGGCGTCGAGCACGGAGCCGGCACCCCCGGTCGCCGTCCTCCCGGCGGCCGTCCTGGTCGGCAGCGCCGGCGCACAGCCCGGGACGGCCATGGCGATCGTGCCGTCGCAGTCGCTCACGATCCGGCAGGGCGCGCACGCCATCCGGCTCGCCCACGGCCTCGCCGGTGGCGGCATCCGGCTCGACGGGGCCGACGCGCGGATCCGCGCGATCCGGCGCATGCGGCTCGCGCACCCGGACCTCGCGTGGGTGCTCGGCAGCGCGCTCGTCTCCGGCGGGCTGTCCCTGGTCTTCCGCTGCCCGTGGTGGGCCATCGCCGCCTCGACCCTCGTGGGTCTGCTGCTCGCCGTCGTCACCGCCGTGATGGGCCGGGTGCGTCCGGCCGCCGCGCTCGTGCCCTTCGTCGCGGCGTTCCTCTCGACCACGGCGATGGCGGCGATCGATGCGCTCCTCGGCCTCGGACCGATCCCGCTGTTCGCCGTCTGTGCGCCCTTCGCCATCCTCGTGCCCGGTGCGCTCATCACCAACGCCCTGCTGGAGCTGACCGCGACCGATATCGTGACGGGCTCGGCGCGGCTGATGTACGGCCTGATCGTCCTCGGGTTCATGTACGTCGGCATCGTCGCGGGCAGCACCGTCACCGGAGTCCACGTGGACGAGCGCTCGTCGAGTCTGGTCGGTGAGACGATCGCCGGGTCGGCCGGTCCCGGCTGGGGCGCGGCCCCACCCGCGTCCGTCGCCTGGGTCGGCGTCGTGGGTCTTGCTCTGGGCGTGTGCGTCGCCTTCGGCTCCGGCATCCGTCTCGCGGTGGTGAGCGTGGTCGTCATGCTGTGCACGTACGGCCTCCTGACCGTTCTGACGCCGGCCTTCGGAGCCCCGGTCGCGACCGGCGCGGTCGGCGCCGTGCTGTTCGTGGCCGCGCGGCTGCTCGAACGCATGCCCCTCGGAGTGCCCGCATCGGTCATGTTCCGACCCGCGTTCCTGCTGCTCGTGCCGGGCACGGTGGGGCTGGTCGCGCTCGCCTCGCTGGGGTCCTCGTCCGCCGAGGCCGCGGTGCTGACCTTCGTCAGCCTGTGCATCGGGGTGAAGGCCGGGTCGGTGATGGTCGACACCGACTGGGCCGGCGCATTCCGGCGGCGGATGCCGCGGCGGTACCGCCCCTGAGGCGCGAGGCGGCCGGGGTGCTTGACGCCGGCGGGGGTCGATGGGTCAGGATCGGGGTATGAGTGTGCACCTTCGAGCCGTCCTCGCCCCGCAGGGTCCGGCGACGGCGATCGAACTGACCGACGCCCAGGTCGCCGAACTCGGCGGCGGCAAGCGCGCCGCCGTCCGGGTGACGATCGGCGACCGCTCCCTGCCGCTGCGCCTGGGGGTGATGGGCGGCAAGAACCTCATCGGGCTCTCCAAGGCGGCACGGGCAGACCTCGGCGTGGAGATCGGCGACACCGTCGACGCGGTGATCGAGCTGGACTCGCAGGATCGCACCGTCGAGGTGCCGGAGGATCTCGCCGCGGCCCTCGACGCCGATCCGGCGCTGCGCGCCGCGTTCGATGCGCTGAGCTACACACAGCGCAAGGAGCACGCCCGCGCCGTCCAGGATGCGAAGCGCGCCGACACTCGGGAGCGCCGGATCACGGCCGTCGTGGAGCAGCTGCGCGCCGCCGGCCGCCCTTGACGACACGAGGACCCCGCGACACCCTGAGGGCATGACCGAACTCACCCTGGATGCCGCACGTCGCCTGGACGCGTACTTCACCGCCACCCTCGTCGGGCACGACGAAGCGCTCGAGCGTGCGGTGGCCGATCAGGATGCCGCGCACCTCCCGTCGATCGAGGTGGCGCCGGTGAACGGCAAGCTCCTCCACCTGCTGGCACGGATTTCGGGGGCGCGGCGCGTCCTGGAGATCGGGACCCTGGGCGGCTACTCGACGATCTGGCTGGCCCGCGGCATCCCGGCCGACGGCACCGTCACCACGATCGAGGCCGAGCCCGCCCACGCCGCCATCGCGCGCGCGAGCCTGGAGCGGGCCGGGGTCGGGCACAAGGTCGACATCCGGCTGGGGCGTGCCGCCGAGGTGCTGCCGACCCTGGCCGGTGACTACGACCTCGTGTTCATCGACGCGGACAAGGAGTCCAACACGATCTACCTCGACTGGGCGGCCCGCCTCGGGCACCCGGGCACGGTCGTGGTGGTGGACAACGTCGGTCGCGGGGGAGACGTGGCGGATCCGGAGGTCACCGCGTCGCACGTGACCGGAACCCGCGCCGGCCTCGTGATGCTGGGCACGGACCCGCGCTTCGACGCGACGGCGCTGCAGACCATCGATCGCAAGGGGTGGGACGGCGTCGCGATCGCCGTGCTGACGGATGTCGCCGACGTGACGGGCGACGACATCGCGCCCTAGACTCGGAAGCCCACCCCTCCAAACGAAGGAGCCCACCTGTGGCACTGATCGAGGCTGTAGGCGCTCGCGAGATCCTGGACTCGCGCGGCAACCCGACCGTCGAGGTGGAGGTGCTCCTCGACGACGGCATCGTGCAGCGTGCGGCCGTTCCGTCGGGCGCGTCCACCGGAGCCTTCGAGGCGTACGAGCTGCGTGACGGCGACAAGAGCCGCTACGGCGGCAAGGGCGTCCTGAAGGCCGTCGACGCGGTGATCGACGAGCTCGGCCCCGCGATCGAGGGCATCGACGCTTCCGAGCAGCGCGTCATCGACGAGATCCTGATCGAGACCGACGGCACGCCGAACAAGTCGCGCACCGGCGCCAACGCGATCCTGGGCGTCAGCCTCGCGGTCGCGAAGGCCGCCGCCGACAGCGCCGACCTGCCGCTGTTCCGCTACCTGGGCGGACCGTCCGCGCACATCCTCCCCGTTCCGCTGTTCAACGTCATCAACGGCGGCGAGCACGCCGACAACGGCATCGACATGCAGGAGTTCTTCCTCGCCCCGATCGGTGCGTCCAGCTTCGCCGAGGCGCTGCGCTGGGGCGCCGAGACGTACCACGTCCTCAAGGGCGAGCTGAAGGCGGCCGGCTTCAACACCGGCCTCGGCGATGAGGGCGGGTTCGCCCCCGACCTGCCCAGCAACCGCGAGGGCCTCGACTTCCTGGTGCGCGCGATCGAGAAGGCCGGGTTCACTCCGGGCTCCGAGATCGCGGTGGGCCTGGACGTCGCGGCGACCGAGTTCTTCGACAACGGCGTCTACCGCCTCGAGAACAAGGACTGGACGGCCGCCGAGCTCACCGAGTACTACGTCGGGCTCGTGAACGACTACCCGATCGTGACGATCGAGGACGCCCTCGCCGAAGACGACTGGGATGCCTGGAAGGCCCTCACCGACGCGCTCGGCAAGAAGGTCCAGCTCGTCGGCGACGACCTGTTCGTCACCAACCCGGAGCGCCTCGCGAAGGGCATCGACCTCGGTGTTGCGAACTCGCTGCTGGTCAAGGTCAACCAGATCGGCACTCTCTCCGAGACGCTGGACGCCATCAGTCTCGCGCACCGGTCGGGCTACACCACGATGCTCTCGCACCGCTCCGGCGAGACCGAGGACACCACGATCGCCGATCTCGCCGTCGCGGTGAACTCGGGTCAGATCAAGTCCGGTGCGCCTGCCCGGTCCGAGCGGGTCGCGAAATACAATCAGCTTCTGCGGATCGAAGAAGAGCTGGGGGATGCCGCCGAGTTCATCGGCGCGGCAGCCTTCCCGCGTTTCGGCAAGTAAGGCCTGATCAGCACTAAGAAGCATCGATACGAGAGGGGAGTCGAATGAAACGTCCGGCTCCCCTCTCGGCATCCGGGGGCACGTCCGGGGCCCGCGCCAAGTCCGCCGGCGGATCGCCGAAGCCGGCATCCGGCAGGACGACGCCGGCATCCGCGCGTCCGCCCCGCACCGGTCGTCCTCAGCCGGCGAAGAGCCCCGCACGCCGGGTGGATGTGCGCGGCTGGCTCGGCGGCCTCCGTCTGTCCGGATTCACGGTCATCATGCTGGGCCTCGTGATCCTCGCGGTCTGCGTGCTCGTCCCGACGGTCTCCACCTACGTCGGGCAGCAGCAGCAGATCGCCGCGCTGCAGCACTCCGTCCGCGTCACCAAGGACGACGTGGCGGCTCTCGATCAGGAGCGCTCCCGCTGGAACGACCCGGCGTACATCACCACCCAGGCCCGCGAGCGCCTCTACTACGTGAAGCCCGGCGACGTCGTCTACCTCGTGATCGACGATCTTCCGGCTGCGCGCCTGCCGCAGGAGCAGCGGGCGGTGAGCAGGTCGGTCGAGCAGACCAGAACCGACTGGACGTCGCAGCTGGTGGCGTCGATCGCCGCGGCCGGCACCGCACGGGTGGCGGTGCAGAAGTAGCGCCGTCCGGTCGGGATGCCGGGTGAGTGCACGGGTGTCGATACCCTGGACGGGTGACGACACCGCCTTTCGCCCCGCTCGCCCCCGCCGACATCGCGGTGCTGCGCAGTCAGCTCGGTCGTGAGCCGCGCGGAGTCGTGGGGATCGCCGCGCGGTGCATCTGCGGCAACCCGACCGTCGTCGCGACGGCGCCGCGTCTTCCGGACGGCACCCCGTTCCCCACCTTCTACTACCTCACGCATCCGGCCGCGACCGCGGCGATGTCGACGCTCGAAGCCGAGCACGTCATGCCCGAGCTGCAGGAGCTGCTCGCCGACGACGACGTGCGCGCCGCCTATGAGGCCGCCCACCTCGCGTACCTCGCCGACCGGGCTCAATTCGGTGAGGTCCCCGAGATCGCGGGCATCTCCGCGGGCGGGATGCCGACCCGGGTCAAGTGCCTCCACGCCCTCGCCGGACACGCGCTCGCGGCGGGTCCGGGTGTGAATCCCATCGGCGATGCGGCCCTTGCCCGATCGCCCTGGTCGCCCGCGCGCTGCGTGTGTGCGGAGCCCGGCGCCGCACTCCGCCCCGAGCCGACCGCCGAGGCGGAGTAGCCCGATGCGGCGGGGGATGCTTCTGGCGATCTCGGGCATCCTCGCCGTGCTCGTGCTCACCGGCGCCGCTCCGCCACCCGACGACCCGGCCGACCCGGTTCGCAAGGCCGAGTACTGGCTCGACAGCACCGCTGTGCGCGACGCCTGGCGGGTCACCCAGGGCCAGGGTCAGACGATCGCGGTGATCGACACCGGGGTGGGGCGGGCCGCGCAGCTCGACCCGGCGGTCCGCGGCGGCACGGACGAGTCGGGTGTCGGGTCGTCGAACGGCCGCACGCCGGTCGGAGCGGTCGATGCCGACCACGGGAGCTGGGTGGCGTCGCTGATCGCCGCCCAGGGCGAATCCGACGGCTCCGGCATGATCGGTGTCGCACCGAAGGCGAAGGTGCTGTCCGTCTCCCTCGGGTTCGGTTCCTCGTCGAGCGTGCCGTTCGCGGAACAGGTCGCGAAAGGCATCCGCTGGGCCGTCGATCAGGGGGCGAGCGTGATCAACCTGTCGTTCACCACGAACTCGCCGGAATGGGATCCGAGCTGGGACGACGCGTTCCTCTACGCCTACCAGCACGACGTCGTGATCGTGGTCGCCGCCGGAAACCGCGGATCGGGCACCGCCCGGGTCGGTGCCCCCGCCACGATTCCCGGGGTGCTCACCGTGGCGGGGGTCACGCGCACCGGTTCAGCGAGCCGTGAGGCATCCACCCAGGGGATCACCATCGGCGTCGCCGCACCGAGCGAGGAGCTGCTCGGGATCTCGGCGGACGGCCAGACGGTCAGCTGGGAGGGAACGAGCGGCGCGGCGCCGATCGTGGCGGGGATCATCGCGCTGGTTCGTGCCGCCCACCCGCACCTCGACGCGAACGACGTCATCGAGCGGGTGATCCAGACGGCGCGGCGGGCGCCGCCGCAGAAGCAGGTTCCGGATGCCACGTACGGTTACGGCATCGTCGACGCCGCGGCCGCCGTGTCCGCGTCCGGCATCCGGCATGTCGACACGAACCCGATGGGAAGCCTCGTCGACTGGATCCGTCTGCACCGTCGCGCCGAGGCGGTGCCGGTGCCGGAACCGAGCCGGGCGCCGGCGACGGTCGCACCGCTGCCGCCGGCCACGGACGTCGGCGACAGCGAGTCGGTGCTCCTGCCGACCGCCGAAACCCTGCGTTACGGCACCATTCCGCTGGCCGGTCTCACGGTGCCCGCTATACTCGTTGTGTTCGGCATCATCGTCGCTGTCCGACGCATCAGATCGGCGCGTCACTCGCGTACGCCGAACAATTGATCCCGCGAGGAGTCCCCCCACCGTGAACAGCGCACAGACCACTGCGCCCAGAATCCTGATCGTCGGCGGCGGCTACGCCGGCTTCTACACCGCCTGGAAGCTCGAGAAGCACCTGCGCAAGGGCGAAGCCGAGGTCACCATGGTCGACCCGCTTCCCTACATGACCTACCAGCCGTTCCTGCCCGAGGTCGCGGCCGGCGAGATCGAGGCGCGGCACGCCGTCGTCGGCCACCGTCGCCACCTCAAGCGCACCAAGGTCGTCACGGCCAAGGTCACGGCCATCGACCACGCGAACAAGACCGCGACCATCACGCGGGCCGACGGCGTGAGCTGGCAGCACGAGTACGACCAGATCGTCGTGACCGCCGGCGCCGTCTCGCGGACGTTCCCGATCCCGGGCATCGCCGACAACGCGATCGGGCTCAAGACGATCGAAGAGGCCGTCGCGATCCGCGACCGCATCCTCACGAACTACGACCGCGCGGCCACGATGCCCGCCGGTCCCGACCGGGATCGCCTGCTGACCGTGGTGGTCGTGGGCGGCGGCTTCGCCGGCATCGAGGTCTTCGCGGAGCTGCGTGCTCTCGGGTCCGCGCTGCTGAAGAACTACCCCGAGCTCACGTTCGAAGACACGCACTTCCACCTGATCGAGGCGATGGGCCGCATCATGCCCGAGGTCTCGCTGAAGACGAGCGAGTGGGTGCTGAAGAGCCTCGCCAAGCGCGGCGCGAACGTGCACCTGGACACGCAGGTCACCAGCGCGGTCGACGGCAACGTGGAGCTTTCGACGGGAGAGACGATCTCGACCGACCTCATCGTCTGGACCGCCGGTGTCATGGCGAACCCGACCGTGGTCCGCGGCAGCGACCTGATGGTCGAGGGCCGCGGTCGCATCCAGACGCGTCCCGACCTCCGCGTCGGTTCCGAAGACGAGATCATCGAGGGCGCCTGGGCGGCCGGCGACGTGTCCGCCGTTCCCGACCTCTCCGGTGGCGGTGTGGGCGGCATGTGCGTGCCCAATGCGCAGCACGCGGTCCGTCAGGCCAAGCTGCTCGCCAAGAATCTCGTGGCGGTTCTGCGCGGCGAGGAGCCCAAGCAGTACTTCCACAAGAACCTCGGAGCCGTCGCAGGTCTCGGCCTGTACAACGGCGTCTTCCAGTCCGGCAACATCGCCCTCAAGGGCTTCATCGCCTGGTGCGCGCACCGCGGTTACCACGGGCTCGCGATGCCGTCGTGGGAGCGCAAGTGGCGTGTCATCGGCGACTGGTGGCTCGACTTCTGGCTGGGCCGCGACAACGTGAGCCTCGAGGCGATCCAGTTCCCGCGTGCGGCGTTCGAGGAGTTCGCCTCCCGGCCGAAGCCGAAGGTCGAGGAGGCACCCGCTCCCGAGGCGGCTGCTCCGGCGCCGGCGATCACCGACACGGTGAAGGTGCAAAAGCCCGCCGAGAAGCCGGCGAAGCCGAGCACGGCGAAGGCCACGGCCGCGAAGTAAGCGACCTCCGGATGCCGCAGGGCCCGTCTGAGAAGATGGACACTGCGGCATCCGTCGTTTCCGCAGACGTCCGGCCCCCGTAGCCCAATGGCAGAGGCAGGCGACTTAAAATCGCTTCAGTGTGGGTTCGAGTCCCACCGGGGGTACCGAGTCGACTCGAGGTCGGGCGCACTCACAGCACGAGGGCCGCGACGACCGCGCACAGCACGGTGATCGCCGCCGCCCGGAGTGTGATCGTGCCGGGATGCCGCCACACGATCGCCCCGGCGTGCGCCCGCACGCTGCGGCGGCGGCTGAGACCGTCCGCGACGTGTCCGGCGCCGACGAGGACGGCGGACGCGGCGATCGCCACCCATTCGCGCACGCTCGCGGCGCGCGGCGTACACGTCGCGAGGACCAGCAGCTGACGGACGGCCGTCCCCCCGCCGCCCGTGGACCTCACGGCCAGCGCGATCGTGATCGCACCCGCACCCGCGACGAGCAGGGTCGCGGCCCCCGGTGCCCCGGTCAGCGCGCACACGAAGGCGGCGACGGCGAGGATCGGCGCGACCGCGGCGCCCGTCTGACGCGCGAAGAGCACCGGGGTGCGGCCCCAGTCCGCCAGCTGCCGGTGCAGGCGACCGCTCACGGCGGTCACGCGCAGTGCCGCGTGCTGGAGGCGGCGGATCCGCGCCACGCGTGGCGTTCGCGCTGCCCGACCGTTCGGGAGGGGCTCGTCTGCGCCCAGCAGAGCCACGGCACGTTCGAGCGACTCGGGCGAGACCAGGCCGGCCAGGGCGGTGGACCCGGGGACGCCCTCGAGGTCGGCGGCGACGGTGAGCCGCATCGCGTCCTCGGCGCGGAGGAACTCGGCGGGCGTGGCCACCACGGCCAGCGCGGTCGGCCAGCGCCACGCCGCGGGGACCCGGGCGACGATGTCGGCCGGCATCGCGTTCGTCAGCGTGTCGCGCACGGCGGCGAAGAATGCGTCGCGGCGACCCGCCGGCATCCAGCGGACCGCGTCGGAGTGAAGTCGGCCCACGAGTTCGATGCGGACCCAGCGGGAGAGGTAGGCATCCCTCTCCGGACCGGGCTCCCGGGCGTCCATCACGATCGTGATCGCCCGCGCGAGGTCGTGATAGTACGTCTCGGGATCGTAGGTCGAGAAGCCGGCGCCGGCGCCGTCGCTGCGGGCCACGTGCACGTAGACGTCGGAGTCCGCGTAGACCGACACCCGGTGCGCCGAGGTGTAGGCCGCGCTGACGAACAGGTGGTCCTCGACGCGGCGCGCCGACTCGTCGAACCGCAGGCCGGTCTCGGTGAGGAACGCCCGTCGGAACATGGCGTGTGAGGTCATGCTGTCGGGAAGCGGCACCTGCGGCGCCCGCGCATCGCGGACCGTGCGCCGGAAGAGCACGACGGGCACCTTGCGCCCCACGCCGCGCATTCGCCCGACGACGACATCCGAGCCGGCCTCCCGCCCGAACCGGACCAGATCGGCGAGCGCGGTGGGGGTGATGCGGTCGTCCGCGTCGACGAACAGGATGAATTCGGAGCCGGACGCGTCGGTGCCGACGTTGCGCGGACGGCTCGGCCATCCGGAGTTGGGCTGGTGGATGACGCGCGCCCACGGGCGCTCGGCGCACCACCGGTCCAGGGCGGTGCCGGTGCCGTCCGTGCTGCCGTCGTCCACGAGGATCGCGTCGTGGCCGTCGTCGACCGGCGACTGCGCGTCGAGCGCGTCCAGGAGTGGCCGAAGGAACGGGCCCGGGTTGTAGACCGGGACGACCACGCTCACGGCGGGCCGGGTCTCGTGCGACGTCACGCGCTGAGTGTATGACCGGCGGGGCCGTGCTGTCCCTGCACGGCAGGCGTTCTTCTCGGGCGCCGAGGGCCGTTCGATGGTACTCAGTCCCACGTTCATTGAACCTGCGTTCCTCGCGTAGGCTGGGCGGGTGCAAAGGAGCAGCCTGTGAACCTCGATCTGCTGTTGTCGGCCCCACACAACGGTCATCTGTGGGATGACGAGGCGTACTGGCCGGCGATGACCGAGGCCGTCGCGGGGGAGTCCGGCGCGATCGCGACCATCGACCTGGCCGCTCTCCGCTACAACGCGCTCGACATGGCCGTGCGCGCCGGCGGCGTCCCGATCCGGCTGGCGAGCAAGTCGGTCCGGGTGCGGGCCGTGATCGACGCGGCGCTCGCCCTTCCCGCGTTCCGGGGCATCCTCGCCTTCACGCTGGCGGAAGCCCTGTGGCATGCCGAGCTCGGCCACGACGACATCGTCCTCGGCTATCCCACGGCCGACCGGGCCGCGCTCCGGCGCCTGGCGACCGACCCCGAGGCCGCCTCGCGGATCGCGCTCATGGTCGACGACCTCGCCCAGCTCGATCTGATCGACGCCATCCTGCCCCCGCAGGAGCGCGAGACGATCCGACTCGCGATCGATGCCGACGCATCGTTCCGCTCTGCGGCGCTCGGGCACATCGGCGTGCGCCGCTCTCCGCTGTTCGACGACGAGGACGTCGCTCTGCTGGCCCGGGCGATCTCCCGACGCGCCGGGTTCCGGATCGTCGGCCTGATGATGTACGAAGCGCAGATCGCCGGCCAGCCGGATGCCGCCGGCACCGCACAGGATGCCGTCATCCGGTGGATGCAGGGACGCTCGACGGACGAGCTGCGCGCCCGGCGTGCGGCGATCGTCACGGCGCTGCGGGAGATCGCGCCGCTGGAGTTCGTCAACGGCGGCGGCACGGGCTCGCTGGAGCGCACCTCGGCCGACCCGTCGGTGACCGAGATCGGCGCCGGCAGCGGCCTGTTCGCCGGAACCCTCTTCGACGGGTATCGCGCCTTCCAGCCCGCACCGGCGGCGGCATTCTCGCTGGAGGTCGTCCGCAAGCCCACCGAGGACATCGCGACCGTCCTCGGCGGCGGGTGGATCGCGTCCGGGCCTCCGGTGGCCTCCCGGCAGCCGAAGCCGGTGTGGCCGGCGGGGCTGCGCACCCTCGGCCGCGAGGGCGCCGGCGAGGTGCAGACCCCGCTGCAGGGTGCGGCCGCCCGCGACCTGCGCGTCGGTGACCGCGTGTGGTTCCGGCACGCGAAGAGCGGCGAGCTCGCGGAACGCGTCGACCGCTATCTGATCGTGGACGACGGCCGCGTCGTCGGCGACGTTCCCACCTATCGAGGCGAAGGAAAGGCGTTCCTGTGACACGACCAGGCGGGCAGTGGCGGAACTGGGGACGATCGGCGAGCGTCCGGCCGCAGCGGGTGGAGTTTCCCGATTCCGTCGGCGCGGTGCAGCGTGCGGTGGTCGCGGCGGCCGCCCACGGGATGAAGGTGAAGGCGGTCGGAGCCGGCCACAGCTTCACCGGCATCGCGGTCGCCCCCGGTGTGCTCCTGGACCTCACGGACCTGACCGGCGTGGTCGACGTCGACCGGGACCGGTCGCGGGTCACGCTGCGGGCGGGGACGCGGCTGCATCAGATTCCGTCCCTGCTTCAGCCCTACGGCCTCGCCATGCAGAATCTCGGCGACATCGACCGCCAGTCGATCTCGGGCGCGATCTCGACCGGCACCCACGGCACGGGGGCAGGCTTCGGGGGCATCGCCACCCAGATCGTGGGGGTGACCCTCGTCACCGCGGACGGCGAGCTGCTGCACGTCGACGAGGAGGAGAACGCCGACCTGCTTCCGGCGGTCGTCGTCGGGCTGGGCGCCCTCGGCATCCTCGTCGAGGTGACGATCCAGTGCGTGCCCGCGTTCGCTCTGGCGGCCGTTGAACACCCCGAGCCGCTCGACGAGGTCCTCGAATCGCTCGATGCGCGTGTCGCATCGGCCGACCACTTCGAGTTCTACTGGTTCCCGCACACCGACGTCGCCCTCACCAAGACGCAGACCCGGATGCCGGCTTCGACCGCCCTGCGACCGCTTCCGAAGGTCGGCAAGTGGATCGACGAGGAACTGCTCTCCAACGGGGTCTATCGTCTGGTCTGCGCCGCCGGGACCGCCGTTCCCGGCATCATCCCGCCCTTCTCGCGCCTGGCCGTGCGCCTGACCGGCAACCGCGAGTACACCGACCTGTCCAACCGGGTCCTCACCCAGAACCGCAACGTGCGCTTCCGCGAGATGGAGTACGCGCTCCCCGCCGAGAACGTCCGTCCCGCCTTCGAAGCGGTCCGTGCGCTCATCGCCGAGCAGGGGCTTCGCATCTCGTTTCCGATCGAGGTGCGCTTCGCGGCGCCGGACGACCTGTGGCTGTCGACGGCCCACGGCCGGGCATCCGGCTACATCGCGGTGCATCGTTACTGGCGGGAGAACCCGACGTCGTACTTCACCGGCGTCGAGAAGATCATGACGTCGTTCGGCGGCCGCCCGCACTGGGGCAAGATGCACACGCAGGATGCGGCATCCCTGCGCGAGCGCTACCCGCGCTTCGACGACTTCACCGCGCTGCGCCACCGGCTCGACCCGACGCGCATGTTCGCGAACGCGTATCTGCAGCGCGTTCTCGGTGAGTAAGCACTGAGAGAACGATGCGCGCTCCGCGTCCGGCGGGGCAGCGCCGATAGACTGACGGCAACCTGGAACGGAGACCTCTGCAATGTGGGAATGGCTGATCCCAGTCCTGATCGTCGTCGCGATCATCGTCATCATCGGGATCTACCTTTGGGCGACGTACAACTCCCTCGTGCAGCTGAACGTGCGCGTCGATGAGGCGTGGAGCGACATCACGGTGCAGCTGAAACGCCGCGCCGATCTGCTGCCGAACCTGATCGAATCGGTCAAGGGCTATGCCGCCCACGAGAAGGCGGTGTTCGAGAACGTCACGCAGGCCCGCGCCGAGACGCTCGGCGCCTCCAGCCCGGCGGATGCCGGTGTGGCCGAGGGGCACATGCAGCAGGCGCTGCGCTCGATCTTCGCGGTCGCCGAGGCGTACCCGCAGTTGCAGGCGAGCCAGAACTTCCTGCAGCTGCAGTCCTCGATCACCGACACCGAAGACAAGATCCAGGCATCGCGGCGCTTCTACAACGGAGGCGTGCGCGAAATGAACACGAAGGTCAAGACCTTCCCGAACAACATGTTCGCGAAGCGTCTGGGCTTCGGGGAGCGCGAGTTCTTCGACGTCGTCGATGCGGCGGCGATCTCGGAGCCTCCGCGCGTCCAGTTTTGACGCGAGACGCATCACGGTCGCGCAGCGACCGTGATGCGTCTGCGGCTCACGCGTGAGCGAGCCGCAGACGAGCCGAAACCCGAAGGGCACCTCCCGTGTATTCCGCCATCGCGCGCAACAAGCGCAACACCTGGTTCATCCTGATCGGCTTCGTGATCTTCATCGGCGTGCTCGGCCTCCTGGCCGGGTGGCTGATGTCGAACAACTGGTGGGTGACCGCGTTCGTGCTGCTCGGCGCCGCCGGCTATGCGGCGGTCCAGTACTTCGCGGCATCCGGCGAGGCGCTCGCCCTGGCCGGTGCCTTCGAGGTGACCCAGGCGGACGCCCCGCGTTACTGGCGCATCGTCGAGAATCTGTGCATCACGACGGGCTCGCCGATGCCCCGTCTCTACGTGGTCGAAGACCCCGCCCCGAACGCGTTCGCGACCGGCCGCAAGCCGGAGCTGGCCGCGATCACGGTCACGACGGGGCTCTTCGAGATCATGACCGATCGCGAACTCGAGGGCGTGCTCGGGCATGAGCTCGGACACATCCGCAACTACGACATCCGGGTCTCGATGCTCGTCTTCGGGCTCGTGGTCGCGGTCGGACTCATCGCCGACATCATGCTGCGGATGGCGTTCTGGGGCGGCGGACGCCGCAGCAACGACAACAACGGCGGCGGGCAGCTGCAGGTGCTGTTCCTGATCTTCGGGATCGTGGCGGCGGTGCTCGCCCCGATTCTCGCCGGGGGCGTGCAGGCGGCGATCTCCCGCCAGCGGGAGTACCTCGCGGACGCCACCAGCGCCCTCACGACGCGCGACCCCGACGGCCTGGCCTCGGCACTTGCCAAGCTGCAGGATCACGCCCGGCCGCTGGCGCGGGTGAACACGTCGATGGCGCACCTGTGGATCGCGGATCCCCTGCGCCCCAATGCCCTCGAGCGCATGTTCTCGACCCACCCGCCGATTCCCGATCGCATCGCCCGCCTGCAGGACATGGGCGGCAGGTTCTGACCCGAGGCGGGCCATAGACTGGCCAGATGACCGGTCCCGACAATCCGCCGCCCTCACGGTGGCGTGAGGCCAGGCGTGACCGACGCATCGTCGGCACGGTCCGATCCGAGAATCCCGAACTGGTGCCGCACGGGCTCATCGTCGCGACCGCCTATGTCTGGCGGATGCTCGTGCTGGCCGCCGGGCTCGGCGTGCTCGTCTGGCTCGTCATCCAGCTGAAGCTGCTGGTGGTGCCGCTGCTGATCGCCATCCTCGTGACCGCGCTGGTGTGGCCGGCCTTCTCCTTCATGCTGCGCCATCGGGTGCCCCGGTGGGCCGCCATCGCCGTGACCGTGATCGGGGCCGCGGCGATCGTGGCGGGCCTTCTGGCGCTCGTCGTGTGGCAGGTCACCCAGCAGTGGGCGTCCGTCCAGGAGCGCACCCTGCAGGCGATCGACAACATGCGCACGGTCCTCGCGACGGGCCCGCTGCACGTCACCGATGCCCAGATCGACGGCGTCATCACCCAGGTCGTCGACTTCATCCAGCAGCAGGCGCAGGTGCTGTGGACGGGCGCTCTGGCGATCGGCGCCACGGTCGGCCACATCGCGACCGGCGCCGTCCTCGCCCTCTTCGTGCTGCTGTGCCTGCTCGCCGACGGCGCGGGGATCTGGCGATGGACGACGAACCTCTTCCCCCGTCGCGCCCGGCCCGCGGTCGACGGAGCAGGGCGCGCCGGATGGCGGACCGTCGTGGACTACGCCCGCACGCAGCTGCTCGTCGCGACGATCGACGCCATCGGCATCGCCGCCGGTGCGGCGCTGCTCGGCGTGCCGCTGGCGGTCCCGATCGGCGTGCTGGTGTTCCTGGGCGCCTTCATCCCGATCGTCGGAGCGGTCCTGACCGGGACGGTGGCCGTCTTCCTCGCGCTGGTCTACAACGGCTGGTTCATCGCGCTGTGGATGCTCGTCGTCGTTCTCGGCGTGCAGCAGCTGGAAGGGCACGTCCTGCAGCCGCTCCTCATGGGCTCCGCGGTCAAGGTGCACCCGCTGGCGGTCGTGCTGGTCGTCGCCGGCGGCGCGATGATCGCCGGCATCCCGGGCGCGCTGTTCGCCGTGCCGATGGCGGCCTTCGTCAATGTGGTCGGCGTCTACCTCAGCGAACGCGCGTGGGAGACAGGACAGGATCTGCGCGGCGCCGATCTCATCTGGAGCACGGTGCCGCGGCTCAAGAAAGGTGACGAATGAGCTTTCCCACGCTGGCCGACTATGAGGATGCCGCAGCGACCCTCGCCGGAGTGATCTCCGACACGCCCGTCGACCGGTCGCAGCACCTCTCCCAGGTGCTCGGCGCGCCGGTCGTCCTGAAGCTCGAGAATCTCCAGCGGACCGGATCGTTCAAGATCCGCGGTGCGGTCAACCGCCTCTCCAAGCTCAGTGCCACGGAGCGCGCGCGCGGCGTCGTGGCGGCCTCGGCCGGCAACCACGCCCAGGGGGTCGCGCTCGCGGCCCACCAGCTCGGCATCCCGGCGACGATCTTCATGCCGCTGGGCGTGCCGGTGCCGAAGCTCCTCGCCACGCGGGGATACGGCGCCGACGTCGTGCTGGCGGGGGAGACGGTCGAGACGCCGCTGCTGCGGGCGGCCGAGTTCTCGGAGCAGACCGGCGCCGTGTTCATCCACCCGTACGACCACCGTGACGTGATCATCGGCCAGGGAACCCTCGGACTCGAGCTGTGGAAGCAGGTCCCCGACCTCGACACGGTGATCATGGGCATCGGGGGCGGCGGGCTGATCGCCGGCGTCGCCGGGGCGATCAAGGCGCGCGCCGCGGCCGAAGGGCGGAAGGTCCGCATCATCGGCGTGCAGGCGGCGAACTCCGCGCCCTACCCCGTCTCACTCGCCGCGGGCCACCCGATCGAGCTCGAGACGACGCCGACGATCGCCGACGGCATCGCGGTGCGTCGACCCGGCGACGTGCCCTTCGAGATGATCCGCGCACTCGTCGACGACGTGGTGACCGTCACCGAGGACGACATCGCTCGCGCTCTCCTCGTGCTCCTGGAGCGCGCCAAGCAGGTGGTCGAGCCGGCAGGCGCCGTGGGTGTGGCCGCGATCCTGTCCGGAAAGATCAAGCCGACCGGGACCACCGTCTCGATCCTCTCCGGCGGCAACATCGATCCGCTGCTGCTGCAGCGGGTCGTCGCGCACGGACTGGCGGCATCCGGCCGCTACATGACCCTGCGCATCCCGCTTCCGGATCGGCCCGGGCAGCTGTCCCGGGTCTCCGAGCTCCTCGCGAAGGTCGGGGCGAACGTCATCGAAGTGCTGCACACCCGGCACGGGCAGGGACTGCAGATCAGCGAGGTGATCCTCCAGCTGAGCGTCGAGACGCGCGGGGAGGAGCACCGGGCCGAGGTGATCCGCACACTCACCGCAGCCGGCTTCGCCCCGTCGGTCATGCCCGACTGACAGGTCCCCGCATGCGACGAGCCCCGCCCCGGATCACCGGGACGGGGCTCGCGCGGCCCGGGGCTACTGGCCCGAGTAGGTCTCGACCTTGATGATCTCCACGGCGATGGACCGGCCGTTGGGAGCCTGGTACGTCGTCTTCTCGCCCTCCTTGAGACCGAGGATGGCCGCCCCGAGCGGGGATGCCTCACTGTAGACGTCGAGCTCGCTGTCGGCGGCGATCTCACGGCTGCCCAGCAGGAAGACCTCTTCGCCGCCGGCGACCGTCGCAGTGACCACGGTGCCGGATTCGACGACGCCGCTGGACTGCGGGGCCTCGCCGACCTTCGCATCCTTGAGCAGCGCCTGCAGGGTGCGGATGCGGGCCTCCATCTTGCCCTGCTCGTCCTTGGCGGCGTGATACCCGCCGTTCTCCTTCAGGTCGCCCTCTTCGCGCGCGATCTCGATGCGCTTGGCGATCTCCTCACGGCCGACGGTGGAGAGCTGCTCCAGCTCTGCGGCGAGGCGGTCGTGCGCCTCCTGGGTGAGGAATGTGACGGGAGCGTCGTTCGACACGTCGGTCTCCTTCGAACATCGGATATGAAGGACGCCCCGGTGGTTGTACCAGGGCGTCGGGAGGGCGTCCGGCCAGCCTAAGGCACCCAGCAGGAGTTCACCAAACCTGTCGTGGCGCGTCCGACCGTGGGGATCTGCTCGGTCAGAGTGCGGTTGTGCCCCGCCGGGGATGCGGGGTACTCGATGACCCGCCAGCCGACGATGCCGTGATCGGTGTCGTCCGCTTCGAGGACGCATGCCACACGGGCGCCGGCCGGTGCCGTGAGCTGGAAGGTGATCGTCGTGGAGGACGCGTCGACCACCTTGTACGAGGTGGCGGTCGCGCCCACGGAGTTCGACTGGTTGCCGAACGACATCCACGCGATCACCCCGATGATGACGGCGATGACGATGCCGGAGAGCACGGTCGACCGGATGCGGGACGTCCTCGCCCGGGTTCGGCCGTAGCGCTCGTCGAGCATGGCTTGCGTCGTCATCGGTTCTCCATCGGCAAGTTAGGCTTGGATCAAGGCTAAGCGCTGCGGCGCGGATCGAGGACACATGCACCCTATGCTCACCGCACTGGCAGCGGCGACGCCGAGTCCGTCCCCGACCGGACCGAACCCGACGTTGGTGACCCCGGGCGCCGTGGGGTTCACGATCATGCTGTTCGTGGCGCTCATCGCGGTGCTTCTCGTGTGGGACATGATGCGCCGCATCCGCCGCGGGCGCTACCGCGCTCAGGTGCGCGAGGAACTCGACGCCGAGCAGGCGGAGTCCGGCGACGCCGAGCCGCGCGGCTGAGACACGCCACCCCGCGCAGGACGCGTGTGCGCGTCTCAGCCGGCGTGGTAGACGGGGTTCATCGCGATGAGCAGGCACGCCGTCCAGTGGCAGGCGAAGGCGAGCACCGTGCACACGTGGAAGATCTCGTGGAACCCGAACACGGACGGCCACGGATTCGGGCGCTTGAGGGCGTAGACGACTGCGCCGAGCGTGTACAGGATGCCGCCCGCCGCGATGAGCACGACCATGGCCGCATTGGCCTGGTACAGCGGGACGATGTACATGATCGCCGCCCACCCCAGCACGATGTAGAGCGCGACGTACACCCACCGGGGTGCGCCGAGCCAGAACACGCGGAACAGGATGCCGGCGATCGCTCCCGACCAGACGAGCGACAGCAGGAGGACGGCCTGGCCCGTGGGCAGGGCGAGCACGGCGATGGGCGTGTAGGTGCCGGCGATGAGAAGCAGGATGTTCGCGTGATCGATCCGGCGGAAGACGGCCTTCGTGCGCGGCTTCCACGGGATGCGGTGGTAGAGCGCGGAGTTCCCGAACAGCAGCAGCGAGGTCAGCGCGAAGACGGCGCACGACCATTTCGCGGCCGGTCCGTCGGCCAGGCAGATGAGCACGATGCCGGCGGCGACCGCGATCGGCGTGATGGCCGCATGGATCCATCCGCGCCATGCCGGTTTGAGCTCTGCGACGACCGCGCCGGGTGCTCCGATCGGAAGCGGGTTTCCGGTGACGCCGGGCGGTATTGCGCTCATGTCCAGAGCATACGCGCGGCGATATTCCGTCAGCGGTACATAGCCTGTGCAGCGACTGTGTGCGGGGTGTCGGCGGAGCGCGCACGGTAGCGTAGAACCGTGACGTCTGCCGAGTCGAATGAAGGCCGCGGCCCGCTGTATCGGCTGTACATCAATCGTCTCCGTCGGCGTCTGCCCGCCGAGTCCGTGCCGCATCACGTCGCCATGATGATCGACGGCAACCGGCGCTGGGCGCGGCAGCTCGGCTATTCGTCGGTCGCGGACGGCCATCGTGCCGGCGCGGCGAAGATGCGCGAGTTCCTGGAGTGGTGCGACGACGTGGGCGTCCGCGTGGTCTCGCTCTACCTCTTGTCGCTCGACAACCTGACCAAGCGCGACGCCCAGGAGCTCAAAGACCTCCTGGAGATCATCGCCGAGCTCGCCGAGAGCCTGTCCCGGGTCCGCGACTGGCGTGTCCAGCACGTCGGACGCGCCGAGGCGCTCCCGCCGGACCTCGCGCGGGTGCTCGCCGCGGCGGAGGAGCGCACCCGGCAGAACACCGGTCTCCACGTCAACCTCGCCGTCGGTTACGGAGGGCGGGGCGAGATCGTCGACGCGGTCCGCAGCATCATCCAGCAGCACGACGAGCGCGGGGGAACGCTCGAAGAACTCGCCGCGAGTCTCACCCCGGAGCAGATCGGCGAGCACCTCTACACCGGCGGGCAACCGGACCCCGACCTCGTGATCCGAACGTCGGGGGAGCAGCGTCTGAGCGACTTCCTGCTGTGGCAGTCCGCGCACAGCGAGTTCTACTTCGTCGAGGCGCTCGGCCCCGATCTGCGCGAAGTCGACTTCCTGCGGGCGATCCGGGACTACACGCGTCGGAACCGGCGGTTCGGCGGCTGAGCGGCGTGCCAGAATCGAGCGGTGACTGATCTCGCATCGTTTCTGGTGTCCTTCGAGGAGGAGCCGGGCTATCTCGACTGGGCGCGCTTCGGACCGCTCTCTGCGTCCGTGCGCAGCGAACTGCTCGCGGATGCGGAGCTGCTCGCCACCGGGCGCCGGGCGGGCATCGAACTCGTCGCCGAGGGGGAGGGGCGGGCGCGCGAGCTGATCGGAGAGCTCACCGGCCGTCGCGCCGACCACGTCGCGCTGCAGCCCTCGACGGGGGCCGGGCTCATGCAGGTGCTCTTCGGTCTGCGCGGCGGCATCCTGCTGAGCCGCCGCGAATTCCCGGCGTTCCCGATCGCGGTGCAGCGGGCCGCCGACGCCTTCGGCGTCGCCTCGCCGCACTGGATCGACCCGGAGGACGGATTCGTGACGGTGGATGCGGTGCGCGAAGCGCTGACGGATGACGTGGTCGCCGTCGGCGTCTCCCTCGTCGACTACCAGACGGGGTACCTCGCCGACCTGGCGGGGTTGCGCGAGGCCATCGGCGACCGGCTCCTCATCGTCGATGCAGTTCAGGGGTTCGGCACGGTGGATGTCGACTACTCCGCGGCCGACGTGGTGTGCGGGAACGGCTACAAGTGGCTGCGCGCCGGGCGGGGAACGGGGTACTCCGTCTTCAGCGACCGTGCGCTCGATCGGCTCGCCCCGGTCTTCTCGGGAGCAGCCGGGGCCGCGCCGGAGGCCGCTGCGCACGCCGGCAGCCCGGCGCCCGCGGCCGCGCGAAGCGCCCGGGGCTTCACCGTGGGGCGCGACGACGAGCTCGCCGTCACCCGCCTCGCGGCGGCGCTGACCGAGATCCGGGATGCCGGGGTCGGCGCGATCGCCCGGGAGGTCACCGACCGCGCCGACGCGCTGCTCGCCTGTGCCGATCGGTACGGCATCCCCGTCATCACGCCGCGGGATACCGCCCGCCGCGCCGGCATCGTCACCCTCGAACCCGCCCCGTCGGACGCCGCGCGTCTCGCTGCGGCACTGACCAACAGCGGCCTGACGGTGACCGCTCGGGCCGGTCGGCTGCGCCTGGCCGCGCATGCGGGAACCGGTGCGGACACCATCGCGCTCCTCGACGACGCCCTGGCCGCGTACTCGAGCGATCAGGTCTGGTGACCCGGTCCGGCGACGGTCCGCGACGGGAATTCATCGATCTGTAACAGACCGGATGCGTGTCGGCCGCCCTTTCGGGGTCGGATCGGACGTAGGTTGCCGGTATCGGGCATCGTGTCCGATCGGGTCGGCCGGACGGAAACGACTCGGAGCCGCCGGCAGCCTGAGAGCGTCCGGGACGCGTCCCGGGTGGGGAGCCGGTTGTGACCGCACAGGTTGAACTGAACGGGCCAGCAGAAGCTTCGATCCGCGAGGAGGTCCCGGCCACCGGGCACTCGCACGAAGCCGGGACGCCACAGGGGGTGCGGACGTACGTTCTCGACACGTCCGTGCTGCTGAGCGACCCCGGGGCCTTCTTCCGCTTCGCCGAGCACACCGTGGTGGTGCCGCTCGCGGTGATCGTCGAACTCGAGGGGAAACGTCACGACCCCGAGCTCGGCTACTTCGCCCGGCGCGCGCTGCGACACCTCGACGACCTCCGGATCGAGCACGGACGCCTGGACATGCCGATGCCCATCGGCGACGGCGGCACGCTGCGGGTCGAACTCATCGACGCGGACGCCGGGGCGCTCCCCGGTGGGATGCGGCTTCGCGACAACGACACCCGCATCCTCGCCGTCGCGGCCACCCTGGCCCAGGACGGAGAGGACGTCACCGTCGTCTCGAAGGACCTGCCGATGCGCGTGAAGGCGTCGGCTGCGGGGCTGTCCGCCGAGGAGTACCGCGCCGACCAGGTCATCGAGTCCGGCTGGACCGGCGTCGCCGAGCTCTCGATCTCGGGCGACGAGATGAGCGACCTGTACGAGACCGAGATCGCCTCGAGCGATGCCGTTCGCGGGATGCCGGTGAACACCGGCCTGGTCATCCACTCCGAGCGCGGGTCGGCGCTGGGCCGGGTCACCGACGCCGACGGGCAGTACCGCCTCGTGCGGGGCGACCGTGACGTCTTCGGCCTGCACGGACGAAGTGCGGAGCAGCGTCTGGCGATCGATCTGCTGCTGGACCCGTCGGTCGGCATCGTGTCGCTCGGCGGCCGCGCCGGCACCGGCAAGTCGGCCCTGGCGCTCTGCGCGGGACTGGAGGCCGTCCTGGAGCGGCAGCAGCACCGCCGGATCGTGGTGTTCCGGCCGCTCTACGCGGTGGGCGGTCAGGAACTCGGGTATCTGCCCGGCGACCAGGCCGAGAAGATGAGCCCCTGGGGGCAGGCGGTCTTCGACACCCTCGGATCGGTGGTCTCCGGCAACGTCGTCGAAGAGGTCATGGCGCGCGGCATCCTCGAGGTCCTGCCTCTCACGCACATCCGCGGACGCACACTGCACGACGCGTTCGTGATCGTCGACGAGGCGCAGTCGCTCGAACGCAACGTGCTGCTGACGGTGCTGAGCCGGATCGGGCAGAACTCCCGCGTGGTCCTCACGCACGATGTCGGTCAGCGCGACAACCTGCACGTCGGGCGTCACGACGGCGTCGCCTCCGTGATCGAGACGCTGAAAGACCACGAGCTGTTCGGCCACGTGACGCTGACGCGCTCGGAGCGTTCGGCGGTCGCGGCACTCGTGACTCGGCTGCTGGAGGCGGGCGAGCTTTCGTGACGGCTGTGCGTCGTCAATGTGAGAAAGGTCTCACGCCGAAAACGACGAATCACCCCGCGAAGTGCGCGATGATTGAGTGACGGCGCGGGTGGTCGCGTCTGCCGAAAAGGGGAGAGAAAACCAAGTGGAATCGCGGCACTCGATGGTGATCGGCGGCGCAGCCGTCGCGGTCATCACTCTTGCCGTGGCGTCCGCCGTGACGATCACCGATGCCGCCGCTCTGCGCGACAGCACGGGGCAGGCACTGGCGGCATCCACGATCACCCTCCCGGCAGGCTCGGTCACCACGGCGACGCCGAAGCCCAGCACCGCTGCGGCCGGCACGTCGTCCACGCCCTCGAAGAGGACTTCGACCACGGCCGAGCTGGTGCCGGCGCCGGAAGCCGCGACAGTGTCCGCACCGGTGTCGCATCCGGCAACTCCGACCGAGACGGATTCGTCCTCGTCGGCGGTTTCCAAGCAGGCGTCCGCCGGACACCCCGCGCAGGCGCAGACCTCCAAGTCGAAGTCCAAGCACCACGGTCGAGGCAACGCTTCGACCGAACAGAAGACGATGCATCCGCGCGCTCTGCAGCGCGTCGCACAGGCCCCCGTCCTCGTGACGGGTCATGAATCCGGCAAGAAGGAGTCCCCCAGCTCCGCAGCCGGATCGAAGAAAGGGCAATCGCCGCACTCCCCAGATGCGCGCGATTGACGGTTGAAGTCCCCAGCTTCAGCCACTCCAGCTCCCGGTGTCCCCAGCACCGGGAGCTTCTTCGTTGCGCCGGCGACGCGCGCGGCGGACTACTCCCAGCGGTAGCCGGCGCCGCGAACGGTCGTGATGCGCCCGTGGCCGAGTTTGGTGCGCAGATATCCCACGTAGACGTCGACGACGTTGGAGCCGGGATCGAAATCCATGCCCCAGACCTGTCGGAGGAGGTGCTCGCGGGAAAGGGTCTCGCCGGCGTTGCGCATGAACTCCTCGGCCAGTGCGAACTCCCGCGCGGACAGGTCGACGTCGCGCCCGTTGATACTGGCACGACGAGTCGCCGGATCCAGCAGGAACCCGTCGCGCAGCAGGGGTCCGCGCTGCACCTCCGCCTCACGCAGCCGCGAGCGCACGCGCGCCAGAAGTTCATCGACGGTGAAGGGCTTGCGCACGTAGTCGCTGGCGCCGGCATCCAGACCGAGCACCGTGTCGTGGGTGCTGGTGCGGGCCGTCAGCATGATGATCGGCATCCGCAGGCCGTCTGCGCGCAGCGTCTGCAGCACCTCGAAGCCGTCCATGACCGGCAGGCCGACGTCGAGGAGAACCAGGTCGATGTCGCCGCGACGGGCGCGCGCCAGGCCTTCGGCGCCATCTTCGGCGATGACGCTCTCGTAGCCGGCGTGCTGGAGTCCGCGCGCGACGAACGACGCGATGTGCGGCTCGTCTTCGACGATCAGGATGCGGGTCATTCCACGGCCTCTCGTTGTAGGAGTACGTCGCCTGCGCGCACGGGCGACGGGAGATGTTCGGCGCGCAGGGGCAGCGCGATCGTGAAGGTCGCTCCGCCGCCGGCCGTGTCGGTGACGGCGACCGACCCGCCGTGCGCACGCGCGATCGCATCGACGATCGCGAGCCCCAGTCCGGAGCCGCTGATCCCGCGGCTTCCGCCGGCGCGGTCGAAACGTCGGAAGATGCGATGACGTGCCGCCGGAGGGATGCCGGGCCCGTGGTCGCGCATCCACAGATGCACGTGTGAGCTGTCGGCGTCGCTGCCGAGGTCGATCGCGCTGCCCTCGGGGGTGTACTTGGCGGCATTGTCGGCGAGCTGCAGCCATGCCTGCAGCAAGCGGTCGGCGTCGCCCGCCACGACGCCGTTGTAGATCGCGGCGATGGCCCACGTGTGTCCGGGGATGACCGCGACGAGGTCGCCCATCCGCCGGGTGAGCGCCGTGACGTCGACATCCGAGACGGTCAGGACGTCGGCGCCCTCGACCGAGGCGAGCGCATCGATGTCCTCGACGAGCCGCGTCATCCGGTCCAGTTCGGCGATGCCGATCTCGCGCGTCGATCGGACGTCGTCGGGGTCGGTCGCATCCATCACCTCGAGGTGTCCGCGGACGATGGTGATGGGTGTCTTCAACTCGTGCCGGACGTCGTCGAGCAGCTGTCGCTGCACGTCGACCGAGCCCTCGAGGCGGTCGAGCATCGAGTTCACCGTCCGCGTCATGGCGGAGATGTCGTCGTTGCCCTGCTCGGGGATGCGGGCCCCGAGGTCGGTGAGCGTGATGGCGTCGGCGGTGTCGCGCAGGTGGCGGATCGGCGACAGCAGGCGTCCGACCACGAACCACCCGACCGTGCCGATGGCGGCGAGCATGACGAGGGCGGCCAAGGCGTAGGTCAGGGCCGACGCACTGACCGGTGCGAGCTCTCGGTCGAGATTGACGGCGCGCACGTAGACACCGCGCTCCGGATCGCCCGGCTTGGTCACGGGCACCGCGATGTAGCGGAGCGCGCCCTGGGGCGTGGTGGCGGTGCCGCGCACGGCGGTTCGCGCGGTCCTGGTCTCGGCGACGACCCGGTGGATGAAGGCGGTGTCCCGCGAGATGTCGAAGCCGGACAGCGTGGTGGGCCGGTAGCGGGCCGTCCCGTCGATGAGGGCGAGCGAAGCCTCGTTGGGACCGGGGACGAGCAGGCTCACGGCGTTCTTGAGGTACAGATCGACCGACGGGTAGTCGCGGATGTTCAGCGGGGTGGCGGGTGTGAGAGCGGGGTCGGGTGCGACCGTGGGAGTCCCGGCCGCGGCGACGGACTGGAGACTCGAGACCTGTGAATCCAGGCGCTTGTCGATGTCCGCGAAGGCGCGCTCCCGCTGCACGATGAACGTCACGCTGCCGACCACCGCCAGGCCGATGCACGCGACCGCGAGGATCGCGCCGAGGATGCGGGCACGGGCCGAAACCGGCTGACGTGTGCTTTCCACGGCGCGATCCTCGCTTCGGAGGCCGATCGGCGGATCAGCCTGCGTGCGTCATCGAGAGCAGATCGAGGCGGGAGTCGAGCTCCGCCTCGGTGATCTCGCCACGCTCGACGTATCCGAGGTCGATCACGGCCTCACGGACGGTGATGCCCTTGGCGACGGAGTGCTTCGCGATCTTCGCGGCCGCCTCGTAGCCGATGACCTTGTTCAGCGGCGTCACGATCGACGGCGACATCCCGGCGAAGGCCGCGGCACGCTCGACGTTCGCCTGCAGGCCGACGATGGTCTTGTCCGCGAGCGCGCGCAGTGCGTTCGACAGGAGCCGGATGGACTCGAGCAGGGCCGTGCCCATCACCGGGATCGCGACGTTCAGTTCGAACGAGCCGGATGCGCCCGCCCACGCGACGGTCGCGTCGTTGCCGATGACGCGCGCGCACACCATGAGCGTCGCCTCCGGGATGACCGGGTTGACCTTGCCGGGCATGATCGACGAGCCCGGCTGCAGGTCGGGGATGTGAAGTTCGCCGAGACCCGTGTTCGGGCCGGAGCCCATCCAGCGCAGGTCGTTGTTGATCTTCGTGAGCGACACCGCGATGGTGCGCAGGGCGCCGGATGCCTCGACCAGGCCGTCGCGGTTCGCCTGAGCCTCGAAGTGGTCCTTGGCCTCGGTGATCGGCAGCTCGGTCTCCGCCGCGAGCAGGGCGATGACCTTCTGCGGGAACCCGAGCGGCGTGTTGATCCCGGTGCCGACGGCCGTGCCGCCGAGCGGGACCTCGGCGACGCGGGGGAGGGCCGCCTGGACCCGCTCGATGCCGAGGCGGATCTGGCGCGCGTAGCCGCCGAACTCCTGGCCGAGCGTGACCGGCGTGGCATCCATGAGGTGCGTGCGCCCGGACTTGACGGCGTCCTTCCACAGCTCGGCCTTGTCTTCGAGGGCGACGGCGAGGTGGTCGAGGGCGGGGATGAGGTCGTCGATGAGCGCCTGCGTGACGGCGATGTGCACCGAGGTCGGGAAGACGTCGTTGGACGACTGCGACGCGTTGACGTGGTCGTTCGGGTGCACCGGCGCGCCGAGGCGGCGCGTGGCGAGGGTCGCGAGCACCTCGTTCATGTTCATGTTGGAGGACGTGCCGGAGCCGGTCTGGTACGTGTCGACCGGGAACTGGTCGTCGTGCACGCCGGTGATGACCTCGTCCGCGGCACCCGCGATGGCTTCGGCGATGGCACCGTCGAGCACGCCGAGTTCGGCGTTCGCGAGTGCGGCGGCCTTCTTGATGCGCGCCAGCGCGGCGATGTGCGTCGACTCGAGACCCTTGCCGGAGATCGGGAAGTTCTCCACGGCGCGCTGCGTCTGCGCGCTGTAGAGGGCGGATGCCGGCACCCGCACTTCACCCATGGTGTCGTGCTCGATGCGGTATTCAGTCATGCTCGTGCCTTCCTGCGGCCGTGGCCGCGCGTGTATGCATGCGATTCAGAGCCCCGCGTCGGAGATGGGCCCGATGATGATGTGCGGTTCCGCGCGTCCCTCTTCGAGACGGTAGTTCGCGCCGACGATGGCGAGGCGTTCTTCGGCGACGGCGCGCGAGACGACCTCGGAGGAATGCAGCATCTCGGCGATCGTGTCGCGGAGATGCTCGCGCCCGACCTGCTCGGCATCCACCGTGAGCGGGGTGCTGCCGGGCTCGGCCCGCATCACCCGGTGGACGGCGGGGACGATCGGGGCGATGAGCCGCCAGACGTGCGCGGGAAGCTCCGGGGCGTCCTGGCGGGTGCTGTCGATCGAGGCGCGCACCGCACCGCATTCGTCATGCCCGAGCACGACGATCAGCGGTACGTCGAGAACCGCGACGGCGTACTCGATGCTGCCCAGGACCGACTCGCCGAGCACCTGGCCCGCATTGCGGACGACGAAGAGATCGCCGAGTCCCTTGTCGAAGATGATCTCCGCGGCGAGGCGCGAGTCCGCGCATCCGAAAAGCGCCGCGATGGGGCGCTGCCCGGCGGTCAGTTCGTGGCGGCGTTCGACGTCTTGAGAAGGATGGCGCGGCTCGCCGGCGACGAACCGCTCGTTGCCGGATCGCATCGCATCCCAGGCCTGCTGCGGCGTCGGACGGACATCGTTCATGAGGCTCCTTCACGCAGGGCGCGGATCTGATCGGTCAGGGCTTTCGCGGCGGTGGCCGCGCTCGTCGGGTCGGTCGCGCCGTAGATGAGCACGCGGTCCTTGCCGGCCGTCGTGCCGAGAGCATACGAGATGTTGCCCGCCTGCTGCGGATCGCTGATGACGTAGCGGGTCCAGTCGATTCCGTCGATGGCGACCGTCCCGGTGCTCGGCGCGTTGTGCAGCAGACGCGCCACCCATGCGCTGTCTGCGCCGAACCCCTGGGCGACGTTGAGGAACCCCTGCGAACCGGGCAGGTAGGTGATGGTCCAGGTGGGGATCTCATCGCCCGACATCGCCGCGGCGTTCACGTGCCAGGACGAGGGAACCTTCGGCACGATCGGCGTGGAGCCGTAACCGGAGGCCACGCGCTGCGCCTGTGCGGCGACGTCGATCTTCTCCGGCGCCGTGATGTTGCCGCGCGGCACCATCGCGGTCACCACGAAGACGATCGCGAGCGTCGCGATGAGCGCGGCGATGAGGTTTCGGAAAGTCTGGCTCGAGCGGTAGATCCGGGACGACTCGGCCTTGCGGGTCGCAGTCTCGTCGGGGGTCTCGGGACGGCCCAGTTCGGCGACGATGCGGGGTCCGGATGCCATCAGGCGTCGCCCTCCGCAGGGCCCCGGGCCGCGTCGAGTCGGCGGCGTGCGCCGACGAGCCACTCATCGCAGCGATTCGCGAGGGCCTCGCCGCGCTCCCAGAGCGACAGCGACTGCTCGAGGGTCGGTGCGCCCTGTTCGAGCTCGGCGACGACGTGCATCAGCTCGTCGCGCGCCTGCTCGAACGTCAGGGTCGCCACATCCGCGGCGCCGTTCGCTTCGGTCATGTCCACCAGTCTACGGGCCCGCCGATTCGGCGACTTCGCCCGTCGACACGGCTCCGACCGACCCGTGCTCGACCGTGACGGTGAGCTCGGCCCCCGCCGGCGCCTGCGCGGCCGAGCGGAGGATCGTGCCGTCGGCGAGGTGCGCGATCGCGTAGCCGCGGGCGAGCGTCGCACCGGGAGCCAGGGCGCGCAGGGTGGCGCGCAGCTCGCCGAGCTGGCGCCCGCCGGTCTGGAGCCGCCGGTCCGTGGCGTCACGCCCGCGGTCGACGAGCAGCTGCAGCTCCTGGGCCCGCGACGCGATCATCGTCTCGGGGGAGCGCAGCACCGGCCGGGATCGCACGTGTTCGAGGCGCTCCTGGTCGTGGCGGATCCGCTGGGTGAGCACACGCAGCATCCGGGATCGGCACTCCGCGACGAGCGCGCGCTGCTCGGCGACGTCGGGAACCACGCGCTTGGCGGCGTCGGTCGGGGTCGAGGCGCGAAGGTCGGCGACGTCGTCGAGGAGTGGATGATCGTTCTCATGGCCGATCGCGCTGACGATCGGCGTGGATGCCGCCGCCACGGCGCGCACGAGTCGCTCATCGCTGAACCCGAGCAACGTCTGTGGGTCGCCGCCGCCGCGCGCGATGATGATGACGTCGACGTCCGGATCGGCGTCGAGCTTCGCCAGCGCCGCGAGGTTCTCCGGGACGCACCGATCGCCCTGGACGGCCGCGTGGATCGTGCGGAACCGGACGTGCGGCCAGCGCAGCTCGGCGTTGCGGTGGATGTCGCGCTCGGCATCCGACTTCTCTCCGGTGATCAGTCCGATGCAGTGCGGGAGGAACGGCAGGGGTTTGCGCCGGCTCGGATCGAACAGGCCTTCGGCGCGCAGCTGTGCGCGCAGGCGCTCGAGTCTCTCGAGCTGCTCGCCGAGACCGACGTGCCGGTAGGTGGAGACCGTGAAGCCGAACTCGCCCGTCTTGACGAAGTAGTCGGCCTTGACGCACAGCACGACGTGGTCGCCCACCTTGAGATCCGCTCCGAGCCGGCGGCGGGTCGTCGCCCACACCCGGAAACCGATGTGCGCGTCGCCGGTGGCGTCCTTGAGCCGCCCGAAGACGTGGCCGCCGCGCACGTTCCACGACGTCACCTCGCCCTCGACCCAGACCGAGCCCCACCGCTCGATGAATCCGTGGATGGATTCGTTCAGCCGGGCGACCGACGTGGGGGCGTCGGCCGTGGAGTCGCGGGGCGCGACGGTGGCTGCGGTCGTCGTCATGGTGCCTTTCTGACCGGGCGCGGAGGGGCGCACCGTAGAATCGGAGGGTGACCGTTCAGCTCTCGATGCCCCGTGTCCCGCAGGTTCGCGGGCGGCTCAAGGATATCTCGGTGGGTGGCCCCAAGCGGGTTCTGCTCGCCTCCCCGCGCGGATACTGCGCGGGGGTGGACCGGGCCGTCGTCGCCGTCGAGAAGGCGCTGGAACGCTACGGGGCGCCGGTGTACGTGCGCAAGCAGATCGTGCACAACATCCACGTCGTGACCGAGCTGGAGGCGAAGGGGGCCATCTTCGTCGACGAGGTCGACGAAGTGCCCGAGGGCAGCCACGTGGTCTTCAGCGCCCACGGAGTCGCGCCGACCGTGGTCGAGGCGGCCTCCGACCGCGGCCTCCACGCGATCGACGCGACCTGCCCCCTGGTCACCAAGGTGCACCGCGAGGCCGTGCGTTTCGCGCGCGACGACTTCGAGATCCTGCTCATCGGCCACACCGGCCACGAAGAGGTCGAAGGCACGGCCGGCGAGGCGCCCGATCATGTCACGGTGGTGAACTCGCCCGAAGAGGCGGACACCGTCGAGGTGCGCGACCCCTCCAAGGTCGTGTGGCTGTCCCAGACGACGCTCTCGGTCGACGAGACGATGGAGACCGTGCGGCGCCTGCGCGAGCGGTTCCCCGAGCTCCACGATCCGCCCTCGGACGACATCTGCTATGCGACCCAGAACCGCCAGGTCGCGATCAAGAAGGTGGCCCGGGACGCCGACCTGGTGATCGTGGTCGGATCGGCGAACTCCTCCAACAGCGTGCGCCTCGTCGAGGTGGCCCTGGAGCACGGCGCCAAGGCCGCGCACCGGGTCGACTATGCGAACGAGGTCGAGCAGGCGTGGCTCGAGGGGGTCGAGACCGTGGGCGTCACGAGCGGCGCCTCCGTGCCGGAGGTGCTCGTGCAAGAGGTGCTCGAGGCCCTCTCGGACGCCGGCTACCGCGACGTCGAGCAGGTGCGCACCGCCGAGGAGGACCTCATGTTCTCGCTGCCGAAGGAACTCCGTCAGGACTCCTCAGGGCAGCGCGACGAGCGCGCACTCGGCGGACGGGGACGCGGATGACCGACCCGAACGGTGACCGGCGTCCGCGGCCGCAGTTCGGCGAATACGCGACCCCCGAGCAGCAGCGGGCGCACATCCGTGAACCCGCGTCCGAGCCGCCCGCTCCGCCGACTCCGGGCGCACCGCCGTTCTCCCGTATGCCCCCTCCGGCCGTGCCACCGTCGCCCTCGGGCCGGGCACAGCAGGTCGCACAGCCGCACGCTGCCGACCGGCTCGTCAGCTTGATGCTCCTGGGTTTCGGCGCGGTCAACGTCGTGCTGTCGATCCCGCAGTTCCTCAATCTGTCGGCGCTCGCAACCCAGACGATGGCGCTCCAAGGGATCCCGGGGACCTTCACCAACACGTCCGCCGCCCAGGTGTGGGGTGTCGTCGCCACAGTGGTGCTCATCGCGGGCTACCTGTGCACGCTCACCCTGTCGCTGCGTCGTCTGCGACGAGGGAAGATCGCGTGGTGGGTGCCGCTCGCCGGTGCGGCGGTGACCTACGCCGTCGTGTTCGTCTGCGTGGTGGTTCCGCTGTTCGGCGACCCGGCCATCTCCGCCTACCTTCTGCAGAACCGCGGTGGCTGAGCCGTTTGCCCCGCAGGGTGGCGGGATGCCCCGGCTTCTCGCCGTCTGCGCCGTTCGCCGGCTGCACTCCGATGCGGGAGCCGTCGGTGTGACGGCCATCGACAAGGCGCCCGCCGCGGGCCGTGTGCGCGTCGGGCCGTATGGCGTCTACGCGGACGTCCAGGCCGACCGCAAGCACCACGGAGGCCTCGATCAGGCCGTGTACGCGTACGCGCAGGAGGACGCCGACTTCTGGGCCGGGGAACTCGGCCGGGACATCCCCGCGGGGATGTTCGGGGAGAACCTGCGGGTCGCCGGCCTCGACGTGAGCAACGCCCGGGTCGGTGAGATCTGGCGCATCGGCGAAAGCGTCGAGCTTCAGGTGACCCTGCCGCGCACACCCTGCCAGACCTTCGCCCGCTGGATCGGCGGCGAGGACGAGCGAGGGTGGGTGAAGCGCTTCTCCCGCGAGCGGCGCCTCGGCGCCTACCTGCGCGTGGTGCGTAAGGGCCGGATCGAGGCGGGCGACGAGATCGCCGTCATCCCCGCGCCCGCGGACGCGCCGACGATCCTGGACATCTACCGCGGACCGGAGTGACGGCGACGATCCATCGCGGTGGAAACGAGGGATGCCCCCGGTCGTGGCGACCGGGGGCATCCCTCGTCTGGGCTCAGATGCTCTGCGAGTGTCCGTGCGAGCCGAGCTGCTGCGTCGCCTCGACGACACGGGCGGCCATCGCGGTCTCGGCGATCTTGCCCCACGCGCGCGGGTCGTACGCCTTCTTGTTGCCGACCTCGCCGTCGACCTTCAGCACGCCGTCGTAGTTCTGGAACATGAACCCGGCGATCGAGCGGGTGAAGGCGTACTGGGTGTCGGTGTCGATGTTCATCTTGACGACACCGTTGGAGACGGCCAGTGCGATCTCTTCGTCGGTGGAGCCCGAACCGCCGTGGAACACGAGGTCGAGCGGCTTCGGGCCGGTGCCGAACTGCGCGGCGATGCCCTCCTGGATCTCGCCCAGCAGCTCCGGGCGCAGCTTCACGTTGCCCGGCTTGTAGACGCCGTGGACGTTTCCGAACGTGAGGGCGGCGATCCAGCGTCCGTTCTCGCCCAGGCCGAGGGCCTCGACGGCCTTCGCGACATCCGCGGTGGTGGTGTAGAGCGCCTCGTTGGAGCCCTCGTGCTTGACGCCGTCCTCCTCGCCGCCGACGACGCCGATCTCGACTTCGAGGATGGCGTTGATGTTCTTCATGCGGGGGAGGAGCTCCTGCGCGATGGAGATGTTCTCGTCGAGCGGGACCGCCGAGCCGTCCCACATGTGCGACTGGAAGATCGGATTGCGTCCGGCGCGGACCTCCTCCTCGGAGGCTTCGATGAGCGGCAGGACGAAGTCGGCCAGGGCCGGCTTCGGGCAGTGGTCCGTGTGGACGGCGACCGTGATCGGGTAGTTCTTCGCGACCTCGGTCACGTAGCGGGCCATTGCGATGGCACCCGTGGCGCGCGCCTTGACGGTGTGACCGGCGAAGTAGTCGGCGCCGCCGGTGGTGACCTGGAGGATGCCGTCGGAGCCGGCTTCGGTCAGGCCCTGGAGGACGGAGTTGATGGTCTGCGAGCTGGAGACGTTGATCGCGGGGTAGGCGAAGCTGCCTGCCTTCGCGCGGTCGAGCATCTCGGCGTACTGATCAGGGGTGGCGACGGGCATGGTCCTCGGCTCCTTGGCAGGCTCAGCGGGGAGGGTTCAGAGAGGGCGACCGCGGCTGAGCGCCGGGCGTCCTCGGCCCACTCTATCGGGCTGCGGCTTGCGGGCGCTTTTCGCGGCCGAGACGATAAAGATCGGCAAACATTACAACCGCCCGGCACGCGTACGCCCTGGTTGCCGGAAGCACGCTCGATAGGCTGGCCTCATGGTGAGCCTGACTGCCGATATGAGCCCGTTGCACCCCGACCGCAACCTCGCGCTGGAGCTGGTGCGCGCCACGGAGGCGGCGGCGATCCGCGCCACGCCGTGGGTCGGTCGAGGCCAGAAGGAGGTCGCCGACGGTGCCGCGGTCGACGCGATGCGCGCCTTCCTCACCACGGTCAACTTCGACGGAACCATCGTCATCGGCGAGGGCGAGAAGGACGACGCGCCCATGCTCTTCAACGGCGAACGCGTCGGCAACGGGCAGGGGCCGCAGTGCGACATCGCGGTCGACCCGATCGACGGGACGACGCTGACGGCCGCCGGCCGCAACAACGCGATCTCGGTGCTCGCCGTGTCGGACCGCGGCACGATGCTCGATGCGTCGAGCGTCTTCTACATGGACAAGCTCGTCACCGGGCCGGCCGGAGTCGGGGTGGTCGACATCCGCCTGCCGATCGGCGAGAACATCCGTCGGCTGGCGAAGGCCCTCGGCAAGCCGGTGTCCGAGATGGTGGTCTCCGTGCTCCACCGCCCGCGCCACGACCAGCTCATCGAGGACATCCGCGAAGCCGGCGCCGGTACCCGCCTGCTGAGCGACGGCGATGTCGCCGGCGGCATCAATTCCGCGCGGCATGACAGCCGCACCGACATGTGCGTGGGCATCGGCGGCAGCCCGGAGGGCATCGTGACGGCGTGCGCGATCAAGGCGCTCGGCGGACACATCCAGGGCATCCTGGCGCCGCGCAACGACGAGGAGCGTCAGCGCGGGCTGGATGCCGGTCTGAAGCTCGACACCGTCTACGAGGCGGACGACCTGGTCAAGGGCGACAACACGATCTTCGTCGCCACGGGTGTGACGGACGGGCAGCTGGTTGCCGGCGTGCAGCGCCGCGGGGAGTACATCTTCACCGAGAGCGTGGTGCTGCGCGGCAAGTCGGGGACCCTCCGCCGGATCTCGTCGGAGCACCTCGTCTCCAAATGGCTGTGAGGAGCGCGCCATTCACACACCACGCAGGGTCGCCTGCCAGAATCGATGGTGGACTCGTCGACACGGCAGGAGAATGACATGACGCAGCCGGACTCCGACAGTTCGCCCCGCACCGGCGCACAGGCGGTCATCGCCGATGCTCTGGCCCGCCGGACGGGTGCCGCCGCCACCCCGACACCGCCGGTGGATCCGGCTCGGCGGCCTGACGTGCTCTTCCGCGTGCGGCGTGAGCCGAATCAGCCGGTGAGCGCCTGGTGGATGATCGGCGCGTTCCTCTTCGTCTCAGTCGGTGCGGTTCTGCTGCTCAACTTCGTGCCGGGCGGGCACTGACCACGGTTCCTCGTCGGCGAGTCGTGCACGGAGGTCGCCCACCTCGGCCAGCGTCGTTGACTGCTCCTCGTCGAGCACACCGTCGAGAAGCTCCGGTGCCGTGACGCGCCGTGGCTGCTTGTCGATCGGTGTCACCGGCACCAGCGCGTCGATGCTCGCCTCGTCGATGCCGGGGAAGCGCCGTGCCGTCGTGAGCACGCGGGACTCGAGGGAGCCGACGAAGCCGTTGTAGGCATCCACGGTGCGTTCGATGGCCCGTCGCATCTTGTCGGCGTGGCCGGCGAGTGCGCCGAGCCGCCGGTACAGCTCGGTGCCGAGGTCGAAGAGCTCGCGTGCCTGGGCGGAGACGTCCTGCTGTGTCCACGTGTACGCGACGGTCTTGAGCACAGCCCAGAGGTTGACCGGCGAAGCCAGGGCGACACGCTTGGAGAACGCGTAGTCGAGCAGTGACGGATCTTCTTCGAGCGCGGCGGCGAGCAGGGACTCGCTCGGGATGAAGCAGATGACGAACTCGGGACTCGAGCTGAGACCGAGCCAGTAGGTCTTGCGGGCGAGGGCGTCGATGTGGCTTCGCACGGCCTTCACATGGCGAGCGAGCAGTTCGCGGCGCCTCTGCAGCTCGGTGCCCTGGGCGGTGAGCGGGATGGCGCTCGCTTCGAGGTAGGCGTCGAGGGGGGCCTTGGCGTCGACGGCGAGCGCCTTGTCGCCGGGGAGCCGGATGATCATGTCGGGGCGCCCGGCGCCGGAATCGGACGTGATCGAGGTCTGCAGGTCGAAGTCGACGTATCGGGTGAGGCCCGCGGCTTCGACGACCCGGCGCAGCTGCGTCTCGCCCCACACGCCCCGGGTGGCGCCCGAGCGCAGGGCACCGGCAAGGGATTCTGTCGTCGCCCGCAGTGCTTCGCCGGCGTCGTGCTGGGCGCGGAGCTGTTCTGCCAGGGCTCCGTATTGGTGGTGCCGATCTCGTTCGAGGTCCACCACCTTGCGCTGCATCGCGTCGAGCGACTCCTGGACCGGGGCGAGGGCCCGCAGCACGCTCTGCTCGCGGCGCTCGCGCTCTTCGCGCAGCGCGTCATCTGCGCGGGCGGCGGCGGCCATGTCGCGCGCGGCCTGCCGCTGGTGATCGAGCTCTGCGCGAAGAGCCGCGGCCTCCGCTTCGGCGGCGGCGGCACGTTCGCCGAACGCCGCGCGTTCGCGGGCCGCGCGTTCTCCGGCGCGGGCGAGCGCGAACGCCCAGCCGGCGACGGCGCCCGCGATGAGGCATCCGATGACCAGCAGCAGAACTGTCAGTGCGTCCATGGCCACAGCATGACAGCAGGGTCCGACATCGGAGGGTTCGCGCCGGTCAGGCGGCCACCGCGGCCCGATTCCGGCCGGCGCCGATCGTCCCGAACGGCAGGGCGTGCGCAGCCGCGAGCTCGCCGATCGTCGTCGCCTGCGCCCGGCGGGCGGCGTCGATGATGATGGCCGCGCACGCTTCGGCATCCTCCGTGGCGTCGTGGTGGGCGAACTCGCGGTGTCCGGCCGCGGCGGCAGCCAGAGGCAGCCGGTGCGACGGGATGTCGTAGGTCTTCCGCGAGACCTTTACGCTGCAGAGGTAGCGGTACTCCGGGACCTCCGCGCCGGTCGCGTCGCAGCTGGAGCGGAGCACCGCCATGTCGAAGCCCGCGTTGTGTGCGACGAGCACGTCGGTTCCCGCGAATGCGGTGAGCGCCGGGAGCTGCCGGGTCCAGGTCGCAGCCCGGGCGACGTCCGCCGGACGGATTCCGTGGATGCCGACGTTGATGTCGAAGAACGCGTCGTGGCCGGCCGGCGGACGGATGAGCCACCCAGTGCGGGCGACGACGCGACCCGCGCGGACGCGCACCAGGCCGACCGCGCAGGCGGAGGCGTTGCTGGAGTTCGCTGTCTCGAAATCGATCGCAGTGAAATCCAGGGGCATGAGACAAGCCTCGCCGCCGGGAGACGCTCGGCCGGGAGGCGCGCCGCGGTCCGGGCCGCCGCGCCCTCATACAATTGAGCGAGTGACTCTGACCGTCTGGATCTCCCTGCTGACCGCCTGCATCGTGATCAGCTTCACTCCCGGGGCCGGAGCCGTCAACACGATGACGAACTCCCTCAACGAGGGGTGGCGGCGCTCGATCTGGGGGGTCGTCGGCCAGCAGCTGGCACTCGTCGTGCACGTCGTCATCGTGGCGGCAGGGCTCGGCCTGCTGGTGGCGCGCTCGCCTCTGCTCTTCGGGGTGATCCGGTATCTCGGCGCGGCCTACCTGGTGTACCTCGGGGTGCGGCTGATCCTGGCGCGGCCGGTCGCGGTCGCCGAGGACGATGACACCCCGCGCCGGCCGGAGAGCGCCCTGTCGATGATCCGCCGTGGATTCTGGGTGAACCTGCTCAACCCGAAGGCGATCGTGTTCTTCGTGGCCTTCGTGCCGCAGTTCATCGACCTCGGTAGACCGGCTCTTCCGCAGTACCTCATCCTCATCGTCACGACCATCGTGGTCGACGTCATCGTGATGTGGTTCTTCTTCGCCCTCGCGGCGAAGCCGTTCGGCCGGTTCGCTCGCACGATGCCCGGCCAGCGGATCCTGAACACGATCTTCGGCTCGCTGTTCATCGGTGTGGCGGCGCTCCTCCTGTTCATCCACTGAGACCGTCGGCCGATTACTGTCAGGACCATGGCGACGCGCGATGAGATGGCCCGCTCCTTCGGGGGCGCAGCGGGGGACTACGAGGCAGGTCGCCCGGGATACCCCGCCGATGCGGTCCGCTTCCTGCTCGACGGGCTGGGAGAGCACCCCCGGGTGGCCGACGTCGGCGCGGGAACCGGCAAGCTCACGCGGACGCTCGTCGACCTGGGCGCGGACGCCGTCGCGGTCGATCCGGATGCCGGGATGCTGCGCGCGTTGCAGACGGCGCTGCCCGGTGTCCCGGCGTTCGTGGGGACCGCGGAGCAGCTGCCGCTCGACGACGCGTCAGCCGATGCGCTCGTGTTCGGGCAGGCATGGCACTGGGTGCGCGTGGCCGAGGCGTGCGCCGAGGCCGGTCGCGTGCTCCGCCCGGGTGGGAGCCTCGGTCTCATCTGGAACCTCCGCGACGAAAGCGTGCCGTGGGTGGCCCGGATGACGGCGATCATGCACCCCAGCTCGGCGGAGCAGATGCTCGCGGACGAGGGGCCGGAGATCGCGGCGCCGTTCACCCGCCCGGAAACGCGCACCTTCGGCTGGCGCAGGAGGATGACGAGGCAACAGCTGTTCGCCATGGTGCGTTCACGCAGCTACATCATCACCGCCGAACCCGCCGAACGTGCTCGGATCGAGTCCGAGCTCGGTGGCCTCTTCGACGAGATCGGAGCCGTGGATGCCGAAACCGTCGAGCTGCCCTACGTGACCAAGGCGTTCCGCGCACGCCGCGAGGCGGGTTCGGAGCCGTCCGTCTCGTAGACTGGATTCCCGTGGCTCTCACCATCGGAATCGTCGGACTGCCCAACGTCGGCAAGTCCACCCTCTTCAACGCCCTGACCAAGAACCAGGTGCTCGCGGCGAACTACCCGTTCGCGACGATCGAGCCCAACATCGGGGTCGTGAATCTGCCGGACGCGCGGCTTCAGCAGCTCGCCGACGTGTTCCACAGCGAGCGCCTCGTGCCCGCGTCGGTGTCGTTCGTCGACATCGCCGGCATCGTGCGGGGCGCCTCCGAGGGGGAGGGGCTGGGCAATCAGTTCCTCGCGAACATCCGTGAGGCTGACGCCATCGCCCAGGTCGTACGCGGTTTCGCCGATGACGACGTGGTGCACGTGGACGGTGCCGTCAACCCGCAGAACGACCTCGAGACCATCAACGCGGAGCTCATGCTCGCCGATCTCCAGACCCTCGAGAAGGCGATCGCCCGCTACGAGAAGGAGGTGCGCGGCCGCAAGACCGAGCCGGTCGTCCTCGAGACGGCGATCGCTGCCAAGGACTCGCTCGAACGAGGCATCCTGCTGTCGGCATCCGGCCTGGACCTGACGCCGATCCGCGAACTCGGACTGCTGTCGGCGAAACCGTTCATCTTCGTCTTCAACGTCGACGAGGCGGTGCTGACGGATGCCGACCGCAAGGCGGAACTCGCCGCTCTCGTGGCGCCTGCGCAGGCTGTCTTCCTGGACGCGAAGATCGAGTCGGAGCTCATCGACCTCGACCCGGAGGACGCCGCCGAGCTGCTCGCCTCCACCGGTCAGGACGAATCCGGCCTCGATCAGCTCGCGCGGATCGGCTTCGACACGCTCGGTCTGCAGACGTACCTGACGGCCGGCCCCAAGGAAGCCCGGGCGTGGACGATTCACAAGGGCTGGAAGGCCCCCCAGGCTGCCGGCGTGATCCACACGGACTTCGAGAAGGGCTTCATCAAGGCCGAGGTCATCTCGTTCGATGACCTCCTCGAGCTCGGGTCGGTGGCCGAGGCACGGGCGCACGGCAAGGCGCGACTCGAGGGCAAGGACTACGTCATGCAGGACGGCGACGTGGTGGAGTTCCGCTTCAACAATTAGGCGCCTCGAATCAACGAGATCGTGCACGCAAGCGCGCGATCACGGCAGACATCGCGCTTCGGCTCGGGCGCCACTTCTGAGTGGCACCGCAGTTCTGGCTCAATCTGCAGACGCAGTATGAGCTGGAACGACGATCTGCCAACATGAGCGTCATGTCCACAGCCAAGGTCAGGACCACCTTCACCGCCCTCGCACTGGCCACTCTCGCACTTGCCGGATGCACCGCCACCGCACCCGACGCCGGGCCGACGCCCGAGGCATCCACTCCGGCTGCCGCCAAGCCGGCGACCGAGGCCACTCCGACGCCGGAATCGACCGAGCCGGCAACCTGCGACGGCATGTCCGAGGTCGTCAGCTCCACCGATGACTGGAGCTGGGCGCGACAGTCGCCTCTCCGGGATCTCGGCACACGAGAGTTCGCGCGCGGCAAGGTGACGCTCGATGACCACGGCAATCCCTCGACATACACCGTCGCTCCCGGCGACGTCGAGGCCGTGATTGCAGAACGGCTGTGTGCGTACCCGAACCTCGACTCGATGAACCACGTGCGCATGATTCAGTCAGGGCAGGTGCTGTGGCTCAACCCCAATCCCGACACTCCCTGGGTGCCGTACTTCAGCCCGATGGACGCGGGAGCCGGGTTCAAGCAGATCCCCTACCAGCGGGCGATCGAGTCCGCGGGCGCAGCAGTCGATGCGGGCGACATCGACGCTGTGCGAGCGATCTGGAATGACACGCTCAAGGGCATGTTCGCGAACCAGGGCACCATCAACGCAATCCAGAAGGTGGTCGACTCGGGCGACCTCGACGCGCTACGCCAGCTCTTCTCCTGACCTCAGCGTCGGCGCTCGCGACGGGGCCGAGTTCCGGGACGCGAAGCGTCCCATCGACGGCTCCGAGGATCTCACCTGGACCGCACAGGTCGTTGATTTGCTGGCCCGAACGCGTCGCGTATTTGCGTCGCGGCTTGCGCCCAGGGCGGAATCATGCCTGTGTTCGCCGCCGGGACTCTGTGGATATGCGCCTCTGCGCCGCGACTTGTCTACAGGGAGGCGGCTCGACATGATCGGTTGACAGGACCGGCGTCACCGATCTGCGTCGGAGTTGTCGCGGGTCCGTCCCGTCGACCCAGCCGGTTCGGTCGCTGCATCCCGCCGTGCGTAGTCTGGACAGAGCCCTCCTCTCCGTACTGCAAAGGAACACAGGAACCTCATGACCGAGCTCGTGGTCGAAGTACATGTGCCCCTCGTTCCCCAGCCGGGGGTGAGCGCGGACGAGTATCCGTTCCCGTGGATCGAGACCGTCGAGGAGTTCCTCCAGGGCCTCGAGGATTCGGGCCGGGGCGAGACGTTCGATGACGGGGAAGAACTCGACGACGAATACCTCTTCTTCGTGTGGCAGGCACCGGAATCCGAGCTGATCGCTCTTGCGCGGCGGATCGCGGACCTGCCGGGCGTGCCGGAAGGCGTGTACGCGGTCGTCACGGACACCGAGTCCGAGCAGATGGGCGTCGGCCGGCGGGTCGAGCTGTGACCGAACCGGACGAACCGTCCACCGCCGAGGGTCTCATGCGGTCGCGCTTCGCGGCATTCAAACGAGGGGATGCCGATTGGCTGCTGCGCACGTGGCATCCGTCGACGCGTCCGCGGTCGCTCGACCTCACCGACAACCCGCGGTGGCGAGGTCTGCAGATCGTCGACACCGCAAGCGGGGGAGCAACGGACAGCGCAGGCGTGGTCGAGTTCCGTGCCACGTATCTGCAGGATGACGGCGGAGTCGGCGTGCTCCACGAGCGGTCGCGTTTCGTCCGGGAAGGCGACCGCTGGTTCTACGTGGACGGCGACATCCGCGACGAGTGACCCGCAGGCGTCTCGACCCCGGCTGGTCGAGCGGACGTAGCATGGATCCATGTCCGCCACCGAGCATGCCGATCAGACCGAGCCCGCTGCCGCCCCGCCGCTTCAGGCTCCGCCGCTGCCGTCGCCGCTCAGCATGATCGCGGACGGTGCGACGTGCTCCCTCGACGGGACCTGCACGCCGCTCTGAGACCGCGTCCGACCCGGCGTGGCCGGGCCGGACGATTCGTCAGTGAACCGGCGCCGCTTCGAGGTCGTCGGCCGGCTTGCGGATCAGGAACGCACCGACGATGAGCGGCAGCGACGCGATCGCGGCGATGAGGAAGGCTGCACGCGCTCCGGCGGCTCCGGCATCCACCGGGCTCCCGCCGTGCGATGCGGAAACCGCGGAGAACACGGTGATCATCAGCGCGATGCCGGCCGCCCCGGCGACCTGCTGCACGGTGCCCAGCACCGCGCTGCCATACGAGTAGAAGCGGGGCTGCAACGACGCCAGGGACGCGGTGAACAGCGGCGTGAACGACAGTGCGAGCCCGATCGAGAGCACGGTCTGCACGCCCGCGATGATCCAGACGCTCGTCGACGCGCCCACGCTCGAAAGGACCCACAGCATCGCGCTGGTGATGACGGCACCGGGCACGAGCAGCACGCGGGTTCCGCGGCGGTCGTAGATGCGACCGATCACCGGACCGGCCAGCCCCATGGCGAGCGCACCCGGCAGCAGCACGAGCCCGGTCACCGTTCCGTCGGCGCCGACGACGTTCTGCAGGTACAGCGGGAGCACCGTGATCGCCCCGAAGAAGGCCACCGACATGAGCGCCATCTGGGCGATCGACAGCGAGAAGTTCGCGGAGCGGAAGACGCGCAGGTCGAGCAGCGCGTCATCGCGGCGCTGCAGGACGAGCTGACGCCAGACGAAAAGGCCCAGTGCGATCACGCCGATACCGAGCGAGACGGCGAGCGTGGTCACTGCGACTCCGTCGCCCGCGGTGGAGCGCGCGACCTCGCCGATCTGGCTGAGACCGAAGACGAGGCCGCCGAACCCGAACGCCGACAGGATGATCGACAGCACGTCGATGGGCGCGTGGGTCTTCTCACCGAGGTTGTGCACCCAGCGAGCGCCGACCGCGAGGGTGACGAGCGCGATGGGCAGGACGATCGCGAAGATCCAGCGCCAGTTGAGGTGATCCAGCAGCAGGCCGGACAGGGTGGGGCCGATGGCGGGGGCGAGCGAGATCACGATGGTGACGCGGCCCATCATGCGCCCGCGCTGCGCCGGCGGCACGACGGTCATGAGCGTCGTCATCAGAAGCGGCATCATGATCGCCGTGCCGGACGCCTGCACGACGCGCGCCGCCAGCAGCATCCCGAAGCCGGGGGAGACGAGGGCGATGAGCGTTCCGAGCGAGAAGAGGCTCATCGCGGTGACGAACACCGCACGCGTCGTGAAGCGCTGCAGCAGGAACCCGGTGATCGGAATCACGATCGCCATGGTGAGCATGAAGCCGGTCGTCAGCCACTGCGCCTGGTTGGCGGTGATCGACAGATCGTTGATGAGGTGCGGGATCGCGACGCCCATCGTGGTCTCGTTGAGGATCGCGACGAAGGCCGCGGCCAGCAAGAGCCAGATCACCCGGGCTTCACGTGGCGCGAGGCCCACGCCTCCGCTGCGGACGGGGGTGGATCCGGTCTCGGGGTTCAGTGCGGTGTCAGCGGTGGCGGCCACGGTCGTCTCCTCTGGAAGCGTAGGAAGCCGCGCGGTGCGGCACACGCAAGATAACAGCGGGTTCCGACATCGCATTCCGCGATCGCATGAAACCATTCTGATATGTCCCCGGATGATTCCGTGCCCACTGTTCCGCTGCACCATCAGGTGCGCACGCGATTCCTCGTCTCGCTCGTGGCCGGCACCATCGCGGCGGCGGTCGTCATCCCGTTCCTGGGCGTCGCGGCGGGACTCCTGTGCGGCTGGGCGATCCTCGCCGCCGTCAACACGACCTGGGTCCTCGGGCTGATCTGGCCGATGGGCGCGGTGCAGACGCGCGCCCATGCGACCGCGGAGGACCCCGGCCGCCATCTGGCGCGTCTCATCGCGACCGTCGGCAGCGTCGTGAGCCTCGGCGCCGTCGGAGTGGTCCTCGTCGAGGCGAAGTCCGCTCCGGCGCCGATGGGCTTCATCCTGGCGCTCATCGCGCTCGTGAGCGTCGCGGCATCCTGGGCGCTCATCCAGACGGACTACACCCTGCGCCTCGCGCACGTCTATTACACGGACCCGGTCGGCGGGATCCAGTTCAACCAGGAGGAGGACCCGATGTACACGGACTTCGCCTACATCTCCTTCGACGTGGGCCTCACCTACCAGATCGCCGACACCAACGTGACGCGCAACGACATCCGCCGCGTGGTCATCGCCCAGTCGCTCCTGGGCTACCTGTTCGGCGCCGTCATCCTGGCGAGCGTCATCAATCTGCTGGCAGGACTCGGCTGAGCCACTCCGTGAACCCGCGAAGCTCCGCGGCGTAGGCGGGATCCGGGTGAGTCTCGGCGATGGCCGCCAGCGGCGGCAGGTCCATCGCCCGGATGAGGCGCACGCGGGAGGCCACCGCGTCCGCCATGCCCGCGTGCTGCAGCACCTCGATGCCGGCGCGCAGGGCCGCGAGATACTCCCGCAGCACCGGGAGGGTGTCCTTGCCCTGGGTGATCGAGCTGCCGTCGGCCCGCTCACGCCATTCCACGACGACGTCCGGGATGACGTCGAACGCGGACGCGTGGGTGTACAGCTGCTGCGCGACGATCTGGTCCTCGTAGAGGCGCCCGTCCGGAAAACGCAGCCCGGTGCGGTGCCACAGATCCATACGGCTCACCTTCGACCAGGCGACGATGTTGCCCGAGGCGTCCGGGTGCTCCGCGAGCGACGTGGCGGTGCGCTCCGGTGCCGTCGCCGCCGCGACCCACGGCTGGACTTCGCCGGACGAGTATTCTCCGGACGCCGTGGGACGCAGCCGCACGTAGGCGCCGGCGACCGCGTCGCTGCCCGTCCGCTCGATGGTGCCGACCAGACGTGCCAGCGCGGTGGGGCGCATGCGGTCATCGGCGTCGAGGAATCCCACGAACGGGGTCTCGACGAGCTCCAGGCCCGAGTTGCGCGCCGCCGAGAGCCCGCGCCGCCGGTCGTGGTGGATCACCTGGAATCGGTCGTCCTCGGCGGCGGCGGCATCGAACAGCGCACCGGTGCCGTCGGTGGACGCATCGTCGACGAGGATGGCGCGCCAGTCCGTGCGCGTCTGGGCGCGCAGTGATGCGAGCGCCTCGGGGACGTACGGGGCGACGTCGTAGCCGGGCACGATCACGGTGACGGCGGGGCCGGGGGGAGTGGTCACCCGTGGGATTGTACGGCCCGGACGGATGCCGCGACGCTCTCGGCGACGTCATCCAGCGACATGCGCAGTCCGTGCGGGAAGGTGAACCGCACCGCCGTCTGCGCCACTTCCGGTGGGATGCCCAGCGCGACGAGCACGTGCGACGGCTCGTCGCTGCCCGCGGCACAGGCCGAGCCGCTCGAGGTCACCACACCGCGGCGCTCGAGTTCCAGGAGAACGGCCTCGCCGCTCGTGCCCGCGAACGTGAACGACGCGCTGCCCGGCAGTCGGCGAGTGGGATGCCCGGTCAGGCGGGCGTTCGGGACCGTCTCCAGCACCCGCCGGATGAACGCGTCGCGGACGGCGGCGACCTGGACGGCATCCTCCGCGCGCTCCGCTTCGGCGAGTTCCAGGGCGGTCGCGAGGGCGACGGCGCCGGCGACATCCTGCGTACCGCTGCGCCGCCCGCGTTCCTGCCCGCCGCCGTGCATCACCGGCTCCAGAGGAAGCCGGCCGCGGACGACGAGAGTGCCTGTCCCCTGCGGCGCCCCGACCTTGTGTCCGGCGATCGACAGGGCGTCCGCGCCGGTGCCGTGCAGCGGCAGCCATCCGGCCGCCTGGACGGCGTCGGTGTGGAACGGCACGCCGCGTGCGCGCGCGACAGCGGCCAGCGCCGGGATGTCCTGCACCGTGCCGATCTCGTTGTTGGCGTAGCCGATCGACACCACCGCGGTGTCGTCGCGGAGCGCCGCCGCGAGGGTGTCCGGATCCACGAGGCCGCCGGCGTCGACCGGGAGGATCGTGACGTCGAACCCGTGCAGGCGGGTCAGATGGTCGCACGACGCGAGAACGGCTTCGTGCTCGATCGCGGAGGTCACGACGTGGCGGGCGCCGCGCCGCAGCATCGCCCCCAGGGCGAGACCCTTCACGGCGAGATTGTCGGCCTCGGTCCCGCCCGACGTGAAGACCACGTCGCCGCGCCGCACCCCGATGATGTGCGCGATCCGGGCCCGGGCGTCTTCCAGGGCGGCGGCGGCCTGCTCGCCGACGGTGTGGTGACTCGACGGATTGCCGTACCGCTCGGTCAGGTAGGGCGCCATCGCGGCGACCACCTCGGGCCGGACGGGCCCGGTGGCGGCGTGATCGAGGTAGCGCAGGGGCATGCGTATCAACCGCGTTCGTCGATGCGGATGTCGAGACCGAGATCGAGCGCGCGGGCGGAGTGCGTGAGCGCGCCGACCGAGATGACGTCGACGCCCGTCTCGGCGATGGCGCGCACCGTGTCGAGGTTCACGCCGCCGGACGCCTCGACGATCGCGCGACCGTCGACCTGCGCGACGCCGGCCCGCAGCTCGTCGAGAGAGAAGTTGTCGAGCATGATCGTGCCGATCCCTGCGGCGAGCACGGGCTCGATCTGGTCGAGTCGGTCGACTTCCACCTCGACGTGCGTCGTGTGCGGAAGCGAGGCGATCGCCGACTGCAGGGCCTCGGTCACCGACAGTCCGCGGCGGGTGAGCACGGCGAGGTGGTTGTCCTTCGCCATGACGGCGTCGGACAGGGTGCGGCGGTGATTGTGGCCGCCGCCGTCGCGCACCGCCTGCCGCTCGAACGCGCGAAGCCCCGGCGTGGTCTTGCGGGTGTCCGCGATCCGCGCGCGGGTGTGCGACACCTCGGCGACGTACGCGGCGGTGAGAGTGGCGATCCCGCACATCCGCTGGGTGAAGTTCAGCGCTACCCGCTCGGCGGTCAGCACGCCGCGGGCTGGGCCCACCACTGTGGCCAGCACGTCGCCGGCCGCGAAGAGCTGCGCGTCCGCGATGGCGGGCACGACCGTGATCGCGGGGTCGGTGAGGCGGAACGCGGCGGCGAAGACCGCGCCCCCGGAGAAGATCCCGGGTTCGCGGGCCACCAGCAGCGCGGTGGCCTCGGCATCCTCCGGGATGAGGGCCTCGCAGGTGGCGTCGCCCCACGGGGCGTCCTCGTCGAGGGCCGCGCGGACGCCGCGCTCGAGCACGGCTGCGGTCAGCATGCGGTCACCAGCTCCCGATCGGGCGACAGACGCACGGGATCCGCGTCGGCCAGATGATGGGCGCCCAGCGACACCCGGCGACGCCGTGCCGCATCCACGACGAGCACGGCCACGTCGAGGAGGTCGGCATCCTCCACCTCCGCCACCGTGCGGCGGGGGAGCGGGTGGGCGCTCCAGGCCGACAGCACAGCGGCCGCCCGGTCGAGCCCGGCGCGCGTCCGCAGGGCGCCGGCGTCCTCCCACATGAGCTGCTGAAGCGCGGCGCGCGAGAACGGCGCAGCGTCGACCGCCGGGGCGGGCAGCGGCGCGACCCGCGGCGTCGTGGCGACCGGCCACCGTGCGCCGGCCGCATCGGCGGCGAGGACGGCGCCGGCGCGAGCGCCGAACACCGCACCTTCGAGCAGCGAGTTCGACGCGAGCCGGTTCGCCCCGTGCACGCCCGTCCGCGCGGTCTCACCGACCGCGTAGAGGCCGGGCACCGAGGTGCGGCCGTCGAGGTCGGTCACCACGCCGCCCATGAGATAGTGGGCCGCCGGTGTCACCGGGATCGGCTCGAGCCCCCAGTCCAGGCCGCGGGCGCGGACGGCGGCATCGATCGTGGGGAACCGGCGGCGGAGGAACGCGCCCCCGAGCCGGGTGGCATCCAGCCGGACGGGGTGCCCCGCCTGCGCGGCCATGCGGCGGGTGACCGCCCGGGTGACGACGTCGCGCGGGGCGAGTTCGCCGTCGGGGTGCGTCTCGAATGCGAAGCGCGCTCCGTCGTCGTCGATGAGGGTCGCTCCCTCGCCGCGGACCGCTTCGGACACCAGGAACGGCGCGCCGACGGCCAGGACGGTGGGGTGGAACTGGACGAACTCCATGTCCTGCACCGCCGCTCCGGCACGCGCGGCGGCAGCGATCCCGTCGCCGGTCGCCGCCTCCGGGTTGGTCGTGTGCGCGTAGAGCTGCCCGGCCCCGCCCGTGGCGAGGACCACGGCGTCCGCAGCGAGCGTCTCGCGTCGGCCCTCGGCGAGGATCTCGACGCCGCGCACCCGGCCGTCCTCGACGAGGAGGTCGACGAGGCACGCGTGCTCGCGGATCCGGATGCGCCTGTCGCGGACGGATGCCGCCAGGGTGCGCTCGATCGCGGCGCCGGTGGCGTCTCCGCCGGCATGGACGATCCGGGGCGCGCTGTGGGCGGCTTCGAGGCCCCAGCGGAGGGCACCGTCGTCGTCGCGGTCGAAGGGCACCCCGAGCGCGATGAGGTCGCGCACCCGGTCGGGTCCTTCGCCCGTGAGCACCGCCACGGCGCGGGGGTCGTTGTGGTCCGCGCCGGCGACCATGGTGTCGTGCGCGTGCGCGGCGGACGTGTCACCGGGGCGCAGAGCCGCCGCGATGCCGCCCTGGGCGGCAGCCGTCGCCGAGTCCTCGAGGACGCCCTTCGTCACGATCGTGACGGTGCATCCGGCCTCGACGGCGCCGCGCGCGGTGGTCAGCCCGGCGATGCCGGAACCGACCACGACGACGTGCACCGGGCTCGTCATGACGCGTTCTCCCACGCCGCGGCCGGGGCGGCCGGGGGCTTGGCGGCGAGCATGCGCTCGAGAGAGACCCGGGCCGGGTCGGCGACATCGGCCGGGACCTGGATGCGGTTGACGATCTCACCCGCGACCAGGCTCTCCAGCACCCACGCCAGATACCCGGGGTGGATCCGGTACATCGTCGAGCACGGGCAGATGACCGGGTCGAGGCAGAAGATCGTGTGCTGCGGGTATTCGGCCGCCAGGCGCCGGACGAGGTTGACCTCGGTGCCGATGGCGAAGACGGTGGGCTCGGTCGCCGCAGCGATCGCCTTGCGGATGTAGTCGGTCGACCCGGCCTCGTCCGCGGCGTCCACCACGTCGGCGGGGCACTCCGGGTGCACGATGACGCGCACGCCCGGGTGCTCGGCGCGCGCCTGATCGATCTGCGCCACCGAGAAGCGCCGGTGCACCGAGCAGAAGCCGTGCCAGAGAATGACCCGCGCATCGTGCAGCTCGTCCTCGGTGGCGCCGCCGAGCTCACGACGCGGGTTCCACAGCGGCATCCGCTCCAGCGGCACCCCCATCGCCTTGGCCGTGTTGCGGCCGAGGTGCTGGTCGGGGAAGAAGAGCACCCGGCGTCCGCGCTCGAACGCCCACTCCAGGACGGTCCGCGCGTTCGACGAGGTGCAGACGATCCCGCCGTGCCGGCCGACGAATCCCTTGATCGCCGCCGACGAGTTCATGTACGTGACGGGGACGACGGGCACGAGCCCGTCGGCACCGGGCGTGTCGAGGTCGCCGTAGAGGTCCTCGAGCTGCTCCCAGCACTCCTCGACCTCGTCGATGCTCGCCATGTCGGCCATGGAGCAGCCCGCCGCGAGGTTCGGCAGGATCACGGCCTGGTCGGGGCCCGAGAGCAGATCGGCGGTCTCGGCCATGAAGTGCACGCCGCAGAACACGATCGCCTCGGCGTCGGTGTGGGCCTTGGCCGCGTTGGCGAGCTGGAACGAGTCGCCGACGTAGTCCGCGTGCTGGACGACCTCGTCGCGCTGATAGAAGTGGCCGAGCACGACCACGCGCTCGCCGAGGGTCTGCTTGGCGGCCGTGATCCGCTCGGAGAGCTCGGCGTCGGTCGCGTCGCGGTACTCCTGCGGCAGCACCCCCTGACGGGGCGCGCCGGCCGGGATGACGTCGCCCATCGACGAACCCGGGCCGTAGCCGGGGCGCGCGTCGAAGTCCCAGGGGCCCGCGGCGAGGTCCGTGGTACAGGTCGCGCCGGTCCCGGAGCCGGCGACGATGGCCTGGATCTCGCGGTCGACGGACGCTGCCGCACGGGTGAGGGTGAGCGGGGTGGGGGACATGTGCTGCTCGATTCTGCGGTCTCTGTGCGAGAGGGTCTCAGTTGGCGGGGATGGTCGGTGCGGCGCGAAGGGGGCCGGGGTCGGCCAGCTCGACGTCGCCGTTGTAGCGGTACAGGCGGGCGGGACGGTGGCTGCCGGTGCGGTGGCCGTCCGTCGGGATGACGGTTCCGGACGCCTCGACCTGGCGGCGGAAGTTGGCGGGGTCGAGGCGCCGGCCGAGGATCGCCTCGTTCACCTCGCGCAGATCGGCGAGGGTGAACAGCTCCGGCAGCAGGCCGTGCGCGACCCGGCTGTAGCCGACCTTGTTGCGCAGGCGCCAGAGCGCGTAGGTGATGATCTGGTTGTGGTCGAAGGCGAGCGTCGGCAGAGCGGACGCGTCGAACCAGAGCACGTTCTCGGGCGGATCCACCGCGGCCGCCAGCTGCGCGTCCACCTCGTCCGATCGCAGCAGGGCCCAGTAGACGATCGAGACGACGCGGGTGGGGGACCGGTCGACGTCGCCGAAGGCGTACAGCTGCTCCAGGTAGCTGGGCGAGAGCCCGGTGGTCTCCGCGAGGGTGCGGGATGCCGCAGCATCCAGCCCCTCGTCCTCGCCGAGCCATCCGCCGGGAAGCGCCCAGAGGAACTCGTGGGGCTCCCGCGTGCGGCGCACGAGCGGCAGCACGACGGTCAGTCTGCCGTCGGGCGTCGGGTGCCGCCGCAGCGTGAGGATGACCGTGGAGACGGCCACGCGGATGCCTGATTCGGTTCGTGTCATTCTGACTCTAAGGTTCGGGAACGATCCGAGCTTAGAGTCATCAGTACCCGAACGTCAACCGCCCATCACGCTCACAGACATGATTCGTACGCTTCCAGGGTGCTGATCGTCGACCTCCTGCTCATCGCGATCCTCGTGCTGGCCGTCCTCGGCGGGGCGACCCGGGGGCTCGTGGCCAGCATCGGCGCGCTGGTGGGCCTCGTGATCGGCGGAATCGCCGCCTACTGGCTCTCACCACTGCTCGGCGCGCTGGTCGCCGAACCCGTGTGGCGCGCCGTGGTCATCGCGGGCTCTGCGATCGGGCTGCTGATCATCGGCACCTCGCTCGGCTCCGCCGTCGGCATGACGCTGCGACGCGGCGTCGATCGTGCGGCGCCGCTGCGGGTCGTCGACCGCATCCTCGGGGGCGCGGTGAGTCTCGTGATCGCCGCCCTCGCCGTGTCGCTGGTGGGCACGACGATCGCCACCACCGGCATCCCGACCGTCTCCTCGGCGGTCGCGTCGTCCCGTGTGCTGCAGACCATCGACGACCTCATTCCGAGTCCCGTGCAGGCCGGGATCGCGCAACTGCGCGGCGCGGTCGTCGCCGGCGGGATCCCGTCGCTGGGCACCCTGCTGCAGCCGCAGCCGGTGGCGCCGCAGCGCCCGGTCAATCTGTCCGATCCCGACATCCAGCGGGCCTCCACCTCGATCGCGCGCATCAGCGGCACCGCGTACGCGTGCGGCGAGAGTCTCACCGGCACCGGATTCGCCGTCCGCTCCGACGAGATCGTCACCAACGCCCACGTGGTCGCCGGGGTGGACGCGCCCGTGGTCGAGCTCCCCGGACGCGGTGCACTCGACGGAAAGGTCGTGTACTTCGACCCGGAGAACGACATTGCGGTGATCCGCGTTCCGGGCATGGGCGCCACGCCGCTGCGCGTCTCCTCGACGCTCGGCGCCGGGTCGGCGGCCGTCGTCGCCGGCTACCCGTACGGCGGCCCGTTCACCACGGTGGATGCCGCCGTGGAGTCCGTCGGGTCGGTGCGCGTCCCGAACATCTACTCATCGCGCGAGGTGCTGCGCGACATCTACGCCCTGCAGGCCGTCGTACGGCCGGGCGACTCCGGCGGCCCGCTGCTCACCGGCTCGGGAACCGTCGCCGGCATCACCTTCGCACGCGACGAGAAGAACGCCGATCGCGGCTACGCCATGACGAGCACGATGCTCACGCCGGTCATCTCGAAGGCGGCCTCGTCGACCGCTCCCGTCTCGACCGGCCACTGCACGACCGGGTGATGCGTGCGGCCCGTCCGGCCGATAGACTGGGCCCCGCAATTGAAGACAGGCCGCATGACGTGTGCGGGAGAGTCCGGACGCCGATCCGGACACCGAAGGAGCAAGCCTCCCCGCCAATCTCTCAGGTCCGTGTACCGCACCCGTCCGGCCGCTCTGAAAAGTGATTTCGAGCGGAGCGAAGAAACCAGGTTTGAGCGAGGCCCCGGGCCGAGCCGAAACCCTGGTAACCCGCCTCCGCGGGTCTCCGACCATCCGCACGGAATCCGCCGACGGTGAAAGCCGGGTCCGCCCGGTGAAGCTCTCAGGCCCATGACAGAGGGGGAGTGCAGGTGAGATCGTCGCCTGTGCCCGAAACCGTCCGGAGCCGCCATGTCAGAACCCCGCTTCACGCCCCTGCGAGACCGCCACGAGGCGCTCGGGGCATCCTTCACCGATTTCGGCGGCTGGATGATGCCCGTCCGCTACACGTCCGACCTCGCCGAGCACCACGCCGTGCGTCAGGCCGCCGGGCTGTTCGACATCTCACACATGGCCGAGTTCGAGGTCGCGGGAGCCGGCGCCGCCGACTTTCTCGACTACGCCCTCGCCGGGCGGCTGTCCGCGCTCGCCGTCGGCAAGGCGAAGTACTCGCTCGTGCTCGCCGACGACGGCGGCATCATCGACGACGTCATCGTCTACCGGCTCGCCGACGAGCGGTTCCTGGTGATCTCGAACGCCGGCAACCGCGCCGACGTCGCCGCGGCCCTGGCCGCGCGCGTGACGGACGGCGCGAGCGTCGTGGATGTCAGCGACGACTATGCGCTCATCGCGGTGCAGGGACCCCGGGCCGAGGAGATCGTGCGGGCGACGCCGGGACTCGACATCCCGGAGCTCGACGACCTCAAGTACTACGCCTGGGTCTCCGGCTCGTTCGCCGCCGCGGAGGTGCTGGTGGCGCGCACCGGATACACCGGCGAAGACGGCTTCGAGCTCCTGATCCCCACCGGCCGCGCCGATGACCTCTGGGACGCCCTGCTAGTCGCCGGCGAACCCTTCGGGCTCGTTCCCGCCGGGCTCGCGGCCCGCGACACCCTGCGTCTGGAAGCCGGGATGCCGCTCTACGGCCATGAGCTCTCCCGCGACATGAAGCCCGCTCAGGCCGGGCTCGGCCGCGTCGTCGTCGATGCCAAGGACTCCTTCGTCGGCAAGGGCGAGACAGACCCGGCCGCCGACGCCCCGGTACTCGTCGGCCTCGTCGCCGAGGGCCGCCGCGCCGGGCGCGCGGGTTACGCCGTCACGGATGCCGAGGGCCGCCGCATCGGCGAGATCACCAGCGGCGCGCTCAGCCCGACCCTCGGCCACCCGATCGCGATGGCCTTCGTGTCACCTGAATTCGCCGCCGGCGACCGCCCCCTGTTCATCGACGTCCGCGGGACGCAGATCCCTGCGACCGTCACCGCCCTGCCCTTCTACCGGAGAAGCAAATGACCGACCTCACCGCCCTGTCCTACACCGCCGAGCACGAGTGGGTCGCCACCGGCGCCGATGTCGTGACCATCGGGATCACCGACTTCGCCGCCGACAAGCTCGGTGACGTCGTCTACGTCGACCTCCCCGCCGTCGGGACCGAGGTCACGGCCGCCGAGGTCTGCGGCGAGATCGAGTCGACCAAGTCGGTCGGCGAGCTCTACGCCCCGGTCACCGGCACCGTCGTCGAGATCAACGACGCCGTCGTCGACGACCCCTCGCTCGTGAACGCCGAACCCTTCGAGGGCGGGTGGCTGCTGCGCATCCAGGTCGCCGCGGGGGCCACCGACGGTCTCCTCGACCGGGCGGCCTACGAGGCGCTCACCGGCGGCGAAGCGTGACCGCGGCCTTCACCGACCGTCACATCGGCACGGACGCCGCCGCCCAGCGGGCGATGCTCGATGCGCTCGGCTACGAGAGCGTCGACGCCCTCGTGGAGCGAGCCGTGCCGGCATCCATCCACGCCGTCCCGCGCGCGACGAGCACCATTCCGGCCGCGGCCACCGAGGCCGAGGCACTGGCCGAGCTGCGCGAGCTGGCATCCGCCAACCGGGTGGCGCGCCCGATGATCGGTCTCGGTTACTACGACACGTTCACCCCGTCGGTGATCTCGCGCAACGTGCTCGAGAATCCGTCGTGGTACACGGCGTACACGCCGTATCAGCCGGAGATCTCGCAGGGGCGCCTGGAGGCGCTGATCAACTTCCAGACGATGGTGACCGACCTCACCGGTCTCGCCACCGCGAACGCGTCGATGCTCGACGAGTCGACGGCGGTCGTGGAGGGGATGCTCCTGGCGCGCCGCGCGGCGAAGTCGCGCTCGAACGTGTTCCTCGTCGACGCGGACGCCCTGCCCCAGACCAAGGAGCTGCTCGCGCAGCGCGCCGCGGCGGTCGGGATCGAGCTGCGGGAGACGGCGTTCACGCTGTCGCTCGACGCCGACCTCGACGTCTTCGGCGCGTTCGTCCAGTACCCGGGCGCGTCCGGTCGGGTCTGGGACCCCTCCGAGGTCGTGACCGCCGTGCATGCGCACAACGGCCTCGTCGTGATGGCCGCCGACCTGCTGGCGCTGACCCTGCTGCGGTCGCCGGGCTCCCTCGGCGCAGACGTCGCCGTGGGCACCACGCAGCGCTTCGGCGTGCCGCTCGGCTTCGGCGGCCCGCACGCCGGCTACATGGCCGTGCGCGCCGGGCTCGAGCGTCAGCTGCCCGGGCGCCTCGTCGGAGTGTCGCAGGATGCCGCCGGCCACCCCGCCTACCGCCTCGCGCTCCAGACCCGCGAGCAGCACATCCGCCGGGAGAAGGCGACGTCGAACATCTGCACCGCGCAGGTGCTGCTGGCCGTGATGGCGGCCATGTATGCGGTCTACCACGGGCCCGACGGGCTGCGCCGGATCGCGAGCGAGACGGCGCAGAAGGCGCAGGCCCTCGCCGAGCGGCTGCGGTCCTACGACCTCACGGTCACCGAGGAGTCGTTCTTCGACACGATCCGCGTCGTGACGGCCGGGCCCGCGCAGCGCGTGGTGGACCGAGCCCGGTCGAAGGGATATCAGCTCTTCCTGGCGGACGAGGCCACCGTCGGCGTGTCGGTCGACGAGACGACGACCGCGGACGACCTCGCAGCCGTGGCATGGGCGTTCGGCCTCCCGGAAGCCGACGAGCACGACGTGCGCGACCTTCCGTTCGCCGAGGCGACGCCGATCGCCGGGGTGCCTGCGAAGCTGCGCCGCGCCGACGCGTACCTCGAGCATCCGGTGTTCACTTCCCACCGGTCCGAGACGGCGATGATGCGCTACCTCAAGCAGCTCGCCGACCGTGACTACGCGCTCGACCGCGGCATGATCCCGCTGGGCTCGTGCACGATGAAGCTGAACGCCGCGACCGAGATGGCGGCGGTGTCGTGGCCCGAGTTCGCGAAGGTCCACCCGTTCGCGCCCGAGCACGATGTGCACGGCTACCTCACCATGATCGAGCAGCTCGAGTCGTGGCTGGCCGAGGTCACCGGCTACGACGCGGTGTCATTGCAGCCCAACGCGGGCTCGCAGGGCGAGCTCGCCGGTCTCCTCGCGATCCGCGGGTACCACGACGCCAACGGCGACGATGCGCGACGTGTCTGCCTCATCCCGTCGTCGGCGCACGGCACGAACGCCGCATCCGCGGTTCTCGCGGGGATGCGCGTGGTGGTCGTCGCGTGCGACGACGCGGGCAACGTCGATCTCGACGACCTGCGCGCCAAGATCGCCGAGCACGCCGATGCCCTCGCGGCCCTCATGATCACGTACCCGTCCACGCACGGCGTGTACGAACAGGACGTGGTCGAGATCACTCAGGCGGTGCACGACGCCGGCGGCCAGGTGTATGTCGACGGTGCCAACCTGAACGCGCTGCTCGGCTACGCCCGCTTCGGCGATCTGGGCGGCGACGTCTCGCACCTGAACCTGCACAAGACGTTCGCCATCCCGCACGGCGGCGGCGGACCCGGCGTCGGCCCGGTGGCCGCCAAGGCCCACCTCGCCCCGTTCCTGCCCTCGCACGGGATGGCGCAGCGCGCCGATCACGCGGGCGGTTTCGTGTTCGAGGGTGGCCCGATCTCCGCCGCACCGTACGGGTCGGCGGGCATCCTGCCGATCTCGTGGGCCTACGTCCGAATGATGGGCGCGGCAGGCCTGCGGGATGCCACGGCGGCCGCCGTGCTGGCCGCGAACTACATCGCGTTCCGGCTCCGCGACCACTATCCGGTCCTCTACACGGGCACCGACGGCCTGGTGGCGCATGAGTGCATCCTCGACCTGCGGCCCCTGAAGGACGAGACCGGCGTGACGGTGGACGACGTCGCCAAGCGCCTGATCGACTACGGTTTCCATGCGCCGACGATGTCGTTCCCCGTGGCCGGGACGCTGATGGTCGAGCCGACCGAGTCGGAGGACCTCGCCGAGCTCGATCGGTTCGTCGACGCGATGATCGCGATCAAGGCGGAGGCCCTGCAGGTGGCGGCCGGTGCGTGGCCCGCCGACGACAACCCGCTCGTGAACGCGCCGCACACGGCGCAGGCGGTCATCGCGGGGGAGTGGACCCAGGCGTACTCGCGCGAGGTCGCCGTCTACCCGGTTCCGACGCTCGTGCGCACCAAGTACTGGCCGCCCGTGCGGCGCATCGACCAGGCATACGGGGATCGTCACCTCGTGTGCGCGTGCCCGCCTCCGGAGGCGTTCGAGTAATCCGCGTGTCGCGCTCCGGCCGGGCTACTTGAACACGCCCGGCCAGAGCGCGACGGCCAGCGGATACCCCACGAACGAGGCGGTGTCCAGCAGCGTGTGGGCGACCACGAGCGGCGCCGTCCGGCCCCAGCGCCGATAGGCCCAGCCGAAGACGACGCCCATCGCGAAGTTGCCGAAGAACGGGCCGATGCCCTGGTAGAGGTGGTAGCTTCCGCGGACGAGTGCCGAGGCGACGATCATGGTCCATGATCCCCAGCCCAGCTGCTTCAGCCGGGTGAAGAGGTATCCGACCATGATGACCTCCTCCTGCAGCCCGGACCGGACCGCGGACAGGATCAGGACCGGAACCGTCCACCAGGCCGTGTCGAGCGGGGATGCCTGGACGGAGACCGTGATGCCCGCGAGGCGACCGACCGCGTAGAGGGCGATGCCGGGGATGCCGATGCCGAGGAACAGCACTGCGCCGCCGGCGAGATCGCGCCCTGGACGGGTGAGGTCCAGGCCGATGCGGCGAAAGCCGCTGCGCCCGGGACGCCACAGCAGGTAGATCGCCAGCGCCACCGCCATGAGCGAGAAGACGATGTCCAGGAGCTGATACGTGACGTCGAGCCACGGCACCGGGGACTGGGACTGATTCAGCGCGGTGCTCTGCTTGCCGAGAGGCGTCGGCGCGGCGAGACGCTGCACGAGGGTGAGGATCGAGTAGACCGCCGCCTGCCCGAGCGACAGCCCGAGCACGATGGCGATCTCCCACCGGATCGCCGCACGTTGCGACGGGGCGAGGACGTCCTCGTGGGGGAACGGCACCCGGGAGCTTCGGGGCGGCGCGGAGGCGGTCACCCTTGAATCCTGCCACCCGCGCGCGGATTCCCCCGTCGGTGCGGTGATCGCGAGGCCGCGAAACTGGGAGTGACATGAGACGGCGTCGCAATCTGCCTGGAACTCGGTGTCAGTTGGCCTAAAGAGGTCACCATCCGGTAACGGCTATGTGTTCTGTGTTGCAGGGTGCCTGAACCGCGCTTAGTTTGTATGTATCTCGTGCGGACGATCCCGAGGCTGGCGTTCGTCTGCGCACACCCCACAGGAGGAAAAGTGAAACTCAAGCGAACCGTCGTCGCGGTTGCAGCCGTTGCTGCGACCGGCGTCGTCCTCGCAGGTTGCTCAGCACCCAAGGGCAGCACGATCAACGAGAAGACATCGCTGTCTGTCGCGTCGAACTCTGCTGTCACGTCGCTGAACCCGCTGGTGGCCAACCAGTACAGCACGTACAACTCGAACGTCGCGTACATGTTCCAGGCACTCGGCTTCAACTACTACGACAACACGCCCAAGCAGGTCGACAACACCAAGCTCGGCACGTACAAGCAGATTTCGTCGAACCCGCTGAAGATCCAGTACACGATCAACAGCGACGCCAAGTGGAGCGACGGCGACCCGATCAACGCCGCCGACATCCTGATGCAGTGGGCCTCGAGCATCACGAAGTACAACAACCCCAAGTCCGGCGCGAACTTCGGCTCCGTCAACGCGGGCAGCGGTCTCGACGGCATCACCAAGGTTCCGGAGATCTCCAACGGCGGCAAGACGGTCACCGTGACCTTCGACAAGCCCTACGTCGACTGGAAGCAGAACCTGCTCTCGCCGAACCTGCCGGCGCACATCGTGTACCAGGAGGCGTACCCCGACAAGAAGCTGTCGAACGCCGACGCCGACGCCGCGGTCATCAAGGCCTTCCAGGACGACAACACCGCCGAGATCACGGCGATGGCCAACGCCTGGCAGACCAAGTGGGTCGTGGACAGCATGCCCAGCGACAAGAAGCTGCTCGTGACCTCCGGCCCCTACCAGGTGTCCGCGTTCGTCAAGAACCAGTACATCACCCTGACGAAGGTCCCCGGCTACAAGGCCGGCCCGGAGCCCAAGGTCGACAGCATCACCGTCCGCTTCATCACCGACCCGACCGCGCAGATCCAGGCGCTCCAGAACGGTGAGGTCGACATCGTCTACGGTCAGCCGACCACCGACACGCTCGGCTCCATCAAGAAGAGCCAGGGCGTCAAGTACACGCAGACCGAGGCGGCCTCGTACGAGCACGTCGACCTGCACATGAACAACGGCGGTCCCTTCGACCCGGCCACCTACGGCGGCAACGCCCAGAAGGCCCTCGAGGTGCGCCAGGCGTTCCTGAAGACGATCCCGCGTCAGGAGATCGTCGACAAGCTCATCAAGCCGCTGAACCCGAACGCGAAGCTCGACAACTCGACGATGTTCCTCCCGGGCACCCCGGCGTACGACGCTGCGGTCAAGGTCAACGGCATGAGCGCGTACGACAACGTGGACATCGCCGGCGCCAAGGCCCTGCTGCAGAAGGCCGGGGTCACCAACCCGACCATCCGCTTCGCCTACCCGACCGACAACCCGCGTCGTGTCAGCGAGTTCCAGCTGATCCAGCAGTCGGCCCAGCAGGCGGGCTTCACGGTCAAGGACGTCGGCCAGCCGGCGGCGACCTACTTCCCGGCCCTGGCCACGTCGAAGGCGTACGACGCGTCGCTGTTCGCATGGCAGTACACGTCGCTGGCCTACACCGGCAACCAGGCCGCGTTCCAGACCGGTGGTTCCTCGAACTACCAGGGCTACTCGAACAAGGCGGTCGACGGCTACTGGAACCAGCTGCAGTACAGCACGGGAACCGAGGCGGACAACAACGGGCTGCTGACCAAGATCGACACCCAGGTGGTGGCGGATGCCGCGACCACGACGATCTTCCAGTTCCCCGACCTGACCGCGTGGTCGACCAAGGTCGACAACGTCAGCGACAACCCGATCGGCGTCCAGGTGTTCTGGAACTTCTGGGAGTGGACCTCGCAGCACAAGGCTTCGTCCTCGTCCAGCAAGTAAGCCACCGAGCCTGACCCGAGAGGTCATGGCGCACTCTGAGTGGGGCGCTGAGGCAGCACATCTGCCTCAGCGCCCCACCCACGTGTCCGGCGCACGATTCATAGCGTGTGCCGATATCTCAAACCCCCTCGATCGGGGTACGTTTATGGGCGGTATCCGCGGTACGACACGATCGTGACCCGCTCTGCCGTCTCACCCAGAAAGGCCCAACATGGTCGCATTCCTCACCCGGAGGTTCCTTGCGTCGCTCTTGGTGCTGCTGATCGCTTCGTACATCGTGTACATCCTGACCTGCTACTCCGGCAACCCCCTGCAGGATCTGATGGAGAGCAACGCGAAGAACAAAGATCAGCTGATCGCCCAGCGCGTGGCGTATCTGCACCTCGACATCCCGCCGTTCCTCCGTTACTTCCTGTGGCTCGGCGGCATCCTCGCCGCCTTCACCGGAAACTTCACCCTCGGACTGTCGAACTCCGGTCAGCCCGTGACCGCGCAGCTCGGCGCTGCTGCAGCATCGACGCTGCACCTGGTGCTGACGGCGACGATCGTCGCCATCATCTTCGGCGTGATCATCGGCATCACGACGGCGCTGCGCCAGTACACGGCGTACGACTACGGAGCGACGCTGCTGTCGTTCCTGTTCTTCTCGCTGCCGATCTTCTGGCTCGCGGTCATGCTCAAGCAGTACGTGGCCATCGGTTTCAACAACTTCCTCGCCGATCCCGTGATAGCGACATCGACGATCATCGTGCTGTCGTTGGTGTCCGGGGTGATATGGCTCGGCATCATCGGCGGGAACTGGAAGCGGCGCCTCATCGTCTTCGGCGTCGCCGCCGTCGCCACCGGCGCCGTCCTGACCTTCCTGTCGGTCACGAAGTGGTTCGACGACCCGAGCCTGGGCATCGTGGTCATCACGGTCATGGGCGTGGGCTTCGCGTTCCTGGTGACGACGCTGTCGGCGGGCCTCGAGAACCGCAAGGCGCTCTACTCGGCCCTCACCGTCGTGGTGATCGGCGCCGCGCTGTACTACCCGCTGCAGTATGTGTTCGCCTACATGAACCTGTGGATCATGCTGGTCCTCGCGCTCGTCGCCATCGCGGTGGGCATCGTCGTCGGCCTGCTGTTCGGCGGGGCCGACAAGTGGGTCTCCGCGCGCACCGCCGCGATCACGGCCTCCCTCATGGGGCTCACGATCATGCTCGACCGCTACATGCAGGTGTGGAACATCTACTCGAACGCGAGCTCCATCAACGGCCGGCCCATCGCCACCATCGGTGCATCCACGCCGGGCCTGTCCGGTGACTTCTGGGTCTCCGGCGTCGACCAGTTCGCCCACATCCTGCTGCCGACGCTGGCCCTGATGCTCGCGTCGCTGGCCGGCTACAGCCGGTACTCGCGGGCGAGCATGCTCGATGTGATGAACCAGGACTACATCCGCACGGCGCGGTCCAAGGGCCTCACCGAGCGCACCGTCGTCATGCGCCATGCGTTCCGCAACGCGCTGATCCCGATCGTGACGATCATCACGCTCGACTTCGGCGCTCTCATCGGTGGCGCGATCGTGACCGAGAACGTGTTCAGCATCCAGGGCATGGGAAATCTGTTCAACGAGGCGATCACGCATACCGACGTGAACACCATCATGGGCGTCTTCCTGGTCACGGGCATCGCCGCGATCCTCTTCAACGCGATCGCCGACGTCGTGTACTCCGCTCTCGACCCACGAATCCGGGTGTCCTCATGACAGACAACAACCCTCAGGACCCGACGGGTCTGAACGACAACATCCCCCGGATGCGGAGCGATTCCACGTTCCCGGGTGGCGAATCGACCGACCGCGGTCTCGACGTCTCGGCCGAGATCACCGGCGCCGTCGAGCGCAGCGAGAACGCGATCGAGATGAAGGAGGTGGAGGGCCTCAGCCAGGGGAAGATCATCTTCCGCCGCTTCATCCGTCACAAGGGCGCGATGATCTCGCTGGTCATCCTGCTGCTGATCGTCGTGCTCTCCTACAGCGCCGTCGGAATCCACGCGCTCGGCCTGAACATCCCCGGCTGGTGGAAGTACAGCTACACGCAGATCAACCCGATCGTCAACAACACCCAGCCGACGCTGACGCTGTGGCCCTTCAGCCTCGGCGAGCACCCGTTCGGCCAGGACGAGGTCGGCCGCGACGTGTTCGCCGAAGTGATGCGCGGCACGCAGCAGTCGATCATGATCATCGTGGTCATCGGCCTCGTGTCGACCACCATCGGCGCCGTGGTCGGCGCGTGCGCGGGCTACTTCGGCGGCCGCATCGACGGTCTGCTCATGCGCATGACCGACATGGTCATCATCGTTCCGCTGATCCTGCTGGCCGCGATCGTCGGTCGCTACGCCGCCGGGTCCGGATCGTTCGTGCTGGCCCTCATCCTGGGCCTGCTGCTGTGGACGTCGCTGGCCCGCCTGGTGCGCGGCGAGGTGCTCGCCCTGCGCGAGCGGGAGTTCGTCGAGGCCGCCCGGGTCGCCGGCGCCTCCAACCGCCGCATCATGTTCAAGCACATCCTGCCGAACGCGGCCGGTGTCATCATCGTCTCGGCGACGCTGACGATGTCCGCCGCGATCCTGCTCGAGGCCGCACTGAGCTATCTCGGTCTCGGCGTGCAGCCGCCGGACGTCTCGCTCGGAAGCCTGATGAACCTCTATCAGAACGCGTTCGAGACCCGGCCGTGGCTGTTCTGGTACACGGGTGTCTTCATCATCCTCATCGCGCTGACGATCAACTTCATCGGCGACGGCCTGCGCGATGCGTTCGACCCGCGTCAGCGGCGCGTCCTCAACCGCAAGGCGAAGGCGGCGCAGACCGCCGCGCGGGAGAAGCCGTCGACTCCGCAGCCCGAGCCCGCTGCGTGATGACCATGCCGATGCTGCGCACCCCGGCCGCGCGACGCACCCGCGTCGCCCGGCCGGTGGCGCGGGCGTCAGATCAGGATGCCGGCCAGCGTCGCGACAGCGAGCACGCCGACCACGGCCAGCTGCCACACATGCCACGTGACCTTCACCCCGGTGCCCTCGACCGCACGGCTGTCGAGGTGGCCGTCGCGCTGCAGCTGCTCCCAGTAGCGGCGGATGTTCAGGGCGGCCAGGCCCGAGTCGGAGTTCGGGATGTCCCCGAGGCCGACCGTGCCCCCGGCGTAGCTGGATTCGGGCAGGTGCGACAGATCGGTCCGCGTCGCGCGCATGGTCGACATGCGGCTCGGCGCCGGAGCTGCCCAGGCGGTGTACTTCGCATCGCGGGTGCGGATGGTGAGCGAGTACTTCGTGTCGACCGAGACGATCGCGGGCCAGCTGATGCGCACCGAACGGGCGATGTTCACCAGGGTCACTCCGCTGGCCTCGACGGCGACGGCCGGCATCCAGAACAGCATCCAGCACAGGAATGCGGCGAGCAGGAACGCGGGCGTGTAGCGCAGCGCTGTTCCGGCATCGCCGAGGACGATCAGCGAGACGATGCAGATCGCGACGATCGTCCAGACGAGAATGCACAGAATCAGGCCGAATCGCGGCCGCAGGACGACGGGTTGAGTCACGTGTTCATGGTGACACACGGCCCGGCGAAAGGAATTTGAGCGTCATGAGCGCAACGATCGACACGGGCATCAAGCCCGTCCTGAAGATCAAGGACTTCGGGGTCGACTTCTGGGTGGAGGGCACCTGGTACCCGGCGGCCATCGACATGGAGTACGAGGTCATGCCGGGGGAGGTGCTCGCCATCGTCGGCGAGTCCGGATCCGGCAAGAGCTCGAGCTCGATGGCCCTCCTCGGTCTGATGCCCCCGAACGGCCGGATGCACGGCAGGATCGAGTTCGCGGGCAAGGACATCAGCCGGGCGACGCCGTCGCAGCTGCGCCGCATGCGCGGCGAAGAGATGGCGGTCATCTTCCAGGAGCCGATGACGGCGCTGAACCCCGTGTACACGATCGGGTTCCAGATCGTCGAGATGCTGCGCGTGCACAAGTCGCTCGCGCCGAGCGCGGCGCGGGACCGTGCGATCGAGCTGCTGCAGCTGGTCGAGATGCCCAACCCGGAGGTCTCGGTCGACAAGTACCCGCACCAGCTGTCGGGCGGCCAGCGTCAGCGCGCCATGATCGCCATGGCCCTGGCCTGCGACCCGAAGCTGCTGATCGCCGACGAGCCGACGACGGCCCTGGACGTCACCGTCCAGGCCGAGATCCTCGACCTCATGCGCATCCTCCGCGAGAAGGTGGATGCCGCCATCGTGCTGATCACGCACGACATGGGTGTCGTCGCCGACATCGCGGACAAGATCATCGTGATGAAGGACGGGCGCATCGTCGAGGCCGGCGAGATCGTGTCGGTGTTCCAGGAGCCGCAGCACCCGTACACGCAGCAGCTGCTCGCGGCGGTGCCCAAGCTCAGCCTCGAGCCGGCCCAGGAGCATGTCCCGACGCCGGAAGAGCGCACCGATCAGCCGGTGCTGCGCTTCGAGGAGGTCGTCATCGAGTACCCGAAGCGCGGGCGCATCCCCGCCTTCCGTGCGGTCGAGAACGCGACCTTCGAGATCTACCCCGGCGAGGTCGTGGGTCTGGTCGGCGAGTCGGGCTCCGGCAAGAGCACGATCGGCCGCGCGGCCGTCGGCCTCCTGCCGGTGCACTCCGGCATCCTCGCTGTGAACGGCCACAACATCGCGGGCATGAGCGCGAAGGAGCTGCGCACCGCCCGCCGGCACATCGGAATCGTGTTCCAGGACCCCGGGTCGTCGCTGAACCCCCGCATCCCGATCGGCGAGAGCATCGGTGAGCCCATCATGCTCGCCGGCGAAGCCAAGGGCGGGGCGCTCAACAAGCGCATCGAGAAGCTCCTCGACGACGTCGAACTGCCGCGCTCCTTCCGCAACCGCTACCCGCACGAGCTGTCCGGCGGCCAGCGCCAGCGCGTCGGCATCGCCCGTGCGATCGCGCTGCGCCCCCCGCTGCTGATCGCCGACGAGCCGACCTCGGCCCTCGACGTCTCGGTGCAGGCCCGCTTCCTGACGCTCCTGCAGAACCTGCAGGAGGAACTCAAGTTCGCCTGCCTGTTCATCACGCACGACCTCGCGGTGATCGACGTCCTCGCCCACCGCATCATCGTGATGAACCGCGGCAAGCTCGTCGAGCAGGGCACGAAGGACCAGGTGCTCCGCAACCCGCAGGACCCCTACACGCAGCGCCTGATCGCAGCAGTCCCCGTGCCGGACCCGATCCTGCAGCGCGAGCGCCGCGAACAGCGTGCGCAGCTGCTCGGAAAGCGCGGCGACGCTCCGACGGCGGAGGAATCCGCGTCCTGATCCGGCGGCGATGACCTGGACGCGCGCTCTGCCGGGCGCGCGTCCAGGTCTGCTTGGTAGGCTGGTGGGTGGCCCGCATCCGGGCCGCCTCCCCGATCTCAAGGACACCGTCATGGCGCATGCCCTCCGCCCGGATCTTCGCAACGTCGCGATCGTCGCACACGTCGACCATGGCAAGACCACGCTGGTGGATGCCATGCTGCGTCAGACCGGTTCTTTCGGCGAGCACGCGCACGTCGAAGAGCGCGCGATGGACTCGAACGACCTCGAGCGTGAGAAGGGCATCACGATCCTCGCCAAGAACACGGCGATCACGTACAACGGCGTCCACACCGACGTCCCGGTGACCATCAACGTCATCGACACCCCCGGCCACGCCGACTTCGGCGGCGAGGTCGAGCGCGGCCTGTCCATGGTCGACGGCGTCGTGCTCCTCGTCGACGCCAGCGAGGGCCCGCTGCCGCAGACCCGCTTCGTGCTGCGCAAGGCCCTCGAGGCCAAGCTCCCCGTCATCCTGCTGGTCAACAAGACCGACCGTCCGGACGCGCGCATCGCGGAGGTCGAGGAGGAGAGCCACGACCTGCTGCTCGGTCTCGCGTCCGACCTCCACGAGGACGTCCCCGACCTCGATGTCGACGCGCTCCTGGACGTTCCGGTGGTCTACGCGTCCGGCCGCGCCGGAGCGGCATCCCGCACGCGTCCGGCCAACGGAGACCTGCCGGACAACGACGACCTCGAGCCCCTGTTCGAGGCGATCCTCGAGCACGTGCCGGCGCCGTCCTACGACGACGAGGCCCCGCTGCAGGCGTGGGTGACCAACCTCGACTCGTCGCCGTTCCTCGGGCGCCTCGCGCTGCTGCGCGTGTTCAACGGCACGCTGCGCAAGGGCCAGACCGTCGCCTGGGTGCGCCACGACGGGACGCACTCGAACGCCCGCATCACGGAGCTCCTGAAGACCCGCGCCCTCGAGCGCTACCCCGCCGAAGAGGCCGGCCCCGGCGACATCGTCGCCATCGCGGGCATCGAGGAGATCACGATCGGCGAGACCATCGCCGACCCGGAGGACGTTCGCCCGCTCCCCGCGATCCACGTCGACGACCCGGCGATCTCGATGACGATCGGCACGAACACCTCGCCGCTGGTCGGCAAGGTCAAGGGGCACAAGCTCACCGCGCGCATGGTGAAGGACCGCCTCGACCGGGAGCTCATCGGCAACGTCTCGCTCAAGGTCGTCGACATCGGCCGCCCCGACGCCTGGGAGGTCCAGGGCCGCGGTGAGCTGGCCCTCGCCATCCTCGTCGAGAACATGCGCCGCGAGGGCTTCGAGCTGACCGTCGGCAAGCCCCAGGTGGTCACCAAGAAGATCGACGGCAAGACCTACGAGCCCTTCGAGCACCTGACGATCGACGCGCCCGAAGAGTACCTCGGCGCGATCACCCAGCTCATGGCCGCGCGCAAGGGCCGCATGGACACCATGACCAACCACGGCACCGGCTGGGTGCGCATGGAGTTCATCGTGCCGTCGCGCGGCCTCATCGGCTTCCGCACCGAGTTCCTCACGACCACGCGCGGCACCGGCATCGCCAACGCGATCTCGCACGGCTACGAGCCGTGGGCCGGGCACATCGTGACGCGTCAGAACGGCTCGATCGTCGCCGACCGCTCGGGCGTCGTGACGCCGTTCGCGATCATCGCGCTGCAGGAGCGCATGTCGTTCTTCGTGCAGCCGACCGAAGAGGTCTACGAGGGCATGGTGATCGGCGAGAACTCCCGCGCCGACGACATGGACGTGAACATCACCAAGGAGAAGAAGCTCACCAACATGCGCTCCTCCACGGCCGACACGTTCGAGTCGATGACCCCGCCCCGCACCCTCTCGCTGGAGGAGTCGCTCGAGTTCGCCCGCGACGACGAATGCGTCGAGGTCACGCCCGAGAAGGTGCGCATCCGCAAGGTGGTGCTGGATGCCACCGAGCGTGGCCGCGCCGCCGCGCGTCTGAAGCGCCAGGACGCCAACGCCTGACGCGTCGCGTCGTCGATCCGTCACGAATGCACCCCTGAACGGGTCGTTCGTGACGGATCCCGTGCGTGTCGCCCGTTCGATCCGTCACGATGGCACCCCACATGGGTGCGGTCGTGACGGATCTTCGGCGTTCGGGGGCGCTCAGCGCAGCTCGGAGATGAGCACGGCCGAGGTGCCGGGCTCGAGCGCCTCGAACACGTGGCCGGCATCGCCGGGATACGAGAGGTAGTCGCCGGGACGAAGCTCGGCGGCCGCGTCGGCCGGCCCGACCAGTGCCCGTCCGGCGATCAGCACGACGTGTTCGGTGGTGCCGGCCTGGTGGGGGAGCGAGCGCCGCGGCACGCCCGGCTCCGCCTGCAGGATGTAGAGGTCGCGCCGCGCCCCGGGCGGGCACGCGGAGATCAGCGTGGCGACGTACGGCGCCGCCGCCGAGGGAACCCCGGCATGGGCGTCGGCGCGGATGAGCGTGGGGACGTTGACGCGCTCTTCGACGAACGCGGCGAACGGCAGGCCCAGGGCATCCGCGATCGCCCACAGCGTCTCGACACTCGGCCCGGTCGTCCCGCTCTCGAGCTGGGACACCGTGGCCTTGGACACGCCGGCTCGTCGTGCCAACTCGGACACCGAGAGACCGGCCGCCTCGCGTTCGCGACGCAGGGAACGGGAGATGCGGGCTCGGAGGTCATCCATCCGGCCAGTATTCCAAACAATCGTTCGGCTTGACAGACGCGTCGCGCTCTGTTCAGAATGATTGACATGCGTTCAGAGGGCCGAACGGGTGACCGGGGTGAGGACGACGGGGACCGGACCGAGTCCCGCCGTGCCGTGCGGGCGGGCCTCGGAGTGGCGCTCGCGACGAGCGCGTACGGGATCTCCTTCGGCGCGCTTGCCGTGGCATCCGGACTCACTGTCTGGCAGGCGTGCGTCCTGAGCCTCCTGATGTTCACCGGCGGGTCGCAGTTCGCGTTCGTCGGAGTCATCGCCGCCGGAGGGCTGGCAGCGGCCCCCGCCGCGATCGCCTCCGCTGCGCTGCTCGGCGTGCGCAACGTCGCCTACGGCATGCGCATGGCCCCGGTGATCGGCACGACTCTGTGGCGTCGCGTGGCCGCGATGCCGTTCACGATCGACGAGTCGACCGCCGTCTCGCTCGCGCAGCGGTCGAGCCGCGCCCGCACCCTCGGCTTCTGGGTGACCGGGATCGGCATCTACGTGGGCTGGAACCTGACGACCCTCGCCGGAGGCCTTCTCGGCGACGTCCTGGGAGACCCGAAGAAGTACGGGCTGGATGCCGCGGCGGCGGCCGCCTTCCTGGCGCTCCTGTGGCCGCGCCTGCGCCGCCGGCAGGCGATCGCGGTCGGCATCGCGGCCGCGGTGGTCGCGACCGCCCTCACTCCCGTGCTGATGCCCGGTCTTCCGGTGCTCATCGCGGCGGTCGTGGCGATCGTGGTCGGATGGTTCAACTGGCTCGGCGCGGCCGACACGCCGCCGCCCGAGCCCGACGACGTCCCGGAGAGGGAGGGACTGCCGTGACGCTCTGGAACGCGGTGCTGCTGGCATCCATCGTCTGTGTCGCACTGAAGGCGATCGGATACCTCGTGCCCGCGCGCCTCATCGAGGCCCCGCGCACCGCTCGGATCACCGACCAGCTCACGGTCGCCCTCCTGGCCGCGCTGGTGGCCGTTCAGACTCTCGGTGCCGGGCAGGCGATCGTCGTGGATGCCCGCGTGCCGGCCGTGCTCGTGGCGGCCGGACTGCTGATGATCCGGGCGCCGTTCCTCGTCGTCGTCATCGCGGCGGCCCTCGTCGCCGCCCTCCTGCGAATGCTCGGCTGGGCCGCCTGAGAGGGATGCTTAGACTGAAAGGCGTGACGCTGTCCCGCATCCTCGGCTGGTTCATGGCTCTCGTCATCGGCGCGGTGTACGGCACCGCGGCCACCATCACGCACGGCTACCGCCTCGGCGGGTGGCCGGTCGGCCTTGCCATCGCGATCATCGGGGCCGCGGCGATGCTGCTCGCCGTGCGCCTGCTCATCGACGACCGCTGGGCGACGCTCGCGTGCGGGGCCGGCCTGCTGCTGGCGACCGCCGTCTTCGCGCAGGAAGGGCCGGGCGGTTCGGTGATCGTGCCGAGCGGTACGACGGACGCCATCGCCGGGATCAACCTCGGCATCGTGTGGTTCGTCTGCGCGTTCGCGCTCGTGCTGGCGGCCGTCCTCTGGCCCGACACGAAACGTCACCGGGCCGACGCCGCGAACTAGACTGGGTCCGTGACTTATGTGATCGCCTTGCCCTGTGTGGATGTCAAAGACCGCGCCTGCATCGACGAATGCCCGGTGGACTGCATCTACGAGGGCGAACGCTCGCTCTACATCCACCCGGACGAGTGCGTCGACTGCGGCGCCTGCGAGCCCGTGTGCCCGGTCGAGGCGATCTACTACGAAGACGACCTGCCCGACGAGTGGCAGGACTACTACAAGGCCAACGTGGAGTTCTTCGACGACCTCGGGTCGCCGGGTGGGGCCGCCAAGGTGGGCGTGATCCACAAGGACCACCCGATCATCGAGGCTCTGCCGCCGCAGGACCACTGACGTGGGGGTCGCCGACCTCGCCGAGTACCCCTGGGACGCGGTCGCCCCGTACGCGGAGCGGGCCCGACGGCACCCGGACGGAATCGTCGACCTCTCGGTCGGCTCGCCCGTCGATGAGACCCCGCAGCGGGTCCGCGACGCACTCGCGTCCGCAACCGATGCGCACGCGTATCCGCAGACGGTCGGCACGCCGGCGCTGCGCGAGGCCATCGTCGACTGGTACGCGCGCCGGCGGGGCGTCGTGGGTCTCAGCACTGCACAGGTTCTCCCCACGGTCGGCTCCAAGGAGCTCGTGGCGCTGCTTCCGCTGCTGCTCGGGCTCGGGCCCGGCGACGTCGTCGTGCATCCGCGTGCCGCTTATCCGACCTACGCGGTCGGCGCAGCCCTCGTCGGCGCGACCGCGGTCGCCGCGGACGATCCCGCCCAGTGGCCGGAGGGTGCGCGCCTGATCTGGGTGAACAGCCCGGGAAACCCCGACGGGCGGGTGTGGGATGCCCGATCCCTGGCATCGGCTGCGGCGAGGGCGCGGGAGCTCGGAGCCGTGCTCGCGGGCGACGAGTGCTACGCCGAACTGGGCTGGGATTCGCCCTGGGACACCGAGCCGATCCCCTCGGTGCTGGACCCGCGCGTGACCGATCCGACGGCGTCCGGCATCCTGTCGGTCTACTCGCTGAGCAAGCAGTCGAACCTGGCGGGCTACCGCGCGGCGTTCCTCGCCGGAGATGCGCAGATCGTCGGTCGGCTGCTCACCGCCCGCAAGCATCTCGGGCTCATGGTCCCGGCGCCGGTGCAGCACGCGATGGTCGCAGCCCTGCAGGATGACGCGGATGTCGCAGTGCAGAAGGAGCGCTACCGGGCGCGACGGGACCTGCTCAAGCCCGCGGTCGAGGCGGCAGGCTTCCGGGTGGATTCCAGCGAGGCCGGGCTGTACCTGTGGGCGACCGAGGGGCGGGACGCGTGGGAGAGTCTGGACCGGCTGGCCGACGCCGGGATCCTCGCCGGGCCCGGTCATTTCTACGGTGCCGGGTTCGGCCAGCACGTTCGATTCGCACTGACCGCGCCGGACGAGCGGATCGCCGCCGCGGCCGCCCGCCTTCAGTCGCTCTGACGCCCAGTGTCCGGAGGGGCTTCGCAACGCCGCTAGGCTGGAACGGCGACCCCGGTGACGCCGGAGATCGCATTCCGTCAGCCACCCCCATCCGCAAGGAGGCGCCGTGAGCACTGCAGTGAACGAGCCCGACAAGGCGACACTGACTCTGAACGGCAAGACCGTCGACCTGCCCGTGCTGCGGGCCTCCGACGGCACCCCGAGCGTCGACGTGTCCTCGCTGACGCGCCAGACCGGTCACACCGCCCTGGACTACGGCTTCGTCAACACCGCAGCCACGAAGTCGGCGATCACGTTCATCGACGGGGATGCCGGCATCCTGCGCTACCGGGGTTACCCGATCGAGCAGCTGGCGAAGAACAGCACCTACCTCGAGGTGGCGTGGCTACTCATCTACGGCGAGCTTCCGACGTCGTCGCAGCTCGAGGAGTTCGACAACAACATCCGGCGGCACACCCTGCTGCACGAGGACCTCAAGCGCTTCTTCTCGGCGCTTCCGCACACCGCACACCCGATGTCGGTGCTGTCCTCGGCCGTCTCGGCTCTGTCCACGTACTACGAGAACCAGTCCGATCCGCACAACCCCGAGCACGTCGAGCTGAACACGATCCGGATGCTCGCGAAGCTCCCGGTCATCGCGGCCTATGCGCACAAGAAGAGCAAGGGGCAGGCGTTCCTGTACCCCGACAACTCGCTGAGCTTCGTCGACAACTTCCTGAAGCTCAACTTCGGCGTGCTGAGCGAGCCGTACGAGGTGAACCCGGTGATGTCCCGGGCGCTCGAGCGTCTGCTGATCCTTCACGAGGACCACGAGCAGAACGCCTCGACGTCCACCGTGCGGCTGGTCGGATCGACGGGTGCGAACCAGTTCTCCTCGATCTCGGCCGGCATCAGCGCGCTCTACGGTCCGCTGCACGGCGGTGCGAACGAGGCCGTCCTCGACATGCTGCGGCAGATCCGCGAGTCGGGTGAGTCGGTGCAGCGATTCGTCGAGCGCGTCAAGAGCAAGGAAGACGGCGTGAAGCTGATGGGCTTCGGGCACCGCGTCTACAAGAACTACGACCCGCGCGCCCGTCTCGTCAAGGAGTCCGCCGACGAGGTGCTCACCGAGCTCGGCGTCAGCGACCCGCTCCTCGACCTCGCCAAGGAGCTCGAGGAGATCGCGCTGCACGACGACTACTTCGTCGAGCGCCGGCTCTACCCGAACGTCGACTTCTACACGGGCGTGATCTACAAGGCGATGGGTTTCCCGACGCGCATGTTCACCGTGCTGTTCGCGATCGGCCGGCTTCCCGGCTGGCTGGCGCAGTGGCGCGAGGCCGTCAGCGACCCGCAGACGAAGATCGGCCGCCCGCAGCAGCTGTACATCGGCGCTCCGCGGCGTGACTACCCGGGCGCCGTCTGACCCGTGCACTCGTATGAGCCCCGGCACGGCCATGGGCTCGCGCACGATCCGCTGAACTCGATCGTCGCGCCGCGGCCCATCGGCTGGATCTCGACGGTCTCGACCGCCGGGGTGCGCAACCTCGCCCCGTACAGCTTCTTCAACCTGTACAGCTACCGGCCGCCCATCGTGGGCTTCACGAGCACCCGCTGGAAGGACTCCGCCGAGAACGCGCGTCAGACGGGGGAGTTCGTCTGGAACCTCGCGACGCGTCCCCTGGCCGCGCCGATGAACGCGAGTTCGGCCGAGGTTCCCGCCGACGTCGACGAGTTCGCGCTGGCCGGCCTCGACGGCGTCCCCTCGGTGCTCGTCGCCCCGCCCCGGGTCGAGGGGAGCCCGGTCTCCTTCGAGTGCCGGGTGACGCAGCAGATCAATCTCAACGACGTGAGCGGGGCCGCCACCAAGGGCTGGCTGACACTCGGCGAGGTGGTCATGGTGCACATCAGCGAGGACGCCCTCGTCGAGGGCGCCTACAGCACGGTCGCGACGCATCCCATCCTGCGCGGCGGCGGACCCGTCGACTACTTCGAGATCACCGCGGATGCGCGGTTCGGGATGAAGCGACCCTGATCGGGCGCGCGCTCCCGGTCTGGGAGAATGAAGCCATGTCACGTCTTCTCGTCCGTCGTCCGTCGCCGCGTCTCGCCGAGGGCGAGCTGACCCACATCGAGCGCGTCCCCGTCGACCCCGACCTCGCGCTCTCGCAGTGGCGCTCCTACGTGGACGTCTACCGGTCCCGCGGGTGGGAGGTCATCGAGATCGAGGCCGCCGACGAGCACGCGGACGGCGTGTTCGTCGAGGACGCCGTCGTGATGTTCGGGGATGTCGCCGTGATCACCCGGCCGGGCGCGGACTCGCGCCGAGGGGAGACCGTGAGCGCCGCGGAGACCGTCGCCGCGGCCGGCATCCCCGCCCTCCGCATCGAGGCGCCGGGCACCCTGGACGGCGGTGACGTGCTGAAGGTCGGGCGCACCGTGTACGTCGGTCAGACCCTGCGCACGAACCCCGAGGGGATCGAGCAGCTGCGGGCGCATCTCGCGCCGCGCGGCTGGAACGTGGTGGCCGTCCCGGTGACGAAGGTGCTGCACCTCAAGTCCGGCGTCACGGCCCTTCCGGACGGCACCGTCGTGGGCTTCGAGCCGCTCGTGGACGACCCCGACGTGTACCCCGACTTCCTGGCCGTGCCCGAGGAGCACGGCACCGCCGTGGTGGTCCTGGATGAGAACACGGTGCTGATGTCCTCGGACGCTCCGCAGACCGCGGAGCTCTATCGTGGGCGCGGGCTCGAGGTCATCACCACGCCGATCTCCGAGTTCGAGAAGCTCGAAGGCTGCGTCACCTGCCTGTCGGTTCGCGTGCGCGACTGACCGCGACGAGCGCGACGGGCCGGAGGAGCGATCCTCCGGCCCGTCGTTCTCTGCGTCATCGTCATGCGGCGTCGAGAAGCTGCTCCTCGGGCCGGTCCGCGGTCGGTGCGAGCGGCACCGGCGCTCCGGTGCGCCGCGGGGGTCGCACCGCGAGCACGATGACCGCGGCCACGACGGCCGCGGCGGCGAGGGTCAGCCAGGCGACGGCGTAACCGCTCTGGGCGGGCGCACCGCCGGGATTCACGGAACCGAACACGACCGCGGTGGTGAAGGCGGAGCCGATTGCCGAGCCGATCGTGCGGAGGTTGGCGTTGACGCCGGTCGCGATGCCCGTGCGGTCGGCCGGCACGGTCTCGACGATGATGCTGGCCGCCGAGGCGTATGCCAGGCCGATGCCGAGCCCGAAGACGCCGCCGGCGACGGCGAGCTCCCAGATGGCGCGGTGCTCCACGACGGCGAAGGTGACGCCGCCCGCCATGAACAGCGCGCCGAGCGCCATCATCACCCGGAGCGGGATGATCCGGGCGATCGCCCCGGTCGCGAAGCCGACGCTGGACATGCCGACCAGCAGCGGCAGGAGCGCGAGGCCGGCCGCCTGCACGTCGAGACCGAGCCCCCAGCCCGAGGCGAGCGGGGTCTCCAGGAACTGCGGCAGGTAGCCCCAGAACCCGAAGGCCGCCGCGCCGATGAGCAGCGCCGCCGCGTTCACCGGCCAGATGGCCCGGGCCGCCATGAGGCGCAGGTCCACCAGGGGCTCGGCCGAGCGCAGTTCGGCGATGGCCCATGCCACGATCAGCACCGCCGCCAGCACGAAGAGCCCGATCGTCAGGGGGGAGCCCCAGCCCCAGCGGGCGCCGGAGCTCAGCGGGACGAGAAGGGCGATGAGCCATCCGGACAGCAGGAGGGCGGACAGGACGTTGACCTTCCCGTGCGCGCGGATCCCGACCGCGGGCACCAGCATGACCGTCAGCAGGATTCCGGCGACGGCGGCGACGAACGGGACGGCGAAGATGCCTTGCCAGCCGAGGAGTTCGGCGAGGGGGCCCGCCAGGACGCTTCCGGCCGCGCCCCCGATGCCGATGATCGCGCTGGTGGCGCCGATGGCGCCGGTGAGGCGTTCGCGGGGCATGACGTCGCGCAGCAGGCCGAATGCGAGCGGGAAGAGGGCGCCGCCGACGCCCTGGAGCACGCGTCCGACGATGAGCACGGGAAGATTCGGGGCGAAGGACGCGACGATGTCGCCGACGGCGACGACTCCGAGCACGCCGAGGAAGGTGCTCCGGCGTCCGCGGAGGTCGCCGATGCGCCCGAGCAGGGGAGTGGCGACCGCGGCCGCGATCAGCCAGGCGGTGATCGTCCAGGACGCGGCGTCGGCGGTCACTCCGTAGTCGGAGGCGATGAGGGGGATGACGGGGATGACGAGGTTCTGCAGCAGGGCGAGCGAGGCGACGCTGATCGCGATCGCGGTGAACGCCGCCCGGGGGGTGTGAGTGGTGGGCATCGACAGGCCTTCCGAAGGAGTGCGGATCCGGTGAATGCGAGGTAAAGTGGAAGTGGGTCTCCGAGCGGAGTCACCCTCCGGTTAGAGATTAACGGAGGATGCCTCCGTTTCGCAAGCCCTCTTCGTCACTGATTTCCGAAGGTGGTCCTGATGCCGGTCGCGGAGCGCGTTCCCGCCCTCGAGGCGCGTCGTCCGAAGCGCGCGGACGCCGCACGCAACTTCGACGCGCTCGTCGCCGCCGGACGCGCGGCGTTCGCCGAGCAGGGCTCGACGGCATCCCTCGACGACATCGCTCGTCGTGCGGGCGTCGGCATCGGCACGCTGTACCGCAACTTCGCGACTCGCGACGACCTCATCGAGACCCTCTACCTCGGCGAGGTGGATGCGCTCGCGGATGCCGCCGACGAGCTGGCAGTGCTGGAGCCGTGGGACGCTCTGCGCGCCTGGCTGGACCGCTTCGTCTCGTACGTCGGAACCAAGCACGCGCTGCTCGACGGTCTCAACCGCGAATCCACCGTGCTCGGCGAATGCCGGGCGATCATGCTGAGCGCGGGGGAGCCGTTGCTGGTCCGCGCGCAGGAGGCCGGCGAGGTCGACCCGCAGATCACGATCGGGGACGTCGTCAAGCTCGTGTCGGGCGTGGCGGCGGTCGCCTACGAGGACGCCGCGCAGCGCGACCGCGTGCTGAACCTCGCGATCAACGCGATTCGCATCTGAGACCGCCCGGGCGCGCGACGCCGGCGCGTTCGCGCCGGGACGTCAGGCGTGCAGCGCCTCGTTGAGCGTGACCCCGACGCCGTCGCGTCGGACCGCCTCCACGGCCCCCGACAGCGAGTTGCGGCGGAACAGGATGCCGTTCTGACCGGAGAGCTCCGCCCCCTTGACGGTCGGGCGGGAGCCATCCGCCCGGACGGGCTGATCCGCGAGCACGATCTTGGACCCGGCCGTGACGTAGAGGCCGGCCTCGACGATGCAGTCGTCGCCGAGCGAGATGCCGATGCCCGCATTCGCCCCGAGCAGGGTGCGGGCTCCGATGGAGACCCGGTGCGTGCCGCCGCCGGAGAGGGTTCCCATGATCGAGGCTCCGCCGCCGATGTCGCTGCCCTCGCCGACGACGACGCCCTGCGAGATCCGGCCCTCGACCATCGAGGAGCCGAGCGTCCCGGCGTTGAAGTTCACGAATCCCTCGTGCATGACCGTCGTCCCGGGGGCGAGATGCGCGCCCAGGCGGACCCGTGAGGCATCCGCGATGCGCACGCCCGCGGGAACGACGTAGTCGGTGAGGCGCGGGAACTTGTCCAGACCCTGCACCTGGATCCCGGCAGCCTGGAGCTGCGGGCGCAGGCGGACGAGGTCGTCGGGGTGCACCGGTCCGGCGTTGGTCCATGCGACGTTGGGCAGGTGGGCGAAGACGCCCTCGAGGTTGACCTCGTTGGGCTTCACCAGGCAGTGCGAGAGCACATGGAGACGCAGGTAGGCGTCGGCGGTGGACACCGGCGCGGCATCCAGATCGATGTCGACGACGACGACCTCGGCGCGCACCGCCCGGCGCGGATCGGCCGTCGCGGACGCAGCGAGGGCAGTGGTGTCGGGGTCGGCGGGGGCGGAGCCGAGGGCCGGCTGCGGGAACCAGGCATCCAGGACGGTGCCGCCGTCGGCGATCGTCGACAGTCCGATTCCCCACGCGCGGCGCTCACTCATGCCATCCAGGCTACTGGGCCCGCCCACCGGGACCGTCCGTGTGACGCCGATAGACTCGGGGGATGCCGGAGCTTGATCTGTCCGCCTCGTCCGTCGACCTCACCCGTGCGATCTGCGACGTGCCCAGTGTCTCCGGTGACGAGAAGACGCTCGCCGACGCCATCCACCGCGCGATCGGCGCACTGTCGCACCTCGACGTCCACCGCGACGGCGACACGATCGTGGCGCGCACCGATCGCGGCCGCGGACAGCGCGTCGTGATCGCGGGCCACATCGACACCGTGCCGATCAACGCCAACGTGCCGGTCCGCGAGGTCGACATCGACGGCGTCCCGCACCTCTGGGGACGCGGCACCGTCGACATGAAGGCCGGGGTCGCCGTGCAGCTGAAGCTCGCGGCCGAACTCGTCGACCCCCGGATCGACATCACCTGGATGTGGTACGACCACGAGGAGGTCACGGCGGATCTGAACGGTCTCAACCGTCTTTCGCGGACACGACCGGACCTGTTCGCGGGTGATTTCGCGATCCTCGGGGAACCTTCGAACGGCGAGGTCGAAGGGGGATGCAATGGAACGCTTCGCGCGGTCGTGCGCACCCACGGGGTGCGGGCGCACAGCGCGCGGGCCTGGATCGGCGAGAACGCGATCCACCACGCCGCCCCCGCCCTGATGCGCCTGGCCGAGTACCGACCCCGCAACGTGACCGTCGACGGTCTCGTGTACCGCGAGGGCCTGAACGCCGTCCGCATCGACGGCGGCGTGGCCGGGAACGTGATCCCCGACCTGTGCGAGATCGAGGTCAACTACCGCTTCGCCCCGAGTCGGTCGCTGGCCAAGGCCGAGGCGCACGTCCGCAACGTGTTCGAGGGTTTCGACGTCGAGATCACGGACGGCGCCGAAGGCGCGCGCCCGGGTCTCGACGCCCCGATCGCCCAGGAGTTCGTGGCCGCCGTCGGCGCGACGCCGAAGCCGAAATACGGGTGGACGGACGTCGCACGCTTCTCAGCACTCGGCGTTCCCGCGGTCAACTACGGTCCCGGTGACCCGCATCTGGCCCATCACGACGAGGAGCGCGTTCCGGTCTCGCAGATCGAGACCGTGGAGCGGAGCCTTCGCGCGTGGCTGACAGCTTCTTGACCGCCGAGGCCGAGCGCACGCGCACGTCGCGCTGGCAGGCGCTTCCGGCGTGGATCCGGATCGGCATCCTCTACCTCGTCGCGCGGCTGATCACGACGGGCATGCTCGCCGCGGCATCCGCGATGTCCGGACCCCGGTCACGGTTCGGCGTGTCCCCGGGGATCGGCAACCTCATGCTGGGCTGGGACGCCCAGTGGTACTGGTTCACGGCGCTCAACGGCTACCCCACGACGCTCCCGCTGACGGATACCGGCCAGGTGGCGGAGAACCAGTGGGCCTTCATGCCCGTCTACGCATATCTTGCCCAGATCATCGGCACCCCGGTGGGATCGTGGGGCGTCGGGGCGGTCCTCATCTCGCTCGTGGCCGGCTACCTGTGTGCACTCGTGCTGCACCGGATCTGGCGCACCCGGCTCGAGCCGGACGCCGCGATGTGGGCGGTCGTCTTCTTCGTCTCGGCGCCGCTCGCGGCACTGTTCGAGGTCGGATACGCCGAGGCGCTGGGCCTGCTGTGGCTCGTCCTGATCCTCTGGTGCGTGGTGCGGCGCCGCTACGGGTGGATGTACCTGCTCATCCCGCTCTTCGGCTTCACGCGACCGGGCGTCCTCGCCCTCGCGCTCTTCCTCGGCCTGTTCGGGATCTGGCGCTTCGTCCGTCGTCGCACCGAGCCCCTGCACGCGGCCGAGGTGGTTCACATCGTCGTACTGGCCGCGTGGGCTGCCGTGGTCGGGTTCGCGTGGCAGGTCATCGCGGGGCTGGTCACCGGCGACGCGAATGCCTACCTGACGACCGAACTCGCCTGGCGGCGCAACTGGCTTCCGGACTCGACCTCCGCCTTCGCGCCCTTCGACGGTTTCCTCCAGGGCGTCGCCTTCTGGTTCTCGACCTGGGGGCTGAGCGCGACGGTGGCGTACGTCGCACTCGCCGTGCTGGTCGTCGCCATCGCGGCACTGCTGATCTTCGAACCGCACGTCCGGCGCGTCGGTGTCGAGGTGCGGCTCTGGTCGGCGAGCTACCTCGTGTACCTGTTCGCGGTCTTCTTCCCCCAGTCGAGCATCTTCCGGCTGCTGTTCCCGCTGTCGCCGCTCTGGGGTGCGCTGGCCGTGCCGCGCTCGCGAGCGTGGCGCGTGGTCGTGCTGGTGTGCTGCCTGGTCGGCCAGTCGCTGTGGATCTACAACATGTACGCACTCGGCGACACCTATTGGCGCATTCCCTGACACACGGACGTCCTGTCGCGGGTCGGGCCAACTCCCAGGCGCCTGTTCTTACACTTCTGGCGTGACAGAAGTCCGGGCGCTTGCGCCGACTCTCGACGGATCCCGCAACGCACGTCGCCGTCGGTTGCCCGCGTGGGCATGGATCGGCGTGTGGTACCTCCTCGCCCGTGGAGTCACCACCCTGTTCTTCGCGGGGGCTTCGTTGCTGTCGGGCCCGCAGTCCCGGCTGGGAGACCACCCGGGCGTCCTGCGGTATCTCCTCGCGTGGGACGCCGTCTGGTATCGCCGGGTCGCCGAGCACGGATATCCCGCCACGCTTCCGCTGACCCCACACGGTGAGGTCGCGGCCAACACCTGGGCATTCATGCCGCTGTATCCGACCCTTGCCAAATACCTCGGGATGCCGCTCGGCGCTTGGGGTGCGGGCGCCCTCGTCATCTCGCTCGTCGCCGGCTACCTCACGGCGCTCGTGCTGCACCGCATCTGGCTGATGAAGATGGACGAGAGCGCCGCGATGTGGGCGGTGGTCTTCTTCGTGTCCGGACCGCTCGCGGCGCTGTTCCAGATCGGCTACGCGGAATCGCTCGGGGAGCTGTTCCTCGTCCTGATCCTCTGGGGCGTGCTGGCCCGCCGCTACGCCTGGTTGTACCTCTTCATCCCTCTCCTGGCGGCCACGCGTCCACTCGCTTTGCCGATCGCGCTGTTCCTCGGGCTCTACGGCATCTGGCGAGTCTGGCGGCGGCGCGTCGAGCCCCTCCCCGCGTGGGAGCTCGTCAACGTCTGCCTGCTGGCGGTGTGGGCCTTCATCGCCGGGATGGCGTGGCAGGTGATCGCGGGGGTCGTCACCGGATCGAGCAGCGCCTATGTCGATACCGAGACGGCCTGGCGCGCGAACTGGACCCACGACATCCGCGCGAGCTTCGCTCCGTTCGACGGCTTCGTGCAGGGGATCCTCCTCGGCGTGGCGCACCTGCACCTTCCGGCCGTACTCGGATACGTCGGCCTGGCGGTCGGGGTGCTGGCCGTCGGCGCGCTTCTGCTCTTCGAGCCGCACGTGCGCCGCCTGGGCGTGGAGCTTCGACTCTGGAGCGCGAGCTACGTCCTCTACCTGCTCGCCGTGTTCTTCCCGCAGTCGAGCCTCTTCCGGCTGCTGTTCCCGCTCTCGCCTCTGTGGGGAGCGGCGGCGGTGCCGCGTTCGCGCGTCTGGCGGATCGGAGTGCTCGTCGCGTGCCTCGTTCTTCAGGCGCTGTGGATCTACGACATGTACGCGCTGGGCAACACCAAATGGCGGGTTCCATGAGCTGACCGGCCCGCCGGATTTCAGGGCCGCCGCGCACCCAGGATAAACTAAGGAATCAGACCACTAACGAAAGGGAGCGCCGATGGCAGCCATGAAGCCGCGTACCGGAGATGGGCCGATGGAGGCCGTCAAGGAAGGGCGCCTGATCATCGTTCGGGTTCCCCTCGAAGGCGGCGGTCGACTCGTCGTCTCGGTGAACGACGACGAGGCGAAAGAGCTCTACGACGTGCTCGGTGGCGTGGTCAACGCCTGAGCGCAGAACGCGACACGAAGAAGCGGCCGGTCGGATGACCGGCCGCTTCTTCGTGTCGCGGCGGGTGCCTAGAGGGTCTCGGTGACCGTGGTGAGCTGCAGGAGCCCCTCGCCGGTGGTCGAGAGAGCGGCGATGACCGCGGGGGAGGTCTGGGTCTCGTGGATGAGGGTGCGGTACGCGGTCGTGACCGCGTCGCGCTTGACCGGGTCTGCCACGGCGCCGCCGCGGAGGACGCGGGGAACGAGGACCATCCCGCCCGGGCGGACGAGGCTCAGCCCGTGCTCGACGTACTCGAGGACCCCCTCGGGATCGGCGTCGATCAGGACGATGTCGTAGGACGCCTCGTTCATGCGCGGCAGCACGGTGGCGGCCCGGCCGGTGATGAATCGCGTGCGCGCCGCCGGAACGCGTGCCTGCGCGAAGGCCTGACGCGCGACGGCGAGATGCTCCGGCTCGCTGTCGATCGTGGTGAGCACGGCTCGCGGTGCGCCGTGCAGCAGCCAGAGTCCGGAGACCCCGGCACCCGTCCCGATCTCGACGATGTTCTGGGCGGCCGAGACGGCGGCCAGGAGCGCGATCTGGGCGCCCAGCGCGGCGCTGATCGGCGCGGCGCCGAGTTCGAGGGCATGCGCGCGCGCCCGGGTGATGTGCTCCGGTTCGACGGTCGCTTCCGCCACGAAGCGCGCACTCGCGTCGTATTCGCCCATCCGTTTGACCTCCTCACACACTCTACGCGGCGAATTCATCTGCTCCCGGCCTCCCACGGCAGGTAATCTGTATCTCATGATGTTCGGCCTGACCGTTGAGAAGCTCCTGGTGATCGGTTTGATCGCCGCGATGCTTCTGGGGCCCGAGCGGCTCCCCAAGTATGCGGCCATGCTGGCGCAGTTCACGGTGCGCGCCCGCGAGTTCCTCAACGGCGCCAAAGACCGCATGCGCGAAGAGATGGGCGAGGACTTCGACGACGTGGACTGGCGTCAGCTCGACCCGCGCCAGTACGACCCGCGCCGCATCATCCGCGAGGCCCTCCTCGACGACGCACCGGTCGCCGCATCCGCCAAGAGCGCAGCGCCGTCGCCGACCCTCGACCCGCCGGAGTCCGCCCCCGAGTCGGCGGCTCGCGCGACCTTCGTGCCCGGCAAGGTCCCGCCCTTCGATCTCGAAGCCACCTGACCGGGGCTCGGTTTCGCCACCGCCTGCGAGATCAGCGGACGGAGACATCCAGCCGGCGGCCGGCAAGACCCCGGCCCTGCGACGCGATGGTCGCCGCCAGCGCGTCGATCGCCCGCGCGGCGGCATCGTGCGGCTCGGCGATCACGACCGGCGCTCCGCGATCACCTGCTGCGCGCAGAGCCGCGCTGAGGGGGATCGAGGCGAGCAGGGGCACCGGTTCGCCGTCGGTCGACAGCTGATCGGCGACCGCCTGCCCGCCGCCGCTGCCGAAGAGGTCGAGCACGGTCCCGTCCGGCAGCGCCAGCGGCGCCATGTTCTCGACCACGCCGATGACCCGCTGCCCCGTCTGCCGGGCCACGAGCCCGCTGCGCACCGCGACGTCGGCGGCCGCGGCCTGCGGGGTGGTGACGACGAGAACCTCCGCGTGGGGGAGGAGCTGGCCCACCGTGATGGCGATGTCGCCGGTTCCCGGAGGCATGTCCAGCAGGAGGATGTCCAGATCGCCGAAGAAGACGTCGGTCAGGAACTGCTGCACGGTGCGGTGGAGCATCGGTCCGCGCCAGGCGACCGCCGAGCGCTCTTCACCCTCCCGCAGGAACATCCCGATCGAGATGGCCTTCACGTCGTGCGCGATCGGCGGCACGATGAGGTCGTCGATGCGGGTGGGGCGGGTCACGTGTCCGTCTTCATCGGTGAGACCGAGGATGCCGGGGATCGAGAAGCCGTGCACGTCGGCGTCGACGAGGCCCACCCGGAGCCCGCGTCGGGCGAGGGCGGCCGCCAGGTTCGCCGTGACCGACGACTTGCCGACACCGCCCTTGCCGCTCGTGACGGCGATCACGCGGGTGAGGGAGTCCGCCGTGAAAGGCATGCGCCGGGCACCGCGCAGCCGCTCGATGAGGTCCGCGCGCTCGGCCGGAGACATCACCGTGAGCGTCAGATCGACGGCATCGATGCCCGCGACCGATGCTGCGGCATCCCGGACGTCCCGCTCGATCCGATCGGCGGCGGGGCAGCCGACGATGGTGAGCGCGACCTCCACGTGCGCCGTGGTGCCCTCGGCGGTGACGGCTCGGATCATTCCGAGTTCGGCGAGGGGACGGCGCAGTTCGGGGTCGCTGACCGCGCCGACGGCGGCGCGGACGCTGTCGCTGAGGCTCGGGCCCGTCATGAGGCGGTTCGTCCTTGCTCGCGGGCGTCGAGCTGTTCGAGGAACGTCCGCAGCTCCACGCGGAGGACATCCCGGGTGACGGTGTCGCCGGTCATGTCGCTGAGCGCGAGCCGCAGGGCCACGATCTCGCGCGCCAGGTACTCGGTGTCGGCGAGGTTGCGCTCCGCACGCTGACGATCCTGTTCGATCTGCACGCGGTCACGGTCGTCCTGCCGGTTCTGCGCCAACAGGATGAGGGGCGCGGCGTACGACGCTTGCAGCGAGAGGATCAGCGTGAGGAGGGTGAAGTTGGTCTTCGCCGGGTCGAACTGCCACTGCGGCGGCATCCAGATGTTCCACGTCAGCCAGACGGTCACGAAGATCGTCATCCCGATGAGGAAGCCAGACGTGCCCATCGCCCGCGCGAACGCCTCTGAGAAGCGGCCGAAGCGATCACTGGACTGCGCGGGCCGGGCCCGCCGCGATGAGAGCCCGCGCGGTGCATCGAGGGATGTCTGCCGGTTCGTGCGGGCCATCAGCGCCTCCTTGGAATACTCGCAGTGTCAGTGGGAACGGGATCGGGTTCGGACCGGGAGTCATGAGATCGCCAGTCCTCGGGGAGGAGGTAGTCGAGAACGTCGTCGACCGACACCGCGCCCACGAGGCGATGAGCCTGATCGATGACCGGCAGCGACACGAGGTTGTAGCTGGCGAGCATGCGCGCGACCTCCGCGGCGGACGCCGTGGCGGGGACCGGGTCGAGCGTGTCGTCGATGATCGCGCCGAGGCGCTCGTGCGGCGGGTAGCGCAGCATCCGCTGGAAGTGCACGGTGCCCAGCAGGCGGCCCGTCGGAGTCTCGTACGGCGGCAGGGTCACGAAGACCGCCGCAGCCAGTGCCGGGTGCAGCTCGTGGCGTCGGATGAGGGCGAGTGCCTCGGCGACCGTGGCATCCGCCGACAGGACGATGGGCTCGGAGGTCATGAGACCGCCGGCGGTGTCCGGGTTGTACTTCAGGAGGGCGCGGATGTCTTCGGCCTCTTCGGGCTCCATGAGCTCCAGCAGGCCCTCGCGCTGCTCGTCCGAGAGCTGGCCCAGGACGTCCGCGGCGTCGTCCGGCTCCATCGCGTCGAGGATGTCGGCGGCGCGCTCGTCGTCGAGCGATTCGAGGATGTGCACCTGCTCGTCCTCGGGCATCTCTTCCAGAGCATCCGCGAGCCGGTCGTCGCTGAGCTCGTCGACGACCTCGAGAAGGCGATCGGCGGGCAGATCCAGCAGCGTGTTGGCCAGGTCGGCCGGCTTCAGATCGGAATAGCTGGCGATCAGCTGCTCGGCGGACTGGGCCTCACCCGGATTCTGCTGCTCGCGCACGTCGCCCCACTGGGCGAACGTCGTGGGGCCCTTGGCGAACGGCGAGGCGGTGGTCTTCGGCTTGCGCAGGAACAGCTGACCGACGTCCCACTCGCCGAGCCGGTTGCGCTCGATGGCGACGTCCTCGATGACGGCGTACCCGCTGCCGTCGCGGAAGTAGACCTTGCGACCGAGGAGTTCGGCCATGACGCGGACCTCGCCGCCGCGCTGCTCGAAGCGACGCACGTTGATGAGGCCGGTGGTGATGACCTGCCCGGTGGCGATCGAGGTCACGCGCCCGATCGACATGAAGACGTGGCGCCGCCCGGGAATCTCGGCGATGAGGCCGATGACCCGCGGAGGAGCGTCGTTGCGATAGACGACCACGACGTCGCGGACCTTGCCCAGCCGGTCGCCGGCGGGGTCGAAAACCGCGCACCCGGCCAGGCGCGCCACGAAGACCCTCTGCGTGCTCACTCGCTCAAGCGTAGTCGGACGAGGCGCACCGCAGATGAACCGCGCGCCCCGCATGCGAGGATGGAGCCATGAGTATGTCGGGCCCGGGCCGGAACAGCACCGAGACGGGCGAGATCGTCGCAAGCTTTCCCGCGTACGAGGGCGCGCAGAAGGCGGTGTCCACGCTGATCTCCGCGGGCGTCCCCGCCCGCGAGATCGCCATCGTCGGCAGCGGCCTGCGCTCCATCGAGCGGGTCACCGGGCGCCTCGGGTACGCCACCGCGGCCCGCCAGGGCGCGATGAACGGCCTGCTCCTCGGCCTCATCTTCTCGGCCATCTTCGTGCTCGGCACGCCGTCGGTGCCGATCTCCGCCTTCGTCGGCGTGATGTTCATCGGCATCGCGCTGGGCATGCTGCTGAGCATCATCGGCTATGCGCTGATGCGACGCCGGCGCGACTTCGCCTCGGTCACGCAGGTGCTGGCCGACCACTACGACGTCACGGTGCTTCCCACCAGCATCCACCGTGCCCGGCAGATCCTGGGCGCCGGCCCCGCCGCACCCGTCGTGCCGCCCGCCTCGTCGTCGAGCACCCCGCCGCCGAGCGCCCCGCCGCCCACCGGTCAGGAGCCGCCTCGCTACGGCGAGCGGCTCGCACCGCCTGCCGTCCCCGGGGTCGAGCCGGAGGCGGCGCCCGAGGCAGAGCCGCCCCAGGGGCCCGACGAGCAGCCGCCGCGCCCGGGCGAATGAGCCCCGACGAGCGCCGCATCCGCGTCGACCTCGCCGCCGGCGCGGTCGACGTGAGCGCGGCGGTCACCACGGCCGATGCCGCCTGGGCGGCGTACGTCCTCACGCACGGCGCAGGATCGCGCTACGACAGCCCGTTCCTCGTCGACCTGTGCGCCGCACTCGCCCGGCGCGGCGTCAGCACGCTGCGCTTCAACCTGCCCTACGCCGAGCTCGGACGCCGGGTGCCGGGCCCCGCCGCGCACGCGGTCACGGCCTGGGAACAGGTGCTGGCTTCGGCGGCGTTCGGCGATCTTCCGGTTTGGGCGGGCGGTCGCTCCTACGGCGGGCGCATGGCCTCCCTGGCGGCCGCGGAGGGGCGCATCGCGCCGGCCGGTCTCCTGTACCTCAGCTACCCGCTGCATCCGCCCGGGAGACCGGACAAGCCGCGCGTGGAGCACCTCCCGCGCATCACGCAGCCGCAGGTGTTCGTGTCCGGGCGCACCGACCCGTTCGTCGTGCCGCACGAGCAGCTCGAAGAAGCCGTCGCCTCCTGCGCCGATGCGCGCATCGTCTGGGTCGACGGCGACCACAGCTACAAGGTCGGGGGTCAGAAGCGCACGTCGGCGCAGATCGTCGACGCGATCGCCGACGTCGTCGTCGCGGCCCTCAGACCCGCGACCGCGGGCTGACCGCGAAGGTCACCGGCCGGCGGCGTACCCCAGCATCCCGCGGGGGTTCGCCGCCGCCCACAGCCGACCCGTGCGGCGGTCCACGCCCACGGCGCACAGCCTTCCCAGCGACCAGTCGCCGGACACCGCCACATCGTGGCCGCGGGCCCGGAGCCCGTCGATGACGTCGACCCCGATCCGCCGCTCCACGACGACACCGGCCGGGGTCCACGTGCGCGGCCAGAAGGAGTCGATGAAGGCGGTCGTGTGGAGCGCCGGCGCGTCGATCGCCTGCTGCGGCGTATAGCCGCCGACGAGCATCCGGAGCAGAGCGGGCAGCTGCCACTGGTCCTGCTGGTCGCCGCCGGGTGTCCCGATCGCCATCGCCGAGTCGTCCGTGAGCACGAGGGTGGGCGTCAGCGTCGTGCGCGGGCGCGCGCCCGGCCGCAGCGCGGAGGGTGCGGCCCCGTCGAGCCAGGTCATCTGCAGTCGCGTGCCCAGGCAGAAGCCGAGCGCCGGGATCGTCGGCGACGACTGGAGCCATCCTCCCGACGGCGTGACCGCGACGATGTTGCCCCACCGGTCGACGACGTCGATGTGGCAGGTGTCGCCGCGGGTCTGGCCGGTGGGTGCGACCGTGGGCTCGCCGACGCCGAGCGAATCGTCCTCGTCGGTCTGATCGCCGATGACGAGCGGAGGGTGGAAGCCGCGGACGCCAGCCGGTGCGCCGGGCCGCCAGGCGCGCGACGCCTCGGCTCCGATCTGATCCCGGCGGGCGGACACGTACGGGGGCGTGAGCAGAACGGAAGCGTCGACCCCGTCGCCGAAGAATGCGTCCCGGTCGGCGAGGGCGAGCTTGAGCGTCTCGACGATCGTGTGCGCGCCCTCCGGGCGGGAGGGGTCCAGCTTCTCGTCCGGAAGACCGTCGAGGACGGCGAGGGCCTCCAGGAGTGCCGGACCCTGCGTCCAGACGCCCGCCTTCGCGACGGTGCGACCGCGAAAGCGGACGGTCACCGCCTCTTCGAACGATGCCCGGAAAGCCGTGACGTCCGACGCGCGGATCACTGCGGCGTGGTCGGCGCCGTCGGAATGCCGGTGCGGCGTCGCGAGGAACGCGGCTGCCTCCCGGCCGACCGTCTCGGCCCAGAATGCACGGGCCGCGTCGATGGCGACGGCCCGGTCGGCGGCCGGCGCGGCGGCGTCCACGAGACCCTCGAGCAGCCGCGCATAGGCGTGGTAGCGCACCACGTCGCCGTCGGCGGGCATCGCGCCGTCGGGCAGCCACAGCTCCGCGGAAGACGGCCAGTGATCACGGAAGAGTCCGGCAACGCGCCCCAGCGTCGCGGCCGCGGAGGCCGACAGCGGCACTCCGGTGCGCGCGTACTCGATGGTGGGGGAGAGGACATCGGCGAGCGGCATCCGTCCGTGGTCCCGAAGGAGCAGCAGCCAGGCATCCACCGCTCCCGGGATCGCCGCCGCGAGCCCGCCCGCGCCGGGGACGAGGTCGAGGCCCTCGGAGCGGAAGTGCTCGATCGTGGCCCCGGCGGGTGCGGGGCCCTGCCCCATCAGAACGCGCGGCGTGACCGGCGCGTCGGCGGTCGCGAAGATGCCGACGAGGTCACCGCCCGGGCCGTTCAGGTGCGGCTCGACGAGGTGCAGCGCGAATCCGCCCGCCACCACGGCGTCGAACGCGTTGCCACCGCGCTCGAGCATCGCCTGTGCGACGCCCGTGGCGATCCAGTGCGTGGACGCGGCCATGCCGAACGTGCCCGTCAGGGTCGGGCGGGTGGTGAAGTCGGCCGGGGGCGTGAAGCCGTCGCTCACCGCGCGTCCGAGCGCACCCGGGCCACCCAGGCCTCGACCTCGTCGGCCGTGCGCGGGATGCCGGCGGAGAGGTTCTCCACCCCGTCGGCGGTGACCAGGACGTCGTCCTCGATGCGCACGCCGATGCCGCGGAGCTCCTCGGGCACGGTGACGTCGTCGATCTGGAAGTACAGGCCCGGCTCGATGGTGAACACCATGCCCGGGGTGAGGACGCCGTCGTAGTACATGTCGCGCCGCGCCTGGGCGCAGTCGTGCACGTCGATGCCGAGGTGGTGGCTGGTGCCGTGCACCATGTAGCGGCGGTGCTGTCCGCCCCGGTCCGCATCGAGTGCCTCCTCGGCGGTGACAGGGAGCAGGCCCCACTCGGCCGTGCGCCGCGCGATGACGCCCATCGCCGCTTCGTGCAGCTCGCGGAACCGGATGCCGGGCCGCGCGATCGCGAAGGCGGCGTCCGCGGCCTCGCGGACGGTCTCGTAGACGCGGCGCTGCACGGGCGTGAAGGTCCCGGCGACCGGGATGGTGCGGGTGATGTCGGCCGTGTAGAGGCTGTCGATCTCGACCCCGGCGTCGACGAGGATCAGGTCGCCGTCGACGACCGCGCCGTCGTTGCGCGTCCAGTGCAGGTAGCAGGCGTGCGGCCCGGAGGCGGCGATGGTGTCGTAGCCCTCGCCGTTGCCGTCGGAACGGGCGCGCTGGTGGAAGACGCCCTCGACGATGCGTTCGCCCCGCTCGTGCGCCTGGGCTCGGGGGAGCTCGCGGATGATGTCGTCGAAGCCGCGTGCGGTGACGTCGACGGCGAGGCGCATCTGGGCGATCTCGTAGTCGTCCTTGACGAGGCGAAGTTCGGACACGGCGCGGGTCAGATCGTCGTCCGCGTCGACCACCAGGTCGTCCTCGGACGCGTCGAACGAATCGATGTGCGCCGTGTCGATCGCGAGGTCTGCGGCGACGCCGGCGAGCGCGGGCCGCGGACCGATCCAGAACTCGCCGACCTGCGCGTCGCTGTAGAACTCGGTCGTCGTCCGGTCGGCACGCTCGCGGAAGTAGAGCGTCGCGGAGTGGCCGGACTCCGTGGGATCGAGGACGAGCACCGAACCCGGCTCGGAGTCCGCTCCCCAGCCCGTGAGGTGAGCGAACGCGGAGTGGGCGCGGAACGGGTAGTCCGTGTCGTTGCTGCGCTGCTTGAGCTCGCCGGCCGGGATCACCAGGCGCTTGCCGGGGAATTCGGCCGAGAGACGGGCCCGGCGCGCGGCGGCGAACTCGGCCTGGGGGCGCGCCGGCGGCGTGGTCTCGGGACGGGCGGCCCACCCCACCGAGATCGTGTCGAGGAAGCCCTGCGGGAACGGCTGGCGGCGGTTCGTGGTGCCGCTCTTGTGCTGGGTGGATTCGGTGACGGCGTCAGCGGCGGAGTTCATGCCTCCAGTCTCGCACCGGCCGGCCGCTTCGGCGTCCGACGCCGGTCAGCCGACCGGGTCGAGCTGGACCACCAGCGGGCGGTGGTCGCTGCCGGATCCGTCACGCGAGCGCAGTACGAGCGAGCCCGCGACCTTCCAGTTCGGCGTGGCCATCACGTGGTCGATCGGGGCTCCGGCGAGAGCGGGCAGCTTCGTCGGCCAGGTCCCGACGCCCCCGTTGCCCGTCTGGGACGCGGCATCCCGGCACCGGCCCATCGTGCCGCCGTCGACCCCGTACCCGGTCATGTGGTCGAGGGTGGCGTTGAAGTCTCCGGAGACGATGACGTTCGCCGAGGCGCACTGGTCGGCGATCCACTGCAGGTCGTGCCGCCAGCCGGCCATCGCCACACGCCGCGGGGCGACGGCATGCGCGGCCACGATGATCGGGCCCTTGCCGTCCGTGGGCATCGCCACGGCGCTGGGCACGGTCGAGGTGTTGCTCGTGCCGTGGACGGAGGACTCGATCACCGAGTAGGTGCCGAGCCGGGGGCTGATGAGGATGGTCGTGGAGCTGGCATCCCAGCCGTGCTCGCCGTACTGCGTGTGGTACGCCCACATCCGGTGGCCCATCGTGCGCATCGCGATCGCGACCTTCTCGCCGGTGGCGATGGTGGTCTCGGGCAGGGTGACGACGTCGGCATCCATCGCGACCGCCGTCTGCGCGATCGTCTCGGGCGACGTGGCCTCGCCGGCGGTGTTCCACTCCATGACCCGGATGGCGCCGCCGCTCTTGGTCGGCAGCGCGTCCGTGCCCGTTCCGCGGGAGAACACCACCGCCGCGTTCGCCGCGCCGGCGACGAGGGCGATGAGCGCCAGCGCGGCGGCGAACGCACGGATCGGCCGGACGAACAGGAGCAGCAGCGCGACGACCAGCAGCACGGCGAAGCCGGCCGCGACGAGCCCGCGGAAGGACACGATCTGAGCGAAGGGGAGGGTCCGCTCGAGGTGGAACAGAGATGGCCAGGTGATCACCGCCGCGCCCACTGCGCACAGCAGAGCGAGGACGATTCCGAGCAGCCGCAGCACGTCCGCGACTCTATGTCAGCAGCCTGTGAGATGAGCGGATGCCAGTACTGTCGGGGTTATGACTCCGCAGCGATTCCGAGGGCCGGCAGACCTGCACCTGCACTCGCAGAACTCCGACGGCACGGAGTCTCCCGCGGTGGTGATGGATGCCGCCCATGCGCACGGCATCCGCACGGCATCCCTCACCGACCACGACACCACGTCCGGGTGGGCCGAAGCCGCCGGACGCGCCCGCGAACTCGGCATGACGTTCATCCCGGGAATGGAGATGTCGGCGAAGTACGGCGGCCGAAGCGTGCACGTGCTCTCGTACCTCATCGACCCCGAGGACGCCGACCTGGGGGCGATGATCGCCCGGGTGCGCGAGTCCCGCGAGAAGCGGGTGTCGGTGATGGTGGAGCGGATCGGCGTCGACTACGACCTGACGTGGGCCGACGTGGTGGCCAAGACGACCGACGGAGCGACCGTCGGCAGACCGCACATCGCCGACGCGCTCATCGCGCGGGGCATCGTGGCCGATCGCACGGAGGCCTTCGCCGACATCCTGCACCCGCGCAGCGACTACTACGTCTCGCTGTTCGCACCCGACCCGCTGACGGCAGTCTCGCTCGTCGTGGGGGCCGGGGGAGTGCCGATCATCGCCCATCCGGCAGGGCGGGCCGGGCTGCTGCCGGTAGACCTGCTCGAGCGCCTCGTCGAGGCGGGGCTGGCGGGCTTCGAGGTCGGTCACCGGGAGAACCGGGAGCCGGGGCTGACGCGCCTGGGCGAGCTGGTCGCCGCCCACGATCTGATCGTCACCGGATCGAGCGACTACCACGGAGCCGGCAAGCCCAACCTTCCCGGCGAGAACACCACGTCGGACGACATGGTGCAGCGCATCATCGACCGCGCCACGGGAAGCGCGCCGGTCTACGCCTAGACCGACGCGCCTTCCGTCAGGATCCTGCCGGAGCGCTTCCGCCGGTCGGGCGGCGACGCCGGCGACGACGCGCGGCGGCCGGCTTGCCGTCGTGGTGCTCCTTGCCCTGGCCGTCGTGCGTGCCAGCGCCCTCGGCCGGCTCGTCGGCGGACGCCGGCGCGGACCCGGACTCGGAACCGGATGCCGCCGACTCCTCTTCGAACGTCGAGCCGACACGCTCCGATCCGGTGCGGCGGCGGCGACGGCGACGCGTGCCGCCGGTGGAGGCGCCCTCTTCCGCGGCGTCCGCGGCGCTCGGCGGCGCGGTGCGCACGGGCGTCGTCTTGGGCGCCGTGGCGATCCGGCCCTTCGTGCCCTCGGGGATGTCGAGGTCCGTGTACAGGTGCGGGCTGGACGAGTAGGTCTCGGTGGGCTCGGGCTGGCCGAACTCGAGGGCGCGGTTGATCAGCGCCCACTTGTGGAGGTCTTCCCAGTCCACGAACGTGACCGCGACGCCGGTGCGACCGGCGCGACCGGTGCGGCCGGCGCGGTGCAGGTACGTCTTGTCGTCGTCGGGGATGGTGTGGTTGATCACGTGCGAGACGTCGTCGACGTCGATGCCTCGGGCGGCGACGTCCGTCGCGATGAGCACGTCGCGCTTGCCGGCCTTGAAGGCGGCCATCGAACGCTCGCGGGCCTCCTGGCTCATGTCGCCGTGCACGGCGGCCGCGTTGAAGCCGCGATCGCCGAGTTCGTCGACGAGCTTCTGCGCGGCGCGCTTGGTGCGGGTGAAGATGACCGTCTTCTCGCGACCGCGGGCCTGCAGGATGCGGGCGATGACCTCGTCCTTGTCGAGCGAGTGGGCGCGGTAGACCAGGTGACGGATGTTGGCCTGCGTGAGCCCCTCGTCGGGATCGGTGGCCCGGATGTGGATCGGGTCGGTCATGAACCGGCGCGCGAGCGCGATGATGGGTCCGGGCATGGTGGCCGAGAACAGCTGGGTGTGGCGGACCGCCGGCAGCTTCTGGAAGATCTTCTCGATGTCGGGGAGGAACCCGAGGTCCAGCATCTTGTCGGCCTCGTCGAGGACGACCTCCGTGGCGTTCGACAGGTCGAGCAGACGCTGCCCGGCGAGGTCGATGAGACGGCCAGGGGTGCCGACCACGATCTGCGCGCCGGCCTTCAGCTGGTCGATCTGGCCCTCGTACGCCTTGCCGCCGTAGATGGCCACCACGCTCGTGGACCGGTTCGACGTGAGCATGTCCATGTCTTCGAACACCTGCACGGCCAGTTCGCGGGTGGGCACCACGATGAGCGCCTTGACGCCCGGTTCGGGGTCGAGCCCGAGGCGCTGGACGACCGGGATGCCGAAGCCGAAGGTCTTGCCGGTGCCGGTCTTGGCCTGGCCGATGATGTCCTGGCCGGGAAGCCCCAGCGGGATGGTCTGCTCCTGGATGGGGAACGCGTCCTGGATGCCGCGCGCGCTGAGCGCCTCGACGATGTCCTGGTCGACGCCGAGGTCGGCGAAGGTCGTCACGATTGCTACCTGTTCGGTGAGGGGGCGGCGCAGCCGCCCGGCGTTGGATCCACGCCCTTCTCGAACCGCAGGCGCGGGGCCCCGATCCGATGCCGGGGCATCCCGATTGTAACGGAGCGGCCACGATCCGCCCGGTTCGGCCCCGTCGGTGCGGGTGCGTGTTCGTTAAGCTGAGGGGATGTTCGAGTGGCTGACCCGCCGTGCTCCGGCGTCGCGCACGCTGCGGCTGCGGTCCCGCGACGAGGCCGGCGATGCCGTCCGCGTGGCGTTCGAGACCCTCGCCCCGGACGTCGACACCTACCTCGGCCAGGCGGCGTACCTGCAGCTCGGATACTTCGAGACGCTGAGCCACCTCATCGCGGAGCTTCCCGCGCTCGGCGACAAGGAGGCGCTCTCGCGCGCGGCGGGCGCCGCGCTGCGCAAGCACCAGGCGCTGGTCGTGCTGATCCGGGAGCGTGGGGGAGACCCGACGGAGCTCATGTTCCCGTTCCGCGAGCCCCTCGACGAGTTCCGCGAGGCGACGCAGGGCGTCCGTCCCGAAGAGACGATGCTGACGGTCCATCTGACCGCGGGCCTGCTCGACGACTTCTACAACCGGCTGGCGGTCACCTACGGCGAGGCCGGTCGCAAGGTCGCGCGGATCCTGCAGGCCGATGACGACCGCGAGGCGCTGGTGGCCATCCTGCTGTCCCGGATGGCGGAGGACCCGCAGTGGCAGTCGCTCCTGGCCCTCTGGGGGCGGCGCCTCGTCGGCGACACGCTCCTGGTCGCGCGCGGCGTGCTGCGTCTGCAGTCGGCGGACGCCGACGACGAGAAGCGCGTCGACCCGATGTTCACGGACCTGATGGCCGCGCACAGCCGCCGCATGGAGGCGCTGGGGCTCGCCGCCTGACGCGGTCTCACGCGTCGTGAGATCGCGGCGCGATCAGCCGAGTCCGAGGCGTTCGCGCTCGCGCTGGTCGTGGGCGGTGCGCACGCGGGTCAGGATCGGGATCACGACGAAGCACACCACGGCGGGAGCGACCAGCGATGCCACCCACAGCCAGCCGTTCTCGACCGTGAGGCCGGCCCAGGTCAGGGCCAGCCAGACGGCGCCGCCGACCACGGCGCCCAGGACCGGCCCGAGGGCGGGTCCGCGGGTGTCGCGGCCCGGCAGCGCGAAGTGCGCGGCCAGGCCCCAGCACGCCCCGAAGAGCACGCCGAGGATGATCTGCATCAGGCGACGAAACCGACGCGGCGGACGTCTTCGGTGCCGAGCTCGACGTAGGCGAGGCTCGCCGTGGGCACGATGTACGAGTTGCCCTTGTTGTCGGTGAACGACACGTGGGCGGCCGCGGACTCCAGCGCGTCTCCGACCGACTTGCGCACGGTGTCGGCGGAGTCGTTGGTCTCGAAGTTGAGCTCGCGTCCAGTGTTGGCGATGCCGATGCGAATCTCCACGGAGTGCAGCCTTTCTGGGCGGGGATCAGGATGCCGGTGTCCGGCGACATCGCCAGCCTACGACACGGCGTGCGACGGCCCGGCCGCCCGCGGTCACGCCGTGGGCGAACACGGCACGCTCCGCGTCCGACGTCGGAGCCCGCGGATAGCCTGGTGGGGTGACCGTCCCCTCCGCGCTCTTTCCCGGGCAGACCCCGCTCGCGGTGCGGATGCGGCCGACGAGTCTCGACGAGGTCGCCGGTCAACGGCATCTGCTCCGGCCCGGCGCGCCCCTGGTGGCCCTCGCCGACCCCGACGCCACGGTCGCGGCATCCGTCTCGGTGATCCTCTGGGGGCCGCCCGGAACGGGCAAGACGACGCTCGCGCAGGCGATCGCGCGCTCCTCGGGGCGTCGGTTCGTCGAGCTCTCGGCGGTCACCGCCGGGGTGAAGGACGTCCGCACCGTCATGCAGGACGCCCTCGACCAGCGCGACCTCTACGGCGTGTCGACGATCCTCTTCCTCGACGAGATCCACCGCTTCACCAAGGCTCAGCAGGACGCGCTGCTGCCCGGCGTCGAGAACGGCTGGGTCGTCCTGATCGCCGCGACCACCGAGAACCCCTCGTTCTCGGTGATCTCGCCGCTGCTGTCCCGCTCGCTGCTCCTGACGCTCCAGCCGCTGTCCGACGACGACCTGGGAGTCCTCATCGACCGGGCGGTCTCCGACCCGCGCGGGCTGGCGGGCTCAGTCACACTCGACGAGGCCGCGCGCGCGGCGCTCGTGCGGCTGTCCTCAGGCGACGCGCGCCGCGCCCTGACCGGCCTCGAAGCCGCCGCGGCGTCCGTGCAGACGGCCGCGGCCTCGGAGGGGTCGCCGAACGAGGCGGTGGTCACCGCCGACACCGTGGCCCAGGCCGTCGACAAGGCGCTGCTGCGCTACGACCGCCAGGGCGACGAGCACTACGACGTCATCAGCGCGTTCATCAAGTCCATCCGCGGGTCCGACGTGGATGCCGCGATGCACTACCTCGCACGCATGATCGAGGCCGGCGAAGATCCGCGCTTCATCGCCCGGCGCCTCGTGATCAGCGCCGCCGAAGACATCGGCCTGGCCGATCCGCAGGCGCTCCAGATCGCCGTGGCCGCGGCCGACGCGGTCGCCTTCATCGGGATGCCGGAGGGCCGGATCCCGCTCGCCGAGGCCACGGCGTATCTCGCCACGACGGCGAAGTCGAACGCCGCCTACGTGGCGATCGACCAGGCCATCGCCGATGTGCGCGCGGGCGGCTTCGGCCGGGTTCCGGTGCATCTGCGCGACGCGCACTATCCGGGGGCCAAGCGTCTCGGGCACGGCAAGGGCTACGTGTACCCGCACGACAGCGAACTGGGGGTGTCGCCGCAGCAGTACCTGCCCGACGACCTGCGCGGCCGCCGGTACTACGAGCCCACCGCCCACGGTCAGGAGCGCGATGTGCAGGCGCGTCTGGAGAAGATCCGCCGCATCCTGAACGCCGACTGAGGCCGGCTCGCAGGTTTGGTAGACTTGAGCGGCTCGAAACTCAGTTTTCGGGCATCCCCCTCCTCCTGTCTGTCGATCGACGGAGCATTCTTTCGCTTGACGGAGACCGTGCGGTGCGCCCCGGCGTGCGGATCGTGCGGGCGGAGTCGGGCGATACGTCCGCGAGCCGTGAAAGACACGGCCGCGTGAATGGAAGGAACACTTCGTGGCAACGAAGTCCCAGGACCGCCGCAAGGTCCGCCTGTCGCGTGCGCTCGGCGTCGCGCTGACCCCGAAGGCCGCGCGCTACCTCGAGAAGCGTCCCTACGCTCCGGGTGAGCACGGCCGCACCAAGCGCAAGCAGGACAGCGACTACGCCGTCCGCCTTCGCGAGAAGCAGCGTCTGCGCGAGCAGTACGGCATCCGCGAGAAGCAGATGCGCAACACCTTCAACGAGGCGCGCCGCAAGGACGGCCTGACCGGTGAGAACCTGGTCGAGCTGCTCGAGATGCGCCTGGACGCGCTGGTGCTCCGCGCCGGCTTCGCCCGCACCACCGCGCAGGCTCGCCAGCTGGTCGTGCACCGTCACATCATGGTCGACGGCGAGCTCGTCGACCGCCCGTCGTTCCGTGTGAAGCCGGGTCAGCTCATCCACGTCAAGCCCCGCTCGGAGGGCACCGAGCCCTTCCAGGTCGCCGCTGCCGGTGGCCACGCCGAGGTTCTGCCCCCGGTTCCGGGCTACCTCGAGGTCGAGCTCGACAAGCTCCACGCGCGTCTGGTGCGTCGCCCCAAGCGCGCCGAGGTGCCCGTCACGTGTGACGTGCAGCTCGTCGTCGAGTACTACGCAGCCCGCTAAGAGGCAGCACTGCACGAGGGCACCGGGAACACCCGGTGCCCTCGTCGCGTCTGGGGCGTTCGTCCACCGAATTCGCCTACGATGGGGGGATGCAGAAGCTGGTGTGGTTCGTGGTGGGCGTCGCAGCGGGATTCGTCGCCGCGCACTTCGTGGACCGCGACCCGCGCGGCCACGTCGCCCTCGCCACGCTGGACGCCCGGATGAACGAGTTCGCCGACCGCGTCGGCGACGCCTACCGCACCCAGCAGGATCGGCTGTCGGCGTCCGAGCCGTCCGCCGCGTCCGCCGACTGACACCTCTCGCTTCCGCGTCCCGCGGGAGTTCCGTGCCCGACCCGAGGATTCGCACGCCATGAAGACCGCTGACATCGCCCAGCGCTACCTGGACTACTTCGAGAAGAACGACCACGTCGTCGTCCCGTCCGCGTCGCTCGTGAGCGACGACCCGTCGATCCTCTTCACGATCGCGGGCATGGTGCCGTTCATCCCGTATCTGACCGGTGTGGTCCCGGCGCCGTACAAGCGTGCCGTCGACGTGCAGAAGTGCATCCGCACCAACGACATCGAGGAGGTCGGCCACACCGCCCGGCACGGCACCTTCTTCCAGATGCTCGGCAACTGGTCGTTCGGCGACTACTTCAAAGAGGGCGCGATCGAGTACGCCTGGGATCTGCTGACCCGCTCGGAGGCGGACGGCGGTCTCGGGTTCGCCGAGCGCGACCTGTGGGTGACGGTCTACCAGGACGACGACGAGGCCGCCGGGTACTGGCGCAAGATCGCCGGCCTGCCGGAGGAGCGCATCCAGCGCCTCGGCCGCGAGGACAACTACTGGACCACCGGTCAGCCGGGCCCCGCCGGCCCCTGCTCGGAGATCTACTTCGACCGCGGACCCAAGTACGGCCGCGACGGCGGACCGGCCGTCGACGACAACCGGTTCACCGAGATCTGGAACCTCGTGTTCATGCAGTACGCGATCACGAACGTGCGGTCCAAGACCGAGTTCGACATCGTCGGCGACCTGCCGCAGCAGAACATCGACACCGGCATGGGCCTGGAGCGCGTCGCCTTCATCAAGCAGGGCGTCGAGAACATGTACGAGATCGATCAGGTGCGACCGGTCCTCGATCGCGCCTCGGAGCTGTCCGGCCGCCGCTACGGCGCCGTCCACGAGGACGACGTGCGCTTCCGGGTGATCGCCGACCACGTCCGCTCGTCGCTCATGCTGCTCTCCGACGGCGTCACGCCGTCCAATGAGGGCCGCGGCTACATCCTGCGCCGCCTGATGCGCCGCACCGTCCGTGCCATGCGCCTGCTCGGGGTCGATGCGCCGACGTTCCCGGAGCTGTTCGCGGCGTCGCGCGACGCGATGAAGGATGCCTACCCCGTCGTCTCGGACGACTGGGCGCGCATCTCGCAGTACGCCGTCGCCGAGGAGGAGACCTTCCTGCGCACGCTGGCGTCCGGGTCGACGATCCTCGACCTCGCCCTCGACGACACCAAGAAGAAGGGCGGCACCTCTCTCGGCGGTGCCGACGCGTTCCTGCTGCACGACACGTACGGGTTCCCCATCGACCTCACCCTCGAGGTCGCGCAGGAGGCCGGTCTCGAGGTGGACCGTGCGGCGTTCGACGAGCTGATGGCCGAGCAGAAGGCCCGGGCCAAGGCGGACGCCAAGTCCCGCAAGCGCGCCCTCGCCGACCAGAGCGTCTACCGGGACTTCCGCGCCCAGGGCGAGACGGTCTTCACCGGCTACACCGAGATGGAGACCGGCTCGACGGTGCTGGGGCTGCTGGTGGACGGCCTCCCGGCCGACCGCGCCGTGCAGGGACAGATCGCCGAGGTGATCCTCGCCGAGACCGCCCTGTATGCGGAATCCGGCGGCCAGGTCGCCGACAAGGGCGTCATCGTCGGACCCGGTTACGAGCTCGAGGTGCTCGACGTGCAGAAGCCCGTTCCGGGGCTCGTCAGCCACACCGTCGAGGTGACGGCGGGGGAGGTCGCGGTGGGCCAGCCCGCCACGAGCGTGGTGGATGCGGCGAACCGCCGGGCCGCGCGCCAGGCGCACTCGGCGACCCACCTGGTCCACGCGGCGCTGCGCGACACGCTCGGCAAGACCGCGACCCAGGCCGGTTCGCTGAACCGTGCCGGCTACCTGCGGTTCGACTTCGCCTGGGGTCAGGCGCTGTCGGCCGAGACCAAGACCGAGATCGAGGAGATCGCCAACAACGCGGTGCGCGACAACCTCGAGGTCACCACGCGCATCATGCCGCTCGACGAGGCCAAGGCCCTGGGCGCGATGGCCCTCTTCGGCGAGAAGTACGGCTCCGAGGTGCGGATGGTCGACATCGGCGGCCCCTGGTCGCGCGAACTGTGTGCCGGGACGCACGTCGCCTCGAGCGCCGAGGTCGGTCTCATCTCGCTGGTCGGCGAATCGTCCGTGGGAGCTTCCAATCGCCGCGTGGAGGCCCTGGTCGGACTGGACGCCTTCCGCGACCTGGCGGCCGAGCGCACCATCGTCTCGCAGCTGACGTCGGCGCTGAAGATCCCGCGCGACCAGCTCCCCGCCCGCATCGCGGAGCTGTCGGCGAACCTCAAGGCCGCCGAGAAGAAGATCGCGGCCTTCGAGCAGAAGGCACTGGCCGACCGCGCACCCCAGCTCGCCGCGACGGCGACCGTCGTGGGCGGCACGCGGGTGGTGGCGCAGAGCATCGGCTCCGCCGCGTCGGGCGACGACGTGCGCACCCTCGCGCTGCAGGTCCGTGACCGTCTCGGGGCCGACGCCGCGATCGTGGCCCTCGGCGCCGTGGTCGGCGAGCGGCCCGTCGTGATCGTCGCGACGAACGAGTCCGCCCGCGCGGCCGGAGCGAAGGCCGGCGTCCTGGCCAAGGCCGCCGCCGCGGTGCTCGGCGGAGGCGGCGGCGGCCGCGACGACGTCGCTCAGGGTGGCGGCGCGGATGCATCCGCGCTGGATGCCGCCCTCGCCGCCGTCACGAGCACGGCAGCGGGCGCGTGACGTTCCGTCGCGGCATCCGTCTGGGAATCGACGTGGGCAAGGCGCGCGTCGGTGTCGCCCGCTGCGACCCGGACGGCATGCTCGCGACGCCTCTGGAGACCGTCGCCCGTGCCGAAGAGCCGGTGCGCCGCATCGTCGCTCTCGCGCAGGAGCACGAGGCGATCGAGCTCGTGGTCGGGCTGCCGCTCAACCTGAGTGGCGACGACACGCCGTCGACGCAGGATTCCCGCGATTTCGCAGGCGCCCTCGCCGACGCGTCCGGACTGCCCGTGCGTCTGGTGGACGAACGGCTCACCACCGTGACCGCTCACCAGGCGCTGCGCAGTTCGGGCAGATCCCAGCGCAACTCGCGTAACATTGTGGACCAGATCGCGGCGGTCGTCCTCCTCCAGCATGCGATCGATGTCGAGAAGCAGACAGGTCGCGCCCCCGGCGATCTCATCTCACGCGCAGCACCCCCCCACCATGGCTGACACACCCCACGATCCCCAGATGCCCGAATCGTCGACGCCGACGCCGGATGCGGCGGCTCGTCCCGCGCCCGCAGCGCCGGGGTCCCGGCGCGCCGCACGAGAGGCGGCCGCCCGGGCCGCCGCCGCGGGTGCGGCATCCCACCCGGTGGACCCCGCTGCCGCACACCCGGCGACTGCTGCATCCACCCCCGCCGCACCCGCCCCGGACGCCGGTGCGGCATCGCGTCCGGCGGCCGCCACGCGTCCCGCCCCGCAGAACCCGCACCGGGCGGACCCGCCCACGCGGGCATTCGACTTCTCCGCGGAGGCCCCGGCGCCGCGGTCCTACGCAGCACAGGACGCCCCCGCGATGGCGCGGGAGTCGTACCACGCGGCCCTCGCCACGGCGGAACGGCCGGTCGAGGACGACGCATTCGCCCAGCTGCTCTCCGGTGAGGATCACGCCGTGGATGACGTGCAATGGATCACCCCCCAGCCGCCGCGCAAGCGCCGGCGCTGGATCGGCTGGACGATCACCCTGGCCGTCATCGTCGCCCTCGTGCTGGGCGGCGTCTGGGTCTGGAACACGTACACCCCGCAGTTGAAGAACCTGTTCGGAACCGCAGCTCCCGCCGACTATCCCGCCGGAAAGGCGCACGGCGAGGCGATCGTGACGGTGAACTCCGGCGACATCCCGTCCACGATCTCCTCGACGCTTTACAAGGCCGGAGTCACGAAGAGCTCCAACGTCTTCTACCAGATGCTCTTGGACACCGGGCAGAACCCCACGTTCTACCCGGGGGTGTACAAGCTCCAGAAGGAGATGACCGCCAAGGCCGCCCTGTCGGCCATGGCGGACTCGAAGAACCGACTCGATCACTCGGTCGTGCTGCCGGAGGGTCTCACGCAGTCGCAGATCCTGCAGCGCGTGTCGACGGGGCTGAACATCAAGCTCGCCGACCTTCAAGCGGCCGTGAAGAACCCCAAGGACTACGGGGTGGACGCGCCGTCACTCGAGGGCTGGCTCTTCCCGGCGCTGTACACGTTCAACCCCGGCACCTCCGCGCACGATGTGATCAAGACGATGGTCGACCGCATGAAGCAGGAGCTCTCGGATGCCGGGGTGGCGGCACCCGACCAGCAGAAGATCCTCACGATCGCCTCGATCGTGCAGCGCGAGGCCCGCCAGGCGCAGGACTTCCCGAAGGTCGCCCGCGTCATCGACAACCGCCTCGCCCAGGGCATGAAGCTGCAGATGGACTCCACCGCCCAGTACGGATACGGGTCGCTGCACAACGGCACGGCGAGCTCGTCGTCCGCCGCGCTGAACGACCCCAACCCGTGGAACACCTACGTCCACACGGGCCTGCCGAAGGGGCCGATCTCGAGCCCGGGTGCCGCGGCCATCGCTGCCGCGCTGAACCCGGCCGCGGGCAACTGGCTGTACTTCGTGACCGTCAACATGAACACCGGGCAGACCGTGTTCTCGTCGAACTATGCGGACCACCAGAAGGCCATCAGCCAGATGCAGGCGTGGTGCAAGGCGAACCCGAACTCGGGCTGCTGATGCCCGCACACCTGCAGGTGTGGGGGGACCCGATCGCGCACAGTCGTTCCCCTCAGCTTCACGCGGCAGCCTATGCGGCCCTGGGCCTGGACTGGACGTATGACCGGCGGCAGGTGGATGAGGCATCCTTCGTGACAGCCCTCGCCGGCCTGGACGAAAGCTATCGCGGCCTGTCGCTGACCATGCCGCTCAAAGGCGTCGCGCACGCGGCGGCCCGGACGCGCGACCGCCGTGCGGCGCTGACCGGCGCCGTGAACACCCTCCTGCTGAGCGCGGACGGCCCGCACGGCTTCAACACCGATGTCGGGGGCATCGTCCGCGACCTCGGCGAGCAGGGCGTCTCGGCGGTCTCCGAAGCGCGGATCGTCGGCGCCGGCGCGACGGCGACGTCGGCCCTCGTGGCGCTCGGCGAGCTCGGAGCCGAGGGCGTCCTCGTCAGCGCGCGCCGCCCGGAGGCGGCCGAGCCGCTCGTCGGGCTCGGAGAACGGCTCGGCATGCGCGTGCGCGTGGAGCCTCTCGGAACCCCCTCGGCGGGCGAGCTCGAGCTGACCGTCTCGACGCTCCCGGGCGGCGCGGCGATCGCGCCGCAGGACGCCGACGCGCTGGCGGCATCCGGAGGACTCCTCTACGACGTCGTCTACGGACACTGGCCCACCGCACTCGCCGAGGCCTGGGAGCGCGCCGGGGGTCGGGCCGTCGCCGGATCCGGGATGCTCCTGCAGCAGGCCCTCCTCCAGGTGCGGATCTTCGTCCAGGGGGACGCCGAAACGGCACTGCCCGGCGAAGATGACGTTCTGCAGGCCATGCGCGACGCGGCCGACGCCGCGCGCATGGGAGACTAGACGAATGCTCCGCGTGCTCACGGCCGGCGAATCGCACGGCCCCGAACTCGTCGCCGTCATGGAAGGCCTGCCCGCCGGCGTGCCCATCTCCCGCGCCGCGATCCAGGCCGATCTCGCTCGCCGCAAGCTCGGTTACGGGCGCGGCTCGCGCATGAAGTTCGAAGAGGACGAACTGACGCTCTCGACGGGCGTGCGCCACGGCCTGAGCCTCGGCAGCCCCATCGCGCTGCGCATCGGCAACACCGAGTGGCCCAAGTGGGTCGAGGTGATGAGCCCCGAGCCGGTCGAGCTCACCGAGCGGTCGCGCGGCCGCGGCGCGGCGCTGACGCGTCCCCGCCCCGGGCACGCCGACCTCGTCGGCATGCAGAAGTACGACTTCGACGAGGCCCGCCCGATTCTCGAACGGGCCAGCGCCCGCGAGACCGCCGCGCGCGTCGCGCTGGGTGCGATCGCCCGGTCCTTCCTCGGCGAACTCGGCATCCGGCTCGTCAGCCACACCACCGCGATCGGTCCGGTCGCGGTGCCGGCGGACGCGGCGATCCCCGGGCCGGACGACGTGGACGCCCTGGATGCCGACCCGGTGCGCTGCTTCGACAAGGCGACCAGCGGCCTGATGGTCGCCGAGATCGACGACACCCGCAAGGAGGGCGACACCGTCGGCGGCGTCGTCGAGGTGCTGGCGTGGGGCCTGCCGCCCGGGCTCGGATCGCACGTGCAGTGGGACCGCAAGCTCGACGGCAGGATCGCGCAGGCGCTGATGAGCATCCAGGCGATCAAGGGCGTCGAGATCGGCGACGGCTTCGAGACCGCGCGTCGCCGCGGGTCGCGCGCCCACGACGAGCTCTTCGTCACCGACGACGGCATCACCCGGTCGTCCGACCGTGCGGGCGGGATCGAGGGTGGCATGTCCACCGGCACCCTGCTGCGGGTGCGCGCCGCGATGAAGCCGATCGCCACCGTGCCGCACGCGCTGCGCACGGTCGACATCGCCACCGGCGAGACGGCATCCGCGCACCATCAGCGCTCCGACGTCTGCGCCGTCCCGGCCGCCGGTGTCGTCGCCGAGGCGATGGTCGCGATCATCCTGGCCGAGGCAGTGCTGGAGAAGTTCGGCGGCGACAGCGTGGGCGAGACCCGGCGCAACCTGCAGGCGTACCTGGAGGCGATTCCGGAGGGACTGCGCACGGCCGACGCCTCGGATGCGGCCCTCCTGCAGCATGACGACGCCTGACCCGCGCGCCCTGGTGCTCGTCGGCCCGATGGGCGCCGGCAAGACCAGCATCGGCCGCCGCGTGGCGCGCACGATGGGGCTCACGTTCACCGACACCGACAAGGTCGTCGTGCGCGATCACGGACCGATCCCGGAGCTGTTCACGCGCCTCGGCGAACCCGGGTTCCGCGCCCTCGAGCGCGCCGCCGTCGTGGAGAGCCTCGCGCGGGGCGGCGTGGTCGCCCTCGGCGGGGGAGCCGTGCTGGATGCCGGCACCCGCGCCGCTCTGGCCGATCATCGAGTCGTGCTCCTGACCGTGTCGCCGCGTGTGGTGGCATCCCGCATCGCCGGCGCCGAGCGGCCGCTCCTGAACGGCGACGAGGACCCGGTGGAGCGCTGGCAGCGCATCTTCGCCGAGCGAAAGGCGGTCTACGAGGAGGTCGCCGACGTCACCTTCGACACGTCGTCAGGACCGCTCGCCGACGTGGTGACCGCGATCGTCGCGTGGGCGCGGCGATCCGAGAACAGCAACAGCGGCAAGATCGCGAAGGAGCAGGGATGAGCGAGACGACCATCAGCGTGGCGGGGACCCCCGGATACGACATCACGATCGGACGCGACATCCTCGACCGGGTCGGCGCCGCACTGCCGCCGGCGGCCCGCAAGGTGCTCGTCGTCCACCCGCCCACCCTCGCGGCACGCGCCGAGCAGCTGCGCGATCGCCTGGCCGCAGACGGCTCGCGGCAGGTGCTCCTGGCGGAGATCCCCGACGCCGAGCAGGGCAAGCGGATCGAGGTCGCCGCGTTCTGCTGGCAGGTGATGGGGCAGGCGGACTTCACCCGCACGGACGCCGTCGTCGGCTACGGCGGGGGAGCGGTGACCGACCTCGCCGGTTTCGTCGCCGCCACCTGGCTGCGCGGCGTCGCGGTCGTCCAGGTGCCGACGACGGTGGCGGGCATGGTCGACGCCGCGATCGGGGGGAAGACCGGCGTCAACACCGCCGAGGGCAAGAACCTCGTGGGCGCCTTCTGGGCACCGCAGCACGTCGTGTGCGACCTGCGCGAACTCGAATCCCTGTCGCACAACGAGGCCACCGCCGGCTTCGCCGAGGTCGTCAAGGCCGGCTTCATCTGGAGCCCCGAGATCCTCGACCTCATCGAAGCCGACCCGGAAGCGGTCGTCGACCCGGCCTCGGACGCGTTCCGGCGCTGCGTCGAGCTGGCCGTCGACATGAAGGCGAAGGTCGTCGGCGAGGACTTCCGCGAGGGCGGGCTGCGCGAGATCCTCAACTACGGGCACACCCTCGGCCACGCGATCGAACACGCCGAGCGCTATCGCTGGCGTCACGGCGCAGCCGTCTCGGTGGGCATGGTCTTCGCCGCCGAGCTGTCGCGCCTGGCCGGCCGGCTGCCGGACGCCGTCGCCGCCCGCCATCGCGAGATCCTCACGACGCTGGGTCTTCCGACGTCGTACCGCGCGGGCGCCTGGCCCACCCTGCTCGCGACGATGCAGCGCGACAAGAAGGCCCGCGGCGGGATGCTGCGCTTCATCGTGCTCGACGACCTCGCCCGCCCGAGCGTCATGCAGGCGCCGGACGAGTCGCTGCTGTTCGCCGCCTACCAGGAAGTGGGGGAGTGACCGCTCCCCAGCCGACCACGGTGCGCCGCGTGCGCGCCGACGAGTGGGAGCGGGTTCGCGATCTCCGGCTGGAGGCGCTGCGCGATCCCGCGGCGCCGATCGCGTTCCTGGACACCTCCGCGCACGCGGCCGTGCAGCCGGCGTCGTTCTGGATCGGCCGGACCACGGCGGCGGCGACGGAGCGCACGGTCGCGCAGTTCGTCGCCGAGCGCGGCGGCGAGTGGGTCGGCTCCGTGACGGTCATCGTGCGCCCGGCGGGAGCCCCGGACCATCTCGGTCGTCCGGTCGAGGCGCGGCGGGCGGATGCCGTCGGCGTCTACGTCCGGCCCGACAGCCGGGGCGACGGCACGATCGACCGGCTCTTCGCCGCGGTCCTGGAGTGGGCGCGCGGCGCGCACGTCCCGACGCTGTCGCTGGACGTGCACGTCGACAACCTCCGAGCACAGGGTGCCTACCGTCGCGTCGGATTCCGGTCCACGGGCGAGGTCTCGGCCGGTCCGATCGGCGACGAACTGCGGATGGCGCGCGCGGTCTCCTGACGACGAGCGCCGACGTGGCCGGAAACGACCGCGGCCGCGCCCTGTCGGACGCGGCCGCGGTCGGTGTCGCTCAGGCGGCGACGGGATTGGCCCGAGTGACGTTCTCGCCGAAGGTGCCCAGCTGCGCGGTCGGGATGTCCTTCGTCTCCCGCGCGGTGAGCGCGCTGACTGTCGCGATCACGCAGATCACGGCCGTGAAGACGCTGATCACGACCCATCCGCCCTGCTGGACGCCGCCGAGCGCCGTCACGATGGACGGGGCGAAACCGGCCATCAGGAAGCCCAGCTGGGTGCCGATCGCCACACCGGAGAAGCGGACCCGCGTGCTGAACATCTCGGCGTAGAACGAGGGCCAGACCGCATTCGCGGCCGCATACCCGCACGAGAACGTCAGGACGGCGAGGGCGAACGTGAGCACCTCGCGGCCCGGGCCCATCGAGAGCATGTAGAACGGCATGAGCACCGCCGACGCGAGCGCGCCGTAGATGAAGACGGGCTTGCGGCCGATCCGGTCTGCGAGGGTGCCGAACAGCGGCTGCGTCGCGATGGCGACCAGGTTCGCGACGACCACGAGCCACAGCGTGATCGCTGCGTTGAGACCGACCTCGACGCCGTAGGCGATCGCGAGGTTTCCGAAGACCGTGGAGACGGCGGCGATGAACGCACAGCAGATGACGCGCAGCACGTCGCGCCAGTGGTCGCGAAGCAGGGCGATGAGCGGGATCCGGGAGATCCGGCCCTCGGCCTTCGTCTCTTCGAACTCGGGCGTCTCGTGAAGCCCGCGCCGGATCACGTACGCGACGATGACGACGACGGCGCTGAGCCAGAACGGGATGCGCCAGCCCCACGTCAGCTTGATGGAGTCGGGCATCGCGACGATGGGGATGAGGATGAGGGCGGCGAGGATCTGCCCGCCCTGGGTGCCGGTCAGCGTCCACGACGTGAAGAACGCCCGCCGGTCATCCGGAGCGTGCTCGAGCGTGAGGGAGGACGCCCCGGCCTGCTCGCCGGACGCCGAGAGCCCCTGCAGCAGCCGGCAGACCACCAGGAGCGCAGGCGCCGCCCAGCCGATCTGCTCGAAGGTCGGCAGGCAGCCGATCGCGAACGTGGAAAGACCCATCAGCAGCAGGGTGAAAAGCAGCACCCGCCGGCGGCCGATGCGGTCGCCGAAGTGACCGATGAAGACGGCTCCGACGGGACGGGCGATGTAGGCGAACCCGAAGGTCGCGAACGACATGACCAGGGCGGCCTGGTCGTCGGACGGGAAGAAGATCTTCGGGAAGATGAGGGCGGCCGCCGACCCGAAGAGGAAGAAGTCGTAGTACTCGACGGCGCTGCCGAGAAAGCTCGCGACAGCCGCCCGGACGGGCGTCTTCCGCGGCGCTGCGGTGGTGGACATGGGGAGATTCTCCTATCGGACGAGCTCGTCGGCGGCGACGAGACGGTGGAAGTGGCCGATCATGCGATCGGCGTCAGGGCGGATGCCCGTGATCAGCTCGAACGCGTCGGCGGCCTGGAAGACGGCCATGCGGCCGCCGTCGAGCGTGCGGCATCCCGCTGCGCGCGCGGCCTTCAGCAGCGCGGTCTCGAGAGGCCGGTACACGATGTCGGCGACCCAGAGATCGCTGCGCAGCAGCGCCGGCGGGAACGGGATTCCGGGGTGGTCGTGCATCCCGGTGGGGGTGCAGTGGACGACGCCGTCTGCATGGGGGAGGAGGCCGGGGAGGGCCCCCGGATCGGACGCGGAGACGTCGGCGCCGTGGCGGGCGGTCAGGTCGGCGGCCGCCTCGGCGGCGCGCTGCACGTCGACGTCGACCACGGTGAGGTGTCGGACGCCGGCCCGCAGGAGCGCATCCGCGACGGCGGATCCTGCTCCGCCCGCGCCGATCAGCACGACGTCGTCGAGCGCGGCCCCGGGAAGCCCGGTGCGAAGCGCTGTCTCGAACCCCGTCGTGTCGGTGTTGTGACCGACGAGGCCGTCATCGGTGAACAGCACCGTGTTCACCGCGCCCAGCTGCGCCGCCACCGGATCGATGCGGTCGAGATACTCGATGACGAGTCGCTTGCACGGATGCGTGATGTTGAGCGCGTCGAAGCCGAGCCGTCGAGCCCACGTGAGGATGTCCGGCAGCTGGTCGGGGACGAGGCCGAGGACCGACAGGTCGATCGGGCGGTAGAGGTAGTCGAGCCCGAGGGCGCGGGCCTCGGCCATGTGCATCGGCGGCGTCAGCGACGGGGTCACGCCGGTGCCGACGAGGCCCACGAGATACCGGTGCGGTTCCGTCACGAAGAACTCCCTCGTTCACTCTTAATGTACTAACCAGTACGTACGGAGTGAATCACGCGCAACCGAGCCTGTCAAGGCCGGGGGAGGAGAATGCGCAGTGCGCGTCAGCGCGCGGTGAGCCAGGCGACGACCACGTCGCCGATCATGGCGCGCAGGTGCGCGCGTCGATCCGGGGAATCCAGGTCGACGTCGAAGAGGTAGCCGAACGTGTACCGGTTCGCCACCTGGAAGACGCAGTACGAGCTGATGAGCAGATGGACGTCGAGGGCGTCCACGTCGCTGCGGAAGGACCCGGCGGCACGGCCGCGGGTGAGGATGCCGTCGAGTTGGGTGACCGCGGGCTGGGCGACCGTCCGCAGCGAGTCGAGCCGCCGGATGAACTCGCCGCGGTGGATGTTCTCGATCGCGACCAGCCGGATGAAGGCGTCGTGCGTGACGTGGTGGTCGAAGGTCAGCTCGGCCAGCTGCCGCAGGGCGGCGACGGGGTCGGTGTGATCGACGTCGATGGCTCGTTCGGCCTCGCGGATGCCGAGGTACGCCTGCTCGAGCACGGCGAGGTACAGCTGCTCCTTGCCGCCGAAGTAGTAATAGATCATCCGCTTGGTCGTGCGGGTGCGCTCGGCGATCTCGTCCACGCGCGCGCCGGAGTAGCCGGATTCGGCGAAGACCTCGGTCGCCACGGCGAGCAGTTCTGCCCGGGTGCGTTCGGCGTCGCGTTGCGCTGGTGCCATTTCGTCAGCGTATCGAATGGCCGCCGGCCGCCCTTCCCGCCTAATGTACTGCCTGGTACATTAGGTGCCCATGAAGACTTCGATCGCGACCGTGTGCATCAGCGGCACGCTCGTCGACAAGCTGCACGCGTGCGCGGCGGCGGGATTCGACGGCGTGGAGATCTTCGAGCCGGATCTCATCGCCGCGCCGGAGAGCCCCGAGGAGATCCGCGCGCTGGCATCCCGCCTGCACCTGTCGCTCGACCTCTACCAGCCGATGCGCGACGTCGAGGGGGTCGACGAGGCGGAGTTCGCCCGGGTTCTCCGCCGGGCCCGGGCCAAGTTCGAGCTGATGGCGCGCCTGGGCATGGACCTCGTGCTGTGCTGCAGCAATGTCGCGACCGCGACGATCGACGACGACGCCGTGAGCGCCGCGCAGCTGCGTCGGCTCGGCGACCTCGCCGCCGAGTACGGCATCCGCATCGCGTTCGAGGCACTCGCCTGGGGCCGGTTCATCGACGACTACCGGCGTGCGTGGCGGGTGGTCGAACTGGCGGACCATCCCTCCGTCGGGGTCTGCCTCGATTCCTTCCACATCCTCTCCCGGGGGCACGACCCGGCCGCGATCGAATCGATCCCGGGCGATCGCATCTTCTTCGTCCAGCTCGCGGACGCCCCCGCCCTGACGATGGACGTGCTCTCCTGGAGCAGGCACCACCGGCTCTTTCCCGGCGAGGGCAGCTTCGACCTCGCGGGCTTCGTCGCGCACATCGTGCGCACCGGGTACTCCGGCCCGCTGTCGCTGGAGGTGTTCAACGACACGTTCCGGCAGACCGACGTGCGCGAGACCGCGGTGCACGCGCACCGCTCGCTGCGCTGGCTCGAGGATGCGGTCTCCCGGCGACTCGGGGCGGACGCCGACGAGCGGCTCGCCCGCCTGCCGGAGCCGGAGCCGCCGACCGGCTTCGACTTCGTCGAGATCAAGGCGGAGGACACCTCGGCCGTCGAGGTCCTGCTCGCACAGCTCGGCTTCACCGCCCGCGGGCGGCACCGGACGAAGCCGGTGACCCTCTGGAGCGCGGGGCGGGCTCGAGTGGTCCTCAACGAGCAGCATGCCGCAGGTCAGGCCCCTCACCTGGCCGCCCTCGGAGTGGCCGTGCCGCACCCCGATCGTCTTGCTGCGCGCGCCCGGGAGCTGGGCACGCCGAGCGCGTTCCGGCGCACGTATGCCGCCGAACAGGCGCTGGACGCCGTGCGAGCACCGGACGGCACCGAGATCTACTGGGTGGGAGCCGCGGCAGGGGAGCCGGACTGGACCACTGAGTTCGAGCACGGACTGCCCGACGCGGCCGAATCCGGCGCGTCGGGCGTGCACGCCATCGACCACGTCAGCCTGACCCAGCCGTGGGAGTCGATCGACGAGGCGGTGCTGCTGCTCGGTGCGGTGTTCTCCCTCGATCCCGCGAGCTCGACCGACGTCGCGGGCCCGCAGGGTCTCGTGCAGAGCCGCGTCATGACCGCGCGCGACGGCGATGTGCGGATCGCGCTGAACGTCGTCCCGACGAGCCTCGCGCACGCGGGCGAGGGTCGCCGCGGCCTCCCGCAGCACGTCGCGTTCCGATGCGGAGACGCCCGGGCGCTCGCCCGGTTCGCGCGCACCCGGGGTCTGCAGGTCCTGCCGATCCCCGACAACTACTACGAGGATCTCGCGGCGAGGTTCGATCTCGCCGACGACGACCTCGCCGAACTGCGCGCACTAGGGATCGTGTACGACCGCGACGACGCCGGCGAGTATCTGCAGTTCTACACGCGGATCGTCGGCGACGTGTTCTTCGAGTTCGTCCAGCGTCTGGGCGGCTACGACGGCTTCGGCGCCGGCAACGCACCGGTGCGGCTGACCGCGCAGGGCGCCGGACGTGACCGCACCTGAGGGCGGCGTCACGGGGGTGCGCTGGTATCGTGCCCCCGTGACATCCACTCCTCGCAGGCTCCTCCTCGTCAACGGCCCCAACCTCAATCTGCTCGGCGTCCGCGAGCCGGACATCTACGGGACCGAGACGCTCGCCGACGTCGAAGGGCTCGTCGAGCGCACCGCGGCCTCGCGCGGGTTCGACGTGCGCAGCGTGCAGAGCAACCACGAGGGCGTCCTCATCGACGCGATCCACGCAGCCCGGGAGGACTGCGCCGGCATCGTGATCAACCCCGCAGGCCTCACCCACACGTCGGTGTCGCTCGCCGACGCGCTGAAGGCGGTCGCGCTTCCCGTCGCCGAGGTGCACATCTCCGATCTGTCCTCGCGCGAGGGATTCCGTCAGGTCTCGTACGTGCGCGACGTCGCGGTGGTGCACGTCATCGGGGAGGGCATCTCGGGGTACGCCCACGCGGTCCTGCGGCTCATCGACGTCGTCACGGGGCAGGCCGACGGCTGATCCTGCCGCGGCGACAGCACGTTCGCATCCAGCCCCTTTCCAGCCCCGGCCAGGTCATCCCGTAGAATGGGATGTTGGGCGCCTTCTCGCCCGCGAACTTCACGAAACGGAACAGTAGACCCATGGCATCCACCGCAGACATCAAGAACGGCGTCGTCCTCAACATCGACGGTCAGCTCTGGAGCATCGTGGAGTTCCAGCACGTCAAGCCGGGCAAGGGCGGCGCGTTCGTCCGTACCAAGATGAAGAACGTCCTGTCGGGCAAGGTCGTCGACAAGACGTTCAACGCCGGCGCGAAGATCGAGATCGAGAACGTTGACCGTCGCGACTACCAGTACCTGTACAACGACGGCGACAGCTTCGTGTTCATGGACACGAGCGACTACGACCAGATCAACGTGCCGGCCGCCACCGTGGGCGACGCGTCGCACTTCCTGCTCGAGAACCAGATGGTCACCATCGCGCTGAACAACGGCAACGCGCTCTACGTCGACCTCCCCGCCTCGGTCGTGCTCGAGATCACCTACACCGAGCCGGGCCTGCAGGGCGACCGCTCCTCCGCCGGCACCAAGCCCGCGACGCTCGAGACGGGCTACGAGATCCAGGTCCCGCTGTTCCTCGAGACCGGCACCCGCGTCAAGGTCGACACCCGCACGGGCGACTACCTCGGTCGCGAGAAGTAAGCCGGGCGTGAGCGCTCGGACCAAGGCGCGCAAGCGCGCTCTCGACATCCTGTTCCAGGCCGACGTGCGCGGCGAGGACATCCCGGTGATGCTCGCCGTGGAGGCCAAGCGCGCGGCGACGGAGCCCGCACGCGAGGCGTCCTGGCTGTACGCGCGCGACATCGTCGACGGCATCATCGACAACTCGGACGTCATCGACGAGCAGATCACCGCCGCGGCCAAGGACTGGTCGATGGCGCGGATGCCCACCGTCGACCGGGCGCTGCTGCGCATCGGGGTGTGGGAGATCCTCTACAACGACCAGGTTCCCACCGCCGTCGCCATCGACGAGGCCGTGGAACTGGCGAAGGAGTTCTCCACCGACGAGTCCGCCTCGTTCGTGCACGGCGTCCTCGCGCGGGTCGCCCGGTCGAACTGACGGGAGCAGCACCCGTCCTCGCAGTGAACGCACCGTTCGTCGAGCCCGACGCCATCCGGCGCCAGGCCTGGGGCGGTGCGTTCACGCGTGGGACCCAGTACTTCCACGACGGAGCCGTCCGCGACGTCCGATGGGACGCGGACGCACGGACGATCACGGGGGATGTCGCCGGCAGCAACGCGCGGCGCTACCGCTGCGTCGTCCGCTTGCTCGCGAACAGCGACGGCATCGATTCCACCCGCTGTTCGTGCCCCATGGAGGCGGACTGCAAGCACGTCGTGGCGACGCTGCTCGCCTCCAATGCAGGTCGGCTGCGCAGCAGGCTGCCGCAGCCCGCGGATCTGCCGGGCGCCGCGCCCGGAGGATACCCACGGCCCGTCGCGCCCGAACCGTCCCGGGGCACCTCCTGGCGTGATCTGATTCCGGCGACGCCGAGCGCCTCGCCCGGTGGGACGAAACATCCGCTCGCGCTCGGCGTGGAACTGCGGCACCGGGTGCAGCGTTCGACCCGCAGTTGGGCCCCTCCCACGGTCGAGGCGGTGACGCCCCGGGTGCTCGCCACGTCCCCGACCGGCCTGCTGGTCGGGATGCGGCCGCTGATGCGCAGCCCCAGCACCGGCAGGTGGATCCAGGGCCAGGTCTCGTGGGATGCCGTGCGCCGGCCGGGCGGCGGGTACGACGACGCGCACGCCCGATGGATGGCCGAGCTCTACAGCATCGCCCGCGATGTCCGCACCGGCGCGGTGTTCACCGACGTGTCCGACTGGCTGACCCTCGACACCGCCGAATCCGGGCTGCTGTGGTCGCATCTGGCCGCCGCCCGCGAGCTCGGTCTGCCGATCGTCAGCACCCGCAAGGACGCCAGCGTCGTGCTCGCCGACGAGCCGGGGTCGGCCACGCTCGAGATCTCGCGCGCGCCGGGCGGCGGGCTCCGTCTCACGCCGCGCATCACGATCGACGGCGTGCTGTACGATCCGGCGCACGTGCGTCCGGTGGGAAGGACCGGAGTGTACGCGTTCACCCCGGACCGGCCCCACATCGCCCTGACCCTGGCGGCCGTCCCGCTGGGCGCGACGACGGCGGCCCTCCTCGGCCGCACCGAGCCGGTCGTGGTCCCGCCGGAGGACGTCGACGAGTTCGCCCGGTCGGCTCTTCCCCGGCTGCGACGAACCGGAAGCGTGGTGGCCGGCGCGGGCTACGAGCTCCCCACACCGGAGCCGCCCCGCCTGGTGCTCGAGGTGGCCCATCTGCCCGGACACACGATCGAGCACGTGCTGCGGTGGCGGTACGGCACGCGATCGGTCGCCTACGAACCGGACCCCGCGGACGATCTCCGTGATCCCGAGGCGGAGTCCGCCCTGCGCCTCCGGGTCGAGGAGGCGTGGGCCGACGCCGCCGACCTGCCGTTCGCGGCATCCGGCCTGCTCCACGACACGGACGCTGCGCGATTCGCCGTGCACGTCGTGCCCGCGCTGCGGGCGATCGACGGCGTCAGCGTCCTTTCGACCGGGACTGCCCCGGACTACCGCGAGCTCACCGACGCGCCGCACATCGCGATCTCGACGGTGGAGTCGACGGATCGCGACTGGTTCGACCTGGGCGTCGTCGTCACGATCGACGGCCGCCGTATCCCGTTCGGGGCTCTCTTCACGGCGCTGTCGCTGCGCCGCAAGAACATGCTGCTCGCCGACGGCGGCTACTTCTCGCTCGCGCACCCGGCGCTGCAGCAGCTGCGCGACCTCATCGACGAGGCGGCGGAAGTGGTCGAGTGGGATGTCGACACCATCCGGGTGAGCCGCGCCCAGGTGGACTTCTGGGAGGAGTTCGAGGACCTCGCCGACGAATCCACCGCCGCCGTGTCGTGGCGTGCCACGGCCGAAGCGCTGCGCAGCGTCGGCTCGATCGAGCACACCGACGCGCCGGCCGGCCTGAACGCGCGGCTGCGCCCGTACCAGCAGACCGGCTTCGACTGGCTCGCCTTCCTGTGGCGGCACCGGCTCGGCGGCATCCTCGCCGACGACATGGGCCTCGGGAAGACCCTCCAGATGCTCGCCATGGTCCAGTACGCCCGCGAGGCGGGGGAGTCCCGCCCGTTCCTCGTCGTCGCCCCCACCTCGGTGCTCAGCACGTGGCGCAGCGAGGCGGCGAGGTTCGTGCCCGAGCTGGAGGTCGCGGTGCTGGACGCCACCAGCGCGAAACGCGGGCGCACGGTGGCGGATGCCGCAGCCGCGGCGGACCTCGTGGTGACCTCCTACACGCTGGCGCGCCTCGATGAGGACGAGTTCGCCGCGGTCGAGTGGTCGGCGCTCGTCCTCGACGAGGCCCAGTTCGTCAAGAACCCGCGCACCAAGCTGCACCGCGCGGTGAAGTCGTTCTCGGCGGACGCCGTGTTCGCGATCACCGGAACCCCGATGGAGAACAGCCTCACGGAGCTCTGGGCGCTGCTGTCCCTCACCGCGCCGGGCCTGTTCGCCTCGGCGCGCGCCTTCCGCGAGGACTACGTCGGACCCATCGAGCAGGGGAAGGTCCCGGAGAACCAGGAGGGAGCGGCCTACCGCGAAGCGCGCCTAAACCGGCTCCGCCGGCGCATCCGCCCGCTGGTGCTGCGCCGGACGAAGGAGCTGGTGGCCTCCGACCTCCCTCCCAAGCAGGAGCAGGAGCTGCTGATCGACCTTCGTCCTGCGCACCGTGCGCTCTACGACGCGACGCTGCAGCGGGAGCGCCAGAAGGTGCTGGGTCTTCTCGACGACCTCGACCGCAACCGGTTCATCGTGTTCCGGTCGCTGACGCTCCTGCGCATGCTCAGCCTCTCGCCGGCCCTGATCGATCCGGCGCACGCGGCGATGCCGTCGGCGAAGCTCGACGCCCTGCTCGAGCAGCTCCCGGACCTGGCTGCGGAAGGCCATCGTGCCCTCGTGTTCAGCCAGTTCACCTCCTTCCTCGATCTGGCCGAGGACCGCCTGCGGGATGCCGGCATCCCCTTCACCCGTCTCGACGGCTCCACGCGGGACCGCGGCGGGGTCGTGGACGGCTTCCGGGAGGGCGACGCCCCTGTCTTCCTCATCAGCCTGAAAGCCGGCGGATTCGGTCTCACCCTCACCGAAGCCGACTACGTCTTCCTGCTGGACCCGTGGTGGAACCCGGCCGCCGAGGCACAGGCGATCGACCGCACGCACCGCATCGGCCAGCAGCGCCACGTCTTCGTCTACCGGCTCATCGCGGCCGGCACGATCGAGGAGAAGGTCCTCGAACTCCAGCGGCGCAAGGCGCGGCTGTTCCAGTCCGTGATGGACGACGACGCCCTGTTCGCGCAGGCGCTGGATGCCGACGACATCCGCGGGCTGTTCGACGCCTGACGGCGTGCGCCCCGGGGGCGTCCGGATGCCTCCCGGTAGACTCGGAACGCCAGACACGGGAGGAACCTCATGCGAATCACCGGCCTCGGACATGCGGGCATGTTCATCGAGACCAAGGGCGGCAGCATCATCTGCGACCCGGTCATCGGCCCCAGCTTCTACGGCTCCTGGTTCCCGTTCCCCGACAACCGCGCGCTCGACTGGGAGCGATTCGGCAAGGCCGACTTCCTGTACATCTCGCACCGCCACCGCGACCACTTCGACCCCGCGCTGATGCACAAGTACATTCCGAAGGACATCAAGGTGCTCCTGCCGGACTATCCGACCGACGACCTCGAGCAGGACCTGCGCCGGCTCGGCTACGAGAACATCGTCTACACGCAGGCGGGCGTGCCGCTCCAGTTCGGCGACGTGAAGATCATGGTGACGCCGCTGCGGGCGCCGAGCGACGGCCCGATCGGCGACTCGTCGCTGTCGGTGGACGACGGCACCGCCAGCATCCTCAACCAGAACGACTCGCACCCGCTCGATCTCGAGAAGCTGCTCTCGTTCTCCAAGCCCGACGCGTACTTCACCCAGGTGTCGGGCGCCATCTGGTGGCCGATGGTCTACGACCTCCCGCAGGACGCCAAGCAGAACTTCGCCAAGCTCAAGCGCGACGCGCAGAACAAGCGGGCGATGTACTACATCGAGAAGGTCGACGCCGAACACGTCTTCCCGATGGCCGGTCCGCCGATGTTCCTGCGCGAAGAGCTGTTCCGCTACAACGGCTACGGGCTCGACAACGACGCCATCTTCACCGACCAGCGGCAGTTCCTCGCGCACATGGCCGAGCTTCGCCCGCAGCAGAAGGGGTACGAGTTCGTGCCCGGCACGCAGGTCGACATCGACGGCGGCGAGGTGACGGTCACCCAGACCCTGTACACGCAGACCGAGATCGACCGCATCTTCGACGACAAGTGGAACTACCTCGCCGAGCAGCGCGACAGCCGTCAGGCCGAGGTGCAGGCAGAGGAGGCGTCGCGCGCCGCGGTGCTGCCGCCTGCCGAGATGCTGGCCGCGATCAAGGAGTGGTGGGAGCCGCTCCTGAAGAAGTCCCGGACGATCCGTCTGGGCGTCGGCGGCAACGTGCGCTTCCGCATCGGCGAGCTCGATCTCGTCGTGGACTTCCCGAAGGCGAAGGTCCGCGAGTACGCCGGCGAGGAGTGCATCTACTGGTACACGATCCCCGCCGACCTGGTCTCGACGAACATCCGCGACCACGAGATCGACTGGTCCAACTCGATCTTCCTGTCGATGCAGTTCCAGGTGGGTCGAAGCGGCAAGTTCAACGAGTTCCTCACCACGTTCCTGAAGTGCCTCTCGACCGACCGCATCGAGTACGTCGAGAACTGGTATTCCGAGCAGACCGACCAGACCGAGGACATCCAGCTCGAGGACTGGGTCGTCCAGCGCCGTTGCCCGCACCTGCGCGCCGACCTGTCGAAGACGGGCCGGATCGAAGACGGTGTGCTCACGTGCAGCATGCACGACTGGAAGTGGGATCTCGCCACCGGCAAGTGCCTCAGTACGCAGGGGCATCCGATCCGCGCATCCGTCGCCGAGGGGGACGCGATCACGCGGGAAGCGACGATCCCGGCCGCCTGAGGCGACTGCGCGCGACCGGCACCGGGGCGCAGCACGCCTGGTAGCGGACCGACCGCGGGCCTACACTCGCGAGTGTGTTCGCGTACGACCCGCAGATCGCGGCCGCGGTCGCGCAGCGGCCGGACACCATCCCCGAGGTGCTGTCGGTCATGCGAACGGTAGACGGCCTGACCGCAGACGGCGACGGCCTCAAGTGGTTCAACGGCCTATACCTCACGGTGACCGAGGCGGTTCATGCCCAGGTGTCGACCTCGGGACTCGCGGACCCCGGATTCATGGCCGCGCTGGATGTCGAATTCGCGGGGCTGTACTTCTCCGCGCTGCGCGGCTTCCTGGCGGGTCATCCGATCCCGGGATGCTGGCAGGTGCTGTTCGCGGTGCGCGCCCAGACGCGGCTCACCCGCATCCAATGCGCGCTGGCTGGAATGAACGCCCACATCAACCACGACCTCGCCCTCGCGATCGTGAGCACCAGCGCGGCGGCCGGCGTAACGCCCGACCACGACTCCGGGCGGTACACGGACTTCACCGCGCTGAACGCCACTCTCGACGGCCTGATCGAGACGGCCAAGAAGCAGCTGCAACTGCGCCTCCTCGGTGACGAGGTGCCGCAGTTGTCGGTGCTGGAGGACACGATCGCGGGGTGGAGCATGAGCGCCGCGCGCGAGAACGCCTGGAACAACGCCGAGATCGCCTGGCGTCTGCGGCCTGTGCCGTTGCTGACAGATCGGTTCGAGCATGGCATCGACGGTGTCGCGACCGTCATCGGCAAAGCGCTGCTGGTCCCGCTTCCCTGAGCGCGGTCCGGATTCCGTGCGCTGATGGCGCGACGTATCAAGCCACGACCGTGGGGCTCTTCTTGAACAGTTCGCACAACGCGAACGTCCAATCGATGAGGAGTCCTACAATGACCACCCTTCCAGTCCGTCCCGGTTCGCAGATCTCGCGGACACGGGCACACGAATCCGCCTGGTCCGTCGCCGCTCGGACGACAGGCCGGGTCGAGGGAGGCACGAAAGTGCTGCTCGAGCGCTGGTCGATCCCCACGCTCCGCGTGGCGCTCGGCTTCGTCTTCCTCGCCTTCGGGGTGCTGAAGTTCTTTCCCGGCATGAGCCCGATCGAGGTACTCGTGGGACGCACCTGGAATGCGCTGACCTTCGGCATCGTCAGCGGCTACCCTGCGATGGCGCTGACGGCGGCGATGGAGTCGCTCGTCGGCCTCCTGCTGATCGTCGGAGTGTTCCAGCGATTCGCCCTCGCTGTCCTCGCGGTGACGTTCGTGGGCATCCTCTCGCCGCTCGTCTTCTTCACGGGCGAGCTGTTCACGCCGGCACCGACCCTCACCGCGCAGTACATCGTCAAGGACGTCGTGCTGATCGCCGCCGCGATGGTCGTCGCCTCCCGCGCCCTGCGACCGGCACCGGCGCAGCGCTGACGCGGCGGAGGGCGGGCGGTGCGGACGCGGTCCGCACCGCCCGCCGCTGCAATTGGGATACCGAAATCCGTCCGCAGCGCCGGGTAGACTGACCGGGCAACCCAGCAACCTTTAACCGCGTCCGAGAGGCGCAGAAGGGAGCGTCGGATGAGCACACGAACAGTGCTGCAGGCTGCCGACATCCAGCGAGCGTTGACTCGGATCTCGCACGAGATCCTGGAGTCCAACAAGGGGCCGGACGGACTCGTGATCCTCGGCATCCCGACCCGCGGCGTCACCCTCGCGCGCCGCGTCGCCGCACTCCTGACGGAGATCAGCGGAACCCCCGTGCCGGTGGGCAGCCTCGACGTCACGATGTACCGCGACGACCTGCACCGCAACCCCACGCGCACGCCTCAGCCCACGGAGATCCCCGCCGGCGGGATCGACGGTAAGACGGTCGTGCTCGTCGACGACGTGCTCTTCTCCGGTCGCAGCATCCGCGCCGCGCTCGACGCCCTCGGCGACATCGGACGCCCCTCCGTCGTGCGGCTGGCGACCCTCGTCGACCGCGGTCATCGCGACCTGCCGATCCGTCCCGACTTCGTCGGCAAGAATCTGCCGAGCTCTCGCGAGGAGCGCGTCAACGTGCACCTCGCCGAGATCGACGGCTCCGAAGAGGTGACGATCGGCTCATGAGGCATCTGCTCGACACCAAGGACCTCACCCGTGCCGAGGCGATCCGCATCCTGGACGTCGCGGAGGACATGGCCGACACGCAGCAGCGCGAAGTGAAGAAGCTTCCCGCGCTGCGCGGAAAGACCGTCGTCAACCTCTTCTTCGAGGACTCCACGCGCACGCGCATCTCGTTCGAGGCCGCCGCTAAGCGGCTCTCCGCCGACGTCATCAACTTCTCCGCCAAGGGCTCCAGCGTCAGCAAGGGGGAGTCCCTGCAGGACACCGCGCAGACGCTCCAGGCCATGTCCGCCGACGCGGTCGTCATCCGCCATGCCGCGTCCGGCGCACCGCGCACGCTCGCGGCGAGCGGATGGATCAGCGCCGGCGTCGTGAACGCCGGAGACGGCACCCACGCCCATCCCACCCAGGCGCTCCTGGACGCCTACACGATGCGCAAGCGGCGTTACGGCGCCGACAGCCGGGGCCGCGACCTGCAGGGCTTCCGGGTGACGATCGTGGGCGACGTCCTGCATTCGCGCGTGGCGCGCTCCAACGTGTGGCTGCTGCAGACCCTCGGCGCGGACGTGACGCTGGTCGCGCCGCCGACGCTCGTGCCGCAGGACGTGAGCGACTGGCCGGTGCAGGTCGGTTTCGATCTGGATGCCGCGGTCGCCGAGGGCCCGGACGCGATCATGATGCTGCGCATCCAGCTCGAGCGCATGCACGCGGCGTTCTTCCCGAGCGAGCGGGAGTATGCCCGCACGTGGGGCCTGACGCCGGACCGCCTCGCCGCACTGCCCGACGACACGATCGTGATGCATCCCGGGCCGATGAACCGCGGCCTGGAGATCTCGTCCGAGGCCGCCGACTCTCCGCGGTCGACGGTCCTCGAACAGGTGACCAACGGCGTCTCCGTGCGCATGGCGGTCCTCTACCTGCTGCTTTCCGGGTCGAACGAGAACGAGGAATGACGATGACCGAGAACCTGCTGTTCCGCGGAGCCCGCATCGAGGGCGGCGACGCCGCCGACATCCGCGTCGAGGGCGGCCGGATCACCGAGATTGGCAGCGGCCTCGACGCGGGCGCCGCCCGGCCGATCGACGTGCAGGGACACATCGCGCTGCCCGGTCTCGTCGACCTGCACACCCACCTCCGCGAGCCCGGCTACGAAGCGTCGGAGACCGTCCTGACCGGCTCCCGGGCGGCGGCCGCCGGCGGCTACACGGCCGTGTTCGCGATGCCGAACACGTCACCGGTCGCCGACACGGCGGGCGTCGTCGAGCAGGAGCTGGCCCTCGGCGAGGCCGCGGGCCTCGTCACGGTGCAGCCGATCGGCGCCGTCACGATCGGACAGAAGGGCGAACGGCTCGCCGAGCTCGGTGCGATGGCGACCTCCCGCGCCCGCGTCCGCGTGTTCAGCGACGACGGCTTCTGCGTCTGGGACCCGCTCATCATGCGCCGCGCGCTCGAGTACGTGAAGGCGTTCGACGGCGTCGTCGCCCAGCACGCGCAGGACCCGCGACTGACCGAGGGCGCGCAGATGAACGAGGGCCGGGTCTCGGCCGAGCTCGGCCTGGCCGGCTGGCCCGCCGTCGCGGAGGAGTCGATCATCGCGCGCGACGTGCTGCTGGCCGAACACGTCGGCTCGCGCCTGCACGTGTGCCACCTGTCCACCGCGGGCTCGGTCGACATCATCCGCTGGGCCAAGCGGCGCGGCGTGAACGTCACCGCCGAGGTGACGCCGCACCACCTCCTGCTGACGGACGAGCTGGTGCGCGGCTACGACGCGCGCTACAAGGTCAACCCGCCGCTCCGACGCGATGAGGACGTCCAGGCCGTGCGCGAGGGACTCGCCGACGGCACCATCGACATCGTCGCCACCGATCACGCGCCGCACCCGACGGAGGCGAAGACCTGCGAGTGGCCGGCGGCGGCGAACGGCATGGTGGGCCTCGAGTCGGCACTCCGGGTGGTGCATCAGGCGATGGTGCAGACGGGCCTGCTGGACTGGGCGGACGTCGCACGCGTGATGTCGCGGACTCCGGCGGCGATCGGCCGCCTCGAGGGCCACGGCCGCCCGATCGCGGTGGGGGAGCCCGCCGAGCTGACCTTCTACGACGCGGACGCGAACGGCGTGTTCGCTGCATCCGACCTGCGCGGACGCAGCCGCAACTCGCCCTACCTCGGACGCGAACTGCCCGGAAGCGTCCGCTACACCGTCCACGGCGGTCGCCTGACCGTCGACGCCGGCGAGGTCACCGCATGAGGTGGGTCGCCGTCGTCGGGATCGTGCTCGTCGTCGCACTGATCTTCTTCCTCATGTGGCGCGGCTGGCGGCGTCGCACCCAGCGCGATGCCGAGCTCACCGCTCCGTTCGCGGAGCTGCCCGAGGGCGCCGCCGTCACGGCACGGTTCTCCGGCTTCTACGTCGCCACCACGGCGCACGACGAGCCGCTGGAGCGCCTCGCCATCGGCGGGCTCGCGTTCCGCTCCACGATGGACCTGACCGTGACGGATGCGGGTGCGGCACTGGATCTCCCCGGCCTCGAACGGGTCGTGTTCACCCCGCAGCGCATCCTCGCCGTCGACCAGGCCACCGTCGCGATCGACCGCGTCGTCGAGAAGGACGGCCTGGTGCGCATCGTCTGGACGACGCCGCAGGACGTCGTCGTCGACACCTATCTGCGCGCCCAGGACGCCTCGGCCCGCCAGGTCGCCGACGCCGTCCGCGCCATCTCACCCACAGCATCCACCTCCGACGGAAGCGACGCATGACCATGAGCTTCACCACCGACCCCGCCGTGCTCGTCCTGGAGGACGGCACCCGGCACCTCGGGCGCGCCTACGGCGCCCGCGGCACCACCCTGGGCGAAGTCGTCTTCGCCACCGGCATGACCGGATACCAGGAGACCCTCACCGACCCGTCGTACGCCGGGCAGATCGTGCTGCAGACCGCCCCGCACATCGGCAACACCGGCATGAACGCCGAAGACCCCGAATCGCGTCGCATCTGGGTGGCCGGGTACATCGTCCGCGACCCCTCCCGCGTCGTCTCGAACTGGCGTGCGGACGAGTCCCTCGACGCCGCGCTCACCCGCGACGGCATCGTCGGCATCAGCGGCATCGACACCCGCGCCGTGACCCGGCACATCCGCTCCGCCGGCAGCATGCGCGGCGGAGTGTTCTCGGGTGCGGATGCCGCCCTGGACCCGGACGAGCAGCTGCGGGTCGTCCGCGAGGGCCGGCAGATGGCGGGGCTCAACCTGTCCGCGGAGGTGTCGGTCGCCGAGGTGCAGGTCACGGCGGCCACCGTCGAGCGCCTCGGCAACCTGGCCGTGCTCGACCTCGGCGTCAAGCAGGCCACCATCGACAATCTCGCCGCCCGGGGATTCGACGTGCACGTGCTGCCGCAGAACGCGACGTTCGACGACATCCGCGCCGTCGACCCGGTGGCCGTCTTCTATTCGAACGGGCCCGGCGACCCGGCCGCCTCCGGCGACCACGTCGCCCTGCTTCGCAGCGTGCTCGACGAGGGCCTCCCGTTCTTCGGGATCTGCTTCGGCAACCAGCTCCTCGGCCGCGCGCTCGGCTTCGACACCTACAAGCTCCCGTTCGGCCACCGCGGCATCAACCAGCCGGTGCTCGACAAGGCGACCGGCCGCGTCGAGATCACCGCGCACAACCACGGCTTCGCCGTCGACGCCCCCCTGGACGGCGAGACGCAGAGCCCGGCGGGCTACGGCCGCGTCGAGGTCAGCCACGTCGGCCTCAACGACAACGTCGTGGAGGGCCTGCGGGCCCTCGACATCCCCGCCTTCTCCGTGCAGTACCACCCGGAGGCGGCGGCAGGACCCCACGACGCCAACTACCTCTTCGACCGATTCGCCGACCTCGTGCGCGATCACCAGCAGAAGGACGCGAACTAATGCCCAAGCGCCCCGACATCAACAGCGTCCTCGTCATCGGCTCCGGCCCGATCGTGATCGGCCAGGCCTGCGAGTTCGACTACTCCGGCACCCAGGCGTGCCGCGTGCTCCGCGACGAGGGGGTGCGCGTCATCCTCGTCAACTCCAACCCGGCGACGATCATGACCGACCCGGACTTCGCGGACGCCACCTACATCGAGCCGATCACGCCCGAGGTCATCGAGACCATCATCGCCAAGGAGAAGCCCGACGCGATCCTGCCGACCCTCGGCGGGCAGACGGCGCTGAACGCCGCCATGGCGCTGCACGCGCAGGGGATCCTCGACAAGTACGGCGTGGAGCTCATCGGCGCGAAGGTCGATGCCATCCAGAAGGGCGAGGACCGCCAGATCTTCAAGGAGCTCGTCATCGAGGCGGGCGCCGAGGTCGCGGCATCCCGCATCGCCCACACGATGGACGAATGCCTGGCCGCCGCCGAAGAGCTGGGCTATCCGCTCGTCGTGCGGCCGTCGTTCACGATGGGCGGCCTCGGCTCCGGGTTCGCGTACGACGAGGCCGATCTGCGCCGCATCGCGGGCGCCGGCCTGCACGACTCGCCCACGAACGAGGTGCTCCTGGAGGAGTCGATCCTCGGGTGGAAGGAGTACGAGCTCGAGCTCATGCGCGACACCGCAGACAACACGGTGGTCGTCTGCTCGATCGAGAACGTCGACCCGGTGGGCGTGCACACCGGCGACTCGATCACCGTGGCGCCCGCGCTGACCCTCACCGACCGCGAGTACCAGAAGCTGCGCGACATCGGCATCGACATCATCCGCGCCGTGGGCGTGGACACCGGCGGCTGCAACATCCAGTTCGCGGTGAACCCCGAGAACGGCCGGATCATCGTCATCGAGATGAACCCGCGCGTCTCCCGGTCGTCGGCGCTGGCGTCGAAGGCCACCGGCTTCCCGATCGCGAAGCTCGCCGCGAAGCTCGCGATCGGCTACCGGCTCGACGAGGTGCCCAATGACATCACGCAGGCGACGCCGGCGAGCTTCGAGCCGACGCTGGACTACGTCGTCGTCAAGGTGCCTCGCTTCAACTTCGAGAAGTTCCCCGCGGCCGACACGACCCTCACCACCACCATGAAGTCGGTGGGCGAGGCGATGGCGATCGGGCGCAACTTCACCACCGCGCTGAACAAGGCGCTGCGCTCGCTCGAGAAGCGCGGCTCGAGCTTCCACTGGGGTCCCCAGACGCGGTCGGTCGACGAGCTGCTGCGGATCGCCGAGGTTCCCACCGACGGCCGCATCGTCTTCGTCCAGCAGGCGCTGCGTCTCGGAGCGACGGTGGAGCAGGCCTTCGAGGCCACCAAGATCGACCCGTGGTTCCTCGACCAGATCGTGCTGATCAACGAGGTCGCGGAGTTCGTCCGCCAGGCACCCGAGCTGGATGCCGCGACCCTGCGCGTCGCCAAGGAGCACGGACTCTCCGATGCGCAGATCGCGCAGCTGCGCGGCCTCGGCGAGGCCGAGGTGCGCGGCATCCGCCACGGGCTCGACGTGCGTCCGGTGTACAAGACGGTCGACACCTGTGCGGGGGAGTTCCCCGCCCTCACGCCGTACCACTACTCGAGCTACGACGCCGAGACCGAGGTCGCGCCCTCCGAGCGCACCAAGGTCGTCATCATCGGATCGGGGCCGAACCGCATCGGACAGGGCGTCGAGTTCGACTACTCGTGCGTGCACGCCTCGTTCGCGCTCGCGGCGGCCGGCTACGAGACCGTCATGGTCAACTGCAACCCCGAGACCGTGTCGACCGACTACGACACCTCCGACCGCCTCTACTTCGAGCCGCTGACGCTCGAGGACGTGCTCGAGGTGCTGCACGCCGAGGCGCAGTCCGGCACCATCCTCGGCGTCGTCTGCCAGCTCGGCGGCCAGACCCCGCTCGGCCTCGCGAAGGGCATCCAGGACGCCGGCTACACCATCCTGGGCACGAGCCCCGAGGCGATCGACCTCGCCGAGGAGCGTGGCCTGTTCTCGGGCATCCTGGACGCGGCCGGCCTGGTCGCCCCGCGCCACGGCACCGCGATCGACGTCGAGGGCGCCGTCGCGGTGGCCGAGGACATCGGCTACCCGGTGCTCGTGCGCCCGAGCTTCGTCCTGGGCGGTCGCGGCATGGAGATCGTCTACGACACCCCGTCGCTGCGCGACTACTTCGTGCGCGTCGCCGACCAGGCGATCATCGGGGAGGGGATGCCGCTCCTCGTGGACCGGTTCCTCGACGACGCCATCGAGATCGACGTCGACGCGCTGTTCGACGGCGACGAGCTCTACATCGGCGGGGTCATGGAGCACCTCGAGGAGGCGGGCATCCACTCCGGCGACTCCAGCTGCACGCTGCCGCCGGTGTCGCTCGGCCGCACCGAGATCGACCGCGTCCGGGAGGCGACGCGCGGGATCGCCGAGGGAGTCGGGGTGCGGGGTCTTCTGAACGTGCAGTTCGCCGTCAGCGCGGGCGTGCTCTACGTCATCGAGGCGAATCCGCGCGCCAGCCGCACCGTTCCGTTCGTCTCGAAGGCGCTCGGCATCCCGCTGGCCAAGGCCGCGTCGCGCATCATGGCGGGCGCGACGATCGCCGAGCTGAAGGCGGAGGGCCTCCTCCCCGAGGTCGACGGGTCGCGGGTGCCGATCGACGCGCCGGTGGCCGTCAAGGAGGCCGTGCTGCCGTTCAAGCGGTTCCGCACCGCCGAGGGCGCCACCGTGGACTCCGTCCTCGGTCCCGAGATGCGCTCGACGGGCGAGGTCATGGGCATCGACCGCGACTTCCCGACCGCCTTCGCCAAGAGCCAGGCCGCCGCCTACGGCGGCATGCCGCTGTCGGGAACGGTCTTCATCTCGGTCGCGGACTCGGACAAGCGCGCGGTGATCCTGCCGGCGCACCGCCTGCAGCAGCTCGGCTTCGGCCTCGTGGCCACCGAGGGGACCGCCGAGATCCTCTCGCGCAACGGCATCGACGTGTCGGTGGTCCCGAAGTACAGCGAGACCCAGGTCTCGGGAGAACAGAACATCGTCGACCTCATCAACGCGGGTTCGATCGACATCATCGTGAACACCCCGAGCGGCATGTCGGCGCGCGCCGACGGCTACGAGATCCGCGCGGCGGCGGTCGCCGCCGACAAGGCGCTGTTCACGACCATCGCGACGCTCGGCGCCGCCGTCAGTGCGATGGATGCCGCCGGCGACGGGTTCGACGTCCGCAGTCTGCAGGAGTTCGCGCTCGATCGGGCCGCCCGCGCATGACCGGGTTCGGAGAGCGCGTCCGCGCCGTCTTCGCGGCGCAGGGCCCGCTCTGCGTCGGCATCGACCCGCACGCCGCGCTGCTGGCGGACTGGGGCCTGCCGGCCTCGGCCGCCGGCGCGCGGGAGCTCGGGCTGCGGACGGTGGCGGCCGCCGCCGGCCGGGTCGGCATCGTGAAGCCGCAGGTGGCGTTCTTCGAGCAGTACGGCTCCGCCGGGTTCGCCGCGCTGGAGGCGGTGACCCGGGCGGCCCGGGATACCGGGCTCCTGGTGATCGCGGACGCCAAGCGCGGAGACATCGGATCGACCATGGCGGGTTACGCGCGCGCCTGGCTCGAGCCCGGCTCGGACCTCGAGGCCGACGCGCTCACCGTGAGCCCCTATCTCGGTCCCGATTCGCTGGCCGAGACCGCCGCGTTCGCGAAGGCGCACGGCAAGGGCCTGTTCGTCCTGTGCGCCACGAGCAACCCGGAGGCGACGGCCCTGCAGGCCGGCACGGTGGGCGCCGGGACGACCGCCCGGTTCGTCGCCGACCGGATCGCGGCGCTCGACACGCGCGAACCGCATCTCTGGGGAGATCTGGGGCTCGTCGTGGGCGCGACAGTCCGCCGCGACGATCTAGGCTTGATGCAGGGATTCGACGCGACCGCGCCGATTCTCGCGCCCGGATTCGGTGCGCAAGGGGCCCGACCCGAGGACCTCGAGCGCATCTTCGGTGACCTGTCCTCGTTCGTCATCGCGAGCGAGAGCCGCAGCATCCTGTCCGCCGGTCCGGATCGGATCGCCGAGGTCATCACCGCGCGCGCCGAGCTTTACACGAGGAGCCATGGCCGAACACCAGACGCCACCCGAGGTTGACCGCGTCGCCGCATCCCAGCGCGCCGTCGCCGCACGTCGCGCACGCGCGAGCCTGAAGCGGGACCTGTCCGCACGAGTCGTCTCGCCGCAGGAGGTCATGCGCCGAGCAGCGGCGGACCCCGCCGGGCCTGCGGGCACACTGCGCGTGCCCGATTTCCTCACCGCGCTGCCGGCCATCGGCGAGAGCAAGCGCGACCGCCTGCTCGCCGAACTGCAGATCGCAGCCGTCAAGCGTCTCGGCGGGCTCGGCGTCCGCCAGCGCGCGGCGCTGGGCGCTTGGCTCGACGACCGCTTCCCGGAGCCCGTGGCGCGCCCCGGCCGCAGCCGCCTGCTCGTGCTGGCCGGTCCGACCGCCGTCGGCAAGGGCACCGTCGCGGCCCAGATCCGGGCCGAGCACCCCGACATCATGCTCTCCGTGTCGGCGACCACCCGCGCTCCGCGTCCCGGCGAGGTCGAGGGGGAGCACTACTTCTTCGTCGACGACGCCGAGTTCGACCGGCTGATCGACGCGGGTGAGCTCCTCGAGCACGCGACCGTGCACAACAAGTACCGCTACGGCACGCCGCGCGGCCCCGTCGACGCGGCCCTCGCCGAGGGGCGCACCGTGCTGCTGGAGATCGACCTGCAGGGAGCCCGTCAGGTGCGCGCGGCCGAGCCGTCGGCGGCGCTGGTCTTCCTGCTGCCGCCCAGCTGGGACGAGCTCGTGCACCGGCTGGTCGGTCGCGGCACCGAGGGAGACGAGGAGCGCGCCCGCCGGCTGAAGACCGCACGCGTCGAGCTGGCCGCACAGAACGAGTTCGACTTCCGCGTCGTGAACGAAGACGTCGCCTCCGCTGCGGCCGAGGTCGCCGCGCTCGCGCACTGAGAGACCCGCCCCGGGCGATCTCACACCGGCATCCCGTAGACTAGGCGGATGCTTTGCGCGCTCCGGCGCGCTCACCGATCATCATCAGCACGGACATCCAGGAGGTTCCCCCATGGCCGGCACCAACGAAGGCATCATCGACCCGCCGATCGACAGCCTGCTCGAGAAGGTCGACTCGAAGTACCAGCTCGTCATCTACGCATCCAAGCGGGCGCGTCAGATCAACGACTACTACTCCGACCTGCACGAGGGCAACCTCTTCGACAACGTCGGGCCGCTCGTCGACTCGACCATCGAGGACAAGCCGCTCACGATCGCGATGCACGAGATCCACGAGGACAAGCTGCGGCTGCGTCACTCGGAGTGATCCTCACCGGGTGACCTGTTTCACCCTGTGAACGAGGGCGGTCGCGATGTCGGCCGCCTTCGTCATACTTGCTGAGTACCGCGACCGAGCCGAGGAGCCACGATGTCCGATCTGCGCCTGTTCACCTCCGAGTCCGTCACCGAGGGCCACCCCGACAAGATCTGCGATCAGATCTCCGACAGCGTGCTCGACGCGATCCTCGCGGCCGACCCGCGCGGCCGCGTCGCCGTCGAGACCCTCGTGACGACCGGGCTCGTGCACGTGGCCGGGGAGGTCTCCACCAGCGCCTACGTCGAGATCCCCGCCATCGTGCGCGACGTGGTGAACCGCATCGGGTACACGTCGAGCGAGACCGGATTCGACGGCGACTCGTGCGGTGTGAGCGTCTCGATCGGCGCCCAGTCCTCGGACATCGCCTTCGGCGTCAACAAGGCGATGGAGCGCCGGGAGGACGGGTCCGAGGACCCGCACGACTTCCAGGGCGCGGGCGACCAGGGCATCATGTTCGGCTACGCGACCACCGAGACGCCGCAGCTCATGCCGATGGCCATCTGGACGGCGCACCGCATGTCCGAGCGCCTCACCGAGGCGCGCCGGTCAGGTGAGCTGCCGTTCCTGCGCCCCGACGGCAAGACCCAGGTGACGCTGGGCTACGACGGTGCCACGCCGCGCACGGTCGAATCGGTCGTCCTGTCCACCCAGCACCACCCGGACATCTCGCAGAAGGCGCTCCGGGCCGCGGTCCGCGCCGAGGTCATCGACCCCGTGCTCGAGGCCACCGGGCTCGAGCTGCCGGACGTCACGTTCTACATCAACCCGGCGGGGCCGTTCGTGACGGGCGGCCCGAAGGGCGACGCCGGGCTGACGGGTCGCAAGATCATCATCGACACGTACGGCGGAGCCGCTCGCCACGGCGGCGGCGCATTCAGCGGAAAGGACCCGTCGAAGGTCGACCGTTCGGCGGCCTACGCCATGCGCTGGGTCGCGAAGAACGCGGTCGCCGCGGGTCTCGCCGATCGCCTCGAGGTGCAGGTCGCGTATGCGATCGGCAAGGCGAAGCCGGTCGGGCTCTACGTCGAGTCGTTCGGCACCGGCCGCGTCAGCGACGAGGTCATCGTGCAGGCGATCCGCGATGTCTTCGATCTGCGCCCGGCGGCGATCATCGAACAGCTCGACCTGCTGCGCCCGATCTATGCGCAGACCGCGGCCTACGGCCACTTCGGGCGCGAGCTCCCCGACTTCACGTGGGAGCGCACCGACCGCGCCGACGATCTGCGTGCAGCCGCCGGGCTCTGACACGGAACCCGCGGACGCTGTGGGCGAGGGGGGTCCGCGCCGCGTGGCGCGGGTGGTCGTCGACTCGCCGCTGCCGCAGCTGGACCGGCTGTTCGACTACGCGATCCCCGACGAGCTCGCCGCGGCCGCGGTGCCGGGCGTCCGGGTCAAGGTTCCGCTGCGCAGCGCCGGCCGGATGCTCGACGCGTTCATCGTCGAGGTCGGGGAAGAGGACGCCGCCGACCGGCCGCTGTCTCCGCTCGACGAGGTGGTCTCGCCGGTCGAGGTCCTTCCGGCGAGTCTCCACACTCTCGTCCGCCGGGTCGCGGACCGTGCGGCCGGCTCGGCGAGCGACATCCTCCGCCTCGTCATCCCGAAGCGGATGGTGCGCGCCGAGAAGGCGTGGCTCGCGCGCGAAGACGACACGGATGCAGACCCCGTCCCCGCGCCCGCGCTCGAGGCGGCGCGCGGCGTGCTCGATGCGTTCCCCACGCTGCGCGAGAAGCTGGCCGCGGGGGAGCGCGTCGCGGTCTCCGCTCCGCCGCGAACCGTTGCGGTGGATGCCGCGCCGGGGGAGGCGCCGCGCACCGTGGGCGCGTGGGCCGTGCTCCTGGCGTCGGCGGCGATCGAGACGCTCGCTGCCGGCCGCAGCGCGGTGCTGGTCGTCCCCGATCATCGGGATCAGGCGCAGCTGGAGGCCGCCCTCGCCGACCGGGTCGACGGCGACTTCCTCGTGCGCGACGACGCCCGCAGATCGGGTCCCGAACGGTACGCCGCCTACCTGCGGGTGCTGTCGCCGCGACCGTGCATCGTGATCGGCAACCGCTCGGCCGTGTACGCGCCGGCGCACGACGTCGGTCTCGTCGCGCTGTGGGACGACTCGGATCCCCTGCTCGCCGAGCCCCTCAGCCCGGGGGTGCACGCGCGCGATGCCGCCCTCGTCCGGCAGGAGCTCGAGGGGTGCGCGCTGCTGTTCGCGGGCCACACCCGGTCGACGGACGTGGAGCGGCTGGTCGGCATCGGCTGGGTCACCGAGGTCCGTGCCGCCCGTCCCGCCCGTCCACGCGTCGTGCTGAGTGCGACGACGGCCGACGACGCGCCCGGCCGCCGCGTTCCGTCGGTGGCCTACGCCGCCGCACGTGAGGCGCTCGCCCACGGCCCGGTGCTGGTGCAGGTCGCCCGCCCCGGGTATGCGCCGTCCCTGGTCTGCGCGGAATGCCGCCGACCGGCGCGCTGCGCGCACTGCGGCGGTCCGCTGCGCGCGAATCGCCGTGGTGCGGTCCCGGTCTGCGGATGGTGCGGGCTGAGCGCCGCGGACTGGCGCTGCCCGCACTGCCGCAGCGACCGGGTGCGGATGGGCTCGTCGGGCAGTGAACGCACCGCGGACGAACTCGGGCGGGCCTTCCCGAACACCCGCGTCATCGTGGCCGACGGCGCGCACCCGGTCGACCAGGTCGACGAGCGCCCCGCCCTGGTCGTCGCGACCCGCGGCGCCGAACCGGTGGCCGTCGGCGGCTACCGGGCTGTTCTCCTCCTCGACGCCGACCGCATGCTGCAGGCGGACGATCTGCGCACGCCCGAGCACTGCCTGCGCTGGTGGTCCAATGCGGCCGCGCTTGCCGCACCGGACGCACCGGTGCACCTGGTGGCGGTCGCCGGTCCCGTCGCCCGGGCGCTGGCGACGTGGTCGCAGCCCGCATACGCGCGAGGGGAGCTCGCCGAACGCGCCCCGCTCCTCATGCCGCCGGTCGCGCGGGTCGCGCGGCTGGAAGGGCCGCTCGCCCAGGTCGACGCCGCGCTCATCGCGCTGCGCAGCGATGTTCCCGACCTGCCCGACGAAGCCGTGCTGGGACCGGTCGCACAGCAGGACGACACGGGCGTCGTCCGCGCCCTCGTGCGATTCGACTACCCGCGCGGGCGCCTCGTCGCCGAGTCGCTGCGCGCCTCCGTGATCCGCGCCGCGCTGCGCACCCGCAGCCGGCCGAAGGCGGCCGGGGGAGCGAGCCGGGCCCCGGGCAATACACTCAGAGTCCGGCTCGACATCCCCGATCCGGAGCTCTAGGCATCCGCCGCCGCCCCTTCCCAACCCGAGGAGTTCGATGCGCCTGGTCTTCGCCGGCACCCCCGTTCCCGCCGTCGCCTCGCTGCGGCGTCTGGCCGCGTCCGCGCATGACGTCGCCGCGGTCGTGACACGCCCGGACGCACCACTGGGGCGCAAGCGGGTCCTCACCCCGTCGCCCGTCGCGGCCGCCGCCGACGACCTCGGGCTGCCGGTGATCCGCGCCGCGCGCCTCGATGCCGCCGCCACTGCGCAGATCACCGAGCTCGAACCCGACCTCGGGGTGATCGTCGCCTATGGCGGGCTGGTGCGCGAGCCGCTGCTGTCAGCGCCGCGGCACGGGTGGATCAATCTGCACTTCTCGCTCCTGCCCGCGTGGCGGGGCGCCGCGCCCGTCCAGCACGCGCTCATCGCGGGCGACCGCGTGACGGGGGCGAGCGTGTTCCAGTTGGTGCCCGAGCTGGATGCCGGAGACGTCTTCGCCGAGCGCGAGTACGCGGTGCCGGAGGCATCCACCGCGGCCGACGTGCTCGCAGCACTGGCCGAGACGGGCGCCGAGCTGCTGGCCGACGTGGTGGACGCGATCGCCGCGGGCACGGCGAGCGCGCGCCCCCAGGTGGGGGAGCCGAGCTACGCGCCCAAGCTCACGATCGACGACGGCGCGCTGGACTGGTCGCTGCCGGCGGCCCGGATCCTCGACCGGTTCAGCGGCGTGACGCCGGAACCCGGCGCGCACACGAGCGTCGCCGGTCAGCGCCTGAAGATCCTCGCCGCCGAGGCCGCACCGGAGGGCGCGGAGTCGCTGCCGCCGGGCCGGATCGCTCAGGTCCGCGGCGGCATCCTCATCGGGTCCGCCACGGCCCCGGTGCTGGTGACGCGCGTCCAGCCCGCAGGCAAGGGCGCCATGGCGGCCGCCGACTGGTGGCGGGGCGCGCGCCTGGACGAAGCGGTGGCCGGCGCATGAGCGTCGCTCCGGCCCGTCGGGTGGCCTACGACACGATCCGGGCGGTGACCGGCTCGGACGCCTACGCGAACCTGCTCCTGCCGAAGTCGATCGCCCGGGCGGGCCTCAGCGGGCCGGATGCCGGCCTCGCCACCGAGCTCACCTACGGAACCCTGCGCCGCATGGGCACGTACGACGCCATCATCGCCGTCGCCGCCGACCGGGAACCGGCCCGCATCGATCCCGCGGTGCTGGACGCGCTGCGCCTTGGTGCGCACCAGCTGCTCGCCACCCGCGTCGCCGCCCACGCCGCCGTCAACGAGACGGTGGAACTGGTCGCGTCGGCGACCCGCGGGCGCGGGCCGGTCGGCTTCGCGAACGCCGTCCTGCGGAGGATCTCGCAGGCGTCGTTCGCGGAGTGGATGGTGCGCGTCACCGAACTCGCCCGTTCGGACGACGAGCGCCTCGGCCTGCGGTCCGCCCACCCGGTGTGGGTGCTGCGCGCGTTTCGCCGGGCCCTTGCCGCGGAGGGACGCGTCGACGAGCTCGACGCGCTCCTCGACGCCGACAACGTCTCACCGCGCGTCACGATGGTGGCGCTGCCGGGGCTGGCCGACATCCCGGCCGACGCAGAGCGGGCACCCTACTCGCCGATCGCGTTCCGCGCCCCGGGCGGCGATCCGCAGCCCATCACCGAGGGATCCGCCGGCCGCCTCCGGGTGCAGGACGAAGGATCCCAGCTCGCCGCCCTGGCGCTGAGCCGTGCGCGGCCGGTGGCCGCCGGCGAGCGGTGGCTCGATCTTTGCGCAGGACCGGGCGGCAAGTCGGCGCTGCTGGCGGCGGAGGCCCTCGCCGGGGGTGCGTCCCTGGAGGCGAACGAGCCGGTTCCCGCCCGGGCGGGGCTGGTCCGGCAGGCCCTCGCCGCGGTGCCGCTGAAGGTCGAGGTGTCCGAGGAGGACGGACGGGAGCGCGCGGCGAACGCCCCGGCCGCCTACGACCGGATCCTCGTCGACGCGCCGTGCACCGGACTCGGTGCGCTGCGCCGCCGGCCGGAGGCGCGCTGGCGCAAGCAGGCATCCGACGTGCGCGACCTGTCCGCGCTGCAGCGCGAGCTGCTGGCCGACGCGCTGAGTGCGGTCAAGCCCGGCGGCATCGTCGCCTACGTCACCTGTTCGCCGCACCTGTCGGAGACGGCGGCCGTGGTCGCCGACGCGATCGACGCCGCCGGGGGAGCCGTGCAGGAGCTGGACGCCCGCGGCGTGCTGCAGGCCGTCGTCCGCGAGCCGCTCGACCTCCCGGTCCCGACGAGCGGTGCGGGGCACGCTCAGCTGTGGCCGCATCGGCACGGGACCGACGCGATGTTCATCTCGCTGCTGCAGCGGGTCCGCTGATCCGCAGCGCGCGGGTCACTGCGTGGGCCAGGTGACCGCCGGCGGCTGCGTGGACATGTCGACCGCGGGGCCGCGCAGGTAGGTGGCGCTGCCGTTCGCGATCTGGCACGTGCCCTTCGCGCCCCCCTTGACGCAGCGCACCGTCACGTTGACCGGCCCGATGGCGTCGGTGGCGAGCTTGACGCCGTCGCTGGCGGCCGCGTTCGGCTTCACGGCGGCAAGCGTCGCCTTCGTCCCGGCCGGCAGCGACCGCTGCACCGTGCCGTCGACGAGGGTGGTCCCGTCGGACAGCTTGGACGGAAGCGTCAGACCGCAACCGGTCTTGAGCTTCTTCGAGGAGATGCAGCCCTTGACGTCCTTGTCGATCGCGAAGCGGTAGCTCTGCAGGCCCGCGGCGGTCAGCTGCGGCTTCGCCGAGGCGAGGCTCACGGAGGTGGCGGCATCCTTGACGGTCACCGTGTCCTGACCGGTCACGGCGAACCCGGGGGTCGTCGTGGTGAGGACGTAGGTGCCGGGGAAGGCGTCGAGTTCGGAGCTTCCGGCGAGCCCCACGCCGTTGACCTGCAGCTTCATGCCGGTGAAGCCGGTGATGGATGCCGTCACCCGACCGGTGCCGTCGGTGATCAGCCAGCTCCCGGCCTTGCTCTTGTGGACGGCGAACTGCGCGGAGACCGGTGTCGCCCCGAGCTTGTAGGTGGCGGAGACGTTCATCGCATCGGCGCTGCCGGCGTCGCCGGTCGGGGTGACGACGGCGATGGCGGTGAGCGGGGCCGCGGTGTTCGAGGACTTCAGCACCGCGTCGGTGAGCAGGGTCCGATCCAGGGTGCTCGCGTCCGACAGCTGCGCGAGCGCACCGCCCGCGTCGGCGGCGGCCACCGCCTTCAGGTACTTGGAGACCGAGGCGGCGGCATCCTCGCGTGCGGCCTGCGCTCGGGCGGAGCCGGACCAGACCACGATCCCGACGATCACGGCGGCGACGACGATCACCGCGGCCACGATGATCGCGATCAGCGCGCCCCGGCTGAGACGACGCCGCGGCTTCGCATCGGCTCCCGCGGGGGGCTCCTCGGCTCCCGCGATGAGCTCTTCGGCTCCGGCCGCGGTCTCGGGTGTCGTCGCGGCGGGCACGCCTTCGGGCGCCGGATTCTCGGTCGGATTCGGTTCGTTCTCGGGGTTCTGGTCGGCTGCGCCGGTCTCGTGGTCCATCGTGCTCGTGCCTCCCGGTCGATGCTGGATGCCTGATCCGACCCTACCCGCGTGCACCTGTGCGCTGGGGGAGAGCCCAGCGGCACCGACATAATGGTGCTGTGGCCGACGACATCCGCATCAATCCGAGCATTCTCGCCGCCGACTTCGTGAACATGCAGTCCGAACTCGCGCGGATCGCGGGTGCGGACTTCGTGCACGTGGACGTCATGGACAACCATTTCGTGCCCAACCTCACGTTCGGCCCGCAGATGGTGGGGCGCATCCAGGAGACGAGTCCGATCCCGCTGGACGTGCACCTGATGATCGCGGACCCGGACCGGTGGGCTCCCGGCTACGCCGAACTCGGAGCCGCGTCGGTGACCTTCCACCTCGAGGCGGCCGCGGAGCCGGTCGCACTCGCCCGGCGTCTACGCGACATCGGCGCGCGCGCCGGCGTCGCAGTCAAGCCCGCGACGCCCGTCGAGAGCCTGTTCGATCTGCTCGACGACTTCGACCAGGTTCTGGTGATGACGGTCGAGCCGGGTTTCGGGGGGCAGTCGTTCATGCCCGAGATGATGCCGAAGCTGCGCCGGCTGGCGGATGAGGCGAAGCGGCGCGGGTCCTCGGTCTGGCTTCAGGTCGACGGCGGGATCGCGCCCGGCACGATCGAGCAGGCCGCCGACGCGGGTGCCGACACGTTCGTCGCCGGGTCGGCGGTCTTCGGCGCCGGGGACCCGGACGCCGCCATCGCGTCGCTGCGTGACGCGGCCGCGGCGCACCGTCACTGACGGAGCCGGTACCCTGGACAGGTGAAGACGTTCGACGAGTTGTTCGCCGAGCTCGCGGTGAAGATCGCAGAGCGACCGGAGGGATCCGGCACTGTTGCAGAGTTCGACGCGGGCGTCCATGCGATCGGCAAGAAGATCGTCGAAGAGGCGGCCGAGGTGTGGATGGCCGCCGAATACGAGTCGACGGATGCCGCGGCCGAGGAGATCTCGCAGCTGCTCTACCATCTGCAGGTGCTCATGCATGCGAAGGGCCTGACCCTCGCCGACGTGTACCGCCACCTGTGAACGCATCCCCACTCTGACCGAAAGACTTCGTCATGCTGCGCATTGCCGTGCCGAACAAGGGCTCGCTCGCCGAGACCGCCGCCCAGATGCTGTCCGAGGCCGGATACACCGGCCGTCGCGACGCGAAAGACCTCTACGTCTCCGATCTCGCGAACGACGTCGAGTTCTTCTACCTTCGTCCCCGTGACATCGCCACCTACGTCGGATCCGGTGCGCTGGATGTCGGGATCACCGGCCGCGACCTCCTGCTGGACGTCCGCGGCCGTGCCCGCGAGATCGAGGCGCTCGGCTTCGCCGGGTCGACGTTCCGGTTCGCCGGCCCTCCCGGGCGCTTCCGCGAGCTGAACGACCTGCAGGGGCTCCGGGTCGCGAGCGCGTACCCCGGCCTGGTGGACGCCTACCTCGACGAGCACGGCATCGGCGTGGACATCGTGCCGCTGGACGGCGCGGTCGAGTCGGCCGTGCAGCTCGGCGTCGCGGATGCCGTGGCCGACGTCGTCTCGACGGGCACCACGCTGCGGCAGGCGGGCCTGGAGATCTTCGGGCCCGTGCTGCTGGAATCCGAGGCGGTGCTGATCCAGGGCCCCCACGAGGCTCCCGGGGTCGACACGTTCCTCCGTCGGCTGCGTGGCGTGATGGTCGCGCGACGGTACGTCATGATCGACTACGACCTGCCGGCGAATCTCGTCGAGCAGGCCGTGGCCATCGCGCCGGGCGTCGAATCGCCCACGATCTCCCCGCTGCGCGACCCGGAGTGGGTCGCCGTGCGGGTGATGTGCGCCCGGGGCGAGGTCAATCACGCGATGGATGCGCTGTACGAGCTCGGCGCGCGCGCGATCCTCGTCACGGCCATCCACAACGCGAGGCTCTGATGTCTCTCGTGACCCGTGTCATCCCGTGCCTCGATGTGGCCGCCGGTCGCGTCGTCAAGGGGGTCAACTTCGAGAACCTGCGCGACATGGGCGATCCCGTCGAGCTGGCGGCGCTGTACTTCGCGCAGGGCGCGGACGAGCTGACCTTCCTCGATGTCACCGCGACGGTCGAGGAGCGTGCGACCACCTACGACGTCGTGCGGCGGACGGCGGAGCAGGTCTTCATCCCGCTCACCGTCGGCGGCGGCATCCGCAGCACCGAGGACGTCGCCCGGCTGCTGTCGGTCGGCGCGGACAAGGTCGGCGTGAACTCTGCCGCGATCGCGCGCCCGGCGCTGATCGACGAGATCGCCGATGCCTTCGGGGCCCAGGTGCTCGTGCTCTCCCTCGACGTGAAGCGGTCGCCGCGCACCGACTCCGGCTTCGTCGTCACCACGCACGGCGGGCGCACCGAGACCGATCTGGATGCGCTGGAGTGGGCCCGTGAGGCCATCGAACGCGGCGCGGGGGAGCTTCTGGTCAACTCCATCGACGCCGACGGCACCAAGGCGGGGTTCGACATCGAGCTCACCGGTCTCATGCGCGAGATCTCCAGCGTGCCGGTGATCGCGTCCGGGGGAGCGGGGGATGTCTCGCACTTCGCGCCCGCGGTGCACGCAGGCGCCGACGCCGTGCTCGCGGCATCGGTCTTCCACTCCGGCCAGATGACGATCGACGACGTGAAGCAGGCGCTTCGCGCGGATGGGATCGAGGTGCGACTGTGACCGCCGATTCTTCTCCGGTCCCTGAGTCCGTCGAAGGGCGCATCGCCCAGGTGTCGTTCAACGACCAGGGGCTCGTCGCGGCGATCGTGCAGCAGTGGGACACTCGCGAGGTGCTCATGCTCGGCTGGATGGACGCCGAGGCGCTGCGGCGCACGCTCACCGAGGGCCGCGTCACGTTCTGGTCGCGTTCCCGGCAGGAGTACTGGCGCAAGGGCGACACGTCCGGGCACATCCAGCTGGTGCGCGGAGCGCGCCTGGACTGCGACGGCGACACCGTCCTGCTGCAGGTCGAGCAGATCGGCGCCGCCTGCCACACCGGCACGCGCACGTGCTTCGACACTGTGGACCTGGAGCCGGCCGTGACGGACGCGACCGCATGATCGCGCGCGCTCGCCTCCTCGCGGTCGTCCTCACCCTCGTCTGCGGCGGACTCGGTGTCATCGCGTCGACGCAGCCCTGGTTCACCGTGCAGCTGAGCGGCGCCGCCGCCCACAGCCTCGCGGTTCCCGGGTCCACTGCCGTCCCCGTGCTCGCACCGCTGAGCCTCGCCGCACTCGCCCTCGGGGCCGCGCTGTCGATCGCCGGAACCGTGCTGCGCATCGTGTTCGGCGCCCTCGAGGTCGCGATCGGCGCGCTGCTGCTGATCGCCACGTGGCCGGTCGCGGTGGACCACCCGGTGAGCGCGGTCGCGCGCGTCGTCACGACGTCGACCGGGATCACCGGCGACGCCTCGGTCGCGGCGCTCATCGCCCGCATCGACGCGTCGGCGTGGCCGTACGTCGCGCTGGTGCTCTGGGTCCTGCTCGTGCTCGTCGGCGTGTTCGTGCTGGCGACCGCTCGCCGCTGGCGCGCCGGCGGACGCCGGTACCGGACGGATGCCGCCCCACGGCCGTCCTCGGGACCGCTCGACGCGGTCGACTCGTGGGACGACCTGTCCCGCGGCGACGACCCCACCGATTCCGGCCGCTGAACCGGCGACGCGATTCGCGCGCCGGGGAGGGGCCGCCTCCACCCGCTAAACTGGCCGCGGGCACATCGCCCGCCAGCCCGGACTTCAAGGAGCCCCATGTCGAACCCCATCGCAGACCCCGGCCACGGACACTCGCCCGCGGCGTGGGCGATGGTCATCATCATGCTCGCCGGCGTCGCCTTCGGCACGCTGTTCTTCTACCTTGAGCTGCCCGCGCTGGTCTGGGCCTCGGTGGTCATCATCGTCATCGGCCCCATCGTCGGGTTCGCCATGAAGAAGGCGGGCTACGGGGTCAACGGTCCGAAGTACCAGCCCAAAGAGCATTGAACCTCCTCGCCGACCTCACGGACGGAGCCGTCGAAGACGCCGCACAGCGTGAGCTGACCCGGCCCCTCGCAGACGTCGAGCGCGCCGCGCTGGCGCAGGTCCCGGCACGCGATGCGCTCGCGTTCCTGGCACCGGGCGAACGCGTCAAGGTGATCGCCGAGGTCAAGCGCGCGAGCCCCTCGCGGGGAGACCTCGCCGGCATCCCGGACCCGGCGCACCTCGCCGCGCTGTACGAGCAGGGCGGCGCCTCGGCGATCTCCGTGCTCACCGAAGGACGCCGGTTCAAGGGGACCCTCGCCGATCTCGAGGCCGTCAAGGCGCGCGTCGGGCTCCCGGTGCTGCGCAAGGACTTCATCGCGACGCCGTATCAGGTGCTGGAGGCCCGCGCCTCCGGCGCCGACCTGGTGCTGCTGATCGTCGCGGCGCTCGACCAGCCGGTGCTCGCGGAGCTGTTCGAACTCATCGGCCAGCTCGGTATGACGGCGCTCGTCGAAGCGCACTCGGCCGACGAGGTCGATCGCGCCGCCGAGCTCGGCGCTCGGCTCATCGGCGTCAACGCCCGCGACCTGACCACCTTCGAGATGGACCGCGACCTGTTCGGCCGCCTCGCCGACCGAATCCCGGCGGATGCCACCAAGGTCGCCGAGTCCGCCGTGCTCGCACCGGCCGACGTCGCTCACTACCGCAGCGCCGGAGCAGATGCCGTTCTCGTCGGTGAGGCGCTCGTGACCGGCGACCCGGTCGCCACACTCCGATCCTTCCTGGAGGCCTGACATGCCACGTACCGAGCGACTGGAGGGAGCCGAAGTGCCGACCGACATCGGTTCGCTGCGCGCTGCACACGGCCCGTTCTACGGCGAGTTCGGCGGGCGCTACATGCCCGAGTCCCTGATCGCCGCGATCGACGAGCTCACCGAGGTGTACGAGCAGGCGATGGCCGATCCCGCATTCCTCGCGGAGTTCCGCCACCTGCTGGACACATACGCCGGACGGCCGTCGATCATCACCGAGGTGCCGCGGTTCGCCGAGCACGCCGGCGGCGCGCGCGTCTTCCTCAAGCGGGAAGACCTCAACCACACCGGTTCCCACAAGATCAACAACGTGCTCGGTCAGGCGCTGCTCACCAAGCGGCTCGGCAAGACGCGTGTGATCGCGGAGACCGGGGCCGGTCAGCACGGCGTGGCCACCGCCACCGCCGCCGCGCTGTTCGGCATGGACTGCACGATCTACATGGGCGAGGTCGACACCGAGCGCCAGGCGCTCAACGTGGCCCGCATGCGGCTCCTCGGCGCCGAGGTCGTGGCGGTCAAGACCGGCTCGCGCACGCTGAAGGACGCCATCAACGACGCCTACCGGGACTGGGTGGCGTCGGTCGAGACGACGAACTACATCTTCGGCACGGCGGCGGGCCCGCACCCGTTCCCGGCGATGGTGCGCGACTTCCAGAAGGTCATCGGCGAAGAGGCGCGCGCGCAGCTGCTCGACGAGGTCGGGCGCCTGCCCGACGCCGTCGTGGCATGCGTGGGCGGCGGCTCGAACGCGATCGGCATGTTCGACGCGTTCCTCGACGACGCCGACGTGAAGCTCTACGGGGTGGAGGCGGCCGGCGACGGCGTCGACACCGACAAGCACGCCGCCTCGATCGAGCGCGGACGCCCCGGCATCCTGCACGGCGCCCGCACCTACGTGCTGCAGGACGAAGACGGCCAGACCATCGAGTCGCACTCGATCTCCGCCGGACTCGACTACCCCGGCGTCGGCCCGGAGCACTCGTGGCTGTCCGCGATCGGGCGCGCCGAGTACATCCCGGCGACCGACGACGAAGCGATGCAGGCCCTGCGCCTCCTCAGCCGCACCGAGGGCATCATCCCGGCGGTCGAATCCGCCCACGCGCTGGCGGGAGCGCTGCGCATCGGGCAGGAGCTCGGACCCGACGGCGTGATCGCCGTCTGCCTGTCCGGCCGCGGCGACAAGGACATGGACACCGCCGCGCGGTATTTCCACCTGTACGACGACGCCGACCAGGGGGCCGGAGCATGAGCCGTATCGCCGACATGCTGGATGCCGTCGAGGCCGAAGGCCGCGGCGCGTTCGTCGGCTACCTGCCGCTCGGGTACCCGGACCTGCGCACCAGCATCGAGGCGGCCGTGACCCTCGCCGAGAACGGGGCCGACATCCTCGAGCTCGGGCCGCCCTACTCCGACCCGGTGATGGACGGCGCGATCATCCAGGAGGCGACGCACACGGCCCTGGCGAACGGCTTCCGGCTGCGCGACCTGTTCCCCGCGGTGAAGGAGATCACCGAGCGCACCGGCGTCCCCGTGCTGGTGATGACGTACTGGAACCCGGTGGTGCAGTACGGCGTGGACCGCTACGCCGACGACCTGGCCGCGGCCGGCGGGGCCGGGCTCATCACGCCCGACATCACGCCGGATGCGGCCGCCGAATGGATCGCCGCCTCCGAGCGCACCGGGCTCGACCGCGTCTTCCTGGCAGCTCCGACCTCCACGGACGAGCGTCTCGACCTGATCGTGCGGGCGAGCACCGGCTTCGTCTACACGGTGTCGACGATGGGCATCACGGGGGAGCGGGCGCAGCTGGATGCCGCGGCCCGCACGCTCGTGGCGCGGCTGCGCGACCACGGGTGCGAGCACGCCTGCGTCGGCATCGGCATCTCCAACGCCGACCAGGTCGCGGGCGTCCTCGACTACGCCGACGGGGCCATCGTCGGAACCGCTCTGGTGCGCGCCCTGCGCGACGGCGGCCTGGACGGCCTGGCGGCCACCGCCCGCGGGCTCGCCGCCGGTACGTCGGCCTGATCCGAGCGCCTAGACTCGACACCATGACGTTCGCCCCCACGAGTGCGCTCTCCGGCGTGCTCGCCAGCATCCCGAGCCCGTCGGTGAGTTACTTCACGGTCGGACCCTTCACGATCCACTTCTACGCGCTGTGCATCATCGCCGGCATCATCGTCGCGACGCTGATGACCAACCACCGGCTCAACAAGCGCGGAGCCGAGAACTGGGTCGTCATCGACATCGCCCTTCCGGCGGTCGTGCTCGGGATCATCTGCGCGCGCATCTACCACGTGGTGACCCACTGGTCGTTCTACTTCGGTCCCGGGGCCAACCCGTGGAGCGCGTTCGCGATCTGGCAGGGCGGCATCGCGATCTACGGTGCGCTCATCGGCGGCGCGATCGGCGCGTACCTCGGGTGCCGTTGGCGCGGCATCCGCTTCTGGACCTTCGCCGACGCGCTGGCGCCGGGCCTCATCATCGCGCAGGCCATGGGGCGGCTGGGCAACTACTTCAACAACGAGCTCTTCGGGCTGCCGACCGACCTGCCGTGGGGCCTGGAGATCCAGTCCACGAACCCGGCCTTCCCGGCCGGTCTCGCCGCGGGAACCCTCTTCCACCCGACGTTCCTGTACGAGATGATCTGGAACCTCCTCGGCGCGGCCGTGCTGCTCTGGGCGGGTCAGCGCTTCACCCTGCAGTGGGGGCGCCTGTTCGGCCTGTACCTGGTCTGGTACAGCGCCGGCCGCATCGTCTGGGAATCGATTCGCATCGATCCGAGCGACGTCTTCCTGGGCCTGCGAACGAACGTTTGGGCCGCAATCTTCGGTGTGATCATCGGTCTGGGCATCATGATCGTGCAGAAGCGACGCCACCCGGGTCTCGAACCGTCGCCGTACATGCCCGGACGCGAGCCGCGGGGCAAAGGTTCGGTACAATCGCAGAACACCCCCGAGTACGTGGACGTGAGCGAGCCTCCGTCCGAGGAGGCAGAGAACCGCGCAGCCACAAGCGCCGCCGCTCCGTAACACTGCCTCAGTCCCCACTGGGCCGATGGCGTCCCATTTGAATGATCAATATGAGGACGGTACCCATGGCACCCAGTCCCGGCGACCTCTCGTCGTTCTCGGCTGCGCAAGCCTCCGCCCCCGCGAAGCAGGGCATGTACAACCCGGCATTCGAAAAGGATGCCTGCGGCCTGGCGATGGTCGCGACGCTGCGCGGCACGGCGGGCCACGACATCATCGACCTGGCGCTCACGGCGCTGCGCAACCTCGAGCACCGCGGTGCGATCGGGTCGGATGCCGGCACCGGAGACGGCGCAGGCATCCTGACCCAGATGCCCGACGCCTTCCTGCGCGCCGTCGTCGACTTCGACCTGCCCCCCGTGGGCGAGTACGCGGCCGGGATGATCTTCCTGCCGCGCGACGATGCGGCGCGCCTCGCGCAGAAGGAGGGCGTCGAACGCATCGCCCGCAGTGAGAACCTGACCGTTCTCGGCTGGCGCGAGGTGCCCACCGAAGACGAGCACCTCGGCAAGCTCGCGCACGACGCGCGGCCGGCGTTCGAGCAGCTGTTCGTGTCGCGCCCGAGTGAGGGGACCGAGCCGGCGCTGTCCGGCATCGCCCTCGACCGGCGCGTCTACCGTCTGCGCGTGCGGGCACGCAATGAGCTCGACGCGTACTTCGTCTCCCTGTCCAGCCGCACCCTCGGCTACAAGGGCATGGTCACCACCCTGCAGCTCGAGCCGTTCTACCCCGACCTCCAGGACGAGCGCTTCGCGTCCGAGCTGGCCGTCGTGCACTCGCGGTACTCGACCAACACCTTCCCGTCCTGGCCGCTCGCGCAGCCGCTGCGGATGCTCGCACACAACGGCGAGATCAACACCGTCGGCGGCAACCGCAACTGGATGCGCGCGCGTCAGTCGCAGCTCGCCAGCGATCTGCTCGGCGAGATCGAGCCCCTGCTGCCGGTGTGCACACCCGGGGCGAGCGACTCGGCGTCGTTCGACGAGGTGCTGGAGCTGCTCACGCTCACCGGGCGCAGCCTGCCGCACGCCATCATGATGATGGTCCCGGAGGCCTACGAGAAGCAGGCCGACATCACCGGCGACCTGCGCGCCTTCTACGAGTACCACTCGATCCAGATGGAGCCGTGGGACGGGCCCGCCGCGCTGATCTTCACCGACGGCACGCAGGTGGGGGCGACCCTCGACCGCAACGGCCTGCGTCCCGGCCGCTGGACCGAGACCACCGACGGCCTCATCGTCATCGGCAGCGAGACGGGCGTGCTCGATTTCGCGCCCGAGCGCATCAAGCGCCGCGGGCGACTCCGCCCCGGACGCATGTTCCTCGTCGACACGGCTCAGGGCCGGATCATCGAGGACGACGAGATCAAGCGCGACCTCGCCACCCTGCACCCGTGGCAGGAGTGGCTGGATGCCGGTCGCGTGCGCCTGCGCGATCTTCCCGAGCGCGAGCACATCGTGCATCCGATCGCCTCGATCACCCGTCGTCAGCGGACCTTCGGCTACACCGAGGAAGACGTCCGCATCATGCTGACGCCGATGGGGCAGACCGGCGCCGAGCCGCTCGGCGCGATGGGCAGCGACACGCCCGTCGCCGTCCTGAGCGATCGCCCGCGCCTGCTGTTCGACTACTTCACGCAGCAGTTCGCCCAGGTGACCAACCCGCCGCTGGACTCGATCCGCGAAGAGGTCGTCACGTCGCTGACGATCGGCCTCGGCCCGGAGCGCAACCTCCTCGACTGGGGACCGGACCACACGCGCAACGTGACCCTCGACTTCCCGGTCATCGACAACGACGAGCTCGCGAAGATCCAGCACATCCACACCGCGCTGCCGGGCCGGACCTCCGTGACGATCCGCGGCCTCTACCGGGTCGAGTCGGGCGCGGCGGGCATGAAGCGCCGGCTCGAGCAGATGTGCAAGGAGGTCGACCAGGCCATCGAGGACGGCGCCGAGTTCATCGTGCTCAGCGACCGCGACTCCAACAAAGACCTGGCGCCGATCCCGTCGCTGCTCATGGTCGCCGCGGTCAACCACCACCTGGTGCGCAAGCAGACCCGCATGAACTGCGGTCTGATCGTCGAGGCCGGCGACGTGCGCGAAGTGCACCACGTCGCGACCCTGCTCGGCTACGGCGCGTTCGCGGTCAACCCGTACCTGGCGATGGAGACCGTCGAGTACCTCGTGCGGGCGGGCTTCATCACCGACGTCACGCCCGAGAAGGCCGTCAAGAACCTGATCTACGCGCTCGGCAAGGGCGTGCTGAAGATCATGTCCAAGATGGGCATCTCCACCGTGTCGTCGTACGCCGGCGCCCAGGTGTTCGAGGCCGTCGGCCTGTCCGAGGAGTTCATCGACGCCTACTTCACCGGCACCGAATCCAAGCTCGGCGGCGTCGGGCTGGAGGTCATCGCAGCGGAGAACGCCTCGCGGCACGCCTATGCATACCCGGAGGATGCCGCCGTCCGCGCCCACGAGCGGCTGTGGACCGGCGGGGAGTACCAGTGGCGCCGTGACGGCTCGCCGCACCTGTTCAACCCCGACACCGTGTTCCGGCTGCAGCATTCGACGCGCACCCGGCGGTACGACATCTTCCGCGAGTACACGAAGCTCGTCGACGACCAGGCCGCCGAGCTGAAGACCCTGCGCGGTCTCTTCCGGCTCCGCACGGGTGTGCGCCGGCCGGTGCCGATCGACGAGGTCGAGTCGGTGGCATCCATCGTCAAGCGGTTCTCGACGGGCGCGATGAGCTACGGCTCGATCTCCCGCGAGGCCCACGAGACGCTCGCCATCGCCATGAACCGGCTCGGGGCGAAGTCGAACACCGGCGAGGGCGGCGAAGACGTCGACCGGCTCCTCGACCCCACCCGTCGCAGCGCCATCAAGCAGGTGGCATCCGGGCGGTTCGGCGTCACGAGCCTGTATCTCACCGAGGCCGACGACCTGCAGATCAAGCTCGCGCAGGGCGCCAAGCCCGGTGAGGGCGGACAGCTGCCGCCGACGAAGGTGTACCCGTGGGTCGCGCGCACGCGTCATGCCACGGCCGGCGTCGGGCTGATCTCGCCGCCGCCGCACCACGACATCTACTCGATCGAGGACCTCAAGCAGCTGATCTTCGACCTGAAGCGGGCCAACCCCGCCGCGCGAGTGCACGTGAAGCTCGTCAGCCAGTCCGGGATCGGCGCCGTCGCGGCCGGGACGGCGAAGGCCCTGGCGGACGTCATCCTGGTGTCCGGACACGACGGCGGAACGGGCGCCAGTCCGCTCAACTCGCTCAAGCACGCCGGGACGCCGTGGGAGCTCGGCCTGGCCGAGACCCAGCAGACGCTCATGCTCAACAGCATGCGCGACCGGGTCGTGGTGCAGGTCGACGGACAGCTCAAGACCGGCCGCGACGTCATCATCGGCGCCCTGCTCGGCGCCGAGGAGTTCGGATTCGCGACCGCGCCGCTGGTGGTCTCCGGCTGCATCATGATGCGCGTCTGCCACCTCGACACCTGCCCCGTCGGCGTCGCGACGCAGAACCCGGTGCTTCGCGAGCGCTTCACGGGCAAGCCCGAGTTCGTCGTGAACTTCATGGAGTTCATCGCCGAAGAGGTGCGCGAGTACCTGGCCGACCTCGGATTCCGCTCGCTCGACGAGGCCGTCGGCCACAACGAGCTGCTGGACACGATGGATGCCGTCGCGCACTGGAAGGCGAAGGGGCTCGACCTGGCGCCGATCCTCGACGGCCCGGAGTTCGCCGACGACGAGCCGCGGCGCAACCTGCGCGGTCAGGAGCACGAGCTCGAGAAGCACTTCGACGTGCAGCTGATCGAGCGCGCTCAGGACGTCATCCAGACCGGCGGGCACGTGCGCATCGCCCTCCCGATCCGCAACACGGAGCGTGCCGTCGGCACGATGCTGGGTTACCACGTCACGAAGGCGCGCGGTGAGAACGGCCTGCCGACCGGATCCATCGAGGTCGACCTCACGGGTTCTGCCGGCCAGTCGTTCGGGGCGTTCCTCCCGGCGGGCATCATGCTGCGTCTGGAGGGCGACTCCAACGACTACGTCGGCAAGGGCCTGTCCGGCGGAAGCATCGCGATCCGTCCGCCGCAGGCCGCCACCTTCCCGGCCTCGGAGAACGTCATCGCCGGCAACGTCATCGGCTACGGCGCCACGCAGGGCACGCTGTTCCTGTCCGGCGTCGTGGGGGAGCGGTTCCTGGTGCGAAACTCCGGCGCCACCGCGATCGTCGAGGGCGTGGGCGACCACGCGCTGGAGTACATGACCGGCGGCCTGGCCGTCATCCTCGGGGAGACCGGGCGCAACCTCGGCGCCGGCATGTCCGGCGGGACCGCGTACGTGTACAAGCTGGACCGTGAGCGGGTGAACCGCGAGGCGCTGTCCTCGGGCGAGCTGCAGCTGGGTGCGCTCGGCACCGCGGATGCCGAGATCCTGCGGGACCTGCTCGAGCGGCACGTCGAAGAGACCGGATCGGAGCTGGCGGCATCCCTGCTGGCCGACTTCGAGACCGAAGTGGATCATTTCGTGCGGGTGCTCCCGCGCGACTACGCCGCCGTGCTGGAGACCCGGCAGGCGGCCGTCGAACAAGGACTGGACCCCGACGGCGATGTCGTCTGGACCCGCATTCTGGAGGTGACGGGTGGCTGACCCGAAGGGCTTTCTGAAGGTGACCGAGCGGGAGCTTCCCGCCCGGCGCCCCGTACCCGTACGCATCCTGGACTGGAAAGAGGTGTACGAGCCGGGCGACTCGGCCGTGCTCCGACGGCAGGCCGGACGCTGCATGGACTGCGGCATCCCGTTCTGCCACAAGGGATGCCCGCTGGGCAACCTCATCCCGGAGTGGAACGACCTGACCTGGCGCGGCGAGGGCCGTGCCGCGAGCGAGCGCCTGCACGCGACGAACAACTTCCCGGAGTTCACCGGGCGGCTGTGTCCGGCCCCGTGCGAGAGCTCCTGCGTGCTGGGGATCAACCAGCCCGCGGTCACGATCAAGCAGATCGAGGTGTCGATCGTCGACGAGGCCTTCGGCAACGGCTGGATCGAGCCGGAGCCCCCGGGGCGCCTCACCGGCAAGACGGTCGCGGTCGTCGGCTCGGGGCCGGCCGGTCTCGCCGCCGCCCAGCAGCTGACCCGCGCCGGGCACACCGTCGCGGTGTTCGAGCGCGACGACCGCATCGGCGGCCTCCTGCGGTACGGCATCCCCGACTTCAAGATGGAGAAGCGTCACATCGAGGCCCGGCTGCGTCAGATGCAGGACGAGGGCACCCGCTTCCGCGCCGGCGTGGAGATCGGCAAGGACATCTCCTGGAGCGACCTGCGGGCCCGCTACGACGCGGTGGTCATCGCCACCGGCGCCACCGTTCCCCGTGATCTGCCGATCCCCGGACGCGACCACGACGGCGTCCACTTCGCCATGGAGTACCTCGTCGAGTCGAACCGCGCCACCGCGGGCACGCACGTGCCCAACCAGATCACCGCGCAGGGAAAGCACGTCGTCGTCATCGGCGGGGGCGACACCGGGGCCGACTGCATCGGCACCGCGCACCGTCAGGGCGCGCTGAGCGTCACCAACCTCGCGATCGGACGCCGGCCCGCCGCGGAGCGACCTGACCACCAGCCGTGGCCGATGATGCCGACCGTCTTCGAGGTGCAGTCCGCGCACGAGGAGGGCGGCGAGCGCACGTACCTCGCCTCGACCGTCGAGTTCCTCGCGAACGACGCCGGTGAGGTGCGGGCGCTGCGGGTCGCCGAGACCGAGTTCGTCGACGGGCGCCGCGTGCCCAAGAGCGGCACGGAGCGCGAGATCCCCGCAGACCTGGTGCTCATCGCCATGGGCTTCACCGGCCCCGAGCGCACCGCGATCGACGAGCAGCTCGGGTCGGTGTTCACCGACCGCGGGAACGTGCAGCGGGACGACGACTACCAGTCGACGACCCCCGGCGTCTTCGTGGCCGGCGACGCGGGTCGCGGCCAGTCGCTCATCGTGTGGGCGATCGCCGAGGGCCGTGCCGCGGCCGCGGCGGTGGACCGCTACCTGATGGGCGAGACCTCCCTGCCGGCGCCGGTCAAGCCCACCGATCTCGCCATCGGATTGCAGCCTGCGTAGGCTGGGCCTGGCACATTTTCTGCTTGCCTTCTGAACCAACCCCTGGAGCACCCTTGAGACGCGCGAAAATCGTCGCAACCCTCGGCCCCGCAACCGACACCTACGAGATGGTCCGCGCGATCATCGACGCGGGTGTCGATGTGACCCGTTTCAACCTCAGCCACGGCGACTACTCCGTGCACGAGAACAACTTCAACAATGTCCGCAAGGCCGCCGCAGAGGCGGGCAAGCCGGTCGCGATCCTCGTCGACCTGCAGGGCCCGAAGATCCGTCTCGGCAAGTTCGCCAAGGGCCCGCACGAGCTCAAGGCCGGCGACATCTTCAAGATCACCGTCGACGACATCGCCGGAACGAAGGAGATCTGCTCGACCACGTTCAAGGGCCTGCCCCAGGACGTCAAGCCCGGCGACTTCCTGCTGATCGACGACGGCAAGGTCCGCGTCAAGGTCGTGGACTCGGACGAGACGACCGTCACCACCGAGGTCATCGTGGGCGGCCCGGTGTCCAACAACAAGGGCATCAACCTCCCCGGCGTCGCCGTGAACGTCCCCGCCCTGAGCGAGAAGGACGAGCAGGACCTCCGCTGGGCTCTCGGCGCCGGCGCGGACATCATCGCGCTCTCGTTCGTCCGCGACGCCAAGGACGTGCAGCGGGTCCACGTCATCATGGCCGAAGAAGGACGCCACATCCCGGTGATCGCCAAGATCGAGAAGCCGCAGGCGGTCGAGAACCTGGAAGACATCATCGACGCCTTCGACGGCATCATGGTCGCCCGCGGCGACCTCGGCGTCGAGCTGCCGCTCGAGGCGGTGCCGATCGTGCAGAAGCGCGCGGTCGAGCTGTGCCGTCGCATGGCGAAGCCGGTCATCGTCGCGACCCAGATGCTCGAGTCGATGATCGAGAACCCGGTGCCGACCCGCGCCGAGACGAGCGACGTCGCCAACGCGGTGCTCGACGGCGCCGACGCGGTCATGCTGTCGGGCGAGACGAGCGTGGGCAAGTACCCGGTCGGGGTCGTCGAGACGATGGCCCGCATCATCGAGTCCACCGAGGACCACGGACTCGACCGCATCCACCCGCTCACGACCAAGCCCAAGACCCAGGGCGGCGCGATCACGCTGGCGGCGATGGAGGTCGCGGAGTTCGTCGAGGCCAAGTACCTCTGCGTCTTCACCGAGTCGGGCGACTCGGCCCGTCGCATGTCGCGTCTGCGTCCGAAGATCCCCATGCTCGCCTTCTCGCCGCTCGAGGAGACGCGCCGGCGCATGGCGCTGACGTGGGGCATCCGCTCGACGCTCACCGAGCACGTCGCGCACACCGACCGCATGTTCATCCAGGTCGACGACTTCCTCATCTCGGAGGAGCTGGCGAACGTCGGCGACAAGGTCGTCGTGATCTCCGGTTCCCCTCCCGGGATCATCGGGTCGACCAACGACATCCGCATCCACCGGGTGGGCGACGCGGTGCACGGCGCCGCGCCGATCTACCGAGCCGAGTCGTAGGACCGCAAGCACCGAGCCGATCGGGGATGCCGCATTTCGCGGCATCCCCGATCGGCATTTTCGCGCTTATACCTGTTGCTGGTGTGATCAGTGGTGATATTGTTCGGCGTGTCGCCCGATTGGTTTTCGCCGTGTCTTTGCTGAGAAACTGGTGCGACACGTCGACAGGTCGGGGGATCATGCGTCAGTTGCGTCGGAGTCTGGTGAGTGCGCTCGCAGTCATCGCAATCGTGCTCGGGGGAACGGTGGCGCAGTCCCTGTCGGCCCAGGCGCTCACCTGGTACGGCACAATGTGCAAGGGCTTCACGGCGTGCACGGCCGCCGGTTACGGCAACGCCGGGTACGCGGCGGTGTACACACAGAGCTTCTGGTACATGTACAGCGGGCACAACTGCACGAACTACGCCTCGTACCGCCTGCAGAAGCGCGGCATCGCGGACTTCATCTCCGCCGGTCACGGCAACGCCACCGATTGGGGCAGCCAGGCGCAGGCCAAGGGCATCACGGTGGACCGGACGCCGGCGCCCGGCGACATCGCATGGTGGACGTCCGCGGCGATCGCCCCGCTCGGGCACGTCGCCTACGTCGAGTCCGTCAATGCCGCGGCCGGCACGTTCGTCGTCTCCGAGGACAACAGCAGCCTCGACTTCGACTGGCGCACGTACCGGATCTCCGAGGTGTCCGGGTTCATCCAGACGAGCACGATGGGCGCGGTCGTCGGTGTTCCGCAGGGCGGCACGACCTCTCCCGCGGCGACGGTCCGGTCGGCGACGCCGCGCATCACCGGCTCGGCCGTCGTCGGACAGACCGTCGCCGTGAAGGACGGCGCGTGGTCACCTGCCCCGGTCACCCTCAAGCACCAGTGGTACCGCAACGGACAGTCCATCGCGGGGGAGACGGGCACGACGCATCGTGTGGTCGCGGGGGATGCCGGTCAGAAGCTGACGGTCGTCACCACCGGGTCCCGGACCGGCTACACCTCGGCGACGGCGCTCAGCCCCGCGGTGGTTCCCGTCAAGATGCTGACGGCATCGCCGTCTCCGGTCATCTCGGGCGACGTCACGCCCGGCTCCACCATCACGGCGAAGCCGGGCGCGTGGGCGCCCGCGCCGGTGACCCTCGCGTACCAGTGGTCGCGCAACGGCGCCGCCATCGCCGGGGCGACGAGTGCCTCCTACAAAGTGCTCGCGACCGACCTCGGCGCATCCCTCACCGTGCGCGTCACCGGCTCGAAGGCGGGATACGGCACCGTCGCCCGGCTGAGCGCCGCCGCCGTGGTGTCGCCGCCGTTCACCGCCGCGCCCACGCCGACAGTGTCGGGCACGCCCGTGGCCGGAGCCAAGCTGACGGCCACGACCGGCGCGTGGGCGCCGGCCCCCGACTCTCTGACCTATCAGTGGTACCGGTCGGGTGCGGCGATCCCGGGTGCCACGGCATCCGCCTACACGGTCGCCGTGGCGGACCGCGGGACCGCGCTGACGGTCGTGGTGACCGGGCGCCGGTCGGGATACGCGACGACGACCCGCACGAGCGCGCCGATCGCGGTGCCTCGTCTGCTGACCGCCACCCCGGTGCCCGTCGTCAGCGGCATCCGCGCGGCGGGAGCGCTGCTGACGGCGCAGCCCGGCGCCTGGACTCCGGCGCCCGTGACCCTGTCCTACCAGTGGCTGCGCAACGGCATCCCGGTCGCCGGCGCCACCGCGTCGTCGTACCGGCCGCCGGTGAGCGACGTGGGGGCGTCGATCACCGTCCGGGTGACGGGTTCGAAGAGCGGATACCTCACCGTCGCGAAGACGAGCGCCGCCGTGGTGCTGCTGAAGCCGCTGACGGCAACCCCCGTACCGCAGGTGACCGGCTCCGTGACAGCGGGCTCGGTCCTGACGGCGCAGCCGGGGACGTGGGGGCCGGCACCGGTCGCCCTGTCCTACCAGTGGTACCGCGATGGGGCCGCCATCGCCGGGATGACCGCCGCGACCTACCAGGTCGTCGTCGCCGACCGGGGCAGCACCCTCACGGTGAAGGTGACCGGCAGCAGGGCCGGGTTCGCCACCGTCACCGAGACGAGCGCGGGCAGAGCCGTGCCGCGGGTGCTGACCGCCACGCCGACGCCGCAGGTCACCGGCATCCCGACGATCGGCTCGACGTTCACCGCCCGCCCGGGCACGTGGGCACCGGCCCCCCTGACGCTGACCTACCAGTGGTATCGCGGCGCAACCCCGATTCCCGGCGCGACGTCGGCGACGTACCGGGCGGCGGCAGCGGACTTCGGCGCGTCCATCACCGTCCGGGTGACGGGGTCCAAGCCCGGATACCTCACCGTCACGAAGGCGAGCGCGGGCGTCGTGGTGCTCAAGGCGCTGACCGCGACCCCGGTGCCGCAGATCAGCGGCTCGCTGACCGCCGGGTCGGTCCTGAGCGCGCAGCCCGGCGCCTGGGGCCCGGCACCGGTCACCTTCACGTACCAGTGGCTGCGCAACGGCGCCGCGATCGGCGGAGCGACCGCCACGACGTACCGGGTCACCCCCCTCGACCGCGGCACCACTCTCTCGGTGCGAGTGACGGGCGCCAAGTCCGGCTACCTGAGCGTGACCAGACTCAGTGCGGGCCACGCCGTGCCCCGTGTCCTGACCAGCACGCCGACTCCGGTCATCGCGGGTTCGCCGGCCATCGGATCGGCCCTCACCGCACTGCCCGGCACCTGGGCCCCCGCCCCGGTGACGCTGACATATCAGTGGCTGCGCAACGGCGTGCCGATCGCCGGAGCGACGGGAGCGACCTACCGGTCAACGCTCAGCGATCTCGGCGCGTCCGTCTTCGTGCGGGTGACAGCATCCAAGGCCGGCTATCTCACGGTCACCAGGACGAGCGCGGGCGTCGTCGTGCTGCGGCCGCTCACGGCGACCCCGGCGCCGCAGGTCACCGGCTCACTGACTGCGGGGTCGGTCCTGACCGCGCAGCCGGGCGCGTGGGGACCCGCGCCGGTCACCCTCGCCTATCAGTGGTTCCGATCGGGGGTGGCGATCCCCGGCGCCACGGGCCGGACCTACACGGTGGCGGTCGCCGACCGCGGCACCGTGCTCACCGTCGGAGTCACCGGCAGCAAACCCGGGTACCTGACCGTGGTCACGACCAGCGCCGGCCTGTCCGTTCCCCGGGTGCTGACCGCGACGCCGGTGCCGACCATCGCCGGAACGCCCGCGATCGGCGCGACGCTGACCGCTCAGCCGGGCACTTGGGGTCCGGCGCCGGTCGCCCTGACCTACCAGTGGCTGCGCGACGGGGTTCCGATCGCGGGCGCGACGTCGGCGACGTACGGGTCGTCGAGCGGCGATCTGGGCGCCTCGATCGCTGTTCGGATCACCGCGACCAAGGCCGGCTACCTCACCGTCACCCAGACCAGTCCGGCCGTGGTGATGAAGCTGCCGCTCACGGCGACGCCGGTGCCGCAGATCAGCGGGACGCCGACCGCGGGGTCGGTCCTCACCGCGCGGCCCGGCGCGTGGGCCCCGGCGCCGGTCGCGCTCACGTACCAGTGGTACCGGTCGGGGACGCCGATCGCCGGCGCCACGAGAGCGACGTACACGGTGACGGTCGCCGACCGCGGCACGACGCTCGCCGTCAAGGTCACCGGCGCCGCGCCCGGTTACGCGACCGTCACGCAGACCAGCGCAGGTCTGGCCGTGCCCCGGGTGCTGACCGCCACGCCGACCCCCGTGATCGCCGGCACGGCCGTCGTGGGGGCGACGCTCACCGCGCAGGCGGGCGCGTGGGGTCCGGCACCGGTCGCCCTCCGCTACCAGTGGCTGCGCAACGGCGTCCCGATCGCCGGGGCGACCACCTCCGCGTACAAGGTCGCGACCGTCGACCGGGGCACCACGATCGCGGTCCGCGTGACGGGTGGCAAGGCGGGATACCTGAGCGTGACGAAGACCAGCGCGGGCAAGTCGATCCCGAGGTAGGCGCCGCGAACGCCGACAGGGCCACCCTCCGGGCGGCCCTGTCGGCGTCGGTACCGGTGATGGGAGTCGAACCCACACGCCCTCTCGGGCAACCGAGTTTGAGTCGGTCGCGTCTGCCATTCCGCCACACCGGCGTACCAGCATCCGACACTACCGCACCCGCATGCAGGGGCCTCTCGTACGCGTTCGCTAGGATGGGAAGGTGACTGACCAGGAGCAGAGTCCCGCAGCAGCCCCCGCCCCCCGACGCGTCGTCGTCGCGGAGGACGAATCGCTCATCCGTCTCGACATCGTGGAGATCCTTCGCGACAACGGATTCGACGTGGTGGGCGAGGCGGGCGACGGTGAGACCGCAGTACAGCTGGCGACCGAGCTGCGCCCCGATCTCGTCATCATGGATGTCAAGATGCCGCAGCTCGACGGCATCTCGGCGGCCGAGAAGCTGAGTAAGAACCACATCGCGCCCGTCGTGCTGCTGACCGCCTTCAGCCAGAAGGAGCTCGTCGAGCGTGCGAGCGAGGCGGGGGCACTCGCGTACGTCGTCAAGCCCTTCACGCCGAACGACCTGCTGCCGGCGATCGAGATCGCCCTGGCCCGCTACGACCAGATCGTCACGCTCGAGGCCGAGGTCGCCGACATGGTCGAGCGCTTCGAGACCCGCAAGCTCGTCGACCGCGCCAAGGGTCTCCTCAACGAGAAGATGGGCCTTTCCGAGCCCGAGGCCTTCCGCTGGATCCAGAAGGCGTCGATGGACCGCCGCCTGACGATGCAGGACGTCGCCAAGGCGATCATCGAGCAGCTCGCCCCGAAGAAGGGCTGAGCCCCCGTCACACGACGATGCCGCCGAGTGGATCACCCGGCGGCATCCTTCGTTTCGGCTTCAGGCGGATGCCGGGAGGTCTTTGATCAGGTTGGTGATCCGGATCGTGGAGAGCCGGCGTCCCTGCTCGTCGGAGACGGCGATCTCGTGGACGGTCATGCTGCGGCCGAGGTGGATCGGCGTGCAGACGCCGGTGACGACGCCGGAGGTCGCCGAGCGGGTGTGCGTCGCGTTGATGTCGATGCCGACCGCGAGCCGCCCGGGACCCGCGTGGAGGTTGGCGGCCATGGAACCGAGGGACTCGCCGAGGACCACGTAAGCACCGCCGTGCATCAGTCCGACCGGCTGCGTGTTGCCTTCGACGGGCATCGTCGCCACGCATCGCTCGAGCGAGAACTCCACCCACTGCAGACCCATCTTCTCTGCGAGGGCGCCCATTCCGCGCGCCATCGCCCAGTCGATTCCGGGGCTGGTGGTCTCGGGCATCGTGTCTCCGCTCGGCAGAACTCGGTGTCGGTGGCCCCGGCTAGGCTTGCGGGGTGACGGACTCCGCAAAGCCTACCCTTCTCGTCGTCGACGGCCACTCGCTGGCCTACCGTGCCTTCTACGCCCTCCCCGTGGAGAACTTCTCGACGAAGGACGGACAGCACACGAACGGCATCTACGGATTCCTCTCGATGCTCGTCAACCTCATCAAGGCCGAGCGTCCGACCCACATGGCGGTCGCCTTCGACACGTCGCGGCAGTCGTTCCGCACCCGCGAGTACACCGAGTACAAGGCCAATCGGTCGGAGAGCCCCGCCGAGTTCCGAGGACAGATCCCGCTGCTTCAGGAGTGCCTCGCGGCCATGAGCATCCATGTGCTCCAGAAGGAGGACATCGAGGCCGACGACATCCTCGCCACGCTCGCCACGCAGGGCGCCGAGGCCGGCTACGACGTGCTGGTCTGCTCCGGCGACCGCGACACGATCCAGCTCGTCACCGACGAGGTCACGCTGCTCTACCCGAACGTGCAGGGCGTCTCGCAGCTCAAGCGGTACGACCCGGTCACCGTTCAGGAGCGCTACGGCGTGCCGCCCGAGCAGTACCCCGACATCGCCGCGCTCGTGGGCGAGACCAGCGACAACCTGCCCGGCGTGCCCAAGGTCGGCGAGAAGACGGCGGTCAAGTGGCTCACCCAGTTCGGGTCCCTCGATGCGCTGCTCGACGGCGCCGACACGATCAAGGGGGTCGTCGGCGGCAACCTTCGCGAGCACATCGAAGACGTGCGCCGCAACCGCCGTCTCAACCGTCTGCTGCGCGACGTCGAGCTGCCGCTCGGCCCTGCCGACCTCGCCGTGCAGCCCATCGACGCGCAGGCCGTGCGCGACATCTTCGCGCGACTCGAGTTCAAGACTCTGCTGCCCCGCGTCTTCGAAGCGACCGGCGTGGAGCCGCAGATGGCTGCGGCGGCATCCGGTCCGCAGGTGGCCGCCCCCGTGCCGGTCGACCTGTCGGCATCCGGCCTCGCCGACTGGCTGGCCTCCGCCGAGGGCGAGGTCGGCGTGACCGTCCTGGCCGAGGGCGGCCTGCCCCGGCGGCTCGGGTTCGCCACGATCAGCAGCAACGGCGATCGGCCCCTGGCGGTCGAGTCCGGCTGGAACGACGAGGTCGCGGCGGCCGTGCGCGACTGGTTCGCCTCGGACGCCGTCAAGACGTTCAGCGACGCGAAACCGCAGATCAAGGCTCTCAGTCGGGCGGGCATCACGACCTCGGGCATCGGATTCGACACGATCATCGCGGGGTGGCTGGTCCGGCCGAGCTTCCCCGACAAGTCGCTCGGTCACCTCGTCGACCGTTATCTCGACGAGAAGCTCCCCGAGGCCGACCCCACGCAGCTCGTACCGGAGACCGAGGGCGCGACGCCGGGGCAGCTGTCCTGGTTCACCCTCCGCGTCGCAGACGCCCAGCGGGCCGCGCTGCCCGAGGGTGTCGCCTCGGTCCTCGCCGACATCGAACTGCCGACGCTCTCCACCCTTGCCGCCATGGAGCTCGCCGGCGTCGCCGTCTCGCATCCGAAGCTGGCGGAGTTCAGCGCCGAGCTGGGCGTGCGGGCCGACGCGATCGCCCAGGATGCCTACGCGGTGATCGGCCGGGAGGTCAACCTCGGCTCGCCGAAGCAGCTGCAGGAGGTGCTCTTCGAAGAGCTCGAGCTGCCGAAGACGCGCAAGACCAAGACCGGCTATTCCACGGATGCCGCGGTCCTCGCCGATCTGCAAGAGACCAGTCCACACCCGTTCCTCGACCTGCTCCTGCAGCACCGTGAGGCGACCAAGCTCCGGCAGATCATCGAGTCGCTGGATGCCGCCATCGGCGCCGACCACCGCATCCACACCACCTACGTGCAGACCGGCAGCCAGACCGGCCGCCTGTCGAGCACCGACCCGAACCTTCAGAACATCCCCATCCGCTCCGACGAGTCGGGCCGCATCCGTGCGGCGTTCGAAGTGGGCGAGGGCTACGAGACGCTCCTGACGGCGGACTACTCGCAGATCGAGATGCGCATCATGGCGCATCTGTCGGGCGACGCGGGCCTCATCGAGGCGTTCAACTCGGGTGAAGACCTGCATCGGTTCGTCGGGTCGCGCGTGTTCGCCGTCGAGCCGGCGGAGGTCACGCCGTTCATGCGCACCAAGGTCAAGGCGATGTCCTACGGCCTGGTCTACGGCCTGTCGGCCTTCGGCCTGTCCAAGCAGCTCCGGATCGAGCAGGCCGAGGCGAAGCAGCTGATGACCGAGTACTTCGCCCGGTTCGGCGCCGTCCGCGACTACCTGCGCTCGTCGGTGCTCGCCGCGAAGGAGGTCGGCTACACCGAGACGATCTTCGGACGCCGCCGCCCGTTCCCGGACCTGTCCAGCCCCAACCGCGTCCTGCGCGAGAACGCCGAACGCGCCGCCCTCAATGCGCCCATCCAGGGCAGTGCCGCCGACATCATGAAGATCGCGCTGTTCCGCATCCACGACGAGTTCACGGCCGAGGGGCTCCGTTCGCGCATCCTGCTGCAGATCCACGACGAGCTCGTCGTCGAGGTCGCACCGGGGGAGTGGGATGCCGCCGAGCGCATCGTCCGCACCCGCATGGGCGATGCCGCCGAACTGTCGGTGCCCCTCGACGTGCAGATCGGCCGGGGCGCGAACTGGGACCTCGCCGGTCACTGACCGCGCCCGGTTGCGGCATCCAGTTCCGCGATTGGCGGGACCGGGTGCCGTTTCCGTAGGCTGGAATGATGAGTGATTCTTCCCGCACCCCGACCCCGGTCGATCAGATCGCGGACGCCTGGGTGGACACCCTCGCCGAGAAGGTGCCGACGCTGGCGACCTACATCGGCCGTTCCGAGTTCAACGACCGGTACGGCGACTACTCACCGGCGGGCATCCAGGACATCGTCGACGCCACCCGCAAGACGCTGTCCGAGCTCGAAGCGGCGACGTCCGTCGACGCCGTGGACGAGGTCACCAAGGCCGACCTCACCCGCGAGCTACGGCTCAACCTGGAGGTCGCCGAGGCGCGCTGGGATCTGCGCGACCTCAATGTGATCGCCTCCCCGGCCCAGGACATCCGCTCGGTGTTCGACCTCATGCCCACGGCGACGGTCGAGGACTGGGCTGTCATCTCCCGTCGTCTCGGCGGAGTCCGCGGCGCGATCGACGGCTACATCGAGACCCTCCGCGAGGGCATCGCGCAGGGTGTCGTGCCCGCACGCCGTCAGGTGGAGGAGGTCGCCACCGAGATCGGCCGCTACCTCGGGGACAACGGGTTCTTCGCGACCTTCACCGGCAACGCCGCTCCCGACGAGGGCCAGCTGCCGGCATCCCTCGCCCGCGACCTCGCCGACAACTCGAACGCCGCACGCGTGGCCTACGACCGCCTGTCGACGTTCCTCGGCAGCGAGCTCGCGCCGGTCGCCGGCGACCGCGACGCGGTCGGCCGCGAGCTCTACGCGCTGCACTCGCGCCGCTTCCTCGGCGCGACCATCGACCTGGACGAGACCTACGAGTGGGGCCGCGAGGAGCTCGCCCGGATGGTCGCCGAACAGACCGCCATCGCGCACGAGATCAAGCCGGGCGCATCCGTCGAGGAGGCCGTCGCCCTGCTCGAGGCCGACGAGTCGCGCACGCTGCACGGCACCGAAGCGCTGCAGCGCTGGATGCAGGAGACCAGCGACCGGGCCGTCGAGGAGCTCGGTCGCAGCCACTTCGACATCCCCGAGCCCATTCGCCGGCTCGAGTGCATGATCGCGCCCACGAATGAGGGCGGCATCTACTACACCGGCCCGACCGACGACTTCTCGCGTCCGGGCCGCATGTGGTGGTCGGTGCCCGAGGGCGTCGACACCTTCGACACGTGGCGCGAGCTGACCACGGTGTACCACGAGGGCGTGCCCGGGCACCACCTGCAGATCGCGGAGGCGGTCTACAACCGCCATGAGCTCAACTCGTGGCGCCGACTGCTCGCGGGCAGTTCGGGCCACGCCGAAGGGTGGGCGCTGTACGCGGAGCGGCTGATGGAGCAGCTCGGGTACCTCGAAGACCCCGCCGATCGCCTGGGCATGCTCGACGGGCAGCGCATGCGCGCCGCACGCGTGGTGCTCGACATCGGCGTTCACCTCGAGAAGCCGCGTCCGGACGGCGAAGGCACGTGGGATGCCGCCTACGCTCTCGACTTCATGCGCCACAACGTCAACATGTCCGACGCGTTCATCCGGTTCGAGGTCAACCGGTACCTCGGGTGGCCGGGCCAGGCGCCGTCGTACAAGGTCGGCCAGCGCATCTGGGAGCAGGCACGCGACGACTACCGCGCGCGTCAGGGCGACTCGTTCTCCATCAAGGAGTTCCACAAGCGCGCGCTCGGCATCGGCGGCGTCGGACTCGACACGCTGCGCGAGGCTCTCGCGCGCTGACCGGCGTCACTCCGAACCGCCGCGGAGGTCGTGGGACAGCAACTCCACGACCTCCGCGTCGGTCGTCTGGGTGAAGTCGGTGTAGAACTGGCCCACCGCCCAGAAGTCCCGGACCGGCTGCAGACAGATGTACTCGTCGACGACGCCGCGAGTGGGACGCCAGCGGGCGGGGGCCACCGGGACGGCCAGCACCACCCGTTCCGCGCCACGCCGACGCAGCTCCTGGCAGGCGGCGGTCGCGGTCGCCCCCGTGGCGACACCATCGTCCACCACGACGGCCGTGCGCCTGGTCAGGTCGATCTGATCCGGCGCGAAGATGCGGACCCGGCGGCTGAGCTCGACGCGCTCCAGGTCCTCGATGAAGTTGAGCTGCTCCGGCGTCACCATGGACGTGCGCACCGCATCGGGGTTCAGGACGGTGACCTCCTGCGCGATCGCCCCGATCGCGAACTCCATGTTCGAGGGGGCGCCGAGCTTGCGAACGACGACGGCCGCCAGAGGTGCACCCAGCGACCGGGCGACCTCGGCTCCGGTCACGACACCCCCGCGCGGGATGCCGAACACCACCGCGTCCGCGAAGGCCTCCCGGTCCAAGAGCCCGGCGAGCTCCCGGCCCGCCGCAGCCCGGTCGGCGAAGATGGCCATGACGCCACACTATGCCCGTCTCAACGAGGGAGGTCGCGTCGCCGCGCACGGAGGACGCATCCGGTCGGTCGTAGGCTGGAGGGATGGCAGCAGTGCGCTTCGTGGCAATCGGGGACTCCTTCACGGAAGGGGTCGGCGATGAACTCCCCGACGGTCGCGTGCGAGGCTGGGCCGATCTGGTCGCCGAAGGATGGGCCGCAGCCTCTGACGAGCGGGTCGAGTACGCCAATCTGGCGATCCGCGGCAAGCTCATCGCCCCGATCGTCGCAGAGCAGCTCGAGCCCGCTCTGGCGCTGAAGCCGACGCACCTCTCGTTCAACGGCGGCGGCAACGACATGCTGCGCCCGCGCACCTCGATCTCGCACGTCACCGACCTCTTCATGCACGTGGTCGAGCGCTGCGAGGAGGAGGGCGTGCAGCTGATCGCGCTCTCCGGGGCGAATCCGTCGGGACAGCTGCCGCTGCGGCCGGTCATCCAGAAACGCGGCGACCTGTTGTCGGAGGCCGTCGCCGCACGGCTGCGGGATTACCCGGAGGTCGTCACCGCGTGGAACTGGCCCGATCGGGAGCTCGCCACCCCGCCGTACTGGTCGGAGGACCGCCTGCACATGAACGCACGCGGGCACCACCGCGTCGCCGCCCGTGTGCTCACAGCGCTCGGCGTCCCCGTGCCGACCGGCTGGTGGTCGCTGCCGGAGCTGACCGACATCCGGAGCCTTCGCGGGTTCGGATATTACGCCGAGCATGTGGGTCCTTGGATCAGGCGCCGCCTGACCGGCACGTCATCGGGAGACGGCCGCGAGCCGAAGTACGGCGCCTGGACCCTCATGGTGCCCGCAGATCAGGCAGACGACACCCGGTAGCGCAGCTCGGCGAACGGTCCGCGCTTGGTCGCCTCGAGGAGCTCGAGACGATCCGCGCCGATCGTCCGCGGCATGAGCGGTTTGCCCGCGGTCAGGGTCGCCGGCGCGAACGTGACGACCAGCTCGTCGAGGAGTCCGGCATCCGCGAACTGTCCGGCGAGGTCGCCACCGCCCACGACCCAGACGTCGCGCCCGGCTGCGGCCTCGCGGATCGTCTCCCAGTGGTCGGTGACGGGCCCCGACACGAAGCGGACGTCGGCGCCCGGAACGGCCGGCAGGGTGCGGCTGGTGAAGACGAAGGTGGGGCGCGCGCCGTAGTACGCCGGCCACTTCTCGGGGTGGGCGGTGAGGTCTTCGTGCCGGACGACCCACTCGTAGGTCGACGAGCCCTGAACGAGCACTCCCACGCCGTCCAGGAATCGCTCGAACTCCTCGCCGCCGCTGTCGCCGCCGGGCACGGCGAACAGCCACTCGAGCGAGTCGTCGGAGTCGGCGAGGAAGCCGTTGAGAGTGGACGCGGTCAGGAACACGGTGCGGCTCATGGCCCCGACGCTAGCAAGCGCCTCCGACATCCGCCTCAGTGGTGGACGCGGGCGAGGAACTCCGCCGTGGCGGGGTGCTGCGGCGCACCGAAGATCTGCTCGGGCGTGCCCTGCTCGACGAGCACGCCGTCCTTCAGGAAGACGACGCGGTCGGCGACCTCGCGGGCGAACGACATCTCGTGGGTGGCCATCAGGATGGTCGTTCCGCGACCCTTCAGATCCCGGACGAGATCGAGCACCTCGCCCACCAGCTGCGGATCGAGAGCGCTGGTGATCTCGTCGAGGAGCAGCAGCTCGGGCTCGGTGAGGATCGCGCGCACGATGGCCACGCGCTGCTGCTGACCGCCGGAGAGCCGGTCGGGATACTCCGCCGCCTTCGCGCCGAGACCCAGCGTGTCGAGCAGCTTCTGCGCGCGGGCGCGGGCCTCGTCCTTCGGGATGCCGTGCACGCGTCGTGCGGCGAGAGTCACGTTGTCGATGACGCTGAGGTGCGGGAAGAGGTTGAAGTGCTGGAAGACGACGCCGATGCGGGCGCGCACCTTGTCGGCATCCACCCGTGGGTCGGTGATGTCGTCGCCGCCCAGGAAGATCTGCCCGTCGTCCACCTGCTCGATGAGGTTCATCGTGCGCAGCAGCGTCGACTTTCCCGACCCGGATGCGCCGATCAGCACGACCACCTCGTGCGGCGCGACGGCCAGGTCGATGCCGCGCAGCACGTCGTGGTCGCCGAACCGCTTGCGCACGCCGCGCGCTTCGACCACCGGAATGGTCGCGGTCTCGAGCACGGTCATACGATGCCTCCGGCCTGTTCGCGCTTGTTGAGCTTCGCCGTGAACGTGTCTGTGAGTCGGATCATCGGCCAGCTGAGGATCACGAAGAAGATGCCCGCGACGATGTACGGGGTGAAGTTGTACGTCTCCGCCACCTGCAGCTGGGCGGCGCGGATGGCATCCACCGCGCCCAGCACCGAGATGAGGCCGACGTCCTTCTGCATCGAGACGAAGTCGTTCATGAGCGCCGGGACGACCTTGCGCACGCCCTGCGGGATGACGACGATCCGCAGCGTCTGCCCGTGGGTGAGTCCGAGCGAACGCGCCGCGACCCGCTGCGACGGGTGCACCGCCTCCATGCCGGCGCGCAGCACCTCGGCGATGTAGGCCGAGTAGCTGATCACGATGGCGATCGTGCCCCAGAACACCGGAGGCATCCGCGGGAAGATCATCAGCGCCGGGATGCCGAAGCCGACCAGATACAGGACGATCAGCAGCGGGACACCGCGAAAGAAGTCCGTGTATGCGGTGGCCAGCATCCTGAGCGGAAAGAACACCGGACCGCGCAGGGAGCGCAGCACCGCCAGCACGGTTCCGACGATCGCCACGCAGATCGCCGAGACGATGAGCACCTCGATGTTCAGGAGCAGGCCCTGGAAGATCGCGGGGATGCTCGCGAGCGCCACCTTCGGGTCGAAGAACGTCTCGCGCACGGCTGTCCATCCGGGCGTGTTGACGATGACGACGACGAGGACGACCGCGACGACGATGCTGCTGACCAGCGCCGTCAGCACCGAGCGTGTCGTGGCACGGCGCCGCAGCGCGCGGCGGTTCAGCTCGAGATCACTCGGCTGCCACGCCGGCGCGGTGAGGGTCTCGCTCACTTGAGCACGGGCACGTTGACGGCGTCGCTGAGCCACTTCTTCTCGAGGGCGGCGAGGGTGCCGTCCGCGCGGAGCGCGTCCACGGCCTTGGTGACCGCAGCGGTGTTCGGCGAGTTCTTCGGGAGGACGAACGCGAACTCGTCACCGCCGTTCGCGTCCGCGAACTGGCCGACCACGACACCGTTCTTCAGCTGGGCCGCGGTGACGTAGAACGCACCCGGGAGGTCGGTGATCATCGCGTCGATCTGGCCGCTCTTGAGTGCCAGCACGACGTCGTCGACCGAGTTGTACACGGCGAGGTTGCCGGTGCCGAGCTCCTTCTTGGCGACGGTGTAGTTGGTGGTGCCGCTGGCGACGCCGACCTTGGCCTTCGAAAGGTCGGCGACGGTCTTGGCGGAGGCGGCCGGGGTCCCCTTGGTGGCGACGACGGCCTGCGTGGTGGTGTAGTACGGCGACGAGAAGTCGACGGCCTTCTTGCGCTCGTCGGTGATCGAGAACTGCTGGATGTTGAGATCCCAGTCCTTCGGTCCGGGAGCGATCGCGGCCTCGAAGCCGGTGCGGGTCCAGAGGATGTCCTTGCCCGTGTAGCCGAGCTTCGCAGCGACGGCGTTCGCGACGGCGCCCTCGAAGCCCTTGCCGTTGGCCGGGTCGTTGTTGATGAACCAGGGCTCGTAGTCGGGGTCGCCGGTGGCGATCGTGAGCTTGCCGTCGGTCGTGGTCTGAAGCGCGGTGCCGGCCGAGTTCGAGGCGGCGGGGGCAGCCTGGGACGAACCGCTGCAGGCGGAGAGGGCGATGGCGGCGGCGACGACCGTGGCGACCACGGCGGCACGGCGAAGGGCGGGGGCGAACGACACGGGGTGCTCCTGGGAAGGCAGTAAGGGGGCTCTTACATCGTACGGGAGTCGGCCAGACGCCAATCGGCGAAGTCGAAACCGGGCGAAACAACACACGAGACGAGCACTTCCTCGTCGTCGAGCGGATGTGCGGCCTGCCAGACGCCCGCGGGGACGAGCACCTGCGCGGCCTGACCGGGACCGAGCACGACGGGCGTCGGCGCCCCCGGCGCATCGCCGTCGCCGCCGAGGCTGAGTTCGAGGCGGCCGGGGCCGTGCCAGAGCCACAGTTCGTCGCTCACGACGACATGCCAGTCGCTGTGCTCACCGGGACGAAGCAGATAGTGGATGCAGGTGGCGGCAGGCCGCGGGCCGTTCGGGGTCTGCACTCCCGCGGGGCTCGTCCACGTGCGTCGGAACCAGCCGCCCTCGGGATGCGGCTCGAGGTCGAGGCGGTCGGCGGTGGCGGGGCGGTCGGCGGTCACAGGGCGGCTCCTGAGGTCTCGGAGACGGGCGCGGCGAAGTCGGGGCGCGCGAACCGGAGCCGCCCGGCGATGACGGTCGCCACCGCGCACCCGCCGCCGGATTCGACGAGGTCCGCGATCGCGTCCGGGCCGGCCGCCACGTCGAAGAACGCGAGGTCCGCGCGCGCTCCGACGGCGAGGTACCCGGTGCGGCCGGGGCCGACGTCGATGCCCATGGCGTGCGCGCCGCCGATCGTCGCGGCACCGAGGAGCCGGGTGTGCAGGTCGCGGTCGGTGTAGTCCTGCGCCCGTGCGATCCGGGCGAGCTCCGCGACGTCGGCGAGCACGTCCAGGGACGGGCTGGACGAGAGCGAGTCGGTGCCCACCGCGATCGCGTTGCCCTCTTTCAGATAGGCGGCGATGGGCGGCTCGTCGAGGCCGATGACCGCGTTCGAGCGCGGGCACAGGGCGACCGTCGTGTGCCGCTCGCGCAGCACGGCCCGATCGCGCGCTGTCATGTAGACGCCGTGGGCGATGTGGCAGTCCGGACCGAGGACGCCGAGCTGGTCGACGAACTCGGTCGCGCTCGTGCCGAATCCGGCCTGACGCAGCTCCTGGAAGCTCCCGAGCCCTGCGGTGTGCCAGGCATCCGGCTTCTCGTGCGCGAACTCGTTCTCGAACGCCGCCTCGCCGAGGTGGATGTGGATGCGCCCGCCGCGCTCCCGGACGATGTCGGGGATCTCCAGCAGCGGCTCGATGTCCAGCGAGTAGGGGGCGTGCGGCGACAGGCCGGACCCCGGAGGCGTCGGCAGGGCGTCCAGGGCCTCTTCGACCTGACGACGACCCGTGCGCGCCCACTCGGCGTTGGTCCAGCTCATGACCTCCCAGTACGTGATGCCGTGCAGCCCCGCGTCGTGCAGCGCCGACGAGGCCGCGGCATCGGTCACGATGTCCGCGACGGCGGTGGTGCCGGAACGGATCATGCGCTGTGCGCCGTCGGCGGCATCCTCGCCCCACGGTCGCCCCGCGTCGTAGACGGGGTTGAACGCCTTCGCCCAGTCGTCGAACCCGTGGTACCGACCGCGGCCGACCTCGGCCATGCCGGTGTACTGCAGATGCGAGTGCGCGTTGACCAGGCCCGGGGTGAGGATGCCCGGCCAGTGGATCTCTTCGGCCGTGAGTCCGCGCTCGGCGAGCGAGCGGCGCACCCAGGCGCGTTCGCCCACGTGCAGGATGCGGCCGTCGCGCACGGCGACCGCGCCGTCGACGATGGGCGGCGCGGTGATCGGTGCGACGAGCCCCGCGGAGTAGAGGGTGACCGGGCCGCCCGGATCCGGGGGAACGGGGCCGGTCGCCGACGGGCTGTGGGCGGGACTCACTCGGCTGCCTTCCGATAGCGGCGCGAACGCCATTCCTGCTGCGCTTCGATCTGGTGGATTCCGCGGGTGCCGACGTCCTCCCCGCGCGCAGCGAGGGCGGCGCGGGCGACGGCGGCATCCGCTTCCGGCGGGAAGCGGTGGACTCCGGCGGCGAGGGGGGCGGCCAGGAGCTGCTCGACCGCGGAGAGCTGCACCGCGAACGACAGGTCCATGATCTCGATGGGGTTGCCCTCGGCGGCCGCGAGGTTGACGCATCCGCCGCGTGCGATCAGGAGTGCTCCGTCGCCGACACGGTCGAGGTGGGGGAGGGGAGTGCCCTCGGGTGCGAACGGGCGGAGCATCCGCTCGTCGACGTCGACCTCGTCGGGGACGCCGCCGGCGACCGCGACGATCCCGGCGACCCGCAGCGTCTCGGTGTCGACGGTGTGCGCGGCCCCGGTGGCGGAGACGACCAGCGCGCCGGGGGCGAGGTCGTGAAGCAGGCCCGTGCGATACCCGTCGTGGGCGGCCCGGAGGGCGCGCACCGGATCCGTCTCGGTCACGGCGACATCCGCGCCGAGCGCGCGCAGGTGAGCGGCGACCCCTTCGCCGACGGGACCGTAGCCGATCACCACCGCAGGCTGGTTCCTCACCGTCATCCCGGCCGCCTCGAGCACGTCCGCGATGGCGAACACGCAGGACTGGCCGGTGCCGTACCGGTTGTCGAAGGCGGTCTTCATCGGCGCGTCGTTCACGGCGACGACGGGGAGCTCGAGGAGGCGGTCACGTTCCATGAGACGGAGCGGCGTGAGCCCGCTCGTGGTCTCTTCGGCCGCGCCGCGCAGCGTGTGCGCGAGGCCCTCCTCGTGGGCGAGACGGATCAGATGCGAACCGTCGTCGAGGAGGAGGTCGTGGCCCCGGGCGAGGAACGCGAGCGCGGCCGCCCGCTCGGCAGCACCGGAGAGGGCCGGATCGCCGTCCACCGGGATGCCGCGTTCGCGCAGCACCTCCGCCACGGCGACGTCGATCTCGTCCGGGTGCGCGTACACGGCGACGGAGGCGCCCGCATCGCGCAGCAGCAGCGCGAGCTGCGCGGTCTTGGGCTCGAGCACCATCGCGATGCCGATGCGGATGCCGCGCACGGTACCCGCGTCGCGCAGCCGCGCCGCGACCGCGTGCGAGACCGGCATGTGGGCGCCGGCGAAGTCGACGCGATCGGCCGCCGCGACCCGCTCCGGAAGCGCGCGCCCGTCGAGGGTGATCTCGGGATCGCGTCCGGGTGCGAACCGCACGCCGCGGTCGCCCGCGCGGGCGCCCAGCCGGACGAGGAGCTCACGCAGGGCCTGCGCGACCGGATCCGTCCCGTCGACGGCGATCGTGCGGCCCGCGATCAGCAGATTGGTGTCGCGGGCGAACCGGCGCACGAGTCGTTCGGCGGACCTGTGGGCGTCGTTCACTGAATCAGCGTAAACGGTGCGCGGCGCGTTCTCAGCGCCACCAGTGCAGCCCCAGACGCCGACGCGTGCGGTGGCGCTCGCGGATGATGAAGAACACGCCCACGGACCAGATCGGCACCTGCGTGAGGAACGCGAGACGGAACGCGCCGAGGTTGTAGGTCTGCGGTGTCCCCGCCCCGAGAAGGTCGAGCGCGACGCCGATCAGGAAGATCGCGATGAGTGCGGCGAGGAATCCGCCGACGTTGGTGATGCCGGTCGCGGTGCTGAGGCGATGGCTGGGATTGAGCATCCGCGCGACGTCGAACGCCACCATCGACGCCGGGCCGCCCGTTCCGAGCGCGACCGCGAGGAGGATCAGCAGCCACAGCGGTGCAGGACCGGGCCAGGCGATCACCGTGCACCACATGATCACCTGCACGAGCACGGTCGGCAGCACCAGGTTGCGCGAGCGCTGATTCGGCACGGCCGTCGACAGCGCGCCCATCATCGGGCCGAGGGCCATGCCGACGACCACATAGACCGTCGTGACCAGCGACGCCTGCGCGGGGGTCAGCCCTTCGCCGGCGGTGAGGAACGGGATGCCCCACAGCATGATGAACGCCGTGCCGGCGAACGGGGTGGTGAAGTGCGTCCAGAAGGCGAGCCGCGTGCCGGAGTTCGCCCAGGCCGCGCGCAGGCCCACGCTCGTGTCGATCGCGGAGGTGACCGTGGAGATCGCCCCGGTGTCGGTGTCGACAGAGACATCGGCGGCCCGCTCGGGCGGGCGGTTGCGGATCACCGCGAAGACGAGGATCGCGAACAGGGCGCTCAGGCCCGCGACGCTCCCGAACGCGATGGTCCACGTCGTCGCGTGCAGCAGGGCGGCGAGCGGGATCAGGGCGACCAGCTGCCCCGCCTGACCGACGAGGCCGGTGACCTGCACCATCACCGGGCCGCGCTGGGCGGGGAACCAGAGCGCGATCAGGCGCATCAGGCTGGGAAAGACCGCGGCATCCCCGGCACCCAGAAGCATGCGGGCGAAGATCGCCACCCCGACGTTCGGCGAGAACGCCATGAGCAGCTGACCCACTGCCATGAGCGTCATGCCCACGGTCATGATGGGCCGCGCGCCCACGCGATCGAGCAGCACGCCGACGGGCAGCTGCATGAACCCGTACACCGCCAGCTGCAGGACCGCGAACATCGACAGGGTCGACGCATCCGCATGGAATCGGTCGGCGGCATCCAGCCCCGCGGCGGACAGCGAGGTGCGGTTCGTCACCGCGAGCAGATATGCCGCGACCCCGACGGCCCAGATGATCCACGCGCGAGTCGTTGGTCCGGGTGCGTGGGTGTCGGGCATGTGGGCGGGCGCCTCCTCGGTCACGCCCACCCTACGCCCGCGCCGTGGGCGGATTCATATTCCGCCCACGGCATATATCCCGGGAAGGGCGCGTCAGGCCGTGGAGCGAAGGTCTTCCGCGAAACGGCGGACGTTCTCGCGCAGGGCCTCGATCCGGCGTCCGCGGGCGGCCTCGATGTCGTAGCCGAGATACGCCGGGGGCGGGGGCTTTCGCACGTTGGCGGAGCACTCGAACTGCTCGCATACGAGGGTCCCGACCGTGTTGCCGTTGCGCCCGGACGCCCCCGCGCGCTTTGCCGCGAAGAACACGACGTCGTTGGGCAGGGTGACGTCCTCGCACCACGCGCACTGCGGGCGGGTGCGGGCGCGCTGGTCGCCTTCGCGCAGCAGGATGCCGACCGGCCCGTCATCGGTCGGGATCACGATGTAGCCGGTCTGCGCGAGCTTGGGGTCGCGCCAGCCGAGATAGTCGAGGTCTTCCCAGGTCAGCGATTCTAGGGCGGGCATGGGGATCGCCTTGCGTTCGCGCTGAGACACATTGAGGAACGACGCGCGGATGGTCTTCTCGTCGAGAGGAAGCATGATGAGTTAGGTCCTTCGAGTTCGACGCCCGGGCGGACCGCCACGGGCGCGGGGGGAGATGGGTGCACGACTCGCACCCGCATCACATCGCCGAGCGATGGGCAGCGGGTGCGGGGCAGGATCATCTCGTCTCGGCGCACACGGCGCCGACGACCTCCTGACGCCCGACAGGCATCGAAGAACAACTCACGGGTCGAGCCTACCTCGCGACCCTGAACGACGCCCACCGCCTGGCCGCGGGTCGTTCTGGACGACGACGAGGTGGTCGGCTTCGTCATGGCGAACTGGGATCCGGACGAACCGATTCCGGAGTTCCGCGGCGGAATCTGGAGACTCAACGTCGCCAAGAGCGCCCGCGGGCGAGGCGTCGGCCGTTTCGCCGTCGCCGGCGTGGCGGAGGAGGCGCGACGGCGCGGCTACGACCGCATCACGGTGCTCTGGGTGCCCGGCCCCGACGGACCGGAGCAGTTCTATCTCAGGTGCGGATTCCGCAAGACGGGGGACCTGCTCTTCGGCGAGGTGGTGGGGGAGCTCCGACTCTGAGCTCGGGCCCGGATCTCGAGGATGCCAAGATGGGTGCATGCCGGATGCCTCGATCGTGAAGAGTCTCGCACCGACCGGGACGCTGCGTGCGTCGATCAATCTCGGCAACCCGGTGCTCGCGCAGGGCACGGCATCCGCACCCGCCGGCGTCACCGTCGACCTGTCCCGCGAGATCGCCACCCGGCTCGGGGTTCCGGTCGCGTTCTCGTGCTTCGACGCCGCGCGCGACTCCTTCGATGCGCTGCGCACCGGCGCCGCGGACGTCGGATTCCTCGCGATCGAGCCTGCCCGCGCAGAACAGGTCCGGTTCACCGCGCCGTACGTCCTCATCGAAGGCGTCTTCGCCGTCCCCGATTCGTCCCCGGTCGCCGACGCCGCCGGAATCGATCAGGACGGCATCCGGATCGGCGTGAAGGAAGGATCCGCGTACGACCTGTTCCTCACGCGGACGCTCACGAATGCACAGCTCGTCCGAGGCCGCGAGTCCGTGGAGGTGTTCCGCGCCGAGGGTCTCGAGGCGGTCGCGGGCATCCGCCAGCCGCTCAGCCGCGTCGTCGCCGACGATCCGTCGCTGCGGCTGGTCGAACCCGCGTTCATGCAGATCCGTCAGGCGGTGGCCGTCACACCCGACCGGAGTTCCGCCGCGCGGGCATTCCTGCACGACCTGGTGGAGGAGCTCAAGGAGAACGGCTTCGTCGCCGACGCGCTGCGCCGCGCGGGTCAGGATGCCACCGTCGCCGGCCCCGCGCCGCGGGCGTAGCCGGCTCAGCTCGATCAAGACCGGGGAGCGCCCCCGCCGACGAGCGCACGGAGCGCCTCGCGGAAGCGGGCATCCTGTTCCGCGCTGAGGGGGGAGAGGAACGCGGCCTCGGCATCGGCGAAGGCCGCGGCTGCCTCCCGATAGGTCGATCGCCCGACGTCGGTCAGCCCGATCGCGTTGCGCCGGCGGTCGCGAGGATCCGGCGTCCGCCGGACGACGCCCTTCGACTCCAGAGCATCGATCACCGCGACCATCGTGGTGGGATCGATTCCGAGGATGCCGGCGAGCCCCTGCTGCGACAGTGGCTCACCCGCGGCGAGCACCCGCAGCACCGCGAACTCCTTGCGGTCGACTCCGGACGGCAGGAGCGCGGCGTCGACCAGATCCGTGAGCCGCAGGTGCGCCTGCTTGACGAGGTATCCGAGCGTGTCGCGGGGCGATCCTGGGTGCGGCGGGGGACTGGGCATGGCCAATCGTATCTCAGGCAAATCATCAGTAGTACGAACTATTGTTTTTGCGAACCACCTGTTCGCGGCGGCTGCTGCACGAAGGAGAACCCCATGAGCATCGAGCTCGACCCCACGCCCGCGCTCGTCGTGATCGACCTGCAGACCGGCATCCTGAGCTATCCGACGGCGCACCCGATCGAGCAGATCGTCGGCAATTCGGCCCGGCTGGCGGACGCTTTCCGGGCGAAGGGGCTCCCGGTCGTGCTGGTCAACGTCGTCGGCACGGCGCCCGGGCGCAGCGATCGCGGCAAGGCGACCGGTCGGGTCGGCGGCCAGGAGCTGCCCGCTGCGGCGACCGTCCTGGTTCCGGAGCTCCGCCCGCAGCCGAGTGACATCACCGTCAGCAAGCGATCCCTCGGAGCGTTCCTCACGACCGACCTGGACGCACAGCTGAAAGCTGCGGGAGCCACCCAGATCGTGCTCACCGGGGTCTCCACGACCTCGGGCGTGGAGTCGACGGCGCGGTCCGCCTTCGACCTCGGGTATCACGTGGCGTTCGTGGTGGATGCCATGACCGACAACCTCGAGGCGCACGACGCGTCGATCGCGCATCAGTTCCCGAAGCTGGGGGAGCTGGGCACCACCGACGAGGTGCTGCGTCTGCTCGACGCCCGCTGACATCGGCCGGATCCGGGCCCGGCGCACCGCAACGGCGGCACGCCGGGCCCTTCGTGTCAGCGCAGGTGCCGCTCGAAGAAGCGGCCGGCATCCTCGCCCGCGAAGGCGGGGACGCCCGTGTGTCCGCCCATGTTGGCCTGCAGCGTCTTCTCCGCGGAGCCGAACGCGTCGAAGAGGTCCAGCGCCATCCGGCGATCGTTCCCCTCGTCATCCCACTGCAGCAGCACGTGCAGGGGGATCGTCACCTGGGGGGCCTCCGCCAGGATCGATCGCGGCACGTAACTGCCGGCGAACATGCCGGCGGCGACGACGCGCGGCTCGATCCGGGCGAGCCGGGTCGCGATCGCGATCGCACCGCCCGAGTGGGCGACGGGACCGCCGATCTCGGGCAGAGCGAGCAGCGCGTCGATGGTGGCGATCCATTCCGGCACCGCCGCCTCGACGAGGGGGAGGATGAGACGGTCGACGAGGTCGTCCGTGACGGGGGCTCCGGAATCCAGGACGTCGATGAGCTCGGCCCGCACCTGCCGGGCGGCAGGGGAGCCGGGTCGGTCTCCGGCCCACGGGAGCTCGATCGTCGCCGTGGCGAAGCCGGATCGGGCGGCGCTTCGCGCACGACCCAGCAGTCGTGGATACATCCGGCCGACACCGCCGGGGTGTCCGAGGAGGATCAGGGGAGTGGGCTCGGACGCCGTCGCGGGAGTCCAGAGAATGCCGGGAACGCCGTCGAGCGTGAATTCGCGCTCGAGGAGATCGCCGTCGAGGCGGGTTTCTGAAGTGAAGTGCATGGTCGTGCCTTTCGGGATTGCCTGAGAATCGGCGCTCCCGGACGACCTATCGCCCGACCGTGACCTCAGAGAGGAGCACCCATGTCGTCGTGTTCATGGGGATCACCTCCTCGATCTCGTTGCACAGCCTCGGCGAGTCTAGCAGGACACAGCCGGCGAATAGGGTGGCAGCATGTCGCAGATCAAGTCGAGGTGGGTGTCGGTGGTCTCGTCGTGGCTGACCAATTGGGCGAGGTGAGCGCGTTTCGTCTCGCTTCGCTCGCTCAACGACCGGGGGCGCGTATTACTGCGTCGGGGAGGTCCGGCCGATCGTTGAGCGAGCGACGAAGGAGCGAGACGAAACGCAGCGTGCCCGAGATGGGGCGGTTCTCCGAGGCGCCGGATTTCGAGCTGACATAATGGGCATTATCGGTATCAATCCGCTTGTCGTGGGAGGGGGCTCGCCGAGGTGCTCATGCCGGCAGGGCGTACTCGCTGCCCGTCGGAGTGCGCTCGACGAGTCCGGCATCCACCAGGTACCGGCGCAGCGCGGCGACGTCGTCGGTGTGTGCTGACAGCCGATCGTTCATGTCGGTCTCGGCGACGACTTCGCCGGGCCGCAGGACGGTCCGTGCGACCCAGCCGAGCAATTCCAGACGCTCGGCCGGACGCGCCGGATACTGAACGATCCGTTCGTCGCGGAGGAACCGCTGGATGCCGGTGGGCCTGCTGACGGCGACGCGGCGCAGCGTCTCGGCGAACACGTCGGCGGCAAGAACGACCTCGCCGTCGAACTCACGGATGAGTCCGGCGTTTTCGAGCTGACTGCGCACATGCGAGCGACGGGACGGCGAAAGCCCCACGAACGGATCGTCGTCGACCTCGAGCACGAGACGCGCGAAGACCCGGCGCGCGTCGTCGTTCGCCAGCGCGGCCACCAGCGGCCGCCAGTGCGCCGACGCGGAATCCGGCTCCGACTCCCCCATGTCGCACATCCTTTCGAAGATACCGACGAATGTCCAGGATACCTCACGGCCTCTCCCCCGCAGCGGAGCCCTCGGCGGACACCTGCGCGTCACCTGCCGCTCACCTCCTCTGACTACCGTGACCGCTCGTGGCGCGCCGATTCCTCCCCGAAGTCCAGATGCTGCGCGCTGTCGCCGTTGGTCTGGTCGTCGTCTACCACCTGCAGCCTCGCGCGCTCCCGGGCGGGTTCATCGGCGTCGACGTCTTCTTCGTGATCTCCGGCTACCTCATCACCGGCCATCTTCTGCGGGAGTTCGATCGGGCAGGCCGCATCAGCCTGCCCGCATTCTGGGCCGCGCGGGCCCGCCGCATCCTCCCCGCCGGCCTCCTGTGCATCGTGGTCACCCTGGCGGCCGCCTACATCGTGTACCCGCCGACACAGTGGCCCGCCCTCGGTCTCACCGGGATCGCAGCCGCGCTCTCGGTGCTGAACTGGCTGCTGGCCGCGCAGTCCGTCGACTACCAGTCCTCGCTCAACGCGGCCACTCCACTCCAGCACTTCTGGTCGCTCGGCGTGGAGGAGCAGTTCTATCTGCTGTGGCCCCTGATCGTCCTCGCCGCGTGCCTGATCGCCGCACGACGAGGGCGCCGCGTGATCGTGGCGGTCTTCGCCGTCGTCATCCTCGCCAGTCTCACATTCAGCATCCTCGAAGGCCGCGCCCAGGACCCGGCCGGCTACTTCCTGACGACCACGCGCGCGTGGGAACTCGCGATGGGCGGGATGATCGCGGCGGTCCTCCCCCGCATCCGGATCCCGGAGCCCGTGCGTTCCCCGCTGTCTCTCGCCGGCCTGGCGACCATCGCCGCCGGCGCCGTTCTGATCACCGGGGACATGCCGTTCCCGGGCGCGCTCGCGCTCGTCCCCGTGCTCGGCGCCGGCGCGGTCATCGTGGCCGGCAGCACCGAGGGCCGGTTCTCCCCCGCCCGTGTGTACGCCTGGCGCCCGGTGCAGCGACTCGGCGACATCTCCTACTCCCTCTATCTGTGGCACTATCCGCCGATCGTCTTCTTCGCCGTGATCGTGGGGCGCGCCCCCGGCTGGGCATGGAGCATCGTCCTCGGCGGCGCCGCGCTCATCGCGGCCTGGCTCAGCTGGCGGTTCATCGAACTGCCGACCCGGCGCAGCGCCTGGCTGGCAGGGCGCTCGCGTCGCGGGCTCAGCATCGGCGCGGCGGCCATCGCGTGCACGGTCGTGATGGCCGTCTCACTGCCGATGGCCGCAGCGGGCACCGAGGCGAAGTGGGCACGGGCCGCTGCCGCCGCGAGCGCGCGCGGGGTCGAAGGGGCAGCCGCGATGACGCCGGCCGCAGACCGCTACTTCGCCAACGGGACCACGGCGATGACGCCGGCACCGTCGGTCGCGCACACCGACCAGGAGACGGTGATCCCGGGGGCCTGCATGGCCGTGCCCAAGGCGACCGGCACACCGGTCTGCGTCGCCGGCGACCCGCACGGCGCGGTGCGCGTCGCTCTGGTGGGCGATTCGCACGCGAACATGCTGGCACCGGTCGTCGTCGCGATCGCCAAGGAGCGCGGATGGCGGGTCGAGACGCACCTGCACGCCTCGTGTCCCTTCAACCTCGAGGAGCGCAAACTCGAGATCCGGGGTGGATCGATCTGCCGCGGACCCAACGAGGCGACGCTGCGGTCGCTCCTGGCCGACCCGCCGGACATCGTGTTCACGGCGAACTGGGCGTCGGGCGACTTCGCGGAGACCGACACCGGACAGGCGCCCGGCGTCGCCGGGTACGCCGCGATCTGGAACAAGCTCGCCGCAGCGGGCAGCGCGGTCATCGCGTTCAAGGACACCCCGAAGCCGCGGTCGAACCCGCTCGCCTCGGACTGCCTCGCCGTGCACTACACGACGCCTCAGGACTGCGGGATGCCGCGCGCGAAGGCGTTGCAGGGCCGAGGCATCGCGGAGAAGGCGCAGAAGCTCGCGCCCGAGGTGCACATCGTCGATCTCACCGACCGCCTCTGCGGCACCACGACCTGCCCCGCCGTCATCGGCAACGTCGTCGTGTACCGGGACTCGAACCACCTCACCAACACGTTCGTGCGCACACTCATCCCGTTCGCCGCGCGGCTGATCCTGCCGGGGCTCGTCGCCCAGGCGGCATCGGGCAGCAGGACCATCGGCTGATCGCCACGGGCCCCGGGCGTCCGTCCGGGACCGCGCTGTCCCGGACGGACGCGGTCACGACGCGCGCAGCGGCAGGATCGCCGGCGCCTCCGGAGTCTCCATGTGCTCCGAGACGAGCTGGATGCCGCCGGAGGTGTTCGCCGAGTCGGCGAGCTCCTGGATGTATTGACGGCTGAGGGTGGGCGCTTCGGGCTCGTCGAAGACGAATCGGAGCGGGATCGACGGGTGCAGCCACACCGTACTGCGACCGCGAATGTCGTCGTCGGGATGCTGCCACGACAGCGTGAAACTCTCTCCGCGCCGCAGCTTCGTCGCGATCACGACCTTCAGATGCGCGAGCGCCCGGTCCTCGATATGGATCGGCGTCTCGGCGCCGCCGTAGTACATCGTTCCCACGTCCGGAATCTACCTGCGCCTTCCCCCGCGGCCCGCCTCGGGGAGCGGTCCGGCGCGGGTCCGTCGTTCCGCGGACAGGTGGAGGAGGTCCGTCGACGCTTTGCGGCCAGCACGAGCGTGCCCGCGGCGTGGGCGAGGCAAGGCGGCAACTTAAGGCACGACGCCGGTCGAAGGCAAGCCCTTTCTCGCAATCGGTTGATTGGCGCAGGGTGGTCTGCACCGACCCGGACGGGTCGGCGAGGAAGGGGCACCATGTCAGAAAGCACGGAAGACGTGTTCGGCTCGGCGCCGGACGGGCAGACCGGTGCGGCCGGTCCGGTCGACACCGCCAAGGCGGAGGCGGCCGAGGTCAAGGACACGACGGTGGATGCCGCGAAGGATGTCGCGCACACCATCAAAGGCGAGGCCGGAGCCGTGCTCGACGAGACGCGAGCCGACGTCACGCACCTGTACCACCAGACCCGCCGTGAGATCACCGATCAGGCGGCGCTCCAGCAGCAACGGCTGAGTGAGGGACTGCACTCCACCGCGGACGACCTCCAGGCGATGGCCCGCCATGGGAGTTCGGCCGGAATCGCAGGCGACGTCGTCCAGCGCATCGCGGCCCGCCTCGACGGGGCGTCGACCTGGTTGTCCGTGCGCGATCCGCAGGGAGTCGTCGCCGAAGTGAAGTCGTTCGCGCGGCGCCGTCCGGCCGCGTTCATCGCCGGAGCGCTCATCGTCGGCGTGGTCGCCGGCCGGCTGACGCGCGCACTCGCCTCGTCGAACGACGCGGATTCCGACCTCGCGAACCGAAGGACGACGCCGGTCACGACCCGCCGCCTCGCGGCGACGGCATCGGCGCCGGGCCCCGGGCGCTCGGACGGGCTCGGCGGGGGCGATGTCTCCGCGGCCGCCGATGCGCCGCTGTACACCGAAACGGCGTCCCGCCACCGCGGCGAGGTGAGTGATGACCGATCAGACACCTTCTGAACGTCGCGCCGAATCGGCATCCCTGGGCGAGCTGCTCGGCGACGTCACACGCGATCTGTCCACGCTCATGCGTCAGGAGGTCGAACTGGCGAAGGCCGAGCTGAAGGATTCGGCCGTCAAATCGGCGCGCGGCGCGGGGTTGTTCGGCGGCGCCGGATACGCCGCCTCCATGACGCTGCTGTTCCTGTCGCTCGCACTCTGGGCGGCTCTCGCGCTCGTCATGGGGTGGGGCTGGGCCGCGGTGATCGTGGCGATCGTATGGGCGATCGTCGGCGGCATCCTCTTCATGGTCGCCCGAGCCCAGCTCAAGAAGGTCCGGGGGGTCCCGCAGACCGTGGAGACGCTGCAGGAGATCCCACCCACGCTCAAAAGGAATGAGGAGAACCGATGACCGATTCACCAGACGCCCTCCGCGCCGAGATCGAGCGCACCCGGGGCGCGCTCGGCGCCGACGTCGACGCCCTCTCAGACAAAGTCAATCCGGCCAAGATCGCAGACCGTCAGACCCGCCGCGTGCGGGCCGCCTTCGGCTCGCTGCGCGATCACGTCATGGGAGCCGCCGACGATGCCGGCACCGGACTCGGGAATGCGGCGTCGGACGCGGCCGGGAGTGTCTCGGACGCGGCCCACCACGCGCGGGCGAAGGTCGAGGGCAATCCGCTCGCGGTGGGGCTCATCGCCTTCGGCGCCGGTCTTCTCGCGGCGTCGCTGATCCCCGCCTCGAACGCGGAGCGGCGCGCCGCGGCGGCCGCGAAGGAGCAGGCCCAGCCGCTTCTCGATGAGGCCGCCGACGTCGCGAAGGACATCGCCGACGACCTGCGGGGGCCGGTGCAGGATGCCGTCGGCGCCGTGACCGACCGCGCCAAGGCGGCCGCGCACACCGTCGCCGGCGAGGCGGCTGCCGCCGGCCAGGACGTCAAGGACCGCGCCGAGCAGGCGCGCGACAACGTGCGGGAGAGCTGACAGAGGTCGACACGGGGAGGGACGCGGAACAGCCCGGCGTCCCTCCCCCGTTCAGGAAGAGATCATGACCGAGACCAGGACACGGGACGAACGGCATCCCGAAGAGGATCACGAACCCGACTCGCCGGCCAAGCTCGACAGGCGCTCGTGGGGCTACGTGGCCAAGCGCACCATCCGGGAGTTCTCCGCGCACCAGTGCACGGATGCCGCCGCGGCACTGACGTACTACGCAGTGCTCTCGCTGTTTCCTGCGCTGATGGCCGTGTTCTCGTTGCTCGGCGTGGTCGGCCAGCGCGATCAGGCCGCCGCCGCCGTCCTGGGCGTGGTCCGGAACGTCGCCCCCGGTGGCGCCGCCGCGACGCTGCGCGGACCCATCGAACAGCTCGCCCATGCTCCCGGCGCCGGCTTCGCCCTGGTGAGCGGCATCGTGATCGCGCTCTGGTCGGCCTCCGGCTACGTCGGGGCGTTCAGCAGGGTGATGAACCGCATCTACGAGATCGACGAGGGCCGGCCGTTCTGGAAGCTGCGCCCCATGCAGCTGGTCGTCACGGTGATCACGGTGGTGCTCCTCGCCGTCGTGGCCGCATCGCTCGTCCTCTCCGGTGGCGTGGTGGACGCGGTCGGAGGCGCGATCGGGGCGGGGCCGACCGTCCGATTCGCCTGGAGCATCCTCAAGTGGCCGCTGCTGCTGATCGTCGTCATCTTCCTCGTCGCCGTCCTCTACTACGCGACCCCGAACGTGAAGCAGCCCACGTTCCGCTGGATCAGTCCCGGTGCCACCCTGGCCATCGTGGTGCTCGCGATCGGCACCCTCGCCTTCGGCCTCTATGTCGCATACTTCTCGCACTACGACCGCACCTACGGGTCGCTCGCCGGCGTCATCGTGTTCCTTCTCTGGTTGTGGATCGCGAACCTCGCGCTGCTGTTCGGGGCCGAGTTCGACGCGGAACTCGTCCGCGGGCGCCAGCTCCAGGCCGGCCTCGCCGCCGAGGAGGAGATCCAGCTGCCGCCCCGCGACACGCGCCGCAGTGACAAGCAGGATGCCGCGGCGGACAAGACGGTGCGGGAGGGCGCGGAGATCCGACGCGCCCACGAGGAGTGACCGTGCAGCCCCCGTCATCCGGCGGAGCGTCGACGAGCGACTCCGAAGCCGTGCCGCCGCCGTACCAGGAGGAGTCGTTCGCGACCGACGACATCGCCACCGCCGAGGCGATCGTCCAGCGCGTGTACCCGATCGCACGCCTGCGCGACTCGCGGCGGCGCTTCTGGTTCGAGCAGACCACCCGCGGAGCCGACGGCGTCACGTTCGCCCGGTTCAAGATCTCGTCCTGGATCGACATCGCTGTGGAGTTCGAGCAGGTCGCGGCCTTCGGGCTCGTCCTCGGCGGACGCTACGCCGCGACGTCACGCAGCGAGAACCTGGACACCGCGCGGCCGTTCCTGTTCCGGCCCGGACCCGGAGCGAGCACGTCGGAGCACCTCGATCTCCTCATGGTCAACGTCGACCTGGAACGGCTCACGAAGACGGCCGCGCGCCGGCTCGGTGTCGACGAGGCGCGGCTGGACTTCGCGGGTACGTCGCCGATCTCCGACGCGATGCGGCAGCACTGGGTGCGCACCGTCGGGTACGCCTGGCGCAGCGTCGTGCAGGAACCCGAGGTGTTCCACAACGACCTCACCCGCACCGCGGCGTTCGAAGCCGTCGTGGCCGCGTCGACGGCGGGCTTCCCCATCGAAGTGCTCCATCCGGGCCGGATGCGCGACTCGAGCGGCCTGTCGCGTGCCGTGCGCGTCGCGCGCGAATACATCGAGCATCATCCGGCAGAGCCCCTGACAGTCGATTCCATTGCACAGCAGGCGCACGTCTCGGTCCGCGCTCTGCAGAACGCCTTCCGGCGGGAACTGGAGACCACTCCCCTCGGCTACCTGCGTCGCGTCCGGCTCATCCGCGCACGCGACGAACTCCTCGACGCGGAGCCCGGTCAGGTCAACGTCGCCGCGGTCGCCCGCCGGTGGGGGTTCGCCAATCCGGGGCGGTTCGCCGCCGACTATGCGGAGCTGTTCGGAGAGAAGCCCTCGCGCACGCTGCGCCGCTGATCGCCGGGTGGTTCGGTCAGCCACGGCAGGAAGTGATCGCAGTTGTGGTCGGCTCCGCTGCGAACGGTGACCGCCTGCCGCCACACCGTGGTGGAGCGGGTCCCGCCGCCCTTCAGCGACCACCACTCGAATTGCACGACCCGGTCGTTCCACGCGGCCGCCTCCCCCGGCAGGCGCCACTGGCGCCCGTCGGTGAAGGGCACCCAGGCCCAGACCTGCGCGCGCCGGCCGAACTCCAGCGGGTGCGGCCCGAAGGCCGCCTCCGGGAGATTGATCGGCTGCGGGCGCGTGTCAGCGACGCGCCGCCGCTCGTCCTGCGCGGCGTCGTGCTGAAGTTCGTATCTGCGACTTCGGGTCACGCTTCATAGTAGATCGGATGTACGAGACACGCCCACGCCGGAGCGTCACACGCGCGGATTCTCCTGCGGTTCGGATCCGCCCCAGTACAGCCACTCCCACCCGTCCTCCGTGCGTCCGAACACGCCGGTGGTCCAATACGGCACGTGCTGGGATTCCCCGTCGACGCGGACGACGACGTGACCGAGGATCTGAGCCCACGCGACGTCCCCGCGATGCCACACCTTCACGTCTTCGACGTTCCACGCGAGCGCGGCGGAGGCGATGGACTCGGCCACGGCGCCCACCTGTTCCGGACCGTACATGAGCTCGCCCTGACCGGAACCCGCGACGGCCATGTCCGCGGCGGCGAAGAGTGCCGCGACGTCACTGCCGGGCGTGGACATCGCCGAGTAGGTGCGCTCGATCAGTGCGCGGACGGCGGCGGTGGTCTCGGGATCGCTCTCCATGGACACAGGGTAGTGTCGGGCACGCTCACTGCAGTGTTGCGCGCTCGGCGGACAGCACCTTCCGAAGGCTTCCCCTTCGTCCCGGAGCACATCCGCTTCCCCATTGATCACGAGGCCCGGCACTGCGCGATCGTGAGACGGACACGAGGATCAACAGACTCAACACGGCTCATCCCTGACAGATGGGCCCAGAAGTGTCAGGACCAAACGGGCCAAAAGCGTCAGGGAACTATTGACGCAGAAGTGTCAGGGATCTCCTGACACATGACGGAGGTCGCCCGTCACGGCCTCGGTGCCAGCCGGCGCGGCGCCTGGCCGTCGGTTTGAACGTGCACCCGGTGGCCGTCGGCGAGGCCGCGGCGGGCGACGTGGCGGCCGATGCCGCCCACGAGGAGACTCGAGAGGGTCTGGCCGCTCACTGGTCCTCCTTCGGCGTCGGCGCGAGCCCCGCGAGCGGACCGTAGAAGTGGGAGGCGGTGCTGCCGCCGTCGATGAGGATGTCGCTGCCGGTGATGAATGCGCCCCGCTCGGTCATCAGCAACTCGCCAACGGTGCCGATCTCGTCGGGGGTGCCGGCGCGGCCCGCGGGGGCGAGCTCGATCATCCGCCTGTACCCCGCGCCGTTCGCGCCGTTCAGCTCGTCGCGGGCGAGCGGGGTGATGACGATGCCGGGGCTGATGGCGTTCACCCGCGCCCCGCGCTCACCCCAGCGCACGGCCTCGGCCTGGACGCGCAGCACGTTCGCCCGCTTGGACACCTGGTACGCATGCAGCCCGTCGCTGAACTGGTCGGGTGCGAGCATGGGAAGGGCGAGCAGCTCGTCGACGGGTGTGCTCGCCAGCGCGCGGTCCTGCTCCATGGTGAGCGCGGGCAACCGATGACCGGACTGGGAGGCGATGACCACGGCCGATCCGCCCGCGGCAATCACCCGGCCGAACTCCTCCAACACCAGGGCCGTGCCGTACAGGTCGACGTGCAGAATCTGCTCGATGGACGCCTGACTGGCCGAGACGCCGGCCGAGTGGATCACCCCGGTGACTTCGCCGAGGCCGGCCGCGATCTGGACCAGCGCGTGCACCGATTCTCGCGAGGAGACGTCCACCACAGCCGTGCTGGTGTCGAATCCGGCGTCGGCGAGCACCTGCGCGGCATCCTCGGCATTCTCCTGGCGCACGTCCGCGAGCAGCACGTGCGTGCCCGCACCGACACGGCGGAGGATGGCCTGCCCGATAGCGCCGGCTCCGACCACGACGTTCACGCTCTTCCTGTTCATGCTGCCTCGATATCTCGCCGCTGGATGGGTTGCTTCCATTCCACGTCATGCGGGCGGGCAGTACCAGGGTCGGGCCTTCCATGTACTGGCAGTACACCCCAGCGAGCCCCGGACCGCCTTAGCGTTGACGCCATGGAGCACTCACGAGAGGTCGCGGACTTCCTGCGCAGCCGACGCGACAACGTCACCCCTGCGCAGGCCGGCATCGTCGGTGGCGGCCGCCGCCGTGTGCCCGGGCTGCGCCGAGAGGAGGTCGCCACGCTGGCCAACATCAGCGTCGACTACTACGCGAAGATGGAACGCGGCGAATTGCGCGGTGTCGCTCCCGAGATCCTCGACGGTGTCGCCCGTGCGCTGCTCCTCGATGAAGCCGAGACCGACCACCTCCACGACCTCGCCCGCGCCGCTGACCCGCACCCGTCCCGCAGCCGCAGGGCTCGGCCCGAGCAGACCGTCCGGCCCAGCCTCCAACGATTCCTCGACGCGGTGACAGGCGCTCCCGTATGGGTCCGCGACCGCCACATGGACGTTGTCGCCGCCAACCCGCTCGGCCGTGCGCTGTACCGATCGATGCTCGAGGACGCTGACGGACGGGGCAACACCGCACGGTTCGTCTTCCTCAGCCCCGCGGCCCGGACCTTCTTCCCAGATTGGGAGCGGAACGCGGACGACGTCGTCGCCACCCTGCGCACCTACGCCGGGCAGAACCCGCGCGACAAGGGCTTGACCGACCTGATCGGCGAACTCGTCACCCGCTCGGACGCGTTCGGACAGCGCTGGAGCGCTCACAACGTCCGCCACCATCGAACCGGCACCAAGCTCATCCACCATCCCGAGGTCGGCGACCTCGAACTGACCTACGAGGGCATGGAACTGCCCGGCAACCCCGAATGGTCCATGTTCGCCTACGCCGCCGAGCCCGGCACACCCTCAGAAGAGCGCCTCAAACTTCTCGGCAGCATCGCCGCGACGTCGGAGACGGAAGTCAAGAGCGGGCACACAACGGTGTTCAGCCACGAGGGCCACTGATCTGTCCGGTGCTCCGCCACAACCACGCGACGCAATGTCTCGACCCCGAAGAACCTGAACCGCACCGGACCCAGCTGTGAACGACGCCGCAACCGCCTCCCCGCCTAGCCGGCAACTGAAGCTTCTCGCGCAGACCTCGGCGTTCGCGTGGGGACTCCAGTTCGCCTTCCTGAACCCGGCGCTGGCGCTGCTACTGTCGACGCAGCTGCGCGCCACGGACGCGCAGGTCGGACTCGCCCTCGCGCTCTACAGCGCAAGCGGGTTCGTCGCGTCCCTCCTGATCCCCGCCTGGGCGGACCGCCGCGGAAACTACCTCAGCTGGATGCTGGTCTGCGGTGCGCTCACCGTCGCGTTGGCCGCCGTTCTCGGGTTCACCGGGTCGCTGCCCGTCGCGATCATCGCTCTGATCGTGCTCGGGGGACCCGCCGGCGTCGGAGCCTCGCTGTTCTTCGCCCAACTGCGCGCCGCGGGGCTCGGCCGCGCCCAGATCCTGAGCACCAGAGCGATGGTCTCCGTGTCCTGGGTGGCGGGCCCGCCGCTGGCCATGGTCCTCGCCAGCATCGCCGGAGTGCAGTCTGTGATCGTCGCGATCGTGGTCGTGTCAACGGGCGGAATGGTCTCGATCCTGCTGCTCCGCCGCGCCAGTCCGCCCGCTGAGCCCGCCGCGAGCGGACCCACCGAGGCGGCCATGCCGCTGTCGAGGACCCGAGTGGCCGGCATCATGATCGCCTTCGTCGCGCTGCAGGCGACCAACACCGTCGTCACCTCCGCGATGGCACTGTTCACCGTCAACTCTCTGCACTTGGCCCCGGTCTGGGGTGGAGTGGCGCTCGGCGTCGCGGCGCTCGCGGAGATTCCCGCGCTGCTGCTCCTGGGACGGCTCACCGGCAAGTACAGCCAGATCACATTGATCGTCGTGGGCTGCGCGGTTGGCGTCGCATACTACGTGGTGATGGCGATCGTCCGGGACCCGATCGGGTTGGTGGCCGCCCAGCTGCTCAACGCTTGGTTCTTCGCCACCGTCACCGGCGTCGGCCTGACCCTCTTCCAGGACGTCATTGCCCGGCCTGGGCTCGCCTCCGGTCTGTTCACCAACACCCGCCGCATCGGAGCCGTGCTCTCCGGCGGGATCATCGCCCTCGCCGCAAGCCCCGCAGGATTCCCCGGAGTCTTCCTCTCATGCGCCGCCCTCACAGCCCTCGCGCTGATCATCACTCTGATCGTCGGTCGCTCCCGACCGTCCCTCGTACAGACCGCGCCCGAGACTTCGGAATAACCGGAGCGCCCCACGAAGGGGAGAATCATGTCTGGAGTCAGCTTTGATGCCCGCGTCATGGTCATCACTGGCGCATCGTCCGGGATCGGCGCGTCCACGGCCGGGCTTTGCACGCCTCGGGCCACCGCGTCGCCCTCCTCGCCCGCCGCGCCGAAACCATCGCCGATGTCGCGTCGTATCCGGCCGCCACCTTGCCGAGAATGGTGCCCATGTCGTCCGCTTCGATCTCCGTGGGCTCACGTGGTTCGAACGTGATCGACCACTCCAACGCCGTGTTGCGTGGCGGGGGCTCGACGACAATCTCTGTTAGGCGAGTCGGGGAGCCCTTCGTCCCGTTTGGTTGAGCGGAGCACTTCTCAAGGCCGCTACGGATGCTGGCGGCCATTTGCCTGGAAGAGTCAGTGGTGGCCTCGATGTGTCCGGGGAGTAGGCACTGAGCGGTTTCGGTTCGTGCGTCGCGTTCGGATCGGGCGATGACGAGTCTTGATTCTGATCGCAGCCTCGGGTCATTCGCACGTATAGCCCGGCGTCGACGCCGGGTCCGACAACGGCGGCATCGGTCGTCTCCCCGGTGGAGCCCGTGGCCAGTGGCCGCGTATGCGAGACGGACGTGTTCCCCGACATAGTTCACTGTCATCGGCCCGGCCGGGAGCGGGAAGATGACAATGCTCCGAGTCGCACAGGCACACCGCCGCGTCCCTCGCGAACTCGGCGGGCGCGAACGTCAAGGCGTTACAGCGCATGCTGGGACACGCCAGCGCTGCAATGACGCTCGATACCTACGCGGACCTTTTCGACGACGACCTCACGCGGGGTGCTCTGCTGCACATGTGGGCAGACGACGCTCTCAAGCCCGTCGCCACCTCAAGCGGCGACTGCGGTCCTAGACCCTAAAACCCCAGTTCAGGCACGAAAAAAGGCCCGAGGGTGGAGCCTCGGGCCTTCGCTCCCCCACTTGGACTCGAATCCGAATCCGGGCAATCCAGTTCGGTGCAGTTCGATGTGGTTTGGCCGACAATCCGCGAATTCACGCGGATCTCGCCTGGAGTTGAGTGGACTTGGATCGAGCTCACCGGGTGGAGTTTTGGTACGGATGTGGGCAAATTGTGGGCAGACGCCGAATTCAAGCCCAGAGGAACGCATGTGATGTATCAGGACATCTCTGACGTTTCTGTATCAGGACATCTCTGACAGTTGATGTATCAGGACATCTCTGACGGTCGGATGGGTGCGCGGCCGCGAGGGCGACCGTTGCTGACGTAACGGATCCCGGGTTCGGGCCAGGGGTGTTCGATGATGAGGGTGCCGGAGAGGTCGAAGACTTGCACGGTGGGGCCGGTGTCTTGGACGCGGACGTGGTCGCCAGCGAACGCGCGTCCGAGTCCGAATCGGATGCCGCGGAACTCGACTGAGCCGCTGTCTTGGACCTTCTTGATCCGGACGTCCTCCGTTGGTTCCGGGGTCGCGGTGTGCGGGGTCGCCGGTCGGGGTGGTTCCGCGATCGGGGTGGCGTCCCAGGCTTGCTGCGGGGTGATCCTGCCCGGCAGGGCCTGGTGGGGGCGCTGGGAGTTGTAGATGGTGTCGAACGCGTCGACCTGGGCCTGCAGGTCCTCGAGGGTGCCGGCGAGGGGCTGTTTGTCGAGGTATCGGAACAGGGTCTGGTGGAATCGTTCGTTCTTGCCCTGCGTGGTCGGCTTGTACGGTTTCCCGGTGATCGGCTCCACGCCGAGGGAGCGCAGGTAGACCACGAGCTGTCCGAGCACGCCGCGGCGGGACGGGTTCAACGCGGCCCCGTTGTCGGAGAGCAGTCGCTGCGGGACACCGCACGCGGTGATGCCCTTCTTCACTACGATGATCGCGCCCTCGGACGTTTCACCCCAGGCGACGTGGGACGCGACCGCGTACCGGGAGTGGTCATCGATGAGTTGGAAGATCACGCATTTGCGTCCCCCGGTGAGGACGTACTCGGTGCCGTCCAGCTGCCAGCACGCGTTCGGTGCGGGATAGACGAATCGGCGGTACGACGCCCGTGGCTTCTTGCGCGGTTCCATCTTCGCGACCCCGGCGTCTCGGAAGATGCGTGCCAGGGATGCCGTGGACGGCACCGGTTCCATTCCAAGAGAGCGCATCTTCTCGTGCACGCTGACCGGTCCGTGATCGAGCCCGGACTGCTCCAACGCGGCCCGCACCGCGACCGCCTGCCGGGCGACCTCACCTGCCAGTTTCGACGGGCTCTGCTTCGGGCGTCTCGAGCGCGGCTCCAACGCCGCCGCCGGCCCGTCCACGATCGCTCGTTTGCGGATCGCGTAGAACGTCTCCCTCGAGATCCCGTGCTCCACACAGAACGTCGTCACCGAGCCGCGGGGCGCGTCCGCGGGCCACTGCGTGATCGCGAGACGGACACGAGGATCAACAGGCTCAACACGGCTCATCCCTCACAGATAGGCCCAGAAGTGTCAGGACCAAACAGGACGAAACCGTCAGAGAACTAATGATGCAGAACTGTCAGGGATGTCCTGACACATGACAGCCCAGAGGAACGCACCGAAGAGCGTGAACTACTCCTCTAGGAGGGCCGCCGCCTTCTCGAGGCCCGACACTTCGCTGTCCATGCTCTCCTGAACGGGACCGCTCGTGAGGAGCTTCTTCAGCCCCGTGAGCTCGACGTCGAGTGCGAACGTCACGCTCGTGCCGCGCTCCGTCGTCGCGAATGTGTAGCTGCCTTCCGGGCGAACGGGACCGCCCACGGTCTTGAAGGCATAGCGTGTGGGAACGGTGTACTCAGTGATCCGGATGTCGGCGTTGATCGGCCGGTTGCCGGGCCCGGCGATGACCTGGTGAATCGTGCCGCCGACGCGCGGTTCGCCGTCCGCGCTCATCTCCTTCACCGCGCTTCGCCACTTCATGTCGTTGGTGGGGGTAGTGAAGAACGCGAAGACGGTTTCAATGGGCGCGGCGACCTCAATGGTGCGGGTGGCGGTAGGCATGGCGTCAGTATCCCCCACGACCACGGACAGGTCGATAGCCCTCGCGGAGCTCGCCGCGCCCAGCGAGCTATGACGTCGTAGGCATGCTGTGTCTCCGACCCTGGGGCGGATCGTAGCGCGACGGATCCCACGATCGAGCTGCTCGCTGGACCTCCGCGATCGCCTTTCGCCGAGAGTCCGCGATCGTGGCCTCAAGAGAAGAGCGCAGCAGCGTCCTTGCGACATCGACATAGGCGGCCGCGTCGGCCTGCGCTACGACAAGGGCGACGTTGGATTCGCGGCCACGCGTCATGCCGACATACAGACCGGCGGCGTCGACGCCGGGACCGACGATCGATACGTCCGCTGTCTCACCTTGGATGCCGTGCACCGTGGTGGCATAGGCCAGATGCACGTGCTGAGCGACGTACGCGTCCGACACGACGCGGACGTCGGTGGCGTCGCTCGTGGATGCCAGTCTCATGTTCGTCCCGTTGATCTGGTCGACGATCCAGGTCGCACGATTCTGCACTCCCGTCGCCCTGTCATTGCGTCGGGTCTGCACGACATCGCCGACCAGCAGCCTCTGCCCGTCGAGCCCGAACGCCACCGGATAATCGAGCAGCTGGCCGGCATCGAGACGGCTCCGTTGGATCGCTTCGTTGATCAAGTGCGCATCGGAGTTTGCGGCAGTGACCAGAGCGACGCGCTTGCCCGAGCGGCTGTGCAGGACGTACGCCTCGACCATGGCCCGACACGCGGCCTCGTCGGACTCAACCCGTCGGACGCTCCCCCGCTTCGCGAGCTGCAGCGCAACCGTCGCGGCTTCCTCCGGCGTGACGCAGTTGCGCATGCGGAGGGTGAGGGCGGCGTACTCCGGGTCATGGAACCGGTGCACGGCGGACATTTCGACAACGGCACCTGAACGGCGAGCCATGCACGCCATCGCCCCGGAATGCCCCACCGGGCGGGCTTGCCTGTCGTCGCCGACCATCACGATCCCAGCGCCGGTCTCCTCCGCCACGACCGCGAGAGCGTACGCGGTCTGCAGATCGACCATGCCCGCCTCGTCCACCACGATCCGATCCCCCGCTCCCACCGGGTATTGCGACGGCCCGTCGTAGATGCGTCCGCTGGCGGGGTCCGTCTGACCTGCGCGGAGACGAGTCCACACTTCTTCGCGGGCGGGGTTGGTCGTATGGCGCCAGCCGTGATCGAGAAGCAGGGCGTGCAGGCTCGACGTGGCGGTGCCGATCTCCCGCGCGGCGACGGTGGCCGCCTTCCTCGTGGGGGCAACGATGACCATGCGACGGCGCTGCTGGGTGAGAGCGGCGTGGGCAAGGCGGAGCATGGTGGTCTTGCCGCTGCCAGCCGGGCCGATAATCGTGACCAGCTGGTGTGAGCCTGCGATCGCTGCTGCGGCATTCACCTGCCCCTCGTCGAGGGTCATGTCTGCGGGAAGAGTTCGAGCAGCGAAGCGGATCATCTCCTCGTGTGGGATGTCCGCACCAGGTCGGCTCAGGGCGTCGAACTTCGCGACTAGATCGAGCTTCAGGGTGGCAGTGTGCGCAGACATCAGGTGCTTGATGTGCGCGGGGACGTCGGCTTCGTCGTGCAGCAGGTCGACTGTGTCGTTGAGCGCGCGAGCGGTGACGTCGTCGATGACCTCCTGCAACAGTGACCGGTCAGCACAGACCCGAGTCGCCGCAACGGCGCGCATTGCTCCGGCGCGCACGTCGTACCGGCTGAAGCGGCCTCCAGAACCTGTGGAACGATTGTCGGCGTCAACGATGGCAAGTGCCGCCAAGAGATCGCGATCCAGGTCCGCGGGTGCGACCGTCGCCGGCTCGATCGGGTTGCGATCCCCAAGCACTTCTGGGTCCAGTGCGGCGACCTCGCTCCGGGCCCGCTGCTCCCATTCGGTTTCATCGAACAGGTCGGGTTTGTTGGGTCGGCCGGACGCCCACGCCCACCGGTCGATCTGATTCAGGATGTCCCGGCTCGGTTCCTGCCCCGGGTGTGCGGCCCGCCACCGCGCCAGGTGCGTCGCCCTATTCGTCTCGATCTGGTTCGACCGCCGCGACAGCGGTCGAACCAGGTGAGTGAGCTGCGCGATCTCACCGTCTGCGTTGAGGGTGTACCCATGTCGGGCGAGCGCAGCAATCCAGTCCGGGTCGGTGCGGGCGGCCAGTTCGCCCTCCGCGTTGATCACCGTGTGCAGCTTCATCGCCACCCGGGAGTCCACGTTGGACCATTGCCCGTCGTCGCCTTGCACCTTGACGTTGAGCCAGAGATGGCGGTGGATGTGTGGGTCCAGTGCGCGGGAGCGGCGATGCTGCAGCTCGACGACTTCGATGCGGCGCAGGCTCTCGCGGATGCGTCCGCCAGTGCCGCGCCGAGCGTTCAGTTCCCGCTGCCAGGTCTGGATCACGCGGGTCCGGAGTCGATCCTGCAGCGCCTCGAACTCTTCGGCAACATCCTCATCCAGCAGAGCTGCGATGCTGAACGACTTGGGTGCGTTGATCGTTCCGTCGAGCACGAGATCCGCGGCAGGAGACTCCAACCTGCGTCCACGGTGCTCGCGCGAGTCGGGATCGTCCCCGTTCAGCCAGGTCTCGAGGTGCGACGCATCGAGGAGATCTTCGGCGAGGCCGTCGTCGGTCACGACGTACCGCGTGACCTCGCGATCGCCGCCGTAGCGGGCTGCGCCTTCGATGCCTGCGGTGTGGTCGATGTGGGAGTCGCAGGTGCCGTCGAACGCATAGCCGAGGGCTTGCCGCACGCCATGTGACGCGACGCCTCGTTTCCAGCGTTCCAGTCCCCCACGCATACGTTGGAGGTTACGCCCAAATGCGTTAGTGCGTCATGATTATGCGCGTGTCACTCGAAGTGCCTGCGTGCATAGCTCCTCTTCTCGATCCTCTCCTTGCTTAGTGCTTGGCTCGCTCCCCCGGTGGTCTACCTCTGTTGACCTGGGTATTGTGCCTGTGATCCGTGCGTGAGGTGGTTGATCTGCTCATGGATCTGGTCTCGGAGTACTCGAACTCCCGCAAGGTCCCAGTTCTCCGGGTTCGGGAACTCCCACCCCACGAGTTCGCCCGCCACCGGCCCGGGCAGCGTAAGCCCGGGCTTCATCGTCACCACGACGTCCGCGTCCTCGAGGTCGGCGGCGGTGACGGCACGCGGCAGCGCGCCCTGGATGTCGATGCCGAGTTCACCGAGTGCCGTCGCGACCTCGGGGCTGATCCGGTCTGCCGGGGCGATGCCAGCACTGCGGGCGTCGAACCGGCCCGGTGCAATGTACTCGAGCAAGTGCGCGCCGAGCTGGGAGCGGCCGGCGTTGTGCTGGCAGAGGAAGAGGACGGTGGGGGCTGTCACGAGCTCGCTCCGACCGGGGTGAGGGCGTTGGCGCGGGACCAGGCCTGGGTGGCGACCTGCACGGCATCCCACGGGGATCCGAGCGGGGGCGTGTAAGACAGGTCGAGTTCGGAGACCTGTTCCACGGTGAGTCCGGCGTGCAGGCCGGTGGCGTAGGTGTCGACGCGTTTCGCGGTTTCGGTGCCGAGTCGTCCGATCAGCTGCGCGCCGAGCAGGCGTCCGGTCTGCGTGTCGCCGGTGATGCGGATGCTGATGGGCTGCGCGCCCGGGTAGTAGCGCTTGTGGTCATCCGCCGCCGCCTGGACGGTGCGGGGCCGGAACCCGGCTCCGGATGCTTCGTGGTCGCGGAGTCCGGTGCGGGCGGCGACCAGGTCGAAGACTTTCACGACCTGGGTGCCGACGGACCCGGCGAATCGTGCGTTGCCGCCGAGGGCGTTCTCTCCGGCGACGCGGCCCTGCTTGTGGGAGGTGGTGCCCAGCGGCAGGTACGTGCGGCCGAGCAGGCGGTGGTGGGTGATCACGCCGTCGCCCGCGGCGAACACGTGGGGGATGCCGGTGCGCATCTGCTCGTCCACAACAACCGCGCGACCCGCGCCGAGCGTGGCACCGGCCTGTTCGAGGAGGGCGGTGTTGGGGCGCACGCCGACGACGGCGAGCACGAGCGGGGCGGTGTGGGTGACCGGCTGCCCGGCCCGGGTGCCGTGCGCAGTGATCCCGGCAGGAGTCTTCTCGATGCGGTGGACGGTGGTGCCGGTGTGCACGTCGACACCGTGCCGTTCGAGCTCGGTCCGCACCTGGCCGGCGAGTTCCGGATCGAGGGTGGAGAGCACTTCGGATCCGCGCTGCAGCTGGGTGACCTGCATCCCGCGGGCGGTGAACGCTTCGGCCATTTCCAGACCGACGTAGCCGGCGCCGATGATGATCGCCGACCGCGGGTCCTGCTCGTCGAGCTGCCGTTGCAGGGCAAAGGTGTCGCCCATGGTGTGGATGACGTGAAGGCCGTCGTCCGGTCCGAGGTCGTCCATCCCGGCGATGCCCGCGTAAGACGGCAGTGCTCCGGTTCCGACGACGAGCTCGTCGTACCCGATCTGTTGCTCGAGACCGTCCTGGTCGCGGACTGTGAGGAGTTTGCCGGGGACGTCGATCGCGGTGGCGAAGGTGTTCAACCGGAGGGCCATCCCGGCCGCTTCCAGGTCGCCGTGGGTGCGGTGCGCGAGGGACTGCCACGGGGAGACCTCGCCGGTGAAGTAGTACGGGATGCCGCAGATGGAGAAGTTCGGGTAGGCGTCGGCGACGACGACCGTCACGTCGACGGTGGGGTCGAGTTCGCGGGCGCGCAGTGCCGCGGAGATCCCCGCGTCGCTGCCGCCGATCACTGCGATATGAGTCATCAGGAAGCTTCTTCCATATCGGAGGGAACGAGCGCCACCGCCGGAACGGTGGTGGTCGATGTCGTGGGGAACAGCAGCAGGGTGAGGGCGATCCCGATGGCGGCGCCGACGAGTTGCGCGGCCAGGTACGGGAGGACGGAAGCAGGTGCGATGCCGGCGAACGTGTCCGTGAAGATGCGCCCGATCGTCACGGCCGGGTTCGCGAACGACGTCGACGAGGTGAACCAGTACGCGGAGCCGATGTACGCGCCGACCGCGGCCGCGATCTGCGGCAGTGTCGCACAGGCACGACTGAGCCCTGCGATCAGCAGCACCAAGCCGGCCGTCGCGACGACCTCGCCGAGCAGCGTGCCCGGTGTCGCACGCTGGGTGGCGGAGATCACCGTCGGGACGGAGAACATCGCGTTCGCCAGCACCGCCCCGGCGATCGCACCGAGTACCTGGACGGCCATGTAGACGGCGAGATCGCGACCAGGAAGCCCGGTGTGGTCCCGGCGGCCGAGGACGGCATCCATCAGAGAGACGACAGGGTTGAAATGGGCCCCGGAGACGGGGCCGAGGAGCAGGATCAGCACGGCGAGGCCGAATGCGGTCGCGATGCTGTTTTCGAGCAGCCGCAGCCCGGTGTCGGCGGAGAGCCGCTGCGCGGCAATCCCCGAGCCGACGACGACGGTGACGAGCAGGCCCGTGCCGAGGAACTCGCCCAGCGCGCGCCGGGCGAGGGCAGGACGGGCGGTCACGAGATCGTCGTCGTCGGCTGGACGTGCAGGTCGGAGAGGAGCTGCTCGACGTGGACCTGGATCTCGTCGCGGACGGCGCGGATGCCGTCCAGGTCGAGCTCGGCCGGGTCGGCGAGCTGCCAATCCAGGTACCGCTTGCCCGGGTAGAGCGGACACGCATCCCCGCAGCCCATCGTGACGACCGCATCCGCGGCGCGGACGACATCGTCGGTCAGGGGCTTGGGGAACTCCTCGCTGAGGTCGATTCCGGATTCCTCGAGCACTGTCACCACTCCGGGGAGCAGCCCGGAGGCGGGCTGGGAGCCTGCGGAGCGCACGTGCACGCTGTGACCGGCGAGTTGCCGGGTGATCGCGGCGGCCATCTGGGAGCGGCCCGAGTTCTGCACGCAGACGTAGAGGATCTCCGGCACCGGCTTGTCGACCAGGCCGCGCGACTGGGCCAGAGCGGTGAGGCGGTCGCGGGCGAACTTCTCGGCCAGCGCAGGCAGATGGGAGGTGACGGTCGCGGTGCGGGCCAGCGCCGTGTACGACTCGAACACGACCCGTTCCACCGTCTCCTCACCCACCAGCCCGGTGAAATGCTCGGCAAGGCGTTCGGAGGCCCGGTGCAGCACACCGTCGGGCGACAGCAGGCCTTCCTGCCCGCGCCCGGTGGTCATGCCGCACCACCGGCGGGGAGGAGTTCGCCGATCAGGGTCTCGACGCGGGCGCGGATCTCGTCGCGGATGCGGCGCACGGTGTCGGCGTCCTGCCCGGCCGGGTCGTCCAGCACCCAGTCCTCGTACCGTTTGCCGGGGAGGATCGGGCAGGCGTCGCCGCATCCCATCGTGATGACCGCATCCGACTCCTTGACCGCTTCCACGGTGAGCAGCTTCGGGGTGTTCGATGCGATGTCGATGCCCTCTTCGGCCATCGCTGCGACGGCGACGCGGTTGATCTGGTCTTTCGGCGCGGAACCGGCCGAGAGCACCTCGATGCGGTCGCCGGCGAGGTGCTGCAGGAATCCGGCCGCCATTTGGGACCGGCCCGCGTTGTGTACGCAGACGAACAGGACTGTGGGCTTGTCGTTCATGGTGGTCTCGCTTCCTCTTACGAGAAAGCATAGACCAGTATCTATAGATCAGGGAATGGGTCGTGCAGGCGAGGCGGGGAGCAGTTCGGCGAGGAGGGCGCGGACGCGCTTGTCGATGTCGTCCCGGATGCCGCGGACCGTGGCGAGAGGCTTGCCGACCGGGTCCTCGAGGTCCCAGTCCAGATAGCGGCGGCCGGGATAGATCGGGCAGGCGTCGCCGCATCCCATCGTGATCACGACATCCGCCGCGCGCACGGCTTCGTCGGTGAGAGGCTTGGGGAACTCTCCGCCCAGCGCGACACCGATCTCGTCCAGCGCGGTGACGATCGTGGCCCGCACGTCACAGGCAGGTGCGGATCCGGCAGTGCGCACGGTGACCCGGTCGCCGGCGAGCTGGCGCAGGATGCCCGCGGCCAGCTGCGACCGGCCCGCGTTCTGCACGCACACGAACAGCACGGTCGGCGTCTCCGCGCCCTGGTCGGCGCGCCGAAGATCATCCAGGCGGGTGGCGGCGAATGCGGCGGCGCGGGAAGCGAGCAGGGGGCCCGCGTTTGATGCCAGGAGACCGCGGGACTCCGTGAGGTATTGACTGACGGTCTCCGGGCTGAAGGTTCCGCGGTAGCGGGTCTGCAGATCCGCGGTCACCCGATCCCAGTCCGGTTCCTCTGCCGGGCTCGGCGTCCCGAGCAGCGCGCTGATCCGGTCCGCCTGGTCGGGATTGATCGAGTACCAGACCCGGCGCCCTTCCGGCTCCCGCACCACGAGCCCCTCGGCGTGCAGCGCCGCCATGTGGTGGCTCACTGTCGGCTGCCGCAGCCCGAGCTGGTCGGCCAAGCGGCTGACCATGGCACGACCGTCGGCGGCATCCCGGATCAGTTGGATGATCCGGGAACGAGTCGGGTCGGCCAGCACCGTCAACGCGGACCCCTCCACCTCCGATTCCATAGATGGCAGTCTATGCGGAGCGTGGGTGATCGGTCGCGAAGCGGTGTCAGGTGCCGTTCACGCCGGAGCGACGCTCGACGAGCACAGTGTCCCGCCAGGCGTCGGCGTGTGGGCCGAGCAGCGACCGGGAGACGCGTTCCCGGGTGCCGATGATCCGGAATCCGGCGTTCTCGTGCAGGCGGATGCTGGCGGTGTTCTCCGGGAAGATGCTCGACTGGATCGTCCAGAACCCGGCATCGTCGGCCGCCGCGACGAAGGCGTGAAGCAGCAGCGTGCCGATGCCCTCACCCTGATGGTCGGGGTGGACGTACACCGAGTGCTCGATCACACCCCGGTACGCTTCCCGGGCCGAGACCCGGGAGGCCGCTGCCCACCCGACGACGGTGCCGGTCGCGTCGGTCGCGACCAGGCGCGGGGAGGGGACCTTTCCTGCGTCGAACTGCTCCCAGGAGGGAGTCGTGGTCTCGAAGGTGGCTTCGCCTGCGGCGATGCCGGCGGCGAAGATTTCCTCCACCGCCGGCCAATCGCCCGGCAACATGGTCCGGATGCCGGTCACGAGCAGCAGGACCCGCCGCTCGAGTCGCCGGTGGAGCAGACGCCTGTCGCGGGGAGCACGAGCTGCACCTGCGACGCGGCGTTCAGGTCGCCGTCCAGCCAGGCGGTGACCGAGCGGACCTGCTCGTAACCGGTGGTAAGCAGGAATGTCGGCGCCCGCCCGTAGGACTTCATGCCGACGATGAAGAACCCCTGCTCCGGGTGCTTCAGCTCCTGGAACCCGTGCGGAGACACGGTGCCGCAGGAATGCAGGTTCGGGTCGATCAGCGGCGCGAGGCGCTTCGGGGCCTCAACGATATCGTCCAGCTCGAGACGCACCTCGCGGAGCATGTCCAGATCGGGACGGAACCCGGTCGCCGCGACGACGAGGTCCGCCTCAACCACGGCCGATTCGCCACGGCGGGTGCCGACCAGCCGGATGCCGGCCGGGTCGGTGGGTTCGAGGCGGGAGATCTGGAACGAGTCGACCACGTCCACCACGCCCGATGCCACGAAGCGTTCCACGCGGGTGCCGAGCTTGGCGCGTTCGGGTAGCTCATCGTCCGCGGAGGACGACACGCGGATCGCGGAGGGGTTGCGGATCAGCCACGTCACCCGGGTCCTCGGCTCGTCCCGGGCCAGCTTGCCGAGCCCGATCAGGGTGTTCGCTGCGGAGTGCCCTGCCCCGACGACCACGGTGTGCTTGCCGGCGAACCGGGCACGATCTGCGCCGAGGACATCGGGCAGCGCGTGGATGATCCTGTCGCGGACCTTGTCGGCGCCGAGTGGCGGGAGTCCGGATGACGCGAGCGGATTCGGGGTCGTATATGTGCCGGACGCGTCGATCACTGCACGTCCCGTGATCTCCTCCACGCGGCCGTCCGCGTGCTCGACACGCAGGAGGAACGGCGCGCCGGCACGGCCCGCAGTGCGGGTGCGATCCATCCCGTCCCGGGTCACGGCGACGACCTTCGTCCCGTACTGGATGCGGGAACCGATCTCCGGCAGCTCCGCCAGCGGGGCGAGGTACTCGTCGACGAGTTCCTGCCCGGTCGGCGCCCGGCCTTCTGCCGCGGAGAGCGCCCATCCCGATGCTTCGAGCAGGCGGCGGGAGGCGGGGTCGATCAGGTGCCGCCACGGTGAGAAGAACCGGGTATGCCCCCACAGCCGGATCGACGAGGCGGCCTCGGCCCCGGCCTCCAGGATCGTGAAGTCGACGCCGCGCTCGACGAGATTCGCCGCCGCCGCGAGCCCGACCGGCCCGGCGCCGATGATCAACACCGGCAGGGTCGCGAGCCGGTCATCCACGACGGGACGAGGGGTGATAAGGAGCAATGTCACGAGAGACCTCCGCGAAGGGATATTGATGAACGTCGATGTTCAGTATGTGCCGCTGTATCGACATCTGTCAATATCGATTATGCTCGATGCATGGTCACGATGCTCGAGGTCACCGACGTCACCGCGAAAGGCGCGGCATGCTGCGCGCCGCTCGTGAAAGAACCACTCGGTCAGGCCGACGCGGAGCAACTCGCGACCACCCTGAAGGCTCTCGCCGACCCCGCTCGGCTGCGGCTGCTGTCGATCGTCGCCTCCAGCGACGGTCAGGAGGCGTGCGTGTGCGATCTCACCGAACCGATCGGGCTGTCGCAGCCCACGGTCTCGCATCACCTCAAGGTGCTCACCGAAGCCGGCTTCCTCACCCGATCCAAGCGCGGCACCTGGGCCTACTACCGACTCGTCCCGGAATCGCTCGACCAGGTATCAGCGCTACTCGTCACCGCACAATCGGGCGCGTGACCCCGGGCGGGTCGCCACCGTCCAAGCTTGCCTCTGCGCACTCCAACCGTGCCCGCTACGTTTTCGCCGTCGGAGCGTGCGACATTATCCGTATCCGCGGCGAAGGAGCATCCCGGCGGCCTTTGCGAACTCCGCCGGCGTTGGCATCTCAAAGCCCAACGCGTTGGCGTAGCGGGTGATGATGTTGAAAATCGCGCACACCGCGGCGGCGTCGCTCAGCTCCTGCTGACTCACTCCCGCATCCAGCACCGCACGCGCGTCCTCCACGTTCAGCGCGCTGGGGTTCCGGGTCATCTTCTCGAGAAACACGAGAGTGGCACGGTATTTCTCATCGATCGGGGCAGTGGTGTAATCGGCGAGCACGGCCGACACGATGGCGTCGTCCATTCCTCTGACGGCGATCGCACCGTGCGCGCCCACACAGAATGGGCAACTGTTCCACAACGCCACCATCGCCGCCATGAGTTCACGCTGCGATACCGACCAGCTGCTCGGCCCGCGCATGACCTTCTGCGTCCACTCCCCCAGGACCGGTCCGACGAACTTCCGGTCGTAGAACGCGACCCGCGCAGCATCTGGCAGTCGGTACCCGGCGAACCGGGAAATCATCCCGATCATCAGCCGGTGCCCGACTGAATCTCCCCGCGCCACCTCAGGAAGCCTCACGGCCGGCCTCCTCGATCACCCTCGATGCGACGTCCCACCGGACGAGACCGGCCCCGACGCTGGCAGAGAGAATGACCTCGAACGCCGCCACCTCCGACCCGACAGCCTCGCGAACGTCAGCGACCAGCGCGTCGGTGACGCGAGACGACGCAGATCCGACCAGGCGTGCGAGGTCACCGACCGGGAATGGAAGCTCGGCTTCGTGTCCCGCCCCGACAGTGGACGCGCCCTCACGGATCGCCTCGGACGCGGTGCCCGAGTCGCCCACTCGCGATCGCAACCTGTCAGCGAGCACGTCGTGCGATTCATCAACTGCCACCCTCCGAACCTACGCCGACCCCTGCAGCGTGGATCTGATGAACTCACTCAGCTTGACATCGGACGAGTCGTCGCGAGCGTCGGCGGAGCCGGAATCGCGCCCCGACCCGTGGGCGAGATCCGCAGACCCGCAGGCGCGCAGACCGACAGGTGCACAGCCTGTCGGCCCACGTGCAGGCCGGACTCCATGCCGGGCGCGGACCGGCCATGCTGAGGTGTATGGAGAGGTTGGTCGCGTGGTGGGATCGGCGCCAGGTGGTGCTGTATCTGGCTGCAATCGTCATGGGCGCTGTGGTCGGACTGCTCATCCCGGCGGTCGCGCATCCGTTGGAGCGTGCGATCACTCCGGTGCTTGGCCTGCTGCTGTTCGCGACGTTCCTCGGTGTCCCGTTCGCGCGGTTCGGGCGCGCGTTCCGCGACTGGCGGTTCCTGGGGATCGTGGTCGTGGTGAACTTCATGATCGTCCCGATCGTCGTGTTCGGGTTGAGCCGGTTCGTGGCGGGAGATGCCGCCCTGCTGGTGGGTGTGTTGTTCGTGTTGCTCACGCCGTGCGTGGACTACGTCATCGTGTTCTCGGGATTGGCGGGCGGCGCGCGCGATCGTCTGCTTGCTGCGACGCCGATCCTGATGGTGCTGCAGATCGTTCTGCTGCCGGTGTACCTCTGGCTGATGGCGGGTCCCTCCGTGGTGTCGGCGTTCGATCCACGTCCGTTCGTGCAGGCGTTTCTCCTGCTGATCGCGCTGCCGCTTGTCCTGGCTGCCGGCGTGCAGCTGCTGGCCCCGCGGTTTCCTGCCGGGCGGGCGGTCGAAACGATCATGGCGGCGGCAATGGTGCCGTTTATGATGCTCACGTTGGCCGTCGTGGTGGGCTCTCAGGTCTTCCAGGTGAGCGGTTCGCTGCACGAGCTGCTGATCGTCGTCCCCCTCTTCGTGGTCTTCGTTCTGGTGGTCGCCCCGGTGGGGGCAATCGTGGCCCGGATGGCGCGGATCGACATCGCCGGCCGAAGAGCGGTGACGTTCAGCGGGGTGACGCGAAACTCTCTCGTCGTGCTCCCGCTCGCCCTAGCACTGCCGGCGGCGTTCGCGCTCGCGCCGCTCGTCGTTGTCACGCAGACGCTCGTCGAGCTGTGCGCGATGGTGGTCATGGTGGCGGTCATTCCTCGACTGATCACCGGCGCCGACGCCGCCGGGCAGCGGTAGAGTCGGCGGCATGAGCGAATTCCCGCCGCTCCCGCTGGTTCCGGTCGCGTGCACCCTCACCGAGTCGGATGGTGCAACCCAAGCAGCTGCGTGGCGGTCGTTCAACTCCGAGTTCCGGCGAGACGTACACCGGGAACCGGGGCGCCTCACCATCCGCTACGCCGATATCGACGACGCCGCGGATCGGCTCATGGAACTCGTGGGTATGGAGCAGAAGTGTTGCTCGTTCGCCCGTTGGCAGGTCGAACGCGGAGACCAGCTGCTGGAGCTCACCGTGACCGGCAGCGAGGCCGGCATCGCCTCATTGATGGTCCTCGCGGCTTGACCCCAGCACTCGCGCCCGGCAGTCGGACGGTCGAGGAGCCGCTGGGAACCCGATAGTACAGGGCTATCTGTACTATCGAGGGATGGTGTCTCCCGCTTCCCCGGCCACGGTCACGCACATTGCGGCGCTTGCCCGGTTCGGTCACGCCCTGTCGGACGCGACGCGCACCGGCATCCTGCTTGCTCTTCGTGAGGCACCCGCGTTCCCGTCGGACCTCGCCGACGCGTTGGGTGTGTCTCGCCAGGTGATGTCCAACCAGCTCGCCTGCTTGCGCGGCTGCGGCCTGGTCGAAGCGATCCCGGACGGCCGTCGCACCTGGTATCGGCTCGCCGATCCGCACATCGCGCCGGCACTGGACGAGTTGCTGCGGGTGACCCTGTTCGTCGAACCGGGCTGCTGCGCCGGCGAGGAGTGCACCTGCGCATGATGTCCACCATCTCCACCGCGCGTCGTGCCGTGCTGCAGCGTCGCATCCGCTGGATCGTCACGGCGACCATCGTCTACAACCTCGTCGAAGCCGTCGTCGCGATCGCTGCGGGCAGCGCCGCGTCGTCCGGGGCGCTGATCGGCTTCGGCCTGGACTCCACGATCGAAGTCCTCTCGGCGGCGGCCGTGGCCTGGCAGTTCACCCGGCGAGACCCGGAACGTTGGGAGAAGCCGACGCTCCGGGTGATCGCGCTCGCGTTCTTCGCCCTCGCCCTCTACGTCACGGTCAGCTCCGTGTCCACTCTGCTCGGTGCGATCGAGGTGCAGCATTCGCCGGTCGGGATCGTGCTCACGGCATTGAGTGTGGTGATCATGCCGTTCCTGTCGTTCGCCGAGCGGCACGCCGGCCACGAGCTCGGATCGGCCACCGCTGTCGCCGACTCGAAGCAGACCCTGATCTGCACCTACCTCTCCGCGGCCGTGCTCATCGGACTGTTGCTGAACAGTCTGTTCAGCTGGTCGTGGGCCGATCCGATCGCCGGCCTGGTCATCGCGGTCTTCGCGATCCGGGAGGGAATCGAAGCCTGGAAGGGCGACACCTGCGCCACCTCGGTCGGGATGCTGCTCGAGGACGAGGATCACTCCGGCCACGACGACTGAGCTCAGCTGCCGCCGCCCCGCAGACCCGAAGTGATCGTGCGGATGAGCCCCGCCTGAGATGAGCGGGGCAGCTGCCCCGAGGCGCCCAGCGCCGCAACGCAATACGCCGCCAGCTCGGGTGCCGCCACGTCGCCACGGACTTCACCCGCGCTCTGCGCGGACTGGATGACGCGGGCGAACAGCGCAGCGAGCTTGGCTTCGTGAGCTTCGTAGTCGCCGCCGCTGTGCAGTAGTCCGTGGAGGTCCGGACCACCGTTGCGGGCCCGTTGGAATGCGATCTCGGCGTACCGCTCCAGAAGACCCGTCAAAGCGGTTTCGGCATCGGGCGCGGCATCGACGACGTTCTGAAGTCGCTCGAGATGCGCCTCGACGCGTTCGCCGTGAGCAGTGACGAGGATCGCCTCGACGCTGGGGAAGTTCTTGTAGAGCGTCGCTCTGGACACGCCGGCGCGTTCGGCGACATCGGCCATCGTGATCGCCAGGGGTCCCTTTTCGTGCACGAGGCTCCACGTCGCATGCATGATCGACGTGCGCACGTCGCGACGATGGTCACCGAGAGTCTCCTGCCAGGGCTTCGCCATACGAAAACTATACAACCTGTCCGGTGCTATACACTCTGTCACGCTATGCACAAACTGTTCATGGAGGAGCTATGACCGATCCCGATGCCACGCCACCGCCCCGCCCCGATGGGTCTGGGCTCTCCTCATCGCCATCGTCGTAGCTGTTGCAGCGGTGGTGATCGTCCACCTCCTGTTCGGCAACGCCATGGCCGGCATGCACGGCGCCCTGGTCGCGCCCACCGGCGCGAGGCTCTGGGCCGCATGACCTATTCGCCACCAGTTCGGCGACTTGTGTTGGCCATCCATCTGACCGCATCCGTCGGCTGGATCGGCGCGGTCATCGCCTATCTCACTCTCGCTTTCAGGCCGCTGACCACCAGCCGGATCCTGGATCTTCGGAGCGCCTGGATCGCCATGGCTCTGATCGGCTGGTGGGCCCTCGTTCCCCTCGCCCTCGGCTCGCTCGTCACCGGAGTCGCACTCTCCCTGGGCACGAAATGGGGACTGCTGCGGCACTACTGGGTCTGCTTCTCATTCGTCGGGACCATCGTGCTGACCGGGGTTCTGATCGCCCACATGCCCACCGTGGATCGCCTGGCACAGACGGCCCGCACCGCGACCGCCGATCAGGTATTTGCCCTGCCCGCTGATCTCGCGCATCCGCTCGTGGGTCTCGCGCTGCTCATCGGCATCCTGATCCTCAACGTATACAAGCCGAAAGGCCTGACCCGCCGAGGATGGCGAACGTCCACCCGGGCCGAGGTACCGCAGCGCTAACCACGATCAGCGGTTCGTCACGCGAAGGCGGATCGCGCGGTATGCGGCGCCGATCACAAGAACGACGATGCCGCCGGCGATCGACCCCCACGGAAGGGTGGCGACCAGGAGGATGCAGCCGGCGGCGCCGATGACCTGCAGCGGCTGGGGAAAGCGGCGGTGTTCCGCGTCTTGCCGGTACGCGGCGATGTTCGCGACCAGGTAGTAGAGGAGCACTCCGAAGGACGAGAACCCGATGGCGGCGCGGAGGTCGACCGTCAGGATCAGGACGGAGACGATCGCGGCCACAGTGAGTTCGGCCCGGTGCGGCACCTGGTAGCGAGGATGCACCGCCGCAAGCCACCGGGGCAGGTCGTCGTTGCGGGCCATCGCCAGGCCGGTCCTGCCCACCCCGGCGATCAGGGCGAGCAGGGCGCCGAGCGCGGCGGCCGAGGCGCCGACACGGACGATCGGACCGGTCCACGCCCACCCGCCGATGCCCGCGACATCCACAAGGGGTGCGGATGATGCGGCGAGACGTTCCGACCCCAGCGTGGCCAGGGCCGCGACCGCGATCACGAAGTACACGACGAGTGCGAGGGCGAGCGCGATCATGATCGCGCGGGGGATCGTGCGCTGGGGCGAGCGCACTTCTTCTCCCATGGTGGCGATGCGGGCATACCCGGCGAATGCGAAGAACAGCAACCCGGCGGATTGGAGCACGCCGTACCATCCGTGCTCACCCAGGCCGCCCAGCAGATTGGCGGGCGAGCCCTGCCCCGATAGGGATGCGGCGACGACCACGAGCCCGAGCACGGCAAGGACGATGACGACGATGATCTTCGCCGCCGTTGCGGTCTTGGTGACGCCGAACGAGTTGACGATGGCGAGAACCAGGACCGCGACGATCGCGACGACCTTCTGCCAGTGCGGTGGGGCGACATAGGCCGCGAACGTGAGGGCCATCGCGGCGCAGCTCGCGGTCTTGCCGACCACGAACGACCACCCGGCGAGGTAGCCCGGCCATTCCCCGAGCTGTTCGCGCCCGTAGACGTAGGTGCCGCCGGATGTCGGATACTGGGCTGCCAGCTGCGCCGATGCGGTCGCGTTCATGTAGGCCACGCCGGCCGCAATGGCGAGGCCGATCAGGAGGCCGGATCCGGCAGCTGCGGCAGCGGGCGCGAACACGGCGAACACACCCGCCCCGATCATCGACCCGAGCCCGATCGCGATCGCATCGACCAGCCCGAGTCGGCGGGAGAGCGGGCCTGCGTTCGTCACGGCGACTCCCAGCGGATCTCATCGAAAGGGCAACCGCCCTCCGTCGACCCCGAGTGCAGCCTGGCAGCGGAGAGCCGCAGGGCCGACCCTACCGGCGGTCGGGCCGTCGCACAGCACAACTCACATCAATCTGCGTAAGATTGTCGACGTTTGACATCTGTCTCCTCTTGGTGCTTAGCTGTGCCACGACTTCGAATCCGACGTGCTCAGGGTGCTCCGGGATCCGGCTGCACACCTGGCGACAGAAGGAGGCATCCGCTGATGGGTAGCGTCGAGCCATACGAGACGGTCAAGGGGCGCAGATATCGCGTTCGCTACCGCACGCCGGAGAACAAACAGACCGACAAGCGGGGATTTCGAACCAAGCGTGATGCGGACCTCTTCCTCGCGTCTGTTGAACTGTCCAAAGCGCGGGGCGAGTTCGTCGACGCTGCGGCTGGGCGAGTAGTCCTCGCCGAGCTTGCTCGTGGATGGCTCATATCGCAGCAAGCACATCTGAAACCCTCCTCGTACGCGTGGGTGGAAGGCGGCTGGCGGGTCTACGTCGAACCGAAGTGGGGTGCTGTGCGAATCTCGGAGATCCAGCACTCGAGTATCCAATCCTGGGTGGCGGCCTTGACCGCCGGTACCGCTCCGTCAACCAAGAAGGCGAGCAGCCCGCTGAGTCCGTCGACCGTACGGCAGGCCTTCGGAGTGCTCAACTCCATCCTCGAAGTCGCTGTCCGCGATCGGCTGCTGTTGGCGAACCCCGCGAAGGACGTGCAACTCCCGCGTAAGGTGCGCAAGCGTCGCCAGTATCTGACCCATGCGCAGGTGGAGCGCCTCGCGGTCGCCTGTGGCGATGAGGGCCTGTACGTGCTGTTCCTCGCATACACCGGTCTCCGATGGGGTGAGATGGTGGCGCTCCGCGTGCGTGATCTCGACATGCTGCGCAAGCGCGTCTCGGTCCAAGAGAACGCCGTGCGAGTGAACGGGCAGATCGCGGTTGGAACACCGAAGACCCACCACGCACGGTCAGTGCCGTTCCCGGAATTTCTCGCTGGTCCTCTCGCCACGTCATGCGACGGTAAGGCCCGCGACTCCCTGGTGTTCGGCAATGGGCGTGTCTACCTGTCGCAACCCACGCACCGCGACGCGTGGTTCACCCGGTCAATGCGCCAGCTGCGCGAGTCAGATCCTTCTTTCCCGGCTGTCACCGTTCACGATCTGAGACACACTGCGGCGTCCCTTGCGATCTCGGCGGGAGCGAACGTCAAAGCAGTGCAACGAATGCTCGGGCACGCCAGCGCCGCGATGACGCTCGACACGTACGCGGACCTCTTCGACGACGACCTCGACGCTGTTTCTGAGGCGCTCGACGCGGCTCGCTCTGCTGCAAATGTGGGCAAATTGTGGGCAATCGAGGCGCCCAAGGCCATCGCCGCCCAGACATCGACCGTGCGATAGGCGAGAAATCCCAGCTCAGAAGCTAAAAAGGCCCGAGGGTGGAGCCTCGGGCCTTCGCTCCCCCACTTGGACTCGAACCAAGAACCTGCCGGTTAACAGCCGGCTGCTCTGCCAATTGAGCTATGGAGGAATGTTCCCCGCCTGCGGCGGGACAACCATTACAGCTTAGCAGACGGGGAGGGGTGCCTATGACGCGATCACGGCCCGATCGGCCGACGGAGACCACACGAGATGGTCCGTTCCGTGGCCGAACGCGACAGCGTGCCCGTCGTGCAGAACGAGCACGTCGGCATCCAGACGGGCGATGACGTCGTGCTCGGACGTCACCACCAGACACGCCAGCCCGGCCGCCCGCCGCCGGGCGAGCGCCTCGCACACGAGCGGGCGCGCGGTGACGTCCACCCCGGCCAGCGGCTCGTCGGCGATCAGCACGCGCGGGTCGAGCATGAGGGCACGGGCGAGCGCGACCCGCTGCCGCATCCCGGCGCTCAGCTCGTACGGCATCCGGTCCGCGACCCCGAGCGCGAGCCCGAGTTCGTCGAGGAGGCCGGCGACGCGGAGCGAGACGGCGCGGCGATTCACGCGGCGCTGCCGGCTGAGCAGCGGATCGGCCACGATCTCGGCAACGGTCAGGCGCGGCGGCAGCTCCGCGCCGGAGGTCTGCCCGACATAGCCGGTCGCGAAGGTCAGCCGACGCCGGAGCCGCGCGGACTGACCGACGCGCACCCCCGCGACCATCGCCTCTCCCCCGGCCACCGCGGCGGCCTGTTCGACCCCGGCGAGCGTCGCCGCGAGGGTCGACTTGCCCGAGCCCACCGGACCCATGACCGCGAGCGCCGCGCCGTCCGCGAGCTCGAAGCTCACGCCGTCGACGACGCGCTGCGACCGGCCGGCGGACGTCTGCGCGATCGACAGGTCCGTGCAGCGGATCGCGACGTCGGCGGCAGCGGTGCGGACCATGGTGCCATCCTGCCTGGTTCCGGGGGCAGGCGCCAGCAACGCGCCTCCGCGTCGGAGGTCACGTCGCCGGGCGATCCACCTCGAACAGGGCGCACGTGGTGTTGTAGAACCGGTCGGTGAGCCCGCGATCGCGCATGCCGATGCGCCGTGCGACGGCCTGCGAGGCCCGATTGTCGGGGTGGGTCACGGCGAGGACCCGGACGAGGCCCCCGCGCCAGGCCTCCTGCAGCATCCGGGCTGCCGACTCACTCGCGATGCCGCGCCCCCAGGCGTCCGGATGCAGGTGCCAGCCGACCTCGGTCTCGCCCGACGGTGGCAGCGGTTCGGTCTCGGCCGAGGCCGGCAGCGACTTCAGCAGCACCGATCCGTACCGGTGTCCGGTGGCGAGATCGGTGACCGCGAGCACACCGGGAAGCCCTGGGATGCCGGACTCGGCCGTCGCCCAGCGCTGTGCACGTTCGAGCGCCTCCGCCCGGTCGGCGACCACCCGGGGCTCACGGCCGATGTACCGCTGCACGTCCCACCGCGCGTACATGTCGAAGAGGAAGTCGACGTCGGCGTCGCTCGTCGTCCACGGGCGAAGCAGCAGCCGGGCGGTCTGCAGGGTCGTGGTCATCGCGGGTTCACTCCTCGTCGAGCAGACGCTGGCGCTCGGCATCCAGCTCGCGCAGCCGCAGCCGCACGGCCCGGCCGCCGTCCGAGTTCGCCGGGATGCGCTGCACGGCTCCGAGCAGTTCCTGCTTCTCGGCGTCGAGGCTGCGCCGGACGAGTTGCCGGGCCATCGCGCGGGTGGAGGCCACCGCATGCTCGTCGTCCCGTGCCGGGAACTGCGCGGTGAGGAGCTCTGCCGCGAGACTCCGGTACGGCTCCCGCACCGAGGAGACCGCCTCGACCGACCACCCGGTTCGCTCCGGGTCGCACGCGGCGATCACCTGGCGGACGGCGTCCAGGGCCGGATGCCGGAACGGCTGCGCGGCCGCGCGGTCGAACTCGGAGCGGTCCAGCCGGTGGCCGAACTGCAGGAGTCCCATCAGCGCGTCGCGCTCGAGAGCGGCCTCGAACGGCAGCGAGGCCATCGTCACGCGCTCGATCGGCGGTGCCGGCTCGGCCGCGGCATCCGCGACCGGCGTCGCGAAGCGGCGCGGGCCGTCCGCCTCTCGGGAGTCCGCACGCCGTGCCGCCGACTTGACGGCCCGGTGGACCTCGTCGGGGGCCATGCCGATGCGCCGCGCCAGCACGCGCTCGTACTCCGCCCGGATGATGTCGTCGCGGATGCCGGCGACCACCTCGGCCGCGGAGCGCAGCGCCCCGACGCGTCCCTCCACGGTCGCCAGGTCGAAGCCGCTCAGCCGCTGGTCGATGACGAACTCGAACATGGGCACCTTGGTGTCCATGAGAGCGCGCACCGCGCCGTCGCCGCGCTTGAGACGCAGATCGCACGGGTCCAGCCCCTCCGGGGCGACCGCCACGTAGCTCTGCGCCTTGAGGCCGCGCGTCTCCGCGAAGGCGCGCACCGCCGCCTTCTGTCCGGCGGCATCCGGGTCGAACGTGAACACGACCTCGGCACCCGAGTCGTCGCCCATGACCCGCCGCACGATGTTCATGTGCTCGGACCCGAACGCGGTGCCGCACGTCGCGACCGCGGTCGTGATGCCGGCCAGGTGGCACGCCATGACGTCCGTGTACCCCTCGACGACGACCACCCGGCGGGGGTCGCCGCGGGAGATGTCGCGCTTGGCGAGATCGAGCCCGTACAGCACCTGCGTCTTGCGGTACAGCGTCGTCTCGGGCGTGTTGAGGTACTTGGGGCCGTTGTCGTCGTCGAACAGGCGACGGGCGCCGAACCCGACCGTCTGGCCCGTCACATCACGGATCGGCCAGATGACCCGCCCGCGGAAACGGTCGTACACCCCGCGCTGCCCCTGCGACACCAGACCGGCGGCGAGCAGCTCGTCACGGCTGTAGCCCTGGGCGGTGAGCGCGTCGAGCATGTGCGACCAGCCCTGCGGGGCGTAGCCGACGCCGAAGTGCGCCGCGGCGCCGGCATCGAACCCGCGCTCCCCCAGAAAACGCCTCGCGGCATCCGCCCCCGGCGTCATCAGCTGGGTGCGGAACCACTCCGCCGCCGCCGAGTTGGCGGCGTACAGGCGCGCCCGGCCGCTCGACTCGGGCGCCGGGCCGCCGCCGTCCTCGTAGTGCAGCGCATAGCCGATGCGCGCGGCGAGGCGCTCCACCGCCTCGGTGAACGACAGGTGATCGATCTTGCGCAGGAACGTGTAGACGTCGCCCGACTCGCCGCACCCGAAGCAGTGGTAGAAGCCGACCTGCGGACGGACGTTGAAGCTCGGGCTGCGCTCGTCGTGGAAGGGGCACAGCCCCTTCATCGAGCCGACGCCGGCGGACTTCAGCGCCACGTGCTCGCCGATGATGTCGGCGATGTTCGTGCGCGACTTCACCTCGTCGACGTCGGCCTGGACGATGCGCCCGGCCATCAGCGCAGCTCCGGGTCGGGAAGCTGCACGGCGACCGACGCCGGGAACCACAGCCCGATCGAGGACGCGTCGACGTCGCCGACCAGCCGGTCGTGCCAGGCGATCGCCTGCTGATCGGTGAGGCTGGCGACCTGGTCGACCACGACCCGTCTGCGGGCGGCATCCGTCGTGGCGGCGGCGAAGTCGGCCGCGCTCATGCGGTCGAGCCGCTCCGGACGCTCCCACAGCGCCGTCGCGAGGCGCTTGAGCAGGCGCCGCTGCTCGCGGTACAGCGGTTTGCGGCCGTCGATGGTCATCACCGTCGCCCCGACGATCCCCTTGAGCACGGCCATCTCGACCTCGACGCTGCGCGGCACCACGACGTGCGCACCGTAGCGGGTGAGCACCGGCACGTCGAACGCCTCGCGCGTCGCTGCGGTCGCCGTGCGCGCGAACCGGCCGATGAGGTCGCTCGTGAGGTTCTTCAGGGCCGCGAGGGCTGCCCGGGACCGATCGAAGCCGTCCCGCCAGTCGGCCAGCGCGGTCAGACGGGCCAGGCCCTCGGCGAGCTCGTCGCGGGTGAAGTCGTAGCCGACCCACTCCTGGATCGCACCGACCAGGGCTTCGTGCTCGCCGGCATCGATCAGACGCGCAGGATCGAGGTATCCGTTGACGACGGCGTCCTCGAAATCGTGCACCGAATAGGCGATGTCGTCGGAGAGGTCCATCACCTCGGCCTCGATGCAGCGCACGCGAGGCGGGGCGTCGGCCCGCATCCACGTGAACAGGGGCTCGTCGTCGGGATACACGCCGAACTTCATCCGGCCGCCCGGATCCGGCAGCGCATGCGCGATCGTCCACGGGTACTTGCAGGTGGCGTCGAGGCTCGCGCGGGTCAGGTTGAGTCCGAAGCTGGTGCCCGCGGCATCGAGCACCTTCGGCTCGAGCCGCGACACGATGCGCAGGGTCTGCGCATTGCCCTCGAACCCGCCGATGTCGGCGGCCCACTCGTTGAGGGCCCGCTCGCCGTTGTGCCCGAAGGGCGGATGCCCGAGGTCGTGGTTCAGGCACGCCGTGTCGACCACGTCGGGCGAGAGCTGCAGCGCGGTCGCGAGCTCGCGGCCGACCTGCGCGACCTCGAGGGAGTGCGTGAGCCGGTTGCGTGCGAAGTCGACGGGGTTGGCCGGGCTCAGCACCTGCGTCTTGGCCGCCAGCCGGCGAAGCGCCGCCGAGTGCAGCACGCGCGCCCGGTCGCGGGCGAAGTCGTCGCGCTCGGACCGGTGCCGCTCGACGTGGAAGCGCTCCGCGTCGGCCTCGCCGTAGCCTGCGGCCGGGACGGCCTCAACCACCGCTGGTGTCCAGCTCGGCCTCGGCCAGGGTCGCCGACGCCTCGGCGCCGAGATCGCGGGAGTTCAGCCAGCCGTCGGGAAGCGCCGGACGCTTGGGCGTGCCGGCGCGACCGCGCTGTCCCTCGGCCGCAGCGCCGGGATACGGCGCATCCCAGTCCAGCGTCGCAAGCAGGTCGTCGATCTCGGCGAGCGACGACGCCGTCGCCAGCTGCGCACGCAGCTCGCCGCCGACGGGATACCCCTTGAAGTACCAGGCGACGTGCTTGCGGATGTCGCGGCACCCGCGGTCCTCGTCTTCGAAGAACTCGACGAGCAGTTCGGCGTGCCGTCGGAAGGCGCGCGCCACGAAGCCCAGGGTCGCATCGACCGGTTCGCCGGCCGACGACTCGGGACCGCCGAGGGCCCGGGCGAGGTCGCCGAACAGCCACGGGCGGCCGAGGCATCCGCGCCCCACGACGACGCCGTCGCAGCCGGTCTCGGCCATCATCCGCACGGCGTCGTCGGCCGACCAGATGTCGCCGTTGCCGAGCACCGGGACCGTCGTCACGGCCTCTTTGAGGCGCGCGATCGCCGACCAGTCGGCCTCGCCCGAGTAGAACTGGGCGGCCGTCCGGCCGTGCAGCGCGATCGCGGACACCCCGGCGTCTTCGGCGACGCGCGCGGCGTCGAGGTAGGTGAGGTGCTCGTCGTCGATTCCCTTGCGCATCTTCACGGTGAGCGGGATGTCGCCGGCTGCCCGGACGGCCCCGCTGACGATGTCGCGGAACAGGCCGAGCTTCCACGGCAGAGCCGAGCCGCCGCCCTTGCGCGTCACCTTCGGCACCGGGCACCCGAAGTTCAGGTCGATGTGGTCGGCGCGGTCTTCGGCCACGAGGATGCGCACGGCTTCGGCGGTGGTCTTCGGGTCGACGCCGTAGAGCTGGATGGAGCGCGGGGTCTCGGATTCGTGGTGGGTGATCAGACGCATCGTGGTCGCGTTGCGCTCGACGAGCGCACGCGTGGTGATCATCTCGCTCACATACAGACCGGCGCCGTACTCACGGCACAGGCGCCGGAACGCCGTGTTCGTGATGCCCGCCATCGGGGCGAGGACGACCGGTGCGTCGAGGCTGATCGGACCGATGCGCAACGGGGCTGCGGGTGCGGTCATCAGGGTCACCTGTCCATTCTCCCAGACGCGACGCCGTGGTGCTCGGGCCTGGCTTAGCCTGTGGATATGACGAATGCGACCCTGACGGATGTGCGGCGGATCCCCTTCGAGACGGCGGACGGCGGCAGCGCCACGCTCGCGGACTTCGGGGACCGCGCCGTGCTGGTCGTGAACGTCGCCTCCAAGTGCGGTCTCACCCCGCAGTACGAGCAGCTCGAGGAGCTGCAGAAGGCCTACGGCGACCGCGGCCTGACCGTCGTCGGCTTCCCGTGCAACCAGTTCATGGGCCAGGAGCCCGGCTCCATGGAGGAGATCCTCGACTACTGCGCCGTCACGTGGGGCGTCACCTTCCCGATCATGGCCAAGATCAAGGTCAACGGAAGCCATGCCGCGCCCCTCTACAAGGCGCTGAAGAGGACCGGCAACGCCGAGGGCGCCCAGGGACCGATCCAGTGGAACTTCGAGAAGTTCCTCGTGACGGCATCCGGAACGGTGCACCGCTTCCGCCCGCGCACCGTCCCGAACGACCCCGAGATCATCTCGGCGATCGAGGACGCCCTGCCCGGCTGAGCCCGGTCAGACCGCCGCGGCGGCGGCCGACTCCTCGCGGTGCTCCGCCCACACCTGACGGGCGACCTGCGTGAAGGCCTCCGGCGGCTGCGCGCCGCTGACGCCGTACTTGCCGTCGATCACGAAGAACGGCACGCCGTTGATCCCGTACGCCGACGCCTGCGCCTGATCGGCGCGCACGGCGGGCAGGTACCGGGCCGACTCCAACGCGTCACGCGTGGACGCCGGGTCGAGGCCCGCCTCGGCGGCCAGGTCGACGAGGTCGTCGACGCGACCGACGTGCCGCCCCTCCAGGAAATAGGCGGACATCAGGCGCTCGGCCACCTCGAGCTGCCGGCCCTGCTCCTTCGCGTAGTGGAGCAGCTCGTGCGCCTTGACCGTGTTGGTGTGCTGCAGGATGTCGAACCGGTACTCGAGGCCCGCATCGGCGGCCACACCCGTGACCCGCTCGAGCATCTGGTGCGCCTGCGCGGCGGAGATGCCCTTGTGCTGGGAGAGGTAATCGGCCTCGCCGCCCACGAAGTCCACGGGAGTGTCGGGGGACAGTTCGAACGAGTGGTAGACGATCTCGACCTGCGGGGCGTCCGCATCGTCGGATGCCGCGGCCAGACCCGTCTCGAGATTGCGCTTGCCGATGTAGCACCAGGGGCAGGCGATGTCCGACCAGACGTCGATCGTGATGGGGGCGGGGGTCGTCGCAGTACTCATATCAAGAAGCAACCTCGGCGGAGGGGTCGGGCATTCCATCCTCGTCGCGCACCACCCAGAACCGCTCCCGCAGCCGGTACCGCATCGCGTCCGTCAGGTCGTACTCCCCGCGCGCATCGGAGAGGTCCACCAGCAGGGTGCGATCGATGTCGCGCGGAATCTGGGGCCGGCCGGCATCCAGCGCCTCGCGGGCTTCGGGAGTCGCGCTGCGCAGCCAGGCGCTGAGCACGCGGCGGCACACCTCGTCGACCTGCTCGGTGAGCTTGGCCTCGTCGAGGTAGACGGCCTGACCGGTCGGCGGCAGGCCCGTCGCCGACGAGTACACCACCTCGTGGGACGGCGTCCGCGGCGCCGGCTCGGACACGCGGCGGTTCGGCGTGAACGTCGGCACCGGCGCCGTCGCGGGGGCCGGCCGGTGGGTGCCACCGAACATCGCCGGGCTCGGCGCCCCGGCGACCGCGGTGTCGGCCACGGCGCGCCGCTCCACGAGCGCGTCGATGATGGCGCCGTCGAAGACCTCGACGGAGTCGGCCGCCATGCGCAGGTGCCGGCTCACCCCGTGCGGATTGCCCGCGGCATCCGGAATCGCCAGCACCGTCACCTGGACGCCGTGCGCCTGCGCCTCTTCGACGGCCTCGGTGAGATCGTCGTCGCCGGACACCAGGAAGAAGACGTCGGCGGCGCCGTTGCGGGCGTGCGTGAGCATGTCCAGGCCGATGCGCAGATCGACCCCCTTCTGCTCGCCGTCGTAGCCGGTGCGACCCAGGCGCAGCTTCAGTCGCGGCAGCAGCGCGATCTGCTCCTGCTCGAGGCTGGGAGTGCCGTGGCGCCCGGCGTCGTACCAGTTGATGCGCAGCACCTTGAGGCCCTCCGAGGCCTCGGCGTGCGTGATGAGGGCGGCGGCCAGCTCGGCGTAGTCGACGGTCACGGCGCCGCGCAGCGACGTGCCCGCGACCCGCGTCGCCGACGCCGACAGCAGGTAGCCGGCATCCACGTACAGGGCGGCGCGTTCTCTCATCGCTGGGTCTCCTGGGGCTTGTCCACGGCGCCGCCGAACCGGCGGTCGCGATCCAGATAGATGTCGATCGCGCGCCACAGCTCGGCCCGGTCGAAGTCCGGCCACAGCGTGTCGAGGAACACGTACTCGGCGTACGCCGACTCCCACAGCAGGAAGTTGGAGCTGCGCTGCTCGCCGCTGGAGCGGATGAACAGGTCGACATCGGGCATGTCCGGGATGTAGAGGTGTCGGCGGATCATCTTCTCGTTGATCGCCTGCGGCTTGATGCGTCCGGCCGCCACGTCTTCGGCGACCCGGCGCACCGCGTCGACGATCTCGATGCGGCCGCCGTAGTTGACGCACATCGTGAGGGTGAGGGTGTCGTTGTCCTTCGTGAGCTGCTCGGCGATCTGCAGGTCTTTGATCACCGACCCCCACAGCTTCGGGCGGCGACCCGCCCAGCGGATGCGCACCCCCCACTCGTTCATCTGGTCGCGATGACGGTGCAGCACCTCGCGGTTGAACCCCATGAGAAAGCGCACCTCGTCGGGTGAGCGGCGCCAGTTCTCGGTGGAGAAGGCATAGAGCGACAGATGCTTGACGCCCGCCTGCACGGCGCCCGCGATGACGTCCATCATCGAGGTCTCCCCCGCGCGGTGGCCCTCGATGCGCGGCAGGCCGCGGCGATTCGCCCAGCGTCCGTTGCCGTCCATCACGATCGCCACGTGCTGCGGCACGCTCCCGCGCGGCCACGCCGGCGGCTGCTGCCCCGTCCAGTCCAGCGGACGGTACGGGACCGCGTCGGGGTGCGTGAACGGCTTGGGGCTCACAGGCCTGCCTCTCCGGTGTTCGTCACGAGTGCGAGCGAGCGGATGCCGCGCTCCAGATGCCACTGCGCGTACGCGGCGATGAGTCCGGATGCCGCCGCCGACGCCTGCGCGGAGCCGGCATCCACCGCCTCCCACTCCCCCGCGATGAGCGAACGCAGCAGCGCCCCCGTCTCGGGTGCGATCCGCGCCGCCCCGGCCGGCGCGCAGTCCGCGCAGACGACGCCGCCGAGCTGGGCCACGAACGCGTCGTGGGGCCCTGTGGCCCCGCACCGCGTGCAGTCCTCGAGGCCGGGCGCCCAGCCGGACAGCGACATCGCACGCAGCAGATAGGAGTCGAGGATGCTGCGCGCGGCGTGGTCGCCCCGGCTCAGAGCTCGCAGGCCGCCGACCAGCAGCAGATACTGCTGCGGCGTCGCCTCGGCCTCGTTCAGCCGGTCGGCCGCCTCCACCATGGCGCTCGCAGCGGTGTACCGGTCGTAGTGCACCGCGATCTCGCTGCCGTAGGACCCGAGCGACTCGGCCTGCTGGACGATGTCGAGACTGCGGCCCTGGTAGAGCTGCACATCGGCGACCATGAACGGCTCCAGCCGCGCGCCGAACCGCGACGACGTGCGCCGCACGCCCTTGGCGACCGCGCGCACCTTGCCGTGCTGCCGGCTCAGGAGCGTCAGGATGCGGTCGGCCTCACCCAGCTTGTGGGTTCGGAGGACGACGACCTCATCGCGATAGGTGGGCACACATCGATTATCGCGGGCGGGTACGACAATGGGTGCGTGGACCAGCAGACATTCGTGATCCCGCTGTGGGCGGACCTCACCGCAGTCGGGCTCGGCGGCATCCAGGGGGCCCTTTTCGCCTCCGGATTCCGCGGGCAGCGCCGGCTCGACTTCCTCGGCGTGGTCATCATCGGCGTCATGATCGGCCTCGGCGGCGGGCTCATCCGCGACCTGCTGCTCAACGTCACGCCGCGCTCCCTGCAGAGCAACTGGTATCTGCTCACGGCCGTCGGCGCGGCGCTCATCGGAATGCTGCTGGCCGGGATCTTCCAGCGCCTGAACGCCGCCATCGTCGCGCTGGACGCCGTCGTGATCGGCATGTTCGGAGCCTTCGGCACGACCAAGTCGCTCTCGTTCGGGCTGCCCGTCATCCCGGCGATCTTCGTGGGCGTCTGCGCGGCGGTCGGGGGCAGCGTGCTGCGCGACGTGCTGGTGGGGCTCCCGGTGGCCATCATGCACGTCGGCTCTCTCTACGCGGTCGCTGCCGGCGCCGGCAGCGTGGTGCTCGTCGTCCTGCATGCGTTCGGCGTGCCGATCGCGGCGGCCGCGATCATCGGGATCGTCGTGACCACCGTGATCCGCCTTCTCGCGGTCATCTTCGACCTGTCCCTCCCCGAGCAGCGGATGCTGTATCGCCGCAAGGTCGCGGTGGAGACCACCGCCGTGCCGATCGTGCGGCCGCCCGACGCCGAATAGGGACCGGCTCCCCGACCCACCACGACTCTTGGCCTCGACTACTCATTTCTGGCGTTTCACTACTCAATTCTGAGATTTCGCTACTCAAAACTGCGGCCTCAGGTACTCAATTCGCACGCATGCGGGTGCGCGCGGACTCCCGCTGCTTAGCGTCGAGGGATGCAACGAAGCACGACGGAACCGACTCCCGAACACGGCGCGCCGCAGCGCGCGACCGGCAACCTCTCCACCGGCTTGAAAACCCGACATGTGACGATGCTGAGCATCGCCGGAGTCATCGGCGCGGGCCTGTTCATCGGATCCGGAACGGCCATCCACCTGGCCGGACCGGCCGTACTGATCTCATATCTCACCGCCGGCGCGCTCGTCGTGCTCGTCATGAGAATGCTGGGCGAAATGGCGGCAGCGAACCCGGCGTCAGGCTCGTTCTCGGTCTACGCGACGCGTGCGATCGGCCGATGGGCGGGCTTCAGCATCGGCTGGCTCTACTGGTGGTTCTGGGTGCTTGTGATCCCCGTCGAGGCGACGGCCGCCGCCGCCATCCTGCACTCGTGGATTCCGCAGGTCGATCTCTGGGTCTTCGCACTGGTCATCACCCTCGCGTTGACGATCACCAACCTGTTCAGTGTGAAGAACTACGGCGAGTTCGAGTTCTGGTTCGCGCTTCTGAAGGTGCTCGCGATCATCGCGTTCATCATCGTCGGTGCCCTGGCATTCGTCGGCGTCTTCGGGCCGGAGCACGCGGGCGCGAGGAACCTGGTCGAAAACGGCGGCTTCTTCCCCAACGGCGTCGGGGCGGTCGCCGCCGCGCTGCTGACCACCATGTTCACCTTCATGGGTACCGAGATCGTCACGATCGCCGCTGCCGAATCAGAGAACCCGGCGTCGCAGATCCGGCGTGCGACCCGATCAGTGATCTGGCGGATCAGCATCTTCTACCTCGTCTCGATCTTCTTCGTCATCTGTCTCGTTCCCTGGAACGATCCTTCTCTGATCCAGGACGGCTCATTCCTGGCGGCACTGACCGTTCTGAATGTGCCGGGAGCGAGGCTGATCGTCGACGCGGTCGTGCTCGTATCGGTCGCGTCGTGCCTCAACTCGGCGCTGTACACGGCATCCCGCATGGCGTACTCATTGGCCGAACGCGGCGATGCCCCGAAGCTCCTGTCCCGGACGTCGCGAAGCGGTGTGCCGCGGGCGGCGGTCCTGCTGTCGACGGTCGTCGGCTTCGTCGCGGTGGTGGCGAACTACTTCGCACCCGGGCGGGTCTTTTCGACGCTGCTCGCCAGCTCGGGCGCCGTCGCGCTGCTGGTCTATCTCGTGATCGCCATCTCGCAACTGGTCATGCGCCGGCGGGCGGAGACGCTGGACGAGCACCTGGTCATCCGAATGTGGGCGTATCCGTTCCTCACCTGGGCGGTCATCGTGTTCATCTGCGTCGTGCTCGTCTTGATGGCGATCTGGTCGGACCTGCGCGGGGAACTCGCGGCGACTGCCGTCCTCGCCGCCGTCGTCGTCGCGATCGGGCTCGTCGTTCAGAAGCGGTCTCGCACCGCGGTCCGATCCCGGCGGGAAGCCGGTCGTTGAGCGAGGAGCGCAGCGACGAGACGAAACGCACTGAGCGTGCGGGAACGATGAGACCGCGTACGCGTCGCCGGTCATATCGCTCTGCGTGCGGGGGGGCAATGAGGCGCAGCGGGCGCCGACGACGCTAGGCTCCGGACTGTGAGACCGGTGGGAGGAGCTGGGATGCACGGACGGATGCGGCGCGACGTGCCCGCTGCCCTGCTGGTCGGCACGGCAATGCTGCTGGCCGGCTGCACCGGCGGGCCCGCCACCCACAGCCGGTCTCCGACGCCGCGCACGAGCGCGACCTGCGCGGACGCCGTCGCCCGCGTCGTGGACGCCGCCCGCACGGTGGTGTCCGGGTATGCAGAGGCGACCACGGGCGCGTCGCCGAGTCCCCTGCCCAGCCCGACGGGCGCGGCGGTCGCACCCACGGATGCGCTGAGCAGCGCCGTCAGCACGGCGCGTTCGATCCGCCGGCAGGCCGGGTGCGCGCACTTCGACGACGACCTCGCGACGGGCCTGGCGGGCATCCCGCACGAGGGCACGGTGCGCGATGCGGTCTGGCGGCGGCTGTCGGCGACGCTGTTGGGCACCGTCGGCGACAAGGCGGCCACGACGACGCTCGCCGCAGGCCAGGATCTGCGGGATGCCGTCGCGCGAGCGGCATCCGGATCCACGATCGTCCTCCCGAAGGGCATCACGAATCTCGATGACACCCTCGTGCTCCTCGACGGCATCGCGGTGCGCGGTGCCGGGCGCGACGCGTCCGTGCTCCGCTCGGATGCCGCCGATGCCGCCGTCCTCATCGCCGCGGCCGGCACGGTGCGGTTCAGCGACCTCTCGGTGCGGCTCGTCGGCGCCCGGCCGGCGTCCGGAATCGTCGCCGGCCCGCAGGCGTCGCTCGCCCTCAACCGGGTGCGGGTCAGCGGCGCCAAGGCGGGATCCGGCGGAGCCGGCGGTGCCGGCGTATACGTGTCGGGGAGCGACACCGGACGGGTCCGGACCGACACGACCCTGGAGGTCACGGAGTCCGTCCTGTCCGGCAACGGCTGGGCGGGACTCGCCGTCACCGGCGATGGACGGGTGAGCATCGAGTCCGCGACCGTCGCCGACAACACGCGGGCCGGGATCGTCTTCCTGGATCACGCGAGCGGTTCCGTGGCACACAGCACGATGCGCGGCAACGGACTCGGGGTCGCGATCACCGGGCACGCCTCCCCTGCCCTGGAATCGAACATCGTTTCCGGCGGATCGGTCGGCGTGCAGGCCGATTCATCCGCGGCGCCGACGATCAAGGGCCTGCGTGTCACCGGCACCCGCAAGGCCGCGCTGATCATGAGCGGCTCCGCCCGCGGCTGGGTCGGGGGCGTCTCGTGCCCCGGCACGCCGTTCGGCATCGTCGTCGCAGGGTCGGCGGCACCGACTCTGGAATCGAACACCTGTCCGCTGCAGGCGGGCGCTCGGTGAGCCAAACCCGAGCGCGACTCTTCTTTCAGACGCACGAGAGCATCTGAAGAATTCGCTCTGTACAGCCTGTGATCGGCGTGTCATACTCGGGACCGTCGGGCGATCGGCTAGGCAATTTCGGCCCCGCTCCGGCATCCGGGGAATGTGACGAACGCGCTGGGGCATGCGATGGTACGGGACGCGTCGAGCGATCGGGATCGGTCTGATCCCGGCGCTCCGCCTGCGCCCTCGCACCGCTCGGGCCGGCTGGCCGGCAAGGCCCTGATCGCGGGCCTGGTCAGCGTCGCCCTCATCGTCACGGGGGTCGGTCCGGCGACCGCGGCCGTGCAGCCGGCGGCGCCCGCCGCCCCCGCGCCGGCCGCACCGTCGTTCGCGACGCTCCCGCAGCGCGCCACGGCCACGACGCCCTCGTCGCACCTCCGCGGAGCGCGCGTCGTCACGGTGCACGTGCTCTCTCCCGACCGTGCACGCGCCCTCATCGACCAGGCCGTCACGGCCCGGGATGCCGCGATCCGCGCCGCACAGCAGCAGCAGCTGCGGCAGGCCCGGATCACACAGGTGCAGCACGCGCGCCAGTCCGCCGTCCGCGCGACCGTCACCGCGAAGGAGCGCGCCGCCGCCGCGCAGGCGCAGGCGAACGCGAAGCTGCAGGAAGCCCTCGCCGCGCTCGCCAAGGCCCTGTCCACGTCGCAGTGCACGACCGTCGGGGGAACGCCGGGGCACCCGGCATCGATCTCGTGCCCGATGGACCACGGCGGCGCGTCGGTGTCGGGCAACGGGACCGGAGTCACGACGAATCCCACCCCCGCTCCGAGCGCGAGCCCGACGACCACGCCGGCCCCCGACCCGACACCCACGCACCTGGAGGCAGCCGCCCTCCCGTCCGACCCGGTCGGACCGGATGCCCGGCTGAGCGACGCCGACCTCGCTGCCGCGGTGGCGCAGGCAACCGCCGAGTGGAAGGCCGCGGGCGCGGACGTCCCGGCGATCAGCGCGTCGGTCGGCTCGCTGTCCGGCACCACCCTGGGGCAGACCTCCGGCACGACGATCACGATCGACGACGACGCGGCCGGCTGGGGCTGGTCGCGCATGAGCCTCATCACGACGGTGCGGCACGAGATCGGACACGCGCTCGGCGCCGAGCACAGCAGCGGCCTGATGGCCGAGACGCTCGCGCCGGGCGAGACCCACGCGGTGGATGCCGCGCTGCTGCCCGCACCGGCCGCTCCGGCACCGCCTGCCGCACCGCAGCCGAGCACCGCACCGGCCGCACCGGCGCCGCCGACGGCGCCCGCAACCGGGCCCGGCACGACCGACCACGCGCCGGCCTCGCCGGGCACCGACGACGCCACCGGCTCCCCCGCGAACGGCGCGTCCGCCGGAGCACCCGTCCCGGTGCCGACCGTCGACCCGTCCGTGACTTCCGGAAGCGCCGCGCAGGGGTGGTCGGTCACCGGCTCCACGGCGACGCTCGCCCTGACCACCGCGCAGGCCGCGGCCGGGCGTCTCGCGCTCCGTGGCGGTCGCCTTGTGTTCAGCACGACCGGCGGGCCGTCGATCTCGCTCGACGCGGGCGGCATCACCGCCGTCGTCGTCCGGGGAACCGGACCGGGAAGCTCGTTCACCGTGGACCTGTCCGGCCTCGCCGGACTCGCGGTGGGACTGGAAGACGCCGCCGACGCCCTCGCCATCACCGGCATCGGCGACGCCGTGCTCTCCGGTGTCGACGGGCACCTCGGGCTGGACACCGCGCTGGCGCACCTGACGTTCCTCGCGCCGCGGCTGTCGGCCCTCATCACCGGCACGGGCACCGTCTCGGTGACCGGCGACGCGCGCCTCCCCGGTGCCGATCTGACCATCTCGGCGCGGTCGGTGCGGGTCGGCCCCGGCACGACGGTCGACACCCGCTCGGACGACGGTGACGGCGCGATCACCTTCCTCGCCGGCGACGCGGCCGCGACCGACCGGGATGCCGCGGCATCCGTCGTCGTCGACGGCGCCGCCCTCGCCGGCGGGACGATCACGCTGAGCGCCGAGGCGGCGCGCCGCACGGGGGCGCACGCGTCCTCCGCCGCCGCCGTGACCGTGCACGACGGCGTGCTGAACGCGAGCGGCGACATCGTGCTGCGCAGCACATCGACGTCGCAGGCCTCCGCCTCCGGGCGGTCCGCGAGCGCGCGGAACTCGTCGTCCGCCCTCACGACGGTGACCGGGGCGTCCAGCTTCACGACTCCCGGTGCCGTCCGGCTGGAAGCGCGCAACGACGCGTCCGCCACGGCGATCGCCGTCGGCGACGAGACGGTCGGGATCGCCGATGCCGACCTCCTCCGGCTGACGCACGCGGTGGTCGAGGGCGACCAGCACATCACCGCCGCGCAGCTGGTGCTGCTGGCCACCTCTAGCGGCTCGCTGCGCGTCACGGCCTCCGGCTCCGGCGGGGCCGCGCCCGCAGTCTCCGCCCTCGCGGCGCCCGCCCTGGCCGCCGCCCCCGATGCAGACGCCGTCGCGGTCGGACGCGCATTCCTCGAGACGATCGCCGCCGTCGCATCCGGCGCGCACCTGACCCTCGGCGACACCGCCGCCACGCTCCACGCCGAATCCGAGTTCACCGGCTCCGCGTCGGGCACCGGCGGTGTGTCCGCGCTCGTGGTGAACGACGTGACGCAGAGCGCCGTCGCCGACCGGAGCACCCTCGCCGGTGCGACAGACCTCGCGGTGACCGCCGGCACCCGGCACACCGCCGAGGCGTCCGGCGGCAACGGGTGGGCGCTCGTCTCCTCGACCGTCGGCACGCGCGCCACCGTCGGCAGCGGTGCGCCCCTCGCCCTCTCCGGAAGCCTCGTGCTGCGCGCGGCGCAGGATGCCACGGCCCGCGCGACGGGGGCCGGAGCCGCGCTCGTCGTCGGCTCGCACGACGTGGCCGCGACGCTCGGACGGGGCGCCGTCGTCGCCGGCCGGACCACGATCGACGCGACCGAACGCTCGGTCTCCGCCGCCACCGTCACCGCGGCCGAGACGCTGCGGGTCGCCGCGCCGGTGGGAATCCTCGGGGCGCTCGGCGGGGTCCAGGCGAACGCGATCGCGGCCGCCTTCCCGGCATCAACCCCGGTGCACGGCATCGCCGCCGCCGTGGTCGGCGCGTGGGCCGCCGCATCCGTCCGCGGCGGGTCCGGCGGCGCGAGCCCGCTGCAGTCCGGCGACGTCGTCCGCGTCACTGCGACCGTCAGCGGCGGGAGCTCGGCGTCGGGCTCCGACTCCGCGACCGCCGGCGCCGGCGTCCTTCCCGCCGCGCCGCGGGGAGCGATCGTCACCGTCGCCAACCCGGTGATCGCCGGCTCCGACGTCACGCTGCACGCCGGACGCGGTCCCCCGGCCGACGGCACCGTCGATGACCCGTCCACCGCCCGCGTCGTGCGCGACGCACCCATCACCCTCCTCGACCCCGCCGCGGTCCTCACCGTCTCGCGCCCCCTGCAGACGCCGGCATTCCAGCCGCCTGCGGGTGCGGTGCTCGTCTCCGCGGCACGCGGCGGCACGATCTCCCGCGACGGAGCGACCCTCGTCTTCGCCCCCGGCTCGCTGCCGGCGGACGCCTGGGTCACCATCACCGCCCGCCACGACGTCGTCGACGGCATCCTCTCGGCCTCGGCCGTCTACGACCTGCGCGCCTACGACGCCCGCACCGGAGCGGCGATCACGACGTTCGCGATCGCACCGGTCCTCACCATCGCCGTCGCCCAGCCGGGCACGCGCATCTGGTACGTCGCCCCCGACGGCACTGTCCAGGCGATCACGAGCTCCGCTGCGGACGGGACCGTGTCGGCCGCGCTCCCCCACTTCTCCGACTACGTCGCCGGCTCGCCGCTCGCCGGAATCGTCGGTGCGATTGTCGCCCAGCTGCAGGCGTTCCTCGCCGGCGGTTACACCCACGATCTCGGCGACCTGTCGCTCGGCTCCGCCGTCACGTTCCAGGGCGTCACGCTCACCATCGGATCGCTGACGGCGACGGCGCCGTACAGCGGCAGCGCGACCCTGTCCGGCACCTTCCGACTCGCGTTCGCCGCCGGCGGCACGACCGTGACGGCATCCGCACCGCTGGCCGTCACCTACACGCTCACGAACGCCGCCGCGCTGGATGCCGGGGTGCTCTCGATCACGATCGGCGACGCCACCACCGGATTCGACGTCGCGGTCGCGGGCGGCTCCACGACCATCGCCGGCCTGCACATCGCGACGGCGCGTGTCACCCAGACCGGCCCCGATCTCACGATCACGGCCACGGGGGTCACCGCGGCCTTCGGCACCCTCGCCGGGATCGGCGGCGGCGCCCTGAAGATCGTCTCGTACTCCGACACCGGGGATCTGCTGGTCTCGCTCACCGGAGGGAGCCTCACCCTGGCGGGCGGCGCCGCAACGCTCGGGGACGTGTCGGTGACCTACACCACCGCCGGCGGGCTCTCCCTCGCGGGCAGCGTGCAGCTGGCGCTGGCCGGGACCACGCTCACCGGCACGGCCACCGGCGCCGCCACGGCCTCCGGGACCACCGTCACGGTGAGCGGGCTGGCCGTCACCCTCGCGGCCGGAACGACCGAGACCGTCGCCCTGACCGGAGGCACCGGCATCCTGACGTTCGCCGCCGGAGGCGTGAGCGGCTCGGTCGCCGCGACCGTGGTCGCCACCGGGCTGGTGACCGCCACCCTCGCCGGGCGCCTGGACATCGACACCGCCGCGGGGACGATCGGCATCGCCCTCGCCGGCCGCGGCCTCTCGCTCGACCTCGGCGGCGGCCTCACCGTGTCGGACGCCGTCGTCGGCGTCTACGTGCGCTCGACGTCGTCCGCGACCCGGGTCGCGGTGGATGCCGCCGGCACGGTCGCGCTCGGCGGGTGGACCGGCGTCGCCCTCACCGGCGCGTTCCACGCCCGCGTCAACCAGTTCACCGGCGCCGTCAGCACCACGATCGCCCTCGCCGACGGATCCGGCGACGTCACGGTCGCCTTCGGCGCCGGCGAGGCGGGGTCGCTCACCGGCACGGGACTGACCCTCGCCGTGCTCGGTCAGCGGATGACCGCCGACCTCGCGCTGGTGCGCACCGCCGCGGGCTACACGGTGACAGTCAGCCACCTCGTCCTCGCCTTCGGAGACGGGCAGGGCGCCACGGCCACCTTCACGGACGGCTCCGGGACCCTCACGCTCGACGGCTCCGCCGCGACCGCGAGCCTCAGCGGAACACTGCACGTCGCCGTCCCCGGCCTGGCGTACGACGGCGCACTCACGCTGGACCTGAGCACCGGCACCACGCCTCACGTCTCCATCAGCGGCACCGACGTGAGCCTGACGCTGGCGGGGCAGGCGATCGTCTTCGCCTCCCTGACGGTGTCGCGGACGACCGCCGCCGGAGCGGTCCAGACCACCATCGCCGTGACCGGTGGCACGTTCGCGGTCACCGCCGGCGCGACCGACCTGCTGGCGCTGGACCACGTCGCCGGTGCGCTGACCGTCGCGGCGACCGGCGTCGCCGGCACGCTCACCGCCGGCATCTCCTCGGACCTGACCGCGCTGCAGTTCGCCACCACCGTCGCCGTCGCGATCAACACCGGCAGCGCCGCGGCCGGCACGCTGCCGGGCGGGCCGTTCCTGCGGATCTCGGCCGCCGGGACCACCATCACCGTCGCGGGGCAGGCGCTGCAGGCCGACCTGACGTTCGAACGCGGAGTGGATGCCGCAGGACACACCGTCGTGCGGGCGGCCATCGCGAACGCGCAGCTCGCGCTCGGTCCGGTCGGTGCGCCCGTCGTGTCCCTGACCGGCGGAACCGGCGGGCTCGTGGCCTCCGCCGCGGGCATCGCCGCCGTGTTCGCCGGGGTGATCACCCTCGCCGTTCCGGGCGTCGCGCTGACCGGAGTCCTCGGCGTGCGGATCAACACCACGACCGCGGCCGTCGACGAGACGGTGACGGCGGGGTCCACCCCGGTGGCGATCGTTCTTCCCGCCGCGGCCGGCGCCTCCCTCCAGCTGACCGGCGGCGACGTCACGCTCACCGTGGCCGGGCAGCGGCTGACCGGGACGCTGTCGTTCACGCAGGCATCCGGCATCACCAGCGTGTCGGTCGCCGACGGCACGCTGGTGTTCGGCGACGGGATCGCCACCCTCACGGGCGTGTCGGCCACGCTGACCGCTGCGGCCTCCGGCGTGTGGGGCAGCTTCACCGGGACGCCCGCCCTGCACCTTCCCGGCGTCTCCACCACCGCGACCTCGCTGACCGTCCAGCTCAACACCGACGGCGCCGACCACGGCGGCATCCTCGCCGGAACGGTGCGCGTCGGAGCCACCGGGCTCGACGTCTCGGTGGCGGGCATCCTTCTGCACGGGGACGTCTGGGTCGAGCGCACCGTGGCCGGCGGAGTCGCCTCCTACCGGGTTTCGGTCGCCTCGGGCACGGTCACCTTCGGTCCCGTCCTCACCGTCAGCGCCGTCAGCGGAACCCTGGTGATCCTGCCGACCGGAATCGCCGGACGCCTCAGCGCGACCGTCGCCGTCAGCAGCATCCCGGGCGTGACGATTCCGCCGGTCACCGCGACCGTCGCCGCGAACACGACGCCGAGCCCGGCCCTCGTCGGAGCGGAGACGCTCCCCGCCGGCCCGTACCTGCGCATCGACCTCGCGAGCGCGTCCGCCACGATCGCCGGCGGCGGCACGATCAGCGGCTCGTTCTCGTTCCTGCGCGCGGCCGGCTCCGGCGGCGCCATCGAGACGGTGGTGGCCCTGAGCGGCGTCACCGTCACCGCCGAGGGCGCCGCGCAGCCCGAGCTCTTCGACGGCACGGGCGCATTGATCGTCCGAACCGGTGCCGGCGGCGGCGTCGCCGGGTTCCTCTCCGGATCGGCCTCCCTCGGCGGCGGCGCCGTCTCGGTGGGCGGCTCGGTGCTGCTGCAGGTGAACACGATCTCGGCGGACGTCGACACCACCGTCACGGTGGCGGGCGTGGCGATCCCGTTCGCCATCGCGAAGCCGGGACCGAGCGGCGTGACGTTCGCGCTGTCGGCATCCGACCTGAGCATCACCGTCGGGGACTTCGTCACGATCGAGGGCAACGTCACCTACTCGGACGCCGTCGTCAGCGGGCAGGCGGCGAAGGTGTTCGCCGGGACCGGGCTGACCGTGTTCCTCGGACGCGGACCGGCCTTCCTCGACAGCGGTTCCCTCAACCCCCTCGCGATGGGCGTGCTGCTCACGGACGCCACCATCGGCCTCATCAAGATCGGGACGACGTGGGCTCTCGTCGCGACCGGCACGGTGCGCATCATCGGCGTGCCCGGCGTCACGCTCACCGGCACCACGAGCGTGCGGGTGAACACGACGGGGCGCGTCATCTCGCAGACCATCGACATCCCCGGCAGCACGGATCCCGGCGTCGCGGTGAGCTTCGCCGACACCGCACAGGTCACGTCGTTCACCGTGGCCGGAGCTCAGCTCTCCTTCGGCGGGCAGTCCTTCGGCGGCACGTTCGCCTTCGACCGCAACGCCACCGACGTGACCCTGCACGTGACGAATGGCACCGTCGCCCTGGGCGGCGCCGTGCAACTGTCGGCGATCACCGGAGACCTCGTGGTGCGCGCGAGCGGCATCGCGGGCGTGCTCACCGCCACCGTCACGATCGCGGCCCTGGGGCTGCAGAACGCGACCGCGGGCATCGCCGTGAACACCGCCGCCGCCGCGGTCACCGTCGGCGCGACGGAACTGCCGGCCGGCCCGTTCCTCCGTGTGACGCTCGCCACGGGCCCCGTCACCGTGCTCGGACAGTCCCTGCAGGCGCAGGTCGCCGTCGAGCGGACCACGACCGGCGGCGTCACCACCACGATCGTCGGACTCTCGCACGTGTCGCTGTTCCTGGGGGACGACGGCGGCACGACGGGCGACCTCACCGACGACATCGGCGTCCGGCTCAGCGACGGATCGGGCATCCTCGTGCTGACCGCCGCGGGTCTGGCCGGACGGCTCACCGGCACGGTCGCGGTGCGCCTGGGCGGAACCGCCCAGCTCGACGGCGCCCTGACCGTCGCCGTCAACACGACGGGGGCCGCCGTCAGCGCGCTGGTGCTCGTCGGCACCGACACCGTGTCGGTCGACGTCGCCGCCGGCCCGTTCCTGCGTTTCGAGGGCACCGGCCTGGTGCTCACCGTGCTCGGCCAGACGATCAGCGCCGACGTCGCGATCGAGAAGGTCACCCCGCTGACCGCCGCCGGCACGCCGGACACCTCCCGGACGGTGCTGCGCATCGCCGCGGCGAACGCGTCGCTGAGCCTCGGCGGCGGCCTGTTCGCACTGACCGGGGGCAGTGCGCTGATCCTGCTGTCCTCCGCGAACGGCACGTCGGCGCTCGCCGGCCGGGTGTCCGGCGACGTCACCCTCTCCGTGCCGGGCGTCGCGGCCTCCGCGGGCATCGCGGTCGAGTTCAACACCGGTGTCGGCGCCGTCGACCAGGCGTTCACGGTCGGTGGGCAGACGCTCGCGCTGACGCTTCCTCCGGGCGGAGCCACCGGCTACCTTCGGGCCACCGGCACCGCGGTCACCGTGTCGATCGCCGGTCAGACGCTCACCGCCGACCTCGATCTCGTGTCCGCGGGCAGTACGCTCACCGTCACCGTGCGGGGCCTGCACCTCGTGCTCGGCGGGGGCCTGTTCACGGCCGACCAGCCGACATCCGGCGGCGGCTCCACCGCGACCCTCGCCTTCACCTCCGCCGGCACGTTCGGAGCGGTCACCGCGACGGTCGCGCTCGGGGTCGCCGGACTCGCCTTCGGCGGAACCGTCCAGGTCGCCTTCAACACCACGACGAGCGCGCAGAACGTCGCCGGAATCACCGATCCCCTGCCCGCGGGCCTGCTGCGCGTCATCGCGACCGGACTTCAGCTGACCGTCGCCGGTCAGACGCTCACCGCAGACCTCACCGTCGAACGTCTCTCGACCACGGGCGGCGGCACGGTCGTCCGCATCGGACTCGCGAACGCGACGACGACGCTCGGTCCGCTCACCGCCGACGGCGGCTCCGGGATGCTGGTCGTCACCGGCACCGGCGTCGCCGGCTCGCTCAGCCTGCACGTGTCGGTGGCCGACGCGGCCGCCCCGTTCGCGCTCGACGCCACGCTCGCGCTGCTGGTGAACACGACGGGCTCCGACATCGACCAGACCCTCACGGTCGGCACGGGAACGGTGCGCCTCGTGGCTCCGGCGGGGCCGTACGTGCGGCTCTCCGCCGCCGCGATCACCCTGACCGTGCTCGGGCAGGCGATCCGGGGCGACCTCGTCGTCGAGCGTGCGACCTCGTACGGTCCGGACGGGCTCCCCGGCACGGCCGACGACTCCACCGTCACGCGCATCGCGCTCGCGAACGTCCAGGTTTCGCTGGCAGCCGGCGCGGCACGCGTGGGCATCGCCGACGGGCAGGCGCTCTTCGTCGTCACCGCGGGCGGCGGCCTGGCCGGACGCGTCACCGGCACGGCCTCCGTGACCGGGGTGCCCGGCCTGACGCTCGCCGGCACTCTCGAGCTCGACGTCAACACGACCGCCGGCGAAATCTCCGAAGCGGTGGTCGTCGGAGATCAGACGATCACGGTCGACCTTCCGGCGGGCGGTACCGGCGGATACGTGCGCATCGCCGGGACCGGCGTGCAGCTCACGGTCGCGGGCCAGACCGTCGCCGGCGACGTGCAGATCGTCCAGGATGCCGGGGTGGTGACGGTGACCGTCGCACACGGCATCCTGAGCTTCGGCACGCCGGCCCTCGTCAGCGCGAAGAACATCGCCGGCGTCCTCCGGCTGGGGCCCGCCGGGATCGCCGGGTCGCTGTCCGCCGACCTCGCCGTCTCGATCTCGTCGCTGAGCGTCACCGGGACGGTGGCCGTCGCCGTGAACTCCGGGCCGGCATCCGTCGTCGTCGGCGGCACGGCGATCGATCCCGGGCTGGTCGTCACGGTCACGGGCGCCACCCTGATCGTCGGGGGCCAGTCGCTCGGCGCGGGCGTCGTCGTCGTCTCGCGGACTCCGACCGGCGACGTGACGCTCGTCGTCACCGACCTCACGCTCACGCTCGGCGCCTTCGTGAACGTGACCGCGGCGAACCACTGGCACGGCGCCCTGCTGGTGACCGGCACCGGCGTCGCCGCGACGTTCGCCGGCAGCACCACGGGGGTCTTCACGCTCCCGGGCCTCACCCTCGGCGGTGCCGTCGCCCTCACGGTCAACACGATGCCCACGGCCGTGCGCCGCACCGACCTCGGCATCGACGTCCCCGCCGGGCCCTTCGTCGATGTCGCCGTGACCGGCGGCACGCTCGCCGTCGTCGGCGGACCGGCGTTCTCGGGCAGCTTCCTCGTCTCGCGCAGCGCCGCGGGCGACACGAGCATCGCCTTCAGCGACGTGTCGGTGGCGCTGACCGCGACCGACGGGCAGGGACTCAGCATCCAGCACGGCACCGGTGCGTTCCTCCTCACCGCGGGCGGCATCGCGGGCCTGTTCTCGGGCACGCTGGCCGCGGCCGCGGGCGGGCTGGATGCCTCCGGCACGGTCGCGGTGCGCTACAACGGCACCACCCAGACCTTCGACCGGACCTTCACGGTGGGCGGCGTCGGCGTGCCCCTGAAGTTCGGCGCCGGCGAGGTCCGCGACCCGTCGGGCAAAGCCTGGATCGCGGTGGCCGTGTCGGGCACGCTCAAGCTCGGCGACTTCGTGGAGATCGCCGGCTCCATCGCCTTCGGCGGCGGGGCACTGTCGGTGTCGAACCTGACGATCTTCGTCGGCCAGGGCCCCGGCTTCGCGGGCACCGACGCCGCCGGCAACGCCGTGCGCAACCCGTTCGCCGTCGGACTGTACCTCTCCGGCGTTTCCGGGCAGATCGCCGGATCGTCCGCCACGAACGACCGCGCCGCGGCGCTGTCGGGAACCGCCGAGCTGGTCGGCATCCCCGGCGTCACGCTGAGCGGCACCGTCACGGTGCTCTACAACGAGGCCACGGTCGAGCAGACCCTCGGCACCGGCGACGACGCCGTGACGATCGCGGAGGGGACCGCGACCACGCCGATGATCTCCGTCACCGGGGATCTCACGCTCGCGGTCGCCGGGCAGCAGCTGACCGGGACGTTCGGATTCACCACGCTCGCCGGCGGCGGACTGCGGGTGACCTTCGGATCCGCCGCGCGCGACGGCGGCACGCCCCTCACCCTGAGCCTCGGAGGCGGCGCCGTGGTCGCATCCGTGGCCTCCGGCACCCTCGACCTCACCCCGGCGGGCGTCGCCACCGTGCTCACGGCGACTCTGACGCTCAATGCCGGCACGGGATTCACGCTGACCGGCGCCGGCGGCCAGCCGGCGTCGATCCGACTGCAGCTGAACACCGGCACCGCCGCGAAGACCGTGCAGGGGGTCGTGCTGGCACCGCAGTCCGTGCGGGTGCAGCTCGGCACGCTCGCGGCGCCCGCCGAACTCAGCATCGCAGGGCAGACTCTCGCCGGGGTGTTCGTGTTCTCGCAGGTGCTCGGGGACGTCGCACCGGGCGCCCCCGCCGGAACGCCCCGCCCGAGCACGGCGGTCATCATCGCGAGCGCTCTCACGCTCACCCTCGGGTCGGCGACCGCCGGGGTCGCCCTGACCGACGGCTCCGCGGTGTTCCTGGTGCAGGACACGGGTCTCGCCGGGCGCGTCACCGGCACGATCGCCGTCCACGTCCCCGGCGACGCGGTGCAGTTCAGCGGAACCTTCACCGTGACCGTCAACACCGGAGCTGCGGTCTCGCAGACCTTCGTGGTCGACGGCACCACGATCGACCTCGCGCTCGGCGTCGGCCCCTTCGTGCAGGTCGAAGGGCGGGATGTCGTCCTCGCCGTCGCCGGACAGCGCCTGACCGCGGACGTGCTCCTCAGCCAGGATGCGGCGGGCACGACCGTCGCCCTGACCGATGCCACCCTCGTCCTCGGTGATGGAACCACCACCTTCGCCACCCTGACCGTCGCGACCGGCAGCTTCACGATCGACGGCGCCGGTGTCCACGGGAGCCTGAGCGGCTCGCTGGTCCTGGCGGTTCCGGGCGTGGTGCTCACCGGCGACTTCGCACTGACGCTGGGCGCGGCCTCGTTCTCGCTCACCGGAGCGCACATCGCGGTTGCCATCGGCGGGTTCACCCTCACCGACGGGACGATCACGGTCACCCAGACCGGCGCCGGCGCCGCCCGCATCGTGGACATCGCCGTCGCCGCGGGACTCGACCTCGGCTCCCCCATCGGCGCTCTGACCCTCAGTGGCGCCCTGCAGCTGAACGGCGCGGGGCTGGCCGGCATCCTGAGTGTCGGCACCGCCGACCCCGCCGGCATCCCGCTGGGCGGCGCGGTGCACATCGGCGCCGCCGCCCTGCGGCTGGAGATCAACCGCAGCACGCAGGCCGTGGTGCTCGCGGACCTCACCCGGCTCGAGGCCGGCCCGTACGTGCGGCTCACCGGCACCGGAGTGACGATCGCGATCGGCGACGTGAACCTGACCGCCGACCTGGTCTTCCAGCAGACGACCTCCAGCACCGGCGCGACCCGGACGGTGATCGCCGTCGCCGGCGGGCGCGTCTCCCTCGGCACCGATGCGCCGATCCTCAGCGGAGTGGAAGGCCTCGTCATCCTCACCGCCGGGGGCATGGCGATGCGGCTGGCCGGCACGCTCGACCTCGGTTCGCTCCTGCCGGCCGGAGTGACCGTCACCGGATCGTTCGCGGTGTCCGTCAACCAGTCGGCGACCCGCGTCGCCGAGTCGGTCACGGTGGGCGGCACGACCGTGGCGCTGGATCTGCCCGGCAACCTCGGGGTCAGCGTCAGCGCGACGGGCGCCGTCCTCACCGTCGCCGGGCAGACACTCACCGGCGACTTCTCCTTCCGCCGCGCCGGGACGGTGACGACCATCGTGCTCGCGCACGTCGGCCTGCGCGTCGGCGACGGTGGCAGCGACATCCTCACCCTCTCCGGCGGCACCGGCGTGCTCACCCTCGAGTCCACCGGGATGCACGGCACCGTCTCCGGCACGGTCGCCGTCACCGTGCCGGGTGTGGCGGCATCCGCCGGAATGGACCTCACGATCGACACGCGCCCCGCGACGAAGGCGCTCTCGTTCGCGGTCACCGGGCTCGTGCTGAACGTGGCCGGGCAGCAGCTGCACGGCGACTTCACGTTCGAGCAGTCCGGCACCGGAACCGCACGGGTCGTCAAGGTCGGCGCCCAGCACGTCGGGCTCTTCCTGGGCGATGCGGATGCCGGCGTCGGCGTCACGCTCACGAACGGATCGGGCGTGTTCGTGCTGACGTCCGCGGGCCTGGCCGTCGACATCACCGCGACGCTCAACATGACCGGCATGGGCTCGCTGCCCGTCGATCTCGGCTCCGGGCTCACGGTGCGGCTGCAGGTCAACACCGGAACGGCCGCGGTGAACGCCACCGTCGGAACGACGACGATCACGCTGCCCGCGGGCCGGTTCGTCCGCGTGCAGTTCACGGGCTCCGTCACCGTGCTCGGCCAGTCCCTGTCGGGCACCTTCTCGTTCGAACAGGCGCGCGCGGCGGGCGCCGACGGCATCCCCGGCACCACCGACGACGTGTCCGTCCTGCGGATCGCCGCGACGAACGTCGGACTCTTCGTCGGGGCGGACGGCGGCACGCCCAGCCAGTCCGACGACATCGGACTGCGGCTGTCCGGCGGCACGGCGCTGCTGCTCATCGGGCCCTCCGGCGTCGCCGGCCGCATCGCCGCGACCGCCACGGTCGGCCTCGGGATCGGCAGCCCGGTGACGGCGGCCGTCGCCGTGGAGATCAGCGACCTGCGCCGCACCGTCGGCGGAAAGGTCGTTCCGGTCGCGGTGTCGGAGACGTTCACCCTGGGCGACACCACCTCCACCCTCACGCTGGCAGCGGGGCCGTACTTCACCGTCGCGGTGACCGGACTCGCGCTCACGATCGGCGGCCAGACCCTCACCGCCGACGTCTCGTTCACCCACGCCACCTCGCTCGGCGCCGACGGCGCGTTCGGCGGCGGGGACGACGTCACCACCGACCGGATCCGGTTCGCGAACGTGACGCTTCGCCTGGGCTCCCCCGACCGCGACGTCGTCGTGGTCACCGGCGGCAGCGGGGCGTTCGACATCGTCGGCGCGACGTCGACCGCGCACGGCGGCGTGGCCGGCTCGCTGCAGGGCACCATCCAGGTGCTCATCCCGGGCGTGACCTTCCAGGGCACGCTGACCGTGCAGATCAACACACTCGCCGGCGCCTACACGCCGGCCGGCACCACCACCGCCCTGGCTCCCGGGGTCACGATCGGCGGCACCGACATCGTCCTGGGCATCGCCGGCCAGAAGCTCACCGGCGGATTCTCGTTCACGAAGAAGGCCGACGGCACGGTCGCGATCTCGCTGACGAACGTCTCCCTCGCCCTCGGGGACGGCACCGCGACCTACGTCACCGTCACGGTCGCGAGCGGCGACATCCTCATCGCACGCACCGGTGTGACCGCGGCTCTGACGGCCGGGATCAGCACCGCGGCGGGCTCGCCGCTCGCGGGGGTGTTCGCCCTCTCGGCGACGGCGACGCTGCAGATCAACACGACGAACGCCGCCGTCGTGCTCGGCTCGCCGGGAGTGACGGTGCCGGCGAACAGCCTGCGCGTGCAGGTGGGCACGAGCGCGACCCCTGCGACCGTCACCCTCTTCGGCCAGTCGATCGCCGGGGTGGTGCTGTTCGAGCAGATCAAGACCGCGGCAGGCACCAGGGTCATCCGGCTCGCCTTCAGCAACGTGGACGTCTTCGTCGGCGATGCCGCGGCCGGCACCGGGGTGCGCCTGCAGCACGGTCAGGGCGCGTTCATCGTCACCCCGACCGGCATCGCCGGGCAGGTCTCCGGAGACATCACGCTGACCGGCCTGCCCATCACCCTCGGCGCCGCGGTGTCGCTGCAGGTGAACACGCTGACGGATGCCGCCGGCAACGGCGTCGCCGTGAACGAGACGTTCTCGTTCGGCGACGGTACCCCCGCGCAGACACTCACCCTGCCGAAGGGGCCGTACCTGCGGATCGCGGCGACCGGCATCCAGGTGACGATCGGCGGCTCCACCGGGGTGACCCTGCTCGCGGACTTCGCGCTGGAGAGGCTGGGCACCGGGGCGCAGGCGGTCACCCGCATCGCGCTCGCGAACGTCAGCCTGACGGCGGCGCCGGGCCTGACCGGCTCGAACCCGGGACTGGTGAGCGCGTCCGGCTTCTTCGTCGTCTTCCCGCCGGGAGCCACGACCGCGACCGGGGTGACCACCGCGACCGGGGGCATCGCCGGCCTCATCGTCGGCACGGCCGACACCGGCGCCGGACCGTTCAGCGCGCACGCCTCGGTGGGTCTGGCGATCAACACGACCGGGCAGATCGTGAAGCAGACGATCACCGTCGCCGGCAAGACGATGTCGATCGATCTCACCGCGACCGCGTACACGTTCATCGCCCAGGACTTCAGCTTCGACTTCGGTGACGTGCTCGAGATCCGCGGCGGACAGTTCTCCATCGGGTCCGACGGATCGTTCTCGGGCACCGGGCTGGAGATCTTCATCGGCTCCGGGCCCTCCAAGCTCGACGACGGCAGTCTCAACCCGAAGGCGATCGGCGTGCTCATCACGGGCGCGACCCTGCAGTTCCAGAAGGCCGCGACCGGCACGGGCTGGGCGCTCACCGCGACCGGAACTCTGGCGCTGCTCGGTCTCGACGGGCTCGGGATCACCGGCACCGTCGCCTTCTCCGTCAACACCGCCGACACCGCCATCCTCGGACTGGCCCCGGGCGTCTTCAGCTTCGCCGCCACGGGCGTCACCATCACGGCGGGCGACGCGGTGCGGATCACCGGGTCGCTGCGGCTCAGCCGCCAGCCGAACGGCGCCCTCGACGTCTCGCTGCCGACGGCCGGCATCCTCGTGAAGGTCGGCGGACGAAGCGTCGCCTACCTCACCGGCTCGGCGACGTTCGGCATCGCTCCGGGCACCGGGTTCCAGCTCGGCTCGTTCACCGTGACCGACTTCGCCCTGTTCCCGTCCACCGACCCGGTGCCTCCGGCGTCGCCCGCCCTGCCCGCGCAGCTCACGGGCGTCCTCGCCGGCCCGGTTCCCGGAGCCGTCGTCACCGGTCCTTCGCTCACCTTCATCGACGTGACCTTCACCCCGACCGACGGCACGGTGGATGCCACGAGCGTCACCGACCCCGGTGACGAGATCGTCGTGACCGTGTCGGGCATGGCGAGCCCGCTGCAGATCACCGGTGTGGCCGCCGTCTCCGGCAAGGTCAACACGTGGCGGTACACGCTCGCCGGCGGGGCGAGCCTGCCGGCCGCGGCGGTCGTCACCGTGCGCTTCGTCGACGGCAGCGTGCGGGCGACGACCTCGGGCGGGACGCCCACGGTGTACACGCTCACCGGATCCGCCCGCCAGTTCTACCTGTTCACCCCGCCCGCCGGGGCGACCGGCACCGCGGCCCTGCCCGGTCCGCTCGCCTCCCTCGCCACGACGACCGTCAGCATGGGGCAGCTGAACGCACAGGGCTACATCGACATCACCTACACGTCCGTCCCGGCGGCCACCGGCGGCGTCGCCGCGCCGATCGACAAGTCCTCCATCGAGAACCGCACCACGGCGCCGTTCACCCTCACCGGACCCATCGGTGACCTTGCGATGAACGGCAACTCGCCGATCATCGTCGGGGCGCCGCTGCTCATCGCCGGCGAGGCCGCGGACGCCACCACGGTGACGTACCGGTACTTCCTCAAGGACAAGAACACCGCGAACACCCTGGGCCTGTTCGCCGGGCAGGCATCCGGTGCGCTCACCATCACGCTCCTGGCGGGCCAGGTGCGAAGCGGCACGGGCGGGACGCAGGCGGCCAACTCGGCCCAGACGCTCACCATGACCGTCACTCCGAGCGCGGTCGGCGAAGCCACCAGCGGCGGCCCCGTCTCGCTCGGCCCGCTCACCCTGCAGGGACCGACCGTGGGACTCGGCGGATTCGACTTCGTCGACGGCAAGGTCGTCGTCTCGGTGACCGTCGGAGTGCAGCGGGCGTCGCTCGCCTTCGGCGGCGGCGGGACCCCCACCAACGCCCAGTCGACCTCCGGCGTCACCGTCGACCTCATCGGGCTGTCCGGATCGTTCGAGCTCGCCGTCGACGTGTTCGGACTGCTGAGCGGCAACGTCGATGTGCGCCTGACCGGCAAGTGGGGCATCCAGGTCGCGGCTCTGGACGCACAGGTGCCGGGCGTCGCGCGCTTGCAGGCCACCGGCATCCGGGTCACGTGCGACCCGAAGGCGCCCGCGAACCAGCAGCTGGTGCGCATCAACACGGCGACGATCACCTTCCCGTCGGTGGGCGTCACCGGGTCCCTGCGTCCGTACGACCCGGCGCACGCCTCCAACATCGACGCCAACAACGATCAGACGCTCACCGACCCCGCGATCATCCCGGGCCTCACGATCTACGGCGACGGGTTCAAGCTCGGCACCGCCGAGCTCGCCTACGGCCTCCCGCCGACCGCGGGGCAGGCGGATGCCGGCAACGGGCTCACCACCACAGCACCGGACAAGCAGATCTCGCTGGGCGGCATCCTCGTGCTCGACGACATCCGCATCGGCGTCTCCGGCCTGGAGGTGCGGTTCCCGTCCGGTGCCGCAGCGACCGCGAACTTCACCGGCGCGATCTACTTCGCCACCGGCGGGGCCAAGCTGTTCCCGGGCAAGCCGTTCAGCGCGACGCTCAGCGATCGCAACAGCGCCGACGACAAACGCGCCGACGGCTCGCCCGACGACGAGGCGTTCCGGGCGACCCTCACCTTCACCGACGGACACGTGGATGCCTTCCAGCTCACCGTCGACACCCTCGAGATCACGCTCGGCTCGTACGTGACGCTCACCGCGCGCGACTTCCGCCTCGACACGGGCGCGACCGGCAGCCAGCGCCTCGCCCAGTTCGGCTCGGTCGGAGCGAAGGTCACCATCGGCTCGCTGGCGATCAGCGGCGAGGGGCGCAACTTCGCCATCGACGCCGACGGGTCGTTCGAGACGATGCCCGGCTTCGGCGTGTTCCTCACCGTCGGCTCCGCCACCGGCGACTCGTTCAAGTGGCCCTCGTTCCTGCCCGTGCACATCGACGCGATCGGCATCCAGTGGGCGGACATCCAGCACAAGCCCGGCGACTTCGTGCTCATCCTGTCCGCCAGCGTCACCGGCATCCAGGGTCTGCAGGGCCTGCAGATCACCGGCGCGATCCAGGGCATCCGCATCCAGCCGTCGCTGCTGCTGGAAGGCAAGTTCCCGATCATCGGCATCGACTCGATCGGCGTCACGGTCAAGGGCAAGATGTTCGGCGGCGACGTCAGCGCCGGCCTCGTCGGCGGCATCGAGAAGCTGGACGCGAACTACAACATCATCGGCACGTTCGACACCACCACCCCGGTGGCGCAACGCGTCTTCTACCTGGGTCTGGACGGCACCATCTCGATCGCGGGCCTGGCCGGATTCGGGATCCGGCTGGGGCTCTCCGAACTCGGTCCGCTGCAGGTGTACCTGTCGGTGAACGTGCCCGGCGGCATCCTGCTCGAGCCCACGACCGGACTCAGCATCAACGACTTCGCCGGCGGCGTCGAGTTCTTCAAGACGCTGCCCTCGATCGACGACCCGTTCGCGCTGCGGTCGAACGCGTTCCAGCTGCCCACGGTGCTCACCGCCGACCAATGGATGGCCTCGCTCCAGCAGCAGGTGGCGGCGCAGGCGCTGGCGATCCACAACAACCCCGGCCAGAGCGGATTCGCCGCCGCGTTCACGTCGCCCATGGTGATCACCGGTTCGGCGAAGATCTACTCGATCTACACGTCCCAGGCGGTGTTCAACGGACAGGTGATCGTGAAGATCTCCACCGACGGCAAGATCCTCATCGTCGGCAAGCTGAACTTCGCCGCCGACAGCATCTCCATCTCGGGCCGGCTCTACGCCGACCTGTCGAAGGTGGCGACCGGGAACGTCACCGTGCTCTTCCTCGCGGACTTCCCCGACCAGGTCCGGCTGCTGACGATCTACGGCAAGCTCAAGATGGGCTTCCGCAATTCGTCCGGCCAGGAAGTCACCTTCGCCGTCGCCCCGGGTGCCGACCCCGTCGCGACCGGCACCGCACCGGGCATCGGCCTCGGCTCGCCGTCGGCGAGCGGCGGCACGGTCGACGCGGGCGTCGTCAACGGCACGGCGGGGTCGACGAAGACCATCGACGTCGTCTACACGCCGCCGGCCGGGGCGAGCCTGGACGTCGCCCGCATCCTGAACGGGACCACGCGCTTCACGATGTGGCAGGGCGGCACCCAGCGCACCTTCACCTTCACGAACCCGGTGCCGATCGTCGCGGTCACGACGCCGAGCGGCATGGTCTTCGTGCCGCTGCAGACGGATGCCACCGGCGCGTTCTACCTGCTGAACGGGACGCGCGTCGACGTGCTCCTGCGCAAGGACGCCACCGGCGACCTCCTGGAGGCGGCGGTGCGGCTGACCGGAACCACCCGTTTCCGCTATTCGATCGGCACGGCCGCGCTCACCATGGGCACGTGGCAGGTGCGGTTCGCGGCCGGCGCGGTGAAGAACGCCGACCTCACGACGAACGCCGGCACCACCCCCGGCGCCGGCAGCGCGGCCACGACGCTCACCTTCACCGTGACCGGCGTCGTCCCGACGATCGTCGGACCGACGCCGGGCGCCTCGGTGGACGTCAACGTGATCAACGGTCGCGCGTGGCTGACCGTCACGTACACGAACCCGTCGATGTTCACCATCGACCCGGCCTCGCTCACCGATCTCGGCGCCGAGTTCCAGCTGAGCGGCGCGGGCCTCGGCACCGTCAAGGTGGACGGCTCGCAGGCGCCGATCTGCACCGCCATCGCGACCGGCTTCCAGTGCCGCTACTGGCTGACCGGACGCTTCGCGACCACCGGCGCTGTCCAGCTCGCCTTCCTCCCCGGCAGCTGGTCGTACCTCGTCTCGATCACGGCGCCCCTGACCGTCACCGACGAGCCCACCGCCACCGGCAGCGGCAGCGTCGGCCTGCTGTTCTCGTTCGGCACCGCACAGGGCATCCCGTCCGGCTGGAGCGTGGACCCCGACTCCGTGATCGCGCGCCTGAACGGTCTGACCTTCGGCGGCACGGGCTGGGCGCTGACCCGCGACACCACCCAGCCGATCACGGCGACCGAGGTGGCGGGCGAGTTCCGCGTCCCGGTGAAGGTCACGTCACTCGGCACCGGTGACCTCACCGCGCAGCTGACCGGCAGCAGCCTCGCGTTCCGCGGCACGGTCGCCGCGGGCACCGCACCGACGCAGATCCTGAGGATCACGCCCACCGCCTTCATCGACATCGACTTCGCCTCGTCGGCCGGCGGCGGCTCGACGCTCGACCTCGCTTCCATCCTCGATCTCGCCCCCGAGTTCACCCTCAGCGGGGACGGCCTCGGCAGCATCCTGATCGACGCGACGCGCACACCGGTCCAGGTGACCACGGGCGTCCCGGCCGGGACGACGCGGGTGCGGTACTGGCTGACCGGCACGTACGAGACCGGGTTCCCGGTGACGCTGCACCTCCTGCCGGGCAGCTGGTCGTACCTGCTCCCGGTCACGCCGACGGTCACGACGACGCTTTCCGCCTCCGGCCTGACGTGGCGCGCCGACCTCACCGTCACCCTGCCGGCAGCCACCGGCGGTCTCGCCGGAGCCGCGATCGACCCGGACTCGGCGCTGCGCCTGCTGTCTGGGATCACCTTCGCCGCCGCAGCGACCGGGTGGACGATCGACGTCGACACGACCCGGGCGATCCGTCCGGGGGCGGATGCCTCGACCTTCATCGTGCCGGTGATCGTGCAGCGTCCCGACCTGACCGTCAGCACCTCGACGGTGACCGCCGCCGCGCTGCCGATCGGCTACGCCCCCGCGACGGCGCCCGCGGATTCCACGGTGACCCCGCCCGCGGGCGGGCGCACCTGGATCGACGTGCCGTTCACGGCGCCCGCGGGGCTCCTCATCCTCCCCTCGTCGCTGGGCACGTCGGCGATCACCCTCACCGTCACTCGCGGCGGGGTGACGCAGTCCATCACCGTGACCGGGGTCCAGGTCATCGCCGTCGTCGGCGACACCGTCTGGGTGCGCTTCACCCTCAGCGCGGCCCTGCTGCCGGACGATGACGTGTCCGTGCAGTACACCGGCTCGTGGACGTACACCGACCTGCACGGCACACCGGATGCCGTGCACACCCCGGCCACCGTCACCGCCGGAACCCTCCCGACCGCCGTCGTCACGGTGGATCCCGCCCAGGTGGTCGCCACGAAGACCTACATCGACGTGACCTTCACTCCCCCGGCCGGCAGCCCGGCGCTGCCGTTCGACCCGGTCGCCCTCGGCACCGGCGCGTTCACGCTCACCGGGCCGGGCGCCGGCGGCGTCTCGGTCATCGGGGTCGTCGCGCTCGGCGGCGGCGTGTGGCGCTACCTGCTCTCCGGCACGTTCGGCCCCGGCCGCGTCGACATCGTCTTCGCCCTCGACCAGTACGCCTCGGACCCGGCCAATGCGCCCCCGGCGGGCACGACCCTGACCCAGTCCTTCCAGGTCGTCGGCGCGACCGGCGACGTCATCCAGACCATCCCGGACGACCCGTCCACTCCCGGCACCGACGAGTCGACGGTCCGACCCGTCGCGGGAGCGACCCTCGGCCGCGACCTCATCAACGCCCTCAAGTACCTCGAGATCCGCTTCAACGGCACGGCCGGCTTCGCGATCGATCCGTCCACGATCACCGGCGACGAGATCGAGTTCCGGGATGCTGCCGGCCACCTCATCGCCGTGGCCGCCCCGGTCCGGGTCGGCACGAGCAACGTGTGGCGCTACGCGTTCACGAGCACCCTCACCGCCGGCACCTACACGATCACGTTCCGCGCCGGCAGCTTCGCCGACCTCGGCGGCGTCGTCAACTCCGCCGAGACCGAGACGTTCACGGTCTCCGCGCCCACCGCCGCCCTCATCGACCCGACGCCGGGATCCGTGCTGGACGTCACGAGCCTCCGTGGGCGCGGCTGGGTGGATGTCACCTTCTCCGCGTTCGGCACCGCGCAGAAGCCGGGCGGCACCGCGATCGACACCAAAACCATCCTCGACGGCGACGCCGAGATCACGGTCACCGCGAACGGCACGCAGCTGGCGGTCGCCGGCACCCCGATGCTCGTCTCCGGGTCGACGTACCGCTACTTCTTCTCGGGCTGGACGACCGGCGCCCTCACCGTCGCCTTCGTCGACTCGAGCTGGGCCAACCTCGACGGCACGCTGTTCAGCGGTGCGTCGTACGCCGGCGCGGCCGCCACCGCGTTCGTGCCCACCCCGGCGCAGATTCCGGGCAGCACCTGGTTCGCGGTGCAGCTGACCACTCCCGGCGCCGCCGTGGACCAGAGCACGCTCGGAGCCGACGACCTCGCCCTCACCGGCGCAGGCTCCCAGGGCCTCGCCTTCAGCCGGGTGATGTACGACCCGGCATCCGGAATCGCGCGCTACCTGTACACCGGCGCCCAGTCGCTGACGGCGGGCACCGTGACGGTCTCCTTCGCCGAAGGCGGCTGGCAGGACGTCGCCGGCAACCGCGCGGCCGGCAGCACGCAGTCGTTCACCCTCATCACCCAGGGCACGTCGTTCTTCATCGAGCTGTCCGGCGGCATCATGCTGCAGGCGGGCGACTTCCTCGACAAGCCGCTGCTGCACCTGCACGCCGACGTCACGCTCGAGATCGACACCGCGCGCAAGCTCTTCATCCTGCGCTTCACCGGGCAGATGGACGTGTACGGCCTCGGCACGATCGGCGCGGCATCGGGCGTCTTCGCGCTGATGGTCGGCGACCAGTCCACGAACCCGATGTACCCGGTCCCCCAGTTCTGGGGCGTCGCGGCCATCCAGACGAACTTCCAGGCGCTGGAGAAGTACGGCCTGCACCTGTCCGGGTCCGCGGAGCTGCGCATCAACCTGACCAACCAGCCCAAGACCGAGACGATCGTGCTCCCCGGTGTCGGCCCCGGGGGCACCGACCTGTCCGAGACCGTCACGCTGCAGCCGTTCAGCTTCGGGTTCCAGATCGTCGGCCAGCTGGTGCTCTCCCCCGGCGGCACCGAGCTGCTCCGGGTGCAGGGCGGCCTGCTGCTGAACATCTCGATGGACCCGCCGGCACCCGAGCTCAGCCTGTTCGTCACCGGCTCGCTCTCGTTCGGCTCCGGGGCCGCGCGCCTCGAGTACGGGTCGGTGACCGGCGTCCTGATGATCCGCACGAGCACCGCGAACGGAGCGATCCCGGGGGTCGCCGGCAGCATCCGCATCTCCAAGAGCGTGGGCATCGGCCTGCCGTCGGTGGGGTCGCTGTTCTCCGCGACCGGTTCCGTGACCATCATGTTCAACACGACGCTGGCCGACCAGTCCCTGACGGTGCCGGCCGCGTTCCTGCCGCTGCTGCTGCCGGGCCAGTCGCCCACCTTCGTCGTGCCGAAGTCGCCGCCGGCGATCGACGGGTCGACGGATCCGGGTGCGGCTCCCGCCGTGTACGTCGTCGCGACGATCCAGGCCGATCTGCTCATCGGCGGCGTGTTCACGCTGAGCGGCTTCATCAGCATCACCGCGGCCGTCGACACGACCGGCACCGCGTACCTGCAGCTGACCGGCATGGTCGGCACCACGATCCCGTACCTCGGATCCCTCACCGGCTCCGTCTACCTCGCGGTCTACGTCGGGACGAAGACGGGGGTCGTCGGCAGGGTCCAGCTGACGCTCGGGGTGAACGCGATCCCCGGCCTCAAGCTCGACGGGCAGTTCCTGCTGGAGATCAACACGTTCTCCTCGCAGCAGACGATCCGCACGTACCTGGTCGACACGGCCGTGGTGAACGGGCACACCGAGTTCCGCGGATTCCGGCGGGATGCCGGCGGCGTCCTCGTCATCGGCGACCAGCAGCTCGGAGTGACCGGCGGCTTCCGGCTCGAGATGTACGGCTCCCTGCAGGTGATGAACGTGCTGGACATCACCGCCGACGTCGTCCTGACGGTGAGCACGAGCGAGCTGTCCCTGCTGGTCAACGGCACGGCATCCCTGGAGCCCTTCGGCGGTCTCGACATCGTCGATTCCGGGTTCTCCATCACCGGCGCGGGCGTCGTCGCACGCCTCGCGATCTCGCTGGATGCCGACTTCGGCAGCGCCGTCGGCATCGGGTTCGAGGCCGCCGCGGTCATCCAGCTCAACACCACCGGGGCGGCGCGGATGTTCGGGGGGACCAGCGTCGCTCCGGGCTTCCTGCTGCACATCCAGGGCTCGCTGCAGTTCGCCTCGTTCGCCCGCGGCTCGGGCTATGCCGACATCCGCATCGCGAACAACGCGTTCGAGATGGCGTTCGGTGTGGCCTTCGACCTGGCCGGGCTGAAGTTCACCGCGAGCGGGGTCGCCGGCGTGTACGACGACGGGTTCGTGATGAGCGTGGCCGTATCCGCCTCGGCGGACGCCTTCGTGTTCAGCCTGTCCGCGAGCGGCACGCTGGCCATCAACACGACGCCCGAGGTGCGACTCGGGGTCGACCGCGGCTTCAAGCTGCAGCTGACCGGGTCCGTCACGCTGCTGAAGCTGTTCACCTTCGACGCCGGATTCACGATCGAGGTCGGCCGGACGAGCGCCGACGACACCACCTTCTCGTCCGGCGACTGGTACCTGCACGCCTACGCGGACCTCAGCTTCTTCGGCTTCGACCTGTCCGGCGACGTCTTCCTCAACTCGGCCGGCAACTTCAGCCTCTCCCTCAAGGGCCACCTGCAGCTCGGCGGCGACTTCATGGGCATCCGCGGCGACTTCCACCTCGAGGTGGCCTTCCTCACCCACGAGCAGGACGGCATCCTCTGGTACACGCTGCACATCGGCGGCGGCGCGAGCGTGGAGGTCTACTTCGACTTCAAGCTGTTCGAGATCAGCCTGGGCGTGGGCCTCGACCTCGACGTCACCGCCGACTCGCGCACCGCAGACGCCTCCGGGGCGACGCCGCTGATCTTCTCCATCCGGGTGCGGTTCAAGATCCTGGGCTCGTGGCACTCGGCGAGCGACTCCTTCCGCATCGGCACCGTGTACTTCCCCGTGGTCCCGTACCTCGCCGGCAACGGGCAGTCCGCGGGCGACCCGGCGACCGACTACCGGTACTGGCGCAGCACCGACCACGACCTCGTCCTCAACGTCGGCGATCTCGCGCACCGCACGGCGCGCACGGTCGGCTCGAACCAGGTGAACGAGACGGTGCTGATCCGGCAGATCGGCCCCGCGACCCCCGACGGCGTCACGATCCGCGTCACCGGGTTCGGATACACCCGCGACTACACCCACGTGAAGACCATCAGCGGCTGGTTCGACGACGGGGCGGACAACGTCACGATCGATCCGAGCGTCACCATCCCGGTGTACCTGCACGGCGGCAGCGGCGACGACACGATGCTGCTGCAGGGGTCGGGTCAGGGCAGCACGCTCGACGGGGATGCCGGCGCCGACACGATCACCGTCGCCGGGACGGCGAGCGCCACCGTGAACGGCGGGTCCGGCAACGACGTCCTGCGGCACACCGGGACCGGCGCGGTGACCCTCGACGGCGGGGACGACGACGACACGCTCGTGGGCAACGGCCTCTCCGACGTGTTGTCCGGCGGCAACGGCAGGGACACGCTGTCGGGCGTGGCCCGCAGCTACAGCGGCGGCGCCGACGACGACACGTTCCTGGTGCCGGCGGCCGTGTTCGGCTCGGGCGCGTCGGTGGTGGTGGACGGCGGCGGCGGATCCGACACGCTGATCCTCACCCTGACCGGCGGCTCGGACATCCTCACGATCACCAACCCGTCCACCGACACCCTGGCCTTCCAGCTCGGCGGTGTCACCAAGACCGTCACCGACATCGAGGCGCTCACCGTCGACGCCGGAGCGGGCGGCGACCAGCTGACCCTCGACGACATCACCGGCCACGGATCGGGACTCACCGCCGTCACCCTGCTGCTCGGCACGGGCAGCACGGACCTCGTCCGGATCCTCGGCTCCGACACCGCCGCCGACACCTTCGCCGTCACCACCGCCGGCGGCAGCACGGTCGTCACCCGTTCGTCGGGCAACGCCTACGCGGTCACCATCACCGGCGGCGTGCGCGGTCAGGGCGACGCGCTCGCGATCGACGCCCGCGGCGGCGACGACAACCTCTCCGCGGCGGCCGAGACCGCCGATCAGCTGGCGTTGACTCTCATCGGCGGTGCCGGCGACGACGTGCTCGTCGGATCGCCGTTCGACGACGTCCTCGACTCCGGCCTCGGCAACGACCGCGTGACCGGCGGGGACGGATACGACGTCTTCACCGACGCCGGCGGCAGCGACACCCTGATCGAGTCGTTCAGCGGGCTCGACTTCGGCCTGTACGGCAACCTGTTCGTGGTCGGCCACGTCGCCGGTCTGGACTTCAGCTCGGACTCGATCGCCGAGGACATCACCGGCATCTTCGAGTTCGCCGTCCTCACCGCCACGGGATCCGCCGCCACGACCATGCTCGTCGGGGACGCGGACGGCACCGTCAAGACCGGCGGAGTCGCGCACACGGTCACCGCCTGGACGGGAACGGCCGATCTGGATGCCGGCGCCGGCGATGACCTCGTGCGCATCGACCTCACGCGTTCGACCGGCATGACGGTCCACGTCGCGGGCTCCGCCGGCACCGACCGGCTGCAGGTGTGGGGCACGCCGCAGCCCGACGATCTCATCGTCGACACCGTGGCCGCTCCCCCGGCAGGCACCGGACCCAACCGCATCCGCCGCGTCTCGTTCAGCGCGGCCGGCGCGATGTCGACGCTCGGCACGATCACCCACGACGGCGTCGAGTCGGTGGAGATCCGCACGCTCGGCGGCGGCGACCGCATCGCCGTCCGGGCGCTCGCCGTCCCGCTCGTCCTGGCCACCGGCGAGAACAGCGACATCGTCGCGGTCGGTTCGAACGCCGCCGGCGCAGGCACCACGAACACCGTCTGGACCAACACGGGCGGCACCGTGAACCAGATCGCCGCGGGCCTGACCGTCAACGGCGGCAGCGGCCCCGGTGTCGCGACCGGCGACGACCTGCTCGCCGTGGACGACACCGGCGACACCGCACCGAACACCGGTGACCTGTGGTCGACCCTGCTGAAGGGCCTCGGCCTCAGCTCGGACGGCATCGCCTACACCGCCTTCGAGCGGCTGACGATCGACCTGGGCTCCGGATCGGACGTCTTCACGGTGCACACGACGCACGCCGGTTCGACCGCCCTCACGACGCGCGGGGGCGACGACACCGTGATCGTCCGCTCGGTCTCGGGCGTCACCTCGGTCGACACCGGCAGCGGCGACGACACGGTGCGCATCAGCTCCACCCTCACCGGCATCGGCGGCTCGCTCACCGGCATCGCCGCGCCGCTGTCGCTCACCGGCGGGACGGGGACCGACACGCTGTTCCTCGACGACGCCGCCACGATCCTCGGACGCGTCGGAGTCCTCACCGGCACCGACATCACCGGGCTCGGGATGACGGGCGGGGCCCCGACGCCCTCCCTCGTGCAGGTGGTCACCGTGTCGGGGGCGGTCGACGGACGCTTCACCCTCACCGTCGCCGGGCTCGGCACGACCGCCCCGCTGCCCTTCGACGCCACGGCCGCGCAGGTGCAGACGGCCCTCGAGGCCCTGGTCGGCGTCGGCAACGTCGTGGTGTCCAAGGCGGGGACGCGCTGGACCATCGCCTGGACGGGCACGCTGGCCGGCGCTGCGGGCCGCTTCCGCACTCTCTCGATCGGTGCGGTCGCCGGGCACCCCCTGGTGGCATCCGGCGCCGGATCGGTGACGACCGGGGTGGTCGCGGAGACGACCGGCCGTGTCTCCTACGGGGCGTTCGAGTCCCTGGATCTGACCCTCGGACAGGGCGCGGACGTCCTGAAGGTCGACGGCACCCACGCCGGCACCACGACCGTGCACGCCGGCCCGGGCGACGACCGCGTGTTCGTCGAAGCCACGACCGGGGCTCTGACGGTCGAGGGCAACGGCGGGAACGATTGGCTGACGGTCAACGCGATTCCGGATGCCGTCGGCTCCAACCCGCTGCGGGGAGCGGTGCGGCTGGACGGCGGCCTCGGGTCCGACACATTCGTGGTGAACCTGTTCGGCACGGGCAGCGACCGCATCGACACCGTCGACACGAACGGCGACGGCGGCACGAACGTGCTCGTCGTGAACGGATCCGCCTTCAACGACACGTTCCTGCTGCGGCGCAACGCGACCCGCGCGCTGATCGCCCTCCTCACCGCCGGGTCCGGAGCCGAGAAGGTGACGTACGGCCAGGAGATGACCGGCGGCGTGGTGCTCAACGGCGGCCTCGGCGACGACGCCTTCGCGTTCGACGACACCGCGTCGGTGCTCACCGTCAACGGCGGCGCCGGAAACGACGTGTTCCGGTTCGGGCAGCTGTACAACGGCTACACCGGTGACCCGGAGTTCCCCGCCACAGACTTCTTCTCGTCCACGCGCGGCCGGCTCACCCGGGGCGTCTCGTTCACGGCATCCGTGCACGGCGGCACCGGCGACGACACGTTCGAGGTGTTCCGCAACGTCGCCACCCTGAATCTGTACGGCGAGGCAGGCGACGACACGTTCATCATCCGCTCGTTCGCCGCGGAGTCCGAGCAGACCTCGCTGGATGCCGGCGCCGGGCGCGACTTCATCCAGTACGCGACCAACGCGCCGGTCAACATCGACGGCGGGCCCGGCGACGACCTCGTGGCCGTCATCGGCACGGAGTTCGACGACACGTTCGTCATCACCGCCACCGGTGTCTACGGCGCCGGACGCGTCATCCGGTACGTCAACGTCGAGCGGGTGTCGATCTACGGCATGGCCGGCGACGACCGCTTCATCGTGCTGTCCACCAACGCCGCGGTCTCGACGTCCATCTACGGCGGGCTCGGCTCCGACCGTGCCGAGGTCGGCGCCCTCGCCCCCGCCGTGCAGGCGAACGACCTGCTCGGGTACACGGGTCTCGTGCGCCACCAGGTGGAGAGCACCGTGCAGAACAGCGCCTGGAAGCTGCTGCCGGTGAACGGCATCGCCACGGAGATCCTGGACGACGACAAGCCGGTCGTCGCCGTCGCCCCGGTCGGCGGATCGCTGACGCTCACCGAGGGCGGAGCGGACGGGCGCGTCCTCGTGCGCCTGACGCAGGCCTCCGCCGTCGCCGTGCAGGTGACGCTGACCACGCCGCCGGTCGATCCGACCTCCACCAGCCGCGCGCGGTCGCTTCTGCTGTCGCTCGACGGGGTCACCTGGCAGACATCCGTCACGATCGCCATCGCGGCCGGTGACACGTCCGAGCACCGGGTGTGGGTGCGGGCCGAGAACGACCTCTCCGCCGAGGGCGAGCAGCTCGCGCCGATCGACGCGATCGTCACCGGCGGGGCGTACGCCGGCGCCCTCGTCGCGACCACGTTCGTGCGCATCATCGACGACGAGACACCGCAGGTGCCGGTCGTCGTACCCGACGGCGGCGTGGTCGTCGCCGAACCCGCGGATGCCGGCCGCGGAGGCACCACGGCGACCTACCAGGTGCGCCTCGGCGCCGCCCCGGTCGGCACGGCCACCGTCCGCGTGACGGCGCCGGCAGGGCTCCAGGTCTCCGTCGACGGCACCACGTGGGCGGCATCCCTGACCCTCACGTTCACGACGGCGGCCGCGAAGACGGTCTTCGTGCGGGCCCTCGACGACGGCATCGTCTCGGGCCAGCGCGTGGCCGGGATCACCGCCGTCGTCACGTCCACGGACCGGCGGTCCGGCACCGTCGCCGCGTGCCCCGGCTGCCTGGCGAACGAGTTCGCGTTCACCGGAATGACCGCCGCGCCCGGCTCCCTGAAGGGCTTCCTGCTGCGGCTGACCGGCGGCGCCGGCGCCGGCCAGGTCGTCCGCGTCTGGGACAACACCGCCACGACGCTGGAGATCGAGGGCGCGTGGGACACCGCCCCGGCCGCCGGAGACGCCTTTACGCTGAGCGGGTACACGCCGCCGGTCACCGCCACCGAGCCGGCCGGCACCGTGTCCGCCGTCTCCGCCGACCGCCGCACGATCACGCTGACCGGTGTCACCCTGCCGGCCGGCGCCGGCGACCTGAGCGGCGCCACGCTGCGCATCGTCGGAGCGCGCGGCGGCACGGCGTACCGCACGATCGCCGGGAGCACGGCCACCACCATCACCGTGACCGATCCGTGGGGCGACGCGCTCACCGTCGGCACCGCCGTGTTCATCACCGACCTCGCCGGCACCACCGTCGCCACCGTCGGCGTCCTCGTGCACGACGGCGACACCGCCGAGGTGATCATCACGCCGACGGGCGGTGACCTCCGGCTCGTCGAGGGCGCGACCGGTGGCCAGTTCGGCGCGACGGCCTCGTACACCGTGCGCCTGTCCAAGGCGCCCGCCGCGGGCGAGACGGTGACCGTGAACGCCACCGCGATCGCGTCGTCCACGCTCGACTCGGCGGGGGTCTCCTGCGGGCTGCCGAGCGGATGCCGCGTCCCGCACCTGCAGTTCCTCGTCGGCGGCTCATGGGTCGACCACCTCGCACTGACGTTCACCGCGGCGAACTGGGACACCGCGCAGACCGTCACGGTCCGCGCGATCGACGACGCGGTCGTCGACGGCGACGACGTGCAGGAGTTCGCGGACGCGCCGCGCACGGTGTCGCTCATCCAGGGGCCGCTGTTCGTCTCCGGCGGCGACGACCCGAACCCGCCCGTCCAGCTCGAACTCGACGGCTATCTGCCGGTCATGCTCCCCGGCGAGACGTCCGCCTCCCCGCTGCCGGTGACGGCGAGCTCGGGCGACGCGATCGAACCCGCGCAGGTGGACACGCTCGTCATCCACAACGAGGACAGCCCCGCCGACGCCACCGGAACGCTGACCGGCACCGCGATCACCGGGCTCGGCATGGGAGTCGACCGCACGCTGGGCGGCCGACCGGTGGCGGGCGGCATCCAGTACGCCGACTTCGAAGACCTCACCGTCCTCCTCGGCTACGGCGACGACACGTTCACGATCCTCACCACCCACGCCGGCACGACCACGATCGACGCCGGTCCGGGCGACGACCACGTGATCGTGCGCACCATCGCCGGCCACACCCGCGTGATCGGCGGCCCGGGCTCGGGGAGTGCGCCGCTGCACGGCAACACCGACGACGACACGTTCGACGTCGGATCCGCGACCGGCCTCCTCGACCTCCTCGCCGCGCTGCTGGTGCTCGACGGCGGGGTCGGCACCGACGTCGCCAACCTCGTGGACGCCGGCGACCTCACTGACAACCTCGGCCGGCTCACCGGCGACACGGTCACCGGTCTCGGCATGACTCCGCGCAGCGGCACCGACGGACTCGGCCGTCCGCTCGACCGCCTGTACAGCGTCACCCCGCGCGGCGCGACCTTCACGATCATGCTGTCCCAGGTGCAGGGCGGTCATGAGACCGGCATCGGCGCCATCACGTTCGCCGCCGGGACTTCGGCCGCCGCGGTGCAGGCGGCGCTGCAGAGCCTGCTCTTCCCGACGACGGCCGGGGCGGATGCCGGCGTCTCGATGTCCTGCGGCGCGGCGGGTGCGACGCGGTGCTCGGCGAGCGTGTACGTCTGGCTCGTCGGCGGGGTCTACCTCATCGGATTCCGCGGCGAGGTGAACGCGGACCCGACCACCCCCATCACGATCCGGCTCACCGCGCTCGGCGCCACCGCCGCCGCGGCGGCGACCGACGGCGACAGCCGCGCCGGCATCCGATACACGGGGCTGGAGACGCTCAACCTCGCGCTCGGCTCCGGCAGCGACGTGCTCAACATCCGCGGCACGCGGCCGGTCACCAACGTCTCGCTCGGGGCGGGCGACGACCGCGTGTACATCTCGTCGCGGGCCGACGTGCCGCTGACCGGTCGCCCGCAGTTCCTCGCCGGCGACCTCGACGGCATCCTCGGGACCCTCAATCTCGACCTCGGCACCGGCCGGCACACGCTGCTGATCAGCGACGAGGATGCCGCCCACGGCGACGGCAACGTGGTCCTCACCAGTGCCGCCCCGCCGGCGGGCAGCACCCTCGACCCGCACGGCGAGGTGTTCCTCACCGGTCTCGCCCCCGCGGGGATCTCGTGGCAGGCGGCATCCACCGGAACCTTCGCAGACGGCATCCGCATCTGGACGAGCAGCTTCGCGGACACGATCACCGTCGCCGGCATCAGCCACCGTCCGGGAGTGCGCACGACGACCTGGCTCAACACCGGCCTCGGCGACGACCGGGTCACGGTCGCGCTCGACAAGACCGCGAACGCCGGCGGCTTCCTGGTGCTGAACACCCAGGGTCCGAACGCGAACGTCCTGGATCTCGGCGCCGACCTCGGCGACGGCGACGAACCGGTCCGGCCCGACGTCGTGTACACCCTCACCGTCAACGGCCAGGTCGTCGACCCGTCGCGCTACGTCGTCTCCACCCGCCTGGACATCGCGGGCCTGTTCGATTCGCTGAACCCGGGCGATCAGGTCGCACTGACGCTGCGTCTCACCGGCTGGTGGACCCAGAGCACCGGCACGTTCGATCTGGGCGGCACCGCCGATCTCGTCTCGTTCCGGGTGTGGGTGAACGGCCGGCTGCTGGATGCCTCCGAGATCCAGCGCACCGGCGGCATCCTCACCTTCGACGCCTCGCCGCAGCGCGACGGCAGCGCCCCGTTCGTCGTGGTCGAGGTCACCCGCAGTGCGACGCGCTCGTACACGATGCCCGCCACCGACGCGATCCGGCCGTCCGGCGTCACCGACGACGACACCGTGGACGGCTCGGCCTCGTCGCTGGGACTCCTGATCTTCGGCGGGATCGGCAACGACACGCTGACCGGCGGGTCGGGAGCCGACCTCATCTTCGGCGACCGCGGCATCGTCACCTGGACGGATTCGCAGGGGCGGGTCGTCGCGGAGTCCGGCCACGGCGGCCCCGGCGACACCACGGACGGGGTGGACCGCCCGTTCGACCTCGCCGCGACCACCGACCACACCGTCGGCGGCGTCGACACGATCCGCGGCCTCGGCGGCGAGGACATCCTCCTCGGCGGGCGCTGCGGCGACCGGATCGACGGCGGAGCGGGCCGCGACCTCATCTTCGGCGACAGCGTCGCGCTCGTCCGCACCGGCTCGACCGCGAACCCGCGGTTCCGCGTGCTGAACGGCACCAAGATCTACAGTACGGATGCCGCCACCGCCGGGGCCGCGCAGGTCACCTCGGCGTGGCAGAACGACCCGGCCGGACGCGCGGTGTGGAGCGACCTGCTCATCACACTGCTCGACCACACCGCGACGACGTCCCCCAGTGTCTACGGGTCGGACTTCATCGCCGGCGGTGCGGGCGACGACATGATCTTCGGGGAGCTCGGCAACGACGTCATCCAGGGCGACGGCTCGATCGACATCCCCGTGGCGGCACGGCGCGATCCGGTCACGGGCCTGCTCACCGTCACGCCCTCGATCGGCGCGGCCGACGACGGCGACGACTACATCGAAGGCGGCGGCGGCAGCGACGTCATCTTCGGCGGTCTCGGCCGCGACGACATCATCGGCGGCAGCTCGGATCTGTTCTCTCTGACGACGGCGTCGCAGCGGCCGGACGGGGCCGACCTCATCTTCGGCGGCGCCGGCGACCGCATCGGCCGCAACGACGACACGACCGGACACACGGGCGACTCCGACACGATCGTCGGCGACAACGGCGACATCCTCCGGATCGTCCAGGTCGGCACCGGCGGCGCCACCGGCTACCGCACCTTCACCTACGACAACTACGGCGAGGCGCTGCGCCTCCTCCCCCGCGCCGTCGTGCTGCTGGACTACACGCCGGGCGGTCCCGACTTCCGCGCCTCCGCGGCGACCGGCGACATCGGCGGCGCCGACGAGATCCACGGCGAGGCCGGCGACGACACCGTCTACGCCGGTCGCGGCGACGACATCGTGTTCGGCGACGCCGGCGACGACGACCTCATCGGCGGCTGGGGCAACGACTGGATCTCCGGCGGCACCGGCATCGACGGCATCCTCGGCGACGACGGCCGCATCTTCACCAGCCGCAACGGATCCACCGAGCCCCTCAACGGCGTCACCACCCCCAACGCGCAGGCCGTCATCGCCACTCCGGGCAATGCTCAGACCGCGACGGTCTACCCGACCGGCCGGCTGTTCAAGAGCGTCGACCTGAGCCCGTTCCAGACGAACGGCAACGTCCTGGACCCCCAGTTCGTCGCGCACTTCGCGAACGACGTGCTCTTCGGCGGGTGGGATGCCGACTTCATCCACGGCGGCGCAGGCGACGACGCCATCTCGGGCGCCGAAGCGATGCCCGGCACCACCGCGGCGAACATGGGCTGGGGCGTCGGCCACGTGCGCAGCGACTTCGCGCACCCGTTCAACGACGGCACGCTCCTCGGTTTCGACCAGACCAGCGGCGAGTTCGCCCTGTACGACGAGTACCACCCGATGCGCAAGATCTTCGTGTCCGGTGGCGAGTGGTTCCTGAACTTCGACAGCACCGAGGGACGCCTCGACACCGTCGCCACCACCGTGCGCACCGACGGCGACGACGTGCTCTTCGGCGACGACGGCAACGACTGGATCGTCGGCGGAACCGGCCGCGACACCGCGTGGGGCGGCTGGGGCAACGACCTCCTGAACATGGACGACGTCCTCACCACGCACGGCGGCGAGAACGACCAGCCCGACACCAGCCCCGCCTACGAGGACCGCGCCTACGGCGGCGCCGGCCTCGACGTCCTCATCGCGAACACCGGCGGTGACCGGCTCATCGACTGGGCCGGCGAGTTCAACAGCTACCTGGTGCCGTTCGCCCCGTTCGGCATGGGCACCGTGAGCCGGCAGCTGTCCCCGCACCTGCAGGACTTCCTGTACGCGCTGTCGCAGGCCCAGGGCGCGGACTTCACCATCGCGCAGGAGGCGGGCGCGATCTCGCAGCCGCGCAACGGGGAGCCGTTCGGCGAACTCGGCCTCGTCATGCAGCAGGACGCCGCCTGGGGCGACCAGACCGGCGGACCCCGCGACCCGCAGCCGGGCAACGTCCCCGGCGGCAAGCGCGACGTGCTGCGCTCGGCCACCTTCACGAGCGGCACCACCGAGGCGTTCCTGCCCGACTCCGGGTCGTTCACCGTGCAGAACGGCGCCCTCGCCGTCACGGCGACCGCCCCCGGCGGGGATGCCGTCGCCGTCTATTACCTCGACGAGTACCTGCCTGTCTACTACGAGATCAGCGCCCAGATCTCCCTCACCAAGCCCACCGGCGGATGGAAGGCGAACGCCTACGTCATCTTCGACTACTTCTCCCCCACCGACTTCAAGTTCGCCGGCGTCGACCAGTCCACCAACAAGCTCGTCATGGGCCAGCGCACGGCCGCCGGCTGGCAGGTGCTCGTGCAGTCGGCCGTGCCGGGCGGCGTGAAGTCCGACACCTGGTACACGATGCTTGTCGCGGTCAACGGGACCACCGTCACGGTGTCTCTCGGCGGCACCGCGGTGTTCACCTACACATTCGCCGCGCGCATCCTCGACGGTGTCGCCGTCCCGCTGAACAAGGGCCTCATCGGCGTCGGCTCCAACCAGGCGCGCGGCCAGTTCGACAGCATCACGGTGCAGGTGCTCCCGCCGACCATCACCGTGGACCGCACCGAGGACTTCGCCCAGGGCACCGGCATCGTCAGCTCTCCGGTGAGCGGCACCTTCACCCCGACCGCCGGCACCGTCGCCGCCACCGCGACTGCCGGCCGCCCCGCGATCGCACTCGCCGACCTCGGCGCCCCGGTCTCGGCGAACGCGTTCCTGGAGATCACCCAGACCGTCATCCTCACCGCGGGCGCCCGCGCCGGCCTCGTGTACGACTACTACAGCCCGACCGACTACAAGTTCGTCCTGCTCGACCAGGCGGCCGGGACCGTCCTGTTCGGGCACGTCGCCGGCGGATCCGCCGTGATCGATCAGGCCGTCGCCCGCGCCCTGTCCGTCGGCAGCCACACGCTGCTGGTCACCATCAAGGGCGCCTCGGTGTCGGTGGTCGTCGACGGTGCCTTCGTGGCATCCCGCGCGTACAACGCCGCGCTCGCCGACGGCAGATTCGGACTCCTCGTGGATGCCGGCACGGCCCGGTTCGACACGCTGCGCATCCGCACCGACGGGATCACCCTGCCCGCCTCCGCCGGCACCACCCCGCCCGCCGGGTCGAGCGCGCCGTCGTCATCGGCGGCAGCTCCCTCGAGCACGACCGCCCTCGTCGCGAAGCCGACATGACGCGAGCCCCCGATCCGTCACCGGATCGGGGGCTCGCAGTCCTCCGCGTCAGACCGCGGCCAGCTCCGGCTCGCGCTCGAGCGTGCGGATCGAACGGTTCACTGCCGACACGATCGCCTTCAGCGACGCCGTCGAGATGTCGCCGTCGATGCCCACGCCCCACAGGCGCTGCCCGTCGATCTGCAGCTCGACGTACGCGGCCGCCTGCGCGTCGCCGCCGGTGGAGAGCGTGTGCTCGACGTAGTCGTAGAGCGAGATGTCGAAGCCGCGCGCGCGCACCACCTCGAGGAAGGCCGCGATCGGACCGTTGCCGTTGCCGGTCGTCTCCACGCGCTCCTCGCCGTCGCGCAGGGTGACGTCCAGGCGCACGTCGCCGGACATGTCGCTCTGCGTGCGGGTGGCCAGGAGCTCGAAGCGGCCCCAGCGCTCGTCGGCGACGTCCGTGGGCAGGTACTCGTCGTTGAAGATGGCCCAGATCTGGTCGCTGGTGACCTCGCCGCCCTCGGCATCCGTCTTGGCCTGCACCACGCCGGAGAATTCGATCTGCAGCTTGCGGGGCAGATCCAGCGAGTGGTCCGTCTTCAGCAGGTAGGCGACCCCGCCCTTGCCGGACTGCGAGTTGACCCGGATGACCGCCTCGTACGAACGACCCAGATCCTTCGGGTCGACGGGCAGGTACGGAACCGCCCATTCGATGTCGTCGACGGTGACGCCCTGCGCCTCGGCGCGTGCGGACATCGCCTCGAAGCCCTTCTTGATGGCGTCCTGGTGCGAGCCGCTGAAGGCGGTGAAGACCAGGTCGCCGCCCCACGGGCTGCGCTCGGGCACCGGCAGCTGGTTGCAGTACTCGACGGTGCGCTTGATCTGGTCGATGTCGCTGAAGTCGATCTGCGGGTCGATGCCCTGCGTGAACAGGTTCACGCCCAGCGTGACGAGGTCGACGTTGCCGGTGCGCTCGCCGTTGCCGAACAGGCATCCTTCGATGCGGTCGGCACCGGCCATGTAGCCGAGCTCGGCGGCGGCCACCGCGGTGCCGCGGTCGTTGTGCGGGTGCAGCGACAGGATGACGTTCTCGCGGTGGCTCAGGCGCCGGTTCATCCACTCGATCGAGTCGGCGTAGACGTTGGGCGTGGCCATCTCGACGGTCGCGGGCAGGTTGATGATCACCTTGCGCTCGGGTGTGGGCTCGAGGATGTCCAGCACCGCGTTGCAGACCTCGACGGCGTACTCCAGCTCGGTGCCGGTGTAGCTCTCCGGCGAGTACTCGTAGTACACCTGGGTCTCGGGCACGCGCTTCTCGAACTCGCGGCACAGCCGTGCGCCCTCGAGCGCGATCTCCTTGACGCCCTCGCGGTCGGAGCGGAAGACGACCTCGCGCTGCAGGATGCTCGTCGAGTTGTAGAAGTGGACGATGGCCTGCCTGGCGCCGGCGATCGCCTCGTAGGTGCGCGCGATCAGGTGCTCGCGCGCCTGGGTCAGCACCTGGATGGTGACGTCGTCCGGGATGAGGTTCTCTTCGATGAGCTGGCGCACGAAGTCGAAGTCGGTCTGGCTGGCCGACGGGAAGCCGACCTCGATCTCCTTGTAGCCCATACGCACCAGCAGGTCGAACATGACCCGCTTGCGCTCGGGGCTCATCGGGTCGATGAGGGCCTGGTTGCCGTCGCGCAGGTCGACCGCGCACCAGCGGGGCGCCTCGGTGATGCGCTGCGAGGGCCACGTGCGGTCGGGCAGGTCGACCTGGATCTGCTCGTGGAACGGACGATACTTGTGGGTCGGCATGCCGGAGGGCTGCTGCGTGTTCTGCATGATGTCGCTTTTCTCGGAGGGTGACGGCGCCGGGTTCGGCTGCTGCGTCAAGGTGAGTCGGGCCAACACCGAGCTCCGCGACGAGGAAGGCCCTAGAACGAGGCCTCGTCGCGGCAGCTAAGGAGAAGCTGGCCGAAGCGCATGTCTCGATGGTAACAGGACGACCGCGCATCCCGCCATCTCGGTGCCGGCCGGATGGTCAGAACCCGAGTCGCCCCAGCTGCTTCGGGTCGCGCTGCCATTCCTTCGCCACCCGCACGTGCAACGACAGGAAGATGCGGGTTCCCACCAGCGGTTCGATGCCGGCCCGGGCGGTCGCGCCGACCTCCCGGAGCCGCGAGCCCTTGCGCCCGATGATGATGGCCTTCTGGCTGTCGCGCTCCACCACGATGTCGGCGTAGACGTCGGTGAGGTCCGAGTCCTCCCGCGGGGAGATGTCCTGCACGACCACGGCGATGGAGTGCGGCAGCTCGTCGCGGACGCCCTCGAGCGCGGCCTCGCGGATGATCTCCGCGATCCGGTCGTCCAGGCTCTCGTCGGTGACGACCCCGTCGGGATAGAGCGCCGGGCCCTCGGGCATGAGGCTCAGCAGCTCCGCGGTGAGCACGTCGAGCTGGTCGTTGGTGAGCGCCGACAGCGGGATGACGGCATCCCAGTCGTCGCGAAGCTGATCGACCTCGATGAGGCGCTCGGTGATCTGGTCGCGCCCGGCGATGTCGGTCTTGGTGACCAGCGCCACCTTCTTGGCGCGCGGGTAGCCGTCCAGCGACTCGGCGATGCGGCGGTCGCCGGGTCCGACCTTCTCGGTCGCGGGTGCGCAGAAAGCGATGACGTCCACGTCGCCGAGCACCTGCTCCACGAGGTCGTTGAGCCGCTGGCCGAGGAGCGTACGGGGACGGTGGAGGCCGGGCGTGTCGACGATGATGAGCTGGCCATCGGGCCGGTTCAGGATGCCGCGGATGGCGCGGCGGGTGGTCTGCGGCTTGTCGCTCGTGATCGCGACCTTCTCGCCCACGAGCGCATTGGTCAGGGTCGATTTGCCGACGTTCGGGCGTCCCACGAAGGTCACGAACCCGCACCGGGTGGTCTCAGTCATCGGTCTCGTTCCTCTCGGGCGCCTTCTCTATGAATACCGTGGCGATGCCGCGGCCGCGACCCCGCGAGGCTCCTCCGGTCAGCAGGAGTCCCTCGTACTCGACGGATGCCCCGGGCTGCGGCACACGGCCGAGCACCTTGCCGAGGAGCCCGCCGATCGAGTCCACGTCCTCGTCGTCCAGCTCCAGGTCGAAGAGCTCGCCGACGTCCTCCACCGGCATCCGCGCGCTCACCCGGTACTTGCCGGGCTCGAGTTCGGTCGCCTCGGTGGTGCGCGGGTCGTACTCGTCGGCGATCTCGCCGACGAGCTCCTCGATGATGTCCTCGAGGGTGACCAGGCCCGCGACTCCGCCGTACTCGTCCACGACGATGCACACATGCACGGCGTCGCGCTTCATCTGCTGCAGCAGCGTCTCGGCGCGCATCGACTCGGGGACGAAGACCGGCGGTCGCGCGATGCGGTTCGCCGGGGCGTCCCGCCAGCCGGCGCGCTCGTCGAAGCCGAACTGCACCAGATCCTTCAGGTACAGCACCCCGACGATGTCGTCGGCTTCGTCGTCGGCGACCGGAATGCGCGAGACCCCGCGGTCGAGGAACAGCGCGAGTGCATCGCGGATGGACGCGGTGGCGTCCAGCGTGATCATGTCGGTGCGCGGCACCATGACCTCGCGCACGTACGTGTCGGTGAACTCGAACACCGAGTGGATGAGGTCGCGGTCGTCCTCTTCGATGAGGTCGTGGGATGCCGCCTCGTCGACCATGCTCAGCAGCTGCTCCTCGCTCGAGAACGAGGCGCGCCGAACGACGCCGGGCGTGACCCGGTTGCCGAGGGCGACGAGGGCTCCCGCGAGCGGGCCCAGCACCACGCGCGCGCCGTGCACGAGGGAGGCGCCGCCGCGCAGCAGTCCTTCGGCGTGCTGGCGGCCCACGGCGCGCGGACTGGCGCCGACCAGGACGAACGAGACGCCGGTCATGAGCACGGCCGCCGCGAGCATCGCCCACCAGACGCTGTTGAAGATGATCGTGAAGGCGACGGTGACGAGCACCGCCGCCGCGGTCTCGGACAGCACGCGGATGAAGACGACGGCATTCGCGTGGGCGTCCGGATCGGCGGCGATGCGCCGCAGCGCAGGTGCACTGCGGCCTTCGTCGGCGAGATCCTCGAGGTCACCCCGCGAGGTGACCGACAGAGCGGCGTCGAACGCGGTCATGAGGCCCCCGAGGGCCACCAGCACCACCGCGGCGAGCAGAAGCAGCAGCGCGGTGGTCATGCGTGCCGGTGACGCTCCGCGGTGTGGAATCCGAGCAGGAGGTCGCGCTGGATCGCGAACATCTCGCGCTCCTCCTCCGGTTCGGCGTGGTCGAACCCGAGCAGGTGCAGCAGGCCGTGCGTGGTCAGCAGCAGCAGCTCGTCCATCGTGGAGTGCTTCGCGGTCTCGGCCTGGGACTCGGCCACCTGCGGGCACAGCACGATGTCGCCGAGGAGACCCGCCGGTGTGGGCTGGTCCTCGGTGCCCGGACGCAGTTCGTCCATCGGGAAGCTGAGCACGTCGGTCGGACCGGGCTCGTCCATCCACTGCACGTGCAGGGACTCCATCGCGCCCTCGTCGACCAGCAGGATCGCGAGATCAGCTTCGGAGCTCACCCGCAGCTGCCCGAGGTTGTACTCGGCCAGCCGCAGCAGCACGGTCTCGTCGACCGCCATCCCGGATTCGTTCGTGATCTCGATGGTCATCAGCGTCCTCGCTTCGGCAGGAAGTCTCGCGGCCCGGCACTGTGCGGCCGGCCGCGACGGTCGGCCCGATTGGCCATCTCAGCGGCCTCGTCGCGCTCGCGGCGCGCAGCGAGACGCTTCTCGTCGAATTCGGTGTACGCGTCGACGATGCGGCCGACGAGCGTATGCCGCACGACGTCGTCGCTGGTCAGCGTCGCGAAGTGGATGTCGTCGATGTCCTTGAGCACCCGCGTCACGAGGCGCAGGCCCGACGTGCCCTGCGGCAGGTCGACCTGGGTGATGTCGCCGGTCACCACCATGTGCGTGCCGAACCCGAGCCGGGTGAGGAACATCTTCATCTGCTCGGGCGTGGCGTTCTGCGCCTCGTCCAGCACGACGAAGGAGTTGTTGAGGGTGCGGCCGCGCATGTACGCCAGGGGGGCGACCTCGATCGTGCCCGAGGCGATGAGCTTCGGCACGATCTCGGGGTCCATCATCTCGTTGAGGGCGTCGTAGAGGGGCCGCAGGTACGGGTCGATCTTGTCGGTCAGCGTGCCGGGCAGGAACCCGAGCCGCTCCCCCGCCTCGACCGCCGGCCGCGTGAGGATGATGCGGTCGACCTCCTTGCGCTGCAGCGCCTGGACGGCCTTGGCCATCGCCAGGTAGGTCTTGCCGGTGCCGGCCGGTCCGATGCCGAAGACGATCGTGTTCTCGTCGATCGCGTCGACGTACGCCTTCTGCCCGGCGGTCTTGGGACGGATCACCTTGCCGCGCGAGGAGAGGATCGCCTCGCCCATGACCTCGCTCGGCCGCGGGCCGTTCTCGGTGCGCATCATGCGTCCGGCGGTCGCCACGTCGGCGGGTTCCAGGCCGTGCCCGGCGCGGGCGAGCTGCAGCAGCTCGTCGACGAGGTGGCGGGCGGATGCCACGGCCCCCGGAGCGCCGGTCAGGGTGATCTCGTTGCCCCGGACGTGCACGTCGACGTCCCGGTGCTGGCGTTCCAGCATGCGCAGGAGGCGGTCCTGCGGGCCGAGCAGCTGAACCATCGCGACGCCGTCGGCGTAGACGGTCTCGGAGACGGTCGCGTGCGCGTGGCTCGGCGTGTCGGCCGGATTCTGTGCGGTGTCGTCAGTCACCCATGCTCGATTCTGCGAGGTCGCCCGCGAGCACGTGCGCGTGGACGTGGAACACGGTCTGACCGGCCTCGGCGCCCGTGTTGAAGATGAGGCGGAAGTCGCCGTTCGCATGCTCCGCGGCGAGGTCCTTGGCCACCGCGACCACTTCGGACAGCAGCGCCGGGTCGCCCGCGGCGAGCTCGGTGACGTCGCGGTACTGCGCGGTCTTCGGGATCACGAGCAGGTGCACCGCCGCCTGGGGCGCGATGTCGCGGATCGCGAACACGGTGTCGGTCTGCGCGATGATCTCGGACGGGATCTCCCCGTTCAGGATGCGCGTGAAGATCGAGGGTTCGCTCATGCTCTCAGCTTATCCGTGGGCGCGGGAGACCGGACGGGGACTCACCAGCGGCCGAGCGCCGCGTCGAGGATCGCGAGCGCGGCGGGACCGGCGGTGGAGGTGCGCAGGACCGTGTCGCCGAGCGCGACGACGGATGCCCCGGCATCCCGCAGCGTCTGCAGCTCCTCCGGGGCGATGCCGCCCTCGGGTCCGACCACCAGCACGATGTCGCGCGCGTCGGCGGGGTCGAACCGGATGCCGGTGAGGCGCTGGTCGCCGGCCGGCTCGAGCACCAGCATCCGGCACCCCGCGGCCCTCTCCGCGAGTGCAGCCGTCGTGACGACCCCGGTGACAACCGGCATCCACGCGCGGTGGGCCTGCTTTCCGGCTTCCCGGACGATCGTCTGCCAGCGGGCGATGCCCTTGACCGCCTTGGCGGCGTCCCAGCGCGACACGCTGCGCGCGGCCTGCCACGGCACGACCTCGTCGACGCCCAGCTCCGTCGCCGCCTGGATCGCCAGCTCGTCGCGATCGCCCTTGGCGAGGGCCTGGGCGAGCACGATCCGCGGTGCCGGCGCGGGCTCGACGGTGCGCGTGCGCACGACCAGCTCGACCAGCTTCGGAGCCACGGAGGTGCACTCGCCCTCCAGCCACAGGCCGCGGCCGTTGCCCACCGTGACGGGCTCGCCGACGCGCACTCGGCGCACGGCGGCGGCGTGGTGCGCCTCGGCTCCGGTCAGGGTGACCGTCGCCCCCACGGCGGAGTCGTCGAGCTCGTCGAGCTGGAAGTGGAGCGCCATCGGCTCACTCGCCGCGGAAGCGGTCGCGCAGCTTCGCGAACAGCCCCTGGCGGAACTGCGCGAGCTGCGGCCCCGGGCCCTTGTTGCGCTTGGCGAAGTCCTCGATGAGCTGCCGGGACTTGTGGTCGAGCTTCGTGGGCGTCACCACGTGGACGCCCACCCGCAGGTCGCCGCGCGTGGACCCGCGCAGCGGGGTGATGCCGCGGCCCTTGATGGTGAGCACGTCGCCGGACTGCACGCCGGGTCGCACCTCGAGGTCGACCTTGCCGTCGAGGCCGTCGATGTGCGCGGAGGTGCCGAGGATCGCGTCGGGCATCGACACCTCGAGCGTCGCGAGGAGGTCGTCTCCGTCGCGGCTGAAGATCTCGTGCGTCGCGACGGACACCTCGATGTACAGGTCTCCGTTGGGGCCGCCGGCCGGCCCCACCTCGCCGGAGCCGGGCATCTGCAGACGCAGCCCGGTCTCCACGCCCGCGGGGATGTCGACGCCGACGGTGCGACGGGACCGCACCCGGCCCTGCCCGTGGCATTCGGCGCACGGGTACGGGATGGTCGTGCCGTAGCCCTGGCAGGTGCCGCACGGAGCCGACGTGACGACGTTTCCGAGGAGGCTGCGCACGGTGCGCTGCACGTGCCCGGTGCCCTGGCAGATGTCGCACGTGACCGGTGAGGTGCCGGGCTGGCAGCACGAGCCCTCGCAGGTCGAGCACAGCACCGCGGTGTCGACCTCGAGGTCGCGATGCACGCCGAAGACCACGTCGGCCAGCTGCAAGGTGACCCGGACGAGGGCGTCCTGGCCGCGCTCGCGTCGCGAACGCGGCCGTGCGGTGCGGGTGCCGGCCCCGCCGAAGAACGTCTCGAAGATGTCGCCGAAACCGCCGAAGCCTGCGGCTCCGCCGCCGAACGGGTTGTCTCCGCCCATGTCGTAGCGCTGGCGCTGCTCCGGGTCGCTGAGCACGTCGTAGGCGTGGGTCACCTGCTTGAAGCGCTCGGCGGCATCCTCTCCCGGGTTCACGTCGGGATGCAGCTCGCGGGCCAGGCGCCGATACGCCTTCTTGATCTCTTCGGGAGACGCCTCACGCGAGACGCCGAGTACCTGGTAGTGGTCCTGATCAGCCACAATCGCCTTCCTGCCGCACTGTGCGCGGGTCTGTCAACGGGTGTTCAGCGCGACCGCTCGTCGTCTTCGAGCAGTCGGCTCACGTAATGGGCGACGGTGCGCACCGCCGCGAGGTTGGTCGCGTAGTCCATCCGGGTCGGGCCGAGCACGCCGACGCGGGCGTGGGTGGACGGGTCGTAGTCGCCGGTGAGGACGGATGCCTCGGCGAGGCCGAACTGCTCGTTCTCGCGTCCGATGGACACCGACAGCCCGTCGTCGTCCGCAACCATCTCGCTCATCAGCCGCAGCAGGGTGACCTGCTCTTCGATGGCCTCCAGCAGCGGGTAGATGCTGCTGCGGAAGTCCTGCTCGCGGCGAGCCAGATTGGCGGTGCCGGCCATGACCAGCCGGTCCTGCCGGAACTCCTCGAGCTCCTCGGCGACGACCCGCAGCACGGGGGCGGCGAGGGCGTCCGCGCGGCTGGTCTCGAAGTCGAGCGCGATCGACTCGGCCGCGACCGCCTGCGCTCCCTGCCGCACGCTGCGCCCGGTGACGAGGCCCGCGATGCGGTCCCGCAGTCGTCCGAGCTCGTCGGGCGTGAACCCGGCGCGCAGCTGGGTGATGCGCTGCGACACGCGGCCGGTGTCGGTGACGAGGATCACGAGCATCCGCCCGGCTTCGAGCGCGACGAGCTCGACGTGCGACACGTTCGCCTGCGCGAACGACGGGTACTGCACGATCGCGACCTGCCCGGTGAGGGTCGTCAGTGCGCGCACGGTGCGCGCCAGCACATCGTCGAGATCGGTGGCGCCCTCGAGGAAGGTCGAGATCGCCGTGCGCTGCGCCGAGCTGAGCGGCCGCAGCTGCGACAGGTGGTCGACGAAGACGCGGTAGCCCTTGTCGGTCGGCACGCGCCCTGACGAGGTGTGCGGCGCGGCGATGAGCTCCTCGTCTTCGAGCTGGGCCATGTCGTTGCGGATCGTCGCTGCGGACACGCCGAAGGCGTGCCGATCGACGATCGTCTTGCTGCCGACCGGCTCGCGGGTCTCGACATAGTCCTGCACGATCGCCTGCAGCACCTGCAGTCCGCGTTCGGAGACCATGACACCCCTTCCTTGGCACTCGACTGTCGTGAGTGCCAATTCTAGCCGAGCCACCTCGATCGGCGCCCGCGCGCGACACGCGTCCGTCGACGCGAACGCGCTCCGGCCCGACTCAGTCGGTCAGCGCCCGGACGACGGCATCGGCGAGCAGGCGCCCGCGCAGGGTGAGCACGATGCGGCCGTGCAGAGCGGCGGCCGGCTCCACCAGGCCGTCGGCGATGAGGGATGCCACCGCGTGGCGGCCCGGCAGGTGCAGATCGGCGATCTCGATTCCCTCGCGGATCCGGGAGCCGAGGAGCACCTGCTCCAGTTCGCGGGCCGCGGCGTCGGGCCGTTCGCGTCCTGCGGCGGGCGACAGGCCCCCGGCGAGGCGCTGGGCATACGCGGCCGGATGCTTCACGTTCCACCAGCGCACGCCGCCGACGTGGCTGTGCGCGCCGGGTCCGAAGCCCCACCAGTCCGTCCCCCGCCAGTACGCCAGGTTGTGGCGGGAGCGGTGTGCGGCATCCGTCGCCCAGTTCGACACCTCGTACCATTCGAAGCCGGCCGCGCCGAGGAGTCCGTCGGCGAGCTCGTACATGTCGGCCTGCCGGTCGTCGTCGGGCGCGGGGACCTCGCCCCGCCGGATCTGGCGGGCGAGCTTGGTGCCGTCCTCGATGATCAGGGCGTACGCCGAGATGTGGTCGGGCTTCAGGGCGATCGCGGTCTCCAGCGAGGTGCGCCAGTCCTCGAGGGACTCCCCCGGCGCGCCGTAGATGAGATCGACGCTGACGTCCAGCCCGGCCGCGCGGGCCGCGGCGACCGCCGTGGCCACATTCGCCGGCTCGTGCGTTCGGTCGAGGGCGTGCAGCACGTGGGGAACCGCCGACTGCATGCCGACGGAGAGTCGCGTGACCCCGGCATCCCGAAGTGCGAACGCCACGGCCTCGGACACCGTGTCCGGGTTCGCCTCGACCGTGACCTCGGCACCGGGTGCGAGCCCGAACGCGTCGCGGACGCCGGCGAGCATGCGGGCGAGGTCTCCGGGGGGCAGCAGCGTCGGCGTCCCGCCGCCGAAGAACACGGTCGCGGCGGGCCGCAGCGCGCCCCGGGCGGCGAGCACGTCGCGAGCCAGGGCGATCTCTCCGAGGAGGGTGTCGGCGTACTGGTCCTGTCGCGCTCCGCGCAGTTCGGATGCCGTGTAGGTGTTGAAGTCGCAGTACCCGCAGCGCACGCGGCAGAACGGAACGTGCAGGTAGACCCCGAAGTCGGTGCCGGGATCGACCCGCACGTCGTCGGGCAGGGCGCCGTCGTCCGGGGCGGGCTCACCCTCCGGGAGTGCGGAGCCCATCAGGCGGGGGTGGCGTACAGCGGCGAGATCGCGCGCAGGTACCGTTGCGACAGCGCCTTGCGGCGCCGCTTCACCAGGAAGGGGAACAGCTTGTAGAAGAACGACGCGGGCCGGTCGAAGGCGCGCACCGTGAACCAGACCTCGTCGTTCTCGTACCACTCGACCATGAACGACTCTTCGCCGGACACGACGGATCGGCGCACCGTGCCCAGGGCGAACCCGACGCGGTGCGAGTCTTCGGCGACGAAGATCACGCGCAGTTCGCCGTCGGCCTTCAGGCCCTTGACGCGGCCGTGCAGATTCAGGGTGGCGCCCGGGCTCACCCACGGGGTGCCGTCGGCGTCGAAGCGCTGCTCGGCCTCGGACTTGCTGGGGGCGACCGGGTGCCCCTCGTGGTCGAAGCTGACCCCCGAGTACACCGGGCCGGCGGCCGGACGGATGTCGCTGACCGTGAGCCCGCTCCCCCGCTGCGCGCCCCATTCGAGCAGGGCTTCGCCGGCCGCCTGGAATCGCGCCTCGCCGCTGCCGATCCGCCACGACTCGCTGTACGGGGTGCTCTTCTCGGGCGGATACTGCATCAGATCCGCGGCCTGTGTGGCCCCGACAGCGGCGTAGTCGACGGTTTCGTCTCTGAAGGTCCCACGGCGCATGACATCCAGCCTACCGAGGACATCTCTGGACGGAACGTGGGAATCGGGCGCCGCGGGTCACCGCGGACGGTGCGCGGCGAGGGCCTCGCGGAGGGTATCGGCGACCGCCGTGATCGCCCGGCTGTCCCGGGACGACGCGCGGATCGCGGCGAAGATCTGGCGCACGGGAGCACCGGGAAGCTCCACCAGCCGGACCGTGCCGCGGTCCCCGGTCCACAGCATGTCCGGAAGGATCGCGACGGCGAGGCCGGCGGCCGCCATCCGCACGTGGGTGGTGAGGTCGGTGGCCTCGAAGCGCACGTCGGGTTCGAACCCCGCGGCGCGGCACTGCTGCACCGCCCACTCCCGCACCGCCGTGCCCGGCGGTTCGAGGATCCACGCGCGGCCGGCCAGGTCCGCGAGACCGGCGGCCGGATCGTCCGGCGCGAGCACGAGTCGCACGGGGTCCGCTCCGAGGAGCGTCCGGTCGAACCCGGCCCGGATCTCGCGGATGTGCCCGGGATACTGCTCGGCCACGACGAGGTCGAACTGGCGCATCGCCAACTCGCGCAGCCCCTCCTCCGGCGACATCTCGACGGACTCCAGGCGCAGTTCCGGCTCGCGCTCGGCGAGGAGCCGCAGTGCCCGCGGCACCAGCGCCTGCGCGGCGGTCGGCATCACCGCGATCCGCACGACCGTCGGCGCCCCGCGGGATGCCGCGAGTTCCGCGTGCGCAGCCTCGTCCAGTTCCAGCATCCGGGCGGCGTGCTGCGCGAGCGAGCGCCCGGCCGCGGTCAGCCGCACCCGGCGCCCGTCCGGCTCGAGGAGGGCAGTGCCGGCCTCGCGGGCGAGAATCTCCAGCTGCTGCGACACCGTCGACGGGCTGTAGGAGGTCGCCGCGGCGACGTCGGCGATCGTTCCGCGCTGCGCCAGCTCATGGAGCAGCCGCAGGCGGCGGAGCTCGAACGGTCGAGGGTGATCATTCATCGAGATATCCGAACTGTATTGGATGCAAACAATCGCTTTTCATAGTAGGTGGACGCGCGGACAATCGAGACGTCCCGCCTTCGACAATGGAGTCCCGTTGACCTCACTCGACCTCACCCCGTCCGCTCCCCTCTCCGACGCCGCGCCCGCCCCGGCGGATCTCGCCGACGAGGCCGTCGCGCTCGTGCGGACCTGGCTGGCCGAGAGCCGGGGCATCCCCGTGGACAAGGCGGCCCGGCGGCTCGCCGGCGTGCTGCGGGACGAGAACGGGCTGGACTTCGTCGTGGGCTTCGTCGACGGTGTGGTCCGTCCGGAGGACGTCCGTGTCGCGGCCCGCAATCTCCATGACCTGGTGCCGCTCACCCCGGGGTTCCTCCCGGCGCCCCTGCGCGGCGTCATCCGGCTCGGCGGCGCGCTGGCCCCCATCCTGCCCGGCGTCGTCATCCCGGTCAGCCGGCGCGTGCTGCGCGGCATGGTGCGCCACCTCATCGTGGATGCCACCGACCGCCGACTGGGCCGCACCATCCGGCACCTGCGCTCCACCCCCGGCGTGCGCCTGAACGTCAACCTCCTCGGCGAGGCGATCCTCGGCGAGGAGGAAGCCGCCCGCCGCCTGGAGGGGACCCGTCGCCTCCTCGCCCGCGACGACGTCGACTACGTGTCGATCAAGGTGTCCTCCACGGTCGCCCCGCACAGTCCGTGGGCGTTCGACGAGGCCGTCGAGCACGCCGTGAACGCCCTTCTCCCGCTCTACCGGATCGCCGCGACCGCTGCGGACGGGGGCAAGTTCATCAACCTGGACATGGAGGAGTACAAGGACCTCGACCTGACCCTCGCGGTCTTCACGACGCTGCTCGACCGGCCCGAGTTCCGGCAACTCGAGGCCGGCATCGTCCTGCAGGCCTACCTGCCGGACGCCCTGGCGGCGATGATGCGCCTGCAGGAGTGGGCCACCGCCCGCGTCGCGGGCGGCGGGGCGCCGATCAAGGTGCGCGTGGTCAAGGGCGCCAACCTCCCGATGGAGACGGTCGACGCCGAAGTGCATGACTGGCCGCTCGCGACCTGGCACAGCAAGCAGGCGACGGATGCCTCCTACAAGGCGGTCCTGGACTACGCGCTGCGCCCCGAGCACACGGCCGCCGTGCGCATCGGGGTCGCCGGTCACAACCTCTTCGACATCGCGCTCGCCTGGCTCCTCGCGGACCGGCGCGGGGTGTCCTCGCCCGCGGGGGTCGAGTTCGAGATGCTCCTCGGCATGGCCTCCGCGCAGGCGACCGTCGTCCGCGGCACCGTCGGCGGCCTCCTGCTGTACACGCCGGTCGTCCACCCCAAGGAGTTCGACGTCGCGATCGCGTATCTGATCCGCCGGCTCGAAGAGGGCGCCTCCGCGGACAACTTCATGTCGGCGATCTTCGACCTCGACGACAACCCGGCCCTGTTCGAGCGCGAGCGGGACCGATTCCTCGCCGCCGTCGCGTCGATGCCGGATGCCGTGCCCGCCCCGAACCGGACGCAGAACCGCGAGCTGCCCGCCGAGCCCGCCGCGCGCACCGGATTCCGCAACACGCCCGACACCGACCCGAGTCTCGCCGCGAACCGCGCCTGGGGCGACCGCATCCGGGCGCGGATCGCCGGATCGACGCTCGGTGCGGCGACCGCCGCCGCCCACGTGATCTCCGAGGAGGCGGTGCTCGATGAGACCGTGCGCCGCGGCGTCGCCGCCGGAGCCGCGTGGCGTGGACTCACCGCCGACGAGCGCGCCGCGATCCTCCACCGCGCCGGCGACATCCTCGAGAGCCGCCGCGCGCAATTGCTCGAGGTGATGGCCTCGGAGTGCGGAAAGGTGCTCGAGCAGGGCGACCCGGAGGTGTCCGAGGCGGTCGACTTCGCCCATTACTACGCCGAGCGCGGCCGCGACCTCGTACGCGTGGACGGCGCCCGGCCGAAGCCCGTCGGCATGACCGTCGTCACCCCGCCGTGGAACTTCCCGGTCGCGATCCCGGCCGGCTCCACGCTCGCCGCGCTCGCGGCGGGATCCCCGGTGATCATCAAGCCCGCGCGTCAGGCGCGGCGCTCGGGCGCGGTCATGATCGAGGCGCTCTGGGAGGCCGGCGTCCCCCGGGACGTGCTGCAGTACGTGCAGCTCGACGGGCGCGACCTCGGACGGAAGCTGATCGGCGACCCTGCCGTGGAGCGCGTGATCCTCACCGGCGGCTACGAGACCGCGGAGCTGTTCCGCAGCTTCCGCCCCGAGCTGCCCCTTCTCGCCGAGACGAGCGGCAAGAACGCGATCATCGTGACGCCCAGCGCAGACTTGGACCTCGCCGCCAAGGACGTCGCCTCCTCCGCCTTCGGCCACGCCGGACAGAAGTGTTCCGCGGCATCCCTCGTCGTGCTCGTCGGCTCGGTGGCGACGTCCGACCGCTTCCGACGCCAGCTCGTGGACGCCGTGCGCGCCTACCCGGTGGGTCTTCCCGACGCCGCGTCGTCGCGGATCGGGCCGCTCATCGCGCCGGCCGAGGGCAAGCTGCTGCGTGCCCTGACCACGCTGGATGCCGGGGAGTCGTGGCTGCTGGAGCCGGAGCGCCTGGACGAGCACGGGGCGCTGTGGCGGCCGGGCATCCGCGAGGGCGTCGCGCCCGGTTCCGAGTTCCACCTCACCGAGTACTTCGGTCCGGTGCTCGGCATCATGACCGCCGAGACCCTCGAGGACGCGATCGCGCTCGTGAACGCGATCGAGTACGGCCTGACGTCGGGTCTGCACGCGCTGGACGCAGACGAGATCGCCACGTGGCTCGACACCGTCGAAGCCGGCAACCTCTACGTCAACCGCGGGACCACCGGTGCCATCGTGCAGCGGCAGCCGTTCGGCGGGTGGAAGAAGGCGGCCGTCGGAACGGGCGCCAAGGCCGGCGGACCCAACTACCTGTACGCCCTCACCGACTGGACGGACGCCCCGGTCTCGGCCGCGCCGTCCGACGCGCTCACGACCAGCGCGGTCCGTGCGGCCTCCGGGGCGTCACCCTCGGAGCGCGCGTGGCTCAGCGGGGCCCTGGCCACCGACGCCGTCGCGTGGGCGGACGAATTCGGCACCGTCCGGGATGTCACGGGCCTGCGCACCGAGCAGAACGCGTTCCGATACCAGGCTGTGCCGGTGACGATCCGATTCGAGGGCGCCCGCCTGGTGGAGCTCGTCCGCGTCGCCGCGGCCGGCATCCGCGTCCACGCGCCCCTCGTGGTCAGCACCGCGACACCGCTTCCCGCGGACCTCACCACCTGGCTGCGCGAGAACGGTGCCCCGGTCGCCGTCGAGGGCGCGACGGAGTGGGCCCGGCGCGCCGCGCGCCTGGCCGAGGGCGGCGGCCGCATCCGGCTGGTGGGCGGTTCCGCGTCGGATGTCGCCCGGGCCGTGGACGGATCCCCGGCGGTGGCCGTCCACGCGGCGCCCGTCGTCTCGGCGGGGCGCATCGAGATGCTCGCGTTCCTGCGCGAACAGGCGATCTCCATCGCCGCGCACCGCTTCGGAACGCCGCGCCGCCTCCCGATCGCGCCGCTCGTGCCCGGCGGGCAGACCCTGCTTCCCTGAGCACCCGCGTTTCGTCTCGCTTCGCGGTTCCTGAGCGAGCGAAGCGAGACGAAGGGCGCTCAACGACCGACAACCCTCGGTCGTTGAGCGAGGAGCGCAGCGACGAGACGAAACGCGGCGGCCTACTTCTTCGCGCTCTCCACGTCGCCGGACAGTGCGGCGATGAAGGCCTCCTGCGGCACCTCGACGCGACCGACCATCTTCATGCGCTTCTTGCCCTCCTTCTGCTTCTCGAGGAGCTTGCGCTTGCGGGTGATGTCACCGCCGTAGCACTTGGCCAGGACGTCCTTGCGGATCGCGCGGATGTTCTCGCGGGCGATGATGCGCGCACCGATCGCCGCCTGGATCGGCACCTCGAACTGCTGCCGAGGGATGAGCTTGCGCAGCCGCTCGGTCATCATCGTGCCGTAGGCGTACGCCTTGTCGCGGTGCACGATCGAGCTGAAGGCGTCCACCTTGTCGCCCTGCAGCAGGATGTCGACCTTCACGAGGTCCGCGGTCTGAGAGCCGGCCGGTTCGTAGTCGAGGCTCGCGTAGCCCTGCGTCTTGGACTTCAGCTGGTCGAAGAAGTCGAACACGATCTCGCCGAGCGGCATGTTGTAGCGCAGTTCGACGCGATCCTCGCTGAGGTAGTCCATGCCCAGAAGGGATCCACGCCGCGACTGGCACAGCTCCATGACGGTGCCGACGTAGTCCTTCGGCAGCAGGATGCCGACCTTGACGACCGGCTCGGACACCTCGGCCACCCGGCCGTCGGGGTACTCGCTCGGGTTGGTGACGGTCACGGTCTCGCCGGTGTCGGTCGTCACCTCGTAGGTCACCGACGGCGCGGTGGTGATGAGGTCGAGGTCGAACTCGCGAGCCAGGCGCTCGGTGATGATCTCGAGGTGCAGGAGGCCGAGGAATCCGCAGCGGAACCCGAAGCCGAGGGCCACCGAGGTCTCCGGCTCGTACTGCAGGGAGGCATCCGACAGCTTCAGCTTGTCCAGCGCCTCACGGAGGTCGGCGTAGTCGCTGCCGTCGATCGGGTAGATGCCGGAGAACACCATCGGCTTCGGGTCGGTGTACCCGGCCAGCGCCTCGGTCGCGGGCTTGCGGTGGTTGGTGATCGTGTCGCCGACCTTCGACTGGCGCACGTCCTTCACGCCGGTGATGAGGTAGCCGACCTCGCCGACCCCGAGTCCCTTGGTGGGGGTCGGCTCGGGGCTCGACACGCCGATCTCGAGCAGTTCGTGGGTGGCCTTGGTCGACATCATCTGCACCCGCTCCCGGGGGGACAGCTGGCCGTCGACCATGCGCACGTAGGTCACCACGCCGCGATACGAGTCGTACACCGAGTCGAAGATCATCGCGCGGGCCGGGGCGTCCGCGTCGCCCTTCGGCGCGGGGATCTCGGCGACGATGCGGTCCAGCAGCGCCTCGACGCCCATGCCGGTCTTGCCCGAGACCCGCAGCACGTCGTCGGGCGAGCCGCCGATGAGGCCGGCGAGCTCGGCCGCGTACTTCTCGGGGTCGGCCGCGGGAAGGTCGATCTTGTTCAGCACCGGAATGATGTGGAGGTCGTTCTCGAGCGCCAGATAGAGGTTGGCGAGGGTCTGCGCCTCGATCCCCTGGGCGGCATCCACCAGCAGGATCGCGCCCTCGCACGCGGCGAGGGACCGGCTGACCTCGTACGTGAAGTCGACGTGCCCGGGCGTGTCGATCATGTTCAGGGCGTACACGGTCCCTGAGCCTGTCGACGGGCCGTCGTCCGTCTGCCACGGCATCCGCACGGCCTGCGACTTGATCGTGATGCCGCGCTCGCGCTCGATGTCCATGCGGTCGAGGTACTGAGCGCGCATGTCGCGCTCGGCGACCACGCCGGTGATCTGGAGCATGCGGTCGGCCAGCGTCGACTTGCCATGGTCGATGTGGGCGATGATGCAGAAATTGCGGATGAGCTCCGGCGGCGTGGCGGCGGGCTGGAGAGGCTGGAGGGCGCGCGGGGACATATCCCTTCGATTCTACGGGCGACGACGTCCCGGAAACCTGCACGCGTTGCGCGGGTGTTCGCTGACGTTCACCGATTGATTCCCAGCTGATTCTTTTCTTTCTCCTCGGAGAAGGCCAGGGTGGATCGGGTGAGCCCCAACGAAGGGCTCCCTCACCCCAGGAGAAACCGTGATCCAACACTCACCACGCAGGACCCTCGGGTCCGCTGCGGCCGTGACCGCTGTGGCCTGCCTGCTCGGCGCCGGACTGTCCGCGCCGGCATCCGCGAACGTCGGCGGCACCGACCTCGTCATCAGCGAGGCGTACGTCAACGGCGGTTCGAGCGGCGCGACGTACCTCAACAAGTTCGTGGAGCTGTACAACCCCACCGCGGCCGCGATCTCGCTCGCGGGCGACTCGCTGCAGTACCGCGCGCCCGGCGGCGCCGGCCTGCCGACGGGCGTCTTCGCGCTGAGCGGATCCGTTCCCGCCCACGGTCACTTCCTGATCCAGCTCCCCGGCAACGCTGCGAACGGCGTCGCGCTGCCCGCTCCCGACCTGACGAGCACCAACGTCAACCCCGGCGCTGCCGGCGGCACGCTCTACCTCGCCCGCACCACGACGGGCGTCGTTCCGGGCGACTCCAGCGTGATCGACCGGCTCGGGTGGGGCACGAGCAACGCCCCCGAGGGCACGGCCGCCACCGGCAACTCGGTCATCCTGAGCTATCAGCGGAACGCGGGCGGGACCGACACCGACGACAACGCGGCCGACTTCACGGCGGCCGCACCGACCCCGCAGGCGGCCGGGAACACGACTCCGCCCGACCCGGGCGAGACTCCCACACCCCTCACGATCGCCGAGATCCAGGGCGACGGAGCGACCTCGCCGTATGCGGGCAAGAGCGTCCAGACCGAGGGCGTCGTGACCGCGGACTACCGCACGGGCGGCTTCAACGGCTTCTACCTCGAGACCGGCGGCGCGGGCGGCACGGCGGCCGACGACAGGACGCCGGGCCGCTCGGATGCGGTCTTCGTCTTCGGGTCGATCTCCGCCGGACAGGTCGAGGTCGGCGACAGCGTCTCGGTGACCGGCAAGGTGCAGGAGTTCAACGGCACCACCGAGATCACCTCGCCCACCGTCACGAAGCTCGGCACGGCGCTCGCCCCGGTGCAGCCGGACACCCTCGACTGGGCGGACCTGACCACCGACGCGCAGAAGGAGGCCCACGAAGGCGAACTGATCGCACCGCAGGGCCCGTTCACCGTCACCGACAATTACGACGCGAACTACTACGGCTCGTTCACGCTGGCGGTCGGTGCCGAGCCCCTCCGCCAGCCGACGGATGCCGGCACCCCCGGCTCGCCGGAGGCGGTCGCGGCGGCCGCGGACAACGCCGCACGCACCATCACCCTCGATGACGGCGCGAGCACCAACTACAACTCGGCCGCGAACACCGGCACCGCGCTCCCCTGGCTCAGCGCCACCCATGCAGTGAGCATCGGCGCGAGCGTCACCTTCCACCAGCCGGTCGTGCTCGAGTACCGCAACAGCCTGTGGAACTTCCAGCCGACCGCCCAGGTCACGGGCGACGGCGCCGCCGTCGCCACGTTCGCCGACCAGCGCGCCGCCAACCAGCAGCCCGCGGCCACCGGCGGCGACGCCCGCCTGGCCACGTTCAACGTGCAGAACTACTTCCCCATGACGGGTGCGCGGTTCGTCGGCGACGGCCTGGGGACGTGCACGCTCTACAAGGACCGCGCCGGCACCCCCATCACCGTCAACCGCTGCACGACCACGGCCGGCGGCCCGGGCCCCCGAGGTGCCGCCGACGAGGCGAGCTTCCTGCGTCAGCAGGCCAAGATCGTCGCCGGGATCAACCGGCTCGGCGCGAGCATCGTCTCGCTGGAGGAGGTCGAGAACTCGGTGAAGTTCGGCGAGCCGCGCGACACCGCCCTCGCCGGTCTCGTGGATGCGCTGAACACGGCCGCGGGGTCGACGGTGTGGGCGTACATCCCGTCGCCCGCCGCCGACAAGCTGCCCCCGCTCGCCCAGCAGGACGTCATCCGCACGGCGTTCATCTACAAGCCCGGCGCCGTCACCCCGGTGGGCACGTCGACCGTGCTGACGGACAAGTCCGGTCCCGGTCAGTCCTTCTCGATCGCCCGCCAGCCGCTCGCTCAGGCGTTCAAGCGCGCGAACGCGAGGGATGCCGACGCCTTCCTGGTGGTCGCGAACCACTGGAAGTCCAAGGGCAGCGGCACCCCGCTGTACGACGGCGACCTGCAGGACACGTCCTCGCCCGCCAAGGACCAGGGCGCGTTCAACGCGACGCGCGTGCGTGAGGCCGAGGACACCGTCGCCTTCGCGAACGGCGTCGCCGCCGGACTCGGCACCGAGCGGATCTTCCTGCTCGGCGACCTGAACGCCTACACGCACGAGGACCCGCTCGAGAAGCTGTACTCGGCCGGCTACACCGACCTCGGCAGCGCCTTCGCCCCGGACGAGCACACCTACTCGTACAACGGGCTGCAGGGCTCGCTCGACCACGTGCTCGCGAACGCGGCCGCGCTGAAGATGGTCACCGGCGGCGACATCTGGCAGATCAATGCGCAGGAGTCGGTCGCCTACAACTACAGCCGCTTCAACTACAACGCGGCGCAGCTGTTCGACGCGGGCGACCCGTTCGCGGCATCCGACCACGACCCGGAGGTCATCGGGCTGACGCTCCCGGCCCCCGCCGCGTGGCGGGCCGACGCCGCGTACAGTGCAGGCGACCTCGTGACGTTCGGCGGCTCCATCTGGCGTGCGCAGTTCTCCACGAAGGGTGAGACCCCGGGCGCTTCCAAGAAGGTCGTGTGGGAGCAGCTGGCCACCGCACCCGACGGTTCGGTGCAGTGGACGGCGACGCGCGTGTTCACGACCGGCGACGTCGTGGAGTACGACGGAGTGAAGTACGTCGCGCAGTGGTGGACGCAGGGCGACGTGCCCGGCGCCGCCGCGAAGAAGCAGCCGTGGAAGGTGCTCGGCTAGGAGTCCGACCGGTGAGGGCCCTCGGGATCGGAATCGGTCCCGAGGGCCTTCGTGTCCCGTGCAGGTTCGAGGCGGCGACACCTGGTAGAGTTGTTCCTTGGCTTGCGTGTGAGTGTCTACTCGCACAACGCCGGGTGACTCCCCCTCTCTCTCAACCGTCGTCCGGCACTCAACCGATCACCAAACGAAAGAAACGTCGAACGTGGCGAACATCAAGTCGCAGATCAAGCGCAACAAGACCAACGAGAAGGCGCGTCAGCGCAACCAGGCCGTCAAGAGCGAGCTGAAGACCGAGGTGCGTCGCACCCGCGAGGCCATCGCTGCCGGCGACAAGGCTGCTGCCGAGAAGGCTCTGGCCAAGGCGTCGCGCAAGCTCGACAAGGCCGTGAGCAAGGGCGTCATCCACCAGAACCAGGCGGCGAACCGCAAGTCGGCCATCGCCAAGCAGGTTTCTGCGCTCTGAGCCGCTGAGCTTCAGAAGGCCCGTCCCCCTGGGGGCGGGCCTTCGTCGTTTTCTCGCCCGGAGCGCTCAGCGGGTGCCGTAGGGCGCCTTGGTCGCGATCACGGTGATGAGGCGCTCCAGCGCGAACACGGCGTCGCGGGAGGCGCCCTTCACGTCGGCGTCGGCCTGGGCGGCCGCCATGATCGCCAGGCCGAGGGTCTGCTGGTTCCAGCCCGACAGGTCGCGGCGGGCGTTGTTGACCTGCCAGTCCTTCATGCCGAGCCGGGATGCCAGCGCCTGCGCCGACTCCCGGCTGCCGGCCACCCGCGCCATGGTGCGCAGCTTCATCGCGATCGCGGCGACGAGCGGCACGGGGTCGACGCCGGAGTCCATCGCCTGACGCAGCGCCATGAGCGCGTCGCCGAGACGGCCGGAGATCGCGGTGTCGGCGACAGTGAAGGCCGACGTCTCGACCCGCCCGCCGTAGTAGCGCTCGACGACCTCGGCGGTCACGTCGCCGGGGACGTCGGCGATGAGCTGCTGGCAGGCGGCGGCGAGTTCGGTCAGGTCGCCCGTGAAAGCGGACACCAGCGAGCGAAGTGCTGCCGGCGCGATCCGCTTGGATGCCGCCTTGAACTCGCCGGCCGCGAAGTCGTACCGGTCGCCGTCGCGCTTGATCACGGGGCACGGCACCTCGACACCGCCGCCGGTGCCGGCGCGGATCGCGTCGAGCAGCTTCTTGCCGCGCACGCTCGCGCCGGAGTGGCGCAGCACCACCGTCGCCCCGTCTTGCGGTGCGTCGAGGTAGGCCAGCGCCTCGGTCAGGAACGCGTCGCTCATCTTCTCGCCCCCGGTGATGCGCACCAGCCGCGGCTCGCCGAACAGAGAGGGCGACGTCACCGCCAGCAGCGTGCCCGCGGCGTAGTCGTCGGCGCGGATGTCGGAGACTTCGAGCGTGGGGTCTTCGGCGCGCAGGTAGTCGCGCACGCCGGCGATCGCCCGCTCGGCGCAGACGTCTTCGGGCCCGGAGACCAGCACGATCGGCGCCGGCTGCGGGTCGCGCCAGGACAGCTGCGGGATGACCGCGCGCGACGCCGTGCGGGCGGCGCCGGACTTCGATGCGGGTGAGCGTCGGGGTGCCGGGGCCATGCCCTCAAGCGTAGTCGGGGGCTCGGACACCCCTGTCGAGGACTCAGACCTCCACCGTCGTGTCCAGCGTGTTTCCGTGCTCAGGGTCGCCGCCGCGCACCAGCACGTACCGATGCCGGATGTGCGCGGAGTACATCGTCAGCGGGCCCGCCGGCGCGAGATCCGCGGGACCGAGCTTCTTGCCCTCCGGCAGTCGCGCGTTGAGGGCCGCGAGTGCGAGATCACGAGACTCCTCGGGAAGGAAACCGGCGTCGGCGTCGAAGTAGGCGGCTTCCGCCCGCCCGACGGGGACCGTGCTGTCGAACACCGTGATCGCCACGGCGGCGTGCGAGAGGATGTTCTGCGAGTGCCGGGCGGCCGGGTCGGACACCCAGCAGATCCGATCGTCATCGAGCTGCGCGAAGAAGACGGGACTCACCCACGGCCGCCCGGCCGCATCCGCCGTGCCGAGCACGCAATAGCGGTTCTCCATCAGGATCCGATCGATCACGGAACCGTCGATCATGGCGCACCTCTCCCTCCGGATGTGCTTCGGACACTACCGTCAACGTGCCGGTCCCACACGGCGCGTGGCGCAGCGCAGCGCAGCTCACCCCCGGACGTCACCGCCCGGGGGTGAGCTGCGGCGCTGTGCGGTCGTGCTCGTGCCAAAGGGCGGGGCCGGCAGAGGTCTCGGTGACGGTGACGATGCCCTCCTGGTCGGTGCGGTGGATGTCTGCGCGGTCGGCGGCGAGGAACTGCAGGGTCGGGGCCCGCGGGTGGCCGTAGTCGTTGCCCGCCCCGACCGAGATGAGCGCGACGGGGGCGCGCAGCGCGGCGTACAGGGGCGGATCCTGGTCCGCGCTGCCGTGGTGGGCGACCTTGACGACCTCGTACGGGGGCCGCAGGCCTCCGGTGCGGAGGATCGCCGCCTGCGCCACCTCGTCGGTGTCGCCGAGGAAGAGCCCGGTCGGCATCCCGGGTCCGCGGATGTCCAGCACCACGCATGACTCGTTGCCCGGCGGGTACGCCTTGCCGTCACGCAGCGGCCAGAGGACGGTCCACGAGGCGGCCCCGAGCGGGCCGCGCATTCCGGCCGCGGCATCCACCACGTCCGCACCGGATGCCGCGAGCTCGCGCAGCAGTCGGTCGGCCCTCGGAGAATCGGGCGGGCCGTGCAGAACGACGTCGGCGCGCCCGCGCACCGCCTCGACGCCGCCGACGTGGTCGTGGTCGTAGTGCGTCAGCACCAGGAGGTCGATCCGGCTGATGCCGAACCGGTGCAGGCAGGTCGCGAGGGGCTCCGGATCGGGCCCGGTGTCGATGAGGGCGATCCGCCCCTGGGAGCGGAGCAGGATGGCGTCGCCCTGGCCGACGTCGCACAGCGCGACCGACCAGTCTCGCGGAACGGTGAGCGGCGCGGCCACGCCACCGAGCGTTGCGAACCCGCCCCACACGCCCAGCGCGATCGCGACGCCCGCGGCGACCGCCGCACGAATGCGTCTCGCCGTCCGGCCCGGCACGGCGGGCACCAGCAGCCACACGATGCCCGCGCTCAGCAGCGCGAGAGCGGCCGCGCCGGCGACCCCGCCGAACCACGGCAGCCCGTGGCCGGGAAGCTGCGCGAACAGCCGCGCCGTCGCCGCGATCCACGCGGCCGGCACCCAGGTCAGCGCAGTGAGCCCGGCCTGCAGCACGGGCAGCGGCAGGGCGAGGCACGCCGCCAGCCCGAGCACGGTCGCCGCCGGCGCCGCGGGCTCGGCGAGGAGGTTCGCGACGACGCCGAACACGGGGATGGTCGGGGTGAGGAGCACGAGGAGCGGCCCGCACACCAGCTGCGCGGACAGCGGCACGCTGAGCGCGAAGGCCAGCGTGCGCGGCATCCAGCGGGCAAGTCCCGCCGCCAGCGGACGCGCGAGCACCAGCAATGCGCCGGTCGCGGCCGCCGACAGGGCGAACCCGACCGACATCGCCAGCCACGGATCCGCGAGCAGTGCGACAACGACGGCGAGGAGGAGAAGCGCGATCCCGAGCCGGGCCCGCCCGAGCAGCAGCGCGAGCATCGCGATCGCCGCCATCATCGCGGCACGCACGACGCTCGGTTCCGGCGTCACGAGCACGACGAAGCCCGCAAGCGCGGCGAGACCGCACCCGACCCGGATGATCCGGCGTGCTCCGCACAGAGCGGCCAGGCCGAAGGCGATGCCCACCACGACCGCGCAATTGGCGCCGGACACCGCCGTCAGGTGCGTCAGCGAACTCGCCTTCATGTCCGCGTCCAGCTCGGCGGTGACGGCCGTGGTATCCCCGACGGCGAGCCCCGGGATAAGACCGGCGCCCGGCTGCGGGAGCCCGCCCGTGGCCGTGACGAGCCCCCGGCGCAGGACGGAGGCGATCTGGAGCGCGCCGGTCGCGTGACCGGTGAGGCGGGCGTCACCGTCGCCGAACACGATGAAGACCGGCCGCTCCCCCGGCCCGGTCGGGCGCACGGTGCCGCGCACCATGATGGTGTCACCGAGCCCCACCGGGATGGTCTTGCTCAGCAGGACCTTCACCGGGACGCGGAGCGTGTGCGTCTCCGGCCCGATCCGGATGCTGCGGGCGTCTGCGTCGAACAGCACGCCCCCCGCAGCCGTGCGAGAAGACGAGCCGGTGACCGTCGCCTCGACGACGACGCTGCGACCGCCGCCCGCGGGCAGACTTCCGGCGGCGGTGCGCGCCGGCTCGGCGACGCCGACGGCGGACAGGGCCGCGGCCGCACCGGCGAGGGCGACAGCGGCCAGAACGAGCGCCGCACCCGCGCGTGAGCGCGTGAAGCGGCCGGCGTGCGAAAGCACCAGCGCCACGACGACTGCAGCCACCACCGCCCACAGGATCGCGGCCGCGGTCCCCGCGTGCGCGGGATTCACCACGCCCCAGGCCGCCGCCGTCCAGCAGGCCGCCGCGACCGGCACGAGCCGAAGATCGGTGCGCCGCAGCCGCTCCGTCTCGGCACCCATCAGACCCTCACGAGGTCGCGGAGCGCCGCCAGCATCTTGTCTCCGATCCCCGACACCGCCTGCAGATCATCGACACTCGTGAACCGGCCGTTGTCCTTGCGCCACTGCAGGATCCGCTGCGCCAGCGCCGGGCCGATCCGCGGAAGCTCCTCCAGCTGCTCCTTCGTGGCGGTGTTGAGATCCACCTTCCCGCCGGCCGCAGGCGCTCCGGACGAGTCCCCTACCGAGGAGGTGTTCGCGGCATCCCCCGTCGGCGACGGCGTAGCGCCTTCCGCCGGGACGACGAGCTGCTCGCCGTCGGTCAGCGGCCGCGCGAGGTTCACCGACCCCCGTGCGGCCTTCGACGCGAACCCACCCGCGGCCGAGATCGCATCCAGCACGCGGGCATCCCCCGGCAGCACGAACAACCCGGGACGCTTCACCGCACCGGCCACGTCGACATAGACGCGCTTCTGCGTGCCGGACGTCGGCGCCGCAGCGGGCCGCGTCGCGGACACCGCCGGGGTGGATGCCGCCCCGCCGCCCGCACGGACGACCCCGATCACGACCGTGACAGCCAGAGCCCCGAGGATCAGGATGATGGCCGCGCCGACTCCCAGCCGTCGCCTGGGCGACGCCGCCTCCGGGATGTCGCCGCGGGGCTCTGTCTCATCGTCCCGCTCGGGGACCTCGTCGATCGCTGTGGCCACGCCGCAACGCTAGGCGGCCCGCCCTCCGACGATTCGTCCGGGACGCTCGACTGTGCACAACCGCGGCCCCGCGGCCCGGTGTGGACACACGAGTGCCCCGCCACCACGGGCGAGGCACTCGTGTCAGGTCACGTGCTCAGCGCACGATGAAGCTGACGACCTTCGGGGCGCGCACGATGACACGCACGATCTCGCGGTCCCCGATCGCGCGCTGCACGCGCTCGTCGTCGCGGGCGAGCTTCTCCAGTGCGTCCGGCGTGATGCGCGCCGGCACGTCGAGCGTCGCGCGCACCTTGCCGCCGATCTGCACGACCGCGGTCACGGTGTCTTCGACGAGGAGCGTCGGGTCGGGCTGGCGCCACACGGCGAGCCCCACGAACTTGTCGTAGCCGAGGATCTCCCACATCTCTTCCGCGACATGCGGCGCGAACGGGTCGAGCAGCATCGCGACGGCCTCGGCCGCCTCGCGCACGGCGGGATCGGCCGCCCCGGCCCCCGAGTCGATCACCTTGCGGATCGCGTTGACGAGCTCCATCAGACGCGCGACGACGACATTGAACTTGGTGTGCTCGATGAGACCAGGTGCATCCGCCAGCAGACGGTGGGTGACGCGGCGCAGCGCGGCATCGCCCTCGGCCCAGACCACGTCGGTCTCGCTCGTGACGTCGCGCGCAACGCGCAGAGCGCGCGCCAGGAACTTCGCGGCGCCCGTGGTCGACACGTCGTCCCAGTCCTTGTCGTCCTCCACCGGACCGGCGAAGGCGAGGGCGACACGCAGCACGTCGGCGCCGTGCTGTTCGAGCTCCTCCTGGAACAGGACGAGGTTGCCCTTGCTCTTGGACATCTTCGCGCCGCCCAGGATCACCATGCCCTGGTTGATGAGGCTGGAGAACGGCTCCGTGAAGTCGACCAGCTTCATGTCGTAGAGCGCCTTGGTGATGAAACGCGCGTACAGCAGGTGCAGGATCGCGTGCTCGACGCCGCCGATGTAGAAGTCGACCGGGGCCCACCGGGCCGCCTGCTCCACCGAGAACGCCTGGGCGGTGTCGCCCGGCGACAGGAAGCGCAGGAAGTACCAGGAGCTGTCGACGAAGGTGTCCATCGTGTCGGGATCGCGCAGCGCCGGCGCCCCGGTCGCGGGGTCGACCGTGTTGACCCACTCGGTCGCGGCGCCGAGCGGAGAGGCGCCCTTCGGCGTGAGGTCGAGGCCGTCGGCGTCGGGAAGCGTCACCGGCAGCTGGTCCTCGGGCACCGGGATGATCTGGCCGTCCTCGGTGTGCAGCATCGGGATCGGCGTGCCCCAGTACCGCTGGCGCGAGATCAGCCAGTCCCGCAGACGGTACGTCTTGGCCGCGTGACCGGTCCCGGCGGCCTCGAGCTCCTCGATGACCCGCGCGATCGCGTTGCGCTTGGACAGGCCGTCGAGCGAACCCGACCGGATCATCCGGCCCTCGCCCGTCAGCGCGATGCCGGTGCGCACCGGATCCAGTTCGTCCAGGGATGCCTCGGGCTCGATCGGCACGCCGTCGTCATCCAGCTCGATCACCGGGATCGCCCCCGTGATGGGAGCGGTCGTGTCGACCACCACCTTCACCGGCAGGTCGAAGGCGCGGGCGAAGTCGAGGTCGCGCTGGTCGTGGGCCGGCACCGCCATCACCGCGCCGTGACCGTAGTCCGCCAGCACGTAGTCGGCGGCCCAGATCGGCAGGCGCTCGCCGTTGATCGGGTTGATCGCGTAGCGCTCCAGGAAGACGCCCGTCTTGGGGCGGTCGGTCGACTGCCGGTCGATCTCGGTGGTGCGCTGCACGGTCTCGAGGTACGCCTGGAACCGCATCCGCACGTCGGCGGGTGCCTCGGACGCGATCTCGGCGGCGAGGTCGGAATCCGGCGCGATCACCATGAAGGTCGCCCCGTGCAGGGTGTCCGGGCGCGTCGAGAACACCGTCACCTTCTCGGCGCGGCCCTCGATCTCGAACCGGATGTCGGCGCCCACGGAGCGGCCGATCCAGTTGCGCTGCATCTGGATGACCTTCTGCGGCCAGAAGCCCTCGAGCTGGTTCAGGTCGTCGAGCAGACGGTCGGCGTAGTCGGTGATGCGGAAGTACCACTGGGTGAGCTTCTTCTTCACGACCTCGGCGCCGCAGCGCTCGCAGCGCCCGTCGACGACCTGCTCGTTGGCGAGCACGGTCTGGTCGTTGGGGCACCAGTTGACCGGGCTCTGCTTGCGGTAGGCCAGGCCCCGCTCGTACAGCTTCTGGAACAGCCACTGGTTCCAGCGGTAGTAGTCGGGGTCGCTCGTGTGCAGCACGCGCGACCAGTCGAACGAGACGCCGTACTGTTCCATGCTGGCGCGCTGCTGCGCGATGTTCGCGTACGTCCAGGTGGGCGGGTTGGCCCCGCGCTTGATGGCCGCGTTCTCGGCCGGCAGCCCGAAGGAGTCCCAGCCGATGGGGTTGAGCACGTTGTACCCGCGGTGGCGCCAGAAGCGCGCCACGATGTCCGAGTACACGTAGTTCTCGGCGTGCCCCATGTGCAGGTCCCCCGACGGATAGGGGAACATGGCGAGCACGTACTTGCGCGGACGGGTGTCGTCGTCGCCACCCGCGCGGAACGGATCGCTCTCGGCCCAGAGCGCCTGCCACTTCGCCTGGATCGCGTGGGCGTCGTAACCGCCCTCGCCGGGGGCTACGTGGTGTGACTCGGTGGTCTGTGACACAGGTAAGGCCAATCGCAGTTCGTACGGAGGATTTGCGCGCGACGAGCGCACCTTTCAGGTTACCGGACCGCGCCGGGAAGGGTCTGCGCCGCTGATTCCCAGCGCCACCGAAGCCCAACGACCTACCCTCGGAATATGAACGAGTTCGTCACGTGGCTGCTCGGCGTCATCCAGGACGTCGACCCGATCGTGCGGACCCTGCTGGCAGGCGTCGCGATGGCCTTCGAGACCAGCATCTTCCTCGGCCTGATCGTCCCCGGCGACACGATCGCGATCGCCGCGGGCACCGCCGTGACGACGCCGCTGGGCGGCATCGCCCTGGTGGGCGCGATCGTCGCCGGCTCGCTCGTCGGCGAGAGCGTCGGTTTCTGGCTCGGCAAGACGTTCGGACCGGCGATCCGCGCCTCGTGGCTCGGCCGGAAGCTCGGCGAAGAGAACTGGGACCGCGCCGAGGGCTACATCGACCGTCGTGGCGGACCCGCCGTGTTCCTCTCGCGGTTCCTGCCCGTGCTCCACTCGCTCGTCCCGCTCGTGGTCGGCATGAGCGGCATGCGCTACCGCCGGTTCCTCGCCTGGACCGTCCCGGCCTGCGTCATCTGGGCGACCGCCTACGTGACGGTGGCGGCGCTGGCGGCCGGCAGCTATCGGCAGATGGCCGAGAGCCTGCATCAGGCCGGCTACATCTTCGTCGCGATCATCGCGACCTTCATCCTGCTCGCGTACGTCGTCAAGCGCATCATCGCGCACAACGAGCGGCAGCACCTGCGCAAGACGACGGATCCAACCGGTACGACGGGCGTGGAAGACTGAGAGGATGCCCCACCCGACGGCTGACACCCCCGCGCCGCGACGCGCCACCGAGGCGCGCCGCGTCGAGGTCGGTCTGCCCGCGCGTGCGGAGTACCGCTTCCACGCCTGGCGGGAACGCCGGGCGCGCCATCGCGGGCTCGTGCCGACGGTCACGGCGTTTCCGGGGTACGGCGGCGAGGACTGGGTGCGGGTCCTCGGCCGCGTCCTGATCACGTCCCCCATCCCGTCGAAGTCCGACGGCGAGTACGCCCGGGTGCGCGGATGGCGCAGCTTCGTGGCGGTCCCGATCGGCTTCGCGCAGGTGAGCATCACCGTGGGCGGTGTGACGCACGAGGTGGTCGCCGACCGCGGCGGCGTCGTCGACGCCGTCCTGCCGGCACGGCTCTCCCCCGGCTGGCAGACGCTCACGATGACCGTCGAAGACGGCGACGCCGTCGAAGCCCGGGTGTTCATCGTCGGCGCGGACGTGCGCTTCGGGGTGGTGTGCGACATCGACGACACCGTCATGGTCACCTCGCTGCCGCGCCCGCTCATCGCCGCCTGGAACTCGTTCGTCATCGACGAGCACGCGCGCCAGCCCGTGCCCGGCATGGCCGTCCTGATGAACCGCATCGTCGGGGAGAACCCGGGAGCGCCGGTCGTCTACCTGTCGACGGGGGCATGGAACGTCGGCCCCACGCTCGCCCGCTTCCTCGCCCGGCACCTCTTCCCGCCCGGGGCCATGCTGCTGACCGACTGGGGCCCCACGCACGACCGGTGGTTCCGCAGCGGGTCCGACCACAAGAGCACCAACCTCGCGCGCCTCGCCGAGGAGTTCCCGCAGGTGACCTGGCTGCTCATCGGCGATGACGGCCAGCACGACGAGCAGATCTACAAGACGTTCACGCAGGCGCATCCGGACCGGGTCGCGTCCATCGCCATCCGGCGGCTCACTCCGGCCGAAGCCGTGCTCGCCGGTGGTCGCTCCCCGGCGGATGAGCCCTCCGTCGCCGTGCCGCACGTGACCGGCGACGACGGCGCGGCCCTGCTCGCCCGTCTCGAAGAGGTCGGCGTGCTGCGCGAACGTCGGACCCCCGGCGTAGGGTGACGGCCATGTGCGGACGATTCGTGGTGGCCAATGTCGCGTCGGAACTCGTGGGGGTGCTCCGGGTGGACGTCGTGGGCGACGACCTGCCCGCGCCCTCGTACAACGTCGCGCCCACCAACCAGGTCGGCATCGTCCTCGATTCCGCCAAGACCGAACCGCCCACCCGCCGGCTCGAGTCGGCCCGGTGGGGCTTCGTGCCCTCGTGGGCGAAAGATCTGTCCGGAGGCGCCCGGGCGATCAACGCGCGGGCCGAGGAGGCCGAGCACAAGCCGATGTTCCGCGACGCCCTCATCAAACGCCGCGCGGTGGTTCCGGCGAGCGGCTACTACGAGTGGAAGCGCGAGGGCGAGCGCAAGATCCCGCATTTCATCCACCCCGAGGGCGATGAGCCCATGCTGTTCGCCGGCCTGTACTCGTGGTGGCGCAACCCCGCGCTCGGCGACGACGATCCCGCGCGGTGGGTGCTGAGCTTCACGATCCTCACCCGCGACGCCATCGGACGCCTCGGCTCCATCCACGACCGGATGCCACTGTTCCTCGATGCCGACTTCGCCGACGCGTGGCTCGACCCGACGGTCGAGAACGTCGGCGACGTGCTGGATGCCGCGATCGACGCCGCCCCGGACGTCGCCGGCACGCTCGAAGACCACGTGGTCGGCACCGAGGTGGGCAACGTGCGCAACGACTCCCCCTCGCTCATCGAGCCTGCGGACGCCGCGTGACCCTTCTCCCCCGCGCCGAGTGGCGGGAGATCGAGCGCGCCCACCGTGATCGGGCCGACGCACTCACGGCGGGGCACCGCGAGCGCGCGACCCGCGGCGAGCGGCATCCGGTCGAGGACTTCCTGTTCACGTACTACTCCTACAAGCCGGCGATCCTGCGCCGCTGGCATCCCGGAGCCGGCGTCGAACTGGCCGACGCGGCCGACACCGACCGCGCCACGTGGCGATGGTACGGCGCGGGCACCACACCCGGTGCCCTGGCCGTCGATGCCGCCGCGTTCCGGGCCGAGAAGCCCGAACTGGTGGATTCGATCGAACGCCTGCTGCGGGCGACCGCCGCCCGACCGGCGTCGTTCGGGTGCTTCGGACTTCACGAGTGGGCCATGGTCTACCGGCAGGGCGAGCACCGGCATCCCGTCCCGCTGCGACTCGGTCAGCAGGCCACCGACGCCGTGGTCGAGGCTCACGACCTTCGATGCACGCACTTCGACGCGTTCCGGTTCTTCACCGACGACGCGGTCCCGCGCAACCGCACCACGCTCACCCGGGCGTCGCAGCCGGCGCTCGAGCAGCCGGGCTGTCTGCACGCCAACATGGACGCCTACAAGTGGGCGGTCAAGCTGGGGCCGCTCACGCCCGGCGACCTCCTGCTCGACGCCTTCGAACTCGCACGCGACATCCGGTACCTGGACATGCAGGCATCCCCCTACGACATGCACGAGTGGGCGGGCGAACCGGTCCGGATCGAGACGCCTGAGGGCAAGGCCGAATACGTGCGCCGGCAGCGCGAATTCACGGGTCGCGCGCAGCTTCTGCGCACACGGCTGCTCGCGGCGCTCGACTCCGCCGCGGACCGACAGCAGGCGGCCTGATCAGACCGCGGCCGGTGATTCGTGACGCCGCAGGATGCGGGCGGCATCCGTTCCGCGCGGGAGGGTCCCGTACTGCGCGCCCCGATCGTCGCCCAGCCGCGCCGTGATGAACGCCTCGGCAGCATCCCGCGGCGCGAATCGCAGCATCAGCGACCCCTGCAGCGCGAGCGCGATCATCTCGGTGAGCCGGCGAGCCTGAGCCGCCGCGTCGTCGGGAGCGCGCTGCACGTCCGTGAGCAGCGTGAGCGTGCGCCGCGTGTGCGCATCGAGGATCGGATGCTCCCCCGCCGTGAGATCGAGCTCGGCAGCGAGGGCTGCGGCGGAGGCCGCATCCCGTCCGAGCGCGCGCAGCACGTCCAGCGCGATCACATTGCCCGAGCCCTCCCAGATGGCCATGACCGGCTGCTCCCGATACCGACGCGCCAGTGGGAAGCCCTCGGTGTAGCCGTTGCCGCCGAGGGACTCCATCGCCTCGTACGCGTGGTGCGGACCACGTTTGCAGACCCAGTACTTCAGCACCGGCGTGGCCAGCCGGCGAAACGCCCGGTCGGCATCCCTGGCGTCGGCTTCGAACGACTGTGCCAGGCGCAGGCCGCTGAGCAGGGCCGCCTCGTACTCGAGCGCGAGGTCCGCGAGCACGGCGGTCATCGCGGGCTGGTCGGCCAGGACCGCGCCGAACGCGCGGCGATGCCGCGCGTGCCAGGTCGCCTCCGCGACCGCCTGCCGCATGCCGGCAGCCGTCCCGAGCACGCAGTCGAGCCGGGTGCGCTGGACCATCTCGATGATCGTCGGCACGCCTCGGCCGGCCTCGCCCAGCAGGATGCCGGAGGTGCCGTCGAACTCGATCTCGCTGGACGCGTTGGCGCGGTTTCCGAGCTTGTCCTTGAGGCGCTGAATGCGGAACACGTTTCGCGTCCCGTCGGGGAGCACTCGCGGGACGAAGAGGCACGAGAGCCCTTCGTCGCGTCCTGAGCGACGGGTCTGGGCGAGCACGAGGAAGGCGTCCGACATCGGCGCGGAGCAGAACCACTTGTGCCCGGTGATGCGGTAGTCCTCACCCGTGTCGTGTTCGGCGACCGTGGTGTTCGCCCGGACGTCGGAGCCGCCCTGCTTCTCGGTCATCGCCATCCCGATCAGGGCGCTGCGCTTGCCGCCGGGCACCGACAGTCTCGGATCGTAGGTGCGAGCGTAGAGCCGCGGCAGCCACGTGCCGGCGACGGCGGTGTCGGCGATCGACGCGACGGCGGCGTGCGTCATCGACACCGGACACGCATGGCCGGGTTCGATCTGCGCGTACAGCATGAAGGTCGCCGCGCGCGCGACGGCGGCGCCGGGGCCGGGATCCGACCACGATGCCGTGTGCGCGCCGTCCGCGACCGCGGCGCCGATCACCCGGTGGTACGACGGGTCGTACTCGACCTCGTCCAGCCGGTGACCCCAGCGGTCGAAGGCGTGCAGCACGGGCTCGTGTTCGTTCGCGCGTTCGGCATCTCCCTGGAACTCTGCCGTGCCGACCCGGGTGCCGGTGACGGTGAGGGCGTCGTGCGCGTGGTCGGCTCCGAAGGCCGCCACGGCCTGCACGAGCGGCACGTTCGCGGTGTACTCGTCCAGGCCCGTCCGCCAGGGCGGCTGGTTGTCGACGGTGTGGGTGCGCAACTCGGCCTGCTGCCCGCGCGACAGGGTCGTCATACGGTCAGGCTACGCCCGTGGTCCCTGTCCTTCGTCCGAGGTCAGTCGGCCGCCGCCGCGCCGACGCGGATGCTCCGCGCGTCCTCGATCGACTTCTCGTCCTTGGCCTCTGCCTTGTCGCTGCGCCGGCTGTCGCGCACCGGCAGTTCGAGATGGCGTTCGGCGGCCACGCCGGCCTGGAGTTCGCGACCCCGCTCGATCTCGGCGTCGAGTTCCGCGCCGAACAGCAGGGCGAGGTTCGCGATCCACAGCCACAGCAGGAAGATGATCACCGCCGCGAACGACCCGTAGGTGCGCCCGTAGTTGGAGAAGTTCGCGACGTACAGTGCGAACACCAGGGTTCCGGCGACCAGCACCACGATGGCCAGGAGCGAGCCGGCGGTGATCCAGCGCGCCCGCGGCTGCTTCACGTTCGGCGTCATCCGGTAGAGCACCGTCACCAGGAGGATCACCACGAGCAGCATGAGGGGCCAGCGAAGGATGTTCCAGGCGATGCGTGCGGCGGCGCTCGCACCGAGGAATCGTCCGATCGCATCGACGAGGCCGCCGGACAGGATGAGGACGAGGGCGAGGAGCGCCATCGCCACCACCGTGACCACCGTGACGAGGAGCAGGACGGGACGCAGCTTCCAGAACGGGCGCCCTTCGCTCACCTCGTAGATCCGATTCATGGCGCGCGCGAATGCGCCCACGTACGCCGAGGCCGACCAGAGCGCGAGCAGGATGCCGACGACCAGCGCGAGACCTGCTCCCGGCGCATGGGCGAACTGTTCGATCGGCCCGCGCAGGGTCGCGACCGTGCCCGCGGGAGCCACCTGCGACAGGACGTCGAGGACGGCGCCGGCGGCATTGCCGCTCTGACCGAAGACCCCGAGCAGGGAGAACACCGCGATGAGGGCCGGGAACAGCGACAGCACGGCGTAGTAGGTCAGCGCCGCCGCCGCATCCGTGCCCTGGTCCTGACCGAACTCCCGGATCGTCCGCCGCATGACGTACTTCCAGGTGCGGCCCCGCAGGCGGTCCGGATGCCGTCGCCCGTCTGCCCGGTCCGGAGACTGCGGCTCGCTGGACGTGTCGGTCGGCGTGGCCATGGTTGCCTTCCTCTCGTCAGGCAGGTCGGCTCGTCCGCCGGACGCGCCGGGACACCCTGCGCTCCTCAGTCTCGCGCGAGCAGAGCGTCACGGAAGGCGGTTGCCGCGGGCGCGCCGTCTTGGGACAATCGGCTCTCACGGCCGGATCAGTTCGAGGTCTTCCAGCAGGCTCGGATGGGTCGGATTCCACCCCAGGGTCGCCCGGGTGTACGCGCTCGAGGACGGCTGGTCGGCCGCGAAGATCGGACCGAGGGTCCCGTAGGTCTCCGGCGGGACCGCCTGCACCGGAACCTGCAGGCGACGTCCGATGACCGCCGCGATGTCGCGCACGGCGTCGCCCTCGTCTGCGACGGCGTGCCAGCTGGAGCCGGCGGGCGCGCTTTCGAGGGCGAGCCGGAACAGCACTGCGGCATCCCGTGCGTGCACCGCCGGCCAGCGCTGCGTACCGTCGCCCGGATAGCCGGAGACACCGGACTCGCGGGCGAAACGCGTGAGCAGTCCGGCGAACCCGCCGGCGCCGTCCGCATGCACCGTGCGCGGCAGACGGACCGCACTCGTCCGCACTCCGCGATCGGCCAGGCCGAGCATCGACGTGAGAGTGACCGACCGGCCGGCGACGGGCCCGACCGTGGGGAGCGGATCGGTCTCGAGCGACGCCCGCCCGGGGATGGCGGGAGTCCCCGAGACCGAGACGAACGGCTTGCCGGTGCCCACGAGAGCATCGCCGATCGCCGCGACCGCCGCGGACTCGTCGGCGATGTCGCGAGCCAGGGCCTCGGGGCTGGAGAAGTCGTTGCCGAAGGCGAGGTGGACGGCGCCGTCGGCGCGCTCCGCGCCGCCGCGCACCGTGGTGACGTCGCCCAGGGCGCCGCGGAGCACGTCGGCCCCCGCCGCCTCGAGCGCCGCGGCGCTTCGGTCCGAACGCGCGAGACCCGTGACGGTGTGACCGCTGCGGAGAAGTTCGGCGACGACGACGGATCCGATCAGACCGGTGCCACCGGTGATGAAGACATGCATGGTGCTCCCTCGCGTTGATGCGACCTTTGTGCCATCAGTCTAGACCCGCGACGGGACAATTGTCCCATCGGATAGAATCAACGCATGCCGCGATGGGAACCGGGTGCCCGAGAACGAATGGTCGTCGCCGCCGTGGACCTGTTCACCGAGCAGGGCTACGACGCCACCACCGTCGCCCAGATCGCCGAGCGCGCCGGTGTCACCAAGAGCACCTTCTTCCGCCACTTCCCCGACAAGCGGGACGTGCTCGTCGCCGGCCAGGAGACGCTGAGCACCCTGATCTCCGAGGGGATCGCGGACGCGCCGGACGACGCGACGCCCCTCGAAGCGGTGTCCCTCGGTCTCGACCGCGTGTCTGCGGCGATGGGCTCGATGAACCGGCAGCTCGGCCCGCGGATGAAGGCGGCCGTCGCCGCGAGCGCCGAACTCCGCGAACGCGAAGCTCTCAAGAGCGTGGGGCTGGCGGCCGCGACCTCGGACGCCCTCATCGCACGCGGGGTCCCGGATGCCACGGCCCACGTCGCGGCCGAGCTGGGCGTACTGGCCTTCAAGCGCGGGTATACGCTCTGGGCCGAGTCGACGGCCGAGGTCGATCTCGCGTACTACACGCGTCAGGCGCTCGCCGAACTGCGCGCGGCATCCGCCGAGCTCGGCTGACCGCCGGCCTCCCCCGGCGATCCCTGGCCGGCCAGGAGCGGCAGCAGCACGTCGAAGCGCGCCCCGGAGGCGACGTTGCGCACGCGGATCTCTCCGCCGTGCGCCGCCACGATCCCCTGGGCGATGGTGAGGCCCAGCCCGGCCCCTCCCGAGCGTCCTGACCGGCTGTCGTCGCGCCGGTCGGCGGACGGGGTGCGTGACGCCGCGCCCCGCCATCCGGCCCGGAACACGTCTTCCAGGTCTGCGGCGGGGATGCCCCCGCCCTGGTCGACGACGCTCAGCACCGCGCGTCCGTCGTCGCGCACGTGCGTCGTGACCGAGACCGCCGTGCCGGTCGGCGAGTACTGGATCGCGTTGATGAGCAGGTTCCCCACGGCGCGGCCCAGCTCGTGGGCGTCGCCGGGCACCATCACGTCGGCGCCGGGCGATTCGCTGATGGTCACCGACCGCGTCTCGGCGAACGCGGCGAGCTCTGCGGCCGCGTCGCTGACCAGGTCGTGCAGGGAGACGGGCTCGACGGAGAGGGTCAGGCGCCCGGATTGGATCTTGGACAGCTCGAACAGATCGTCGACGAGGTCCGAGAGGTGGTCGACCTGCAGCCGCATCTGGCGGTGGAAGCGCTGCGGGTCGCTGGCGAGGCCGTCCTCGAGCGCTTCGGCCATCGCCCGGAGACCCGCGAGGGGTGTGCGCAGATCGTGGGAGATCCAGGCGACGAACTCGCGACGCGAAGCCTCGAGCGCCGCGACCTCGGCTCGGGCATCCGCCAGGCGCCGGCTGGTGAGCTCGAGCTCCTGGACGACCGCGGCAAGCTCGGATGCCGCGGCATCCGGCGCGGCGACGGCCTCCCCCTCGCCGAGGGCCTGCGCGATGCTGCGCACGCGACGGGTCTGCCGCACGAACGTCGCCGCCAGGACGATGCCGACGACGAGCGACACGACGGCCGAGACCCCGGCCACCCACAGCGTGACGGTGAGGTCGTGCAGCGAGAGGAACATGGCGCGCGCGACCGCCGCCATGCCGAGCGCTGTCGCGAGCGTCCCGGTGAGAACGACGATCGAGACCTGCAGCAGGATCGACGCGCGCCGCGCCAGGCGCAGTGCCACGATGCCGGCGAGGCCGACGACGACCGCGGCGGCGAGCGCCATCCCGATAATCGCGGCGAGATCGGCGAGGGGGATCATGCGGCATCCGCATCGAGACGGTAGCCCACGCCCCACACCGTCTGCAGGATGCGCGGGCGCGCCGGATCGTCTTCGACCTTCTCGCGGAGCCGCCGCATCGTGACGGTCACGGTCGAGAGGTCGCCGTAGCGCCACCCCCAGACCTCTTTGAGCAGCTCCTCCCGCGTGAACGCGCGCGTCGGATGCTTGAGCAGAAACGCGAACAGGTCGAACTCGCGCGTGGACAGCGCCATCGGCACGCCGTCTCTCAGCACGTAGCGCGCCGAGGGATGCAGGGTGAATCCGCCGACGTCGAAGGGGACCTCGGGCGCGTAGTCGGCGACGCTCCGGCGCAGCACCGTGCCCACCCGGAGCACCAGTTCGCGCGGCGAGAAGGGCTTCGTCAGGTAGTCGTCCGCGCCGGCCTCGAGCCCGTCGATCCGGTCGTCCGTCGCTCCGAGGGCAGTCAGCATGACGACCGGGACATCGCGCTCCGCGCGGATCCGCCGGCACACCTCGACGCCGTCGATGCCGGGCAGCATGCGGTCCATCACGATCAGATCGGGGACGCGCTCGGCGAGCAGGTCCATCGCCGCGAACCCGTCGCCCACCTCGTCGACGAGACAGCCCGCCGCCTCGAGGTACGTGCGCACCACCTCGCGCACCGTCTCGTCGTCCTCGACGACGAGGATGCGCCGATCGCTGAGGGCGCCCACAGCGGCCGGCGGGTCGGCCTCGGGGTCAATCGCCATGCCGTCATCGTACGTCGGCGCCCTGGTCGGGCCGGGGTGCTGACCTTACGGCTCGGTGACAACGCACGGCGCATCACCACCCGGTCTTGACGAGATGCTCGACCAGGAGTGCGAACACCGCCTGCCCGGCCAGCCCCCACCGCTGCCACCGTGGCGTGAGCAGTGCCGTGCCGACGAGGGTCCACGGCACGAACGGCAGCCAGATGCGCTCGACTTCCGCGCGGCTCATCTGCGAGGCGTCCGCCAGCAGCACCGTCGTGACCGCCGCGAGGCAGAGCACGATCGCCACGACCGCGGCACGCGGCAACGGCGGCCTGGCGCCGGTCAGGCGCGCGGCCGCCGCCGCGCCGGCGGTCGCGACGGCGGCTCCGGCGATCGGACCCGTGCTGACCGCGAAGGCGGCGAGGTTCGCCCAGGTCCAGTACGCGGCGGGCCGGGAGGACGCGAGACCGTCCCAGTAGCGGCGGGTCAGGACCGGCAGTGCCTCCCACCACGCGAAGCCTGCGACGGCGAATCCGCCGACGACCAGCACGACGCCCGCGACCACCCACGGGAGCGGTCGCAGGCTCCGGGCGAGGACGAGCACCGCGAGCGCGAGGACGGCGACGAGCGCCAGCCCGTAGGACATCAGAAGGCAGACCCCGAACAGGATGCCGGACGCTCCCGCCCACACCCGTGCGCGCACGCCGACCGACGTCGCGGCGAGGGCCAGGGTGCACAGCGCCCACGCGGCGACGGCCGCGAAGACGGCATCGCCGGTGCTCGCCATCCAGATCGCCGCGGGCGCGATCACGAGGAACGGCGCGGATCGGCGCGCGGCCTCCTCGCCGCCGAGCCGGCGCATGGTGGTCAGGACGGCGACGGCGGTGGTCGACGCGAGGAGCACGATCACCAGGCCCGACGCGATCGCACTGCCGAGGCCGAGGCGCACCAGCAGCACGAAGAACAGCACGGCCCCCGGCGGATGCCCCGCCACGTGCACCGGCCAATTGTGCGGGGCGGCGCTGAACGGGATCCGGGCGACGAACTCGCGCAGCATCGCCCCGACGTCGGTGATGGTCCGCGCCGTGGGCAGGTAGTCGTTGCCGTGGTCGAGCTGCGCGGCGATGCCCGCCCAGCCGTCCACCGTGGCCAGGCTCAGCATCCAGCCGATCCCGGCCAGGACGACGACGACCTGGAGCCGCCACCAGGGCCAGCGCGTGATCCGGGGTGCGAAGACGACGGCGGCGACGGCGAGCAGGATGGCCGCGGGCGTTCCCGGACCGACCCGCGGCTGCCACGGCCCGTGGAGCGGTGCGACGCCCAGGCTGTGCACGGCCCAGCCGGTGAGCGGCGGCACCGCGGCGGCGACGGCGATCAACGCGATCGTGACGCCCAGTCCCGCCCACGCCGCCCGGGTCGGTCGCGTCATCACGGTGGCGGCACCGGGCGCCGGAACCGCGTGGACGCGAGTTCCCGGATGCCGTCGGCGAAGTCGATCTCGGCGCGCCAGTCGAGTTCGTAGCGGGCCCGGGTGACGGACGCGGTGATGTGCCGGACGTCGCCGAGGCGGTATCCCCCGGCGATCTGCGGGGCGGGGCCGCCCAGGGCCCCGGCGAGGGCGTCTGCCAGGTCGCCGACGGTGCGGGGGCTTCCGGAGCCGATGTTGAAGGCGCGCGCGGGCGGGGCGGATGCCCGGGGATCCTGCGTCCAGGCCAGTGCCGCGAGGTTGGCGGCGGCGACATCGCGGACGTGGACGAAGTCACGGCGCTGACCGCCGTCCTCGAAGACCTGCGGGGCTCGTCCGGCGGCCAGCGAGGAGCGGAAGATCGCGGCCACGCCCGCGTACGGCGTATCGCGCGGCATCCGCGGCCCGTAGACGTTGTGGTAGCGAAGCAGTGCGGCCCGTCCGCCGGTCTCGCGGGCCCACGCGGCGGCGAGATGCTCCTGCGCGAGCTTCGACGCCGCGTAGACGTTGCGCGGATCGGTTCCGTCGTCCTCTCCCGTGAGCGCCGGCGAAACGGGCGAACCGGTCCGGGGAGAGACCGGCTCGAACCGCCCCGCCGCCAGGTCGGCGGCCGTCCGGTGGGGCGTTGCCAGGCGGCCGCGTTCGTCGCAGCTCACGCCGGCACCGTAGACGACCATCGAGGAGGCCAGGACGAACCGCGAGACGCCGGCGCGGGTCATCGCCCGCAACAGCACGGCGGTCCCGGAGGCGTTGGTGTGCATGTAGTCCGGCGCATCGCTGAAGTCGACGCCGAGCCCCACCTTCGCGGCGAGGTGCAGCACCGCGTCGGTGCCACGCACCGCGCGGGCGGCGACCGATGGATCGGTGACGTCGCCGACGAGGAACTCCGCGTCACCGCACACCGCCGTGGGCGTCCAGCCATCCGGCCTCACCGGGTGGACGTCGGGCCGCAGCGAGTCCAGCACGCGCACCCGCATGCCCGCTCCCAGCGCCGCCTCCACCACGTGCGACCCGATGAACCCGGCCCCGCCGGTGATCAGGAGCATGCCCGTCATGCCGGAGATCCCGCGAGGAGCGTGCGCACGACCTCCGGCGGCACGAGCGTCCGGGGTGCGTAGTCACGAGGCAGCGCGCGGATCGCGGCATCCAGCACCGCGACGATCCGCGGTCGGGCCTCCGACAGCCGCTGCAGCACCGTCTCGGCGGTGACGACGGGGCTTCCGCTGCCCGGTCCGGCATCCGCGTCGGTGACGAACGCGAGACTCGCGTAGCCCAGCCCGAGTTCCGCGGCGAGGGCCGCCTCCGGGTACTGGGTCATGTTGACGACGTCGGCGCCCTCGGCACGCAGCGCACGGGATTCGGCGCGCGTGGAGAATCGCGGACCCCGGATGACGGCCGTCGTCGCGACCGTCGTCATCGCCTCGCCGCTCGCCGAGAGCCCGTCTGCGAGAGCGGCGCGGATGGCCGGGCAGAACGGATCGGCGAACGGAAGATGCTGCGGCACATCCTCGAAGAAGGTGTCGTCGATGCGCCCCGTGCGATCGAGGAGCTGGTCGGGCACGACGAACTGCCCGGGCGGCAGCTGCGGGTGGAGGCTCCCGACGGCCGCCGTGGCGATCACCGCCCGGACGCCGAGGGACGCGAGCGCCCACACGTTGGCCCGATACGGCACGCGGCGAGGCGACAGCGAGTGGCCGGATCCGTGCCGGGCGAGGAACGCGACGGTCCGTCCGGCGAATCGGCCCACGGCGATCCCGGCGGACGGTGCGCCGTACGGCGTGGAGACGACACGAATCTCCGGTTCGTCGATCAGCTCGTACATCCCGGAGCCGCCGATGACCGCGATATCGATGGGCTGCTGTGCGTGCATGAGCCCACGTTCGCAACCGGGCGTCGCCGTCGCACGTGCATCCGGTGACGAACCGATGACGGATGTTGTCCCCGGTTCGTAAGCCGACGGCCCGCTGCCGTCCCCTCCCGCCGGGACACAATGACGGCATGTCCCGCCTCGTGGATCGGATCGGAGGCCGGCTGGAGCCGCGCTTCGCCGCCGCCCGGCGTGCTCTCGGAACGCCCGAGCGGAACCCGCGCACGGCCGTCGTGATCGGGCGGCTGCTCGGCGCGGGCATGCTCGTGTGCTTCGCCACCGGGGTGTACAGCCACCTCCTGCAGCACCCGATTCCCGGGCTCGCCCTCCCGACGCGACCCGTCTCGCTCTACGCGTGGACGCAGGGAGCACACGTCACCATCGGGGAGATGCTCATCCCGCTGCTGCTCGCCAAGCTCTGGGTGGTCTATCCGCGGCTGTTCGAGTGGCCGCCGGTGCGGTCGTTCTCCCACGCGATCGAACGCGCATCGATCGCCGCGCTGGTCGGCACGGCGCTGCTCCAGCTGCTGATGGGCACCCTGAACACCTTCCAGTGGTACCCGTGGCCCTTCTCGTTCCCGCGCACGCACTGGGCGCTGTCGTGGGTGCTGATCGGCCTCATCGCCGTGCACGTCGGCATCAAGCTCCCCCTCATCATGCGCGAGTGGCGGCGGAGTCCCGCGGCAACGGCACCCGATCGCGAGGAGTCGCCCCATGAACGATGAACGGCCCCCGAGCCGGCGGGCGTTCCTGCTCGGGGTCGGGGCGTCGGCGGTGCTCCTCGGCGCTCTCACCGGAGGCCAGTCGTTCGGGGCGCTCGTACCGCTGAACGCCTTCGCACCGCGCGTCAAGGGTGCCGGCCCGCAGTCGCTCCCGGTCAATCGCACCGGTGCCCAGGCGGGGGTGACCGCATCCGCTCTCTCCGCCGGCTGGCGGCTGCGCGTGACCGGTCCTCGCGGCACGGTCGCGCTCTCGCGGGCGCAGCTGGCGGCGATGCCGCAGGCGTCCGCCCGCCTGCCGATCGCGTGCGTGGAGGGATGGAGCACGACCGCGGACTGGTCGGGGATTCGCCTCGCCGACCTGCTGGATGCCGCCGGCATCCCACCCCGGAGCACGATCCGGCTCGACAGCCTGCAGACGAGGGGCGGGTACCGTTCCACGACCCTGGGTCCGGAGTACGCGCGCGATCCGCTGGCGCTCGTCGCCCTGCGGGTCAACGGAGAGACCCTCGACCTCGACCACGGGTATCCGGCGCGGATCATCGTCCCCGGCCGGCCCGGCGCGCTGCAGACGAAGTGGCTGCAGACGATCGCGGAGCACGCATGAGCGCACGCGCCGGGATCGTGCGGGCGGCCCTCGTCGCGGTCGGCGTCGGGACCGCCGGCTTCGGAGCCCTGACCCTGGTGACGACGATCGCCCCGGTGCAAGTCGCCTGGGTCGTGGTGTGGCTGGCCGCCGCGGTGGTGATCCATGACGGACTCCTCGTGCCGGCGCTGTCGGTCGCCCGATCCCGCCTGCGGGCATGGGGTGTGCGATGGGCGCGCGGCGTCACCGTGGCGATCGAGACGGGGTTCATGGCCTTCGCCACGACGGCGCTGTTCGTCATCCCCGAGATCTGGGCTCAGCTGCGCGGCAACGCCAATCCGACCGTCCTGCAGGGCGACTACGCTGCCCGGCTCGTCGTGCTCGGGATCGCGATCGCAGGTCTCGTGCTGGTGTTCTCCTGGTCGGCCGACGCCCGGGAGCGCCGCCGCGATCGCCGTTAGGCGGGCCGGACGTCAGAAGCCGTACTCGGCGAAGGAACGCCCCGCCGCGCGCCATTCGCGCCGGCACGTCAGCCCCGCGGCGCGCGCATGCCGCCGCAGCGCGTTCGCTCCGGCCTCCGCCCAGGGGAAGGTCTCGCTGACCGCACCGGAGTCGTCCTCGACGATCCCCGCGAAGCGTGCGTCCCGGTCTTCGTCGGGGTGGGTCTCGACCACGATGACGCCTGCGGGGTGGAGCAGTTCGGCGCATCGCGCCAGCAGGAGGTTCGGATCTCCTCCGATGCCGATGTTCCCGTCCAGGAGCAGGGCCGTGGCCCACGTGCCTTCTGCGGGCAGGGCGTCGAAGACCGAGCCGTGCAGGGCGATCACACCGCGGGCCGCGGCGATCGCGACGGATGCCGCGGACACGTCGATCCCCAGCGCGGGGCGCCGAGCGCGGGCGGCGGCCAGCAGCATCCTCCCCGGCCCGCAGCCGATGTCCAGCACGGGGCCGCGCCGCGCCCGGAGGAGTCGCCGCTCGGCGGCGGACGGGTCGCCCAGGAAACGCCCCACGTCCACCGCGACGCCCGGCCGCCCGGCGGCGGCATCGCGCAGAGTGAGGGCGGATGCTGCGCCGAGCAGCACGCGCTCGTACGGTTCCGACCCGCCGGCTCCGAACGCGGGCGCCATCGCCGGGAACGTCACGGGTCGACCGTGAGTCGGGCCAGCAGCAGCGCGCCGGCGTCCGGATGGCGGAACATCTTGTGCAGGTTGCCCTCCGGCGGCACGGCCGGCAGCACGCGTCGGAGGCTGTAGACGTCGTCGATGTCGGTCCGCGTGGGCAGCATTCTCACCCGATACCCGCGGCGCAGGAGGTGAGCGTGCACGCGCGCCCCGGTGTCCGCTCGCGACATCGGGATCCCGTGCACCGCCTCGCCGTCGGGCCGGCCCATCGCGAGGGCCCAGAATCCGCCGTCGGAGGCGGGGCCCAACCATGCCTCCTCCACCGCGGCCTCGTGCTCCCAGGAGCGGAACACCGCCTCGACGTCCGACATGCGCAGGTGCGGGGTGTCCATGCCGAGGAGCAGCACCGGCTCCGCGAAGTCATCGAGCACGGCGCCGATCCGCAGGTCCAGGGCACCGGAGTCCTGAGGGCGCACCTCGAACCCGGACGTGTCGAAGTCCGGGTTGCCGTCGAACGCCAGAACCCGCCGGTCCACGGGCATCCGGCGCACGAGCGTCAGTGTGTCCGCGAGGCTCGCGGCGGCGATCGCGGCGGCGTCCGCTGCGGTGAACGGAGGGCAGAGCCGGGTCTTGACCCGGCCCGGCAGGCACTCCTTCGCCAGGACGACGACCGCGGTCATGCGCGCGCCTCGTGCAGCAGGCGGGACATGTCCGCGACCGCCGAGAACGTGCCGCGCACGGTGCCGGTCACCTTCGATCGCCCGATGCGCGGCCGGTAGGTCACGTCCACTTCTCGGATGCGCCAGCCGGCTTCACTCGCTCGCAGCACCATCTCCAGCGGGTAGCCGCTCCGGCGATCGGTGAGGCCGAGCGCGAGCAGGTCGGCCCGACGGGCGGCGCGCATCGGGCCGAGGTCGCGCAGGGTGAGTCCGGTGAGCGCGCGCAGCCGCGCGGTGAGGGCGGCGTTCGCCACCCGTGCGTGGACCGGCCAGGCGCGGCCGGATGCCGGTCGCCGGCGCCCGAGCACCAGATCGGCCTCCCCCGCGATGACCGGTCGGCAGACGCGGTCGAGTTCTGCGAGGTCGAGCGAGCCGTCGGCGTCGCAGAACGCGACGATGTCAGCGGTGGCGGCCAGGAGCCCGCGATGGGCCGCGGAGCCGAACCCGCGCACCGGCTCGTCGACGACGGTCGCACCGTGTGCCGCCGCCCACTCCCCCGAACCGTCCGACGAGCCGTTGTCGACGACGATCGCCCGGCAGTGGGGAGGGACGCGCGACAGCACTGCGGCCAGCGCGTCCCGTTCGTCGAGGCAGGGCAGGATGATGTCGACCGGCATGTCTTCGACGCTACGAACGAAGGCAGCGCCGGCGCCCGCCCGGATGCTTACAAACCGGGAACACCTCGTCCCTGGGCGGACGCGCCGGTCACGGAAGGATAGCCAGGTACAACTGAACAGTTTAGCCTGTCTATATGCCCGAGCAACGCACCGACTCCGCAGTCCACGTCGCGATCGACCTGCGCGCCGTCGTCGCCCGCCTGTTGCGCCGATTCCGCGAGGCGGGCGCCGATGACGAGATCACGCCGTCCCAGGCCTCCGCACTCGCCCGCCTCAGCAAGGGCGGCGTCTCGACGGTCAGCGTCCTCGCCGCCGCCGAGAAGGTGCGACCGCAGTCCATGGCCGCGACGATCGAGGCGCTCGAGAGCGCCGGCCTGGTCACCCGCACCCCGGATCCGCGCGACGGACGCCGTCAGATCATCGACCTCACCGAGGCCGGATGGCAGCACGTCGAGGGGCAGCGCGAAGCCGGTGCGGCCTGGCTCGAAGAAACGCTCGGCACCCGGGTCAGTGCGGACGAACTGCGCACTCTCGGGGAGGCCGTCGCCATCCTGCAGCGGGTGCTCGCCTGATGGCGCTGAAGCCTCCGCCCGCCGATCGCTTCGACAGGCGACTGCTGGCGCCGATGATGCTCGGCGCCACGCTGAACCCGGTCAACACCGCGATCATCGCGGTCGCACTGACCCCGATCGGCATCGCCCTGGGCGCCCCCGCATCCGACACGGTGTGGCTCGTGTCGAGCCTGTACCTCGTCACTGCCATCGGTCAGCCGCTCGTGGGGCGCCTGGTGGACATCTTCGGCGTCAAGCGCCTGTTCCTCGCGGGAGGCGCGCTCGTGGCGCTGGCCGGTGCGATCGGCCTGTTCGCGCCGACGTCCTCGAGCAGCATCTGGTGGCTCGTGGCATCCCGGGTCATCCTCGGCATCGGCACCTGCGCCGGATACCCCGCTGCCATGCACATGATCCGCGCCGAGGGGCGGCGCACCGGCATGGCGTCGCCGGCCGGCATCCTCACCGCCCTCGCCGTCACCACCCAGACGGTCGCGGTCGTCGGCCCGACCCTGGGCGGACTCCTCATCGGCACCTGGGGCTGGCGGGCGACCTTCGCGGTGAACATCCCGCTGGGGATCGCGAGCGTGGTGCTCGGCTGGATCTTCTTCCCGCGCAAGACGGGACTCGAACCCGCACCCGCAGACCGTCCCCGCATCGACGCCGCCGGTGTCGCGCTGTTCGCGATCACGATGCTCGCCCTGCTGGTGTTCCTGCAGAACATCTCGTTCGGCCTCGTCTGGCTGCTGGCGGTCGCGCTCGTCGCCGGCGCGGCGATGGTGTCCTGGGAGCTGCGCACGGCGGAGCCGTTCATCGATGTGCGCGTGCTCGGCGGCAACGTCCCGCTGCTGCTCACCTACCTGCGTTCGACGCTCACCGCGATCATCGCCTACACGTTCGTCTACGGATTCACGCAGTGGCTCGAAGACGGGCGCGGACTCACCGCCACCGGAGCGGGCCTCGTGCTGCTCCCGGTGTTCGCGGCGGGGATCATCGCCTCGATCACGTTCGGCCGCCGCCCCGAGGTCCTCTGGAAGCTGCTCGTCGGCTCGATCGCCCAGCTCGTCGCGGGCGTGCTGGTGCTCTTCATGACGGGCGATTCCCCGATCTGGATGCTCGTGGTCACCATGCTCGTGCTCGGCATCCCGCAGGGCCTGAACAACCTCGCCATCCAGAACACGCTGTACTACCAGGCCGAGCCCGAGCGCATCGCGTCGTCCGCAGGACTGCTGCGCACCTTCATGTATCTCGGCGCGATCATCTCGTCGGTCGTCTACGGCAACGTGTACGGCGCTCGCGCGACCACCGGCGGCCTGCATACGCTCGGCTGGGTCGTCATCGGGATCTCGATCGTGTTCTTCCTGGTGACCGTGTTCGACCGCAGCCTCCGGCGGCTGGGGCGCCCCTCGCCGCAGGATGCCGAGACGACAGCGCGTCCTGACCCGGCGGCCGATCCCCGCACAGCTCCGCGCGGCCCTGCGCCCCGTGCCCAGGACAGATAAGCGCATCGCAGCACGAGAACGGCGAACGCGGCCGTTCAGTCCGACAGAAAACCCCCGGAGATCCGCGAAGTACCGCGTCTTTCCGGGGGTGATGGTGGACCTGAGGGGACTCGAACCCCTGACCCCCTGCATGCCATGCAGGTGCGCTACCAGCTGCGCCACAGGCCCATCTTTTCGTCTTCCCGGCCTCCCGGGGCAACTCCTCTACCTTACAACACATTTCGCGCGGGCCCGAACTCGGCCGGCATCCCGGGCGCGTTGTCGGAGCCCCGGCGTAGTCTCGGCGCATCCGATGGATGGAGGCGCCATGGCCGGTCTCGGCAACATCACGTTCTACGCGGACGATCCCGTTCGACTGTCCCACTTCTGGGCGGACGTCTTCGGGTATCCGCACACCGAGTTCGACGGCGAGCTCAAAGACATGCTGCTCGCAAATGGACTGACCGAGGTCGATCTCGCCCACCGCGGGCTCGCCGAAGATCCCGACGGCATCGGGCCACGGCTGTTCTTCCACCACGCCGGCGAACGGAAGACGGGCCGAAACCGCATCCACCTCGACATCGCGGCGACGCCGGGCCGCCGGCCCGCTCCCGACGAACTCGACGCGGAGAAGGATCGTCTCGTCGCGCTCGGGGCGAGCGTCGTTCGACTCGTCGAACAGGACTGGGGTCCGTGGGGCGAGCGGTACTACCAGCTGCAGGATCCCGAGGGCAACGAGTTCTGCCTTCAGTGACTCCGCGAAGCGGTCAGGCCTCGACCTCGGCGGGCGCCGTCAGTTCGACGGGGACCGTCGGGCAGTCCTTCCAGAGGCGCTCGAGACCGTAGTAGGTGCGCTCATCGGGGTGGAACACGTGCACGATGAGGTCGCCGAAGTCCAGCAGGACCCAGCGCGCCTCCTGCCGGCCCTCGCGGCGCAGCCGCTTGTGACCGGCCTCGAGCAGGCGATCCTCCACCTCGTCGGCGATCGCCGCGACGTTGCGTTCGCTGCGGCCGGTCACCAGCAGGAAGACGTCGACCAGCGGGAGCGGCTCGGAGACGTCGAGGGCGACGAGGTCCTCACCGCCCAGCTTGTCGGCGGCACGTGCCGCGATCTGCAGCATCTGACGGCCGTTTTCGGTTGCGGTCACTTGAAGACTCCTGTGACGAGGGCGAAGACGAGAACACCGATCAGGGCGACGGCCAGCACACCCGCGGTGATGGCGAGCGTGAGCATGAGCTTGTTCCCCTTCTCGGGGGCCGGCGGCGTGATGATCTCATCGGGCGTGACAGCCGTGCTGACCGCGGCGCTGGCCGAGATCGGCGTGGGCGAGGAATGTGTGGGGAGTTCACCGTCGACGAGGGTCGCGTCGATCTCTTTGCCGTCGGTGGTGCCGGGAGCATGCCCGGTCGAGCCCATCCCCTCCGGCAGGTTCCAGGAGCCGGTGACGATGACCTCGCCCGTCGCGGCCACCGGGGCGACCAGGGACGCCCCGGTCGGTGCCTGCGACACGATGAGCGTGCTCGGTCCGGCGATCGAGCCGGTGGTGGCGGTGTCGCGCTGCAGAAGCTGGTCGAAGGACGTGACCGGGCTCGTCGAGGCCGCGCCGGCGAGGAGACCCGCACCGAGTGCCGGGTTGACCGTCGCACGCGGCCCTTCGGGGGCGCTCGGACCGCCCTCGTCTTCGAAGATGCGCAGGTCGTCGTCATCGGGCGCGGCGAGGTGATCCGGCAGCGGGTGCGACGGATCCTCGGTCGGGAAGGCCGGGGCGGGGGCCGTCGGTCCGGCGAACAGGGCCGTGACCGGCTCGGCCGGCTCCGTCGTCGCGGGGCGCTCGGGCGCGAGGGCGGGCGGGACGCTCGCGATGATGCGCGTCGGCGCGTCCGTGGTCGAGGACTCGGCCGGAGCCGGCGCCGGGGCGGGCGCCTGCGGAACCGCCGAAAGCGCGACGTTGGGTGCCAGAGCGCCGGCCGCGACCTCCGGCGTGATGACCGGAACCGACGCCGTGCGGATGCGCTCCTGCTGACGCGCCTGGCGACGGGTGAGCGGAGCGGTGCCCAGGTCGACGCTCGCATCGGCCACGGGGGCCGGCGGGATCACGACCGGCTCGGCCGCTCGCGGCAGGGGGGCGACGACCGCGGGAGCAATCGGGGCGGGGGTCGGCGCCGGGGCCGGCACGACGGGGGCGGCGGCCGGGGTGGGGACCGGCCGCGGCGCGGGCTCGGGGGCGGCGGCCGGAGCGGATTGTTCGGCGGCGTCCGCGGCGCCGGGGCCGGTGATGACCGGGGTGGCGCCGGTGTTGCGCAGCTCACGCATCTGCTTGCGGGTGAGCTGGGGAGTTTCCGGCTGATCGGGTGTGCTCATGCCATGCTCCGGTAAAGATGATGCTTCGCGATGTATTGGACGACCCCGTCGGGAACGAGGTACCACACGGGGTGGCCGTTGCTCACGCGTTCTCGACAGTCCGTCGACGAGATCGCGAGCGCGGGAACCTCCAGCTGGCTCACTCCTGCGGAGGGCAGCCCAGCGGTGCTGAGCACGTGTCCTGGTCGCGACACGGCGACGAAGTGGGCGAGGTCCCACAGACCATCATGGTCTCTCCAGCTGAGAATCTGCGCTACGGCGTCGGCTCCCGTGATGAAGAAGAGCTCGGCATCCGGCCGCTGCGACTGGAGATCGCGCAGCGTGTCGACGGTGTACGTCGGCCCGTCGCGGTCGATGTCGACCCGGCTGACGGTGAATCGCGGGTTGGATGCCGTCGCGATGACCGTCATCAGGTAGCGATGCTCGGCCGGAGACACCTGCGACTTCTGCCACGGCTCGCCGGTCGGCACGAACACGACCTCGTCGAGGTCGAACGACTGCGCCACCTCGCTGGCCGCGACCAGGTGCCCGTGATGGATGGGATCGAATGTCCCACCCATCACCCCGATGCGCGGAGCGCGTGTCGCCGTCATGCGAGACGTCAGTGGCCGTGTCCTGCCTGCCGCAGGTCGCCCTCGTGGGCCCGTGCGAAGGCCTCCGCCTTGTGGGCGTGCCGGTTGGCGACGTGGCGGTACGACGAGGTGACCAGCGCGAGGCCGCCGAACACGCAGATGGCGATGATCGGGAACACGATCGTCTCGAGCATGACGTTGCCGCCCTCGGCGCCGCCTTCAGCGGCAAAGGCGATCAGCTGCGTGGCCAGGGTCATCGGTGCTCCGTTTCAGAGATGAGCGCATTCACCGTCGGTTGCGGGGCGCGCTGAGCTTTCAGTGTAGTTCGTCAGGGGCGGACTTGCCCGGTGCCGCGCGCGAGCCACTTGGTGCTCGTCAGCTCGGGCAGGCCCATCGGGCCGCGGGCGTGCAGCTTCTGCGTCGAGATGCCGACCTCGGCGCCGAATCCGAACTCGCCTCCGTCGGTGAAGCGCGTGGACGCGTTCGCCATCACGACGGCCGAATCGACCTCGGCGAGGAAGCGCTCCGCGGAGGCCTCGTCGTCGGTGATGATCGACTCGGTGTGGTGGGTCGAGTAGCGGCGGATGTGGTCGAGCGCGTCGTCGAGGTCGGGCACCACCCGCATCGACAGCTCGAGGCTCATGTGCTCCGTCGCCCAGTCGTCGGCGACGGCGGGGACGACCCCCTCGGCGCGACGCGCGACCTCGGCGTCCCCGTGCACGACGACCCCGGCATCCTGGAGCGCCGCAACGAGCGGCCTCACGATGCGGTCCGCGGCATCCTGATGCACGAGCACGGTCTCGACGGCGTTGCACACGCTCGGGCGCTGCACCTTCGCGTTGACGACGATGTCGCGCGACCGCTCCAGCGGGGCGGAGGCGTCGAGGAAGATGTGCACGACACCGGCTCCGGTCTCGATCACCGGCACGGCGGACTCGGTGACGACCGTCTCGATCAGCTGGGCGCTTCCGCGCGGGACGAGCACGTCGACCACGCCGCGAGCGGCCATCAGGGCGCGCGCGCCGTCGCGGCCGAAGTCATCGACGGTCTGGACGGCCTCGGGGTCGATGCCGACGCCGTTCAGCGCCCCGCGGATGAGACCGACGAGCGCGCGATTCGACTCGAGCGCGGCACTGCCGCCGCGCAGGACCACGGCGTTGCCGGAGCGCAGGGCGAGGGCGGCGATGTCGACGGTGACGTTGGGACGGGCCTCGTAGATCGAGCCGATCACGCCGAACGGAACGCTGACCTTCTGCAGGCGGATGCCGTTGGGCAGCGTGCGCTCGTCGAGCATGCGGCCCACCGGATCGGGCAGGTCCGCCACGTCGCGCACCGCGGCCGCGAGGGCGGCGACGCGGGAGGCGTCCAGGGTCAGCCGGTCGAGCAGGCCGTCGGAGAGGCCGTTCTCGCGCCCGCGCTCGAGGTCGAGGGCGTTCGCGGCCACCACCTCGGCGGCGTGCGCGTCGATCGCGTCTGCGATCGCGAGCAGCGCCTCGCGCTTGCGGGCGTCGGAGAGGAGCCCGACCGACCGCGACGCCTCTTTGGCGCGGCGCATCCGCTCGGCGGCCGTCGGAGCCTCCGATTCCGGGGTCGCGACCGTCGCCTCCGTCGTCGTGCTGCTCATCCGGTCAGTCTACCGAGGCGTGCGCCATCACCGGCGCGACGGGGGCCGGGTTGGGCGCGAACCACGTACCCACCGCGGCCCCGCCGAGGGCGTCGGCCACGAGGTCGGCGCGGGTCACCAGCACACCGGTTCCGGATGCTGCGGCCAGTCGTGCGGCGGATGCCTTGGTCGCCGCTCCCCCGGTGCCCACGCCGTTGACCTTGGTGGATCCGAACTGGAAGCGATCCAGCGGCGTGCCGTACTCGATGGTGTCGATGACCTCGGCGCCGGGGGTCCCGGGCGGTGCGGTGTACAGCGCCGGCACGTCGCTGAGCAGCACCAGCGCGTCGGCGCGCACGAGCTGCGCCACCATGGCGGCGAGGCGGTCGTTGTCGCCGAAGCGGATCTCGTGCGTGGCGACGGTGTCGTTCTCGTTGACGATCGGCAGGATGCGCAGGCCGAGCAGGCGTTCCATGGCGCGCTGGGCGTTGGAGCGGTGCGTGTGGTTCTCGAGGTCGCCGGCCGTGAGCAGCACCTGGCCGGCCACGATGTGGAATTCGCGCAGCGCTGCCTGGTACCGGTAGATGAGCACGTTCTGCCCGACCGCGGCGGCCGCCTGCTGGGTCGCGAGATCGGTCGGCCGCTCGTCGAGAGAGAGGAACGGCATCCCCGTCGCGATCGCACCGGAGGACACCAGGACCACCTCGCAGCCGCGCGCGTGCGCCGCCGCGAGGGCCTCGACCAGCGGGCCGATCTGGTCGGCGTTCTCACCGGAGATCGACGAGGACCCGACCTTCACCACGATGCGACGCGCGGTCGCGAGGTCGCGGCGATCGCGCGCCGTCATCCCTCGTCGTCCTCGTCGGCGTCGACCCAGGACGACTCCGCGAGGCGCTCCGCCTCGAGCTCGGCCCGGGCGGCCGCCTTCGCGTCCATCCGCTCGTGGTACTGCTCGCGACGCTCGGACGTGGTGCGGCGTCCGCCGTCGTACAGCCGCGGGTCGGTGCCGCGCGGCGCGGTCATGAGCTCGGCGGCCGAGCTGAGGGCGGGCTGCCAGTCGAACACCACGCCGCCCTGGTCGCCGATGACGACCGTCGCCCCCGGCGTGGCACCGGCGCGGAACAGTTCGTCTTCGACGCCGAGCCGCTCGAGGCGGTCGGCGAGGAAGCCGACGGCCTCTTCGTTCTGGAAGTCGGTCTGCTGCACCCAGCGCAGCGGCTTGTCGCCCAGCACCCGGTACACGGGGCCGTAGGTGCCGCCCTCGACACGCACCTCGAACTCGCGCTCCGACCCCTTGGGCCGGATGATGATGCGCGGGCCGGGCGAGGCCTCCGTGGTCTCCGCGCGGTGCTCCGCGACGAGCTCGCCGAGCGCGAAGGTCAGTTCGCGCAGCCCCTGGTGCGACACCGTCGAGACATCGAACACCCGCAGACCGAGAGCCTCCAGGTCGGGGCGCACGAGGTCGGCGAGGTCCTTGGCCTCGGGGACGTCGAGCTTGTTCAGCACGACGACCTGCGGCCGGTCGAGGAGAGGCGTCTGGCCCTCGGGCACCGGGTACGCGGCCAGCTCCTGCCGGATGACCTCGAGATCGCTGAGCGGATCGCGGCCGGGTTCGAGCGTCGCGCAGTCGAGCACGTGCACCAGCACTGAGCAGCGCTCCACGTGCCGGAGGAACTCGAGGCCGAGCCCGCGGCCCTCGCTCGCGCCCTCGATGAGCCCCGGGACGTCGGCGATCGTGTACCGCACGTCGCCGGCGGCGACGACGCCCAGGTTGGGATGCAGCGTGGTGAACGGGTAGTCGGCGATCTTCGGCCGCGCGGCCGACACGGCCGCGATGAGGCTGGACTTGCCCGCGGAGGGGAAGCCCACCAGCGCCACGTCGGCGACCGTCTTCAGCTCGAGGACGACGTCGCCCTCCCAGCCGGGAGTGCCCAGCAGCGCGAAGCCGGGCGCCTTGCGCTTCGTGGTCGCGAGGGCCGCGTTGCCCAGTCCCCCGCGCCCGCCCGGCGCCGCGACGAAGCGCGTGCCGGGTTCGATGAGGTCGGCCAGCGTCTCGCCGTCGGCATCCTTCACGACCGTCCCGACCGGCACGGGCAGTTCGATCGACTCCCCCAGCGCCCCGGAGCGGTTGTCGCCCATCCCGAACCCGCCGTTGCCGCCGTGACGGTGCGGCGAGTGGTGATACGACAGGAGCGTCGTCACCTGAGGGTCGGCGACCAGCACCACATCCCCGCCGTTGCCGCCGTTGCCGCCGTCCGGGCCGGCCAGCGGCTTGAACTTCTCGCGACGGACCGAGACGCAGCCGTTGCCACCCTTTCCGGCGCGCAGGTGCAGCGTCACTCGGTCGACGAAGGTGACCATGGGGGATGCCTCCCGGGAATCTGGGATGAGGGTGGATATGAAACGAGGGGCGAGCCGAAGCCCGCCCCTCGTCTGAGACTACTCGGCCGCCGTTGCGGCGGCTGAGACCTGCTCGAAGCCTTACGCGGCCTCGACCACGTTGACGACCTTGCGGCCGCCCTTCGTGCCGAACTCGACCGCGCCCGCGGCAAGCGCGAACAGCGTGTCGTCGCCGCCACGGCCGACGTTCGCGCCGGGGTGGAAGTGCGTGCCGCGCTGGCGGACGATGATCTCGCCGGCGCCGACGACCTGGCCGCCGAAGCGCTTCACGCCGAGTCGCTGGGCGTTGGAGTCGCGGCCGTTACGGGTGGAGCTTGCGCCCTTTTTGTGTGCCATCTCTACGTCTCCTGTGACTTACTTGATTCCGGTGACCTTGACGCGGGTCAGGTCCTGACGGTGGCCCTGGCGCTTCTTGTAGCCGGTCTTGTTCTTGAACTTCTGGATCACGATCTTGGGGCCGCGCTCCTCACCGAGGACCTCGGCGGTGACGGTGACCTTCGCGAGCTTGTCGGCGTCGGTCGTGACGGCGTCGCCGTCCACGAACAGCACGGCGGGCAGCTCGATGGTCTCGCCCACATTCGCCTTCTGACGGTCGAGAACGACAACCGTGCCGACCTCGACCTTCTCCTGCCGACCACCGGCGCGCACTACTGCGTAAACCACTTCATACCTGTTTCGTTGGGGAGCGGGGACCGCTCCGTATTCACACGGGAAGACTGTGCTTGCTTCGCACGCCAGCAGAGGGACCGCAATGGCGGGCGCGATTCGCATGTCCCGCAGCATCCGAGTGGGGCGGATGGCACGGTGCACCAAGGGACTACTTTACCGGATGCCGCCCGAACTGGCAAAAGCGCCCCGGGCGCGTGTCGGGCAGGCCCTCCCCCGGCGGCCGCGTGCGTAGGATCGGCGCGTGACCGTGTTGATCGACGACGCGCGCTGGCCCGCGCACGGACGCCTGTGGGCGCACCTCGTCTCCGACGACAATCTCGCCGAGCTCCATGCGTTCGCCGCGGCGAACGGCATCCCTCCGCGCGCCTTCGACCGCGACCACTACGACGTCCCCGACGAGGCTCACGATCGCCTGGTCTCCGCCGGGGCGACCCCGGTGGACGGGCACGAACTCGTGCGCCGCCTCATCGCATCGGGGCTGCGCGTGACCGCACGCGAGCGCCGCGAGGGGGCGCGCCGATGACCTCCGGGCGCCTGGAGGCGTTCAGCGACGGCGTGCTCGCGATCATCATCACCGTGATGGTCCTCGGACTCGCGGTGCCGACGGGAACCCACTGGGCAGACCTGATCCACACGTCGGGGCTCGGGCTGCTGACCTACCTGCTGAGCTTCGTCTACATCGGGATCTACTGGAACAACCACCACCATCTCTTCCAGCTGCGCCCGCCCGTGAGCGGCGGCGTGCTGTGGGCGAACCTCCACCTGCTGTTCTGGCTGTCGCTGTACCCGTTCACGACGGCGTGGCTCACCGAGACCCGCGTGGCGCAGGTGCCGACCGTGGTCTACGGCCTCAATCTGATGGCCGCCGGGGTGGCGTACTACGTCCTCCAGCAGGTGATCACGCGGCGCCCGGGCGGCGAGCGGCTGCGGGAGGCGTTCGGACGCAACGTCAAGGGCGTCATCTCGCCCCTGCTCTACCTGCTCGGCATCGGCTTGGCGTACGTCACGCCCTGGCTCGGTCTCGTGCCGTTCGTCGCGGTCGCGGTGATCTGGCTCGTCCCGGATCGCCGCGTCGAGCGCTACCTGGCGACGCACCCCGCCGTCACCGCCGCGGCGATCCCCGACTCCGACGACGACGACCCGACGCCGTAGCGCCGGGTCGTCGGGCATCGACGGGTCAGGACTCGTCGACCACGATCGGGGTCGGGGTCAGCGCCGCCGTCGTCACGCGACGCCGGGCCCGGCCCTGGCCCGGAGCCTTCGGCTCCGGCAGCGCGCTGAGCACCGAGTCGAGCAGCAGCTCCTTCTCGGTCTTCGGCGACGACGCGTCGGACTTCTTGCGCCGCTTCTTGGTGCGCTCGGCCGGCTTCTCGGCCGGGGCATCCAGCTCGGGCAGCGGAAGCATCGAGGGCTGCGCCTGCGTCGGCTGCTCCTCGTGGTGCAGGGTCGATGCGGCGATCTGCGCGAGCGCGGACTTCGCCCCTTCCGGGATGCCGTGGGCGCCGCCGGACGGCTGGCTCGACGGCTGCGGCTGGCGGTTGCCGCCGCGGCGCGACGACGAGCCGTTGCCGGACTGCTGGGCCTGCGCCGAACGGTGCTTCACGAGCGGGTCGTGGTGCACGATGATGCCGCGGCCCGCGCACACCTCGCACTGCTCGCTGAAGGTCTCCAGGAGGCCCAGGCCGAGCTTCTTGCGGGTCATCTGCACGAGGCCGAGCGAGGTGACCTCGGCCACCTGGTGCTTCGTGCGGTCACGGCTCAGGCATTCGATGAGCCGGCGCAGCACCAGGTCGCGGTTGGACTCCAGCACCATGTCGATGAAGTCGACGACGATGATGCCGCCGATGTCGCGGAGACGCAGCTGCCGGACGATCTCTTCGGCCGCCTCCAGGTTGTTCTTCGTCACCGTCTCTTCGAGGTTGCCGCCGGTGCCGACGAACTTGCCCGTGTTGACGTCGACGACGGTCATCGCCTCGGTGCGGTCGATGACGAGCGAACCGCCCGACGGGAGCCACACCTTGCGGTCGAGCGCCTTCTCGATCTGCTCGGTGATGCGATACGCGTCGAACGGGTCGTTGTCGGCCTCGTAGCGCTCCACGCGCTCGAGCAGGTCGGGCGCCACGGCCTCGAGGTACTTCTCGATGGTGTGCTGGGCGTCCTCGCCCTGGATGAGCATCTTCGTGAAGTCCTCGTTGAAGACATCACGGACGATCTTGACGAGCAGGTCGGGCTCGGAGTGCAGCAGCGTGGGCGCGGGGGTGGATGCCACCGCCTTGCTGATGTGCTCCCACTGCGACGTGAGCCGCTGCACGTCGCGCGTGAGCTGCTCCTCGGTCGCGCCCTCCGCCGCGGTGCGGACGATGACGCCCGACGACTCCGGAAGAACCTCCTTGAGGATCTTCTTGAGACGTGCGCGCTCGGTGTCGGGGAGCTTGCGCGAGATGCCGTTCATCGCCCCGCCCGGAACGTACACGAGGTAGCGGCCCGGGAGCGAGATCTGGCTGGTCAGACGCGCGCCCTTGTGGCCGACCGGGTCCTTCGTGACCTGCACGAGCACCTTGTCGCCGGACTTGAGGGCCAGCTCGATGCGACGGGGCTGGTTGCCGGTCTCGACGGCATCCCAGTCGACCTCGCCGGAGTACAGCACCGCGTTGCGGCCGCGTCCGATGTCGACGAAGGCGGCCTCCATGCTCGGAAGCACGTTCTGCACGCGGCCGAGGTACACGTTGCCGATCAGCGACGCATCCTGGCTGCGGGCGACGTAGTGCTCCACGAGCACGTTGTCTTCGAGGACCGCGATCTGGATGCGGCCGTTCTTCGACCGCACGACCATCACCCGGTCGACGGCCTCGCGGCGCGCGAGGAACTCCGCCTCGGTCACGACGGGACGCCGCCGGCCGGCCTCGCGACCGTCGCGACGACGCTGCTTCTTGGCCTCGAGGCGAGTGGAGCCCTTGATGCGCTGCGGCTCGGTGATCAATTCGACCGCGCGCTGGCGCTTGCGCGGAGCGGGCGACTCCTCGGGCGCCTCGTCGCGGCTCTCACCGCGCCGGCGACGGCGCCGGGAGCTGCTCTGCGCCGGCTCGGAGGCCTCTTCGCGCTCGGGGCGGACCGGGAGCGGCAGCACCTCGGGAGCGTAGAAGTGCAGGGCCGTCGACACCGACGAGACGAACTCGGCCGGCAGCAGGCCGAGGGACACCGCGGTCACGGGCTCGGTCGACGCCGGCTGCTCGGACTCGGCCGACGGAGCCTGCTCGGCCTCGGGCCGGGCCGGTGCGGTCTGCTCGGGCTCGGCCGATCCGGCAGGCTCGGCCTCGGGCACGACGGACTGCTCGGTCTCGGCGACGGGAGCGTCCGATTCGGCGGCCGGACCCGGCTCCGCGGACGCCTCGGACTCGGCGGGGCCGGTCTCCTCGGTGTTCTCGGACTCTTCCGATGCCTCGGGTGCCTCGTCAGCGGCCGCCTCCTCGGCGGGCTGCTCGACCGGAGCGTCGCCGACGGCCTCGGCCGGGGATGCCTCCGGGGCGTCCTCGGGGGTCGCGGCATCCTGCTCCGGCGCCGGAAGGGGCGTCAGATCGGCGTCCGCGCCCGGCTGCTCGTCTCGGTTCGTGGGGATCTCATCAACCGTCACCGGTGCTCTTCCTGCGGGCGACACCGTGCGTCGCCCGGCGAAATCTCGTGCGGAGCACCTCGCTCGGCGAGGCGGCCCCGCGAATTCTCACGGTCTGCAGTCGGCGGGTTCGCTCGGACTGCATTGGGCGTTTCACGCCCGAAAGTCTCTCGACGCGGCCTCGGCGTCGCCGGGGCTGCATCCGCTCCATTATCGCACCAACCGGGCGATATCCGCGAAGCGGAGGCATCCGGGTGGGTTTCGGCTTACGGCGGGATGCCATAATCCGAGTCATGGCCGACACCACGACCGAGTCCGAGTCCACGCCTCCCGCGGCATCCGCGCCCCCGGGCACCCACACCGTCCTGGCGATCGTGCTCATCGTCGGCGGCGCCCTCGGCCTCCTGGCCGCGTTCCAGCTGACCATGGACGACATCAATCTGCTGAAGCATCCGGAGATCGCTCTGACGTGCAACGTCAATTCGATCGTGCAGTGCGGCAAGAACATCAACTCGTGGCAGGGCAGCGTCTTCGGCTTCCCCAACCCGATCCTCGGCCTCATGACGTATCCGGCACCCATCGTCGTCGGCGCGGCATTGCTCGCCCGCGCGCGCTTCGCGGCGTGGTTCTGGTGGACCTTCAACGCCGGCATGCTCTTCGCGATCGCGTTCGTGTTCTGGCTCGCGTTCGAGAGCATCTTCGACATCGGCACCCTGTGCCCGTGGTGCTCGCTCGTGTACTTCGTGACCATCCCGATGTTCCTCGGCGTCACCGTCCGCAACCTCCGCGCCGGCATCGGCGGACGGGCCCTGAAACGCGTCGGCGACGTCCTGGCGCCGTGGATCGTGCTGCTGGCCGTGCTGGGCTACCTGATCATCTTCGGCGCCGCGCAGCTGCACCTGAACGTCCTCGGCACGTTCTTCTGAGCCCACCCGCCTGCAGAGACGGACAGACCCCCGCCGAAAGCGAGGGTCTGTTCGCAGAGGGAAGGGCGACTCAGCCGAACCAGATGCCGAGCTCTCGTGCCGCCGACTCGGCGCTGTCCGAGCCGTGCACGAGGTTCTGCTGCACCGGCAGGCCCCAGTCCCGGCCGAGATCGCCGCGGATCGTGCCGGGCGCGGCGGTCGTCGGGTCGGTGGTGCCCGCGAGCGACCGGAAGCCTTCGATCACGCGGTTGCCGGCGAGACGGATGGCGACCGACGGGCCGGACATCATGAACTCCACGAGGGGCTCGTAGAACGGCTTGCCGGCGTGCTCGGCGTAGTGCTTCTCGAGGACCTCGCGGTCGGGTTCCACGAGCTTGATGTCGACGAGGGAGTATCCCTTCGCCTCGATGCGGGCGAGGATCGCGCCCGTCAAGCCGCGGGCCACACCGTCGGGCTTGACGAGGACGAGGGTCTGTTCGGTGGCCATGGGTCAGTCTCCGTTCGCGGATTCGCGCAAGATTCGGGCGTTGCGCCGGTCCAGTGACGCTCCCTTGATGGTCCCATATCCGTACATGGCGCCGAAAATCAGCGCCACGATGAGCATCGCGGGCACGAGGAAGGCGCAGAGGGCCACCACGACCTGCAGGGCCCAGCCCAGGACGATCCCCCACCGATAGCGCGTCAGGCCGGAGACCACGAGCATCAGCACCGCCAGGACGATCCCGACGATGATCCCCCACCACGGGGCGATGGGTGCAGGCAGCGCCTTCAGGCCGTAGATGACGAGGCCGGCGAGGAACATGATGAGCGCCTCGGCGCCCAGCACCACCTGGCCGAGCGATTCGGCAGCACCACGCTGACGGCGCGGCTTGCGGGCCGGGACCGGCGGCTCGGCGCCCGAGGCCGCGGAGTTCGCCTCGGTCACGACTCGTACCCCGCCTTCCAGTCCTCGGATGCCGACAGGGCCACAGCCTCGCCGGCGAGCACCACCGACCCGGCGATGATCACCGCGCGCCGGTGCGGCGCCTCCTGACCCTGCGCGGCCCACGCCCGGGCGGCGTCGGCCGCGTCGGCGAGATCGCGGTGCACCGTGACCGGCAGCTCCGCCGCCTCGGCGAGGTCGGCGATGCGGTCGGCGTCGTTCGCGCGCTCCGAATCGGGCGCGGTGGCGAACACATGCGCCGCGACCGGTGCCAGCTCGCGGAGGATGCCGGCGGCATCCTTGTCGGCGAGGACGCCCAGCACCACCCCCCACTCGTCGAAGTCGAACGACTCGCGCAGCGCGGTCACAAGCGCGCGGGCGCCGTGCGGGTTATGCGCGGCGTCGACGAGCACGGTCGGCTCGGTGCCGAGCAGCTGGAGTCGTCCGGGCGAGAGCACCTGCCCGAGGCCCTCGGCGAGCACGTCGCCGGTGATCGGCTGGCTCGCGCCGCCGATCAGCGCCTCGACCGCGGCGATCGCGAGTGCCGCGTTGAAGCCCTGGTGGGCGCCGTACAGAGGCAGATAGACGTCGTCGTAGCTGCCGGCGAGGCCGCGCACGCGCAGCTGCTGTCCGCCGACCGCGAGGCGCTGCTCGGCGAGGGCGAATCCCTCGCCCTCGAAGGCGATCGACGCGCCGCGCGCGGCGGCCGCGGCGCGCAGCACCTGCTCGGCCGCGGCATCCTGCCGGGACGAGACGACGGCCGCGCCGTCCTTGATGATGCCCGCCTTCACGCCGGCGATCTCGGCGATCGTGTCTCCGAGGCGGTCCGCGTGATCGATGTCGATCGGGGCGAAGACCGCCACGTCGCCGTCGGCCGTGTTCGTGGAGTCCCACGCGCCGCCCATCCCGACCTCCAGCACGAGGACGTCGACCGGTGCGTCGGCCGCGACCACGAACGCGAGCACGGTGAGCACCTCGAAGAAGGTGAGCCGGGCGTCGCCGGCCGCGGCGAGCTCGGCGTCGACGAGCTCCACGAACGGGAGGATCTCGTCCCACGCATCGGCGACGGCGGCATCCTCGACGGGCGCGCCGTCGATCATGATGCGCTCCGTGAACCGCTGCAGGTGCGGGCTCGTGAACAGGCCCGTCCGCAGCCCGTGGGCGCGGATGAGGCTCTCGATCATCCGGCTGGTCGAGGTCTTGCCGTTCGTCCCGGTGACGTGCACGACCCGGTAGGTGCGCTGCGGGTCGTCGAGCAGCTCCAGCACGCGGCGGGTGCGCTCCACCCGCGGCTGCACCCACTGCTCACCCTGGCGCTCCAGCAGAGCCGAGTAGACGGCGTCCGCGCGTTCGCGATCGTCCATCACACCGCCTCCGTCTCACGCACGAGGACCTTCGTCACACCGACGGTGAAGCCGCCGCGGTTAGCGAAGTCGCCCGCCGCGAACGAACCGGTGTGACCGGCCTCGACCGCCGCGTCGAAGGTGGAGCCGGTGAGCACGGCGCCGTTGACCGTCGCGACGAGAGCGAGGGTCTCGCCGGCCACGTCGGCCGTCGCGAAGGCGTCGCGAACCGCCGCGGCATCCTCCTCGTCGTCGAACGACAGCGACAGGGCGATGCGGTCGCTGACCTCGAAGCCGGCGGCCTTGCGGGTGTCCTGCACGGCGCGCACGACGTCGCGGGCCAGGCCCTCGGCCTCGAGCTCGGGGGTCGTGGTCGTGTCCAGGAGCACGAACCCGCCGGAGGGAAGCAGCGCGAGCGCCTCGCCCTCGGGGCGGCCGGCGGTCTCCAGCACGAGCTCGTACTCCGGTTCTTCGAGCAGGATGCCGCCCGCGACGACGCCCTCGGGGGTCTGCTGCCAGTCCCCCGCCTTGGACGCCTGGATCACCTGCTGCACCTGCTTGCCCAGGCGCGGGCCGGCAGCCCGGGCATTGACCTGCAGGCGGTGCGTGATCCCGTACTCGGAGGCGGTGTCGTCGCCGAGTTCGACGAGTTCGACGCCCTTGACGTTGAGCTCCTCGCGGAGGATGTCGGTGAACAGCCCGAGGCCCGCGGAGCCGGCCACTGCCACGGTGAGGCGAGGCAGGGGCAGGCGCACGCGCTTGCCCTCGCGCTTGCGCAGCGCGTTGGCGACGCTGGACACCTCGCGCGCGGCATCCATCGCCTCGCGGATGTCCGCCGCCGGAGCGAACGCCGTAGCATCCGGCCAGTCGGTCAGGTGCACGCTGCGGCCGCCCGTGAGGCCCTGCCACACCCGCTCGGAGACGAGCGGGATGAGGGGCGCCGCCACGCGGCACAGCGTCTCGAGCACCGTGTACAGGGTGTCGAACGCCTCGCGGCTGCGGGGGTCGTCCGTCACTCCGGTCCAGAACCTGTCGCGCGAGCGCCGGATGTACCAGTTGGTCAGCACCTCGGCGAAGTCGCGGAGCTTGGCCGCTGCCATCGTCGAGTCGAGGCCCTCCAGGTCGGTCGCGACGTCCCGCACCAGGTCGCCGGTGAGCGCCAGGATGTAGCGGTCGAGCACGTCCGTGGAGTCCGTGCGCCACGTGGCCTCGTAGCCGGATGCGGTCGCCGCGTTGGCGTACGTGGAGAAGAAGTACCACGCGTTCCACACCGGGAGCATGAACTCCCGCACGCCCGCGCGGATGCCCTCCTCGGTGACGACGAGGTTGCCGCCCCGCAGCACCGAGCTCGACATCAGGAACCAGCGCATCGCGTCCGAGCCGTCGCGGTCGAAGACCTCGTTGACGTCGGGATAGTTGCGCAACGACTTCGACATCTTCTGCCCGTCGCTGCCCAGCACGATGCCGTGGCAGGCGACGCCGCTGAACGCCGGGCGGTCGAACAGCGCCGTTGAGAGCACGTGCATCAGGTAGAACCAGCCGCGCGTCTGACCGATGTACTCGACGATGAAGTCCGCCGGCGCGTGCGTGTCGAACCATTCGCGGTTCTCGAACGGATAGTGCACCTGGGCGTACGGCATGGAGCCGGAGTCGAACCACACGTCGAAGACGTCCTCGATGCGGCGCATGGTGCTCTTGCCGGTGGGGTCGTCCGGGTTCGGGCGCGTCAGCTCGTCGATGTAGGGACGATGCAGGTCGACCTCGCCCTCCGGGTTGCGCGGCAGTCGGCCGAAGTCGCGCTCCAGCTCGGCCAGCGATCCGTAGGCGTCCACGCGCGGGTGCGCGGGGTCGTCGCTCTTCCAGATCGGGATGGGCGAGCCCCAGTAGCGGTTGCGGCTGATCGACCAGTCGCGCGCGCCCTCGAGCCACTTGCCGAACTGGCCGTGCTGCACGTTGCCGGGCACCCAGGTGATCTGCTCGTTGCCCGCGAGCATGCGGTCCTTGAAGTCGGTGACGCGCACGAACCAGCTGGAGACCGCCCGGTAGATGAGGGGGTTCCGGCACCGCCAGCAGTGCGGGTAGGAGTGCTCGTAGGATGCCTCGCGCAGGAGCCGCCCCTCGGCCTTCAGCACGCGGATGAGCGGCCGGTTGGCGTCCATCCACAGCTCGCCGGCGACGTCGGTCACCTGCGGCAGGAACCGGCCGCCGTCGTCCAGGCTCATGATGAGCGGGATGCCGTGCGCCTCGGTGACGCGCTGGTCGTCCTCACCGTAGGCGGGCGCCTGGTGCACGATGCCGGTGCCGTCGGTGGTGGTGACGTAGTCGTCGACGAGGATGCGCCAGGCGTTGCCGGTGCCCCAGACGTCGGCGTCGGCGTAGTAGTCGAACAGCCGGTCGTAGGTCACGTCGGCGAGCTCGGCGCCGCGGACGATCTGGTCCACGGCCGCACGCGCCGCCTCCGCCGACTCGTAGCCGAGGTCCTTGGCGTAGGACCCGAGGAGGTCGGATGCCAGCAGGTAGCGGTGCGCGGTCGCTTCGAGCGCGTCGTCGCCGGGGTGCACGTCCGCGGCGCCGGCGGGGCCCCCGGGGACCACGACGTACTCGATGTCGGGGCCGACCACGAGCGCCAGGTTCGTCGGCAGCGTCCACGGGGTGGTCGTCCACGCGAGCGCGCGCACGGCGGTCAGGCCGAGGGTCTCGGCCTTGGCGCCGGTGAGCGGGAAGGTCACCGTGACCGAGGGGTCCTGGCGCATCTTGTAGACGTCGTCGTCCATGCGCAGCTCGTGGTTCGAGAGCGGCGTCTCGTCGCGCCAGCAGTACGGCAGCACCCGGTAGCCCTCGTAGGCGAGGCCCTTGTCCCACAGGGTCTTGAAGGCCCACAGCACCGACTCCATGTAGTTGGTGTCGAGGGTCTTGTAGCCGCGCTCGAAGTCCACCCAGCGGGCCTGCCGCGTGACGTAGTCCTCCCAGTCGCGGGTGTACTTCAGCACGGAGGCGCGCGCCTTGGCGTTGAACGTGTCGATGCCCATGGCCTCGATCTCGCTCTTCTCGGTGAGTCCGAGCTGCTTCATCGCCTCGAGCTCAGCCGGGAGACCGTGGGTGTCCCACCCGAAGACGCGGTCGACCCTCTTGCCGCGCATGGTCTGGAAGCGCGGGAAGAGGTCCTTGGCGTAGCCGGTCAGCAGGTGCCCGTAGTGCGGCAGGCCGTTGGCGAACGGGGGTCCGTCGTAGAACACCCATTCCTCGGCGCCGTCACGGTTCGCGATGGATGCGCGGAAGGTGTCGTCCTGGTCCCAGAAGGCGAGGGTCTCCCGCTCGATGTCGGGAAAGCGCGGGCTCGGGACGAGGTCGGCGGCGGGGCCGAAGGCGGAGCTCTTGGGGTAGGTCATCATCTCTCGCAGCAACTCGGATTCATCGTGCTGCCGGGACGATCCTGGGACCGCGGTACCACCCTGCGTTGCACCCTGCGTTTCGTCTCGGGCGCGCTTCGCGCGTCCTCGCTCAACGACCGAGCGCCACTCTCACTGCGGCTGTGACGGGCCTGCCCCGCCCGGTTCTACTGGGGGCTCGCGCCCTGTTCTTCCGAGTGCTCCCCGGTGATGGCCGGATCGATGCGTATCCCTCGATGATACCGCCCCGCGCGGGATGGGCGGGTGGCGGTTGTGCCGGTAGGTTGAAGCGGGGCCTGCGCCCCGTCACGGCAACCGAGAGGCCCGCGCTTGAGCATCATCCAGGACTACGCCCGCACCGCGGGCGAGCAGGTCGGTTCCGGCGCATACGACGAGGTGGTGGATGCCGACGGCACCCTGCGTCCGGCCTGGCGCGAGTTCGCCGCGGTCGCCCTCGACCTGGAGGGGCCCGAGGTCACCCGGGTCGCCGACGATGTCAGCAGGTTCCTCGCCGACGACGGCGTGACCTGGACTCCGCCGACGGGCGAGGCGCTGCCGTGGCGACTGGACCCGATGCCGTTCGTCCTGGATTCCGAGACGTGGGCCCATCTGGATGCCGGACTCGCCCAGCGTGCCGAGCTGTGGAACGCGATCCTCACCGACCTCTACGGCGAGCGCGCGCTCCTGCGCGACGGCGTCCTTCCCGCGGCGGCGATCTTCGGCCACAGCGGCTACCTGCGGCCGCTGGTGCGGGCATCCGCCTCCGGCGCGCAGTCGCTGGTGGTGACCGCGGCAGACCTGGGCCGCGCGCCCGACGGAACCTGGCAGGTGCTGGCGGACCGCCTGCAGGCCCCGTCGGGGCTCGGTTATGTGATGGAGAACCGGCGGGTGATCTCCCAGGTGATCCCGGAGCTGTACCAGCTGGGTGCGCCGCACCGGATGTCCCCGTTCTATGCCGCCCTGCGCGCGGCGCTCCTGGACAGCGCCGCGGAGGGGGTCGCCGAGCCGCGCGTGGTGGTTCTCTCCCCCGGGTCGCGCTCGGAGACCGCGTTCGACCAGGGACACCTGGCGAACGTGCTGGGGTTCCCGCTCGTGCAGGGCGAGGACCTGCTGATGCGCGACGGCCGCGTGTGGCTGAAGCCGCCGGGCTGGCCGCGCAAGCCCGCGACCGAACGGGTCGACGTGATCCTGCGGCGGGTCGATCCGCTCTGGTCGGATCCGCTCGAGCTGCGCGGGGATTCGCGGCTCGGGGTCGCCGGGCTCACCGAGGCGGTGCGTCGCGGGCGGGTGCGGGTCGTCAACGGGCTGGGCGCCGGCGTGCTCGAGAACCCCGCACTGTCGGCGTTCCTCCCGGACGCGTGTCAGACCCTGCTCGGCGAGCCCCTGCGACTCGCGCAGGCCCCCACGTGGTGGTGCGGCGACGACGATGCGCGCGCCGAGGTGCTGGCACGACTCGACGACCCCGGGTTCGAGGTGCTCCGCATCGACGAGCCGGTGCAGCCGGGCGTCCCGGTCTCGGCTCCTCCGCCGGACGAGGTGCGCGGCCGCATCCTGACCGCCCCGCACCTGTACGTCGGCCGGGAGCGCGCGCTGCTGTCGCGGGCGCCGGTCTGGACGGATGCCGGCTCGGCGAGCCCGCATCCGGTGACCCTGCGGATGTTCACGCTGCGCTACGGCGCCGCCTATCGCCCGCTGGCCGGTGGGCTGGCGACGGCGTACGACGAGACCGGGACGCGCATCGCCAAGGACGTGTGGGTGCGCAAGACCGATGCGTCCGAGCCCGACCAGGGGCTCGCCGACATGGACGGGGACGTCGTCGACCGGCTCGACACGGTGCTCTCGCCGCGGAGCCTGGAGAACCTGTTCTGGGCCGGCCGCTACGCGGAGCGCGCCGAGGACGTGCTGCGGATGATCCTCGCGGTCGATCCCGATCTCGATGACCTGCGCGCCGCCGATCCCGGCGCCCCCGGCGCAGGAGCACGGGCCCTCCTCGTGCCGCTGCACCGTTTGGCGGGGCCGCCGACCGGGCGCGCTGCGGCATCCCCCGCGGCCGACCTGCGCTCGCTCCTGCTGGACGCGCAGCGGGTGGGGAGTCCGGCCTACGCCATCGAGCGGATGCGTCAGGCGCTCGAGGAGGTGCGCGACCAGCTGTCCGGTGACACGTGGCGGGTGTTCGCCGCCGTGACGCGGGCGCAGCGCGCGCTGCGTCTCAGCCGGCACGACCACCAGATCGCGGAGTCCGCGGGCCGCATGCTCAGTGCGCTCCTCTCGCTGCAGGGAGTCACGGCGAACATGATCAGGGATGCCGGCTGGCGCATGACCGAAGCCGGCCGCAGCCTGGAGCGCGGACTGCAGGTCTGCCGCCTGCTGCGGGCGACGGTTGTCGAGACCCGCCCGGTCCGCGTCGAACGCGAGGTGCGCGACGTGCTCGTGGCGTGCACCGAGAGCGCCGTCACCTTCCGGCGGCGCTACCGCGGCACGGCTCGCGTCGGGGCTCTCGCGGAGCTCCTGCTCGCGGACCGGCAGAACCCGCGCTCGGTCGCGTTCGCGGTGGACCGCCTCGTGGAGCACCTCGCCGACCTTCCCGCCTCGACGGGCTCGACGCGTGCCGAGCGGCTGGTGGGCGATCTCGCCGACCGGCTGGCCGAGGTGGATGCCGCCTCCCTCGCCTCGTCGCAGGGCGGCCGGCGGCACGCCCTCGCGCTCCTCCTCTCCGAGCTCATCGGCCAGCTCGAGCAGCTTGCCGATGCGACGGCGGAGATCCACTTCGCCGGCGGCCTGCCGCCGGTCGCACTGACCGATCTGTCCGTCATCGAGGAGGTCGGCTGATGCGGTATCGGGTGTTCCACCGCACCACGTACACGTACAACGACGACGTGCGCGACAGTCTCGGCGTCTACCACATGACGCCGCGACCGCTCCCGTGGCAGGACGTCGCGACCACCGCCGCGAGCGTCGACCCGGAACCGGTCGACCTCGACCGCGACACGGACGTCTACGGCAACGCGGTCACGTATTTCCAGGTCACGGCCAAGCACCGTCGGCTGCAGATCGAGGCGAACAGCGACGTGACCGTCCGCGCGCCGCAGTACGATCCGCAGGCCCTCGCGCGTCCGTGGGAGACCTCCCGCCCTCACGGCAGCGCGGCCTCCGACGCGTGGCTGGCCACCGAATTCGCCCTGGAATCGGCCCGGGCCGTGCACGCGGAGGGGGTTTTCGCGTACGCCGCGGCCTCCCTCCTCCCGGGGCGCCCGGTGGGTGAAGCGGCCGACGACCTCATGCACCGCATCTTCCGGGACTTCCGCTACGACAGCACGGCGACGACCGTCACCAGCTCGGTCGCCCACGTGCTCGAGCAGCGCGCGGGCGTCTGCCAGGACTTCGCGCACCTCGCGCTCGCGTGCCTGCGCAGCCACGGCGTCGCCGCCCGCTACGTCAGCGGCTATCTCGCGACGCAGCCGCCGCCCGGCAAGGAGCGCGTCTTCGGCGCCGATGCGTCCCACGCCTGGCTCGCCGTCTGGCTCCCCGAGCAGGATGCCTGGCTGGCCATCGATCCCACGAACGATCAGCGGGCGAACGACCGCTACGTGACCGTGGCGTGGGGGCGCGACTACGCGGACGTCTCCCCCATGCGGGGCATCATCTTCACCGATGCGACCTCGTCGACCCTGCGGGTTTCCGTCGACGTCGCTCCGTGGCAGGAGGCCGCCACTCGGTCGCTCTGAGTCGTAAACCACACGTTCCAACATCCGCATTCTTCGTTTGTATTGTTTTCTGTTGGTTCATGTGGGATAGTGGCTCTACGCCCACCACCGGGGTGGGCACGGCGAAGGAGCCCCGATGTACGCAGCAGAGCGGCAGCAGCGCATCCTCGAGCACGCTCAGGGTGAAGGCCGCGTCGAGGTCGCGACCCTCGCTGACCGATTCGACGTCACGACCGAGACCGTCCGGCGCGATCTCGCCGTCCTCGAGCAGCAGGGCCTCGTCCGCCGAGTGCACGGCGGCGCACTGCCCACCGACCGCCCCGTCCCCGAACTCTCCCTCTCCAGCCGCATCGGACGCCAGGCCGACGCCAAGCTGCGCATCGCCACCCGGGCGCTCGCCGAGCTTCCCGAGGACGGCACGGTGCTGCTCGACTCCGGATCGACGACCCTCGCGCTCGCGGAACTCATCCCCACCGACGCGCGACTCACCGTCGTCACCAACAACGCGACCATCGCGGCGGCGCTCGCCGGCCGCGAGAACCTGACCCTGCTCCTGATCGGCGGCCGGGTGCGCACCGTCACCGCGGCCGCCGTCGGCCCGTGGGCCACCGCCGCCCTGGCCGGCCTCACCGTCGACGTCGCGTTCCTCGGAACGAACGGGTTCGACGCGGCGCACGGCCTCACCACGCCCGACCAGGACGAAGCCGCGGTCAAGCGCGCCATGCTCGATGCGGCCCGCACCCGCGTGCTGCTGGCCGACTCCAGCAAGCTCGGCGCCGTCCACCTTCAGCGCTTCGCCCGGACCGACGAGCTCCACACCGTCATCACCGACACCGATGCCGACGACGACGCCGTCGATGCCCTGCGCAGCGCCGGCCCGAAGGTCGTGACCGCATGATCGTCACCCTCACCCCCAACCCGAGCATCGACCGCGCCGTCGGACTCGATCGCCTCTCCCGTGGAGAGGTGCTCCGCGCGACGACGAGCCGCATCGACCCGGGCGGCAAGGGGCTGAACGTGTCGCGCGCGGTCGTCGCGATGGGCGGCGTCACCCGTGCCGTGCTCCCCTCCGGCGGCCTCGAAGGCGGCCTGCTCGAATCGCTGTGCGCGGCGGCGGGCGTGCCGGTCGACGTCGTCCCGATCCGCGGCAACGTGCGCATGAACATCAGTGTTCTCGAGCCCGACGGCACCACCACCAAGCTCAACGAGCCCGGCCCGCGGCTGGATTCCGCCGAGACCGCGGCGCTCATCGCCACCGCCCTCGCCGACGTCCCCGCCGGCGCGTGGCTGTCCGGCGGCGGCAGCCTGCCGCCGGGCGCACCCGCGGACTTCTACGCGCGCCTCGTCGACGGAGCCCGCGAGCGCGGCATCCACATCGCCGTCGACACGTCCGGCCACTCGCTCACCACCGCCGTCGCCGCCGGGCCCACGCTCATCAAGCCGAACCGCGAAGAGCTGAGCGGCCTCGTCGGCACAGACCTGCGGACCCTCGGCGCCGTCATCGACGCCGCCTGTGCGCTGCACCGCGGCGGCATCCGGATCGTCGCCGTCAGCCTCGGCGTCGACGGTGCGATCCTCGTCACCGGCGACGGCGTCTGGCATGCGCAGGCGCCCGCCGCAGACGTCGTCTCGACCGTGGCCGCCGGCGACTGCATGCTCGCCGGGCTCCTCTTCAGCCTCGACGCCGGACGCCCGGCATCCGATGCGCTCGCCGAAGGCGTCCGCTGGGGCACCGCCGCGGTCGGACTGCCCGGCAGCCAGGTGCCCGCCCCGACCGACATCCGGGACATCCACGTCTCGCTGACCACCTCCCCCGACCGCGAGCTCCCGCTCGCTGACTGACTCCACGGAAGGAATCGCCATGCCACTGATCAACGAAGAGCAGGTGGTGCTCGACCTCACCGGCGCCGACCGGCACGAGGCGACCCGTCACCTCGCCGAACGCCTCGTCGCCACCGGTCGCTGCACCGACCTCGAGCAGTTCCTCGCCGACGTCCGCGAGCGTGAGACGAAGATGGCCACGGGGCTTCCCGGCGGCATCGGCATCCCGCACGCGCGGAGCGCCGCCATCACCGAGCCCTCGCTCGTGTTCGGACGCGTGACGGACGGCATCGACTGGGGTGCGAAAGACGGCCCCGCCAACCTCGTCTTCCTCATCGCGGCGCCGGCCGACGGCGGCGACGCGCACATGCAGATGCTGCCCAAGCTCGCCCGCGCCCTGATGAAGAAGGAGTTCCGCGCCGCCCTGCTGGCCGCGACCACCGAGGCCGAGGTCGTCGCCATCGTCGACGAGCAGGTGCAGCTCGACGCGCCCCCGGCGCCCGCCGTGGCGTCCGACGCGCAGGAGGATGCCGCCGCAGCCGCCGCCGTCGCGGCCGCCGCAGAGTACCCCGTCCCGCTCACCGGGGCCGCGAACCGGTCGCTGAAGCTCGTCGGCGTCACCTCGTGCCCCACCGGGATCGCGCACACCTACATGGCCGCCGAGGCCCTGGAGCGCGCGGCGAAGGAAGCCGGCCACGAGATGAAGGTCGAGACGCAGGGTTCAGCCGGCACCGTGCCGCTCACCGCCGCCGAGATCGCCGACGCCGACGCGGTCGTCTTCGCCCACGACCTCGCCGTGAAGGACGTCGGGCGCTTCGCCGGAAAGCCGACCGTCGACGTCGGCGTGAAGAAGGCGATCTCCGACGGCCCCGAGCTCATCGCGCACGCCGCCGCGCTCGCCGCCGAGTGGGAGGCGGACCCGAGCAAGGCCGCGCAGGCCGCCCAGGCGGCCGCCGCCGGCGGCCTCACCACCAAGGTCGAGGAGAACGCCCGGGTCGGCACCAAGATCCGGCAGTGGCTGATGACCGGCGTCTCGTACATGATCCCGTTCGTCGCGGCGGGCGGCATCCTCATCGCCCTGTCGTTCATGATCGCGCAGCTCGCGATCGGCGCAGCCGGGCCCGTCGCGGTGGTCAAGTACAACCTCATCCCCGGCGACCCGCTCAACATCGCCCAGCACTTCAACCCGCTCAGCCTGATGTCGTGGGGCGGACTGCTGTTCGTCATCGGCGGGGCGTCGTTCGGCTTCCTCGTGCCGATCCTGTCCGGCTTCATCGCCTACGCGATCGCCGACCGGCCCGGCCTCGTTCCCGGCATCGTCGGCGGAGCGATCGCGGCCACGATGAGCGCCGGGTTCCTCGGGGGCCTCGTCACCGGATTCCTCGGCGGCTTCGTCGCCCTGTGGATCTCGCGCTGGAAGGTGCACAAGGGCGTCCGTGGCGTGATGCCCGTCGTCGTGATCCCGCTGCTTTCCACCCTGATCACCGCGGGTCTGTTCATCACCATCCTCGGCCGCCCGATCGTGTGGATCATGACGCAGCTGAACACGTGGCTGAACGGCATGACCGGCGCCAGCGCGCTGATCCTCGGTCTCATCCTCGGCGCGATGATGGGCTTCGACCTGGGCGGCCCGGTCAACAAGACCGCCTACGCGTTCGCCACCACCGGACTCGCCGCCGCGGGCGCCGCGACGGATGCCCCGCAGCTGAAGATCATGGCCGCCGTCATGGCCGCCGGCATGGTCGCCCCGCTGGCGATGGCCCTGGCCACCGCGGTGCGCCCGAAGCTCTTCAACGGCCCCGAACGGGAGAACGGCAAGGCCGCGTGGCTCCTCGGTCTCTCGTTCATCTCCGAGGGCGCGATCCCGTTCGCCGCCGCCGACCCCATCCGCGTGATCGCCTCCTCGGTCATCGGCTCCGCCGTCACCGGTGGCCTCTGCATGATCTTCGCGGTGACCCTGCGCGCCCCGCACGGCGGCATCTGGGTGCTGCCGCTCATCGGCCAGCCGGCCCTGTTCGTGCTGGCTCTCGTGATCGGCGTCGCGGTCATGGCGCTCATCGTGATCGTGCTGAAGACTATGGCGCAGAACAAGGCCGTCGCCTCCGCCGAGGCCCCGGTCACCGAGCCCGTCGCCGCCTGACATCCGTCCGCCCCTTCGAAGGAGAACACCATGGCAACCCGTACCGTCACCATCGCCTCGTCCGTCGGCCTGCACGCCCGCCCCGCGTCGCTGTTCGTCGAAGCGGCCGCCGATTCCGGCCTCGACGTCGAGATCGGCCGCCCGGGCCAGGATGCCGTCGACGCCACCAGCATCCTCGGCGTGATGGCGCTCGGCGCCACCCACGGCGAGGAGGTCGTGCTCACGGCATCCGGCGACGACGCCGACGCGGTCCTGGACAAGCTCGTCGCGCTCCTGGCCACCGACCTGGACGCCGAGTGACATGACCGAGACGTCCGGCGAGATCCAGCAGGGAATCGGCGTCAGCCCGGGCACGGCTTACGGACCGGTGGTGCAGGTCGCACCGCCGGTCCGGCCGCCGGCGAACGAGCCGGCACCGGCCGACCCGGATGCCGCGGCGGCCGCCGTCGCGCAGGCCTTCGCCGACGTGGCGGCCTCGCTCGACGCGAAGGTCGAACGGGTGAACGACACCGCCCAGACGATCCTCAAGGCGACCGCGATGATCGCCCGGGACAAGTCGCTGCTGAAGGCCGCCGTCGCGTCGGTGCACGCCGGCGTCGGCCCGGCGACCGCGATCACGGCCGCCGTCGAGGAGTTCGTCGTCAAGTTCGAGGCGCTCGGCGGCTATTTCGCCGAGCGGGTCGCCGACCTCCGGGACGTGGGGGCCCGTGCCGTCGCGGCGGTGCTCGGCGTCCCCACCCCGGGCGTGCCGGACTTCACGCAGCCGAGCGTCCTCGTGGCCGAAGACCTCGCCCCGGCCGAGACCGCGACCCTCGACCGGTCACTCGTCGTCGGCATCGTCACCCAGGCCGGCGGCCGCACCAGCCACACCGCCATCCTCGCGGCGCAGATGGGCATCCCCGCCGTCGTCCAGCTGCACGGCGCGACCGGCATCGCACCCGGCACCCACATCTCCCTCGACGGCGACACCGGCGAGGTGGTCATCGACCCCGATCCCGCCCTCATCGCGGCCCAGCACGCCCGCCGGGAACGCCGCGCCACTGCGCTCGCCGCCGCGAGCGGACCCGGACGCACCAAGGACGGACTCGCCATCGCGCTGCTGGCCAACATCGGCGGCGTGGAGGATGCCGAGCTCGCCGGCCCTCAGGACCTCGAGGGCGTCGGCCTGTTCCGCACCGAGTTCGTGTTCCTCTCGTCCGAGACCGCCCCGACGGTCGCCGAGCAGACCGAGATCTACCGTCGCGTGTTCGAGCCGTTCGGCGGCCGCCGCGTCGTCGTGCGCACGCTGGATGCCGGCGCCGACAAACCCCTCAAGTTCGCCGACCTCGGCCCCGAGGAGAACCCGGCGCTCGGCCGGCGCGGCCTGCGACTGTCGGCCGAGCGCCCGGAGCTGCTGGACGCCCAGCTGGAGGCCCTCGCCGCGGCCGCGAAGCTCACCGGAGCGGACGTGCGGGTCATGGCGCCGATGGTCGCCACCGTCGAAGAGGCCGCATGGTTCGCCCGCCGCGTGTACGAGAACGGCCTGCCGAAGGCCGGGGTGATGATCGAGGTCCCGGGCGCCGCGCTGCGCGCGTCCCATGTGCTCGGCGCCGTCGACTTCGGCAGCCTCGGCACCAACGACCTCGCCCAGTACACGATGGCCGCCGACCGGATGCAGGGCGAGCTGTCGGATCTGCTCGACCCGTGGCAGCCCGCCGTCCTGGACGTCATCGCGGCCGCCGGCATCGGTGCGCGACAGGCCGGCAAGCCGCTCGGGGTGTGCGGCGAGTCGGCCGGCGATCCGCTTCTCGCCCTCGTCCTGGTCGGTCTCGGCGTCTCGAGCCTGTCGATGGCGCCCGGCAAAGTGCCCGCCGTGCGGGTGGCCCTGGCTGCGCACACGCAGCTGGACTGCCAGCAGCTCGCGGCGGCCGCCCGGGGGGCGGCGACGGCGACCGAGGCCCGCGACGCGGTGCGCGCGGCGGCATCCCCGGAGCTTCTCGAGATCCTCTGACCGGGGTTTTCTGGACCGGGTGTCGGATTCGGCCCCCGCCCTCTCAGGAAACTGGCAGGATGGATGCCCGTGACCACCGCAACACCCGCTGTCGCCCCGAACGCCCTGCCCACCCGTCGTGTCGCCTGGGCGTCGATGGTCGGCACGTCGCTCGAATCGTTCGACTTCTACGTCTTCGCGTACTTCTCGGCGTTCTTCGCCGGCCCGGCGTTCTTCGAGCCGCTCGGGCAGTTCGGCGCGACGATGGCCTCGTTCGCCACGATCGCCGTCGCGTTCGTGGTGCGTCCGCTCGGCGCCATCGCGTTCGGCCACATGGGCGACCGCCTCGGACGCCGGGCGACGCTGCTGTGGACGGTCGCGATCATGGGCGTCGCGACCGCGCTCATCGGCTGCCTTCCCACCTATGCGCAGGCGGGCTGGTTCGGTGCCGTCGCGCTCGTGCTGCTGCGCGTCGTGCAGGGCCTGTCGCTCGGCGGCGAGTGGGGCGGTTCCATCCTCCTCGCGACCGAGAACTCCGGGCGCCTCAAGCGCGCGTTCTACGCCGCCATCCCGCAGCTCGGCTCTCCGGTCGGCTCGACGCTCACCGCCGTCGTCTTCCTCGTCATGGCCCGCGCGATGTCGGCCGAGACGATCGCCGCCTGGGGATGGCGCATCCCGTTCCTCCTGGCCGTCCCGCTGCTGCTCGTGTCGCTGTACCTGCGCTGGTCGATCGACGAGACCCCGGTCTTCACGCGCCTCGTCGCGGAGAAGCGCCGCGACAAGGTGCCGTTCCTCGAGGTCTTCCGGGGCGCCCCGGCGGAGTTCATCGTCGCCGTCGGCGCCGCCCTCCTCGGCATCGGCTCCTACTCGCTGATGAACACGTACACGATGAACTACGGCGCCGACCACCTGCACTACGACTACACGCAACTGCTCACCGCGACGACGATCGGCGCCCTCGTGCAGTTCGTGACGATCCCCCTGTTCGGCGCCTGGGCCAACCGGATCGGCTCGGCGAAGGTCGTGATGTGGGGAGCCCTCGGCACCCTCCTCATCGCGTTCCCGATGTACTGGCTGCTGCCGAGCGCGTCGTTCGGCGTGCTCGTCGGGATGATGGTCGTCGGCGGCATCCTGCCCACGGCATCCTGGGCCGCGCTGGGCGGACTCATGAACGATCTGTTCCCCGACCACTTCCGCTATTCGGCGCTGTCGATCGCGTACGCCGTCGCGGCGACGTTGTCCGGCTTCATCCCGCTCGTCACGCTCGAGCTCGGCCAGGTGACCTCCTACGCGTGGTGGCACCCGGCACTGGTTCTCGCGATCCTGTCGGTGCTCACCCTGGTGTGTGCCTACCTCGCCTCCGGCTGGAAGCGCGTGCCCGAGTCGGACACGTTCACGCCGATCGGCGTGCCGGACTGATGGCGCGCGCGGCCGCCGGCCCCGCCGCGCCGCGGGTGTCGGCGCCCGATCTTCCGGACGACCTCGACGAGGTCTCGTTCCAGGGTCCGGGGGCCGAGATCTCGCAGGCGCAGATCGGTCGCCTGGACGAGGAGCAGGACGCCTCCCGGACGTTGCTCACCGAGTGCGTGCTCGATGCCACCGGGGTGGATCGACTCGATCTGACCCTTGCGCGCCTCGCAGACGTCGAGCTCGCCGGGCTCCGCGCCGCGGAGGTGGTCGCGACCCGGGGCACGTGGCGCAACGTCCGCTCGGTCGGCGGACGCGTGGGTGCACTGGACTTCGGGCGCGCCGAGCTCGCTTCGGTCGAGCTGCGCGGCATCCGCGTCGACTACCTGACCCTCGCCGGTGCGACGGCCGCCGACGTCGTGTTCGTCGACTGCGCGATCGGCACCCTCGACCTGCCGGGCGCCACGCTGTCGCGCGTGCGGTTCGAGGGATGCCGCGCCGACGAGGTCGACACGCGGGACCTGCGTGCGGAACACCTCGACCTGCGCGGTCTGGACGCCCTCTCGTTCACCTCGCCGGCGGGTCTGCGCGGTGCGACTCTCGCGACCCGCCAGGTGGAGCTGCTCGCCGCGGACCTCGCGGTCGCGCTGGGCATCGACGTCCGGGACTGACTCTCGCCCCATCGCGCAGTGCCGCATCCCTTGCCCTGCCGTACGCGCCGTGCGACAATCGACATCAATCCCTAATGGCACTCGGTTTTGAACGAAGAGGTCCGTCCGCATGTCCGACGCCGCAGCAGCCGTCGCCACCGAGTTCGAGGCGCGCACGGTCACCCGCTGGCGCAACGCGGTCATCGCCGCCTTCGCGCTCGGCGGCATCACGGTGGCATCCTGGGGCCCGCGCCTGCCCGCGGTGATGTCCGAGCTGCACACCGACACCGGAACGCTCGGGCTCATCCTCGGCTCCGTGACCGTCGGGTCGATCGTGGGACTGCTCACCTCGACTCCCCTGCTGCACGCTCTGCGCAGTCGCCGGGCGGTCGGCGCAGCGCTCCTCATCGCCGCCATCGCCCTGGCCGTCATGGGGATCGCGGTGGCCGCCGGGTCGATCCCGGGCACGACGATCGCGTTCATCATCGTCGGGTACGGCATCGGCACCCTCGACGTGCTGATCAACGTCGAGGGCGCCGCGGTCGAGAGCGCAGCGCAGCGCACCCTGATGCCGCTCATGCACGGCGGCTGGTCGGTCGGGGCAGCGGTCGGCGCCGGGATCGGCGCCCTCTGCGCGGCCGTCGGCATCTCGCCCTCGGCCCAGTTCCTCGGCGAGGCGGTCCTCGTCGCGGTGGCCGGCATCGTGCTCGCGACCTTCATCGCGCCCGGCATCCGCCACGAGGATGCCGGCGAAGACCGCACGCGGCTGCAGAGGCTCGCCGCCTGGGCCCGCGGCTGGCTGGACTGGCGCCTGCTGCTGATCGGCGTCGTGATGCTCGGCGTGGAGCTCGCCGAAGGCAGCGCGAACAGCTGGATGACGCTGTCGGTCCACGACGACCACGGGCAGACGGCCACCATCGCCGCCCTGTTCTTCACCGTCTTCGCCGTCGCGGAGGCGGCGGCGCGGATCTTCGGCGGCCCCGTGGTCGATCGCCTCGGACGGGTGCGGACCACCCGGGTGACGACCGCCCTCGGCGTGCTCGGCGTCGTCCTGTTCATCATCGGCGGCAATCCCTGGCTGGTGCTCGCCGGTGTCGTGCTGTGGGCGATCGGGGTGTCCATGGGGTTCCCGCTGGGGATGTCGGCCGCCGCCGAGAGCGGTCCGAATCCGGTCGCGCGGGTGAGCGTCGTCGCCACGGTCGCGTACCTCGCCAACCTCGCCGGTCCTCCCGCGATCGGGATGCTCGCCGCCCGGTTCGGCCTGCTGAACACGCTCTGGGTGGTCGTGGCCCTCATGGCGGCCGCGTTCCTGTGCGCGGGATCCTTGCGGACAGCTCGCAGGTAGGCATCCAGAACCAGCATGCACAATGGGGGCATGGCGCGCGCACCGCAGCCCGCTGCTGCACCCACCGATCCGACCCTTCTCGAACGCTCGCTCGAGAAGGTCCTCGCCGTGCAGCGTCCCGCCGTCGTCGCCCATCTGCGCAGCGTGCGGCTGCGGCATCCGGATGCCTCTCCCGCGCAGCTCGCGGTGATCCTCGAACGCCGCTACCTGGCAGCCGTCACCAGCGGCGGGGCGGCCGTGGGGGCGACGGCCGTCATCCCGGGCATCACGACGGGCATGACGCTCGCCCTCAGCGGGGCGGAGACGGTCGGGTTCATGGAGTCGACCGCGCTGTTCGCGCAGTCGCTCGCCGAGCTGCACGGCATCCACGTCGACGATCCCGACCGCGCCCGCGCGCTGGTGCTGACGCTCATGCTCGGATCCGAGGGGGTCGCACTGCTCGGTCAGTTCGGCGGTCAGGCCCGCGGCACCGGGCCCTCACGCTCCGTGTACTGGGGCGAGGTCATCACGCAGACCCTCCCGAAGGCGGCGGTCGGACCCGCGGTCGACAAGCTGAAGTCGACGTTCATCAAGCACTTCGCCGCGCGCGCCGGAGCCTCCTGGGTGGGCAAGGCGCTCCCCTTCGGCATCGGCGCAGTGGTCGGCGGCGTGGGCAACAACGTGCTGGCACGGCGCGTGGTCGCCAGCTCGCGCCGCGCGTTCGGGCCGCCGCCGCTGATCCTCCGCGCCGAACTCGAACCCGGGCCGGATGCCCTCCGCCTCGAGCACCGCGCCGTCGCGGTCGTCCGACGCGCCGGAGGCGCCGCCACCCAGGTGGGCCGATCGGCCACGAACGCCGGCCGCACGGCCACGTCCGCGGTGCGGCGCGCCCTCCCCGCGCGCCGCCGCCCCGACTCTTCCGAGTCCCCGCCGGTCCCGGCCGAGCCCGCCTCCCCGCCGGCCCCCGCGGACCCCGGCGCCCGCTGATCCGTCTCCGTCCGTCGCTCACCCGACGACATTCGCGCCTGCAGGCGACTCCCCGACGCCCGGGCCGGGTCAGCAGGCGCCCCTGCCGCTCCGATAGACTGTCGCGGCATCCCACACTCAGGCACGCTCACACGGTGCCGCACATATTCGCTCGAGGAGACACCTATGACCATTCCCGACAAGCCGGCTCTCGAAGGCCTCGAGCAGAAGTGGGATGCCGCGTGGCGTGCGAACGGAACATACCTGTTCGACCGCGTCCGGGCCGCCGAGGTCGGCCGTGCCGGAGTCTTCTCAGTCGACACCCCGCCGCCGACCGCCTCCGGCAGCCTGCACATCGGGCACGTCTTCAGCTACACGCACACCGACCTCAAGGTCCGGTTCGAGCGCATGCGCGGCAAGACCGTGTTCTACCCGATGGGCTGGGACGACAACGGCCTGCCCACCGAGCGCCGCGTGCAGAACTACTACGGCGTGCGCTGCGACCCGAGCCTTCCCTACGACCCGGATTTCACCCCGCCGTTCGCGGGCGGTGACAACAAGTCCAGCAAGGCGGCCGACCAGGTGCCGATCAGCCGGCGCAACTTCATCGCGCTGTGCGAGAGTCTGACGATCGAGGACGAGAAGCACTTCGAGGACCTCTTCCGCCAGCTCGGCCTCTCGGTGGACTGGACGCAGACGTACCGCACCATCTCGGACGATACGATCCGCACCAGCCAGCTGGCGTTCCTGCGCAACCTGGAGCGGGGCGAGGCGTACCAGTCGCTGGCCCCGACCCTCTGGGACGTCGACTTCCGCTCCGCGATCGCCCAGGCCGAGCTCGAGGATCGCGAGCAGCAGGCGAGCTACCACGAGGTCGCGTTCCACAAGACCGACGGCTCCGGCGACGTGCACATCCAGACGACGCGCCCCGAGCTGCTCCCGGCCTGCGTCGCCCTGGTCGCCCACCCCGACGACGACCGCTACAAGGCCCTGTTCGGCACGACCGTGCGTACTCCGCTGTTCGACGTCGAGGTGCCGGTGCTCGCGCACCCGCTCGCCCAGATCGACAAGGGCTCCGGCATCGCGATGATCTGCACGTTCGGCGACGTGACCGACATCATCTGGTGGCGCGAACTCGACCTGCCCAACCGCACGATCCTCGGCAAGGACGGACGCGTGCTGGCGGACGCCCCCGACGCGATCGTCACCGAGCAGGCCCGCGCCCACTACGCGGAGCTCGCCGGCAAGACGGTGTTCAGCGCCAAGAAGCGCATCGTGGAGCTGCTCGGCGAGTCGGGCGAGCTCATCGCCGTCTCCAAGCCCTTCAGCCACGCGGTGAAGTTCTTCGAGAAGGGCGACCGCCCGCTCGAGATCGTCTCGACGCGCCAGTGGTATCTGCGAAACGGCGCCCGCGACGAAGAGCTGCGCGACCGGCTCATCTCGTTCGGGCAGCAGATGTCGTGGCATCCCGACTTCATGCGCGTGCGCTACGAGAACTGGACGAACGGCCTCACCGGCGACTGGCTGGTCTCCCGTCAGCGCTTCTTCGGGGTGCCCATCCCGCTCTGGTACGGCCTGGACGAGAACGGCGAACGCGACTACGACCGCGTGATCGTGCCGGACGTCGGCCAGCTGCCGCTGGACCCGACCACCGACGTTCCGGTCGGCTACCGCGAAGAGCAGCGCGGCGTCCCGGGCGGTTTCGAGGCGGAGAAGGACATCTTCGACACCTGGGCGACGTCGTCGCTGACTCCGCAGCTGGCCGGCGGATGGCAGCGCGACGACGAGCTGTGGAACCTCGTCGCCCCGTTCGACCTGCGCCCGCAGGGCCAGGACATCATCCGCACGTGGCTGTTCTCGACGATGCTGCGCTCGCTCCTCGAAGACGGCCGCGCGCCGTGGACGGACGCCTCGATCTCCGGCTTCATCGTCGACCCGGACCGCAAGAAGATGTCCAAGTCCAAGGGCAACGTGGTCACGCCGGCGGACATCCTCGCCCAGCACGGCACCGACGCGGTGCGCTACTGGGCGGCATCGAGCCGGCTGGGTGCAGACGCCGCGTTCGATCCGCAGAACCCGACGCAGGTGAAGATCGGACGCCGCCTCGCGATCAAGGTGCTCAACGCGGCGAAGTTCGTGCTGTCGTTCCCCGTTCCGGAGGGCGCCGAGATCACGCACGCGCTGGATGCCTCGATGCTGGCCGGTCTCCACCAGGTGGTGCGCGACGCGACCCGCGCCTTCGAGGCCTACGACCACGCGCGTGCCCTGGAGATCACCGAGTCGTTCTTCTGGACGTTCTGCGACGACTACCTGGAGCTGGTCAAGGAGCGCGCCTACAACCAGTCCGACGTGGGGCAGCCGTCCGCGGCCCTCGCGCTGCGCACCGCCCTGTCTGTGCTGCTGCGCCTTCTCGCCCCGATCCTCGCGTTCGCGACCGAGGAGGCCTGGTCCTGGTTCGAGGAGGGCTCGGTCCACACCGCGCCCTGGCCGGTGGCGCCCGAGCAGGATGGCGGCGACCCGCTCGTGCTGCAGGCGGTCGGCGAGGCGCTCATCGGCATCCGCCGCGCGAAGACCGAGGCGAAGGTGTCGCAGAAGACCCCGGTCGAGCGCATCGTGATCGAGACGCCGCACCTGGACGCGCTGACCGCCGCCGAGGGCGACCTCAAGGCCGTCGGCCGGATCGTCGCCATCGAATTCGTGCCGGGTGAGACCACCGCGGTGCGCGAGATCGAGCTGGGCGAACTCTGATGCAGCTCGGCACGCGCTGGACGGCGGGCGGGGATCCTCCCGCCCGCCTGTCCGCCGAGGTCGTCGCCGCGATCCGCGAGGTCGATGCGCGCGTCGCCGGGGCATCCCCGGCGCCGCGCTGGACCCTCACGTGGCTCGAGGGCCGTCCCGTGGCCGAACTCGACGACGGCGTCACCGTCACGATCGTCACGACGGATGCCGCAGGCGTGCCCGTCGTGCGCATCGAGGACTGAGAGCGTTCGTCCGCGGGGTCCTCGTGGTCAGCCGACCGCGTCCCGCGCCGCGACGAAGGCGGTGACGCACCGCTCCACCTGCTCCGGGGTGTGCGCGGCCGACAGCTGGACGCGGATCCGCGCCCGCTCCCGCGGGACGACGGGGAAGCTGAACGCCGTGACGTACACGCCGTGGCGCTGCATCTCCGCCGCGATCCGGGCGGTGCGGGCCGCGTCCCCGAACATCACCGGCACGATCGGATGCTCACCGGGCAGCAGGTCGAAGCCCTCCTCCGCCATGCGCCGGCGGAACAGTGCCGCGTTCTCCTGCAACTGCCGGCGCAGGTCGCCCGACCCCTCGACGAGGTCGAGCGCGGCAAGAGTGCCCGCCACGATCGAGGGCGCCAGCGTGTTGGAGAACAGGTAGGGCCGCGCCCGCTGGCGCAGCAGGGCGACGATGTCGCGGTGCCCGGAGACGTAGCCGCCGGAGGCCCCGCCGAGGGCCTTGCCGAACGTGCCGGTGTAGATGTCGACCCGGCCTTCGACGCCGCACAGCTCCGGCGTGCCGCGCCCGTGGTCGCCGATGAAGCCGACGGCGTGCGAGTCGTCGACGAACACCAGCGCGTCGTATCGCTCGGCGAGGTCGCAGATCTCGGCGAGGGGGGCGATGTAGCCGTCCATCGAGAACACGCCGTCGGTCACGACGACCCGGAACCGCGCGTCGGAGGCCGCCTGCAGCTGCTCCTCGAGATCGGCCATGTCGCGGTTTCGGTACCGCAGCCGACGGGCCTTGGACAGCCGGATCCCGTCGATGATCGACGCGTGGTTGAGCTCGTCGGAGATGATGGCGTCATCGGCCGAGAACAGCGTCTCGAAGACGCCTCCGTTCGCGTCGAAGCACGACGAGAACAGGATCGCGTCGTCGGTGCCGAGGAACGACGCCACACGTCGCTCCAGCTCGAGGTGCTGCTCCTGCGTCCCGCAGATGAAGCGCACCGACGCGAGTCCGTAGCCCCAGGCATCCAGCGCGCCCTTGGCGGCGTGGACGAGACGCGGGTCGTCGGCGAGCCCGAGGTAGTTGTTGGCGCAGAAGTTCAGCACGTCGGTGCCGTCGGCGACGATCTCGGCGCCCTGCGGACCCCGGATGCCCCGCTCGTGCTTGGTGAGTCCGGCCTCGTCGATGCCGGCGAGTTCTGCGGCCAGGTGCTCGCGGAATGCTCCGTACATGTCGTTCTCCGTTCCGCGCGGGCTCAGAGCCGCGTCCAGTCGAGGATGATCTTGCCGGTGCCCGCCGCGGCTGCGGCGTCGAAGCCCGCCTCCCAGTCGGATGCCGGGATGACGTCGGCGATGATGCGACCGATCGCCTCGCGCAGCGCCGCGCTGCTCTGCAGCATGGCGCCCATCGCGTTCCAGGTCTCGAACATCTCGCGTCCGTAGATGCCCTTGATCGTCAGCATGTGGGTGACGATCTTGCCCCAGTCCACGCTGAAGGGGGCGCTCGGAAGGCCGAGCATTGCGATCCGGCCGCCATGGTTCATGTTCTCGATCATCGTGGGCATCGCCGACGCGGCGCCGCTCATCTCGAATCCGACGTCGAAGCCCTCGCGCATGCCGAGCGCCTTCTGCGCATCGTGCACGTCGCCGGTCGACACGTCCACCGTCTGGTCGGCGCCCATGAGCTTCGCCAGCTCGAGCCGCGGCGCGCTGATGTCGGTGGCGGCGATGAAGCGCGCGCCGGCATGCCGGGCCACGGCGATGGCCATGAGTCCGATCGGGCCGCAGCCGGTGACCAGGACGTCCTCTCCGACCAGCGGGAAGGCGAGGGCGGTGTGCACGGCGTTGCCGAGGGGATCGAAGATGGCGCCGACCTCCGGCGCGACATCCGGGTGATGCACCCAGACGTTCGCCGCGGGGAGCGAGAGGTACTCGGCGAAGGCGCCGTCGCGGTGCAGTCCGAGGCCGATCGTGCGGATGCACATCTGTCGTCTTCCGGCACGGCAGTTGCGGCACATCCCGCAGACGATGTGCCCCTCGCCGGAGACGCGGTCGCCGACGGCGATGTCGTGCGCCAGGGGACCGACCTCGACGACCTCACCGTAGAACTCGTGTCCGGGGATCAGCGGGGTGCGGACCTCGGACGCGGCCCAGTCGTCCCACCGGCGGATGTGCAGGTCGGTGCCGCAGATGCCGGTGCGGAGCACCCGGATGACGACTTCGTCTGGTCCGGCGACCGGGTCGGGGCGGTTGACGAGTTCGAGCCCCGCATGCGGTCCGTCTTTGAACAGCGCTTTCATGACTCCATCCCATGCCCCGCGACCATGAAGAGCAATGCCCACCTGCTGGACGATAGTTTAAGTACGCCTTCATGGTTTGATGGGAGCGTGAACCTCCAGCAGCTGCAGATCCTCCGCGAGCTCGGCGCGCTCGGCAGCGTCACCGCGGTCGCCGAGGTCCTGCACGTCTCGCCGTCCGCCGTGTCGCAGCAGCTGAACGCGCTGCAGCGCGGCATCGTGCCGCCCCTCACGCGCAAGCAGGGGCGCACGCTCGTCCTCACGCCGGCGGGCGAGGCGCTCGCGGCCGAGGGCGCCATCGCGCTCGATGCCATGGCCGCCGCGCGGCGCGCGGTCGACCGATTCGAGGCGGCGCCGTCGGGGGTGGTGACCGTGAGTGGCTTCCTGAGCGCCGCGCAGGCCCTCTTCGGGCCGCTCGTGCGCGATCTCGGCACCGGCCCGGACGTGCCGGACGTGCGTTTCACCGACGAGGATGTCGCGCAGAACGAGTTCGCCGCCCTCACCGCCCGGTACGACCTCGTGCTCGCGCACCGGATGGAGCACAGCCCGCCCTGGCCCCGGAGCGGCATCCGCTGCGTTCCGCTCGCGGCCGAGCCCCTGGATGTCGCCCTGGCCGCCTCGCATCCGCTCGCCCGGCGCGAGACGCTCACCCCCGCCGACGTGGTCGGAGAGCGCTGGGTGACCAGCCGCTCCGGGTTCTCCCCCGACGACGTGGTGCGCACGATCTCCGCGGTGACCGATCGCCCGGTCGACATCGTGCACCGCATCAACGACTACGGCGTCGCCGCGGCCGTGATCGCCGCCGGCGGCGTGGTCGGGATGCTCCCCCGCTACACCTCGGTCATCGCCGACGCCACTGGAGTCGTCCGGCGCCCCCTCGAGGGTGTCGGCACCAACCGGATGATCGACCTGCTCACGCGTCCGGAGAACCTCCGGCGGCGCTCCGTGCGCCTCGTCGCCGAGTCGCTGCAGCGCGTCATGTCGTCGCTGGCTGCGTGAGTGCCTCCGCGCCGGCGCGGCGGGTTCCCACCACCAGCAGGCGGCATCCCGCCAGCGCGGCCACCATCGCGACGGCACCGCCGATGACGAACGGCAGCGGCAGGCTGACCCGGGCGACGAGCCCGCCCAGCACCGTGGCAACCGGGAACAGCCCCCACGTCAGCGTGCGCGAGATCCCGAGCACGCGACCGAACAGCCGCTGCGGGACGATCTGCTGGCGCAGAGCTCCCCACGGGACGTTCCACGTCGAAACCGCCAGCGCCGCCGTGGCGTAGGCGATGAGGGCCGTGATGAGATTCGGCGCAAGACCGGTCACCAGGAGTCCGAGGCCGGCGACCAGGTTCGCGGCGAGCATCACCGGGCCGCGCCCGAACCACCGGACGAGCGTCGAGGCGATGAGCGACCCCACGAGGGCTCCCGCCCCGATCACCGCGGTGAGGAATCCGATCGCTGCCGGCTTCACGTGGAGGGTGTCGAGGAAGAAGAGGAAGTTCGCCGCCTGCGCGAACGCGAACGCGCTCCCGGTGATCGCGGTGAACCCGATCATCGACCGCAGGTACCGGTGACGCCAGACGTACCCCACCGCTTCGCGTGCGGACACCCCGGTCTCGAGCGGGGCATCCCCCGGCTCGCGCAACGGGCGCGCCGCCGAGAGCGGAAGGAGCAGCACGAGCACGATCGGGATCAGATACGCCGCCGAGCCCACCCACAGGGGCAGGGCGAGCGCGACGCCGAAGAGCACACCGCCGATCGGCACGGCGATGAAGTTGTCGATCGTGATCTGGGCCGTCTGGATCCACCCGTTCGCGCGGTCGAGCTGCGCACGCTCCACGACGCCGGTGAGCGCGGCGTTCGTCGCGTTGTCGTAGAGCGTCTCGCCGAGGCCGAACAGCAGCACGCCGATGAGCAGCGTCACCATGCTGAGGCCGCCCGTCACGACGAGGACGGCCAGCCACAGCGCGACCGCGCATCGGACGCCGTTCGCGACCGCCATCACGATGCGGCGGTCGTACCGGTCGACGATCATCCCGGCCGGCAGGCCGAAGACCAGCCACGGGACGAACGCGAGGGCCGTCACGAGCGAGATCTGCAGCGGGTCCTTGGTCAGCGTCGTGGCGATGAGCGGAACCGCGGTGCGGCCGATTCCGTCGGCGAGTCCGCTGAATGCGGTCGCCGACCACAGCGTGCGGAATCCGCGGCCGAGCGTGGAGCGCTCGGCCGCAGGTGCCGTGGTGGTCACCGGTCGAACATCCGCAGCGCGCCGGCCGCCTGGGCGTCACGCTGACGCTCGGCGACCGCGTGGGCGACCGCCTCGTGCTCGGCTGCGGCGGCACGGTGGCGCATGTGGTGCACGGCGGCGCGCTCGAGGCGCTGCGACGTGGCGATCAGCGTGCGCTCCCACAGGGTGGTGGTGGGGACGCGGGTCGAGCGGGTGGCGGTGATGGCGGTCATTTCAGTGTCCTTGCTCGGGGAGCGGGAAGATGTCGGTGCGGATCGTCACCGTGCGGGTGCCCGGTGCGTCCTGGGTGCGGTACTTGTCGACCGTTTCGTTGACGATGTCCTGGATGCGGCTGCCGAGGTCTTGGAGCTGCTCGATGGTCAGCTCGGCGGTCGCCGTGGAGATGATCGCGCTCTCCCCCCAGGGGTCGGAGTCATCCATGGCGCGGTTGATGAACTCGAGCAGCTGTTCGTTGCGGCGCTTGAGGAACTCGGTCATGACGACCTGGCTCGCCGCGCGCCCGGACGGCGTCTTGATGGCCTCGGGATTGGCGAAGGAGACCGCGCCGCGGGGGCGCTCCCACCATCGCTCACGCGCCGTGCCGCGGCCGTCGACCTCGCGGATGAGGTCATGCTTGGCCAATGCCCGCAGGTGGTAGCTCGTGGCTCCCGACGACTCCCCCGTCATGCTCGCGAGGGTGGACGCGGTCTGCGCACCGTACTGCGACAGGATGTCGTAGATCTGGACGCGCAGCGGGTGAGCGAGGGCGCGAAGCGCGCCGGCATCCAGGACGCGCTCGACGCGCTCGGTCGGCTCGGTGGGGCTTTCATCGCTCATGGTTACAAAGATACCTTTGCACACCATCGTTTGCAAGTATTTCTTTGCAACAACTTCTCTGCATGTTCTCGCGGCGGCCAATAGGGTGGAGGGATGACGGACGCCCCCAACCCTCTCCTCGAGTCGCCCACCCTGCCGTACCAGGTGCCGCCCTACGACCGCATCCTGCCCGAGCACTACCTGCCCGCCTTCACCGAGGCGTTCGCGCAGCACCGCGCCGAGGTCGAGGCGATCATCGCCGACCCGGCGCCTGCGACCTTCGAGAACACGTTCGTCGCGCTCGAGCGCTCGGGGGCGCTGCTGGATCGCGTGGCCCACGCCTTCTACACGGTCTCGTCCGCGCACGCCACCGACGAGATCCAGGCGATCGACGAACAGCTCGCACCGCTGATGGCCGCCCACGAAGACGCAGTGAAGCTCGACGCCGGACTGTACGCGCGGATCGCCGCCGTGCGAGCGCGCCTCGACGATCTCGGCCTCACCGGGGAAGACCGCTACCTCGTCGAGCGCTGGTACCGCGAGACCACCCACGCCGGCGCGGCGCTCGACGACGACGCCAAGCAGAAGCTCACCGCGCTCAACCAGCGCCTGTCGACGCTCTCGACGCAGTTCGAGAAGAACCTGCTCGCCGACACCAACGACCTCGCCGTCGTCTTCACCGACGCCGCCGAACTCGACGGGCTCAGCGACGGCGAGCTCTCCGCGGCCGCCGTCGCCGCGGCCGAGCGAGGGCTCGAGGACTCGTACCTCGTGACGCTCCCCCTGTTCACCGGGCACCCCTACCTGGAGAGCCTGACGCGCCGCGACAGTCGCGAGCGCCTGCTCGCGGCATCCCGCGCACGTGCCGCACGCGGCAACGCGAACGACAACGTCGACGTGGTGCGCGAGATCGTGCGCCTGCGCGCCGAACGCGCCGAGCTGCTCGGCTACCCGAGCCATGCCGCCTACATCACCAGCGACGAGACCGCGGGCTCCCCCGAGGTCGTCCACGACCTCCTGCGTCGCCTGGCCGCACCGGCCGCAGCCAACGCGCGGGCCGAGCAAGCAGGACTCCAGGCCCTCGTGGATGCCACCGATGACCCGTATCCGCTCGCCGCACACGACTGGCCGTACGTCACCGAGCAGGTGCGACGGGAGAAGTACGACATCGACACCGCGGCGCTGCGCCCGTGGTTCGAGGCCGAGCGGGTGCTGCAGGACGGCGTGTTCGCGGCGGCGCATCGGCTCTACGGCGTGAGCTTCACGGAGCGGCACGACATCCCGACCTACCACCCGGATGCCCGGGTGTTCGAAGTGTCCGACGAAGACGGTTCCGCTGTGGGCCTCTTCGTGCTCGACCTGTACACGCGTGACACCAAGCGCGGCGGGGCGTGGATGAACCCGATCGTGAGCGAGTCCGCGCTGCGCGGCACGCTGCCGGTCGTCGCCAACAACCTGAACGTCCCGAAGCCCGCGGCCGGTGAGCCGACGCTCCTCAGCCTCGACTTCGTCACCACCCTGTTCCACGAGTTCGGGCACGCGCTGCACGGCCTGTTCGCCCGCACGACGTACCCGCACTTCTCCGGGACTTCGGTGTTCCGCGACTTCGTCGAATTCCCGAGCCAGGTCAACGAGATGTGGCTCATGTGGCCGGAGATCCTCGACAGCTACGCCCGGCACATCGACACCGACGAGCCCATTCCGGCCGACGTCGTCGAGCGCCTCCGCGCGAGCGAGACCTTCAATCAGGGATTCCTCACCAGCGAGTACCTCGCTGCCGCGTGGCTCGACCAGGCGTGGCACTCCCTGAGCGCCGACGAGGCCGCCGCAGACCTAGACGTGCCGGCGTTCGAGGCGGCCGCCCTCGCCGAGATCGGTCTCGACAATCCGCTCGTGCCGACGCGCTACTCGACGACGTACTTCGCGCACGTGTTCTCCGGCGGGTACAGCGCCGGGTACTACTCCTACATCTGGAGCGAGGTGCTCGACGCCGACACGGTGGAGTGGTTCCGCGAGAACGGCGGTCTGGCGCGCGAGAACGGCGAGCGGTTCCGGCGTCGGCTGCTCGGCGTCGGCGGATCGAAGGACCCGCTCGAGGCCTACCGGGACTTCCGCGGGCGCGACGCCGACATCGCCCCGCTCCTGAAGCGCCGCGGCCTCGAGTCCTGAGCGATGTCAGGGCGTGGCACGGACCCGCTCCCGCGCCACGCCCGACATCCCCGCGCCGACCACGGACAGCACCGCGCTGACGATCAGGAGCAGCCAGAAGCCGCCGACGAGCGCCACGAGCGTCGCACCGACGAGTGGGCCGACGAGCTGGCCGAGCGCCGCGCTCACGTTGACGAGCCCCAGGTCGCGGGCGTGATCGTCCGGGAACGGCAGCAGGTCGGTGGCGAACGCCAGGCCCACCGTCGAGAACGCCCCGTAGCCGGCTCCCAGCACGGCTGCCGCCACCATGGTCGTGGTGAGACTCGGAGCGACCACGATCACGACCGCCGCCGCGGCCTGCACCACCGCCGACGCCATTGTGAGAACGCGTCGACGGCCGGTGCGGTCCGACCACCAGCCGGCGAGCACCGAGGCGGCCACGACGAAGATCGTGTAGACGACGATCACCAGCAGCAGGTTGTCCTGTGCCTCCGCCTCCCGCTCGCCGAGCCCGTACATGAGGAAGAAGAGGAACAGGGTCGTCGGTAGGGCGTTTCCGACGTTGGTCACGAACCGACCCCAGACGACCCACGCGAAGTCACGATGCCCGAGCGCGACCCACGGCAGCCGCCGTTCGTCGCGTGTCGGGCCGGTGGCGACGGGCGGGTCGGGCAGCAGCAGCGCGGCCAGCGTTCCGACGAACGCGATGAACAGCGCCAGAACGAGATAGCCCGCGAAGATCGACAGCCCGAGCAGCACGACGGCGCCCACGCCCAGCACGATGCCGACGGCCTGCGACGAGCTCGCGGATGCGGATGCCGCCCCGCGCTGCGATTCGGGGAGCTGATCGGCGATGAGCGCGGTGAACGCGGCGGATGCCACGGCGACGCCGACCGAGACGCCGGTCCAGGCGAGACCGATCGGCCAGGGGCCGTGCACCAGCCCGGCGACGACCAGGCAGAGGCCCGTCCACACACTCGCGCCGATCGCCCAGGGCCGGCGCCGACCCCACCGGGTGCGGGTGCGGTCCGACAGCATGCCGGAGACGGGCCCCGCGATCACCCCCGCGAGGCCGCCCACGCCGAGGACGACGCCCGAGTAGACCACGCCGGCGACCCACGTGCCGGTGGTGCTGGTCGCCGTGTTCAGCTGCGTGGGCAGCAGCAGCTGCACCGGAGTGAGCTGCACCGTCCAGATCGCCAGCCACGCGAGCGTGAAGAGGACGAACCAGCGTGTGCCGACCGTGCGCGGCGACGCTCCGGTCATGCGCGGGATGCCGCGATGAGGTCGCGGTACCAGTCGTAGGATGCCTTGGGCGTGCGTTCCCCCGTCGCGAAGTCGACGTGGACGAGCCCGAACCGCTGAGTGTATCCCTCGAGCCATTCGAAGTTGTCCATCAGCGACCACACCGTGTACTCGCGCACGTCCACCCCGCCCTCGATCGCGGCGGCGACCGCCCCGATGTGGCCGGCCAGGTACGAGATCCGCTCGTCGTCCTGGACGCGGTCGGCGGCATCCGGCTCTGGAAAGGACGCCCCGTTCTCGGTGATGTGCACGGGCGGCATCCGCTCGGCGTAGCGGCGCTTCAGGTCCACGAGCAGCCCGGTGAGCGCCTCGGGGACGATCGGCCAGTCCGGGCCGAAGCCGGTGGTCGGGGCGCCGGGGGTGGGCACGATGTCGAACGGCAGCGGGCTGCCGTCGGGGGCGGCCGTCACCGTCGTCGGGTTGTAGAAGTTGACGCCGTAGAAGTCCTGTGGCGAACCGATCAGCTCGAGGTCGCCGTCGCGCACCGGCATGGGCGGCAGGCCGAGCGCTTCAAGATCAGGGTAGCCGTCGCCCAGCAGCGGGTCGGCGAAGATGCGGTTGTGCAGCAGGTCGTAGACGGCCGCAGCCTGATGGTCTTCCGCCGCGTCTCGCAGGGGGCGCACCTGCGTGTGGTTGTTCACGATGCCGACCCCCTGCGCACCACGCGCCCGCAGCGCCCGTGCCGCGAGTGCGTGTGCGAGGAGCTGATGATGGACGGTCGGAAGAGCCCCGAACAGCAGCTGCTTGAGCGGCGCGAGGGTGCCGATCCCGTACCCCTGGAGCGTCGTCATCGCGGGCTCGTTGATCGTGTACCAGTCGGTCACTCGGTCGCCCAGCCGGTCGCCGACGAGCCCCGCGTAGTCGGCGAACCGGGTCGCCGTGTCCCGGTCGAGCCACCCGCCGCGCTCTTCCAGCGCGACCGGCAGATCCCAGTGGTAGAGGGTCGGGAACGGTCGAACGCCCGCGGCGAGCAGCGCGTCCACGAGCCGGTCGTAGTAGTCGAGTCCGGCACGATTTGCGGGTCCCGTGCCGTCCGGCTGCACCCGCACCCAGGAGATCCCGAATCGGTAGCTGTCGACGTCGAGCCCCTGCAGGAGTGCGACGTCGTCGTCTGCTCTCCGGTACGAGTCTGCAGCGGGATCGGCGGTCGTGGCATCCTTGATCGCGCCCGGCGTCTCGACCACGTCGTCCCAGATGGACCGTCCGCGTCCGTCGGCTGTTCGGGATCCTTCAATCTGGAAGGCGGCGGTCGCCGTGGCCCAGCGCAGCTGCTTCAGTGCAGGTGAGCGCAGTTCGGGATTCGTCATGGAGCGACTCTACGGCCGCTCCCCCGCGCGGAAAAGATCCGCCGCTGATCCGCGCGTCAGGCGCTCTTGCGCTTCTGGCGCAGCACCAGGGTCGGCGCGGCGCCGGTCTCGACGGCCGCCCGCGTCACGATGACCTTGTCGACGTCCTCGGTCGAGGGGATCTCGAACATGATCGGCCCGAGGACGTCTTCGAGGATGGCCCGCAGCCCGCGAGCACCGGTCTTGCGTGCAACCGCGAGGTCGGCGATCGCCTCGAGGGCCTCGTCGTCGAACTCGAGCTCGACGTCGTCGAGCTGGAACATCCGCTGGTACTGCTTGACGAGCGCGTTCTTCGGGCCGGTGAGGATGTCGATGAGCGCGGCGCGGTCGAGCGGCGACACGGATGCCACGACCGGGAGCCGGCCGATGAACTCCGGGATCAGGCCGAACTTGTGCAGGTCTTCGGGCTGCACCTCGCTGAACAGGTTCTGGTCTTCGTCTTTGCGGTGCAGCGAGGCGCCGAATCCGACGCCGTGCTTTCCGACCCGCGACGAGATGATGTCTTCGAGGCCGGCGAACGCACCCGCGACGATGAACAGCACGTTCGTCGTGTCGATCTGGATGAATTCCTGGTGGGGGTGCTTGCGGCCGCCCTGGGGCGGAACGGACGCGACCGTGCCCTCGAGGATCTTCAGCAGCGCCTGCTGCACGCCCTCGCCCGAGACGTCGCGGGTGATCGAGGGGTTCTCGGCTTTGCGGGCGATCTTGTCGACCTCGTCGATGTAGATGATGCCGGTCTCGGCGCGCTTGGTGTCGAAGTCGGCCGCCTGCAGAAGCTTGAGCAGGATGTTCTCGACGTCTTCGCCGACGTACCCCGCCTCGGTGAGGGCGGTCGCATCGGCGACGGCGAACGGGACGTTGAGCTTCTTGGCGAGCGTCTGCGCGAGGTACGTCTTGCCACAGCCCGTGGGGCCGAGCATGAGGATGTTGCTCTTCGCGATCTCGACCTCGTCGGCGCGCTGCTCGGCTGTCTGGAGGGTTCCGCGGGCACGGACCCGCTTGTAGTGGTTGTAGACGGCGACGGACAGGGCGCGCTTCGCGTCTTCTTGTCCGACGACGTACTCCTCGAGGAACGAGAAGATCTCGCGGGGCTTGGGCAGATCGACCTCGGAGATCTCGCCCGGGCCGGACTCGGCCATGCGCTCCTCGATGATCTCGTTGCACAGCTCGACGCATTCGTCGCAGATGTACACGCCGGGGCCGGCGATCAGCTGCTGCACCTGCTTCTGGCTCTTGCCGCAGAAGGAGCATTTGAACAGGTCGGCGCCTTCACCGATGCGTGCCATGCAGCTCCTCCTTCGTCGAGTGGCGGCCGCGGGGGCCGCTCGTGGTTCCGAGCCTAATCGAGGCCTCGGACATCCGGGCGGATCTGTCTGTCACGTGTCGTGTCGCGTCATGGGAGGCCGCCCGGACGGCGGATGCCCCGCGGCACCGTGCGTGATGCACTGTGCCGCGGGGCATCCGGAGTCCGCTCACGCGCCGAGGGCCGGCAGGCCTCCGCGCTTGCGGGTGGTCAGCACCTGGTCGACCAGGCCGTACTCGACGGCTTCGGCGGCCGACAGGATGTTGTCGCGGTCGATGTCCTTGTTCACCTGCTCCTGCGTGCGGTTCGAGTGACGCGACAGCGTCTCTTCGAGCCACGTGCGCATGCGCATGATCTCGTTCGCCTGGATCTCGATGTCGGATGCCTGCCCCTGGCCGGCCTCGCCGACGGCGGGCTGGTGGATGAGGATGCGGGCGTTCGGGAGCGCCAGTCGCTTGCCGGGAGCGCCGGCCGCGAGCAGCACCGCCGCGGCCGAGGCCGCCTGGCCGAGCACGACGGTCTGGATCTGCGGCGACACATACTGCATCGTGTCGTAGATGGCCGTCATCGCCGTGAACGAGCCACCGGGCGAGTTGATGTACATGATGATGTCGCGGTCGGGGTCCTGCGACTCGAGCACGAGCAGCTGCGCCATGACGTCGTCGGCGGACGCGTCGTCCACCTGCACGCCGAGGAAGATCACGCGGTCTTCGAACAGCTTGTTGTACGGGTCCTGGCGCTTGTAGCCGTAGGCGGTGCGCTCTTCGAACTGCGGCAGCACGTAGCGGCTGCCGGGCATCTGCAGGCCCTGCGGCGAACGCAGGCCGGAAGCGGGGATGTTCATTTCCATGTCTGTGTTCCCAACCCTCAGTTCGACTGCTCGGTGCCGCCGCCGCCGATGACGTCGGAGGCCGACTCGCGGATGTGATCGACGAACCCGTAGGCGAGGGCCTCGTCGGCGCTGAACCAGCGGTCGCGGTCGCCGTCGGCGTTGATCTGCTCGACGGTCTTGCCGGTGCGCTTCGCGGTGATCTCGGCCAGGCGCTTCTTCATGTCGAGGATCAGCTGCGCCTGCGTCTGGATGTCGCTCGCGGTGCCGCCGAAGCCGCCGTGGGGCTGGTGCAGCAGCACGCGCGCGTTCGGCGTGATGTAGCGCTTGCCCTCGGCACCGGCGGTCAGCAGCAACTGACCCATGGACGCCGCCATGCCGATCCCGACGGTCACGATGTCGTTCGGGACGAACTGCATGGTGTCGTAGATCGCCATGCCCGCGGTGATCGAGCCGCCGGGCGAGTTGATGTAGAGATAGATGTCCTTCGCGGAATCCTCGGCAGCGAGAAGAAGGATCTTCGCGCAGATCTCGTTCGCGTTCTCGTCGCGCACCTCTGATCCCAGCCAGATGATGCGGTCCTTCAGCAGTCTGTCGAAGACGCTCGTCGCGACAAGGGGTTCAGCCATTGCAGCTCCTGTGTTCGTGGTCGTGGCTTCGAATCTACCGGCGCGCCCGGCGCGACCCGCCCGTGTTCGCCGTGGGCAGAGCGGGCGTGCCCGTCACGGCATGGAACCCTCGTCGGGGGCGACGAGTTCGCGGGCGTAGGCGCCGACCGATCGTGTGTAGAGCGTCAGGTGCGGCGCCAGTGCCTGCAGCGCGATCGACAGCCCGCGGGTCGGATCGCCGGCGCTCGCGAGGGCGAGGGCGTAGAACGCGGATGCCTCGTCGTGGAGTTCGGCATCCGCACCGGCCGCGTACGCGTCGCGCAGCAGCGCCAGCGCCTCCTCCGTCTTGCCGAGGTTGCGGATGGTGCTCGCGAGCTGGATGGTCGCCCGCACGCGGCGGCGCGGGTCGAGTCCCGCCGCGAGGGCCGCGCGGTAGAGCGGTTCGGCATCCACCTCGTGGCCGGCGCTGTCGCGAGCGCCGGCGCGTTCGAACAGCGCGACCGGATGCTCCGCGCCGAGCTCGTCCGCGAGGGCGTCGATCGCCTCGATCCGGGCCTGGTCGTCGAGGTCGGCATCCGCCCAGACGGCGTCGATGCGTCGCTGCCAGTCGTCGAACTGCTCGCTCATGCGCTCCCCTTCCGGAGACGCCGAGGGGCGGACCGCCGCAGCGATCCGCCCCTCGGATGTGTGGATTACTCCGCGGCCTCTTCGGTCGCAGCAGCCTTCTTGGCGCGCGACTTCTTGGCCGGCTTGGCCTCTTCTTCGGCGACGATCTCGTCGGCCTCGGACGCGGCGTCCGCGATCTCCTCGGCCTCTTCGACGACCTCGTCGGCGGCTTCGTCCTCGGTGGCGACGAAGCGGCTCATGTCGACCGCGTTGCCGTCGGTGTCGACGACGTTGACGGTGCCGAGCGCCACGGCGAGTGCCTTGTTGCGGGCGACCTCGCCGACGAGGGTCGGCAGCTGGCCGTTCTGCTGGAGCGCGTTGACGAAGTCCTGCGGGGCCATGCCGTACTGGGCGGCGGACTGCACGATGTACTGCGTCAGCTCGTCCTGCGACACGTCGACGGTGTGCTTCTCGGCGAGCTTGTCGAGCACCATCTGCGTGCGGAACTGCTTCTCGCTGGCCTCGGTCACCTCGGCGCGGTGCTCGTCGTCCTCCAGGCGGTTCTCGGACTCGAGGTGCTGGTGCACCTCGTCGAGCACGAGCTGCTCGGGCACGGGGATGTCGGCCTGCTCGATGAGCGTGTCGATGAACTTGTCGCGCGCGGCGGAGCCCTGCGAGAAGGATGCCTGCTCCTTGACGCGCTCGGCGAGGCTGTCACGCAGCTCGGCGATCGTGTCGAACTCGCTGGCGATCTGGGCGAAGTCGTCGTCGGCGTCGGCGAGCTCGCGCTCCTTGACGTTCTTGACCGACACGGCGACCTCGGCCTCTTCGCCGGCGTGCTCGCCGCCGATGAGCTTCGAGCGGAAGGTGGTGTCCTCACCGGCGGTCAGCGACTCGATGGCCTCGTCGATGCCCTCGAGCAGCTCGCCCGAGCCGACCTCGTAGGAGACGCCCTCGGCGCGGTCGATCTCGTTGCCGTCGATGGTCGCGACGAGGTCGAGCTCGACGAAGTCGCCGGTCTTGACCGGACGGTCGACGGGCACCAGGGTGCCGAACCGGGCACGCAGGCTGTCGAGCTCGGCGTCGACGGCGGCCTCGTCGACCGGGACGGCGTCAATCGTGAGGGTCGTGCCCTCGTAGGCGGGCAGGTCGAACTCGGGACGGACATCCACCTCGACCTCGACCTTGAGGTCGCCGGAGAAGTCCTTCTCGTTCGGCCACTCGACGACCTCGGCGCTGGGGCGGCCGACGATCTTGACCTCGTTCTCGGTGACGGCCTGGCGGAAGAAGGTGTCAAGGCCCTCGTTCACGGCGTGCTCGATGACCGCACCGCGGCCGACGCGCTGGTCGATGATGGCCGGCGGCACCTTGCCCTTGCGGAAGCCGGGGATCTGGATGTCCTCGGCGATGTGCTTGTACGCGTGGGTCACGCTGGGCTTGAGGTCCTCGGGCGTGACCGAGATGTGCAGCTTCACACGAGTGGGGCTCAGCTGCTCGACGGTGCTGGTGACCATACCTGTTCGTTCTCCTCTGGTTTCCGTGCACATACATGCACGGCGGCTGAAGGTTTTGGGGTCTTTGGGGGCCGTTCGTCGGGGCGACAGGATTTGAACCTGCGGCCTCCCGCTCCCAAAGCGGGCGCTCTACCAAGCTGAGCTACGCCCCGGGCGCGCACACGAAGTGCGCCGAAACGGCCACAGAGAGTCTAGCCGACAGGACTGCACCGCCCCTGCACGCGGTCAGCGGCGCCCGAAACATCCACTACACTCGTGAAGGTCGCAAACGCGACGACGGGGATGTAGCTCAATGGTAGAGCCTCAGTCTTCCAAACTGATTACGCGGGTTCGATTCCCGTCATCCCCTCCACTGCCCCTCCGGCCCGGCCCGCTGACCGCGAGCAATGCATGGCTACTCGGTTGAGCGCCGGCGCGACGGCGGACGACGATATGCGGCCAGGCGATGGCTGTCACCGGACGCGTCTGCTGCGGGCCCATTGGAAAGCAAGAACGATGACCGAGCAGAGTGCGGCGACGGTCACGAGGAACGTGAGCGCTCCGGCGATGTTCGACACGAAGAACGGGTCGACGGGCTGCGGCGCGGAATCCGAATAGCGCACCGCCGTCCCACCGGCGGTCAAGGCCTGCCACATCAGCACCCGGGTCGCCGCCCAGCCGACAAACGCGAGCGCCGAGAGGATCAGCGCGACAATAAGCGTGCGTCGGCGGTGAGGATCGAGTCGAGACACGACAAGAGTCAAACACAGCTCAGCGTGCGCCGCGGTCCGCGATCTCGGCGCCGGTTAGCCTGCTCGAGGGAACAGCACAAGAAGACCATCGGATGCCGCGCCTAACCTCCTGCGTATGCCGCCCGTCTCGAGTCAGGCACCCTGCTCGGCATCATCACCACGCTGCCGAGCCCGAGACGATTATTAGTCCGAGCAGAGATGCTCCATGGCGTAGGTCGAGACCATGCCGGTGTAGCTGAAATCGGAAGGACCGTTGGGATCCTCGATCAGTCGGCAGATTCGATAGCCGATCGCGACCATCTGCTGATCCGTGTGATCAAGGAACACCACAGAGTCGCTCTTGTGCAGTGCGCGCAGATACCCGCTCTCGTCGGGCGGCGGGTTTCAGAAGAACCAGCCCACGATGTACAAGGCGACTAGGGCTGCTCCCAGTGCGGCGAGTGAAAGCACCACGCGAGAGACGAACCACGCCTGACTGCCGGGAACACCTGCGCCGAGCAGCGTTCTCGCCCACGCTGACGAATCAACCACATCCGGAGCGTACGCCAGCGGAGGTTCGATTTCCGGCATCCCTCCACGGCAGTCACTCGTGGATCGCCTGAGGCGCGCCGAGGACTACGGGAAGTCGACCATGCAGGGATCGTCCGGGTTGGATGCCGGGGAGTAGATCACCTTGTCTGACTGATTCGGGTCCCACACCCGCCAGCTCGTGCCGTCGGTCGGATCGGCGATCGAAAATCCGTGGTCGACTGCCTTTCCGTCGGCGAAGCGGATGCACGCGTCGAAATACGCCGAATCGGAGCCGTTCTGAACGATGAAGACGGTGGCCGTTCCGTGACGGGCGTCTTCGGACAAGACGAATGCCGCAGCCGTCAGCCTTCCTTCACCTTCGTCATATGACGGGTCAGGCATGACGGACTTCATCTCCTCGGCGTCGCCGCTCGCGAGCGCTTTGAGGTAGCAGCGGACTGCTCCCTCCTGCCCGGGCCGGATGCCGCTCGCGTGAATGTGCGCTGGCCATGCGCACGACAGTCCCCCGCCGAGCGACTGCTGGATCGCCGGCCCTGCGATGACAGCCGCACAGACGACGACCAGTCCGCCAGCGGTGATTCCCGCGGCGGCCGCCCAACGACGCCGACGTCTCTGCGATCTCACGCGCACAACCGTATAGCGAGGTGGACTTGCATCACCGGCGCACCGAGTCCACCCACTGCACGCTCGTGTCGCTGATCTGCCTGCGCGCGTCGGCGTTGCTGATCGCGGGCGTGCCGTCGCCGGTCTGCGGACCGTAGGAGCCGAACTGGGCGTGGACGGCTCCGCGCACAACGACGAAGAGCGCGTCGGACGGCAGATCCGCCCGCGACGCGGCGATCTTCGCCGGTGTCGACAGACCGTCGTGCGAACCGGAGATGGACAGCACCGGAACCTTCAGCGTCTCGCTCATGTCGTCCGCGGGGTACGAGGCGTAGAGCATCAGCCCGACCGCGGGATGCTGGGGCGCGTCGTCGTCGGCATCCGCCTCCATCGCCGCCACCGTGCCGCCCAGCGAGTGCCCCGCCACCACCCAGCCGGCGACGTGCGGAAAGTCGGTCCGCGCGGCATCCAGCGCACCGACAGCGAGGAACGCGACGCCCAGCGGCTGCTTCGCGATCACGACGGTGTGTCCGTCCGCGGCGAGCGGGCGGAGCACGGCCGCGTACGCCCGCGCGTCCACCAACGCGCCGGGCTGGAAGAAGACTCCGGTCGGGTCGGAATTCTTGCGGGGTGTGAGCACGATCCGGGTGGCCGTCTCGCTCACCGTCACAGTGGAGCCCGACGTCATCGCCGTCAAGGCGGGTTCGACCGCGGTGTAGGGCCGCAGCCACGCGGTCGCTCCGAGCCAGGCTGCGCCGAGGACCACGAGCATGATCCGGCCCGTCGTGCGCCGACGGCCCGGCCTTCCGCGGAGGCCGACGATCGCCGTCCACAGCGAGGCGAGCGCCGTCACCCCCAGCCAGACCGCGTACGCGGGATGCCCGTGCACCACCGCGCCCCACTCCGTCAGACACACCCACGCGACCACGAGCAGACCCGCCGCCCCGAGGACGAACGTCACCCAGCTCAGCCAGTCGCGCACCCGACGCCGCGGGCGGGTCACGCGGGCGTCGCCTCTTCGTGCTCCGCGACGTGCCGGCGGTAGACGCGGGCGTTCTTCACGAGCCCCGCCTTCTCCTCGTCGGTCAGCTCGCGGCGCACCTTCGCCGGGACGCCCGCGACGAGCGAGCCGTCCGGGACGACGGTGCCTTCGAGCACGACCGCTCCCCCGGCGATGAGGCATCCCCTGCCGATCCGCGCGCCGTTGAGCACGACCGCACCCATCCCGACCAGCGACCCGTCGCCGATCGTGCAGCCGTGGATGACGGCGTTGTGCCCCACCGAGACGTCCTCGCCGAGCACGACCGGATGCCCGTGGTCCACATGGACCGCGACGTTGTCCTGCAGGTTGCTGCCGACCCCGATCGTGATGGAGTCGCCGTCGGCACGCAGCACCGCGTTGTACCAGACGCTCGATCCCTCGAGCAGCCGGACATCGCCGACGACACGCGCGCCGTCTGCGATGAAGACATTCTCATGAAGCACCGGCGTCTTGCCGAGGACGGTCAGGATCGAGGCGGAATCGGCGATGCTCATGGGTCGAGCGTAGACCGCCGACCCGTCCGGTACCGGTCGCTGGCCGGAACGGCCGCCCGCACGCACATGATGTTCGCTAGGTTGGCTCCCATGTTGCTCGCGGGGGGCTCTTTGGCACTCCTCAGCAATTTTCCAGAATCCGTGCCAGGAGGGCGCGGGTTCGCGTTCGTCTCGACGAGGAGACGCGCGCAGCACCTTCACCAAACCAGGTAGGAGAAACCGATGGATGGACGATCCATGCGTCGAGGACGGACATGGACGGCGTGCATCGCCGCCGCAGCCGTCGTCACGACGCTCGGCATCGCGGGACCGGGCTGGGCCGCAGACGATCCGGGGGCGGCACCGCACGTCACGCCCGGAACGGCTGCCGCAAAGCTGAAGATCGCCGACTCGCTCCAGCTCAAGGGAGCCGGACGACACACGGTGTTCGTGCAGCTCTCCGGTGCCGGCGCCGCCGACACCGCGGCCGCCGCATCGACCAAGGCCACCGGCAAGGCTGCGGCGAAGGCCCGCAAGGCCCAGATCAAGAGCGACGCGGCATCCGCCTTCGCCGATGCCAAGAGCACCGACTCCAAGGCGAAGCAGCTCTACACGGTCACCAACGCCATCCCCGGCTTCGCCGCGCAGCTCGACCAGGCCGCGATCGACGACCTGGCGACGCGTAGCGACGTCGTGAAGATCTCCCCGGTCATCCCCAAGACCCTCGAGAACGCCAGCACCGCCCAGCTGACCAACGCCGTGGCTGACTGGCAGGCCAGCAATCTCGGCAAGGGCGTCACCGTCGGCGTCATCGACACCGGCATCGACTACACCCACGCCGACTTCGGCGGGGTGGGCACGGTCGCCGCGTGGGATGCCGCGCACGCGAACAGCGCGAACCCGAACTGGCGCGACACGATGACCCCGCTCGCCGCGGCCAAGGTCGTGGGCGGCTACGACTTCGTCGGCGATGACTACAACGCCGACCCGAAGGCCGCCGACTACCAGCCGACGCCGCACCCCGACCTCGACCCGCTCGGCTGCGGCGAGCACGGCACGCACGTGGCCGGAACCGTCGCCGGTTACGGAGTCGGCGCCGACGGCAAGACCTTCACCGGCGACTACGGCAAGCTCTCCGGCGATGACCTGTATTCGATGAAGGTCGGCCCCGGCATGGCTCCGGCGGCATCCCTCTACTCGCTCAAGGTGTTCGGCTGCACGGGGTCGACCGACGTGGTCATCCCGGCCCTCGACTGGGCGCTCGACCCGAACGGCGACGGCGACTTCTCCGACCACCTCGACATCGTGAACCTGTCGCTCGGTTCCGACTTCGCGCCCGCCGACGACCCGGAGAACGCGGTCGTCGACAACCTCGCGAAGCACGGCGTGCTGCCGGTCATCGCGATGGGCAACGCGGGCGACATCACCGACGCCGGTGGGTCCCCGGGCAACGCGACGCGTTCGGTCGCGGTCGCCTCCTCGGTGGACTCGTACGTGCTCCGTGACGGTCTGAGGGTCAACGCCCCGGCGGCAGACGCCGGGAATGTGCCCGTCCAGTTCTCGGTCGCGTTCCCGTGGATGACCGCCGCTCCCGTGACCGGGGACGTCGTGGCGCTCTCGGCCGACAACGCCGACGGATGCGCGCCCCTCAGCGCGGCCGATGCCGCCGCCGTCAAGGGCAAGGTCGCGTGGCTGGTGTGGGACGACAACGATGCGACCCGCAAGTGCGGCTCGGTCGGACGTTCCGGGAACGTCGCGAAGGCCGGCGCGATCGGCGCGATCTTCACCTCGACGCTCGACAACTTCAACGCAGGGATCACCGGCTCGACGGTCATCCCCGTCGCCCAGCTGACCGCCGACGGCACCGCCAAGCTGCGTCCGGCGATGGAGGCCGGCACGCTGAACGTCACGTTCGACGGCGACCTCGCCACGACGCAGTCGACGTTCCTGCCGGGCCTCACCGACACCGTCAGCTCGTTCTCGTCGCGCGGCACCCACGGCTCCATCGGTGTCGTCAAGCCCGACATCGCCGCTCCGGGTGACACCATCGCCTCAGCGGGTCTCGGCACCGGCAACAAGCCGCTGGTGATCTCGGGCACCTCGATGGCGACGCCGAACGTGGCGGGCATCGCGGCGCTCGTGAAGCTCGCGCACCCGTCGTGGACCACCGAGCAGCTCAAGGCCGACCTGATGAACACCGCCGGCCACGACATCTACGCGGGCGACGGAAAGACCGGCCCGATCTACGGACCGGCCCGAGTCGGCGCCGGACGCGTGGATGCCGCCTCCGCGGTCTCCAACGACCTGCTGGTCTACAGCAAGGACGTCGCGGGTGCCGTCTCGGCCTCGTTCGGCGTTGTCGCCGTGCCGATCACGCAGAAGTCGTACAGCGAAAGCCGCACCCTCGTCGTGCAGAACACCGGCACGGCCGCTCGCACCGTCTCGCTGAAGTACGACGCGATCACCGCTCAGCCCGGCGTGACCTACACGGTCTCGCCGTCCGCGGTGACCGTCGCCGCCGGCAAGTCCTCCACGGTCCGGGTGACGCTGAACGTCGACCCGACGAAGCTCCGCAAGACGCTCGACCCGACGATGGATGCCGACTCCGGCATCGGCCTTCCCCGTCAGTACGTGTCGGACTCCTCCGGTCGCGTGCTGGTGTCCTCGCCCGGCCAGACCGCCCTGCGCGTTCCGGTCTACGGCGCGGTGAAGCCGATCTCGGCCACGAGCACGAAGGCCGTGACGACGGGCAAGGGCGACTCCGCGACGACGTCGCTGCAGCTGAGCGGGTCCGGCTTCGCGCTGGGCACGGGTTCGACCGCGTTCACGTCGCTCGCCTCCGTGCTGCAGCTGGGTGACACCAGCGGCAAGATGAAGGCGTGCTCCGCAGGCCAGACCACGGGCTGCCTCGCGATGGGATCGGATTCCTCCGGCGACCTGCGCTACGTCGGCGCGGGCAGCTCGGCCGGGTTCCTGTACTTCGGCATCAACACGTGGGGCCAGTGGGCTGCGTACGGCAACACCGTCATCCCGGTGGTCGACATCGACACCACGGGAGACGGCAAGCCCGACTTCGAGGTGTACGTGCAGAACTACCCTGACACGGACGTTCCGCTCGCCTTCCTCGTGGACCTCAACACCGGCAAGACGGTCGACGCCCAGCCCACCAACTTCAACTTCGGCGACGTCGACACGAATGTGTTCGACAGCGACGCGCTGGTGATCCCGGTGAGCACAGAGGCGCTGAAGATTCCGTCGACGGCGACCTCGGTCCCCGTGACCTACCAGGTCGCCACGATCTCGGGCTACACCGGCGAAGCGATCGACACGTCGAAGCCGATCGCCTACGACGTCGCCGACCCGGCTCTCGTCGTCGGCAGCCCGCTGTACCTCGACAAGGGCGGCGTCACGATCCCCTACACCCTCGGATCGGACGCCACCAAGAGCACCCAGGCCCTCGTCCTTCACCTGCAGGGCGCCCCGGGCCAGCGTGCCGAGGTGCTGTCGGTGACGTCGACCAAGACGGCACCGGTGAAGCCGGGCAAGAAGACGGCATCCGACGCCCAGTGGAAGCAGAACGCCACGCACTGGACCGTCAAGGACGCCGCCAACGGCTGAGTCCGCTCGGCGGAGGCCGGCAGAACGCGAAGGCCGCGGGGACAACCTCCCCGCGGCCTTCCGCGTGTGCTCGGCGGATCAGGCGAGGTGCGTGAGGCGTCCGCCGATCATCGTCGCCGCGACGCGCATGGCGCGAAGTTCATCCGCGGACGCCGACATCGGGTCGGCCTCGCACACGATCAGGTCGGAGACCTCGCCCGGCATGATCGTGGCTGCATCGTCCGCGCTGCCGCCGCGGGTGGATGCCGCCAACGCCGTCCCGGCGTCGAGGGCCTGATCCGGCTCCCAGGGGTCTCGCCCGTCGCGGGTGCGCCACACCGCCGCGGCGATCGCGGCCCACGGGTCGAGGGGAGCCACCGGGGCGTCCGAGCCGAAGAGCAGGGTGGCTCCGGCATCCTGCAGGGCACGCAGCGGATACGCGCGCGAAGTCTGACGTGCCCACAGCGAGTCGGTCATGTCCCGGTCGTCGAGCATGTGCACGGGCTGGACGCTCGCCCCGACGCCGAGCCGGGCGAACCGGCGCAGGTCGGAGGCCGCGATCAGCTGGGCGTGCTCGATCGTGCCCCACGCGCCGGTCGCGGCGAACGCATCGAGCGCCTCGGTGTTCGCCCGGTCGCCGATCGCGTGGATGGCGCATGCAAGCCCCCCGCCGGCCGCGGCGGTCATGAGCTCGCGCAGTTCGTCGGGCGTGAGGTTCAGCGTGCCGAAGTTGCGCGGGTCGTCCGCGTACGGGTGCGTGCACGCGGCCGTGCGCGTGCCGAGCGACCCGTCGGCGATGACTTTGAGGGGTCCGACGCGGACGAGGTCGGATGCCGCATCCCGCAGCGGGTCCCCGCTCACGAGGCCCTCGGCCAGCGCACGGTCCAGGTGGTGAGGGTAGACGGCGAACTCCACCCGCCACAGGTCGAACCCGTCGGCCAGACGCCGCCGCCACGCCTCGTCGTTCCACCCCATGTCGAGATCGACGACACCGACGATGCCGCGCGCCGTCGCGGCGGCCGCGGCATCCCGCACCATCGCATCGGCCGTCGCCGTCTCGACCTCGTTGAGCCGTCGCGACACCTCGAATGCGTCGTTCTCGCGGAGCAGCCCGTCAGCGGGCGGCGCGAATCCCTCCCGCGCGAGCGCGGCGGAGTTGAGCCACATGCTGTGCGCGTCGGCGTTTACCAGGTAGGTGGGAACGTCCCCGGTCGCGGCATCCAGCGCCTCGAGCGACGCCGCATCCTCCCAGAGAGCATCACGGTAGCCCGTTCCGATCCGGCGCCCGTCGGCGAGCGGGGCCACGTCGCGGATGACGGCCACCGCCTCCGCCGCGGACCCCGCCGACTCGAGCGACGTGCGCTGCGCGTTCAGGGCCCACTGCACGGTGTGCACGTGGTGGTCCCACAGCCCGGCGGCGAGGTGGCATCCGTCCGCGTCCAGCACGACGCCGCGGCGAGGAAGCGCACCGGCCGGGCCGATGTCGGCGATGCGCCCGTCCGCGAGATGCACGTCGACGGGCTGGTCGCCGAACGGGTCGTACCGGTCGCGGGACGCCAGGCGCACGCCGGCGATGACGTCGACGTGGGCGACCACTTCGGGAACGGATGCCATCTGCTACTCCCCTGCCGCCGGATGCACCCGGCGCATCTCGGCCGCCAACTGGGGGTGGGCGAACGGCCCGTCGCCGGCGAGCTCCGCGATGATCGTCTCCACCACCTCCGGCGGCTTGTTCTGACTCAGCTTTCGTTTCGCGCTGACACGCGCCGGCGTGAGGCGGAATCCCACGGTCCCCTTCTCGAGCCGCTCGATCGCGACCGGATCGTTCGGCGGGCTCCACAGCAGCCTCGGCTCGGGCCGGTGCCGCTCGAAGTGGTGCACGAGGCCGTCGAGCGCACGCAGGTTCTCCTCGGCGCTCAGGATCTCCGGCACCCCCGCCAGATGCACGGCGGTGAAGTTCCACGTGGGCACCTGCGTGCCGTCGCCGTACCAGCCCGGCGAGATGTAGCCGTGCGGCCCGGCGAAGACCACGAGCAGCTCGCGCTGCCCCAGTCCGTGCAGCTGCTCGTCGGGCCGCCCGACGTGCGCGATGATCGTCAGATCGTCGCGCTCCGGGTCGAGCATCATCGCGTAGTGGGATGCCACCAGGCCGTCAGGCGTGTCGCTGATCATCGTCGCGAACGGGTTCTCTTCGACGATCCGGCGCATCTCGGCGAGGTCGTCGAGGGCGAACTTGGGGTTGTACCGCATGGCTCCAGGCTAGGGTCACGCCTGGCAGCGCGGACACCAGTAGAGCTTGCGGGCCTGCATCTCCTCGACCACGATCGCCGTGCCGCACACCCGGCAGGGCAGCCCGGCGCGGTGGTAGACCCAGTGCCGGTCGTCGCGGCTGGCCATCGCCCGCCGCCAGTCCTCGGGTGACAGGTCGTCCATCGTCATCATCTGCCCGGTCTCGACGCCGATGCGCAGCAGGCGCACCCAGTCCCGCCAGATCGCACGCACCACCTCGGGGCGGACGTCCCGCCCGGGCGTGTGCGGGTTCTGCCGGGCGCGGAACAGCATCTCGGCGCGGTAGACGTTGCCGATGCCGCTGACGATCGCCTGGTCCATCAGCAGCTGGCCGATGGCGACGTTGCGGCGCGCGACGGCGGCCAGGAAGCGCCGCTCCCCGACCTCCGGGTCGTCGACGAGCGGGTCCGGCCCGAGCTTCGCGACGGTCTGCAGCATCTCGTCCGGCGTCTGGATGACGCACGCGGTCGGCCCGCGGAGGTCCGCGCACGTGGCGTCGGTCAGCAGGCGCAGCCGGACCTGGCCCACGACCGGCGGCGGCCACTCCCCGTCTTCGTCCGCCAGCCCGGTGGTCTGCTCGGACATGCGCACGTGCACCCGCGTCTTGCGCGGCGCGCCGATCGACGTGAGCGAGTTCTCGCCGGCCGCGTCGAAGACCGCGCCGCCGAGGGCCTCCTCGAGATCCGTCCCGCGCTGGTTCGTCTGGCCCATCCGCCCGTTCGCCGACGCGATCGTCGGGTCGACCAGGATCTCGCCCGCGAAGTCCCACGCGCCGTACAGCCCGAGGTGCACGCGCAGCCACAGCTGTTCGTCGAACTCGGCGAACATCTGCTTGCCGACCGCTCGCACGGCTGTCATCTCCCGCCCGGAGAGCACCGCGGCACCCTCGGCGAAGCGCCCCTGCGGGCTCGATGCGGTCACCGGGCGACCGACGAAGTTGCGCTCGAACTGACGGGCGATGCGGTGGACGGAGTGCCCTTCGGGCATCAGCGACCGGCGCGCGGGTCAGGAAGCAGGGCGCCGCTCTCCTCGAACGCGCGGATCTGCGCGATGCGTCGCACGTGCCGCTCCTCCTCCGAGAAGGGGGTGGCGATGAACGTGTCGATGAGCGACACGACCTCCTCGAAGCTGTGCTGACGCGCACCGATCGCGATCACATTGGCGTCGTTGTGCTGCCGGGCCAGCTCGGCGGTCGAGGTGTTCCAGACGAGCGCCGCTCGGATGCCCGCGACCTTGTTCGCCGCGATCTGCTCGCCGTTGCCGGAACCGCCGAAGACGATCCCGAGGGCCTCGACACCCGCGGTCTGGTCGGCGATGACGGCCTGCGCCGCGCGGATGCAGAACGACGGGTAGTCGTCGACCGGGTCGTACTCGACGGGGCCGTGGTCGGTGACCTCGTGGCCCGCCTGGCGCAGGTGCTCCTGCAGCTGGACGGAGAACTCGAGGCCGGCGTGGTCGGTCGCGATGTGGATGCGCATGATCTCGATCCTAGAGAACGCGGGAGACGCCGGATCAGGGAACGAGACCGGCCGCGGCGGGCTTGAAGCCGGCGCGGATGTTCTCGCAGCATCCGGGGCGGCACACGTCGTACCAGGGCCCGAGGTCGGTGAGGTGCACGCGGTCGGTGACCGGCGTCCCGGCGAGGCGCTCCTCGACGAGGTCGACCAGACCCGACACGAATGCCGGGTCGACGCCCGGGGTGCGCGTGCGGACGGCCCGGAGACCGGCTTCGGCGGCGGCATCCATCGCCTCGTTGTCGAGGTCCCAGAGCACCTCCATGTGGTCGCTGACGAACCCGAGCGGCACCACGGCGACAGCCGTGACGCCGGATGCCGGCAGCTCGGCGATGCGGTCGCACACGTCCGGCTCGAGCCACGGCTGGGATGCCGGGCCGGAACGGGACTGGAAGACGAGCTCCCAGCCGACGCGCGCCGCCTCCGGGATCTCCTCGGCGACCGCGGCCATGACGACGGCGGCCACCGCACGGTGCTGGGCCGCGTACGCGCCGCCGTCGCCGAAGTCCTGATCGCGCGGGCCCGATCGCTCCGCGTCCGCGGTCGGGATGCTGTGCGTGGAGAACAGCACGTGCACCTGCTCGGGCGCGGTGCCGTCGCCGAGCAGTTCGGCCAGGCCGTCGCGCACACCGTCGACGAAGGGCTGCACGAATCCCGGGTGGTCGAAGAACTGACGGACCTTGTCGATCGTGACCGTGCCGCCGAGGCCGGTGTCGGTGAGCACCCGCGCGAAGTCCTCGCGGTACTGGCGGCAGCTGGAGAAGGACGAGTATGCGCTGGTCGCGATCGCGATCAGGTTCGTGTCGCCGGCGGCGGCGGCATCCTTCACGGCATCGTCGAGCATCGGAGCCCAGTTGCGGTTGCCCCAGTAGACGGGAAGGTCGATCGACCGCCGGGCGAGTTCCGCCTCGAGCGCCGCCTTCAGCGCACGGTTCTGCGCGTTGATCGGGCTGACGCCGCCGAAGTGCCGGTAGTGGTGCGCGACCTCTTCGAGGCGCTCGTCCGGGATGCCCCGGCCACGGGTGACGTTGCGCAGGAACGGGATGACATCGTCCTGCCCCTCGGGGCCGCCGAAACCGGCGAGGAGGATGCCGTCGTACGCGACCGGCTCCTCGATGTGGGGGGCGCCGCAGGCGGCGGCGGGTGATGCGAACGGCACGATCTGATCGGATGTCACCCCTCCATCCTGAGGGAACAGTCGCACTGAAGGTGAACAGAGTGCGCTGGAAGTGCACGCCTGTCGGGGCGATCGAGCGCGCGTCGCATAGGCTGGATCGGGTTGCCGCCGATGCCAGCAGCATCGTCGGCACATCCCCCACATCGACACGGGAGCATCGCAGTGCCAGGAGAGAACCTCACACGCATCGAGGCGCAGGAGCGCCGCGCCATCGTCGACACGCACGAATACGACGTGCGGCTCGACCTGACCCGCGGCGAGGAGGTGTTCGGATCGATCAGCACCGTGCGGTTCTCGTCGACCCCGGGGGCCTCCACCTTCATCGACCTGATCGCGCGCGAGGTGCGCTCCATCACGCTGAACGGGCGCAGCATCCCGGTCTCCGCGTTCGCCGATTCGCGCATCGAGCTGACCGATCTGGCCGCCGAGAACGAACTCGTGGTCGACGCGGACTGCCTGTACACCAACACCGGCGAGGGTCTGCACCGCTTCGTCGACCCGGTCGACGGCGAGGCCTACCTGTACTCGCAGTTCGAGGTGCCGGATTCGCGGCGCGTGTTCGCCGTGTTCGAGCAGCCCGACCTCAAGGCGGGCTTCCAGTTCACCGTGACCGCCCCGGCGGCCTGGAAGGTCGTGTCGAACTCCCCCACGCCCAAACCCATCGCCGGTGGCGACGGCTCCGCGACCTGGACGTTCGAGCGCACCCCGCGCATCTCGTCGTACATCACCGCGCTCATCGCCGGCCCGTACGAGGCCACGTTCTCCGAGCTGACCAGCTCGTCGGGACGCGTCATCCCGCTCGGCGTCTTCGGCCGCAAGAGCCTGTGGCAGTACCTCGACGCCGACTACATCTTCGAAAAGACCCGCGAGGGCTTCGCGTACTTCGAGGAGAAGTTCGGCGTGCCCTACCCGTTCGCGAAGTACGACCAGCTGTTCGTCCCCGAGTTCAACGCGGGCGCGATGGAGAACGCCGGCGCGGTGACCTTCACCGAGACCTACGTGTTCCGCAGCAAGGTCACCGACGCCGTCAAGGAGCGTCGCGTCGTCACGATCCTGCACGAGCTCGCCCACATGTGGTTCGGCGACCTCGTCACCATGAAGTGGTGGAACGACCTGTGGCTGAACGAGTCGTTCGCCGAGTGGGCGTCGACCATCGCCACCGCCGAGGCCACCGAGTGGACCGAGGCCTGGACGACGTTCAACGCGATGGAGAAGACCTGGGCCTACCGCCAGGACCAGCTCCCCTCGACCCACCCCGTCGTGGCCGAGATCAACGACCTCGAAGACGTCCAGGTCAACTTCGACGGCATCACGTACGCGAAGGGCGGCTCGGTCCTCAAGCAGCTGGCCGCGTGGGTCGGCATCGACGCCTTCTTCGCCGGCGTCGGCGCGTACTTCCGCAAGCACCAGTGGGGCAACACCGAACTCAGCGACCTGCTCGCCGAGCTCGAGGTCACCAGCGGCCGCGACCTGTCGACCTGGTCCAAGAAGTGGCTCGAGACGGCGGGCGTGAACACGCTGACGCCGCTCATCGAAGAGGACGCCTCGGGCCTCATCAGCCGGTTCGCGATCGTGCAGACCGCGCCGGCCGACTACGCCACCATCCGCCCGCACCGCCTCGGCGTCGGCTTCTACCGCCTGCAGGGCGACGAGCTCGTGCGGGTACACAGCCTCGAGCTGGATGTCGACGGCGACCGCACCGACGTTCCGACGCTGAAGGGCATGGCCCGTCCCGACCTCGTGCTCCTCAACGACGGCGACCTCGCCTACGCGAAGATCCGCCTCGACGACCGGTCGCTGGCGACCGCCGTCGCGCACCTGTCGAAGATCAGCGACCCCCTCGCCCGTTCGCTGGTGTGGGGGGCCGCGTGGGACCAGACCCGCGACGCGGAGGCATCCGCATCCGACTACGTCGACCTGGTGCTCGCGAACATCGGCGCGGAGACCGAGTCGACCACGGTGCGCACGACGCTCGGTCAGCTCCTGCTGGCCGCGAACTCCTACGTCGACCCGGTGGAGCGCGAGCACACGCGCGTGCGCGTCGCCGACGAGCTCTGGCGCCTCGCGCAGGCGGCCGTCGCCGGCAGCGACAGCCAGCTCCAGCTGGTCACCGCCTTCGCCTCGGCCGCGGCGACGAGCGCGCAGTGGCAGCAGGTCAAGGCGCTGCGCGACGGGGCCACGTCCCTCGCCGGTCTCGAGATCGACACCGACCTGTCGTGGCAGCTGCTCGTCTCGCTGGCCGCCGGCGGCGTGGTCACCGACGCCGAGATCGATTTCGCTCTCGCCGCGGACAACACCGCGAAGGGCGGGGAATTCGCCGCGCAGGCCAAGGCCGCGCTGCCGTCGGCGGCCGCGAAGCACCGGGCGTGGGAGGCCCTCGTCGTCCGCGACGACCTTCCGAACACCGTCGTGCGCTCGGCCGCCCTCGGCTTCGTCCACCCGGCCACCCGCAACCTGCTCGACGAGTTCGTGCAGCCGTACTTCGACATGCTGCTGCCGATCTGGGACTCCCGCACCTACCAGATCGCGCAGTACCTGATCGTGGGCCTGTTCCCGGCGCCCCTGGCCGACGTCGCCCTCCGCGACGCCACCCGTTCCTGGCTGCGTGAGCACGCGGACGCCCCGGCGGCGCTGCGCCGCCTCGTGGCCGAGAACCTGGCCGGTGTCGAGCGCGCCCTCGCCGTGCAGGAGCGCGACACGCAGCGGTGAACATCGCAGCCGTGGCGTCCCCTTCGCCGTCGCCTTCGTCCACCACGCCGGATCTGACGAATCCGGCGTGGTGGAGCAGCGTGGGGAAATTCTTCGTCGAGTCCGGTCAGAACCTCCTCGCGGTCGCCGGCATCGTCGTCGCCGCGGTGATCATCGTCTGGATCCTGCATTACGTCATCCGGCTGGTCGTGGGACGCATCGTCAACGGCGCGAAGTCGAAGGCGCAGGTGGCCGACACCCAAGCCCTCGACCGGTCGCCGGTGGCGTCCGTCCGCCTCGTGCAGCGCACCCGGACCCTCGGCTCGATCCTGCGGAACATCGTCAACGTCACCGCGGTGATCGTGGTGCTGATCCTCATCCTCAGCGTGCTCGCACCCAATGCGCTCGGCTCCCTGACACTGCTCACCGCCGCCGTCGGCGCCGGTCTCGGCTTCGGTGCCCAGAACATCGTGAAAGACGTGCTGAACGGCATCTTCATCGTCGCGGAGGACCAGATCGGCATCGGCGACGTCGTCGATCTCGGCCTCGCGACGGGGGTCGTCGAATCGGTCAGCGTCCGGATCACGCAGGTGCGGGACGTCAACGGCACGCTCTGGTACGTCCGCAACGGCGAAGTGACCCGCATCGGCAACATGTCGCTGGGGTGGTCCCGCGTCATCATCGACCTCTCCGTGCCGGTGGATGCCGACATCGACGCCGTCGAGGAGAGCATGCTGCAGGCCGCCCGGAGTCTCGCGAAGGACCCGAAGTGGCGCACCCGGATCATCGAGCAGCCCGAGGTGTGGGGGCTCGAATCGGTCACCGGCGACGCCCTCGTCATCCGCCTCGTGATGAAGACCCGTGCGGGCGCGAAGGACGACGTGGCGCGCGAGCTGCGCATGCGTCTGAAGCATGCGATGGACGAGCTCGGCGTGAAGCTTCCGCAGCTGAACTCGATCATGCTGACCGGACTCGAGGGCGCGCAGCGGGTGCGCGGCGCGAACCCGCCCAAGACGAAGCCCGTCCCGGTCGACGCCGACGTCGTGTGGAAACCGAAGCGGTCTCCCCGAAAGCCCAAGAAGCCGGCAGACGGCGGAACGGAGCCCGAAACGTGAGCGATGAGACCATGAGCACGTTCTACGAGCAGGTCGGCGGGCACGACACCTTCCGACGGCTGGTCGCCCGGTTCTACGAGGGCGTCGCGACGGACGAGGTGCTGCGTCCGATGTATCCCGAGGAGGACCTCGGCCCCGCCGAAGAGCGCCTGATGCTCTTCCTCGAGCAGTACTGGGGCGGTCCGACGACCTACAGCGACAACCGCGGGCATCCGCGGCTGCGCATGCGGCACGTCCCGTTCCACATCAACCCGGAGGCACGGGACCGCTGGCTGGCGCACATGCGCGTCGCCGTCGACGAGCTCGAGCTCCCGGAGCTCTACGAGACGACGCTGTGGGACTACCTGCAGCGCGCGGCGCACGCGATGGTCAACACGTTCGATGCGACGCCGGGGACGCCCGGCGCCCCCTCCGCCGGCGGGCGCCCGACCATCGGCCTGCACTCCGGAGACGCGCGATGAGCGCGACGCACCGGGCGGACGTCCTCGTCATCGGCTGGGGCCTTTCCGGTCTCGTCGCCGCGTCCGAGGCCGCGGCCGCCGGCAAGCGCGTGGTGATCGTCGACCAGGAGCCGCGCAGCAACCTCGGCGGACAAGCCTGGTGGTCGTTCGGCGGACTGTTCTTCATCGACTCGCCCGAGCAGCGACGCCTCGGGGTGCACGACAGCTTCGAGCTCGCCCGCCAGGACTGGTTCGGCACCGCCGGCTTCGACCGCGACGAGGATGTCTGGGCGCGGCGGTGGGCGGATGCCTACCTGCAGTTCGCGGCCGGTGAGAAGCGCGCGTGGCTGCGGGAGAAGGGCGTCGGATTCTTCCCCGTCGTCGGATGGGCCGAGCGCGGCGGCTACACCGCCCTCGGACCCGGGAACTCGGTGCCCCGCTTCCACATCACGTGGGGCACCGGCCCCGGGATCGTCGCCCCGTTCGCCGCCGCCGTCGCGGATGCCGAGAGCCGGGGCCTCATCACGGTTCTCCCCCGCCACCGCGTCACCGCGCTCACCGTCACCGACGGCCGCGTCGTGGGCGCGTCCGGCGAGGTGCTGGCGCCGTCGGGCGCGGCACGAGGAGTCGCCACGGGTCGCGAAGGTGTCGACGACTTCACCGTGACCGCGGATGCCGTGGTCGTCGCCGGCGGCGGGATCGGCGGCAATCACGAGCTCGTGCGGCGCAATTGGCCCGAGCGGCTCGGCACGCCGCCTGCGAGCATGATCACCGGTGTCCCCGCCTACGTCGACGGGTCGATGCAGCAGCCGTCCGCCGACGCCGGAGCGCGGCTGGTCAACGGCGACCGGATGTGGCACTACGTCGAAGGCATCCAGAACTGGGATCCGATCTGGCCCTCCCACGGCATCCGGATCCTTCCCGGTCCGTCATCGATCTGGCTGGATGCCACCGGCCGGCGGCTTCCCGTTCCGCTCTTCCCCGGGTTCGACACGCTGGGGACGCTCGAGCACCTGCGGCAGACGGGGCACGATCACTCGTGGTTCGTGCTGTCGCAGAAGATCGTCGAGAAGGAGTTCACGCTCTCCGGGAGCGAGCAGAACCCCGACCTGACCGGCCGGGACATCCCTGAACTGCTCCGCGCACGGCTCGGAAAGGGCGCCGCTGCGCCCGTGCAGGCGTTCCTCGACCACGGTGCGGACTTCGTGGTGCGCGACACGCTGCCCGAGCTCATCGACGGGATGCGGGCGCTTCCCGGCGGAGACGCACTCGACCCCCATCGCGTGCACGACGAGGTGGTCGCCCGCGACCGCGAGATCGACAACGAGTTCACCAAGGACGCGCAGATCGGGATGCTCCGTCAGGCCCGCTCGTTCCGCGGGGACCGCCTCATCCGCACGGCGGCGCCGCACCGCATCCTCGACCCCTCGTCCGGGCCGCTCATCGCGGTGAAGCTGCACATCGTCACGCGCAAGTCGCTGGGCGGCATCCAGACCGATCTGTCGTCGCGCGCCCTGGGCGAGGACGGCGAGCCGATTCCGGGTCTCTACGCGGTCGGCGAGGCGGCCGGGTTCGGCGGCGGCGGCGTCCACGGATACCGAGCGCTCGAGGGGACCTTCCTGGGCGGATGCCTGTTCTCCGGCCGCAACGCCGGGCGCGCGATCGTCGCCGCCTCGTGAGCCGGGTCAGAGCCAGTTGCGCTGCTTGAACATCACGTAGAGGAAGACCGCGAACGCGAGCATCACGATCAGCGCGATCGGATACCCCCAGTACCAGTGCAGCTCCGGCATCCGGTCGAAGTTCATGCCGTAGATGCCCGAGATGAGCGTCGGCGCGAAGATGATCGCCGCCCAGCCCGAGATCTTCTTCATCGCGTCGTTCTGTCGCTGACCCACCAGGGTCGCGTTCACGCTCAGCGCGTTCTGCAGGGTCTGGCGGAGTTCTTCGGTCTTCTCCACGACCCGCAGCACGTGGTCCAGGACGTCGCGGAAGGACCGCCGCAGCTCCAGCGCCGCCTCGTCGCTGCGGTGGCGGCGCTCCAGATCGAAGCGGATCGACTCGATCAGGGGGATGAGCGGCTTCGTCGCACGCTGGAACTCCATCACCTCGCCGGAGAGGTCGTAGATGCGCTTCGCGACGCGGGCGCCGTCGTCGGAGAACAGGTCCCGCTCGATCTCGTCCACGTCGTTCTCCAGGCCGCTCAGCACCGGCTGGTACTTGTCGACGACCTCGTCGATGATGGCGTAGAAGACGCCGAGGGGACCGTGCGCGAGAAGTTCGGGCGTGCTCTCCAGCCGGGCGCGCACCTGCGCGATGTTCGGGGACTCCGCATGTCGCACGGCGATGAGGTAGTCCTCGCCGATGAACGTGTGGACTTCGCCGAACTCGACCTCTTCGATGTCGTCGAGGTAGCGCGCGGGCCGGAGCACCGCGAACAGCGACTCGCCGTACCGCTCGATCTTCGGACGCTGGTGGCCCGTCAGGGCGTCTTCGACGGCGAGCGGATGCAGCTGGAACTCGTCCGCGACGATCTCGAGTTCGTCTTCGTCGGGACGGTACAGGCCGATCCACGCGAATCCCCCGTGCTCCTGCAGCGCCTCGAAAGTGTCCTCCAGCCCGGCGGGGGTCGCCACACGGCGCCCGTCGACATAGATGGCGTCGTCGATCACAGTCACCTGGCGAGTCTCGCACAGGCCGCCCGGAATGCCCGGCGGATGACCGGAGCGGCGTCAGCTCCGTGCGGAGGGGCGCTGCCGCACCAGCACGTGCCCGCGCTGGAGGGAGACGCGGGTCCACACCCCGGCACGACGCACGGCGGCGACCTCGTCGCCGTGGATGAAACCCAGCGCGAAGGCGGCGAAGGCGACACCCGCGGGAAGCCCCTGCAGGTCTTCGTCGGGAGCGCCCCAGATGCGGCCGCGGACGGCACGCACCACGTCCTCTCCCGCCGCATCGGGCACGGCGTGCGCGACCGACGCCATCCCGTGCTGAGCGCGGGCCGCGAGAACGGATGCCGGCAGTTCGCCGGACATCTCCCAGCCGCTGCGCGGCGGGGCGATGCCCGCCCAGGCGGTCCGGGTGGCGCTGGCCGGAAGCGCGACACCGTCGGGACCGTCGGCGACCAGCGCGGATGCCTGCACCACCAGATCGCATTCGAGTTCCGGGTCGATCGGGAGCATCCGCATCCCGAGCACCGTCGGGGTGGTGTCCATGAGTCCGGACGACGTCAGCGCGGCGCAGCTCATCGCCAGCACTCCCCCGGCGGCCCGCAGGTGCACGAGGCCGTCGTCGAGACGCGCGGCGCGCCCCGCGAAGGTGAGCAGGTCGGCGGCGGCATCGGAATCGGCGAAGGCAAGGCGGGCGGACATCCTCCCCAACCTACAGGCCGCGCGTGTGCGGGCCGCCCTTCGTGACCGCTTTAGACTCGAGGAGCGGCGCCGGATGCCGCAGACACCCGGAGGCTGCGCCGTGACCGACGAACCGTTCATCGACCCGATCGAATCGCTGCTGCAGGTGCTCGACCTCGCCGAGTCGGAGGCGCGCACCACAGAGGACATCTTCACCGGGGTGTCCCAGCCGATGCCGCTCGGGCGCGTCTACGGCGGTCAGGTCCTGGCGCAGTCGATCGTGGCGGCGTCGCGGACCGTCGAGGACGACCGCACACCGCATTCCATGCACGGATACTTCCTCCGTCCCGGAGACGCAGACCGCGGGATCACGTTCGCGGTCGATCGGATCCACGACGGTCGCTCATTCTCCACGCGGCGCACGCAGGCGTTCCAGGCCGGCGTTCCGATCTTCTCGATGATCGCCTCGTTCCAGGTGGCCGACGAAGGACTCGAGCACCAGAAGCCGATGCCGACGGGCATCCCGGACCCGGAGACCCTTCCCGACGTCGAAGACCATCTCGCGGGGCTGCACCCGATGTCCAAGCGGCTGTTCACCGACCGTCCGGTCGATCTTCGCCACGTGCCGTCGCCGATCTACGTCACCGTCGACGGCGAGCCGCAGCCGCACCAGGCCGTGTGGATGCGCACGCGACGGGCGCTTCCGGATGCCCCGGCGATCCACCAGGCCGCGCTCGCCTACCTCAGCGATCTCACCATCCAGGAGCCCATCCTGCGCGCGCACGGGGTGCCGTGGGCGACGCGCGGGCTGAAGGTGGCCAGCCTCGACCACGCGATGTGGTGGCACCGCCCGGGCCGCGTCGACGAGTGGATGCTGTACGTGCAGCAGTCCCCCAGCGCCCGCGGCGGCCGCGGTCTCGCCAACGGACGCATCTACCAGCGCAGCGGCGAACTCCTCGCCAGCGTCGCGCAGGAGATCATGGTGCGCGCGCCCGAGCCGGCGGAATGACCCCGCCGCTCCGGCGCGCACGCCATGGTCAACGGCGGTAGGTGAAGGACGGCGACGCGCCGAGGTACGGCGACCAGGCCGCACGTTCTTCGTCGCTCAGCCGCAGCGGACGCCCGGTCTCGGCATCCACCTTGACGACCGTCGTCACGGCTCGCGCGTAGACCGTCTGCGGGTCCACGTCGGTCGCCGACGCACGCGGTGAGCAGACGTCGTAGCAGACCTCGATGCTCGATCCGCCCAGGCGGCTGAACCACAGCTGCACGTCCAGGGGATGCCGGCCGTACGGCACCGGCGCGTAGTACTCGATCTCCTGACGGGCGATGAGCGTGAGCACGCCCGCGTGCAGACCCGACTCCAGCACGGCGGTGGGCGGCGCGTCCTCACCGGGCGCGGGGCGCCAGAAGACCCGCACGCGGGCCTCCTCGAGCAGCTTCAGCATCGCCGTGTTGTTGACGTGGTTGAACGCGTCGAGGTCTCCCCACCGCAGCGGGATCGGGACGTGGAGGCGTTCTCCGCCATGTGCGACGCCGACGGCCGCCGACGTGTCAGTCACGCGTCAGCTTCCGGTACGTGGTGCGGTGCGGGCGCGCCGCTTCCACGCCGAGACGCTCGACCTTGTTGTTCTCGTACGCCTCGAAGTTGCCCTCGAACCAGTACCACTGGTCGGGGTTCTCGTCGGTGCCCTCGTAGGCGAGGATGTGCGTCGCGATCCGGTCCAGGAACCACCGGTCGTGGGTGATGACCACCGCACAGCCGGGGAATTCGAGCAGCGCGTTCTCCAGCGACTGCAGGGTCTCCACGTCGAGGTCGTTGGTCGGCTCGTCGAGGAGCAGCAGGTTGCCGCCCTCCTTGAGGGTGAGGGCGAGGTTCAGCCGGTTGCGCTCACCACCGGAGAGGACGCCGGCCTTTTTCTGCTGGTCGGGTCCCTTGAAGCCGAACTTGGAGACGTACGCGCGCGAGGGGATCTCCGTCTTGCCGACGGTGATGAAGTCGAGTCCGTCCGAGACGACCTCCCACAGCGTCTTCTCGGGATCGATGTTGGCGCGCGACTGGTCGACGTAGCTGATCTTGACCGTCTCGCCGATCTTCAGGTCGCCGCCGTCGAGCGGCTCGAGGCCGACGATCGTCTTGAACAGCGTCGTCTTTCCGACGCCGTTCGGGCCGATGACGCCGACGATCCCGTTCGGCGGGAGGCTGAAGCTCAGCCCGTCGATCAGGGAACGACCGTCGAAGCCCTTCTGCAGCTTCTTCGCCTCGATCACGACGTTGCCCAGTCGCGGGCCGGCCGGGATCTGGATCTCCTCGAAGTCGAGCTTGCGCGTGCGCTCGGCCTCGGCGGCCATCTCCTCGTAGCGGGCGAGGCGCGCCTTCGACTTGGTCTGGCGGCCCTTCGCGCTCGAACGGACCCACTCGAGCTCGTCCTTCAGGCGCTTGGCCAGCTTGGCGTCCTTCTTGCCCTGGATGTCGAGGCGCTCGGCCTTCTTCTCGAGGTAGGTCGAGTAGTTGCCCTCGTACCCGATCAGCCGGCCGCGGTCGACCTCGGCGATCCATTCGGCGACATGGTCGAGGAAGTACCGGTCGTGGGTGATCGCGATCACGGCACCCTTGTAGGCCTGGAGGTGCTGCTCCAGCCACAGGACGCTCTCGGCATCCAGGTGGTTGGTCGGCTCGTCCAGCAGCAGCAGATCCGGCTTCTGCAGGAGGAGGCGTGCGAGCGCCACGCGTCGCTTCTCTCCGCCCGAGAGCGGGGCGATCGCGGCGTCGGCAGGAGGCGTGCGCAGGGCGTCCATGGCCTGTTCGAGCTGGGAGTCGAGGTCCCAGCCGTCGGCGGCGTCGATCTCTTCCTGGAGTCCGCCCATCTCGGCCAGGAGCGCGTCGAAGTCGGCGTCCGGATCGGCCATGAGTGCGGAGATCTCGTTGAAGCGGTCGAGCTTCGCCTTGATGGCGATGCCGTCCTGGATGTTCTCCAGGACGGTCTTGGACTCGTCGAGTTCGGGCTCCTGCATGAGGATGCCGACGGAGAAGCCGGGCGTCAGCTTCGCCTCGCCGTTGGACGGGGTGTCGAGACCGGCCATGATCTTGAGGATCGTGGACTTTCCGGCACCGTTCGGACCGACCATGCCGATCTTGGCACCGGGCAGGAACGCCATCGTGACGTCGTCGAGGATGAGCTTCTCACCGACAGCCTTGCGGGCGCGGACCATCTGGTAGATATATTCAGCCATAGCCGAACCAGTCTATGCGGGGATCACCAGGTGATCGGGCGCGTATCGCCGATCAGGCATTTCCCGCCCGGCAGACCGGCCACGACGACGGTGACGGGATCGCCCGTGGCCGGGCCGACCTGGCCCACCAGGCACTGGCCGTCCTTCCAACGCACCGAGAACTGGATGCTCTCCGCCGGGTTGCCGACCGTCGATCGATCGTTCGTGACCTGCATCGCGGACTTCGCGAATCCGGCCTTCACGAGCGCATCGACGTAGGCGCGTCCTTCCGCCCGGTGCGAAGACGCCCACACGCGTTCGGTCACCGCGCGGAACAAGGGAAGGTTCTGACGCGCCGACCCGTCGGCGAGCAGGGCGACGGCACCGCGCGGTGCCTCCGTCCCCGCGGACCCGGGCGTGAGCGCGGGCGTGAGCGATGACGACGCCGAACCGCTGTGCGCGGCCGGGGCCGGGATGCCGCAACCGCTCAGCAGCAGTGCGGCCACGAGGACGCCGCCGCCCCCGGCTGCCGCGCGTCGACCCGTGGTGCTGGACACACGTCGAGTTTAGGGAGTCCGGACTTTTCCGGCCGCCGAACGCGCGGCGCCCCGCTCGCGTCAGAACGGCTGGTCCGCTCCGCCGGACTGCGCACCGGCCAATGCGAGCTCCCGATCGCGCCCATCGGTCGCAGCCCGGGAAGACTCCCCCGTGTCCGGCGTCGCTTCGGCCGGCGCCCACGATTCGGCGACGGCGCCAGCACTTCGGCTCTCGTCCTTGGCGAACGTCGTCGTCCCGAAGAGCAGATCGTGGCCGAGGCTGTCGGCATCGATCTCGGCGGCGAACCCGTGCACGCCGGAGGCATTCTCCCATTCCTTGAGCCTCAGCCGTCCGTGGACGACGACGCGGTCGCCGCGGTGCAGAGAAGCGAACGCGTGCTGGGCCAGCCCCCGGAACGCCGACACGGAGTACCAGCTCGTGGACTTTTCGACCCACTTCTGCTGAGCCCTGTCGAAGACGCGATGGGGCGCCCCGATTCTGAAGCTCAGGACTGCGTCGCCGTTCGGCATGGTCCTCAGCTCCGGTTCGGTGATGTTGCCCGTGATCGTGATCGAGTCGGTCATTGTCTTTCCTCTCATCCGTGACGGGGGCCCTCCCCGCCGTCTCCGGTGCCCGCGTGCCCGAATCGGGCACCGGAGACCCCCTCAGCCTGCAACGTCAGAGGAATCGCGCCGCTGCCGAGATTCGAAACTGTGGAGAACACGTCGGGCCAGGGCGCCTGTGGACAGGGGACGACCGCGGCGTGACGCAGGCCAGCGCGTCTTGCTGCCGACCTGCGGGTCCGCCCGGCGCCGCAGGGCACCGATGTCGGAGGTCGAACGTATGTTCTTCCCACAGGAGGGGTCATGAGCACGCAGACCATGGAGAGATCAGAACACCGGGGCACGGGGGCGGCGGCGGTGCGAAGCACCGGGCCGACCCTCGTTCCCCTGGGCGACGCCCGCTGGCGGGTCGTCCTGAACGGCCGCATCATCGGCCACCTCGATGAGCTGAGGGGTGATGGCGGCGTGCGCTACCGCGCCTCGCGCTACCGCAGGGCGACGGCCGCCCTCGTCGCGGTGGGCGACTTCTCCCGCCGGCGCGATGCGATCGAGACGCTGCGCTACGCGCGGTGAGCCGCCATCACACGACCGCGTCGACGGGCGCCGCGCCACGGACGGCCAGGCCGGCACGCTTCGAGACATCCGGCCAGACCTCCGCGAGCACCTCGACAGCTGCTCGCAGTTCATCGGGCGTCGCCGTGAAAGGAATCCGCAAGCGGGCATCATGCCCACCGCCGATGCCGAAGCGCGAGCCGGCCGTCAGATGAACGCCCTGCGCGTGGGCGGCGACCACCAGTGCGCTGCTGACGGGTGCTCCGAGATCGACCCAGAGCGAAACCCCGCCGTCGGGCACTGTCGCCCGCCACGTCGGCAGCGCCGTTGCGAGGCGGTCGACGAGGGCATCGCGCCCGGCTCGCAGGAGGGCGTGGCGCTGCGGCAGGATGTCGTCCATCCGGCGTATCGCCAGCGCGGAGATCGCCTGGTCGAGGTCGGGCGTCCCGAGGTCGAACGCCGGACGATTGGCGACGAGGCGGCTCAGGATGTCGGGGGCCGCTCGGATCCAGCCGACACGGAGGCCGCCCCACACCGTCTTTCCGAGGGACCCGAGATGGATGATCTCGCAGATCCCGTCCGACAGCATCGGCCCCGGGAGCGGTCGGTCGTCCGTGGACAACTCCGCCGTCGTCTCGTCGACGACGAGGACCGTGCCCGAGCGGCCGGCGGCGTCCACGAAAGCCTCGCGCTCCTCGAGGCTCATGCTTCGGCCGGTGGGGTTCTGGAACACCGGCATCAGGTACGCCAACGTGGGCTGGGTCCGTGCGAAGACCTGTTCGGCCTGGTCGAGGTCCCACCCGCTCTCCGATGACACCGGCAGCGGCACCAGCCGCGCGCCGGCCGCCCGCAGCGCATCCGCCGCATGCGGATATGTCGGGGTCTCGATCGCGACCCGGTCGGCACGGCCGACCATCACGGCGGCGATGAGATGGATCGCCGCCTGCGCTCCATTGGTGACCAGGATCTCGTCGGGCGTGGTCGGCAGTCCGCGCTGCGTGTATCGGTCGGCGATCGCGGTGCGCAGGTTCTCGCTGCCGATCATGTCGTAGCCGGCCTGACCGATGAACGTCGTCGCGTTCTGCATCACCTCGGCCGCGAGCGCCGCCAGGCCGGGCCAGGCCGGCGGACATGCCCGCTGCAGGTCGATGCCCTCGCGGGGCGATCCGAAATCGACGGTGCGCTGGGTCGCCGGGAGCGTCACGCTCCCCGCACCGCGACGACTCTCGATGTGCCCGCTCTCGCGCAGACTCTGGTAGGCCGAGGCGACCGTCGTGCGGCTCACCCGGAGTTCGGCCGCAAGTTCCCGCTCGGCCGGCAGGCCGGTGCGCGCAACGATGCGCCCGTCGAGGCACAGCAATCGCACCGCGTCTGCCAGGGCCTCGTAGGCAGGTTCGCGCAGGCGCCAGATGCCGAGCATCGTCGCCAGGGCGCGAGCGGAGAGCTGTGAGTTCATGGGGCCACTCTACCCCGATTGGCATCTGTACAGCAGGCCAATTCTACGATTGGCTGGGTGGCATGGTGAGACGAGTCGTTCAGCTGATCGTGGGACTTGCGCTGTACGGCGCCGGAGACGGCGTGATGATCCGCGCCGGGTTCGGCGTGGATCCGTGGACCGTCTTCGCACAGGGCCTGTCGGTGCACACGGGCATCGGCGTGGGATGGATCACCAACATCGTGGGACTCCTGGTCCTGCTGCTGTGGATCCCGCTCCGCCAGAAGCCCGGCATCGGCACGGTCGCGAACATCCTCCTGGTCGGCACCGCGATGCAGCTCACGATCGCCGTCCTGCCTCCGGCCGACTCGCTCGCGCTCAGGATCGCTTTCCTCGTGGCGGGCATCCTCCTCGTCGCGGTCGCGAGCGGACTGTACATCGGTGCTCACTTCGGCCCCGGGCCGCGCGACGGACTGATGATCGGCATGCACGCCCGGCTGGGCTGGCCGATCTGGGTCTGCCGCGGCACGGTCGAGATCACCGTCCTCGTCGTCGGGTGGGCGCTGGGCGGCACGGTCGGCATCGGCACACTCGCGTTCGCGTTCGGGATCGGACCCCTCGTCGGCATCACGCTGCCGCTGTTCGATACCCGCCGCCCTTCTCGGGCGCTGCGCACCGAGGTGCCGACCGCCGTCGTCGAACGGTAATCTGGAAGCCCTTCCCTCCGTAGCTCAGGGGACAGAGCGAGCGGTTTCTACCCGCCAGGTCGGGGGTTCGAATCCTCCCGGGGGGGCGTTTGTGATGAGTCGAGACATAGGTCTCTGATGAGTC
>NZ_JTDK01000055.1 GCF_000802305.1 Microbacterium mangrovi | reverse complement strand
TAGTGAAGTTAAAAAGCAAGGAAAACAAATGGCTAGCGAGATATTATCTAGACTACGTGAAAATGATGATTTAAAAGATATCCCGATTCATTTTGCGATTTATAAACAATCAAGTGAAGATTCAATAACACCAGGTGAATTTATTACGCAAGCGACTGCTGAAAAGAGTCAAACTAAACTTAATGAATGGCATAACATCAATGAAAAATCAGCATTATTGCCTTCATCAACAGCAGCAGACTATGATGAGAATTTAAA
>NZ_JTDK01000054.1 GCF_000802305.1 Microbacterium mangrovi | reverse complement strand
ATTAAAACAGCAGCCAAACCCACTAATGAGTGCATAAGCGCAACAGTTTCCGGCATTTGCGTCATTGGCACTGTACGTGCACGCGCAATACCCACGATTGCACCTAACACCATTGCCCCAACGATCATCCAAATAACTGGGTTATTCGCAACAAAGAAGGTTGTTACAACTGCAATCGCCATTGCGATCATACCGTAACGGTTACCTTGAATT
>NZ_JTDK01000053.1 GCF_000802305.1 Microbacterium mangrovi | reverse complement strand
GCAGAAAATATCTCTTCCATGCTGCAGGACGTTCGCGCCCAGCGGCATACAGAGATCGACTACATCACCGGTTTTCTGCTCAACCGCGCCCGCGCCCACGGCGTCGCCGTACCGGAAAACGCCCGCTTATTTGAATTGATCAAGCGTAAGGAGAATGAATATGAGCGCGTCGGCACTGATTTGCCTCGCCCCTGGTAGCGAAGAGACCGAAGCGGTCACCACTATCGACCTGCTGGTCCGCGGCGGAGTAAAGGTG
>NZ_JTDK01000052.1 GCF_000802305.1 Microbacterium mangrovi | reverse complement strand
TACTGAGAGAATCGTAAAGTATTGATTTTGCTACTTATGAATTAACACTAAAAATAATAAAGTATCATACTGGATGATAGTAATCAGAACTTTAAGTTACATTTTGGAGTAATAAAGTATCATACTGAGAAAATGCTAATCTATACTATAGAAATCTGTGAGGCTTTAGGAGTTGACATAAATGATCTAGTTTAATAGTCCTGATTAGGCAAATCATCCTAGTAATCGTCATTTTCAACATTGTTTACTAACTGCTGCCAATAATCGGTAATTTGCTTCCAATCAACATCTC
>NZ_JTDK01000051.1 GCF_000802305.1 Microbacterium mangrovi | reverse complement strand
ATCGTATACGCATCTATTAATCAATATCGCTTTAGGTGTGATTAATGCTGCAATTGTTTTTAGTAATAACAATAAACTAAATGACTTGTTTGAAATTAATATGATGTATATCAGTGTTTTAATATTCTATATTGGATTATGGTTAATCACGCCTTATTTCCATAATGAACTGACAAACGCGAAGTATATTTCATATTCACTAGGTATACTCGTTATGTCTTATAT
>NZ_JTDK01000050.1 GCF_000802305.1 Microbacterium mangrovi | reverse complement strand
ACAGAGCGGCATGGCGAGCGCAGTAAAACGCGTTAGCGTGAGTGAGGTGACCCGGGGACCGGCCAGCACTTCCCCCAGCCGGGCGCCGGTCTGGCCGAATCCCCACAGCATACCGACGGCAACCGGCAGACCAAAGTGGCTGATAAACTCCGGCAGATGGGTAGAGGTACCGTTAGAGATGAAGGTGATCAGCGCAATAAAGAT
>NZ_JTDK01000005.1 GCF_000802305.1 Microbacterium mangrovi | reverse complement strand
AGGCATCCTCCCCTCGCGTCATCCCCTCCGCACGAAGCGCGCGGCCCGGGCCGAAACCCGCCACAAGGGGGCTAGGAGGTGAGGGCGCGGGCCAGCTTCGAGCCGGATGCCGCGATCCGGCCGCCGGCGGCGAACACCAGTGCGTCGGCGGCGGCGAAGTACTCCGCGATCTCGTCGGCCGGGGCGGCGGGGCCGAGTTCGAGTTCCCATTCGCGCCACGCGGTGACGCGGCCGCTGTGGGCGGCCTCGGCTTCGACGCGGTCGTCGACGAACTCCGCCACCAGCCGGCCGTCCGCATCGGTCAGGGCATACGCGTGCCGCTGGTTGCGGATGCGGGCGATCGGCGCGAACGGCGGCCGCGCCCACCGTTCGACGGCGGCGACCACCGGAGCGGGAACCTCATCGGCGGGAAGGTCTCCGAGCGGCCAGTGCAGCTCCTGCTTGCCCTCGGGGACGGTGATCTTGACATGCCAGCCGGCATCCGGACCGCCGGTGCGGCGACGCAGGGCCACGCCGGCCCGGGCGAGGGCGGCATCCTCGGTGTCGAGGTACCGGGCGTCGAGTTCGCGCACCTCGACCTCGCCGACGGAGGCCACGCCGGGCAAGGCGGACCAGTCCGGAAGCGGGGTATCGGCGTCGGCGTCGTATTTGCGCTCGATCTCGAGCGAGCTGTGCGGCGCGGTCATGGAGTCAACGATACGGGCAGGGCACAGTGCGTTTCGTCTCGCTTCGCTCGCTCAACGACCGGGAGTCTCGCTGCTCCTGAGCGAGGGAGCGCAGCGACCGAGACGAAGGGCGCTCAACGACCGGAGGGCGACCGGCGGCGGCCCGCGGTCAGGCGTCGGGGGTGTATCCGCGCAGCTGCTTGCCCTCGGGCACCGCGAACAGGGTCATCAGCGACGTGTCCTTGTCGCCGAGGCCGCGGGCGATGAGTTCGTCCAGCTGCGCGAGGGCGAGGGATGCCGCCGGCATCGGCACTCCGGCATCCTCACCGGCCGCGACCGCCAGCGAGCAGTCCTTGCGAGCCAGATTCACCGAGAAGGTCGCGTCGAAGTTGCGGTTCGCGGCGGCCGTGGGCACGACGCCCGGGACCGGCCACCAGGTGCGCTGCGGCCAGGACTGCCCGGACGACGAGTCGGCGACCTGGTAGAAGACCTCCTGGTCGAGGCCGAGCTGCTCGGCCAGCTGCGACCCCTCGGCGACGGCGAGCATGTCGATGAACAGCATCATGTTGTTCACGAGCTTCGAGCCGATGCCCGAGGTCGGGCCCCCGCAGTCGATCACGTGGCCGGCCATCGCCGAGACGAACGCGTGCGCGCGGGCGGTGGCATCCTTCTCGCCGCCCAGCATGAACGTGAGCGAGTGGGCTTCGGCTCCCGCAGTGCCGCCGGAGATCGGCGAGTCCACGAACGAGAATCCGCGGGCCGCGGACTCCTCGTGGCACCAGCGGGAGGTGGCGATGTCGACCGTGGAGGTGTCCAGCAGCAGCGTCGCCGTGTCGGCGTGGGCCCAGATCCCCTCTTCGTCGGAGTACACCTCGTGCACGTGGGCCGGCATCGGCAGCGACGTGAAGCACGCGTCGGCCCCGTCCAGGGCCTTCGCGATGCTGCTGACGATCTGCACGCCGTGCGCCGCCGCCGTCTCGCAGGCGGCGGGGCTCAGGTCGTAGCCGCGCACGGTGTGTCCGGCGGCGACGAGGTTGGCCGTCATCGGCGCGCCCATGTGTCCGAGTCCGATCCAGGCGATCTGCGACATTCCGGCCTCCTTCGGTCGCGCGGGCGCAGCACCCGCTTGCTGGCCACCTTAGGTGGCGCGCGCGTGCGCGGCAACGCACCCCGCGGGCGATCGCCGATCGGGCCGGGTCGGATGCCGGACGCAAAGCGTGCCACTGCCGTTAACATGCCGCCCCTAGACTCCGAAGGGTGAAGGCCATCCGAACGTTCACCGTCCGCCCCGTGCTCGCCGATTCCCTGGCAGCGCTCGATCGGCTCGCCTCCAACTGGCGATGGTCGTGGTCGCGCACGCCGTACGACCTGTTCTCATCCATGGATCCGGAGCTGTGGGCGGAGGTCGGCGAGAACCCGGTGCAGATGCTGGGCGCCATCGGCCAGGAGCGCCTGGATCAGCTCGCCGACGACGAGGAATTCGTGAGCCGGGTGCGCGAGGAGGACGAGCGCCTCACCGCCTACCTCGCCGGGGACCGCTGGTTCCAGCGGCTCGAGGGCGACAAGCCGGTGCACATCGCGTACTTCTCCCCCGAGTTCGGCGTCGACGGATCGCTGCCGCAGTACTCCGGCGGGCTCGGCATCCTCGCCGGCGATCACCTGAAGAGCTCGAGCGACCTGGGCGTGCCGCTGACCGGCGTCGGCCTGTTCTACCGCGCCGGCTACTTCCGTCAGTCGATCGGCGACGACGGCTGGCAGCGGGAGAGCTACCCGCTGCTGGATCCGTACGGCCTCGGCCTGACGCTGCTGCGCGACACGGACGGCGCGCCCGTCCAGATCGCGCTCGATCTTCCCGGCGACCGGCGCCTGGCGGCGCGCATCTGGGTCGCCGACATCGGGCGCATCCCGCTGCTCCTGCTGGATGCTGAGACCCCGTCGAACAGCGAGGAGCTGCGCCGGGTCACCGATCGCCTGTACGGCGGCGGCGGCGAGCACCGCCTGCTGCAGGAGCTGCTGCTGGGCGTCGGCGGCGTGCGCGCGGTGCGCGCATTCTGCGCGGCGACCGGTCGGCCGACCCCGGACGTCTACCACACCAACGAGGGCCACGCCGGGTTCCAGGGCCTGGAGCGGATGAGTGAGTACATCACCGGCGCCGGCCTGAGCTTCGACGAGGCGCTCGCGCAGGTGCGGGCATCCACCGTGTTCACCACGCACACGCCGGTGCCGGCGGGCATCGACCGGTTCCCGCGCGACCTCATCTCGGCGTACCTGTCCAGCGCGCTGTTCCGCGGTCTGGATGCCGAACGCGCGCTCGCCCTCGGCCTCGAGGACTACGACGGCGGCGACCGGGGCGTGTTCAACATGGCCGTGCTGGGCCTGCACCTCGGTCAGCACGCGAACGGCGTCTCGCTGCTGCACGGCGATGTCAGCCGGCACATGTTCGGGGCGCTGTGGCCGGGGGTCGACGCCGACGAGGTGCCGATCGGGTCGATCACCAACGGCGTGCACGCCCCCACCTGGGTGCACGACCGGCTCAAGGAGCTCAGCGAGCGGCGCTTCGGCGACTCCGCCGTGCCCACCCACGACTGGACCGACACCGCCCGCGTCTCGGACGAGGAGCTGTGGAGCGTGCGGTACGACATGAAGCGGGAGCTCGTCGCCGAGGCCCGGCGGCGGGTGGCGGCATCCGCCCTGCAGTCCTCGCCGGTGGCCCCCGCCTGGATCGAGGACCTGCTCGACCCGGACGTGCTGACGATCGGCTTCGCCCGCCGGGTGCCCACCTACAAGCGGCTCACCCTCATGCTGCGCGACCCGGAGCGGCTGACCCGGATCCTGACCGACCCGGAGCGTCCGGTGCAGATCGTGATCGGCGGCAAGTCGCATCCGGCCGACGACTCCGGCAAGATCCTGATCCAGCAGCTCGTGGCGTTCAGCCGCACCCCCGCTGTGCGGGGCCGGATCGTGTTCCTGCCGGACTACGACATCACGCTCGCGAAGACCCTCTACCCGGGCTGCGACGTCTGGCTGAACAACCCGCTGCGCCCGCTCGAGGCGTGCGGCACGTCGGGCATGAAGGCGGCGCTGAACGGCGCTCTCAACCTGTCGATCCTCGACGGCTGGTGGGACGAGTGGTTCGACGGCCGCAACGGCTGGGCGATCCCCACCGCCGACACCGCGACCAACGAGGTGGAGCGCGACGACGCCGAGGCGGCCGCACTGTACGACCTCATCGAGCACCGCCTGGTGCCGACGTTCTACAACCGCGAGAACGGCATCCCGCGGGAGTGGATGTCGATGGTGCGCCACACGATGACCGAGCTCGGCAAGCGCGCCACCGCCGACCGGATGGTGCGCGACTACGTCACCGCCCTGTACACGCCGGCGGCCGCGCACGACGCGGCGCTGCGCGCCGACGACCACGCCAAGGCGCGGGAGCTGGCCGCCTATATCGGCCGGGTGCGGGCGTCGTGGCCGAACGTCAGCATCGCGCACATCGACCAGACAGGCATCCCGCAGCAGGCGGCGGCCGGCGACCTCCTCGAGGTCAAGGCGGCAGTGCGCCTGGACGGCCTGTGCGCCGACGACGTCGCCGTGGAGCTCATCGCCGGCAACACGGACGAGAACGACGAGCTCGTGTACACGAGTTCGACCCGGCTGCGGGCGCGCGGGCCCGCAGGCGCCGACGGGCTGACCGAGTTCACGTGCGTGCAGCCCCTGACGGTGACGGGATCCTTCGGATACACGGTCCGTGTGGTGCCATCGCATCCCCAGCTGGTCTCGGCGGTGGAGCTGGGTCTCGTCACCTACGCGTCGTAGGCGACGGCCGCGGTCGTCCCGTACGCTCGGGGCATGAAGCCGTTCGTGCTGCTGGCGACACGGGCCGAGGACCTCCCCGCCGACGAGGAGTACGCGCTGTTCCTGCGGTACACCGGGCTGGCGGAATCCGACCTGCGCCGCGTGCGGCTCGAGGCCGGGCCGATGCCCGAGCTGCGCCTGGACGAGCTGTCCGGGATCTTCGTGGGCGGCGGCCCGTTCAACGCGTCGGACCCGGCCGAGAAGAAGTCGGCCGTGCAGCAGAGGGTGGAGGCCGAGTTCGCGACGCTGCTGGACGAGGTGGTCGCGCGGGACTACCCGTTTCTCGGCGCCTGTTATGGCATCGGCACGCTCGGCGTGCACCAGGGCGCGGTGATCGACGACCGCTACCGCGAGCCGATCAGCGTGGTCGACGTGACGACGACGGATGCCGGCGCCGCCGATCCGCTGCTTGAGGGACTCCCCCGCACGTTCACCGCGTTCGTCGGGCACAAGGAGGCGGTGTCGGTGCTGCCGGCTTCGGCGACGCTCCTCGCATCGTCGCCGACCTGCCCGGTGCAGATGTTCCGCGTGGGCGCGAACGTGTACGCGACGCAGTTCCATCCGGAGCTGGACGTCGACGGGATCACCACCCGCATCCGGGTGTACGCCGGGCACGGCTACTTCGCCGCCGACGAGCTGCAGCTGACGCTGGATGCCGTGCGGCGCGCACCGGTGTCGCATCCCTCCTTGATGCTGCGCAACTTCGTCGAGCGGTACGCCCGCTGACCTGGCGGTGAGGTCGCCGAGAGCCGTGTCCCGTCGGGGCGCTCGCCCCGTAGGATGACGAGAGAGGCGGACCTGGGACCGCCTCACCGTCTTCTGGGGAACGAAAAGAGGCCGACGTGCGGGGACTCGCGCAGACACTGGTGCTGACCGGAGCCGTGCGTGCGGCCGACATGTCGGCGGCGCTCGCCGCGGTCGGCGACGGGCCGCAGCTCACCCAGCACCTGGTCGGGCTTCACCTCGTGACGGAGGCGGAGGTGGCCGAGGCCGTCGCCCTGCAGACCGGGCACCGCTACTTCGACCTGAACGACGTGGTGCTCGACCCGGCGACGGTCGCGCTGGTGCCGGGTCCGCTGTGCCGGCGGTATCAGCTGATCCCGCTGGAGAAGTCCGGCGACCGGCTGCTGGTCGCGATGCTCGACCCCACCGACATCATCGCGATCGACGACATCACAAGCATCACGGACCTGCAGGTGGATCCCCTGGTGGTCGCGGCCGATGCGCTGCGTGCGACGTTCGAACGGTACCTGCGCAGCGACGACGAGCTCAGCGACCTGTCCGAGCAGATCGGCGAGACGGCATCCTCCGCCGCGGCCACGATCTTCTCGGAGGCGCTGGACGAGCAGGATGCCGACGCCCCCGTCGTGCGGTTCGTGAACCTGCTCATCTCGCAGGCCATCAACGACCGGGCCAGCGACATCCACATCGAACCCGGCGAGCGGCAGCTGACCGTGCGGTACCGCATCGACGGGGTGCTGCACGAGATGCAGAAGGCCGACCGGGCGATCCAGGACGGCATCATCTCGCGCCTGAAGATCATGTCGTCGATCGACATCGCCGAGCGTCGCAAGCCGCAGGACGGACGCCTTACGGTGACGCACGAGGGCCGCACCATCGACGTGCGCGTGGCGACGCTGCCGACCGTGTGGGGCGAGAAGATCGTGATGCGGATCCTCGACACGTCCGGGCAGCTGATGTCGATGCGCGACCTGCGGTTCTCGGAGTTCAACGAGGAGCGGTTCTCTGCGGCGATCAAGCGTCCGCACGGCATGGTGCTGGTCACCGGGCCGACCGGCTCCGGCAAGTCGACGACGCTGTACACGGCGCTGCGGACGGTCTCCAACCCGGCGATCAACGTGATCACCGTCGAGGACCCGGTCGAGTATCGCCTGGCCGGCATCAACCAGGTGCAGGTGAACCAGCGGGCCGGGCTCACGTTCGATTCGGCGCTGCGCTCGATTCTGCGCAGCGACCCCGACGTGGTGCTCGTCGGCGAGATCCGCGACCAGGAAACCGCGGTGATCTCGGTGGAAGCCGCCCTCACCGGTCACCTGGTGCTCTCGACGCTGCACACGAACTACGCTCCGTCGGCGCTCACGCGTCTCACGGAGATCGGCACCGAGCCGTTCCTGGTGGCGACCGCGCTGAGCGCCGTCGTCGCCCAGCGGCTGGCGCGGATGCTGTGCACCCGGTGCCGGCAGCCCCTCGGCGAAGACGTCGAGCGCCTGCGTCAGATCGGGATGCCGGAGCACCTCCTCGAGTCGGCGAACGTCTACAAGGCGGTCGGTTGCACGGCCTGCTCGCACACCGGATACCGCGGGCGCATCGCCCTGCACGAGGTCATGACGGTGACCGACGAGATCGAGCAGCGACTGGTCGCCCGGGCGACGGGCACGGAACTGCGCGAGCTGGCGCTGGCGCAGGGCATGGTGTCGCTGCGGGATGACGGATGGGCGAAGGCCGCGCAGGGGCTGACCACCATCGAGGAGATCCTGCGGGTTTCGATCTGACGCGGCGGGATCGGTGCTCCGCGCTCCGCTGAGCGGCGCGAGCGGAGGGGATGCAACCGGCGGAGGAGAGTTCGGCACCGAAGCATCCTCCGCTTGCGTCATCCCCTCCGCAGGACGCCGGTTTCCGAGGCGGTCAGCGCGGGCGGAGCGCGACGCGGGTCTGCGTCTGGGCGGCGCCGCAGGTCTTCTTGAGCGTTCGGAGGAGGATGTCGAGCGCTCCTGTGTCGGGGACGTAGGCGCGCACCAGGTAGTCGTAGGGGCCGGTCATGTGGACGGCTTCGACGATCTGCTCGATGGGGCCGATGTTGGCCATGAACGTGTCGTTGTCGGTGGTCGCGTCCAGGCGGACGTCGATGAAGACCTCCAAGCCGCCGCGCGGACCCGGTGCGTCCTGCCCGGTGATCACGGTGTAGCCGAGGATGATCCCGTCGGACTCGAGGCGCCGCACCCGGGCTGCCGTCGCATTGGTGCTGAGGCCGACCTCGCGTCCGAGTTCACTGAACGAAAGACGCGCGTTCTTCTGCAGGAGACCGAGAATCTGCTCGTCTTTGGGGTCCATACTGCGCATGATATCCGTTTCGCAGGGGTTTTGTCGGCGCCTGGTCGGGATGCCGCGCACACTGGACGGCATGGGTGCGATCTGGGGTGCGATGCTCGCCGGCGGACTTGCCGGGTTGGGCGTTGCGATGCCGCTCGGAGCCGTCGGGGCGCTGCTGTTGCGCGAGAGCCTCGTGGGCGGGTTGCGGGTCGGCGCGGCGGCGGCGGCCGGAGTGGCGACCGTCGACCTTGTGTACTGTGCAGCGGCGACGGCGACCGGCACGTGGCTCGCGGGGGTTGTCCAGGGGTACCGGGGGTGGTTTCTGATCGGATCGGGGGTGCTCATCGTCGCGATCGGGGTGCGGCAGGTGGTCACCGGGGTTGCGGCCGGTGCCGGCGGTGGCGCTTGCGGGCGGCCGGGCGTCCGCGCGCGGGGCGTACCTCCGGTTCGTCGGGCTCACCGCCGTCAACCCCCTGACCCTGGTGTACTTCGTGGCACTCGGGGGCGCGGTCGTCTCGCCCGGGGACACGTGGGGTGTTCCGGTCGCGTTCGTCGCAGCGGGCGGGTTGGCGTCGCTGGCGTGGCAGCTGGTGCTGGCCACGAGCGGAGCCGTGTCTCGGCGCGCGGTGGGGGCGCGCGGGGTGCGCTGGATCGGGGCGGCGGCGTCAGCGGTGGTGGTCGCACTCGGCATTGGAGTGCTGGTGAGCGGGGTCGGCGGTTTCGGCGCGGGGTAGGTGGCAGGTGGCCGACTCACCGGCCGGTGGGGAGAACTGAGCCGCCCACCGACCGGGAGGTCCTTAGTGCGACTGGTTCGCGAGGTCCGCGTAGAGCGTGAAGATCGGGAGGTACAGCGAGATCACCATACCTCCGATGACGATGCCAAGGCCCACGATGAGGATCGGCTCGATGAGCGACGACAGCTGCTCGGTCGCCGTGTTCACCTCGTCCTCGTAGAAGTCCGCAATGCTCGTGAGCATGTCGGAGAGCGTTCCTGATTCCTCGCCGACCGCCACCATTTGCGGCACCATCGGCGGGAAGACCCGCGCATTCTCGAGTGGCACGGAGAAGGACTTGCCGGCGCGAATCGACTCCTGGATGTCGCGGACGGCCTCCTCGATCTTCCAGTTGTTCGCCGCCTGCCCGACGATCGAGAGTGCCTCGATGATCGGCACGCCCGCGTTGAGCATCATCGACAGGTTGCGGGAGAACCGTGCCACGGCGATCTTCGTATTGAGCTTGCCGAACACGGGCATCCGAAGCTTGATCGGGTCGACCGTCTTGCGGTAGCGATCGGTGAACCGGTTCCGCGTCCACCAGATCCACGCGACCAGCGTGACGATGATCAGAGTGGGAATGATCCACCACATGTTGTGGGAGATGTTGACCAGGATCTGGGTAGGAAGCGGGAGAGCCTTGCCCATACCGGCGAACATGTTCGCGAAGACGGGCACAACGAACGTCACCATGCTCAGGACACCGATGATCGCGATGACGAGCACGACCAGCGGATAGGTCGTGGCGGCCCGGATCTTCCCATGCAGTTCTGTCTCTCGCTGGTAATTCTGAGCGATCGAGTCAAGAGCCGCACCGAGGAAACCACCGGACTCCCCCACCCGGACGATCGAGATCACGAGCGGTGGGAACACATCCGAATGACGTGCGAGTGCGCCTGAGAACGATGATCCGCTCTCGATGTCACCGGCCACCGAGGTCAACACCGGTCGCAGCTTCTTGTCCGTCGTCTGCTCAACGAGGATCGACAGCGTGCGCAACAGCGGAAGCCCCGCGTTGATGAGCGCCGACATCTGCCGCGCGAAGAGCGCGAGTGACTTCGATGACACGCCCTTGCGCAGCGAGGGCAGCGTGATCTCGCGGTGAAGTCCCGTCTTGGCCTTCACCTCCACCTGAAGCGGTATGAGCCCCTGCGCCTTGAGCTTGGAGATCACGGCGGACTCGTTCGGCCCCTCGATGGTGCCCTTCACGACGCCGGTGTGGCCTTGCTGAAGAGCTTGAAAGGCGAACTCCTGGACGATGGCCATGACTCAGCCCCATTCCTGTCGCTGAGACTCGCCCGCATGATGCGTCCACGACTCCGCATCCAGGTCGACGGGGCGCACGTGCACCCCATCGAGGGATTTGGGATCGCTGGCGAACGCGCGGGCCATCACCTGCGAGATCGTGCCGTTGCCGACCAGTCGACGCAGGTCCTGGTCGAGCGTGTGCATCCCGACGGACGCGCCCGCCTGCATCGCGGTGTAGAGCTGCGCGACCTGACCTTCGCGGATGAGGTTGGCGACGGCAGGCGTGTTGATCAGCACCTCGGTGGCGATCGTGCGCCCGTTCTCCTGGGCAAGCGGCAGCAGTGTCTGGCTGATGATGCCCTGCAGCGTGTCACCGAGCTGTGCGCGAATCTGATGCTGCTTGTCGGCGGGGAACACGTCGATGATGCGGTTGATCGACTTCGCAGCCCCCTGCGTGTGCAGCGTCGAGAGCACGAGGTGTCCGGTCTCGGCAGCCGACAGGGCCGTCGAGATCGACTCCGGATCGCGGAGCTCGCCGACGAGGATCACGTCGGGGTCCTGACGGAGCACACGGCGCAGTGCCTCGGCGAACGAATTGGTGTCGCTGCCGACCTCACGCTGGTGGATGAGTGCCTTCGCGCTCGTGTGGTGGAACTCGATCGGATCCTCGATCGTCACGATGTGCACCGGTCGCTGCTGGTTGATGATGTCGACCATCGCGGTCAGTGTCGTCGACTTGCCGGAACCGGTCGGCCCGGTCAGCAGCACGAGGCCGCGGGGCCGCAACGCGAGGTCGCGTGCGATCGCCGGCGCTCCTAGTTCGTCGAGGGTGAAGACGCGTCCCGGGATGAATCGGAGAGCAATCGCCGTCGACTCCAACTGCCGGAAGACGTTGACCCGGAAGTGGCCGATCGACGCGTCGTAGTGGGCCAGGTCGACCTCGTGGTGCTCGGCGAACTCCCGGCGCTGCCCGTCGTTCATGAGGCTGTCGGCGACCCGCTCGACCCAGTCCTCCGACAGCGGATCGGGATACCCCGCGATCGGCACGAGATCGCCGTCGATGCGCAGCAGCGGCGGGCGCTCCGCCGTGATGTGCAGGTCGGATGCCGATCGACGCGCGCCGATCGCAAGGAGCGGCGTCAGTTCTGAACTGATCATCAGTTGCCGCCCTTCGCGACGACGGCGGTCGACGGTTCGGCGAACGCGAGGGCCGTGACCTGGAGGGAGACTGCGGAGCCCGTGCCACCCCCGGCTGCGACGGAGGAGACGTTGGCGAGGAGGCGGGGCCCGGATCGGAGTGCATCGAGGAACTTGGCGGCGTTCTTCGTATCGGGCACCGTGACCTGGATGGTGATCTCGATCTGAGTGCGACCTTGGCCCGCTGCGGCGGCGGCTCCGGCGGGGGGCTGGGCAACCGGGGCAGGACTTGCGGCGGGAGACGCACTGGCCGACGGTGCGGGCGTTGCGGATGCCGTCGGCGCGGGCGTGGGCTGCCCGGCCGGCACAGGGGCGCTCCGCTGAACGAACGCGGCCGGATCACCGGCGGTCACGCTCGTAATGGTCGCCTTCGCCGTCTGAGCGGAGTTCGCCACGAGCAGGAAGACGTCGTCGAGACGATACTCGGCGGGGATCTGGCGGTGAAGTTGGGCGACTGAGGCGTTCAGCGCCGCCATATTCTGCTTCTGGCGTTGCAACTGGTCGATGCGAAGTTGGTAGGCATCGTTCTGGGCTGCCACCTGGTCTGCTTGCGAGCTCGTCGAGAGCGCCGTCGAGATCTGCGGGACCACACCGATGACGACGGCCAGGACGAGGATGCCCGCCGCGACGACGATGCCGATCAGGTTGATGAGCTGCTTGGGCATCACTTGCCTCCCGCCGTGTAGGCGCCGGAGTAGATCGACTGGTCGAACGTCACGTTCAACAGGTAGGTGTAAGCCCCCTGAGTGGCGCTCGATCCGGTCAGCGACTGGCCGTCGGCGCTGATGACGTCGGGGATGGCACGCAACTTTCGGATCACGGCCGCCATGTCGACGGCATTGGGGCTGGTCAGTGTGATGGTCCCGGTCAGCCCCACGGCATCCGCGGGCTTGACACCAGGCGACGGGACCGCGCCGCTGGTGAGATCGAACCCTGTCGTGGTCACCCCGGACGGCAGTGCGGAGGAGACGGTGACGAAGACCGGCGACCAGGCGAAGTCCGCTCCCATCGCATCAGCACGGAACGACTTGAGTTCCTTCTCGGACGCCATCGCGGTGCTGACGTCCGACAACCCGGCGATTTGAACGAGAAGCGTGTTGGTGGTCGCCTGCTCGGACACCAATCGGACCGACGCCAAGAAGTTGACGACGAACGCGGCGCCGATCAGCAGGGCAGCGACGACGATCGTCGCGAAGATGCCCCAGATCCATTTGCCGGTGAGTGTCTCTCGTTCGCGCTTGTCGACCTCGGAGCGCGGCAGCAGGTTGACACGAGGCGCGCCTCCGATGGGCGCTGCCCCTGCTGCGACGGGAACTTTGCGGGCCATCAGTGGTCCTTTCCATTGGCAGTTCCGAGGGCGAGCCCGAGCGTGCTGACGAGGTTGTAGGAGAGGTCCCCGGCCGGTGCTGCGCCCCGGCCGAAGACGAGGTCGGCGATCCCGATCGCGCGCAGGGGCGACTCGATGCCGGTCGCCAGGCTCTCGACGAGGCCGTCGACGCCGACGCCGGCGCCGGAGATCAGCACCTGGTCGAAGGGCTGCGCCGTCGGGCGGTTCTGATAGAACGCGAGCGTCGAGCGAACCCGCGCGATGAAGTCGGCTACGGGTCGATCGGCGGCGTGCGAGCGCAGTCCCCCGCGCGGGCGAACGCCACCAGAGAGAACGAGGGATTCTTCGGGCTCAGGGACGACGACGGGTGCCATGACCTCACCTGTGCGACGCCGGACGGCCGCCGTCTGCAGGTCGACCGGGATGATGCGCACGAAATCGGGGACGCCGTCGCGCGTGACGACGACCTGCGTCGTGTGGTCTCCCGCGTAGACGACCGCCACTGTCCCGGCGGGATTGACGAGATGGGCGGCACGGGCCAGGCCGAACGCCGTCAGGTCGACGCCCGAAACACGGATCTTTGCTCGGCCGAAGGTGGCCATGATCTTCTCGATCGTCTCGGAAACGGCCGCGACGAGGAGGCCCGTCACCTGATCGCCCTCCTGGGAGGTCGGGTAGTAGTCGAGCACGGCCTGACTCACCGGCACAGGCAGAAGGTCCTGCACCTGGAACGGCAGCGCCTGACGCAGCAGATCCGGACGCATGGCCGTCGTCGTGTATTCCCGTACCAGGATGCGACGGCTGGCGACGCCGAGCGTCACGGTCTTCGACCGGAACTTCGCATTGGTCCACAACTGCCGGATCGCGACCGAGACTGCACCGGGATCCAGCACCTCGCTGTCTTTCGCCGCGTCCGGCGGAAGTGCGACTTCGCCGAAGGTGACGATTTGCGGCGTGCGGCCCTGCGACACCTCGACCGCGCGCACGCTCTCTTCGGTGATCTCGACACCGATGACGCTCTTAGCCATCCCCAGTCCCCATTTCCTTACGTGTACAAACCCAGATACCAGTGACCGACACGGCCACCGACGAACAAGCCGACCCACGCACCGAGGAGCATCCACGGCCCGAACGGGATCGCCGTCTTGCGCCCGGCGCGACGGACGGCGATGAGGACGAGGCTGAAGAGTCCGGCCAGCACCCATGCGGCGAACGCGCCCACGATGAGTGTCGGCCAACCGCCCCAGCCGAGGAACAGACCGACGACACCGGCGAGCTTGACGTCGCCCCCACCCATGCCGCGCGGGCTGATGAAGCGAATGAGGAAGTAGAAGAGGTACAGCACCGCCATGCCGATCGCAGCGCTGAGCAGTTTCGACCACGGGGCGCCGAGGAGGCACGCCAGCGCGAAGAGGATGATCCCCACCGCGTAGGAAGGCAGCACGATCCCGTTCGGAAGTCGGTGCACGTCGATGTCGATGAGTGTCAGCACGATCGAGATCGATGCGAAGTAGAGGTAGGCGACGAGGACCACCCAGAAGTCCGGCGACGTCACCGCGACGTAGACCGGTGAACCCGCGATCGCGAGGACCCACCAGGTGACGATCACGAAGGCGGCGCTCGTGATGGCCTCGACGATCGGGTACCGCACGGAGATGGGAGCCTTGCACTCGGCGCAGCGTCCGCGGAGGAACAGCCAGCTGAACACCGGGATGTTCTGGTACCAGCGGATCGGCGCGTCGCAATGCGGGCATCGACTCTCGCGCATCAGCGAAACGTGCGCCGGCACTCGGTAGGCGACGACGTTGAGGAACGAGCCGATGACGAGTCCGAACAGAGCGGCGAAGACGAGGAGGAGCGCAGTCACGTGTCCCACTATCGCTCGGTTTGGGAGAGAAGGTTGCCGAGCGTCTGGGTCGTGGTCTCCGTGATGATCCCGTCCGACCCGCCCACCACGATGCAGCCCAGCTTGGTGAAGGCACCCGGCCACGCCATGTCCTGACACGTGTAGTTTGCGCCGTTGCCGAACGTGAGGCCTCCGCTCGCCGAGTACAGCTGGCCGTCGAAAGTCGAGCGCACCGTCCCTGTCAGACCGCACGGCGAGTACAGGAGCACTTTGACTCCGGTGACGTTCGACGCGCTGTTCACATTGAACTTGTCGTTCTGATTTCCGTTGCCGCAGGTTGGCTGGGGCTGGGCCGGTGTTCCGCTCAGCGCGCGGCTGGCGTCAGCGTGAACGAAGAGAAGCTGGTGGCCGCCGGTCAGGGTTCCCGACAGGGTCACGTCCATGCGGGATGCCGTGGGAAACAGGAATACGGCGTCCCGGGTGATGCTCGACGCATTGACAGTGATGGCTGTGCCGCCGCAGCTCGCGTAGTTGAGAAGAACAGAGGTCGTTGCCGCTCCGAGCGTGCTGGAGAGGTTGAACCCGCCCGCGCAGGGATTCGCCGTGGCCTGCGCGTTCCACGTGGTCGACGCATCCAGATCGATCCACTGCGACGCCAGCGAGATCGTTGCGAGCGTCGGGTTGAACGCGGGGAGGGGCGTGTTCGGTGTCTGTGTTCCGGAGACCGTCCACTTGTTTCCGACCGTGAGCGTGGCCGTCGCGGCCTGGACGTTGCCGGCCACCCTACCCTGCGTGCTGCCGGTGTTCGTCAACGTGACGTCGCTCCCCGAGGAGATGTTGCCCGTTCCGGCGACGGGCGTGCTGCCGGAGAACTGGCCGATCGTCGTGCCGTTTGACGCGAAAGTGATGTACCCATTGGCCTTCACGTTGCCGCCGATGGTGATTCCGGAACTGCTCCCGTCGACGTATCCGCTCGCCCAAATGTTGCCCGTGATCGTGCAACCGCTGCTCAACGTGACGTTGCCGTTGGTGACGTAGAGGTTGCCGGTGATGCTGCCCGAGTTGGGGCAGGTGTAGTTACCGCTCCGCACGACCAGGTCGCCGACGTAGTTGGAAACCTGGGTCGACACGCTGCCGCCGAAGTAGGTTACGACGCCGCCGAGCGAGGTCGTCGTGGTCGTCGAGTACGGGAAGACCGAGTCGATGGTGGCGCTCTGGCCTCCGGAGGTGCCTTGGGATTTGATGACGATGAAGTTCGTGGACGTGCTCGGGCACGATGCCGTGAGCCCGTCGGACGAAGGCGGCGGGGTGTTGCTCGGTGACGAATAGATTGTGGAGCTGTACGAAGGCGACGTGCCCGTCAGCGACGTCGCGGTGCATGTGCTGTTCTTGAGTTGGGCGAAGGTGGCATCCCGCCCCGACTCGGCCGCGATGAAGGCCTGCGTGTTGCCCTTGTTCGTGGAGTTCGTGCTGATCACGAAGAAGATCGCGGCGGCGATCGTCGCGGTGGCAATCGCTCCCACGAGCATGACGAAGACGACGAGGACGAGCGCGGCGCCGTCATCGTTCGCGCGGCGCTGACGGTCGAAGAACCTGTCGATCAGGTGAAGCATGTCTGCGTCCCTCCGCCGGGAAGAGCACCCCATGTGATGTTCCGCATGTACGCGGTGCCCTGAAAGTGCACGGTCGGGCCGTTCGCGCTCTTCACATCGAAGGAGTAGCTGACCGTGGTGCCGCTTTGCGTGAAGAAGTCATCCGTGTAGTGCTGAACGACGCCCGGCTCCCATGTCCGCCACGACGCCGACGACAGGGCCCCGCCGGATGTCATCGCCAGCTGTGCGCTGCCGCCGCCGAGGTTGAAGCCCATGCAGGCATTGCTCCCCGAAAGGTCGGTTGCCACTTCGAGAACGGGCCCGGTTGCGAGCGTCGACGAGAGCCCGGCGTCGGTCACTTTGAACGCGACGGCGTTGCGCATGGCCTTTTCGATTTGCGACGAGATGACCTGACCGCGTGCTGTCGCATCGGTCTGGTCGGTGACGCTGGCCTGGGTCTTCCAGATATTGACGAACATGACGGCGATTCCGGCGGTGATCACACCGAGCACCACGACGTAGATGATCAACTCGACCAAAGAGAAGCCGCCGTCGTCCCGCTCGAGATCTCTCATGGCAGGTACACCAATGCGTCGACCGTCGCCAGAGTCTTGCCGTTCGAGTCCGTCGCCGTAATAGTGAGGTGCTCGACGGTCGCAGCGGGGCAGATGCCGGACGAGTTAGGCCCCGGAACGAGCGTGCCGGATGTGGTGAAAGTGGCACCCGCACCGTTCTTGTACGGCGTCGCCGAGGGGGTCTTAGCAGCGACAAGCGCGGAGCAGGTACCCGCTTGGCGCGCTTGTTCGACAAGCGCATTCAACTGGCGCGTAGCGGTCGCGGTAGTTGACTGGTCCGCGGAATATCGAATGCTGTTGTACAGCGCAGGGATGAGGGCAATCGAGATGATAGCAAGAAGGAAGATCGCGATCATCAGCTCTACAAGGCCGAAGCCCGCGTCGTCCCCTGTGACGGCCTTGACTCGCATCTGGATCACCACCTGCATTGATTGGGCAAGCCGAGGTCGACGGACTCCACCGTCGACCCCGGCCTACACAGCGTGGACGTCTAGCAGCCGGGCCCAGACTTGAAGACGGTGCCGCCCGCCCCACCCTTGTACTTGAGCCCAGCGGTGTCGGACCCCTGAATGCAGATGTCAGACGGGGTTGATCCGCTCGCAACCGACACCGTCAGAGTCGTCGAAACACCCGCAGTCGGAGGGTTGAACTTCGCGAGGTCCGGCGCCGCTGCGCCGGACGCGAGCTGTGCGACGGCGGTCGTCGCCGCGTTCTTGGTAGTTGCCTGCGTCGCACCGTCAACCGCAGTCTGCTGGATGAACGCGAAGAGCGGGAGGGCGATCGCGACGAGAATGCCGATGATCACCACGACGATGATGAGCTCGATGAGCGAGAAGCCGGCGTCGCCGGTCTCCTCTGCCCGCTCGCGGCGCTTGGCCGCGAGCAGGCTATTGAAGGTTGCACGCATTGGTGACTCCTGTTCAGTGAATGGACGTTCGTCACGGATACGGGCAACCTTCATCCCCAGCCTCAACCACTCCAGCTAACGGCGAACAGCGTCGCCAAACACCCCAGTTACGAGCTATCGCCCCCAGTGACAGGTGCCCCTTCGAGTTCTTCGGGTTCTCGAAGTGCACCCAGGGACCATCATGAGCGCGCTCTCATGATCCCGCAAGTACGAATTGTCACAACTTAGTAAAAACTGAGGATGGACTGAGGTGCGAACTAGGTCTTCCAGAGGTCGCGCAGCGACCGATCATGTGCAACGAGCGACGCGATCGGAGTCACTGAGCGGCAGAGACGAGTATCGTTCGACCAGCGCTTCGCGCGGGCGAGTGGGCGGAGTTCGGCATCCACGGCACGGCTGAAGCAACGCGCGAAATGTGCTAGGCGACCTACCGCGCGGCGAGCAGATGGACCACGACCTCCACCACAGGGGCGAGACGCGTCACGACCACGGCGAGGGAGACGGCCGTGACGACGATGATCATCCCGGAGAACCTCAGGGCTGCGTACATACCGGTGAAGAGGGCGAAAGGGCCGCGGAGATACCGCGCGATGTGCCCTGGGGGAAATGCCCTTCGACAAGCTCAGGGCGCTGAACGGGACGAATGCCCTTCGACAAGCTCAGGGCGCTGAACGGGGTGGATGCCCTTCGACAGGCTCAGGGCGCGGGGGCGACGAAGAACCGCGGTCATGCCATACTTCTGAACCGCAGGGGAGGCGATGGTGCAAACCGAATCCGACAGCGGGCGTCGATGGCGATCGTTCTTCGTGTTCTTCGGAGCGGCCGGCATCCTGCTCACCGCGATCAGCATCGTGCTGACCACGGTGTTCAACCTCTCCGTCCCGCCGGACTGCCCGTCCTGCGGCATGGCCGCCGTCGGGCTCGTGCCGGTCTACCTCATCACCGCGGTGATGACCCTCACGCTGGCGATCGGGTTCGTGATCTGGGTGTTCCGTCGACGTCGTTGAACCGGTGGGATGCCCTTCGACAGGCTCAGGGCGCAAGGAGCGGACTCAGGGCGCAAGGAGCGGGTCAGGGCGCCGGGGCGGGCTCAGGGCGACGGCGCGGTGGCGACGAAGATCAGTTCGTCACTCCCGGGGCGCACCGGGCCGCGGGACCAGTCGCCCCACAGGGACTCGACCTCGAACCCCGCGGCATCCAGCGACGCACGCAGCTCGGCCTCGCTGCGGAATCTCAGGGTTTCATCATGAGCGAGCCGGGTGCCGTCGGGAAGGATCGTGTGGCCGCGGTGGGTCATCCGGAACGACGACTCGTCACCCGTGCGCGACACCACCTCCACCCACGACGTGAACGTGCCGCCGTCGGGGTGCGGGTAGGTGCCGCGGGTGAGCTCAGGACTCCAGCGATGCTGCCAGTCCCGCTCCGGAACCCGCGATTCGAACGCCACCCGACCACCCGGACGCAGCGCGCGACGGATGTCGCGGAGAGTGGATTCCCATTCCCCCTCGTCCACGAAGTACTGGGCGACGTGCCCGGTCATGACGACGAGATCCGCAGCGTCCGCAGGAAGCTCGGCCGCCGTTCCCTGGATCCACGTCACGAGGTCGCCATCCGGACGCGTGCGCGCGGCATCCACCATGACGGCGGACGGGTCGACCCCCACGACCGGGCATCCCGAACGCGCCAGCTCGACCGCCAGCACACCGGTTCCGCATCCGAGATCGACGACATCGGATGCCGCCCATTCGGAAGCCAGCGCGACGTACAGGCCGTGGTCGAGACGACCGACGCACTCCGCGTCATAGGTCGCGACGGCGCGGGCATCCTCGGTCCACAGGCTCATGCGTCCAGCACCTCGAGACGGACCCGCACCGGACCGCCGTTCTCCAGCCCCTCCGCGACGCGCACGGCCTTCTTGAGCGGCAGCACGTAATAGCCGGCCGAGTCCGGGAAGATCGACGTCGTCCACGTCGAACCGCCGACGGATGCCCGCACCCGCACCGATCCGAAACCGCGCTGCGGCCGCGGAATCTCACGGATGTCGGCACTCAGCGGCTCGGGAAGGGCGGTGAAGTACCAGGCGGCATCCTGACGGGCATCCCACTGGAACACCTCGCCGTCGAACTCGACGATCACTCCCGCACACTACCGCCTGGTCGTCATGCGGTCGTCGAGCGCCTCGCGCAGGAGCTGCTCGAGGCTCTCGATACGCGCCTCCAGCGCACGCAGATGCCCGACCGTCGCGGTGGCCTCTTCCTCGGCCTGACCGACCTGCGAGACGATCCACGACGCGAACGTCGCCGTGATCACACCGAGGAGGGTCACTCCCCCGACCATCAGGACCACCGCGATCGCGCGACCGACGGCCGTCGCCGGGATCTCATCGCCGTAGCCGACGGTCGTCACCGTCTCGAACGCCCACCACAGCGACTGCCAGAACGTGGTGATGTCGGCGTGCGGCTGGCCGCGCTCCGCGCTGAGGACGGTCAGGGATGCCACGAACAGCAGCAGAACCGCCGCGGCTCCCGCGTAGGCCAGGATGCGGAGGCGGATCGCCGCCCCGGCATTGCGCTGCAGCACACCCCGCAGCATGCGCACCGGCTGCAGCACGGGCACCAGCAGGATCGCGAGATCGAACAGATGCGTGGTGACCCACCGGATGCGGCGACCCGGCGGCTCGATCGACACCTTGATCGCATAGTCCGCGATGAACACCAGCCACGAGACCAGGATCAGCGAGACCGCGACATCGCTCGCCGGCGGCTGCAGATTCGCGATGACGAGCCACGCGTAGGCGATGAGGAAGACCAGCGACACGACGATGAGCGGACGCTCGGTGAGCTGACGCCACCGCTTCTGATTCATGGGGCGATCGTAAGGGGGCGGGGTTGTGATCTGCTGAGCGGGCGGCGGGAGCGGGATGTCGGCGGAGGGCGGGATGCCGGGAGGCCGGGATCGGAGGCGGGGCGCGGTGCGGGCCGGGCGGGACGCGGTGCGGGACGGCGGCCAGGACACGGTGCGGCGAGCCGTTGTGCGGGACGGCGAGCCGCGGTGCGGGGGCGGCGGGCCGGACGCGGTGCGGGGGCGGCGGGCCGGACGCGGTGCGGGGACAGCGGGCAGGACACGGTACGGCGACAGCGGGCGGCAAGGATGCTGGGATGCCGGATGCCCGGGACACCGAGATCGGAGGCGGCGCGGCCCGGCGAAGACGGGCGGGACGCCGACGTCACGGCGCATGGCGCGCGGTGCGGGACGTTGGCGGGACGCCCGGACGCCGCGCGGGCGGAAGGCAGGCGCACGGCGGGCGGGGCCCAGATGCACGCTCGGCGGAACGCGACGCGGGGGCGAGGCGGAATGCCGGGAGGGCGGGCGGGCGGCGGCCCGGGCGGGCGGCGGCCCGGGCGGGCTGAGCTTGTCGAAGCCCAATGGTTCACAACGCGGGACGTGGTGCGGATGGGTTGCCGCAGTGCATTAGTTCGTTCTTATGTTCGAGACTATCCCTTGTGCATCACGCTTGCGTTGCGTAGGCTTGTGGCATGGTCGAAGTCACCGTCACTCATCTGGCACCGCTTGTGGAGGCGGTGCAGAGTGTGGATGCCGGCTGGCTTTCCGCGCTCGGTGGCGGGTTTCCGTCGGCGGTGGTCGATGACGATGTGGAGGCGATGACCGACGCGGGTCTGCTGGCGGTGAACGAAGCACTGGCGGGGTTGGGTCGGCGGGTGCAGGCGTTGCAGGCGCGCATCGCGCACGGGATCAGCAGGCGGTCGGCCCGGGAACTGGGGTCGGATGGGTTGGCCCGGAAGGCGGGGTTCCGGTCGGCGGAGAAGCTGATCGCGGCGACCACGGGCGGTCATGTCGGGGACGCGAAGAAGCTGGTGCAGGTGGGGGATGCCACCGCGGGGCGGATGACGTTCAGCGGGGAACGCGCCCCCGCCCGGCACCCGCACGTGGCCGCGGCGATCGAGGCGGGGGTGTTGAGTGTGGCGTGCGCGGGCGCGATCACGACCCTGCTGGATCGGGTGGCGTGCCGGGCCGACCGGGCCCTGCTCGCGCAGGCGGAGCAGACCCTGGTGGAGCAGGCGGCCGGGTTGTCCCTGTCCGAGTTGCAGGTGGTGTTGCGGCGCGCGGAAGCCTGGTTGGATCCGGACGGTTTGGAACCCAAGATCGAGAACCTGCGGGATGCCCGGTTCTTGAGGATCTGGGAAGACCAGCACGGCATGATCAACCTCGACGGACGCCTGGACCCCGCCACCGGCGCCCCCATCAAAGCCGCGATCGACGCCCTCGTCACCGCGCAGATCCGCGCCATGCGCGGCCACAACCACCCCGACGGCGACGGAACCGATGGTGACGGTGGGTGGACGTGGAGCGACGGTGGCAAGACCGCCACGGATACCGACGACTCACCCGCGGCCGATGGGGCGAATGCGGATGACTCACCCGATACCGGTGCGGGCCATGCCGGTGCGACCGGTCCCGGCGCAAGCGACACCGGTGCGGGCGATGCCGGTGCTGCGGGTGTGGGTGGGCCGGTGGAGCGGCGCACGATCATGCAGCTGCAGGCCGACGCGCTGTCCACTCTCGCGAAGATCGGACTCGGCTCCGAGAACGCCCCCGCCCCGCTGGCGACCACGACCGTGGTGGTGCGGATCCCGCTGGAGGCCCTCACCACCGGGACCGGGGTGGCGACCATCGACGGCCTCACCCAACCCATCGACGCCGGCACCGCCCGCCGCATGGCGGCGGATGCGGAGATCATCCCGATCGTCCTCGGCAGCAAGAGTGAGGTCCTCGACTACGGCAGGTCCCGACGGTTGTTCTCCAAAGCGCAAAGACTCGCCCTGGTCGAACGCGACGGCGGGTGCGCGAACTGCGCCGCCCCACCGGGCATGTGTGAAGTCCACCACCTGACCTGGTGGTCCCACGGCGGCAGAACCGACCTGGACGACGGCATCCTGTTGTGCACCAGCTGCCACCACATGGTCCACACCGAAGGATGGGACATCCGCATCGATGACACCGGGGTGTGGTTCATCCCACCCGCCCACATCGACCCGACCCGCACCCCCCGGCCCGGCGGCCGCCGCCGACACGACTACCAACCCGCCGCCTGACACCCATGACAACGAACCGGGGTTACCCCTTCGTCTCGCTACGCTCGCTCAGGGACCGGGTGGTTGAGCGCCGGCGGGTCCGGAGCGCGAGGTCAAACGGGCGGCCCGCGCCTGTCGTAGCCCAACGCCCCGGGACGCCTGCCCTTCGACAAGCTCAGGGCGCAAGACCAAGCGGGCCTGGCCTTCGACAAGCTCAGGGCGCAAGATCACGCGGGCTGAGCCTGTCGAAGCCCACCACCACCCGGGACGCCTGCCCTTCGACAAGCTCGGGGCACACGGGGCGCGAGAACGGGTCCGGGCGTGTGACGCGGGCGCGGAGGTCAGCGGTAGTCGCGGTCGAGGAACTGGGCGGCATCCGAACCCGACTCGACCCGCTCGGCCTCGCGGGCACGAAGCTCGACGCGGCGGATCTTGCCGGAGATCGTCTTCGGCAGATCATCCACGAACTCGATGATCCGCACCCGCTGGTGGGCCGACAGACGGTCCCGTGCGTGCGCGAACACCGACGACGCGGTCGCATCCAGATCGTCCTGCCCGGCGACCGCGATCCGCACGTACGCCTTCGGCACCGCCAACCGCACCGGATCCGGACTCGGCACGATCGCCGCCTCGACCACGAGGTCATGCTCGAGCAGCACCGACTCCAACTCGAACGGGGAGATCTTGTAATCGGACGCCTTGAACACGTCGTCGGTGCGGCCGACGTACGTCAGGTATCCGTCCGCGTCCCGCGCCGCGATGTCCCCCGTGTGGTGGTAGCCGCCCTCGCGCGACGCGGCCGTGGCATCCGGATCCTCGAAGTAGCCCGCCATCAGACCGAGCGGGGCACGCGCCAGATCGAGACACACCTCGCCCTCGTCCTCGACCTGCTCGCCGGTCACCGGGTCGACGAGCACAACCGGATACCCCGGCGTCGGCCGACCCATCGAACCGTCCTTCACCGTCTGACCCGGCGAATTGCCCACGCAGCAGGTCATCTCCGTCTGGCCGTAGCCATCCCGGATCGTGCCGCCCCACGCATCCCGCACGCGATGGATGACCTCCGGGTTCAACGGCTCCCCCGCACCCACGAGCTCGCGCGGCGGATGCGTCAGCCGCCCCAGATCCGCCTGGATCAGCATCCGCCACACCGTCGGCGGCGCACAGAACGTCGACACGTGATGCGTCTCCATCACCTGCATCAGCTGGTCGGCATCGAACCGCGCATAGTTGAAGACGAAAACCGTCGCCTGCGCCAGGAACGGCGAATAGAAACTCGACCACGCATGCTTCGCCCACCCCGGCGACGAGATGTTCAGATGCACGTCCTCCGGCCGCACGCCCAGCCACCACATCGTCGAGAGGTGCCCGATCGGATACGACACCTGCGTGTGCTCGACGAGCTTCGGACGCGACGTCGTGCCCGACGTGAAGTAGAGCAGGCTCGTGTCGGATGCCGGCGTCGGACCATCCGGCTCGAACCGCACCTCCGCCGACGACGAGTCGTCCCACGCGATCCAGCCGTCCGGCACATCCGCACCCACGCCGACGTGCAGCACGCCGGCGGGCCCCTCCGAGAGCCGGTCGGCGAGGTCGGTGAGCGTCACGACGGCATCCGCACCCGCCCGCTCCACCCGGAACTCGACATCGGCCGCCGACAGCAGGGTCGACGTCGGAATCGAGACGGCGCCGAGCTTGGCGATCCCGAGCATGACCTCCCACAGCTCGATCGTGTTGTTAAGCATCACGATCACCCGCGATCCGCGGCCGAGGCCGATGGACCGCAGCCACGACGCCACCTGGTCGGACCGCTCCGACAGCCGGCCGTACGACCACGACTGCGCCGACAGGTCCGCCTCGACGATCGTCACCGCTGCACGATCAGGATGCTCCGCCGCGACGACGTCGAACCACTCCAACGCGAAGTTGAACTCGTCGAGCTGCGGAGCGACGAAACCGTCCACCGCCCCCGAATAGTCGGTCGCGTGGGCGAACAGGAAGTCACGGGCAGCGCGCACGGCAGCAGTGCCGGCAGTGGCGAGGCGGGGCATGGAGCCACGCTACTCGCATGGCGGGTGGGACTGCCCTTCGACAGGCTCAGGGCGCGGGAGCGACAGGCTCAGGGCGCGGGAGCGACAGGCGTGCGTCAGCGGGGGGCGCGGGCAGACAGGAGCGCCGAGAGGCGATCGAGCGCCAGGTGCACCTCGGTGTCGACCGTCTCGGGGCTGATGTCGCCGCCCTCGGACGCGGCATCCCCGAAGCTGATCATCACGGCCCCGACGGCGAGACGCGCGGTCGCGGGGTCGGTGCGCTGCTCGACGATCGAGATCAGGTCGCTGCGGTGACGGCTGCCCCACTCCATCAAGGTGGAGGCCAGTTCGGGATGCCGCTTGACGATGCCGTGCTTGTGCTTGCCGGGCAGCTCGAGGCCGATCCCGGTGATGAGGGTGACGATGTCGTCGATCAGCGCGCCCGACCCGGCGAGGAACTTCTCGCGCGCCTCATCCGGGATGATCAGGGCCGGAAGCCCCAGGATCGCCGCGTTCTTGGTCGGGTAGTAGTTGAAGAACGTCCGCACCGAGACGTCGGCGGCAGCGCAGATCTCCTCGACCGTCGTGTCGGCGATGCCCTTGGCATCCGCGAGCGCCACGGCGGCGTCTCGGATGCGCTCGCGCGTCTCGCGCTTCTTGCGCTCGCGGAGGGAGTCGGGCTGCGGGTTCATGATGTGCGGTGTCCGTTCTGCGGGAGTGCACCGGCCGGACGGATCCGGCCGGTGCTCCTCCCATTGTGGCGGGTCAGGCCTTCACCCGCTCCTCGAGCTCGTCGATGATGTCGTCATCCGACTTGGCGTCGGCTGCGGCGGCATCCTCGGCGTGCTTGTCCGCCTGCTCCTGCAGAGCCGACCGCTGACGCAGCGGCGGGGCCTTGAAGAAGAACGACAGGACGAACGCCACCATCATCACCAGGAATCCGACCCAGTAGACCAGACCCGTCGACGAGGTGAAGCCGGTGAGGAACTGCACGGTCAGCGGCTTGTCCGCGCCGTTGAGGAACGACGTGTCGCTCATGCTGGAGCTGTCGGACGAGCTGCTCGCGCTGGTGTCCTTCAGCTTCTTCTCGATGGTGGGCTCCACCTTGTCGACCACGGCCTTGCGCTGGTCGGCGTTGGAGTAGTCCACGACGAGCTTGCCGTTCTCGACGGAGACGCCCGCCTTCTCGGCGGCCTGCTTCACGGCGGTCGCGGTGGCGACCGGCAGTGCCTTGTCGACCTGCTGCGCGATGATCTGATCGGCGGCGGCCTGCGGGATGACCCCGGCGGCGACCTGTGCGTCGACCGCCTGCGTCACCTTCTCGGTCACGGCGACCTTGACGGCGGCGTTGATCTGCGCGGTGGCCTTGTCGAGCCCCTCCTGGGTGCCCTTCTCGATCGGCTGGACGATCTTGTTCCACATCTGGTCCATGACGCCCTTGTTGTTCGCCTTGTCGGCGACGGCGGGGTTCATCGCGGCATCCAGCGCGGCGGTCAGCTCGGCCTTGTCGGACATGGCCGTGTTGATGTGGGTCGGCATCACCGAGAACAGCACCGACAGCAGCACCGCGGTGCCGAGCGTGCCGCCGATCTGGCGGAAGAACGTCGCGGCGCTGGTGGCCACACCCATGTCACGCGGCTCGACCGCCCCCTGGGTGGCGAGCACGAGCGACTGCATGATGACGCCGAGGCCGAGGCCGACGAGCACCATGATGCCGGCGAGCAGCCAGATCGACGAGTCGACCGTGAGGGTGGTCAGCAGCAGGTAGCCGACGCCGACGAGGCCGGTGCCGAGCGTCGGGAACCAGCGGTATTTGCCGGTCTTCGAGATGAACTGACCCGAACCGATCGAGGCCGCCATGAGGCCGAGCACCATCGGGAGCATCGCGAACCCGGACTGCGTCGGGTTCAGGCCGATCACGATCTGCAGGTACAGCGGGATGGTGAGCATCGCACCGAACATGCCGAACCCGACGAGGAAGCCGAGGAGCGTCGCCATCGAGAAGGCGCCCTTGCGGAACAGCTTCATCGGGATGATCGCGTCATCGCCCATGCGGAACTCGATCAGCAGGAACGCGACGAGGCCCAGCGCGCCGATGACGTAGCAGGTGATCGCAGCGGTCGAGTCCCAGCCCCAGGTGCGGCCCTGCTCGGCCACGAGGAGGAAGGGGACGAGGGCGACGACGACCGCGGCCGCTCCGAACCAGTCGATGCGGGGCTTGGCCCGCTCACCGAACTTCGGCAGGTGCAGGAAGGCGAACACCATGACGATCGCCACGATGCCGATCGGCACGTTGATGAGGAACACCCAGCGCCAGCCGTCGATGCCGAGGATCGTGCTCGCGCCGGCGAAGGCGCCGCCGATCACCGGGCCGATGACCGACGAGATGCCGAAGACGGCCAGGAAGAAGCCCTGGTACTTTGCGCGCTCGCGCGGAGCGAGCATGTCGCCCATGATCGCCAGCGGCATCGACATCAGCGCACCGGCGCCGATTCCCTGGAACGCCCGGAACGCGGCGAGCTCGACCATCGAGGTGGAGAAGCTGGACAGCAGCGACCCGAGGATGAAGACGGCGATGCCGAACAGATAGATGGGCCGGCGACCGAAGACGTCGGAGAGCTTGCCGTAGATCGGCACCATGATCGTCGAGGTGATCATGTAGGCGGTCGTGACCCAGGCCTGCTGATCGAGGCCGTGCAGGTCGTCGCCGATGGTGCGGATGGCTGTCGACACGATCGTCTGATCGAGCGACGCGAGGAACATACCGGCCATGAGGCCGACGATCACGAGCATGATCTGCCGGTGCGTCATGATCGGTGACCCGTGCTGCGCACGGGGTGCGCCCACGGTCGGGGTGGGCGCGGTGGCGGTTGAAGACATCAGCATCCTTCTTGAGATTGCGTTCCTACATCATTGCACGACTGCAACTTTGTGTGAAGTGAAATCTTTCATTCATGCAAAGTTCTCAGGATATCCCTCCCGCGACGGGGCGGGCGCGCGTAGCCTGGCGGCATGACCGCCCGCTTCGTGTACTGGATGAACATCTCGCTCGACGGCAAGATCGACCCGCCCGCCACGACCGGCCACGCCGGTGACGAGTGGCTGCGGATCGACGAACCACTGCACCGCGAGTTCAACCGGCGCGCGGCCGCCCAGACGATGTCGGTCGAGGGCCGGGCGATCTACGAGATCATGGAGGACTACTGGCCCGCCGCCCGCACCGACGAGTCGGCGCCCGACTTCCTGCGCGAATACGGGCACATCTGGACAGACAAACCCAAGATCCTGGTGTCGCGCTCGCGCACCACCGCGCAGTACAACACGGAGATCTACGGCGACTCCGCCCTCGAACGCCTGGCCGACCTGCGCTCGAGCGCCGACGGCGACATCGGGGTCGGCGGCGCATCGATCGCGACGCAGCTGCTGAACGCGGGACTCCTCGACGAACTGCTGCTGTTCATCCACCCCGTCGTCCTCGGGGCGGGGCGCCCCCTGTTCGACGAACTCGCCGAACCGCTGCAGCTCGACCTGCTCGAGTCCGGCGAATACGGCGGCGACGGGGTCGGGATGCGGCGCTACGCGGTCCGCGGCGCCCGCTGACGCTGGGGCCGGGAGCGACTGCCCTTCGACAAGCTCAGGGCGCAGCACGGCGGGCTGAGCCTGTCGAAGCCCAACAGCCCCGGAGTCAGGGTGTCTGTCCCGAACGAGATCTCGATAGCGCCGGCAGGTCTTCCAATCGACCATCGATCAGGGCCAGCTTCTTGGCGCGACTCCAACCCTGGATCTGCTTCTCCAGGGCGAACGCGCGACCGGCATCCGGAACCGACGCGCACCACACCAGGTTCACGGGTCGATGACGTCGGGTGTGATTCGCCGCCCACGCGTCATCGTGATTGTGCTGCCAGACACGATGTTCGACGTCCCGGTCGGTGCTGCCGGTGTACAAGCTGCCGTCGCTGCACTCCAGGATGTAGACGAACGCCATGGGGTGCATTTTGTGTGACGTCTGACATCGCGGCTGCCCTTCGACAGGCTCAGGGCGCGGAACGGGTCAGTCCCCGATGTGGTCGAGGCGGAGGATGACGATCTCGAGGAGGCGGGCGAGCTCGTCGCGCTCGCGGTCGCTGAGGTCCTGCAGGACGTCGGACTCCACGACGTTCGAGCTGCGGATCACCGAGCTGAACGTGCGCCAGCCGGCATCCGTCAGCCCCACCAGCACCCGCGTGCGGTTCTCGGCATCCGGCGTGCGCTCGACGAGGCCGCGTTCGGCGAGCCTGTCGAGCCGATGAGTCATCGACGACGGGGCGACACTGGTCAGCTCGGCGAGGTAGCCGGGGGTGAGCGGCTCGCCCGCGCGGGCGATGCCGGCGATGACGCCCCACTCCCCCGCGGTGAGATCGAGGTCGACGAGCTGGCGGGCGTACCACTGGTCGAGCTTGCGGTTCAGGCTCTGCGCGGCGGTGATCACGCGCTGCACGGACTCGTCGCCGCCGGCGGCGACATACGTCTCGACCGCGCGGCGGTACTCGTCGCGCGTGCTTGATCTTCGACCGGCCATGCGGGAATTCTCCCACGCTTCTTTCTGTTGCTAATATTTCGATGTCGAAATCTTCGACATGAAAGCTATCACGGCGTCCCGCCACCGACCGAAGGAGGCCTCCTCATGCGTGCTCGTCTGCTCATCCTCGCGTCCGCGATCGGCTCCCTCGGCTGGGGTGCCGTGCTCCCCTATCAGTACGCCTACGCGGCGGACACCCGCGGGTGGGGCACCCTCACGGCGGCCGTGGCATCCTCCCTCTTCTCGGTGGGCGCGCTCGTGGCCGCGCCGCTCGCCGGACGCCTCGCCGACCGCATCGACCCGGTGCTCGTCGCCGTCGCCACCCAGCTCATCGGCGCCGCAGCGGTCGGATCCCTCATGTTCGTCGACTCGCCGCAGCTGTTCCTGGCCGGGATGCTGGTGTTCGGCCTCGGACTGTCCGCCGCGGTCCCGGCCAAGCAGGTGCTCGCCCTGCGCTGGTCGTCCAGCGACGACCGCCGCCGCGTGTTCGCCTACAAGTTCACCGCCGAGTCGCTCGGCATGGCCGCCGGCGCGTTCCTGGCGGGTCTGGTCGTGAACCTCGACGAGCCTACCGGCCTCAACGCCGGATTCCTGATGGCCGCGCTCGGCTTCGTGCTGTCGTCCATCGTGATCGCGATCGCCGGGCGCCTCCCCGGCCCGATCGGCGTCGTCGATTCGGTCGCCGAAGAGGCGACGGATGCGGGTGTGGATGCCTCCACCGGCGCCATCACGGTGATCCGCCCCGATGCGAAGCACACGCCCGCCCGGCGTCCGGGCGCGCTGCGGCTCATCTTCGCCGAGCCCGCGATGCGCTGGACGGCCGTGGTGACCGTCGCCCTCGCCCTCGGCTTCTACGCCCAGTTCGAGTCCGGCCTTCCGGCCTACGCGATCACCGAGCTGCACGTCGACCCGTCAGCGATCGGCACCGCCGCCGCGGTGAACTGCCTCGTCGTGGTCGCCCTGCAGGTGCTCATGGTGCGCCTCACCGCGAAGCGCTCGGCGCCCGTGCTGCTGATGGCCGTCGGGGTCATCTGGATGCTGTCGTGGGTGCTGCTCAGCGCCGCCCAGTTCATGCCCGCCGCCCTGGCCTCGGCGATGTTCGTCACGACCTACGGCGTCTTCGCCGTCGGCGAGACGATCTACAGCCCGGTGCTGAACCCGCTGACGGCGTCCCTGGCGCCCGCGGGAATGGTCGGGCAGACCCTGGGCACCGTGTCGGCACTGCAGACCGCGTTCTCGGCGGCCGGTCCCCTCGTCGCCGGGCTCCTGCTCGGTGCCGGCCTCGCCGACGTCTACCTCGGCCTGCACTTCGCGGTCAGCGCGGTCGCCGTGTTCGCCGCCTGGCGCATCCACCGGGCGCTGCAGGCCCACCACACCCCGACCACCGCCGTGCCGGTCCTGGACTCCCGGACCGGCTCCATCACCCGCGTGCCCTGACGCCCCGCCGCGCCCGCGCGGCCGCTGCGCGACACGTTCCGCAGCAGGCCGCCGGTCCTGGCAGCGGCATCCTCACCCTGACAGACTCGAACCCGAGTGTCAGGCACACGAAAGGATGCGATCCGATGGCGATCGAGGGTACCCCCGGGGCAGGTCTCACGAGCGAGCAGCTGGCCGAGGAGGTGACCCACCTGTCGACACCGGATTCGCTGTCGACGCCGTTCGGCGATCTGGAGTTCTTCGACGGGGTTCCGCGGGCCGAGTCGGTGGAGACGATCTTCGACGGACTCGACCTGCTGCGCGGCATCGACGCGTTCCTGACCGCCGTGCCCGGGGCATCCCTCGTCGCGATGCGCCGCGGCCTGCGCACCGCCGGAGTCGTGTCGCCGGACATCATCGGCTACACGGACCCCCGCGCGAACTCCGGCGGCCTGTTCCTGACGCCCAACACCGAGACCACCTACGGGACCACGTTCCTCGACCTGCGTGCCTGGGGCCCCACGGTCATCGAAGCGCCGCCGGAGTCGTTGTGCGTCGTCGACGACTTCTGGTTCCGGTACGTCGCCGACATGGGCATCCCAGGCCCCGACAAAGGCGCCGGCGGCAAGTACCTGTTCCTCCCGCCGGGGTACGACGGCGAGCGGCCGGACGGCTACTACACGTACGAGTGCCCGACCTTCACCAACTGGGTGGTGCTGCGCGCCCTGGGCGGCGTCCCGGCCATGAAGCAGACCCGGATCTATCCGCTCTCCGCGGCGGACGACCCGCGCGAGAACACGTTCGTGAACATCGCGAACGTGCTGCAGAACACGGTGCACGCCAACGACTTCTCGTTCTTCGAGGAGGTCGCCCAGCTCGTCGCCGAGGAGCCGGTCACCGCGCTCGATCCGGAGCGCGCCGGCACCCTGGCGGCGATCGGCCTGAAGCACGGCACCCGGTTCGCCCCCGACGACCGCCTCCGCGGCATCCTCGACGACGCCGCCCGCATCGGCGCGGCCATGTCGCGGGCGATCCTGTACACGCCGCGCGAGCCCGAGGCGTACTTCTGGGAGGGACTCTCGTGGAAGAACCCCTTCGTCGGCGGCAGCTACGAGTTCCTCAGCGACGGCGCCCGCAACCTCGACGCGCGCACCCGGTTCCACTACTTCGCGACGGTCATCACCCCGGCCATGGCGCACGCGCAGGTCGGTGCCGGATCTGCGTACACCTACACGGCGCACGATGCCGACGGGCACGTGCTCGACGGCTCCGCGACGTACTCGCTGCGCATCCCCGCGAACCCGCCCGCGAAGAACTTCTGGTCGGTCGACCTCTACGACACGCAGACCCGCTCGCTCCTGCAGTCGACGGCGTACCCGGCTCTGTCCAGCCTGACCGGCACCGTCCAGCCGGACGACGACGGCTCGTCCGTGCTGTGGTTCGCTCCGACCGCCCCCGAGGGCAAGGAGTCGAACTGGGTCCCGACGATCCCCGGCAAGTCGTGGTTCCCGATGGTGCGCCTGTACGGGCCGCTCGAGCCCTGGTTCGACGGAACGTGGCAGCTCCCCGAGATCGTCAAGGAGAGCTGAGGGATGCCCGAGCCCGACGCCGCTGCCGCACCGCCGCCGATCACCCGGATCGACTGACGCCGGCCGCGACCGGCGGTGGCAGACTGGGCCCATGACCGAGATCCGTGCTGAACTCGGCGACATCACGCGGCAGGAGGTGGATGCCGTCGTCAATGCCGCCAACAACGCCATGCGCGGCGGAGGCGGCGTCGACGGCGCCATCCACCGGGCCGGGGGCCCCGCCATCCTGCAGGACTGCATCGCGCGGTTCCCGCACGGCCTCGCCACGGGGGATGCCGGATGGACCACCGCCGGCGACCTGCCGGCACGGTGGGTCATCCACACGGTCGGCCCGAACTACGCGGCCGGGCAGCGCGATCGCGGCCTGCTGACCTCGTGCTATCGGCGCAGCCTCAAGGTCGCCGACGAACTGGGCGCCCGGTCCGTCGCGTTTCCGCTGATCAGCGCCGGCGTCTACGGATGGCCCCGGCAGGATGCCGCGGCGGCGGCGATCGAGACGATCGCCGCGGCCCGCACCGGCGTCGCCGAGGTGCGCCTGGTCGCGTTCAGCGAAGACGCGTTCGCCGACATCGAGGCGGAGCTCCTCCGCGCGATGTTCTGACCCCCGCGCCGGCGACGCCCGATCGGCTAGCGTGGCCCCATGTCGTACGTCGTCGATTTCGTGAACGTCTCCACCGTGGGCCTGGAGTCCTCGCCCGTCGCCGAGGCCCTCGCGGGCCTGCGCGCCAACGAGGCCCGCTACTTCCACAACAAGTACCAGCACGAGTTCACCACGGTTCCCGCCGCGGAGGCCGCCGACACCCTCGCCTGGGTCGAGCGGGTGCTCGCCGAGCGCGACATCCGCATCGCCTCCCCCGCCCTGGAGGTCTCGGACTTCGAGGTCGAGGGCACCCGGTGGTCGTACGTCTTCTACGAATCCGGCCTGTCGATCAACGTGCTCTACGGCCTCGAGCCCGGTTCGAAGCGCGCGGTCGGCTTCAAGCTGTCCGACGGCATGGAGGTTCCCGCCGAACTCGGCGCGTTCAAGTTCGCGCGGCAGAAGTCGAAGCTCGCCGGCACGATCCGCGGCTCGTTCTTCGTGATCAAGGGCGAGTACTGAGCCCGGACGCCTGATCAGCCGCGACGGACCTCGTCGATCCAGACGGATGCCACCGGGTCCGTCAGCGCCAGGCCGAGGTTCACGAGCACGATCCGCCCGCTCAGCCGCCGGCCGGCGCCCCGCCGGAGTCCGGCCTTGACGCCGCCGAAGGTGACGGTGGTCTCCGCGGGCAGCACCACGCCGTCGGTCGTGCCGTCGTCGGGATCGAGACCGCTCGGCAGGTCGACGGCGACCACTCGCGCGGGCGTGCCGATGAGGGTTTCGACCGCCTGGCGTGCGGCGCCGCGCAGGCCGCCGCGGGCACCGATGCCGAGGATGCCGTCCAGCACCAGGTCGTACTCCCGGCGCGCCGCGACGGCGAGTTCGACCTCGGACGCTCCCGCCGCCCGCGCGGCATCCAGCGCGCCCTCGTGCACCCGGGCGGATGTGCGCAGGATGTCGACCGCCGTGCCGTCGGCGGCCAGCTCCGCCCCGGCGAACAGGGCGTCGCCGCCGTTGTCGCCCGCCCCGGCCAGCACCAGCATCCGCTGTGGCGCTTCCTCGGCGACCACCTGCGCGAGGGCCGCTGCGGCGCGGCGCATGAGCGGCACCCCGGCCGCGAGCAGCGGCGCCTCCGCCGCGCGGATCTGCCCGGCGGTGAACGCCCCGACGGTGACCATACGACGATGCTAGACAGAACGATGCCGGGCCCCGTCCTCGACGGGCCCGGCATCCTTCGCGTCCGGACTACTTGTCGTTGTCGAACGCGTTCTTCACGTCGTTCGCGGCGTCTTTGACGTGACCCCTGGCCTGGTATCCCTTGGCCTTCGCCTGGTGCGCCCTGCCCTCGTCGACGAGGTCAGGGTTGTTGGTGACACGTCCGGCCGCCTCCTTGGCCTTGCCCTCGACGGTCTCCTTGGCGGCCTTGGCCTTGTCTTCGGCGCTCATACGCTGTCCCCCTTCTCGGTTTCGACCCGCGGCTGCGGGTCACGCGGTTGCCGGCAGTTGAATCGGCGGGTGCGACGGAATCGGGACCGGCCGGGTGTGCGAGGGCCGGGAGGCCCCGTCGCGCGCCGCGAGCTGGCCGAGCGCGTGATCGATGGATGCGTGATGCGTCGGCAAGCCGACCGGCCGCACCCAGGTCACGTCGACGTCGTCGTACCCCACCGATCCCTCGATGTAGGCGACGAGTCGTCGTGCGTCACGTGCCTCGTAGAGTGTGTCGTGAATGAGCCAGTTCGAAGGTCCCACTTTGACGACGGCATAGCGCCCGATTCTCGCTTCCATCTTGCACTCCCCTCGTCGCACGCCGTGCCCCATCGCCCGCCGTGCGTTCTGTTGTCCATGCGACTCTAAACGGCGGCCGATCCTTTGACTTGGGGGTTGACATTGCCGGCGGCGGACGTTAGTCAGGGCGTCACGACGCGTGCCGGTCTTCGCGCGGAACGAGCCCGAGCGCGACGAGCGGGGTGAGGGCGACCGCGGCGAACGCGAGCGGGAATCCGACGGCGGTCACGAGGGCCCCGACACCGGGGCCGACGACGGACGCCGCGACGAACTGGCCGGTGTTCTGGATGCCGAGGGCCCGGCCCGACCAGGCCGGTCCTGCGGCCTCGGCGACCGAGGTGAACGCCAGTCCGTTGTCGGCGACGCTCACCGCCGTGGCGAGGAGGAACACCGCCCCGGCGGCGACGTCCCAGTGCGCCGCCCCGCACGCCGCCAGCAGTCCCATGACGACGACGCCGGCGAGGGCGACCTGGCGGAGCACCCGCACGCGACTGCCCACCCGGTCGCTCAGCGACCCGACGGCGATGCGGCCGAGCGCCCCGATGAACTGCGACACGGCGATGAGCCCGCCCGCGACGGCGGCGTTCCAGCCGAGGGCCGTCGTCATCCAGACGAGGCCGAAGATCGACAGCGTGAACTGCGGCACCACCAGCAGCACCGACACGGCGTGGATGCGCACCAGGAACCGGTCGCGTGCGTAGGGGTTCGCCGGACGCGCGCCGGAGGATGCCGCGGCGACCGCGGGGCGCGGCGGGTTGCGGATCCCGAACCAGCAGGCGACGGCCAGCACCCCGGTGGCGGCCGCCGCGACCAGCAGCGGCGCAGTGAGCCCCGCGCCGGCCGCCAGCGGCGGCACGACGAGCGCGGCGGCGGCGACACCGAGGGGCTGGGACATCTGCCGGATGCCCATGGCGAGGCCGCGGCGGCTGCGCGGGAACCACCCCACCACGATGCGCCCGCTGGCCGAGTTGGTGCTCGCGGACGCCGCGCCGCCCAGCATCAGCAGGATCGCCAGGGCGACGAACCCCTGCGCCGCCGACGCGGCCAGCGCGAACAGGGCGGTCAGGAGGAGCCCGCCGGCGATGACCCCGCGTTCGCCGCGGCGATCGACGAGGGCTCCCCAGGCGACGAGGGTGCAGACCATGCCGAACGTCGGGGCGGATGCCAGCAGCCCGGCCTGGGCCAGCGACATGCCCTGGCCGCCGTGGTCGGGCGAGGCGTGCAGCAGCACGATGAGATACGCCGGCGTCGACACGAGGAACGTCCCGGCCGCCTGGGCGAGCACGCCGAGCACGAGCATGAGCCAGGCCTTCGCCGGTGTGTGCTCGCGGACCGGCGGCGCGACGCGCGTCTCGGTGCTCATGTGCTCCTCCTCCGTGGGATCGGTCCGACATCTTGCTGGGATACCAGCATGGTGTACCAGTTCGGCGTACCAGTCAGGTATACCATGAACATGGACCCGATAGGAGAGCACCATGGGCACGACGAGCGCCGACGACGCGTACGACGCACTCCGCGAGGCGGTGCTGACGCTCGACCTCGCGCCGGGCGAGCTGCTCAGCGAACGCGGGCTCGAAGACCGGCTCGGGGCGTCCCGCACTCCGATCCGCGCCGCGCTCCTGCGGCTGTCCGCCGAGGGCCTCACCCGGCGCGACGGGCGCGCCTGGCGGGTGAGCCCGATCGACCTCACCGAGATCCGTGCGGTCATGGAGTACCGCGAGATCGTCGAGACCGCCGCCGCGCGCCTCGCCGTCGAGCGCGCCGACGCGGCCGACATCGAGGCGCTGCGGGCAGTCGCCGAGGCCAGTCGCGAGCACGACGACGCGGATGCCGAGATGCTCCGCGACGGCGGCGACTTCCACCTGGCGCTCGTCCAGCTCGCCCGCAACCCGTTCCTGGCGAACGCGGTGCGCGACGCCCTCACCCGGCTGCTGCGCACCCGCTGGCTCGAGGTGCGCACGGCCGAATCACGCGCGCACGCCCGTGCCGAGCACCGGCACATCGTCGACGCGATCGCCGCGCGCGACGCCGACCGGGCGGCCGGGCTCGTCGCCGAACACAGCCGCGGCACGCGCGATCGCCTGCTCGCCTACCTCGAGGACGAGCACCGGCGGCTGCGCGGCCGCGGGTTCGCGATCGTGGAGTCCTCCCCCGAACCGGTCCGCGCCTGAGCCCGACGGGCACAGGCGCGGACGCGGCAGATCAGCTCAGGGCAGGACGATCTCGAAGTCCGGGTCGCCCGGCGACAGCACACCCAGCAGCCGGCCGACGACCCCGAGGTCGCCGGTCGCCTCGATGCCCGGCGACTGCTGGTCGCCGGCGGCGAGCGCGATCAGGCGCGGCTTGGTCAGGGAGAGGTGCAGCGGGGCATCCCCGCTCGGCTCCCGCTCGACGTACACGAACACGCCGTTGCGCAGCGTCAGGCGGAAGGAGCGGCCGAGGTCGGTCAGAGTCAGGTCGAACGCCAGATCGAGGTCCCACGCCCTGGGCCCGTCGATCGTGATCGCGACCGCGTCGAACAGCTGCTCGGGCGACAGCTGCGCGATGATCTGCGGCGCGTTCGTCGACGTGGGCGTGCCGAACGAGCCGCCCCGCAGTTCGCGCGCCCCGGAGAGGTAGAAATTGCGCCAGGTGCCGTTCTCGGCCCCGTATCCGAGCTGCTCGAGCGTGTCGGCGTAGAGCTCTTTCGCCGCCGCGTCGTCGGGGTCGGCGAACACCGCGTGGTCCAGGAGCGTCGCCGCCCAGCGGAAGTCGCCCTCGTCGAACGCCGTCCGCGCCAGCTCGATCACGCGGTCGACGCCGCCGATCGCGGCCACGTAGCGCTCCGCCTGCGCCTTCGGCGGGTGCGGCCACAGGCGTGCCGGGTTGCCGTCGAACCAGCCCATGTACCGCTGGTAGATCGCCTTGACGTTGTGGCTGACCGACCCGTAGTAGCCGCGCGCGTGCCAGGCGTTCTCGAGGGCCGGCGGCAGCTGGATCTCCTCCGCGATCTCGGCACCGGTCTTGCCCTGGTTCAGCATCCGCAGCGTCTGATCGTGCAGGTAGCCGTACAGGTCACGCTGGAGCCCGAGGAACTCGACGATCTCGGCGTTGCCCCACGTCGGCCAGTGGTGCGACGTGAAAAGCACGTCGGCCTCGCCGCCGAAGCGTTCGATGGCCTCGGTGAGGTACTGCGACCACACGTGCGGGTCGCGCACGAGCGCGCCGCGCAGGGTGAGGAGGTTGTGCAGCGTGTGGGTGGCGTTCTCGGCCATGCACAGCGCGCGGTACCGCGGGATGTAGAAGTGCATCTCGGACGGCGCCTCCGTGCCGGGAGCCATCTGGAACTCGAACTCGACGCCGTCGACCGTCTGCTTCTGCCCCGTCGTGCTGATCTCCACCGTCGGGACGATCAGCGTCGCCTCGCCGGTGGACGTCGTCTGCCCGAGGCCGGCTCCGACCGCGTCCTTCGGGCCCCGCGCGAGCGCGGCGCCGTACATGTAGCCGGCCCGGCGGGCCATCGCGGTGCCCGCGTACACGTTCTCGGCGACGGCGTGCTCGACGAGTCCCTCCGGGGCGATGATCTGCACGGCTCCGGAGTCGACCTCGTCCTGCGTGACGATGCCCTGCACGCCGCCGAAGTGGTCGATGTGGGAGTGGGTGAAGATCACCGCGGTCACCGGCCGGTCGCCCCGGTGCTCCCGGTAGAGCGCGACGGCGGCAGCAGCCGTCTCCTTCGAGATGAGCGGGTCGATCACGATGATCCCGGTGTCGCCCTCGACGATCGACATCACCGAGAGGTCGAGTCCGCGCAGCTGGTACAGGCCCGGGACGACCTCGTAGAGGCCGTGCTTGGCGACCAGCTGCGACTGGCGCCACAGGCTCGGGTTCACCGTGTCCGGGGCGTCGCCGGCGAGGAAGTCGTAGGTGGTGGCATCCCACACGACCGCACCGGCGGAATCCGTGATCTGCGGCGTCTCGAGGGTCGCGATGAACCCCCGGTCGGCGGCGGCGAAGTCGGCGTCGTCCGCGAACGGCAGCCGGCGGCGCACCTCCTGCTGCTGGGCGACGATCGCGGCGGTGGCGTCCTTGCTGGTCACTGTGCTGCTCCCTTCGGGCGGGGCTTTCCCCCGCCTATGAAGTCTGTCTCAGAGCGTTGGGTTCAGCAAGGCAGAAGGCGTCCGGCGCTTCGGGATGCCGCGCGGGGATAAGGTTCCCTGCATGGAGAACGCCCTCGTCCTGGGATCCGGCGGCATCACCGGCATCGCGTGGACGCTCGGCGTGCTGTCGACCTGGGCACGCGGCCCGTTCGACGTCGTCCTCGGAAGCTCTGCCGGCGCGTTCGCCGGGGCTCTGCTGGAGGCTCCCGAGGCGTTCGCGCAGGCGTGCGAACGGGTGTCGCATCCGGATTCCTCCTCCGCGCGGCGCGACCTGGCGCTGGCCCTCGGCGGTGCCGCCCCGCGTCTGCTGTCGGCGCCGGGACCCCTCGGCGACCCCCTCGCCCGGGCGTGGATCGTCGGCACCGTGACGCGCCGGTTCGCCGCCTCCGCCGGGTCCGGACCGCGGGCGCTCGGCGCCGGGGCGCGGGCGATCCGCAAGCAGCTCGCGATCCGCCCGCTGGACGACGTCGACGTGCGCGCCCTCGCGATGCTGGCCGCCGGCCGCCGTCGCGCCGCGGGCCCGGGCTGGGTCGCCTACTGGCAGGCGCAGCTCGGCGACGCGGAGTGGCCGGGCGAGCTGCAGATCGTCGCGATCGACTCCCGTACCGGCGCGCGGCACGTCTTCGACCGGGACGCCGGCGTGCCGCTGGCCCGGGCCGTGGCGGCGAGCACGGCGATCCCGGCCCTCGTGGGCGCGATGCCCATCGGCGACTCGGCGTACTTCGACGCCGGCATCCTCGACACCACCAGCGCGGACCTCGTGGCCGGGGCCGACGCCGTGACGGTCATCGCGCCGTACCCGCGTCCGCCGATCGACACCCGCGTCGCGGAGCTGCGCGCGGGCGGCACCGAGGTGACCCTGCTCACCCCGAGCGACCTCGCGGTGCTCGGCCTCGGCCAGCAGCGCCTGGATGCCGCCGGACAGCGGGCGTCCTTCGAGCTCGGGCTCCGGGACGGCCGGATGCTGCCCGCCGGGTGAGCCCGGGCCGGACCGGCGATCAGACGGTGACGACGCCGTTCTCGACGACGACGCGTCCGCCGGCGACGACCAGCTCCCGGCGCGGTGCGCGCACGAGGGCGTCCGGCACGTTCTGGGCGTCCACGAGCACGACGTCGGCGCGGGAGCCGACCGCCAGATCGTGCTGCTCGCGATGCACGAACGGCGCCGCTTCGGTCGAGGCGAGCGACACCGCGCGGGCGAGGGCGTCGTCGGTGCGCATGCCGTGCAGCCGCGCGAACGTGAGCGCGACGCGCAGCAGGTCGCCGTCGCCGAACGGGTTCCACAGGTCCCGGATGCCGTCGGTGCCGAGTCCGAGGCCCATGCCGGCATCCCGCATCGCCCGCCACGGCAGGGGCGCGGACCCCACCGGCGCGACGGTGGTCCAGGAGATGCCCGCCTCGGCGAGCTGCGGCAGCAGCTCCTGCCGGGCACGCTCGGAGATCTCGCCCAGCGCGAAGCCGTGCGCGATGTTCACCCGCCCCTGCGCGCCGACGGCGAGGGTGCGCTCGATGATGAGCTCCAGCTGGAAGCGGCCGAGCTCCCCCTCGTCGTGCAGGTGGATGTCCAGCCCGGTGCCGGTCCGGTCGACGATGTCGAACAGGGCGTCGAGCTGGGCGACCGGGTCCCGGTCGATGCCGGCCGGATCCAGGCCCCCGATGTTCGCGACCCCCATCGACGCGGCCTCTTCGAGGAGGGCGATGACCCCGGGCCGGCGGATGACCCCGTCCTGCGGGAAGGCGACGATCTCGATCCCGACCGCTCCCCCGAGGTTCCGCCCGGCTTCGAGCACGTCCTCGACACCGCGAAGGCCCAGGCCGAGGTCGACGTCGACGTGGGTGCGCGTCGCGGTGGTGCCGTGCCGCAGGAACTCGCGCAGCACCTTCTCGACACCGCCGACCGAGGGGATCTGCAGCTCGTCGCGGTGGGCGCGCTCGTGCTCGATGCGTCCCTGCGTCGTGGCGACGCCGCCGTAGGGCACCCACGGCTGATCCCACCAGGACTTGTCCACGTGGGCGTGCGCGTTGATGAGACCGGGAATCGCGAGCAGGCCGCGACCGTCCACGACGGCCGCGTCCGGCGCCGTCGCCGTGCCGGCGGCGACCACCGCGGCGATCGAGTCGCCCTCGATGAGGAGGTCGGATGCCGCCTCTCCGAGCGGACGGACGTTGCGGAGGATCCAGGTGTCGGTCATGACAAGAATGGTATACCAAAATACCTGAGCAGCTGCCGTGACCCCGCATCCGGAGCGACGGGAATAGAGTCTCCCTCGTGGAGGCGGCGAGGTGAGCGAGGATCGGCTCGCGTCCGCCGACAGCGGGTTCACCGCGTGGTCCCGTGCCGTCGCCGCGCAGCTGAGCACGTTCCTGCGCACCGAGGCCGGCAGCTCCGGGGTGCTGATCGCGGCGATCGTCGCCGCCCTCGTCTGGGCGAACGCGAGCCCGGCGACCTATGCGGGCCTGTGGTCGAGCACCCTGTCGATCGCTGTCGGCGACGTCGGCATCTCCCTGGAGCTGCGCGAGTGGGTCTCGTCGGGGCTCATGACCCTGTTCTTCCTCGTGGTCGGCCTCGAGGCGCGCCGCGAGTTCGATCTGGGCTCGCTCCGCCGGCGGCGCGACTTCATCCTCCCCGCGATCGCCGGGGTGGTCGGGATGCTGCTCCCGGTGCTGATCTACCTCGCCGTCAACGCGACCGGCGGCGCGATGCACGGCTGGGGCATCGCGATGTCCAGCGACACCGCGCTCGCGCTGGGCCTTCTCACCCTCGTCGCGCGCACCATGCCCGAGCGGGCGAAGGGGTTCCTGCTCACCCTGTTCATCGCCGACGACCTCGTCGCGCTCGTGGTCATCGCGGTGGGCTACAGCACGGGTTTCGCGGTGCTGCCGTTCGCCCTCGGGGTCGTGGCGTTCGCCGCGTACCTGGTGGTGCGGCGCTTCCGCACCGTCGTGCCGTTCGCGTGGATCTTCGCCGTGGCATCCTGGGCGGCGGTGCTGGCCAGCGGGGTGGATCCCCTCATCGTCGGGCTCGCGATCGGCCTGTGCACCCGCGCCTCCGTGCCGCAGCGCGAGCGCCTCGAAGACGCCACGGCGCGGTTCCGCGAGTTCCGCGAACAGCCCACGTTCGGGTCGGCGGTGCAGGTGCGCGACGGCCTGCGCGAGGCGATCTCGCACAACGAGCGCCTGGAGAGCGTCTTCCACCCCTGGAGCAGCTACGTCATCGTTCCCCTGTTCGCCCTGGCGAACGCCGGCGTCGCGCTGGATGCCGCGACCCTGACGCACGCGTACACGTCGCCGATCTGCCTCGGCATCATCGCCGGATACGTCCTCGGCAAGCCGATCGCGATCGCGGCGACGACGCGGATCGTGTCGTGGGCGAGTCGCGGGCGCCTGCGCGCCCCGGTCGGCTGGGCGTCGGTCACCGGCATCGGCACCATCGCCGGCGTCGGCTTCACGGTGTCGCTGCTCATCGCCGGGCTGGCCCTGCACGGACCCGACCTGGACGCGGCGAAGATCGGCATCCTCACCGCGATCGCGGTCAGCACGCTGATCACCGGGGCGTTCTTCCGGATCGTCGCGCTGCTGCCGGCCAGGCGCCGCGCCCGCGCCCTCCTCGGCGAGGCCGACGAACTGATCGACCTGGCCGAAGAGGTCGACGAGCGCCGGGACCACATCCGCGGACCGCGGGACGCCGCCGTCACCGTCGTCGAGTACGGCGACTTCGAGTGCCCGTACTGCGGGCGCGCCGAGCCCAACGTGCGCGCCCTGGAGGCGATGAGCGATCTCGAACTGCGGTTCGTGTGGCGGCACCTGCCGATCACCGAAGTGCACCCGCACGCGCAGCGGGCCGCGGAGGCCGCCGAGGCCGCGGCGGCGCAGGGCCGGTTCTGGGAGATGCACGACCGGCTGCTCGACCACCAGGACCTGCTGGACGAGGACGACCTCGCCGAGCACGCCGGCATCCTCGGTCTCGACGTCGAGCGGTTCCGGCGCGACCTGCGCGACGGGCGGTACGCGGCCCGCGTGGCGCGGGATGTCGAATCCGCCGATCTCAGCGGCGTCGCCGGCACCCCGACCTTCTTCGTGAACGGCCGCCGCCACTACGGCGCCTACGACGTGGAGGCGCTGCGCGCCGCCGTGCTGGGCGCCTACCAGGAGTCGCTGCGCTGACGGGTGCGCCGTCAGCGAACTCGGCGCCCCGCGTGCGCCGGCGGCGCACACTGGTCACGTGGACGAGACCGACCCCGACGCGGACGCACTGGATGCCTACTCCGCGACCGTGATGCGCGTCACCGAGCAGGTGCTGCCGTCGGTCGCGGCCGTGACCGTGCGCACCCGCCAGGGCGGCGGCGCGGGCAGTGCGTCGGTGATCACCGCCGACGGCGACCTCCTCACGAGCGCGCACGTCGTCGACGGCGCCGTGGGAGTGGAGCTGGCGTTCTCGGACGGCACCGCCTCCGCCGCGCACGTGGTCGGCGCCGACCCGCTCTCGGACCTCGCGGTGCTCCGCGCCGACGGGCCGACCCCGCCGCCGGTCGTGCTCGGGGATGCCGCCCGGCTGCGGGTCGGGCAGCTCGTCGTGGCGCTCGGCAACCCGCTGGGCCTGTCCGGCAGTGTCACCGCCGGCATCGTGTCGGGCCTCGGCCGGTCGCTGCCGACGCGGTCGGGGCGCGTGATCGACGAGGTGATCCAGACCGACGCCGCACTGAACCCCGGCAACAGCGGCGGCGTGCTCTCGGACGGATCGAGCCGCATGGTGGGCGTGAACACCGCGGTCGCCGGCATCGGCGTGGGACTGGCCGTGCCGATCAACGCCACCACCCGGGCGATCATCGACGCCCTGCGCACCCGAGGACGTGTGCGCAGGGCCTGGCTCGGCATCGCCGGGGCGACCGTGCCGCTGAGCCCGGCCGCCGCCGCGAAGGTGGGGTCGGATGCCGGGATGCAGGTGGTGCAGGTCGTCTCCGGCAGCCCCGCCGCACACGCCGGCGCGCACGTCGGCGACGTGGTCATCTCGCTCGACGGCATCCCGATCCTCGATCCGACCGGCGTGCAGCGCGCCATGGTCGAGGGGGCCATCGGCCGCCGCATGGAGATGACGGTGTGGCGAAACGGCGCCCTGGTGGACGTCGTGGTTGAGCCCGAAGAGCTGCACGTGCGCTGATCCGGCCCGCCGTCTCGGGTCCGGCACCGGCCTTACGGACCGGTGACACCACCCGTCTCCGGTCGGTAAGCAGATCGCCGTTCCCCCGGCCCTCCCGCAGTGCGACTGTGAGCGCAGACACCAACCCCGGGAGGGAAACCATGAAGATCCGCTACCGTGCCGGCGCCGCAGCCTTCGCCGCCGTCGCACTCCTCGGCGCCGGCGCCACCGCCGCGAACGCCACCCCGAACCCGCGCCCGGTGGGCGCGGTCTTCGTGCAGACCGACGGCCTGGCCGGAAACGCCGTCGTCGCCTACGACCGGCTCGCCGACGGCACGCTGCGCCAGGCCGGCACCTACGACACCGGGGGCGACGGCGTGCAGCTGGCCGGCTCCGTCGTCGACCATCTCGCCTCGCAGGGCGGCCTCGCCCGCAGCGGCGCGAACCTGTTCGCCGTCAACGCGGGCAGCGACACCGTCACCTCGTTCGCGATCGCCGGCGACCGACTCCTGCGACGCCAGGTGGTCGCGACGCACGGAGACGCCCCGGTCAGCATCGCCACCCACGATAACCGCGTGTTCGTGCTCAACGCCCGCGGCGGAGGCTCCATCCAGGGCTACCTCAAGGTGGGCGGCGCACTCGTGACCGTGCCGTCGTGGCACCGCGCCCTCGGGCTGGACCCGAACGCGACGCCCGAGTTCACCCACACGCCCGCGCAGATCGCGTTCACCCCGGACGGCTCGAAGCTCGTCGTGTCCACCAAGGGCAACACGAGCGCGTTCGACGTGTTCGCGGCGACGCCGGCCGGGCTGTCGGCCGCTCCGGTCGTCACGTCCCTGCCGGGCACGGTCCCGTTCGGGTTCCAGTTCGACCCCGCCGGCCACCTCGTCGCCAGCGAGGCCGGCACCAACTCGGTGGCGACCTTCCGCGTCGAGCAGGACGGACGCCTGACGCAGCTCGACGTCGTCGCGACCGGGCAGAAGGCCACCTGCTGGATCGCGGTCGACGGCTGGAACGTCTACGCGTCGAACGCCGCCAGCGCGACCCTCAGCGGTTATCGCCTCGGCCGCGACGGCTCGCTGACCGCGACCGGCGTGACCGCGACTCACGCCGGCACCGTGGATGCCGCGGTCAGCGCCGACGGGCGGTTCCTGTACGTCCAGACCGGCGCGGCCGGCATGGTCGACGGCTACCGCGTGGGCGCCGATGGATCGCTCACCGCGGTGGGCGCGGTTCTGGTCCCCGGTGCCGCCGGCGGCGAGGGGATCGTCGCGATCTGACCCGCTCGCCCGTCCGGCCGGCTCGCCGTCGCCTGTCTCAGGCGGCGGCGAGCCAGCGCGCGAGGGCGTCCGAGATCGGGAGCCCCGCGGCGGTCTCGTACCACGGGTATCCCGGAGACGGGTTCACCTCGAAGCACACCACCCGCCCGTCGTCGGCGAGCTTCAGGTCGACGCCCGCGAAGGGCAGATCGAGGTCGCGGGCGAGATCGACGCAGCGCTGGGCGATGTCGTCCGGCACCGCGTACGGGGCGAGCGTGGCATCCCGCCCGACCTGCGCACGAGCGTAGCGATAGTCGGTCGCGTCCGAGTCGACGATCGCCGCGTACACCTCGTCGCCGACGACGTGCACGCGCACGTCGCGGCCGCGCACGTTCTCCTGGAACTGCACCGGGCACCAGCGGATCCGTTCCAGGCGGTCCGCATCGGCGACCGGGTCGAACCGGCTGACGATGGACCGGATGCCGCTCGTGGACTTGTAGACCGCGCCGCCGTGCGCCGCGACGAACGCCCGCACCTCGTCGGGATCGTCGCTGAGGAGGGTCTCGGGGGTGTCGAACCCGCCGCGCTGCACCCGTTGCGCCTGATACGGCTTGGACATGTTCGACGCCATCGCCGAGAGGCGGTTGGCGACGCGGCGGCCGGATGCGACCGGCGCGACCTCCGTGAAGGCGGTGAGCGCCTCGAAGACGGCGCGGGCGCGGATCATCCGCGGGTCGTCCTCGCCGGCGGATGCCAGCTCCGGCACAAGCTCGGGTTCGACCGGCCGCACGTACACGCCCCGCACGTCGGCGAGGTCCACGGTGCGCCCCTCGGCCTCGAGCGTGCCGACGACGGCACCGCCCTGCAGGGCGATGTCGACGCGCTGCGACGTGAACCGGCGCGGATGCACGACGAGCGTGTCGGCGCCCCGGCGGGCGAGCGCGTCGGTCAGCATCCGGACGGGGCTTTCGGTGGGCACGGCCCAGACGACGACGGTCATGCCGTCACCTTCTCCCTCTCCGCGGCGCTCTCCCGGACACGTGCCAGCGCACGCACCAGGGCGCCGCCCGCCACCGGCAGATCCGGAAGCGGGGTGAAACCCGCGAACATCCATTGCTCGCCGGTGACGACGACGTCGATGCCGGCGAGCGCCTCGGCGGCCCCGAGGCTCGCGCACAGGCGCTGGATGCCCGGAGCGAATCCAGCGGGTACGGGTGCGCCCGCCTGCCGGGCGACGCCCTCCGGGTCGACGAGCGTCCCGTCGAGCACGACCACGTGCAGCAGCCGGGCGCCAGGGCCGGCCTGTCGCAGCGCCGCCTCCAGCAGGGGCTGCCCGCCGGCCCGCGTCCCCCGGTCGGTCTGCAGCCGGACATCCGGACACGCGAGTCCCGCGGCCGAGGCGAGCAGCCCGGCGCGCAGCGGATGCGGAGCGGGGCCGGCAAGGCACGACGGGTCGGGCCGGTTGCGCACCGGACACGAGAGGCCGTCCAGCCAGCTCAGGACGAAGGCGGTCAGCTCGGCGGTCGCGTAGTCGCGTTCCACGGGCGGCGCCGTCCGCCAGGCCGCCATCGGCGGGGCGGACATCCGGTTGATCAGCAGATCCGGATGCCCGATCACGATGCGCCCGTCGACATCCACCAGGGCGCTCACGCCCGCGCGGCCGATCCGCTGGGATCGCCGCCTCGCGAACGAGAGCAGATCCGAGGTGACGAGCGCGCAGTCGTCGCCCGCCTCGCGCAGGCGCTGCACGAGCCAGAGCGCAGCGGTGTCGTCGGGGTCGCAGAGCACGACGGACATGGGTCCTCCTCGAAGTGGCACCGGCCGGCGGCGGTGCCGCCGGCCGGTGTTCACTCTCACGCCCAGGGCGTGTCCAGTTCGGCCTTCGCCGCCGCGGCATCCGCCGCCTGCTGCTCGGCCTCGGCACGAAGCGCTGCGAGCTGCTCCGGGGTGAGGTCGTCCTCGCCGCTGAACGCGCTCTGCGTCAGATCGGGCCGCAGTTCCGCAGCGACGAAGTTCTCCAGCGAACCGAGCACCTCTTCGAGCGCAGCGAGCCGCTGTGCGAGTCCACCCGCCCGCGGTGTCTCGATGGGACCGGGGCCGACCGGAGGCAGGTTCTCGGGGATCCGCTTGACGTCGCGGATGTCCTTGAACTGCTTGTTGTCGGCGATGATCTCCTTGTCCTTGATGAACTCCTTGCGGATCTCCTTCTCCTTGATGATCTCCTTGCGGATCTCCTTGTCCTTGATGAAGTCCTTGCGACCGTCCTTGAGGTCCTTGATGACGGACTTGCCCACGACGATGTCCACGTTCAGCTCCGACAGCACGTTCGCGATCGGGTTTCCGACCGTGCTCGTGCCCGAGCCCGCGAACAGCAGCGCGACGACGTAGCCCGCCGAGTCGACGATCACCGATCCGGAGTCGCCGTGGTCGGAGAACAACGGGTTGTGCGTGGTGTCGGAGGCGATGCTCACCTGACCGGTGAGCGTGCGCACGCCGATGCCGTCGCCATAGTCGATGTTCACCGACAGCGACAGCCCGTCGACCGTGCCGTACGTGAGCAGGGTCGTACGACCCCGCTTGCGCACGGCCATGCCGAGCGCGGCCGGCTTCGTCCCGGCGACGTTGCCGATATCGACGATCGTCCCTGCCGTGGCGCGGCCGGGGTCGATCGAGATGACGGCGCCGTCGACGGCGGACGACAGGGTCGCCCGGGCGATCGCACCGAACTCGTCGGTCGGGACGACGCCGGTGTCGATGCGGCTCGGCTGCACCTGACGGTCGCCGACGCTCCAGGTCGAGTCGACGCAGGCGACGTGGAAGTTCGTCAGCGCCGCCCGATTTCCGGACGCCTTGTCCACCACGATCGCGCCCAGCGTGCCGGCGAAGATGAATCCGCCGACGGCCCGGCTCGGGCCCATGCTGACGCCGCCCTCCAGGGTGGCGTAGTGATTCGTGTCGGCCTGGGCGCTGAAATCGAGCGGCTCGCTCGCGACCTGCAGCTGATAGTCGCGCTGCAGCACGTCGGTGACGACGCCGTCGATCTGGGCCGGCACCAGCTGCGCCTTGGCGACGGTGGCCTTCTTCTGCTTGACGTGGACGCGGATCGCGACCTCGTCCGTCTGCTCGCCGCCGACGTACTTGTAGCCGACGTCTATTCCGGTCACGCCGGGCCGCGACAGATACTCCGCCTCGGCACGGTCTTTGATCGCGACCAGTTCTTCGATGGATGGCATGGCCATCCCCCTTCCCCCCAAGGTTGTTCGGGCGGACCGACGTCCGCTCTCCTACGAGGAGGGCGCCGGAAAGGCACTGATACGCGCCCCTGGCGCGGTGGGCGCCGCCGTGAGACGATCACGACATGGCGATCAGCTACGACGAAGCGGTGGCCGTCCAGCGGCGACACGAGTCGGCGCTGCTGGCACTGCCCGGGGTGAACGCGGTCGGCGTCAAGCAGCGCGACGACGGCCTGGTGCTCGAGGTGACGACCGATGCGGATGCCGCGCTCCCGGCCCCGTGGGACGGCGACGAGATCGACGGCCTGCCGTTGCGGGTGGTGCACGGGCGCTACGAACCGCAGTAGGCGGCCGCGCCCGTTCTTGCGGCGGCGAGCGCGCTCCTACGAAGCCTGCGACGTCGCCCAGCCCGCGGGCCCGGGCGAGCCGGCCGGGTAGTCCTCGAGCGGCACGTCACCGCGGCTCCAGGCATCCTGCACGGGCTGGACGATCCGCCAGCATTCCTCGGCCGAGTCGCCCCGCACCGACAGCGTCACATCGCCCTCGAGGATCTCGCTGAGCACCTGGGTGTACGCGTGGATGCGCCCCTCCCCGAGCGCGACCGTCGCCGCCTCGCGGTGCAGTTCGAACGGGTCGTCGCCGCCGTTGACGTTCAATTCGAAGGTCACCGTGTCGGGTCCGAGGGAGAATCGCAGCACGCCGCCGTCGGGCGCGTCCCCGAGGAACCCCTCGGGCAGGTGCCGCACCTTGCGGAACGTGACGACGACCTCGGCGCGCGCGGTCCCGAGCGCCTTGCCGGAGCGCAGAGTGAACGGCACCCCCGCCCAGCGGGACGTGCGCACCTCGCACGTGAACTCGGCGAGCGTCTCGGTGTCGCGCGACGGGTCGACCCCGGGCTCGTCCACGTACGAGGGGATCCGGCGGTCGCCGATCGTGCCCGCCGTGTAGCGGGCCCGGCGGGAGAAGTGCACCGGATCGTCGTCCCAGATGTGCGTGGCGCGCAGGGCCGCTCCCTTCGCGTCGCGCAGATCCCGTTCGCCGAGCGTCGCCGGCGGGGCCATCGTCAGGGTCGCGAGGATCTGGAGCAGATGGCTCTGCAGCATGTCCACCATCGCGCCGGCGTGGTCGTAGTAGCGGGCCCGGTTCTCCAGCGCCAGGGACTCGTCGAAGCGGATGAGCACGTGCTCCACGTGCGCGGCCGACCACAGCGGCTCGACGAGCCGATTGGCGAACCGCACGCCGAGGAGGTTCAGCACGGTGTCGCGGCCGAGGAAGTGGTCGACGCGGAAGACCTGCCGCTCGGGCACCAGGTCCCGCAGCACGGCGTTCAGCTTGGCCGCCCCCTCCCGGTCTCCGCCGAACGGCTTCTCCAGCGCGAGCACGAGGTCCTCGGGCAGCCGGACCTGCTGCAGCGCCGTGCACGCCGCCGCCGCGACCGCGGGAGGAACGGCGAAGTACAGCACGACCGGCCCGTGCAGGGGCTCGAGGAGGCTCGTCAGCGCGTCCGGGTCGGTGATGTCCGCCTGCACGTAGCGGGTCTCGGCGACGCGGGGGAACTCGTCCTCCGCGCCCGCGGCGGCGAAGGCCTTCCGCACGGCGTCCCGCCAGTGGTCGTCGTCCCAGGCGTCCGAGCCTGCCCCGATGAGCGTGAGTTCCCGGTCGGTGTCCCGGTGCAGCAGTTCCCCGACTGCCGGGAGGAGCAGGCGCGACGCGAGGTCGCCGGACGCGCCGAGGATGACGAATGTTGCAGGCCGCATGGGATCGACGCTAACCCGCGCACGGTTCGGCGCCACCCCCTCGCTTTCGACGCGTTTCCGGTGTACGGGCGCCGGGATCCGGATGCCCCCGGTCATCCGGTAAGGCGCGGGTCGTGGCTCGGGTCGGCGTACATCGCCGGGCATCCCTGGGTCTTCGCCTTCGGCCGCAGTTCGAAGTGCCAGCCCTCGTTCGCGTAGATCTGGCAGAGGCCGTAGGCGGCGCCGTGGCGCGACAGCCAGTCGTCCGCCGCCCACGGGCCGATGTCGATCGCCTCGCCCTTGACGTGCTCGGAGGCATCCGGCGTCGCGACCCACTTCTCCGCCTCGGTGCGCGAGCCGTACTGCGCGATGGCGTCCTGCAGCATCTGCTCCTGCAGCTTCGGCGAGCGCCAGCCGCTGTTGACGACGAACCGGATGTCCGGACCCGCCGCGCGCGCGGCCGTGCGCACCGCGGCCAGGAGTGCCGGGTCCAGCTTCGTGACGGCAGGCAGGGTGTCGTCGAACACCGACACCGACCCGCCGGCGATGACGCCGTCCGCCGCCGTCGGCGCCCCCTGCGCGAAGGAGCCGCCGGCGGTGTGCGTGCCGCCGGCGGTGTGCGTGCCGCCGGCACCGGCCCCGGCCCAGGACCCCAGTGCCGCTGCGGCGCCGAGGATGCCGGGCAGCATGAGCGCGGTCACGAGGAGGGCGGCGGCGCCCAGGCCCGCGACGAGGATCCGGCGGGCGGTGCGCCGGGCGCCGGTCCGCGGACGGGGCCGGGGGTGAGGATGCACGATCTGGTTCACCGCACCAGTCCACCCGGGCGGGTGTTGCGAGGGCGTATGCGCTGTCGCATATGTTCCCGATATGTCCGGGTCCGTAGCATCGGAGTCATGCGCGTGCTGATCGTCGAGGACGAACCCCTCCTGGCCGAGGGCATCCGCGACGGGCTGCGGCTGGAGGCCATCGCGGCGGATGTCGCCGGCGACGGCGACACGGCCCTCGAGCTGCTCGACGTCAACGGGTACGACCTGGCCGTGCTCGACCGGGACATCCCCGGTCCGTCGGGCGACGAGGTGGCGCGCCGGATCGTGGCGTCGGGGAGCGGCATCCCGATCCTGATGCTCACCGCCGCGGACCGTCTCGACGACAAGGCGTCGGGGTTCGAGCTCGGCGCCGACGACTATCTGACCAAGCCCTTCGAGCTGCGCGAGCTCGTGCTGCGGCTGCGCGCCCTCGACCGGCGGCGCGGGCGGTCGCGCCCGCCCGTGCGGGAGATCGGGGGCCTGCGGCTGGACCCGTTCCGCCGGGAGGTGTTCCGCGACGGACGATACGTGGCCCTCACCCGCAAGCAGTTCGCCGTGCTGGAAGTTCTCGTCGCGGCGGAGGGCGGCGTGGTGAGCGCGGAAGAGCTGCTGGAGCGGGCGTGGGACGAGAACGCCGATCCCTTCACGAACGCGGTGCGCATCACCGTGTCGGCGCTGCGCAAACGGCTCGGGGAACCGTGGCTGATCGCGACCGTGCCCGGAGTGGGCTATCGCATCGCGTCGGGCGACGACCCCGGGACGCCGGGGCATGCCTAGGCCCAAGGGTGTGAGCGTCCGCCTGCGCCTGACGCTCAGCTACGCCGGATTCGTGCTCGTCGCCGGCTTCCTCCTGCTCAGTCTCGTCTGGCTGTTCCTGCTGCGCTATGTGCCCGACGGTGCGATCGAGGCGGCGCAGTTCGTGCCGAACCGCAGCGATCTGCTGCGGGCGTTCGCCCCGCGGGCGGAGTGGGCGATGGTCTTCCTGGTCGCGTTCGGGCTCGCCGGCGGATGGTTCCTCGCCGGGCGGATACTGGCCCCGCTCGCCCGCATCTCGGACGCGGCCGAGCTCGCCGGGAACGGGTCCCTGTCGCACCGGATCCGGATGGACGGAGACGACGACGAGTTCCGGCGCCTGGCCGACGTGTTCGACACGATGCTCGCCCGGCTGGAGGCCCACGTCGACGAGCAGGAGCGCTTCGCCGCGAACGCCTCCCACGAGCTGCGCACGCCCCTGGCCATCACGCAGACGATGCTGGAGGTCGCCCGGAAGGATCCGGACAGGGATGTCGATCTGCTGCTGGAGCGCCTCCAGGCGGTGAACACGCGCGCGATCGAGCTCGCCGATGCGCTGCTGCTGCTGCACCGCACGAGCCGGGCTCCGGCCGCCGACGACCCGGTCGACCTGTCGCTCGTCGCCGAGGAGGCGGCCGAGAACCTGCTGCCGCTCGCGGAGCGGCGCGGCGTGAGCCTCGAGGTCGGCGGTGTCGCCGCCCCCTGCCGGGGGTCGGAGGCCCTGCTGCTGCAGCTGACGACCAACCTCGTGCACAACGCCGTCGTGCACAACCTCCCCGTCGGCGGAACGGTGACGGTGACCACCGCCACCGAGCCCGGGGCGGTGCTGCTGCGCGTGGAGAACACCGGACCGGAGCTGGATGCCGCCGACATCCCGGTGCTGCTGGAGCCGTTCCAGCGCGGGCGCGGCCGGGCGCGCACCCCCGGTGCCGACCATGCCGGGACCGGCCTCGGGCTGGCGATCGCGCAGAACATCGTCACCGCGCATCGCGGCGAGCTCCGCTTCGTCCCGCAGGCCGGCGGCGCCGTGGTGACCGTGCGGCTGCCGGCCTGAGCGACTCTCTGCGCGCATTGCTGAGTGCAGTCCTTGAGTCCTCAAAGAAAAAGCTGTGAGCATCACTGAACAGGCACCGAACCCGGCTCAGCGTCTCGATCCCGCTGGGAGGCTGTCCCGCGTGCAGTCCCACGCCACATGAGGAAGGGACCCGAATGGCCAGCAACGATGCATTTGACTCTCACGAAGTAGTGCGCAATCGCAAAGGAAGTATCTCTAAGTCTCGTTTGCTCGCCGTGACGCTCGGCCTCGCCACGGCGATGTCTGTAGCCGCGGCGACCACGGGCTCGCCGCGCCTGCTCACGCCGAGGCAGCGGACTCCACCGGCACCACAACGTCTGCCGCCCTGGGTTCATCGACCGACGTGGCCGGCATTTCTGAGGCGGCCGACCAGCTCGATGCATCTGACCCGGCAACCGTGGCCAGGCTGGCGGATGCTGCCAGCGCGCAGGCATCCTTTCCGCTGCAGGTCGGAGGAGGCAGCATGACTGCGGTGCTCCCCGACGGCTCCACGACAACCGTGTCCGCCACCGGCATCGCGACGATGTCCCGCCTGATTGGCCCCGAAATTGGCATCTCCCCCGCGGGTGCACCGTCTGCCACGGAGCTGACCGACGGCGCGCTCGTCCAGTCCGATGTGGCGCCAAGCACCGATGTCGTCACCCGCGCGACTTCCGACGGTCTGCAGATGGTCGCCGTCCTCAACGATCAGAGCGCATCGCGAACGGTCCACTTCGACCTTGACCTACCCGACGGCGCCCACCTGACCACCCAGGCAGATGGTTCCGTCGCAATCCATGTTCCCATCACCGAGGAGGTGGCGTCCGAGGCGGAAGTCAAGCGGATCTCGGATGCCGTGGACGCCGTGCTGGGCAACTTGGCCGACGACCAACCGGTGACCGACGAACAGCAGTCGGCACTTGATTCGATCAAGCCCGCAAAGACAGCCGAAATCACCACGACCAAGCGGATTGCAACCCTCGCCGCACCGTGGGCGGTCGACGCGAACGGCAAGTCGGTGGACACCCACTACGTGATCAATGGGAATGCCGTCTCTCAGGTCATCGATGCAAACAGTAACACTGCGTTCCCTGTGACTGCGGACCCGAGTGTGCTCTGGTGGATCGGCACATCCGCACTCTGCGTTGCGGAGATCGCCTCGCTTGCCGTCGGGGCGGCCAAGGTCGTGCGCGCGTTTGCGAAGGCTGACAAGATCGTCAAAAGCGCGAAGGCCGTCATCAAGGCGTACCGGGCCCTCGGCGGCACTATGAGCAAGGTCGTCTCCCTCCTGAAGAAGTACGCGAAGCGGAGGAGTAGCCTGACCAGCGCCCAGATCAAGGCGCTCGAAACCTTCATCCGTGCAGTTGGACGGTCCGTGTTCAACGTCCTCGGGCTGGGATCCTGTTACTCGCTTGCGACGACCCGATAGGTGCAACACGTGGGCTTCATGACGTTCCTCGCCGTTCCCGGGCTCGTGATCGCAAGCTTCATCCTTGCTTTCGCGATCGCCGCCGCTTGGGAATCCCACACACCAGTGTGGTCAGGAGGCGTCGGCCGGGTCGCCCTCGGGATGCTGTTCCTCATCATCTGCCTGTCATTGATCCTCGCCGCGCCCCCGGCAATCTCGCCGATCTGGCTGCAGTACCTGCTGCTGATCGGCGTACCGCTCATCGCCGGGTTTGCTGCCCGGCGGGCGATCGCCCTCCGATGGAGCAAACGCTCGCAGAACGACTAACGCTGACGAGGCGCCCGGTGGCCCGTCGATGCACAGCGGCAGGTCGGGCAGGTGAACACTCGAGCGGAGGAGATGAGGAGAGGAGAGGAGCATCCGTCCTGGTTTGGTCCTCCGCCCGTCGCATCTCCTCCGCCGACGCCGATCGAGCGTCGCGAGCGGAGGAGATTACGACCAGTGCGGCCCCGTCATCCGACGGGGACGCCCGCGGGCTCCCGCTCCAGGTACCGCACGAGGGATGCCACGGCGGCCCGGCCCGCCCGGTTCGCGCCGACGGTCGACTGCGACGGCCCGAAGCCGATCAGGTGCACCCGGGGCTCGGCCGCCACCTGGGTGCCGCGCAGCTCGATCCCGCCGCGGTCGTTGCGCAAGCCGAGCGGGTCGAGGTGTGCGAGCGCCGGCTTGAACCCGGTCGCCCAGAGGATGACATCCACCGCGGTGAAGGTGCCGTCCGCCTCGCGGACGCCGTGCGGCTCGATCGCGGTGAACATCGGGCGACGCACCAGCGCGCCCCGGTCGCGGGCCGCGAGCGCGTACGGCGTCCACGCGAGCTGCGTGTACGACACGACGCTGCCGGTGGGGTTGCCGGCTTCGACGTCGGCGACCACCTTGGCGATCGTCTCGCGGCCCTCGACCTCGGGGTTGAAGCCCGACGCGCGGAACACCGGCTCGCGCCGCGTGTACCAGAACACCTGCGCGACGCGGGAGATCTCCTCGAGCTGCTGCACCGCCGAGATCCCACCGCCGACGATCGCGACCCGGAGTCCGGCGAATTCGTCGAGGGACACGTAGTCCTTGGTGTGGAGCTGGCGGCCCTGGAACGTCTCGGCTCCCGGATACGCCGGCCGCACCGGGTTGGTCCACGTGCCGGTCGCGTTGACCACGGCCCGCGTCACCCACTCCCCCGCCGTCGACGACACGATCAGGTCGCCGTCCGGCAGGTCATCGGCGCGCCGCACGCCCGTGACGGTGACCGCCCGCAGGATCGGCGGCTGCTCCTGCGCCTCGAACGCGGCGAAGTACGCCGGCACGGCATCCCTGCTCGGCGTCGCCGGGTCGACCGGGCTCTGGTGCATGCCGGGCAGGTCGAAGATGTGGTTGACCGTCGCCATGCTGAGCGAACGCCAGCGGTGCCGCCAGGCCCCGCCCGGGCCGTCTTCGGCATCCAGCACCACGAAGGTGCGCTCGGCATCCGGATCGGTGAGAGCGCTGGCGAATCCCCGCCGGTGCAGGTGGAAGGCGGCCGACAACCCCGCCTGCCCGCCGCCGATCACCACGACCGTCGCGCGGCGGATCACTGCCGTGTTCCCAGGTGCACGCGCAGGGATGCCGCGACCGCGTCGACCTCGGTCAGCTGCTGGTCGGACAGCGCGTCGACGAACAGTTCGCGCACGGCGCGGAGGTGGTGCACCGACCCCGAGCGGAACGTGTCGAGCCCGGCGTCGGTGATCGTCACGTCGACGCCGTGGGCGACCTCGGGGCAGGATGCCCGGGCGATGAGTCCGCGCTTCTCCATGCGGCCGAGATGGTGCGACAGGCGGCTGCGCTCCCAGCCGATGAGGGAGGCCAGTTCGCTCGATCGTACGGTGCGCCCGGGGGCCTCGCTGAGGGCCAGCAGCACCTGGTAGTCGCCGGAGGACATCGCCGACTCGTTCTGGAACCGCGCCTCCAGCAGCCGCTGCAGCTCATTGGCCGTCTCGATGTAGTTGCGCCAGACGCGCAGCTGCTCGTGCGTCGGCGTGGACCGGTGCTTCGCGTGACCCATGGGACCCCCTGGAATTGACACGTCAACTCTAGCGTTGCACTATTGATACGTCAATCCGGATGGTCCGGGACGGCGAGAAGGGTCGTGACGCGACATGACCGGTCACATCGGCGGCATCGAGTTCGGGCTGAACACGTTCGGCGACGTCCCCACCGAGGGCGGACGCCCGATGACGGATGCCGAGGCCCTGCGCCTGCTCGTGACCGAGGCGCAGCTGGCCGAATCCGTGGGCCTTGACGCCTTCGCCGTCGGCGAGCACTATCGCGAGGGCCAGGTCGATTCCGCGACGCCGGTGCTGCTGGCCGGCATCGCCCAGGCCACGAGCCGCATCCGCCTCGGCACCTCCGTGACCGTGCTGTCCACGCAGGACCCGGTGCGCATCTACCAGGCGTTCGCGACGGTGGACGCGCTCTCGAACGGGCGCACCGAGCTGACCCTCGGGCGGGCATCCGCGATCGAGTCGTTCGCCCTGTTCGGCTACGACATCGCCGACTACGAAGAGCTCTTCGACGAGAAGCTCGACCTCTTCGTCCGCCTGATGCGCGAAGACCGCGTCACCTGGTCGGGCAGGTACCGCAGCCCGCTCCAGGACGTGCGCCTGCATCCCCGGATGCCGGACGGCGGCATCCCGGCCTGGATCGGCATCGGCGGCAGCCCCGACTCGGTGGTGCGCGCCGCGCGGTACGGTCTCCCCCTCATGATGGCGGTGATCGGCGGACGCCCCGAGCGCTTCGCCGGGCACGCCGAGCTGTACCTGCGGGCTCTCCAGCAGTTCGGGATGCCGGAGCTGCCGATCGCTCAGCACTCGCTGGGACTCATCGCCGACACCGACGCCGCGGCCGAAGCCGAGCACTGGCGGTTCTGGGAGCCGGTCGTCACGCAGATGAGCCGGGAGCGCGGCTTCTACCCGCCGACCCTCGAGCGCTACCGCGAGGAGGTCGACACCGGCGCCCTCTTCGTCGGGTCGCCGGAGACCGTCGCGCAGAAGATCGCGCGCGTCGTCCGGGCCAACCGGCTGTCGCGATTCGACCTGAAATACGACATCCCGGCGCTCCCCCGCGAGGCGCGGGAGCGCACCATCCGACTGTTCGGCGAGCAGGTCGCCCCGCGGGTGCGGCAGCTGCTGGCCGACAATCCCGGCGACTGGCACCCCACCGGCCGCGAAACCGCACGCATCACGAAGGACGGCAAGGCCGTCCATGCTTGAGAATTCCACCCAAGGAGCATCCATGAACGACTTCACAGACCTCGAGTTCGGCATCGACACGTTCGGCGACCTGCCCACCAACGACAAGGGCGAGACGGTCTCGTACGCGGAGGCGATCCGTGCGACCGTGGCCGAGGCGGTCCTGGCCGACGAGCTGGGCATCGACGCGGTCGCCCTCGGCGAGCACCACCGCCCCGAGTTCGCGATCTCCAGCCCCGAGACGGTGCTGGCCGGCATCGCGGGGAAGACCTCCCGCATCCGGCTCGGATCCGGCGTGACGGTGCTCTCCAGCGACGACCCAGTGCGGGTGTTCCAGCGCTTCGCGACGGTCGACGCGCTCTCCAACGGCCGCGCGGAGGTGATCCTCGGACGCGGATCGTTCACCGAGTCGTTCCCGCTGTTCGGCTACGACCTCAGCGACTACGACCTGCTCTTCGACGAGAAGATCGACCTGTTCAGCCACCTGCTCGACGAGAAGCCGGTCACCTGGGAGGGCACGACGCGCGCGCCGCTCGTCGACGCGGACGTGTTCCCCAAGACCGAGTCCGGGCGCCTGCGCACGTGGGTCGGCGTCGGCGGCACCCCGCAGTCGGTGATCCGCACCGCGCACTACGGGTTCCGGCTGATGCTCGCGATCATCGGCGGAGCCCCGGGCCGGTTCGCGCCGTACGTCGATCTGTACCGCCGCGCCACCGAGCAGCTCGGCACCACCGCGTACCCGGTCGGGATGCACTCCCCCGGCTTCGTCGCGGCCACCGACGAGGAGGCCAAGGAGCTGTTCTACCCGGGCTTCAAGGTGGTGCGCGACCGCATCGGCGCGCAGCGCGGCTGGCCGCCCGTGCAGCGCGGCGAGTTCGAGCACGAGGTCGAGAGCGGCTCGCTGTACGTCGGCTCGCCCGAGACGGTCGCCCGCAAGATGGCGGACGCCATCCGCACCCTCGACGTCGGCCGTTTCGACATGATCTACACCGCCGGGGGTGCGATGTCCGCGAGCGCGCGCCTGACGTCGGTGGAGCTGTACGCGACCGAGGTGATCCCGATGGTGCGGGAGCTCCTGGCCGAGACGCCGCGCACCACGTCCGCCTTCGGCACGGCGGTGACCCGATGACCGGCGGCATCCGCACGATCGGCGTGCTGGGCGCCGGCAAGGTCGGCACGACGCTTGCCCGTCTCGCGCTCGCGGCCGGCTACGACGTGCTCATCGCGCGCCGGAGACCGCCGCCCGCGACGCGGACCTCGTGATCCTCGCGCTGCCGCTCGGCAAATACGACCGCCTGCCGGTCGACGCGCTCGCCGGCAGGCTCGCCATCGACGCGATGAACTACTGGTGGGAGACCGACGGCATCCGCGACGACCTCAACGATCCGCGCACCACCACGAGCGAGATCGTCCAGGAGTTCCTCCCCGGCTCCCGCGTCGTCAAGGCCTTCAACCACATGGGCTACCACGACCTCGAAGAGGAGACCCGGCCGCCGGGCGTCCCCGGCCGCAAGGCGATCGCCATCGCCGGCGACCAGGATGCCGACCTCGCGGTGATCGCCGACGTCGTCGACGCCCTCGGCTTCGACCCCGTCGTCGCCGGCACCTTGGCCGACGGCGTGCGGCTGCAGCCGGGGCATCCCGCGTTCGGCGCGGACGTCCCCGCCGATCAGCTGCGCGAGCTCATCCGCGACCGCGAGCGGGAGCCCGCGCGCGACTGAATCAGACGGCGCGCGCCGACGCCGCCGCCTCGCGGTGCAGTTCGCTGTGCTCGGCCTCGGTCAGCTCTTCGGCTCCGGTGAACTCGTAGGGCGCGCCGCGGCCGGTCTCGATGAAGCTCTTGAGGCTGCCGACGATGAACATCCGCCACGCGGAGCTGCACACGTCGTAGCACTCGATCTCGGGCGCGAGGCCCTCGTGGGTGAACACGACGCGGGCGCCGCCGGGGGTCTCCTCGATGTCGAACCGGACCGTGGTGCCGGTCCACTCGGACTTGTCGTCGGCGAAGTCGACGAAGCTGCCGGTGACCTGCCAGGCGATCGTGCTCTCCGGGACGCGGTCGACCACCCGGAACCCGCTGTAGTGCAGGCCCGGCACGATGTAGACGAACTCGTCGCCGACCGCGGCCGTGGAACCGGTGATGCGGCCCCACCACCCGCTGACGTCGTTGATCGCGTCGAACGCGCGCTTCGCGTCGGCCGCGACCTCGATCGTGGCCGTGTAGCTGTCACCCATGTCGTACTCCCTCGTCCTCGCGGCGCCGATCGCCTTGCGTGATGCAAGTCACGCTACCGGCCCTGCTTGCATCACACAAGTGGTAGTTTCGGAACGTGCTCGGAAAGACATACGACTCGCAGGTGTGCTCCATCGCGCGCTCGCTCGAGCTCGTCGGCGAACGGTGGAGTCTGCTCATCATCCGCGACGCGCTCTTCGCGGGCGTGACGCGGTTCGGCGACTTCCAGCACAACCTCGGGATCGCGACGAACGTGCTCGCCTCGCGGCTGGACGCGTTCGTCGCGAGCGGCGTGATGACCCGCGACGACGACGCGCAGTACCTGCTCACCGAGAAGGGGCGGGCGCTGGCTGTGGCGCTCATCGCGCTCACCGAGTGGGGCGACGAGTGGGCCTCCCCGATCGAACCCCCGATCCTCTACCGGCACACGGCCTGCGGCGACGGCGCCGTGCACGCCCGCACGGTGTGCGACGAGTGCGGTCCCGTCCCGCCCGCCGAGGTGGCCGTGCGGATCGGCCCGGGGATGCCGGCGGAGTACCTCGCCGCCCGCCGTGGCGGGACGCGCGCGGGCTGACCCCGGCGCGGCGGGTCAGCTCGCGGTGGCGCTCGGCTCGGGCTTCGGCTCGGGCCCGCCCGACGACTCCTCGGCCTTGCCAAGCACGACGTTCGGGATGTTGCGGGAGAAGAACAGCGCGAGGGCGGCGATCGCGGCCAGGGCGAACAGCGATGTGCGCAGCGCATCCAGCTGCGAGTCGGCGTAGATCTGCTGCAGCTCCTGCCCCTCGTCGGCGGGCAGTCCCGCCTCAGCGGCGACCTCGGGCACGCCGGCGGTCGGCATGATCGCGACGCCGTACTGGGTCGCTTCCAGCACGGCCGACTTGGACTCGGCCGACAGGCCGCTCTCGCCGACGGCGACGGTGAAGGTCGAGCCGAGCGTCGCGATGAGGATCGAGCCGATGAGCGCGGTGCCCAGCGACGAGCCCAGGTTCTGGAACACGCCCTGCAGGCCGCCGGCTTCACTCGAGCGCGATTCGTCGACGCTCGACATGTTCACGTTGCCCAGTTGCGAGGCGAGCAGCCCCAGCCCCGAACCGGCGAAGAACATGCCGATGGCGAAGACCGTGCTGCGCAGGTCCGGGTAGATCGAGCTGAGCAGCACGAGCGAGCTCGCCACCAGAACCAGCTGCCCGATGCGCACGATCCGTCGCGGCGACCAGAAGCGCGTGAACACGGTTCCGACGATCGAGAAGAGGATGAGCCCGATCGACAGCGGGAAGATCCGGATGCCGGTGTCGAGGGCATCCATCCCGAGCGTCATCTGCAGGTAGACCGGGATCATGAAGAAGAGGCCGGCGAGCACCGCGTACTGCGCGCCGAGCACGGCCAGGCCAGAACGCAGCTGCGCGATGGAGAACATCGTGACATCCAGCAGGGCGGGTCGGCCGGATGCCGCGAGGCGGCGCTGCCGGCGCAGGAACAGCCAGACCAGCACGACGCCGATCGCGATGATGAAGGGCACCGGCGACAGACCGAACGGCGCGATGGTGACGTCGCCGACCACGAGCGGTGCGGTCGGCAGGATCCAGCCCCACACCTTGGACTGCAGCATCCCGTACACGATGAGCACGAGTCCGGCGGCCGAGAGCACGACGCTCCAGAGGTCGATGCGGATGCGCGTGCGCGTGCTGCTGTCGGCGATGACCCGCGCGAAGATCAGCACGAACAGCATGATCACGGTCTCGGCGATGAACACGTAGCGCCAGCTGAGGTAGGTGGTGAAGTACCCGCCGATGAGTGGCCCGGCGGCGACCGCCCCGCCCGAGATCGCACCGATGATCGCGAACGCGGTCACCCGGTCCTTGCCGGTGTAGTTGTCGGCCACGAGGGCGGCGATCGCGGGGATCACCAGCACCGCACCGAGCCCCTCCACGATCGACCAGCCGGTGAACAGCGTCGCGAAGTTCTGGCTGAGGCCGGTGGTCAGTGACCCGAGGCCGTAGACGATGGAGCCGATCACAAGCGCGCGACGGCGCCCCCACACGTCACCGAGCTTCGACCCCAGCAGCATGAACGCCGCCATCGTGAGCGTGTAGAACGTGATCGCCGCCTGCATGGCGGTGACCGTCGTGTCGAGGTCCTTCACGACGGTCGAGATCGACACGTTCATGACGGTGCTGTCGAGCACCATCACGAACTGCGCCAGACCGAGGATGACGATGGGCCACCACTTCTTCACGAGAACCTCCCCAGACGGTGCCGTCTGAGGAGGATCCGCAGGGGCGGATTACATCGTGGCAGAACCACGGACGCCACGGCGAAAGGCGCGCTCAGGCGTACTCCGGCAGACCCACCTTCGGTTTCGCCCACGAGCGCCCACGGGTGTCCTTGAGGATGTCGTACTCGACGTCCACGTGCGGCTCGATGGCGCTGTACTTGTCGTTCGGCGCGCCGATGACGAGCTGGAACCCGAGGCCGCGCCAGGCGCCGATCGCCCGCTTGGTGAAGTGCGCGTCGGCCTTGATGAGGGCCTCGTCCATGAACACCGGGGCGTACCGGGGGCGCTCGGAGCCGGCATCCCCCAGCTGGTAGCGGAGCGCGGCGCCGACGATGAAGGCGATGAGCTCCTGCGATTCGCCGCCGGACTTCTCGCCGATGTGGTCGTAGAGGGCCACATGCTGCTTGGTGGCGGCATCCACCCGCTCCGCGCTGACGCGCACGTGGTTACGGACGTCGATCAGGTCGCCGAAGTCGGGGGCGGTGCGCCGCATCCGGCCGATCAGCCGCGCCATGCGCCGGTACACCTGCTCGCGCTCGTCGTCGGTCGAGGCGGTGTCGATCAGCCCGCGCACGTCGCGCAGTTCGCGCCGGAAGCGGCGGCGCGCCTCGGACTGGTTCTCGCGCGTGGTGATCTGCAGGCGGTGATCGTCGTCGTAGAACGGGAGGTCCTGCATGATGCGGTTGATCGGGTCGATGCGCTCGCGGATCTCGCGCAGCGACCGGCTGAGGGTCGAATCGAGGTTCGTGAGGTCGTTGCCCGACAGGTTCAGCAGGCTGTCCCGCCACTCCGCCTCGAGCTCGTGCAGGCCGCTCGCCTGGAGCGCGGCGAGGATGTGCTCGAAGTCGGCGGTCGAGGTGTCCGGGTCGGGCAGCAGGTTCGGGTTGGGCCACCGCTCCAGGAACCCCGCCATCACCCGGCGCAGGCTGTCGCGCTGCTCCTCGTGGGAGGCCGTCGCCGCCGCCCGGTCCTCGTCGAGCCGCTGCGCCGCCGTGGCCAGCGCCGCGTCGAAGCGGGCCAGCACGACCGACGGGGCCGCGGCGGCCGCCGTCTCGCGCAGCGTGAACCGGGCATCCAGGAATCCGCGCTGGTCGTCGCTGAGGGCGAGCCCGGCATCCTCGGCGTCGTCCAGCGTCGACTGGCTGGCATCCACGTCGTCGGTCACGTCCGCCCAGCGCGCCTCGATCTGCTCACGTTCGACCGTCGCTCGCGCGATCTCCGCGCGCAGGTTCTCGGCCTTGCCCTTGGCTGCGGCGATCTGGCCCTGAACACGGGCGATCTCGGGATTGGATGCCGTCACGTCGTCGACGACGGCGGTCCACCGGTCGCGCTCGGCCGTCACGGTGTCCACGTCGACCTGTTCCCAGGTGAGGTCCTCGATGCGCGCGTACGCGGCCAGGCGCGAATCGACCGCGTCCAGTGCCGCCTCGGCCGCCTCGGCGGCCTCGATCGCGTCGACGAGCCGTGCACGGGCGCGATCGATCTGCCCGGCGAGTTCGCGCACCCGCCGCTCGCTCGAGAAGCCGAGCACGTTCTCACGCCCGTGCCCGCCGTGCGCGCCGCGGTTGCCCTGCGAGATCTGCCCGGTGATCGTGAGGGCCATGCGGTGCGCGGCGAGGTCGGTCGCCGAGTCCACGCACACGAACCCGAAGCGCTCGTCGAGCCGCTGCTGCAGCCAGCCGGTGAACGGCGTGGAGCGGTAGTCGAGCCGGCCCGGCAGGGTGGACCCGTCGCGGGCCCCGGCCTCGTCGAGTCCGGTGTGCACCCCCTCGTAGCGCAGTCGCACCGGAGTACGGACCGCGTTGATGGCGTCGCGGAACCGGGCCACGTGCGCGACGTCGATCATCAGGGTCGTGGCGAAGCCGCCGAGCGCGAGGTTGAACGCCTCCCGCCACGGCTCGAACTCGGTGCGCACCTCGATGAGCTCGCCGACGAACGGCAGGTCGGCGATGTCGAGCCCGGCGGCCTCGGCGAGGAGCGCCCGGGACTCGTGCAGGGGGCGCGGGATGCTGTCGCGCCCCTCGGCCGCGCGCCGGCGCTCCGCCTCGAGGTCGGCGATCTCGGCGGCCACGGCGCGATGCGCGGCGATGGCCTCGGCGAACTCCTGACGGGCGGTGCGCTTCGCGTCGGTGTCCGCGAGCGCCTCGCGGGCGCGACCGGCGAGCGCGGTGAACTGATCCGCGGTGGATGCCTCGGCGCCGAGCACCCGCAGGTCCTCGTCGAACGCGCCGCGGTTGCGCTGCACGGTCGCCAGTCGCCGCTCGACGTCACGAAGCTCGCGCTGCGCGGTCTCGAGCCGGTCGCCGCCGGAGAGCCGCAGCACGTCGGCGAGGCCGTCGCGCTCGGACTCGGCGGCATCCGCCCGCGAGCGCAGTTCCCGCAGGGCCGTGTCGGCGGCGTGCTTGCTGTCGCGCAGTTCGGTCTCGACCTCTCGCAGCAGGTCGAGACGGCGCTCGGCGCGCCACAGGGAGGCGAGGGATGCCGGATCGGCGAAGTCGCCGACCTCGTCGATGAGCCGCACGCGCTGCTCGGCGCCGGCGATCTTCTCGCGCAGATCGCGGATCGGTTCCAGGGCCGCCACCTGCTGCCGGGCGGTCAGCATGCGGGTGCGGGTGCCCTCGAGCTCGTCGAAGTGCGCCACCACGGCGTCGGCCGTCGCCATGGTCTCGGGCTCTTCGAGCACCAGCCGCTTGTACAGGTCGTCGACGGTGGTGATCTGCTGCCCGGCCTGGATGCGGGCGAGCAGGCTCATCGCCTTCGCCCCGGCGCCGGCGGCCCCGATGCCGAGCACGGCGTGGAGTCGCGCGGAGAACTCGCGGTCCGTGCCCACCGGGTCGAGGCCCACTGCCTTGAGAGAGGTGTCGGTGAAGTGTGCGGCCGCCGCGCTCTCCAGCACGGTGAGGTCGAACGCCCGGTCTGTCGTCGCCCGCACCCGCACGGTGTCTTCGAGGACGCGCGCCGCCGCCGGGAGGTACCAGGCCCGCAGGGCGGTGAACCGGGACCCGTCGTGGTCGAGCCACGTCATCGCGACCGCGGTCCAGGTGTCTTCGCCGTCGCCGCGGAGCACGCGCATCTTCGTGCCGTCCTCGGTGCGCGACTCGTCGAGCTTGCCGCGGGCGTAGGAGAGGATGTTGCGCTGCTCCTCGCCGCGCGGGCGGCCGGTCACTCCGCCGTTGGACGCCCCGTTGAACGGGGTGGTGTGCGGCATCATGAGCGCGATGTAGGCGTCCATGAGCGTCGACTTGCCCGATCCCGATCCGCCGCACAGCAGCGTCGCCGCCGGCGAGAAGCGCACCCGGTGCGCACCGTCGTAGCCGCCCCAGTTCACCAGCTGCAGGTCTTCGGCGAGCCACTGCTGGCCGCGGGATGCCGCCGGGATCAGTCCGAACAGCGTGTCGAGCATGGTCACAGTGCGCTCTCCTCGAACGGGGCGTTCTCCGCGGTCTCCGGGTCGTCGCCGGCATCCGGGTCCTCGCCGGCGAGCGCGTCGTCGTCCGCGTCGACGGTCTGCTCGCGCAGCCAGTCGCGCAGCTCGCGCAGCTTCTCGGCGCTGAGCACGATCTCCACGAGGGCGCTGATGCGGAACCGGCCGGAGGATTCCTCTTCGACGATGCCGTCGCGGGCGAGGCGGTCCAGCGCCTTGCGGATCGCCTTCTGCCGCCGGGCGGTGTCGCCGTCGGCATCCGCGAAGTAGCTGAGCACGGTCTGCTCGACGTCTTCGATGTCGACGCGCGCCGACGGCTCGCCGGCGGCTGTCTCGCGCTGGTAGACGGTGCGCAGGTGCACGAGCACGAGGGTCTCGGAGCGCGAGTAGGCGGAGTCGCGCAGCAGGATCGGCACGTCGAGCTCGTCGGAGCGCACCTGCTGCTTGTACGCCACGCCGCGGTCGTGGTCGACGACCAGCCGCACGAACAGGTCGTTCAGCCGCGACTCGATGAGCTGCTGGTTGTCCAGCAGCACGGTCCATGCATCGCGGTGCCGGTCGGCGAGGAGGAAGCGCCGTTGCAGCACGTGGACGAGCACGCGCCGCACCTCGGGGTCGAGCACCCCGCGGTCACCGGCGAACAGCTCGTCGGGGTCGTCCTCCATCGCCACGGGGGCGATGAACGGATCCGTCGGCGCTGCGGCGGGCACGGCATCCTCGGCCGCCGCGGCAACCAGGGTGGCGGACTCACTCATCGTCGTACTCCTTCGGGGCCGGGGCGGCCGAGGCCCGGGCGGTCACGGATCCGAACGCGAACCGGCGCGTGGTCCCGTCCGGGCGATGCGCGAGGGCGATCGAGACGTCGTCGCCCTCGCTCATCCCGTTGCGGTGGGCGATCTCCAGCAGGCCCAGCAGGTCGACCGGACGCCGGGCGTCAGCGGGCGCCTCGGCGAACGCCGCGCCGAGATCGAACTCCGCGCCCAGACCCGACACGTACGCCTCGAGTTCGGCATAGTGCGGGCCGCCCCAGGCCCGGGTGTCGGCATCGAGGAACTCGACGTCGTCCGCCGCGGTCAGGGCGGCGGGTGCGCCGGGCGGACGGATGTCGCCCACCGACTGGCGCAGGTGCCCGATGCCGGCCACCGGCAGGGAGCGCAGCGGGTCGACGGGGGCATCCGGCGTGCCCGGTCGCGTCCAGTTCTGCAGTCCCGACATGACGTCGCGCAGCAGGTCGTCGACCTGGCGGTCGCGCACCGGGTCGTGGGTGCGCACCTGCCCGGTGATCACGTGGGATGCCCGCCGCTGCGCGGTCAGCACCTCCTGCACGCCGAGCTCCACGCGGCGGCCGATGGCATCCAGCTCCGCGCGCTGGTCGGTGTCCATGAGCCGTGTGAAGGGCTGGGCGAGCAGGGTGTGCAGCTGCTCAGTGAGATCGTCGATGCGGGCGGGATCGCCGATGAGCCGCAGCGCGCCGGCGAACGCGCGACCCTCCGGGGTGGCCTTCATGACGTGCTGCCCGCGCTCCAGGTACTCGCGCAGCACCTCGCCGGTCGGGCGCACGTCGCGGCGCAGATCCGCGACGACATCGCGCTGCATGGCCTTGATCGACTCGGCGACGCGGGCGAAGTCCGCCGGCAGCTCGCGGGCCAGATGCAGGATGTTCTCGGCCTCTTCGAGGAGCTGCTCGTCATCGACCGGCTCCGCGTCGCCCGCCGCGGCGAGCCGGGCGATCTCGGCGTCCAGGGCGTTGCGCTCCTCGATGAGCCGGGCCATCCGCCGCTCGGGGTCGGCCTCGGCATCCGCGGAGAGCCGCTCCACCGCCTCCAGCAGGGTGCGCACCCGTGACTTCGACACCCGGGTGCGTCCGCCGCCGGTGCGGCCGGTGATCTCCAGCGCCCCCACCGCGTGCGCGGTGAGCCGGTACACCTCGACGTCGCCGTCGATCTGCGGTACGAGCCACCCGACCCGTACCCAGGACCGGCAGATCTCGCGGGCCGTCCCGGCCGGGAGGGCTCGTTCGCCGTCGTCGTAGCCGCTCGCTCGGAGCTCGTCGAGGATCTCGCCGACCTCGGCGTGCGCGTCGGCGACCGCGACCGCCGGACGGTCCACGGTGAACACCACCGACAGCGCGGCGACCACGAACGGGGCGTACCGGCCGTGCAGCAGGTCGAGCGTCGGGGTGCGGAACGCAGCCAGGGAGCGCAGGTAGGCGGCCTCGGCGCGCGTGTTCGTCATCGGATCAAGCGTAACGGGCGTCGCCCGGCGTTCCGATCGGTCCCTCGAATCGGCGCCGCCTCCCGGCTAGGCTGACCCACGTCGAGGGAGGTCCGCCATGGCCGTGGACATCGAGGTCGTACCGATCGACAAGCCGGATGACGTCAACGTCATCGTCGGCCAGTCGCACTTCATCAAGACCGTCGAAGACCTGCACGAGGCGCTCGCCGGGGTCGGCGGCACGCTGCGGTTCGGGGTCGCCTTCAACGAGGCATCCGGCGCGCGCCTGGTCAGGCGCACCGGCAACGACGACGCCCTCGTCGGCCTCGCGGTGCACGCCGCCGTCGCGGTCGGCGCCGGACACGTGTTCGTCATCATGCTGCGCGAGGGCTTCCCGGTGAACGTGCTGAACCAGGTCAAGGCCGTGCCCGAGGTGTGCACGGTGTACTGCGCGACCGCCAACCCGGTGCAGCTGCTGGTCGCGGTCACCGAGGCCGGCCGCGGGGTCGCCGGGGTGATCGACGGCGACCCGCCGGTGGGCGTGGAGACCGAGCAGGATGCCGCCGACCGCCGAGACCTGCTGCGTGCCATCGGCTACAAGCTCTGACCCGGAGGACGCCCGTGAGCATGGAGATCGACCGTGACCGCGACCTCGTCATCGAGCGGGTGATCCGGGCCCCGCGCGGCCGGGTGTGGGATGCGTGGACCGACCCGACCCTGCTGGCGGCCTGGTGGGTGCCGCCGCCCGCCGTGGCCCGGATCGACGTGCTCGATCCGCGTCCCGGCGGGGCGATCATCACCCGCATGAGCGACGACGGCGACACGTTCCTGGCGCACACCGACGGCATCTTCCTCGTCGTCGAGCCGGTCCGCCGCCTCGTGTTCACGAACGCGATCACCGCATCGTGGCATCCGGCCACCCCTGCCCCGGTTCCGATGACCGCGGAGATCATCCTCGGCGAGCATCCCGAGGGCACCGACTATCGTGCCGTCGTGCGCCACGCGGATGCCGCGGCGCGGGCGCGCCACGAAGAGCTGGGGTTCTTCGAGGGCTGGCGTGCGGTCACGGAGGCGCTCGCCGCGCTCGCGGAGGCGTGACGGCGAACTCAGTTGTTGCTGACCTCGCCGTTCAGCTGGCCGGTCCGCTCCGACCGCGCTTCGATCTCGTACGGGTCGAGGCTGACATCGGAATCCACGGGCTGGAGCTCCTCCCCGCCCTCCGGCGCGACCGGGAGCACGAGGGGTGCGAGCTCGCGGAGCCGCTCGGTCGCGGCGTTCTCGGTGAGGGTCGGGACGTAGTCCCGCACGTGCGCGTCGTCGAAGCGCGCGTACTCCTCCTGGATGATGCCGTCGATCGTCGTGCGATCGACCGACGGGAAAAGCTGCGACAGCCGGTCGCCGACCTCTTCGAGTGCGTGTTGCTCGTTCTGCGCGTCCACGCGTCCATTGTGGTCGGCGGCCGGGCCGGAGGGAAGGGCGTTTCTATGAACTCCGAGCGACCCGCTCGAACGACGAGTGGTCGAGCAGACCCAGCATCTCGGCTTTACGGACGGCATCCAACCGATTCACCGCGACGAGCTTGACGTTCGCTTCATGGAGGTGTCGCTTGACGGTTCCCTCGGAGATCCCCAGCTCTTGCGCGATCTGCCGATTCGACTTCGCCATGTTCACGAGGCGAAGAACTTCGAGCTCACGATGCGTCACATGGTGACAATCCGGCGGCGCGGAGTCCGATTCTCGGCGCCCGAACCCCGGATTCGCCGCGATCTCGAGGACGGCCCGGACCAGGTCGTCTGCCGTGAGGTTCTTGTTCACGCATGCGCGAGCCCCGGCGCGGATGAGTGAGTCCAAGAGCGGCTGGTAGGTGTGCATGGTGAGCATCACGATGCACAAGGACGGATCGCCGCGGAGCAGCTGGCGGATCGTTCGATCGGCGGGCTGGTCATCGATGTCCACGTCGAGCAAGACGACGTCCGGCATCACTCTCTTCACGAGGTCGCTCGCCTCGGATGAAGACGATGCGATTCCGAGGACGTCGAGCCGCCGATCCTGACCGAGCATCATCCCGAGTCCCTCGACGAACATCCGGTGGTCGTCGACGAGGACGACGCCGAGCGGGCCGTCAGGGCGCATACGGCACCTCGACGCGAACATCGGTGCCGCGGTCCTGTTCGGAAACGATCGTCAGTCGGGCGCCCATCACGTCCGCACGCTCCTTCATCCCGACCAGCCCGAGGGCTCCCCGGCGAACATCGAACAGCTCGAACCCTCGCCCGTCGTCGACGACCGTGACGGTCAGGGTTGCGGGACCCCATGCGAGGGAGACCTCGACTCTCGAAGGCTCGCCGTGCGCCACCGCATTACGGACGGCCTCCCGAGCGAGAAGGAACACGTGCTCTCGGATGGAGTCATCGAGTCCTCGGGGTTCGCCCGTGCTGACCACCCGCGCTTGGATCGCCGTGCCGCGGATCGCACGGGCCAGGTGCTCTTCGATTCGCGCCTGCAGTGACTCGCCGCGATCGGGGTACCTCAGTCCCGTCGCGATGGTCTGCGCCGCTGTCAGGGCTTGCGCGAGGATGCTGCGCCCTGCCGCTCGCAGCTCGGATACGACCACCGGATCATCCTCCTTGTCCGCGAGGTCGAACCGTAGAATGCCGGCCATGATGCCATTGGCGACGCGATCGTGGATCTCCCTGGCGAGCGCGGCGCGGTCCTCTGCTTGGCCGGGCTCGAGTGCAGGTACGTCCGTGTCGTCCGGATTCACGCGACCCCTCCCGTCGCGATCGATGCTCGCGCCGATCGCCCCGTCAGCTCCACCCGCACGCGCCAGGCGGCTCACTCCACGGTAGCAAGGGGTACCCGGATAGTTCCTCGGTCATCCACTGCGTGCCCCCTCCAGGGAGAGGTCTCGTGGCGTCTGAAATCGGGCCGATCACGGTCGCCCATCACCCCCTTTCGGCGCGTCATGCAAACCGTAGCGACGCCAGACTGCCAGGCCCGCGATCGACACCCCGATCATCAGAGCCGCCGTGCACACGAAGAGCAGCACGATATGGCCGGCGCCGGCGACGGAGCCGAACACGACGATGCCGATCGGCTGCAACGACAGGCTCGCGGCCAGGAACAGCGCCGAGATCCTGCCGGCCATGGCTTTGGGCGTGTTGCGGAAGATGAGCGTCATGTACAAGACTCCCGAGACTCCGTTGAGGATTCCGACAGGGACGAGCAGGCCCAACGAAGCCTCGGCGCCGGCGAAGGGCAGCAAGGCGATGAGTGGCGCCTGAACGATGTTGCTCCACATGATGAGCTTGTACTGAAGCCGGTTCCCTGCCCTCAGGCGAGAGCCGATCGCCGCTCCACCGATGGCCCCGACTCCGTAGGCGGCCATGAGAAGCCCGAACACCGCCGCGCCGCCGTGGCGGTCGGCGAGAACACGGAATCCCACCTGAAACTGCCCCGATGTGACCAAGTCCATGATCGCGTCGATCACCAGCAGAACCATCAGCCATTGGTTGCGCGCGGTATACGAAAGCGCACCGCGAACGGACCGGACGAACGAGGCACGTTCCTTCTGGGAATCGGCCGTAGGCTCACCCTGCTCGTTGGCGGCGAGGATGGCGAGAACCAAGGCGGCAAGTGTGAGCGCCGCGATGTTCACCCCGATCGTGAGAGCAACACCTCCGAATGAGAAGGCGATGCCTCCCAGCAGCGGCCCCACGACGGAGGAGGTATTCGAAATCGCGCTGTAGACCGCGTTTCCGTGCTGATAGTCATCGGGTTCGAGCAGGGCCGGGGTCAACGACCGTTGCGCTGGTCCGCTCGCGCCGTTGATCACCGCATAGACCGCGACCACCGAGACCAGCAGCCACGGGTTTCCGGGCAAGTGAACCGCCGTCGCAAGTGCCACGGCCGCGAGCAGCGCGAGGACGAGGTTGAGGCGAGCCAACAGGACGACAGGTCCGGCATGATCCGCCAACCACCCGCCGACGATCGAACCGGCGATCGCACCGCAAATCGGAAGCGCGACGGCGAACCCGACCATCGCATAGTCCGCCCCGACCTGCAGGAGCCAGAAGGTGACCGCCACCGTTTGGAACGGCCCGGTCGACCTGACGATCCCCTCCGCAACCGAGGCGATGCCGAATCGCCGACGGGAGCCGAATCGACTGGACCGTGCGGGCGAAGTCCTTGCTTCAGACATCGACCGAAGCTCGCGCCTCGCCGTCAGTGCGGTCGGCGAGAACCGCGGCGACGTGATCGAACATCGCATAGAGGTCACGGCAGTACACGGACTTTCGCGTGAATCCGTCCGCGCCCGAGTACCGCGTGGTGACGCGTCCTCCCCCGCACACTTGGAGGAATCGGCATCCGAGGCACTCCGCCGGGACGATTCCCTGTTGGTCGCGGCAGTACCGAAAGAAGTCATCGTCATACAGGTGATCGATCTCATCGTGCACGATGTTGTAGCCGAGATCGGTCATTCGATCGGCCCAAGAACGGAAGTTGTCGGTGGGCTGAAGACTGCCGTCGGTCTCGATGACGGCGACGTTTACCGGCGCGTAGCCGAATTGGTCGCTCGCCGAGGGCAAACCCGCCAGCGCGCGGATCATGTCCGAGAACAGCCGGATATTGACGCGCGAGTCATCTTCAGCGACCCATGCGTCGAAGATGTCGCGCATGAGCTCGAAGTACCCGTATCCTCGTCTCGTGGGGAGGGGGTCTTGGACGTAATTGGCCTCAGGAAGGACGAGGTTGATGTTCGATATCCCGAGGCTGCGCAGGTGGTCATACATCTCCCGGCCGTCGACCGCCGGATTGAGAACTGAGATCGTGCCCACCCGAAGGCCTTCGCTCTCATATTCCTGAGCTTTGCGGAGCCCCTTCACGACGCGGTCATATGACCCGCGGCCGGCCTTGTCACGTCTCATCGAGTCGTTGACCTCGCGTGGTCCGTCCAAGCTCACGCCGACGTTGAATGCGGACACGGCCAAACGGCGTGCCCAGGCATCGTCGAGGCGGAGTCCGTTGGTCGTCACTTTGAACACGACCTCGATGCCGTCGTCGCTCAATGTCTTGGCAGAGGCGACCATCTCATCGAAGACCGCCAGGGGCTGCAGCAGCGGCTCACCACCGTGGAAGACTATCCAGACTTTGTCGATGCCGCGGCGCAACGCATGGTCTCGAATCCGTTCGACCGTCTTGTCGAAGATGAGCGGCGTCATGAATTTCGGCCGCTCCATCCAACTCGTGTCTTGACCCGAATAGAAGTAGCAATACGCGCATTCGAGATTGCACCACTCGACCGTCTTGATTATGAAAGTGTCGATTCCGGCCACATTTCCCCCGATAATGTTGGGAGCCCGCCCGAGCTCATTCTTCGGGCGGGCCTATTCGATCCACTTCTGAGTTGATCAGTGCGGATCGGTCGAGAACGACCACGCGGTGATCGTCGGCTGCTCCTCGAGGGCCTTTTCGATTACAGACATGTCAGCTCCTTCCTCATTGCGATTAATCCGGCAATTCGAGGATCACATTCTGCCTCTCGCCAGGCAATGTATCGTCCGATACATCACCTGGTGCGCGGGTCACATCAGCCCGGTCGCGACACGAAGGCTCCGGAGCCCTGATGACTCCGGAGCCTCGCACCCGGCACGCCGGGACGCTCGATTCGCACCTACCCTTCGCTTGCGACGGCGGCGATCGGTTCGGCCTTGTACGCGCCGGTTAACTCCATCCATCGGTCGCGCCACGCCGGGGACGCTTCGGAAACCGACCACCCGTCGGGGTGAGCCGTGGCGTCGAGGGCGAGCGAACGCCCGAGATCCTCGAGGTGCACCTGCCATCCGGCCGCATGGAAGTACAGCTCCTCGAGGGGCAGGCCGCGCTCCTCGACGACCAGCCTGCTGGATTCACCCTCTGCTGTCAGCCAGGCTTCGATCTGGGCCTCCCCGGCAGTGCCGGGCTCAGCGGTGATCAGCAGGTGATGCGGAGCATCGCACGCTTCGACGCGTGCCGGCCCGTCCCACGTGCTCGTGAACGTCAGGTGGATGGCCCCTCCCACTCGCACATCTCCGGAGACGTGGGCCAGCCAGCGGGCGAGGCGTTCCGGTTCGGTGCACGCCTCCCACAGGTCGTGGACGTCCGTGTCGAACACGTCCTCCACTCGGACCACACCGCGCGTGACATCCAGCGCCCGCATCGTTGCGTTCATGCTCATCGCTTGTTCCTCTTTCCTCGAGCGATCTCGGTGTGCAGTGCGTCGAAGCGGCCGTGCCAGAGCGCCCGGTACTCGTCGAGCCAGTCGTCGAGTTCCTTCAGCGGTTCCGAGCGCAGGCTGTAGATCCGTCGCTGCGCCTCCTGGCGCACGTCGACGAGACCCGCCTCGCGCAGCACGCGCAGGTGCCGCGAGACACCCGGCCTGGCGATCGGCAACGCGTCGGCGAGCTCCCCCGCCGTCGCGTCGTGATCGCGCAGGATCGCGAGCACCGTCCGTCGGCTCGAATCCCCGAGAGCCTGAAGCACTGCATCCATGATGGTTAATGTACCCTTCTTGTTACGTACCCGCAAGGGTACAGATAGAAACCACATGACCCCTTCGACCGAACGAGCTGCCGCCCGATCAGAGACGGCCGAAGACGTGGCGCGGATCCGCGTCCAACTGCAGCGTCTCGAGGATCGAGAGCAATTGCCGCTCCTCGTACTGGAAGTGGGATTCCATGATGGCCGCGATCCCGTCGAGGTGCCGTTCGAGACGGTCGGGCGCATCGGCCCGATCGGTTGCGGCGCGCAGATCATCCAGAAGACGGGCGATCAAGGAGTGATCCTCCTCCAGCGTGCGCAGCGCGTCGCGCAATTCGGGGTATTGCGTCGCGATCGCCGGAAAGAGCTCGTCGCGCTCGCCTTCATGATGGCCGGTCAGGGCGGCGCAGAAGCCGTGACAGAACAGCAGGAGATCATGCTCTGCGGGCGCGTTGGACGAGCCCGCGCGGATCGCGCTTCGCGCTGCCTGCAACGTCTGCCGCAGCCGGCGGTGCACGGCCTGCAGTTCGTTTCCCCAGGCGATGAGCCTGGCCTTCTCGCCCTCAGCCACGAGGAGGCGAAGAGAACGATGTGGTCATCGTGGCCCTTCAGATCCCGCGCCTCCATACCTGACACTGCCTGCCACCAGCACGCGACGCTCACCCCAGACTATCGCCAGACGCGACAAAGCCCTGGTGAGATCTTCTCTCACCAGGGCTTTCACGTCGGGATGACAGGATTTGAACCTGCGACCCCTTGACCCCCAGTCAAGTGCGCTACCAAGCTGCGCCACATCCCGTGATTCTGTTGTCGCCGCCTGCGTGCAGGCAACTCGACCATCCTACCCGACCCGCCGGGCAGGTTCGAACCACAGTGGATGCCGGTCCGGATGGCGGTGGATGGTACGGATGGCGGCACGACACGCGCGAGGGATGCCGCCCGGCGTTCAGATCGCCGCCATCCGTACCCGCGTGACCTGCACACCTCGGTCGTTGAGCGCCCAGCGGGCCGAACGCCCACCCCGGGTGCGACGGCCCCGAACACCCCGGATCCGCGCACCCCCCCGGTCGTTGAGCGAGCGAAGCGAGACGAAACGCTCGCCCCGGGTTTCGGTATCAAGATGTCCTGCAACCCGCTTGCATTCTGGATGCATGTTCGATAGTGTGGAGGTATCGAGTTCGAACATTCCAACGGATCGAAGGGGGCACCATGGCCGACACGTCACACGGTGGGCTCTCCCCGGTGCTGGCTGACCTGGACATGCTCGTCGACGACCTGGGGGCGGCGCGGGCCCGCGCCGCGTCCGCGTTCGCAGTGGAGATGCACTTCTTCGCCGGGGTCGCCGCCCTGGTACGACGGCGGGAACACGAGCGCGCCCAGCAGGCCGACACCGGCGCGGTGGTGTCCGCGTCGCAGTTGGCGATGCGGGAGATCTACGCCGAGATCGCCGCCGCGGTACGCCTGTCCGAGTACCAGGTCGCGTCCCGGGTGAACCAGGCACACGTGCTGATGACCCGGTTCACGGAGACCATGTACGAGGTCGGCGATGGCAACGTGTCCCCGCAGCACGCGACCACGATCGCGGATGTCGGCGGCGTCATCGACGACCCCGACACTCGGGCCGAGTACGAGCGGTACGCGATCGACCTGGCCGCAGAGCTCACCCCCGCCCAGTTGAAGGACGCCCTGGGCGTGTTGGTGGACCGGCTCGACCCGGACGGCACCCAGGCCCGGATCAAGGAAGCGGTGGCCCGCCGCTCGGTACGCAAACGCAGCGTGGAGCCCGGGGTGGGGCAGTTGATCATCACCGGCCCCACCGCCCACATCGAAGGCACCTACAACCGGCTCACCGACATCGCCACCGAACTCCACACCCAAAACCAGACCGACGCGGCAGCAGCCGAAGCCGCCGAGGGAACCGCGGACGCGGGCGGGCGCCCCGGCGAGGACGCCGACACAGCTCTGCCCCACGGTGCCGCCCCGAACACCGGCACGCCCGCCGGCCACACCGACGCCGAAGCAGCAGAGTTCGTTCCGGATGAGCGCACCCGGGCGCAGATCATGGCCGATGTCGCCCTGGACCTACTGCTCACCAACGTCCCCGACGCACACGGCACCACCCCCGAACACCGCAACGCCCTCGGCGCCATCACAGCCACCGTGCACCTCACCATCCCCGCCAGCACCCTGGCCGGCACCACCACCGGCGGCGCCACCGTGGAAGGCGGCGGACTCGTCGACGACGACACCGCCCGCACCCTCGCCGGCGGATCCGACGACTGGTACCGGATCTTCACCGACCCGGCCACCGGGGTCCCGGTCACCGTCGACAAACGCCGACCCTGCACCGCGATGAAACGTCTCCTGCAAGCCAGGGATGAGACCTGCCGGTTCCCCGGCTGCCGCCGCCCCGCCAAAAAATGCGACATCGACCACACCACCGCACACGCTGAGGGCGGACCGACCGCGCTGTGCAACCTCGCCTGCCTGTGCGAACGCCACCACACCGTCAAACACCACACCGACTGGCATGTCGAGCAGCTCCCCGGCGGCATCCTGCAGTTCACCTCACCCACCCGCCGCGGCTACCGCACCCGGCCCCCGGCCGCAGTCCGGTTCGTCCCCGACCGGCCACCCGAACACCCCGACCGACCACCCGGACAATCCGGAAATCCACCCGGACGGCCATCGCGCCACGCAACACGGATCGATCCCGACCGCGGGGTCGAAAGCCCCGTGCCCTTCTGACCGGCCGGCCGGATGCCCTTCACCGCAGCACGACAGACCCGCGGAAGCCGATGCCTCTCACTGTCGGATGCTCCCGCTAGCGTCGGAGCATGGAGATCACGATCCATCCGGCATCCGCCGACCGCTTCGACGACCTGCAGCACGCGCTCACCGGCGGGGGCGACGGCGCCTCGTGCCAGTGCGCGTGGCTCACGCTCACCAACAAGGACTTCAACGCGACGACGCGCAGCGACCGCGAGCAGCTGCTGCGCGACGAGACCGAGGGACCCCTGCCGCCCGGGCTCATCGCGTACGTCGACGACGAGCCGGCCGCGTGGGTGCGCGTCGGTCCGCGGCGCACGCATCAGCGCCTCCCCCGTACCCGGGCGCTCGCCCCGCACCTCGCCGAGCCATGGGACACCGACGACATCTGGACGATCTCGTGCTTCGTCGTGCGGCGCGAACATCGCGGCGAGGGCCTCAACGCCGCCCTGCTCGAGGCCGCCGTCGCCTTCGCCCGCGACCACGAGGCATCCCTCATCGAGGCGTACCCGGTCGAACCCGATGGGCACGACCGCGTGAACGACCTGTGGCACGGCGTGCTGTCCACGTTCCTCGCCGCCGGCTTCACCGAGACCGCGCGCGCCAAGCCGAACAGGCCGGTGGTGCACCTGCACCTACGATGAGTGCATGCCGTCTCGCGCCCGATGGTGGGCCTTCGCTCCGTACGTCGTCGTCACCCTTTGGCACCTCGTAACGCTGGTGCCCGGGATGCCGACGGCCAGCCCGGCCGAGACGATCAGCAAGATGCTGCTGATGCCGGCGCTCGCCCTCGGCGTGGCGGTGTCCGGCATCCGGATCCGCGGCGCCCGGGGCGTACTTCTGTATGCGGCGATCGCGTTCTCGTGGCTCGGCGACGAGGCCGGCACGTTCTTCGGGATGCTGCCCGAAGTGCCGACCATGGTGGGCTTCTTCGCCCTGGCCCACATCTGCTACATCTGGCTGTTCACCCGGCACCTCAGGCAGCGCCGGCTGCCCTGGTGGACGCTGGTCTACGCCGCGTGGTGGATCGTCATGATCGGCGTGCTCTGGCCCCGCCTGGGCGCCCTCGCCGTTCCGATGGCGGTGTACGGCCTCATCCTCGGCGCGATGGCGACCACCTCCGTGGCGACGACCCGGCTCATCGCCACCGGCGGCGCGGTGTTCCTGCTGTCCGACTCGCTGCTGGCGTTCCAGCTCTTCCCGCCGACTCCGCTCGGCGCCTGGAGCGACGTCGCCGTCATGACCGCGTACTGCGCCGGCCAGTTGCTCATCGCGGTGGGTGTGCTGCGCGCACCAGCACGCGCGGCACTGCGCCGTCCGGCTGCGGCGGTCGCGTGAGCGACACCGCCCGGGTGGATGCCTGGCTCTGGGCGATCCGCATCTACAAGACCCGCACCCTCGCGACCGATGCCTGCAAGGCCGGCCACGTCAAGGTGAACAGTGCGAGCGCGAAGCCCGCCCAGACCATCAAAGCCGGTGACGAGGTGCGCGTGCGCATCGACGGGTTCGACCGCATCCTCGTCGTGCGTCAGACGATCAGCAAGCGCGTCGGCGCACCGCTGGCCGCCGCGGCCGTCGAGGAGCGCACGCCGCCCCGCGATCCGGTCCCCCGCATCGCCGTGCGCGATCGCGGAGCGGGGCGCCCCACCAAGCGCGAGCGACGCGAGATCGATCGCCTGCGCGGCCGCGACTGATCCGACCACTAGTGTGAGAACCGCCGCCGGCCGGTCCGGCGGTGAACGGAAAGCAGACTTGGGGAGGTCGTTGGTTTTGGGGTCGGTCATTGGGGAGATCCTGCCGCAGGCGCTGGGGATCGCGATCAGTCCGATCCCGATCATCGCCGCGATCCTGATGCTGCTGTCGCCGCGCGCGCGGGTGACGAGCGTCGGGTTCCTCGTCGGCTGGGTGGTCGGCATCGTCGTCGCCGTCACGGTCTTCACCCTGCTGTCGGGGCTTATCCCGCCGTCCGACCCGAACGCCTCCAAGCCCATCACCGGCGTCATCCAGATCCTGCTGGGCGCACTCCTGCTGCTCGTGGCGGTCCGCCAATGGCGATCGCGGCCGCGCCCCGGCGAAGAGCCCAAGATGCCGGGCTGGATGCAGGCCATCGACAAGATCACCTTCGTCCGGGCCGCGGGCCTCGCGTTCATCCTCGCCGCGGTGAATCCGAAGAACCTGCTGATGGCAGCCTCGGCCGGGGTCACCATCGGATCGTCGACGATCGGCATCCTCGAGCAGATCGTCGTCATCGCGATCTTCACCGTGCTGGCCGCCTGCACCGTGCTCATCCCCGTCGTCGGCTACCTGCTCGCGGCGGACAAGCTGCGCGGACCGCTCGAGTCGCTGCACCAGTGGCTCGCCAAGGAGAACCCCGTCATCATGGCGGTGCTGCTGCTCGTCATCGGTGTCGTGCTCATCGGCAAGGGCATCGCCGCCTTCTAGACCCTTCCCTCCCCACCCTGAGAAACAAGAGAAAGTAGGAACCCCAGTGACCAACTTCTGGGATTTCATCGTCTGGATGCTGTGGATCTACATCTTCATGGCCTTCCTGTTCGTGCTGTTCGGCATCTTCCGTGACATCTTCCGCGACAAGGACCTCAACGGCTGGCTGAAGGCCCTGTGGATCATCTTCCTGATCTTCATCCCGGTGCTCGGCGCCCTCATCTACCTGGTCGCACGCGGCCGCGGGATGGCACAGCGCAACGCGTCCGACCTCGCCGCCGCGCAGCGCGAGCAGAACCAGTACATCAAGTCGGTCGCGGGCAGCGCCCAGAGCCCGAGCGAAGAGATCGCCAGCGCGGGCAAGCTCCTCGCGTCCGGTGCGATCACCACCGAAGAGTACGAGAAGCTCAAGGCGAAGGCCCTGGCCTGAGCCTCGACTCACCCTGACACGGGGCGGCCGAGAGCACTCTCGGCCGCCCCGTGCCCTTCCCCGGAGGACGAGACGATGAACGACGGACGCAACCGCGAATCGATCGCGATCGGCCTCTCGGCGGTCGCGTTCCTCGTCGCGGCGGCAGGGTCCCTCCTCACCTTCCGGCTCGAGCCGGCCCCCATCGACGGGCCGGGATCGATCGGGCAGTTCGCCGCGATCAGCAGCGCCGTCGTCGCGCTCGTCGCGTTCGGGTTCGGGCGCTACATCGTGCGCGCGAAGGCCCGCCCCGCGGTCCTGGACATCATCGACCTGTCCGTCGTCGCGCTCGTGCACGGCGTCATCGCCCTGCTCACCTGGTCGCTGGTCGCCTCGATCGCGGCGGCGAGCTTCATCGACGCGCTCGTCTACCCGATCCCGCTCGTCATGCTCGCCGGCTCCTCGGCCGCCTTGACCGCCTACCTGGTGTTCAACTCCGCCATCCGCACGAGCCTCACCACGCTCTCCATCGTGCTGGCCACGTTCCTCGCCGAGGGCATCTTCGCCAGCATGCTGAGCGCGAGCGACCCCCACTGGTGGATGAAGCACCTGAGCGCGCTCGGCATGACCGACGACCTGTCGGCGCTCGCCTTCAATCTCACCCTCATCGTCGCGGGCGTGATGATCACCACGCTCACGCGCTTCATGACCCGGGAGCTGCCCGGCGCGACCGACCGCGGCATCGCACAGGTGCGGACGTGCCTCGCCCTGCTCGGCGTCCTCCTCGCCCTGGTGGGCGTCTTCCCGGTCGACGAGTTCTTCTGGGTGCACACGCTCGCCGCCTCCGGCATGGCGATCGTGTTCATGACGATCGCACTCCGCGTGCACGTGTGGATGCCGGACCTCGCCCGCGGGTTCGTGTGGCTCGGCCGGGCGTTCGTCGCGACGACACTGCTGATCGCCGTCTTCTACTTCGTCGGCTACTACACCCTGACCGCGGTGGAGCTCATCGCCGGGATCATGGTGTTCACCTGGATCGTCCTGTTCCTGCGCAACGCGGCACTGATCGCGCAGGATGCCGCATCCTGATCCGTCAGGATGCGGTCGGCCTCCTACAGCTGGTCGAGCAGGGCGCCCGCACCCCGCACGTGCGCGCCGAGCACTTCGACGCGGCGCCGCAGTTCGCGGTCGCTCGTGACGACGGTCGCAGCATGATCGGCTCCGAGCAGCCGCGCGACCTCGGCGACGAGCTCGTCGTCGCCCGAACGGCCCTGCGCCATCACGAACTCGATGCCGGCGACGGGGCGGGCCGTGCGCGCCGCCCCCTCGAGCACCAGCACCCACTCCGGGAACCACACGTTGCCGCCGAGCCGGAGGAACGCGGCATCCATCCCGCGCTGCACGTGCGGGCGGATGCGGGCCACGAGCCGGTCCGCGGCGGCGGCCCGGTCGTTCCACCAGCCGTCGGGCTGGGACCCGACGACGTTCGCGGCATCCACCACGATCACCGGGTGCTCGTCGAGGAGCGTGCGGATCTCGCCCCAGGAGGCGGCGAATCCGGGATGCAGCGGCAGGTCGTCGACGGCGTCGACCGCCACCCACTCCAGCGCGTTGCTCTCGGGGTCGGTCACGCGCGGCTCGAACGGGTACCGGACGTCGGCGATCACGGTCGCGTACGACCAGTAGCCGAGATCGAAGATGTGCATCGCGCGCACGGCGGCGGCGTCGGCCGGGACCCCGGCCTCCTCCCCGGCCTCGCGCAGGGCGGCATCCCGCGCCGTCTCGCCCTCGTGGCGCGCGCCTCCGGGCAGCGCCCACGTGCCGCCGAAGTGGCTCCACTCCACGCGGTGCTGCATGAGGATGCGCCGCTCCGCGTCGATGAGCAGCAGACCCGCCGCACCGTACCGGCCCCAGTACCGCTCACCGGACGGGGCGACGACCCACGCGTCACCCGGGTCCATCGGACCCGGGTGCGGACGCCGAGTGAACTCGGGCGGTTCGATCGTCATGGGCGCTCCCTGTGATGTCAGCGGTGGCGACTCTCAGCGGTGGCGACGTTCGCGGATGCGCATGTTGATCACGATCGGCGAACCCTCGAAGCCGTAGATCTCCCGGAGGCGACGCTGGATGAACCGGCGGTACCCGGGGTCGAGGAATCCGGTCGTGAACAGCACGAACGTCGGCGGACGGGTGCCCGCCTGCGTGCCGAACAGGATGCGCGGCTGCTTGCCGCCGCGCAGCGGATGCGGATGCTCGGCGACGAGCTCCGACAGGAACGCGTTGAACTTGCCGGTCGGGATGCGGGTGTCCCACGAGTCCAGGGCGGTCTCGAGAGCCGGCACCAGCTTGTCGAGGTGGCGACCCGTGCGTGCCGAGATGTTCACGCGCGGCGCCCAGGCGACGTGGGCGAGGTCCTGCTCGATCTCACGCTCCAGGTACCGGCGACGATCCTGGTTCTCCATGTCGTCGTCGAACAGGCGGTCCCACTTGTTGTAGGCGATGACCAGGGCGCGGCCGGACTCCAGCACCATGTCGATGATGCGCACATCCTGCTCGCTGATCGGCTCCGAGACGTCGAGCACGACGACCGCGACCTCGGCCTTCTCCAGCGCGGCGGAGGTGCGAAGCGACGCGTAGAAGTCGGCGCCCTGCTGCAGGTGCACGCGCCGACGGATGCCGGCCGTGTCCACGAAGCGCCACATCCTGCCGCCGAGTTCGACGATCTCGTCGACCGGGTCGCGCGTGGTGCCGGCGAGGTCGTTGACGACCACGCGCTCCTCGCCCGCGGCCTTGTTCAGCAGCGACGACTTGCCGACGTTCGGCCGGCCGAGGATCGCGACGCGGCGGGGACCGCCGATCTCGTTCTTGGCGACCGCCGAGACCTCGGGCAGGGACTTCACGACCTCGTCGAGGAGGTCGGCGACCCCGCGGCCGTGGATGGCGGACACCGGGTGCGGCTCGCCGAGACCCAGGTTCCACAGGCCCGCGGCCTCCGGCTCCTGCCGCGCGTCGTCGATCTTGTTCGCGACGAGGAACACGGGCTTGCGGGTCTTGCGCAGCAGGCGCACCACGTGCTCGTCGGTCGAGGTGGCGCCCACCATCGCGTCGACGACGAACAGCACGACGTCGCACAGTTCGATCGCGATCTCGGCCTGCGCGGCGACCGACGCGTCGATGCCCTTCGCATCCGGCTCCCACCCGCCGGTGTCGACGAGGGTGAAGCGCCGGTCCATCCACTCGGCCTTGTACGACACGCGGTCGCGCGTCACACCGGGGGTGTCTTCGACGACGGCCTCGCGCCGGCCGAGGATGCGGTTGACGAGGGCCGACTTGCCCACGTTCGGGCGCCCCACGATCGCCACGACCGGGAGCGCGGGGAAGAACTCGATGCCGTCCTGCCCGAATCCGAGCCCCTCGAGGACGGCGGCGTCGTCGTCGTCGAGCTCGTAGTCCGCCAGCGACGCGCGCAGCGTCTCGGCGCGCTGCTCGGCGAGCGTGTCGTCGATCTCGGCGAGGCGTTCGACCAGATGGTCCGGTGCGCCCTCGTACTCGTCCTCAGCGCTCATCCGCGCTCCTCCAGCTCTTCTGCACAGTGCCCCTCGTCGGTGGGCGCCTGCCCATTGAGCACAGTATCGATCACGGCGAGCACCGCGTCCACGGTCCCGTCGAAGTCCAGTTCGGTCGAATCGACCGTCACCACGCCTTCGGCGGCGGTCATGAAGTCGACCACCTTCGAATCGGCGGCGTCCCGCGTGCGCAGCGCGTGGGCGACGGCGGCGGCATCCTGCGTGGTCACCTCGGCGCTGCGACGCGCGGCGCGCACCGCCTCGTCCGCGGTCAGCAGGATGCGCACGGGCGCGTCCGGCGCCACCACGGTGGTGATGTCCCGGCCCTCGATGACGACCGCCTCGCGGTCCGAGGAAGCCGCATACGTGCGGAACATCTCGTTGAGGGCGCGGCGCACCTCGGGGATGCGCGCGACCGCGCTGACGGCGGCCGACACGCGCGGTTCGCGGATCGCGGCGGTCACATCCGCGTCGCCCACCCGCACCCAGTAGTCGTCCGGGTCGAGCGAGATCGCGAAGTCCAGGCGGGACGCGGTATCGAGCACCGCGGCCGGGTCTGCGGCATCCGCCCCCGCCTCGAGCACCCGCCACGCCAGGGCGCGGTAGGCGGCCCCGGTGTCGAGGTAGCCGTAGCCGCGGACGCGGGCGAGCTGCTTGGACACGCTCGACTTGCCGCTGCCCGCGGGTCCGTCGATGGCGATGATCGGGGTCCCTGAGCGCGTCTCCGGGTCAGTCATTCATGCTCGCAATCTTCCAGCCGCGGGCGGCCAGGCCTTCGGCGGCCGGACGCAGGGTCGCCGGGGCGACGCTGATCTCGGCGAGGCCGAACTGGGCGCCCGGAGAGTGCTCCAGGCGCAGGTCCTCCACGTTGACGTCGAGCTCGCCGAGGTCGCCGAACAGGCGCCCCAGCTGACCGGCGGTGTCGTCGACCATGACGACCAGCTGCTCGAAACGGCGGTTCTGACCGTGCTTGCCGGGGAGGCGCTCCACCCCGTCGTTGCCGCGGCGGATCGCGTCGGCCACGGTGCGGCGGGCTCCCGGCGCGTCGGGGGCGCGGAGGGCATCGGCGACCTGTGCCAGGTCGGCGGCCAGCGCGTCGAGCACGTCGACGACGGGCGCGGCGTTCGCGTCCAGGATCTGCACCCACAGTTCGGGGGCGGATGCCGCGATGCGCGTGGTGTCGCGCACGCCCTGCCCGGCGAGCCCGAGCGACCCGTCGGGCGCATCCGTGAAGCGTCCGGCGAGGAGGCTCGCGACGATCTGCGGCACGTGGGAGACGAGCGCGACCGACCGGTCGTGCTCCTCCGGGCCCATCTCGACCGGCGTGGCGCCGAGGTCGAGCGCGAGACCCTCGACGACGGCAAGGTCGGCCGCGGACGTGTCGGCATCCCGGCACACCACCCAGGGCCGGCCGATGAAGATGTCGGCGCGCGCGGCGATCGCGCCGCCGCGCTCGCGTCCGGCGAGGGGGTGCGAGCCGATGTAGTGGGTGAGGTCGATGCCGCGCCGTTCGAGGTCGCGCAGCGGCTGCAGCTTGACGCTGGCGACGTCGGTGACGACCGCGTCGGGGAAGGCGGCGAGCTCGCGCGCGATGACGTCGGCGACGACGTCCGGCGGCACGGCCACGACCACCAGGCGCGGGGCGTCGTCGTCGCGCGCGGCACGGCCGGCGCCGTAGTCGATCGCGAGGCGCAGCTGGGCGGGCGACGTGTCGGCGAGCGCCACGTCGACGCCGAGGGCGACCAGGGCGTGGCCGATGCTCGATCCGAGAAGGCCCGCGCCGACGATGCGGACGGTGCCGTGGGTGCGCGCGGCGACGCGATTGCGCGCGGGAGCGCTGCTCGTGTCGGTCACTGGTTCTCCTGGTCGGGCTGACGCGAGAGAGTCAGAAGCGCGCCTCGTTCGATTTTAGTCAGCTCCCGCGTCCTTCCCACTGGGAGGGTTCCCAGGTGCAGCGGGCCGAACTGGCGCCGCACGAGCTCGAGCACCGGATGCCCCACCTCGGCCATCATGCGCCGCACGATGCGGTTGCGTCCGGAGTGCAGGGTGAGCTCCACGAGGCTGGATGCCCCGCCCCCGGTCGCTGAGCCTGACGAAGCGTCCTTCAGTCGCGCCTTGTCGGCCGCGATGGGTCCGTCCTCCAGCTCGATGCCGCGGGTCAGGCGCGCGATCGTCGCGGGGGTCACCCGCCCTCGGACCCGTGCAAGGTACACCTTCGTCACGCCGAAGGACGGGTGGGCGAGCACGTGGGCGAGGTCGCCGTCGTTGGTGAGCACGAGCAGCCCCGAGGTGTCGGCGTCCAGCCGCCCGACGTTGTAGAGGCGCTCGTCCCAGTCCTTCGTGAACTGGCGCAGGTCGGGGCGGCCGCGGTCGTCGCGCATCGAGCTGACGACGCCGGTCGGCTTGTTCAGCATGATGTAGCGCTTGGACTGGTCGAACTGGATCGCCGTGCCGTCGACGTCCACGAGGTCGGAGGCGACGTCCACCCGGGACCCGAGCTCGGTGACGACCTGCCCGTTCACCCGGACGCGGCCGGCGACGATCATCTCCTCGGCGACGCGGCGGGACGCCACCCCGGCGTTCGCGAGGGCCTTCTGCAGGCGCATCGTGGTCTCGTTGGTCTCGTTGGTCTCGTCGCTCATCGGCGAACCTCTCCGTCGAACGTGGCCACGTCGTCGACGTCGTCGAGGAGCGGCGAGATGTGGGGCAGCTCGTCCAGGCTGTTGATGCCCAGGTGAGCGAGCAGCGCGTCGGTCGTGCCGTAGAAGATGGCGCCGGTCTCGGGGTCGCTGCCCACCTCGGTGACCAGTCCGCGGGCCAGGAGGGTGCGCACCACCGAGTCGACGTTGACGGCGCGGATGGATGCCACCTGCCCCCGGGTGACGGGCTGCTTGTACGCGATCACGGCGAGGGTCTCCAGAGCCGCCTGCGACAGGCGCGTGGGCACCTGGCTGCCGACGTAGTCGCTGATCAGGTCGTCGAGCTCCTCGCGGACGTACAGCCGCCAGCCGCCGCCCACCTCGCGCAGCTCGAACCCGCGCCGGTAGCCGCCGTGCTCGCCGTCGTAGTCGGCGGCCAGCCAGCTCACCGCCGCGCGCACGGGGCGCACCGGGCTCGCGACGGCGGCGGCGAGCGCGACGATGCCCTGCGGCTCCTCCGCGATCAGCAGGATCGCCTCGATCCGGCGGCACAGCTCCGGGTCGACCCCGGAGTCGGGTGCGGTCGCCTCGGGCGCATCAGGTGTCGGCGCCTCTGGCGCATCACGTGTCATAGTCGGCCCCCAGGGAAGCAAGGTTCTCGTCGGTCCACCGCACGGCGGTCCACTGCAGGATGAGGTCCCCGAGCGGCTCGTCCTGGTCGAACGAGAGTGCCGCGTGCCGGTAGAGCTCCAGCACGGAGAGGAACCGGGCCACCACGATACCGGGCTCGCGGATGCCGGCCACCAGGTCGCGGAACGTCAGGGTGCCGGCGCTCTGCAGCATGTCCACCACGATGGCGGCCTGTTCGCGGATGCTGACCAGCGGCGCGTGCAGGTGGTCGAGGCCGACGGTGGGGATCTCCTTCGGGGTGAAGGCGAGCACGGCGAGCGCGGCGAAGTCGTCCGGGGTGAGGGTCCAGACGAGTTCCGGCACGCGCGCCCGGTACTTCGGGTCCAGCCGCACCTCGCGCGGGTGGCGTCGCTCCTCGCGCTGCATGCTGCGCGCGAACCAGGCCGCGACCTCTTTGAACGCGCGGTACTGCAGCAGCCGGGCGAACAGCAGGTCGCGGGCTTCGAGCAGCGCCGCCGCCTCGGCGTCGACCAGTTCGCCCTGCGGCAGGAGCCCGGCGATCTTCATGTCGAGCAGGGTCGCCGCCACGACGAGGAACTCGGATGCCTCCTCGAGTTCGTCCGCCGAGCGGGCGGCGCGCAGGTAGGCGATGAACTCGTCCGTGACCTTCGACAGCGCGACCTCGGTGATGTCGAGCTCCTGCTTGGAGATGAGGGTCAGCAGCAGATCGAACGGTCCGTCGAACACACCGAGCGACACCCGGAACCCGGAATCGGACGATTCGGCCCGGCCGCCCTGGCCCTGCTCGACGACCGCGGGGTCGTTCACGGTCCGCCTCAGGCGACGGCGCCGCGCGCGACGAGTTCGCGCGCCAGACGCAGATACGCCTGCGCCGCCGAGTGCTCGGGCGCGAACTCGGTGATCGGAAGCCCCGACACCGACGCGTCCGGGAACTTCACCGTGCGGCCGATGACGGTCTCCAGGACGTCGTCGCCGAAGGCCTCCACCACGCGCTCGAGCACTTCGCGCGAGTGCAGTGTGCGCGGGTCGTACATGGTCGCCAGCACGCCGTCCAGGGTGATGCTGGGGTTGAGGCGGTCGCGCACCTTGTCGATCGTCTCGACGAGCAGAGCCACGCCGCGCAGCGCGAAGAACTCGCACTCGAGCGGGATGATGACGCCGTGCGCGGCGGTGAGCGCGTTGACGGTGAGCAGGCCCAGCGAGGGCTGGCAGTCGATGAGGATGACGTCGTACTCGTGGGCGACGCCGCGCAGGACCCGCGACAGGATCGTCTCGCGGGCGACCTCGTTGACCAGGTGCACCTCGGCGGCGGACAGGTCGATGTTCGCGGGGATGACGTCGAGCCCGTCGACGCGCGTCGAGACGATCACCTCGTGCGCGTCGCGCTTGGTGTCCAGCAGCAGGTCGTAGATCGTGGGGATCTCGTGCGTCGCGATGCCGAGCCCCGCCGACAGCGCGCCCTGCGGGTCGAAGTCGACGCACAGCACCCGGCGCCCGTAGTGCGCCAGGGCCGCGGCGAGGTTGATGGTGGAGGTGGTCTTTCCGACGCCGCCCTTCTGGTTGCACATCGCGATGATGCGCGCCGGTCCGTGCGCGTCGAGCTTCGGAGGCGTCGGGAACCCGTTGTAGGGCCTGCCCGTCGGGCCGATCGGCCGTTCCTCTTCTGACTTCGTCGCGCTGCCCGCCACCGAATCACTCCTGCCTGCCGCGTCCGCCGGGTACGGATGCTCCGTCGATTCTAGCGACGCACGGGCGTCCGGTCCCGAGCGGCGTCGGCAAGCCCTCGGAACAGACCCAGATCGTGGCCCGTCTCGGGATGCCACTGCACCGCGACCGCGAACCGCTCCCCCGGCGCCTCCATGGCGTGGAGCACGCCGTCGTCGGTCGTCGCGGTGGCGACGAAGCCCGGATGCGCGGCCACCGACTGGTGGTGGTGACAGGGAACGGTTCCGGATGCCTCGATGAGCGCCGAGATGCGGTGGCCGGGTTCGACCCGCAGCGGGATCTGCTCGTATCCGTCGCCGCCGCCATGGCGGGTGCTGCCGACGAGGTCGGGCAGATGCTGCACGAGCGACCCGCCCGCGGCCACCGCCATGAGCTGCATCCCCCGGCAGATGCCGAGCACCGGCATCGCGGCATCCTCCGCGGCCTGCAGCAGCCACAGCTCGGAACGGTCCCGGTCCTCGTCCCACCCCGCGACGGCGTCGTCCGGCTCCTGGCCGTACAGGTGCGGGTCGACGTCGGCGCCGCCCGCGATGATCAGGGCGTCGAGTCGGGATGCCGCGGTGCGTGCGGCCGCTTCGTCGGCGTACGCCGGAAGCAGCACCGGCACGGCACCGGCCCGCTCCACGGCGCGCGCGTACGCGGCCGGGAGCAGGTCGGCGGCAACGCCGTGCCACATCGCCCAGGACGCGGGCACCCGGTACATCGAGATGCCGACGAGCGGCGCCGTGCCGGTCATTCGAAATCCGACTCCACCGGCGTCACGTACGCGTTGGACAGCCCGCCGTCGACCAGGAAGTCGGTGGCGGTGATGAAACTCGACTCGTCGCTGCCGAGGAACGCCACGGCGTTGGCGATCTCCTCGGGCTCCGCGAACCGGCCCATCGGCACGTGCACGAGACGGCGCGCGGCGCGCTCCGGGTCCTTCGCGAACAGCTCCCGCAGCAGCGGGGTGTTCACCGGCCCCGGGCAGAGCGAGTTCACCCGGATGCCCTTGCGGGCGAACTGCACGCCGAGCTCGCGGGTCATCGCCAGAACGCCGCCCTTGGAGGCGGTGTACGAGATCTGCGACGTGGCCGCCCCCATGATCGCGACGAACGACGCGGTGTTGATGATCGATCCGCTCCCCTGCTCGAGCATGTACGGCAGCACCGCCTTGCAGCACAGGTAGACGCTCTGCAGATTGACGCGCTGCACGCGGTCCCACGCGTCGATCCCCGTCTTCAGGATGGAGTCGTCGTCGGCGGGCGAGATCCCCGCGTTGTTGAACGCGATGTCGATGCGGCCGTAGCGCCCCTTCGCGTGCGCGAACAGCGCCTCGACCTGCTCGGCGTCGGTCACGTCGACGAAGACGAACGAGCCGCCGAGCTCGGACGCGATGCGAGGACCGTTCTCGCGGTCGACGTCCCCGATCACGACCGTCGCGCCCTCCGCCACGAACTTGCGTGCCGTCGCGAGGCCGATGCCGCTGCATCCGCCGGTGATGACGCCGACCTTGCCGTCGAGTTTGCCCATGAAAATGCTGCCTTTCAGTTGTCTGTGGCGATGAAGACGTTCTTGACCTCGGAGAACGAATCCGGGGCATCCGGCCCCAGTTCGCGTCCGAGCCCGGACTGCTTGAACCCGCCGAACGGGGTCCAGTACCGCACCGACGAGTGCGAGTTGACCGAGAGATTGCCGCTTTCCACCCCGCGGGCGACGCGCAGGGCGCGGCCGACGTCGCGGGTGAAGATCGAGCCGGACAGACCGTATTCGGTGTCGTTGGCCTTGGCGATCGCGTCCGCCTCGTCGGTGAACGGCATGACGGCCACGACCGGTCCGAACAGCTCCTGCGTCCACACGCGGTCGCGCGCCGAGCGCGGCAGCACGACCGTGGGCGCGAGCCAATACCCGCTCGAGCCGTCCACGGTCTGCCCCCGGAAGGCGATGTCCGCCCCGTCGAGGGCCGCGGCCACGCCGTCGCGCTGGCCGGCCGAGATGAGTGGGCCCATCTGCGCGGCCTCATCGGCGGGATCGGTCACCCGGAACCCTTCGACCGCGGGCTGCAGCAGCTCGAGGAACCGGTCGTACACGCTCTGCTGCACGAGGATCCGCGAGCGGGCGCAGCAGTCCTGCCCGGCGTTGTCGAACGCGCCGCCGGGGGCGGTGGCCGCCGCCAGCTCCAGGTCGGCATCCGCGAAGACGATGTTCGCGCTCTTGCCGCCGAGCTCCAGGGTCACGCGCTTGACCTGGTCCGCGCAGCCGCGCATGATGCCCTTGCCGACGTCCGTGGACCCGGTGAAGCAGACCTTCCGCACCAGCGGATGGGTGACGAACCTCTCGCCGACGATCCGGCCGCGCCCCGGGATGACGGTGAAGACGCCCTCCGGGATGCCGGCTTCCAGGGCCAGCTCGCCCAGGCGCATCGCGGTCAGCGGGGTGAGTTCGGCGGGCTTGAGCACGACCGTGTTGCCGGCGGCGAGCGCCGGCGCGAACCCCCAGCCGGCGATCGGCATCGGGAAGTTCCACGGCACGATGATCCCGACGACGCCGAGGGGCTCGTGGAAGGTCACGTCCAGTCCGCCCGGCGCCGGGATCTGGCGCCCGAAGTGCCGTTCCGGAGCCGCTGAGTAGTAGTTCAGCACGTCGCGGACGTTGCCGGCCTCCCACCGGGCGTTGCCGATCGTGTGGCCGGCGCCGATCACCTCGAGCCGGGCGAGCTCCTCGTTGTGGGCGTCGACCACCGCGGCGAACGCCCGCAGCAGGCGCGCCCGCTCGCCGGGGGCCACCGCGCGCCAGGCGGGGAAGGCGCGATGCGCGCGCTCGATGGCGGCATCCGTCTCGGCGAGGTCGGCGAGGGTCACCTCGGTGACCGGGTCGGCGGTGGCGGGGTTTCGGACGACGGTGACGCCGCCCGCGGCGACGGTCGATTCGGGGAAGCGCATCGTCACAGCCTCTCGAATCCGCGCCGCAGCTCCCAATCGGTCACGGCGGACTCGAACGCCGCCAGCTCGACGTCGGCGTAGTTCAGATAGTGGCGGACGACGTCCTCGCCGAACACCTCGCGGGCGATGGCGGATGCCGCGAGCGCATCGCGCGCCTCGCGCATCGTGGTGGGGACCGTCGGCGCCCCGGACTCGTAGGCGTTGCCGGCGGTCTCGGGTTCGAGGGCGAGCTCGTGCTCGATGCCGTACAGCCCGCCGGCGAGCATCGCGGTGAGGGCCAGGTAGGGGTTGACGTCCCCGCCCGGAAGGCGGTTCTCCATGCGGGCGGACGGCCCGTGACCGACGAGTCGCACGGAGCAGGTGCGGTTGTCCAGTCCCCACGCGACGGCGGTGGGGGCGAACGATCCCTTCGCGAACCGCTTGTAGGAGTTGATGTTGGGCGCGTAGAACAGCGTGAACTCGCGCATGGTGGCCAGCACCCCGGCGATGAAGTGGTCGTAGACGGCCGTGCGGGCCCCGTCCTTCCAGAACACCAGCTCGTCGCCCTGCCCGCGCAGCGACATGTGGATGTGGCACGAGTTGCCCTCGCGCTCGTTGGGCTTGGCCATGAAGGTGATCGACTTGCCGCGCTGCTGGGCGATGTCCTTGGCGGCCGTCTTGTACACGGAGTGGTTGTCGGCGGTGGCGATCACCTGGTCGTACTTGAACGCGATCTCGTGCTGGCCGAAGTTGCACTCGCCCTTGGCGGACTCGACCGTCATCCCCGCGCCGTACATCATGTTGCGGATCTCGCGCAGCAGCGGCTCGACCCGGCTCGATCCGAGGATCGAGTAGTCGACGTTGTACCGGTTCGCGGGTGTGAGGTCGCGGTATCCGCTGTCCCAGGCATCCTCGTAGCTGGTGTCGAACACCACGAACTCCAGTTCCGTCCCCGCGATCGCGGAGTACCCGAGGGATGCCGCCCGCTCCACCTGCGCGCGCAGCATCGCCCGGGGCGACACGCGCACCGGGGTGCCGTCGAGCAGCGTCAGGTCGCACTGGATGAGGGCGGTCCCCGGCCGGTACGGCAGCCGGCGGATCGTGGCGAGGTCGAGCTCGAACATCATGTCGCCGTAGCCGGAGTCCCAGCTGGAGATGTCGTAGCCGTCCACGGTGTTCATCTCGACATCCACCGCGAGCAGGTAGTTGCAGCCCTCGGTGCCGTGCTCCAGCACACTGTCGAGGAAGAAGCGTCCGTGCAGGAGCTTGCCCTGAAGGCGTCCCTGCATGTCGGTGAATCCCAGGACGACCGTGTCGATCTCGTCGGCGAGGATCGCGTCGCGCAGCTGGCCGATGCTCAGCATCCGGTCGTTGCGGGGTCTGACGGGTGTGTTCATCTTCATTCGTCCTTCTGGTCGGTCGTGGGCGCGACGCGGCCGCGGAGGCCCTTCAGCAGGGCCGCGGTGGCGTCGCAGTGCGCGTGCATGATGTCGCGGGCCCGCTCGGCGTCGCCGGCGCGGATCGCCGCGACGATCGCGCGGTGCTGTTCGTCCGATCCCTCGATGTTCTTGCGCAGGAACGGGATCTCGGCGAGGAACTGGTGGATCTTCACCTGGATGACGCTGGATGCCTTGGTCAGCTCGTCCGAGCCGCACACCGTGGCGATCGCGAGGTGCAGCCGGGCGTCGGACTGGCGGTACTCGGCCGGGGTGCGGGCGGCGGCGAGGTCGGCGAGGCAGGCATCCAGCAGTCCTCCCTGCTCGTCGGTGAGGGGCGTCCGCGCCGCCTGGTAGGCGGCGCCCGGTTCGATGACGGAGCGGAAGACGAGGATGTCGGCCACCTCGGCGTCCCGGGCCGGTCGCTGGTCGGCCGGCCAGGCGGCCGTCGGCGGCTCGACGACGGTGCCCCCTCCGCGCCCCCGGGTCGTGGTGACGAACCCGGCGGCGCGGAGGGCGCTGATCGCTTCGCGCAGGGTCGCCCGCGAGACTCCGAGGCGCTCGGCGAGCTCGCGCTCCCCGGGCAGCTTCTCGCCCTCGCGGAAGATCCCGAGCCGGATGGCCGAGCCGAGCTGCTCCACGCACGACTCGAACGCCATCTGGCCCCGCACCGGCTGGAGGACGGCATCCACCAGCGGCGACTGCGCCTTCTCCCCCATCGGCCGGCTATTCCTCGAGCAGCTCGTCGGCGGGCAGCGTCAGGCGCTCCGCCTCCTCGCGGGTCATGAAGTGCTTCCTGCCGCGTGCATACCAGAGCACGATGGCCAGGAGCGCGACGACGAGCACCGCGATCGGCGAGTAGTTGAACGTGTCGATCGTGATCGGGTACAGCGGCGGCAGCACGAACAGGACGATGATGAACGCCACCCAGACCACGGCGATCCAGCCGATGATCGCGCTCCAGCGTCCGAGGTTCCACGGGCCGGGCGCGAAGTCCTTGTCGAGGCGCCGCAGCAGCACCGGCGTGACGTACGCGATGTAGAGGCCGATGACGGCGACCGAGGTCACCGCGAGGTACGCGGTGAGGTTCCACATGGCCGGCAGTGTGAGCAGGATCGAGAGCACGACGCACAGCCAGATCGAGTTGGTGGGCGTGCCCGTGCGCGGGTTGACCTTCGACCACAGCCGCGAGCCCGGGATGGCGTTGTCGCGCGAGAACGCATAGCTCATGCGCGAGTTGGCGGTGACCGATGCCATGCCGCAGAAGAACTGCGCCCCGCAGACGATGAACAGCAGGAACTTCGCCATGGTGGGGTTGTTCAGCGCGTCCAGGAAGATCTGCGCGGGCGGCAGGCCGGTGGCCGAGCCCAGCAGCGCGGTGATGCCCTTGTCCGAGTTGTCCTGGATCGAGGCGGTGATCGAGTACAGCAGGATCCAGCCGCCGATGATCGAGATCACGACGCTCATCACGATGCCCTTGGGGGCTGCGGTGGAGGCGCCCTTGGTCTCCTCGGCCACGTGCGCGGAGGCGTCGTACCCGGTGTACGTGTACTGCGCCATGAGCAGGCCCATGAGGAACACGTACGGGGCGAACGACCACCCGGTGCCGTTGAAGTACCCGGTGAACGTCCAGGCCACCGACTGGTGCTGCGTGGGCATGATCCACAGCGCGGCGACGATGATGAGCACGCCGACGATGTGCCACCACGCCGACACGTTCGACAGGATCGCGACGAGGTTCACCCCGAACGTGTTCAGCAGCCCGTGGACGACGATCAGCACGATGAACAGGCCGAAGGTGTTGAACGGGTTCACCTCGACGCCCCACACCAGGTTGGCGAAGGCCATCATGGTGGTCGCGGCGCCGAAGTCGATGGCCGCGGTGACGGCGACCTCGCCCAGGAAGTTGAACCAGCCCACGAACCACGCCCACTGGCGCTTGTTCCGCTTGGCGAGGCGTCCGGCCCAGAAGTACAGCCCGCCGGCGGTGGGGTACTTCGAGCAGACCTCCGCCATGGCGAGGGCGACCATCAGCACGAAGACGCCGACGAGCGGCCAGCCGATCGTGATGGCGGATGCCCCGCCCGACTTCAGGGCGATCGCGTACGAGGTGATGCAGCCGGCCAGGATCGAGATGATCGAGAACGACACGGCGAAGTTGGAGAACCCCGACATGCCGCGGTGGAGTTCCTGCTTGTAGCCGAGCTTGGCGAGTTCGGCGGCGTCGTCGTCGAGATGACTGGGCGGCGCCTTTGTCTCATCAGTCATGGATGTGTGCCTGTCTTTCGGGGGCCCGCGCGGGATGTGCGGTTGCGCCGATTCTGGCCCGGGCCGACACGCGTGTCAATGGTCTGACTTCAGACCCTTGACGATCTCAGTCGCGCCGCGGCGTATCAGCGGGGCCCGGGCGTCCTCTTCGAGGTCATGAGCCGACGGAAGGAAACGGCATGATCCCGCACCCGCCGACCCCCGGGAAGTTCGCCTTCCTCGTCCATCCGCGCAGCGCCGTCGCGACCGACATGGCCCGGGTGTGGCGCCCGCTCGGGCGCATCCCTGCGCGCACGTGGGAGTACGGACTCCGGCGCCTTCCGGTGCCGCCGCTGCGGCTCGCGGCCGTCCACCGCCGCGACGCGACGACCGACGAGCCGGCCGGCTGGATCCTCGTCGTGCCGGCCACGCCCCGGCAGCTGCTCACCGAAGACCGCGGGTGGGTGCTCTCGCGCGTGGAGAGCGCGATCGACCGGGCCGAGGCGCTCGGGGCGGGCATCGTCGGACTCGGGGCGCTCACGGCACCCGCGACGCGCGCGGGACGGATGCTCCGCGAACGGCCCGGCCTGGCGGTGACCACCGGCAACGCGTTCACCGCACACCTCACCGTGGAGGCTCTGCGGCGCCTCGCCGGCGCGGCATCCGGCTCGCACCTCGCGATCGTGGGGGCGACCGGCAGCGTCGGGTCCTGCGTCGTGCGGCTGCTGTCCGAGGAGCCGATCGCGAGCGATCTCACGCTCGTCTCCCGCGGCGGGCCGCGGCTGGAGGCGCTGGGCGACGAGGTGCGCGGCTCCGGGGTCGCCGTACGCACCGCGACGTCGATGGATGCCGTCCGGGATGCCGACCTGGTCCTCGTGCTGACCTCCGCCGCGGACGCGCTCCTCGGATCCCAGCACCTCAAGCGCGGGGCCCTCGTCCTCGACGACACGCAGCCGCGCAACACCGACCCGCGACTGCGGTCGGAACGCCCCGACGTGCTCGTCATCGACGGCGGCGTCGCCGCCGTTCCCGGCATCGACATCCGCGGCGACATCGGACTGCCGCGCGGCCTCGCCTACGCGTGCCTGTGCGAGACCATGCTCATGAGCTTCGACGGGCAGACGACGTCGTCCACCGGCCAGGCCGACGTGGGGCATGCCCGGCGGATGCGGGATGCCGCCCGCCGGTTCGCCCATCTCGGATTCACCCTCGCCGAACCGCTGTCGTTCGGTCGGCCGGCGGCCTGGCCGGACGCCGCGACCGCCACGGCATCCGTGCCCCGGGGAGTCTGACGTGGCCCGCATCATCGTCATCGGCGGCGGCTACGCCGGGGTGTGGTGTGCCCGGCGCATCGCCCGGGCGCGACCCGGCGTCGTGGTCACGCTCGTCTCGGACAGGCCGTATCATTCGTTCCACGGCTGGACCGCGGAGGTGCTCACCGGCCACGTCCGCGCCGAGCACGCCCGCGTCCCGCTTCGCGACCTGCTGCCGGGCGTCGACCTGGTCGCCGGGCGCGTCCGCCGCGTCGATCCGCAACGGCGCGCCGTCGTCGTCGCCACCCCGGACGGCTCGCGCACGCTCATCGGCGACCACATCGTCGTCGCCGCCGGCAGCCGGGACGCGGCGGACCGGGTGCCGGGGCTCGCCGAGCACGCCTGGTCGCTCAAGGACACCGAGGGGGTCGAGAAGCTCGGCCGGCACCTCACCGACGTGCTCGCTCGGGAGCGCCTGGCCGAGGGCACGGTCGCGGCGCGGCTGCGCACGGTCGTGGTCGCCGGCGGCGGTTTCACCGGTGTGGAGGTGGCCACGGCCATCGCGCAGCGACTGCGCGACGTGGGCGGGCCGGCTCCCCGGGTCGTCCTCGCGCATCCGGGCGCGCACGTCCTTCCCTCCCTGCGCCCGCGGTTCGACCGGGTCGCGGACTACGCCGTGGTCCAGGCGCGGGCGGCCGGCGTGGAGTTCCTGCCGCACGCGCGACTGACCGCCGTGACGGCGGACGGCGCCGAGTTCGGCGCGGCGGGTTCCCTTCCGGCCGCCACGGTCGTGGCGGCGATCGGTCAGACCCCGGCATCCCTGCCCGGCCTGGACGCCCTGCCGCGCGACGCCGCCGGCCGGCTCGTCACCGACCGGTTCCTGCGCATCGGCCCGGGCCTGTGGGCGGGCGGCGACGGCGCCGCCGTGCCGCATCCGCACACGTCGGGCGCCTGCCCCGCTGATGCGCTGTGGGCCATCCACCACGGCACCCGCATCGGCGGCAACATCGTGCGCGCGCTCGACGGCCGACCGCCCCGGCCGTTCCGGTTCCCCGGTCTGGGGCAGGGCGCGAGCCTCGGCGTCGGGCGCGGGATCGCCGAGCTGTACGGCATCCCGCTCACCGGCTGGTCGGCGTGGGGCGCGCGCTGGTTCTTCTTCCACGCCTACATGCCCTCGCGTCGCGTGGCCCTGGCGGCCGCCGCCGACTGGTTCCGGCCTCGGCGGAGGGCGGCCCGGGCCGGCGTCCGCGCCGGTATCCGGCCCGGTCTGTCCCGGACTACCGGGCCCGCGGGTGCGCAGTGAGGTACATGTCGCGCAGCGTGTCCGCCGTGACGTGCGTGTAGATCTGCGTGGTGGCCACCGACGCATGGCCGAGCAGTTCCTGCACCACGCGCACGTCGGCGCCGCCCTGCAGCAGGTGGGTGGCGAACGAGTGCCGCAGCGTGTGCGGCGAGACGTGCGAGGTCAGGTGCGCCCGCTCGGCGGCCTCCTGGATGACCAGCCAGGCGCTCTGCCGGGACAGCGGCGCGCCGCGCATCCCGAGGAACAGCTTCGACGTCGCCCGCCCTCGCGCGGCGAGGCCCGGGCGGACGCGCACGAGGTAGGTGTCGATCGCGTCGCGCGCGTATGATCCGAGCGGCACGATGCGCTCCTTGTCGCCCTTGCCGCGCACCCGCAGGATGTCACCGTGGGTGACGTCGTCCAGGTCGAGCGAGACCGCCTCCGAGACGCGGGCGCCGGTCGCGTACAGCAGCTCGAGCAGGGCCCGGTCCCGGATGCCGGCGGGAGTCTCCGGGTCGGGGGCATCCAGCAGGCGCTGCACCTCGTCGATCGTGAGCGCCTTCGGCAGGCGCTGCGGGAGCTTGGGCGGACGCAGCCGCTTGGTGGGCTCGTCGTCGACGATCCCCTCGCGCAGGATGAACCGGTGCATGCCGCGCACCGACGACTGCAGGCGGGCGAGGCTCGAGGATGCCGGCCGCGGTTCGGCGCCGGCGCGCTCGGCGATGAAGGCCGAGACCTGCTCGGGGGTGACCGCGGCGACGTCGTCGACGCCCTGCGCATCGAGCCATGCCAGGTACTGGCCGAGGTCGCGCCGGTAGGCGGCGACGGTGTGGGCGGACAGCCCGCGCTCGACGGCGACGTGTCGCAGGTACGCGTCGACGGCGCGCGCGGGCGTCATCTCATGCCTGCAGGCGGCGTGCTGCCGCGAGGATGCCGGCGACGAGGATGCCGTTGTGCATCCGTCCGCCCATCACGGCGTCCACGGCGGCATCCAGCGGGACCCATTCGGCGCGGATGTCGGCCTCCTCGGCCTCCCGCGCGAACGCTTCCAGGGTCGTCACGCCGCGGGCGAGATAGATGTGCACGATCTCGGAGTTGCTGCCCGGCGACGACCAGATGCTGGTGAGCGGCTCCCAGTCGGTCGCCTCCAGGTCGGCCTCTTCGGCGAGTTCGCGCTTGGCGGCCTCGAGGGGGTCCTCCCCCGGGATGTCGAGGAGCCCCGCCGGGACCTCCCAGTCGCGGTGGCGCAGCGGATGCCGGTACTGCTGGATGAGCAGCACCCGCTGGTCGTCGTCGACGGCCACGATCGCGACGGCACCCGGGTGCACCATCCACTCGCGGACGAGTTCGCCGTCGCCGTACGCGACGACGTCGCGGCGGATGTCCCACACCCGGCCGTGCATCGCCACGGTGCTCTCCAGCACCGTGGGTTCGAAGGGCTCGTCGCGGAGGTCCGCCGCCACCGATGCGTTCGTCATGTCGCTGCTCCCCCCGCCGCTCAGGCCAGGTCGCTGAGCTTGTCGAAGGGCTCGACTTCGAACAGCTCGCTGGCGCGGTGCCGCTCCAGCGCCGCGGCGACGAGGCCCCGGAACAGCGGGTGCGGCTCGGTCGGACGCGATCGCAGCTCGGGGTGCGCCTGCGTGGCGATGTAGTACGGGTGCACGTCGCGGGGCAGCTCGACGAACTCGACCAGGTCCAGGTCGGGGTTCAGGCCCGAGAACCAGAGCCCGGCGTCGGCCAGCTGGCCGCGGTACGCGTTGTTGACCTCGTAGCGGTGGCGGTGCCGCTCCTGCACGGTCGTGGATCCGTACACCTCGGCCGCGATCGACCCGTCGGCGAGGCGCGCCGGGTAGAGGCCGAGGCGCATCGTGCCGCCCATGTCGCCCGACTCGATGATGTCGATCTGCTCGGCCATGGTCGCGATGACGGGATGCGGGCTGTTCTCGTCGAACTCGCTCGACGAGGCGCCGTCGAGCCCGGCGATGTTGCGCGCGTACTCGATGACCATGCACTGCATTCCCAGGCACAGGCCGAGGGTCGGGATGCCCTGCTCGCGAGCGAAGCGGAGCGCGCCGAGCTTGCCCTCGATGCCGCGGATGCCGAACCCGCCGGGCACGACGATGCCGTCGAGGCCGCCGAGCGCCTTCTGCGCGCCCTCCGGCGTCTCGCACTCGTCGGAGGGGATCCAGGTGATCTGCACCTTGGTCTCCTGCGCGAAGCCGCCGGCGCGCAGCGCCTCGGTCACCGACAGGTAGGCGTCGGGCAGGTCGATGTACTTGCCGACGAGACCGATGTTGACCTCGTGCTTCGGGTTGTGCACCGCCTGGATCACCTTGTTCCAGCGGGTCCAGTCCACGTCCTGCGCCTTGTCGAGGTTCAGGGAGCGCACGATGTACTCGTCGAGGCCCTGCGCGTTGAGCATGGTGGGGATCTCGTAGATGCTCGGCACGTCGACCGCGTTCACGACGGCGCGCTCGTCGACGTCGCACATGAGCGCGATCTTGCGCTTGTTCGACTCGGTCACGGGCCGGTCGCTGCGCAGCACGAGCGCGTCCGGCTGGATGCCGATGGAGCGCAGCGCTGCGACCGAGTGCTGGGTGGGCTTGGTCTTCTGCTCGCCCGAGGCGCCCATGAACGGCACCAGCGACACGTGCACGAAGAACACGTTGGCCCGGCCGAGCTCGTGGCGGATCTGGCGGGCCGATTCGAGGAACGGCTGCGACTCGATGTCGCCGACCGTGCCGCCGACCTCGGTGATGATGACGTCGGGCTTGGGCGTCTCGCCGGCCTGCAGGCGCATGCGGCGCTTGATCTCGTCGGTGATGTGCGGGATCACCTGCACGGTGTCGCCGAGGTACTCGCCGCGCCGTTCGCGCGCGATCACCTGCGAGTAGATCTGGCCGGTGGTGACGTTGGCCGCCTGGCTGAGCTCGACGTCCAGGAAGCGCTCGTAGTGGCCGATGTCGAGATCGGTCTCGGCGCCGTCGTCGGTGACGAAGACCTCACCGTGCTGGAACGGGTTCATCGTGCCCGGGTCGACGTTGAGGTACGGGTCGAGCTTCTGCATCACGACGCGCAGTCCACGCGCGGTGAGGAGGTTGCCCAGGCTGGCCGCCGTCAGTCCCTTGCCCAGAGACGAAACGACACCGCCCGTCACGAAGATGTGCTTGGTGGTGTCGTTGTTAATACCCGTGGTCGATGTGTCCGTCACGGGCTTTCACCCTATCAGCCGAGACTGACATGCGGGTGTGAGTCGCCCGGCGACACCCCGGCGCGTCACGCGTCGACGGTCAGTTCCAGCAGTTCGCGCGCGTGCGCGAGGGCCGCTTCGGAGTCGGACATGCCCGACAGCAGGCGGGCCATCTCGGCTTCGCGGTCGGCGCCGGCGAGGCGGCGGACGCTGGATGCCGTCACCGAGCCGTCCGAGGCCTTGACCACCGTGAGGTGGTTCGACGCGAATGCGGCGACCTGCGCCAGGTGGGTCACCGCGATCACCTGGGACGTCTGGGCGAGCCGCGCCAGGCGCCGCCCGACTTCGATGGCCGCGGCGCCGCCGATGCCGGCATCCACCTCGTCGAAGACGAACGTGGGAACCGGGTCGGTGGCGGCGATGACGACCTCGATGGCGAGCATCACGCGGCTCAGTTCGCCGCCGGAGGCGCCGCGCGCGACCGGTCGCGGGTCGCTGCCCGGGTGCGGGGCCAGCAGGATGGACACCTCGTCGCGCCCGGCCGCCCCCGGGGTTCCGGGGGCCACGGACACGGTCACGCGGGCATCCGGCATGGCGAGCTCGTGCAGCTGTTCGGAGACCTCGTCTCCCAGTCGCACGGCCGCGGCTGTGCGGGCGGCGGTGAGCGCGTCGGCGGCGGCGTCGAGCGCGGCTGCCGCCGCTTCGCGCTGCTCGGTCAGCCGCTCGATGCGGTCGCCGTCGTCGTCGAGTTCGGCGAGGCGTGCCGAGCCGGTGTCGAGGAGTTCGATCGCGGCGTCCAGGGTGCCGTGGGCGCGCACGAGGCCGGCGAGCACCGCGCGGCGCTCCTCGACGGCGGCGAGTTCCTGGGGCCCGGCTTCGTCGAGGTCGGCCAGATAGCTGGACAGTGCGGCGGCGAGGTCGGCCGCCCGGTACCCGATGTCCTCCGCCTGGGCGGCGAGGTCGGCGAGCGCCGGGTCGGCGGCGCGTTCGAGCCCGCGCCGCACCTCGGCGATGAGGGTGAGCACGTCGGGCGCGTCGCCCTCACCGGAGATCGCCTCGTGGGCGGATGCCGCGGCATCCCGCAGCTCTTCGGCGTTCGCGAGCCGTTCGGCGCGTTCGGCGAGGTCGGCGTCTTCGCCCGCCTGCGGGGCGGCGTGCTCGATGAGCGTCAGGGCTTCGCGGAGAGCCTCGGCCTCGCGGGCGCGGTCGTCGCGGTCCCGGGTGAGCGTCTCCAGTTCGGCGTCGAGGGCGCGCCAGGTGTCGTACGCCGCACGGTAGGCGGTCAGCGCCTCCGCGACGGGCTCGCCGGCGTAGCGGTCGAGGGCGTCGCGCTGCGCGGCCTGCGACTTCAGGCGCAGCTGGTCGGACTGCCCGTGCACGACGACGAGGTCGTCGGCGAGGTCCGCGAGCACGCCGGCCGGCGCAGCGCGCCCACCGACCGAGGCGCGGCCGCGGCCTTCGGCCGACACGGTCCGGCCGATGTAGAGCTCGGCGTCGCCGCCGCCGATCGGTTCGAGGTCTCCGCCGGCTTCGCGCACCCGCTCGGCGACCGGGCCCTCCTCGGGGACGATCCAGACCCCGTCCACCGACGCCTGCGCCGCTCCGGCGCGCACCGCTCCGGAGTCGGCGCGGCGGCCCAGCAGCAGGCCGAGTCCGGTGACGACCATGGTCTTGCCGGCGCCCGTCTCGCCGGTGACGGCGGTGAAGCCGGGCCCGATCTCGAGGGTCGCCTCCGCGATCACGCCGAGGTCGCGCAGGCGCATCTGCTCGATCATCGTGGGAGTCCCTTCGCGGGGTGGGCGTCGGGTCCGCGCCAGCCCGCGACCGGCAGCCGGAACTTTCGGACGAGCCGGTCGGTGAACGCGGCCGGGTGCAGCCGGGCGAGCCGCACCGGGTCGTCGGAGCGGCGCACGACGACGCGCGCCCCGGGCGGCAGCGGGTGCGAGCGGCGTCCGTCGCACCACAGGATGCCGGCCCCGTCGGTGCGCTGCAGCAGTTCGATGGCAATGGCCGCTTCGGGCCCGACGACCAGGGGCCGCGCGAACAGCGCGTGGGCGGACAGCGGCACGACGGTCATCGCTTCGACGGTGGGCCAGATCACCGGGCCGCCGCCGGAGAAGTTGTAGGCGGTGGAGCCGGTGGGGGTCGAGACGACGACACCGTCGCAGCCGAAGCTCGACAGCGGCCGCTCGTCGATCTCGATGACCACCTCGAGCATGCGCTCGCGACTGGCCTTCTCGACGGTCGCCTCGTTGAGGGCCCACGTGCGGTAGATGACGGTGCCGTCGGCATCCTTCACCCGGATCGAGATCGCAAGGCGCTCCTCGACGGTGTAGTCGCGGTCGATGACGCGGCGCACCGCGGCATCCATGTCGTCGCGCTCGATCTCGGCGAGGAAGCCGACGTGGCCCATGTTGATGCCGAGGACGGGCGCGGTTCCGCCGCGGACCAGCTCGGCCGCGCGCAGGATGGTGCCGTCGCCGCCGAGGACGATCGCCAGCTCGATGTCGGCGACCGCGATCTCCTCGCCGAGGGCGGGCAGGTCGGCGAAAGCGGGGTGCGCGGCGGCGAGGTCGCTGCGGTCGTCGAGCGCGACCACGGCCTGCGCGCCCGCGCCGTGGAGCGCCGCGACGACCCGTTCGGCCGCGCGCACCGTGTCGTCGCGCAGGGCATGGGCGACGACCAGGATGTTGCGGTGCGGTGTGCTCATCGCGTCCCCATCGTCTCGTTCACGGTGCCCCACCATTCTGACGGATCGCTCCCCCGCCCCGGGGCCAGGTGCACCACCGCCTCGCGGTTGCCGTGGGTGCCGACGATGGGTGAGGCGATGACGCCGAGCGTGCCGAATCCGGCGTCCCACGCCGCCCACAGCACGTCGCTGACGGCGTCGACGCGGAGGGCGGGGTCGGTGACGAGGCCCTCGCGCACGCCCTGCCGCCCGACCTCGAACTGCGGTTTGACCAGCAGCACGATGTCGGCGTCGTCGGAGCACACCGCACGCACGGCCGGGAGCACGTGCGTCAGGGAGATGAAGGACAGGTCTCCGGTGACGACCCGGGGGACGATGTCGGTGCCGGCGGCGGCAGCGAGGCTCTCGCGGGTCATGTGGCGGACGTTGAAGCCCTCGACGGCGATCACGCCGGGGTCGAGGGCGACGGGCTGTGCGAGCTGCCCGTGGCCGACGTCGACGGCGACGACCGGCTCCGCCCCGCGTTCGCGCAGCACCTGGGTGAAGCCGCCGGTCGAGGCGCCCATGTCGAGGGCGGGGCGTCCGGCGACGTCGACGCCGAACGCGTCGAGTCCGGCGATGAGCTTGTGGGCGGCCCGGCTGACGTAGTGGTCGAGGCCGGCGACCTCGATGACGGCGTCTTCGTCGACGCGCGCGCCGGCCTTGACGATGCCGCGACCGTCGACGGTGACAGAGCCTGCGGCGATGAGGGATGCCGCGTGCGTCCGCGAGCGTGCGAGACCCCGGGCGGCGAGGACGACGTCGAGACGCTCGCTCATCCGGTCGGACCGGATTCCAGGTGACGGGCGAGTTCGTCGTGCAGTGCCGCGTACGCGGGGGCGCGCTCGGAGAGCGGCTGCTGCTCGATGACGCGCAGGCGCGGGATCAGCTCGTCGGCTTCCTGCTCGGTGGACTCGGTGTCCTGGCTCATGTCTCCACGGTATTCCACGTGTGCGACATCGGGGGTCTCCGCACGCGCCGAGCGCGGCTCAGGGGCGGCGGAAGGGGTCGGCGTAGAGCGCCTCGTCCACCTGGAATCCGAAGATGGCCCGACCGGATGCCCAGACCGCCGCGGAGGCGGCGCGGACGATGTCGATGGGTCGGGAACCGGCGCTGACCAGCTTCAGATCGGGGCCGTCGATGCGCACGGCCGCTTCGCGCACGCGGGTGACGTCGCCGTCGACGACGGTGTTCGGGTAGGGCTCGAACAGGTCGCGGAGGTCCTCGAGGATGTAGGTCGGCCGGGAGTTCGCCGGTGCGGCCAGCACGTGCTTCGGCCGGTCGATCCCGGTGAGCACGAGCGCCGACGGGATGCCGGCGGCCTGGGCTCCGGCGATGTCGGTGTCCAGACGGTCGCCGAGGAACAGGGGGCTCTGCGCGTCGAACCGCGCGACCGCCTCGTGGAAGATCGGCGTCTCGGGCTTGCCGGCGACGGTCGCCAGGCGGCCGACCGCGGTGTGCACGGCGGACACCAGGGTGCCGTTGCCGGGAGCGATGCCGCGCCCCTGCGGGATGGTCCAGTCGGTATTGGTGGCGATCCACGGGATGCCGCCCTCGTCCTCGGGGACGGCCAGTGCGAACGCCGCTTCGGCGAGGTCCTTCCAGCCGACCTCGGGCGCGAAGCCCTGCACGACGGCGGCGGGCGATTCGTCGGCGCTGCGCGTCACGACGAACCCGGCCTTCTCCACCTCGACGACCAGGCCGTCGCCGCCGACGACGAGCACGGTCGCGCCGGGAGCGATGCGCTCGCGCAGCAGGCGCATGGCGGCCTGGGGACTGGTCACGACGTCGTGGGGCGTGGTGGCGCCGAGCCCGAGTTCTCGCAGGTGGGCCGCGACGGAGGCATCCGTGCGCGACGCGTTGTTGGTGATGTAGCCGAGCCGGATGCCGTCCGCGCTCGCCCGGTTGAGGCTGTCGACCGCGTGCGGAAGCGCGGCGGCGCCCGCGTACACGACGCCGTCGAGGTCGGCGAGCAGGGCGTCGATGCCGGCGATCGGCGCGTGACCGACCGACCGGTCGGCGCGGGCGCCCTTGCGGAACAGGCCCATCAGTCGCGCTCGTCCTCGATGAGCTCGTCGACGACGACGATCTCCTCCGCCGTGGCGTCCTCGGCCGGAGCTTCTTCGTCGTCGTGCTCCTCGAAGATCTCCTCGACCTCGATCGTCTCGTCTTCGCCGACGCCCGCGGCCGCGTCGAGGGCCTCGGCGGCGATGGCCGCGCGGCGGTTCCACTGCTCGGCCTCGTCGGTGCGGCCGAGCTCGTCGAGCACCGTGGCGCGGGCGAGGAAGAGGGCCGGGCTCCATTCGAAGGCGCGGTCGGGGTCGAGTTCGGGGATGTCGAGTTCGATCAGCGCGCGGTCGGCCTGGCCGAGGTCGAGACGCGCACCGGACATGGCGATCGCGAGCTGCACGCGCACCGGGATCGGAAGCGTCGAGCGGTCGACGGCGCGTCCCTCCTCGAGGGCACGCTCGGGGCGGCCGACGCCGCGCTCGCTGTCGACGATGAGGGCGATCTGGTCGTCGCGCCCCGAGATGCGGCGGTACGTGCGCAACTCACGGAGGGCGAGCGGGTAGTCGCCGATCGCGTAGGCGGTGATCGCCACAGTCTCCCGCACGACGGCCACGCGACCCGCGCGCCGACTTGCCGCCAGGGCGTGCTCGTGAGCGAGCTGCGGGTCTTCGTCGATGAGGATGCCGGCCATCGCCAGGTGTCGCGCGACCGCGTCGGCGTTCTCCTTGCTGAGGGTCTTCAGCTCGTTGCGTGCGGACGGGTGCAGGTCGCGCGCGGTGATGTCCTCGGGCAGTTCCGGCTCGGGTGCGCGCTTGGCGCGTTCGTCCTGCGGCGGGCGCGAGGAACGCCGACTGTCGTCGCGGTCGTTGCGGCGGGGACCGCCGTGGCGGCCGTCGCGCGACGCGCCGTACTTGCCGTCGCCCTTGGACCCGCCACCATGACGACGGTCGTCGTGACGGCGGTCGTCGGACCGGTCTGCCGGCTTGCCACCGCGGTACGGCTTTCGCTCGTCATGGCGCTTGTCGCCGGACCAGGGGCGGCGCTCCCCGTCGCGCGAATGGGGCGAATCGGGCCGGCCGTGTTCGCCGCGGTACGAGCCCGTGTTGCCGTGCCGGTCGCCGTCTCGGCGCGGGGCACCGTCGCGGTTGCCGTACCGACGCTCACCATCGTGACGCGGGGCACCGCCCTGACGCGGCGCGCCATCGCGGTTCCCGTACCGACGCTCACCATCGTGACGCGGGGCACCGCCCTGACGCGGCGCACCGTCGCGGTTCCCGTACCGACGCTCACCATCGTGACGCGGGGCACCGCCCTGACGCGGCGCGCCATCACGGTTGCCGTACCGACGCTCACCGTCGCGGCGCGGGGCACCGTCCCGGTGTTCGCTGTAGCGGCGCTGTCCGCCGCGGCTGCTGCCATGGGTCGGTCGTCCGGATCCGTGTGCGTCACGTTTCCCGTCGTGCTTGCCGGCGCCCTTGCGCTCGTCCGCGTCGCTCATTTTGCCTCCCATGGCCATCCTGGCCCACAAATGCGAAATGGCCACCCGATCGGGTGGCCATTTCGTAAAAGAAGTCCGGCGGTGTCCTACTCTCCCACA
>NZ_JTDK01000049.1 GCF_000802305.1 Microbacterium mangrovi | reverse complement strand
GTCCTGGTGCCCGTCAATGCCACCCACCTGCACTCCAATCCCCCACAAGTTGTCCAACACGCCGCAGAATTGCATCGCAGCCACCCGGACCTTGCCATCAAGGTGGCCCGCCCCACCGGACCAGCACCGGTGCTGCTCAACCTCGTCGATGCGCGATTGCGTCTGGCAGCTCATCGCGTCCATGCCCAGGAGCTGGACTCACTCGTATTGTCTTCCCCTGATGGCGGCGATTTACGTGGCGCGGCAATGCTGTCCAAGCTGACCCGGCTGTGGTCCCAGCATCATCACCTTCCGGTCCGCATCGCCACCAATCGTGGTGGGGCTACTG
>NZ_JTDK01000048.1 GCF_000802305.1 Microbacterium mangrovi | reverse complement strand
ACCACGGGGTCATCGAATTCGGGAACCGGCTGCTCACGTTTGCGCTCAGCGCCGTCGCGGTCGCGATGCTCGTCGCGGTGTGGAACCTCCGCAAGGAGCGGAAGGACCTCTTCTGGCTCTCCGTCGCCCTTCTGGCCAGCATCCCAGCACAGGCCGTCATCGGCGGCATCTCCGTGCTGACCGAGCTGAACCCGTGGGTCGTCGCCCTGCACTTCCTGGTGTCGATGGCGCTCGTCGTCTTCGCGACGCTCCTCGTGAAC
>NZ_JTDK01000047.1 GCF_000802305.1 Microbacterium mangrovi | reverse complement strand
TCTTTCTTCTGCATCTAAAGCCTTGCCCATCAAGTGCTTACCACAATCATTTTATCGACGTATGCAGCGCTTCTTTGCAGGTCAGTATTTTGATTATCGTCAAATTTCTCAGTTGATTTTCAATATGTTTTCATTCGACCAAGTGCAACTGACTTTAGATAGAACCAATTGGAAATGGGGAAAACGAAATATTAATATCCTGATGCTCGCAATCGTTTATCGTGGAATAGCGATACCTATCCTTTGGAC
>NZ_JTDK01000046.1 GCF_000802305.1 Microbacterium mangrovi | reverse complement strand
CTTTAAACTCGTTCATTAAATTCATAACTCCATTTATAGAGCCTCCAGCTCTCATAAAATCGTCTACTACGAGGACATTGGAATTCTCAGCTAAAGTACGTTTTGATAACACCATAGTTTCTATCTTTCTTGATGATCCAGAAACATAGTTAATGGAAACAGTAGAACCTTCAGTTACCTTATTGTCTTTTCTAATAACCACTACAGGTAAATTTAATATGTTTGCTACTGCATTAGCAAGCGATATACC
>NZ_JTDK01000045.1 GCF_000802305.1 Microbacterium mangrovi | reverse complement strand
GCGAAAGCCTCATTGAGTTCAATTAAATCAATGGACTGCACATCTATATTGAGACGGTCCATCAGGCGTCGGGTGGCGGGAGAGGGACCAAACCCCATAATCTCCGCCCCGCAGCCGGCGACCGCCCAGCCGCGAATGCGCATGCGCGGGGTTAAGCCGCGTTTTTCCGCCTGCTGGCGGGTCATCATCACCAGCGCCGCCGCGCCGTCGTTAATGCCCGATGAGTTGGCCGCCGTCACCACGCCGTCGGCTTTAAACGCCGGACGCAGCGTGGCGAGCTTTTCACGCGGGGTGTCGCGCGGGTGTTCATCGGTCGCAAACAGGCGGGTCGCTTTTTTGCCGTCCGGCACCTCAAGGGCCAGGATCTGCTCGCGAAAGCGACCCTCCGCGATCGCCTTCAGCGCCTTCTGCTGGCTCGACCAGGCGAAATCGTCCATCGCTTCGCGGGTAATACCGAAGCGTTGCGCGACGTTTTCCGCGGTGATGCCGTTGTGATAAGGGCCTTCCGGCCAGGTGAGAATGGAGATCAGGCCATCTTCCAGCTCGCCATTGCCCATGCGATAGCCATCGCGCGCTTTACGCAGGTAGTAGGG
>NZ_JTDK01000044.1 GCF_000802305.1 Microbacterium mangrovi | reverse complement strand
GGGTCTAGCTCACTTTCAGATGCGCGTCAGCTTTGCAGCTGGTGCCAACTCAGTTTCCGTGCGCCATAAACACTTGAAGGGTCGACGTATAAAAACCTCGTCGCGTTCTGAACTTGCAAGTCAGTTCTCTTGACTCTCTCCAGCAAACCGTGTGGTATCGTCAACCTCTCGCCTTAACATCTACGTACGTATACTCATCGTCTGTCTGACTGCACACAGTGGTGACGAGGCCTGTTTCAATCTTAGGACA
>NZ_JTDK01000043.1 GCF_000802305.1 Microbacterium mangrovi | reverse complement strand
CATACATGTCAATAGTAACCGTCTTAGATCCAGTTACATTTTTAACGCTTTTAAATTCATCCATAGATTAATGAATTTAGGGGATGATTTTGAACTGCGTTTCTTCTTTTGTCTTGATACTATAAAAAACAAAGTTATATAACATAAGACGACTTATCGAAAGTAGATATGCTTGTATATTCACAGATGGTATAATAATAGAGTCGCCTATCTCTCAGGTGTCAATTGACGAAGAGAGGAGGTGCATTACTTTGCTAATCATTTTCGTTCACATCATAGCACCAGTCATCAGT
>NZ_JTDK01000042.1 GCF_000802305.1 Microbacterium mangrovi | reverse complement strand
ATAAATATATGGTTAACATATAAAATAAATAAACTGAATAAAAGCATTGCAACTATATTTCTCATTCTTACTGGGCGTTTCAACCTACGTGCTCTACGGAAAGCTACAATAAGCAGAACAAAAATAATAGCTAACCATGTTATTAAAATATATGAAGCGTAAGTGAAGAATGTCGCCACTGTGATTAATAAAATTGAAATCATAGCAAAGATGATGGCACGTCTACTTTGCTTATAAATACCAACT
>NZ_JTDK01000041.1 GCF_000802305.1 Microbacterium mangrovi | reverse complement strand
GTAAACTCCTTTGGTAGTTACGTTTCTTGTATTAAAAAATAAATTCATGCATGTTTCATTTATAATTTAACACTTTGTTTTGCAAAAGATAATAAAAATACATGTAAATTTTTTGTGACAACTTTTAAAATGAATTTTGTATTCTAAGTCAGCATTTAATTATCACATATTTACTACTAGTAATGATTTTAGACTGCCGAGTAGTCTTTCGGCAGACAACCCTCATACTCCTCTCA
>NZ_JTDK01000040.1 GCF_000802305.1 Microbacterium mangrovi | reverse complement strand
TGCTCGTTCGTGCGCGGGTCGGCGACCAGCGCGGCGGCGGCGGCCTTCTCGGACGGGTCGACGAACCGGGGCCCGCCGCGGCGCGGGCGCAGGGCGGCATCCAACACGGAGGTCACCCACGCGGCTCCGTAGTCGTCGAAAGTGAAGGAGCCGTGCCGGATCCCGTCGCGGTCGGTCCAGAATCGGAACGAGCGACGTTCGTGGCGTTCCCGGAACCGACGCTCAGCGCCGTCCGGGTCGAGCACATCCCGGATGGTGCGGGCGGCCGCGGCGAGGTCCTCCACCGTGCGCCGGGACGCCTCCTCCACGAGCTGCCCGGCCGCGACACCCCACGCCGCGGCGGCGTCCGGATCGGTGAGCGCGTCCGCGTCCGTGTCCCCGGTTTCGCTGCTGCGGGTGGGTGGTTCGCCGAGCCCGCGGCGGATCGCGG
>NZ_JTDK01000004.1 GCF_000802305.1 Microbacterium mangrovi | reverse complement strand
GACTCATCAGAGACCTATGTCTCGACTCATCACATGGCGGAGGATGGGGGATTCGAACCCCCGAGGGGTTTCATCCCCAACACGCTTTCCAAGCGTGCGCCATAGGCCACTAGGCGAATCCTCCGGGTGGCCGGATGCCTCGACCCGGGGGTCGTGACGCACAGCCGTCGTCCATCCTACCGGGTGCTGGAGGGCTCCGATGACGCGGCCGCCGCGCTGCCGGGTCGCACCACCAAGGAGCGGGGGAAAAGCAGCGCCATGACACGGCGACCGCGGGGCACGGAGGATCGCAGGGCGCGGCGCACCGCGGCGGTGGATTCGGGCAGGGTGGCATCCGACCACGCCCACCGCAGCCGCTCGGGAGCGTACGACGCCCGTTCGATGTCGGAGACGAGCGTGTCGACGTCATCCTCGGGCGCGTCGTACTGCTGGATGAGCCGGTCGCCGAGCATTCGCGGAGAATCGCCCGGGGGCAGCGGGATGCGCAGATCGACCGCGAGCCGCAGCACGCTCGTCCACGCCGCCACCGGGTCGCCGTCGCGGATCGCGGCATCCTCCCGGCGCCGCCGGACCACGCCGACGAGGCCCGGGATCAACAGCACGATCACGATCAAACCGGCGGCGCCCCACCATCCGAACGACTGCGCCGACGGCCGGGCGCTCGAGCCGAGGGTCTCCGGGGCCAGGCGCGAGTTGCGGCCGCCCGACAGCGTCGACGACGACGGATGCGGCGACGGGGAGCCGTTGCGCGAGGCCGACGGGCCGCCCGCGGTGCTGTTGGCCTTCGGCACGAACGCGGTCGCGGTGCCGAGACTCTTGGTCGGCTCGAACGGAACCCAGCCGATGCCGCCGAAATACACCTCCGGCCAGGCGTGCAGCTGCGAACTGCGCACCGTGTAGATCGTGCTGCCGCCCACGCTCTGGTCGGTCGCCGTCCCGGGGAGGAACCCGATCACGATCCGCGACGTCATCCCGAGCTCGCGCGCCATCAGCGCGAACGCGGACGCGAAGTGCACGCAGTACCCCGACTTCACCTTGAGGAACTGGGCGACGGCATCCACCCCCGACGAATCGAAGCCGTGCGTCACGGGAGACTTCAGCGAGTAGGTGAAAAGCGGCCCGCGGAACCAGGACTGCAGCGCCTCGAGCTTGCCGTAGTCGGTGAGCTGCCCGGCGGTGACCCGATCAGCGAGTTGCTTGACGATCGCCGGCGTGCTCGCCGGCACCCCGTCGTCGCGGGGAACGTCGATCGTGGCGGATGCCGCTTCGATCTGCTCCAGCGTCGGCTGCGGGACCTCGGACTTGACCACGTATGACACGCCCGGCTCGGTCTGGGTGCCGAATCCGATGATGGTGCGGTTGCCGGGGACGAACCCCCAGCCGTCGGCCTCGTCGCTGAGCTCGACGGCGGGGAACGGCACCGGAAGGTACGTCGTGCGCAGTCGGTCGATCGTGATGCGCGTCGTCGTCTTCACCAGCTGGATGCCCGTCCCGACCGACACCGGCGTGAACTTCGAATCGCTCGTCCCCGCTCCGCCGTCGGTGAGCGCATTGCCGGAATCCTGCGACGACCGATGCAGGGGCGTCACGCCGTCGGGCGCATCGGGGGTCCAGATGGTGCCGGTGAACGACGACAGCGTCGCAACGCGCAGGTACGGCGCCGTCGGCGTGCTCGAGAGCACGGTCATCACCTGGACGTCCGACGGAAGGCGCAGGTCGGTGCCCAGATTCAGGGAACCGTCGATCGACACGGTGCCCGTGCCCGGCGTGCGGGTCACCGGTTCCGGAGCCGGGATGAGGGGCGCGATCGCGATCGCGGCGACCACCGCGATCCCGCCGATCGCGACCGTCGGGGCCGTGGTGCTGCCAGTCAGCGCGGCCGATCGGGGGCGAGTGCCCTTCGACAGGCTCAGGGCGCGGGACGGGCGGCCGGACTCGGCCCGCTCGGCGCGGACGTCGGCGCTCACGTGCAGCAGCCACAGCGCGGCGACCGCGAACGCGCCGAAGGTCAGCACGGTGAACGAGCTCGACACCGGGATGGCGGGGGTCACCGCGACGCCGATGAGCACCGCCAGGGCGAGCACCGGCATCCGGATGCTGGACATGAACAGGTCCACGACGATCACGACGAGCCCTGCGGTGCTGATCAGCACGGCCGTGGTCGCCGGGTTCGCATCGACGGGCGGAGCACTCGCCTGCAGCTGCGCGATGGTGCCGTCGACCAGCGACGACGCCTGGTCGATGGATGCCGCCGTGGGGACGATCACCAGGATGGCCGTGTCGGCGAGGAACAGCGCCGTGACGGCGAACAGCCACGCTGCGGCCTCGCAGACGATGACGAGCCACTCCGGCAGGCCCCGCCAGCGCAGCACGGCGCCGAGCGCCAGCAGCACGGCGCCGAGGAGCGTCGCCCCGAAGATCCAGCCGCCCGCCACCGCGGTCGACAGAGGCAGGAGCGCCGCGACCACCGCGGCGAGCGCCGACAGCGGCAGTAGCACGGCGTTGCTGACCCGCAGCCAGGGCGGCATCCGCATTCCGCGGCGCCGCAGCGGAGCGGTCGAGCGGGCCGGCACCGGCCGGGTCAGCGTGTCAGCCCCGGGCATCGCGCATCTCCCGGATGGCGATCGCGTCGTTCCACGCCGCCTGCAGGTCGTGGCCGGGGCCGATGTCGATGGTGCGCCAGCCGGCCTCCTCGGCGTCGTCCAGCGCGTCGGGGGTCGCGGCCACGGCGAGCAGCGCGGGAAGATCGGTGTGCCCGGGGAGGTGCAGGAGGGATGCCACCGCGGCCGCATCCAGGCGGCCGCCGACCACGACCACGGGGCCCGTGAGGGCTCCGCCCAGCGCCTCCATGACGCCGTCGAACGGGTTCGGACGGCTGCTCGGCCGGTTGCGGCAGGTGAGCGTCGCGGTCTGCGCCAGCAGGCGATCGACGGCCGGATTGTCGAATCCGGCGAGCTGATCGCACAGCGGCACGCCGTCGTCGTCGAGCACGTCGACCGCGTAGCCGTCCCGCACCAGTCGTGCCACCGCCGACATCGCCGCCGTCACGGCGATCTCGAACTCCTGGTCGGCCCCCGGCCGCGCCGCCGCCGTCGCCCACCGATCGGGGGAGCGGTCGATCACCACCGTGGCTTCCGGCGTGGCATCCTGCTCCTCCTGCCGCACCATCAGCATGTCGCGGTGCGCGGTCGCCCGCCAGTGGATGCGCCGCATCGAATCGCCCGGCACATAGCGGCGCGGCGTCAGGTTGTCGCTGCCCTGGCCGAGCCGGCTGGCACTGGCGTGCTGGATGCCGCCCACGTCGAGCGCGGCCCCGGCGACCGGACCGAGATCCACGATCGCGGGGGCGACGACGATGCGGGTGGGGGTTCCGGCGGTCACGCGGCGCCGGGCGAGCCCGTACGGGTCGGCGACGTCGAACACGAGCGGGCCGATGTACCGGATGCCGCGTTCGGTGGCCGTCACGTCGTACGGAAGCGTGAGGGTCTGCGCGGCGCCGCGCAGGCCCGACCCCAGGCCCCGCAGCGCCCCGCCGGCGTCGCCGGTGATGCCGGGCGGCAGTGTGTCGATCCAGCGGCCTGCCGCGGTCGGCAGCGTGGTGCGCACGGTCGCGAAGATCGTGACCCGCACCGGCATCCCGGCCCGGGCCACTTCGGGTTCGAGCGAGCGCGCCACGTGGGGCGCCCGCCGGGCCGGCAGCACGTACGCGAGGCACGCCAGGGGCAGCACGACCAGCAGCACGCCGAACCAGATGAGGGCGTCCAGGCCCACGGCGGCGGCCGCGATGAAGCAGCACAGCCCGAGCGCCAGCAGGGCGGTGCCCCGGAGCGTCAGCGGCCACCCCGGCGACATCAGCTCACCAGCCTGCGACCGGGACGGCGACCGCGTCGGCGATGCTCGTCAGGATGCCGGCGATCGCCTCGCCACCGGTGCGGGATCCGCCGGCGCTGCGCACCGGGATGAGCCGGTGCACGAAGACCGGGGCGAGCATGGCGCGCACATCGTCCGGGATGACGAACGCCCGTCCGTCGAGCGCCGCCCACACCTTCGCGGCCCGCACCAGCTGCAGCGTCGCCCGGGGGCTCGCACCGAGCCGCAGGTCGGGATGCTCGCGCGTGGCACGCGCCAGGGCCACCGCGTACTGCTCGATCGACGGCGACACGTGGATGCCGCGCGCCCACGCGATCAGGTCGGCGACGTCCGCCGAGGTCGCCACCGGCACGAGCCCGTCCAGAGGGCTCGCCGTCTGGCGCTGGCGCAGCATGAGCGCCTCGGACGCGGCATCCGGATACCCCATCGAGATGCGCATCATGAAGCGGTCGCGCTGCGCCTCGGGCAGCGGGTAGGTGCCCTCCATCTCGAACGGGTTCTGGGTCGCGACCACGAGGAACGGGTCGGGGAGCGCGTGAGTCGTGCCGTCGACGGTCACGTGCCGCTCCTCCATGGCCTCCAGCAGCGCCGACTGCGTCTTGGGGGAGGAGCGGTTGATCTCGTCGGCGATGACGAGGTTCGCGAACACGGCGCCCTGCTTGAACTCGAACTCGCGGCTGCCCGGGTCGAACACGCTCACCCCGGTGATGTCGCCGGGGAGCAGGTCGGGCGTGAACTGGATGCGCCGCACGGTGGCGTCGACGGATGCCGCGACCGCGCGCGCCAGCATCGTCTTGCCGACACCCGGCACGTCTTCGATAAGCAGATGCCCCTCGGCGAGGAGGCAGACGAGAGCGGCCCGGACAGCATCCGGCTTCCCGTCGATCACGCGCCCGACCGTGTCGGTGATCGCCGTGGTCAACTGGGCGAACGACTCGGCCGTGAGCGCACTGGTGGACGGGGCGGAGGCGACGTCGGTGCTCACCATCGAATCGTAACCCGCCGAGACATGCCTTAGACTGGTCACAGCTCTCCGCGAGGCGGCATCCAGGCCAACTCCCCCAGGACGGAAACGTAGCAAGGGTAACCAGGCTCTGCCGGGTTCGCGGAGAGTCTTTCTTTTCCCCGGGGGTCCTGGGCTTCGACAAGCTCAGCCCGCGAGACCTTGCGCCGGATCATCTCCTCTGCCCGCGCACAGCCTCGCCGCTCTAGGCTGAAGACGTGGCGCAGAGCATCTACATCACGTCCGCAGAAGGCCACTCGGGCAAGTCGAGCATCGCCCTGGGCGTGCTCGACACGCTCAGCCATGCGGCATCCCGGGTCGGCGTCTTCCGTCCCATCGCGAGGTCCACCGTCGAACCCGACTACGTGCTCGAGATGCTGCTCGCGCACGACGCCGTCGATCTCGACTACGACGAGTGCATCGGCGTGACCTACGACGACGTGCACGCCGACGCCGAGGCATCCCTCGCGACCATCGTCGAGCGGTACAAGGCGGTCGAGGCGAAATGCGACGCCGTCGTGATCCTCGGCAGCGACTTCACGGACGTCGCGAGCCCCGCCGAACTCGGCTACAACGCGCGCATCGCCGCGAACCTCGGGTCGCCGGTGCTCCTCGTGCTCGGCGGCCGCGCCGCGCAGGGCGACCACCAGGCGCTCGGCACGTCCGGGCCGCGCACCCCCGAAGAGATGAGCCAGACCGCGCGGCTGGCGATCGCCGAGCTGCGCAACCTCCGCGCCGACCTGCTCGCCGTGATCGCGAACCGCGCCGACCCGGAGCGGCTCGAAGACATCATCGCCGCGATCCGCCCGGCCGTCGGCGACGTGCCGGTTTGGGCCCTGCCCGAAGACCGGTTCCTCGTGGCACCGTCGATGCGGTCCGTGATGCGGACGCTGGGAGCGACCCTGATCAAGGGCGACCCCGAACTGCTCACGCGCGAGGTCCTCTCGATCGTCGTGGCCGCGATGTCGATGGAGAACATGCTGCCGCGCCTCAGCGAGAGCGCCGTCGTGGTGATCCCCGCCGACCGCACCGAACTGCTCCTGGCCGTGCTGCTCGCGCACCGGTCGGGCACGTTCCCGTCGCTGGCGGGCATCGTGCTCAACGGCCCCTTCCCGCTTCCGGATGCCGTGGAGCGCCTCATCTCGGGCCTCGGCTCCAGCCTGCCGATCCTCACCACCGACGGCGGCACCTACGAGACCGCGGTGCGCATCATGAGCGCCCGCGGGCGTCTCGCCGCCGACTCGCGCCGCCGCTACGACACGGCCCTGGCCCTGTTCGAGAAGCACGTGGACGCCGACGAGCTGGCGATGGCCCTCGGCCTGTCGCGCCCGTCGGTCGTGACCCCGCTCATGTTCGAGTACCAGCTGCTCGAGCGCGCCCGGTCCAACCGCCGGCACATCGTGCTTCCCGAGGGCGACGACGACCGCATCCTGCGGGCCGCCGCCACGGTGCTCGCGCGCGGCATCGCCGACCTCACGATCCTCGGCGAGGAGTTCGAGGTGCGCTCCCGCGCGATCGAGCTCGGCGTCGACATCCGCGCCGCCGAAGTGCTCTCGCCGTTCGACGCCGTCTACGTCGACAAGTTCGCCCGGGAGTACGAGCGGCTGCGCGCGCACAAGGGCGTCACCTATCGCCGCGCCGCCGACACGGTCACCGACGCCTCCTACTTCGGCACGCTCATGGTGCACATGGGCTTCGCCGACGGCATGGTCTCCGGCGCCGCGCACACCACCGCGCACACCATCCGGCCCGCGTTCGAGATCATCAAGACCCGGCCGGGCACGTCGGTCGTGTCGTCGGTGTTCCTCATGGCGCTCGCCGACCGGGTGCTGGTGTACGGCGACTGCGCCGTCATCCCCGACCCGACGGCCACGCAGCTGGCCGACATCGCGATCTCGTCCGCCGCGACCGCGCGCCAGTTCGGCATCGATCCGCGCGTGGCGATGCTCTCCTATTCGACGGGGGAGTCCGGAACGGGCGCCGACGTCGAGAAGGTGCGCGAGGCGACCGAGTTCGTCCGCGACCGCGCTCCGGACCTGCTCGTGGAGGGGCCGATCCAGTACGACGCCGCAGCGGATGCCGCCGTCGCCAAGACCAAGATGCCCGGCTCCACCGTGGCCGGGCGCGCCACGGTCTTCGTGTTCCCCGACCTGAACACGGGCAACAACACCTACAAGGCCGTGCAGCGGTCCGCCGGGGCCGTGGCGATCGGTCCGGTGCTGCAGGGCCTCAACCGCCCGATCAACGACCTCTCGCGCGGCGCGACCGTGGAAGACATCGTCAACACGATCGCGATCACGGCCATCCAGGCCCAGGAGGACGCGCGGTGACCACGGTCCTCGTGGTCAACAGCGGGTCGTCGTCCCTCAAGTACCAGCTGGTCGAGCCCGACGACGGCGCCGCCCTGGCATCCGGAATCGTGGAGCGCATCGGGCACGCCGTCCCCGACCACACGGCCGCGGTCGGGCTGATGCTCGAAGACATCGGCGACGTGCTGGCCGAGCATCCGCCCGTCGCCGTCGGGCATCGCGTGGTGCACGGCGGAAGCACGTTCGTGGCGCCGACGCTGATCACCGACGAGGTCGAACAGGACATCGAGGCGCTGTCGGTGCTCGCCCCGCTGCACAACCCTCCGGCGCTGCAGGGCATCCGCGCCGCGCGGGAGGCGTTCCCCGACCTGCCGCACGTCGCCGTCTTCGACACCGCGTTCCACCAGACGCTGCCGCCCGCGGCGTACACCTACGCGATCGACCGCGACGTCGCGCGGGAGCACGGCATCCGCCGGTACGGGTTCCACGGCACCTCGCACCAGTACGTCAGCGAACAGGCGGCGTCCTTCCTCGGACGCGACCTGGGCGACCTGAAGCAGATCGTGTTCCACCTCGGCAACGGGGCCTCCGTCGCCGCGATCGCCGGCGGGCGCTCGGTCGAGACCTCCATGGGTCTCACCCCGCTCGAGGGCCTCGTCATGGGCACGCGTTCGGGCGACGTCGATCCGGCGGCTCTGCTGCACCTGGCCCGCACCGCCGGGATGACCACCGACGACCTCGACGAGCTGCTCAACAGGCGCAGCGGGATGCTCGGCCTCACCGGCATGCAGGACATGCGCGACGTCAAGGAGCGCCGGGATGCCGGCGACCCGGACGCCGTCCTCGCCTTCGACGTATACGTGCACCGCCTGCGCGCCTACGCGGGCGCGTACATCGCCCAGCTCGGCGGCGTGGACGTCATCTCGTTCACCGCCGGCGTGGGCGAGAACGCGCCGAAGGTGCGCGCCGGAGCCATGGCGACCCTCGGATTCATGGGGGTCGAGATCGACGACGCCCGCAATGACGCCCCGAGCCGTGAGACGCGCGTCATCTCGACGGATGCCTCGTCGGTGACGGTGCTCGTCGTGCCGACCGACGAGGAGCTGGCCATCGCCCGCCAAGCCGTCGGCTTCGCCGCCTGAGTCGGCCGCGGGTGGCGCCCCGCGGGCCGGGGGTGCGGGGGATGAGGGTTGCTGAGCGAGCCGCCAGGCGAGACGAAGCGACCAGGGGTGGTTCTTCGTTTCGCTCGGGGACCGAGGGTGCGGAGACCTGGCAGATGTCGACGTTCTCGTTCATAATTTCGAGACTAGCACTTGTGCAATACGAATGCGCGGCGTAGTCTTGTGGCATGGCAGAGGTCACCGTCACTCATCTGGCACCGCTCGTGGAGGCGGTGCAGAGTGTGGATGCGGACTGGTTGTCGGCTTTGGGTGGCGGGTTTCCGTCGGCGGTGGTCGATGACGATGTGGAGGCGATGACCGATGCGGGCCTGCTGGCGGTGAATGAGGCGTTGGCGAGCGTGGGCCGTCGGGTGCAGGCGTTGCAGGCGCGCATCGCGCACGGGATCAGCCGACGGTCGGCCCGGGAACTGGGTGCGGATGGTCTGGCCCGGAAGGCGGGGTTCCGGTCGGCGGAGAAGCTGATCGCGGCGACCACGGGTGGTCATGTCGGGGACGCGAAGAAGCTGGTGCAGGTGGGGGATGCCACCGCGGGGCGGATGACGTTCAGTGGGGAACGCGCCCCCGCAAGGCACCCGCACGTCGCGACCGCGGTGGAGGCGGGGGTGTTGAGTGTGGCGTGTGCGGGCGCGATCACGACCCTGCTGGATCGGGTGGCGTGCCGCGCCGACCGGGCCCTGCTCGCGCAGGCGGAGCAGACTCTGGTGGAGCAGGCGGCCGGGTTGTCGCTGTCCGAGTTGCAGGTGGTGTTGCGGCGCGCGGAGGCGTGGTTGGATCCGGACGGGCTGGAACCGAAGATCGAGAATCTGCGGGATGCCCGGTTCTTGAGGATCTGGGAAGACCAGCACGGCATGATCAACCTCGACGGCCGATTGGACCCCGCCACCGGCGCCCCGATCAAAGCCGCCATCGACGCCCTGGTGACCGCGCAGATCCGCGCACTGCGCGGCCACAACCAGCCCGGTGGGAAATCGGGCACGCCCACCGAGGAGTCCGCTTCCGGTGACGGTGGTTGGTCGTGGGGTGGCGATGACGCCACCACCGCGGGTGGTACGGGGGAGGGAGTGGAGCGGCGCACGATCGTGCAACTGCAGGCCGACGCGCTGTCCGCTCTCGCGAAGCACGTCCTGGGGTGTGAGCAGACCGTGCTCCCGCTGGCATCCACGACCGTGGTGGTCCGGATCCCCCTGGACGCCCTCACCACCGGGACCGGGGTGGCGACCATCGACGGCCTCACCCAACCGGTCGACGCCGGCACCGCCCGCCGCATGGCGGCGGATGCGGAGATCATCCCGATCGTCCTCGGCGGCAAAAGCGAAGTCCTCGATTTCGGCAGGTCCCGACGCCTGTTCACCAAAGCGCAACGGATCGCGCTGGTCGAACGCGACGGCGGGTGCGCGAACTGCGCCGCCCCACCGGGCATGTGCGAAGCCCACCACTTGAACTGGTGGTCCGCGGGTGGCGCAACCGATCTGGACGACGGGATCCTGCTGTGCACCAGCTGCCACCACATGGTGCACGCCGAAGGGTGGGACATCCGCATCGATCACACCGGCGTCTGGTTCATCCCACCCGCCCACATCGACCCCGCCCGCACCCCCAGGCCCGGCGGCCGCCGACGACACGACTACCAACCCGCCGCGTAACCCCATGCCCACCGACCAGCCGGGGGTGCCCCCTTCGTCTCGCTACGCTCGCTCAGGGACCGGGCGCTCGCTCAGGGACCGAGGGTGGGTCGGAGCGATCGAGTGGATGGCTCCAGCCAGCTGGCATGTGCGGGCCGGGTCAGTGCGCGTAGCTGGTGTCGTTGACCGAGCGCACCGTCCAGGCGCCCTGAGTGAAGGTGAGCTTGTTCACGGCACCGTTGGCCAGGCCCTCGGCGGGAATCGCGGCGCCGAGCGACTCGAGGAAGCACGAGATCGACATGCCGCTCGAGACGGCCAGGACGGCGCCGCCGTAGCGCTGGGGCAGAGTGCGGGCGCTGGCCGCGGCGCTGAGAGCGTCGTTCATGCGCTGCGCCACCTGCGCCCAGGTCTCGGTCGGCAAGGCCGTGTCGGGGTTGGTGGCTCCGAACGCGTCGATGATGTCGGTGAGCGCCATGCTCTTCGCCGCGCCGAGCAGCACGGGGTATGCCTTCGACTGCTTCTCTCCCTCCCAGCCCCCATAGGCGACCTCGCGCAGACCGGCGACCCGAGTGGGGGTGAGCGTCGACCCGGCCGCGGCGAGGACGCCGGATGCTGTCGCGAAATGCCGCACCATGTCGGCCGAGTACGCGGCGTCGAATCCGCCGATCTCGGCGGCGAGGTTTCGCCCGATGGTCGCGGCCAGTGCGACGCCGGCGTCGGTGAGCGGCGAGTCCGACCAGCCCTGGATGCGGCCGGTCCGGTTGAGCCACGTCTGCCCGTGCCGCATGAGATACACGGTGACGGTGCGGTTCGGTTGCGCGCTCGCCAGGGGCGCGGCGTTCGCCGAGGCGGCGGTGCCGACGGCGATCGAGCCGGCCAGGGCGGCTCCGCCGAGCGAAAGCAGGGCGGTGCGGCGGGACATTTCGGTCATGGCATCTCCTTCGATGGGGGCCGGGATTGTTCCGGGATTCCCGAAAGCCTAGCGACGTTTGGTATTGCTGCTCGTGACATTCCGTCCCGAACTGTCCGGGCATCCGGACACTCGTCGAACGGGGTGGTGTGTGCCCGCTACGCTTTCCTTCGTGCCTCAGACAGAAGACCTGCGTACCTACGCGGGAGTGCTTTTCGACCTCGACGGCGTCATCACCCCCACGGCCGAGGTGCACATGCACGCGTGGGCGACGATGTTCGCCGAGCTCTTCGCCGAGTGGAACATCACCCCGCCCTACACCGAGGCCGACTACTTCACGCACCTGGACGGCAAGAAACGCTACGACGGGGTGGCGAGCGTGCTGCGCAGCCGCAACGTGGAGATCCCCTGGGGGGACCCCTCCGACCCGGTGACCGCCGACACCGTGTGCGGCATCGGCAACCGCAAGAACGTCTACTTCGAGCGGGCGCTCCAGGCCGACGGCATCACCGCGTACCCGGGTTCGCTGCGGCTGATCGACGCACTGGAGGCATCCGGAACGCCCATCGCCGTCGTCTCCAGCTCCAAGAACGCCGAGCAGGTGCTGGCGACCGCCGGCATCCGCGACCGGTTCCCGGTCGTGATGGACGGCGTCGTCGCCGAGACCGAGGGGCTGGCATCCAAACCCGCCCCCGACGTGTTCGCCCGCGCCGCCGAACTGCTCGGCGTCGACCCGGCACGCTCGGTCGCCGTGGAGGATGCCACCTCCGGCGTCGCCTCGGCAGCGGCCGCCGGCTACGGACTCATCGTCGGCGTCGACCGCGGGGCCGGGGCATCCGCCCTCCGCGACGCCGGCGCGCACCTGATCGTCTCCGACCTGGAGGAACTCGTCCCATGATCGATCGCGATCGCTTCCCCGTCGACCCGTGGCGGCTCACCGAGCGCGGCTATCGGCAGGAGGATGCCGGGGTCACCGAGACCCTGTTCGCCGTCGGCAACGGCTACCTCGGCCTGCGCGGCAATCACGTCGAAGGCCGCCACGCGCACGAGCACGGCACGTTCGTCAACGGGCTGCACGAGACGTTCCCGATCCGGCACGCCGAGCGCGCCTACGGGTTCGCCGAAGTCGGCCAGACGATCGTCAACGCGCCGGACGCGAAGGTGATGCGGGTCTACGTCGACGACGAGCCCCTGCAGCTGGAGACCGCCGACCTGCACGAGTACGAGCGCACCCTCGACATGCGCGACGGCGTGCTGCGCCGGCGGGTCCTCTGGGCGACGCCGTCCGGCAAGCGCGTGCGCATCGAGGACGAGCGGATGGTGTCGTTCACCGAGCGGCACCTCGCCGTGCTGCGCCTGACCGTCACGGTGCTCGACGGCAGTGCGCCGGTGACGATCAGCTGCCAGCTGCTCAACCGGCAGGACGGCGAAGACGTCTACGGCGGCGGCGTCCACACCGCCGGCTTCGACCCGCGCAAGGCGGAGACCTTCGAGCAGCGCGTGCTGCAGCCGGTGGAGTACTGGCAGGACGGCCGCCGTTCCGCGCTCAGCTACCGGGTCACGGATTCGGGCATGACGGTGGCGGTCGCCGCCGACCACTACCTCGAGACCGACAACCCGCACACGATGCGCAGCCTCGTCGAACCCGATATCGCCAAGAACGTGTTCCGGGTGCAGGCCGAGGCCGGCGTGCCGGTCACGATCACCAAGCTCGTGAGCTACCACACCTCCACCGGGGTTCCCGCGCCCGAGCTCATCGATCGCTGCCGGCGCACCCTCGATCGTGCTGGGACGACCGGCCCGGACGCCCTGTTCGCACAGCAGCGGGAATGGCTGGACCAGTTCTGGGAGCGGTCCGACGTCGTCATCGGCGGCCAGCCGGAGCTGCAGCAGGCCACCCGCTGGTGCCTGTTCCAGCTCGCCCAGGCGGCCGCGCGCGCGGACAGCCTCGGCGTGCCCGCGAAGGGCGTCACCGGATCGGGCTACAGCGGCCACTACTTCTGGGACACCGAGATCTACGTGCTGCCGTTCCTGGCGTACACGTCGCCGCTGTGGGCGCGCAACGCCCTGCGCATGCGCTCGATGATGCTGCCGGCCGCGCGCCGCCGGGCCGGGCAGCTGAACGAGGCCGGCGCGCTGTTCCCCTGGCGCACGATCAACGGCGAGGAGGCATCCGCCTACTACGCCGCCGGGACCGCCCAGTACCACATCAACGCCGACGTGTCCTTCGCCCTGGCGAAGTACGTCCGCGCCACGGGCGACACCGAATTCCTCTACCGCGAGGGCGTCGACATCGCGGTGGAGACCGCGCGTCTGTGGCGCACGCTCGGGTTCTGGCGGGTATCCGACGGCGTCGAGTCGTTCCACATCCACGGCGTCACCGGACCCGACGAGTACACCACGGTCGTCAACGACAACCTCTTCACCAACGTGATGGCGCGGTTCAACCTGCGCTTCGCCGCCCACACGGTGCGCGACATCGCCGAGGTGGACGGCGAGGTCTACCGGTCGATGGTCACCCGGCTCGGGCTCGAGGAGGACGAGCCGGATGCCTGGGACCGTGCCGCCGACGCGCTGCACATCCCGTACAGCGCGGCGCTCGGCATCCACCCGCAGGACGAGGTGTTCCTCGAGCGCGAAGTGTGGGACCTGGAGAGCACGCCGCCCGAGCAGCGCCCGCTGCTGCTGCACTTCCACCCCCTCGTCATCTACCGGTACCAGGTGCTCAAGCAGGCCGACGTGGTGCTGGCGCTGTTCCTGCAGGGCAACCACTTCACGCATGACGAGAAACTCGCGGACTTCGAGTACTACGACCCGCTGACCACCGGCGACTCCACGCTGTCCGCGGTCGTGCAGGCGATCCTCGCCGCCGAGGTCGGCTACCAGGACCTCGCCCGGCAGTACTTCGAGCAGTCGATCTTCGTCGACCTCGCCGACCTGCACCACAACGCGGCCGACGGGGTGCACGTGGCATCCGCGGGCGGCGTCTGGACCGCACTGGTCTCCGGATTCGGCGGCATGCGCGACCACTACGGCGAGCTCACGTTCGACCCTCGCCTCCCGATCGGCTGGGACGACCTGTCGTTCCGGATCGCCTGGCACGGGACGCCGGTCGTGGTCACAGTCTCGCCCGACGAGATCTCGTTCGAGGTCGGCGACGGCGTGGACGTGCCGCTCAGCGTGCGCGGCGTCGGGTACCGCGCGATCGCCGGTCAGACGCTGCGCGTCGCCCTCGACGGGCAGGGTCCGCGGTTCCCGGGGCGGCCCACGCGTGGCCCGCTCGCCGGCGCCCGTCGCGAGGACGGCACGCTGATTTCGGCATCCGTCCCGACGCTCACCGCGACGATCCCGATCATCGAGCTTCCCGAAGAGGGCTGAGCCCTGGCCGGCTCAGACGGCGGGCATCCCGCCGGCGCGACCTTCACTCGTCACGATGTGCGCGGCCGCGCGCGTTTCGTGACGAGTGGGCGGAGGGATGCCGGGCGCCCCGGCGTTCGGGTCGACACGGTGTGCGCGGTGGGGCGCGTTTTGTGACGAGTGAGCCGAGGAATGCGGGGCGCGTCGGTGTTCGCTCGTCGCGATGTGCGCGGCCGGATGCGCTTTGTGACGAGCGAGCGAGGCACGGGGGATGCGGCATCCCGCGTGCCTTCCGGAGTTCGCTCGTCACGATGTGCGCGGCCGGATGCGTTTCGTGACGAGCGAGCGCCGGCGCGAGTGAGCGAACGGCGCGAGCCGCCCTGGCCGGCTCAGCCGGCAGGGTGCAGCACCGTGATGCCGGCGGTGGGCATTCCGGATGCCGGTAGCAGCGCGGCGGCTTCGTCGAGGTCGACCGTGCGCGACAGCAGGCGCTCCGGGTCCACGACGCCCCGGCCGACGAGGTCGAGGAGCGCCGGGTAGTCGGCGGCGGGCATCCCGTGGCTGCCGAGCACGTCCAGCTCCCAGGCGAGCACGCGGCCGAGCGGGATCGCGGTGGCGGGGTCCTTGAGGAGGCCCACCTGCACGTGCCGGCCGCGGCGCCGCAGCGACAGGATCGCGGTGCTCGCGGTCTGCGCCGAGCCGACGGCATCCACCGTCGCGTGCGCGCCGCCGCCGGTCGCATCGGCGATGGCCTCGGGCACGTCGCCGGACGCGTCCAGCACGACCTCCGCGCCGAGCGCGGCCGCGAGGGCGCGGGCATCCGGCGAGGGGTCCACCGCGATGACCCGGGCGCCCAGGCCCGCGGCGATCTGCAGCGCGCTGAGCCCGACCCCGCCCGCGCCGAACACGGCGAGCCATTCGCCCGGCCGGATGCCTGCCCGTGCCGTCACCGCCCGGTACGCGGTGGCGAACCGGCATCCCAGCGAGGCCGCCGCGTCGTCGCCGATGGCGTCGGGCACGGCGACGAGGTTCAGGTCGGCGGCGCGCACGGCCACGAGTTCGGCGTGCGAGCCCCAGTGCGTGAACCCGGGCTGCGTCTGGTCGGGGCACACCTGCGCCTGACCGGACAGACACCACACGCAACGGCCGCAGCCGTTGACGAACGGCGTCGTCACGCGGTCGCCGACCCGCCAGTCGCGGACGCCGTCGCCGACCGCGACGATCTCACCCGCGAACTCGTGGCCCGGCACGTGCGGCAGGTGCACGCTGTCGTCGTGGCCGGCCCACGCGTGCCAGTCGCTGCGGCACAGTCCCGACGCGGTGACCCGCACGAGCGCGCCCCCGGCGGGCACCTCCGGGTCGGGCACGTCGGCGACGCGCACGTCGCCGCCGAAGGTCTCGTACAGCAGGGCTTTCATGGGTCCTCCGGGGTCAGGCCTTGAGCGCGCGGCACGCCAGGTGCACGGCGAGGCGGGTGTCGGGGTCGTCCAGGTCGAGGCCGAGCAGCTCCTGGGCGCGCTGGATGCGGGTGGACACCGTGTTGCGGTGCAGGCTCAGCGCGTCGGCGGTGGCGGCGATGGCCGACTCGTGGTCGAGGTAGGCGGTGAGGGTCTGCAGCAGCTCCGGACCGCGCGCCATGAGCGGCGCGAGCAGGGCGGATGCCGCCGGCACGAACGTGTCGCTCTCGGTCCAGGACAGCAGCAGCTGCTCGGCGCCGAGTCCCTCGATCGGCAGGAACCAGGTGGTGCGCGACCGGCTGCCGGCCAGGCGCGCGGCATCCGCCGCTTCCGCGAGCGTGCGGCCGAGTCCGTCGGCGCCGCTGCGCAGCGACCCGACGCCGGTGGCGATGTTGAACGACCGCCGCGTCTGCAGGTGCAGTTCGCGCAGCGCCTCGACGTATCCGGCGAGCTGGCGCGCATCCGGCGGGACCGGGAACGTCAGCCACCCGGTCACGCCGCGCCCGGCGGTGGTGACGTGCGTCTCCGCGTCGATCGAACCGAGCTCGCCGGCGACGGTGCGCACCAGCGGGAACGGGTCGATACGGCTGCGGCCGACGATCCGGAACCCCAGGTGGTAGCCGGCCGTGCGCCAGCCGCGCTCCAGCATCCGGCGCTCCACCTCGGTGTCGGGGGTGCCGCGCAGGTCCATGAAGTCGCGCAGCAGCGCCGAGGACACCGCGACGTCGTTCACCGCGGCGACCTCGTCGATGAGGATGCGCGCCGCGACGGCCGGCATCGCGATCTCCGCGGTGACCGCGAGCGAGTGCAGCTGCGCTTCGCCGAGCCCGTCCCCGAAGATCGCGAGGCGAAGGCCCGCGCGGGTGGGGCTGTCCACGCGGACGGATGCCGCGGCGCTGCGCTCGGTGCGGGCGATGTCGATCCACGGGCCGAAGTCGATGGCGGCGTGCAGGTCAGGGTCCAGGTGGTCGCCGGCTTCCTGCACGGTGCCGGCCGCGTCCACCAGCGCGACCCCGTACCCGAGGTTCGCGGCGAGGTGGGCGAGCAGGTCGCCGAGGTCGGCGGCGGAGTACTCGAACGAGCCGGCCACCTTGCGCACCTGGCCGAGGGTGAGGGCGTCGCGGGCCTCGAGCAGCATCCAGCAGGCGCGCGCCAGCTCGATCGGGCGTGCCACGTGCAGCAGCGCCAGCCCGAGCCGGTCGGCGAGGCGGCGGGTGCCCGCATCCAGCTCCGCCGCGCCGGGCAGTGCCAGGGCCGCGAACCCGCGGTCCCGCACCCGCCGCAGCAGGGCGTCGCGCTGCCACGACTCGACCGGGGGCGCCGTGGTGAGCACCGCCAGCATCCTCGTGCCGTCCGCCGCGAGATCCGGTTCGCCCGCCTCGACCGACACGTCGTCGAAGACGGCCTCCGCGGGGCCGGCGACGGGCCGCAGCCCGCCGTTCGCGGCGTGCGCGAGCAGGGCCGACAGCTGCAGTCCGGCGCCGGGCCGCGGGCTCATGCCGCCACGTCCAGACCGGCGAGTCCGTACGCGGAGGGTGCGACGCGGGCGAACCGCTCAGCCCGGGCCGCCCACCACGGCGACGCCGGCAGCTCGATCACGGCGATCGTCCGGGCGAGGGTCAGGTCGGTGACCTCCAGCACGTCGCGGGAGACGGCATCCAGCGCGACGAGCACGGAGGGGGCGGATGCCTGCACCTCGCCGTCGGTGACCACCGCGAGGGTCTCGGACCGGCACACCACCCGGTGCACCTCGCCGCGTGCCCCCGCCACTTCGACCGCATTCACGAACGGGTCGGCCTCCAGGGGCGCGACCGATGTGATCCGGCCGTCGACGAGGAGGCGGCCGCCGAGCGCTTCGGCGAGGTCGGGCAGGGGAGCGGTGCGGGCGTCCCGGAACGCGCGGCCGAGGTCCAGCGCGCGGCCGAGGTGCCCGGCGATCGCATGCTCGCGCAGGTCGCCGACGGTGAAGCCGCCGAGCACCGCGCAGCCGGCGCCGCCGGCCTGGATGATCGCCGACCGCACGACGTGCTCGACGTCGGCCGCCCGATCCGACTGCACGAGCGTCACACCGCCCGCGCCGGTGTCGCTCGCGAACACCAGACCCGGAACCCGGTCGACGAACAGCGACATCTGGTCGAGGCCGGGCACGGCGCGGCCGGTGCAGTCGGCATCCACGATCGTGCGGCCGGCCATCAGCAGCGGGGTGAGGCCGTTGATGCCGCCGCCCTCGATCGAGCACACCGCCGGGACGGGATGCCCGAGCCACCGCTCGATCGCGGCGACGAGCGGGCCGAAGGGATCGGCGGGGACGAGCTTCTCGGCGAGCAGCATGGTCGCACCCACGAACGCGGCCCCGAGGCACGGGGTCGCCGGATCGAGCTCGTCGAGGTCGGCGACGTCGATCGGCCAGTGCCCCGGATCGCGCAGCAGCAGCTCGACCATCGTGGTGGGCCCGCCGCCGCCCGAGCCGAGCAGCGAGTACCCGCGTGCGAGCGGCCCGAGGTCGTCGTGCGCGAGTCGGCGGGGCATGTGCTCAGCGTAGGCGGTCGTCCCGCGCTCAGCCGCGATGCTCCTCGACCGGCACGAACGGTTCGTCCAGGCCGAAAGCGCAGGGTCCGAAGGCGGCCAGCGCTTCCGGGGTGCGCATGAGCGCGGGCGTCGAGATGCCCAGCACCCGCACCCGCTGGCCGTAGCGCAGGCCCTCCGTGGTGATCGGCTCCGCGGTCTCGTGGTCGACGACGCAGATGAGGTCCGGAACGATCGCGACGACCCGGCCCTGGTGCACGGCGATGAGGTTCTCGTTCTGGAACCGGATCTCGAAGTCGCCGGCATCCCCGTCCATCGCGCTGATCCGGGCGCGGCCCCGTGCGAAGCCCTCGGTGGTGCGTCGCTCGACGTCGGTCACCTTGCCGGTGAACAGCTCCCGCACGTGCGGGTACAGGGTGGATGCCAGCGTGTCGGCGATCGCGGCGAACGGCGACCGCTTCGCTTCGCGGGCCTCCCGGATCGCCCGGCCGAGGGCGAGGGCCATCGACAGCGTGCGCGGCACCGCGGTGCGGCGGACGTCCGCCCCGCTCATCGCGTACTCGGCGATGTGCCCGACGCCGCCGAGACGGATCGTCACGCCGCGCGCGAGCCACTCCATCTGGCGGTCGTCGTCGCCGGTGTCGATGACGACCTTCTCGCCGCGCTCGCCGGCCAGGGCGAGGGGAGACCCGTGCACGCCGTAGACGGCGAACGTCTCCATCGACAGCTCCGGGAACGCCCGGCCCATGCCGTCGGCATCCACCACCGGCAGCCCGGTCTCGGCAGCGACCACCAGCGGGATCATCGAGTTGATGCCGCCGCATTCGATCGGCATCGTCGCGTCGGCCCGCCGGCCGAGGTGCTCCTCGAGGGTGCGCAGCGCCAGGGTCGGCTCGGTGCCGGCGGGGATCTTCTCGATCATCACCGTGGGAGCGCCCATCTGAGCGGTGGGGATGACGAAGAGGTCGTCGGTCAGCTCGTCGGGGTCGAGGATCGTGATCACCCCGTCGCCGAGAACCCGTTCGACGAGCATCTTGCCGATGTACGGATCGCCGCCGCCGCCCGTGCCGAGGAGGGTCGCGCCGCGGGCGAGGTCGGGCAGGTCGGATGCCCGCAGCTCCCAGCTCATGCCGGAACCGGGGCCGCGGCGACCGAGTGCTCGCCGGCGGACACGGTGCCGTATGACACCGTGCCGTTTGACACGGTGCCGTCGAACCGGTGCGGGGCGAGGTCGTAGCCGAAGTACGCCGGACCGACCATGTCCAGGGCCTCGGCGGAGTGCCAGCGCTCGTCGGCGGGGGCGGCGATCACCCGCACCCGCTGGCCGTACCGCAGTCCCTCGGTGGTGATCGGCTCGCCCGAGTCGGCCTCGACCACCATGATGAGGTCGGGGGTCGTCGCCATGATCTCGTCGCCGTGGCGGGCGATCAGATGCTCGTTCTGGAACTCGAGCTCCAGCGCGTCCGCGCCCTCGCCCTCGATGCGGGCGCGGCCGCGGGCGAACCCGGTGGTGGTGGCCCGCTGCACGTCGACGACCTTGCCGCCGAAGAGCTCCCGGCCGCCGAGCAGGTCGACGGTCGCCGCGACGGCATCCGTCTTGGCATCCCGCGCGGCCGCGATGCCGCGACCGATCTCGATGCAGTGCGACAGCGACCCGCCCACCAGCGACTCGCGCGCCTGGGCGCCGGTCATCGAGAAGCCGGAGATCATCACCGAGCAGCCCATCTCGACCGTGGCGACGCGGGCGATGCGCTCGGTCCACTTGTTGTCGACCGTCTGCAGCACGCCGACGTTGCCCTTCTCGTCGCCGAACGCGAGGGGGGATGCCGTCACGCCGTACAGCGTCGGCAGCACCATCTGCAGCTCGGGGAACGCCCGGCCCATGCCGTCGGCATCCACCAGCGGCAGGCCGAGGGCTGCTGCTGCGGCGATCGGGATCGTGGAGTTCACCCCGCCGACCTCGGCGCATGCGACGTGCGTCACGGGGCGTCCGAGGTAGGTGCCGAGGGCGTGCACGGGGGCCATGATCTCGTCGAGGCTGGGGAGCTTCTCGACCATGACGGTGGGGGCGCCCATCATCGCGACGGTGAGCACCAGGGCGTCTTCGGGGAGCTCGTCCAGGCCCACCGCGGTGACTGATCCGTCGCCGAGCGCCTGGCGGGCCAGGAGGGCGCCGATGTACGGGTCGCCGCCGCCGCCCGTGCCGAGGAGCGCGGCGCCGCGGGCGAGGTCGCCGATCTGGTCGGCGGTGATCGTCCAGGTCATCGTGCGCCTCCCATGTCGAGGTCGCCGACCGCCTTCGCGCGGATGCGGGTGGCGTTGCCGGGCAGGTAGGGGATCGGAACCTCGTCGAAGTCGACGATCGCCACGCTCGCGGGACGCGCGCCGGCGGCGACGGCCTTGTCGACGGCCTCCGCCCGCACGGCCGCGATCGTCTGGTCGCGCTTGCCGGGCTCGATGGCGTAGACCTTGTCGATCTCGCCGCCGACCTGGGCGATCGAGGCGCCGATCGCGTTCGCGACCGAGTAGTTCTCGGGCCGGTGCACGGCGCCGAACAGGGTCAGCTCGTCGGGCAGCAGGATCGAGCCGCCGCCGACCGCGACCACGGGGATCGGCTCGGGCGAGGTGCGCATGCGATCGACGGCTTCGGAGACGCGCTCGGCGATGCGGTCGAGCACGCGCTGCACGAGCTCCGGGTCGAGGTGCGCGACCTTGGCCGGGTCGCCGACGACGGCGCGGCCGGCGGCCACGGCGATGTCGGTCGCGGTGAGGGTCGAGCCGCCGAAGACGAGCGCCTCGGTGGTGAGACGGTAGCCGACCGACTCGGGGCCGGCTTCGCCGGTGTCCGGGTCGATGATGCTGCCGCCGCCGATGCCGAGCGACAGGACGTCCGGCATCCGGAAGTTGGTGCGGATCCCCGCCACCTTGACCTCGTTCGCCGTCTCCCGCGGGAAGCCGTTGATGAGCAGGCCCACGTCGGCGGTGGTGCCGCCCACATCGATCACCGCGCAGGTCTCCAGGCCGCTCGTGGCCGCAGCTCCCCGCATCGAGTTGGTCGGACCGGATGCGAACGTGGCCACCGGATAGCGGCGCACGAAGTCCTCGTCCATGAGCGTGCCGTCATTCTGGCTGAGGAAGATCGGCGCCGCGATGCCCTGCTTGCGCACGGCGGCGGTGAGGCCGTCGACGATCTCGGCGGCGAGCTCGCGCAGGGCCGCGTTGATGATGGTCGCGTTCTCGCGTTCGAGCAGGCCGATGCGGCCGATCTCGTGCGACAGCGAGATGGCGACGTCCGGTCCGAGCACGTCGCCGACGATCTCCGCGGCCTGCACCTCCAGGTCGTGGTTGACCGGGCTGAACACCGACGAGATGGCCACGGAACGGATGCCGTTCGCCTTCATGTCGGCCGCGTGCGCGCGCAGCTCCGCGGGGTCGAGGGGCGAGATCGGCCGGCCGTCGAACTCGTACCCGCCGTGGGCGAGGTAGCTGCGCGCCTCGATCGCGGCGGTGAGGTTCTCCGGCCAGTCCACCAGCGGCGGAAGGGCGCGTGTGGCCGGCAGGCCGAGCCGCAGGGCGGCGGTGGGGGCGAGCCGCTGCGCCTGCACGAGCGCGTTGATGAAGTGCGTCGTGCCGATCATGACCGCGTCGATGTCGGCGCCTTCGAACGGGTGGCCCGCGCGGAGGTCCTCGATGGCCTGCACGATGCCGCTGGTGACATCCGGCGTGGTGGAGTGCTTGACCCCGGCCAGTGTCGTCGTGCCGTCCATCAGCACGGCATCCGTGTTGGTGCCGCCGACGTCGATTCCGATGTGCATGGTTCTCGCTTTCTCGGGAGGAAGGGGGTCAGGCTTCGACCGGCGTGGTGGGCTCGGGGGCGGTCTGCTGGCGGGTCTGTGCCGATCCGACGCCGCGCACCCAGCCGAGCTTGCCGGCGACGATGTAGAGGATCATCGCGAGGAAGAGACTGATCAGGGAGGGAATGCCCCACGTGATGAAGTAGCCGGCGAGGGCCGAGGCGACCCAGATCACGATCGTCGCGGGGACGATGCGCGGAGCCGTGGCCGGGAGGGATCCGTCTTCACGGCTGGCATCCAGCTCGCGCCGCCACACCTTCACGATGAAGTACTCCGCGATCATGATGCCCGCGATCGGCGGGAACGCGACGCTCAGGATGATGAGGAAGTCGGTGAACTTGCCGAGGATGCCGGCCGCGGCGAGGATCGTGCCGATCACGCCCAGCACGATCGTGGTGTTGCGCCGGTGGAGGTTGCGGCCGAACGTCGTCGACACGAAGTTCACGACGCCGAGCGCGGACGAGTAGAGGTTCCAGTCGTTGATCTTCAGGGTGCCGGTGATGACGATGATGAGGCCGACGAATCCGATCGAGCTCGTCACGATCGCGACGATGTCGCCGGTGCCCGCGGCGTGCGCCAGGAGCACGCCGGCCATGCCGATCATGAACTCGCCGAGGGTGACGCCCAGCACGGTCTGCTTCACGACATCCGCCCGCGAGCGGTTGAAGCGGGTCATGTCGCTGGTGATGATCGCCCCGACGATGAGGCCGCCCGCGACGATGCCGGTCGCCGCCCACACGGTGATGTGCGGCCCGGGAGGAGCGCTGGTCATGAGCTCGCCGACGTTGTGCTTGGACAGCTCGGAGATGACCGACCAGCCCACCAGCACGAGGAACAGCGGCACGGTGATGTTGGCGAGCCACTGCATCCCGACGAACCCGAACGCGACGATCGCGGTCACGGCCAGGCCGAAGATGAGGCTCCAGGCCCAGACCGGCATGGCGCCGGGCATCAGGGCGTCGAGCGACTGCGCGGAGATCGCGGACTGGATGCCGAACCAGCCGATGAGGCTGATGCCGATCGCGAGTCCGACGAGGGATGCGCCGATCTCGCCGAAGCCGGTCCAGCGGGCGAGCAGGGCCGTGTTCAGGCCCTCCTTCTGGCCGATGAAGCCGACGATGCACATGATCACCTCGAGGATGACCGAGCCGAGGAGGAACGCGAGGGCGGCCTCGCCGAAGGTCAGGCTGTAGCCGAGGGTGGCGCCGAGCAGGAACTGGGAGAGCGCGGACACCTGGCCGAATCGCTGCACGGCGATGCCGAACCAGGGGCGGCGCGCGTCGACGGTGACGCGCGAGAGCGGGAAGTCGTCCGCTTGGGCGATGCGGGACATCGAAGTTTCCTTCCGAAGGGGGTCTTGCGACGAAGATAGGACGCTGTTCCGAGGTTTGCCATGTGCGATGTGCACTGATTCAGGTGCCGGTTGTGCGGGATGCACAGTTGGGCGGGGCGGGGCGGGGCGGG
>NZ_JTDK01000039.1 GCF_000802305.1 Microbacterium mangrovi | reverse complement strand
CCCGCATCCACCCTCACCGACAACGGCCGCGTCTACACCGCCCGCTCCGGTGGCGGCCGGAACGCATTCGAATACGTGCTCGCGGCCCTGGCGATCACACAGAAGAACGGCGCCCCGAACCATCCTCAGACGCAAGGGAAGATCGAACGATTCCACCAGACCTTGAAACGATGGCTCGCCGCCCGACCAGCCGCCCTCAACAGCAGCGAGCTGCAGACCCAGCTCGACAGCTTCCGTGAGCACTACAACCAGCACCGTCCGCACCGTGCTCTGAACGACAACACCCCAGCGGACG
>NZ_JTDK01000038.1 GCF_000802305.1 Microbacterium mangrovi | reverse complement strand
TGTGATGAGTCGAGACATAGGTCTCTGATGAGTCGCGTCATGTGTCACTAATGAGAGCCTGGCCATCGGCCGGGCTCTCGTTGTGTGTTGCGCCAGTAGGTGTGGTCGGGGTCGATGGTGTTGGTGGCGATGATCTCGCCGGTGTCGAGGTGGATCACGGTGACGGTGTGCTCGTCGGCGAGGGCGAGGACGCGTTTGCCTGCGTGTGCGGTGCCGATGCCGAGGTGGTGCATGCGGCCGGCGCGGCGGAAGCTGACTTTCCCGTTGCTTGCGACGTGGTCGTAGCGGAGCCGGTAGTGAGTGGTGTCCGCGGATTGCCCTGGAGGGACTGCTTTCGGTGATGCTGCGTAGACGTCCGCTGGGGTGTTGTCGTTCAGAGCACGGTG
>NZ_JTDK01000037.1 GCF_000802305.1 Microbacterium mangrovi | reverse complement strand
CACACCGATTGATCGGAGTTTCGATGCCGTTGTCCACGATGTCTGAGGTGCTCGGTTCCGGGCGTGCGGTGTGTGCGTTCAATGCGGTGCCGTTGGAGGTGGCGGAGGGGATCGTCGCGGGGGCGGAGGCGGCCGGGGTGCCGGTGGTGTTGCAGTTGTCGGAGAACGCGGTGCGGTTCCATGGGGGCCTGGGCCCGGTCGGGGCGGGGTTTTTGGGGGTGGCGCGGGACGCGGGGGTGCCGGTGGTGGTGCATCTGGATCATGCCACCGAGGAGGATCTCGTGTTCGAGGCGATTCGGGCGGGGTTCACGTCGGTGATGTACGACGGGGCGCATCATGAGTATGCGGACAACGCGGCCCGCACCCGGGCGGTGGTGCAGCGGGCGCATCAGTCGGGGGTGTGGGTGGAGGCGGAGCTGGGCAGGATCGGGGGGAAGGG
>NZ_JTDK01000036.1 GCF_000802305.1 Microbacterium mangrovi | reverse complement strand
CGCCCCGAACCATCCTCAGACGCAAGGGAAGATCTGTGAAGACTTGGGGTGGTGCTGCGCTGGGCCGGTCTGACCCAGGTCAAGAATTGACCACGGTGTCCTTCGTTCGATTTGTCGACCGGTTCAGCGCAGCATCTTGGGGCGTGCCGGTCGGACGGATCTGACCTGATAGGAGCTTGGACTAGAAGCCCCATCACAGTCCTGTCGCTCCGCCCGACCGGCTCGCTCCGACCGTCCTCGGTTCAGTAGCACGGAAGGAGCATTCTCAGCATGACAACCATCGCGGACACTGTCACGGTCATCGGCGGCGTCGACACCCACAAGAACACTCACTACGCGGCCGCGGTCGACAATCAAGGCCGGCTCCTCGGCCACCACGAGTTCCCGGCCACGGGCCCCGGGTATGCGGCACTGCGCGCATGGATGCGCGGTTACGGAGACCTGAGCGCGATCGGGGTGGAGAGCACCGGGTCCTTCGGCGCCGCCCTGGCCCGGGAACTCACCCGCAACGGCGAGACGGTCGTCGAGGTCAACCGGCCCAACCGTCTCGCGCGACGGATGGACGGCAAGTCCGACCGGCTCGACGCGGAACAAGTCGCACGAGCCGTGCTCGGCGAGACTTCCACGGCCGTCCCGAAGAGCAAGTCGGGCATCGTTGAAGTGATCCGGACGCTGCGCGTGACCCGCTCCAGCGCGGTAAAAGCACGCACCCAGGCGATCAACACGCTGTTCGGGATCGTGATCGGCGCGCCCACGCAACTGCGGGACGAGCTCGTCGAGCTGACCAAACGAACCCTCGTCAACCGCTGCCTCAGGCTGCGACCGGAGACCGAGGACCTGCCGTCCTTGGTCTCCGAGCCGGAGCGCATGCACTTGGCTGCAACGAAGCTATCCCTGCGCGACTTGGCTCGTCGATGGAAAGCACTGGACGAGGAGATCAAACAGCTCAGCGCTCAACTCGCGGTCCTGGTCACCGAGGCCGCACCCGCCCTTGTTCAGCTGCACGGCGTCGGCACCGAGCTGGCCGGTCAGTTCCTGGTCACCGCCGGCGACAACGCCGCTCGCATCCACAGCGAGGCCGCCTTCGCGAAACTCTGCGGCGTCGCACCCCAACCCGCCTCCAGCGGCCGCACCACCGGACGCCACCGGCTCTGCCGCAGCGGAGACCGCGCCGCCAACAGCGCGCTCTACATCATCGCGATCGTCCGCATGCGCCGCCACGAACCCACCCGAGCCTACGTCGAACGCCGCACCGCCGAAGGCCTCACCAAACGCGAGATCATCCGTTGCCTGAAGAGATTCATCGCCCGAGAGATCTACGCCAACCTCCCGCAAATTGCCACTTGACGAACATAGGAGCATCGAACGATTCCACCAGACCTTGAAACGATGGCTCGCCGCCCGACCAG
>NZ_JTDK01000035.1 GCF_000802305.1 Microbacterium mangrovi | reverse complement strand
AGACGCGGCCGTTGTCGGTGAGGGTGGATGCGGGCGCCCCGTACGTTTCGACGGCAGCCAGGAACGTGTCGACCACGTCATCGCCGGTCACCGGGGTGTGCACGGTGCACGACAACAGGAACCGGGCGTGGTCGTCGATCCAGTTCAAGATCTCCACGTCCGTGCCGTCGCCGAGACGCCAATGGGTGAAGTCGGACTGCCACGTCTCGTTCGGTTGCGCTGCCTCGAACCGGACGTAGGACGAGCGGGGCCGTTTCCGCGGCTCCGGGATGATCAGCCCTGCGTCGTGCAGGACTCGGCGAATTGTGGACGTGGACGGTGCGGCGAATCCCTCCCGGGCCAGATGCCACCGGATCGTGACGGGGCCGGCATCCAATCCATCCGCGACAAGTTGCACCCGCAGCGCGACGATCCGTTGCCTCACCCGATCGGTCGTCGCGTTCGCATGCGTCAACGGTGCCCGCGAGCGCAGCTCCAGCCCCGGCAAACCCTCGTCTCGGTAGCGGGCCAGGAGACGGTGCAGATGTCGCCGCGAAATCCCGTACCGTTCGGCTGCTTCCGTGACCGTCAACTCGCCCGCGACGACCTTCAATACGATGA
>NZ_JTDK01000034.1 GCF_000802305.1 Microbacterium mangrovi | reverse complement strand
TCGCGGTGTTCGGGGGTGGTGCCGTGCCCGTCGGGGACGGAGGTGAGCAGCAGGTCCAAGGCGACATCAGCCATGATCTGCGCCCTCGTGCGCTCATCCGGAACAAACTCTGCTGCTTCGGCGTCGTCGCCGATGTCTTCCGCGGCCGCCTCGGCCGCCGCGGCGGTGTCGGCCTGGTTTTGGGTGTGGAGTTCGGTGGCGATGTCGGTGAGCCGGTTGTAGGTGCCTTCGATGTGGGCGGTGGGGCCGGTGATGATCAACTGCCCCACCCCCGGCTCCACGCTGCGTTTGCGCACCGACCGGCGTTGCACGGCTTCCTTGATCCGGGCCTGAGTGCCGTCCGGGTCGAGCCGGTCCACCAACACGCCCAGGGCGTCCTTCAACTGGGCCGGAGTGAGCTCTGCGGCCAGGTCGATCGCGTACCGCTCATACTCGGCCCGGATGTCGGGATCGTCGATGACGCCGCCGACATCCGCGATCGTGGTCGCATGCTGCGGGGACAGGGCACCGGCATCCACCCGGGACATCGTCGCAGCGAACCGGGAGACCAGGACCTGTGCCTGGTTCACCCGGGACGCGACCTGGTACTCGGACAGGCGCACCGCCGCGGCGATCTCGGCGTAGATCTCCCGCATCGCCAACTGCGACGCGGACACCACCGCCCCGGTGTCGGCCTGCTGGGCGCGTTCGCGTTCCCGCCGATCCACCAGGGCGGCCACCGACGCGAAGAACCGGGTCTCCGCACCGAACGCGACCGCCACCCGCGCCCG
>NZ_JTDK01000033.1 GCF_000802305.1 Microbacterium mangrovi | reverse complement strand
CCGACCCAGGCGCGGAGGGTGTGGGCGAGGCCGTCGGGTTCGTGCGCTTTGAGGTAGGACTCTTTGATGATCACGAACGCGACGACGGCTTGTCCGGTGGTGTCGTCGGAGGCGCCGACGACGGCGGCTTCGGCGGTGGCTTCGTGGGCGACGAGGGCGGATTCGATCTCGGCGGTGGACAGCCGGTGTCCGGAGACGTTCATGACGTCGTCGACGCGGCCGAGGAGCCACACGTGTCCGTCGTCGTCCAGGCGGGCGCCGTCGCCGGCGAAGTAGTAGCCCTTGTCGGCGAACATGGACCAGTAGGTGTCCACGTACCGGTCGGGGTCGCCCCAGATGCCGCGGAGCATGGCGGGCCAGGGTTCGGTGATCACGAGCAGGCCGCCGTTGCCGTTGCCGACGTGGTCGCCTTTCTCGTCGACGACGTCGATGCGGATGCCGGGTAGCGGGACTTGTGCTGCGCCGGGTTTGGTTTCGGTGACGCCGGGCAGGGCGCTGATCATGATGGCGCCGGTCTCGGTCTGCCACCAGGTGTCCACGATGGGGGCGTGCCCGGCGCCGATGACGTCCCGGTACCACATCCACGCTTCCGGGTTGATGGGTTCACCCACGCTGCCGAGCACCCGGATCGAGGACAGGTCGAATCCGGCGGGGATCTGCCGGCCGAGTTTCATGAACGACCGGATCGCGGTCGGGGCGGTGTACAGGATGGTGACCCCGTATTTCTGGATGATCTCCCACCACCGGCCCGGGTGCGGGGCGTCCGGGGTGCCCTCGTACAGCACCTGGGTGGCGCCGTTCGCGAGCGGCCCGTACACCACGTACGAGTGCCCGGTGATCCACCCGATATCCGCCGTGCACCAGTACACGTCCGTGTCGGGGTGCACGTCGTGCACGACCTTGTTCGTGAACGCGGCCTGGGTGAGGTACCCGGCCGAGGTGTGCAGGATGCCCTTCGGTTTCCCGGTCGTGCCGGACGTGTACAGGATGAACAACGGGTTCTCCGCCGGAAACGCCCGCGCGGTGTGCTGGTCGGAGGCCTGCGGCACCACCTCATGCCACCACAGGTCCCGGCCTTCCACCCAATCCACGGTGTTGCCGCCGCGCTTGACGACCAGGACGTGTTCCACGGTCTCCTGCTCACCCTGCCCGCCCCGGTCCGCCAACGCGAGATCCACGGCCGGTTTCAGCGCGGACACCTTGCCCTTGCGGTACCCGCCGTCCGCGGTGATCACCAGCTTCGCGCCGGCATCATCGATCCGGGCCCGCAGACTGTCCGCGGAGAACCCGCCGAACACCACCGAATGGATCGCGCCCACCCGCGCCACCGCGAGCATCGCCGCGACCGCTTCCGGGATCATCGGCAGATAGATCGCCACCCG
>NZ_JTDK01000032.1 GCF_000802305.1 Microbacterium mangrovi | reverse complement strand
TTTTCGGTTGGTGAGATTCCTTTGGATCAATTCATGGATTTGTCAGTAATGACATCCGTTTTGGTCAGTTTCAAACTCGCTGCTCCTGCCTTATTCCGGTGGGGGTTGGCAAAATTTCTTTACGGAGAGTTTGATCCTGGCTCAGGATGAACGCTGGCGGCGTGCTTAACACATGCAAGTCGAACGATGAAGGAGAGCTTGCTCTCTGGATTAGTGGCGAACGGGTGAGTAACACGTGAGCAACCTGCCCCTGACTCTGGGATAAGCGCTGGAAACGGCGTCTAATACTGGATATGAGCTCCTGCCGCATGGTGGGGGTTGGAAAGATTTTTTGGTTGGGGATGGGCTCGCGGCCTATCAGCTTGTTGGTGAGGTAATGGCTCACCAAGGCGTCGACGGGTAGCCGGCCTGAGAGGGTGACCGGCCACACTGGGACTGAGACACGGCCCAGACTCCTACGGGAGGCAGCAGTGGGGAATATTGCACAATGGGCGGAAGCCTGATGCAGCAACGCCGCGTGAGGGATGACGGCCTTCGGGTTGTAAACCTCTTTTAGCAGGGAAGAAGCGAAAGTGACGGTACCTGCAGAAAAAGCACCGGCTAACTACGTGCCAGCAGCCGCGGTAATACGTAGGGTGCAAGCGTTATCCGGAATTATTGGGCGTAAAGAGCTCGTAGGCGGTCTGTCGCGTCTGCTGTGAAATCCCGAGGCTCAACCTCGGGCCTGCAGTGGGTACGGGCAGACTAGAGTGCGGTAGGGGAGATTGGAATTCCTGGTGTAGCGGTGGAATGCGCAGATATCAGGAGGAACACCGATGGCGAAGGCAGATCTCTGGGCCGTAACTGACGCTGAGGAGCGAAAGGGTGGGGAGCAAACAGGCTTAGATACCCTGGTAGTCCACCCCGTAAACGTTGGGAACTAGTTGTGGGGTCCATTCCACGGATTCCGTGACGAAGCTAACGCATTAAGTTCCCCGCCTGGGGAGTACGGCCGCAAGGCTAAAACTCAAAGGAATTGACGGGGACCCGCACAAGCGGCGGAGCATGCGGATTAATTCGATGCAACGCGAAGAACCTTACCAAGGCTTGACATATACCGGAAACGGCCAGAGATGGCCGCCCCGCAAGGTCGGTATACAGGTGGTGCATGGTTGTCGTCAGCTCGTGTCGTGAGATGTTGGGTTAAGTCCCGCAACGAGCGCAACCCTCGTTCTATGTTGCCAGCACGTAATGGTGGGAACTCATGGGATACTGCCGGGGTCAACTCGGAGGAAGGTGGGGATGACGTCAAATCATCATGCCCCTTATGTCTTGGGCTTCACGCATGCTACAATGGCCGGTACAAAGGGCTGCGATACCGTAAGGTGGAGCGAATCCCAAAAAGCCGGTCCCAGTTCGGATTGAGGTCTGCAACTCGACCTCATGAAGTCGGAGTCGCTAGTAATCGCAGATCAGCAACGCTGCGGTGAATACGTTCCCGGGTCTTGTACACACCGCCCGTCAAGTCATGAAAGTCGGTAACACCTGAAGCCGGTGGCCTAACCCTTGTGGAGGGAGCCGTCGAAGGTGGGATCGGTAATTAGGACTAAGTCGTAACAAGGTAGCCGTACCGGAAGGTGCGGCTGGATCACCTCCTTTCTAAGGAGCACTGCACTCTTCGGAGTGACAGAGCCGGATTCGGAACGAATGTTTCCGACCGGAGCTCATGGGTGGAACATTTGACATGGCATTCAGTCGTCTGGTCTGGATCAGTACGCCGCTTCGGTGGTTGGAACGTTCGGGTCAGAGGGGTGGGTGCCGGCACGCTGTTGGGTCCTGAGGGACCGGACATGGGGTTGATTCTTCGGGATCTTCTTCGTGACTGTATCCTCTGGGCTCCTTTTGTTTTCCCCTTTGGGGGTTGGCGGAGGGGTACCGCCCGTACTTTGAGAACTACACAGTGGACGCGAGCATCTTAGAGACGATCTTCGGATCGTTTCACTGATGATCATGTAAATGATTATCTTCATCAATTTCGAGTTCGAGCACTTCGGTGTTCGATTCCGATTCTGATCTCATGTGATTTCAAGTCTTTAAGAGCAAACGGTGGATGCCTTGGCATCTGGAGCCGAAGAAGGACGTAGCAATCTGCGATAAGCCTCGGGGAACTGATAAGCGAGTTTTGATCCGAGGGTGTCCGAATGGGGAAACCCCGCTGGGCGGCGTGCCGACCTAGTGACTCCCGCCTGAATATATAGGGCGGGTAGAGGGAACGTGGGGAAGTGAAACATCTCAGTACCCACAGGAAGAGAAAACAACCGTGATTCCGTGAGTAGTGGCGAGCGAAACCGGATCAGGCTAAACCGAGTATGTGTGATATCCGGCAGGAGTTGCATATTCGGGGTTGTGGGACTCTCCTGACCATTCTGCCGAGTGGTCGACGTGACAGCAGCGTATAGACGAACCGTCTTGAAAGGCGGACCAGAGTGGGTGCCAGTCCCGTAGTCGAAATGCGTGTGTTGGCGTGGAGGGTATCCCAAGTAGCACGGGGCCCGAGAAATCCCGTGTGAATCTGTCAGGACCACCTGATAAGCCTAAATACTCCCAGATGACCGATAGCGGACAAGTACCGTGAGGGAAAGGTGAAAAGTACCCCGGGAGGGGAGTGAAATAGTACCTGAAACCGTTTGCTTACAAACCGTTGGAGCCTCCCTAGCAGGGGTGACAGCGTGCCTTTTGAAGAATGAGCCTGCGAGTTAGTGATACGTGGCGAGGTTAACCCGGGAGGGGTAGCCGTAGCGAAAGCGAGTCTGAATAGGGCGATTCAGTCGCGTGTCCTAGACCCGAAGCGAAGTGATCTATCCATGGCCAGGCTGAAGCGACGGTAAGACGTCGTGGAGGGCCGAACCCACTTAGGTTGAAAACTGAGGGGATGAGCTGTGGATAGGGGTGAAAGGCCAATCAAACTTCGTGATAGCTGGTTCTCTCCGAAATGCATTTAGGTGCAGCGTTGCGTGTTTCTTGCCGGAGGTAGAGCTACTGGATGGCCGATGGGCCCTACAAGGTTACTGACGTCAGCCAAACTCCGAATGCCGGTAAGTGAGAGCGCAGCAGTGAGACTGTGGGGGATAAGCTTCATAGTCGAGAGGGAAACAACCCAGACCACCAACTAAGGTCCCTAAGCGCGTGCTAAGTGGGAAAGGATGTGGAGTTGCTCTGACAACCAGGAGGTTGGCTTAGAAGCAGCCACCCTTGAAAGAGTGCGTAATAGCTCACTGGTCAAGTGATTCCGCGCCGACAATGTAACGGGGCTCAAGCACGCCACCGAAGTTGTGGCATTGACATTAATGGTAGGCCTTCGTGGTCCAGCCGTGTTGATGGGTAGGAGAGCGTCGTGTGCCGGGTGAAGCGGCGGAGTGATCCAGCCGTGGACGGCACACGAGTGAGAATGCAGGCATGAGTAGCGAAAGACGTGTGAGAAACACGTCCTCCGAAAGACCAAGGGTTCCAGGGTCAAGCTAATCTTCCCTGGGTAAGTCGGGACCTAAGGCGAGGCCGACAGGCGTAGTCGATGGACAACGGGTTGATATTCCCGTACCGGCGAAGAACCGCCCCAATCAATCCAGTGATGCTAAGTGTCCGAACTCGTTCATCGTCACCTTCGGGTGACACCGGGCGAGGGAGCACACGACCCTATGCTGGTGCGGTTAGCGTATTAACAGGTGTGACGCAGGAAGGTAGCCCAAGCCAGGCGATGGTTGTCCTGGTGCAAGTGCGTAGGCCGAACCGTAGGCAAATCCGCGGTTCATGCAGGCTGAGACACGATGCGGATGAAAAGTGGGTGATCCTATGCTGCCAAGAAAAGCATCGACGCGAGGTTCTAGCCGCCCGTACCCCAAACCGACTCAGGTGGTCAGGTAGAGAATACCAAGGAGATCGAGAGAATCGTGGTTAAGGAACTCGGCAAAATGCCCCCGTAACTTCGGGAGAAGGGGGGCCATCCACTTATACCGCCTTGCGCGGAAAAGGGTGTGGTGGCCGCAGAGACCAGTGGGTAGCGACTGTTTACTAAAAACACAGGTCCGTGCCAAGTCGCAAGACGATGTATACGGACTGACGCCTGCCCGGTGCTGGAAGGTTAAGAGGAGCGGTCAGCGTAAGCGAAGCTGCGAATTTAAGCCCCAGTAAACGGCGGTGGTAACTATAACCATCCTAAGGTAGCGAAATTCCTTGTCGGGTAAGTTCCGACCTGCACGAATGGCGTAACGACTTCCCAACTGTCTCAACCGCGAACTCGGCGAAATTGCATTACGAGTAAAGATGCTCGTTACGCGCAGCAGGACGGAAAGACCCCGTGACCTTTACTACAGCTTGGTATTGGTGTTCGGTGTGGCTTGTGTAGGATAGGTGGGAGACTTTGAAGCGGTGACGCCAGTTACCGTGGAGTCATTGTTGAAATACCACTCTGGTCACTCTGGATATCTAACTTAGAACCGTGATCCGGTTCAGGGACAGTGCCTGGTGGGTAGTTTAACTGGGGCGGTTGCCTCCCAAAAAGTAACGGAGGCGCCCAAAGGTTCCCTCAACCTGGTTGGCAATCAGGTGGCGAGTGTAAGTGCACAAGGGAGCTTGACTGTGAGACTGACAGGTCGAGCAGGGACGAAAGTCGGGACTAGTGATCCGGCAGTGGCTTGTGGAAGCGCTGTCGCTCAACGGATAAAAGGTACCTCGGGGATAACAGGCTGATCTTGCCCAAGAGTCCATATCGACGGCATGGTTTGGCACCTCGATGTCGGCTCGTCGCATCCTGGGGCTGGAGTAGGTCCCAAGGGTTGGGCTGTTCGCCCATTAAAGCGGTACGCGAGCTGGGTTTAGAACGTCGTGAGACAGTTCGGTCCCTATCCGCTGCGCGCGTAGGAAGTTTGAGAGGATCTGACCCTAGTACGAGAGGACCGGGTTGGACGAACCTCTGGTGTGCCAGTTGTTCCGCCAGGAGCACCGCTGGTTAGCTACGTTCGGGATGGATAACCGCTGAAAGCATCTAAGCGGGAAGCCGGCCTCAAGATGAGACTTCCATGCCCCTCGGGGCGAGAGGCTCCCAGCCAGACTACTGGGTTGATAGGCCAGATGTGGAAGCACAGCAATGTGTGCAGCTGACTGGTACTAATAAGCCGATGACTTGATAACACCAAACTTTTAAGCGTGTTCGCGTCCACTGAGTGGTTCTCGATGTACGGTCGAGAACCACACACAACAATGATTCTTTGTTATGTGTGAAACTGAAACATCAATAGTGTTTCGGCGGCCATAGCGAGAGGGAAACGCCCGGTCACATTCCGAACCCGGAAGCTAAGCCTCTCAGCGCCGATGGTACTGCAGGGGGGACCCTGTGGGAGAGTAGGACACCGCCGGACTTCTTTTA
>NZ_JTDK01000031.1 GCF_000802305.1 Microbacterium mangrovi | reverse complement strand
CACGCCGCGGGGGTGCTGCTGGGCCGGGCGGAGGCGCTGCTGGGCCGGTACCGGGCCGCGTTCTCGTCGTTGTCGGGGGCGCGGATGACGCCCCGGCACGCGGAACTGCTGGTGCTGCTTTTGGACCAGGTCCCCGACCCGGGGCTGCGGGACCGGTTGATCGGTCCGGCGGTGGAGTTGGCGGAGACCGAACCGGTGGGCACGTTCCGCCGCCGGGTGAAGGCGCTGATCGAGAAGGAACAGGCTCCGACCCTCACCGAACGACACCAGGCCGCGATCACCCGGCGGCGGGTGTGGATCGAAGACGACGTCGACGGGATGGCGTGGACGCACCTGTACGGTCCCGCGGTCGAGGCCCGCGCCGCGTTCGACCGCGCCACCCGGATCGGCAAGACCATCCAGAAAGCCGAAACCGCAGCGGGGACCACTGATCCGCGCTCCCTGGATCAGGTGCGTGCGGACGTGTACGGCGACCTGCTCGTGGCCGGCGTCGTGACAGCGCACCCGAAGACCGCGCAACGCATCCGCGCGCAGGTCGTGGTCACCGTTCCGGTGCTGTCCCTGCTGGACGACGCGTACGCGAACGCACCCGGAGCGGAACCGGCCGTGGTCGAAGGCGTCGGCCCGATCCCGATCCAGAAGGCCCGGGAACTGGCCGGGGGTGCGAAGGAATGGATCCGGGTCCTCACCCACCCCGAAACCGGGATCGTGCTGTCCATCGGCCGCGACCGGTACAAAGTCCCCAAACCCCTCCGCCAAGCCGTCACCTGGCGGGCCGGCCGCTGCCTCACCCCCGGATGTGGGATGCCCGCGAACCGATGCCAGATCGACCACCGCATCGAATGGCAGCACGGCGGAGAAACCGCGCTCACGAACCTGAACCCGTTCTGCACCAACCACCACATCATCAAGACCGTCACCGGATGGCGCATCGAACAAGCCCACGGCGGCGCCGTCACCTGGATCAGCCCCACCCGCCGCGCCTACACCGTCCACCCCGAACGCACCCTCCCCGCCTTCACCCTCCCACCCGACCCCC
>NZ_JTDK01000030.1 GCF_000802305.1 Microbacterium mangrovi | reverse complement strand
GCCGACGGAGCGCGGCGGTGTGCGGCGAGAGAGATCTCGGAGGCGGCTCTGGGCTCTTGAGGTTGGAGCGGCTACGCCGCCGTCAGGCGCCCACTGCTCGCTACGCTCGCATGCGCCTTCCCCGTGTGGCCTAGTTGCCAGCATTAGGTCACCTCCCGGGTCTCCATCCGCCACGCGGCACTATTGCAGACCTCCCCCGCTTCGCTCCTCCGGCCTGCATCGCTCTGCGTATCGGATGGAGCCCCTCAGTCTGCGGTTTCGAGCTGCTCGACCGATCGCCCCGCTCCCGGAGCGGTGCGAATGCGCAGCGCACGCGGACGTGTCCGCGTCGCGCGCATCGCACGCGCCGCGCGGCCGCTCGCTCGCCAGCCCCCGAACGCATCGAAGGCCCCACCGTGACGTTGCGGTGAGGCCTCCGACCGGCACCGCGGCGGTTCGTACGACTTCCGCCCCCAGGATAGCCCTACAGGCCTGATATTCCGCGGTTTGAGGCCCCGGAGGGGCCGCGTCCAGAAGTAAAGGAACAATGGGGCCGCTTTCGAGCTCACGCCCCCTCAGGAACGCTCCAGCTGGGGCACATCGGACGCCCCCAGCTCGGGTATTCCCCCCAGCTACCCAACCCGAGCTCGAGCTCGCTGTACGGGACCCTGAAACCGCCGGCGCAGGATGCCGCCCCGTCATCAGCCGCCGAGACCCGGCCCCCTCGTACACTGGATGTGGGCTTCCGGCGATAGCCAGGGGGCCAACTGGTAATTGGCCCCTCCGGAAACTTCGCGCCGGGGCGGTAGTCGTCTGCTAGCGGCTGCCGCCTCGGCGCTTCCGTTTTTCACGACACGCGCTCGGACGTGGTTTCGAATCTCGCCCGCCTGCGTTATCGTCAGACCCAGCAGGCCCTGGGCGCCTCGCTCGCAGTGACTAGCAGCACGCGGAACTCGGTTAGAGCGAGCTCTTATCCCGTGCCAACGCGGCGGTTGCCAGACGTCGCTCGACAGCCAGCACGGGCCGGTCCGCCTCACCCTCTGCCGCAGGTGGATACCGCGGTGGCAACTCCTGTCCGGGAGAGTTCGTATATCCCGGTAGGCAGCGTGCGGGTGACTCCCTCGCTGCTGAGCCAAGCGATG
>NZ_JTDK01000003.1 GCF_000802305.1 Microbacterium mangrovi | reverse complement strand
GGCGGATGACGTTCAGTGGGGAACGCGCCCCCGCAAGGCACCCGCACGTCGCGACCGCGGTGGAGGCGGGGGTGTTGAGTGTGGCGTGCGCGGGCGCGATCACGACCCTGCTGGATCGGGTGGCGTGCCGGGCCGACCGGGCCCTGCTCGCGCAGGCGGAGCGGACCCTGGTGGAGCAGGCGGCCGGCCTGTCGCTGTCCGAACTCCAGGTGGTGCTGCGGCGGGCGGAGGCGTGGTTGGACCCGGACGGGCTCGAACCTAAGCTCGAGAACCTGCGGGATGCCCGGTTCTTGAGGATCTGGGAAGACCAGCACGGCATGATCAACCTCGACGGCCGCCTGGACCCCGCCACCGGCGCCCCGATCAAAGCCGCCATCGACGCCCTGGTGACCGCCCAGATCCGCGCCCTCCGAGGACGGAACCACCCCGGCGGCGGTGCCGCGGGTCACGGTGACGGTGGCTGGTCGTGGGGTGGCGAGGACGCCACAGGTGTGGATGGGTCGGGCAGCGGGGATGGTGTGGAACAGCGCACGATCGTGCAACTGCAGGCGGACGCGTTGGCGGTGATCGCGAAGCACGTCCTGAGGTGTGAGCAGACCGTGCTCCCGCTGGCATCAACGACCGTGGTGGTGCGGATCCCGCTGGAGGCCCTCACCACCGGGACCGGGGTGGCGACCATCGACGGCATCACCCAACCCGTCGACGCCGGCACCGCCCGCCGGATGGCCGCGGACGCGGAGATCATCCCGCTCGTCCTCGGCAGCAAGAGCGAGATCCTCGACTACGGCCGGTCCCGCCGCCTGTTCTCCAAAGCGCAAAGGATCGCCCTGGTCGAACGCGACGGCGGCTGCGCGAACTGCGCCGCCCCACCGGGCATGTGCGAAGTCCACCACTTGACCTGGTGGTCCGCGGGTGGCGCAACCGATCTGGACGACGGGATCCTGCTGTGCACCAGCTGCCACCACATGGTCCACACCGAAGGATGGGACATCCGCATCGATCACACCGGCGTCTGGTTCATCCCACCCGCCCACATCGACCCGACCCGCACCCCCCGACCCGGCGGCCGCCGACGACACGACTACCAACCCGCCGCGTAACCCCATGCGCCGCCGCCCGGCCAGGCGGGCTGAGCCTGTCGAAGCCCAACACTCCCGGTACGCCTGCCCTTCGACAAGCTCAGGGCGCAAGAGCGTGGCCTCTGCGCTTCGACAAGCTCAGGGCGCAAGCGTCAGTCGGCGGCCTCCGCGGGGCGGTCGGCGAGCTCGGCGGCCGCGGCATCCGGGACGTAACCGGGCACGTGGCGTTCGTCGGGACCGATGTACTCGGACAGCGGGCGGATGAGCGCGTTGGATGCCTGCTGCTCCATGATGTGCGTCGTCCAGCCGGTCACGCGCGCCGCGACGAACAGCGGCGTGAACGTGAGGGTGTCGAAGCCGATCAGGTTGTAGGCGGGACCCGACGGATAGTCGAGGTTCGGGTAGATCCCCTTGCGGGCAATGAACTCGTCCTTGAGCGTGTTGTACAGATCCGCCACGTCCTGGCGGTCGTAGTGCTCGACGAGGGTGCCGAGGGCGGCTTCCATCGTCGGCACACGCGAGTCGCCCTTCTTGTACACGCGGTGCCCGAAGCCCATCACCTTGCGCTTCTCGGCCAGCGCCTGGTCGAGCCACGCAGACACGTTCGAAGCATCACCGATCTCGTCGAAGATGTGCAGCACCGCCTCGTTCGCACCGCCGTGCAGCGCGCCCTTGAGCGCCCCGATCGCCGCGGTGACGGCCGAGTACAGGTCGCTCAGCGTGGATGCCACGACCCGGCCGGTGAACGTCGACGCGTTGAACGAGTGCTCGGCGTACAGGATCATCGACCGGTTGAACGCGTCCACGACGACGTCGTCGGGTTCTTCGCCGAACGTCATCCAGAGGAAGTTGGCCGCATAGTCGAGGTCGTCGCGGGGTGCGATGAGCTCCTCACCGCGCCGGCGCCGCTGCCCGTAGGCGACGATCGCGGGAAGTGCCGCGTACAGCCGGATGCTGCGGTCGAGGTTCTGCGCCGGGTCGCCGGACGCATCCAGCACGGAGCTCGACCCGCGGGCGAGGTCCTGCGCGCCGAGCAGGCTCACCGCGGTGCGCACCTCGTCCATGGGGTGGGTGTTCAGCGGCACCAGGTCGATGACGGTCTTGACGTCGTCGGGGAGGGCCCGGTGCTGCCGTTCGGCGGCGCGCAGCTCGGCCAGCTGCTCCTCGGTGGGCAACTCGCTGTTCCACAGCAGGTACGCGACCGCTTCGAACGGCTGGGTCGCCGCCAGCTCCTGCACCGGGTAGCCGCGGTACAGCAGCGAGTTGGTGTCGGGGTTGACCTTGCTGATGGAGGTCTCGTCGACGACCACGCCGGCAAGGCCCTTCTTGATGTCGGTCATGAGTTGTCCTTCGAGATCTGGAAGTTGAACACCGAAGTGTCGAAGTGGTTGTAGCCCTCGTAGTCGATGAGGTCGTACAGGTCGGCGCGGTGCTGCATCTGGTCCAGCAGGCCGGTGAGGTGCCCCTCGTTCTCGAGCTCGTCCAGCGCGCGACCTGCCGCGCCCATCGCCATGCGCAGCAGCGACACCGGCCAGATGACGATGTTCACCCCCACATCACGAAGCTGATCCACCGAGAACAGGTCGCTCTTGCCGAACTCGGTCATGTTCGCCAGAATCGGCACGCCCACGGCATCCCGCACCGCGGCGAACTCCTCCAGGGTGCGCATCGCCTCCGGGAAGATCGCATCCGCCCCGGCATCCTGAAGCGCCTTGGCCCGGTCGATCGCCGACCCCAGGCCCTCCACCGCACGGATGTCGGTGCGCGCCATGATCAGGAAGTTCGGGTCGCGGCGGGCATCCACCGCGGCCCGGATCCGCTTCAGCGCCGTGGACTCGTCGACGACCGCCTTGCCGTCCAGGTGCCCGCACCGCTTCGGGTTGACCTGGTCCTCGATGTGCGTCCCGGAAAGCCCCGCATCCTCCAGGGTCTGGATCGTGCGGGCCACGTTCATCGGCTCACCGAATCCGGTGTCGGCGTCGATGATCACCGGCAGTTCCGTCATCCGGGCGATCTGCTGCCCCCGCCCGGCGACCTCCGTCAGCGTCGTCAGGCCGATGTCCGGCAGCCCCAGATCGGCCGACAGCACCGCCCCCGACACGTACACGCCCTCGAAGCCCTTGCGTTCGATCAGCCGCGCCGACAGCGGGTTGAACGCACCGGGGAACCGCAGCAGCTCCCCCGACGCGAGCCGCTCCCGGAACAGCCGCCGCTTCTCGGCCGGTGACGTCTGCGCGTACAGCATCAGAACAGCCCCTTGGGGGCGGGAGCGGCGGCGAGGACGCCGAAGGATGCCACGATCGACAGCTCCTGCACCTCCTCGGCGGACAGCTCCGGCAGGCGCTCGGCGAGCGCCAGGAACCGGTCGATCTCGTCGGCGTCGAGCACGCCCTCGGCGAGGGTGCGGAACTTGCGCACGTAGTCCTCGCGGGCGAACGGCCGCGCACCCAGCGGGTGCGCGTCGGCCACGGCGATCTCGTCCACGATCTCGGATCCGTCCTCGAAGCGGATGACGGCACGGCCGCCGAACGCCTTCTCGGCGGGGTCTTCGGAGTGGTAGCGGCGGGTCCACTCGGCATCCTCCGCGGTGGTCACCTTCTCCCACAGCGCCACGGTGTCCTCGCGGCCCGCGCGCTCGGGCAGGTACGAGTCGACGTGGTGCCACGTGCCGTCCTGCAGCGCGACGGTGAAGATGTACGGGATCGAGTGGTCGAGGGTCTCGCGGGATGCCTGCGGGTCGTACTTCTGCGGGTCGTTCGCGCCCGACCCGATCACGTAGTGCGTGTGGTGCGACGTGTGCAGCACGATCGACTCGATGGGCGATCCGCTCTCCGACGTCCCCTCACGCAGGGACTCGTGCTCGGTGCCCAGGCGCCGGGCCAGGTCGATGAAGGCCTGCGCCTGATACTCGGCCGAGTGCTCCTTGGTGAACGAGTCCAGGATCGCGCGCTTGGGCTCCCCCTCCCCCGGCAGCGGCACGTCGTACGACGCGTCCGGGCCGTCGAGCATCCACGCGATCACGCCGTCCTCGCCCTCGTAGATCGGGCTCGGGGACGTCTGCCCGCGCATGGCGCGGTCGACCGCCTCGATGGCGGCCTTGCCGGCGAACGCCGGGGCGTACGCCTTCCAGGTGGAGATCTCGCCCTTGCGGGACTGCCGCGTCGCCGTCGTCGTGTGCAGCGCCTGCCCGACCGCCTGGTAGATCGTCTCCTGGTCGAGTCCCAGCAGCGTCCCGAGGCCGGCCGCGACCGACGGGCCGAGGTGGGCGACATGGTCGATCTTGTGCTTGTGCAGGCTGATCGCCCGCACCAGGTCCATCTGGATCTCGTACCCGGTCGCGATGCCGCGCACGAGGGCCGCGCCGTCCGCGCCGACGTGCTGCGCGACCGCGAGGATCGGCGGGATGTTGTCGCCCGGGTGCGAGTACTCCGCGGCGAGGAACGTGTCGTGGAAGTCGAGCTCGCGCACCGCCACCCCGTTCGCCCACGCCGCCCACTCCGGGCTCGTGCGCCGGTCGAGGCGGCATCCGGAGATCGTCGATCCCGACCCGCCGACGGTGACGGGGTGGTCCAGCGCCTGCTGCCGCGCCGCCGAAACGGGCTCGCGGGTCAGGGATGCCGCTGACACGGCTGCATTGTCGATCACCCGGTTGATGATCATGTCGACGACGTCGTCCTCGACGTCGACGGGGTCGGTGGCGACCCGGGCGATGGCCCAGGCGAGCTGGCCCTCGCGCGACAGATTCTCATCGCTGCGATGCACACGGAGGTGATGGGTGATCATGGTGCTCCTCGGAGGTCCGGGGGCGCCGAAGTTCCCCCGTGCGCCAGTGTTCCACCAACGCGGATGCCCCGGCAAACCGAAGTCTGCCGGGGCATCCGCGAGCGCGGGTCAGTGGCCCGCGGGAGTGGCCGCCACGACGCCGGTCGCGTCGGTGAACCGGCCCGCCTTGCGGTCGTTCCACCGCTGCACGACGTCGGCCGGCGTGGGCTTGGTGGCGAGGCTGACCACGATGTAGACGACGAGGCTCGACAGCAGCCCCCAGTAGATCGGCTCGTTGGCGAGCACGCCCGACAGCGCGTCACCAGCGATCACGCCGTAGACGACCATGCTGCCCAGGGTCACCACGGTACCGACGATCATCGAGGCGATCGCCCCCGCCCCGTTCGCGCGCTTCCAGATGAGCCCGCCGAGGATCGAGACCAGGAGCCCGCCGACGAGGATGTCGTACGCGACGGTCAGCGCCGCGACCACGTCGGTGAGCACCATCGCGATGAGCGTGCCGACGATGCCGAGGACGATCACGAAGATGCGGTTCTCGCGCACGTCGTGCTCGGGGTTGCCCTCGCCGATGCGGGTGGGGGTCCGCCCGAACATGCGCAGCACGAGCGGAGTGACGTCGGCGCGGGCGACGGTCGCGCAGGCGATGAGCGCACCGGACGCGGTGGACATCATGGCCGCCACGGCAGCGGCCAGCACGATGCCGGACAGCCCGATCGGCAGCGCGTGCTCGGCGATCGCGGCGTAGACGTCGTCCTTCGCCGCCTCGTGCGGCAGGAGCGCGGCGGCGGCGGTGCCGATGAGGGCGCCGGCGATGCCGTACAGCACGCAGTAGATGCCGGCCGCGGTGCCGCCCCAGCGGGCCACCTGCGGCGAGCGCGCCGTGAACACGCGCTGCCAGATGTCCTGGCCGATCAGCATCCCGAAGGTGTAGATGACGAAGTAGGTGATGATCGTCTGCCCGCCGATCGCGAACAGGTCGAAGTGGGATGCCCCGACCGTGTCGCCCAGGCGCTGCATGATGCCGTCGTAGCCGCCGGCCTGCGTCCACGCGAAAGGCAGCAGCAGGAAGAACACGCCGATCGTCTTGATGATGAACTGCACCATGTCGGTGAGGGTGATCGACCACATGCCGCCGATCGACGAGTACAGGATCACGATGGCCGCGCCGATCGCGATCGACGCCCAGCGCGGGGTGCCGAACAGCACGTTGAAGATCGTCGAGTAGGCGATGGTCGACGTGACCATGAGCATGAGCGTGTAGAGCGCCATGACGACGCCGGAGGCGCTCGTGCCGTTGATGCCGTAGCGCAGCTGCAGCATCTGGGCGACGGTGTAGACCTTGAGCCGCTGGATCGGGCCGGCGAAGAACAGGCTGAGCAGGATCAGGCCGACCGCGATCGCGACGACGAGCCACATGCCCGAGATGCCGTACTTGTAGCCGAGGCCGACACCTCCCACGGTGGAAGCCCCGCCGAGCACGACCGCGGCCATGGTGCCGGTGTAGAAGCCGGGGCCGAGGCGCCGGCCGGCCACCAGGAAGTCGCTCGAGTTCTTGGTGCGGGACTTGCCCCAGAACCCGAACGCCAGCATGGCGACGAGATAGATGACGATGATTGCGATGTCCACTGGAGGCTCCTTCGCTTCGGGTGGGTCAGGTGAGTTCGAACATGCGCAGCACGGCCGGGAGCACCACGACGGCGGGCCCGGGCTGCGTGAACGTGCGGGCGATCGTCTCACCGAGGGTGTCGACGGTCGCCGTGTGGGCGGGGATGCCGAACGCCTCGGCCAGCTTGACGAAGTCCGGCCGGGCAAGTTCGGTGGCGGTCGCCTGCCCGAAGGCACCGACCATGTATTCGCGCAGGATGCCGTAGCCGCCGTCGTCGACGATGAGCCACGTCACGTCCGCGTCGTGCTGACGGGCGGTCGCGAGTTCGGCGACGGAGTACATCCCGCCGCCGTCTCCGGAGACCGCCAGGGTGCGCCGGCCGGTGCCGATCGCCGCGGCCAGGGCCGCCGGGAACGCGAACCCGAGGCCGCCGGCGCCCTGCGCGGAGTGGAACTCGCCGTCCTGCGGGTCCCACGCGGACCAGGCCCAGTAGCCGGCGATCGTCATGTCCCAGAACGTCTGCGCGTCGGACGGGACCGCGCCGCGCAGCTGCCGCAGCACCTCCTGCTCGGTGGCGAGGTCCTGCGCGGCCAGGCGCGCCTCGACGCGGGCGCGCAGGTCGGCGGCGATCGCGGCGCCGCGGGCGACGGCATCCGGATGCGGCTCCGGCAGGGCGTCCGCGAGGGCGCCGAGCGCGAGCCCGGCGTCCGCGTGGATGCCGAGCACGGGGTAGTTCGAGCCGAGGGCGCGGGGTTCCGCATCGATCTGGATGAGGGTGCCGCGCGGCGCGAACGTGAAGTAGTTGCTCGTCACCTCGCCGATGGTGCTGCCGACGACGAGCAGCACGTCGGCATCCTCCATCAGCTCGGTGGTGAAGCGGTCCTCGATCCAGCTCGCCGCCGACAGCGGGTGCGCGAAGTCGATGGCGCCCTTGCCGCCCGCCGTGGAGACCACAGGGGCGCCGAGTGCTTCGGCGACCCGCACCAGCTCGGTGCGTCCGGTCGCGGAGCGGCGCACGCCGCCCCCGGCGACGATCACGGGACGCTCGGCGCCCGCGAGCAGCCGGGCGGCCTCGGCGATGAGCTCGGCGCGCGCCGGACGGGCAACGACGGATGCCGCGACATCCTGCACGGGCGGGATGCCCGCCGGCTCGAGGAGCACGTCCTGCGGGATCTCCACCCACACCGGGCCGGCGGGCACCGACTGAGCCAGCGCCCAGGCGTCCGCGATGGCGGACGGGATGTGGGCGGCATCCCGCACCACGACGGTGCTCTTTGTGACGTTCTGCGCGCTGCGCTGCTGGTCGTCGATCTGGTGCAGCAGCCCGTTCTTCTGCCCGCCGAGACCGCGGCGCGGGATCTGCGCGCTGATCACCAGGACGGGGACGCCCGTGGTGTAGGGCTCCTGCAGGGCGCCGAGCGCGGTGAGCGCACCGGGGCCGGTCGAGACGAACATCACCGCGACCTCGCCGGTGGCACGGGCGTACCCGTCGGCGTTGAACGCGGAGTTGTTCTCCACGCGGGAGCTGACGAACCGGAGGTCGCTGCGGCGGATCGCGTCGAACAGGCCGAGCGCGTGCTGGCCGGGGATGCCGAAGATGTGGGTGGTGCCGAGGGCGGTCAGCGTCTCCACGACGACGTCGCCGCCGTTTCGGACGTGCTCGCCCCCGGTGAAACTGTGCTCAGGCATCCGCTCCGGCCTCCGCGGCATGCTTGTCGGCCAGCAGCGACACCAGGTCGTAGGCGATGTGGGATGCCGCGACGCTCGTGATCTCGGCGTGGTCGTACGCCGGCGCGACCTCGACGATGTCCGCGCCGATGATGTTCAGGCCGCGGAAGCCACGCAGGATCTCGAGGATCTCGCGGCTGGTGATGCCGCCGGCCTCGGGCGTGCCGGTGCCGGGGGCGTGCGCCGGGTCGAGCACGTCGATGTCGATGGAGATGTAGAGCGGGCGGTCGCCGATGCGGTCGCGGAGCTTGGCGACCGTCTCGATGACGCCCTGGTAGTAGACGTCGGCGCTCGTGACGATGCCGAAGCCGAAGCGCCGGTCGTCTTCGAGGTCCTTCTTGCCGTACAGCGGTCCACGGGTGCCGACGTGGCTGAGCGCCTCGGTGTCGATGATGCCCTCTTCGAACGCACGGCGGAACGGCGTGCCGTGGGTGTACTCGGCGCCGAAGTAGGTGTCCCACGTGTCCAGGTGCGCGTCGAAGTGCAGCAGTGCGACCGGTCCGTGACGCTTGGCCGCGGCGCGCAGCAGGGGCAGCGCGATCGTGTGGTCGCCGCCGAAGGTCACCAGGCGGGTGTCGTCCTCGGTGAGCTCGAGCGCGGCTTCCTCGATGGTGTCGATCGCCTCGCCGATGTTGAACGGGTTGACGCCCACGTCGCCGGCATCCGCCACCTGGGCGAGCTCGAACGGCGAGACGTCCAGGGCCGGGTTGTAGGGGCGCAGCAGGCGGGATGCCTCGCGGATCGCGTTCGGCCCGAAGCGGGCGCCCGAGCGGTACGACACGCCCGCGTCGAACGGGAAGCCCGCCACGACGATGTCGGCGTGGTCGACCTGGTCGAGGCGCGGGAGCCGGGCGAAGCCGTCGCGGCCGGCATAGCGCGGCGTCTTGGAACTGTCGATGGGGCCGATGGGAGCCACGGCAACCTCCTCGTCGCTCTGCCGGAGCTTTCCGGCTGTTGCTTGTTGGGAATCAGATGTTGTCTATAAGGAATCTGATTTGGCCAAATTAGCAGGCCCTGCTCACGAGTGTCAAGACGTCGCGGTAGCGTGGTCGCGATATGCGCCCGATCACCCTCGACCCCCAGCACCGCGACATCCGCATCGGATCCCGGCTGCGCGCCGCCCGGCAGGCGCAGCACATGACCATCGACGAGGTCGCCCAGATCACCGGCCTGACCAAGGGTTTTCTGTCGCGCGTCGAGCGCGACCTGACCTCGCCGAGCGTGTCGAGCCTGATCACCCTGTGCGCGGTGCTCTCCATCTCGGTGGGGTCGCTCTTCGAGGCGCCGGAGGTCGCGTTCGTGCCGGCCGGCACCGGCCCGCGGATCAACTTCGGCGGCGAGGGACTCGAAGAGCGCCTCGTGTCACCGCGCGGCGAATCTCGCGTGCAGGTGATCCGCTCCGTCATCGAACCGGGCGGGCACGGCGGCGATCAGCTGTATGCGGTCGCGGCCGAGATCGACGTGCTGCACGTGCTGCGCGGACAGGTCATGGTGCGCTTCTCCGACCGCGACTGGCCGCTCGGTCCCGGCGACACGATCACCTTCCCCGGCCGCGAGCCGCACAGCTGGCGCGTCGAGGGCGACGAGGGCGCCGAACTCATCTGGGTTCTGGCCCCCGCCGCCTGGGCGTAGCGCATCCCGCGCCCGTCCGGCATCCCCCTGCAGTCCTGTTCGCTCGTCACCATTCGCAGCCGGCGCCGCAGATCGTGACGAGCGAACGACGCGGGATGCCGCCACCGAACGCCTCGCTCGTCACGAAGCGCAGCCTGCAGCGCAGATCGTGACGAGTCGACACGCGCGACGCCCCACCCTGCTCACTCGTCACGAAATGCTGCCGACGCCGCAGATCGTGACGACTGAACGACGCGGGATGCCGGATGCGGCGTCAGAGCTTGCGCAGCTGCACCCGCTCGACGGAGTGGCCGCGGCCCTTGCGCAGGATGAGGTTGGCACGGTGCCGGGTGGGCAGCACGTTCTCCTCGAGGTTCGGCAGGTTGATGCTGTTCCAGTAGCCCAGGGCGGTCTCGACCGCCTGCTCGTCGGTCAGGTCGGCGAACACGTTGAAGAACGAGCTCGGGTCGCTGAACGCGCCCTGCCGGAGCTTCAGGAACCGGTCGACGTACCAGCTGGCGATGTCGCCGGCGTCGGCATCCACATAGATCGAGAAGTCGAAGAAGTCGCTCACGGCGACGTCGTGCGGCGCGGGCGGTGGTTGCAGCACGTTGAGCCCTTCGACGATCACCACGTCGGGGCGGCGCACCGTCACACGGGCGTTGGGCACGATGTCGTACTGGATGTGCGAGTAGAACGGCGCGTGCGCCTCCTCCGCCCCGCTCTTGATGTCGGAGAGGAACTCCACCAGCCGACGGGTGTCGTACGACTCCGGGAAGCCCTTGCGGTCCATCAGCCCGCGACGCTCCAGCTCGGCGTTCGGGTACAGGAAGCCGTCGGTGGTGATGAGCTCGACGCGCGGCGTGTCCGACCAGCGGCTCATGAGCTCGCGCAGGAGGCGCGCGATCGTGGACTTGCCGACGGCGACCGACCCGGCCACGCCGACGACGAACGGGGTCGTGGTGTCGGGCTCGCCGAGGAACCGCGACGTGTCGGCACCGAGCCGCTTGGTCGCGGACGCGTACAGGCTGAGGAGGCGGCTGAGCGGCAGGTAGACGTCGCGCACCTCCTGCAGGTCCAGGCGGTCGCCGAGGCCGCGCAGCTGCACGATCTCGGTTTCGGTCAGGGGCTGTGCCATGCCGGATGCCAGGCGCGCCCATTCGGCGCGCGGGATCTCGCGGTACAGCTGGGGCGGGGCGGATGCCACCGTGGCATCCGGCGTTTCGGCGGACATCGCTCCCCATCGTATGCGGACCGGGCGGGATCGCAGGCATGCGGACCCTCCCGGCGGCTACGCTGGGCAGGTGCGTCTCGGAGTCCTCGACATCGGATCGAACACCGTCCACCTGCTCGTCGCCGATGTGCACCCCGGAGGCCGGCCGCTGGCCACCACCAGCCGGCGCACGATCCTGCGACTGATGCGGTACCTGCAGCCCGACGGATCGATCTCCGAAGAGGGCGTTCAGGCTCTCGAGGCGGCCGTCGCCGAAGCGCGCGAGGTGGCCCGGGCCGAGAACGTCGTCGAGCTGCTGGCCACCGCGACCTCGGCCGTGCGCGAGGCCGCCAACGGGCCCGCGGTGATCGCGCGCATCGAGGCCGCCCTCGGCCAGGAGCTGCAGGTGCTCGGCGGCGAGTCCGAGGCGCGGTACACCTTCCTCGCGGTGCGGCGCTGGTTCGGGTGGGCGGCCGGGCAGATCCTGCTCTTCGACATCGGCGGCGGATCCCTCGAGCTGGCGGCCGGCTCCGACGAGCTTCCGGATGCCGCGGCATCCGTCCCGCTCGGGGCGGGCCGCATGACCGTGCAGTTCCTCCCCGAGGACCCGCCGGGCGAGATCGCCGTGGAGCAGCTGCGGGAGCACGCCCGCGCCCAGCTGATCCCGGTGGCCGGCCAGTTCCTCGATCAGCCGCGGCCGGACCACGTCGCCGGGTCGTCGAAGGCGATCCGATCGCTCGCGAAACTGGCCGGGTATCCGGCGCCGGGCTGGAGCGGCGGGCAGCGGATGCTTCTCCCCCGCGCGGCCCTCGGGCAGTGGATCCCCCGGCTGGCCCGGATCCCCGCATCCGCCCGGCAGGAGCTGCCGGGCATCACCCCGGACCGCACGTTCCAGATCGTCGCCGGTGCCGTGGTGCTGCACACCGCGATGACGGTGATGCGCGTGGACGAGCTCGAAGTGTCGCCCTGGGCGCTGCGAGAGGGCGTGCTGCTGCGCTACATCGAACAGCTCGCCTGGAGCAGCCCCAGCGCGTAGACCGCGCCCGGAAACAGCAAGATCGCCGAGAACAGCAGCATTCCGCGGGGAATCTGCCTGTTCTCGGCGATCTGCCTGTTTTCGGCCGGGCCGGCCGGGAGCTCAGACGGGCTCGGGCAGGGCCAGATGCTGGCGGACGACCTCGGCGAGGCGGCCGGCCACCGCGTTGGCGGTGTCGGGGTCGGATGCCTCGACCATGACGCGCACGACGGGCTCGGTGCCGGAGGCGCGAAGCAGCACGCGTCCGTCGTCGCCCAGCAGCGCCTCCTCGTCGGCGACCGCCGCGAGCACGGCGGGATGCTGGACGCCCTCGCGGTCGACGCCGCGGACGTTCACGAGCACCTGCGGGTACACGGTCATGATGGAGGCCAGCTCAGCCAGCGACTTCTTCTGCCGGGCCATCTCGGCCAGCAGATGCAGGCCGGTCAGCACGCCGTCGCCGGTGGTCGCGTATTCGCGCATGATGACGTGACCGGACTGCTCGCCGCCGAGCGCGTAGCCGCCCTCGTTCATGCGCTCGAGCACGTACCGGTCGCCGACCGCGGTCTGCTCGACGCGGATGCCGTGGGCGGCCATCGCCCGGTGCAGACCGAGGTTGCTCATCACGGTCGCGACGAGGGTGTCGTCGTCGAGGTGGCCGCGCTGCTTCATCGCGACGGCGAGGATCGCCATGATCTGGTCGCCGTCGACGATGTTGCCGTCGGCGTCCACCGCCAGGCAGCGGTCGGCGTCGCCGTCATGGGCGATGCCGACGTCGGCGCCGACGCGCACGACCTCGGCGGCCAGGTTGGACAGGTGCGTCGAGCCGACGCCGTCGTTGATGTTGAGGCCGTCGGGATCGGCGCCGATCACCGTGACGCGGGCTCCGGCATCCCGGAAGGTCTCGGGCGAGACCCCGGCGGCGGCGCCGTGCGCGCAGTCGAGCACGACGTGGATGCCGTCCAGCCGGTGCGGCAGCGACTGCAGCAGGTGGATGGCGTAGCGGTCCTCGGCGTCGGCGAACCGGCGCACGCGCCCGACGTCGGCCCCGGTGGGGCGGAGCTTCGGGCGCTCCATCGCCGCTTCGATGCGCTGCTCGACCACGTCGGGCAGCTTGCGCCCGCCGCGCGCGAAGATCTTGATGCCGTTGTCGGCGGCAGGGTTGTGCGAGGCCGAGACCATGACGCCGAAGTCGGCATCCATCGCGCCGATGAGGAACGCGGTCGCGGGCGTGGGAAGCACGCCGGCGTCGAGCACGTCGACACCCGAGGATGCCAGGCCGGCTTCGACGGCGGCGGACAGGAATTCTCCGGACACGCGTGGGTCGCGGGCCACCACAGCGGTGATCCGCTTGCCCGCGGCGCGGCGCGCGTCCGCAGTACGGCCCTGGCCCAGGACGACGGCAGTCGCCTGGGCCAGGGTGAGCGCAAGATCGGCGGTGAGGGGGCCGTTGGCCAGCCCCCGCACGCCATCGGTGCCGAACAGTGCCATAGAGGGAACTGTACGGTTTAGCGCTTCGAGTACTGAGGAGCCTTGCGGGCCTTCTTGAGACCGGCCTTCTTGCGCTCCTTGACGCGCGCGTCGCGCGACAGGAAGCCGGCCTTCTTCAGGGTCGGACGGTTGTTCTCGGCGTCGATCTCGTTCAGCGAACGGGCGATGCCCAGGCGCAGCGCACCGGCCTGGCCCGAGGGGCCGCCGCCGTGGATGCGCGCGATGACGTCGTACGCGCCGGTGAGGTTGAGCACGGTGAACGGGTCGGTGACCAGCTGCTGGTGCAGCTTGTTCGGGAAGTAGTCCTCGAACGTGCGGCCGTTGATGGTGATGGTGCCGGTGCCCGGAACCAGGCGCACGCGGGCGATGGCCTGCTTGCGACGGCCGACCGCGCCACCGGGCACGGTCAGGACGGGACGGTCGACGGCCTCGACGGCCTGGTCGGCCGGGGTCTCGGTCGAGTAGTTGCTGAGTTCTTCGGTGTTCGCCACGAGTGTGTCCTTCTTCTGGGCGGCGCTTACTGGGCGACCTGGTCGAACGTGTACGGCTTCGGCTGCTGAGCGGCGTGCGGGTGCTCGGCACCGGCGTACACCTTCAGCTTCGACAGCTGCTGGCGACCCAGGCTGTTCTTGGGGAGCATGCCGCGGATGGCCTTCTCGACCGCGCGAACGGGGTTCTTCTCGAGCAGCTCGGAGTAGGTGACCGCCTTGAGACCGCCCGGGTAGCCCGAGTGACGGTAGGCCATCTTCTTCTGGAGCTTCTGGCCGGTGAGGGCCACCTTGTCGGCGTTGATGATGACGACGAAGTCGCCGGTGTCGACGTGGTTCGCGAAGGTCGGCTTGTGCTTGCCGCGGAGGATGGCGGCCGCGTGCGAGGCGAGGCGTCCGAGGACGACGTCGGTCGCGTCGATGACCAGCCACTCGCGCTGGACTTCGCCAGCCTTGGGGGTGTAAGTGCGCGTCACAGTAGTGCTGCTTTCTTGTCGAACGGAGAGGTTCGTGAATCCCACTCCGGGGTGCTTCGCCAGGGGACTCGGTCCCTGAGCCTGTCGAAGGGCGCCAGTGGAGGGCTCACGTTCGCGGTGCCGGCCAGCAGGGCACAGGCACCAAAGACTTAGCTTACGGCATCGCGGATGCCGATCCAAACCGGGCGGCTCAGCCGCCGAACGTCGCTGCGGCCGAGAGCCGTCAGGCTAGACTCGGCCGGACTGCGACCCGGCACCGGGCCGGGCACCCCTGGGGAGTGACTGTGGGATCCAACGACGCGTCGCGAATCGTCGTGGCGCACGACTATTTCACCCAGCGGGGCGGTGCCGAGCGCGTGGCGCTGGAGCTGGCCGGTCAGCTGCACGCCGAACGCGTGGTGACGGCGGTCTACCGCCCGGAGCTCACGTTCGACCGCGCCCGCGATTTCGAGGTGCGGGAGCTGCGGTCGCGCATCCTGAAGCCCTTCGGCTCGGATCCGCGCCGCGCGCTGCCGGTGCTGGCCGGCGTCTGGTCGTCGCAGGAGCCGGTGGAGGCCGACGCTGTCGTGTGCAGCAGCTCGGGCTGGGCGCACGGGCTCCCGGTCGCCGCGGGCACCCGCAAGATCGTGTACTGCCACAACCCCGCCCGGTGGCTCTACCAGTCAGACGACTACACGACCTCGACCGGTTTCGCCGCGCGGGCGGCGATCGCCGTGTTCGGTCCGCGTCTGCGCAAATGGGATGCCGCTGCCGCCCGGAGCGCCGACGTGTACGTCGCGAACTCCACGTCGGTGGCGCGCCGTATCCGGGAGGTCTACGGGATCGAGGCCGAGGTGGTGCATCCCCCGGTGTCCGTCGATGTCGACGGGCCGCAGGAGCCCGTTCCCGGCGTCGAGCCGGGCTTCTTCCTCACCGTGGCGCGCCCGCGCGGCTACAAGGGCACCGAGGTGCTGCGGGATGCCTTCGCCCGGATGCCGCGGGAGCGGCTCGTGGTCGTCGGCGCCGACGTGCCGGCGCCGGTGCCGGACAACGTGGCGACGCTCGGGTTCGTGCCCGAGGCGCAGCTGCGCTGGCTGTACGCACACGCGCGCGCCCTCGTCTCGGTGTCGCACGAGGACTTCGGCCTCACCCCGGTGGAGGCGAACGCCTTCGGGACGCCCGCGCTGGTGCTGCGCGCCGGAGGCTTCCTGGATTCGACGGCCGAGGGCGTCAGCGGCACCTTCATCGAGGACGACACCCCCACCGCGGTGATCGACGCGGTCACCGACTTCGAGGACGATTTCGACCGTGCGGCCGTGCTGGCGCACGCGGCGCGGTTCTCGCCGGAGGTCTTCGGCGACCGCATGAGACGGATCGCCGGCGCCTGACCCTGGGGGGGGTGGGTCAGACGCCGACGACCGGGTCTTTCAGGCCGCGTGGCGACCGGGCGTGATGACCTCTCGCAGCGTCCGCGCGAGGATCACGATGTCGCCGGGCAGCGACCAGTTCTCGACGTAAGACAGATCGAGCCGCACGCTCTCCTCCCACGACAGCGTCGAGCGACCGCCCACCTGCCACGCACCGGTCATGCCGGGCTTGGTGAGGAAGCGCCGGTGCACGTGGTCGGCATACTTCTCGACTTCGCTCGGCAGCGGCGGACGCGGGCCGACGAGCGACATCGAGCCGTCGAGCACGTTGAGCAGCTGCGGCAGCTCGTCGATGCTGTGGCGGCGCATCCAGCGGCCGAGCGGCGTGACCCGCGGGTCGTCCATGCGCTTGAAGAGGATCTCGTTCGTGTCGTTGCGCTCGTTGACCTCGTTCAGCCGGTCTTCGGCATCCACGGTCATCGAACGGAACTTGATCATCCGGAACGGGCGCCCGTCACGACCGATGCGCTTCTGCAGGAAGAACACGGGACCACCGGACATCTTCACGAGAAGACCGATCGCGAGCATGAACGGCGACAGCACCACGAGCAGCGCGAACCCGGCGAAGATGTCGAACAGGCGCTTCGCCCAGCGCTGCCCACGGCTGAAGTTCGGGGTCTCGACGTGCGTCAGCGGCAGGCCGAGCACGGGCCGGGTGTGGATGCGAGGACCGGCGACGTCGAGGATGCCGGGGGCGAGCACCAGGTGCTGGCGGCCGGTCTCGAGCATCCACGAGATCTCCTTGACCTTCTCGGTCGGCAGGCCGTCGGTGCTCGCGACGATGACGGTGTCGGCGGCCGTGTCGATGAGCACGTGGCGCAGGTCGTCGACCGATCCGAGGTCGGCGATCCCGGCGCCCACGCGCCCGCCGGTGGAGATGCACGCGCCGACGACGGTGTAGCCGAGGCCGGGCCGTGTCTTCAGCTCGTCGGCGATCCTGCGGACCGACTCCGGTGTGCCGATGAGGATGACGCGCTCGGTGTACGCACCGGTCACCCGCTGCCGGGTCAGCCAGAGCCGCCACGACCAGCGGCTGAGCTCGAGCAGCGCCACACCGGCCGGCAGCGACAGCAGCAGGTACCCGCGGGCGACCTCGAACTCGGTGACGAACGCGATGATCGCGAGGGCCCCGAACAGCTGGAAGCTCGCCCCGAGCACCCGCATGTACTCCAGGTTCCCTGCGCCGATCACCGACGGCGCGCGGGTGTCGTTGAGCGCGAGCGCCCACATCCACAGCACCACCAGGACCAGCGAGAACAGCCAGTACGGCACGGCACCGGTGAACTGCGTCCGCGTCGCGACGACCGCCGGACCGAAGCCGAACGTGATCAGCTGCGTCGTGAACACGACGCCCGTGAGGATGATCAGGTCGGTGATCCACAGTCTGCGCGCGAAGCGCATCTGCCACACGCGCGCGCTACCGGCGGCGCTCCGTGGAACAAGGCGGACGACAGGCGAGAACTCCCGTGCTACCCCATCGCCTTTCGACGCACTGAGCGTCATGATTCCAGCATTTCAGACACGATTGCCTCCCCAGGCAGGCGAGCGCAAGCACGGCTTTCGGGTCCCCGTGTACTTGCTTCACCCAGAAGCCCCGTCTCGGCTCTCAACACCGGGACGACGCCGCCCTGAGTCTACCCCGCAGACGGTCCGCTGCACCTAACTTTTTGGCATCGCTCTCATTTTTCTGCTTCCGGCCCCTGACCTGGGTCAGAAGGGCTACAAAAGCGAGCCCTGAGGGGGCGTGGTCACTTGCTGAACAGCTGGTTGCAGGAGGCGCCGATCGTCACCTTGGTGTCGCGCGCGGTCGGGCTGTAGCGCAGGTCCAGCTTGCCGAGGTCGCCCTGAGGCAGCTTGACCGTGTATTTCACGGTCACCGTCTTGCCCTGCGGCACGAAGACGGTGCGGCTGACACCCCGACTGCCCTGGTCGACGCCGCTGCGGTTCCACGCCGCGACCTGCCCGGTGCTGGGCGTCGTGCTCACGATCGAGCCGCCGGCGGGGGCGAACGAGAACAGGTCGAGCATCATCGTGCGGTTCGACAGACCGTAGGAGCCGTTGCGCAGACCGAGCGTGTACCGGCTCTGGATGGAGTCGGGGATGGAGTTCTTGAGCGTGATCGTCTCGGTCGCGGTGCGGCTGCTCGCATTGCACTGCAGGTTGACGGTCTGGGTCAGCCAGTACTCGAGCTTGCTGACCGACGAGTCGTTCAGGTACATGCCCATCGTCGTCCGGCCGGCGGCACGCAGCGCCCCGTCGAGTCCCATCTCGACGGCGAGCGCCTGCGCCTTCGGGTCGGTGAAGTTCAGGTAGATGCGCTGCTGCTGGGCCGACGTGGTGAGCGCGTCGAGCATCTTGGTCGGGTCCCAGTGCGCGGAGACGAGGTGGTTGAACACGCGCTTGGAGACGTCCGAGAAGAAGGCGTCGGACTCGGCGCCGTTCTGGTACTTCTCGTAGACGTCGCTCAGCAGGAGCTTCACGGCGTTGTCGCTCGTGACCTTCGTCCCGTCCGACGTCTGCACCGGGCCCGCCACGGCGAGCATCTGCGACAGCACGACGGGGTCGATCGAGATCACGCCGTCGAAATGACTGCCGTTGGTGTGCTTGAACTCGTTCTGGAACAGTGTCGCCGTGGTCGGGAAGTTCGGCGTCATCGTGAAGTTCTGCGAGTAGGTCGTGATGTCGGACCGGTACAGCTTCGCGGCCGCCGCGGGCAGGCTCGTGTAGGAGGTTCCCGCGGTGCCGGCGGTGTAGAACGTCGTGGAGCTGGCCTGATCGAGTTCCTTGAAGTGACCGTTGTTCACGGTCATGATCATGCTCGCCGCCGGGTTTCCGCCCGTGGCGCGGATCTCGGCGTTGTTCTGGAAGATCAGCAGGTACGTCTTCTTGCCGCTGCCGCCGGCGATGTTCAGCAGGGTCGGCAGATACTTCTGTGCGAACTGCAGCTGCGGCGCGGCGGAATTGATGACGCCGTCGATCTGATCGACCGGGCCGGACACCTGCGACATGAGGCCGGCCCTGTCGATCGGGGCGAGTTCGGCCTGCGCGGCGGTGAAGGCCGCCGCGATCGTCGGGATGGAGGTCTGCGCCTTCTTGAACGCGGTCAGGTCGATGCCGCCGCCCTTCAGCGCGAGCTGGTTGAGCTTGAGGCTCGACATGACCTCGAGCCCCGGCGTCAGCGCCTTGCCGGTGAGGATGTTCATCGCGCGGGTCACCCGCTGGACGGCATCCACGTTCTTGCCGACGACGGGCACGTGGGCCGCGACGACCCACAGCGATCCGTTCACGGTGTGCGATGCGGCCTCCACATCGGCCGTGATCTGCTGCGCAGTGGTCTTCATCTGCGACTGGTTGCCGGCCTTCACCGCGACGCCCAGATGGTCCAGCCCCGTCTTGGCGCTCGTGAGCTGGGCTTGGACCTGCTTCACCTCGTTCATGAAGCGGAACCCGGCGATGCCGCCGGCGATCAGCAGCAGGAGCAGGGCGATGCCGACTCCGCCGGCGATCCATCCCCACCGGACGCGGCGACGGTGGCGGCGGTGCTTGTGCTTGTGCGAACCGCCCGATGAGCGGTGGCGCCCGCTGTGCGACGCATGATGGGCCCCCGAACCGGTGCTGCGCGCGGCGCCCGACCCTGCCGCGCCGGCGCCGAAGAGGCCGGCCGCCGGTGCGCCGGGCTGCTGCGGGATGGGCGGAGGCAGGGTGTCAGTCCCCGACGACTCCTCGACGGCCTTCCACAGGCTCCACGTCTCCTCGGTCTCAGTCGGCTCGGGGGGCCTGTTCGAGGCGTCCGGCGACTCGGGCGGGGTGTCGGTGGGCATTCGGAAATAATAGCGGCCTCATCCTGAGGCGACGCTGGAGGAATCGCACGATTACGCCTGGTCAGCGAGCGGGATCCTCAGCGTGGAGGCTGTCGTAGATGTCCTGGACGAACGCTTCGATCGGCTCCGCGCCCGTCTCGGGGCCTCCGGCGAGCCAGCCGTCGACACCCACCAGGATCGCGGTGGGCGTGCGCAGCACGTCGAGGAGAGAACCGGCCACGTACTGGTGGGGATCGTGGAGCGTCTGCGGCTCCGTCGTCGACGTCAGCTCGCTGTTGTCCGGCTCGCGCATGAGGAGGAACCGCACGTCGACCTCCGGCAGCAACTCACGGTAGCGATCGATGCTCTCGATCACCGGCTCGCATGTGCCGCACGTCTCGCTGACGGCGAGCAGGAGGATGGGACGCTGCTCGGCGAGCTTGCGGAGCGAGATGACCGTGCCGTCGGCGAGGGTCACGGGCACGGCGGGTGTGCGGACGCGGACGTAGTCCAGTTCCTCGTCGGAGCGCACCGCAGGCGCAGACGCCCCCGGCGGTATCGCGGCCGCGGTGGTCTCTGCGGCATCCCGGTGCATGATGAGGAAGACGGTCACGGCCGCGACCGCGAGCCCGAGCACCCACCACCAGGACCCCATCGCAGCCACCACTGCGCCGCCCCAGAGCGGGCTCGCCCAGATCGTGGCGGTCGTCGCCACGGCGAGGGCAGTGAGCCATGCATTGCGGACGACGGTCCACCCCGTGACGGGCGCCTGCTCGCCGAAACAGGAGCACGAGGCATCCGGAGTCCGGCGGAGAACGCTCACGATGAGGAACGTGTACGCGCCCATGAGGACGATCGCGACCGCCCCGGCGAGGACGCCGAGCGCCCCACCGAGGACCGCGAGCGCGACACCGAGCACGATCTCGCCCCACGGATGCAGACGCAGCAGCCAGGTGCGGCGCAGGCCGCGCGGCACACCGAGATCCCGCCAGCCGTTGAGGTCATCCGGATGCCGCAGCTTCGCCACCCCGCTGGCAATCAGCACGGCGGCCAGGACGAGTGGCAGGCTCACGGTGAGAGCGACGGGCATGATGCGATGCTACCGGCGCCGCGAGCGGCCGCGGCGCTCGATCACCCGGCGATAGAAGGCGGCGTGAGCAGCGGCGACGTCGGCATCCGAGAGCAGCCCCGGGGTCCCCACCGCCGCAGCGCTCAGACGCGTGCGCAGCGCGGGGTCGGCGGCGAGCGCGCGCAGAGCGGACGCGAGCGAGGACGCGTCCCGGGGCGGCACGCGCAGGCCGTTCGCCCCGTCGACGACCCACTCGGTCGGTCCGCCCTCGTCGACCACCACCGTCGGCAGTCCCGCGGCGAGGTATTGCAGGACGTTCTGCCCCATCGGCTCCGGTCGGATGGATGCCTGAACACCCACATCCCAGGTCGACAGCAGCGTGTCGACGTCGCCGACATGTCCGGGGAAGAGCACACGATCGGCGATGCCGAGTGCGGCGACCCGATGCTTCAGCGCGTCCAGGTGGTCGTCGTGGCCGAAGGGCGCTCCGCCGGCCAGCTCGAGTGTCTCCGGCCCGTCGGGGAACGCGGAGGCGAAGGCGTCGACGAGCAGGTCCTGCCCCTTCCACGGATCGATTCGGGCGAGCATGCCGACGCGGATCGGTGTGTGAGTCGCGGCGCGCGGACGGCTCCGGCGCAGACCCGAGGCGCTGGGGATGACTTCCGCGTCGACACCGGCGCGGAAGAACGGGTGCGCGGACTCGAGGGTCGCCCGTGAGTTCGCGATGACTCCGTCGGCGCGGGGCAGCACGAGCCGGGTCATCAGCGCGTAGCCCGCCGTTCCGAGCGCTTCGACGTCGATCATGTCGCGCAGATGCACGACGAGGGGCACCTTCGTCGTCCAGGCCGCCAGGGCGGTGTAGGCGGCCGCGCGCGAGGTGTTGGCATGCACGACGTCGGCGGTCCGGAACTCGGGGCTCACCCGGGTCACCGCGGCCTGTGCGAGCACCGATCCGCCGAGGGCCAGCAGTCTCATCGCGCCGCCGGAGCTCGCGCCCGCGCTCTGCGCGACCCCGCGCACGCGCACCGGGACGTCGCCGACCGCGCCCGCGTAGACGTCCTCGCCGGTCGTCGGCGGAAGCAGCAGCACCGCCGCCCAGTCGTGCTCGGCGCGCAGCATCCGGGCCAGCGCGTACTCCGCGCCACCGGTCGTCGTCGTGTGATCGAGGTGCGCGACGCGCATCGCGCGACGCCCGATCCGGTCGGTCATCGACTCCCCCAGTCCCTGATCCTTCTCGGCGACGCAGGCGACCGCCAGAATAGGTCGTGAGCGAGTTTATCGAAGGGGTTCGCGTGCGCGTACTGAGGATCTCCCACAGCGCCACCGTCGCGGCGTGGCGCGGACGGGAGCGCGCCCTTCGCGCTCGGGGTGTGCACGTGAGCCTGCTCGCGGCTTCCCGGTGGCACGCCGGGGGCGTCGAGGTCTCCCTGGCGACCAGCGCGGGCGACGAGGCCACGGCGGTGCGGACCCGGGGCCGGCATCCCGCGCTCTTCGTCTTCGACCCGCGCCCGATCTGGCGCGCGCTCGGCGAGCAGTGGGACGTCATCGACATCCATGAGGAGCCGTTCGCCCTGGCGACCGCGGAGGTGCTCCTGCTGCGGGCCCTGCGGCGCAACCGCGCGCCCGTGGTCCTCTATACGGCGCAGAACATCCCGAAGCGGTATCCCGTTCCCTTCCGCTGGCTGGAACGGGTCGCCCTCCGAACAGCGCGGGGCATCTCGGCGTGCAATGCCGAAGCGGCACGGATCGTGAGCGCGAAGGGTTTCGCCGGGCGCGCGCGGGTCATCCCCCTCGGAATCGACGCGGACGAGTTCTCACCGGCCTCGGCGAGCTCCGCCCCGCTCGAGGAAGACGACGGCTCGTTCGTGGCGGGCTTCGTGGGGCGGCTGGTGCCGGAGAAGGGGATCGATGTGCTCCTCCGGGCTGCCGCGGCCGCCCCCGGGATGCGGGTGCGGATCGCCGGCGCGGGGCCTCTGGCCGCCGACGTGCCGGGGCGCGCCGCCGAGCTCGGCATCGCCGGGAGGGTCGAGCTGGTGGGTGCGGTGCCGCCGGAACAGGTCGCGGACTTCTATCGCGGGATCGACGTGCTCGCGATCCCGTCCCAGGCCACGCCGTCGTGGACCGAGCAGTTCGGGCGCGTCGCCGTCGAAGCGATGGCGACGGGCGTCCCCGTCGTCTCCAGCGATGCCGGCGCCCTCCCGGACGTCGTCGGCGGCGCGGGGATCGTCGTGCCCGAAGGGGATGCTGCGGCCCTGGCGACGGCGCTCGCCTATGCCGCGGGACCACGGCGCACGGAGCTCGTGGCGGCCGGGTTCGCGCGCGCGGCATCCTGCACCTGGGATGCCGTCGCGTCCGACTACCTCGACCTGTACGAAGCCGTGATCCACCGTCCCGGTGATCCCGGGCCGGAGCACCGGGCATCGCCCGGGCTCGAGATCGTCGTCGTCGCCTACGGCGCCCCGGACCTCCTGCGCCGGGCGCTCGCGCCGGTCGCCGGGTTCCCCGTGACGGTGGTGGACAACTCGTCGCTGCCGGAGATCGCGGACCTCTGCGCTGAACTCGGCGTCCGCTATCTCGACCCGGGACGCAACGGCGGGTTCGGCACGGGGGTCAACGTCGCTCTCGCCGACCGCCTCGTCCCGCACGGCGATGTGCTGCTTCTCAACCCCGATGCGGTCATCGCACCCGCCGACATCGCACGGGTCCAGAGCGGACTGCACGCCACGCCCGGCATCGCCAGCGCCGGCCCCGTCCAGGTGGACGAGGCCGGGCATCCCGCCCGCGTCGACTGGCCGTTCCCGTCCCCCGCCGGCGCCTGGGCCGAAGCGATGGGACTCGCCCGGCTGCGGCGCGCGGACCGCTACGTGATCGGGTCCGTGCTGATGCTGAACGGCGCGGCGATCGACCACGTCGGCTGGTTCGACGAGAGCTTCTTCCTGTACGCCGAGGAGACCGACTGGGCCTACCGGGCGAAGCTGCTCGGCTGGCGGCATACCGTGACGGCGGATGCGAAGGCGGAGCACGCGGGCGCAGGCACCAGCACGGACGCCACCCGCCGGGAGGTCCACTTCCACGCCGGCCAGGAACGCTTCTACCGGAAGCACTTCGGCGCCCTCGGCTGGACGATGACGCGGTTCGCGGTCTGGGCGGGGGCGACGGTGCGCGGCATCCTGCTTCCCGGCGATCGCGGCCGCGCCGCCTGGCGCCGTGCCGCGCTGTACGCGCGGGGCCCGCTGAAGGTCGAGCGCCGGCGGTACCCCGAGGCTTCGGAGCGCCGATGAGGATCGTGCAGATCGCGCCGTACATCCACACCGGGTCCGGGGTCGCCGGCGTGGCCGCGAACCTGGAGCGGGAGTTCCGCGCTCTGGGCCACACCGTCGAACGCTTCACCCTCGAGGACGCGCTGCGCGGAAAGTCCTTCCGAGAACGACGAAGTGTGCCGATGCGCGCCTTCGCCCTCTTCCGGCAGATGGTGTGGTTCACCGTCATCGGCACGGCGCGCGCCAAGGAGTATCTCGCCGAGCGTCCGGATGCCGTCTCGATCTGCCACAACAACGTGATGACCGGCGACGTCTACGTCGACCACGGGGTGGTCAGCGCCGCCATGCGCGCGCGTGGCAACGGCGCCTGGCGGATGGTGCGCAACCCGACGCACCTGTTCACGTTCGCGCGTGACCTCGTCCGTTACCGCGGCCGGGCCCACCGCGCCGTCGTGGCGCTGTCGCCCGCGCAGGTCGAGGTGCTGCGCCGCACCTACGGAAAGGTGCGTCCGCCGGTCGTCGTCATCCCGAACGGCGTCGACCTCGAGCGGTTCCGCCCTCCCACGGCGGAGGAACGCCGGAACGCGCGGGCGCAGTTCCGCCTCGACGACGAAGACCGCGTCGTGCTGTTCGTCGGGCACGAGTTCGAGCGGAAGGGACTTCCCCTCGCGATCGACGCGCTGGCGCACGCGACGACGGTGCTCATGCTCGTCGCGGGAGGCAACCAGCAGTCCATCGCGGACGCGCGCGCCCACGCGGAGGCCGCCGGAGTCGCAGATCGGGTGCTGTTCATGGGCCCGCGCGGCGACGACCTGCCGCTCTTCTTCGCCGCCAGCGACATCTTCGCGCTGCCGAGCGCCTATGAAGCGAACGCACTGGTCGTCCTGGAGGCGCTCGCCGCCGGCGTCCCCGTGGTCGCCACCCGCGTCGGCTACGCCCCCGACGTCATCGTCGACGGCGAGAACGGGTTCCTCGTGGATCGCGACCCGATCGAACTCGCGGCGCGCTTCGAGCAGCTCGCCGCGATTGATCTCGCGCCGCTGCGGGAGGCCGCACGACGCAGCGCGGAGGCGCACAGCTGGCGGGCCTCGGCGCAGCGCTACGTCGAGCTGCTCGCCGACCTGCGGCCCGATCTCGATCGGACCGCGCCATGAGCGGCATCCGCGTCGTGCATGCGATCCGGTCGGCGAGCTTCGCCGGTGTGGAGCAGTTCGTGCGGCGGCTGTCGATCGCCCAGGCGGAGGCCGGGCACGACGTGCACGTCATCGGCGGGGATCCGGCCCACATGGCCGCCCCGCTCGCCGACGCCGGCGTCGGTTTCGAGCCGGCCGACCGGACGGCGGCCGTGGCGGCGGCGATGCGCCGACGCAATGATCGCGCCGACGTCGTCAACACCCACATGACAGCCGCGGACATCGCCGCGGTGCAGGCGTTCGCAGGTCGCGCACGCCCCGCGATCGTCTCCACCCGCCATTTCGCCCAGCGGCGCGGCCGTTTCCGTGCACTCCCTCTCGATCCGGTCGCGCGCCGTGTGGTGGATGCCGAGATCGCCGTGAGCTCCGCCGTCGCCGACGCGATCGGCGTCCCCAGCACGGTGGTCTTCCCGGGCATCGAACCACCGCCCCTCCCCCCGACGGCAGGGCGCGAGCGCGTGATCCTGGTCGTGCAGCGTCTCCAGCCCGAGAAGCAGACCGTGCTCGCGATCGAGGCCTTCGCACGATCGGGCCTTGCCGACGAAGGCTGGCGGCTCGACATCGCCGGAACGGGTGCGGAGGCGGAGGCTCTCGCCGAAGACGCCTCCGGCCTCGGCGGCTCGGCGCGGATGCTCGGCTTCCGCGACGACGTGCCGCAGCTCATGGCCCGAGCGGGCATCCTCCTGGCGACGGCGCCGTACGAGCATTTCGGCCTCACGGTGCTCGAGGCCATGGCGAGCGGGCTGCCGGTGGTGGCGGCGGCCGCCGCGGGGCACCTCGAGACGATGGGCGGGCTCGACGACCGCGCTCTCTTCCCGCCCGGCGACGCCGACGCCGCCGCGGCCGGGCTGCGTGCATTCGCGGTCGACCCCGGCGCCCGGCGCCGGCTGGGCGAGGCCGAGCGGGCGCGCGTCATCGAGCGGTTCTCGGTCCAGGCCCAGGTGGAGCAGACGGATGCCGTCTACCGCGCAGCCATCGCAGACCGGACCGAGAAGGACAGGGCATGACCGATCTCGTCGTGATGTCGCTGGAGGCGTGGGACGGCGTCTGGCGACGCAACCAGCATCTGATCTCGCGGATGCTGGATGCCGATCCTGCCCTGCGCGTGCTGTTCGTCGAGCCGCCCGCCGATCCGGTGCATGACGTCCGCGCCCGGCGCCGGCCGCACCTCGGCTTCGGGCCGCGGCTGCTGGGCGACGTGTCCCCGCGGCTGTGGACCATGCGGCCGACGAAGGCTCTCCCGCGGCGCGTGGACCGCCGCGCCGACGAACGCATCGCGAACGCGGTGCAGCAGGCTGCGACCCGGCTGGACATGACCGAGCCGCTGCTGTGGATCAACGACCCCGCGGCCGCCGACGTGCGGCGCCGGTCCGGCTGGCCGGCGCTCTACGACATGACCGACGACTGGGCGGTCGCCGCCCGCTCCGACCGCGAGCGCACCCGCATCCTCGCCGGCGAGCAGGATCTGCTCGAGAACGCCGCCGCGGTGGTCGCGTGCTCCCCCGAGCTGCTGCGGCGCAAGTCCGCGGAGCGCGCGGCGGCGAAGGCTCCGATCGTGCTGATCCGCAACGCCGTGGACACTGCGGCGTACGCCGCCGATCAGGAGCGGCCCGCGGACCTCCCGGCCGGTCGCATCGCTCTCTATGCGGGCACGCTGCACGCCGACCGCCTCGACACCGACGTCTGCGTTCGGACGGCCGAGGCACTCGCCGGGTCGGCGACCGTCGTCTTCGTGGGCCCCGACGCCCTCGATGCCGCCGACTCCCGTCGGCTCACCGACGCCCGCGCGGTGGTGCTCGGTGCGCGCCCGCACGAGCAGATCCCGGCCTACCTGCGGCACGCCGATGTGCTCCTCGTGCCGCATCGGGTCGACGAGTTCACCGACAGCCTCGACCCGATCAAGCTGTACGAGTATCAGGCCGCCGGCAGGCCGGTCGTCTCGACCGCCGTCGCCGGGTTCCGCGAGGCGGACGACCCGCGCATCACGATCGCCGATGCGGTCGCCTTCCCGGAGGCCGTCGCGGCGCAGCTGGGCGCAGGCGCTTCCGGGCGTCCGGCAGCGGCCGTCGTGGACTGGGCCGACCGGGCCGCGGAGATGGCCGCGGTCGTCGCCACGCTGCGCGGCTGATCAAGACACAGAGTTCGCCGGCGAACGCGAACGCCCCCTCCAGCGGAGCTGAAGAGGGCGTTCGATGATCGGCGATCAGGCCGGCGGGCAGACGCAGTCCGGCGGCGTGCTCGGGATCACGACGTGCACCGGGATCGGCGAGTGGTCGTGGTCGGAACCGTCGGACGCGTGGCCCCAGGTGACCTCGAAGTCGAACGAGCACGCCTGGTTGGCGCTGCTGCTCGCATTCGCGACGAACGTGACGTTGATCGTCTGACCGGGCGTGACCGAGAAGGGCACGGCCGGCACGGCCGTGGCGTTGGTCAGGTTGCCGCACGTGTTGTTCGAGATCGTGATGGCGGTGATCCAGATGGTCTTCGTCGGGTCCGGGTTCTGGATCGTCGCGGGGACCTGGTAGCCCTTCGGCGGCAGGGTCTTACAGCTGTTGCCGGGCAGCTTACAGGCGGCGCCGGCCGAGATGATCGGCGGCTTGCCCGAGGCGGCGAACGCCGGCGCGGCTGCAGCGACCGCAACCGCGGGCACTGCCCAGGCCATGGCCTTGGTGACGGTACGGCGGCTGACGCCCTGCGGCGTGCTGGCGCCGGATTCTTCGATGTCGCTCATTGTGATTCTCCAGACGGACTCGGTCGGTGCTGAACGGCCGGAGGCCGCCAATCTGGGTTCGGGCAGGCGCGTCGTTCGCCCCCAGTCGCGAACAACGCAGGTTCAGGATAGTGCTGAGGTCCGGGCCGTGTCCAGTGAGCACTCGGCTCGAGTGTGCTATGCAACGAACCGTTTCTCAGCGGGCTTTCCTGCCTTCCCGATTAGACTGCCGAGGAACGCCGCGACGGAGGGTCGGCGGCCCACTGGGGAGACATGACTCAGCGACCGGAACGCGACACTCTGCCCGCACAGCTCAGGCTGGTGCTGCGCATGGCCGGGGCGCATCCTGCCCGCTGGATCGTCGGCACCGTGGTCGCCTCCGTGGCGCTCGCGGCCCTCGACACCCTCGGCGTCGCGGCCATGGTCCCGCTGATGACGCTGATCACCGGCGGCAGCACGGACACCGGAGCCCTCGGCGCGATCTCCCGGATGGCCGGCACCAGCGACGTGCAGAAGCTGATTCCCATCGTCGGCGGCATCGTGGCGATGGCGTTCATCTTCAAGACCATCGGCGCGCTGTGGTTCCGCTGGTGGCTGCTCGGCCGCACCACTCTGATCTCGGCGAGGTCCTCGACCGAGCTCATGCGGCGATACGCGCTCGCGCCGTACACGGACCACCGCTCGCGCTCGCTCAGCGTGCTCTACCGCAACATCAACGATGCGACGACCCAGTCGGCGAGCGTGCTGCTCGCGATCGTGACGATGTTCTCGGACCTCGTCGTGCTGATCGCGATCGGTCTCGTTCTCGCGGTCACCTCGTTTGAGGTCACGATCTTCACGGTCGTGCTCTTCGTCGTCCTGATCGGCGGGGTGCAGCGGATGCTCCGTCGGCGCCAGCGCTTCATCGGCGAGGAGATGGCGGATGCGAGCCTCGCGGCATGGCAGCATCTCATGCCCAGCATGGAGGGCTTCCGAGAGACGCGTCTCACGTCGACGACGGGCCGGTTCGTCCGAGGTTACGAGGATGCCCGTCTGCGCCAGGCGCGGGCCGCCCGCCAGATGGGCATCGTGGCCGACGCCCCGCGGTACCTGCTCGAACTGGGATTCATCATCGCGATCCTCGGGATGTCGGTCATCCTCTTCAACACGGGGACCGGTGCCGAGGCGATCACGGTGCTGGGCGTCTTCGCCGCGGCATCCGTGCGCATGCTCCCCACGCTCAACCGCGTCTCGGCCAACCTCGCGACGACCCGGATCGGCCAGGCCGGTCTTCGCATCATCGCGGACGCGGTCCACGAGCTCGACGCCCATGAACCGCACGACGAGACCGCGCACGACGGCACGGAGTACGTCGGCGACATCGTCATGCACGACATCACGTATCACTACCCCGACAGCGACGAGCAGGTACTCAACGGCATCTCGCTGCGGATCGCGCAGAACACGACGGTCGCTTTCGTGGGGTCCAGCGGCGCCGGGAAGAGCACGTTGCTCGACATCCTGCTGGGGCTGCTCGAGCCGGCCGGCGGCATCGTCGAGTGCGGCGGGCGGCCGATCAACGATGATCTGGTGGGCTGGTACCACGGCCTCGGCGTCGTGCCACAGGATGTCTTCCTCCTCAACGGGTCCGTCCGCGCGAATGTCGCGTTCGGCGTGCCGCCCGAGGCGATCGACGAAGCCCGCGTGCACGAGGTCATCCGGATGGCACGGCTCGACGACGTGATCGCGGACCTGCCCAGCGGCCTGGACACGGAGATCGGAGAGCGCGGCGTCCGGATGTCCGGTGGTCAGCGTCAGCGGCTGGGTCTCGCCCGGGCGCTGTACCGGCGCCCGCACGTGCTCGTTCTCGACGAGGCGACCTCCGCCCTGGACAACGTCACCGAGCACGAGATCGCCCAGACTCTCGCCGGTCTCGGCGGCACCCTCACGATCATCATCGTCGCGCACCGGCTGTCGACGGTGCGCAATGTCGATCAGCTCGTCTTCCTCCGGGGCGGCCGCGTCAGCGCCGAGGGCACCTTCGACGAGGTGCGTCAGAAGGACGAGGAGTTCGCGCGACTGGTCGAGCTCGGGCGGCTCGATCTTCCCTGACCCGCGGCGGGTTAGTGTTGCTCAGCGCCGGCGCCGAATCCGGTTCCGCACCGCCCGTGCGGTCTGCCAGACGCGTGAATCGCGGATCATCAGACCGCGAAGGTCGCGCCGAAGGGCCCGATCCCGAACCCCGCGCGCTTTGAGGAGCGCGAGGATGGACCGCGCATCGATGACCTCGTAGGGCTTCGGCCGGCGCACCTGTCGCAGGGGCGAGGAGTCGATCGTCGACGGGAAGGTGGCGCATGCCTCGAGCGCACCGTAGGCCTGCAGAACGGCCATCGTCCGGATGCACTTGGAGCAGCGTCCGCAGTTGTATTCGCCGTTCTCCTGCTGCCAGCACACCCGCAGGTGGCGCAGCGCGATCGGATCGGCGCTGATCGCCCCGATCTTGTCCGACCGATGGAGGTCGACACCGTGGTGCTCGAGGACCACCCGGCTCGTGGACCAGAGCGGATCGAGGTCGGCGTGAGAGCCCCACGGGACCGCGTCGTCGGTCTGGAAGGTCGACGGGATGATCACGCGCCCGACGTGGTCGGCCAGCAACAGCGCCACTGCGGCGAGCGCGGCGCCGTGATACTCCTCGCCCCACGGTGACCAGCGATCCGAGACGGCCCGCAGGTCGGTGCGCACCGTGATGAGCTGCTTGCCGAGCTCGCGCGCAGCGGACTGCACCCCGGCCAGGGCCCGCGCGGCCAGCTGGTCGTCGTCGATCGCGATGTCGAAACCCTGCACGAAGATGAGGTGGGTGATCTCGTCGCGCAGGGTGAGTGCGGAGTAGAAGGAGTCGACGCCTCCGGAGAAGAAGCACCCGACTCCCTCGACCGGCTCGCCCGGGGCTGCCTGGTCTGCCTCGATGATCACCCGGTGCAGGGTCGGGTTCCACTCGCGCAGGATCGACTGCGCACGCTCGGCACCGGCGACCGCGATCGGCTCGAGTGCGTCGTCGAAGACGGCGTCCTCGCCGGCGACCATGAGGATCGGGAGAGATGCCGCCAGCCACGACTGACCGGACTGGTCGAGTGGGACATCGGCGTCGAACATGCACCGCGCGGAGCCGCCGGCGAGGCCGCGGAGCTCGAACCCCGTCTGGCGCAAGTCGGGTGTCGGCACCGACCTGATCTCCACCACCGTGGCATGCTAGCAGTCGGGCCCCGCATCCGTGGGAGGTGCGATCCGGCCTGCGAACGACGGCAGGACTCCGTGAACGACCACGATCGCCAAATCCTCACCGACATCCGGGACCAGACCCGCAGAATCCTCGCCGACGCCGTCACCGGGCCCGACGGACGGCGGTTCACGCGTGCGGTCGTGCTGGACTTCCCGCGCTACAACAACGCCGGCGACAGCCTCATCTGGACCGGCACGATGCGCTACCTGCGCGAACTCGGGATGCGGGTGGTCTACGACGCGGATCTCGACCGGTTCAATGCCCGCGAGTTCGAGCGCACACGCGATGGGGCGGTCGTCCTCTTCCAGGGCGGAGGAAACCTCGGCGACATCTACGAGCGCCATCAGCTCTTCCGCGAGCGGATCATCCCGCAGCTCGATCGGTCGAAGGTCGTCGTGCTCAGCCAGAGCATCTGGTTCCGCGATCCGGCCAACGCCCGGCGCGCCAATCGGGTCTTCGCCGAGCACGACGACCTCACCCTCCTCGTGCGCGACTCCGGGTCCCTCGACCGGGCGCGCGCGCAACTCCCCGACGTTCGCGTCGCACTCTGCCCCGACCTCGCCTTCGGCAACGGCGAGCTGCGCCGGTCCGGGCATCCGGAACACGACTATGTGATCATCCGGCGCGACGACGAGGAGAGCCTCGGCGAGCCGGTCCCGGATCTGTCCGACGTCCTCGGCCCGATCGACTGGCACACGGCGATGCCCCGGCGATACGCGCGAATGTCCGGGGCGGCGATGTACGCCGCACGGGTCCACAATCGCTCCCCGCATGCGCTCAAAGCACTGTTCCGCGACTTCGCGCACGTGGGCAACACGGCAATGGCGCGGGCGAATGTCGCCTCCGCCGCGCATCTCCTGTCGCGGGGTCGCGTCGCGGTCGTCGACCGGTTGCACGCGCACATCCTTGCGGTCCTGCTCGACATCCCGCACGTGACCCTCGACAACAGCTACGGCAAGATCAGCAGCATCTTCGGCGACTACAGCGGCCGGTTCTCGACCGCACACCTGGCGACGTCTGGGCGCGAGCAGGGGGAGGTTGCGCGGGCCCTGCTCGACGCGTCGGCCGCCGCACGCCTCACGACGCCGTGAGGAATGTGACACGGTTGGGCTGATGGCTACCGCAGATCTCGTCACCGTCGTGATTCCGTCCTACAACGGCCGCCGATTCATCCACGCCACGCTGGACAGCATCCTCGCGCAGACGCATCCCGCGGTGCACTGCATCGTCGTCGACGACGGCTCGACGGATGACACCGTCGAGATCGTGCGCGCGCATCCGCTGGCGCCGACGATCATCCAGCAGCCCAATCTCGGGGTCGCGGTGGCCCGCAACCGAGGACTCGCCGCCGCCGCGCCCGGGTGGGTCGCCTTCCTCGACCAGGACGACCTCTGGCATCGCGACCGACTTGCATCCCTCGTTGCGTTCGCGAGGGCCGAGGGCGCGTCGGCGGTGGCATCCTCCGAGCACCCCTTCGCCTTCGCCGCCGACGAGGAACCATTGAGGAACGTGGGCGACGGTCGCGACACGTGGCCGCGGACCTGGATCCAGCCCGGCGAGGAGCAGTCGCTCGTGATGTCCGATCGCGAGCTCTCCGTCCACGCCACGGGCACGATCACCGTCGAGCAGCTGCTCGGGGGCGCCGCGATGCTCACGACCTGCGTGCTCTACGACCGCGACCTCGCGATCTCGGCCGGCGGTTGCGCACCGCACGCCCGCGCGCTCGACGATCACGTCCTCAACCTCAATGTGGCCCGCATCACGGGCGGCATTCTCCGGATCGACACGCAGGACGTCTTCTACCGGGTCCACCCGGCGTCGACCACCACGGTGTCGCCCATGGTCGGGCCGTTCCTGTCGACCATGGCCGCGATGCGGCTCGGCGGTGTCTTCCCCGACCGGCATGAGGTCGGGCCGAACGTCCAGCACCTCCTGTTCAACCTCGCGTATGCGGATCTGACGCTCGCCGACCAGCTGGGCCTGCTCGCACTGGTCGCCCCGCCGCGTGCCCGGTGGCGGTGGTTCCGACGTTGGCTCGCCCGCCGGTCGGGCCTCGCAGCACTGCGGACGCGCGCCCTCACCCCCCGGCGGAACCACCACTGACATGACCACGCGACCCGATGTCTCCCTGATCACGTGCACGGACGCGAGGTCCGATCCGGGCCCCGCCGTCGCGCGACTCGTGCAGGCCGCCCGATCCAGCCGCTTCGACGTCGAGGTCCTCCTCGTCGACAATTCGGCGTCGGGCATCGATCGCGCCTGGGACGACGTACGCGTCATCCGTGCGGAGCTGCCCGGCCTGTCGCGGGCACGGACCGTGGCGTGCACCTTCGCCGCGGCGGACAAGATCATCTTCGTCGACGATGACGTGGTGTTCGACGGCCACTGGGTGGACCGGCTGGCGGAAGCGCTGGATGCGGGGGCGGATGTCGTCGCCTCGCCGATCGCACTGGCCGACGACCTCGCAGCCAGGAACCTGCCGGCGCTCATCCGCGGCTGGCTCGCCGAGAACCTCGGGGCAGAGGGCCAGGTCGAGGTCGTCGGCGCAGGCTTCGGATTCACGAGGCGCATGCTCCAGCATGCCCTCTGGGATCAGTCCCTCGGTGCGGGGCCCCACAGTTCGGGGTACGGCGAAGAGCAGCTGTTCGCGCTCATGTGCCGCGCGGCGGGAGCCCGGATCGTCCGGGCACCGCTCCCGCCGATCGTGCACCACGCGGACCCCCGGCGGGCATCCGTCGAGAACATGCTCGAGGAGGCCGTGAAGAAGGCCCGGTCGGAGGCCTACATCGCCCATCACTGGCACGGACAGGTGCTTCGCCTGGGTCGCGCGCGCCGGCTCGTCCGGTCTCTTCGGGCGCGGAGGCGGGCGAGACGGGTCGGAACCGAGTTCGACGACAACGCCCTGCGAGCGCTGCACACGGCCTATGCCGCGGCCTTCGCCACCGAGATGGTGGCGCTGCGCCGTATTCCGCGGCTCTACGGCTCCTCGTCTGCGCGCTGAGCGACCCAGTCGATCAGCGGCGCGGTGGTGCGGCGCCAGGTCAGGTGTTCCAGGGCTTCGCTCCGCACGGCCCGCCCGCGGCTCCGGGCGAGCCCCGGGTCGCGCAGCAGGCCCGTGAGCGCATCCGCCCATTCGGCCGGGTCGTCCGAGATGACGGTTCCTGCCGGATGCTGCGCTCCGGCCGCGTCGGTGGTCGCCAGAACAGCTCGACCGGTCGCGAGTGCCTCGGCGAACTTGACCGGAGCCCCGACGCCCTCGCGAACGGGCGTCACCATGACATCGACCTGCCGGCGCAGCTCACCGAGGTCCGCGATCCGGCCGAGGTATCGCACGCCGTCGAGGCCGGCCACGGCATCCGGAAGGCCGCCCCCGGCGACGACGAACTCCGCGCCCGGCACCCGCCCGCGCACCTCCGGCCACACCTCGTCGACGAACCAGTCGATTCCCGAGCGATTCGGAAACCAGTCCCAGTTTCCGAACGCGCCGACCGCCATGGCGCCGGTGTCGTCCCGGGGCACCTCCGGCCATTCGTCCGGGTCGATGCCGTGCGGTGCCACGATGCGTTCTGCCGTCCCGGATCCGCCCAGCCGCTCACGCTCGAGCGGCGAGCACACCGAGACGGCGTCGGCCACGCGGAGGATCTCCGCCTCCCGGTCGCGCCACCGCCGCGCGGCATCGTCGTCGCCGCGCGCGTCCGCCCACGCGCTCCAGACGTTGTGCAGGTCGACCAGGACGGGAACATCCAGGTGACCGCCGAGCGCTCGGCGGCGGATGAGCGGCCAGGACTCGGTGTGCGCGACCACCACGGCGTCGTAGGAACCCGAGCGCAGGCGACGGCGGAGAGCGGCCATCCCGCGGATCGTGCGAATCGGCTTCCGGCGTCGCGAACGAACGATGCGCTCCACGGAGGCGAAGCCGCGCAGCGACTCGTCCGACTGCGGGCCGGCGAGCGTGACGACGTCCACGGCGATGCCGGCGCGCACGAACTCGCGGATCTGGAAGTACTGCCGGCGCTGGCCGCCCTGGCCGCCGACATCCGGCGTCTCGTTGCTCAGCCAGAGAAGGCGCATCGGCCTGTCTTTCGCGGGTGCGCCTTCGGTCACGACGTCGGCCCTCATTCGCTCGCTGCCCCGGCATCCCGCCTCGCCCGTCGGAATTCGCGTACGCTCTGAACCGATGGTGCGTGGGACTCCATCGCTTCATGCTATTGCCCGGGGAGATAACGCTTGACCGACGACCTCAAGGCCCGCGCGATCGCGTTCTACCTGCCGCAGTTCTTCCCCATCCCGGAGAACGACCAGTGGTGGGGCCCGGGATTCACCGAGTGGACCAACGCCGCCAAGGCGCGCCCGCTGTTCCGCGGTCACGTGCAGCCGACCCTCCCCGCCGACCTCGGCTTCTACGATCTGCGTGTGCCCGAGACCCGCCAGGCCCAGAGCGACCTGGCTCGCGAGTACGGCGTCGAGGCCTTCGCCTACTGGCACTACTGGTTCGGCGAGGGAGACCGGATCCTCGAGCGGCCGTTCCTCGAGGTGCTCGAGAGCGGATCCCCGGAGGTGAGCTTCTGCCTCGCCTGGGCCAACCAGTCCTGGACCGGCATCTGGCACGCCGCGGGCGACAAGGTGCTCAAGCACCAGCGCTATCCCGGTCCCGAAGACGACCAGCGGCACTTCGACACGATCCTGCCGGCGTTCCGCGACCCGCGCTACCTGCGCGTGGACGGCAAGCCGGTCTTCTACGTGTTCCGCCCCGAAGAGCTGCCGCATCCGGCCGAGTTCGTCGACCGGTGGCAGGCGATGGCGCGCGCCGCCGGTCTCCCCGGGCTGTACCTCGTCGCCGAGATGAGCGACCTGCTGGGTCGCGGCGCCACGTATCGCACGGGCGCGGCCGACGGATTCGACTCGTCCGTGTACATGCGGATCCCCGTGCGGGTGAACCAGGCGACGACACTGCGCATGCGCCTGCGCCGCAAGCTTCGCGGCGGCCCCGAGGTGTGGCCGTACGTCGACGACATCATGAAGACGGTCCCGCGCGATCGCGCCATCCAGCCGTGCGTCTACCCCAACTGGGACAACACACCCCGCTCCGGCCGGCGCGGCCTCGCCGTGACCGGTGCGACGCCCGTGCGGTTCCGGCGCAACGTGCAGGATGCCGTCGCGCTGCTGCAGGACCGCCCGGCCGAGGAGCGGCTCCTGTGGGTGAAATCGTGGAACGAGTGGGCCGAGGGCAACCACCTCGAGCCCGACCTGCGGGAAGGCCACGGCTGGCTGGAGGCCCTGCGGAGCGGGCTGACCGCATGACGGATGCCTCCCCCGCGCCGCTGCGGATCGCGATGATCTCGTACTACCTGCCCAGCGAGAGCAAGATCGGCGTGGGCTACCAGGTGCACGAGCTCGCGAACGAGCTCGCCCGGCGCGGACACCACGTGGATGTGTTCAGCCCGTGCGGGCCGGTCGACGGCGCCCGGTACGGACACGTGCACCTGCCGCTCACCGGGAGCCTGCGCACGTTTCGGTTCGCGTTCACGATGCGCCGCCAGGACCTGTCGTCCTATGACGTGCTGCACGCCCACGGCGAGGACTACTGGATGTGGCGCCGCCGCGTGCCGATGCACGTGCGCACCCTGCACGGTTCGTGCTTCGAGGAGGCGCTGCGCATCAAGGGCTTCGGGGAGAAGCTGCGCATGGTCGCTCTCGGCTTCACCGAGCTGCTCGCCTCCGTGGTGGCCGATCGCACGGTGCTGATCTCGCCGCAGACCCGGCGGTGGACCCCGTGGGTGCGCACAGTCATCCCCAACGGCGTGGACACGACGCGATTCCGCCCCGGAGACCCGGCGGAGAAGCTCCCCGACCCCACCGTGCTGTTCGTCGGCACGTGGCGGGGCCGCAAGCGCGGCGCCGAGCTCGCCCAGCAGTTCGCCCGCGACGTCCTCCCGGCCGTCCCCGGAGCCCGGCTGCGGATGGTGACCCAGGATGCACCCGATCAGCTCCCCGAGGGCGTCACCGCGCTCGGGCGGCTCGGCGACGAAGAGCTCGCCGCGGAGTTCCGCCGCGCCTGGGTCTTCTGCCTGCCGTCGGACTACGAGGGCTTCGGCATCCCGTACGCCGAGGCGATGAGTGCGGCGCTCCCCGTCGTCGCCACTCCCAACGTCGGCGCGCGGTACGTGACCGACGAGGGCCGTGCCGGAGTGCTCGCCCCGCTCGACCGGATCGCCGAGCCGATCCGGCGGCTGCTGACCGACGCGGCGGAGCGGGAGCGCGTCGGCGCGGCCGGGCTCGAACGATCACGCACCTTCGATCTGTCACGCGTCGTGTCGCAGTACGAAGAGATCTACCGATCCGCGAACGGCCGGGTCCGCCGCCGGCACGGGCGCGCCTGAGGCGCCCACGCGCCACGCTCAGCTGCGACGACTGCGATCGCGCGTGGTCCGCGGAGTCAGGTCCCCGTCATCGAGCAGCGGCGTCATGACGTCGCGGAGGTCGAGCTCGGCGGTGTCCGGCACTTCTGCGGCCGGGGCGCTCTCCCCGCCGGCGGCGCGGTGCAGGCTCTCCAGGAACGGGTCGTCGGCATCGAGCGGCATGTCCGCCTCCTCGGCGGCCTGCGTGGTTGCGGCGGCGGGCGTCGCCGGCGTGCCGTCTTGGCTGTAGTAGGTGTAGTACGCGTAGGAGTACGGAGAGGCATCCGCCCCGCGGATCGGAGCCCGGTTGATCACGATGCCGAGGGCACGGCCGCGCGCGTTCTCGAGGGCCTCCAGCGCCTTGCCGGCAAGATCGAACGTCGTCTTTCCTGCGCTCACCACGAGAAGCGCGCCGTCCGCCTGGTGCGCGAGCACGGCGCCGTCGGTCACGGGCAGCAGCGGCGGGGCATCCACGATCACGGTGGCCTCGGTCGACAGGTAGCTCATCAGCCCGTGCATGCGCTCCGACCCGAGGATCTCGCTCGGGTTCGGCGGCACGGTGCCCGCGGTGAGGACGAGCATGTTGGAGATGCCCGTCACCCGGTGCAGCAGCTCCGTGACCACTGCTCGACCGGCGAGCACGTCGCTGAGCCCGGCCCCGGCGGGCAGCCCGAGCTTCTTCGCGACGGTCGGGCGGCGCAGATCGCCGTCCACGAGCACCGTCGGTGCGCCGCTCGCCGCGAGCGCCTTGGCGAGCTCGACCGCGACCGTCGATTTTCCGTCACCCGGAACGGGACTCGTCACCACGATGACGCGCGGCGGGTTGTCGACGTCCATGAACTGCAGATTGGTGCGGAGCACGCGCATGGACTCGTCGAACGCGAAGGATGTGTCCGCTCCACGTCGCTTCTTGCCGTCCACGGGGCGCTCCGGGATCGTCCCGACCACCGGATGACCGAGCTTCCCGGTCACCTCCTCGCCGGCGCGGATCCGCCGGTCGGATGCCGTCCGGGTGAGCGCGAAGGCGATGCCGAACCCGAGCCCGATGACGCCGCCGACGAGAAGGGCTGTCTTCCAGTCCGGCGAGACCGGGATCGGCGAGGCCTCGGCGGGGTTTCCGAGGTAGACGTTCATCGGTGCGGACCCAGCCGTGCCGGTGCCCTGGACCTTGTCGATCGTCTTGTGGAGGCCCGTGACCCAGGCGTTCGCCAGGTTCTCGGCCTCAGCCGGAGTGTCGCCCGTCGCGGTGATCGACAGGATCGCCGTGTCCGGCGTGCTCGTCACGGTGACGCGCCCCGCCACGTCACCGGGCGTCGCGCTGAGGTGCAGCGCGTTGATGGCCCCCTGCGCCGTCGACTTCCAGGCGGCGTACTCGGTGAAGGATGCGACGTACCCCGTGGGGACGGACATTCCCTGCCCGACGACGGTCGCCGCGTTCTTGGCGTTCGCCGGCGTGGAGATGAATGCGGACGCGGTGGCCGCGTACACGGGCTTCTGCATGGCCGCCCACCCGGCGGCGAAGGCCACCCCGGCGATGGTCATCAGCACGACTGCCAACCAGTACCGGCGCAACCCCCGCAGATAGTCGCGAAGCTCCATGCTCCCCCTCGGCCCCAGATCCAATATCAGACCATGCTAGGACACGACCCGACTTTGCGGCTGGGAGTCGTGGATAGGCTCGACGGCGAGGCCTTCTGGGGAGGAAGACGATGACGTTCACGGTTCGCGTTCTGACGAGCGCTGTCCGGGTCGAGCTCGACGAGTCGATCCCGGCCGACGTCCGCGCGGGCATCGCGCAGCAGTGGGCACATCTGCAGGTCCCCGATGCGCCGCTCGGGCTCGAGGCGCTTCGCGTGCGCACTGTCGGATCGCCGGATCGCGGGGGGCCGGCCCGATCGGTTCTCGTGAACGATCCGAGCGAGGCGCCCGACACGCTGGCGACCGAACTCACCCTGGTGGGCCTTCGTGCCCTCGTCGGCCGGGCGTTCCTGTTCCACGCGGCAGGACTCGCGACGCGGGACGGGTCGGTGATCGCCCTCGTCGGTCCCTCCGGGCGCGGCAAGACGACCGCGTCGCGCGCGCTCGGGCAATCGCTCGCCTACGTGTCCGACGAGACGGTCGGCATCCGACCGGACGGCAGCATCATCCCGTACCCGAAGCCGCTGTCGGTCGGAAACCGGCCGGGGACGAAGACCCTCTATCCGCCGGACGAGGTCGGGCTGACGGTCGCGGACGGCGCCCTTCGGCTCGGGGCGCTCGTCCTGCTTGATCGGGACCCGGACGGCTCCGGGGTGCAGGTGGAATCGGTCGATCTCATCGACGCCCTCGCGGAGCTGGTGTCGCAGACGAGTTCTCTGGCATCCGTGCCCGAACCCCTCACCACGCTGGCCGCACTCATCGCACGGACCGGCGGCGTCCGCCGCGTCCGCTACGCCGAAGCAGGCGATCTGTGCGCGGTCGTCGACGAGATCCTCGCTCCCGGCGAGGCGAGCGGCCGACCTGTCACCGCGATGCACCCGGCCGATGATCCGACGGCCGCCCCCGGAAGCATCCGGCGCGCCCCGTTCGCGGAAGCCGTCGCCGACGGGGACCGGATCGCCGTGCTCAGCCGCTCGCGCCTCCACGTCCTCGAAGGGCTCGGCAGTGCCGTGTGGCGGTCCGCCGACGGCGTCTCCCCCGAGCAGCTTCGCGACGACGTGCTGGCCGGGATGCCGCCGGCACCGGAGGGCCTGGACGTCGACGCGGCGATCGAGGAGGCGACCGCAGAACTCCGGCGTGCCGGCCTCGTCGAGGTCGTCGCCGCGACGGCTCCGGCGACGTCAGCCGGCTGACGTCCTCGCGCCGGTGCGCGGCCGGAACGCACCCTCATCGACCGCTGCAGGCAGAGCTTCCTCCCCGGCACCCCCCGGTGGATGCTTCTTCGCGTACTCGGCTGCCCCCAGGCAGATGCCGGCGATCGCGAAGGGGATCGACACCTGCGCGCTCACCCAGAAGAGGTCGAATTGCGCCTGCACGAGGCGGCTGATGACCGCGGTCGCGGCCAGGGTGCCGTAGGCCGGATCCATGCGCCAGAGGACGACGATGATGCCGATCCACATGACCAGGAAGGCGACGAGCCCGATCAGCCCCGAGGTGACGAGCACCTCCACCTCGCCCTGCGGGGGCTGATAGTTCATGTCGGGGTTCACGTACCAGTACCGCAGCCCGTGTCCGACGAACGGTTCGTGCTTCCAGTACGCGTACAGCTCCTTCAGCCAGTTGAGGCGCTGGAAGACCGAGTTGAACTTGTTCTGGGAGACGATCTGGTCGTGCACCATGGAGATCACGAGGATCACGGCCGGGATGATCATCAGCAGCACCAGGCGCGAGTGCCCGAACAGCCGGCGTCGGCTCACCACGAGGATGATCGCGACGATGAGGCCGATGAGCGCCTGCCGGGACTGGGTGAACAGGATGGCGATCGCGAAGACCGTCAGAAGCGTGCGACGGGTGCTCCGCTTGAACATCGCCCAGGGCGGATCCACGTAGACGATGAGCGCCGCGAAGGCCATCGCGGTGCCGGCGAAGTTCTTGTTCATGGCGAACGGCCAGCTGGGGAAGACGGGCTTGAAGTCGCCGTGGACGTAGTGCAGGACGCCGGTCGCGATCGTGCTGGCGGCGATGACGAGTGCCGCACCGATCATCAGGTTGAAGGCGAGTTTGGCGTAGCCGGCGGCGCCGACGCCCCATCCCACCACGAGCGCGCCGGAGATCAGCAGCCATGCGTGGAAGAACTCGACGCTGTTCTGCACGAACGGGTTGACGATGACCGTGATCAGGGTGGCGAACTGGTAGATCGCGTTGAACCAGAGGAGCGCCCGCAGTTCACGGCTGAACGGGCGCTCGGCGAAGAGCAGTGCGGCGGCGAAGGCCGCGGCCAGCATCGCGTCGGACACGGTCAGGTTGACGTTCCCCGCACCCAACCGGGCCACGACGAACAGGACGGGCATCGACATCAGCGGAATCGCCATCGGGATGCGGGGTGTCAGCGTGAGGGCGATGACGAGGAGCGCGACGCCGATCGCCGTCGTCAGCCCGGCGGCGACGCCTCGGTCGAGCATCAGATAGGTCACCGCGAGGGCTCCGAGCGCGAAGGCCACCCACCGCCAGGTGAGGCTCCAGGCGAACGACAGACGCGGCGCACGACTCGTCCGCCCCGCACTCGATGCCATGGTGATCACCCCGCCCTGGAAATCCGCTTTCCGCAAGTATCTCAGCACCGAGCGGCGATCGGTCAGGATGCCGGCGGAGTCACCGGCCTCAGGAGCCCCTGGTCCACCAGAGAACGGGCGAAGGCGCGGACATGCTCGGGGAGGTCGTCCGGCGGCTCGTGCACCCGGGGGGATACCCGGTCGCTCAGGGTCTCGAGATCTCCGTCGATGAGAAGCTGCTGCCAGATCAGGGCGGCCGGTCCTTCCAGGGCCATCAGGGGGCCGTCCGGCATCCACGCGAGATAGACGGCGTCTTCGGCGACCACGCTGGCGACGCCGGGGCCGGGAACGAAGCGCGTCACGAGCGTCGTCCTCGTCCGTGGAGCGCCTCGCGCACCGCGGTGGCCGGCCGCGCGAAGAACTCCCGGGTGATCTCCCACCGCGTCGGTGCTCGGCCGAGACGGTGTGCCAGGTGTTCGACGTTCACCTGCGGAGCGCGCAGGAGGATCTGGACCCGTTCCCGCCGGGTCGGTGCCGCACGTACGCGAGCACGCCATTCGACCGTGCGCGGTCCGCCCGTCTGAAGCACGTTCCACAGCAGGTAGGAGCGTCGGTCACGGAACCGCTCCAGGTCTCCGGTGGCGGCGGCGAGCGCGACCCGGGCGTCGAGGGCGTCGGCGAGCTCCGTGACCGCCGTCCGATCCTCTGCGGATGCGTCGGCCCACAACCGCTCCACGACGTCGGGGCGCGGCGATCGGGCGGAGTTGAGCAGCGCGATCAGGCGCTGGGCGGTGAGGGACGGCACCGACGCGGGCAGGCCCGCGAAGGTTCCGGTCGTCCGATCGACCCAGAGCACGGCGAATCCGGCATCCGGCCGTGTCTCGATGCCGGGGAAGAAGCGGTGCACGTCGAGGTATCCCCAGAGCTCGTGGTGGTAGGTCTGCGCATGGCCGAACGGCGATCCCCCGCGGAAGGTGCTGTAGACGACCCAGCCGTGACGCTCCAGGGCGCCGTGCAGGCGCGCGACGTGCGCCGGCCGCACGATGAGGTCGATGTCGGTTCCGGATGCTCCGGTCAGTCCCAGTGACGGGTCCACGGCATCGCCTTTGATGTGCAGGATGTCGGCGGTGCACTCGTCCGCAACGGTCTGCACAGACGCCCTGCCGATCTCGATGCGCGCGGAAAGCGGGACCATGGCACCCGATTCCGTCATGCGCCCAGCCTATCGACGCGCATCGGCCGCGACCCGTGGCACGGCTCCGAGGCACGCGACCGGCGTCGTCCCGGAGCCCTCACGCGGTCGCGGCATCCGGACGACGATCCGACTTCCGGCTGAGCCATCGTCGACCCCAGCGCCGGACCGGCGATTCCAGGTATCGGTACGAGACGGCGACGACGACAAGCGTGAGGACGACGTCGACGGGTGCGGCGTAGGTAAGGCGGAGCCCGGTCAGCAACGGGACGAGCTGCATCAGGGTCAGCCCGTAGAGGTAGATCCCGTACGACCTCGCACCGAGCCAGCGGGGAACGGGACTGCCCAGTATTCTCGCCGCCACGGTGCGCTCGCCGCTGGTGACGTTGAGGACGACGACGGTGGATGCCACGGCGACGACGAGGAACACGACATGGTCGACGGGCGTCGGCGGCAGGATGAGGGCGGCCACGACGAAGACCAGCAGCGCGGGAATCCCCACCCAGCGCAGGCGGGCCACCGTGCCCACCCACGGAGAGCAGCCCCGGGCGCGCTGTTCGGCCGCCCAGCATCCGATCACGAGCGGAAGCAGGTGGGCGGTCGGAAGGAAGTAGTTCGGATCCGTGAAGGCGAACGCGGCCGCTGCGACGACGGACAGGCTCAAGAACCAGCGCTGGGCTCGCGGGGTGGCGCGCAGGATCACCAGCACGAGCAGTGCCGGCCAGATGAAGTAGAACTGCTCCTCCACTGAGAGCGACCACGCCTGGTCGAATGCCGTCGCCACCCAGTCGGTCCAGGCCTGCAGGAAGTCGCTGAAGTAGAAGAGCGCCCCGGCAGCGCTCCAGGGGACCTTGGCCGCCTGGCCCGCGAGGACCGCGGTGGTCGATGCGAGGACGATCCATACCAGCAAGGCCGGGAGGAGCCGGAACGCACGGCGCCAGTAGAACGCGGGAAAGTCGACCCGCCCGGTCGCGTCGACTTCCTTCAGCAGGAGTCCGGTGATGAGGAATGCCGAAAGGACGAAGAACACGTCGACGCCGAAGGCCCCACCGGGGAAGTACGCCGCCGCAAGGTGGAGGAGGAACACTCCTCCGACGGCGATCGCGCGCAACCCGTCGAGGGCCGGCACGTATCCCGAGCCCTGCTTCTGTGCGTCGTCGGTCACGATCGTGTCATCGGCGGCCCGTCATGCCACCCATTATGTGCCAATAGGATCGTCGCGTGGTCACCAGCGCGGACGCGGATCGCGCCGCGCCGGCGGCCCGGTTCGCGGTCCCATCGCGCGGCGCCGCAGTTGCCGCTGTGCTGCCGCCTGTCGCGGTCGCGGTCGTCGTCGGCATCCTGTCGGGGATGCGGGCCGAGCCGTGGCGCGATGAGTACGCCACCGCCGCGTTCGCCCTCCTCGATCCGGGTGACCTGGCAGCTGCTGCGGCGCACGTCGACGCGGTGCTCGCGCCGTACTACCTGCTCATGCATCTCGTGGTGCCCGGCTTCGGGATCACCGGAGCCCGAATCGTCTCGCTGCTCGCTCTCGGCGCCACCGCGGGGCTCGTCGCCGCCGTCGCGCTGCGGTGGTGGGGCCGCGGGCCCGCCCTGATCTCGGGCCTGGCGGTGGCGCTGAATCCGGTGCTGGTGGGCTTCGGTGTCCAGGCCAGGCCGACCGCACTGGCGGTGTGCGCGGTCGCGCTGGCGGTGCTCGTGCTCGACGTGGCGCTGACCGGGCGGCGCTGGGCGTGGTGGGTGTTCGTGATCGCCGCGACGTTCGCGGTGCTCATGCAGCTCTTCGCGGTCATCGCTGTGGTCGTCACCGGGCTCCTGCCTGTCGGCCGCGGACGCCGCGCCAAGCTCCGCGGGGCGGCGGCATCGCTGCCTGCGGTGCTCGTCGCCGGACTGCTGCTGGCGGTCGGGTGGGGTCAGCGCGAGCAGGTCGCGTGGATCCCCCGGCCGTCGCCGCGCGCGGCGATCCTCGCGCTTGCGGACGTCACGGGCACCGCTGTGCCGCATGCGGCATCCCTCGATTTCGTCGTTCTCGCCCTGCTCGTCGCCGGGATGGCGGTGACCGTGCTGTCCGCCCGCCTTCTACGGCCCCCCGTCGTCGCGTTCAGCATCACGCTGCTCGTCGTCCCCTGGTCGCTGCTGCTGATCGCGTCGTGGCTGACGGTGCCGGTGTTCGTACCCCGGTACTTCGCGGCCGTCGGCCTCGGAGCCGCTCTGATCGTGGGCGCGCTCGTCCGGGTTGCGCAGCGCTCGGACCGACGTATCGTGCGCTCGGCGGCGGCGATCGTCGTCGCCGTCCTCCTCGTCACCGGCACATCCGCGACGGTCGGCCGGATCCGGCATCCCGCGCCGTCCGTCGACGGGTACGGCACGATCGCCGGGATCCTGCGGGAGCAGGCGCAGCCCGGGGACCTCCTGGTCGTCGCGCAGGCTTTCGGCGAGGGCGGGCTCGCGTACGGCCTCGCCGAGGCGACGGCGGATGACCGCTATGCCTCTCAGCTGCGCGCGCGGCTGGCATCGGGAGACCAGCCGCCGCTCGAGTTGCGTCGGATCGTCTCGGTCCGGCCCTGGCGAACCGAAAGCGTCGTCGGAGGCGCGACGGGTGGCGCAGCGGTGTGGCTGTTCGGCCTCGAGCGGCCGTCACAGGACCGCCTTACGGAGCTGGACCCGGCCGTGGCGACGTGTATACGCTCGCAGGGCGATGTCGCGGCACTGCCCACGGACGGCGACGTGCTCGTGCGGTTCCAGGGATGCTCCGGCCCGTAAGTCGACCTCGACGAACAGGGCATGGCGTGACTGGTGTGGCTTCTGCTATTGATGTAACAGAATGCACCCAGTGGGGCGCCTGTCTCACGTTCGTCTGAGGAATCGAGATCGCCCATGAAGACACGTTTTGCGGCGCTCGCCGCCGGTGGCGCAGCGGTCGGAATGACCGTCGCACTTCTCGCAGGATCGGCGGCGTTCGCCGCGAAGGGCGGAAAGACGCAGCCGCCGGCACCCACACCCACACCCTCGTACTCGTGCGCGTCCTTCACCGGCGCTCCTGTACGGCAGGCGAAGCCGACCTACTCCGGCGTCGCGCTCCGTGCCGGCGACACCATCGTGGCGAAGGTCGCGTCCGTGCCGTCCAGCTTCGCGATCGATCTCGTCACGGTCGTCCAGGGCAGCGCCGGGTACAACATCACGTTCTACGCGGCCCCCGTCTCGAGCGGACTGACCTTCAAAGCGCCGGCTACCGGCGTGTACGAAGTCGACTGGTCGATCGACACGAACGGCGCAGGCCTGGGGACGACCATTCCGACCTGGACGTTCACCTGCAAGCCGGCAGCCTGAGCAGGCAGGACTCAGCTGCGCCCCATGCCCCGGTAGGTCCACCCGGCGGCCTTCCAGGCCGCCGGGTCGAGGCAGTTGCGGCCGTCGACGACGATGCGGCCCGCCGTGAGTGAGGCGGCGTGCTCGGGGCTGAGCTGCCGACGGTACTCGTCCCACTCCGTGACGAGCACCACGGCGTCCGCACCCCGCAGGGTTTCGTCGCGGCTGGCCTCGTAGGTCAGCTGCGGATGCAGCCGGCGCGCGTTCGGGATCGCCTGAGGATCGGTGACGACGACCTCGGCGCCGAGACCCTTGAGCTGCACGGCGACATCCAGCGCCGGCGAGTCGCGCACGTCGTCGGAGTGCGGCTTGAACGCCGCCCCGAGCACTGCGATCCGCTTGCCGTAGACCTCGCCGTCGAAGGCCTCGACGACCAGCTCGATCGCGCGGGCGCGGCGTCGCAGGTTGATGGCGTCGACCTCGCGCAGGAACGCCACCGATTGGCTCTTGCCGAGTTCCTCGGCGCGCGCGGCGAAGGCGCGGATGTCCTTGGGGAGGCATCCTCCCCCGAAGCCGATCCCGGCACCGAGGAAGCGGCGCCCGATGCGGTCGTCGTGCCCGAGCGCCTCGGCGAGAGTCGTGACATCGGCACCGGTGGCTTCGGCGATCTCGGCCATGGCGTTGATGAATGAGATCTTGGTCGCGAGGAAGGCATTCGCCGAGACCTTGACGAGCTCGGCCGTCGCGTAGTCGGTCACGATGAACGGCGTGCCCTTGTCGACGGACGGGTAATAGACCTCGCGAAGAACCTGGGCGGCGCGCTCGCCTTCGGATCCGGCCGGCACCCCGACCACCAGGCGGTCGGGGTCGACGGTGTCCTGCACCGCCCAGCCTTCGCGCAGGAACTCGGGGTTCCAGACCAGAACGGCCCCGGCGCCGTGCACCCGTTCGGCCAGACCGGCTGCCGTTCCGACGGGCACGGTCGACTTGCCCGCGACGATGTCGCCCGGCGAGACGTGCTCCAGCAACTGCGCGAACGCCGCGTTCACGTAGGTGAGGTCTGCGGCGGAACCTTCGCGCTGCTGCGGCGTTCCGACGCCGACGAAGTGCACGGCGCTCCCCCGCACGGCGGCCATGTCGGTCGTGAAGCGGAGGTTTCCAGCGGCGACACCGTCGGTCAGGATCTGCTGCAGTCCTGGCTCGTAGAACGGCGCGTCCCCGCGGGAGAGTGCCTCGATCTTCGCAGCATCCACGTCGACGCCGACGACGTCGTGGCCGATCGACGCCATTGCTGCGGCGTGGACTGCGCCCAGATACCCGCAGCCGATGACCGAAACCCTCATCTGTCCTCCCCGGAATGACATCACCAGTGTCCCAAAGACGACGGCTCGTGTCCGTCGTGCGCACGGTCTATGACGCAATCCGAGAAACCTCGTCGTTGCTGGTATACCGTTACGAATGGTGCACACGGCGCCCCCCTCACCGTGCGCGGATGCCCGGCTCCTCGCATGTCACGATGCGGTGATTGTGCCGTTCGCCCTGTACTCTGACCACGCGGCGGAACGCACCGATCCCCCAAGGAGCACCACGCACGATGGCTAACGATCTCAGCACCAAGCTGCTGCGACCCCACCTCGGCGCAGGCGCGCAGAAGACCGGTCTGGTCGCCGTCCGAAGCTTCCGATCCGTCATCCTCACCCGGCACGTCACCCCGATCGCACCCTGGGAATGGGGTGGCGCGCTCCCGGCACCGCTCACGCACCACGCGTTCGTGATCGCCGCCGACGGCGAGGGCGTGCCGTTCGGCGACACTGCACGCGCGGCCGTCTTCCTCACCGCCAACGCGCGGGTGACCATCCCGTGGCGGCGACATGCCGACGTGATCGTCGGATGGATCCCGCCCACCGCGCTCGCGGAGTTCGCCGACGTCGCGCCCGAGGACGCCACGCCCATCGACGATTCGCTGCTCGTGCGCGGTCTCACCTCCTTCGCCACGACGCTCGTGCCGGGCTCGCTCGACCCGTCGTCGATCGGCCGCTACGCGATCGAACGGCTGCTGGTCGAGATGGCGTTCGCGACGCTGCTGGACCAGAATTCGGCGCGGACCCCCGACCGGGCGCCCGCCTCGCTGCTCGAGCGATCGCGTGCGCTCCTTCTCGCCCACCGGTCCGAGCGCGAGTACGGCACGACGCAGCTCGCCCGCGAGCTGCACGTGTCCGTGCGCCAGGTGCAGCGCGCCTTCGCCGATGTCGGAACGACTCCGGGCGATGTGCTGCGCCGCAATCGCGTGGATCTCGCGGTCGAGCTGCTGCGGCATCCCGACTATCGTCCGCTGCCGATCGAAGAGATCGCCGCGCACGCCGGCTTCAACAACAGCCTGCAGATGCGTCGCGCGCTGCAGGCCGAGGGGATGCCGTCACCGTCGCGCCTCCGCGCGGGCGAACCGGTCCACTGACCCTCAAGCCGCGCGCAGCAGGCCTTCCCGGGTGAGCTCGACGATCGCCGCATCCACCAGTTCGGTCGCTTCGCCCACAGGCGGCCGGCCGTGCTGCTCGACGACGTGCTCGACGATCGCGCGACGATCGAGCCCGGCCTCGAGGCCCTGCCAGACGGCCGGGGCGATCCCGGCCAGGATGTGCACGCGTCCTCGCGCATAGACGGCCACGATCCCGTCCGCTTCGACCGCGTCGGTCACGTCGCCGGACGGCGACTGCGCGGTTCCGCCGCGAACCGGCAGCGCGGGGCGCCACGCGGCGGGCTCACCGGTGGGCGCGAGGAGCTCGTCCATCACCGAGACCAGATCCGAGGCCTCCGAGTACGTCACACGGCGCACCCCGCCCACGGCTTGGACGAGTCCGGCCAGGGTCTGCAGCGGATGCGCGAAGTCGCCCAGGTAGCTCATCTGCGGCACGAGCTCGAGGAGTGCCCGGTCGAACGGGACCGGCTCGATGCGCGGCGTTCCGATGTCGCCCTGCCGGTCGAGCAGCACGAGCGCGGCGAGGCGCAGCGGCGCGGCGGGCAGGTCCCGCAGTCCGGCCGCGCCGGGCGCGACCTGCTGCTTCGGATGCCCCTCCCGCACGATCGAGAGCGGCTTGCGGTACGGCAGGACGGTCAGGTCGGATGCCACGCCCACCGTCTCGTCGGACACGTATCCGAAGTGCGCTCCGAGCGTGCGGCTCAGCGTTGTCTTTCCGCGGCCGGAGGGGCCCACGAACGCCGCGACCCGGCCGTCGTCGGCAGCGATCCCGGCCGCATGGAACAGACGCAGGCTCCCCCGGGTCAGGTCCAGGGCGCGCAGGGTGACCTCCACCGACAGTCGCTCGAGCATCCGGTCGGCGTCGGCCGCCGGCTCGACCGGAAGGACGGCATCCGGAATCGTCGCCGAGATCGTGCCGCCCGCCCACGCGTCGCGCACGCGCGCCTCGACCTCGGCCGGAAGGTCCGCTGCGAGGTCGAGTCGGATCGTGCGTCCGAGCGCGCTGAGGTCGAGGTGCGCCACGCGGGTCAGCTCGCCGACTGCGCGGCGGCGACGTTCCCGCTGCGGACGGGGTTCGCCGACGGCGACGGAGACTGTGCATCGCCGGCCGGCGCGGGCATCGGCGTCGGCGCGGGTGCCGGTGCGTCGGGCTCGTCGCGGCGGTAGTACTCGCCGTGGTACTGGTAGCCGTAGTAGGCGGCCCCGGCGCCGCGGCGCGGAACGCGGTTGAGCACGATGCCGAGCGCACGCGTGCCGGCCCGGTCCAGGTTCGCGAGCGCCTTGCCGAGCATCTCGTAGGTCGTCTTGCCGACCGTTCCCACGACGATCACGCCGTCGGCGTTGTGTCCGAGCACGGCCGCGTCGGTGACCGGGATCAGCGGCGGCGCGTCGATGATCACGATCGCCTCGCGTGCGATCGTCTGCACCAGGTCGTGCATACGCTCGGAGCCGAGCACCTCGCTCGGGTTCGGCGGCACCTTGCCCGCACCGAGCACCAGAAGGTTGGGGACGCCGCGCACCTGCTGCACCACCTGGGTGATGTCGGCCCGATCCGAGAGCACGTCGGTGAGCCCGGCGCCGCCGGTGAGGCCGAACACCTTGCCGACCGTCGGGCGGCGCAGATCGCCGTCGATGAGCAGGACGTGCTCGCCCGCCGACGCGAGCGCGATGGCCAGGTTGGATGCCGTCGTCGTCTTGCCGTCGCCGGGCAGTGGGCTGGAGACGACGAGCACCCGCGGCGGGTTGTCGACATCCAGGAAGCGGATGTTGGTGCGAAGCTCGCGCATCGCCTCGGCGACCGCGAACATGTGGACGTTCTCGCTCGTGAGCGAGTTGCCGCCATCGAACGGGATGAGCCGTTCCTCAGACGTGAACGACTTCTCCTCGGGAATGGTGCCGATCACGGCGACACCGGTCTCGGCCTCGACGCGCTCGACCGAACGGATGCGCCGGTCGAGGGTGTACCTGACGACCGCGTAGGCGATCGCGAGAGCGAGGCCGATGAGCAGACCGACGGCGAGAGCGAGTTTCACGTTCGGAGACGAGGGTACCGTGGGCAGCCGAGCCGAGTCGACCGGTTGGAGGTAGATTGCGCCCGCTTTGGCGGCGTTACCTGTCTCGAGCCGGTTGACCTCGGCGGCCATACCGCGAACCCAGGCTTCGGCGATGTCACGCGCCTCTGTAGGCGTGGACGCGTCTGCACTGACATTGATCGCGAGAGTATCCGCGGGGTTCGTGATGGTGATGTCGGAGACGAGCGATTCGGGTGTGGTCGAGAGCTTGAGTTCGGCGATGACCCGGTCCGCGACCGCGCGTGACGAGCCGAGGTCGGCGAACGTCTTGACCTGTGAGCTTGCGAGGCTGTTGCCGGCGACCGCCGACCCGATGTCGTTGCCCGCCGGCTGCGCCTTGACGATGGCGCTCGAATCGGCCGAGTACACCTGGGGCTGGAGCAGCGTCCAGCAGTAGGCCAGCAGGACCGTGGCGACGACGATGATGATCATCCCCAGCCAGTGCGCGCGGAAAAGTCGAAGGTAGTCACGTAGTTCCATTGAACTCCCCCAAACGCGTACGAGGACGCCGGTTCGAATTGACGCTGACAACACAGGTGCCCGCCACCGGCGCGAGGCGGTGGCGGGCAGCTGGGAAAGCGAGGCTGGTCAGAGGATTCCCGCTCCGATCGGAACGCTGATCGTCGTCGTCGCGGTGTACGTCGTGCCCCCGAAATCCACAGTGAGTGTGACAGGGAACGTCGTCAGAAGGTTGAGCGCCAGCGGTGTCGTGTGGGTGCCCGAGAGGCCGAACTCGACGGGGATCACCACCGCGCCGTTCGACGCGGCGGTGAAGTTCACCCCCGTCTGGGTGAACGTGGTGGTCGGGTAACCGACACCCCCCGTGTAGGCCGCATTGTTCTGACCCGAGACCACCACGCCGTTGAGCTTGTACACGCCGAAACCGCGCGCCGTGCCAAGCGTGACATTCACACCCGCCGTCGGCTTGCCCACCACGATCGTCACCGTTGCGTTCGCGTTCAGCGCACCGGCGCCATTGGTCAGCGTGAACTCGTCCGGAAGCGTGATCGCGACGCCAGCCGTGGCGGTCCCGCCGCCGCTCAGCAGCTGGAGCGTCAACAGACCGCTCTGGGTGCTGGTCCAGGCCAGACTCGAGTTCGTCACGCTCGCGGCGGCGAGCGGTGTTGCGACGGCGGCAGCCACCACCGGGATAGACCACGCCGCACCCTTGATGACGGTGCGGCGGTTGAGTCCGCTCTCTGCGGTTTTGTCGAGCTCGGCCATAGCTTCCTCCGTGGTGGGACTGTCTGTGGATGACATCCGGCGGGCCATCCACCGGACCAGTTTTGCCAGCACCGACGCTCCGCAACCCCAGACCCGTCGCCAATTGATTCGTTGTTGTCGCAGATCGATCACACAGCAAGCCACCTCGCTGCCCATGAGGCGCAACATGCACCCCGCGACGCATTTCATTCACCTCGCGCCAACCTCTGGTTCGAGCCCGGTCGACGCGAATTAGCCTCCGATGGGAGAGGTCTGATACTGGGCTGTGCGATCCCCGTGACAACGCATTGAGCGGTATCGGTCCTCCCGCTCCGGGCACGCACACTCTCACGCGCCGTCCGGAGAGCTCAGACTGGGGACGAGGGGCAGCATGACGGCCGACGCATCCGTGGGATCACAACTGAATACGGCTGTGGATGCCGCACAGCGGTTGGGGCACGCCCTCGTGTCGCAGCCCCACAATTGGCGCGTCCGCTACGCGACGCGTGTGTGGGTAACCGACCTGGCGCTTCTGGTAGCCGTCGTGTTCGGAACGCAGATCCTCTGGCTCGGTCTGGAGCCCGCAGACGTCGCGACGCGCGAGAGCAATTTCGTTTCGCCATTCTCCTACTGGGCCTTCTCCATCGGGCTGGTGAGCCTCTGGATGCTCGCGCTCGCCCTCGTCGACTCTCGGAGCGACCGCGTGATGGGCACCGGGAGCGCCGAATACGTCCGCATCATCCGATCGAGCCTCAACCTCTTCGGAATGATCGCGATCGTCGCCTTTCTCGTGCGCATCGATGTCGCCCGCGGCTACCTGCTCATCAGCCTCCCGCTCGGCATCGTTCTGCTGCTGACGGGGCGCCGCGCATGGCGCGGGTGGCTCGTCGCGCAGCGCCGGGCCGGCAACTACAGCGCGCGCGTGCTGCTGGTCGGCTCAGTCGCGTCGGTGACCCAGCTCGCGCACGAGTTCGGCCGCGCCCCCAGTGCCGGCTACACCGTGGTCGGAGCGTGCCTCGCGGGCGGGCCCCGTGCTGGTGCCCTCGGCGAGGACTGCGACATCCCGGTCGTCGGCGATCTGGACGCTATCAAGGCCTCGCTCTCGGCTACGGGCGCAGATACCGTCGCCGTGACGAGCACGGGCGACCTCACACCCCAGCAACTCAAGCAGCTCTCCTGGGACCTGGAGCCCGGCAAGCAGCACCTCGTGCTCGCTCCCACGCTGATCGACATCGCGGGCCCGCGCATTCATACCCGGCCCGTCGCCGGCCTCCCGCTCATCCATGTCGAGACCCCGCGTTTCACGCGAGGTCAGCGATTCCTCAAACGTTCCTTCGACGTCGTCGGCTCGGCAGTCCTCCTGCTGATCGCCTCTCCCGTCCTCATCGCGCTCGCGATCGCGGTGAAGGTGTCCAGCACCGGCCCCGCGTTCTATGTGCAGAGCCGGATCGGACAACACGGCAAGCCCTTCGGGATGATCAAGTTCCGCTCGATGCGCGTCGGTGCAGATGCCGAGCTCGCCGCCCTCCTCGCGGCGCAGGGCACCAGCGAAACACCCCTGTTCAAGGTCAAGGACGATCCCCGCATCACCCCGATCGGAAAGTTCATCCGCAAGTACTCCCTCGATGAACTGCCCCAGCTTCTCAACGTGCTCGGCGGATCGATGAGTCTCGTCGGCCCGCGGCCCCAGATCGCCGCAGAGGTGGCTCTTTACACGGACGCCGCACGCCGCAGGCTCCTCACGCGACCGGGAATCACGGGCCTCTGGCAGGTCAGCGGCCGGTCGGCCCTCGACTGGGACGACGCCGTTCGGCTCGATCTGTACTACGTGGAGAACTGGTCGCTCGCCGGCGACCTCACGATCCTGGCCAAGACGTTCAACGCCGTCGTCTCCCCCGGGGAGACCGCGCATTGATTGCCGGAGCGGATCACTGCCAGCCGACGAGCACCACGGCGACTGGGTCGGACGATCGCTCGGCTCACTTGCGCTGGGTGATGCTGAACCGGCGAAGATGCACGAGCGCCAGCGCACCACGGCACCAGCGCGACCAGCGGTGGGCCCACGCCATTCGACGAGTCGGAATCACCGCTGGATCGTTGCGCGGAATATCCTCACGCGAGATCCACATTGCTCGCAGGAAAAGACCGGGCTTCCGCGACCATGATGCATTCTTGATCTCACTCAGCCAGGCCACTGCAGAGCCACTCTCAATGGTGTGCCTGTTGGCATCCCAGGCCGCGATCTCGTCGGCCGTGAGGTCGGACCGATAATCCAATTCAAGTTGACGCAACACCGTTTCGAGAACAGTTTGCGCGCGACCGATGCGTGCAATCTCGGCTACCCGCTCCAGCTCCGCCTCAGAAAAAGTCCTCTTCATGACGTCAACGACATGTGCCAGTTCCTTCTCATGCCTTGCCGACCGCGTGTACCGAAGCGCGTGGAGGCAGAGGATGACGGCCGTGTCGGGCCGCGACGTGGCCTGCGCGATTCGGTGCGCAACAGGAATTGCCACCCGACCTCGCCAGAGCGCGTCGAAGACGACGGCGCGGTCGGCGAAGAAGCCGGGGAACCAGAAGTGCACGTCGATGTCGTTCGGCCAGCGCTCGTTGATCATCGTGACAGAGTGCGGTCCGAGGAACGACGGAACGGTCCGCTCCACGCGCTCGTGCCAGCCCCGCTCGACCATGAGGCCGAGAAACCTGTCGAAGTCGCTGGGGTCCACGAGGACGTCCGCGTCCGCGGCAACCCGAGGAGGCCGGAGCTCATGATGGTCGGCTGCCGGCCCTTTGATCGAGAGCAACCGGATGCCGGAGGCTGCAGCGATCTCGGCCATGAGAGCATGTGCCAGCGTCGTCCCTTCAACGAGCGTGAGCGCTGCCTCGTCCTGTCCCATCACATCCCCATCGCACCGGGGCCCCGATCCCCCGGCAATCGCCGAATTCGCATTGAAGTCTATCGTGCCGCCGACGCTGAATTGCGTTCTCGTCCGGCCGCGGGCAGCTCGAGTCGCGCAATATACTTGAGCACACGGCGCCTTTCTGCGGCGGGCACCCCCTCACCCCTGTCTCTTGTATCCCATGAGCTCGTCATCTGCGGGCCGGTGCCATTTGGAGTGCATTCGTGAAAGTAACATTCCCCGCGCGCGTCGTGACTCGGCATGTCGGTGGTAACACCACGTATGCGCGGCGCATCAAAGCTGGGCTCGAAGAGCGTGGAATCGCCACCGGGCTCATGCCGATGGGCGTCCACCCGGCCCTGACGATGGTCGAGGAGACGGTCTACGGCTCACGGAGGCGGAGCGGCGAAGTCGTGCACTACTCCGCCGATACAGGTTCTCTGATCAAGACTCGCGCGGCGAGCGTCGTCACCGTCCACGGGGTCGCGAGCCGCTGGATCGATGTCGCCCGCACACCCCGGCAGGAACGCCTCTGGCGGTTCCGCGTTCAGCGGGCGATCCGCTCGTCTGCACGTGTGATCACCGTGTCCCAATCCTCAGCCGACGACGTCGCCGAAGTCTTCGGTCTCGACCGCGCGCGCATCTCGGTGATCCCGCACGGGGTGGACTACGAGCCCTTCAAAGAACGGCGTGCCTTCTCTCCCGAGCTCAATCGCCTCCTGCCGTCGGAGTACGTGCTCTACCTCGGCAACCTGGAGCCGCGCAAGAACATCGAGGCGCTGGTCGCCGCGTTCGAGCACCCCGCGCTGCGGACCCTCGACGTGCCGCTCGTGATCGCCGGCCGCCCGGCATGGAACTTCGACGCCATCTTGCAGACCATCAAGGCGTCTCCGCACGTCATCCCTCTGGGCTTCGTCTCCGACAACGACAGGGTCGCACTCATGCAGCACTCGAGTCTCTTCGTCTTCCCCTCGCTGTACGAGGGGTTCGGGATGCCCGTGCTCGAAGCGCTGGCCGCCGGGGTCCCCGTGGCATGCTCGGATCGTGGATCGCTGAAGGAGGTCGCCGGCCCGGCCCTGCGCTTCGAAGGCCTCGACAGCGAGGCGATCGCCGCCGGCATCCACCGGGCCCTGACCGACCAGGAGTGGCGGGGTCGTGCAGCGACTGACGGCGCCGAGTGGGTGAAGCGCTTCAGCTGGAGCCGCAGCATCGAGCAGCACATCGCGGTCTACGAGTCCGTGGCATGACCGACGTGCCACGGCTGATGGACGTCGCGCTGCGCCCGGATGGAAGGCGCGGCTGATGCAGGTCATCCGCAGATCCGATGTCGGAACAGCCAGCAGTTCCCTCGCGATGATCGTGGCCGGTGCGATCGTGGCAGTCGTGCCGGCCACCGCGCAGGCGATCGCCTCACGGGCGTACACCACAGGTGAACAGGCGCACATCGCCATTGCGCTCGGCGTCGGCGTCCTGCTGAGCGGCGTCAGCAGCGCGGCGGTCATCGAAGCGCGGCTCGCCGATCCGACGATCGCACACAAGAGTTACATCCCGTGGTGGTCCACCGCGGCCGGTGTGCTCAGCGGCATCCTCCTCCTGTTCGCGCCGGTCACGTCGTGGGCGGTGGTATTCGCAATGCCGCTGGCCATGGCGTCCCTGCAGATGGGACGCCTGCACGCAATCAGCGATCATCGGTGGCGCGGCGAGCTCGCGACGGCCGCTGTGCTCGGGGTCGGCTGCCTTTCCGCATTCCTCGTCGGCACCGCCGGGGTCTCCTGGGCCTTTCTCATCCTCGCCGCGGCGATCATCGCCGCGGTGGCCATCCGCGCGATCGGCGTTCCGAGCCATCCCGCGGAGCACGTCGATCCCCGCAAAGCTCTGTGGGTCGCATCCGAGACTGCCATCGTCGCCTCGATGCCGCTCATCCTCAACTCAATCGTCTTGGGCGCGATCAGCGCGGAGGCCGCGGTGGGGTTCCGTCTCATCCTCACCGTGCTGGGCATACTCCAGCCCGTTCTCGGCTACATGCGCACCCGCCTGCTGCGCGCGACGTCGGTGCGAATGGTCCTGTTCCTCTCCACCCTCACGATGCTGACACTCATCGCCGTCATCGTTGCCGACCTCCTGGGACTGTTCGCGGTGATCTTCTCCACTTCCTGGGCATACGTGGGGTTCGTGCCCCTCGTCCTCGCGTGCATCTGGAAGGCGCTCTCGGTGCCCGCAACGCTCCCGTTCACCCGCATGCGTCGAGAGGGTCGGGTCACCGCCGTCTTCTGGGCCCGAGCGGCATCCAACGTAATCTACCTCGCCATGGGAGCAACCGCCGCCCACACGGCGGGCACTCTGGAGAGCGTCTTCGCCGCCCTCATCGTTGCGGAGGCCGCGACCATGGTGCTCTTCACCGTTCTCGCGCGCAGCGTGCGCCAGGCGCCGGCCGGCTCAGGGGTCGACGAGGATGCGGCCTGAATGCTCCGTCGGGGCGCCCGCGTCATCGGTCACGGTGGTCCGCAGCGGCGGTTCGGGGGTGGCCGGGACCCGCGTCGACAGCAGGGCGATGAAGGTCCAGATCGGGAGGAACGTCCAGGACGACTGTGTGGCCACGCCGACGGCAAGATAGCCGGCGAGAGCGAGCAGAAGCGGGGATCCGACGCGGTTGCGCAGGATGATGGCCACGATCAGCACGACAAAGGCGGCCAGAGCGAACAAGCCCAACTCGGATGCCACATGCCCGTAGGCGTTCTCGGCGATGGGCCGGGTGGCATCCGTCGAGTAGATCCAGGGGAGCTTGTATTCGCCGGAGTATCGGTTGAAGTATGCCCCGAACCGGCCTGGGCCGACACCGAACAGGGGGTGGTCCTGGGCCATGGCGAACGCGATCTGCGACTTGATCGTCCGAGTGTCGAGCGACGTCGTCGCGAAAGCGTAGTTCGGCGCGAACTGGGTGAGACCCAGCTTCGCCAGCTGCTTCCCGAGAACGTTCCGAAACCCGGGGATGATGATCGCGACGAGCGCGACGAACGCGGCGGTGCCCAGAATCGGCACGACGTACTTCGCCTTCGGACGCAGCAGTAGGGCGGCAAGGACGCCGACAGCGAGACCCACGTACGCGGTGGTCGACTGGGAGTAGACGATGCAAAGCACCGCGACGCCCGCCGCGACGTAGCTTCGGCGGTACAAGGCGACGATGAGCGCTGCGCCGGCGTAGAAGCCGAGGTGCTGACCTTCGAGGAACGGTCCGGATCGCAAAGACGAAACATCGCCCGTGACACCGACCGTCCGGAACCCGAGCCGCGCGATCAGGCCGGTGGAGCCGGTCAGCTGTGCCACCCATTGCAACGCGACGGCACCGCCGCACAGCCAGATCGAGATCACGATCGCTCGCGCCGTCTTCTCGCGATCGACGCGGCGAAGAATCGACCAGAACGTCAGCGACAATGCCGCGTAGCCGGTGTACAGGGCGAGGTCGAATTCGAATCCTCGCGTGTACCCGTTCGCGCTCAACCCCGAGGGCGGTGGGACGAAGTTGACCAGGGCGGAGAACCCGAGCGTGATTGCCATCGCGAACACTGCCCAGCTCGCGACGTCCCACCGAACGCGACGCTTGCGCGGTCCGAGGACGTAGACGGCGATTGCGAGCCCGATCAGGATCTCGCTGATCTTGAGCGGGAACCCGACGTCAAGTGTCATCGCGTACTGGAACGGCATGAAGACGACCGCGAGCAGCAGGAGCCGCTCGAAGACCGGCCCATCGAGCAGTCGGCGCTTCGGCCCTTCGCTCATGGTCCGCCCACTCGGTCTGCGCGCATCACCGCGCCGAGGCCTCGGCTCTCGACCCGTCACGGCTGCTCGCCGATCGTTCGGTAGACATCGCCCAGGTCGTCGTAGAGGCCCGGGTCGTTCATCCCGCGGATCGTCGCCCGGGTGGCGGCAGCGAGCGCGTCGGATTCGCCTCGGACTGTGAAGTACCGCGTGACAGCTTCGGCGAGGTCGGCGGCGTCCGGCCCGGCGCATGGATATCCGAGCGATTCCAGAGAGGGGATCCGGCGGCACAAGGTTGGAAGGCCGGCAGTCATGGCCTCCGCGAGCGACATCGGCGACGCCTCCCACGCTGCCGTGTGCAGGTAGAGGGCGTGCCCGCGCAGGAGGGCTGTAACGTCGGGAGCAGCGAGCCACCCGGTGACCCTGACCCCGGCTTCCTCGAGCGTCGCACGGAGGAGCGGGTCCCCGTCACCGACCCAGGTGAACGAGATGCCGGACGAGGCCGAGACGATCCGAGCGACTTCGGCGAAGAGCGCGGGGTCCTTCTGGGCGCCGATGCGTCCGACGGTGACGACGTTGCGTGTCGCTGTGTATGCGCGCACGGCGAGTTCATCGATCGGCGCCAGATTCGAAATGAGGCTCGTGCGCATCGCAGGGCGCAGCCGCCGCCCGATCTCCTGCTCGTCGGGGCTGACCGCGACGAGCATCGCGGTGCGTGTCGCCAGGACGCGCTCGGCTGTTCGATAGCCTCGCCGGGCGGCCGACGTGAGGTCGGTGCGCTCGAACGCGAAGCAGTGCGGCGAGTAGGCGACCCGGGTACGGCGCGGCAGCGTCGCGCGAAGCGCGCCGGCCCAGCTCGAATGGAGATGCACGACGTCAGGGCGCTCCCGGACGATCGTGCGCCGCGCCTCGCCGAAGAATTCTCGCATCGACCCGGAGACGAGCCGGAGGTCGACGTCGCTCGGCGAGACCGTGGACTCGCCCGGCCGCGACCGCGCGAAGACGGAGTGACGGATGTCGGGCGTCAGGGCTGCGAAGTGCGAGATCGCCGTCTGCACTCCTCCGCCGTGTGCCTCTGTGACGTGAAGCACCCGCATCGTCAGGCGACGCCTTGACGTGTCGCGGCCACCACCGCACGGATATCGTCCCGGAGCTCGGACCGAATGTCGGCGATGGAGGCGAGACGCGACGTGACGCGCGCCCAGTAGGCCCCGGGGTCGGCGGTGATCTGCGCGACCCGCGATGTCACCTCGGCCAGGTTCGCGTCGCGTGCCGAGAGGACGAAATCGTCGAGGCCGAGGTCTTGGAATGCACTCAGCCCCTTGCGCTCGTAGCTCAGGTGGATTGCCGGGTAGCCGGCCATGAGCGAGCTCAGTGCCCCGTGCAGGCGCGTGCTCACCACGACTCGCGGCGTCGCCTCGGCAAGGAGGTCGCCCACCGATGGAACGGGGCCCGTGACGTAGCGGCCGATGATCTGCCGGTCGTCGTTGTCGCCCCCGCTGGACTGCAATACCCAATCGAACGCGCCGCTGTCGGCGATCTCTTGAAGGAGGGAGTAATAGTTGCGGGGACGGGGTAGGTCACGAGCGACGAACAGCGGCCTGTGCTCGCCAGGGGCACCCGGCTGCGGCGGTCGAGATGCTAGCGCCAGAATCGCGAGATCGGGGACGCGGCGTACGTTCGGGAGTGAGGCAAGCTCGTCGCGGGTCTTGTCGTCACGGGCATAGACGCGGCGCACGCGTTGGAGCCGTTCGCGGATGCGCTTCCCGGCCGCCTCGTCGAACGGGCCGATGCTCTGCGGGAGGTAGATCGCCTTCTGGCCGTGCCGACTCGCGAGCTTCAGCTGCCCGTAGTGCGCACCCCAGGTCTTGATCGTCTCGGTCAGGAACCCGCCGCGCAGATAGGCGCCTCCCACGGCGAGGATCACATCAGCCTCAGACGCCAGTCGGCGCACTTCCGCAGACGGTCCGAACGGGATCGTGGCGAGCATCAGGGCCCGTCGATTCATCCATGATCGCACCGTGCTGACAGGCGCCCACTGGACCGCGCGGTAGGGAGCGGCGGGATCCGCGAACGCGGCGGCATCACTGGCGACGAGCACGACGTCGGCGTCGCCGATCGACTCGTCGACCATCTCGAGCGTGAGATCCACGAGGAGTCCGTCACCGGCGTTCGACGGGCTGTACGCGTGCAGGAGGAGCACTCGTGGGCGTTCAGGCCATCTGGGCACCCCGGAGGCGACATTCGTCACGAATACCCCCTCGCGCGGCGGCCTGCCCGCGTCCCGTCAATCGTATGAAGACAGCGTGCGCCCGTTGCTCACTCGTGACGCATAGTGCGCGAACGGGGTCGCGAATTGATCAGATGCCGTCGTCGGCTCCACTCGATCCACTCGACGAGCAGCAGTCCGACGCACGCGCCGACCACGTTTGCGATGACGTCGTGCATGCTCGCCGTCCGTGCACCGCCCATCAGCGACTGCACCGACTCGATTCCCACTGTCGCGATCAACGCGATCGGCAAGATCAGGAACCTCCGCTCCAGTATCAGTGCCAGCAGTGCGCCCAGCGGCAAGAACAGCAGGACGTTCGCAGTGAACTCGATTCGGGCATAAGTCATCACCGGGACGAGATCCGTCACCGACCGGAGGAACACGCCCATGCCCTGATCGACATGAGAGGGCCAGAAGGCGACAAGGATGAGGGCGACGGCGTACGCGACCAGCCAGAGACGCGGGTCGGAGGCTCCGCGACCCGGCCCGTTCCGCGACCGCCCTTCCACGCCCGCGCGAGGCTCGGCCCCAGTCATCCCGCGATTCGCTCGGTGGGCGCGACAAAGTACCGCTGGGCGAGCTGTGCGACGAATGACGAGACGTCCGCCCGAAGCGAATCGGGCTCGGCCTCGTACTCCTCGGCGAGTCGGTCGGCGATCTCGCCGACCGTCACGGGACCGCGCGCGATCACCCGCCAGATGGCCGCGGCGGGACCCTCCATCGCCTGCGGTGTCTCTCCGTCGCCGGACAACCGCAGCACGACGACGCGGTCGGCATCCCCCGTCCACGCGACGTCGGGCGGAATCCCCCAGTAGTTCTCCGGCATCTCGAGCCCCCCCTCGAGGGGGCGAACAGCTCCCCTCAGCCTTGCCGTCAGTCTAATCGGCGCGGCCGGGTGAACCCGGACAGAGGGTCAGTTCGAGGGCCGCCGGTGGTCGGCGTCCTCCCGATCCATCTCCTCTACGGCGGCCTCGATCACGGCGAGTTCCCACGCGGGGCCTCGCCGCACGGGGCGGAGTCGGGGATCGAACGGGTCGTGGTCGGGATCCACGGCGTCGTTCGACGACGGGTCGAACTGCGAGCGGATGGCTGGAACATCCGCCCGCTTCTTCTTGGGCACCGCGTAACCTCCTCAGGGATACGCGCGCACCTTGACTTCGGGTCGTCCGGGTGCACGTGAAAGCCGCGCCAGGGAAGCGCGGTGTGGTGCGCGGCGGTTCGGGCAACCGCCGTGTCACTCAATTCAACACCTTCCGTGCAGAAATAGCAGACCGTGAGAGGATTTTCACCCTGCGGATCACCCGTATGTATTCGGATGAATGGCTGCTCTCAGAGCAGGTCGAGGTGCGTGGCCTCTCGCACGGCGGCACCTGCCGAACTCACGCCGAGCTTCCGGTAGAGCGACGCGAGCTGCGACTTGACCGTGTTCGCCGAGATGAACAGCGAGTCGGCGATCTCCTCGCGCGACAGCCCGCGGCCGAGACCGGCCAGCACCTTCAGCTCACTCGCACTCAGACGCGGACGCCCGAGCACCCCGAGCGCGTCATGCACCCACCGCGGGTCACGCCGGACGCCCGGTGCGGTCGCCTCGACCTGGGACATGAGGCCCGGCGAGAGCATGGTCAGGAACGCGTGGTCGAAGGGGCCGAGCTGCTGCGCGATCCGCGTGATCACCGCGGTGGATCCCGCCTCTTCCCCCTCGGCGAAATGCGCCAGCGCGAGCACTGCGAGCCTTCGGTATTCGGCCTGACGCAGGCCGCGGGTCTGCGGCTCGGCCGCGGCGACCTCGCGCATCGCGCGCCGGGGGTTCGACGCCAGCAGGGCCACCAGCGCCTCCACGAAATGGGTGCGCCAGTGGTCGGGGTCGGCCGCGGCGAGCTCTTCGCGCGCCTGCACGACGTTGCCGCGCAGCACCGCGTCGAGCCCGAGCTCCTGCCCGAACACACTCGCCGCCACCCCGGACACCCCCGCCGACGCGAGGCCGGTCGCACGAAGCGCCCCCAGACGCGCACGCCCGTCCTCGAGGCGGCCGGCGGTGATCGCCGCCCGTTCCGCGACCATGACGAAGAACGGCCAGAATTCGCCCATGGGCTCGTACGTCAGCTGCAGGGCCTGCTCGGCCGCGGCATCCGCGTCGTCGTCGATGCGGAGCAGAGCATCGACGAGTCGGACCTCGAGATCGATCTGCGGCTCGATCCAGCTGCACGTGCGCGGGGTCTCGGTCGCGCGACGGCGATGGATGCGCGCCGCCGCGCGGTCGCCGAACAGGCCGTGCAGCAGCGCCGAGCGCACGTGCGCCCGACGGGTGAGGAATTCGTGTCCCGGTCGCGGCGCGATGAGAAGGAGGCGCTCGTTCAGCGCCAGCGCATCCGCGAACTCGCCGGCGAGCGCGGCCGTCGCCGCCGCCTGCGCGAGGAAGAACGACTGGAATCCCCCGGTCGGATCGATCAGCTGCGTGATCGAGCCGACGACCTCGGGTGCCCCGCGAAGGACGATGTACGCGGCGACCGCGTCACCGTCCAGCCGCGCCCGGAGCGCCTCGGCGAGCAGCATCCAGCGCTGCATCCGCGGGTGTCCCTCGAACGACGAGCCCGCACCCGCGAAAGCCGAACGGTCTCCCGGCGTCATGAACACGCTGCCGAGCAGGAAGACCTGAGGATGCCGCGCGAGCATGGTCGGCGGGATCGAGACGAGGATCCGTCGCAGCTCGTCCGGCGGGATGCCGTACCAGACGTCGAGGATCTCGCGATCGATCAGCTCGACCAGTGCCTCGGAGTCTCCTTCGGCATGCAGCTGCCGCACCCGGGTCCCCATGTCCCGTGCGGCTTGGTGGTCTTTCCCCATGAATCCCCCCAGCGTCAGCCTAGGGGATGAGGTCCGGCGGCCGGCCCTCACCGCCCGGCCGCGTGGAACGGCACGCTCGCCTTCACCAGGGTCTCGACGAACTCGTCGGCCGGGTCGGACAGTGCCGTGATCGCGCCGCCGATCCCGAACGATGCCGCGTCCCCCTCGATCACGAGGGTCCGGATGACGACGCTCAGCACGGCGGCACCCGAGGCATCCAGCCACCCGAGCGCGCCCGCGTACGGTCCGCGCGCGGCGCCTTCGAGGTCGTCAATGATCTCCATCGTGCGCCGCTTCGGCGCTCCCGTCATCGATCCCGGCGGAAAGCATGCCCGGACCACGTCGACGGTGCGGATGCCGGCACGGCGGCGCCCGGTGATCGTCGACACCAGCTGATGCACCGAGGAGAACGACTGCACCGCGAACAGCTCGGGGACGGCGACCGTGCCCGGTTCGCACACCCCGCCGAGGTCGTGCCGGGACAGATCGACGATCATGAGGTTCTCGGCGCGGTCCTTGGCGCTCCCCGCCAGGTCGCGCCGGAGCGCGGCATCCTCCATGGGCGTGGCGCCCCGCGGGCGCGTGCCCTTGATCGGCCGGGTCGTCACGCGCCCGTCGCGGTCCACGCGCAGGAACGTCTCCGGCGATGCGCTGAGGACGCCGATCGGCCGACCTCCGGGTGGTGTGATGCGCAGGTACGCTCCGTATGGCACCGGGCTGACGCGACGCAGCTCGACGAACGCGGCGAGCGCGTCAGCCGGTGCGGGCACGGAGGCCGTGTTGGTGAGGCAGATCTCGTACGAGTCGCCGTCGACGATGTGCTCCTGCGCCCGGGCGATCTTGTCGAGGTACGCCGGGCGCGCGTCGCGCAGGGCGAGGAGGTGCTCCGGCACGGGGCCCGGGGTGTAGGGGCGGGTCGCTTCGTCCTGCTTCGCGCGCGGCGGGACCGGGGAGGCCCCCGGGGAGGGTGCCGGCGTGGCCGGGGCCGGAGCCAGGGTGTGGCGGAACGCGCGGCGGGTGCCGTGGTCGAGCACGACGAACTCGGCCGGCCAGATCCAGGCGGCATCCGGCATCCTGCTCCGGTGCGTCTCGTCCCCGCCGCACAGGGCCTTCAGCTCGTAGCCGAGGTAGCCGGCCAGGCCCGCGGTGAACGGGCCGGCCCCGGGATGATCGAAGGCGTCGAGCAGCTCCCCGAGCAGCGTGAACGCGTCGCCCGTGACGTGCCGCTCCCCCGCGGGCCCGCGCAGCGTCAGGATGCGATCGGCGATGCGGTAGGTGAGGGTCACGGTCGCCCGGCCGAGCACCGAGACGTCGGCATCCGGATGCTCGGGCTGCGAGCTGTCCAGCCAGAATCCGTCCGCGTCGCCGACGAGCCCGGCATAGAGGGATGCCGCATCACCGGGCCAGGGCACCTCCTTCACCCGGGGCGTGCCGGCGAGCGTCCCGCCCACGGCGGCGAAGGCCTGGGCGACGGCGGCATGCCGGGTGTGGTTGTACGCATCGGCGAGCGCGACGAACCGGCGCAGCAGGTCGTCGCCGTGGCGGCCGGCGATGGACTCCGGGTGGAACTGCACGCCCCAGATCGGCAGGCGGCGATGTTCGAGCGCCATGACGACGCCGTCGGCCGTGCGCGCGGTGACGCGCAGCGCGTCCGGAACCTCGGTGACCGCGAGCGAGTGGTACCGCACCACGGGGAACGGGCTCGGCAGGCCCGCGAACAGCCCGGTGCCGTCGTGCTCGATCTCGTGCACGAGCCCGTGCGCGGGACTCGGTGCGCGCTCAACGACGCCCCCGAAGACATCCGCGATGCCCTGGTGGCCGAGGCACACGCCCAGGATCGGGCACGGTGCACGCTCGATGACCTCGCGGCACACGCCGAAGTCCGCGGGATTCGCCGGATGCCCTGGCCCGGGCCCGAGCACGACGGCATCCACCTCGGCCCACGGCAGCTCGTCGAACGGCATCCGGTTGTCGACGACGAGCGGCGGGATGCCGGTGACTCCCGCGACGAGGTCGGCGATGTTGTTCGTGAACGAGTCGAAGTTGTCGATGATCAGCACCCGTGCCACACAACAAGGATGCCAGGTGCCCCGGTGTGGGATCGCCACGCGCTTCCCGCTCCATCGGCCCGTCCGCTTTTCGGAGAATCCGTCGAAATTCGGATGCCGCCGCCCGAAGCATCCGAAATCGGGGCGATTCTCCGAATCCGCTCAGGGAGGAGCGTGCCACGACCGACCTGAACGTCGCCGCGAAGGCCGACCGCATAGATTGGGATCATGGGGACAGGTGACCAGAAGCCGACGCTGCGGCGCGAACTGCGCAGGCGCACTCCGGTGACGCCGCCGGCATCCGCACCGTCGCTCGCGTCGCTGTTCGCGGGCACCTCGGCCGCGACCGTCGGTGACGAGGCCGATCCCACCCCCACCATCCTCGTCGTGTGCACGGGCAACATCTGCCGGTCGCCGCTGGCCGAACTGCTGCTGCGCGAACGCCTCGCGCCCCTCGGGGTGCGCGTGCACAGCGCCGGCACCGGCGCGCTCGTCGGCCGCGGCATGGCACGCGAGTCGCAGCGGGTCGCCCGGGAGCACGGCATCGACCCGGCGCATGCCGCCGCCCACCGCGCCCGGGCTCTCACCGACGACATGGTGACGCGCGCAGATCTGACGCTGACGATGACGACCGACCACCGCACCGACGTGATCGGGCGAGCGCCGTCCGCGCTTCGCCGCGTCTTCACCGTGCGGGAGTTCGCCGCGCTAGCGGCCGCACCCGCCGATCTGCCGCCGGTGGATGCCACCCAGTCGGCCCGCGCGCGCCTGGCCGCCGCCGTGGCGGGCATCGCCGCGCAGCGCGGCAGCGTCGTCGCCGCCCCGGGCGACGAGGACGTCTTCGACCCCTACGGCCGCTCTCCCGCCGAATACGACGAGTCGGCGCGCGAACTCGTGCCCGCGCTCGACGAGGTCGTCCGCGTCGTGCGCGCGGCGCTGGAGTCGCCGGCCGGAGCAGCCGGATGAGCGCCACCGAGGCTCCCCCGCGCCCGCGCTGGCGACGCGTGACGGGAAGCGCCTGGTTCCAGCTGCTGCTGGCGTTCGTGGTGTTCGGACTCATCCTGAGCTTCGTCGCGAAGCCCTACGTCGTGCCGTCCGCGTCGATGCAGAACACGCTGCAGCCGGGCGACCGCATCCTCGTGAACCGGCTCGCGTACGTCGCCGCGCCTCCCGGCGACGGCGACGTGATCGTGTTCGACGCCGACTCCACCTGGGACACCGGCCCCGCGACCGCGGTGAATCCGATCAAGGCGGCCCTGCGCTGGGTCGGCGAGGTGACCGGTTTCGGTCCCTCCGGCAGCCACACGCTCGTCAAGCGCATCATCGGCACGCCCGGGCAGACCGTCAAGTGCTGCAGCGCCGACGGCCGGGTGGTCGTCGACGGGCATCCCCTCGACGAGCCGTACGTGTTCCAGGACTTCCCGTTCCAGCCCGGCACGCTCGACTGCACCACCACTCCCGCATCCTCCCGCTGCTTTGCCGCGGTGACCGTGCCGAAAGACAGCTACCTCATGCTCGGCGACCATCGGTCCGACTCCGCCGACTCGGCCTACCTGTGCCGCAGCGGCTTCCCGCCGCCCGAATGCTGGCGCTGGGCGCATCGCGACGACATCGTCGGCAAGGCGGTGGCCGTGATCTGGCCCATCGGCCGCTGGTCCGGCCTCTGACACGACGAACGCCGCATCCGGATCGGATGCGGCGTTCGTGACGAGTGGGTCAGCGCGAAGCGCTGTTGCGGCGCGACGAGTGGATCGGGATGCCGAGGGCCACGGCGACGAGCAGGATGCCGAGGATGAAGATCAACGCCTGCAGGCCCGGAACGGAGAAGGCCAGACCGAAGCACGCGATACCGGCCACGAAGAGCAGGAGGCAGACGATGAACATGGCTCAAGACTACTACGCGACGCGCCGGGCCGATTCCACGACCTCGGCGTGCACGAGGATCGGCAGGTGGTCGCTGCGGCCCTGCGGCAGGGTCTTGATGCGGTCGATGTCGAAGCCCACGGACGTCGCGAAGTCGTAGTGACCGCGGAAGAACCGGTACCGCGTGTACGTGCGCTGATCGCTGAGCGTCAGGCGGTATCCGTGTTCGCGCACCTTCTGGCCCAGGTTCTCCTTGAAGACGGGGTAGTTGTAGTCGCCCACCATGAGCAGCGGCAGCCCCTCGCCGAGGGTCTGCAGCTCGGTCAGGGCAGTGCGGATCTGGTGCCGCCGCAGGCGGTTCAGCGCGGTGAGCGGCGCCGCATGGAAGGAGGCCACGATCAGCTCGCTGCCGGAGTCGATGTCGAGCAGGCGCACCCCCAGCATCCGCTCCTCGGCGGGCTTGAGCACGCGGTCGTGCAGCGACTTCTTCAGACTCATCGCGTGGATCTCGAGCGGCCGGTACATGGACTCCCGGTAGTACACCGCCAGGCCGAGCCGGTTGCGCTGGGTGGCATCCGCCAGCCGGAGCCCACCCACCTCGGCCGGGATCGCGCTGGTGTCGACCTCCTGCAGGCAGAGGACGTCCACGTCGTGGCCGTCGACCAGGGCGCGCAGTTCGCCCGCCGCCTTGTGCTTGTTGAGGTTGTACGAGATCACCTTCATGAATGAATCGCCTCCCGCGGCCAGCCTACGGCGACGACCTATGCTTGCGGTTCATGCCGGCGGGCGTCGCGCAAACCGTGCAGCCTAGGCCGGTGTGCGTCGGGCGCGCGTCTGCTCGGCGCGGGATGCCAGCAGCTCATCGGCCGGATACCCGACCTCGGTGAGGGTGAGCCCCCGCGCCGCGAGCACCTTGAACGCGCTCGTGCGCTGCCCCTCGTCGCGCAGTCGCGCGGCATCCTCGACCTCGAGCCGGCCCTGCCCGACGGCGACGCACGCGCCCACGAGCGCGCGCACCATCGAGTGGCAGAACGCGTCGGCGCGGATGTGCGCGACCAGCACCCGATCGCGGTCGCGCTGCCAGTCGAACTCGAGGAGCGTGCGGATCGTCGTCGCCTCGTCGCGGGGCTTGCAGTAGGCGGCGAAGTCGTGCAGGCCGGTGAGGGATCGCGCGGCGGCATCCATCCGCTCCACGTCGAGCACCGCGGGCACCGTCGTCGTGCGGTGCCGCTGCAGCGGGTCGTAGCCGGCCACCTCGTCGGCCACGCGGTACTCGTACCGCCGCCACACCGCCGAGAAGCGCGCGTCGAAACCGGCGGGCGCCGTCGAGGAGCGGATGACGGTGACATCCGACTCGCCGCCGAGGGCGCCGCGCAGACGGCGGGCGAGCTGTCCGACGGGGTCCGCCACCGCCGTGCGGCGCGTGGTGCCCAACAGCCGCGCCGCCTGGGTCTCGTCGAGGTCGAGGTGGGCGACCTGACCGGTCGCATGCACCCCGGCATCCGTCCGCCCGGCGACCACCAGACGCGGGTCGCCCCCGAGCACGCGCTGCAGCGCCGTCTCGAGCTCGCCCTGCACGGTGCGGAGCCCGGGCTGGCGCGCCCAGCCCCGCAGCAGCGTGCCGTCGTAGGCGATGTCGAGGCGGATCCGCATCGTTCCAGCCTACGGGCCGGATGCCGGGGTCCGAGACCCCGCCGGACGCAGCGAGGCCCGCATCCCGGAAAGGGATGCGGGCCTCGCGTGCGTTCGGGCTCTCAGGCCTTGTCGGCGTCCGCCACAGCGGTCTCGGCCTCGGCCTCGGCGTCAGCCGCGACCTCGTCGGCAGCCTCGGCGACCTCAGCGGCGACCTCGGCCTCCGCAGCAGCCTCCTCGGCGGCCTCGACGGCCTCCGCAGCGACCACAGCAGCCTCGGCAGCCTCGACGGCGGCCTCGTCGGCGACCTCATCGGCCGTCTCCGCGACGACCTCGGCCTCGACGGCCTCGACGACCGCGGCAGCGGCCTTCTTGGTCGCCTTCGACTTCGGCTGGACCGGCTCGAGCACGAGCTCGATCACGGCCATCGGGGCGTTGTCGCCCTTGCGGTTGCCGACCTTGACGATGCGCGTGTAGCCGCCCTGGCGGTCGGCGACGAGCGGTGCGATCTCGGTGAACAGGATGTGCACGACTTCCTTGTCACCGATGACCGACAGCACGCGACGACGCGAGTGCAGGTCGCCGCGCTTCGCGAAGGTGATCAGACGCTCGGCGAGCGGGCGCAGGCGCTTGGCCTTGGCCTCGGTCGTCTTGATCGACTTGTGGGTGAACAGCGACGCGGCCAGGTTCGCCAGCAGCAGACGCTCGTGTGCCGGGCCGCCGCCGAGACGGGGACCCTTGGTGGGCTTGGGCATTCTCAGTTACTCCAGTGTGAAAAGAAGGTCAGACGGTCTCGTCGTCGTCGTAGCCGCCGTAGAAGTGGGCGCCGTCGAAGCCGGGCACCGAATCCTTGAGCGACAGACCGAGCGAGATGAGCTTGTCGCGCACCTCGTCGACCGACTTCTGACCGAAGTTGCGGATGTTCATCAGCTGCGTCTCGGAGAGCGCAACGAGCTCGGCGACGGTGTTGATGCCCTCGCGCTTGAGGCAGTTGTACGAACGCACCGACAGATCGAGGTCCTCGATCGGCATCGACAGTTCGCTCGACAGCACGGTCTCGACCGGCGCCGGGCCGATCTCGATGCCCTCGGCCTCGACGTTCAGTTCGCGGGCGAGGCCGAACAGCTCGGTCAGGGTGCGGCCGGCCGAAGCGACGGCGTCGCGCGGGGCGATCGACGGCTTGGTCTCGACATCCAGCACGAGCTTGTCGAAGTCGGTGCGCTCACCGGCACGGGTCGCGTCGACGCGGTAGCTGACCTTGAGCACCGGCGAGTAGATCGAGTCGACCGGGATCTGGCCGGCCTCGGCGTACTCGTTGCGGTTCTGCACGGCCGACACGTAACCGCGGCCGCGCTCGATGGTCAGCTCGAGCTCGAACTTCGCGGTGTCGTTCAGGGTCGCGATGACCAGCTCGGGGTTGTGCACCTCGACACCCGCCGGAGCGGAGATGTCGGCGGCGGTGACCTCACCGGCGCCGGTCTTGCGCAGGTACGCCGTGATGGGCTCGTCGCGCTCGCTGGAGACGACCAGCTGCTTGATGTTCAGGATGATCTCGGTGACATCCTCCTTGACACCGGGGATCGTGCTGAACTCGTGGAGGACGCCGTCGATGCGGATGCTGGTGACGGCGGCACCCGGGATCGAGGAGAGCAGGCTGCGACGCAGGGCGTTGCCGATCGTGTAGCCGAAGCCGGGCTCCAGCGGCTCGATGACGAAACGGCTGCGGAACTCGCCGATCTTCTCCTCGGTCAGCGTGGGACGCTGTGCAATGAGCACTCTGTGTTCCTTTCAGTCACGTGCCCGCTATATGACACGTGCGGTGGATGAGTTTTGAGTTGTGAGACGGATGCCGGGGCACCCGTGATGCGCACGGATGCCGGGATGCCGACGAGCGGCATCCCGGCCCCGGGAATCTCAGACGCGGCGGCGCTTCGGCGGACGGCAGCCGTTGTGTGCCTGCGGCGTGACGTCCTGGATCGAACCGACCTCGAGACCGGCGGCGGTCAGCGAGCGGATCGCGGTCTCGCGGCCCGAACCCGGACCCTTCACGAAGACGTCGACCTTCTTGACACCGTGCTCGGCGGCCTGGCGGGCGGCCGACTCGGCGGCCATGCCGGCCGCGTACGGGGTCGACTTGCGCGAGCCCTTGAAGCCCACGCCACCCGAGGAGGCCCAGCTGATGACGGCGCCGGACGGGTCGGTGATCGAGACGATCGTGTTGTTGAACGTCGACTTGATGTGGGCGTGACCCACGGCGATGTTCTTCTTCTCCTTGCGGCGCGGCTTGCGCGCGGCGGACTTGGCCTGTGCCATGTGTGCTTTCTCCTAAAACCCTTGGGGGTGCGCCTTAGCGCGCCTTCTTCTTGCCGGCGACGGTGCGCTTGGGACCCTTGCGCGTACGCGCGTTGGTCTTGGTGCGCTGACCCCGCACGGGCAGGCCGCGGCGGTGGCGCAGGCCCTCGTAGGAGCCGATCTCGACCTTGCGGCGGATGTCGGCGGTCACCTCGCGGCGCAGGTCACCCTCCACCTTGTAGTTGCCCTCGATGTAGTCGCGAAGGGCGACCAGCTGGTCGTCGGTGAGGTCCTTCACGCGGATGCTCTCGTCGATCTCGGTCGCAGCGAGGATCTCGTTCGAGCGGGTACGGCCGATGCCGTAGATGTAAGTCAGGGCGATCACCACGCGCTTATCGCGCGGGATGTCGACGCCGGCGAGACGTGCCATGCGGCTCTCCTAGGAGTGTCGTGGAGGTGTGAAGCAGGATCGGTGCCCGGGCCTCCGCCCCGAGGTGTCCCCCTTGCGGGTTCTGATCCTGCGTATTTGGATGTCGACCGTCACCGGTCGTTGAGCGAGCGAAGCGAGACGAAACGCACTGAGCTCGCGATATTCAGTTGTGTGTTCTGCGATCCGGGTTTCGCGAGCCGGGGAGCCGAGGGTTCGACTCGCTTCGCTCGCTCGACCTTGAGATGCGGCGCATCAACGCGGGCTTCGCTCGCATTGATCCGCCCCGTCTCAACCCTGGCGCTGCTTGTGGCGCGGGTTGGACTTGCAGATGACCATGACGCGCCCGTGGCGGCGGATCACCTTGCAGTGATCGCAGATGGGCTTGACCGAGGGGTTGACCTTCATGTCGGTATTTCCTTTTCGCTGTCTTCACCGTGCGGGCACACGAATGCCCGGGGTGTTACTTCTCGACCGGTCTAGCGGTAGCGGTAGACGATGCGACCACGGGTGAGGTCGTAGGGGCTGAGCTCCACGACGACGCGGTCTTCCGGGATGATGCGGATGTAGTTCTGCCGCATCTTGCCCGAGATGGTGGCGAGCACTTTGTGTCCGTTGCTGAGCTCGACGCGGAACATCGCGTTCGGCAGCGCCTCGGACACCGTGCCCTCGATCTCGATGACACCGTCTTTCTTGGCCATAGCCTCGCTAACGCCTGGCAGACCGGCCGGTCTGCGGTGGATGGGATGATGGTGCGGCGACACGCCGATGAAGGCGCAAGGCACCAAACATCCAGTGTACGTGTTAGATCAGCAACCGGCAACCTCGGGCGTGTCGCGCCCGCGCCGGCAGCGTCACGCGCCCCGCAGGCGTGCGCGGAGGGCCGCGAGATCGGCTGCCGACAGGCCGTGTCGCAGGAGGTATTCAGCCGTGCCGCCGTCGGCGTCGAGGCGGGCGAACACCGACTCCAGGGCGGGCCGCGGCGTGCGGGCGAGCAACTCCTCGATCTCGGGCCCGACGGAGATCCCGGCGGCCACGATGCGCGCGCGCATGGATTCGGCCCACTCCCCCGACAGGTTCTGCTCGGTGCGGAGGTAGTCGTCGATGATCGCGTCGCGGGATGCCCCGGCGGCATCCAGCAGGAGCGCGACCGCGACCCCGGTGCGGTCCTTGCCGGCGGTGCAGTGCACGAGAACGGCCGGGCGCGCCGGATCGGCGGGCTGCGCGACGAGCCGGGCGACGGCGGCGAAGTCGGCTCCGTGCTGGTCGAGGAGATGCGCGTAGACATCGGTCAGCTGCGGCACCTGCGGCACCTCGTACTCGCCTTCGCTCTGCCGCACTGCCCCGTCGAGCATCGGAAACGCGACCCGGCTGATGCCCGCCGGCAACCGGTCGGGTGCCGCGGCGACCTCGGTCTCGGAGCGGAAGTCGACGACCGTGCCGATCGGGCTCGCCGCGATCGTCGCCTCGCCGGCATCCGTGACCGACATCAGCGCGTCGGAGCGGTACAGCACGCCGGGTGCGACGGCGCCGCCGGATGCCAGGGCGATGCCCGCCACGTCGCGCGAGTTGTACGTTCCGTCGATCAGCGTCGTCATACCCCGATTCTTTCAGGCGCGTCGATGCGTTCGCGCCCGCGCACCAAGGCGCGTTCCGCTGTCCTGGATTACACGTCCCAGCGCAATCCAGGACAGTCGAACCCTCGCCGCCGCGCACCAAGGCGCGCTCCGCTGTCCCGGATTACACGTCTCAGCGCAATCCAGGACAGTCGAACACCAAGGGCGGCGGCGACGCGACGCGGCGGAGCCGCGGCCGGTGCCGAGGCCGAGGGCGAGGCCGAGGCCGAGGCCGAGGCGGCGGTCAGGTGCGGGCGACCTGCTCGATGTCCTCGAGGAAGGCGGCGCTGACCTCCGGTGACACCGTCGTGCGGGTGCCGGCGATCGCGTCGAGGTAGTCCTGGGTCGACGGGCCCTGCGGCTCGGCGCCCGGGGCATCCTCACCGGACGGGTCCGCCCCGCGCTCCACCGCCGCCTCGAAGGCGCGCTGGGAGGCGCTGCGCGCCGCGAACTCGATGTCGGCCGGCGAGAACCCGGCCGTCCGCTCGACCAGCAGCGGCAGGTCGACGCGGTCCGCGACCTGTTCGGGGATGTAGCGCTGCCAGATCGCGCCGCGCGCCTCCTTGTCGGGCAGGCCGATCGGGATGACGTAGTCGAACCGCCCGTGGCGCAGGAACGCGCTGTCCAGGGCCCGGATGAAGTTCGTCGCACACACCAGCAACCGCCCGGGCTGCTCGCGGAACGCGGGGATGATCTTCAGCAGCTCGTTCGTGACGCCCTGCAGCGGCGACGGCGGTTCGCCCGACCGCTGCGCGGCGATCTCCTCGACCTCGTCGATGAAGACGACCGCGTGCTCGAGCTCGGCGATCTTCGTGAACGTCTCGCGCAGCGCGCCCGCGAGGCCCTTCGGGTCGGCGGCCAGGCGCGACGGGAACACCTCCACGAACGACCACTCCAGCCGCGACGCGATGGCCCGCGCGAACGTGGTCTTGCCGGTCCCGGGCGGACCGAACAGCACCACCGCGCGCGGCGGCATCACCCCGAACCGGTCGGCGAGGTCGGGTTCGGCCAGCGGCAGCACGAGGCGCTGCTCGAGGATCTCCTTCTCCCGCCGCATCCCGGCGACCTTCTCCCACAGGTCACGGGGCAGGAGGCGCGCGCCGAGTTCCGCGAAGGAGCTCAGCTCCGTGCGCTGCACCGGGATGCGCCGCTCGAAGTACCGCAGCTGCTGCTTCAGCTCGAAGCCCTGGTGCGCGAACGCCTGCACGCGGGTGTCGACATCCGGCATCAGCACCGACAGCTTCACGAGACCGATCGGCGCCATCTTCTTCTCGAGCGCAGCCAGGAGGGCGGTGCCGATCCCCTGACGCCGCCACGGCTCCGCGGTCGCGAGGAACACGATCCAGCCCTGGTCGTGCGCGGCGCGCCCGACCACGGCGCCGATCACTTCGTCGCCGTGCACCGCGACGATCGCGTGGTCCTTCTGGCACGAGGCGATCACCTCGCTGAGGTCGTAGACCGGCTCGACCTGCGCCCGGCGCAGCTCCTCCCACAGGTGCAGGATGCCGTCGAGGTCGTCGTTGTGGAATTCGCGCAGTCGCCAGCCGGCCATGGGGTGCTCCTCCGGGTCGGGGTCAGGATGCCGGTCTGCCGGCATCTGATCCGATCCAACCGGGCCCAGCCGCGTTGGAGTGCCAACTTCGGTGGGATCAAGGGGCGGAAGTTGGCACTTCAAGAAGAAGAGGCGTTGTTTCCGGGTGCGGGTCG
>NZ_JTDK01000029.1 GCF_000802305.1 Microbacterium mangrovi | reverse complement strand
GCGGGGGCGCGTTCCCCACTGAACGTCATCCGCCCCGCCGTGGCATCCCCCACCTGCACCAGCTTCTTCGCGTCCCCGACATGACCACCCGTGGTCGCCGCGATCAGCTTCTCCGGGCTCCGGAACCCCGCCTTACGTGCCAACCCATCCGCCCCCAACTCCCGGGCCGACCGTCGGCTGATCCCGTGCGCGATGCGCGCCTGCAACGCCTGCACCCGACGGCCCACGCACGCCAACGCCTCATTCACCGCCAGCAAGCCGGCATCGGTCATCGCCTCCACATCGTCATCGACCACCGCCGACGGAAACCCGCCACCCAAAGCGGAAAGCCAGCCGGCATCCACACCCGCGACCGCCTCCACGAGCGGTTCCAGATGAGTGACGGTGACTTCGACCATGCCACAAGCCTACGCAACGCAACCTCATTGCGCAAGTGCTACTATCGAACACATGAACGAATCGCCTATCACCTCGTCGCAGAGCCCTGGCGAGGCCGACACCCTGACAACGGCGCTTCCTATGGATACCCTCTGATCATGGGCGGGAATGACACAGACACCGCGGAACGGTCCAGCCGGGGGGCGGGCGATCGCGACACCAGGTTCTTCGGCCAGCCATGGGCGCTGGCGCACATCTTCAGCGTGGAGATGTGGGAGCGCTTCAGCTTCTACGGCATGCAGGGCATCCTGCTCATCTACATGTACTACTCGGTCGCCGAGGGCGGCCTGGGCATCGACAAGGTCACCGCGACCGGCATCGTGGGCGCCTACGGCGGCACGGTCTATCTGTCGACGATCCTCGGCGCATGGATCGCCGACCGCGTCCTCGGCTCCGAGCGCGTGCTCTTCTACAGCGCCTTCGTCATCATGCTCGGTCACATCGCCCTCGCGGTCCTGCCCAGCACCGCCGGTCTCGGCGTCGGACTCGTGCTGGTCGCCGTCGGATCGGGCGGCCTGAAGGCCAACGCCACCTCCGTCGTCGGCACGCTGTACGCGCCCGGCGACGTGCGGCGGGATGCCGGCTTCTCTCTGTACTACCTGGGCATCAATCTCGGCGCGTTCCTCGGCCCGATCGTCACGGGGTTCCTGCAGTCGAGCTACGGGTTCCACTGGGGCTTCGGGGCGGCGGCCGTCGGCATGGCGGTCGGCCTCACCCAGTACTCGTTCGGGCGCAAGCAGCTGCCGGCCAGCTCCCGGATCGTGCCCGACCCGCTCCCGCGCAGCCGCTACCCGCTGATGATCGGGCTCGCCGTCGCCGCCCTGGTGCTCGTGATCGCGCTCACGCTGTTCGGCGTCATCCGCCCCGACAACCTCTCCGGTGTCGTCATCCTGGTGACCCTCGTCGCGGCGGTGGCGTACTTCATCGTCATCCTCTCGTCGCCGCACATCACGCCGAAAGACCGCTCCCGCGTGCTCGGGTTCCTCCCCCTGTTCCTGGTCAACGTCGGATTCTGGTCGCTGTACCAGCAGCAGTTCACCGTGCTCACGATCTACTCGGACGAGCGTCTCGACCGCACGATCGGCGGGTGGACCATGCCGGTGTCGTGGGTCAACTCCATCAACCCCATCTTCGTGATCATCCTGTCCGGCGTGTTCGCCGCACTGTGGACCAAGCTCGGCACCCGGCAGCCCTCGACGCCGGTGAAGTTCTCGCTCGGCACGATCATCATGGGCGTCGCGTTCCTGCTGTTCCTACCGTGGGCGAACGGCGCACCGAACTCGACGCCGCTGCTCGCGATCGTGGGCATCCTCCTCGTCTTCACGATCGCCGAGCTGTTCATCTCGCCGCCCGGACTCTCGGTGACGACGCGCCTGGCGCCCGAGCGATTCCACACCCAGATGGTCGCGCTGTACTTCCTGTCGATCGCCCTCGGCACGTCCATCGCCGGATGGCTCGCGCAGTTCTACGATCCGAAGAACGAGGTGCCGTACTTCACGATCCTCGGCTTCATCGCGATCGCCATCGGCGTCGCGCTGCTGGCCGCGGTCAAGCCCGTGCTGCACCTCATGCGCGGCGTGCGCTGAGCGGGAGGCCTCAGACCTCGGCGTTGTTGAATCGCGTGAGCGCGTCGGCGAACCGGGCGATCTCGTCGTCATCCCAGTCGGCCACGCGTGCCACGACCGCGTCGAACACGCCGTCGTCGACCCGCGCGCGCTCGCGCTGGCCCGCCTCGGTGAGCACGAGACTCCGATTGCGCTGGTCGTCGGGGTCGACGTGGACGTCGACGAAACCGCGCTCGTGCAGCGACGTGAGCTGACGCGAGACGGTCGACTTGTTCAGCCCGAGGAACCGGGCGATGTCGATGGCCCGCGAACCCGGGTTGTTCGCGATGTAGTTGACCAGGGCGCGCTCGATCACGGTGAGCACCTCGGTCATCTGACGAGCACGGGCGGTTCCTCGACGTGACACCGTCGTCAGTTCGTCGCGCACCCGCAGGATCGCCTCGAGTCGGCGGTCGGAGTTCATGAGAACCACCTTAGGGGCACGACCGCCTTCGCCGCGCGCGCCGCGTCACCGCCTGTGGCATAATCATTTAGTTGCACTACCCAACTATTTCCCGTCGCCGATCAGGAGTCCGATGACCAGCGCACCCACCGCTCTGCTCGAATCCACCCCCACCCCCGTGCCGCTGTCCCGCGCCGCCGCCTCCGCACCCGCCCCCGGGCGCCCGCGGTGGTTCAGCCTTCCCGCGCCGCACGTGTGGAAGACGCTCGGCGCGCACATCCTCATCCCGCTGTTCCTCGGTGCCGGCATGGCCCTCGCCTACCTCGGCTCGTTCCACGAGCCCACCCCGCACAACCTGCAGGTCGCGGTCGTCGGCAGCACGCCGCAATCGATGGTGTTCGCCCAGACCATGAACGACAAGGGCACCGGCAAGGTCGACGTGCGTACCGTCGCCACCGACGCGGATGCGGTCAAGCTCGTCAAGGACCGCGAGATCGCCGCGGCCTACGAGACCAGCGCCCAGGGCGCCAAGATCATCGTGTCGACCGCGGCATCCGCGACGACCGCCGAGGCAGCGCAGAAGATCTTCCTGCCGATCGCCTACCGGCAGCACCTGCCGGTGGTCGTCGACGACGTGCAGCCGACGAGCGAACACGACAGCACCGGTCAGGGCCTGTTCTTCATGATGGTCGCCCTCACCGTCGGATCGTATGCGTGCGCGGCCGCGGTGTCGGCCGTCGCCGGACGCATGCGCCCGGTCTGGCGGATCGCCACCACCGCCGCGGTCACCGCCGTCGTCACCGCCATCGTCGTGGTCGTCGCCGGCCCGATCTACCACGTCGTCGCGCATGGCATCTGGAGCCTCGCATTCCTCTCGTGGCTGTACGCGTTCGGCATCACCATGATCGGCGTCGGCCTGCATCCCGTGCTCGGCCGGTGGACGACCGCCATCGTGACGATGCTGTTCGTGATGCTGAACTTCACCAGCTGCGGCGGGATCTTCGCCGCCGCGTTCATGCCCTCCCTGTTCGCCGGACTGCACGCGTTCTGGAACGGAGCGGCGTTCATCGACGCATCGCAGGCCCTCGTCTACTTCCCCGGCCAGACCTGGGGGCTGGACGGCCTGAAGCTCGGAATCTGGGCCGGGGTCGGCATCCTGCTCGTCGTCGTCACCCACGTGTGGAGCGAACGCCGCCGCCGCCTCGCCGACGAGAACCTCCCGGTCACGAGCGACGAGCGCATCGTCGCCGCCTGACGGCGGGGCTCAGCGGGCCAGCGCGAGGGATGCCGGGATCGGCGCGATGTCCCGGCGCAGCTCGATGATCCGGCGGGTGTGATCCTCGAGCTCGCGGTCCTCCTCGAGCTCGGGCGTCCACTGCGGCACGGGCAGCGCGGAGCCGTCGTCGCCGGGCACGGCGAAGATGCTCATGCAGCGCGTCGTCAGCGTGCGCTGCCGCGGGTCGCGCGGATCGGCGGTGTCGACCCGCACGCTCAGGTGCATGCTGCGCTCCGTGGTCAGCACGATGCGGGCATCCACCTCGACGATGTCGCCGATGCGCACCGGCGCGAGGAAGTGGATGCCGCCGGAGTAGACGCCCACGGCCCGCGGATCGCCGGTCCACGCCACCGCGCACGCGTACGCGGCCTCGTCGATCCACCGCATCACCGTGCCGCCGTGCGCCTTGCCGCCGAAGTTCACCACCGCCGGCGGCGCGAGGAACCGCAGCGCCGACCGCGGGGCCCGCGAGGCATCCGACGAGTCCTCCTGCAGCATCAGCGCCTTGATCGCCGCGCGCGCCGACATCCGGTCGAGGGCGGCCTCGGTGAGGCGGCGGTCCGCCTCGGAGGATGCCTCCCATACGGGCACCGCGACCGGGACGCCGGCGGCATCCTTCGCGACGAACACGAGCACGCACGTGACGGCCGGCTCGAGGTCGTGCCCGCTGCTCAGCTCGCCGGCGAGGACCGTCACCACGACATGCATGCTGGTGCGTCCGGTGCGCACGAGGCGCGCCCGCACCTCGACGAGGCTCCCGGGAGGGATGGGGCGCCGGTGCTGCACGTTCCCGACGTAGGCGGTGACGCAGTAGGCCCCCGACCAGCCGACGGCGCACGCGTATCCGGCCTTGTCGATCCACTCCATGACGCTGCCGGCGGCGACCGAGGACCCTCCCGAGGACGTGTCGGCGGGGGTCGCCAGGAAGCGGAGCGTGATGCGGTCGTCGCGGCCGGAGATCGGGGTCGTCACGCGGTCAGCATAGGAGGTCGCGGAGGCTGCGCGCCGCCGTGTTACCCAGCCGGCCGCCAGGGCCGCTCGGTACAATGGTTGCGGATGCCCACCGGCATCCCCGTGCGATTCCAGCAGCCCCGGTTGCCAAGGCGGCACGTCTTGAGCAACCCAGGAGCAGAGGATGTCCACCCCCTCCGAGAACCCCCGGACGCTGATCCAGGCGACGGGGTTCGCCTACTTCCCGATCGCGTTCATCGCGCGGCTGCCGTTCGCGATGATGGTCGTCGGTGTGCTGACCCTCGTCGTGTCCGCCCGCGGCGACGTAGCCCTCGGCGGCATCGAAGCCGCCGTCGTCGGTCTCGGCACCGCGATCTTCGGCCCGCTGATCGGCGCCGCCGCCGACCGCTGGGGTCAGCGGCCGGTGGTGCTCGCGGCCGGAATCGTGAACAGCATCGCGCTGCTCGCCATGGCCTGGATCGCGTTCAGCACTCTGCCCGACCTCGCCCTGCTCGGGGTGGCGTTCATCATCGGGGCGACCGCGCCGCAGGTGTCCCCGATGTCGCGCAGCCGGCTCGTGGGCATCATCGCACGGGTGCTCCCCCGCGACCGGCGTTCGCACGTGCTCAACGGCACGATGTCGTACGAGTCCACCGCCGACGAACTCGTGTTCGTGTTCGGTCCGTTCATCGTCGGACTGCTGGGCACCACCCTGTCGCCGGTCGCTCCGGTGGTCGGCGCGGCGGTGCTGACGCTCGTGTTCGTCACGGCGTTCGCCCTGCACCGCACCGGCCGCACGCCGCGCGCGACACACCGCCGCGAAACAGTCGTCGCGCCCGTGTCCGAGCTGTTCCGCGCGCCCCTCGTCGTCGCCACGATCGGCATCCTCGGCATGGGTCTGTTCTTCGGCGCCTCGCTCACCTCGCTGACCGCGTTCATGGCCGACCAGGGCGCGGCCGAGGAGGCCGGTCTCTACTACGGACTCATGGGGGTCGGATCGGCGATCCTCGCGCTGAGCGTCACCTGGTTCTCGCCGCGGTTCACGCTGCCCGCCCGGTGGCTGACCTTCGCCGGCATCCTCGTCGTCGGAACCGCCCTGCTCCCGCTCGCAGGCTCGATGGACGGCGCGGCGATGCCCGCCCTGTCGGTGGTGCTGGTGATCATCGGCTGCGGCGTGGGGCCGACGCTCGTGACCCAGTACAGCATCGCCGCGATGCACAGCCCGGCCGGCCGATCCGCGACGGTCATGACGATCATGGGGTCGGGCGTCGTCGTCGGACAGGCGGCGGCTTCCGCGGTCGTCGGCATCCTCGCGCAGGATGCCGGTGCCCTCGCAGCCCTGTGGGCACCGGTCGTGGCCGCCCTCGTCGTGCTCGGCGCCGGCGTCGCGAACCGGCTGCTGCACCGCGTCCCGGTGCCCGCCCCGATCACGCAGCCCACCCGCGTCCAAGGCTGACGCCGCCGCGGGCCGGCGCCAGCGGAGGAGTTGAGGACGGCGGAGGACCCAACAGGCCCAGGCATCCTCCCGCCACCCCATCACCTCCGCTCGCGACCGCGAGCGCGACGCCCGGGTCAGCGTTCGAGGACGACGGCGAGGCCTTGGCCGACGCCGATGCAGATGGCGGCGACGGCGACCCCGCCGTCGCGGCGGGCGAGTTCGTGGGCGGCGTGGCCGATGATGCGGCCGCCGGATGCCCCGAGCGGATGGCCGATCGCGAGCGCGCCGCCGTGGATGTTGACCTTCTCCGGGTCGAGGTCGGGCCAGCCCTGGACGCACGCGATCGACTGCGACGCGAACGCCTCGTTCAGCTCGACGACATCCACGTCGGCCCACGTGCGGCCGGCGCGGGCGAGGGCCTTGTTCGCGGCCTCGATCGGGGCGATCGGGAACACGTCCGGGTCGACGCCGTGCGCTCCGCGCCCGGTGATGACCGCCAGGGGGTCGGATGCCAGGACGCCCTCCCGGCCGAGGAGCACCGCCGAGGCGCCGTCGTTGATCGGCGACGAGTTGCCCGCGGTGACCGACCCGTTGCCGTCGGCGGCGAACAGGGCCTTCAGCCCCGCGAGCTTCTCGACCGAGGTGTCGTCGCGGATGCCCTCGTCGCGGGTCAGCGTCACGCCCTCGACCTGCACGGTCTCGGCGTCGTAGACCCCGGCCGCCCACGCGGCGGCGGCGAGCCGGTGGGACCGGACGGCGAAGGCATCCTGCTCGTCGCGCCCGATCCCCCACTCGCGGGCGATCTTCTCCGCCGATTCGCCGTTGGAGATCGTCCATTCCTTCGGCAGGCGCTTGTTGATCATGCGCCAGCCGATCGCGGTGTTCCACAGGGTCTGGTTGCCCACCGACGGGAACGGGCGCGCGGACTTCTCCACCACGAACGGCGCCCGGCTCATCGACTCGACGCCGCCGGCGAGGATGACATCGGCATCCCCCGCCTCGATCGCCCGGGAACCCTGCACGACCGCCTCGACCGACGACGCGCACAGCCGGTTGACCGTCACCCCGGGCACCGTCGTCGGGAAACCGGCCAGCAGCAGGCCCATCCGGGCGACGTTGCGGTTGTCTTCTCCGGCCTGGTTCGCGTCGCCGAAGATCACGTCGTCGATGCGCGCCGGGTCGAGCCCGGTGCGCTCCACGGTCGCGCGCATCACGGTCGCGGCGAGGTCGTCGGGGCGGATGCCGGACAGCGCCCCGCCGGCGCGGCCGAACGGGGTGCGCACGGCGTCGTACACGTAGGTGCGGGTCATCTCGGGCTCCTTGGGGGTGGTCTTGGGCGTTGTGCGCTTCGCCAGGCTCAGCGCGGGGTCGGGGATGTCGGGATCATGCGCCCTGAGCCTGTCGAAGGGCAAGTCGGCCGGGTGATCGTGCGCTTCGACAGGCTCAGCGCGCGGAACGGGAGGGTCAGCGCGCCCGGGCGTCCACGAGGTCGAGGCCGGTGAGCTGCCGCAGTTCGTCGATCGTCGCACCGAACGACTCGCGCACCGCGAATCCGGCATCGGTCACGTCGAACACGGCGTGGTCGGTGTAGACCCGCGTCACGCAGGCGACGCCGGTGAGGGGATACGAGCAGGATGCCACGAGTTTCGACTCGCCGGTCTTGGTCAGCAGATCCGTCATCACATACACGGACTTCGCGCCGATCGCGAGGTCCATCGCCCCGCCGACCGCGGGGATCGCACCCGGAGCCCCGGTGGACCAGTTCGCCAGGTCGCCGCCCTGCGACACCTGGAACGCCCCCAGCACGCACACGTCCAGGTGCCCGCCGCGCATCATCCCGAACGAGTCGGCGTGATGGAAATAGGATGCCCCGGCCAGCGCCGTGACCGCCTGCTTGCCGGCGTTGATGAGGTCGGGATCCACCCGGCCGGGCTCGGGCGCCGGGCCCATGCCGAGCATCCCGTTCTCGGTGTGCAGGATGATCTCCTGATCGGCGGGCAGGTAGTTCGCCACCAGGGTCGGGGCGCCGATGCCGAGGTTCACGTACGAGCCCTCGGGGATGTCGGCCGCGACCCGTGCAGCGAGCTGCTGCCGGGTGACGGTGGTGGGCGTCGTCACTTCGTCTCGCTCCGCTCGCTCAGTGACCGGGGTCTGGGTGTGATTGGCAGGAATCTGGGTCACGCCGGGACCTCCTCGAGGGTGTTGCCTTCCAGGTCGACGCCGCCGACGAAGGCGCCGGCATCCAGCCAGCGTCGCTCGCCCACCGCGACGACCCGGTTCACGAAGATCCCGGGGGTGACCACGGTCTCGGGGTCGAGGTCGCCGAGCGGGACGAGCTCGTCGACCTGCGCGATGGTGGTGTCCGCGGCGGATGCCATGATCGGGCCGAAGTTGCGGGCCGTCTCCCGGTAGACGAGGTTGCCCCAGCGGTCGGCCTTGCGCGCGCTGATCAGGGCGAAGTCGGCGCGGATCGGATACTCCAGCACGTACTGCCGGCCGTCGATCTCCCGGTGCTCCTTGCCCTCGGCCAGCTGCGTCCCCACACCGGTCGGGCTGTAGAACCCGCCGATGCCGGCACCCGCGGCCCGGATCCGCTCGGCCAGGTTGCCCTGCGGCACCAGCTCCAGCTCGATCTCCCCCGCCCGGTACAGGCCGTCGAACACCCACGAATCCGACTGCCGCGGGAACGAGCAGATGATCTTGCGCACCCGCCGCGCGGCCAGCAGCGCCGCCAGCCCCGTGTCGCCGTTGCCGGCGTTGTTGTTCACGATCACCAGGTCCGTCGCACCGTGCGCGATGAGCGCGTCGATGAGCTCCACCGGCTGCCCCGCGCGGCCGAAACCGCCGATCATCACCGTGGCCCCGTCGCCGATCCCGGCCACGGCGGCCGCGGCATCCGGCACCGTCTTGTCGATCATGACTGCTCCTCGCTGAAGACGCGGTTCGCGATGCGGAACGCGGTGTTGGCGGCGGGGACGCCGCAGTAGATCGCGGACTGCAGGATCACCTCGGTGATCTCGTCGACGGTGAGCCCGTTGCGCAGTCCCGCGCGCAGATGCATCGCGAGCTCCTCCTCGTGCCCGAGCGCGATGAGCGCGGTGATCACCGCGACCGACCGCGACCGGCGGTCGAGTCCCGGGCGCGACCACACGTCGCCCCACGCCACGCGGGTGATGAAGTCCTGGAAGTCGGCGGTGACCTCCGTGGTGCCGGCCACGGCGCGGTCGACGTGCGCGTCGCCGAGCACGGCGCGACGCACGGTAATGCCCTGGTCGTGACGGGCCTGATCGGTGAGGCGTTCGGTGGTCATCGCGGGGTTCCTTGTCATGCAGGGTGGTCGGTGCGTTTCGTCTCGCTGCGCGGTTCCTGAGCGCGTTTCGTCTCGCTGCGCGGTTCCTGAGCGAGCGAAGCGAGACGAAGGGCGCTCAACGACCGGGAGGTTCGCTTGAGGACCGCTCGAAGAAGTCAACGAGCAGCGCAGTGACGGCTACGGGGGCGTCGGCGGGGGCGAGGTGCGAGGCATCCGGAATCCCGACCGCGCGTCCGTGCTGCACGCCGGCGGCGATCTCGCGGGCGGAGGCCTCCGGGGTCACCTGGTCGTGCGCGCCCCACACGGCCAGCAGCGGAACCGCGATCTCGCCGAGCCGGTCGCGCACGTCGTACGCGGCGAGCGCTTCGCAGCACAGGGCGTAGCTCTCGTCGTCGGCATCCTGCAGGGAATGCAGCAGCCGGCCGGTGTGCTCCGGATGCTGCGCGAGGCCGTCGGGGGCGAACCAGCGCTGTGCCGAGCCGATGATCATCGCCGAGGTCGACTCGGCGCGCACCTTCGCGGCCCGGTCGGTCCAGCTGTCGGGCGTGGCGATCACCGCACCCGAGCACAGCACGGCGGCGGCGGTGACGAGCTGCGGATGCCGCAGCGCCAGTTCGAGGCCCACCGCGCCGCCCAGCGACACCCCGGCGTAGCGCACCGGGCCCGCGTCGAGGTCGTGGATGAACGCGGCGACGGCATCGGCGAGGTCGGCGACCGAGAACGGCTCCCGCGCCGCCGGGGAGGCGCCGTGCCCGGGCAGGTCCCAGCGCACCACGCGGTGGGTGGCCGACAGGGCGGGAGCGACCGGATCCCAGAGGATCGACGAGGTGCCCAGCGACGGGCCGAGCAGCAGGACGGGAGCGTCCTCCGGGCCGATCGGATCCGTGGCGGCGAGGACGGGGATCATGCGGGCTCCTCCCGCTCGTCGGTGGTGACCTCGTCGACGAGGGATGCCGCCAGCCCGGTGTATCCGGCCGGATCGAGCAGCGCGGCCACGTCGAGGTCGGCGTCGCCCGCGGCCAGGGCGCGGCGGACGGCGTCGGCGAGAACCGCCCCGCTGCCGACCTCCGCGACGATGCCGGCGACCGCGTCCGGCCCGAGAACGGGCCCGAGGACGATCGAGAGCCGTTCCGAAAGCACCAGGCCGCCGGTCGCGGCGAGGTTGCGCGCGGCCGCGTCGGCGTCGAACCGCAGTCCGTCGGCGAGGGATGCCGCGTGCGCGGACGCGCCGAGCGCAAGACGCAGCAGCTCGCGCAGCGTCGGCCACTCGGCGTGCCACGCCCCGTCGGGGCGTTCGTCGGCGGCGAGCGCGGCCGCAAGATGCAGGGTGGATCCGAGACCCGGCGCGCGCAGCGCCGCCGAGCGGATCAGCACCGAGGCGACCGGGTTCTGCTTCTGAGGCATCGCGGACGACCCGCCGCCGGACCCCTCGGCGAGCTCGCCGATCTCCGTGCGCCCCAGGGTGGCGACGTCTGCGGCGAGCTTGCCCACGGCATCCACCGACTGCACGAGCGCGTCGCCGAGTTCGGTCACCGGCCAGCGGGTCACGTGCCAGGGGGCGTCCGCCGCGGCGAGGCCGGCATGGCGAGCGAAGGCCGCGACGAGGTCGCGGGCGGCATCCGAACTCCCGGTGATCTCGACGAACGACGCGAGGGTGCCGCCGGCGCCGCCCAGCTGCGCGGGGAGCTCCAGGGCGTCGAGCCGGCCCAGTGCCCGGTCGATCGCGCGGATCCACGTCGTCGCGCGGAGTCCCATGGTGGTCGGCACCGCATGCTGGGTGAGGGTGCGTGCGGCGACGACGTCGTCGCGGTGGGATGCCGCGAACCGCCGCAGCGCCTCGGCGGTCTGCACCAGCGACGAGCGCACCCGGATCACGGCCCGCGCCGCGACGATCATCAGGGCGGTGTCGAGGATGTCCTGGCTGGTCGCGCCGCGGTGCAGCCACGCGCGGGCATCCTCCGGGAGGGCCTGCTTGAGCGTCCCGACGAGCGGGATCACCGGGTTGCCGCCGACCACCGCAGCGCCGGCGAGGGCCGCGGCATCCACGGCGTGCGGGTCGAGCCGCGACGCGGCATCCACCGCGGTCTGCGGCGCGAGGCCGACGTCGCCGTAGGCGCGCACGAGCGCGACCTCGGCCTCGACGAGCGCGACCAGCACCGCCCGATCGGACACGAGGTCGTCGTGTCCGGCGGTGACCGGCGACAGCAGGCCGTGGTCGACGGGCGATTCAGAAGACAAGGAAGACCGTCTCCCCCTCGCCCTGCAGGCGGAGGTCGTGGCGCAGGCCGCCGTCGGCGGTGCGCGTCGCGACGAGCGTCGCCCGCTCCTCGGGGGCGAGTGACTGCAGCAGCGGATCGGCGGCGAGCGCCTGCTCGTCGTCGGGCAGATAGATGCGCGTGTGCAGCTTGTCGGGAAGGCCCCGGGCGTAGACGATGCACGCGTAGAACGGTGCGCTCCGGCCGGAGGCCCCGGCATCCCGCGTCCAGAACTCGTAGTGCCCCTCGTCGGTCGTGAACGACCGGCCGAACCCGGTGAAGGTGTGGTCGTCGCGGCGGAACGCGCCGCGCGCCCGCGAGACCGTGCCGTCGGCGTCGGGCGCCCAGATCTCGACCATGGCGTCGGGGATGGGGGCACCGGCGCCGTCGAACACGGTGCCGCCGAGCACGATCGCGCCCGGGCTGAAGGGATGCACCACCTGGTGCATCTTCGGGTACTCGGTGCCGTACGCGAAGAACGGGCCGACGGTCTGGCCCGGCGTCTTGCGCAGGGGGCGCTCGGTCTCGGCGGGCATCAGTGCTCCCCCTCCTCGGGCTCGGACCACGTGGCATCCGGCCCGTCGATCACGATGTCCCAGCGGTAGCCCATCGAGACCTCGGGCACCGTGAGCTCGTGGTCGTACGCGGCGATCAGCCGGTCGCGGTCGTCCTGCCGGCGGATCGAGTTGTAGATCGGGTCGAGGGCGAACAGCGGATCCCCCGGAAAGTACATCTGCGTCACGATGCGCTGCGTGAACGCGTTGCCGAACACCGAGAAGTGGATGTGCGCCGGCCGCCACGCGTTCACGTGGTTCTTCCACGGATAGGGGCCCGGCTTGATGGTCGTGAACCGGTAGCCGCCGTCGTCGTCGGTGACCACGCGCCCCGCTCCGGTGAAGTTCGGGTCGAGCGGGGCGGGATGCTGGTCGCGCTGATGGATGTAGCGGCCGGCGGAGTTGGCCTGCCAGATCTCGAGGAGCTGGTTGCGGACCGGCCGCCCCCACGAGTCCAGGAGCCGCCCCTGCACGGTGATGCGCTCGCCGAGCGGCTCCCCGGCGTGCTGCAGGGTGAGGTCGGACTCGATGGCCGCGACGTCGCGCTGCCCGAAGGCGGGCGAGAGCAGCTCGATCGTCTCGGGGTCGACGAGCTTCGGGTTCTTGGTGGGATGCCGCAGGATGCTCGACCGGTACGGAGCGAAGTCGTGCATCGTGGCGGGCAGCTGCTCGCCGGCCGCCTCGCGGCGCTCGTACTCGGCGTGCAGGTCGCGGATCTCCTGGGTGATCTGCGCCTGCGGGGGCATGTCGGGCGAGGCGAGCAGCGACTCGGGGGCTGCGGCCGTCGGCCGGTCGACTTCGATCGTCATGGGTGCTCCTTCGACGTGAACCAGAATGCCGCAGCATCCGAGGTCCGTCCGGAGTTTCCCACCCAATGGGAATGCATTGTGGCATCCTGGGCGCATGGCCAACTCATCGTCGGGGGATTCGGTCACCGACCGCCTGCTCCGGGTGCTCGAGACCTTCACCCCGACCCGCACCGTGCAGACCGCGACCGAGATCGGCCGGCGCGCGGGACTGCCGAGCGCCACCGCGCACCGGATGGTGGGCGAGCTGGTGGATGCCGGACTGCTCGAGCGCGACGACGACAAGCGCATCCGCATCGGCATGCGCCTGTGGGAGCTGGCCACCCGTTCGTCGCACGCGCTTCGCCTGCGGCAGGCGGCGATGCCGCACATGGAGCGCGTGCAGGCCCGGATCGGCGAGCACACCCAGCTCGCGATCCTCGAGCAGGACGAAGCGCTGTTCCTCGAGCGGCTGTCCAGTCCCGGATCCGGCTCGAACGTCACCCGGGTCGCCGGGCGCCTGCCGCTGCACGCGTCCAGCTCGGGGCTGGTGCTGCTCGCGTTCGGCTCGCTGTCGCTGCAGGAACGGGTGCTGGCATCCCCCCTGCGCCCGCTCGCGCCCGAGACGATCACCGACCCTGCGGCGCTGCGCCGCAAGCTCGCCGAAGTGCGGCGGGTGGGCCACGCGGTCGCCCCCGGATCGATCGAGGCCGTCTCGACGGGCGTCGCGGTGCCGGTGCGCGACGAGACCGGCGGCGTGATCGCCGCCCTGTCGGCCGTGCTCCCCCGCGACGCGCAGGTCGAGATCGCCCTGTTCGAGCTATACCACGCGGCGCGCGAGACCGGCCGCGCGCTGGGCTACCGCGGGTAGGGTCTGCGGGCCTCCACCCCGGTCGCCCCGCGAGGGAGCGCAGCGACCGGGGGTGGTGGGTTGTTTCCCGATCAATGGGAGCCGTCAACCAGTCGGCCGACTCGGCACCGCACAATGGGCGGCATGACCACTGACGTTCGCACGCCGGTCGCCATCGTGGGCGCCGGACCGGCCGGCCTGCTGCTGTCGCACCTGCTGCAGGCATCCGGCATCGATTCGATTGTGTTCGACAGCCGCTCCCGCGACGAGATCGAGCACACCATCCGCGCCGGCATCCTCGAGCAGGCCACCGTCGAGCTGCTCACGCAGTCCGGGGCATCCGACCGCGTCCTCACCGTCGGCTCGCGCCACGACGGCGTCGAGCTGCGCTTCGACGGAGCCGGACACCGCATCGACTTCGCCGACCTGGTGGGGCGCGGCGTGTGGCTCTACCCGCAGCACGAGGTGCTCAAGGACCTCATCGCCGCCCGGCTCGCCGCCGGGCAGGACATCCGCTTCGAGACCACGGTCGACGCCGTCACGGAGGCCGACTCGACGACCCCGCACGTCCACGCGACGAGCGCCGACGGGACCGTGCTCGACGTGACCGCCGACGTCGTGGTCGGATCCGACGGCTCGCACAGCGTCGTCCGCCGCACCGTCAGCCCCGACGGCGGGTACTTCCGCGAGTACCCGTTCGCGTGGTTCGGCATCCTCTGCGAAGCCCCGCCGAGCGCCGACGAACTGATCTATTCGACGACGGATGCCGGATTCGCGCTGATCAGCCAGCGCAGCCCGAGCGTGCAGCGCATGTACTTCCAGTGCGATCCGGATGCCGACCCCGACGCCCTCGGCGAGCGCGAGATCTGGGACATCCTGCAGTCCCGCGTGCCGGGGACGACGCTCAGCGAGGGTCCGATCTTCCAGCGCGACGTGCTGCGGTTCCGCAGCTACGTGGCCCGGCAGCTGCGCGCCGGGCGCGTGGTGCTCGCCGGGGATGCCGCCCACACGGTCCCTCCCACCGGGGCGAAGGGCATGAACCTCGCCGTCGCCGATGTCGTGCTGCTGCACCAGGCGCTGGACGCGCTGCTGAACCGCGGCGACGAGGGGCTCCTCGACCGCTACGCCGAGACGGCATCCGCGCGCATCTGGAAGGCGCAGCACTTCTCGTGGTGGATGACGAGCATGCTGCACAGCGCGCCCGATGCATCCGAGTTCGACGACCGCCGCCGGCACGCCGAGCTGCGCACCGTCGTCGAGTCCCGCGCGGGGCGGGAGTACCTCGCCGAGGCGTACACCGGCTGGCCGCACGCGACCTTCTGATTCGGGGAAGGTCGGCGGGATGCGACGACGGGAGGGTTTGAGACGAAGGGAGGATGCATCCACGCGGATCGGCCCTCCGCCGGTCCCATCTCCTCCGCCCGCGACATCCTCCGCCCGCCGGATCCCCTCCGCCCGCGACGTCCCGGGGATGCCCGGGGTCAGCCGGTCTCGACCTCGACGCCGCGCTTCAGCAGCCGGGCCGACACGAGGCCGGCGATGGCGAACATCAGGACGGTGACCAGCAGCACCAGTTCGGGCAGCGCCCACGCGCCGGAGACCTGGTGCAGCGCGCCGAGCAGCAGCGGCCCGGTCGCGGCGACCGCGTAGCCGGCGCCCTGCACGATGCCGGAGCGCTCCGCGAGCACGTGCTCGGTGCCGCCGAAGCCGTTCATCAGCACGAAGATGATCGTGATCCCGGCACCCTGGGCGAGACCGCCCAGCACGCACCACACCACCCAGCCGTGCGGCAGCAGCAGGAAGCCGAGCGGCACGGTGAGCCAGAAGAGACCCGCCACGACGAGCACCACGCGGGCGGATGCCCGGCTCACCACGAGCGGGGTGAGGAGGCTGCCGATGACGCCGAAGATCTGGAAGATCGCGGCGATGACCCCGGCGACCGAGTCGGAGTAGCCGAGGTCTCCGACGATCGACGGCAGCCAGGCCGTCGCGGCGTAGAACGAGAACGACTGACCGGCGAAGGCGGCGGCCAGCAGCCAAGTGGTGCGGCGGCGCACCATCGGCACGTGGTCGTCGCCGGTGACGGCACGCGCCGTGCCGCGCGGGGTGACGGCGTCGCGAAGGCCGCGCAGCGGCAGCCAGACGGCGAGCGCGGCGGCGCCGAACACCAGCCACATGGCGAGGGCGGCCTGCCAGCCGATCGCCGCGGCGGCGGGGGCGGTGCCGATCGTCACGGCGAACGTGCCGAGCGTCATCGACGAGGTGAAGACACCCGTCATCGTGTGCGCGCGCCGGCCCCGGTACTCCCGGCCGATGAGCGTGGGGATGACGATGTTGCCGATCGTCACGAACGCGCCGATCACCGCGGTGCCCACCAGCAGCATCGGCAGGCCGCCGAGCGAGCGCAGGATCGTGCCGACCACGATGCCGGTCATCGCGATCGTGAAGGCGAAGTCCGCTCCGCCGCGCCGGATCACCCAGATCGCGAGCGGCGAGCAGAGCGCGAAGCACAGCACCGGGATGCTCGTGAGGAGGCCGACGGTGGCCGCGCCGATCCCGAGTTCGCTCTCGATGAGGTGCGCGAGCGGCGCGACCGAGAGGATCGGGGCGCGCAGTTCCGCGGCGCCGAACACCACGACGAAGGTGAGGGCCGTGAGCGAAAGCGGCAGCAGGTGCCGGGATGCCGCCGACGTCTGATCAGGGATTTCGGGGAGGTCGGAGGCAGTCATGGCATACCAAATCTACCGTGCCCGGCGGATCCGGGATCACAGACGCCGGATGCCCCGGCACGCAGGACCTCCCCGGTAGGGCCTGGCAGAATCGACGCATGCCCGCGAACACCCAGTCCGACCACGCCTGCCTGATCGTCCACGGGTCGGACAAGCCGGGGATCATCGCCGCGCTGTCGGCCCTGATCGCCCGCAACCAGGGCAACATCGTGACCTTCGACCAGTACTCGGACGACGCCGAGGGCGGGGCGTACTTCTGCCGCGTGGTGTTCCACCGTCCGAACTTCGCCGTCGCCGTGCCCGAGATCGAGGCCGATCTGGCCCGCACCCTCGGCGAGGAGTTCGACCTGAACTGGTCGCTGGCGGACCGATCCGTTCCCAAGCGCATGGCGATCCTGGCATCCAAGCAGGACCACTGCCTGCTCGATCTGCTGTGGCGCCACCGCCGCGGCGATCTGCCGGTCAGCATCCCGATGGTCATCTCCAACCACACGACCTCCGCCGACGACGTGCGCTCGTTCGGGGTGCCGTTCTTCCACGTGCCCTCGACGCCCGGTCCGGACAAGTCGGAGTCCGAGGCGAAGCTCATCGAGCTGCTCGCCGGCAACGTCGACTTCATCGTGCTGGCGAGGTACATGCAGATCCTCTCGCCGGAGTTCCTGGATGCCGTGGGCGTGCCGGTGATCAACATCCACCACTCGTTCCTGCCCGCCTTCATCGGTGCGGAGCCGTACAAGAAGGCGAAGCAGCGCGGCGTGAAGCTCATCGGCGCCACCTCGCACTACGTGACCGGCGATCTCGACGAGGGCCCGATCATCGAGCAGGACACCATCCGCGTCACCCACGCCGACTCGGCCGCGGAGCTCGCCCGCCGCGGTGCCGACGTCGAGCGCCAGGTGCTGTCGCGCGCCGTGCTGTGGCACGCGGAGGACCGCGTCATCCGCCACGGCAACCACACCATCGTGTTCTGAGCACCTCGCCTTTTTTGCCCTTCGTTCACAAACGGGGGATACTCAACAGCGCACCCCCCGGCCCGGACGCCGTGCGCGTGCGTACAGCCATGGCATCCCTTCCGCAGCCTCCCGACCCGCGCCCCCCGCGCGTCCCGACCGTCACGACCGCGAGCGTCGTCGGTCCCGGTCGGCTCGGCACCGTCCTGTCCCGGGCGCTGGGCGACCTCGGGATCGACGTCAGCGGGCCCACCGGTCACGGCGAGCCCATCGCTGCGGCCGACGCCGTGCTCCTGTGCGTGCCGGATGCCGAGATCGCCGCGGCGGCGGCATCCGCCCGGTCGGATGCCGGACCCGGCGCCCTGATCGGCCACACGTCCGGAGCCACGCCGCTGGATGACGTCGACTTCGGCCTGCACCCGCTGCAGACCTTCGTCGGCACGGAGACGGCCGACGTGTTCCACGGCATCGGATTCGGGGTCGCCGGCCGGACGCCCGCCGCACTCGCCACCGCGACCGAACTCGCCGAGCGGCTCGGCGGCCGTGCCGTCGTGATCGCCGACGAGGATCGCGCCGCCTACCACGCGGCGGCGTCGATCGCCTCCAACTACAGCGTCACCCTGCTCGCGGCCGCCGAGCAGGTCGCCGCCACCGCCGGGTTCTCCGCCGCCGAGGCCCGCGAACTCCTCGCGCCCCTCGTGCGCCGGACGATCGACAACTGGGTGGCCGACGGACCGCACCGGGCGCTCACCGGCCCGGTCGCCCGCGGCGACGTCGCGACCGTCGAGCGCCAGCGCGCCGCGGTCGCCGCCGTCTCCCCCGACCTGCTCCCCCTGTACGACGCACTCACCGCCGCGACCGCGGACCTGGCGAAAGGCACCGCATGAGGATCCTGCGCACGATCGCGGAGGTGCGCGCCGCCGTCGCCTCCGCCCGCGCCGAGGGCAGCACCGTCGGACTCGTCCCCACCATGGGCGCGCTGCACGAGGGGCACCTGTCGCTCGTCCGCCGGGCCCGGGCCGAGACGGGCCTCGTCGTGGTGTCGCTGTTCGTCAACCCGACCCAGTTCGCCCCGACCGAAGACCTCGACGCGTACCCGCGCCACGAGGAGCAGGATGCCGCGGCGGCCGAGTCGGCCGGCGCCGACATCCTGTTCGCACCGTCGGTGGACGAGATCTACCCGCGGGGCTTCGCGACGAGCATCCACGTGTCCGGTGTCACGGAGGTGCTCGACGGCGCCCGCCGCGGGCCCGGGCACTTCGACGGCGTCGCGACGGTCGTCACCAAGCTGTTGCACATCGCGTCGCCGGATGCCGCGTACTTCGGCCAGAAGGACGCCCAGCAGGTGCTCGTGATCCGCCGGCTGGTGCGCGACCTCGACCTGCCGGTGCGGATCGTCGCGTGCCCGACCGTGCGCGAACCCGACGGGCTCGCGATGAGTTCGCGGAACGTCTACCTCGACTCCGAGTCCCGGGTCCGCGCCACGGCTCTGAACCGTGCGCTGGAGGCATCCGCCGCGGCCGTCGCCGCCGGCGTCACGGATCCCGCCGACGTCGTCACGGCCGGACGCGCCGTGCTCGCGGAAGCAGGGATCGAGCCGGAGTACCTGGAGCTGCGCTCCCCCGACGACCTGCGCGAGCTCGACGCCGTGGACGGCCCCGCCCTGCTGCTCGTGGCCGCCCGGGTCGGCGCGGCACGACTGATCGACAACCGCATCCTGGAGGCCTGACCATGGCACGTCGCACCGTCTCGAGCCTGGCCGCACTCAAAGCAGCGGGCGAGCGCATCGTCATGGTCACCGCGTACGACCACCCGAGCGCGCAGATCGCCGACGCGGCCGGCGTCGACGTCGTGCTCGTCGGCGACTCGGCGGCGATGACCGTGCTCGGCTACGACAGCACGGTGCCGGTCACGGTGGACGAGATGCTGATGCTCACCGCCGCGGTGCGGCGCGGGCTCTCGACCCCCCTGCTGGTCGGCGACCTGCCGTTCGGGTCGTACGAGACCTCCGACGAGCAGGCCGTCGCCACCGCCCAGCGCTTCGTGAAGGAGGGCGGCTGCGACGCGGTCAAGATCGAGCGGGGCGGCACCACGGTGCAGCGGGCGCGCGCGATCGTGGAGGCCGGCATCCCCGTCATGGGCCACGTGGGTCTCACTCCGCAGACCGCGGCGATCACCGGATCGTTCCGTGCCCGCGGCCGCACGGCGAACGAGGCGCTGGCGGTGTTCGAGAGCGCCCTGGCCCTGCAGGATGCCGGCTGCTTCTCCCTCGTGTTCGAAGCGGTCCCGGCCGCGGCGACCGCGGCGATGATGCCGGAGCTGCACGTGCCGGTGATCGGCATCGGCGCCGGGGATGCCACCGACGGCCAGGTGCTGGTGTGGCACGACCTGCTCGGCATCTACGGCGGCCCGGCGGCGCGGTTCGTGAAGCGGTACGCCGACCTGCGTCAGCCGATGACGGATGCCGTGGCCGCCTATGCCGACGAGGTGCGCTCCGGCGCCTACCCCGCGCCCGAGCACACGTACGGGATGTCGGAGGACGAGGCATCCCGCCTGCGCGCCCTCCTCGCCGACATCTGACTCCGGGTCGGCGGTCCACCGGTCACCGAGACATGGTGATGCCGCCGAGACCGGGCCTCGAACGTCGGGTCTCGGCGGCGACGACCTGTCTCGGCGGCCGTCCCCGAAGATGGTCTCAGCTGAGGGCGGCCGGGTCGGTGACCGGCAGCCGGCAGGTGAAGTCGCGGCAGTCGTAGACCGCAGGAAGACCGCTGACGCGCGTCTTGGCCTCGAACAGCGAGAAGCCCGCCTCGGCGAAGGCCGCGGCCTGCGTCTCGGTCACGATCGCCAGCAGGTCGCACGGGATGCCGCGGGCCGCGGCGGCCAGGGCGCCGCCGGCATCCTCCGTGACCACGACGACCTGCCGCGGGCCGCGGGCGAGGAGGACCGCCGCCTGCAGTATCGACCCGTGCGACAGCGGATCCGCCAGCGCCCGGCCGGCGTGCGCCCGCACGATGCCGGCGGCCGACGCCCGGTACTCGTCGCCCGCGCCCAGCAGCCAGAGGGACAGGGCCCCCAGGGCGAGGGCGGCCGGGCCGTGCGGATGGTCGGAGTCGGAGGATGCGGGCGGCTGCGGCATCCCCTGCGCGGCGAGCACCGGGTCCGCCCAGCCGAGCTCTGCCGCGTCCGCGTCGACGAACGGCGCCAGGAGCTCGCGCGCGGCCACGGCCGGAGCCACGTCGCCCGTGGCGGCCGCGACGGCGCAGAGCCCGGCGGCGAGGAGTCCGGCATCCTCCGCGGTCCCCGCCGCCCGGGAGGGCACGCCGTCCAGCGAGGCCCGCAGCAGCCGCCCGTCGGGAGCGAGGTTCGTCTCGAGGACGGCGTCCGCCGCGCGCTGTGCCGCCGCGACCAGCGAGGGATCCCCCAGCCGGGCGCCGGCGCGGGCGAGGGCGCCGATCGCGAGCCCGTTCCAGCCGGTGACGATCTTGCCGTCGATCGCGGGCGGCTCGAGCCCGGCGCGGGAGTCCGCATCGGCCCGGTAGTACCCGCCCTCGCTGCGCTGCCCGTCGATCCACGACTCGGAGTCCTGCGCGGCGGCGAACCCGCCCGCCGGCTGCTGCAGCACCCCGGTGAGGAACCCGGCCGCGTCGCGCGCGAGGTCGTCGCGGCCGGCATCCAGCGCCACCGCGAGAAGACCCGCATTGTCGGTCAGCATGCGCTCGTAGTGCGGCTCGCTCCAGTCGCGGCGCGTCGCATACCGGAACCACCCGCCGTCGACGTCGTCGTGCAGGGCGGATGCCGCCATCGCCGCGAGCGCCCGCTCGGCCACCGGCCGGGTGCCGGCGTCGGCCGCGAGCAGGAACCCGAGGGCGGGCGCCATCGGGAACTTCGGGTTCGCGGCATCCGCTCCGGGCCCGGCGAAGCCGCCGAACTCGGCGTCTTCGAGGTCGGCCGCGCGCCGCGCCGCGCCGGCGAGCTGCGCGAGCGTCGGCAGGTCGGATGCCGCCCCGCCGCCTGCCTCGGCGAGCGCCTCCACCACGGCGGAGGCCGCGGCGTCGACGGCGTCGCGGCGCTCCGTCCACGCCTGCCGCACCGCCGCGAGCACCTGCAGGAACGACGGCAGACCCGGTCGCGGCTCGGGCGGGAAGTAGGTCCCGGCGAAGAAGGCCCGGCCGTCCGGCGTCGTGAACACGCTCAGCGGCCAGCCGAGGCTGCGCGTGAACGCGCTCGCGGCCGCCAGATACGCCTCGTCGACCTCGGGATGCTCCTCCCGGTCGACCTTGACGCTGACGAATCCGTCGGCGAGCTCGGCCGCGACGACCGGATCGCCGAACGACTCCCGCGCCATCACATGGCACCAGTGGCACGTCGAATACCCGATGGAGACGAACACCGGCACCTCGCGCCGGCGCGCCTCGGCGAACGCCTCCTCGCCCCACGGGTACCAGTCGACGGGATTCGCCGCATGCGCCCGCAGGTAGGGGCTCGCCGAGTTCGAGAGGCGTTCGTTCACAGGAGAAGGTCTACCCCATGAACCCTGGGCGCTCCCGACCGCCCCTAGAAGATGTACTCCATCAGCTCGGTGCCGAGGGTGCGGAAAGCCTCCGTCGCGCGCAGCCGGTGCATGATCGACAGGTCGTCGAAGCAGACGATGATGGCGTACGCGACACCGGCCCGGGGTCCGGCGAGCACCCCGGCCTCGGCCCGGACGCCCGCTTCGCGCCCGGTCTTGTTGAGGAACAGGATGCCGTGGGCGTCCTCGACGTGCGAGAACGGATCCAGCCCCGTCGCCGCGGCCACCAGCGACAGGTCGTGGCCGAGCGTCAGCCACTCCGCGACCTGGGCGCTGACGGCCGGCGAGACCGCTTTGGAGTTCACCAGGGCCGCGAACAGGCCCGCCAGTTCGCGGGCCGATCCGAGTGCGAGCTGCGGGGCGTCGTCGGGCCCGCGCCGGTCGCGGAAGACGTCCAGCAGGGCGGTGTTCTTCAGGCCCAGCCGATCGGCGCGGGCGCGGACGGCATCCAGCCCGACGCGTCCGATGAGGGCGTTGGTGGCCGCGGCATCCCCGGAGGATGCCGCGAGCACCGCGAGGTCGCTGACGGGCAGGGCCGGCGCCTTCAGGTGCTGCCAGACCCCGCCCACCTCGACCGGCTCCGGCCGTTCGATGATCTCGAGCGGGTTCAGCTTGCCGAGCTCGATCTGCGAGGCGACCTCGATGAGCAGCGGCACCGCGCCCAGCCCGCCGATCGGGAGGGTGCGGTAGTCGTCGCCGGAGAGGATGACCCCGCCGCGGTCCAGGTCCTGGATGCACACCGCGACCTGGGCGCCCGACTCGGCGAGGGTGTCCAGCGCCTTCAGGGTCAGCGCGAAAGTCGGCCGCACGAAGCCCGTGCGACGACGGCGCCCGGGGCTGCGTCGTGCGTTGACCGCTCCCGTGCGGGCCGCGCGGGAGTCGGATCCGGCAGGATCCGCGTTCTGCATCACCAGATGGTGACGCGCTGGTGGGCGTCGAGCCACAGCGCGTCGGACTCGGTCACCCCGAACGCGTCGTAGAACGCGTCGACGTTGCGCACGATCTGGTTGCAGCGGAACTCGTTCGGCGAGTGCGGGTCGATGGTGAGAAGGCGCACCGTCTCGGCGTCGCGGCCCTTCTGCTGCCAGATGTGACCCCAGCTCAAAAGCAGCCGCTGGATGCCGGTGAACCCGTCGATCACGGGCGGCTCCTGGCCGCCCAGCGCGATCGCGTACGCCTTGATCGCGATGCCGAGGCCGCCGAGGTCGCCGATGTTCTCGCCGATCGTCAGCGCGCCGTTGACGTGCTCGGCGACCGGCTCGCCGTTCTCGCCGCGCGGCGACAGGGCGTCGTACTGCTCGATCAGCACCTTGGTGCGCTCTTCGAAGGCGGCGCGGTCGTCGTCGGTCCACCAGTCGTGCAGCTTGCCGTCACCGTCGAAGCGGCTGCCCTGGTCGTCGAAGCCGTGCCCGATCTCGTGCCCGATCACGGCGCCGATGCCGCCGTAGTTGGCCGCGGCATCCCGCTCGGGATCGAAGAACGGGTGCTGCAGGATCGCCGCCGGGAACACGATCTCGTTCATCAGCGGGTTGTAGTACGCGTTGACGGTCTGCGGGGTCATGAACCACTCGTCGCGGTCGATCGGGCCGCCGATCTTCGCGAGCTGGCGGTCATGCTCGACGATGTGCGCCCGCCGCACGTTGCCGACGAGGTCGGCCGGGTCGATCTCGAGGGCGCTGTAGTCCTTCCACACCCTCGGGTAGCCGATCTTCGGCGTGAACGCGTCGAGCTTGGCGAGCGCCCGCTCGCGGGTCTCCGGGCTCATCCACTCGAGATTCTCGATCGACGCGCGATACGCCTCGATGAGGTGGGCGACCAGTTCGTCCATGGCGTCCTTGGACGCGGGCGGGAAGTGCCGGTCGACGTACTCGTGGCCGACGGCCTCGCCGAGCGCGGCCTCGACGATCGAGACGCCCCGCTTCCAGCGCTCGCGGTTGGTGGGGACGCCGGTGAGCTGCGTTCCGTAGAAGGCGAAGTTCTCGGCGACGATCTCGTCGGTGAGGAAGGGCGCGGCGGCGTGGACGATCGTGAACCGCAGCCACGCCTTCCAGTCCTCGAGGCGCTCCTCGGTCAGCAGCGTGCCGAGTCCTTCCAGGAAGCTCGGCTGGTACAGCACGACCTCGGCGAAGGCTCCCTCGTAGCCGGCGCCGACGGCATCCCGCCACGGCGCAAGATCCACGCCGACGATCTCCTGCACCTCGTCCCACGTCTTCAGGTTGTAGGTGGCGACCGCGTCGCGGCTGCGCACGTTGTCCCAGTGGTGGGCGGCGACATCCGCCTCGATGGCGACCACCCGGTCGGCCTGGCCGGCGGCATCCGGCACGCCCGCCAGGCCCAGGATCCGCTCGATGTGCTGACGGAACGCGATGCGCGTCGCCGCGAAGTTCTCCAGCCGGTAGTACGACTCGTCGGGCATCGACAGGCCGCCCTGAACGATGAACGGCACGTACCGCTCGGGGTTTCCCGGGTCGGGTTCGACGAACAGGGGCAGGATGCCTCCCACGCCTTCGCGCTCGAGGTTGCCGACGGCGGCGAGGAACGCCGGGATGTCGGTGATCGCGTCGACCGCGGCCAGCTGCTCGCGCAGCGGCTCCACGCCGAGCTCGGCGATGCGGGCCTCGTCCATGAAGCTCGCGTACAGATCGCCGATCTTGCGGGCCTCGGTGCCCGGTTCGGCCTGCTGCGATTCCTCGATGATGGCCCGGACATCCTTCTCGGCCTGTTCGGCGATCAGGTGGAACGAGCCCCAGCGGGCTTTGTCGGACGGGATCTCGGTCGCCTCGATCCACGCGCCGTTGACGTGGCGGAAGAGGTCGTCCTGGGGTCGGATCTCGGCACTCAGCGCAGCAGTGTCGATCCCGGAACGGGAGGAAGAGGTCATGCACTCAGGATAGGACTCCGCGGGCTATGGCCGCGCCGAGAGAACGGGGCCGCCGGACGCCGCCGCGCGGGGGCGCGTAGAGTCGCACCCGTGAGCGGTGCGGAACCTGCACGAGGACCACGGGCCTGGGTGATCTGGGTGGTCGCGGCGGCGATCGCGATCGTCCTGGGGGTCGGCGGCGGCTGGCTCGGCTCCCGGCTGGGCGGAACGGGCCGGGTGGGCGGAACGGCCGCCCTGACGACCTCCGGCGGGTCGTGCGACGCCAAGTCCGTGGCCTCCCGTGTGCTCCCGACGATCGTGACCGTGAACGTCACCGGGTCGGCGCCGAGCGTCGGCAGCGGCGAGATCGTGCGCAAGGACGGCTACATCGTCACCAACAACCACGTCATCGCACCCGCCGTGCCGTCCGGGCACATCAGCGTGACGTTCTCCAACGGGCAGCAGCATGCCGCGACGCTGGTGGGGCGGGATGCCACGAGCGACATCGCCGTGCTGAAGGTCGCCGCCTCCGGGCTCCCGGTCATCTCCGTCGCCGACAGCGACGCCGTCGGCGTCGGCCAGCCGGTCGTGGCGCTCGGCGCACCGCTCGGGCTGTCCAGCACCGTCACCGCCGGGATCGTCAGCGCCCTCGGCCGGACCACCCAGGTGCCGGGCGAGAACGGCAAGAACGCGGTGATCGTCGGAGGCATCCAGACCGATGCGGCGATCAACCCGGGAAACTCCGGCGGAGCGCTCGTCGACTGCCGCGGGCGGATGATCGGGGTCAACACCGCGATCGCGACCGTGCCCAACGCGGAGGGAACGGGCGGAGGGGGGTCGGTCGGCATCGGATTCGCGGTCCCGTCCAATCGCGCCATGTCGATCGCCGACGACCTCATCGACCACGGCCGCGTGGTGTACCCCGACTTCGGCATGTCCACGGTGCCGATCACCGCCGACACGGCGCAGGCGTGGGGGATGCCGGAGGGCCTGTACGTGCAGACGGTGGCATCCGGCGGCGCGGCGGACCGGGCCGGGCTCCAGCCCGGCGACGTGATCACCGAGATCAACGGGCATCCGGCGAACCACCCCGACGCGCTGAGCATGTTCGAGCTCACGGCGCGCACCGGCGACACCGTGCACGTCACGTACGTCCGCGACGGCGAGACCCGCACCGCGACCGTCACCCTCTGACCCGGGAGCGGGCCCCATCCCCGGTCGTTGAGCGAGGGAGCGCAGCGACCGAGACGAAACGCAGCGTGCCCGAGATCTCCTGCAACCCACTTGCGTGCCGCACTCTTGTTCGATAGTGTTGAGATATCACGTTCGAAGATCCATACGACGGGAGGGTGATCGTGGAGCACGGCACGCCGCCCCTCACCCCCGTGCTGACGGATCTGGACCGGCTGGTCGAAGACCTCGGCGGAGCGCACGCGCAGGTCGCGGTGGCGTTCGCGGCCGAGACCCGGTTCTTCGCCGGGGTCGCTGCCCTGGTCCAGCGACGAGAACACGAACGCGCTTCCCGGGCCGAGACCGGTGCGGTGGTGTCTACCTCGCAGTTGGCGATGCGGGAGGTCCCCGCAGCACGCGTCCACCATCACCGACGTGGCCGGCCCGATCGAGGACGCGGAACTGCGGGCCGAGTTCGAGGGGTATGCGTTGGACATCGCCACCGAGCTCACCCCCGCCCAGCTGAAAGACGCGCTCGGGGTGATCGTGGACCGGGTCGACCCGGACGGCACCCAGCAACGCGTGCGCGACGCCGTGCAACGCCGCACGGTACGCAGACGCACCCTGGAACCCGGGGTGGGCAATTGATCATCACCGGCCCCACCGCCCACATCGAAGGCACCTACAACCGGCTCACCGACATCGCCACCGAACTCCACACCCAAAACCAGACCGACGCCGACGCCGCGACTCCCTTCGTTCCGGATGAGCGCACGAGGGCGCAGATCATGGCCGATGTCGCCCTGGACCTGCTGCTCACCAGCGTCCCCGACGGGCACGGCACCACCCCCGAACACCGCGATGCACTCGGCGCCATCCAAGCCACCGTGCACCTGACCATCCCCGCCTCCACCCTGGCCGGCACCACGTCCGGCGGTGCGCAGATCCCCGGCGCCGGACTCGTCGACGACGACACCGCCCGACACCTCGCCGGCGGATCCGACGACTGGTACCGGATCTTCACCGACCCGACCACCGGAACCCCGGTCACCGTCGACAAACGCCGACCCTGCACCGCCATGCGACG
>NZ_JTDK01000028.1 GCF_000802305.1 Microbacterium mangrovi | reverse complement strand
TCGACAAACGCCGACCCTGCACCGCCATGCGACGCCTCCTGCAAGCCAGGGATGAGACCTGCCGGTTCCCCGGCTGCCGCCGCCCCGCCCGAAAAGTGCGACATCGACCACACCATCGCGCACAGTGAGGGCGGACCCACCGCGCTGTGCAACCTCGCCTGCCTCTGCGAGAGACATCACACCGTCAAGCACCACACCGACTGGACCGTGCAGCAACTCCCCGGCGGCATCCTGCAGTTCACGTCCCCCACCCGCCGCGCCTACCGCACGCGCCCCCCGGGCGCCGTCCGGTTCACACCCGACCGACCTCCCGGCACTCCACCCGACACCCCACCCGGCCGTGCACTCGACCGGCAACCCGACGCACCATCCGGGCATTCGGGGGCGCCCGCATCCACGCGCATCGAGGCCGCACCTTTCTGAAGCCGCGAAGCCGCGAAGCCGCGAAGGGATTCGGCCGGGGCTCTGCGTCACTCACCCGAAGCCGAATGTCGGAACCCTGGCGTAGCGTCTCCGGTGGAACGAGGAGGAACCATGACGACCCTTGAAGACCGCCCGTCCACGGCCCTGCTGGTCATCGACGTGCAGAACGACGTCGTCGGCGGCGCATGGCACCGCGACGAGGTCGTGGCCAACATCAACTCGCTGGTCGACCGCGCCCACGCGGCGGGTACCCCGGTCGTATGGGTGCAGCACGCCGACGACGAACTCGAACCCGACACCGAGGGCTGGCGCATCGTCCCCGAGCTGTCGCCCGGCGAAGACGACGCGCACGTGCACAAGGAGTACGGCGACGCCTTCGAGGGCACAGACCTCGAAGACGTGCTCGCCGACCTCCGGGTGGGTGCCCTCGTCGTGGCCGGTGCGGAGACGGATGCCTGCATCCGCTCGACGATCCACGGGGCGTTCACGCGCGGTTACGATGTGACGCTCGTGGGTGATGCGCACACTGCCGGCGACAAGTCCCCGTGGGGCGCCCCGCCCGTCGAGCAGGTGGTGGCGCACACCAACCTCTACTGGGGCTTCCACGGCGCGCCCGGCCGCACCGCCAGGGTGCTGGATGCCGACGACGTCGCGTTCGAGTGAATTTCGTCCAACCCGCCCGAACCCAAAAAGTGAGATTTCGTTAACGGAAGGCAATTAATCTCCCGTTCCCAATGAAGACCGCCTGCGGCTGATCCGGCTCCATAGCGTCCCCCGGTGGGGGCGATTCGCAGATGCGAATCACCTCCGTGCATGTCACGAACATCGGGAGAGGACACAATGCACGGCACACCTCAGGGCGCGGGCCGAGGCCGCTTCGGCCGCCTCATCACACGCCGCAAAATGCTCGTCGCTGCGGGCGCAGGCTGCGTGGTCGCACTGGTCGGCGGCGGGATCGCCACCGCGTCGACGCTTTCATTCGACGACAACCAGGTCGGAATGGAGTACGCGAAGGGACTGCAGGTCTCCGACAACCAGATCCTCAAGCCGATCGGCGATCGGCTCGTTTCCACCAACGGCAAGCTCATGGGGTCGTCGGTGAGCCCCGACGGCCGCTTCCTCGCGGCATCCAGCGCGGACAAGTCGATCGCGCTTCAGATCTTCGACCTGCAGACCTACAGGCTCGTCTGGACGGTCGGCACGTCGTCGACGGCGAACGAGAAGGTGTCCGACGGCTCGGTCGGCCAGGAAGGCCCGACCTTCTCGCCCGACGGCAAGTTCGTCTGGCTGCCGCAGGCGACCGGGCTCAGCCGGTTCCCGGTGAACGGCGACGGGTCGCTCGGCGCGGGCGTCAAGGTCACCATCCCCACCGTGAACGGAGCGCAGGCCCTCACCGGCCAGACCGCGTACTCCCCCGACGGAACCACCCTGTACGCCGCCGTCAACGGGCAGAACAGCGTCGTCGCGATCGATCCGGTCACGGGCTCCATCACCAAGACCTGGAACGTCGGGATCGCGCCCCGCGAACTCCGGTTCGTCGGCGGCAAGCTCTACGTCAGCAACGAGGGCGGCCGCACCGCCGTGGCCGGCGACACGACGCTGAACTCCTACGGCACCCAGGTTCCCGCGGACGGATTCCTCGGCACGACGACCACCGGCACGGTGAGCGTCATCGACACCGCGAATCCGTCGAGCGACGTGGCATCCATCGGCGTGGGGCTGCACCCGACGGCGATGCACCTCGACGGGACGCGGCTGTACGTCGCGAACACGGGCAGCGACACGGTCTCGGTCATCGACACCGCCTCCGACAAGGTCGTCCAGACGATCAGCACCCAGCCGTGGAGCGGCTCCGCCGTGGGGTACGAGCCCACCGGGATCACGGTCAGCGGCGGGCGCCTGCTCGTCACCCTGGGTCGCGCGAACGCGGTCGCCGTCTACTCGGTCGACAAGGACCCGCGCTCACCCGCGAGCCTCATCGGTCTGCTGCCGACCGACTACTACCCGCAGTCGATCGCGAACGTCGACGGCAAGATCGTCGTCACGAACATGCGCGGAATCGACGCACGAGGGCCCGAGCTGACGTTCAACAAGGGGCCGGGCACCGTCTCCGCGACCGGGCACGGGACGCACTCGACCACCGGCTCGCTGACGCGATTCACGCTCCCGAGCGACCAGGAGATCGTGAGGGACACCGCGACGGTGTTCGCCCAGAACGGCTGGACCCCGGGGTCGGTCCAGCAGGCATCCGGCCAGCGGGCGGCCGCCGTGCCGGTGCCGGCGCGCATCGGGGACCCGTCGACGATCAAGCACGTGTTCCTCCTCGTCAAGGAGAACCGCACGTACGACCAGGTCTACGGCGACATGAAGCAGGGCAACGGCGACGCGACCCTCGCGCAGTTCGGCCAGAAGGTGACGCCGAACCAGCATGCCCTGGCGACCCAGTTCGGCTTGTACGACAACACGTACGACATCGGGACGAACTCCGCGGAGGGCCACAACTGGCTGATGCAGGGCGACAACCCGGAGTACACCGAGTCGAGCGCCGGCGAATACACCCGCTCCTACGACACCGAAGACGACGTCCTCGGCCACCAGCGTTCCGGGTTCCTGTGGACCTCGGTGGAGAAGGCCGGCGGAACGGCGAAGGACTTCGGCGAGTTCACGCAGTTCGAGACGAAGCCCGCGACGGCGAGCTGGCAGAACTACTACTGCACGACGAAGGATGTGCTTGCCGGCGGCGATCCCGCTCAGCTCACCGACCCGTCGATCCTGCAGGACACCTCCTCGCCCATCCCGTCGCTGAACCAGATCACGAACCACGCCTACCCCAAGTTCGACACCTCGATCCCGGACATCTACCGCTACGGGATCTGGAAGCAGGACTTCGAGAAGAACGGCCCCGCCTCGCTCAACATGCTGTGGCTGTCCAGCGACCACACGGGCGGAACCGCCGACCCGGAGGCTCAGGTCGCCGACAACGACCTCGCGGTCGGCAAGATCGTCGACGAGATCTCGCACAGCAAGTACTGGAAGGACTCCGCGATCTTCGTGCTCGAGGATGACAGCCAGGACGGCGCCGACCACGTCGACGGGCACCGGTCGCCGGTGCAGGTGATCAGCCCGTGGGCGCAGCACGGCAAGACCGTCAGCACGTTCTACTCGCAGATCTCGGTGGTGCGCACGATCGAGCAGATCCTCGGCGGGCAGCCGCTCAACCAGAAGGTCGCGGCGGCGACGCCGATGTTCGACGCCTTCACGAAGAAGGCCGACCTCACGCCGTTCAGCGCCGTGCCGAACCAGGTTCCGCTCACCGAGGGCGTCGTCACGACCCCGTCGTGCGGTCTGGACACCCTCGGTCAGACCGGGGCGGCCGCGGCGAAGGTGAACGCCGCCGCGCAGGCCGCCGCATCCGTCCCCGCCTCCGAGAAGTCCGTGGCCAAGCAGTGGGAGAAGTGGGCTCAGAAGCAGGACCTCACCGGCAACGGTGCGATCCCGGACGAAGCGGCCCCGGCCCTGATGAACCGGTGGACCTGGTACCAGACGCACCGCTGGAGCACGCCCTACCCGGGCGACTCCCGCATCCTGACGCCGTCGCAGGTGAAGTCCTCGGGTTCGGGCACCGTCGACTCCGACGGCTGATCGGCAGAGCAGTCGTGCCCGGGTCGGTGTTCTCGCCGGCCCGGGCACGCCCGCGTCCGCAGCGCCCTAGGCTCGAACGGTGCCCGACGCCACTCTGAACCGCGACATCCTGCGCCTCGCGATCCCCGCGCTGGGGTCGCTCATCGCGGAGCCGCTGTTCCTGATCGTCGACTCCGCGCTGGTCGGACACCTCGGCGTGGTGCCGCTGGCCGGGCTCGGGGTGGCATCCGCCGTGCTGCAGACCATCGTCGGGCTGATGATCTTCCTGGCCTATTCGACCACCCCGGCCGTGGCACGCCGGTTCGGAGCGGGCGACCCGGCCAAAGCGGTGTCGGCGGGCATCGACGGCATGTGGCTGGCGCTGGGGCTCGGCGCAGTCCTCGCCGTGGTCGGATACACGACGACGCCCTTCTGGGTCGGGCTGTTCCATGCGCCGGCCGCGGTCACCGAGCAGGCGATCCAGTACCTCGGCATCTCGATGTGGGGGCTGCCGGCGATGCTCATCGTGTTCGCCGCGACGGGTCTGCTGCGCGGCATGCAGGACACCGTGACGCCGCTGTGGATCGCCGGCATCGGCTTCGCCGCCAACGCGGTGCTCAACTTCGCGTTCATCTACGGCGCGGGCTGGGGCATCGCCGGGTCGGCCGTCGGCACCGTGGTGGCGCAGTGGGGCATGGTCGCCGCGTACGTGATCATCGTCGCGCGGCTCGCGGCGCGGCACACCGCGTCGGTCCTCCCGCAGGCGGACGGCATCCGCGGCACGGCGCGCTCGGGCGGGTGGATGCTGCTGCGCACCCTGTCGCTGCGCGCGGCGCTGCTCGCGACGGTGGCCGTCGCGACGGGTCTCGGCACCGCCGAGATCGCCGGATGGCAGGTCGCATTCACGATCTTCTCGACGGCCGCCTTCGCCCTCGACGCGCTGGCGATCGCCGCGCAGGCGCTCATCGGCAAGCAGCTCGGCGCGGACGACGTGCACGCGGTGCGCCACGTGCTCGGCCGCACCGTCGCGTGGGGGTTCTGGTTCGGCGTCATCGTCGGTCTCGTGATCGGCGTGTGCTCCGCGTGGATCGGGCTGCTCTTCACCGGCTCGGAGGCGATCGCCGCCATGATTCAGCCGGCACTGATCGTGCTGGCGGTGATGCAGCCGGTGTGCGGGGTGGTCTTCGTGCTCGACGGTGTGCTCATCGGGGCCAATGACGCCCGGTACCTGGCCGCGGCCGGAGGCCTCAACCTGATCGTCTACGCGCCCGCCCTGGCGCTGCTCATCTGGCTGCAGCCGACCGGGGCGTGGGGGCTGGCCTGGCTCGCGGTCGCGTTCTTCGGCGTCTACATGCTGGCCAGGCTCGTCACCCTCGGCTGGCGGGTGCGCGGGACCCGCTGGATGCTGCAGCCGGCCTGAACCCGGGCCGCTACGCGGCTTCGAGCAGGCGGGCGACGGCGCGCGCCGCCGCCCGTTCGGCGACCAGCTTCTCCCACACCGCGCGCAGCGCCCGGCCGGTCTCGTCGTCGCCGCTGAGCGCGGCTTGCACGCGGGTGTGCTCGAGCACCCGGTCCACGGCCGGGCGACGGGCCGCCTCGTAGCCGTCGAGCGGGTCGTCGATCGGATCGACGTCGGCCGCGCCGCGCAGCGTGGTGACGAACCGGCGGGCGAGGTCGAGCGCATCCTGGACGCCGGCATTGAGGGACGACCCGCCCGCGTTGAAGATGTGCGCGGCATCCCCGGCGAGCAGGACGCGCCCGGCGCGGTAGGCATCCGCCTGACGGCTGTTGCCGATCGTGCTGCGGATCGCGGTGGCGGCGGTGAAGGGCAGGTCCGCGCTGAGCACGCGACGGATGCTGGCGCGCAGTTCATCGACCGGGACGTCGTCGGAGGGCTCCGCCGTTCCGCGGGGCTCGTGGGTGCTGATGAGGTAAAGGTCGGCGGGGGCGGCCGGATCCAGCGCGGCAAGGGGCGCGATGGAGAATCCGCCGCCGGGGAGACGGTTCGACCGCATCGCCGCGACCCGTCCGATGCCCGGGATGTCGAACCCGTCGCCGGCGGGGGTGATCGCGTCGGCGGGGATGATGACGCGGGCGATCCGGGCGATCTGGTCGCTGGTGAACCCGGGAAAGCCGATCCCCGCGTGTTTGCGCACGAAGCTGCGGGCACCGTCGCATCCGACGAGGTACGCGGCGGACACCCGGTTCTCGCCGTGCGCGCCTCGGACGTCGATCTGCACGCACGAATCGGTCTGGACGAAGCCGGCCACGGCATGCCCGCGCCGAAGGAGGGCGCCGTGGGCGAGCGCCCGGTCTTCCAGCAGCTGCTCGAGCCGTCGCTGCGGGACCGCCAGGACGTGCAGCGGATTGCGCGGCCCTGATCCGAGGTGGAGGGCGACGGGGCCGAACGGGAACTGCGGAGGCGACACGACCCGCAGCCCGGAGCCGGCCAGGCGCTGTGCGATGTCACGGGCCGACCGGCCGACGATCCCGTTCGCCTTCGGGATCGCGGACGGCTCGGCCGCGGCTTCGAGCACGAGGGTGCGGATGCCGGCCTCCGCGAGTTCTCCCGCGAGGAGCAGGCCGATCGGCCCCGCTCCGGCGATGGCGACCTCCCACTCGGGGAGGCCGGCATCCTGATCCATGCCCATGTCTGTCAGTCTGGGTTGACAAATGAGGTTTGTCAACCCAGACTGACAGACATGGGATCCTTCGAGTTCGATGACCTGCAGACCGCCGACCCGGCGACCGGCCTGCGTGCGGTGAGCGCACTGCGGCGTCTCGCCGAGCGCGTGGAGGCGCTGCACGTCGCCGAGGCACGGCGTGCCGGGTGGTCCTGGGAGCAGATCGGCGACGCCCTCGGTGTCACCCGCCAGTCGGTGCACGCCAAGTACGGAAAGCAGGACCGTGATGTTTGAACGATTCGCCCAGAACGCGCGCAGCGCGGTCGAAGACGCCCGATACGAGGCGGAACGCCGCGGCGACGCGCGCATCGGCTCGGAGCATCTGCTCATCGCGCTGCTCGGCGACGACACCGTCGCGGCGGCATCCGGCGTCGATGCCGAGACCGCCCGCACGGCGGCGGATCGCCTCGATCACGAAGCGCTCGTCGCAGTCGGGCTGGGCACCGTCGAGTTCCGGCCGCTGCGGCCCGGGCGCGGTGGCCGGCGGGTCCGGCACTTCACGGCGGGGGCGCGGTCGGTCATCGCGCAGTCACTCAGCCGTGCCACCGCGGAGAAGTCCCGCACCATCACGGTCCGGCACCTCATGCTGTCTGTGCTCGATCGACCGGCGCCGGATCCCGCTGCGGCGGTCTGGGCCGCCCTGCCGGTGGACACCTCGGCTGTGCGCGAGCGGCTGGATGCCGCGCGGTAGCCGACTCACACCGGCCGGCATGCCGCACTACTCGGCCCAGCGGCGGCACCACTCGTACATGATCACGGCGGCGGCCGCCGACGCGTTGATCGACCGGGTCGAGCCGTACTGCGTGATCTCGACGTGCCCCTGTGCCGCGGCGAGCGCGGCCGGGGAGAGCCCCGGCCCCTCCTGACCGAACAGCAGCACGCACGACGCGGGAAGCTCGGCGCGGTCGACCGGCTGAGACCCCGTGACGTTGTCGACCGCGATGATAGGGATGCCGGCATCCTGCGCCCACGCGGCGAAGTCCTCGACGGTCTCGTGGTGGCGCACGTGCTGGTAGCGGTCGGTGACCATCGCGCCGCGCTTGTTCCAGCGGCGATTGCCGATGATGTGCACCTCCGCCGCGAGGAACGCGTTCGCCGAGCGGACGATGGAGCCGATGTTGATGTCGTGCTGCCAGTTCTCGATCGCCACATGGAACGGATGCCGCTTCGCGTCGAGGTCGGCGACGATGGCGTCCATCGTCCAGTATCGATACGCGTCGACGACGTTGCGGGTGTCGCCGTGCGCGAGCAGGTCGCGGTCGTACCGCGGATCGTCCGGCCAGGCATCCGGCCCGCCGGGCCACGGCCCGACACCGTGGGTGGGCGCCGGCTGCTCGGGTCGCGGGTCGGGGCCGGTCTCAGTCACCGGTCCAGGGTATCCGGGCGCGGCCACCGCCCGATCCGTCACGACCGCCCAGTTCAACCCGCGAGCCGCTGCGTCGCCGCCCGACCCCTGCGCGCGGGTTCACTCGTCACGATCCCTGCGCCGCGCCGCGCAACGTGACGACCCGGCATCCCGACGTCACACTCACTCGTCACATTCCGCACACCTGGCCGCACAACGTGACGACCGAACCGGCGCCATGGAGCCTCGCGAGCGCCGAAATCCCCACTCCGAATATTTCGGTCGACCGAAAAATGGCGTAGCGTGGGCGCATGGCGACCGAGACGGAGACGGATGCCGGGACTCCCCGGCCGCCCTCGACGCGCCGCAGCGGCGGCCGCCGGGTCAGGGGCGCGCGCCTGCCGCTGCTGCTGGGTCCGGCGCTCGTGGCCGGGGTCGCCTACCTCGACCCGGGAAACGTGGCCAGCAACACGGCCGCCGGAGCCGCGTACGGATACCTCCTGGTCTGGGTGGTCGTCGCCGCGAACGTCATCGCCTGGCTGGTGCAGTACCTCTCCGCCAAGCTCGGGGTGGTCACCGGCCGGAGCCTTCCGGAGCAGCTGGGCACCCGCATCCGCCATCGGTGGGCGCGCCTGGCCTACTGGATGCAGGCCGAGCTCGTTGCGATCGCGACCGACGTCGCCGAGGTGATCGGCGGGGCGGTCGCCCTCAACCTGCTGTTCGGGCTCCCCCTCGGCTGGGGCGGACTCATCACCGGCGCGGTCTCGCTCGTGCTCCTGGCCGTGCACAGCCGGCACGGCGCCCGCATGTTCGAGACCGTCATCATCGCGCTGGTCGCGGTGATCGCGGTCGGGTTCGTCGTGGGGGTCGTGGTCGCCCCGCCCGAGCCGGGTGCCGTCGCGGGCGGCCTCGTGCCCCGGTTCGCCGGCCCGGGTTCGGTGCTGCTGGCGGCATCCATCCTCGGGGCGACCGTCATGCCGCACGCGATCTACGCGCATTCGAGCCTCACGCGCGACCGGTTCGCCGGAAGCCGGCACAGCATCCCGGCACTCGTGCGCGCGACGAGGTGGGATGTCACCCTCGCGATGACCATCGCCGGCGCGGTGAACATCTGCATCCTGCTGCTCGCCGCGGCGAACGTGCCGCACGGCACCACCACCCTCGAGGATGCGTACGTCGCGATCCGGCAGAACATCGGCCCGGTGATCGCGACCCTGTTCGCGGTCGCACTCCTGGCGAGCGGCCTGGCCTCCACCGCGGTGGGGGCGTACGCAGGCGGCGAGATCATGCACGGGCTGCTCCGGGTGCGGGTCCCGCTGATCGCCCGGCGGCTGGTGTCGCTCGTGCCGGCGCTGGCGATCCTGATGCTCGGGGCGGATCCGACGCAGGCCCTCGTGCTGAGCCAGGTGGTGCTGTCGTTCGGCATCCCGTTCGCGCTCGTGCCGCTGGTCGCCCTCACCGCCCGTGCGGATGTGCTGGGCGTGCACCGCAACCGCGCCGTGACGACGGCGTTCGCCGTCGCCGCCACGGTGCTGCTCATCGCCCTGAACGTCGCGCTGCTCTGGCTCACCTTCAGCGGAGCGGTGTGACCGGGCGGGTAGCCTGGAGCGCGTGCCGTCTCCCGTCGTCGACGACTATCTGAAGTCGATCTACCACCACACCGAGTGGCAGGACCGGCACATCACGCCGAAGCAGCTGGCCTCGGTGCTCGGCCTCGCCCCGTCGAGCGTCACCGAGATGGTGCAGAAGCTCGCCGCGCAGGGACTCGTCTCGCACCAGCCGTATCAGCCGATCTCGCTGACGCACGAGGGCGAGCAGCGCGCGGCCGCGATCATCCGCCGCCACCGGCTCATCGAGACCTGGCTGGTGCGCGAGTTCGGCTACACGTGGGACGAAGTGCACGACGAGGCGGAGATCCTCGAGCACGCCCTCAGCGACCGGCTGCTCGAGGGCATCGACCGCCGCCTCGGACACCCCCGGTTCGACCCTCACGGCGATGCGATTCCGGATGCCGACGGCCGCGTCGAGCGGGTGCCCTTCGTGCTGCTGGCAGACGCCCCCACCGGACACACCGGCCGCGTGCTGCGGGTGAGCGACCGCGACCCGGAGGTGCTGCGCGCGCTGGAGGATGCCGGCCTCACCGTCGGTGCCGAGGTGCACGTCGACGACGCCGCGGGTCGTGCGGTCTCGGTCGCGGGTCGCGCGGTTCCGATGACGGATGCCGCGGCATCCGCCGTGTGGCTCTCGGTCTGACCCGCGCGGTTCTCCTCGGACTACCAGCGGCGGCGGGCCTTCGCGGCCTTGTCGAACGGCCACCGCACGCGGGTCGCCTGCTCGCAGTAGTGCCATACCCGGGCCCACAGTTCGGGGTCGCGCATGTACAGCGCAGGCTGGATCGCCTTGGCCTCGCCGTGCAGCAGCCGCTTGGGCCCCCAGAACTCGCCGCCCTGGATCTCGGGATCGATCAGAGCCCGCACCAGCGGCCGGGCACCGAGTTCCTTGGACTGCGCGATCGGCGCCTGCCAGGCATCCTGGAACCGGGTCATCCGCGAGGGCTCGTTGACCCCGCGGATGCCGGGACTGCGTCCGGACAGCGAATAGCCCGGATGGGCGACCACGCTCGACACGGGCACTCCGGCATCCCGCAGGCGCCGGTCGGCTTCCAGCCCGAGCACCGTGGTCGCCACCTTCGACTGGGCGTACGCGCGCCACGGCGAATAGTCGTCGACCGACTCGATGTCGACCGGGTCGAACTTGCCGAGGTAGGTGGCCATGCTGCCGAGCCACACCATCCGGCCGTGCATCACCGCGAGCACCTGCAGCAGCTCGCCGGCGAGCGCGAAGTGGCCGAGCGCGTTGGTGGTGAACACGAGTTCGTGACCCTCGATCTCCTGCCGCTCCCGGGGCGGATGCACGATGCCGGCGTTCAGCAGCAGCCCGTTGAGCGGCCCGCGGCTGCGCACCGTGGCGGCCGCCGCCCGGATCGACCCGAGGTTCGTCATGTCCAGCAGCAGGGTCTCGAGCGACCCGGCGCCGGATCCGCCGGCCGAGACGTCGAGGATGCGGCGCTCCACCGCCGCGTGGGCGGCCGCGAGGCGGTTGGGGTTCCGTCCGGTGAGGATGACGTGGGCGCCGGCCTGCACGAGCTGCTCGGTCGCGAAATAGCCGAGGCCGCGCGTCGCACCCGTGACCAGGTATCGCCGACCGGTGAGATCGGGCAGATGGATCGGGTCCCATTCACCTCGCGCCACGCCTCGACACTACCCCGAGGTCGGAGCCGGTCAAGGCCGTCACTAGGCTTGTGTCATGCGCTCCCGTGCTGACGTCGAATGCTGGCTGACCGACATGGACGGCGTGCTCGTCCACGAGAACGACGCGCTCCCCGGCGCGGCCGAGCTGCTCGCCCGGTGGGAGGCCGACGGCACCCCGTACCTGGTCCTCACGAACAACTCCATCTTCACCGCGCGCGACCTGTCGGCGCGTCTGCGGTCCTCGGGCCTGAACGTGCCGGAGGAGCGCATCTGGACCTCGGCGATCGCGACCGCCGACTTCCTGGCGTCGCAGCTGCCGGGCGGGTCCGCGTTCGTCATCGGGGAGGCGGGCATCCTCACCGCGCTGCATGAGGCGGGCTTCATCATGACCGAGACCGACCCCGACTTCGTGGTCGTCGGCGAGACCCGCAACTACTCGTTCGAGGCGATCACCAAAGCGATCCGCCTGATCACCGCCGGGGCGCGGTTCATCGTGACCAATCCGGATGCCACCGGCCCGAGCGCGGACGGCCCGCTGCCGGCCACGGGGGCGATCGCCGCGCTCATCACGAAGGCGACGGGCAAGCACCCCTACGTCGTCGGCAAGCCGAACCCGATGATGTTCCGGTCGGCGCTGAACAAGATCGGCGCCCACTCCGAGAACACCGCGATGATCGGCGACCGCATGGACACCGACATCGTCGCGGGGATCGAGGCGGGCCTGCACACCGTGCTGGTGCTCAGCGGGATCAGCGACCGCGCCGAGATCGAACGGTACCCGTTCCGGCCCGACGAGGTCGTCGGATCGGTCGCCGACCTGCTCGACGACTGATCCGCGTCAGCGCGCCACGGCGGCCTCGGCATCCACCCGGCTGAGCTTGTCCGGGTTCGCGATCGAGTAGATCTGCGCGACGCGGCCGTCGACGACGGTGATGCTCACCACGGCGACCAGCTGCCCGTCGAGTTCCATCCGGATGCCGGGCTGCGCGTTGACCCAGGTGGGGCTCGCCACCAGGGCACCGGCGGAGCGCTTCATGCCGCCGATCAGGTAGCGGGCCAGGCGCAGCGCACCGACGATCGGGTGGGGTGCGGCCCCGTGCACCTTGCCGCCGCCGTCCGCGACCGAGACGACATCGGGGGCGAGCACGTCCATGAGGCCCTGGATGTCGCCCCGGTTCAGCGCCGCCACCAGGCGTTCCACGATCTGCTCCTGCTCCGACGGCACGACGCTGACGGCGGGCCGCCGGGCGGCGACGTGGTCCTTGGCCCGGTGCGCGATCTGGCGCACCGCGGCGGGCGACTTGCCCACGGCATCCGCGATCTCGTCGTACGGCACGTCGAACACCTCGCGCAGCACGAAGACCGCGCGCTCGGCGGGGCCGAGTGTCTCGAGCACCGTCAGCATCGCGATCGAGACGCTCTCGGCGAGCTCGACGTCGTCGGCCACGTCGGGGCTCGTGAGAAGCGGCTCCGGAAGCCATTCGCCGACGTACTCCTCGCGCCGCCGCGACGCCGTGCGCAGGTGGTTGAGCGCCTGGCGGGTCACGATGCGCACCAGGTACGCGCGCGGGTCGCGCACCGTGTCGCGATCGACCGCCGACCAGCGCAGCCACGACTCCTGCAGGACGTCCTCGGCGTCCGCCGCGGACCCGAGCATCTCGTAGGCGACGGTGAAGAGCAGATTCCGGTGCGCGACGAACGGGTCGCCCGGGACGGGGGTGCTCATGGTCGCGAGCCTACGCGCCGCCGACGGCGGACCGGGTCGCGAGCGGCGGCAGGCCGCACGAGTCGGCGAAGTGCTCCGAACGGATGCCGAGGGCCACGTTCATCCGCGCGGTCATGTTCATGAACGCCACGCGGGCGGCGAGCTCCACGAGCGCCGGGGCGCCGATCTGGTCCAGGAGCCGGCCGGAGAGCTCGTCGGTGACCGCGGGCGGGGTCTGGCTGGCAGCTTCGGCGTACTCCATCACGTCGCGCTCGAGCGGCGTGAACACGGCGGACTCGCGCCACCGCGGGACCTCACGGATCTTCGCGGTGTCGAGGCCGTGGTTCTTCCCCTCGAAGTAGTTGTAGTCGAGGCAGAAGCTGCAGCCGATCGTCGCGGCGGACGCCATGGCGGCGTACGACGCGAGGTTCCGGTCGAGCTCATGCCACCCGTCGACCTTGCGGCCGATCGCCATCGAGTCCTTCATGACCCCCTTGTGCTGCCAGAGCACGCCGATGGAGTCCGGCACGCGGCCGACCATCTTCTTGGCGCCCATCTTGAGGAGCGCACCGAGGATGCCGGTGACGGGCGCCGCCGGGATGCGGGCGGGGGCGGTGGTCTGGATGTCCATGTCTTCCTCCATGTCGTGGTCCTTCGACATGGAGACACCGGCCGCCGCCGATCTGTGACATCCCCGCTCGAACTACTGCGGGGCCAGGCCCAGGTCGTCGAGGTCGATCGCGGCGAGCCACTGCAGGCCCTCGGCCTCGACGGCGGCCTGCGCGCCGGTCTTGCGGTCGACGATCACGGCGACGGCGACCGGCTCGGCGCCGGCGCGGCGCAGCGCCTCGACCGCCTTGAGCGCGGACTGGCCGGTGGTGGAGGTGTCCTCGACCACGACGACGCGCTTGCCCTCGACGTCGGCGCCCTCGATCTGCCGGCCGCGGCCGTGGTCCTTGGGCTCCTTGCGCACGACGAACGCGTCGAGCGGGGTGCCCGCACCCACCGACTCGTGCATGACCGCGTTGGCGATCGGGTCGGCGCCGAGGGTGAGGCCGCCGACCGCGATGATGCCGTCGACGTCGCGGATGAGGTCGAGCATGATGCGCCCGATGGCGGGTGCGGCACGGTGGTCGAGCGTCAGCTTGCGCATGTCCACGTAGTAGCTGGCCTTCTTGCCGCTGGACAGGACGAAGTCGCCGTGGAACACCGCCTCGTCCTTGATGAGGCCGATGAGGGCCTGGCGGTCGGCTTCGAGAGCGGCGGAGGAGGCGACGGTCATAGCTCCCGATTTTACGGGGACCACGACATCCGGCGTCATAATTCCGTCATCCGAGAGATTCATTCCATTTCCTACTTTTCCCCGGATCGGGTTGGTATCCCACTGTCCACCTCACATTTCGGGAAGAAGTGCTGATCTTTCCGCCCGAACGGTCGTAATCTGAGGTTTTGCGGCGTGGCGCTGACCCTAGAGTCTGCAAAGAACGCCATAAACGGAGAGAACATGACCACCACTGCAACGGGGCAGCACGCTCCGCCTGCGACCATCGGCATCGTCGTCGAGTCCGCGGGCGAGACGCGCGTCGCCGCCACTCCCCCCACCGTCGCCCGGCTCGTGAAGCTGGGATACTGCGTCGCCGTCGCAGCCGGCGCCGGCGAGGCATCCCGCTTCTTCGACGGCGCCTATCAGGATGCCGGCGCCGCCATCGTCACCGACGACGAGGCCTGGCGCAGCGACATCGTGCTGCGCGTGAACCCGCCCACCCCCGAGGAGATCGCGAAGCTGAAGGACGGCGCGGTGATCGCGGGGCTGCTCAGCCCGGCGCTGCGCCCCGACCTGCTCGAGGCCCTCGCCACCCGAGGCATCACCGCGATCGCGATGGATGCCGTCCCCCGCATCTCGCGCGCGCAGTCGATGGACGTGCTGTCATCGACCGCGAACATCTCCGGCTACCGCGCCGTGATCGAGGCCGCCCACGAGTTCGGCCGGTTCTTCACCGGTCAGGTCACCGCCGCCGGCAAGGTCCCGCCGGCGAAGGTGCTCGTCGCCGGCGCCGGCGTCGCGGGCCTGGCCGCCATCGGCGCGGCATCCAGCCTGGGCGCGATCGTGCGCGCGACCGACCCGCGGCCCGAGGTCGCCGACCAGGTGCGGTCCATCGGCGGCGAGTACCTGCCGGTCGACGTGCAGGTGGAGCAGTCCACCGACGGGTACGCGAAGGCGACCAGCGAGGCGTACGACCGCCGGGCCGCGGAGATCTACTCCGAGCAGGCCGCGGACGTCGACGTCATCATCACCACGGCCCTCATTCCGGGGCGTCCCGCTCCGCGGCTGATCACCGCGGCGGATGTCGCGAGCATGAAGCCGGGCAGCGTCATCGTCGACATGGCCGCCGCTCAGGGCGGCAACGTCGAGGGGTCCGTCGCCGGCGAGCGGATCCTCACCGACAACGGCGTGGTCATCCTCGGCTACACCGACCTCGCCGGTCGACTGCCGGCGCAGGCATCCCAGCTGTACGGCACGAACCTCGTGAACCTGCTCACCCTGCTCACTCCGGGCAAGGACGGCCACCTCGTCATCGACTTCGACGACATCGTGCAGCGGTCGGTGACCGTGGTGCGCGACGGGCAGATCACCTGGCCGCCGCCGCCCGTGCAGGTCTCGGCCGCGCCGCCCAAGGCCGCGGACGCTTCGACAGGCGGAGCGCCCGACCCTTCGACAGGCTCAGGGTCCTCCAAGCGCACCCTGTCGGCGGGCGCGAAGACGGGCCTCATCGTGCTCGGGATCGCCGCGCTGTTCGCGATCTGCGCGTTCGCCCCGGCGCCGCTGCCGCAGCACTTCCTGGTGCTCACCCTCGCGGTGATCATCGGGTTCTACGTCATCGGGCACGTGGCGCACGCGCTGCACACCCCGCTGATGAGCGTCACCAACGCGATCTCGGGCATCATCGTCGTCGGCGCCATGGTGCAGATCATGGCGCCCTCGGTCCTGGTGCAGATCCTCGCCGCCGCCGCCGTGCTGCTGGCCTGCATCAACGTGTTCGGCGGTTTCGCCGTCACCCGGCGAATGCTCGCCATGTTCTCGAAGGCGGGTGACCGATGAGCGTCGCAGCATCCCTCGCGACCGCCGCGTACATCGTCGCGGCCCTGCTGTTCGTGCTGAGCCTGGCCGGGCTGAGCCGGCACGAGACGTCCAAGCGCGGCGTCACCTACGGCATCGTCGGCATGACGATCGCCCTCGCCGCCACGGTGGTCGTCGTGGTCACCGCGGCGTGGGGGGCGGCATCCTTCCCGCTCGGCATCACCCTGCTGATCGTCGCCGTGCTCGTCGGCGCCGTCATCGGCCTGTGGCGCGCCCGCGTGGTCGAGATGACCGGGATGCCTCAGCTGATCGCCCTGTTCCACTCGTTCGTCGGTCTCGCCGCCGTGCTGGTGGGCTGGAACGGCGCCCTCTACACCGAGGGGATCCCGGCGAACCTCCTCGGCATCCACCACGCCGAGGTGTTCATCGGCGTGTTCATCGGCGCGGTGACCTTCACCGGATCGATCGTCGCGTTCCTGAAGCTGTCGGCCCGCATCTCGTCGAAGCCCCTCATGCTGCCGGGCAAGAACGTCCTCAACGTCGGCGCCCTGGTCGTGTTCGTCGGGCTCACCGTCTGGTACGTGATCACCCCGGCGTTCTGGCTGCTGGTCGTCGTCACGGTGCTCGCGCTCGCCCTCGGCTGGCACCTGGTGGCATCCATCGGCGGCGGCGACATGCCCGTGGTCGTCTCGATGCTCAACAGCTACTCCGGATGGGCGGCCGCCGCGGCCGGCTTCCTGCTGAACAACGACCTGCTCATCGTCACCGGCGCCCTCGTCGGCTCCTCCGGTGCATACCTGTCGTACATCATGTGCAAGGCCATGAACCGGTCGTTCATCTCGGTGATCGCCGGTGGATTCGGCATCGAAGCGCCCAAGAAGGACGGGGAGGAACCAGAGGGCGAACACCACGAGGTGGATGCCGAATCCGTGGCCTCCCTGCTCAGCCAGGCATCCAGCGTGGTCATCACCCCCGGCTACGGCATGGCCGTCGCGCAGGCCCAGTACCCGGTCGCCGAGCTCGCGAAGCGCCTCCGCGAGCGCGGGGTCGACGTGCGGTTCGGCATCCACCCGGTCGCCGGGCGCCTGCCCGGGCACATGAACGTGCTGCTCGCCGAAGCCAAGGTGCCGTACGACATCGTGCTCGAGATGGACGAGATCAACGACGACCTGGCCGCCACGTCGGTCGTGCTCGTCATCGGTGCGAACGACACCGTCAACCCGGCCGCCGCCGAAGACCCGGGCTCGCCCATCGCCGGCATGCCGGTGCTGCGGGTCTGGGAAGCCGAGAACGTCGTCGTGTTCAAGCGGTCCATGGCCTCCGGCTACGCCGGCGTCGCCAACCCGCTGTTCTACCGCGACAACGCGCAGATGCTGTTCGGCGACGCCAAGCAGCGCGTGGAGGACATCCTCACCGCCCTCTGACGCGGCCCCCTTTGCTCGCCCGACAAGATTTGCGCCCGCCCAGCGCAATTCTTGTCGGGCGAGCTGGTTCTGCGGCCGACCTCTGGCGCGGATCGTTGCCCGGTGCAATGCTGGACGAACCCCCAGCGCAGGCTGTGCCCCACCCGTACGCACGGCTCTGCGCATCGCAGAACGAAGGAGTCCCATGCGTATCTCCCGCAGCCGGGCGACGGTCGTAGCCATCGCCGCCGCGCTCACGGCGGTCTCGGTCGCCGGGCCGGCGAACGCCGCCCCGCGTCACCAGGACGACGACCATCTCACGCCCGACACGCAGTTCGTGATGGAGGCCGACGGCTCCAGCGGGCTCACCGCCGGAGGCGCCGGCATCCCGAACATCGACTCGGTCAAATCGACGATCCGCACCTACTACGGCGCGACGTCCGCCGGCATCGCGAACAAGACCAGCTCGCCGTACATCGCCGAGATCACCGGGATCGAAGCGGCGGCGCTCGCGGAGCTGCCCACCGTCGACCCGGCGGCGAAGAAGGCCATCGTCTTCGACTCGGACGACACGACGCTGTGGACGTACGACATGGAAGACAATGCCATGCACTTCACCTTCAACCCGGCGCTTCAGGACGTCTGGGTGCAGGCGAAGAAGTTCCCCGCAACGCCCGGCATGGTCGACTTCGTGAACGCGGTCGCCGCCAAGGGCTACACCGTCTTCGGCGTCACCGGGCGCGGAGCGGCCCAGAAGGATGCCACGATCGCCAACCTCGACGACCTCGGCTACACGGGGTTCACCGCCGACCGCTTCTTCACCAAGTGGGCGACCGGTCAGCAGCCGTCGTACGTGACCTGCGTGACCGCCAAGTGCACCACCGTGGAGTTCAAGGCGAACACCCGCAAGCACATCGAAGAGGACCTCGGCTACGACATCGCCCTCAACGTGGGCGACCAGTTCAGCGACCTGCAGGGCGGCTACTCGGATGCCAGCCTCAAGCTGCCGAACCCGACCTACTACCTTCCCAGCGCCGATCTGCCCGGGCTCGACGAGCCGAAGCTGGCACCGCGCACGCACTTCACGATGAACCCCGACGGGTCGAGCGGCCTGACGGCGGGCGGGGAGGGCATCCCGAACATCGACTCGGTGAAAGCGACCATCCGCACGTACTACAACGCCGACGCGACGGGCATCGCGAACAAGACGACCTCGCCGTACATCAGCGAGGTCACCAAGCTCAGCCGGCAGGTGACCAACACGTACGTCAACCAGTGCCGGGCGATGTCGCGCAAGGGTGAGAAGCCCGCGATCGTCTTCGATGCCGACGACACCACGCTGTGGACGTACGACATGGAGGACAACGCCATGCACTTCACGTTCGACCCGGTGCTGCAGAACGACCCGTGGGTGCAGCAGGGCCTGTTCCCGGCGACGCCCGGAATGGTGTCGCTCGTGAACGCGGTCGGCGAAGCCGGCTGCACCGTCGTCGGCCTGACCGGTCGCAACGACCTGCAGAAGGATGCCACCCTCGCGAACCTGGCCAAGGTCGGCTACACGCAGTTCACCGCGGCGAACTACTACACGAAGTGGAAGTCGGGCGTGACGCCGGTGCCGTCCTGGATGCCGGCGGACTCGCCGTGCGCGGACGGCGTCTGCACCACCATCCAGTACAAGTCGGCCGTCCGCGCCCATGTCGAGTCGCAGGGTTACGACGTCATCGGCAACTTCGGCGACCAGTTCAGCGACCTGATCGGCGGCCACGCCGACTCGACGGTGAAGCTGCCGAACCCGACGTACTACCTGCCGTAGCGGGGTGACCCGCCCGCCGGTCTACAGCAGCCGGCGGGCGGTCGCCCACGAGCATCCCGGGTCCGCTCGCGGACGGGGATGTCGGGCCCCTCTCGTAGGCTGGATCCCATGCGTCTTGCCACCTGGAACGTCAACTCGATCCGTGCCCGCGTCGCCCGAACCGTGGACTTCGCGGTGCGGGAGAACATCGACGTGCTGGCGATGCAGGAGATCAAGTGCAAGCCCGAGCAGTTCCCGTACGCCCCGTTCGAAGAGGCGGGCTACGAGGTTCACGCGCACGGCCTCAACCAGTGGAACGGCGTGGCGATCGCCAGCCGGCTGCCGGTCGAAGACGTGCGCACGGCCTTCCCGGGGATGCCCGGCTTCGCCAAGGGCCACGAGGGCCCCGATCAGCCGCAGGAGGCCCGCGCGATGGGAGCCACGATCGACGGCGTCGAGGTGTGGAGCCTGTACGTGCCCAACGGCCGCAGTCTCGACGACCCGCACTACACGTACAAGCTCGACTGGCTGGCGGCGCTCACCGAGTACACGCGCAGCACGCTCGAGACGACACCCGAGCTGCCGCTCGCCCTGGTCGGCGACTTCAACATCGCCCCGACCGACGAAGACAACGGCGACCCGACGGTCATCGTGGGCCTGACCACGCACGTGTCTCCGCCGGAGCGTCACGCCTTCCGGCAGCTGCTCGCCGCGGGCCTGGCCGACACGGTCCGCCCGCTCGTGCCGACCGGATTCACGTACTGGGACTACAAGCAGCTGCGGTTCCCCCGCAACGAGGGCCTGCGCATCGACTTCGTCCTCGGCTCGCCCGCCTTCGCCGACGCCGTGACGGGTGCCGCCATCCACCGCAACGAGCGCAAGGGCGAGATCCCCAGCGACCACGTTCCCGTGGTGGTCGACCTCGACCTCACCGGCCCGGACGACGACGACCGTCCGATGTTCTGGTGAACCGCGGCGACGCCCGGGGCGTTCAGGTCATGTCCCCCGTGGTGGGCACTCCGGCGGGCGCGTAGCGCAGCTGCACCGCTCCGGCGCTTCCCGAGATGGGCGGCTCGACCAGGCGCAGGGCGGCCGGTACCGCCCCGTCGGGGAACACCTTCTTGCCCTGACCGAGCACAACCGGATGCACCCACAGGGTGAGCACGTCGAACAGCTGCTCCGCCAGCAGGCTCTGCACGAGGCCGACGCTGCCGATGACGTGCACGTCCTGGTGCTGCTCCCGCAGCCGGGCGATCTCGGCGGCGAGGTCCGGGCCGAGCTGCGAGCTGCCCTGCCACGACAGGTCAGGCGTCCCGCGGGATGCCACGTACTTCGGGATGCGGTCGAACAGCCGCCCGATCGGACCTTCCGGACCCGTCGTGTGGTGCGGCCAGTAGGCGGCGAAGATGTCGTACGTGCGACGGCCGAGGAGCAGGGCATCCATCGTCTGCATGCCTTGATCGACGGAGCGTCCGACCATGTCGTCTCTGATGGGCGCCTGCCAGCCGCCCCAGGGGAACGCCCCCGACGGATCCTCCTCGGGGCCGCCGGGCGCCTGGGCGACGCCGTCGAGGGTGGTGAACAGGTCGATGCTGATGCGTCCGGTCATGAGGCTCTCACTTGTCTGTGTGAAGGTGCGTCGATATGGAAACTACGCGCGAAGTCGTCGAGGAGCGAGGGGGCACCGGAGACGACCTGCAGCACGTCGGCATCCACGGCATCCTGCGGGGCCAGCTCGCCGGAGATGACGTGCCGGATGCCGGGCGTCGCCGCGAACACGAGCTGCGGCTCGCCGCCCGGCAGGCGTCCGCCCACGGGCGGGGCCGGCGGAGACAGCTGGGTCACGGTCAGGGCGGCGGCCTCGACCTGCACGCGCAGCGCGACGTCGCCGACGTGGAGTTCGTAGTCCGCGTCGGATGCGGCATCCGGCCGGAACGCCGTGCGCAGCGCCATCGTCAGGGAGTCGGCCGTCACGACGTCTTCCGGGTCGGGGTCGCCCATGGTCTGGAATCCCCAGCGGCCGAGCGCCAGCACGATCGGCTCGAGTTCGCGGCCGTAGGCGGTCAGCTCGTAGACAAGGCCGCAGTGCATCACGGGGACGCGGCGCACGACGCCCGCCTCCTGCAGCTCCTTCAGCCGCGTGGAGAGGATGTTGGTGGGGATCTTCGGCAGTCCCTGTTTCAGGTCGGTGTACCGCCGGGGGCCGACGAGCAGATCGCGGATGATGAGCAGCGCCCAGCGCTCCCCGATCTGCTCGACGGCCGTGGTGACGCCGCAGTACTGCCCGTAGCTGCGGGATGCCACCTACGCCTGCTCGGCCAGGTAGACCTCGGGGCCCTGTTCGGCGGCGGCGGGGTCCATGTAGAGGAACTCGAGGATGTTGCCGTCCGGATCTTCGAGGTCGCGGTTGTACATGAAGCCGAGGTCGGTGGCCGGACGCGGCTCGGAGCCGCCGGCATCCAGACCCGCCTGCACGACGGCGTCGACGTCCGCACGGGAGTCGCGGCTGAGGGCCACCAGCACCTGCGCGGTGGTCTTGGGGTCGGCGACGGCCTTGTCGGTGAACGTCGAGAAGTACTCGCGGCGCAGCACCATGAAGTAGACGTTGTCGTCCCACACGATGCAGGCGGCGTTCTCGTCGGTGAAGAGCGGATTGATGTCCGCCCCGAGGGCCGTGTAGAACGCCTTGCTGCGCTCGAGGTCGTCGGTGGCGAAGTTGACGAAGATGTTCGTGCTCATGGCCTGATACTTGCAAAAAACAAGGATGCTTGTCAATAGCAAGTTCAGTCGGTTCCGGTGCTGGGTATTGGCGTCCGCATGTCGTAGATATCTCTCAATGTCGGAGGTGTGTGGGAGGGTTTCGGCATGGAGAATTTCGCAGCTATCGTCGGGCGGCAGCTTCGCGTGCTGGTCGGGATGCTGGGGCCGGTGCCGGTGACCGGGGCGGCCTCGGCCGTGACGGGCCTGCGGGACGACGACGTGGTCGCGGTGATCGCATCGACCTCGACGGCGATCCGTGAGCTGGAAGCGCTGCGGGTCGTGGCGACCGGGGTCGCGGCGCAGCGTTCCACGCGGGAGGCCGGGCAAGGCGGGCTGGCGCAGAAACGCGGGCACCGGTCCGCGGTCACGCTGATCCAGGACCTCACCGGCACCACCCGCACCCAGGCCGGTAAAGCCGCACGGCTCGGGCAGGCCCTCCTGGAGGCCGCGCCCGCCGACACGAGCCCGGAGACCGAGGAGGGCGGTCCGGGCGGTGGCAACGACACCGCATCCATTCCGCCGGCGCCGTGGCATGCGTGTCTGGGTGAGGCGTTCACGGCGGGGCGGATCACGGTCGATCAGCAGTCCGCGATCCGCCGCGGGCTCGGCGAACCACCCAC
>NZ_JTDK01000027.1 GCF_000802305.1 Microbacterium mangrovi | reverse complement strand
GACTCATCAGAGACCTATGTCTCGACTCATCACACTGTGGAGCCTAGGAGATTCGAACTCCTGACATCCTGCTTGCAAAGCAGGCGCTCTACCAACTGAGCTAAGGCCCCGAGTGACCTCGGGATGAGGAGTGGGGCTACCAGGACTTGAACCTGGGACCTCTTCATTATCAGTGAAGCGCTCTAACCGCCTGAGCTATAGCCCCGTGCCATCGCGGTGCGATGTCAACCTGCAAGACTCTACCGGAATCCGTGGCAATACAGAAATCGAGCGAGGGCTGGACAGCCTTCCCTTGCTTGCCGGGTCGGGACCGGCGTTGTTGACTGAGCACATGACCACCGAAGACGCCCTGCACAGGGACGAACCGCACGCCAACAACGTGCGTCAGAAGCTCAATTGGCTGCGCGCCGGCGTGCTCGGGGCGAACGACGGCATCGTCTCGGTCGCGGCGATCGTGGTCGGTGTCGCCGCGGCATCCTCGTCCTCGACGGGCGCCATCTTCACGGCCGGCGCGGCCGGTCTCGTCGGCGGCGCCGTCTCGATGGCGCTCGGCGAGTACGTGTCGGTCTCGAGCCAGCGCGACAGCGAGCGGGCGCTCATCGAGAAGGAGCGCCGGGAACTGGAGACCATGCCCGACGAGGAGCTCGCAGAGCTCACCTCCCTGTACCGCGCCCGCGGCCTGACGGAGGCGACCGCGCACCAGGTCGCGGTCGAGCTCACCGCCCATGACGCCCTGGCCGCCCACCTCGAGGTGGAACTGGGCATCAACCAGAACGACCTCGTCAATCCGTGGCACGCGGCCCTGTCGTCGGCGATCGCGTTCACGATCGGCGGCATCCTGCCGATGCTCGCGATCCTGCTGCCGCCGCCGGGCGCACGCATCCCGGTGACCTTCGCCGCGGTGCTGGTCGCCCTCGCGATCACCGGCACGGTGGCCGCGCAGCTCGGCGGAGCACCCAAGACGCGCGCCGCCCTGCGGCTCGTGATCGGCGGCGCGATCGCCCTGGTCGCCACCTTCGTGATCGGCGCCCTGCTCGGCACCTCCGGCATCGCCTGACCGGGCACAAAGAAAGCGGGCGGGGCAAACGCCCCGCCCGCTTCTTGCTGGAACTGCTCAGTTGGAGGTGAACCCTACCAGGAGTCCGCCGGTGATCTTCACCGCGAGGTTGTAGATACCCGCGACGACGGCACCCATGACGGTGACGACGACCAGGTTCAGGATCGCGATGATGGACCCCACGGCCATCACCTGCGGAAGACCGAAGAACTGCGACAGGCTCGCGGCGCCGTCGGTGAAGCTCTTGAACAGCGAGTCCATCTTGCCGATGAGGCCCGTCGCCGAGATCACGCCGTAGATGAGGAAGAACGCGACCAGCGTCACGACGGCGATCGCCACGGCCGCCAGGAACGACAGCTTCACCGCCGACCAGAAGTCGATGTAGACGAGTCGCAGGCGCACCTGCTTGGCGCTGGTCTTGCGACCGGACTTCTTCGCGAGCTTGTCGGCTACTGTGCTCATGCGTCAGTGCTCTCTTCAGTGGTCGGGGCCTCGGGATCGGATGCCGCACCCTCGGTGTCGGCATCTTCGCTGTCGGCCAGTCCCCGTTCGGTGTTGCGGGCGATCGCGAGGATGCGATCGTCGTCGTCGGGTCGTGCGAACACGACGCCCATCGTGTCGCGACCCTTCGCGGGGACCTCGGCCACGGCAGAGCGTACCACCTTGCCGCTGGCAAGAACCACCAAGACCTCGTCGTCCTCCTGGACGATGAGGCCGCCCGCGAGGACTCCGCGATCGTCGTTCAGCTTGGCGACCTTGATGCCGATTCCACCGCGCGACTGCGTGCGGTACTGGTCGACGTCGGTGCGCTTCGCGTAGCCGCCCTCGGTCACGACGAACACGGACGAGCCGGGTGTCGCGACCGACGCCGACAGCAGGCTGTCGTCGCCACGGAAGGACATTCCCTTGACGCCGGCGGTGGAGCGGCCCATCGGACGCAGCGACTCGTCGGTCGCCGTGAACCGCAGCGACATCCCGTGCCGGCTGATGAGCAGCAGGTCGTCGTCTTCGTTCACCAGCAGGGCGCTGACGACCTCGTCGGTGGATGCCGCGGCATCCTCATCGCCCTCGTCGCCCTCGTCGGATTCTTCACCCGCGGTGGCGCGGAGCTTGATCGCGATGACGCCGCCCTGACGGTTGGTGTCGTATTCGGTCAGGCGCGTCTTCTTGACGAGGCCGCCGCGAGTGGCCAGCACCAGGTAGGTCGCCACCTCGTAGTCGCGGATGTCGAGGATCTGCGCGATCTCCTCACCCGGCTGCAGCGCCAGCAGGTTCGCGACGTGCTGACCCTTCGCGTCGCGCCCGGCCTCGGGCACCTCGTACGCCTTGGTGCGGTAGACGCGGCCCTTGTTGGTGAAGAACAGCAGCCAGTGGTGGGTCGTCGTGACGAAGAAGTGCTCGACGACGTCGTCGGCGCGCAGCTGCGCGCCCTTCACGCCCTTGCCGCCGCGGTGCTGCGAACGGTAGTTGTCGCTGCGCGTGCGCTTGATGTAGCCGTCGCGGGTGACGGTGACGACCATCTCCTCTTCGGGGATGAGGTCTTCGATCGACATGTCGCCGTCGTACCCGGGCAGGATGTGGGTGCGGCGGTCGTCGCCGAACCTGTCGACGATCTCGGTCAGCTCGTCGCGGATGATCGCGCGCTGCCGGCTCTCGTCAGCCAGGATGTCGTTGTAGTCCGCGATCTTGAGCTCGAGCTCGGCGGCCTCGTCGATGATCTTCTGGCGTTCCATCGCGGCCAGGCGACGCAGCTGCATCGTCAGGATCGCGTCAGCCTGCAGATCGTCGATCTCCAGCAGCACCTTCAGGCCCTCGCGCGCCTCGTCGACGGTCGGCGACCGGCGGATGAGCGCGATGACCTCGTCGAGCGCGTCGAGCGCCTTGAGGTAGCCGCGCAGGATGTGCATGCGCTCTTCGGCCTTGCGCAGACGGAAGCGGGTGCGGCGCACGATCACGTCGATCTGGTGCGTGATCCAGTGCGACACGAAGCCGTCGAGCGCGAGCGTGCGGGGCACGCCGTCGACGATCGCGAGCATGTTCGCGCCGAAGTTCTCCTGCAGCTGGGTGTGCTTGTACAGGTTGTTCAGCACGACCTTGGCGACGGCGTCCCGGCGCAGCACGATGACCAGGCGCTGACCGGTGCGGTCCGACGTCTCGTCGCGGATGTCGGCGATGCCCTGGATCTTGCCGTCGCGGGCCAGGTCGCGGATCTTCACCGCGACGTTGTCGGGGTTGACCTGGTAGGGCAGTTCGGTGACGACGAGACAGGTGCGGCCCTGGATCTCCTCGACGTTGACCACCGCGCGCATCGTGATCGAGCCGCGCCCGGTGCGGTAGGCCTCGCGGATGCCGCGGGTGCCGAGGATCTGCGCCGCAGTCGGGAAGTCGGGGCCCGGGATGCGCTCCATGAGCGCCTCGAGCAGCTCCTCGCGGGTGGCATCCGGGTGCTCGAGCGCCCAGAGGGCGCCGTCGGCGACCTCGCGCAGGTTGTGCGGCGGGATGTTGGTGGCCATGCCGACCGCGATGCCGACCGAGCCGTTGACGAGCAGGTTCGGGAATCGCGCCGGCAGGACGACGGGCTCCTGGGTCTGCCCGTCGTAGTTGTCCTCGAAGTCGACGGTCTCTTCTTCGATGTCGCGCACCATCTCGAGCGCGAGCGGAGCCATCTTCGTCTCGGTGTATCGCGGAGCGGCCGCGCCCTGGTTGCCCGGGGAGCCGAAGTTGCCCTGTCCGAGGGCGAGCGGATAGCGCAGCGACCACGGCTGGACGAGGCGCACGAGGGTGTCGTAGATCGCCGTGTCGCCGTGCGGGTGGTACTGACCCATGACCTCGCCGACGACGCGGGCGCACTTCGAGAAGGACTTGTCGGGCCGGTAGCCGCCGTCGTACATCGCGTAGATCACGCGGCGGTGCACCGGCTTCAGGCCGTCCTCGACCCGCGGCAGCGCACGGCCCACGATCACGCTCATCGCGTAGTCGAGGTAGCTGCGCTGCATCTCGACCTGCAGGTCGACCTGGTCGATCCGCCCGTGGTTGTGCTCGGGTGCGGTCTCGGGGCCCGTCGAAGTGGGATCAGTCATGTGTCAATCTCTCGTACTGTGTGCGTTTCGTCTCGGCGCTTCGCGCCTCGCTCAACGGCCGAGGCGCGTACCGGTCGTTGAGCGAGCGAAGCGAGACGAAACGCACGCGACCAGCAGTATTCAAATATCGAGGAAGCGGACGTCTTTGGCGTTGCGCTGGATGAAGCTGCGACGGGACTCGACGTCTTCGCCCATCAGGATCGAGAAGATCTCGTCGGCGGCGGCCGCGTCGTCGATCGTCACCTGCCGCAGGGTTCGCGTGGTCGGGTCCATCGTGGTCTCCCACAGTTCTTTGGCGTTCATCTCGCCGAGACCCTTGTAGCGCTGGATGCCGTTGTCCTTCGGGATCCGCTTGCCGGATGCCAGGCCCTCGGCCAGCAGACCGTCGCGCTCGGCGTCGCTGTACACGTAGTCGTGCGGAGCATTGGTCCACTTGAGGCGGTACAGCGGCGGCATCGCGAGGTACACGTAGCCGGCCTCGATCAGCCCGCGCATGTAGCGGAACAGCAGCGTCAGCAGCAGCGTCGTGATGTGCTGGCCGTCGACGTCGGCATCCGCCATGAGCACGATCTTGTGGTACCGCGCCTTCTCCATGTTGAAGTCCTCGCCGATGCCCGTGCCGAAGGCCTGGATCATCGCCTGGATCTCGTTGTTGCCGAGAGCGCGGTCGAGTCGCGCGCGCTCGACGTTGAGGATCTTGCCGCGCAGCGCCAGGATCGCCTGGGTGTGCGGGTCGCGGCCCTGCACGGCGGAGCCGCCGGCCGAGTCGCCCTCCACCAGGAAGATCTCGCTGATCGAGGGGTCTTTGCTGGTGCAGTCCTTGAGCTTGTCGGGCATGGATGCCGACTCGAACACACTCTTGCGCCGGGCGGTCTCGCGGGCCTTGCGGGCGGCGAGGCGCGCGGTGGCGGCGTCGATCGACTTGCGGATGATGCTCTTGGCGGCCTGCGGGTTGCGGTCGAACCAGTCGGTGAGCTGCTCGCCGACCACCCGCTGCACGAAGGCCTTGGCCTCGGTGTTGCCGAGCTTGGTCTTGGTCTGGCCCTCGAACTGCGGCTCGGACAGCTTCACCGAGATCACCGCGGTCAGTCCCTCGCGCACGTCATCGCCGGAGAGGTTGTCGTCCTTCTCCTTGAGGATGTTGTTCGCACGGGCGTAGCGGTTGACGAGGGTGGTCAGCGCTGCGCGGAACCCCTCCTCGTGCGTGCCGCCCTCGTGGGTGTTGATGTTGTTCGCGAAGGTGAAGACGTTCTCGGTGTAGCTCGTCGTCCACTGCATCGCCACCTCGAGCGCGATCTTGCGCTCGGTGTCCTCGGACTCGAAGTCGATGACCTCGTCGTTGACGACGTCGGTCTTTCGCACCTTGTTGAGGTACTCGACGTAGTCGACCAGGCCCCGCTCGTAGAGGAAGGTCGCGCCGCGCTGCTTCTCGACGCTCTCGCCGTCGCCGTCTTCGACGACGAGGCCCTCGGGCCGCTCGTCGAGGAGGCTGATGCGCAGGCCCTTGTTGAGGAACGCCGTCTGCTGGAAGCGCGAACGCAGCGTGTCGTAGTCGAAGTCGACGGTGTCGAAGATGGTGGCATCCGGCCAGAACGTGATGATCGTGCCGGTCTCGCCGGTCTCTTCGCCGCGCTCGAGGGGTCCTTGCGGCACGCCGCCGTCGCGGAACGACTGGCGCCACGCGTAGCCCTCGCGGCGCACCTCGACATCGAGCCGTGTGGAGAGGGCGTTCACGACCGACGAGCCCACGCCGTGCAGACCGCCCGAGACGGCGTATCCGCCGCCGCCGAACTTGCCGCCCGCGTGCAGCACGGTCAGCACCACCTCGACGGTGGACTTGGACGGGTCGGACGAGTGCGGCTGCACCGGGATGCCGCGGCCGTTGTCGACGCAGCGGATGCCGCCGTCGGGGAGGATCGTCACCTCGATGTCGTCGCAGAAGCCCGCCAGCGCCTCGTCGACCGAGTTGTCGACGATCTCCTGCACCAGGTGGTGCAGGCCGCGCTCACCGGTCGAGCCGATGTACATGCCGGGACGCTTGCGCACGGCTTCGAGGCCCTCGAGCACCTGGATGGCATCGGCCCCGTAGTCACCGCCCTGGGGTTTGGGCGCTGCGACCGCCTCACCGCGCGGGGTTTCGGGGTCGCTTCCGGGGGTCTGCGAGGTCATAGGCGTCCAGCACTCCGATCGATCGGCGGATTCCCTACGATCTTACCTGAAAACCGTGCCAGAACGGCCTTTCAGAGCCTCTACGACGCGATGAAAGGCCTCCGGATACCGGAACACACGCGTCAGCCGTAGGTATCGCGCGGACCGCGCCCTGGAACGGCTCTCATGCCGTGTTTCCAGCTGGGGACGTCCGGCCCCTGAAAGGTGATGTTGTCGATGCCCGCCTCGGGGAACCGCTGGACGATGGTCGTCAGGATGTGCCGGCGCATGAGTTTGAGCTGGCTCACCCACGCCGTCGAGTCGCAGCTGACCTGCAGGACGCCGTCGCGGAATCCGGTCGGGCGCGTGCGTGCCGCGTTCGCCTCGCCGACCACCTCCGCCCACATCGTGACGACGTCCTCCCGGGCCAGATCCGGGTCCCAGCCGGCCTGCCGGGTGAAGGATGCCAGCACGTCGCCGACCGCCGCGGGATCGCGTCCGGGCGTGAACGGCGCGTTCTCGTCGTTCTCGGCGGGGCGGCGCCGGCGCCGGCGACCGCGGGCCGTCGGCTCGAGCCCGCGAAGTCGCAGATAGGTGGCGAGGGTCTCGGGCAGCTCGTCGTCAGACATCGCCCGGCTCCTCCCGCTCGGTCCGCTCGTCCGAGATCGTCCCCGCCTCCACGCGGACGACCCGCGCGCGCAGCGGTCCGGGGACATCCTCTTCCACCGCGGCGGTGACGATCACCTGTTCATAGTCTGCGACCAGGCGCGCCAGTCGTCCACGGCGATCGGCATCCAATTCGGCGAACACGTCGTCGAGGATCAGCACCGGATCACCGAGCATCGAGTCGGCCCGGAGCAGTTCGGCCGACGCCAGGCGCAGGGCGAGCGCCACCGACCACGACTCCCCGTGCGACGCGTACCCCTTCACGGGAAGACCGCGCACCCGCAGCAGCAGGTCGTCGCGGTGCGGCCCGGTGAGTGTCATCCCGCGCTCGAGCTCCGTGCTCCGTTTCGCGCCGAGCGCCGCGCGGAAGGCGGCCGCGGTGTCGGAGGCCGCGGCATCCGCGTTGTCGTCCGCGCCCTCCTCCGGGTCGGCGCCGCGCACCGACAGGGCCCAGGCGAGCTGCGGGGCATGATCGGCGCCGGCGATGGATTCGTAGGCGGATGCCAGGGGTGCGGCGAGGTCGTCGGCCAGCCGCAGCCGCGCGTCGATGATCTCGGAGCCGAAGCCGACGAGCTTGTCGTCCCAGACGTCGAGCGTCGACAGCGCGTCGCCGCGGATGCCGCGAGCCCGCGCGGACTTCAGCAGGGCGTTGCGCTGCTTGAGCACGCGGTCGTAGTCGGCCATGACCCCGGCCAGCCGCGGGAAGCGCTGCACCAGCAGCGAATCGGCGAAGCGGCGGCGGGCCGACGGGTCGCCGCGGACGATCTGCAGGTCTTCCGGCGCGAACAGCACCACCTGGGCGTACCGCGGCAGCTCGGCCGACCGGATCTTCGCGCCGTTGACCCGCGCCAGGTTGGCGCCTTGCCGGTTGATCTGGATCTCCAGCTGCACGTGCCGGGTCCCGTGGGCGAGCCGTTCGCGCACGATCGCGTGCTCAGCGCCTTCGCGCACGAGCGGCGCATCTGCCGACACCCGGTGCGACCCGAGCGTCGCGAAGTACGCGATCGCCTCGGCGAGGTTGGTCTTGCCCTGCCCGTTGCGGCCCACGAACACGGTCGGTCCGGCACCGAGGGCCACGTCGGCGACCGGATAGTTGCGGAAGTCGACGAGGTTGAGGTGCTCGACGATCACCGGTTCAGCGCAGCAGGAGGTTCGGCTGCAGCAGGTACCGGAACGACTCGACGGTGCCCGAGGTCTGCGGGGTGATGAGCACCGGGCTGAGCTTGTTCGCGTTGTCGCTCGAGGTGAACGTGATGCGCGTGAACTCGCTGCGCACCGCGCCGAGCGCCTCGAGGAGGTACTGCGGGTTGAGACCGAGGGTCACATCGTCGCCGGTGAGGGTGGCATCCACCGTCTCGGACGCGCGCGCCTGCTCGGTGCCGGAGCCCTCCATCGTCACGCCCTCGGGCGTGAAAGTGAAGCGCAGCGGCGCGGAGCGGTCGAGCACGATCTGCACGCGGCGCACGGCCTCGATGAGGTCGCTGGTCGAGACCACCGCGTAGTGGTCGGTCGCCTCAGGGAACAGGCGGCGCACGGGCGGGAAGTTGCCCTTGATCAGCAGTGACGTGACGGTCTTGTTGCCCGACGTGAAGGCGATGATCTCGCGGTCGCCCGAGCCCGAGAACGAGACGGAGATCTCGCCGCCGTGCGAGAACGTCTTGCCGACCTCGGTGAGCGTGCGCGCCGGCACGAGCGCCGTGGCGGTGTCGTCCGAGGCGGCGGTGCCGCCGTCCCAGGGCAGGTCCCGCAGCGCGACGCGGTAGCGGTCGGTGGCGACGAGGCTGAGCTGGTTGCCGGCGACCTCGAGCTGCACGCCGGTGAGCACCGGGGTGACGTCGTCGCGGGATGCCGCGAACGCGACCTGTGCGATCGCCGTGGCGAAGTCGTCGCCCGGGACGAGCCCGGTGTCGCCGGAGACCTCGGGGATCGCGGGATATTCCTGAACCGGCATGGACGCGAGCGTGAAGCGTGCGGACCCACAGCGCAGCTGGATGCCGCCGTCTTCGTCGACGGCGATCTCGATCGGCTGGTTCGGAAGCTTGCTGGCGATGTCGGCGAGGAGCTTGCCGTGCACGAGGATCGTGCCGGGCTCGTCGACCGTCGCCTCGATGGTCGTCCTCGCGGAAGCCTCGTAGTCGAACGCGGAGAGTGTGAGTCCGGCATCCGTCGCCTCGACCAGCACACCGGCCAGGATCGGCTGGGGGTTGCGCTGCGGCAGCAGCTTCACGACGAACGAGACGGCCTCGCTGAACACATCGCGATTGACGTGGAACTTCACTTCCGCTCCCCTGGTCGTGGACAAGTGGCCCCTTGCCGGTGGGCACGGGGCTGGGTCTCTCATGCTAGTGCCCCGAAGGCCCGCCGCCAGTGATGTCGTTCGGGCGACGCGCGTTCGCGTGCCGTTCTCCCCAAGGTCATCGAATGTGATCGAAGAGAGGATTTCTTGTCATCTTCATCACTGGTGTGGAAACTGTGGATAAATCGGTGGATAGCTACTCCCGCTTGGGAACTACACGCGTGTGAGTTGTGGATCGGCTGCGGACGGCGCTGAGGGGGCGGATGCCCGTCCACCCCGTCGTTTCCACACCTCGAGCTCGTCCTGTGCACAGAGATCACGGCGCGTCGCGGAGTTTTCCACAAGTTATCCACACTGTGCAGAAGTGCACGAAAAACGGCGTCCGAGCCCCTCCACAGGGGTCGGACGCCGTCGGGCGCGCGGTCTCAGCGCCGGCCGAGCTGCGCGGTGATCTCGGTCACCTGGTTGAACAGTGAGCGACGTTCCTTCATCTGCTCGCTGATCTTCTTGTACGCGTACATGACCGTCGTGTGGTCGCGGCCGCCGAACAGCTGCCCGATCTTCGGGAGCGACAGGCTCGTGCGCTCCCGGCACAGGTACATGGCGATCTGCCGCGCCGAGGCGACGGCCTGGGACCTGTTGGACCCGTACAGGTCGTCCACGCTGAGCTTGAAGTACTGGGCGGTCGCCTGGATGATGTCGGTCGGCGAGATGACGTTCGTGTCGCTCTGATCGATGATGTCGCGCAGCACGGTCTGCGCGAGCGGGATGTCGAGGTTCGACCGGTTGAGGCTCGCGAACGCGGAGACGCGGATGAGGGCGCCCTCGAGCTCGCGGATGTTGGAGGAGACCACCGACGCGATGTACTCGAGGACGTCGTCGGGCGCCTGCAGCCGTTCGCTGTGCGCCTTCTTGCGCAGGATCGCGATGCGGGTCTCGAGGTCGGGCGCCTGCACGTCGGTGATGAGGCCCCACTGGAACCGGCTGCGCATGCGGTCCTCGAACCCGGTGAGGGCCTTGGGCGGCAGGTCGCTGGTGATGACCACCTGCTTGTCGTGGTCGTGCAGCTGGTTGAAGGTGTGGAAGAACGCCTCCTGCGTCTCGGCGCGTCCTTGCAGGAACTGGATGTCGTCGATCAGCAGGATGTCGACCTCGCGGTACCGCGCCTGGAACTCGGGACCGCGGTTGTTCTGGATCGAGTTGATGAAGTCGTTCGTGAACTCTTCGCTGGAGACGTACCGCACCCGGATGCCGGGATACAGGCTCTGCGCGTAGTCGCCGATCGCGTGGAGCAGGTGCGTCTTGCCGAGGCCGGAGTCGCCGTAGATGAACAGCGGGTTGTAGGCCTTCGCCGGCGCTTCCGCCACGGCGAACGCCGCCGCGTGCGCGAGCCGGTTCGACGGGCCGATGACGAAGTTGTCGAACGTGTACTTCGGGTTCAATCGCGTCTGGTCGCGATTGGATGCCGCCGCCGGCTCATGGGCGATCGGCCGGTCCGCGACGGGTGCCGGCGGCGGGACCGCGGTGGGCGCCGTCTGCACGGCGATCGGCGACACGACCTCTTCGGCGGCGGGCCGGGCGACCACCTCGGGGTTCACGGCGACCCGGAACGAGGTGACCTCATCCCCCAGGCTCGACAGCGCTTCGAGGATCGGCGCGCGCCCGCGGGTGTTGATCATGCTCGCGGTGAGCTCGTTCGGCACGTCGAGATAGAGGATGCCGCCCATGACCCCCTGGGCCACGGCGAGGTTGAGGAATCCCTCCAGCTGCGGAGTGATCCGGTCGTCGTGACGCAGCCGTTCCATGGCACTGGCCCATACGGGGACTTCGGTCGCCTGATGCTCGGTCATGACTCTCCCCGATAGCCTGTGGATAACTTCGCCCGTGCCACGCTATTCCAGGCCCGAAGCAGAGGCAAACCCTGTGTGAACATCGCGGGCGTGTCCCTGCGTGCGCCTGAGCGTGCACTGTGGATAATGCCCGGAGGGATGCTCCCGGTTTGTCAATCGGGGGCCGCTCGACGTACTCTAGATCGGTTGACGTATGCCTGCTCGGCATGTGTCCCCCCTAATCGTCCCCGGTCGCCACCGGGTGAGATCTGTTCTGGAGTTTCCTCATGAGCAAGCGCACCTTCCAGCCGAACAACCGCCGTCGCGCCAAGAAGCACGGCTTCCGCGCCCGCATGCGCACCCGCGCCGGCCGTGGCATCCTCGCCGCTCGCCGTGCCAAGGGGCGCAGCGAGCTCTCTGCCTGATCCGAGTGCTCGCACGACCCAACCGGCTGACACGCGGCACTGATTACAAGGCCGTCGTCCGTCGAGGCGCGCGAAGCGTCGGGCCACACACCGTCATGTACGTGGTGCGCACCGACGAAGACCGCTCGCCCCGGTTCGGGTTCATCGTGAGCAAGCAGGTGGGAGTCGCCGTGACACGCAATACCGTCCGTCGCCGTCTGAAGGCGATCAGCGCCGCTGCGCTGCCGGACGTCCGTCGTGGCACCGACATCGTGATCCGTGCGCTGCCCTCCGCGGCCGGCGCTGAGTTCGACCACCTGCAGGCGGAGGTCGTCAAAGGCCTTCGCCGGAGGGCCGCGTGAGCGCGGCTGTGTTGCCGGCGGCATCCACCGGCACCGCGCACCCGCACGCCGACATGCTGTGGCGGGGTGTCCCCCTGCTTCCACGGAATGCGGTTCTGGGCTTTCTGCAGGCCTACCGCACCGTGATCTCACCGCTGTACGGCGACGTCTGCCGCTACTATCCGAGCTGCTCGGCCTACGCGGTGGGCGCAGTCCAGCAGCACGGAGCCGTCAAGGGCTCGGCCCTGGCCGCCGCACGCATCGCCCGGTGTCACCCCTGGGCGGCCGGCGGCGTTGACGACGTGAAGCCGCACCGCAGCTTCCGTTACGACTTGACGCGGCACGGATTCGTCGTGCCGCAGGGAAAGGACTGATCCGTGCAGGGTCTTGTGATGCTCGCCGCGAGCACCCCCTCCCCGTCAGCGACTGCCGCCTCCGGCGGCGGGTTCGATCTGCTGGGGACCATCCTGTGGCCGCTGAAGTGGCTCGTCGAGCTCGTGCTCGTCGCGTGGCACCAGCTGTTCGCGTTCCTGGGCATGGATCCGGCATCCGGCCTCACCTGGGTGCTGTCGATCGTCGGCCTCGTCGTCGTGGTTCGCGCGGCCCTGATCCCCGTCTTCGTGCGGCAGATCAAGAGCCAGCGCAAGATGATGGAGATCGCGCCGCAGCTCAAGAAGATCCAGGACAAGTACAAGGGCAAGCGCGATCAGCTGTCTCGTGAGGCGATGAGCCGCGAGACGATGGATCTGTACAAGAAGAACGGCACCTCGCCCGTGTCGGGCTGTCTGCCGATCCTCATCCAGATGCCGGTGTTCTTCTCGCTGTACTCGGTGCTCTCCAGCGTCGCGACCAACGCGAAGGAGGGCAAGGGCGGCGTCTTCTGGATGAACCCGCAGCTCACGCAGGAGTTCTACAACGCGAAGCTCTTCGGCGTCGCGTCGCTGCACGAGTCGCTGGTCGACACCATCAAGACCCAGCCCGAGGGCTGGCAGCTCACCGTCGGCATCATGGTCACCCTCGTCGTGCTCATGATCGCGTCGCAGTACTTCACGCAGCTGCAGATCATCTCGAAGAACCTGTCGCCGGAGGCCAAGGAGGGCCAGGCGTACAAGATGCAGCGCGTGATGCTGTACATCCTGCCGCTCGCCTTCGTCTACTCGGGCATCTTCTTCCCGCTCGGTGTGGTCATCTACTGGTTCACGTCGAACATCTGGACCGCTGTGCAGCAGTTCCTCGTCATCCGCAACCTGCCGACACCCGGTTCCCAGGCCGCCAAGGAGCGCGAGGAGCGTCTCGCGCGCAAGGGGAAGGCCATCGACGCCAACGGCAAGATCGTGCCGATGGAGAAGTACCAGGCCGAGCAGCGCGCCATCTACGAGGCAGCCGAGGCCCTCAAGGCCTCCGAGCCGAAGCGCCAGCAGCCGATGAGCAAGCAGCGCGCCAAGAAGCAGCAGAGCAAGCAGGGCCAGGGCGGTCAGCCTGGCTCGGATGCCTCGGCATCCTGATCCCCGCAGTCTGTGACGAGAACGGAACACAATGAGCACGTCTGAAGCGCTGCCGATGCGCGAAGCCTCGGTCACGGTCGCCCAGCTCGAAGAAGAAGGCGACATCGCCGCCGACTTCCTGGAGGGGCTGCTCGACATCGCCGACCTCGACGGCGACCTCGCCCTCGACGTGCGCAGTGGTCGTGCATACGTGTCGGTGGAGTCCGAGGGTGCGGATGCCGTGGCATCCCTCTCCGAGCCGGAGACCGTGCAGGCGCTGCAGGAGCTGACGCGACTGGCCGTGCAGGCCAAGACGGGCCGCTTCTCGCGGCTCATCCTCGATGTCGGCGGCTCACGCGATGCGCGGCAGGTCGAGCTGGCGCGTCTGGTCGACCGCGCCATCGAGCGGCTCGACGACGGCGCCTCGCAGGCATCCCTGCCTCCGATGTCGAGCTACGAGCGCAAGCTCGTGCACGACATCGTCGCGGAACGCGGGCTCGTCTCCGAGTCGTACGGCACCGCTGCTGACCGTCACACGGTGATCCGGCGCGCCTGACCATGTCGCAGGAGTCCTCGGAGTCCCTGCCGGCGCTGGAGCGCGAGCCCGTCGAGGCTGCCGCGGTGTTCGGCGACCGCATCGAACTCGCGCGTGCGTTCACCGCGGCCCTGGCCGAACAGGGTGAGGAGCGCGGCCTGATCGGCCCGCTGGAGCTTCCCCGGTTGTGGAACCGCCACGTGCTCAACAGTGCGGTCATCGCGCCTCTGTTCAGCGGCAGCGTGGCCGATGTCGGCTCCGGAGCGGGCCTTCCGGGGCTCGTGCTGGCGATTGCACGGCCGGACGTGCGGTGGACCCTCATCGAGCCGATGGAACGCCGTGTGGTGTGGCTCAACGAGCAGGTCGAGGCGCTCGGGCTCGAGAACGTCGAGGTCGTGCGTGCACGCGCGGAGGACTGGCGCGGCGGGGCGGTGTTCGACGCCGTGACGGCGCGCGCCGTGAGCGCGCTGCGGACCCTCCTGCCCCTCACTGCTCCGCTCGTACGCGACGGCGGTGAGCTGATCCTGCTGAAGGGGGCGAACGCGGCCGCCGAGATCGGCGCGGCCGAGAAGCAGCTGCGCAAGTTCAAGGTGACCGACGCACGAGCCGAGGTCGTCGGCGAGGGGGTCATCGCGGAGCCCACCCGCGTGATTCGGGCTCGGGTTCGCGCGTAGCCCTTTTCTAATTCTGACCTGGGCTTTGTTGCGCTGCAGTCACCGCACCGCGATGCCCTGGATCAGCGGATCGACGGTCCCCAGGATGCCGGGGGCGAGCTCGCTGCGAACGTCGACCGTCTGGAATCCTGCGTCTCGGATCGCGGTTTCGGTGTCTCGAGCAGGATCACATCCGGCGTCGATGATCCGCGACAGGGGCGCGTAGGTCCGTTGGAGGACCCTGGTCCAGGTTCCGGCCGGTGCCACCACGTGCTCGAAGAACACCAGCCGTCCACCCGGACGCAGGACGCGGCGGATCTGCGCGAGAGCGCGGGCGGGGTCTCGCACGGAGCACAGCACAGTGCCGGCGATGACGGCATCCACCGAGGCATCCGGGAGCGGTATGTCTTCAGCGCGCGCTGCCAACAGCTGAGATTCCGGCCGATCGCGGACCCGTGTGGAAAGGTCGCGGCGCGCGGAACGTGAGGGTTCGAGTGCAATCCAGCGAACGGTTGTCCCGAGGTGGTCGGCTGCAGCGCCGGTCCCCGCGCCGACATCGAGCACGTCGCCGCTGAGCGCAGGGAGCACCGTCCGGCGCCATTCGTCGCGTAGTGCACGGATCGATTGCGTGGTGGTCGGTTGCAATCCCACCCGTTCAGCTAACCGGACCGGGCGTCGCGTGTCGACCCTTCTCGAGTGCTCCTGGTGGGTTCGCCGCGGCACTCAGGGTTGCGGAGCCGGGGTATTCCGACGCGGTGTGCTGCTTCACCTGCGACGGCAGAGCGTGGAGCGGATGGGTGAGCGAGTCGTCGTTCGTGCGGCTTGATAGCGGCCGGGCCCTTCTGTGCGTCGATGGCCGCGTTTCACGTGAAACGTCGGTTGGTGCTGGACCCCTCGGCGCCCACGGCGCCATGCGGAATCTCGCGCCGCCAGGAATCACGTTTCCAGCCCAGCTGTCAGCGGTCGTAGTGGAGCCATCGGGGCGTCACTGTTCCGCTGGTGTTTCACGTGAAACGGCAGAATCCGCTAGCGGGGTCTGCAGGCCTGCCACCCGGCGGCATCGACGCGGCGGTGTCGCCAGGCCTGTATGGGCCATCGTCGGACGAGCTGGCTAGGCGGGAAGGAAGCCCCTGGCTGTCAGGTTGACCTGGCCAACGTTCCGATAGCGCGCCCGCAGTGCGATCGGGACGGGTCGGCGTTGTGTCATGGCGCCTCACGGACGTTTCACGTGGAACGTCCGAAACCGGAGCGGGTCCCCCCACCCTGGCACTCGGCCGCATCGACGCCGCGCTGCGCCACACCCGCGTGGGCCATCGGTGAACGAACGAGCCAGTTCGACCATGAGAACTGCTCCCCAGCTGACGCGCTGGTCTGGCGGGCAAAGCAACATAACGCCTCGGTGGTCCCCCGGTCTCGCTCCGAGGGTTTTGCGTCATAGTCGGGCGTTTCACGTGAAACGCCCTCACATGCCTGCCGGTCGGACTGGGCACCACCCGAGCCGCATCCAGGCCCAAGTGAGGCGCGCGATCCTGTGTGTCACCGGGCAGCGGGGCCCCGCGACAGAGTAGAGACGCAGGCTAAGGGCTGGCGCGCGCACCAGCGTCCCGCGGCAGCGAGTGCACCGGCGGGCAGGTGCGGGTCCCGTTCTGTGACGTAGTGCAGCGCGGGCTGGTTGCGCAGAGGGCTACGGACCGTTCGCATGTGTCATGGGCGCGGAGGGTGACGTCCCGCTGTTTGGTGGAGTTTCTCGACACCGTGCGGGTCAGCTTGTTTGATTATGCCGTGGTCAGTTCGGGGATGCTCACCTCTTCCGTCTGGGCGAGGAGGAGTGCCATGGAGTGTTCGCTGAAGTAGCGGCGGTCAGCGCCGTCCCATTCGTCGTGCTGCTCGATCAGGACATGTCCGGCCAGGCGGAGCAGTGCGGCGGGGTTCGGGAACGTGCCGACGACGTCGGTGCGGCGTTTGATCTCCTTGTTGACCCGTTCGAGTGGGTTCGTGGACCAGATCTGGCGCCAGTGCTGGAACGGGAACTGGCAGAACGCGAGCAGGTCGTCTTTCGCGTTCTCGAGCATGTCCGCGACCTTCGGATGGGACCGGGAGAGCATGCGGACGACCTCGTGGAACTGGGTGAACACGTGCTCGGTGTCGGGCTGCGCGAAGATCGTGCGGATGATCGACGCGACCATCGGGCCGGCCGTCTTGGGGACGGCGGTGAGCACGTTGCGCATGAAATGCACCCTGCATCTTTGCCAGCTGGTGCCGGTGAACACGGTGCCGATCGCGGCGACCAGTCCGGTGTGCGCGTCACTGATGACGAGTTTCACACCGCCCAGGCCGCGGGCCTTCAAAGACCGCAGGAACGTGGTCCAGAACGGCTGCGACTCCGTCTCGCCGACCTCGAACCCGAGCACTTCGCGGCGCCCGTCTGCCGCGACGCCGACCGCGACGACCACGGCCTGGGACACCACCCGCCGGCCGACCCTCGCCTTGCAATAGGTCGCGTCCAGGAACACGTACGGGTAGGTGGTGTCGGTCAGGGGCCGGTCCCGGAATGCGGCGACGTCCTCGTCCAGGTTGGCGCAGATGCGCGACACCTCGGACTTGCTGATGCCCGTGTCCGCGCCCAGCGCCTTCACCAGGTCGTCGACCTTGCGGGTCGACACGCCGTGCACGTACGCCTCCATCACGACCGCGAACAGGGCCTGATCGACCCGGCGGCGTCGCTCCAGCAGTGACGGGAAGAACGATCCGGTGCGCAGCTTCGGGATCCGCAGCTCCAGATCCCCGGCCGTCGTCGTGATGGTCTTCGGGCGGGTCCCGTTGCGCTGGTTCGTGCGGTCCGGGGTGCGTTCGAACGGGGCGGCGCCGATGAACGCGGCCGCTTCCGCGTCGATCAACTCCTGGTAGAGGGTCTCGGTCGCGACCCGGATCCGGTCGGAGACGTCGGTGAGTTTCAGTTCCCCGAGCAGCTCGAGGAGGGCAGACTGGTCAAGAGCCATCGTGCGTTGTGTCCTTACGTTGAGATTCCTAGACAGTTCTCACTGACCATCGCACGATGGCTCGCCAGCGTCTACGACACCGGCGACCCGATCAGAATCTCCACCACCACAGGGGACGTCACCGCGCGGAGTGGACTCGCCCGCGGCGGCGGACGGTACGAAGGATCTCCAGGCGGATGAGGTGTTCATGCTCGGTCACCCTCCTTGGGTCGGAGGGGCCACTCGTGTCGTGCCGTGACTTGCATGTCGTTTCACGTGAAACACGCGATGGATCGGCGGGCCAGACGAGCGGTGGCTGAAAGAGCCTTGGGCGCGCCTCTGGGACTTGAGTTTCCGCATCGCGTGGAACGGGCGGGAGGTTCGGTTTCCTCCGTAAGTCGACAGGGTGAGACCTGGCACGCCACCCCTGGTGGAGCGGCACTTGGCGGGCGTTTCACGTGAAACAGCCCTGCTGGATCTTCGCGTTCGAATGATCGAAACGCACGCCCGGTGATGCGTGTATCGCTCAGCACGGTAGGGCGTTTCACGTGAAGCATCGGGCGGGCGCATCGCAGCTCTGGACCGGGTGGTCGTCGTGTCTCGTACGCTGCGCACTTAGGGCGGCAGACGTGTCTTGTGAACCGGCCTTGGCAGCCATGTGCCTGTCTGGATGCGTTGCCCCGAAAAGGTGCGACATGCCCACGGGGATTGCAATGCTTAGCGGACTTGCCGTGGGAGCGGCGGCCACGGTGCGCAAGAGCTGGGATATCGACCCCACGCCACCTCCGCCTCCTGGCGGGAGGCCCCTTGTGGTGCGCGTCTCATGAGCAAGCGTGGCGGGCGGGTGTCGCCATCGTGGTCGCACGTGTGTATCCGGCGTTTCACGTGAAACACCGGCCAATTGGCGACCGACCTCCGGGAAAGCGCAGGACTGCGGCGGCGTGTCGCGGGCTCGATTGCCGGCGCGCGACGGTGTGCAGGAGTTCCGCGATCCTGTTCCGCTTGGCCCGCCCGTTGGGCGGGGGCGCCGCGTGTGGGCCACGTCTCAGGCAGGGAGCCTGACTGGAACGCGCTCCCGTTGCGTTGCGCACCTATCGGCGTTTCACGTGGAACGCGACCTGAACGACGGGCCGGAGTGCCCGAAAGCGGTGACGAGGACGCAGGTGCCCGCTGGCGTGACTGCGAAGCCAGCGACCGACAGTGTTGGACGGTGCGCGGTAGTCGGCAATTGGTAACACGCCCGTTCCGTGTGTGGGTCCGGCGCCGTCGGTGTCCGCATCCAGCGCGGTTTCACGTGGAACACCGCCGGATGACGGCGCCTGGGCGCAGCAGTTGGGCGGTCGCGCGCACGCATAGTGGCATGTGCGGCATCGCCCGGATGTCGGGTGTTTCACGTGGAACACCGGCTGGAGCGAGGCTCTGTATGCCGAACTCGTGCCACCGTTGGCCGGCTGTCTCCGCAGCCCGCCGTTGCGCGTGCGACAACCGAGCACCGGGACCGCGTGCGAGATGGGCAGGTCGTGACCGTACCAGGCCATCTGCTGGGCGGCGCCGTGCGCTGCGCGGGTCTCGAGACCAAGCAGCGTGGGTTGGCGCCTCCGCCATGTTGCGCGGACATGAGGCGTTTCACGTGAAACACCACCTGGACGAGGCGCGCTGGATCCACCCGGACCCTCATGGGTCCGGGTGGGGTCATGGAGCGTTCCACGGGCATCTCTGATCACTCGGCGTTGGTCAGTGTGGTGCACGCGGATCGCGGCCTTGCGGTGACGCGGAGTCGGCCTGTTGGTGAGCGTTGCAAAGAATAGCCGGCGGGGCGCTACAACATTCCCTGTGCACGGCTCTGCCCTCGAGCCGTACAGCGGAGGCTTGGCTGCCGCGCGGCGAGGGATGGAGCGTCGCTGCGGCTTGCCCGGCCGATGGTGCGTGCGACGCGCCGTGCGAGGTGCGCTCCCGCATTGCGACGCGGGTGGTGGGGTGTGCGCCGCCGGGACCTCGGACGTGAACATGGAGGTTTCACGTGAAACGCGCACGGGACGCCGGGTGGATGGGAGTGTGGAGGCGTCGTCCCGCGCGCTTCGTTGTTCACCTGCCGGCTGTGGGTCGCACACGCGGCTGCGGACAGGGGGAGGAGCGGCCACGCCGCAGTGTCTCGCGGGCGCCGTCGGTTGACCGTGTCCCGCCACGTCCTCAGGAGCGGGCTGCGAGTCGCGCGCACGTGGCCGCGGACGACAGGTACCCACTGGGATGAGCTGTGGATGGAGCGTATCCGGTCGCCACGCATGGCGGCCTCGAGTCGGGACGACTTGGCCAGATGATGCCGTGGGCCACCAGTCATGCAGACCCAGCGGTGTGCCGTTGCCAGCGCCGTCCGTTCTGGTCTGCCCATAGCGCTCTGGGGGTGATGCCCGTACGGTCCACCACCGGTCGATGGCAAAAGACCGCGCGGGTTTCACGTGAAACATCGGGGCGGGGGAGCCCGGGAGATGACGCCGCGCCGGCATCGCGTTGTTCGCGTTCGAGGATGCGTTGACGAGGCGCCGCGCGCCACCAACGCAGGGAAGTGATGCCGAGCTGCGGGCCCATCTGGAACGACATCACCATCCGGCAAGTGCTCGGTCGGCGGTTACCGTCACGCCGAAGCGAGCCTCGTGGTGGCCGGCTGGCGGGGGAGGTGGTCCGTCGGCTCCGCCAAGGTGCTCACTTCCGTCCGGGCCCCAGGTGCGGTGCGGAGGACGACACGGACGCCGCGACAGGGCCACCAGCGAGTTTCACGTGAAACGGCGACCTCCATCGAGGGTCGTGCCTGCGCATGGCGGGCCGCTAGGCGGGGCCATCGGCGTGCGCGGTAGGCAGCGTGCGCCGTGGGAATCACGGGCTGGGAATCGCTCCCGAACGCGTGCCGTGACTGCGGGGTACGGATGCGTTCCACGTGAAACGTGCGCCGCTGGGACGCCGATCCTGCGGGCTGAGCCTGTCGAAGCCCCACACCCCGGTACGTCTGCCCTTCGACAGGCTCAGGGCGCCCGGTCAGGCGGGCTGAGCCTGTCGAAGCCCCACACCCCGGTACGTCTGCCCTTCGACAGGCTCAGGGCGCCGGGGCATGCGGGCTGAGCCTGTCGAAGCCCAAGACCCTGACACACTTGCCCTTCGACAAGCTCAGGGCGTCCGGTCGGGCGGGCTGAGCCTTCGAAGCCCCACGACCCGGGTGCGTCTGCCCTTCGACGAGCTCAGGGCGCCCGGGCATGTGGGCTGAGCCTGTTGAAGCCCCACACCCCGGTACGTCTGCCCTTCGACGAGCTCAGGGCGCCGACCTGGCGGGCTGAGCCTGTCGAAGCCCCACACCCGAGCACGTCTGCCCTTCGACAAGCTCAGGGCGCCGGGGCATGCGGGCTGAGCCTGTCGAAGCCCAAGACCCTGACACACATGCCCTTCGACAAGCTCAGGGCGTCCGGTCGGGCGGGCTGAGCCTTCGAAGCCCCACACCCCCGGCACGTCTGCCCTTCGACAGGCCCAGGGCGTCGGGGCATGCGGGCTGAGCCTGTCGAAGCCCCACACCCGGGTACGTCTGCCCTTCGACAAGCTCAGGACGCCCGGTCAGGGGGGCCGAGCCTGTCGAAGCCCAAGACCCTGACACACTTGCCCTTCGACAAGCTCAGGGCGCCGGGGCATGCGGGCTGAGCCTGTCGAAGCCCCACACCCCGGTACGTCTGCCCTTCGACAGGCCCAGGGCGCCCGCTCGAGCGGGCTGAGCCTGTTGAAGCCCCACACCCCGGGTACGTCTGCCCTTCGACGAGCTCAGGGCGCACGAACGGCCCATGCCCTTCGACGAGCTCAGGGCGCACGAACGGCCCATGCCCTTCGACGAGCTCAGGGCGCACGAACGGCCCATGCCCTTCGACGAGCTCAGGGCGCACGAACGGCCCATGCCCTTCGACAAGCTCAGAGCGCAAGAACGTCGCGGGCCCGCCACGGCTGCCTAGACGCTTTGCTGCAGCGACCGTCGCGGCGCACCGTCACGAGTGAAGCTGCATCCCAGTCAAAGAGAAGTTGACCGGAGCGGGGGCGTTTCACGTGAAACGCGCCGAGCAATGGATGAAGCCGCAAAAACAGAGCCTCGGATCGAGTGCCGAGGAGCACACGTTCGGGGGAGTGGTGGGCGCGGCGCGGCCGCCGTCGCCGCGGTGCCGGCGGACGTGCGCGCCAGGCAGAACCGGCCACCGACCTTCAGCCTCACTCACGGCGGCCTCACCGGGAGTGGATCCTTCGCTCTCGGCGCGGACGTACGGAACGGGCGCGAAAAGCGGAAATGCCGATGCGCCTCCGGGCGCTATGCGAAAGACCGGATCACTCTGGAAGAGAGCCGCGGAGGCCACCGCCGCGCCGCGTTTCGATGTCTGAAGTCCGGGATAGAGTTGGACGAGTTGTCGAGAGGGAGGAGTGTTTCACGTGAAACGACCCGGGAACAAGGATGCCGTGGCATCCGGACCGATCGATTTCGCCGACACCCCCTTGGCGCGAGAACTCGCAGACCTCACAGCCCGACGCCGCGCCCTCGAAGGCGTGCAGATCCGCCTTCCTGAGCGCACCCGCATCATCACGGTGTCCAACCAGAAGGGCGGCGTGGGAAAGACGACCAGCGCCGTCAACCTTGCCGCGGCACTTGCGGACCTCGGCGCGTACGTCCTCGTGATCGACCTCGACCCCCAGGGGAACGCCTCGACCGCTCTCGGCGTCACCCACACGGCAGACACCCCGAGCGTCTACGACGTGCTCATCGACGAGTTCCCGCTTGCCGAGATCGTGCAGACGAGCCCGGAGTCCGATCGCCTCACGTGCGCACCCAGCACGATCCACCTCGCCGGCGCCGAGATCGAACTCGTCAGCCAGGACTCGCGTGAGCACCGCCTGCACACGGCGATCGCGGACTACCTGATCGCGGCCGACAAGGCCCCCGACTTCATCATCATCGACTGCCCGCCTTCGCTGGGGCTGCTCACCATCAACGCCTTCACGGCGGCCGACGAAGTGCTCATCCCGATCCAGTGCGAGTACTACGCGCTCGAGGGTCTGAGCCAGCTGCTGGGCAACGTCAGCATGATCCAGCAGCACCTCAACCCGCGCATCCACGTCTCGACGATCATGCTCACCATGTACGACGGACGCACCCGTCTCGCACAGCAGGTCGCCGAAGAGGTGCGCACGCACTTCCCGCAGCAGGTGCTCGAGACCGTCATCCCGCGATCGGTCCGCGTCTCCGAGGCTCCGAGCTTCGGACAGACCGTGATCGCCTACGACGGCCAGTCAGCCGGAGCGATCGCGTATCGCGAGGCCGCGGTGGAGATCGCTCAGCGCGACCCCACGGCGACCCGGCCGGCGACAGTGAATTCAGCAGAGTACGACGAGAGGGGCGTCTGATGGCGGCCAAGCGAACAGGACTGGGACGAGGCATCGGCGCGCTGATCCCGACGTCTGAGAGCAGCGAGCGGCCGGTGGACGTCTTCTTCCCCGGGGCCGCCCGCACGGCGACGGCCGAGTCCACCTCGGTCGCCGAGGATGTCGCGGTGCTCACGGCGGAGCGTCCGGTCATCGATCCTGCCGCGGCGATGAAGCCCCGTGCTCGCCGCAAGCCGAAGCCCGTCTCCGAAGACGCCGGAACAGCGGACGGCAGCCCCACGTCGACGTCGGACGAGGATGCCGCAGCCGCCGATGAGTCGGAGCTGCTCGCCGTTCCCGGCGCGCGGCTCGTGCACATCGACCCGCACTCGATCGTGCCGAACCACCGCCAGCCGCGCAGCGTCTTCGACGCGGATGACCTGGCGGAGCTCGTCCACTCGGTCCGCGAGTTCGGCGTGCTGCAGCCCGTCGTCGTGCGCGATGCCGGCGACGGAACCTATGAGCTCATCATGGGCGAGCGCCGCACGCGTGCCGCTCGCGAGGCCGGGCTCACCGAGATCCCCGCCGTGGTGCGCGACACCGCCGACGAGGACATGCTGCGCGATGCGCTCCTCGAGAACCTGCACCGCTCGCAGCTGAATCCGCTCGAAGAGGCATCCGCGTATCAGCAGCTGCTCGAGGACTTCGGCATCACCCAGGAGCAGCTCGCCGGACGCATCGGTCGGTCGCGTCCGCAGATCAGCAACACGATCCGCCTGCTCAAGCTCCCGATGCCCGTCCAGCAGCGCGTCGCCGCCGGCGTGCTGAGCGCGGGTCACGCGCGCGCGATCCTCTCCGTCGAAGACGAAGCCGGGATGCAGCGCCTCGCCGACAAGATCGTGAACGAAGACCTCTCGGTCCGTGCGGCCGAGGTCGCCGCGAAGAACATCGGGGCCGCCGGGCAACAGCGGGCGACCCTTCGTGCCGGCAAGCACCGCGACCACCTGGATGACGTCGCCGACCACCTCGGTGATCGCCTGAACACCCGCGTGAAGCTCAGCCTGGGTGCACGCAAGGGACAGATCGTCATCGACTTCGCGACCATCCAGGATCTCAACCGCATCCTCGCCGAGCTCGGCGAACCGGACTACGCGTCGCACCTGTGATCTGACGCGGGAGGGGCTGAGGCGTAACGCCTCAGCCCCTCCCGCGTCTCCGCACGACGCGCGGCGGAGCGATGCCTCAGGCACCCCGCGTAGGCTGGACGGGTGAGTCATCCTGATCCCGCGGAGCACGTGCCGCGTCGTTCGAGCCTCGAGGTGCTGCGCGCCGAGGCCTCAGACGAGCGTGCCGTGCTCGTCGAAGAGCGCCTGCGACTCGGAGAAGACCCGTGGGAGTTCATGGAGGAGCTGCCGAGCGTCGACGAGCTCGTCGTCATCATGCTCCGCGCCGAGAACATCGCGGCGAACTCCGGTGCCCGTCCCAACGCGACGCGGCACTACCGCGTGCTGCGGCAGATCGCGCTGCAGTACCCCGAACTGACCCCGACGGTCTGGCGCATGCTCGGAAACGACGGCACCAACCGCCTCTGGGATGAGATGGTGCGCGCCGACGTCAGCTGACGCCCCGCCCGCGGCGCCGCGGCATCCCACGCGAAAGGGCCCGGACGACACGTGATCCGCATGGATCGTGTCGACCGGGCCCTTCGCAGTGGGACGCGGAGCGGGGGACTCAGCCGAGGAAGGCGGCGAGATCCTGCTCGAGCGCGAACTTCGGCTTGGCGCCGATGATGGTCGTCTTGACCTCCCCGCCCTGGAAGACCTTCATCGCCGGGATCGACGTGATCTGGTACTTCATCGCCAGGTCGGGGTTCTCGTCGACGTTGAGCTTCAGGATGGTGATCTTGCCCGCGTTCTCGGCCTGGATCTGGTCGAGGACGGGGGAAACCATGCGGCACGGACCGCACCATTCCGCCCAGAAGTCGACGAGCACGGGTCCGGATGCCTGCAGGACGTCCTGCTCGAACGTGGCAGAGGTGGTGGCCTTCGCGGTCATTGGTTTTCTCCTTCGTGGAAGTCTGTGTGGTGAAACGCCTGATCGGCGTGGATTGTTCCCGTCCGGCGCCCCGACGAGCTCGGCGCGGACGGCGAGCCGGGGTCAGACGGCGGCGGCCTCGACGGGTGCGTGCTCCTCGAGCGCGGCCAGGAAGTGCTCCGCGTCGAGCGCGGCGACGGTTCCGGATGCCGCAGCCGTCACGGCCTGGCGGTACGTCGGGTCGACCACGTCGCCGGCGGCGAAGACGCCCTCGGACGAGGTGCGCGACGAGCGGCCGTCGACCTGGATCGTGCCCTCCATGGTGAGCTGCAGCTTGTTGTGCACGAGGTGCGTTCGCGGGTCGTTTCCGATCGCGACGAAGACGCCGTCGAGGGGAAGCTCGCTCGTGGTGCCGTCGAGCGTGTTGCGCAGCACGACGCCGTTCACGGCATCCTCACCGAGGATGTCGATGACCTCGCTGTTCCACACGAACTCGATCTTGTCGTTGTTGAACGCGCGCTCCTGCATGATCTTGGATGCACGCAGGCTGTCGCGACGGTGGATGACGTACACCTTCGACGCGAAGCGCGTGAGGAACGTCGCCTCTTCCATCGCGGAGTCGCCACCGCCGACGACGGCGATCGTCTTCTCGCGGAAGAAGAAGCCGTCGCACGTGGCGCACCACGACACACCGCGGCCGGAGAGGCGCTCTTCGCCCTCGATGCCGATCTTGCGGTACGCCGAGCCGGTCGCGAAGATGACGGCGCTCGCCTCTTCGACCTTGCCGCTGCCGAGCTTCACCGTCTTGACGGGACCGTCGACATCCAGCTCGACGACGTCGTCGTAGACGACCTCGGCACCGAACTTCTCGGCCTGCTCCTGCAGCTTGGCCATGAGCTCCGGGCCCTGGATCGCCTCGGGGAACCCGGGGAAGTTCTCGACCTCGGTGGTGTTCATGAGCTCACCACCGGCCTCGACCGAACTGGCCACGACCAGCGGCTGCAGGTTCGCCCGGGCAGCGTAGATCGCCGCCGTGTACCCGGCAGGCCCCGAACCGATGATGATGAGCTGACGCACGTGTTCTCCCTTGTCGCGGATGCGTTGGCATCCAATCACTCCAACACATGGTAACGGCGGGACATTCCAGACCCCTGTGGATGACGCGCAGGACGCCTCAGGACCTTCCTTCAACCGACAAGATTTGCACAGCGTGGGCGCCATTGTTGTCGGTTGGACCCGTCGGGGACTCCCGACGCGGGAACGTCGACTAACGGCGGCCGGGGAGGAAGCGGCGCACGATCGCGAGGGCCGGCGTGAGCTCGGGGGCGCGGAGGAGGGCCAGCATCCCGAGGTAGACCACGAGCGAGACGAGACAGATGACCGCGGTGCCGACCGCACCCAGCAGCTGGCCCGACACCATCCAGCCGTGCACGCCGCCAGTGAGCAGGAAGACGCCGAACCCGACGGCGGCCGCCGGGATCGCGGCGACCACGAACCGGCCGATGGCGAACATCCAGCTCGCGGTGCCCAGCGAGCCGATCTTGCGGTGCAGCAGCCAGGTCGCCAGGGCCGTCTGGATGATCGCCGCGAGCGCCTGGCCGAGCGCGACGCCGACCGCACGCCATTCGACAGGGACGTAAAGCAGCGCGAGCCACGCGGTGAGCATCACCACGCCGGTCTGGACGACGGTGAAGAAGAAGGGCGTGCGCGTGTCGTCGTACGCGTAGTAGGTGCGCTGGATCGAGAAGATCACCGTGTTCGGGATGAGGCTGATCAAGAACGCGATCAACAGGGGCGCGGCGATGAGCGCCGCCCCCGCCGAGTTGCTGAAGATGCGCGCGGCCGGAACGGCCGCGGCGGCGATCCCGAACGCGGCGATCACGATGAACACCGACAGCGTGCGGATGCTGCGGCCGATATCGGCTCGCACATCCTCGAGCCGGCCGGCGTGCGCATGCTCGCTCAGCCGCGTGAAGTACGGGGTTCCGATGGAGATGACGATCAGCGAGTACGGGAGCATGTACAGCAGCCACATGTTCGCGGACGCCGCGACACCCGCGATCGGGATGCCGTCGATCTTGCCGGATGCCGTGGACAGCACCCGCGACTGCGCGAGCCCGCCGAGCTGGCCGAGCACGACCATGAGGAACGTCCACCCGGCAAGGCGTCCGATCTGGCCGAGGCCCATGCCGCGCCAGCGGAAGTCCGGGCGGACCCCGATGCCGACACCCCGCCAGAAGACGAGCAGCAGCAGAGCCTGCAGGACGATGCCGAGCGTCGCCGTACCGCCGACGAGGGCGACCATCCCCGGTGTCCATCCGACGACGTCCGTCTTGAGACCGAACAGCAGCAGGAATGCTCCGAAGCCGATGATCGAGATGACGTTGTTCGCGATCGGGGTGAGCGTGTACGGGCCGTAGACGTTGCGGGCGTGCATCGTCTCACCGAGCAGGGCGTAGAGGCCGTAGAACAGGATCTGCGGCAGGCACCAGTAGGCGAACGCCGTGGCCAGCGCGAGCTGATCGGGCGAATAGCGCGGCGCATACAGCGTGACCAGGATCGGCGCGAGAACGACGGCGACGGCCGTCGCCCCGAGCAGGATCACCGTGCCGAGCGTGAACAGCTTCGAGACGAACGCCTTGCCGCCGTCCTCGTGTGTGGACGCCTTGACGATCTGCGGCACGATGACGGCCGTGAGGATGCCGGTCGAGATGATCGCGTAGATGTTGTTCGGCAGCTGGTTGGCGACGGTGAACGCGTCGGCGGCCCTGCTGCCGATCGAGCCGATCGCGGCGACCAGCACCATGGTGCGGAGGAAGCCGGTCAGCCGCGAGACCAGCGTGCCGGCGCCGATCATCATGCTCGCCCGGGCGATGCTCGGGGTCATGCGTCGTCCTTCATCTCTGCGGGCTTCTCGACATCCGTGTCGGATGCCGGGGCATCCTGGTCCGCGGCATCCTGCGCGTCGATCGCGGCCTGCGCGGCGGCGATCTCCTCGGCCTCCTGCTTCTTCGCCCGTCGGCGGCTGAACACCATGCGGCCCGCGCCGGCGACCAGCAGGACGACGACGATGATGCCGAGGATCACGATGCCGGCCATCTCCCAGTCGGCGTGCATGCTGACCTGGACCGTCTGCGCCTCGCCGATCGCGACCCCGGTGGGGCTGCGCAGCTGCAGGGTGAGCGTGGTCTGCCCGTTCGTGACCTTCGCGTGCATCGGCAGCTCGACGCGCGTGTTGCTGGACGCGGTGCCGGTGACCGCGGTCTTCGCCGGCACCTCGAACCGCGGGTCGTCGGTGGCGGCGGTGAGATTCACGTGCACAGGCCAGGGCAGATCGTTGCGCACCCAGAATCGCAGCGTCGCCCCGGTGCCGGCGATGTTGACGGTGTTCAGGGGCAGGATGCCGACCGACTTCAGCGTGGTCTGGGTCGCGGCAGCATGGTCGCGCAGCGCGTTCTGCCAGGCGTCGACGCCGATCCAGCCGCCGCCGATGAGCTGCATGATCTGTGCGCGCTCGGTGCCGGTCAGCACCGTCGGATCGGTGAGGATCGTGGCGAACCGGATGAGCTGCTGCTCGCCGAGCTCGAGCGCGGTGACCGCCGTCACACGACGGCCGTCCTTCACGGTGGCCTTGATCGCCCGGGACGCCGCAGTCGAGCTGTCGTAGTCGGACAGGACGGCCGCCCGCACCGACGGCGCCTTGGTGACCGCGAGGATCGCCGCGCGCAGCCCGCTCTCGGTGAGCGTCTGGGTGCGGTCGATCACGGTGAGCAGGGATGCCCCGGCCGCCGATGCGCCCGCGAGCTGCAGCTGGGCGGTCGCCGCCGTCAACGGCGCGCCCTGCGTGGCCTCCGTCCCGTCCTGGGCGGCGACGGTCAGCTGCTCCGAGATCGACGAATCGAACACCAGCATCCCGCGTCCGTTCGTGCGCGCCTCGGCCGGCACCGTTGCGTCGACCGAACCCGTCTGCGCCGAGGACACGATCGTCTCGGCGGGCGTCGCCGTGTCGCCGAGCGCGCCGAGGGTCTTCACCGTCGTCCCCGACGCCGTGCCGGAGAACGGCCAGAACACGTTCGCCCGCGCGGGACCGATGTCGAGCAGGGCGTGCAGATCGGGAAGCTGGACGCCTCCGGGCGTCGCGGTCGGCGACGGCGACGCGCTCGTCGTCGCGCCGGGCGGGGGAGTGGGACGCTGCTCCTGCGGCGTCTGGAAGTTGTCGGCGTTGAGGTAGGCCTGCAGCGACGTCGGCTCGAGCAGCGACCCGTTCGCGGTGATCTGGGCCGCCGTGTCGGCGTCGCCGAACTGCAGCGCGAACCGGGTGTTCGGCAGCGACATGAGGTGTCGCAGCCAGTCGCGGGCAGACGTGGGCGCGGACGAGCCGAGCACGCGGATGGATGCCACGATCGCCGGGTCGATCGCGAGGATCGCATCGGTGCCGTCGACGGCGTTCACGCGCGCGGTGAGGTCGCCGGTGGGCGCAGTGAGCGCCGTCAGCTGCTCGGGCGTGAGGAGCCCGGTCTGGATGCCGGGGGCGGTGATCGGCACGATCACGCCGACGTCGGTGCTCTGCTGCGCGGCATCCGGCACGATCATGACGCTCGTCGAGACGAGATTGCCGGCGGACGTGGCGGCGACCGCCTGCAGCGGGTAGACACCGGGCTTGCGCGACTTCAGCGCCTTGTTGTCGGCCGACACGATGAGCAGGGACTGACCGGTGGCTCCGGACGCGACCGGATTGATCGTGCCCTTGGCGACCGAGGCGAAGCCGCTCGCCGCGGTGGTGGTCTTCAGCCAGGACGACAGCGCGGAGCGCGTGGTGATCGGCGCCGACCCGAGCTGCAGGGTCACGTTCGCCTTGGCGAGGGTGTCGGCGGTGCCGTTCTGCACCGAGACCCACGCATTGAGCGGATCGCCCGAGGCGACGACGCCCTCGCCCACGGGCGCGAGCGTCGCGTCCACCGTGCCGGACAGCGGAGTCGGCGTGGGGGACGGCGTGGGGTCGGCTGCCGGCCGGTTCTCGGCCGGGCGGGATGCCGTGGCGCCGAGGACGGGCGCGGCCTGTGCCGAAGCGGCCGTGCCGAGCGCGAGGACGGCGGCGACGGCGATCGCGGAGACGACGGAGGCCGCGCGCCGCACGGCGCCGGATGCGAGAGAAGGCACGGTCATGAAAGCTCTGGTCCGGTGCGAGGGCCCGCACGCCGGTCGGTGCGGGGAAGTGACCCCGCGATCAGCCCCGATTCTACGGGGCGGGACCTCGGGACCAGCCGAGCGCGCGCCGTGCGCGGCCGGTGCATGCCGGAACGGACCCGGCCGGGCGGCCGGCGGGCGCGGCATCCTGAAGCGACTGCGCAGCCAGAATAGAGGGGTGGTGCACCAGCTTCCCGACCCCGATCCCGACCTGTGCCGCCGGCTCGCGGCAGACCTGCACGCGGCGGGCTTCCGCTCGGACCGCCTGCGCGAGCTGTGGGGCTCCGCCGCGGATGCCGCGATCGGCCGCGGTGACGCGCTGCCGGCGCGCCGCGCGTTCGCGCGCGACGACCACCCGCTGGCCACCATCGCGCGCCTCTTCGGCATCGGCGATCCGGTCCCGGCCGAAGCGGTGGCCGCAGCCTTCCCGGCCACGGGCGTCGCCGGCCTCGAGGCGCTCGGCGCGGTTGCGCGCGACGGCGGGATGCTGCATCCCCAGCTCCTCATCCGTCCGCAGGACTGGGTGGACGACACCGGCGCCGGACAGTGGTGGATCGCCAGCGACCTCGACGAGGCGGCGCTGCACGGCGCACTCCCCGAAGACCACGTGCTCGGCGTCGGCGGGGCATCCCTCACCCTCGCCGGGCTGCAGCTGCCGGTGCCCACCGGTCGCGTGCTCGACCTCGGCACCGGATGCGGGATCCAGGCGCTGCGGGCACGACTGTTCGCCGACGCGGTGGTCGCCACCGACGTGTCGGCGCGCGCCCTGGCGATCACCCGGCTGAACGCGCTGCTGAACGGCGTGGACGGCATCGACGTGCGCCTCGGCGACATGTTCGCGCCGGTCGACGGGGAGCTCTTCGACCGCGTCGTGTCGAATCCGCCGTTCGTCATCACGCCGCGCACCGACGAGATGCCCGCGTACGAGTACCGTGACGGCGGCCGCATCGGCGACGGGGTCGTGGCCTCGTTCGTCGAGACGGTCGGACGGGTCCTCGCCCCCGGCGGCGTCGCGCAGCTGCTCGGCAACTGGGAGACGAAGGACGGCGTCGACGGACTCAACCGCGTGCGGCAGTGGGTGGCGGCATCCGGCATTCCGCTGGATGCCTGGGTGATCGAGCGGGAAAGGCTCGATCCGGTCGCGTACGCCCAGCTGTGGATCCGGGATGCCGGCACGCTGCCCGGCTCGCCGGAGTACGACCGGATGCTCGGCGCGTGGCTCGACGACTTCGAGGCGCGCGGCGTGAGCGAGATCGGCTTCGGCTACGTGCTGCTGCGGCGCGCCACCGGTTCTGCCCGCCTCGCCCGGTACGAACGCGTGCTCCAGCCGGTCGCCGAGGCCGGGCTCGGCGCGGCCCTGGCCCGCTCGCTCGATGCCTGGGACCGCGTGTCCGGGATGGATGACGCCGCCGTGGCCGCCTCGGTGCTGCTCACCGCCCCGGACGTCACCGAGGCCCGTCACCATCTGCCCGGCGCCGAGGCGCCGAGCGTCATCGAACTGCACCAGGGCGGCGGGTTCGCCCGCGTGCTCGAAGCGGACCCCGCGCTTGCCGCCCTGGTCGGGGCGTGCGACGGCGACCTCGCCGTGGGCGTTCTCATCGACGCGATCGCGCAACTGCTCGACGCGGATGCCGCGGCGCTGCGCGCCGACCTCGTGCCCCGGGTACGCGAGCTGCTCTTCATCGGGATGCTGCGCTTCGCCGACTGACGGGCTCGGGGGCTGTCCAGGGGGCGCCGGATAGGCTCGTGGGATGCTCAACATGGTCGAGGGGATCGCGCGCCTCGGCGCACTCGCCGACTCGCCGGTGGTCGCCGCGCTCGCCAGGGCGTTCGACGACGCCGGCCATGAGTTGTCCATCGTCGGGGGTCCCGTGCGCGATGCGCTGCTCGGCCGCCCGACCCACGACCTCGACTTCACGACCGACGCACGGCCCGACGACATCCTCCGCATCGTCACGCCGCTGGCCTCGAAGACGTGGGATGTCGGTCGCGCGTTCGGCACGATCGCCGCCCGCATCAAGGTGCAAGGCGCCCCGGCCGAACAGGTGGAGATCACCACCTATCGCGCCGACGCGTACGACGGCAAGACCCGCAAGCCCAGCGTGGAGTTCGGCGACACCCTGGACGGCGACCTCGTGCGCCGCGACTTCACCGTGAACGCGATGGCGCTGCGCGTGCCCCAGCGGGCGCTCGTCGACCCCACCGGAGGAGTCGAAGACCTCCTGGCCGGCGTGCTGCGCACGCCCATCGAGCCGAAGGTGAGCTTCGGCGACGACCCGCTGCGCATGATGCGCGCCGCCCGCTTCGCCTCGCAGCTCGGCTTCGACGTGCATCCCGACACGCTCGAGGCGATGGAGCGCCTGCACCAGACCCTGCGGATCGTGAGCGCCGAGCGGATCCAGTCCGAGCTCGTGCGGATGCTCCAGACCGACGATCCGGCGCGCGGCATCCGGATCCTCGTCGACACCGGTCTGATGGACGAGTTCCTTCCCGAGGTCCCCGCGCTGCAGCTCGAGATGGACGAGCACCACCATCACAAGGACGTCTACGAGCACTCGCTCACCGTGCTGCAGCAGACCATCGACCTGGAGAAGGCGCGGCATCCCGGCGCCGAACCCGACGTCGCCCTGCGGCTCGCCGCGCTGCTCCACGACATCGGCAAGCCGGCGACGCGCCGCCTCGAAGCCGGCGGGGGCGTCACCTTCCACCATCACGACGTCAAGGGATCGCGGATGGCGCGCAAGCGCCTCAAGGAGCTCCGCTTCGATTCCCAGACCATCGATGCCGTCGCACGCCTCATCGAGCTGCATCTGCGGTTCTTCGGCTACGCGGAGGGCGCGTGGACCGACTCCGCGGTGCGGCGGTACGTGCGGGATGCCGACGACCTGCTCGAACGCCTGCACATCCTCACCCGCGCTGACGTGACCACGCGCAACCGGCGCAAGGCCGCGCGGCTCGCGGGCGCCTACGACGACATCGAGCGCCGCATCTCCGAGCTCGCCGAGCAGGAGGCGCTGGATGCCCTGCGCCCGGCGCTCGGCGGCACCGAGATCATGGCGATCCTCGGCATCCCGCCCGGTCGCGACGTCGGGGAGGCGTACCGGTTCTTGATGGACATCCGCCTCGACGAGGGCGAGATCAGCTCCGACGAGGCCGAGTCCCGCCTGCGCGACTGGTGGGCCACGCGCGATCACGCCGGCTGAGGGGTTCGTTCACCCGGGCGTTGCCTCGAGGTCGCCGGAGTGTCACCGCGGCTTGAGAACCTGCCGGAGACCGCACCTGCGGTGCACCGACAGACCACGGGAGCGACGTGACAGGCACGCAAGTCACTGTGATCCTGCCGGCCAAAGACGCCGGCCCCTTCATCGGAACCACGCTGGCGACACTGGCGCGGCAGTTCGACGACCCCGACGCGCTGAAGCTCGTCGCGATCGACGACGGATCGTCCGACGACACCGGCGAGCGGATGAGGGAGGCGGCATCCCGGTTCGGCTCGGCCGAACTGCTTCGCAACGACAGCCCGGTCGGGCTCGCCAGCGCCCGCAACCAGGGGCTCGCGCACGTCGAGGGCGACCTGTTCTGCTTCGTCGACGGCGACGACTGGATGGCTCCCGGCCGTCTCGCCTCGCTCGCCGAGGCCATGCACGCCTTCGACACCGACTTCGTCCGCACCGATCACGTGACAGTGACCGAGGGCCGGCGCCAGCTCATCCGGGCTCCCCACCCGTGGCGCGGCGTCGTCTGCTCGCCGCGGGACGCGATCCTGCCCGACGACGACACCACGATGGTCGACTATCCGTATGCCTGGGCGGGCATGTTCCACAGCCGACTGATCGACCAGGGACTGGCCGCCTTCCCGGAGGGGCTGTTCACCGCCGAGGACCGCCCGTGGATCTGGCGCCTGCACCTGACCGCGCGGTCCTTCGCGGTGGTGGACGCCCCCGCCCTGCTCTACCGGCGCGGCGTCGCGACCTCGCTGACGCAGATCGCCGACCGGCGGCAGCTGGACTTCCTCCCCGCCTTCAGCCAGACGCTGGACATCGTGGCCGCGGACCGGGATGTCGACCTCTATATGCCGAAGGCGGTATGGACCACCCTCGCGGTGTGCGCGCATCACCTGCGACGCTCCCGCGCGATGACCCCCGCGCTGCGCACCGATCTGCGTCGCGGCGTGCGAGACCTCATCGAGGCGGTGCCGCCCCGCTACGTCGACGACGCGCTGCGGCGCATGTCGGAACCGCGGCGGCGGATGCTCGCCCGCTTCACGCGAGGGGCGGTGCGCTGATGGCCCAGATCTTCGTGCTGAACTCGGCCTACGGCCTGATGACCGCCGCGGCGGCGATCGACGCGGGGGAGATCCCGGAGACACCGCACCGCATCCTGCTGTCGGTGAACGCCGCCCTCGTGCCCGAGCTCGGCTCCGGGCCGGGAGAGCTCGCGTTCATGTCGGGGCTGCTGCGCCGCTTCGACCAGGTGGTGTCGCTCAACGACCTGATCGCGCCGATCCCGCCGACGCTGTGGAATCCGCCGGAGAGCGAGCTGCCGCTGCTCGAACGCCTGCTGCGCACCGCATGGGGTCTCGGCAGCGACGACGTCGAACTCTATCTGCAGAGTCCGCAGGTGTCCCCGTCGCGAGCCCTGGCCTCGGTGTTCTTCGCCGCGCCGCTCACCGTGATCGGCGACGGTCTGATGACCTACTCGCCCATCCGCGACCGTCTCGGCCGCAGCATCACCGGACGCATGCGCGCGGTGGCATATGCCGACGTGGTGCCGGGCGTCGAGCCCGTGCTGTTCACCGAGACGGGCGCCGTGCGCGTGGCGGTGGCCGCCGACCGGATGCGGGCGGTGCTCGACGAGGTCGCCGCCGCCGTCGCCGACGCGCGGCTCGACTCCCTGGCGGCATCCGGCTCGCGCACCGCGCTGGTGCTCGGTCAGTACCTCGCGGAGCTCGGGCTGGTCACCGCGGACGAAGAGCAGACCATGCAGCTGAACATGATCGGCCGGGCGAGGGCCCTCGGCGCCGAGCGCGTGGTGTTCAAGCCGCACCCGTCCGCGCCGCCGGCCATCGTCGACGCCCTGGCCGCGCACGCGCGGGACACCGGGCTCGAGTGGGCCATGTACTCGGGCCCTGCGCCCGCCGAGGTGCTCGCCCTGCGGCTGAACACGGTGGGGGTCGTCGCGGGATTCTCGTCCGCGCTGACCAGCGCGCACGCGGTGCTGGGCCTGCCCATCGCATCGGCCGGGACGGAGCTCCTGCTGCACCGACTCGACCCGTTCCAGAACAGCAACCGCGTGCCGGTGACGATCATCGACGCGCTGACGCGGAAGGACTCGCCGTACCGCAGCCCCGCACGCCTGCAGGGCCTGGTGGATGCCGTCGGCTACTGCATGCAGCCGATGATCATGTCGCACCTGCGGCCGCGGGCCGAGCGGATGCTGCACAGCATGGACGAGGCGGAGCGCCAGCGGTACTTCTCCCGGCGCCGGCTCGCGGAGCTGTCGCTGCCGGGCGGACGCCACACGTTCTTCTCCCGGGCGCTCACACCCACCGGCGACGTGACGCGCACCGAGGAGCTGCGGCTCACGATCAGCGGCGCTCAGCGACGATTCGGTCGCGCGATGAAGGCGCTGCAGGGCCGATGACGACCGTCGCGATCATCCCCGCCCGCGGCGGGTCGAAGGGCGTGCCCCGCAAGAACGTCCGGCGCGTGGGCGGCGTGCCGCTCATCGCCCGCGCCGTGCACGCCGCCGTGGCGGCGGAGCGCGTCGACCTCGTGGTCGTCACCACGGACGATGCGGAGATCGCCGAGGTCGCGGCCGGCGCCGGGGCCCGCATCGTGCCGCGTCCGGCCGCGCTGGCGGGCGACACCGCCTCGTCCGAGTCGGCCCTGCTGCACGCGGTCGGAGAGCTCGAGGCATCCGGCATCGACGTGACCACCATCGTCTTCCTGCAGGCGACCTCGCCGTTCATCCCGAGCGCGGGCATCGACGAGGCGGTCGCCGCCGTGCGCGAGGGCGGATACGACAGCGCGTTCTCCGCGTTCGAGACCTACGGATTCCTCTGGGGGCGCACCGCCGACGGGACCGCGGAGGCGATCAACCACGACGCCGCCCACCGTCCGCGCCGGCAGGACCGGGAACCGCACTATCTCGAGACGGGGGCGTTCTACGCGTTCGATGCGGCCGGGTTCCGCACCGCACAGCACCGGTTCTTCGGGCGCACCGCCATCATCGAGGTGTCCGAGGCGTCCGCCGTGGAGATCGACGACGAGCACCAGCTCGCCATCGCCTCCGCGCTCGCGCCGCTGCTGGAGACCCCGCAGCCGATCGACGTGGACGCCGTGGTCACCGACTTCGACGGGGTGCACACCGACGACTCGGTCCTGGTCGACGCCGAGGGCCGGGAGACCGTGCGCGTCGGCCGCGACGACGGCATGGGCGTGGGACTGCTGCGCAAGGCCGGCATCCCGGTGCTCATCCTCTCCACCGAGACCAACCCGGTCGTGCGCGCCCGGGCCGACAAGCTCCGCGTGCCCGTGCTGCACGGCGTCGACGACAAGGCGGCCGCTCTGCGCGTCTGGGCCGAGGAGTCCGGCATCCCGCTCGAGCGCGTCGCCTACCTCGGCAACGACGTCAACGACCTCGCCGTGATGGGACTCGTGGGCTGGCCCGTGGCGGTCGCCGACGCTCGCCCCGAGGTGCGCCGCGCCGCGCGCGTGGTGCTCACCCGGAACGGCGGCGACGGTGCGGTGCGCGAGCTCGCGGACCGGGTGCTCGACGCCCGCGCGCGCTGAACGGCGCAGAGGTCGCGAATCGTTCACCGGCCATCGCCGAATGGCCCGCAGCCCGATGCCTCAGGGTCCTCTCAGGGTCATCCGGAGGTCGCCGCTCGTTCACCTGGGATCGCTTCTCTGAGGGAAGACGACGCAGACCTACGAGAGGAATCCGAAATGACCGTCACCATCGGAAACAACGTCATCGGCGGAGGAAACCCCGCCTACGTCATCGCCGAGATCGGCCTGAACCACAACGGCGACGTCGAGCTCGCCAAGAAGCTCATCGACGTGGCCGCGAAGGCCGGCGCCAATGCGGTGAAGTTCCAGAAGCGCACCCCCGAGATCTCCACCCCCGAGCACATGCGGGATGTCCCGCGCGAGACGCCATGGGGCACCATGACCTACCTCGAGTACCGCTACCGCGTCGAGTTCGAGCGCGAGCAGTACGTCGAGATCGGCGACTATGCCACCCTGGCCGGCCTCGACTGGTTCGCGTCGCCGTGGGACGTCCCCTCGGTGGCCTTCCTCGAGGACCTCAACGTCGTCGCGCACAAGGTCGCCTCCGCGAGCCTCACCGACCTCGAGCTGCTCGAGGCGCTGCGCGACACCGGCAAGCCGATCATCCTGTCGACCGGGATGTCGACCATCGAGCAGATCGACCGCGCCCTGGGCGTGCTCGGCACCGACAAGGTCGTCCTCCTGCACGCCACCTCGACCTACCCGATGGAGCCGGAAGAGGCCAACCTCAAGGTGATCGCGACCCTCCGGGACCGCTACGCCGGCGTGCCGGTCGGCTACTCGGGCCACGAGCGCGGTCTGCAGATCTCGCTCGCCGCCGTCGCCCTCGGCGCCGTCGCGGTCGAGCGCCACATCACCCTGGACCGCGCCATGTGGGGCTCGGACCACGCGGCATCCCTCGAGCCGGCAGGCCTCGAGCACCTGGTGCGCGACATTCGCGTCATCGAGGCGGCCCTCGGCGACGGCGTGAAGCGCGTGTTCCCGGGCGAGCTCGCGCCGATGGCGAAGCTCCGCCGAGTCGGCGCGTGACGCGGGGGGATGCCGTGGCGACCGGGACCCAGGATGCCGCGGGCCGGCAGCTGAAGGTCGCGGGCTTCGCCGACGCCGACTCGTTCGTGAAATGGGCGGCAGCCCTGATCGGGTCGGTGCCGGACGTGTCACGGCATCTCGCCATCGTCCAGACCCCGCTCACCGTCAGCGAGGACCAGCAGCGCAAGGCGCTCGCCGGGACCGGCGTCGCGGCCGAGGATGTCAGCCGGATCGAGTTCGGCGAGGTGCGACGCTGGGTCGAGGAGGTGCGCCCCGACGTGGTCGTGCTCTCGGCCCGCGGCCCGCTCGTGCGGCTGCTGCAGCGCGAGATCGATCACGTCCGGCCACGGCCGGTGGTCGTCGTCGGGCTGCCGGGGATCTCCATCCCCGCCCAGCGCGGCGCCGCCACCTATCGCACGAACGCCGACCTCTTCGTCGTGCACTCGCGGCGCGAGAAGCGCGCGTTCGCCGAGCTGTACGACCGGCTCGGCCTGTCGATGGAGCTCGGCCTCGCCACCCTCCCGTTCGCACACCGCGAGCACGCCCGGCCGGTCGACCTGCCGCACGCGGCGCCCGCGCATCCGGAGCAGCCGGCATCCCTCCCCAAGCACGTCGAACCGCCCGGCGGCTGGGCGAAGCCGCACGGGACCGACCTCGTGTTCGCTGCACAGGCCCTCATCCCGCGGGAGCGGGAGGAGCGCGAACAGCTCGCCCGCATCCTGGTGGATGCCGCGCGCGCCGACCCGACCCGCCGCGTCGTCGTGAAGCTGCGCGCCAGCCGCACGGCCGGCGAGGAGGAGACGCACTTCGAACGCGACAGCTACGAGGACCTCATCCAGGACCCGCCGCCCAACCTGGTCTTCTCGCACGCGCCGATGCGCGAGGCGCTCGCGTGCGCCGAGGGACTCGTCACCGTGAGCTCGACCGCGGCCATCGAGGCGATGGCGCTCGGCGTGCCGGTGATCGCCCTGGACACGTTCGGGATCAAGAAGACGAACCTGAACACGGTGTTCGCGGGGTCCGGCGTGCTCGGCACGGCGGAGGACGTCATCGCGCGGCGGTTCAAGCATCCGTCCGCCACCTGGCGGGAGCAGAACTACTTCCACCGCGAGATCGACTCGACGTGGTGGGCCCAGGCGCAGCGGCTGGTCGCCCGCCGTCGCCGGGGGGAGCTCGCCGCGCGGCACGTGCCGGCGCCGCGCGGCGGAGCGCTCCACGAGGCCTGGCAGCGCAAGAGCGTGCTCGGCGACTACGACCGCACCCTCTCGGGCTCGGTCGCGCTCGCCGTCGGGACTCCGCTGACGAAGGTGATCCTCGCCACGCGCAAGGTCCGCGCCGGGCGCGGTCAGCACACGTGGGCCGACGACCACAGCGACATCACGCTCACCCCGGCGCTGTACCAGGACCCTCTCCGGCGTCCCGCCCGCACCGCCTGACGGGCGAGTCAGGGGCGGGCTTTCCGGTTCTCCGCGCTGACCATCCACGACAGCTGCTCGAGGCGCTGCAGGATGCCGTGCAGGATGTCGGCACTCGTCGGATCCTCGTTGTCGACCGCCTCGTGCACCTCGCGGCAGGTGGCGGCGACGTCGTCGAGGCGCTCGGTCATGAGGTCGATGACCTCCGTGGTGCGGATCTCGCCCTGCGGGAACTCCGGGAGCGTCGTCGTCTGCGCGATGACGTCGCTGCGTCCGTCGGGCAGCGCGTGCAGGGAGCGCATGCGCTCGGCGACCGTGTCCGAGAACGTGCGCGCCGCAGCGATGATCTCGTCGAGCTGAAGGTGGGTGTCGCGGAAGTTCGTGCCCACGACGTTCCAGTGTGCCTGCTTGCCCTGCAGCGAGAGCTCGAGGAGATCGACGAGCACCCGTTGCAGGTCGTCGCTGAGCTCCTGGGATGCCGTGAACCCGCGTTCGCCCTCCCGGCGCGGAGTGAGCTGTGCGCCGGTTCCGCCACGCGCCGCCCGGCGGCGGCGGGGCTGGGGGGATCCGTCGTCCTTCTTGTTCTTCGCCATTGTCTCCTCCTGTTCGGTGGGGTCGGGGTTCAGCGCCGCAGGATGCGCTCGCGCAGACTCCGCGGATGCCGGCGCCGGCTCAGCGCACCCGCGACGCCGGCGACCCAGACGACGGCGGCGACGCCCGCGGCCGCGGTGCCCATCGCCAGGGTCCGGCGGTGGCCGATCGCCCAGGTCTGCGGCGTCCAGGCGAGGGATCGTCCGTCGAAGTCGCCGTGCGCGCCGTGATCGCCGGGCACCGGCTCATAGAGGTTCGGCGGCAGCATCGGGGCGGTGATGTCCGGTGCCTGCTGCCCGGCGTAGGCGGTCTTCGACACGTACCAGTCCCAGAACGAACCCCACAGGCGGTTGCCCATGATCGCGATGACGGTGGACTCGCCCACCCAGGTGCGTGGGCGCGGGCGGTCGGCGACATCCGCGACGGCGCGCGCGCCGACCTCGGGTTCGAAGATCGGCGGCAGGGGCTGGGGATGCTGCGGAAGCTCCGACTTCACCCAGTCGAACTGCCGGGTGTTCAGCGCGGGCATGTCGACCTGCGAGATGTGCACGTGGTGTCCCTCGTGCATGAGTTCGGTGCGCACCGACTCGGTGAAACCCTGGATGGCGTGCTTGGCGCCGCAGTACGCGGCCTGCAGCGGGATGCCGCGATGCGCGAGGCCCGACCCCACCTGGATGACGTGGCCGCGATCCCGCGGGATCATGCGGGCCAGCGCCGCCCGGGTGCCGTTGACGAACCCGAAGTAGTCCACCGCGGTCGCTCGTTCGAAGTCGGCGGGATCGGTGTCCATGAACTCGGCGAACACCCCGGACATGGCGTTGTTCACCCAGAGGTCGATGGGGCCGAGCTCGTCCTCCACCCGCGTGGCGGCATTCTCGAGGGCTTCCCGGTCGGTGACGTCGACGGACACCGCCAGCGACCGGCTGCCGGTGTTCTGCACGTCGGCGGCTGCGGCATCCACCCCGTCCTGACCGCGCGCGAGCACCGCGACATCCCACCCGCGGACCGCGAGTTCGCGGACGATCGCCCGCCCGAGTCCTGCCGAGCCGCCGGTCACCACCGCCACGCCACGCGCCATCGTCCGCTCCGTCCCTCGTTCCGGATCCCCACCGTCGCAGGGACCCGTGGGAACACGAAGGGGGTTGCACCGCGGCGGACCGGGAGGCACAATGCCGCGCCGGAACAGAGCGCCCTGAGCCTGTCGAAGGGCAAGACAACCCGGAGGTGGATGCCCTTCGACAGGCTCAGGGCGCAAGGCCGGGGGTCAGGCGGCGGCGAGTTCCTTGACGACCTCGGCGAGGCGGCGGCCGGCGATGTGGGCCTCGGCTTCGGCGGCGGTCTTGAGCTCGGCGGCGACGTCGGCGAACTGGTCCAGGGCCGGGTTCACGCCGACCAGCGTGAACTGCCGCTGCACGACGGTGAGGTCCAGGCCCCACACGTCTTCGAGCACGCGGCGCAGCCAGCCGGTCGAGTGGTCCCAGCCCTCCTTGGGCGTGCCGTCGGAGTAGTTGCCGCCGAGGACGGTGACGAGCACCGCGGGCTTGCCCTGCAGAGCAGTGCCCTGCGGGTTGGTGCGCGCGTCGGTGTAGACGAGGTCGAACCACGTCTTGAAGTGCTGCGAGACGCCGTAGTTGTAGAGGGGCACGGTGAACAGGAGGGCGTCGGCCTCGACCAGCTGGTCGGCGAGGGCGGAGGCCTGCGCCACGGCGGCGCGCTGGGCGTCGGTGCGCTGGTCTTCGGGAGTCATGCCGGCGGTGACGGCGGCGGGCCAGGCGCCGGCGTCGACGGGGTCGACCGACAGGTCGTGGCGCACGATCGTCTCGTCGGGGTGCGCCGCGGTCCACTCGGACTCGACGATGTCGCCGAGCGCGCGGCTGGCGGAGAATGCGGGCAGGATGCTGGCATCCAGGCGGAAGAGGGTCATAGTTGCTCCTGTCTTGAGAGTCACTAAGAAAAAGATAGCGGCTCTGGAGAGCGTAGCACGAGTAGACTGGGGCGATGGACGAGACGGACGACGCGGAGCGCACCTGCGACGGTGCGATCTCGCTGGCATTCTCGATCCTCGGCAAGCGCTGGAACGGGATGATCCTCGAGGTGCTCGGCGCCGGCCCCATCTCCTTCGCGGCGCTGCGCCGTGCCGTCGTCGGCATCAGCGACGCGATGCTGTCCGACCGGCTCACCGAACTGGCCGACGCCGGGCTCATCGTGCGCGAGGTCGAGCCCGGTCCGCCCGTCTCGGTCACCTACTCGTTGACCTCCGCCGGTTGCGAGCTCATGCCGGTGCTGCGCAAGCTCGGCGCCTGGGCGTCCGAGAACCTGACCATCACTCCCGCCCGGACCTAGACTGAGCGCAGCACCGTTCACCCGGATCGGAGCCGCATGTCCTCGCCGTGGATGCCGAGACGCGGAGCATCGCCGGATGCCTCCCGCCTGCTGATCGAGCGCGCCCACGAGGAGTTCGTCAGCGGCAACCGGGGCGACCCGCGCGTGCGCGACGTGCGCGGGATCGTGCGCGACAGCTGGCGCCGCTCGGTCGACAACCTCGTCGGCGTGGAGGCGCTGCCGCCGCTCGCCCTCGATCCGGACGAGCTCGAGCGGCTGCGCCGCGAGCATCCGCTGGCCGGCGTGATCGACATGATCCGCGGCCTCATCATTCCGGGGGAGTCCGACGAGTCCGGCGTCGTCGTCGCTGTGGGGGATGCCGCCGGGCGGCTGCTCTGGGTGGAGGGCGACCGCCATGTGCGGGCCCTCACCGGCGATATGGGATTCGTGCCGGGGGCGTCCTGGGCGGAGGATGCCGTCGGCACGGCGGCACCGGGAACCGCACTGCGCCTGGACCGATCCGTGCAGATCCGCGGCGCCGAGCACTTCAACCGACTGGTGCAGCCGTGGTCGTGCACGGCGGCGCCGGTCCACGATCCGGAGACCCGCCGCATCCTCGGCGTCATCGACGTGACCGGCGGAGACCCCGTGGTCACCCCGCAGGCGCAACTGCTGGTGGATGCCACCGCCCGCGCCGTCGAGGGGGAGCTGCTGCTCGCCCGCATCCGGGCGCGCGCCGAACAGCCCGCCCGCCGCGCCCCGCGCCGGTCCGCGTCCGCACCCGAATCGGCTCGGGCGTCGCTGCGGGTGCTGGGCCGCGACCGGGCCCTGCTGGAGGTCACCGGCGAGGGGACGGAGACCGTCGCCGAGCTCGGCGCCCGGCACACCGAACTGCTGCTCGTGCTCGCCACGCACCCCGAAGGCCTCTCCGCCGAGCGGCTGAGCGAACTCGTGTACGGGGAGCCGGCGACGGTCACCCTGCGCGCCGAGATGGTGCGCCTTCGCAAGGTGCTCGATCGGCACGCGCCGCACCTCGCGCCCGCGTCCCGCCCGTACCGGCTGGGCGCCCCGCTCGTCTCCGACGCGCACGAGGTGCTCGGCCTGCTCGACCGGGGCGCCCACCGCGTGGCACTGGCCGCCTACCGGGGCGACGTGCTGCCGGCATCCGCCGCGCCCGGCGTGGAGGAGTTCCGCGATCTGGTGCGCACCGCGCTGCGCGAGGCGCTGATGGCCGAGGCGTCCCTCGACGTGCTGCTCGCCTACGCCGACACCGAGGCGGGAGCGGACGACGAGGAGCTGCTGCGCCTGTGCCTGAGCATGCTGCCGGCGCGCTCGCCGAAGCGCGCCGCGCTCGTCGCGCGCATCGAACGCCTCGCCGCCGACGCCTGATCCCGGCATCCGGCCGCCGTTGCAACTCGATGCAACGTGGCCCGGCCTAGCGTCAGGGAAAACGCGGCGCCCAGAGCCGCACCGTCGAAGGAGACACCATGACCATCGTCGAAGAAGACGTCAGCACCACCACGTACGCCGCCCCCGGCCAGCCCGGCGCGAAGGCCCACTACCGCCCGCGCTACGGCCACTACATCGGCGGCGAGTTCGTGGCCCCCGTCAAGGGCGAGTACTTCGAGAACGTCACCCCCGTCACCGGCAAGCCGTTCACCGAGGTCGGCCGCGGCACGTCGGAGGACATCGACCGGGCCGTGGACGTCGCGTGGCGCGCCTTCCAGACCTGGGGCAAGACGACGCCCGCTGAGCGGTCTGTCATCCTGAACCGCATCGCCGACCGCATCGAGGAGAACCTCGAGGCGATCGCCGTCGCCGAGACGTGGGAGAACGGCAAGCCGGTGCGCGAGACGCTGGCCGCCGACATCCCGCTCGCGGTCGACCACTTCCGGTACTTCGCCGGCGTGCTGCGCGCCCAGGAGGGCGGCATCAGCCAGCTCGACGACAACACCGTCGCGTACCACTTCCACGAGCCGCTGGGCGTCGTCGGCCAGATCATCCCGTGGAACTTCCCGATCCTGATGGCGACCTGGAAGCTGGCCCCCGCGCTGGCCGCCGGCAACTGCGTCGTGATCAAGCCGGCCGAGCAGACGCCGGCATCCCTGCTGTTCCTGTTCGACATCATCGGCGACCTCATCCCGCCGGGGGTCGTGAACATCGTGAACGGCTTCGGCATCGAGGCCGGTGCTCCGCTGGCATCCCACAAGCGCATCCGCAAGATCGCGTTCACCGGTGAGACCACCACCGGGCGCCTGATCATGCAGTACGCGTCGCAGAATCTCATTCCGGTGACGCTGGAGCTCGGAGGCAAGAGCCCGAACGTGTTCTTCGAGGACGTCGCGAGCTCGCGGGATGCCTATTACGAGAAGGCGCAGGAGGGCTTCACGATGTTCGCGCTGAACCAGGGCGAGGTCTGCACCTGCCCGTCGCGCGCCCTCATCCAGCGCTCGATCTACGACGGGTTCCTCGCCGACGGGCTCGAACGGGTCGGCCGGATCGTGCAGGGAAACCCGCTCGATCTCACCACGATGGTCGGCGCCCAGGCATCCAACGATCAGCTCGAGAAGATCCTGTCGTACATCCAGATCGGCAAGGACGGGGGCGCGAAGGTGCTCGCCGGCGGCGAGCGCGCCGACCTCGGCGGGGAGCTCAGCGACGGGTACTACGTCACCCCGACCGTGTTCGAGGGCACCAACGACATGCGCATCTTCCAGGAGGAGATCTTCGGCCCGGTCGTCTCGGTCACCTCGTTCGACGACTTCGACGACGCGATCTCGATCGCCAACGACACCCTGTACGGACTGGGTGCAGGCGTATGGAGCCGCAACATCGACACCGCCTACCGTGCCGGACGCGCGATCGAGGCCGGTCGCGTCTGGACGAACACGTACCACCAGTACCCGGCGCACGCCGCGTTCGGCGGGTACAAGCAGTCCGGCATCGGTCGCGAGAACCACCTGCGGATGCTCGACCACTACCAGCAGACCAAGAACCTGCTGGTGTCGTACGCCGAAGGTCCGATGGGCTTCTTCTGATCGGGGCCCTCCGGAGACGGGGGAGGGCGGCGGGCATCGTCCCCAGCGATGGCCGCCGCCCGGGTCGGGCGACGAAGGAGGAGAGATGACGGACGCGTACGAGCGGGTCGCGGTGACGGATGCCGCCGCCGAACTGCTGCGCCGGCTCACGGACCAGCACGGTCCGCTGATGTTCCACCAGTCCGGAGGATGCTGCGACGGCAGCGCACCCATGTGCTATCCGGTCGGGATGTTCGTCACCGGCCCCGGCGACGTGCGGCTCGGCGCCCTCGACGTCACCGGCCTCGATCCGATCGAGGTGTACATGTCGCAGTCGCAGTTCGAGTACTGGAAGTACACGCACCTCACCATCGACGTCGTGCCCGGTCGCGGCGCGGGGTTCTCGGTGGAGGCCCCCACGGGACTGCGGTTCCTCATCCGATCCCGGATGCTGGACCCCGCCGAGCTGGCGGCCTTCGGCCTCGCCGACTGAGGGTCACGTGAGCGCGATCGGCCGGACCGGATGCAGGATGAGCTCGGTGCGCGCGGGGAGGGGACCGCGTATTCATGCGGATCGCGTCACGCCGGATGCCGATCGATCCTGCATTCGGTACGGTCCGGCGCGGTCGCCCGGGTCGTCGTAGGCTCAGGGCATGCACATGATGGGTTTCGGGTTCGGCGGCTTCATCCTGCTTCTGCTCTGGCTGATCGGGGCGGCGATCCTGTTCGGCATCGTCTACGCGGCCGTGCGGCTCGGCGTGCTGCACGCGCTGAAGGCGCACACGGTCTGGCTGCAGGGCGGACAGACCACCGGCACCCGTCCCGCACCCCCGGCACCTCCGGCGCCGCCGGCGCCTCCGGCCCCGCCCGCACCCCCGGAGGCCTGAGCCCCACGACACCTCCCGCTCAACGAACGAGTCGACTTTCCACCGGTCGTTGAGCGAAGGAGCGCAGCGACTGAGACGAAACGCAACGAGCCCGGGCACCGCGCGTTTCGTCTCGCTTCGCTCGCTCAACGAGCGAGTGGGCGGACACGGACCGCTACAGCCAGCCGTTCTCGTCGGCGATGCGGGCGGCATCGGCCCGGTTGCGGCCGCCGGTCTTGCCGATCGCGCTCGACAGGTGGTTGCGCACAGTGCCCTCCGACAGATGCAGCATCCCCGCGATGTCGGCGACCGAGCCGCCGGTCTGGGCGGCTGCGAGCACGTCGGTCTCGCGCTCGGTGAGGGGCGAGTCGCCCTGCGCGAGCGACTCGGCCGCCAGCACCGGGTCGACGACCCGCAGGCCCTGCGCCACGCGTCGCACCGCGTCGGCGAGCTGCGCGGCCGGGGTGTCTTTGACGACGAAACCGGATGCCCCGGCCCGCATCGCCCGCTTGAGGTAGCCCGGCCGGCCGAACGTCGTCACGATCAGCACCCGGCATCCCGGCACGGCCTGACGCACCTCGGCGCACGCGTCGATGCCGTCGAGGCCCGGCATCTCGATGTCGAGGAGCGCGACGTCGGCCGCCGAGGATGCCACCGCACCGGCGACCTCGTCGCCACGACCGACCTGGGCCACCACGTCGATGTCGGGCTCGAGGTCGAGCAGGGCCGCGAGCGCGCCGCGCACCAGGGCCTGGTCGTCGGCGATCAGCAGGCGGATCACAGGCGCACCTCCAGCCGGAATCCGCCGAGGTCGCCGCGGCCGATCGACATGGTTCCGCCGGCGGCATCCACCCGCTCGCGCAGGCCGGTGAGCCCCGACCCGCCCGACCCGGTGGTCGGCCCGATCCCGTCGTCATCGATGATGACGGACGCCGCATCCAGCCGCACCCGGCACCGGGTGGCGCGCGCGTGCCGGATCACGTTCGTGACGCCCTCGCGCAGCACCCAGCCGGCGAGTTCCCGGTGCTCCGGGCCGACCGCGTCGGCGTTGACCGGTGCCTCGAGGGCGATGTCCGCGGCATCCAGCGCGACCCGGACCGCCGCCAGCTCGCCGCCCACCGACATCCCGCGGAACCCGGCCACCGTGGCGCGCACGTCGGCGAGGGCGCCGCGGGCCAGGCTCGCGACGTCGGCCATCTCGCCCTTCGCACGCTCCGGATCGATGTCGACGAGGCGCTCGCCGAGCTCGGACTTGGCGGCGATCACGGTGAGGGAGTGGCCGAGGATGTCGTGCAGGTCGCGGGCCACGCGCCCGCGCTCGCGCTCCGCGGCCAGGGCCTCCACGTGCCGCTGCGTCGCCCGCAGGCGCGCCATGGTCGCCTGCGTCTGCGCGAACGCGGCCATCATCAGCGAGATCGAGAGGATGATCGCCGGCACCCACAGCGCGTTCTCGAACCCTCCCTGGGCGACCGCCTCGCACACGAGGGCCAGCACGGTGATCCCCGCGATGCCGATCCACGTGGGCCGCCACGGCAGCGCCGCCATGCCCCAGGCGACGCCGACATAGGTCCAGATGCCCGGAAGCTGCCAGCCCAGCCAGGGCATCAGCAGCAGCGACAGGACGAACAGGGCCCCGACCACGAGCATGCGGCCGGATGCCGGCAGCACCCACTCGAGCGGTCCGCTCAGCAGAAAGGCGATCCCGTAGACGACGAGCAGGGCGATGCCGATCGCGGCCGCCCACCACGAGCCCGACGCGCTCAGGACGGCTTGTCCGGGGCTGATCAGCCAGATCAGCGAGATGCCGCCGCCGACATACCAGCTGCGGGCCCCGCGGGACACCAGCGAGCGGCGCACCGTCTGCCAGGTCGTGGGGCCGGGGAGGTCGGCCGGACGCCGGATGGGCCAGCCGGGGTCGACGGAGCCGTTCGGCATCCCGTCGCCCCGGCCGGCCCCTTCGGTCATGCTCTTCACCCTAGGGTCAGACCCGCTTGGTGTCGCGCCGGAAGAAGAACACCGTGCCCGCCACGAAGATCGCGAACCAGACGAGGGCGTTCACCAGTGCCCAGATGTCGAACGGGTCGCCGGTGAGGGGCGCGCGGGCCATCTGGCTGATGCCGTACACCGGCGTGAACTTCGCGATGGTCTGCAGGAACTCCGGCATCTGGCTGAGCGGGTAGAAGAGTCCGCCGAGGAACGACAGGATGACGATCACGAAGCTGGTGATCTGGGCGGCGTTCTCGCCGGGCACCATGTAGCCGATCATGAGGCCGAGGGTGGTGAACACCGCGCCGGCGAGCAGCCAGGCGGTGAGTCCCGTCGCGATCCACTGCACCGGGGTCAGCTGCACTCCGCTGATCGCGGCGGCGACGTACGTCGCGATGACGGCGATGAGGCCCAGCAGCATCCCGGCGATCATCTTGATGATGACGTTCACGAGCGGGTTCAGCGGGGTGAGGCGCAGCTGCCGGCTCCAGCCCTGCGTGCGTTCGATCGCGACGGCCGCGCCGGTCTGCGTGGCCGACATCATCGCCCCGTACATCGCCATCGACACCATGATGTAGGCGGCGACGGAGGGTCCGCCCTGCGAGATCGGCACCGCGGTGAGCTGCGTGTGCACGAACCGGGCCCCGACGATGACGTACATCATGATCGGGAATGCGACGATGAACAGCATCCCGCGGCGATTGCGGAGCTTGCGCATCAGCTCGATGCGCAGATAGGTGAGGTTGAAGCCGCCGAACGCGGGAACGCGGCGCTCCAGGTTGATGGAGGTCACGACAGGGCTCCTTCATAAGAGGTGGACCCTGAGCTTGTCGAAGGGTCTTCCGAGCCGGGGTTCTGCCCTTCGACGGGCTCAGGGCGCGTGTGATCCGACTCGGTGTCGGCGGTGAGGGCGAGGAACACGCTCTCGAGGTTCTGAGCCGTGATCTCCACGTCGCGGGCGGGTGTCTGCGTGAGCAGGTAGCGGGCCGCGGCATCCGAGTCCTTGGTGCGGATCGCGACGCGGTCGCCCTTCACCTCGACATTGTCGACGCCGGGGAGGGATGCCAGCACGCTGAGGTCCGCCGCGGCAAGGGTCGCATGGACGGTGCGGCCCGACACCAGGTTCTTGATCTCGGACGCGGTTCCGTCGGCGACGATGCGGCCGCGGGCCATCAGCACGATGCGGTCCGCGTATTCGTCGGCCTCGTCGAGGTAGTGGGTGGCGAACAGCACGGTGCGGCCGCGGTCGGCGTCGGCGCGGATGCTGCTCCAGAACGAGCGGCGTCCTTCGACGTCCATGCCGGTGGTCGGCTCGTCGAGGATGAGCAGCCCCGGGTCGCTGAGCAGCGCCATCGCGAACCGCAGGCGCTGCTGCTGGCCGCCGGAGCACACGCCCACCTTGCGGCCGGCGATCTCGGTGATGCCCGCGCGCTTCATGACCTCGTCGACCGGTCGCGTGTCGGCGAACAGGCTCGCGGTCAGCTGGAGGGTCTCGCGGACGGTGATGTCCTTGAGCAGGCCGCCGGTCTGCAGCACCGCCGAGACGAGTCCGTGCGCGATGGCGGCGCGCGGCGACTCGCCGAACACCTTCACCGAGCCGGTGTCGGGATGCGACAAGCCCAGCAGCATGTCGATGGTCGTGGTCTTGCCGGCTCCGTTCGGGCCGAGGAACGCGACGATCTCACCCTGCTCGATCTCGAGCGAGACGCCGTCGACGGCCCGGACTTTGCCGAAGCTCTTCGTGATGCCGGATGCGGCGACCGCTGGGCCCACGCGCCCGGAGGCTCCGGGCGACGTGCCGGCGGCGGCTGGAGTGGGTGTGGGGATTGTCATGGTTCAAGAGTGCCGCGGTCCGGATGCCCCGCCCGCACACCCCCGTCACGTCGTTCCCGTGACGTTTGTCACGGGTGCGCAAGCGCCCTGAGCCCGTCGAAGGGCAATCGCGTCGGGGCGGCATCCTCGTCGGGCGTCGCCGAGACCGAGTCGCGCCGCCGAAACAAGTGCGCCGTGACCTTGTTTCGGCGGGAGCACCATGTCTCACGGAGACCACCGGGCCGTGCCGAGCGCAACGGGACCGGGGCTGCCCGGGTAGGTTGGGGGGTGGGCCCGTGATGCGACCGTTGGAGGACGGTGTTGTGTCGAGTGGTCCGTTGACGTCCGGTCCGGTGGAGACCGCCACGGTGTTCAGTGGCGCGGGTTTGCTGGATGACGGCGCGCAGCTGGTGGACGCGATCCGTTCGGGTCGCGTACTCAAACATCAGGGCCTTCGTGCGCGACTACGGGAAGCAGCTCGATCGGGTCGGGCCGGACAGCGGACAGTATCTGGCGCTCAGGTTCAACGGCGTGACGTCCAGTTTCGAAGAACGCGCACTGCCCATTTCGTCGCTCGCGCGGCAACTCTACAGATACGAACTCACAGGGCACCTTCCAGAGGGCTGGACCATCGAGATCAGCGAAGTCGCTCGCGCGTTCGGCCATGGCGGCGGCGGTGCCCAAGTGCTCGTCCGTGACATGGACCATGTCGAGAGGTCCGTTCATGAGCTTGTTCATGCGAAAGTGCTGAAATGAACACGATCGAACTGAACCCCGACTTTTCGGCCTGGGCGGCGGGCGCGGGATACGCGATCTTCCATGCTCCCGGGAGTGTCACCATCGCAAACGACGGCGGAGAAATCCGGTTCACGATCACTGCAGCGGATCGCACGATTGCGCTGGAGCGCGCGGAGCGCGCAGAGGAGCCCCGGCTGTTGATGACCTCACCGGAGATGAATGCAATCGAGCGCATGCTGATCGACTATGTCGGAGACGACCTCCGGTCGACGCGCAATCTTGGGCATGTCTTCTTCCCTTTCGATTGGCGCGAATGCGCCCCCGGGTATGCGGTCATCGACTTCGGCGACCGATGGACGGGACTGAGTCGTCTCGGCCGCCCGATGGATCTCCGGATCCGCGACCGCGACTATCTCCACCCGGCGGTCATGTACTCGTACATCGCGGATGCGGACCCGGTAGCGCTCATGCAGTCCTATTCAGATCCGGTCGGTGCGCCCCTCCTCCGCAACTTCGTCAGCCCCCCACGACGCTGACGAACGTGGGGCAGTCGCGTGGGCGACGGCTTGAGACTGGGTCGCACCAACGAAAGGAGGAGGTCACGACCCGGCCGACCGGCTAGCGACGGGCGTGGAGCGTTTCGTCTCGCTTCGCTCGCTCAACAAGCGGGAGCCCTCAGCTACGGAACCACGACGGCGCGGCCGCGCACCTGGCCGTGGTGCAGGCGGCCATAGGCCTCCACCGCGGTGTCGAAGCCGTACTGCTGCACGTGCACCGACACGGCGCCGGTGCGGGCGAGGTCGAGCACCTCGGCGAGCTCCGAGCGCGACCCCCAGTACGGGTTGCGCACCGCCGCGCCGAAGGGGGTCGAGAAGAACCCCGCGGGCAGGATGCCTCCGCCGATGCCGACGATGTGGATGAACCCGTCGATCGCGACCGACTCCCGTGCGGTGTCGATCGTGGGCTGGACGCCGACGAAGTCGAACACGGCATCCGCCCCGAGTCCGCCGGTGAGTTCGCGCACCTGGGCGGCGGCATCCGGGCCCGACAGCACCGTGTGGTGGGCTCCGACCTCGCGGGCGAGGGCGAGCTTGTCCTCGCTGACGTCGACCGCGATCACGGTCGCCTCGCTGATCGCCCGGATGATCTGCACCCCGACGTGCCCGAGGCCGCCGACGCCGAGCACCAGCGCGAACGCCCCCGGATACAGCTTGTGCTGGGCGGCCTTGATCGCGTGGTACGGCGTGAGTCCGGCATCCGTCAGCGAGACCGTCTGCACCGGATCGAGGTCGCCGAGGGGCAGCAGATGCCGCGCGCTGTCGACGATGACGTACTCCGCCATGCCGCCGGGCGCGCCGAGTCCGGGAGGCGCGATGCCGAGGGATGCCGCCCGGGCGCAGTAGTTCTCCTTGCCCTCGGCGCAGGCGTGGCAGACGCCGCATCCCCACGGGCCGTACACCGCGTACGACGCGCCGACCTCGATGCCGACGACCCCGTCGCCGAGCTTGTCCGCGACGCCGGCGATCTCGTGCCCGAGGGTGAGCGGCAGACCGTACGCGTACTGGTCGGCCGGCAGATCCATGAGAAACCAGTCCGAGTGGCACAGGCCCGCCGCGGTCACCTTCAGCCGGATCTGCCCGGGCCCCGGTTCGGGAGTGTCGACCTCGACGACCTCGGGTCCTTTGCCGATCTCGCGATACTGCACAGCCTTCATGGCATCCCCTTCCACGGTGTCCCTCCAGCGTGTCACGGAAGCCTCGGCGGCGGGGGCGGGTCATCGAGACAGGTCCGCGGCGACGAGACCGGGTCGTCGCGGGCCCGTGTCGGCGGCGAGACCCTGTCTCGCGGATCGGGTTCTCGGGATACCGTGGGCACATGCTGAGCTCCCGCGAGGCCTGCGTCGCCGCCGACCAGACCGACCCGCTGCGTCCGTTCCGCGACCTGTTCGACCTCCCGCCGGGCGTCATCTACCTCGACGGCAACTCGCTGGGCGCGCTGCCGAAGGCGGCCGTGGAGCGGGCGGCATCCGTCGTCACCGTCGAGTGGGGCCGCGACCTGATCGGCAGCTGGAACACCCACGACTGGTTCGCGCTGCCCACCCGCATCGGCGACAAGATCGCGCAGCTCATCGGCGGCACGCCGGGATCGTGCGTCGCGACCGACACCACGTCGATCAACGTGTTCAAGGCGCTCGCGGCGGCCCTCGGCATCCAGCGGGAGGACGCCCCCGCGCGCCGCGTCATCGTGTCCGAGCAGGAGAACTTCCCGAGCGACCTCTACATCATCGAGGGGATCATCGGGATGCTCGGACACCCCGACGGGCGCCCGTACGAGCTGCGGCTCATCGACGACGAGCATCCGCTCGCGGACGCCCTCGACGACGACGTCGCCGTGGTGCTGCTCACCGGGGTCAACTACCGCACGGGCGCCTGGTGGGACATGGATGCCACCACCGCCGAGATCCACGCCGCCGGCGCGCTCGCCGTGTGGGACCTGTGCCACTCGATCGGCGCGGTGCCCGTGGACGTGACCGCCGCGGATGCCGACTTCGCCGTCGGCTGCACCTACAAGTACCTCAACGGCGGGCCCGGATCCCCGGCGTTCGTGTGGGTGTCGCCGAAGCACGCGGCGCGCGCGAAGCAGCCGCTGTCGGGCTGGTGGGGACACGCCCGCCCGTTCGAGATGGCGGTCGGCTACGACCCGGCGCCGGGGGCGGCCAGCTTCCTCGTCGGTACGCAGCCCATCGTGTCGCTGGCGACCATGGAGGTCGGCATCGACATCGCCCTGAGCGCGGACGGGCAGCAGCTCCGGTCCAAGTCGCTGGCGCTCACCGACCTGTTCATCGAGCTCGTCGAGACGCGGCTGGCCGGGCATCCGCTGACGCTCATCACCCCGCGCGCTCACGCCGACCGGGGCAGTCACGTGAGCTTCCTGCATCCGGAGGGCTACGCGGTCATGCAGGCCCTGATCGCCCGCGGCGTGATCGGCGACTACCGCGAGCCGCACGTGCTGCGCTTCGGCATCACGCCCCTGTACCTCGGCTTCGCGGACGTGTGGGATGCCGTCGAGTCCCTGCGCACGGTGCTCGACGAGGAGCTGTGGCGCGCCCCCGAGTTCCAGGTGCGCGGCGCCGTGACCTGAGGGCTGTCGCACCGACCGATGACATAGGGTCCCACTGTGGACCTGTGGGTGATCGTCACCGTGGCCGTGCTCGCGGTCGTGGTCGGCGTGCTGCTGAGCGGCGACGCCTCGCGGCTGTTCTTCGCGTGGGGACGCTTCGCGAAGACGGTCCGGGCATCCCGTCCCGGCGCGGTCGTGGTGCTGGCGCAGATGCGTCCCGACCTTCCGTCGCAGCTGCGGACCGTGACCGGCGACGAGGGCATCCGCGACGCGGCGCCGGACGACACCGGGGTCGCCCTGGTCGTCGACCGCACGACCCTCGAGCTGTACCGGGACCCGGCCGAGGGCCCGGTGTTCCGCTGCCCCACCCGCGAGCTCGTCGCGGCATCCCTCGCGAAGCACACGGCCCTGTCGCCGGGCACCGGACGGGTGCTGCGCACGTACCCGGCGCTCCGTCTCGCCCTGCGCGGGCAGGATGCCGCGGGCGCTCTCGATCTGGTGCCGGTGCGAGGCCCGCAGCTCGCGTTCCTCGCCGCGAAACCGGCCCGCATCGAGGCGCTCGCCGCCGAACTGCGCGCCGTCTCGGGACTCTCCGGAACCGAGGCATCCTGACACTCGGTCTCACCGGACGCGGGTCTCGGTCTGATCACGAAAACACCGGTGGATGCCCGGAATCCGGCGGTCGTGGGTGACAATGGATGCTCGCACCGCGCCACCCTGCGCGGAACCCCCCTCAAAGCAGAGGAAATCACACATGTCATTGCACACGTCATCACGCGGACGCATGCTTCTGGCAGTCGCTGCGGTCGGTGTGGCCGCTGTCGCACTGTCCGGATGCGCCGGCAAAGGCGGGAACACCGGGTCCGGCGGTTCGAGCAAGCCGATCGTCATCGGCACGACCGACAAGATCACCTCGATCGACCCGGCAGGCTCCTACGACAACGGCTCGTACGCCGTCGAGACGCAGGTGTACCCGTTCCTGATGAACGCGAAGTACGGCACCTCCGAGGTGACGCCGAGCATCGCCGAGTCGGCCTCCTTCACGACGCCGAACGAGTACACGGTCAAGCTCAAGCCGGGCCTCAAGTTCGCCAACGGCGACCCGCTGAACGCCGAGTCGGTGAAGTTCTCGTTCGACCGTCAGGTGAAGATCAACGACCCGAACGGCCCCGCGGCCCTCCTCGGCAACCTCGCCTCGACCGAGGTCAAGGACGACACCACCGTGGTCTTCCACCTGAAGGTCGCCAACGACCAGACCTGGCCCCAGATCCTCACGACGCCGGCCGGCCCGATCGTCGACCAGAAGGTCTTCCCCGCCGACAAGGTGATGCCCGACAACGACATCGTCAAGGCGAACGCCTTCGCCGGCCAGTACACGATCACCTCCTACAAGGTGAACCAGCTGATCTCCTACAAGCCGTACGCGGGCTACGCCGGCAACCTCGGCAAGGCCGCCAACGCGGGCGTCGACGTCAAGTACTACGCGGATGCCTCGAACATGAAGCTCGACATCGGCAACGGCAACATCGACGTCGCCTACCGGAGCCTGTCGGCCACCGACATCTCGTCGCTGAAGTCCAACAGCAAGGTCAAGCTCGTCACCGGTCCCGGCGGCGAGATCCGCTACATCGTGTTCAACTTCAACACGATGCCGTTCGGCGCGAAGACCCCGCAGGCGGATGCCAAGAAGGCGCTCGCCGTGCGTCAGGCCGCGGCCGACCTCGTCGACCGCAAGGCGATCGCGACCAACGTGTTCAAGGACACCTACACGCCGCTGTACAGCTACGTGCCCCAGGGCGTGCCGAACGCCAGCGAGTCCCTGAAGGGCCTCTACGGCGACGGCTCGGGCGGACCCAGCCTCGACAAGGCGAAGTCCGTGCTCGCGGCCGCGGGCGTCACCACGCCGGTCACGCTGAACCTGCAGTACACGGGCGACCACTACGGCCCCTCGTCGGGCGACGAGTACGCGGCCGTCAAGTCGCAGCTCGAGACCGGCGGCCTGTTCAAGGTGAACCTCGGCCAGACCGAGTACGTGCAGTACTCCAAGGACCGCGTCGCCGACGTGTACCCGGCCTACCAGCTCGGCTGGTTCCCGGACTACCCGGATGCCGACAACTACCTCACGCCGTTCTTCTCGAAGAACAACTTCCTCGGCAACCACTACGACAACCCCGAGGTGCAGAAGCTGATCTCCGAGCAGGTCGGCATCACCGACCCCGCCAAGCGCGGCGACGTGATCAAGCAGATCCAGGACCTCGTGGCCAAGGACCTCTCCACCCTGCCGCTGACGCAGGGCAAGCAGGTCGCGGTCGTGGGCAAGGATGTCCAGGGCACCGTCCTGGACGCCTCGTTCACCTTCCACTACGCGCCGATCCACAAGTGACGCGTGACGCAGGGCCCGACCGCCTTTCCCGGGCGGTCGGGCCCTGCGGCATCCTTCTGTGAGGTAAACCCATGGCCACCGCCATCGACGCCGCTGACCTGGTTCCCGCCGCCTCCACAAGAGGTGGGCGGGGCGGGCTCTGGCGCTACATCGTCATCCGCCTGTTCCTGATCATCCCGACCGTCTTCATCCTGGTCACCGTCGTGTTCCTGCTGATGCGGGTCACCGGGGACCCGATCACCGCCGCGCTCGGCGGCAAGCTCCCGCCCGACCAGCTGAAGGCGCGCATCCACGACGCCGGGTACGACCGGCCGCTCATCATCCAGTACGTCGACTACCTGTGGAGCATCCTGCGCGGTGACTTCGGCACCACGCTCACCGACCATCAGCCGGTGATCCAGGTGCTGCTCACCTACGGCGCCGCGACGCTGGAACTGGCGATCTACGCGCTGATCGTCGCGTTCCTCATCGGCATCCCGTTCGGGCTCATCGCCGCCTACCGGCGCGACAAGTGGCAGGACGCCGTGCTTCGCGTCACGGCGATCCTGTTCTACGCGACCCCGATCTTCTTCCTCGGCCTCATGCTGAAGCTCGTCTTCTCGGTGTGGCTCGGGGCACTGCCCGTGCAGGGACGGGCGTCGACGAGTTACGAGCTGGAGCTGCAGAGCATGCAGAATCCCACTGGCATCTACATCGTCGACGCGCTGCGGCTCGGGGACATGGATGCCGTGGGCGATGTGCTGTGGCATGCGATCCTGCCCGGGCTCGCGCTCGGTCTGCTGACCGCGGGCATCTTCCTGCGGCTCGTGCGCACGAACGTCATCGGAACGCTGGGCGCGCAGTACGTCACCTCGGGGCGCTCCCGAGGGGTCAGCGAGTATCGCCTCCTCACCAAGCACGCCTACCGGCCCGCGCTCATCCCGATCGTGACGGTCATCGGCCTGCAGATCGCCATCCTGCTGTCGGGGGCGGTGCTCACCGAGACGACCTTCGAATGGAAGGGGATCGGGTTCATGCTGAACCAGTACCTGCAGGCGCGCGACTTCGTCGCCGTGCAGGGCATCGTCATCATGATCGCGATCATCGTCGCCGTGACGAACTTCATCGTCGACATCGTCGCCGCGCTCATCGACCCGCGAGTGAGGTACTGATGACCACGCAGACCACCCCCGTCCAGGCGCCCCGCAAGCGGAGCCTCCTCAGCCGCATCCCGGTGATCTCGCAGCTGCGCCAGAGCGTCGGCCTGCAGCGGTTCATGCTCGTGCTGGGCCTCGTGCTCACGGTCACCTTCATTCTGGTCGCCGCGTTCGCCGCGTGGATCGCGCCCTACGGCTGGGCGCAGCAGTCCGTCAACGGTCACGCGTTCGGCACCACGATGCCGCCGAACTCCCTCAACCTGTGGGGCACGACCGTCTCCGGGTTCGACGTGCTCTCGCGCACGGTCTGGGGCGCGCAGACCGCACTTCTCGCCATCATCTGCTCGATCGCGTTCTCGATCGTGATCGGTGTGATCCTCGGCCTCATCGGCGGCTACTTCGGGGGCTGGTTCGACCGCACCCTCGTGATGCTGTCGGATGCCATCTACGCGTTCCCGTCGCTGCTGCTCGCGATCGTGATGTCGATCATGATCTCGGGCGGCCAGTCCGACCTGCGCTCGGGCATCCTGGCGGCGGCGATCTCGATCACGGTGGTGTTCGTGCCGCAGTACTTCCGGGTGATCCGCTCCGAGGTGGTGCGGGTCAAGGCCGAGCCGTTCGTCGAGTCGGCCCGGGTGATCGGCGTGCCGACCGCCCGCATCCTGGTGCGGCACGTGCTGCGCAACTCGACCCGGTCGCTGCCGGTCGTCGTGACGCTGAACGCATCGGAGGCGCTGCTGACCCTCGCGGGCCTCGGCTTCCTCGGCTTCGGCATCGAGCCGACGGCCGCGGCGGAATGGGGCTACGACCTCAACCGCTCGGTGGCCGACGTCTCGGCCGGCATCTGGTGGACGGCGATCCCGCCGGGCATCGCGATCGTGCTGGTGGTGCTCGGCATCACCCTGGTCGGCGAGAGCCTGAACGATCTGAGCGACCCGCGGCTGCGCACGCGCCGCCGGGCAGGAGGTGCCTCGTGAGCGACACGATGACGACCGAACCGGTCGCCCGGGTCGACGACCTGCGCGTCACGTTCGCCACCGACGGCGACCCCGTCGTCGCGGTCAAGGGCATCTCGCTCGAGGCCCGCGCCGGCGAGGTGCTGGCGATCGTGGGCGAGTCCGGGTCGGGCAAGACCGTCACGGCGAACACGCTGCTGGGGCTCCTCCCCGAGACCGCGACGCTCGGCGGGGCCGTGGTGATCCGCGGAACCGGTGCGGGCGAGACCGACGTGGTGCACGCCTCCGCGGCCCAGCTGCGTTCGATGCGCGGCCGCGACGTGGCGATGGTGTTCCAGGAGCCCTCGACGGCCCTCAACCCGGTCTACACGGTCGGGTGGCAGATCATCGAGGGTCTGCAGGCGCACGAGAAGCTGTCCAAGAAGGATGCCCGGGCCCGGGCGATCGACATCCTGCGCCGGGTCGGCATCCCGCATCCCGACACGCGCGTGGACGACTACCCGCACCAGTTCTCCGGCGGGCAGAAGCAGCGCATCGTGATCGCGATGACGCTGGTGCTCGGCGCCGGGCTCATCATCGCCGACGAGCCGACCACGGCCCTCGACGTGACGGTGCAGGCCGAGATCCTCGAGCTGCTGCGCGCCTGCCGCGACGAGTTCGGCGCGACGATCGTGCTGATCACCCACAACATGGGCGTGGTCGCCGACCTCGCCGACCGGGTGATCGTCATGTACCAGGGCGACATCGTGGAGCAGGCGCCGGTCGCCGAGCTGTTCGCCCACCCGAGCGAGGAGTACACGAAGCAGCTGCTGGATGCCGTGCCGCACGTCGGGCGCGGGAAGAGCGCCGTGCAGGATGCCTCAGCCGCCGCGCCCGCGAGCCCGCCGGCCGATGCCGTCGTGGTCGCCGACAAACTGCAGATCGCCTACCCCGGCCGTTTCGGCAGCCGCGGCGTGGTCGCTGTGAAGGGCGTGGACTTCTGGATCGCGCAGGGTGAGGTGCTGGGCCTGGTGGGCGAATCCGGGTCGGGCAAGACGACGATCGGCCGGGCCATGGTCGGCCTCACGCAGGTCGTCGAGGGGTCGCTGAAGGTTCTCGGCACCGAGCTGCGCGGTTCGTCGTCGCGCAAGCTCGCGAAGCTGCGTCCCGACATCGGGTTCGTGTTCCAGGACCCGGCGACGAGCTTCAACCCGCTGCTCACGATCGCGGAGTGCATCGCCGAGCCGCTGGTGGCGCACGGTCGCGCGTCGAGCCCGGCGAGGGCACGCGCGCGGGTCGACGAGCTGCTGGAAGCCGTGCGCCTGCCGACCGCGTACGGCGACCGGTACCCGCACGAGCTGTCCGGCGGTCAGCGGCAGCGGGCATCCCTCGCGCGCGCGCTCGCGCTCGGGCCCAAGCTGCTCATCGCCGACGAGCCGACCAGCGCCCTGGACGTCTCGGTGCAGGCGACCGTGCTGGAGCTGTTCGCCGAACTGCAGCGCGAGCTCGGGTTCGCGTGCCTGTTCATCAGCCACGACCTCGCGGTCATCGATGCCGTCGCCGACCGCGTCGTCGTGCTGCGGCACGGCGTGGTGCGCGAGCAGGGCTCCACGGTGCAGGTGCTGACCGAACCGAAGGACGACTACACGAAGCGGCTGCTGGCATCCCTGCCGGTGCCGGATCCCGTCGAGCAGCGCGCGCGCCGCGCCGCCTGGATCGCCGCGAACGCAGCGTCCGGGGCCTGACCCGGCCGGGTCCGCTCCGGCCTGATCGAGACAGGGCCGCCGCGACCAGAAACGGTCGCGGCGGCCCTGTCTCGTCGGCGCCGCCGTGGCTCGACGCGGGATGCCTCACGGATGGAACGCGCCGGCGAGCTGGATCGCGAACCAGCCGACCACCACGACGCCCATCGCGACGAGGGCGAGCACCGGAACGCCCTGACGCAGGCGGCGACCGCCGGCGGCGACGCCGATCGGGGATGCCGGTGGCAGGGGCGCGGAGGCGGGAGCGGCGAACGGCAGGCCCGGTGCACCCGCGCCGGCGGGGGAGACGGCATCCCGGTCCGGCGCCGCCCGGAGGCGCTCGTCGCGCCAGCGGCCCCACTGGGCGAGCTTGTCGGTGAGGGCGCCGACGACCGAGAACTCCCACGCCCACTGGGCGGGATCGAGCGTCGTCATGTCGCGCTGGGCGTACAGGAACAGCCAGTCGTCGACGATCTCGACATCGAGCGCGGCGGCGTGATCGATGAACCGGGCCATGATGTCGGGCGTGAACAGGTACAGGGCGTCCTGCTCATAGCCCTCCGGCGCGTACAGCGTGAAGAACCGGTCGAAGTCGCCCTCGAGGGCGAGCCGCTGGTGCCGGCCGAACTGCTCGGGCAGGTTGGAGCCGAAGAAGGAGTTGTTGCTCGCGGCATCCAGCACGATGTTCGGCAGCGGCACGTCGAGCCGGATCGCGATGTAGCCCCAGCGGTGGGTCTGCTTCTGCTTGTCGCTGCCGGTCTCGTACCGGAAGTTGCCGAACTCGACGAACCGCGGCTGGTCGCCCCGCACGATGTCGGTGGCGACCCGGCTGCGGCCCTGCCGGAAGATCATGCCCGGCAGGTCGGGGTCCCGGGCGATCGTCTGGAACTCCATGCCGTTCGCCTGCGCGAACTTCACGAGCCGGAACAGGCGCGTCGGCCGGAACCAGCGCCGCACTGTGAGCACGCCGAGGGTCACGATCACCGCGAGCAGCACAACGCTCACGAACAGGAACGGGATGCCCGAGCCGCTCCCGTCGGCGAACGAGGCGATGATGCCGCCGACGAATCCGATGAACACGACGGCGAAGACGAGGACGCCGAGCACCGCCATCGCGATCGGCACGAGGTTCGCGGCGAGACCGCCCGCACGCAGCTGCCGGCCGAACGCGCGCAGCTCGGCCGGATCGATCGGGTCGGTGAGCGGTCGCGAATCGAACGGGTGCGTGGTGGTCACCGGTTCACCTCGTCGGAATCCCAGGTCAAGGCGGAATCGGGCGCGATGGGCAGAGCCTCCACACCGGGCGTGGAGCACACGGCCCGGATCAGCTCGCGGCTGCCCGCGATGATCGTCGAGTCGTAGTCGACCTCGCTCACCAGCACCCAGGCGTGGTCGTCCGGCCAGATGATGCTGGGTGCGTACGCGCTCGGCGGGAAGCCGAGTTCCACACCCGACACGTCGAGCCAGGGCACGCGAGACTCCCAGTCGGGGGAGGTGAACTCGCGGATGCCGCCCTCGAACACGACGAAGGAACGCCCGGGCAGCTCGAGCCGGGGCGACTTCGAGATCTCCCGGGACAGGATGCCGTCCTGCCACGTCGGCGGGCGGAAGACATCGTTGAACCAGTCGCGTGTCGTCTGCGCGATGAAGTCGACTCCCTGCTCCGGATCGTCTCCGTCGAACCGCACGTACGCACTGCGCGAACCCCCGTAGCCGAGTCCGCCGACCAGGTCGCCCCAGCCGTCCCAGAGGGCCACCCCTCCGGAATCGGGTGTCGTCGTGCGCCCGCTCAGAACGCCGGCGAGGACGGACAGGACGCCGGCATCGAGCTGTCCCTCCATGGTCTGGCCGTAGTGCCACCCGGCGGCGTCCTCCGGCTGGCCCGCCGCTCCGGCGCCGTCGGTCTGGCCGACCAGAGCGCGGAACTGGGCGTACGGATGCATCGTGGTGCCGAATGCGTCGGCGACCTGGGCCCAGCTCACCGATTCGGACTCGATCTCGTGCCGTTCCGCGGAGAACTTCTGCCATCCCCGGGCATTGTCGTCGATCGAGCCGCGCGGCCACCGCTGTCCGACGGGGCGGCTGCGCGACGCCGGGTGGAACACCCGGGCGTAGGCCTCGAACCCCCGTGGGACGACATCGTGCATCGTGTGCCGCCACGGGTCGTCGATGAGCGGCTTCAGCCAGTCGCCCGCGGCGACATCCCCGGTCCAGCGCATGTGATCACGGTAGCCCCCGTCCCCGGGCGGGTGCGGTCGCTACGATCTAATTCGTGACCGAACCGGACGACGCGGCCGAACAGCAGACGGTGCTGTTCGGCGCGGAGCGCGCCAAGGCGTTCGTCGACGCGGTCGTCGCGATCGCCATGACGCTGCTGATCCTGCCGCTCATGGAGAGCGTCAACGAGGCGGCGTCCCAGCACGAGAGCGCGTGGACGTGGGTCCTGGGCCACACCGGGCAGCTGTTCGCGTTCGTGCTGAGCTTCGGCATCATCGCGATGTTCTGGGTCGACCACCACCGGGTGTTCTCGCGGGTCGAGCGCGTGTCGGTGCCGCTGCTGTGGATCACGATGGCGTGGCTGCTGTCGATCGTGTGGATCCCCGTGGTCACCGCGATGGTCGGACAGATGTCGTCCCGCGACCGGGTGCTCATCTCCATGTACATCGGCAGCATGATCCTGACCTCGGCGCTGGCCCTGTTCACGCGCCTGTACCTGCGGTCGCATCCGGCCACGCACACGATCGAACCCGACCGGCTGCTCGCGGGCATCGCCGGCGAGATCGCGACCGTCGCGCTGTTCGCCCTCGCACTCGTGCTGGCCCTGCTCTTTCCGGAGGTCTCCTACTACGCCCTGTTCCTCATGCTGCTGACCGGCCCGCTGCAGCGGCTGTTCGCGCGGATGCTGGGCGTGCGGCGTCCGGCATCCTGAGATCGCATCTTCAGCGGCCGTACGGTAGGCTGTTCAGGTTGCCTGGGTACACGTGTGTCCGGGCGGCGTGCAAACACACCCTCCTGCAACCGGGAAATGCCCGGCTGCCGCTAGTCCGAAGGAGGTGGGTAAGTGACGCACCAGTACGAACTCATGGTTATCCTGAACCCTGAGATCGACGAGCGCCAGGTCGGCGTGAACCTCGAGAAGTTCCTCAAGGTCATCACGAACGACGGTGGCTCGATCGACAACATCGATGTGTGGGGCCGTCGTCGTCTCGCGTACGAGATCCAGAAGAAGAACGAGGGCATCTACGTCGTCGTCAACTTCACCGCGACGAGCGAGGCCACTCAGGAGCTCGACCGCCAGCTCAAGCTCAGCGAGCTTGTCATGCGCACCAAGGTCCTGCGTGCTGAAGAGGCGATCGCCCAGGTGGCCGCCGAGCAGAAGCGCACCGACGAGAAGGCAGCCCGCAAGGCTGCGGCGGTCGCAAAGGCGTAAGGCGTAAGACATGGCCGGCGAAACCGTCATCACCGTGGTCGGGAACCTGACCGCAGACCCCGAGCTGCGCTACACGCAGAACGGGCTGCCCGTTGCGAACTTCACGATCGCGTCGACGCCGCGCACTTTCGACCGTCAGGCGAACGAGTGGAAGGACGGCGAAGCGCTGTTCCTCCGCGCGTCCGTGTGGCGCGAGTTCGCGGAGCACGTGGCCGGTTCGCTGACCAAGGGCTCCCGCGTGATCGCCACCGGTCGCCTCCGTCAGCGCTCCTACCAGGACCGCGAAGGCAACAACCGCACCGCCATCGAGCTCGAGGTCGACGAGATCGGCCCCTCGCTGCGCTACGCCACCGCGCAGGTGACCCGCGCGGCCAGCTCCGGCGGCAACGGCGGCGGCTTCGGCGGCAGCGACCGCGGTGGCAATGGCGGCGGAGGCTCCTTCGGGGGCAACCAGCCGCGCCAGCAGTCGTCGCGCGACGACGAGCCGTGGGCGACCCCCGGTTCGAACTCCCGCGACAACGACGGCTGGAGCGCGCCCGGCTCTTACGGCGACGACACTCCGTTCTAAAACTCCGGATGCCTCAGGCATCCTCCCCACACTAAGGAAACAAAATGGCTGGAAAGGCTAGCAGCACGCGCCGCAAGCCGCGGAAGGGCGCGAAGAACGCGGCCCCCGCGAAGGCGATCCGCGTCGGCGTCATCGACTACAAGGATGTCGCCACCCTCCGCAAGTTCATCTCGGAGCGCGGCAAGATCCGCGCCCGTCGTATCACCGGTGTCTCCGTGCAGGAGCAGCGCCTCATCGCCCGCGCCATCAAGAACGCGCGCGAGATGGCTCTTCTGCCCTACGCCGGCGCAGGCCGCTAAGGAGCACCCCCATGGCAAAGCTGATTCTCACGAACGAGGTCGCCGGGCTGGGTAGCGCCGGTGACGTGATCGAGGTCAAGAACGGGTACGCCCGCAACTACCTCATTCCCCAGGGCTTCGCTGTGGCGTGGACCCGCGGTGGCGAGAAGCAGGTGGCATCCATCCGTGCCGCCCGCGACGCCCGCGCGATCCACGACCACGAAGAGGCCGTCGCCCTCAAGACCGCCATCGAGGCCGCCAAGGTGAAGCTCACCGTCAAGGCCGGCGCCGAGGGTCGCCTGTTCGGCTCGGTCAAGACCGGTGACATCGCAGACGCCGTCAAGGCCGCCGGTCTCGGTGACCTCGACAAGCGCAAGATCCACATCACCTCGCCGATCAAGGCTGTGGGAAACCACGAGGCGACCGTTCGCCTGCGTGACGACCTCACCGCTCTGATCTCGCTTCAGGTGGTCGCCGCGAAGTAATCCGCGACACACGCACGGATGCCGCGGACCCTCGGGTCCGCGGCATCCGTCGTTTCCTGCGCGGCTCAGAACACCCAGTTGGCGGCTGCCGCGACCGGCCACGACCACGCGACGGCGGCGGGCGCGAGGGCGGCCGGATCCCGCACCTCGATCAGCCCGGCCTGGGCGAGGGATGTCCACGTGACCGAGCCCAGGTGCACCGAGCCGAGTTCGCGCACGTCGAGCACGAGCTGGGGCTCCGCGTCGGTCGGCGTCACCTCCGCGTGCCCGAATGCGGATGCCACGACCCGCCAGCGCCCGGCATTGGCCGGCACCATCGCGTCTGTCACCTCGAGCACCACGTCGATGTCGCCGGCATAGCGCCGCTCCGCGAGCGCCCGCGGCACGTCCAGCAGCCGCACCCAGGTGTGGTCGGCGTATTTCGGCTCCACGGCGCGCGGGTCGACGAGCAGGCGCATGATCGCATCGTCGGTGGCGACGTTGTCGACCTCGACGCGATTCATCAGGTCGAGGTCGAGCAGCACGGTCCACAGCCGATGGGCGGATGCGGCATCCAGCGCGACGGCCTCGCGCACGTGGACGGTTCCGTCGGATCCCATCCCCTCCCACTTCAGCGTGCGCCGAAAGGCGGCGAACGCGGTCGGGCGGCCGCCGGCATCCCGCACGACGACAAGACGCCGGGACTCGCGGCCACCACGCAGGTGTTCGGGGTCGGCATCCCAGTAGGTGCGCATGTCGGCGGTCTCACGCGTGGCCCAGCCGGGGCGGCCGAGCCCGGCGGGCAGGCGTCCGTACTCGCGGTGGATGTCGGCCACCAGGTCGCTGTGGGCGGCGGCATCCCACTCCGCGAGCTCGACGCTGAGCGCGTCCGAGCCGGCGACGGAGCGCAGCGCGGCACCCCGCGGAATGTTCAGCGACAGCACGTTGGCGGCGAGGCCGTAGCCGAAGCGGCCGTAGATCGACGGCTCCGAGGCGGTGAGCGCCGAGAACGCCTCGCCGTGGGCCAGGCAGTCGGCGAAGTGGTGCTCGATCATCGCGCGCAGGATGCCACGACGACGATGCCCGGGATGCACGCCGACCCAGGTCAGCCAGCCGCACGAGACCTCCGCACCCGGAACGGGGTAGGCCTGCAGGGCGTACGTGGCGTGGAAGCCGGTGTAGCCGGGGATTCCGTCGCGTTCGACGGCGAAGGTGCGCTCCCCCCAGGGGAGTCCCGGCGGGGTGGTCATGAGCTTGTCGACGGTGTGCTCGGTCGGGAACGCCCAGACGTCGAGCGTCAGCACGTCGCGCTGGCGCGTCTCGGGCACGGTGACGAGGCGGTAATCGGCAGGAAGCGGCATCCCTCCAGCATTGTGCAGGGATGCCGCTTCGTCCAGACGGGTCGGGCCGAAGGCCCGGGCGGCGCCGCGACCCCGGCATCCAGGCACGGACTGCCGGCGATCGGGGCGAGCCCGAGCCTTCGACGATCAACGGGAGGGTTTGAGGGCGCCGCGGCGTTTGGGGAGAGCCGCGGCGCCCTCGCGCACTGCGCGGGTCAGGGTGCGACGATCCAGGCAGCGCCGTCGCACCCCGCGCTCACGCGGTGCGCCGACGCCGAGACACGAGCACGCCGCCCGCGCCCAGCAGCGCGATGGCTGCGAAGAGCGCGGCGAACGGGATCGTCCCTCCGGTCTCGGCGAGGTCCGTGGCGTCGGCCGATGCCGCGGACGTGGTGACGGCCGCAGGTGCTGCGACCGTGGTCGTGGTCACGGGGTGCGTGGTGCCGCCGCCGGGGTTCCCGCCGCCGGGGTTGCCGCCGCCGGGGTTCCCGCCGCCGGGGTTGCCGCCGCCGGGGTTGCCGCCGCCGGGGTTGCCGCCGCCGGGGTTGCCGCCGCCGGGGTTGCCGCCGCCGGGGTTGCCGCCGCCGGGGTTGCCGCCGCCGGGGTTGCCGCCGCCGGGGTTGCCGCCGCCGGGCGTCGTGCCGGTCGTGCTGCCGGTGCTGGTGCTGTCGCCGATCACCGAGACGGCGTTGCCGCCGATCGTGACCGGGATGCTGATCGGCAGGGCGATCTGGGTGCCGCCGAGGATCGATCCGACCCCCGACGTGATCGGCCCGGGCAGCCCGGTCGACCCCGTGCCGGTGCCGGCCGGTGCGGTGGTGGTGGCGCCCGTGGAGCGGCTGTCCCCGATGACCGAGACGGCGTTGCCGCCGACGGTGACCGGGATGCTGATCGGTGCCATCACCTGGCTGCCGCCGAGGATGGAGTGGCTGCCGGAGGTGGTGGGCGAGCCGGCGGTACCGGTGCCGGTGCCGGCCGGTGCGGTGGTGTGGGCGCCGGTGGAGCGGCTGTCGCCGATGACCGAGACGGCGTCGCCGCCGACAGTGACCGGGACGCTGATGTTCACGAGGCCCTGCGTACCCGACGCGACGCCGTGCGAACCGCTCGTGGTGGGAGCGCCGGTGTGGGTCGTGGAGGCGGCCGGTGCCGTGGTCTTGGCGCCGCTGGAGTGCGAGTCGCCGACGACCGACACGGCGTTGCCGGCGATGGTCACCGGGACGTGCACCGAGACGATGGCCTGGCTGCCCGACGCGATGCCGTGCGAGCCGCTGGTGGTGGGAGTGGTGGAGTGCGGGGTGGATGCCGTCCCAGTGGTGGTCTTCGCATTCGTGGAGTGCGAGTCGCCGAGCACCGAGAGTGCGTTGCCGGCGATGGTGACCGGGGCATCCAGCTTGACGATGGCCTGGGTGCCCGAGAGCAGCCCGTCGTGGCCGGTGGTGGATGGTCCTGAAAGCGTGTCCGCGTTCGCGGCCACCGAGCCGAGCAGCGTGATGCCGCCGGCGAGAAGCGTGCCGAACAGGGCGCGCTTGACAAAGGTGTTCATGATGTCCTCCCCAGGACGAACGTGACGAATCGGAATGAAGGGTGTTCGCGCGCACGCGAGCTTCTGCCGTGCACGGGGCACGGCCGATTCGACGTCAGTCGGGGGAGGTGTCGGTGGCGTAGACGGGTGCGTGGGGGACGCGGTCGTCCTGCTCTCGGCGGCGCATCCAGGCACGGTATGCGGCGACGAACGCCAGGATCGACAGGGCGCCCAGGGCACCGGTGGCTGCGCCGGAGGGGCCGAACGAGCAGGCACCGCCCAGCACGCACTGCGCCGACATGCCCGCGAAGGGGCTGCCGGGAGCGGCGGGGGCGGAAGAAGTGGGGAACCACGCGGCGGCGACATCCCGCGCGCTGACCAGGGCGACCGCGGCGAAAGAGCGCGTGAGGGTCGCCATGGTGGAGCCGATTGCGGATGCCGACGCGGCATCCACCGGGGCCGACAACGCGGGCGGCGAGACGGCGCCCACGGCACCGGGGCTCGCGACGCCGGGAAGGCCCGCCGACGGGCTGGAGGGCGTGGTGCCGGGCAGAGCGCCGTTCGGGTCCGAACCGGACCCGGATGCCCCGGGACCGGTGAGCACCGGCGGAATCGAGCCGGTGACGGCGCCGGCCGTGCCGCCCACGACGGTGCCGACGGTGGTGTCGACAGCGCCGGCGACGCCGGTCAGCGTGGTGTCGATCCCGGTCGTCTTGACGATGTCTCCGACCACGGGGACCGCGGTGACGAGCTGGACGACGGGTGCCACGAGCGGCTTGGCGACGCCGTTCTCGACGGCGTGGACCACAGGGGCGACGACCGGCTGGACGACCCTGGTGGTGGCCGTGGCGACCGTGCGCTGCACGGCGTGGACCACCGGCGTGGTGATCGCACTGACGACCGGCACCTTGGCGACGGTCGTCGTGCTGGACTGGACGGCCCGAGAAGCGACGTCGGCGACGGCCGACGTCTGCTGGATGACGCTCTTGGTCGTCTGGGCCACCGCGCCGGTGGCTCCGGTCGTGGTCTGGGTGACGGCGCCGGTGACTTTCGCCACCGTGCCGCTGACGCCGCCGAGAAGGCCCCCGCCCGGTGAGGCGGTGGTCTCAGCGTGTGCGGCGGTCCCGCCGAACAGAAGGCTCGCGAGCATCCACAGGAACACCCCCAGAGCACCCAGGCCGGCGAGCACGGTCACGCGGACGACGGGGCGGCTGAGCCGCTGCGTCTGTGTCGCGTCCATGTTCACCTCCACGCCGAATGCCGCCACACGACTGCGCGGTCATCACGAACATGATGAGAGCCGACGTGCGGTCTATGGGGTGCCTGGAAGACACACGGTACGCCCGCGTCTCGGCGCGTGTCAACGGTGAGTTCGCAATCGGCCACGCCCGGGCGGGAGAGGACTTGCGCAGGCGGATGTTCTGTGCATCAATCCACACCCCTTCGAACCTTCAACAACTACTTCAACCCACATCTTCATCCACAGGCTGTGAAAGAAGAAATCCCTGATCAGAGGTGTGGAGATCGGAAGATGTTCACGGAGTTCCCGCAGTTCTCCACAGGTGTTCTGCACAGGCATCACGGCGTTTCTCGCATGCTCTCCACAGAGTTATCCACAGGCCGCGGAAGTCGCGTCTTGCCGATGTCGGAGCCCGTCCTTACCGTGGGATGCGGCCGTAGCGAGGGAGTCCCGATTCTGCGCGCGCCGGGAGGGAATGAACATCCGTGTCGATCGCTGACATCTCCGAAGAGCGCCTTGGCGGTCCCCGCGAGTTCGAGCGCAAACCTCCGCACGACGTCGTCGCCGAGCAGAGCACGCTCGGCGGGATGCTCCTGTCCAAGGATGCCGTCGCGGACGTCATCGAGTCGCTGCGCGGCACCGACTTCTACCTCCCCAAGCACGAGCTGATCTTCGAGGCGATCCTCGCGCTGTACTCGCACGGCGAGCCGACCGACGTCGTGAGCGTCGGCGACGAGCTGATGAAGACCGGCGAACTCGACCGCGCCGGCGGCGTCGACTACCTGCACTCGCTCACCTCGATCGTCCCCACCGCGGCGAACGCGGGCTACTACGCCGGCATCGTGTCCGAGCGGGCCCTCCTTCGTCGCCTGGTGGATGCCGGCACCCGCATCGTGCAGATGGGCTACAACGGCCAGGGCGACGCTGTCGACCTGGTCAACAACGCCCAGGCCGAGATCTACGGGGTCACCGGGGCGGAGGCCGCCGAAGACTACGTGCCGCTCACGATCGCGGTGGATGCCGCGGTCAACGAGATCGAGGCCGCGCGCGGCCGCGACGGTCAGATGACCGGCATCCCCACCGGCTTCGTCGAGTTCGACCAGCTCACCAACGGACTGCATCCCGGCCAGATGATCATCATCGCGGCGCGGCCAGCCATGGGTAAGTCGACGCTCGCCCTCGACTTCGCGCGGTCGGCCGCCATTACGAACAACATGCCGACGATCATCTTCTCGCTCGAAATGAGCAAGTCCGAGATCGCGATGCGTCTCATGAGTGCCGAGGGCTCGGTGCCGCTGCAGTCGATGCGCAAGGGCACGCTCGACTCGCGCGACTGGACCACGATCGCCTCGACCCGCGGCCGTATCAACGACGCGCCCCTGTACATCGACGACAGCGCCAACATGACCCTCGTCGAGATCCGGGCCAAGTGCCGGCGGCTGAAGCAGAAGGTCGGCCTGCGCATGGTGATCATCGACTACCTGCAGCTGATGTCGTCCGGCAAGAAGGTCGAATCCCGTCAGCAGGAGGTCTCGGAGTTCTCGCGTGCGCTCAAGCTCCTCGCGAAGGAGCTGGGTGTGCCGGTCATCGCGCTGTCGCAGCTGAACCGTGGTCCCGAGCAGCGCACCGACAAGCGTCCGCAGGTGAGCGACCTGCGCGAGTCGGGTTCGATCGAGCAGGATGCCGACATGGTCGTGCTGCTGCACCGCGACTCCGTCTACGACAAAGAGAACCGTCCCGGCGAAGCCGACCTGATCGTCGCGAAGCACCGAAACGGTCCGACCGCCACCATCGAGGTGGCGTTCCAGGGCCACTTCTCGCGGTTCACCGACATGGCCCCGAGCGACTTCGGCGGCGGAGGCGGGGACTTCGAGTAACGGGCGGCCAGCACGTGAGCACCCCTCACTCGGCCGGCGGGAGGGGGTCCTGGTCGCCCACCAGGTGCAGGCGGTGCGCCAGGATCACGGCGTGGATGCGGTCTCGGGCGCCGAGTTTCGCGAGCACGCGGCCCACGTGGGTCTTCACCGTCGATTCGCTGAGGAACAGCTGCTGCGCGATCTCCGCGTTCGTGAGCCCGCGACCCATCGCGAGGAACACGTCCCGCTCGCGATCGGTCAGCGTGCCGGTGTGGTCCGGCACTGAGGCGGGAGCGGGCTGCGCTGCGAGGCGGTTCACCAGCAGGCGGGTGATGCGCGGGGACAGCGGAGTGTCGCCGCGGTGCACGGCGCGGATGGCGGCGGTGAGCTCGGCGCGCTGCACGTCCTTGAGGAGGAAGCCGCTGGCGCCGGCCTCGAGCGCGCCGAAGGCGTACTCGTCGAGATCGAAGGTCGTGAGCACGAGCACGCGCGTCTCGGGCAGTTCGCGGACGATGGATGCCGTCGCCGCGATCCCGTCGAGCACCGGCATCCGGACGTCCATCAGCACGACGTCCGGGCGCAGCGCGGAGGCCACGGCCACCGCTTCGCGACCGTCGCCCGCCTCGCCGACGACGACGAAATCGGGCTCCGCCTCGAGCACCAGCCGGAAGCCGACGCGGATGAGCGCCTGGTCGTCGGCGATGAGCACGCGGATCGGCGCGGGGTCGTCGGGGGTCACTGGGGCTCCTCGATCTCGGTGAGCGGGTCGGCCTCGGGCATCGGGAGCGTCGCGGTCAGCTCCCAGCCGCCGTGCCCGTCGGGGCCGGCCGCAAAGGTGCCGCCGATGTGCGCGACCCTCTCGGCGAGCCCGCGCAGGCCGAACCCGCCGGGGCCGGTCGCCGGTTCGGCGCCGTCGTTTCGGACCGTGATGGTCGTGGCATCCGCGTCCTCGTGGAGGAGGACCCGGATGGATGTCGCCGACGGCGCGTGCCGCATGGCGTTGGTGACGCCCTCCTGGACGATGCGCCCGACGGCGTACCGGGTCGACTCGGGCAGGTCGGCGCTCCCCGTGACGACGAGCGTCGCCGGATACCCGGCGCGCTGCGCGGCCGCGACGACGTCGTGCGGGGACACCGGGGCGAGCGGCGCCAGCGGCGCATCCTGGTCGCCGTCGCGCAGCACGCCCAGCATGGTGCGCATCTCGGTGAGCGCCTCGCGCGCGGCCCCTGCTGCGGCATCCATCGCGCCGCGCGCCCGCTCGATGTCGGGGGTGGCGCTCGCGCCCTCGGCGAGGGCGACGATGACGGTCAGCGAGTGCGAGACGACGTCGTGCATCTCCCGCGCGATGCGGGCCCGCTCGTCGGCCGCGGCCAGCTGCGCCTGCTGGTCCCGCTCGACGACGAGCTGGCGGGATCTGTCGATGACGGCCTCCAGGTAGCGCTTGCGGTTGCCGACGTTGATGCCCACGAGGGCGCCGATGAGGCCGGCGACGGCTGCCGAGATCAGCCCGTTGATCGCGTTCTGCAGCGTGACCGCCGTGGTCGCGAGCCCCACCAGGCCGGCGAGAGCGATGGCGCCCGTCCCGACGCCGTACGCGATCCAGCACAGTCGGCTCGACCCGTACACCGCGACTGCGTACATGGGGATCGTGAGAAACGGCGATCCCGCTGCCGACGGTGAGCCCAGCAGAGTGATCAGCATCACGATCGCCAGGATGAACGGGATGAGCGGCCAGCGCCGCCTCAGCATGAGAGAGCCGGCGGCGGCCACGGCGATCACCGTCGCGACGACCTCGACGACGCGGACGCCACCTGACCAGCCCCAGTCCGACACGGCGGTCGCCACCGCGATGAGCAGTCCGATCAGCGTGACGAGGATGTCGGTGAGGAGCGGATGCCGGGCCCAGAACTGGCGGATGACGCCCGGCGGCCGGGGGAGCAGCAGCTCCGCGTCCGCCGAGGCGGACACGGAGCTGCGGTGCGACCCCCGAGGCATGCGGTCGAGCCTACGCGTCACGCGTGCGCAGGAGCGCCCAGCCCGCGAGGAGCGGCACGAGCGCCCAGGCGGTCAGCGTGAGCAGAGCGCCGCCCGCGCTGAGAGGCGCCAGGTCGGAGGGCAGGATGAGGTTCTGCGAAGCGGACATCGGCAGGTAGTGGCCGAGCTCCGACACCCACGCCCACGATCCCTGAGCCGGGAACATCGACGTGACCACGGGGAGCACGAAGAGGATGCCGACGACGGCGGCGATGGCCCCGGCACCGCTGCGGATCACGAAGCCGAGCCCGACGCCGAGCAGCGCGAAGACGGCCATCGAGAACGACGCGGACAGCAGCGGAAGCCACGTGTCCGGACCGCTCGCCCAGTCGACGGAGGTGTCGTGGCGCGCCAGGATGGGTGCGGTCGCGAGTGCGGCGACGGTGAAGGTCACGAACGCGGTGACGAACATGAGCACGGCGCCGACGATCGCCTTCGCGGTGAGCACGCTGCCGCGGATCGGGTCGGCGGTGAGGGTCGAGCGGACCATGCCCGTCGAGTACTCGCCGGTGACCGTGATGGCGCCGAGAATTCCGGCCAGGAGCATCGTGAACTGGATCGGGGCGACGGCGACCATGATCGGCCGGTCCATCTGTCCGCCGACGGTGAGGGCGAGGAGCACCGCGATGCCGATCGTGAGGGCGACGGTGATGCCCACCGACCACCAGGTCGAGCGGACCGTCGCGATCTTGACCGCCTCGCTGCGCAGCTGGCCGCCGAACGTCAGCCGGTACGGGGACCGGGTGCGCACCGCGGGCACGGGAGCGGGGGTGTGGGTGAGGGTGGTCATGCGAACTCCTTGGTCTTGTACTCGACGGCGGTCTCGGTGAGGGCGAGGTACGCCTCTTCGAGGGATCCGCTCGTGGTGGTGAGCTCGTGCAGCGGGATGCCGCCGTGCGCAGCGGTGTCGCCGATGGATGCCGCGGTCGCGCCCTCGACGTCGAGCACGCCCGGGGCGGGCGAGGTCACGCGGATGTCCGGTCCGGCGACGAGTGACGCCAGCTCGGTCGCGCGGGGGCTCTGCACGCGGACCGTCGTGGTGGTCCACGCCCGGACCAGGTCGCCCAGGGGCGCGTCCGCGAGCACTTTGCCGCGGCCGAGGACGACGACGTGGTCGGCGGTCTGCGCCATCTCGCTCATGAGGTGGCTGGACAGGAGCACCGTGCGGCCCTCGCCGGCGGCATGGCGCACGAACTCACGGACCCACCGCACGCCCTCGGGGTCGAGCCCGTTGACCGGCTCGTCCAGGATGAGCGTGTGCGGGTCGCCGAGAAGGGCCGCGGCGATGCCGAGTCGCTGTCCCATGCCGAGCGAGAACTTGCCGGCGCGTTTGCGGGCGACCGAGCCGATCCCGGCGAGGTCGATGACCTCGTCGACTCGGGAGCGCGGGATGCCGTGCGTCGCCGCGATGGCGCGCAGGTGGTTCAGGGCGCTGCGGCCGCCGTGCACCGCCTTGGCGTCGAGGAGCACCCCGACCTCGGTGATGGGGGCGCGCAGCGCCCGGTAGTCCTGGCCGGCGACCGTCGTGCGTCCGGACGTGGGCCGGTCGAGGCCGACGATCATCCGCATGGTGGTGGACTTGCCGGCGCCGTTCGGGCCGAGGAACCCGGTCACCTTCCCGGGCTGAACGGTGAACGAGACGTCATCCACCGCGGTCTTGTCTGCGAACCTCTTCGTGAGGTGCTCTGCAACGATCATGCTTCGACGGTACGGAGCGGGCCCCTCCGTCCGCATCCGCCCGCGGTGCCGACCTCGGCGGCGCCGGTGGTACCGCCGGATGACCCGGGCGTCAGCCGGCGGACTCGGTGAAAGAGGTGTAGATGCCGGCGATCGCGACACCGGCGAGGTGCCACTCGCGCGTGCCCTCGGGCCCGAGGGCGACCACGCGGGGCGTGTCGACCGCGGCGGGGTCGATGCGACTGTGGTCGCTCATCCCGTCGATCATCGCCATGATCGCGAGCGCGAGGTCGCGCTCGGTGACCCCGTCGCGCATGCGGAGCCCGAACGCGGCGTTCAGACCGCCGTAGATCTCGGCCATCCGATCCAGGTACCGCGCCTCGATCTCCACGAGGAGGGTGCGGATGCCGGCGCCACCCGGAACGTCTCCGCTGACCAGGGCCGCGCACATCGTCCGGTAGGCGCGCCACGCGACGGTGTTCTCCACGGTCTGCATGTTGTGCGCCACGGCGACGCGGAGCGTGTCCCGCAGCATCCCCTGCCGTTCTTCGTCCGAGGAGGCGTGCGCGCCCATCTCCACGACCTGGTCGAGAAGCTGCCTCGTCTGCTCGTCGAAACCGGTGTCGAAGCCCGGGTCCCGTTCGAAGAGCGTGCGCACGAGGTCTGCGATGAACGCGATCCGGTCGGGCCAGATCCGGAACACGGTGGACCGGGGAACGCCGGCGATCCGGATGAGATCCTCGAGCTCGATGTTCGCGTAGTCGAGGCGCAGGCCCTCGTGCTGCACGCGGTTCACGGCGGCATCCAGCATCAGTGCACGGGTCTCGCCCGCGGGCCGGCGTGAACGGGGAGCGTTGGAACGCATCATTCGATTATCACCGGCGACCCCGTCGTCATCACAGCCTGAAAAGGAGTTGTCGCGGTGCCGGTCTCCCCCAAGAGCCGGCACCGCGACGGTCCTCCACACGACGGCAGGGTGTGGCGTCTGCGGATCGACGTGCCCCACCTCCCCAGGCGTGGGTACGCCCTTCCACCATAGAGACTGGGAGTCTCAAGTCTCAAATCGGATACGACGCAACGAACCGCCATGCGTCACGCGCGGCATCGGCGTCCAGAGCGATGCGCAGGTGCTTCATGGTGCGACGGTTCTCGCGGTGGGTCACCGCGACGATGACCGGATGCAACCAGCGCAGGCGCCCCGCGGTGGTGATGGTCCCGGTGCGGGTGACCGTCGCACCGTCGCCGTCCGGGGCGATGGCGTAGACGATGCCGATACTCAGGGTGCCGTCGGCCGTCGCCTGGAAGAACTCGACGCGCTCGGGTGGGACGGCCGCCACGATGCGTCCGGCCAGGTCGCCGATCGGTGTTCTGTCGACGTAGTCGTGGCGCTCCGTCGGCGGGATGCCGGGACCGCGAAAGGTGGATGACCGCGGCAGCCAGGCGCTCAGCCCCTGCACGTCGATGAGGCGCGCGAAGGCGGCCCCCGGCGTGGCCCGCGTGTCGATCGTGATCGTCCTGGTGCTGGTGCCCACGCCGTCTCCCTCTGCTGACGGAGCTCGGGCCTCGGATTCGGGTTGTGAATGCGGCTGCGTGCTCACATGCCGGCCACGAGGCGGATGCCGAGGTTGAGTTCATTGAGAACGTACGCCGGAAGATGCCCGACGGGGAAGGGCTGTATGTACTCCCGGCTGACCGGTCCCAATTGAGTGACCAGAGCAACCGAGTCCCTGTCCAGTCCTGATGCCGCTGCCGGGACGAACACGTTCCCGGGAAGGCCCTCCTGCGCGAGGTTCGACGTCAGCGGCACCACCAGCACGGTGTTTATCGATGTCGCGAGCAGCCAGTCGTCTTGCAGGACGACTGTGGGCCGGAGTTTCGCGGGTTCGGATCCGCGCGGATCCCCGAAGTCCACCCAGACCACATCGCCGCGAGCGATCACCAGTCGGAACCCGAGAGGATCACACGCTGAGCCTCAGCGAGCAGGAGCCCGTCGCCCGCGGGCTGTCCCGCGCGCTCCAGCGCAGCTTCGGCAACAGCTGTCAGTGCACTCGTTCCCTCGAGCTCATCTGCGTACCGCGCTCCCGCGCGGCGATAGAACTCCGACCGGCTCATTCCGTTGCGGGACGCGACCCGTTCAAACCGCTCGAAGTCTGCGTCAGGCACTGAGATCGCTGTCTTCATGACATGAGTATAACCGGTATGACCAATGGTGGCTCGAGTGAGACACCTTCTCCCGTCAGGCGTCGGACAGGGCCGAGAACAGGGCGGCGGCCTGTGCCCGGTTGCCGGCGCCGACCTTCGCCAGGATCGCGGAGACGTGCACCGACGCGGTCTTCGGGCTGATGAACAGGCGCTCGCCGATCTGCGCGTTCGTGAGACCTTCGGCGACGAGTGCCAGCACCTGGCGTTCGCGCGGGGTGAGCGTCTCCAGCACCGGGAGCGGGGCATCCGCCGCTGTGGTCAGGCCCGCCCGCGCGGCGAGCTCCGATGCGGATGCCCCGATCCGCCGCACGCCGTGCTCACCGGCGGCCTCGGACACGGCGGCGAGCACGCCCACCGCGCCCTCGCGGTCTCCGGCGGCCAGACTCGCCGCGGCGAGAGAGAGCTCGGCCAGATGCCGGTGACGCACCGGCAGGGTCGCGGCATCCGGCCCGTCGAGCACGGCCCGCCACGACTGAACCCGGTCGCGCGGTGCGGCGCGGTCCGCGTCGGCGAAGGTCGCCTCGATGAAGCGACGCAGCAGCGGCGCGGTGCCGCGGTCGGGCCAGCGGCGGACGGCATCCTCGATCGTCGCCCGCAGCTGCGCGGCCTCGGCCTGGGCGACGACCGGATGCGTCGACGCGACCGCACGCAGCATCAGCGCACCGGCGATGGCGGCGTAGCGGCCGGTCTGGGGTGCCATGCCGACGCGCTGCAGAACCGCGTCGACCGCGGCGAACCGCGGCACCCAGTCGTCGTCGGCTCTGACCGGGAGTCCTGCGGCCGCTGCGACGACCGCGTCGACGGACGCCGGCACCCACCAGTCGATGCGTGTCGGATTGCGCCGGCGAGCCTCGTCCAGAGTGGCCCGCTCGACCGTGCGCAGCGCATCGCGCTGCTCGGGTTCGTCGTTCCATGCGTAGTGCGTCGACAGCAGCCGCACGGCCTGGATGCGCGAGCCCCGTTCGAGCAGACGCCGCGCCCGCTGGGCGAACTCGAGCGCCTCGGGCACGCGACCGAGGCTGAACAGCGCGTGCGCGGTCTCGAGGGCGAGATCGCCGGTGAGCCCGCGGTCGAGTCCTGCGCCGACGGCGTCTTCGAAGTGTGCGCAGCCGACCGCAGCGGCATCCTCATACCTGCCGAGGCGCCCCAGCATGTCGGTCAGGGCCGACCCGACGTACGCCCAGGCCGACGGATTCAGGTCCAGGGCTCGGGCGCGTTCGAGCGGCTCGAGTGCGGCCACCTCGTCGTCTTCGACCTCTGACAGCCGCCATGCCTCGTTCGCGAGGGCGATCGCGAGCGCCGAGGTGCTGCCGGACTCCTCGGCCAACGCCACGGCGCGGCGCAGGTGCTGCTGCGCGCTGGCGTCGTGATGACCGGCCGCGATGTTCGACAGCGTGCGTGAGAGCAGGGTCTTCGCGCGCGGGTCGTCGAGACCCTCCAGCAGCTCGCGCGCCTCGTGCAAGCCGGTGCGGTCGGGGCGGCGTCCGGTGTTGAACTCCTCGACGTAGCGCTGCCGCAGCAGCCCGGCGCGCAGCACCGGGTCGTCGATGGGGCAGCTCAGGCCCTCGTTCGCGGCGCGCAGCGAGCGCTCGGCATCCCCGAGGTCGTGCCACGCGGTCGCCGCCTGCAGGTGCAGATCGGCCGGTGTCGTGCCGGCCCGGGCCTCGGCATCCGGAACCTGCGGCCACAGCTCGGTCAGCCGTTCCACGAGCTTGACGGATGCCGCCGGAGCGAAGGTCGCCCGGGATGCCTCGAGCGCGCGCACCGTGGCGTCGAACGCGCGGGGGAGGTCATGGGCGGCCAGCCAGTGCTCGGCGGCCGCCGACACGGCATCCGGCCCGTCCGACGCGTCGGCGGTGAGCACCTCCGCATAGCGGCGATGCACGCGGACCTGCTCGCTCGGCAGCATCTCGCCCTCGACGGCCTCGCGCGTCAAGGCGTGCCGGAACGAGTAGCCGTCGCCGTCGGCCGAGATCACCCGATCGTCGATCGCCTCGCGCAGGGCCCGGTCGAGGTCGTCGTCGGGGAGGCCGGCCACGGCGGCGATCAGGGCGTGATCGACGTGCACGCCGCCGGCGGCCATCGTGCGGATCAGCGCCCGGGCGTCGTCGCCGAGGCGTTCGTACCGCGCGAGCACCAGGTCGCGCAAGGTCTGGGGAAGATGCATGTCGCCGATGTCGACGAGCTCCTCGACCAGGAACGGCACGCCGCCGCTGCGATCCGCCAGCGCGCGGGCGTCCCCGCGCCCGGCCGCGTCGCCGGTCAGCATCCGCACCTGCTCGGTGACCTCGTCGGCGCTCAGCGGCAGCACGTCGACGCGCACGATCGCCCGGACGCGGTCGAGCTCGGCCAGCAGCGGCCGCAGCGGATGGAATCGGTCGATGTCGTCGGAACGATAGGTCGCGACGACCGTCAGATGGCGCCCACGCAGCGTCGTGGCGAGCGTCTTCAGCAGGGCCAGCGTGGCCGCATCGGCCCATTGCAGGTCTTCGACGACGACCACGACGTGGTGCTGCACGGAGAGTCTCTCCAGTACGGTCTCGATCGCCTCGGCGAACTCGAACGTGGCGTCGTCGGGGGCGGATGCCGCGTCGTCGTCGAGGCCGGGAACGAACGCGGCCAACGTCGCCCGCACCGCCGGTGAGCCGGCCGCCTCGCGCAGCGCGGCGGACCCGACGGCGTCGTGCAGGTCGCGCAGCACGCGACGGATCGGGCCGAACGGCGCGCCGATCGGCCCGAGATCGACGCATTGCCCGACCGCGACGACCACGGGCATCCCTACCGGGCGCCTCTCGATCTCGTTCAGGAACTCGCCGACCAGGCGCGTCTTGCCGATGCCGGCCTCGCCCCGCACGAGCACGGTGCGAGGCCTGCCGGACTGCCCCTCGACGAACGCATCGACCAGGGCCGCGAACTCGCGCTCGCGCCCCACCATCCGCGGACTCGACGCGAGCACAGCCATGCCCCTATGCTCCCACCGACCTCCGACATTGGGGCTGCGGTCGGGTGCGGCGGCTCGAGCAGACCGGCCACCGGTGGGTGCGTCAGAAGGGGGCGTGCTGCCTGTGTTCTCGGTGGGGCGAGTGCGGTTCGGGCGCCGGGGCGCCGGGTGGTCGGTCTGGTATGAACCGGACGGCGGCCGGGGGTCGGGTGCGGTACCCGCGGCGGGTCGGGGATGTGAACTGCAGGATGCCGCCCGGGAGCTGCTCGACATGCCAGTCGGTGTGGTGCTTCACCGTGTGGTGGCGTTCGCACAGGCAGGCGAGGTTGCACAGGGCGGTGGGGCCGCCCTCAGCGTGTGCGGTGGTGTGGTCGATGTCGCATTTTTGGGCGGGGCGGCGGCAGCCGGGGAACCGGCAGGTCTCATCTCTGGCTTGCAGGAGGCGTTTCATCGCGGTGCAGGGGCGGCGTTTGTCGACGGTGACCGGGACCCCGGTGGTCGGGTCGGTGAACACTCGGTACCAGTCGTCCGATCCGCCGGCCAGGGTGCGGGCGGTGTCGTCATCCACGAGTCCGGCCCCTTCCACGGTGGCGCCGCCGATGGTGGTGCCGGCGAGGGTGGAGGCGGGGATGGTGAGGTGCACGGTGGCTTGGATGGCGCCGAGGGTGTCGCGGTGTTCGGGGGTGGTGCCGTGCCCGTCGG
>NZ_JTDK01000026.1 GCF_000802305.1 Microbacterium mangrovi | reverse complement strand
CTTCCGGGATCATCGGCAGATAGATCGCCACCCGGTCCCCGTGCCCGACCCCGAGACCCTCCAGCACGTTCGCGACCCGCTTGACCTCATCGGTCAGCTCCGCGTACGTGATCCGCCGGGAATCACCCGGCTCACCCTCCCACAGCAACGCGACCCGGTCCCCGAGACCGGCCTCCACATGCCGGTCCAGACAGTTGAACGCGACATTCAACTCCCCGTCCGCGAACCACTTCGCGAACGGCGGATTCGACCAGTCCAGCACCTGCGTGAACGGCGTCTGCCACGCCAACTCCCGCGCCCGATCCGCCCAGAACCCCAACCGATCCGCCGCAGCGTCCGCATACACACCCGCACCCGCATTCGCCTGCGCCACGAACTCCGCCGACGGCGCAAACCGCCGATCCTCATTCAACAGGTGATCGATCTGAAGGTGATCGCTGGTTGTGTTCGGCATGCCGACCTCCTTGTCAGTGCAGTGCGGATCGCTAAGATGTCGAATCCACGGATAACGACAGCATCGGCGCTGAGCGCCGCGTTCGGCTAGGTTCCAAAGGCGGTACTGACATGGACTCGACGCGTCCCGACGATCGAGAGCTCGTCCGTCGTGCCGTCCGCGTCATCCGGCAGCGCACCGGCGCGGATGTCGTCTTCGGCGGTCTGCGGCAGGGCCGATCCATCCCGGTCCAGGAGACGGCCGGTGCGAAGACCGGCACGCTGACCTCGATCCGGGTGCAGCCGTCGAAGGGTCTCGGCGGGCTCACCTGGGTGTCGCGGAAGCCCCTCACCGTCGCCGAGTACGGCGGTGCCCGCGAGATCACCCACGAATTCGACCCGCAGATCCTCGGCGAAGGCATCCGCCAGCTCACCGCCGCCCCCGTCGTGGTCGGCGGCGAGGTCCGGGGCCTGCTCTACCTCGGTCAGCGCGACGCCGAGCCCGCGACGGATGCCGCCGGCATCCTGCAGTCGGTCACCGGCAGCGTCGCGAGTGAGCTGCGCCTCCGGGACCTGGTCGACGAACGGGTCGCGCTGCGCGAGCCCGACGCGTCCGGACTTTCGGCTCGCGTGCGCGCCGAGCTGCTCGACGTCCTGCGCACGACCCGCGACCAGGACACCGCCCGCCGACTGCGGCTCCTGCTTCAGGAGCCGGCTGCCGTCGAAGCCGACGTGGCCCTCACCCCGCGCCAGCGTCAAGTCCTGGAGCTGGTGGCGAAAGGCCTCTCCAACCAGCAGATCGGCGACCGGCTCGCGCTGTCGCAGGTCACGGTCAAGAGCTATATGCGCGCGATCATGACCCGGTTGGGCGCCCGGTCGCGCCTGCAGGCCGTGACGGAGGCGCAGCGCCGGGGGCTCCTCTGACCTAACGGCGCAGCACGCGCCGGGCGAGCGCGTTGCCGACGAACTGGGCGAGCTGCACGAGCACCACGATGGTGATCACCGCGACCCAGGTCACGACCCAGTCGTAGCGCTGATAGCCGTACGAGATCGCGAACATGCCCAGTCCGCCTCCGCCGAGTCCGCCGGCGACGGCGGACAGGTCGACGATGCCGATGAACACGAACGTGTAGCCGAGGATGAGGGGGCCCAGCGCTTCGGGCACCAGCACCGTCACGATGATGCGCCAGGGTCCGGCGCCCATCGCCCGCGCCGCCTCGATGACTCCGGGATCGACGGTCACGAGGTTCTGCTCGACGATGCGGCTGATCGCGAAGGTTGCGGCGATCGTCATCGGGAAGATCGCCGCCGCCGTGCCGAGGAACGTGCCGAGCACGAGCTGGGTGAGCGGAGCGACCGCCGTCATGAAGATGATGAACGGGATCGGCCGGACGAAGTTGACGACCAGGTTGAGCCCGGCGGAGAGGCCGACGTTCTCGAGCAGTCCGCCGCGCCGCGTGATGAACAGCAGCACACCGAGAACGAGTCCGAGGACACCGCCGAGGACGAGCGTCGCGGACACCATCCACAGCGTCTGCCCGATGGAGGTGAGATAGACCGGCAGCAGGGTCGACCAGTCGGTCATGCGGCATCCTCCTCGGTGTCGACCTCGGTCACTTCGGTGACGGTTCGCAGGTCGGCGATGAGCGCGTCGACCGCGGCATCCTCTCCCTGCAGGCCGAGCGTCAGGCTCCCGTACGACCGCCCCTGCAGGGCGCCGATCCCTCCGTAGAGGATCTCGAAGCGCACGCCGTGGCGTCCGACGGCGTCCGAGAGCACCGTGCCGAGCCGCCCGTCGTCGTGGATGCGCGCCGTGACGATGCGTCCGGAATGCTGGGCTCGCAGCCGGGCGACGTCCGTCCGTTCCGGGCGGTCCTTCAGGACCGTTCCGACGAAGCGCTGCGCGGTGACGGTCTGCGGATCGCTGAACACGTCGAAGACGGTGCCGACCTCGACCACCCGGCCGCCGTCGAGCACGGCGACCCGGTCCGCGATCGAGCGCACCACCTCCATCTCATGGGTGATGACGACGATCGTGACGCCGAGCTCCTGGTTGACGCGCTTGAGCAGGCGCAGCACGTCGGCGGTGGTCTCCGGGTCGAGCGCCGAGGTCGACTCGTCGGCGAGGAGGATCGCGGGGTTCGTGGCCAGCGCGCGGGCGATGCCGACGCGCTGCTTCTGCCCGCCGGAGAGCTGCTCCGGGTACGCCCATGCCTTCTCGGTCAGTCCCACGAAGGCGAGCAGCTCGGTCACCCGCGCCGTGATGCGGTCCTTCGGCCAGCCGGCCACCTTCAGCGGGTAGGCGATGTTGCCGAACACGGTGCGCGAGCGGAACAGGTTGAACTGCTGGAAGACCATGCCGATGTCGCGGCGGACCGCGCGCAGCCGCTTCTCGGGCAGGGTGCTGATGTCGAGGCCGTCGATGACGACCGCGCCCGACGACACCCGTTCGAGGGCGTTGATGAGCCGTACCAGGGTGCTCTTGCCGGCGCCGGAGTAGCCGATGATGCCGAAGATCTCACCGCGCTCGACCGAGAGGGATACCCGGTCGAGCGCGGTGAAGGTCTCGGTGCCGGTGCCGAACGTCTTGGACGCCTCCCGGAACTCGATGATCGCGGTCATCGACTACTGAGCGGCCTTGACGACGTTCTGCAGGCCGTCGAGCACGCTCTGCAGCTTGGCCTGGTCGTAGCCGTCGACGATCACCGCGGTGTTCTTCGAGTCGGCAAGCACGGCCTTCTCCACCGCAGGGGTGTGCCACAGTGCCGCGACCTTCAGGTAGGTCGGGTTGGACTTGTCGGCGGCACGCACCACGAACGCGTTGATGTACGGCTGGGCGGCGGCCTTGGACGGGTCGTCCTGGAAGATGGCGCTCTTCGGGTCGAGACCGGCCGACAGGGCGAAGTTGTTGTTGACGATGGCGCCGTCGGCGGAGTTCAGCGCGGCGGCCGTCTGGGAGGCGTCGATCGGCAGCACGGTCACTTTCGAGGCGGAGGCGACGATGTCCGCCGGCGTCGACAGCACGGTGCCGCCGTTCTTGAGCTTGACGAGCCCGGCCTCCTGCAGCACCAGCAGCGCGCGCGCCTGGTTGGTGGCGTCGTTCGGGATCGCGATCTTCGCGCCGCGCGGGATGTCGGCGACGTTCTTGTACGTGTGCGAGTACAGCGGCAGCGGCACCACGAGGGTCGACGCGAGCGGCGTCAGGTCGGCCTTCGCGGACTCGTTGAAGTTCGCGAGGAACAGCAGGTGCTGGAACAGGTTCAGGTCGATCTGCTTGTCGACCAGAGCCGGGTTCGCCTGCGTGTAGTCGCTGAAGCCGACGACCTGGAGGTCGATCCCCTCCTTGGCGGCCTCCTTCACGAGGATCGGCCAGTACGGGGCCGCCTGCTCGGTCGTGCCGATCTTCACGGTCACGGTCTTGCCGGTGGCATCCGCCGCGGCGGTCTTGGGCGAGAGGAGGCCCGGCAGCACGAACGCGCCGACCGCGACGAGCACCACCACCACGGCGACGGCGATGCCGACGATCCAGCCGGTCTTCGAGCGCTTCGGCTTGTCGGGCAGGGATGCCGGGGGTTCGGGGGTCTGGGGTGCGTCGGACATCGTGTGTCTCCTCCGGTAGCGGGCGTTTTGCAACCCCGCGACTCTCTCGCACCGCCCCGAGGAGGGTCAAAACGTGTTCCGGCGGATGACGTCGTGTGCCGTCGTGCAACATCCGGTTTGGCGGACGGCGGATCGTCGACCTTGTTCGGCCACCGGACTGTGCGGTAAGAAATCCCCATGTCCCCCACGCGTGGTCGCAGCCCGATCGGGGTCCCGATCGTGGGCCAGCTTCGCGAGTATCGGCGCGGGTGGCTGCGCGGTGACGTCATCGCCGGGGTCACCGTCGCGGCGCTCATCGTCCCGAAGAATCTCGGCTACGCCGGCATCGCCGGGGTGCCGTTGCAGAACGGGCTCTACGCGGCCGCCGCCGGCGCGATCCTGTACGCGATCTTCGGGACGAGCCGGCAGATCTCGATGGGGCCCAGTTCGGGTCTCGCCGCGGTCGCGGCCAGTGCCGTGCTCGCCGCGAGCATCACCGACGAGCAGGATGTCGCCTTCTTCGTCGCCGGCATCACTCTGGCCTCCGGCATCCTCTTCCTCCTGCTGGCCGTGTTCCGGATGGGCTGGATCGCGCAGTTCCTGTCGCGGGCCGTGGTCACCGGCTTCCTGTTCGGCGCGGCGATCGACGTCGTGATCGGAGAGCTCCCCAAGCTCACCGGGACGAAGACCGAGGGCAGCAATCCGCTGCAGGAGCTGTGGTCGTGGTTCGGGACCCTCGGTGAGGCCCACGCGACGACGGTGATCGTCGGGGTGGTCTCCCTCGTCGTCGTGTTCGGACTCCGGGCGATCGCGCCGCGGGTTCCCGGTGCCCTGGTGCTCGTCGTGGGCGGACTCGTGGCGTCGGCGCTGTTCGATCTCGGCGCCAAGGGCGTCGCGGTGGTCGGGGAGGTGCCGCGGGGACTGCCCGCACCGCAGGTTCCGGACCTTGCGCTGCTGTGGGAGCACGCCGGCACGGTCGCCGTGGCGGCGGTGGCGCTGGTCATGATCGGCTTCTCCCAGACCGCGGGCGACGCACGCACCTTCGCGGCCAAGCACCGCTACCAGATCGACATCAACCAGGAATCCTTCGCCCAGTCCTTCGCCAACATCGGGGCGGGACTGTTCCAGGGGATGCCCGTCTCCACCAGCCTGTCGGCGAGCTCGCTGAACGACCGCTCCGGGGCGAAGACCGGGGTGGCATCCCTGACCTCGGGCGTGACGGTGCTGCTCACGCTCCTGCTGCTGGCGCCGCTGTTCTCGAGTCTGCCCAAGGCGGTGCTCGGCGCCCTCATCATCGAGGCCGTCGTCAGCGGCATGATGGACTTTCCCGAGATGAGGCGGCTGTTCCGGGTGAAGAAGGTCGACTTCTGGATCGCGATCGTCGCCCTGCTCAGCACCCTCGTCTTCGGAGTGCTCGCGGGCGTGATCATCGGCATCGGGCTGTCGCTGGTGTGGCTGGTCGCCGTCGCCACCCATCCGCAGATGCCGACGCTCGGTCGCGAACGGGGGACGCAGGTGTTCCGCGAGGTCGAGACCTTCCCGGGTGACGAGGTCCTGCCCACGGTGGCGGTGGTCCGATTCGACGGCGGCCTCTTCTTCGCCACCGCCGACGCGCTCGAGGACCGTGTGCGCGGGGTCATCCAGGCGAACCCGGCCCTGACGGGCATCGTGCTCGACTGCGGTGGCGTCAACTTCATCGACTCGCAGGGGGCGGCCTCGATGGCGGATGTCGTGACCCTCGCCCGCGATGCCGGCGTGCAGCTCCGCCTCACCCGGGTGAAGCCGGGCCCTCGGGCCGTGCTCGAACGCGACGGCGTGATCGGGCTCGTCGGCGCGGACCACATCCACGGCAACATCCACCGAGCCGTCGAGGCCGAGCAGAGGGATGCCGGGCGCGGAGGCGACGGGGGAGGTTAATCCGTTCGCAGCCGGTCGAGCCCGACGACGAGGGCGAGCGACGTGTCGCCGCAGGAGACCACGTGCGCGCCGGACGGGAGCGCGGCATCCACCGGGCCGGGTGCGGCGGATCGCAACGGCGCCAGCGCGTCGCGCAGACCGTCCGCGCGGAGCATGGATCCCGGCTCCCGGTGGGTCTCGGTGGCGGTGATCACCCTCCCGGTGTAGTTCACCAGGGCCACGGGGCCCGGCAGCTGCCGAAGCGTCGGCAGGAGGACGCGGTCGAGGCGATCGACGAGGACGTCGGCACCGACGATGCCCACCATCTCCTCGCCGAGGATCACGGGCACGGTGATCGTCACCGTCGAATCCTCGGTGCAGACGTAGTCGACGTAGGGCCCGGTCAAGTGCCGGGAGCGTGTCGTGGCGGGGATCCGCCACCACTCCAGCGTCGTGTAGTCGCGGAACGCGTCGGCGTCCGGGTCGGAGACCGCGAGGAGCCGGCGGGCCGTGGTGCCGGGCGCGGCGAGCCACCAGGAGAGGTGCCACTGCGCGTCGTCGAGGAGGCCGGGGGCGGCGACGAAGCCCGCACCGGTGACGAGACCCTGCTCGGTGACCGCGGGGACGGCGAAGGCCTCGACGAGGCGATCGACGGCGGAGGACGTCCGGTTCTCCGGTGACACCAGGAGATCGCCCGCGGCCTCTCGCCAGCGTTCGAGCGACGCGAACAGATCGCTGAACACGTCCGCGATGCGCTCGGCTGCGGCGCGGACGGTGACACCGTCGGCAACGATCGACACGGGCCCTCCTTTGCGTCGCGGTCGGGTCAGGACTCCCGGACCCGCTGTTCGATCAACCATTCGAAGGCCGCTCGAATGGGCTGGACGGTCGACTCCCGCGCCTGCGCGGGATCGACCCGCCGGATCGCCTCGAGGACTCGTCCTCGTGCGTCGCGGTTCAGGATTCGATACTTCTCTTCGGTGAGGCAGAGCCACAGTATAGGTCCGGACTCTGCCTGGAGCCGGATCTCTTCGCGGACGAGGCGGGGGGACTGGCTGATCGCAGCGATCTCGAGCCCGAACCGGGCCGCCGCCCGCCGGGCGCCGCCCGCCGTCGAGATGTCGGCGTTCGCGGCCAGGACCGTGAGCGTCTCGATGTCCTCGTCGCTCGCGCGGTCCGCCGCCTCCTCCGCCGCGGTGCCCGCCAGCGCGCTCGTGACCAGACAGAGGTCGCGCAGCTCGATCCGCGAGGAGGAGCGCAGCCGGTCGTCGAGCAGCTTGGCTGCCGTCTCGCGGTCGTACGTGACGAAACTGCCTCCCTCCCTCCCGCGCCTCGTGCGCAGGAGGCCCTGATCCCGCATGATGTCCAGCGCCTCGCGCGCCGTCGTCACCGCGACGCCCAGGCGCTTGGCCAGATCGGACTCGCTCGGAAGCCGCTCGCCGTCCTTGAGCATCCCGCTGATGATGCCGTCCGTCAGGCGCTGCGTCACCAGTTGCGCACGCCCGGTGCCGTCGTCCAGCGGCGAGAAGACGACGGCACGCGCGGCGTTCTGGCTTCCCATCGTGAACGGCATCGGCATCCCTCCGCGGCGGTGAATCCGTCCGGATCGCGGACTCGGATCTCACGGTAACACCATCCTTTCCCTTTAACATCTGATCGCATATGATTGCCCCGTTCGTTGTTCGAAGGGGTTCAGCGTTGTCCCATCAGCCCGCGATCCGGCTCACTCAGCTCACCAAGCAGTTCGGGTCCGTCTCGGCCGTCGACCACCTCGATCTGGAGATCGATGCCGGTGAGTTCTTCTCGATGCTCGGCCCGTCCGGCTCGGGAAAGACCACGGTGCTGCGCTGCATCGCCGGATTCGAACAGCCCACCTCCGGCACGATCGAGCTGTTCGGCCAGGACATGACCGGCAAGCCCGCGGCGGCACGGCCGGTGAACACCGTCTTCCAGGACTACGCGCTGTTCCCCCATATGTCGGTGGTCGACAACGTCGCCTACGGTCTGCGGGTCCGCGGCGTCGGGCGCGCCGAACGGCGGCGGAAGGCGATGGATGCCCTGGCCACGGTGCGGCTGGAGGGGTTCGCCGATCGCCGCCCCGCGCAGCTCTCCGGAGGCCAGCGCCAGCGGGTCGCCCTCGCCCGCGCGACCGTCGTCCAGCCGAAGGCTCTGTTGCTCGACGAACCGCTGGGAGCGCTCGACCTCAAGCTTCGCCAGCAGATGCAGGTGGAGCTGAAGCAGCTCCAGCACGAGCTCGGGATCGCGTTCGTCTTCGTCACCCACGATCAGGATGAGGCGCTGACGCTCTCCGACCGGATCGCGGTCTTCAACAACGGCCGCATCGAACAGCTCGGCACGCCCCGCGAGCTCTACGAGCACCCGGCCTCACGATTCGTCGCCGACTTCGTCGGCACGTCCAACCTGTTCGACCGCGAGCACGCGCGAGCCGTGCTCGGCCGCGAGGGGGAGTTCTCCATCCGCCCCGAGAAGCTCGTCGTGCACACCGCGCCCGATGCGGCGGCCGGCGCCCCGTCGGCAACGGGAACGATCGTCGAATCGGTTTACGCCGGCAGCAGCACCCGGCGAGTCGTCGACCTCGATTCCGGGCTGCGGATCTCCGTGCTGGAGAGCAACGATCGCACCCATCGCGTCGAGCTGGACCGCGGAACGCGCGTCCACGTCTCGTGGAACGAAGAGGATCTCCGCAAGCTCGACAGCACGGGCCCGGAGACCGCTGAGAACGCAGATGTACCGCACAGCAGCGGTGTACAAGAGAGGCAAGACTCATGAATCGTGGAACGAAGCGCTTCGCGCGCTCGGCAGCCGCGGTCGCGGCTGTCGCGGCAGCCGTCCTGGTGATGGCGGGATGTTCCGGCACGGGCACCAGCGCGGGTGCCACCGGCTCGGTTCCGAGCATCCCGATGGCCAAGAAGCTCGGCGCCAACGAAGGTCAGCTGAACATCATCGTCTGGGCGGGCTACGCCGAAGACGGCACCAACGACCCGAAGGTCGACTGGGTGACCCCGTTCCAGCAGAACACGGGCTGCCAGGTCAACGCCAAGGTGGCCGGCACCTCCGACGAGATGGTGCAGCTCATGCGCACCGGCGACTACGACGGTGTGTCCGCGTCGGGCGACGCCACCCTCCGGCTCGTCTACGGCGGTCAGGTCGCGCCGGTGAACACGAAGCTCGTGCCGAACTACGCGACAGTCTCCAGCTTCCTCAAGGACAAGGCCTGGAACTCCGTGGGCGGGCAGATGTACGGCATCCCGCACGGGTGGGGCGCCAACGTGCTGATGTACAACACGGATGTCGTGAAGCCCGCGCCGGACTCCTGGTCGGCCGTGTTCGACGACGCCGCCGCGCACGCCGGCAAGGTCACGGCGTACGACTCGCCGATCTACATCGCCGACGCGGCCCTCTACCTGAAGGCGCACGACCCGTCGCTCGGCATCAAGGACCCGTACTCGCTGACCCAGAAGCAGCTCGATGCCGCGGTGTCGCTGCTGAAGAAGCAGAAGGCATCCATCGGGGAGTACTGGTCGGACTACACGAAGGCCGTGCAGTCGTTCGAGTCCGGCAGCAGCGTCGTCGGGACGTCGTGGCAGGTCATCGCCAACCTGCTCGACAGCGACAAGAAGGTGCACGTGGCCACGACCGTCCCGAAGGAGGGCTCGACGGGCTGGTCGGACACCTGGATGATCTCGTCCAAGGCGAAGCACCCCAACTGCATGTACCAGTGGATGAACTGGATCACCTCGCCCAAGGTGAACGCGCAGGTCGCCGAGTGGTTCGGTGAGGCCCCGGCCCAGACCAAGGCGTGCGAGGAGACGACCGACCCGAACTTCTGCACCACGTACCACGCCACCGACGCCGCCTATGCGGCCCAGATCCACTACTGGACGACGCCGCAGACCAAGTGCGTCGACGGCAGCGGCGACAACTGCACCCCGTACAGCGAATGGGTCACCAAGTGGCAGGAGATCAAGGGATGAAAGCACGCCTGGGCTTCTTGCTCGGGCCGCCACTGCTCTGGCTCGTCGTCATCTACCTGGGCTCGATCGCCGTCCTCCTCGTCTCTTCGTTCTGGACGGTGAACGGGTTCACGGGCGAGGTCGTCCCGACCTTCACGCTCGACAACTACGCGACGATCTTCACCGACCCGCTGTACGGGACGGTGGCGCTGCGGACCCTCCTCGTGGCACTCGGCGTGACGCTCATCGACGCCGTGGTCGCCTTCCCCATGGCTCTGTACATGGCGAAGGTGGCCCGGCCGAGCCGGCGGGCGCTCTACCTGGTGGCGGTGACGACGCCGCTGTGGGCCAGCTACCTCGTCAAGGCGTACGCCTGGCGCATCCTGGTCGAACCGGGCGGCCCCATCGCGGCGGCGACCGGCGGCTACACGCCCGGTTTCGGCCTCCCTGCGACGATCATGACCCTGGCCTACCTGTGGCTTCCGTACATGATCATCCCCGTCTACGCCGGGTTCGACCGGGTCCCCGACTCGCTGTTCGAGGCGAGCTACGACCTCGGGGCATCCACGTGGCGCACGATCCGCAACGTCGCGTTCCCGCTCGTGTTCCCCGCGATCGTGGCCGGATCGATCTTCACCTTCGCGCTGAGCTTCGGCGACTACATCGCGGTGGGGATCGTGGGAGGCAAGACCCAGCTCCTCGCGAACCTCATCTACGGCCAGCTGGTCACGGCCAACAATCAGCCCCTCGCCGCCGCGCTGTCGGTCATCCCCCTGGTCGCGGTCGTGCTCTACCTGCTCGCGGTCCGCCGCACCGGCGCATTGGAGAACGTGTGAAGCTGCTCTCCACGCCCGCGCGGATCGTCGTCTCGCTCTGCATGGCGATCGGGCTCGTCATCCTCTACGTGCCGCTCGCACTCATTGTGCTGAACTCGTTCAACAGCTCGCGCACCTTCTCGTTCCCGCCGCCCGGGTTCACTCTGGAGTGGTGGGTGGACGCCTTCCACTCGCGCGGGGCGGCCGACGCGCTCGCGACCTCGGTGATCGCAGGCCTCTGCGCCGCGGCGATCGCGCTGGTTCTCGGGACGATGGCGGCGTTCGCCGTGCAGAGGTTCCGGTTCTTCGGCCGGCAGAGCATCAACTTCCTGGTGGTGCTTCCGATCACGCTTCCGGGCATCATCACCGGCATCGCCCTGGCATCCACGTTCACGGCCCTGGGGCCGCTCGGAGTCACTCTCGGAATGGCGACGGTCATCATCGGCCACGCGACCTTCTGCATCGTGATCGTCTACAACAACGTGCAGGCGCGGCTGCGCCGGATGGGAACCTCGCTGGAGGAGGCCTCGGGCGACCTCGGCGGAAGCGGCTGGCAGACCTTCCTGTGGGTGACGCTGCCGCAGGTGCGCGGCGCGCTCGCCGCCGGTGTGCTGCTCGCGTTCGCGCTGAGCTTCGACGAGATCGTGGTCACCACGTTCACCGCCGGCCCGGCCGTGCAGACGCTGCCGATCTGGATCTTCCAGAACCTGTTCCGGCCCAACCAGGCGCCGGTCGTGAACGTCGTGGCCGCCGTGCTCACGATCCTCGCCATCATCCCGGTCTGGATCTCCCAGCGCCTCGCCGGCGATTCGGTCACCAGCCGGGTCTGAGGCGTGGCCGAGCGGCGTACGCTCGGCCCTGTGAGCGTGAGCACCAGCGGAAACCGGCAGCCGAGCATCTGGGCGAGTGTCGTCAGCGATGACGCGCGGGCCCTTCGGGCATGGCTGCTGGCGCTCGGATTCACGGAGGACCTGCTGATCCCGAGCGAGGGGGACGCGATCCACCACTGTCAGCTGGACTGGCCCGAGGGCGGCCGGGTGCTCCTGTCGAGCACCGGCGAACGGCCGACGCCCTGCCGGCCGGGGACCAGCTCGCTGCACGTCGTCACGGCCGATCCGGATGCTGTCGCCGAGCGCGCCCGGGCGCTGGGCGCGTTCTTCGTGCACGAGCTCACGGATCAGACCGACTATCCGTCGCGTGACTTCACCGTCGCCGACCCCGACGGCAACTACTGGGAGTTCGCGACCTTCGCCGGCTGAACATCGACGCCACGTCTCGGAGTCGGCAAGATAGGGGTCGGAGGATGCCGAACGCGAGGAGAGCATGGTCGACGACAGAGACCTCGAGTGCGTCATCGCCGTCGCGGAAGAGCTTCACTTCGGACGCGCCGCCGCCCGTCTCAACATCGCGCAGCCTGCCCTGAGCAAGCGCGTGCAGAAGGTCGAGGCGCATCTCGGCATACAGATCTTCGAGCGGAACAGCCAAGGGGCCGCGATGACGGCCGCGGGCGCGGATCTTCTCGGGCATGCGCGTGATGCGCTCTCGAGTTGGCGGGCACTCGAGGGAACCGCGGCTATGCTGCGGTCAGGCACGCGCGGGACGGTCCGGATCGGCGCCGTCGGATCCGCGTTCTACGAGGCGCTGCCGACGCTCCTGGGACGGGTCGCGTCGCGGCTTCCGGATGTCACGCTCTCCGTCGTGGAGATGGAGACGCCGGAGACGCTTGATGCGCTCAGCTTCGGTGACCTCGACCTCGGGTTCATCCGTCCGCCGGTAGCCCCGGGAATCCGAGCCAGGACGGTCTGGGAAGAACAGCTCGTCCTGGCCGCGCCTGCGACGAGTCCGTTTGCGGCGCGAGGCGGTGTGGCGGTTGCGGAGCTCGGGCATGAACGCGTGATCTTCTTCCGTCGAGAAGCCGGGCCCGGGTACTGGGATCGGGTGAGTGAGATGTTCCTCTCCGCGGGCGTGGCATTCGATCCAGAGGAGGCCGCGGGGCACACCTCGACCATCCTGGGCATCGTTGCGCTCGGCGCCGGGGTCAGCATCGTGCCCTCGTCGGCGCGCCGCTTCTCCCCGCCCGGAGTCGTGTACGTGCCGTTGGCCGGCGATCATCCCCTGCCCCTTGCCGTGGTGACCACCGCGGCGGTGCCTTCGCCGGCGACCCGGCTGGTTCTCGACAGCCTCCCGCAGCGACCGGCAACACCGGCGCGGATCCTCCACGAGGTGTAGGGGGTCTTCCGGGGAGGCGTGTCTGTCATTCCAAATAGGTATTGCGACGGCGGTATTCGATATTGGACAGGAATTGAGTCGCCTGGATAGCGTGCTTTCAATCCTTCAACGCCGACAGGAATCACGATGACTGCTATCGACCGTCCCCCCATCGACCGCCCCACTCCCACTCGCGACCTCCGCCGAACTGTCGTCTCCGCCTTCGCGGGGACGAGCATCGAATGGTACGACTTCTTCCTGTTCGGCTCTGCAGCCGCACTCGTCTTCCCCGAAGTCTTCTTCCCGACCGCTCAACCCGGCGTCGGCCTCCTGTTGTCCTTCATGACGTACGGCGTCGCGTTCGTCGTCCGGCCGCTGGGCGGGATCATCTTCGGTCGGCTCGGTGACATCATCGGCCGCCGGAAGATCCTGATCGCGACGCTGCTGATGATGGGTGGCGGTACATTCCTCATCGGTTGCGTGCCCGGATACGACGCCATCGGACTCTGGGCGACGGTCGCTCTCGTCCTCCTCCGTGCCGTCCAGGGGCTGGGGTTGGGCGGCGAGTGGGGTGGTGCGGCCACCCTGTCTGCGGAACATGCCGATGGCGCCGGGAAGGTCGGGAGCCGAGGGCTCCACGCCTCGTGGATGCAGCTGGGAGTCCCGGCCGGAAACCTCCTCGCCGTCGGTGCTCTGTTCGTGATGAACGCCGTGCTGCCTGAGGATCAGTTCCTCGCCTGGGGCTGGCGCATCCCGTTCCTGGCCAGCGCGGTGCTCGTGGTGATCACCTTCTGGATCCGCGCTGCCGTCCACGAGTCGCCGCTCTTCGACGAAGCACAGACCGACGAACGGCCAGTGCGCACCATGTTGCGGACCTCCTGGCGGCAGGTTCTGATGACGATCGGCATCCGCATCGCCAGTGACGTCTCTTACTACGTCTTCGCGGTCTTCGCGCTCTCCTACATCGCGAACACCTTGAACCTGGCGGCGAGCGTCGGGCTCACAGGCGTGCTGGTCGGGTGTGCTCTGCAGTTCGCCGTCATCCCGGTCAGCGCCCACCTCTCGGATCGGATCGGCCGTCGGCCGGTATACGTCATCGGGGCCGTCGCTGTCGGGGCATGGGCTTTCGTCGCGTGGCCCCTTATCGACACAGCGGTCGCGGGCCTGGCAGTGCTGGCGATTGCGATCGGCATCGCCGCCCAGGGGATCATGTATGGGCCGATGGCCGCGTTCATCACGGAGATGTTCCCGACCAGGGTCCGCTCCAGTGGCGCCGGCTTCGGCTACCAGGTGGCCGGGATCTTCGGTGGCGCCCTCGCGCCGTTCATCGCTCAGCTGCTGACCCGGACCTTCGAAACGACGTCGGCGGTCAGCGTCTACGTCGCGATCACTGCCGCCGTCGCGGTCGTCAGTGCGCTCCTGGCCACGGAAACGAGCGGACGGAAGCTGAGTTGACCGCCGAACAGACGAGCATCGTAGAGGGCATCCGCGAGCGGCTGCGCGCACGTGGACTGGCAGGATACGTCGCGTTCACGCCATCCAACCTCTTCTACGTCACAGGGTTTCGCAGCTACTTCGTGTCTGAATGGTGGCGCATGCACGGAACCGTGCTCGCCTTCGTGCCCGCAGAGTCGGAGCTTCCGGTGACGCTGGTGCTCGGCGACTTCGAGGAGAAGACGGCCAGGGAGTCCGCACCGGACCTCCACCTCTCTACGTATCGCCTCTGGGTCGATCTGTCGATGGCGAGCGAGCTGGCCACGCCGGCCCTGTCGCCGACAAGGCAACGACCCGAACAGTGGGATGACGGGGAACTCGACGTACGAGTCGCCGACGCGCTCCGGTCGCTCCGGATGGACTCCGGTCGGGTGGCCACGGACCTTCCTCATCTCAATGTCGCGACATGGGAGCGCCTGCAGCGCACTGCGCCGGACGTCGAGTGGCTGGATTTCACGCCGGAAATGTACGAGCAGCGACTCGTCAAACAAGAGTGGGAGATCGCACGGCTCCGATCCGCCGTCGAGCTCTCCGAGCGAGGGATGGTCGGCGCCATGGAGCTCGCTCGGACAGGGATGACGGCATCGGACATCCGGTCCGCCTATCAGATCGCGGTCGCATCAGCGGCGATCGGCGACCCGCGCTATGCAGGCTACACGGACAACTGGGTCCTCCCGACCGTCGGAGGCACGACGTCGGCGAGTTATGGCAGCACCGCGAAGGCTCTGTCGCGCGGCGATCTGGTCAAATTCGACTGCGGGACCACGGTCGGCGGATACCGGAGCGACGGCGGCCGCACCTTCGCGTTCGGTGAGCCGAGCAGCGAAGCGAGACGCCTCCACGACGTCCTCGCCGAAGCCCAGCGTCGTGCTCGAGAGGAGCTGCGGCCCGGGGCGCGCATCGGCGATGCATTCACGGCAGCGATGTCTTACGTCCGTTCGGCTGGTTTTCCGACGTTCAACAGGGGACATGTCGGCCACTCGGTGGGGATCGACACCTTCCACGAAGAACCGCCCTTCATCGGTCCCGATTGCGAAGTGCGCGCGCAGGCGGGAATGGTGTTCGCCGTGGAGGTGCCGACATACACACCGGATGTGGGGGCGATCATGATCGAAGACCTGATCGTCATCCGCGAGAGCGGACCGGAACTGCTTCACTCCCTTCCGCACGAACTGATCGCCGTGCCAGCACGACGCGGCCCCGTCGCGCAGGCCGGCGACTCGGGCGGCGGCGCGCCCCTGGTCGGCCAGGCGACACAGGGCGCGTCGCCGGACTGATCTGACGCCGGCACCGGGGTGCACGAAGTGCCCGGACCGCGCGAATTGTCCGGACGCTTTCAATGGCGGGGCTATGTCGCCGAGCGGTCCTCCACGGGGCGGCGGCGCAGCGTCGCGGAGACGATCGGCGGGGTGTTGTACTCCTGATCCATGCGCCCCACCCCGGTGCCGGGCGGGACGATCGCGTCGATCCGGTCCAGCAGGTCGTCCGTGAGCTGAACCTCTGCGGCGGCGAGCAGGTCGTCGAGCTGCTCCATCGTGCGCGGCCCGATGAGCGCCGCCGTGACGCCGGGGTGGGCGATCACGAACGCGAGGGCCAGATGCGTGAGCGACAGTCCTGCCTCGTCGGCGAGGGCGATGTAATCCTCGACGGTGTCGATGCGGCGCTCGTCACGCAGGGCGGCGAACATCCGCGTCCGCCGCAGATCGGTCTCCTGGCCGCGCCGGACGCGTCCGGTGAGCATCCCGCTGGCGAGCGGGCTCCAGATCACGGTGCCGAGCCCGTAGCGCTGCGCGACCGGCAGGACTTCCCGTTCGATGGAACGGTCCAGGAGCGAGTAGTGGGGCTGCTCGACCCGGAAGCGCTCCAGCCCGCGGCGTTCGGCGACCCACTGCGCCTCGACCATCTCGGATGCGGGCATGTCGGACGACCCGATCGCGCGCACCTTGCCGCTGCGCACCAGGTCCGTGAGCGCCGAGAGAGTCTCCTCGATGTCCGTCTGCGGGTCGGGGCGATGCATCTGGTACACGTCGAGGTGGTCGGTCTGCAGTCGCCGCAGCGAGTTCTCGACCGCCGTCACGATCCAGCGACGAGAACCGCCGCGGTGGTTCACCTCGTCGCCGATCGGACGGGCGAACTTCGAGGCGAGCACCACGTCATCCCGGCGTCCCTTCAGCGCGTGGCCGAGCATCTCCTCGGAGTCGCCGTAGGCGTCGGCCGTGTCGACGAAGTTGATGCCGGCGTCGAGGGCGCGGGCCACGATCCTGTCGACGTCGGTCTGGTCGCCGGCGCCGAACGAGCTGAGCATCATCGCGCCGAGCGCGAAGGGCGAGACGTGGATGCCGGTGCGGCCGAGCGGGCGGTAGCGCATTGTTTCCTCCATCGGGCGGTTCTCCTGTCGATCGCCTACTCTGGACGTAAGCGGAACAGTCGTCCGCAACTATACGGAACATCGTTCCGTTTGTCACGTGGAGGGCTCAGATGGATGCGGAAGAGGCGCCGGTCGCCGCGCCCCGACGCAAGCGGGCGGATGCGCAGCGCAACACGGAGGTCGTCCTCGAGGCGGCGAAGGCCGTCTTCGCCGAGTCGGGGGTCGATGCCCCGATGCGGGAGATCGCGGCACGGGCGGGCGTGGGAGTCGGGACGATCTACCGCAACTACCCGCAGCGATCGGATCTGATCATCGCCGTCTTCCGTCGGGAGCTCGACGCCACCGCCGCCGAGGCGGATCGCCTGGCGGACGAATACCCACCCGCCGAGGCGCTCCGGCTCTGGGCGCAGAGCCTCGCCCGCTTCGTCGCGACCAAGCGAGGATTCGCAAGTGCGCTCCACTCCGGCGATCCCGCCTACCAGCCGCTGCCGGCACAGTTCCTCGGCGTTCTCGCGCCGCGGGTCCAGCGCATTCTGGATGCCGGTGCCGCCGACGGGACCATTCGGGATGGCATCCGTGCCGACGACCTCATCCACGCCCTCAGCCGACTCGCCGATTCTGCCGACCGCGCGTCGCCGATGACGGATGTGCTGCTCGACGGCCTGACGGTGGCGCGCGCCACCGACTGACGTCGGAATCAGGCCGCGGAACGCGCGCGTCGCCGCTCGACGTAGAGCCGCATCTTCGCCTCCCGGCCGCAGTCCTCCATGCTGCACCAGCGGCGGCTGCCGTTCTTCGATTCGTCGAGGAAGAGGAAACTGCATCCGGCGCACTGCTTGACCCGCGAGAGGGGGCCGTCGCGCAGCAGTTCGGCCGCCGCATGGGCGACACGGTCGCGCACGACGGCCCGACTGGATGCCGGCCACGAGTACTCGTAGTGGTCCTCGACGCGCACCTGCCGGGCCCGACCGGCAGCGTCTGTTTCCGCTCGTCGGAGTTCGTCCATCGCTTCCGGGTCCGGGTCGGCGCCCGCCGCCAATGCGGCGAACACCGCGTGCGCCTGCTCGCGAAGGCGGACGAGGGCATCCAGATCCGTGGCATCCGCATCAGAGGAGGATGCCCCGCCGCGGCCCAGCTCGTCCGCTTCGCCGGCGCTGATGACACCGGCGTGCACCGCCCAGGGCACGATGTGGACGGCCTCGGTGAGCGAGTCGATGTCGGTGCCGCCGTCGTGCGGACCGCTGCGGGAGTTGCAGAGGTCGAGGGCTGCGTTGCCGCCCACGATGCGCAGCTCGTGCGCGGGAACGGCGCGTGGCGTCGCCTGTTCCGGTTCCATGTGCGGCCTCCGAACGAAGTGTTTCCGGTAAAAGCAAGTTTACCGGTTGCATTCGCGGCCGCAACCGTCTAACGTGTTTCTGGTCAAACCGATTTCAATGGAAACACGTCGGGGTGGTCGATCATGAGCGAATCGGATGCGGTCCGGATGCCGGACGCGAGAAGACGCCCGCGGGAGCCCGGCGACCGGAGGATCGGCACACCAGTGCGCGGGCGCCGCCCGCTTGTCGCGCTGATCGCACTGGCGACCGCGGCGTTCGCGTACGTGACGGCGGAGGGGCTGCCCGTCGGCCTGGTGACTCCGATGTCCGCCGACCTCGGTGTCACGCCCGCGGCCATCGGCCTGCTCGTCACCGCCTACGGCGGCGTCGTGGTCGTCGTGTCCATCCCGCTGGCCACGCTCACCCTGAGCTGGCGCCGGCGGACCGTGATGCTCGTGGTGCTGGGCGTCTTCACCGTCACGCCGATCGCGGCTGCGCTCGCCCCGTCGTACGGCGCGCTGATGACCGCACGGATCGTCATGGCGCTCAGCCAGTCGCTGTTCTGGGCCGCGGTGGTCCCGGTCGCGGCGGGGATGTTCCCACCGGAACGCCGCGGGCGCGCCATCGCACTCGTCTTCGCCGGAAGCTCGCTGGCGGGCGTGGCCGGGCTGCCCGTCGGAACGTGGATGGGACAGCTCGCCGGATGGCGCGTCGCCATGGGGTCGGTGGCGATCCTCGCATTCGCCGTGACCGTCGCGGTCTGGCGGTGGATGCCGGAACCGGCCCTGCAGCGCACCGCGGATGCAGGCGGGCCGGAGGCGAGCATTCCGCGCTACACGGCGCTCATCCTCCTGACCGTGCTCGGAGTCGGCGGCCTCTACATCTCGTTCACGTTCTCCGCCCTGTTCGTGACCGTCGTCGCCGGCCTCGGCTCCTCGGCGATCGCGCCGCTGCTGCTGGTCCGCGGGATCGCCGGGCTCGCCGGGGTATGGGCGGGTGGCATCCTCGCCGACCGTCGGCCGCGCACGTCGCTGCTGATTCCGTCCGCCCTGCAGGCGGCATCGCTCGCCGCCCTGTGGATCGCGGGCGCGAACCCCGCGGTGCTGCTCGCCTCCTCGGTGCTCTCCGGCTTCGCGTTCTCTGCCCTGACCACCGGCCTCGGGACCGCAGTGCTGAAGGTCGCGCCGCGCAATGTCAATCTCGCGGCCGCCGGGCTGTCGGCGGGCGTCAACGTGGGGATCGCCGGCGGTTCGCTGATCGGCAGCATGCTCGTCGCCGGAGCCGTGACAGTGAGTGCTGCCGCCATCGTCGGCACCGTCGCCGTCGGCGCGGTGCTCACCGTCCTCGGCCTGGTGGTCGCCATCGGCGAGGCGGTCTGGCCGAGACCCGCGCACGCCGGATGATCGTGCACACGGATGCGCGTCACCTTCCCCGCCGAGGCTGACACCCCCGGCCGGCATCCCTAGGCTGGGGGCATGATGGCGCGCGCCGCGGATCCTCGACTCTGCCCGACCTGCGGTGACATCATGACGTTCGAAATCCTCGACGACGAGCGGTTCCTCGTCGCCTGGACGTGCCTGAACTGCGGTCTGATCCGGACCACCGAGCCGGCGTAGCCGTGACGACGACGCGGGTCATGCGGAGCCGAACGGGTAGGAGACGTACGCGAAGCGGCGGGAATCCGGCGACCAGCTGTTGACGTTGATCGTCCCCTGGCCTCCCGGCAGGGGGATCCGGGTCAGCGGTGTGGTCCAGTCGGCGGTGTCGACGACGACCAGCGCGACGTCGAGGTCGGCCGGGTGGCCTTCGGTGCCCGGCGGGAACTCGATGTACACGGCCTTCGTCCCGTCGGGAGAGAGATGCGGGAACCAGTCGACCGTCTCGCTCTCGACGAGTCGTTCCAGCTCGCCGCCGCCGTCGGGGAGGCGGGCGAGCTGGGCGTGGCCCGGACGCGTCGCCCACCGTTCGGTGTTGAGGTAGATCCACTTCCCGTCAGGAGACCACTCCGGGCCGTCGATGTGGCCGTGTCCGGTGTCGATGATGGTCGGCATCCCGCCCTCGGCGGACATGACGGCCAGCGTGCCGGGCTGGTCGAAGGTGGTGATCCGCGTGTAGGCGAGACGCTCGCCGTCGGGGGAGACGCCGTGCAGGAAGTGCCATGTTCCGTCGTCGGGCGTGACTCGTTCGGCGGTGCCGCCGGACAGAGGAGCGCGGTAGACGTGCTGGTCCTCCGCCGAAAGATAGATTGTGGTGCCGTCTGGCGCGAGGACGTGGTCGTTGTTGAGCGCGGGGATTCCGTGAAGCGGGATCTCGGACGGCTGCCCGCCCTCCGGCGACAACGACCAGAGCCGCCCGTGACCGTTCAGCAGCAGGCTGCTGCCGTCCCGCGACCAGTTGGGTGCCTCGAAGAGGATGTCGGTGCTCTCGAGGATCACGACGTCGGCGCCGGTGTCCGTGTCGTAGATGTGGACATGCGCCGACTGGTTGGGCCCGAGGGTTCGGTATGACATTGATTCTCCGTTCGCGATCAGGCTACTCGTGTCGGTGAGCAGCACTGCGTCGATCTTATGTTCGAGACTAGGGCTTGCGCAAGCGGATTGCGTTGCGTAGGCTTGTGGCATGGTCGAGGTCACCGTCACTCATCTGGCACCGCTCGTGGAGGCGGTGCAGAGTGTGGATGCCGGCTGGCTTTCCGCGCTCGGTGGCGGGTTTCCGTCGGCGGTGGTCGATGACGATGTGGAGGCGATGACCGACGCGGGCTTGCTGGCGGTGAACGAGGCGTTGGCGGGGTTGGGTCGGCGGGTGCAGGCGTTGCAGGCGCGCATCGCGCACGGGATCAGCAGGCGGTCGGCCCGGGAACTGGGGTCGGATGGGTTGGCCCGGAAGGCGGGGTTCCGGTCGGCGGAGAA
>NZ_JTDK01000025.1 GCF_000802305.1 Microbacterium mangrovi | reverse complement strand
GCGCCCTGAGCCTGTCGAAGGGCACACACCCCGACGACGATCAGACCCGCGTCAACGGGCAATCCAGCCCGGCGCCCTGAGCCTGTCGAAGGGCACACACCCGCGGTGTTCCGACGTGCGACGACCTGTTCAGGCCGCCCGGCGCTCGCCGACGTCGTCCGAACGGCCGGTGGGAGATGATGGGCGGATGGTCTCGCCTGTCCGTCTTGATGAGCACCAGCTGGTCGAGATCGAGGCCGTCGCGGCGATCTCCGACTGACCGTCCGCGAAGGCGCTCGACGGCCGGTGCGGACCCGGCGGAACGTCCGGGTCGCCCGTCCAGGGTTCCTCGGGGATCGTCCCGCGGCGTATCGTGCCAACCATGAGCACGCCGGCATCAGAAGCGGAGTTCGAAACGGTGCGTCGAGGCTTCGGCCTGACAGGGTCCGCCACCATCGAAGGCAGCGGATTCCTCCGCTCCGCCCTCCCGGTCTCCGCCCTCACGACCGAGGCGTTCACGACCCTCGCGCTGGCGCTCTCCTCGCTGATGGAGCGGATGGCATTCCCCGAAGCATCCGACGTGCACGTCGACCGAGCGCTGTGCGACAGCTGGTTCGGACAGCACGTGCGACCGGTGGGCTGGACGCCGCCCTCGCCGTGGGACCCGCTCTCCGGGTCGTTCGCGACCGCCGACCGGTCGTGGATCCGCACCCACGCCAATGCACCGCATCACCGTGCCGCTCTGCTGCACGTGCTCGGGCTGTCCGACTCGGTCGATCCCGTCGATCCCGCCGCCCTCGCGGAGCGGATCGCCCAGTGGGATGCCGAACGGCTCGAGTCGGCGATCGTCGACGCCGGCGGCGCATCCGCCGCGCTGCGCACCGCGACGGAGTGGACGGCATCCGCCCCCGGCCACGCCGTGCAGCACGAGCCGCTCATCGAGTACTCCCCCACGGCCGCGTGGGACGACTCCACCCGCTGGAACCCCACCCCCGAACGGCCGCTCGCAGGTCTCCGCGTGCTCGATCTGACCCGGGTGATCGCCGGCCCCGCGTGCACGCAGGTACTCGCCGGCCTCGGCGCCGACGTGCTGCGCGTCGACCCGCCCGGCTGGGACGAACCCGCCGTGCTGCCCCTCGTGATGGCCGGCAAGCGCTCCGTGCGACTCGATCTGCGCGACGGCGCCGAGCGCGGCATCCTGCTCGGCCTCCTCGCCGAGGCGGACGTCCTCGTGCACGGCTACCGGGGCGGCGCGATGGACGGCCTCGGACTCTCCGAGGAACAGCGACGACACGTGCGACCGGGCCTCGTCGACGTCGCCGAACGGGCCTACGGGTGGACGGGTCCGTGGACCGAACGGCGCGGGTTCGACTCGCTCGTGCAGTTCTCCTCCGGCATCGCGCATCTCGGCATGACCTCCGCCCGGGCGGCCGAGCCGGTCTCGCTCCCCGTCCAGGCGCTCGACTGGGCGACCGGCTACCTCGCGGCGACGTCGGTCCTTCTCGGCCTGCGGGAGCGATTCGACGACGATCGCGGATCGAGCTGGCGGCTCTCCCTGGCCCGCACCGCGCACACGCTCCTCACGATGCCCCGCGGCACCGACGACGAGCCCGGTGACCGGCCGGAGATCTCCGGGGCGGTCGTTCCCACCGCACTCGGCGACATCGCCGTGGCCGAGTCGCCCATCCGCGTCGGACGGGCATCCCTGCACTACACGAGCATCACGACGTCGCTCGGAGTGGATGCCGCCACCTGGAGCTAACCGGTCACCCGGAGCGCCCACAGGGCCACCGCACTGGCCGCCGCGACATTGAGCGAGTCCACCCCGCCGGCCATCGGGATCTCGATCACCGTGTCTGCGGCCGCGAGCGCCCGCGCGGAGAGCCCGTCACCCTCGGCGCCGAGCATGAGCGCCACCCGCCCCGGGAGGTCGGACGCGAACACGTCCAGGGGCACGGCGTCGTCTCGGAGGGCGAGGGCGGCGACGTGGAGCCCCGCGTCGCGCAGCAGGGCGCCGGCCTCCGGCCAGTCGGGCAACCGCGTCCACGGCACCTGGAACACCGTGCCCATGCTCACCCGCACACTGCGGCGGTAGAGCGGGTCCGCGCACCGCGGACCGACCAGCACGGCATCCGCGCCGAGACCCGCGGCACCGCGGAACATCGCCCCGACATTGGTGTGGTCGACGATGTCCTCGAGCACGACCACCCGACGGGCTCCGGCGACGACGTCCGCGACCGGCGGAAGCTCCGGCCGATGCATGGCCGCAAGGGCACCTCGGTGCACCGCGTACCCCGTCAAGGACTCCGCCACGGCTCCGGTGACGACGTACACCGGCACGTCGGGGTGTCCGGCCAGGAGCGCCTCGGCATCCGGCACCCACTTCTGCTGCACCAGCAGCGAGCGCGGCCGGTGGCCGGCGGCGAGCGCGCGGGAGATGACCTTCGCCGACTCGGCCATGTACAGGCCGCCCGCCGGCTCCAGAACCCGGCGCAGCGCAACGTCGGTGAGGTCGCGGTAGTCCGCCAGCCGCGGATCGTCGGGATCGTCGATGGGGAGGAGGTTCACCCGTCCAGCATGCCTTCCCGACCGGACCGCTGCGCGACACGCGCATGTAACACGGCGGGCGTACCCTCGAAAACGAGAGGTGGCCATGACACTGACGACCGGCGACGCGCCGCGCATCGACCCCGCGATCGAGCCCGCCCTGGCGGACGCGATCGCGGCTCTGGCCGGCAAGCGCATCGCCGTGCTCACCGGCGCCGGGATCTCCACCGACTCCGGCATCCCCGACTATCGCGGTGAAGGTGCCCCGCGCCGCACGCCGATGACGGTCGACCAGTTCTTCGCGAGCGACGCCGCGCGCCGGCGCTACTGGATCGGCAGCCACCTCGGATGGAAGGCGTTCGCCGCCGCCGAGCCGAATGCGGGACACCGCGCCCTCGCCGAACTCGAGCACGCCGGTGTGGTCACCGGCATCATCACCCAGAACGTGGACGGACTCCACCTGCGCGCCGGGAGCGCCCGCGTCGTGGAACTCCACGGCACCATGCGCCGCGTGCTGTGCACGCGATGCGGTCAGGTGTTCGACCGGCGCGACATCGCCCACCGGCTCGAGGCCGACAACCCGTGGCTGGCCACCGACCCGGAGGTCGCCCTCGGACCCGACGGAGACGTGCGGCCGGAGTCCGCCGACGGCTTCATCGTGCCGGAGTGCACGGTGTGCGGCGGTCTCCTCAAGCCCGACGTCGTCTTCTTCGGCGAGTTCATCCCCGCCGGGCGCTTCCGCGGGGCGGAGCAGCTCGTCCACGCGTCCGATGCGCTGCTGGTCGCCGGCTCCTCGCTGGTCGTGAACTCCGGCATCCGCTTCACCGAGCGCGCGCGGCGCAAGCACCTGCCACTGGTGATCGTGAACCGGGGTGCGACGCGCGCGGACGCCGCCGCCACGGTCAAGATCGACAGCGGCACCAGCGAGGTCCTCGCCGCGCTGGCGTCCGCCCTGGCCGGCTGAGCGCTCTCAGCCGGTGAAATCGGCCGAGATGCGACCGTCGACGACGGTGAGCACCACGGCGGCCGCCGCGAGCTCCTCCGGAGTCGCCGTGAGCGGATCGACCGCGAGCACGGTGATGTCCGCCGGGGCTCCGACCTCGAGCCGTCCGCCGTCCTCGCCGACCGAGCGCCACCACTCGGAGGTGTAGCCCTCCAGCGCGCGACGCGCGGTGAGCCCCTCCTCGGGGTGGTTCGCAGCGAGATCGGGACGCGTCACGGGCCGGCGCAGCTGCGCGTCCGCGAGGATCGCCCGCGGGTCGTAGGGCGCGATCGGCCAGTCCGAGCCGAGGGCGACCGTCACGCCCGCGTCCCGCAGCGACGCCGTGCGCCAGGCGAGGTCCGCCCGCTCGTCTCCGAGCCGCTGCGACCAGTTGTCGGAGTGGTCGGCCTTCGAGTAGAGCGTGCAGTGCGTGGGCTGGAGGCTCGCGGCGGCACCGGAGGCCACGATCTCGGCGAGCACCGTGTCGGGCAGCGTCTCGATGTGCTCGATCCGGTGCTGCACCCGGGGCGTTCCGTCGGCGGCATCCGTCCCGGGCAGGGCGGCGATCGCGTTCGCGACGAACGACGTGCCCTTGTCGCCGATCGAATGGGTCGTGGTGGGGATGCCGTGGGAGTGGAAGTACTCCAGCACCCGCACGTACTCCTCCGGGTGGAGCCACAGCGACTCGGTCGACTCCCCCTGGGTGTCGGGTTCGAACAGCCAGGCGGTGCCGTTGTCGATCGTGCCGTCGATCATCAGCTTGATGCCGCGGACGTGCCAGCTGCGGCCGTGGCGGCCCTGCAGGGCGAGGAGCTCTGCGAGCCGCTCCTCGGTGAAGCCGGGCATCACCCACGGGGAGATCCGCACGCGGATGCCCAGCTCGCCCCTCGCCTCGACGGCCTCGAACAGGTCGATCGAGTCGTCCATCTCGAGGTCGAGCATCTGGCCGGCGACGAGGCCCGTGGCGGCCATGCCGTGCAGCAGGGTCTCGAGTGCCTCCACCCGCTCGTCGAAGGTCGGGGCCGGAACGAGCCGCTGCACGAGGTCGCTGGCGGCGATCTCGAAGAGCATCCCGCTGGGCGTGCCGTCGGCCCGGACGCCGACGCGGGCGGCACCGTCGAGCACTTCCTGTCCGGTCACCCCGGCGAGACGGATCGCCGCTTCCGACGCCAGCACCGCGTGCCCGTCGAACATCGTGATGACGACCAGCTCGTCGTCGAGGATGCCGTCGAGGATCTCGTTGTCGAACGCGCCGCCCTCGAAGCACGCCGGATCGAAGCCCCACGCGGTCAGCCAGTCCCGGCCCGTGACGTGCGGCGTGGATGCCGCATAGGCGGCGAGCGCCGCGCGCACGCCCTCCCGGGTCTGGATGCCGGAGAGGTCGGCGCCGCGCGCGATCATGCCGCCGAACGTCGGGTGGATGTGCGCATCGATGAGTCCCGGCATGACCGTGGCGTCGCCGACGTCGATCATGCGCGCCGCCCGCGCAGCCCAGGCATCCGCCTCGTCCGCGTCGCCGACCGCCAGGACGACCCCGTCGCCGACGGCGACGAATCCGGGCGCCGCGTCGGCGGTCGCCGACGGCAGCAGGCGGGTGGTGCGGATGACGAGGCCGACGGGGGTCTCGGTGGTCATGGGGTTCTCCTCTTCGATGATCGTTTCAGTGCGATGTCGGGGCGGTCGTCTGTGCGACGCGGTGCAGGATGCCTGTGGTGAGGACGTCTTCGATCACGGCGACCGGGTCGATGTCGTCGGCCGTGGTCTGCACCGAGACCAGCGTCGCGAACTCGCCGTGGCGGTCCTCCGGGATCTGCCACGCGCTCGTCGGCGCGAGCTTGTCGATCGCCGCGCCCGCCGCGATCGTGTCGAGGGTCTCGATGAACGGCAGCACGAGCGGCTGGGGCATCCCGGTCTCGATCAGGCGCCGCGCGGCGCGGTCGTAGACGGCGAGAGTGGTCGGATCGCTCACCGGCTGCGCGAACAGCAGCGGGGTCAGTGCGGGAACGGCGGAGAACGCCGCGACGAGCATCCGGAACAGACGCCGCACGACCTGCTCCAGGGTCAGCTCGGGGTCGTCGAGGTCGAGGGCCGGAACCTTCTCGACCAGCGCGCCGCGCGCGAGTTCGATGATCTCGGCCCGGCCGGAGACGTGCTTGTAGAAGGCGGAGGGCCGCACGTCCATGCGCGCGGCGAGACCCGGCAGGGTCAGGTCGCCGGTCTCGGCGAGCATCGCGACGGCCTCACGGCCGATGGCGTCCCTGGTCAGTCTCGGCGTCGTCGGGCGCCCCCGCTTCTTCGGCATCGTCTCCGGCATGCCCTCAGTCTCCCCCGCCGATCCGCCGGTACGCGGCAGGCCGGCGCGCCCGCATGATCGCGGCCCAGACGATTCCGATGACCAGGACGACCGGGGCGATGGCGATCAGCACGGTGTTCAGCGGCGACCCCGCGGGAGCCCCGGTGAACAGCTCGGCGTTCTGCGTGAACAGCCAGATCACGGCCAGCATGACAAGCAGTGAAACGATTGCCGAGGGCAGGAGGTACCACTTCAGCCGGATGTCGCGGTGCTTGAGGAAGTAGACGATGACCCCGATGCCGGTGAGCGCCTGCAGGATCAGGATGCCGAGAACGCCCGGCGTGTTGACCCAGATGACGAACTGGGTGAACGGGTCGAGCTTGAAGGCGGCGAAGACGGCCACGAACACGGCGGCCAGCACGGTCTGCACCACGCCGGCGGTCGACGGGGTGAAGTGGCGCGGGCTGATGCGTCCGGTCCAGGCGGGGAAGATCCCCTCGCGCGACAGGGACAGCGTGTAGCGGTTGATCGTGTTGTGGAAGGCGAGCTGCGACGCGAAGATGCTCGTCACGATCAGCACGCTCATCACCATCTCGCACCACGGGCCGACGTACTTCGCGGCCACGATGTACGCTGTGTCGCCGGCGTTCAGATGCCCGGCGGCGAAGGCCTGCACGTTGTCGGCGCCGATCGCGGTGACGATGATCCAGACCGAGAACGCGTAGAAGACGCCGATGAACGCGATCGAGATGTAGGTCGCGCGCGGCACCGTCTTGTCGGGGTTGCGCGCCTCCTCGCGGTAGAGGGCGCCGGCCTCGAAGCCCATGAACGCGGAGAATCCGAGGGTGAGGACCGCGGCCATGCCGGGGTTGAAGACGTTCGCCGGGTCGAGCGACGCGAACGAGATCCCCTGTGCGCCGCCCTTGGCGAGCACGACGACGGCGATGATCACGACGATGAGGGTCTCCAGCGTGAGCAGCACCGCGACCACGCGCGCCCCCACCTCGATGCCCCGCCACCCCAGGTACCAGACCGCGACGATCGCGACGAGCGCACACACCCACCACGGCACGTCCAGGCCGAACAGGGACTTGAGCGACAGGCTGGCCTGGATGCCGAGCAGGCCGTACAGGCCGATCTGCAGGCCGTTGTAGCTCATCCACGCCACGAGCCCGGATCCGAGTCCGACGACGCGGCCGAGGGTCTGCGAGATGTACCCGTAGAAGCCGCTGTAGGAGGTGATGTGACGGGTGAGCGCCATGAACCCGACCGCGAACAGCGCGAGGGCGACCGCCGCCGCGATGTAGATGACCGGGGCGGCCGGTCCGCCGACGGCGAGCGCGAGCGGCGCGATGCCGACGACGATCGTCAGGGGCGCGGCCGCCGACACGAGCATGAACACGATGTCGCGCGTACCGAGCGCGTTCTTCTTGAGGCCGCGGTCACCTGTGACCGGGGCCGGCGGCTGCGATGCCGCCTCTTTAGTGAAAGCCATTCACTTAGTGTGCGGCATGGCTTCGGCGCTCGTCAAGGGCGGATTTCCAGGTGCGGCGCGAGGCCGCGGGTAGGGTCGGAGGATGACCCGGATGATCCTCGTACGCCACGGCCAGACCGACTGGAACCGCGAGCGCCGCATCCAGGGCGCCACCGACATCCCCCTCAACGACACCGGCCGGGCCCAGGCGATCGAGGCCGGGCGGTCGCTGCGCGACGCCGTCGGAGCCGCGCCCCTCGTCGTCGCGAGCGATCTGTCCCGCGCGCACGAGACCGCGCGGATCATCGCCGCAGAACTCGACGCCGCCGAGCCGCGGCTGTACCCCGGACTGCGCGAGCGGGCCTACGGCGATGCCGAGGGGACCACCGACGAGGAGTTCTCCGCCCGCTGGGGATCCTGGACCGACGCCGTCGTGCCGAACGCGGAGGCGCCCGACGTGGTGCGCGCCCGCGCCCTGTCGGCTCTGCAGCAGATCGACCGCGACCTCCGCGCCGAGCACGCTCCGACCGCACAGACGGTGATCGTCGTGACCCACGGCGCCCTGATCCGCCAGGTCCTGCTGCATGCGACCGGCGGCGCGTACCCGCCCGTCGACGAATCGCTGCCGAACGCCACCGCCTACCCGCTGCTCATGGAGCGCGACCGCCTGCGGTACCTCGAGGCCGTCCTGGTCTGACCTTCGCTCGCGAGGCTCGACGAGCCCGCGCCGTCAGGCTCGACGAGCCCACGCCGTCAGGCTCAGCCAGCCCGGTGCAGCACCGAGCGCGCGTGCCGCAGCACCGGCTCGTCCACCATGCGTCCCTCGAACTGGAAGACGCCGCGCTCGCCTGCCGCGGCATCCAGCACGCGTCGCGCCCACGCGATCGTGTCGGCGTCGGGGCGGTAGGCGTCGCGGATCACCGGCACCTGCCCGGGATGGATGCACGCGGTCGCCGTGAAGCCGGACGCCACCGCGTCCCGCGCCTCGCGCCGCAGCCCCGCGAGGTCGGCGATGTCGAGGTGCACGGCATCGATCGCGACCTTGCCGTATGCCCCGGCCGCGAGGAGCACCCGGGAACGGGCGTGCCGGGCGATGTCGCGGTACCGGCCGCTGCGACGGCGGCTCGACGTGCCGCCGAGGGATGCCACGAGGTCCTCGGCTCCCCACATCAGGCCCACGACGCCGGGAAGGGCCGCGAGCCGCTCGGCCTCCACGACGCCCCGCGCCGTCTCGCACAGGGCGAGCACCCGCAGATGACCGTCGAGCGCGTCGATCCGGGCGGGATCCTCCGCCTTCGCGACCATGATGGTGCGGTACGGGGTCTCCGCGACGGTGGCGAGGTCGGCGGCGGCATCCCGCGTGTCGAGCGCATTGATCCGCACGACGACCCGCTCGGGCGGCAGGTCGGCGTCGATGAGAGCGCTCCGCGCGCCCGGCTTGTCGGCCGGGGCGACGGCATCCTCGAGGTCGATGATGACGGCGTCGGCGCGCTCGAGGGCCTTCACGTACCGCTCGGGGCGGTCGGCGGGGCAGAACAGCAGCGCCGGCCCCGGCAGCACGAACGCGCTCACGACGGCTGCCCGTCGTGCGTGCTCAGGAACATCAGCGCCGTCCGGGTCGCCACCGCGACCACCTCGCCGTGCTGGTTGCGGCCGGTGTGGGTCATGGTGACGATCCCCTGACCGGGACGCGAGGACGACTCGCGCTTGCCGGTGATCTCCGTCTCGACGTAGAGCGTGTCGCCCGCGAAGAGCGGATGCGGGAAACTGATGTCGCCGAGACCCAGCTGCGCCACGAGGGTGCCCTGGGTGATCTGGCCGACGGAGGCGCCGACCATCGTCGACAGGGTCCACATCGAGTTCATGAGGCGCTGCCCGAACGGCTGCGTCTCGGCGAACGCGGCATCCAGGTGCAGCGCCTGCGCGTTCATCGTCAGCGTCGTGAACAGCACGTTGTCGGCTTCCGTGGCGGTGCGGCCGGGACGGTGCGCGAACACCTGCCCGACCTCGAGTTCGTCGTAGTACCGGCCGCGCTGGACGATGGGCTCGCTCATGTCCGCCACGCTACGCCGGAAGCCCCAGTTCGCGGGCGATGACCATGAGCTGGACCTCGCTCGTCCCCTCCCCGATCTCGAGGATCTTGGAGTCACGGAAATGACGCGCCACCGGGTATTCGTTCATGAAGCCGTTGCCGCCGAAGATCTGCGTGGCATCCCGGGCGTTGTCCATGGCCGCATCGCTCGCGGTGAGCTTCGCGATCGCCGCCTCGGCCTTGTACGGGCGTCCGGCATCCCGCAGCCGCGCCGCATGGTGCCACGCCAGACGCGCCGTGTGCACGCGCGCCTGCATCCGCGCGATCGTGAACTGGATGCTCTGCCGGGTCGCCAGCTGCTCGCCGAACACGACCCGCTTGCCGGCGTAGTCGAGGGCCGCCTCCAGGCATCCCTCCGCGGCGCCCGTCGACAGCGCGGCGATCGCGATGCGCCCCTCGTCGAGGATGCTGAGGAAGTTCGCGAACCCGCGCCCGCGCTCGCCGAGCAGGTTCGCCTCGGGCACGCGGACGTCGTCGAAGCTCAGCGGATGCGTGTCGGAGGCGTGCCAGCCGACCTTGTCGTACGCGGGCTGCACTGTGAACCCGGGGGTGCCGTTCGGCACGATGATCGTCGAGATCTCCTTGCGTCCGTCCGCGCGCTCCCCGGTCACCGCCGTCACCGTGACGAACCGCGTGATGGCGGTGCCCGAGTTGGTGATGAACTGCTTCGAGCCGTTGATCACCCACTCGCCGCCGTCGAGGCGGGCCGTGGTGCGGGTGCCGCCGGCATCCGAACCCGCCTCGGGCTCGGTGAGTCCGAACCCGGCCAGGCCCTTCGCGGCGAGGAGGTCGGGAAGCAGGTCCCGCTTCTGCTCTTCGGTGCCGAACCGGTACACCGGCATCGCGCCGAGGTTCACCCCGGCCTCGAGCGTGATCGCGAGCGACTGGTCGACCCGGCCGATGCCCTCGATGGCGAGGGCCAGCGCGAAGAGGTCGCCGCCCTGGCCGCCGTACTCCTCGGGGAACGGAAGCCCGAACAGGCCCAGCTCTCCCATCTGCGCCACCACGTCCAGCGGCAGCGTGTGCGTGCGGTCGGCCTCGTACGCGATCGGGGCGATCACCTCGGTCGCGAACTGCCGGACCACGGCGGCGAGTTCCCGTTCGTCGTCGGTGAGGTCGAATGCGGTGTCCATCAGGCTCCTTCGGGTGCGGACGAGGGGTCGGAGATCGAGACGACCGCGACGACCTGATCGCGCTGGACCTGGTCGCCGACGGACACGTGCAGGCGGACGGTCCCCTCGTGCGGGGCGGTGATCGGGTGCTCCATCTTCATGGCCTCGATCGACAGGATTCGGTCGCCGGCGGCGACGGCCTGGCCGTCGGTGACGTGCACGGCGACCACGGCGCCCGGCATGGGCGCGGGCAGGTCGGGATCGGATGCCGCGGCATCCTTCGCGAGGGATGCCCGGCGCAGCTCGCCGGCACGGCGGCGCGTCAGCACGCGGAACGACGAGGTGAGACCTTCGGCGTGGATCCAGATCGTGCCGGTGTCATCGTCCATCTCCATCCAGACGCCGTCCGGCGGCATGGCGAACCAGGCGTACTCGGCTTCTTCCGCCTCGGCGGCGGGTTCCGAAGGTTCCTGGAGCCCCTCCGCCGCGACCGAATGGATGTGCCCGCCGGCGTCCTGCAGGAAGACCGGGGTCGTCGCCGCGGGAGCGGCAGATCTCCACCCGGGGAGCGACTGCCACACGCCCGCTGTCTCGTGGCTCCCCCATCGTCGTGCGGTCAGCGCCACGACCTGCGCGGCCCGGCGGAGGGACTCCTCACCCGGCTCCGGCGTCGCGAACGGCGGCATCCGGTCGATGAGCCCGGTGTCCATCGTGCCGGCCTGCACGTCGGGCTGGGCGAGCAGCTCCCGAAGGAACGCGATGTTCGTGTCCACGCCGAGCAGCACCGTCTCGGCGAGCGCGGCATCCAGCGCGGCCAGCGCACCCGCGCGGTCCTCGGCGTGGGCGATCACCTTCGCCACCATCGGGTCGTAATCGGCGGTGATGACGCTGCCGTGCTCCACCGCCGAATCGGTGCGCGCGCCCGCCGCCTCGTCCCACTGCAACACCCGACCGGTCGCGGGCAGGAACCCGCGCGCGGGGTCCTCCGCGTAGACGCGGGCCTCGACGGCGTGCCCGCGCAGCTGCACCGGGCCCGGCGGCACGTCGGCGCCGAGACCGGCCGCGATGCGCAGCTGCTGCTCGACGAGGTCGACGCCGGTGACCGCCTCGGTGACCGGATGCTCCACCTGCAGGCGCGTGTTCATCTCGATGAAGAAGAACTCGTCGGGACGCGCGGTGGCGACGATGAACTCCACCGTGCCCGCTCCGCGGTAGTCGACGGAGGCGGCGGCGGCGCACGCGGCCGCGCCGAGGCGCTCCCGGGTCTGCGCGTCGACGACGGGCGAGGGCGACTCCTCGATGACCTTCTGGTGCCGGCGCTGCAGCGTGCACTCGCGTTCGCCCAGGTGCACCGCCCCGCCCCGGCCGTCTCCGAGCACCTGCACTTCGATGTGGCGTGGGCGCTCGATGAGACGCTCCAGCAGCAGGGTGTCGTCGCCGAAGCTCGCCCGGGCGACGCGACGGGCGGTCGCCAGGGCACCGGGCAGCTCCGCAGCCGAGCGCACCACCTCCATGCCCTTGCCGCCGCCGCCCGCGGACGGCTTGATGAGCAGCGGGTAGCCGGTCTCCTCGGCGCGCTCGCCGATCTCGGCGTCCGTCATCCCGGCGGCGCTGAATCCCGGAACGATCGGCACGCCGTAACCCGACACGTGGTCGCGCGCCCGGATCTTGTCACCCATGACCTCGAGGGCCCGGGCATCCGGGCCGATGAACACGATGCCGGCCTCGGCGCAGGCGGCGCCGAACGCGGCGTTCTCGGACAGGAAGCCGTAGCCCGGGTGGATCGCGTCGGCGCCCGTCTGCCGGGCGGCATCCAGCACCGCTGGGATGTTCAGATACGAGGCGGATGCCGCGGAGCCGCCGATGTGCACCGCCTCATCGGCCTCGTGCACATGCGGGGCGTTCACGTCGGCGTCGCTGTACACGGCGATCGAGCGGATGCCGAGCCGGCGCAGCGTCCGGATGACGCGCCGGGCGATCTCGCCGCGGTTGGCGACGAGGACGGTGTCGAAGAGGGTCTGGTCGGACATCGGCATCACATCCGGAAGAGGCCGAAGCCGGGGTCGGGCAGCGGGGCACGGGCGACGACGTCGAGGGCGAGGCCGAGCACATCGCGCGTGTCGGCCGGGTCGATGATGCCGTCGTCCCACAGGCGGGCGGTGGCGTAGTAGGGACTCCCCTGCCGTTCGTACTGGTCGCGGATGGCGGCCTCGCGACGGGCGATCTCCGCGTCGTCGGCGGCGCCCCCGACCGTCGACAGCACGGACGCGGCCTGAGCTCCGCCCATGACCGAGATGCGACTGGCCGGCCAGCTCCACAGGAACCGCGGATCGTAGGCGCGTCCGCACATGGAGTAGTTGCCGGCGCCGAACGAGCCGCCGATGATGACGGTGAGCTTCGGCACCCGCGTGGTGGCCACGGCGGTCACCATCTTCGCCCCGTCCTTCGCGATGCCGCCCGCCTCGGCCTCGCGGCCCACCATGAAGCCGGTGATGTTCTGCAGGAACACGAGCGGGATGCCGCGCTGGTCGCACAGCTCGATGAAGTGAGCGCCCTTGAGAGCCGACTCCCGGAAGAGCACTCCGTTGTTCGCGATGATCCCCACAGGATGCCCGTGGATGCGGGCGAACGTCGTGACGAGCGTGGTCCCGTACTCGCGCTTGAACTCGTAAGCGCTGTCGGCGTCGACGATCGCCGCCAGCACGCCGCGCACGTCGTAGGGCTGGTTCACGTCGACGGGCACGACGTCGTAGAGCGCGGTGCCCGCCACCGCCGCCGCCACGGCATTCTGCACCTCCCACGCCGGACGCGCGGGAGGCGGCAGCGTCGCCACGATGTCGCGCACGATCTCGAGAGCGTGGTCGTCGTCCTCGGCAAGGTGGTCCACGACGCCCGAGCGGCGCGCGTGCAGCTCGCCGCCGCCGAGCTCCTCCGCCGTGACGACCTCGCCGATCGCCGCCTTCACGAGCGGCGGACCGCCGAGGAAGATCGTGCCCTGTCCGCGCACGATGACCGTCTCGTCGCTCATCGCCGGCACGTACGCTCCGCCCGCCGTGCACGACCCGAGCACGGCGGCGATCTGCGGGATGCCGAGGGCCGACATCTTCGCCTGGTTGGCGAAGATCCGTCCGAAGTGCTCGCGGTCCGGGAACACCTCGTCCTGCATCGGCAGGAACGCTCCGCCCGAGTCGACGAGGGACACGCACGGCAGCCGGTTCTCGAGTGCGATCTGCTGGGCGCGGAGGTGCTTCTTCACCGTCATCGGGTAGTAGGTGCCGCCCTTGACTGTGGCGTCGTTGCAGAGCACCATGACGTGCCGGCCGTGGACGAGGCCGATCCCGGCGACGAGTCCCGCACCCGGGGCGGCGTCGTCGTACAGCCCGTTCGCAGCGAGCGCGGCGATCTCGAGGAAGGGACTGCCCTCGTCGAGCAGGCGATCGACGCGATCGCGCGGCAACAGCTTGCCGCGGGCGAGATGACGCTGCCGGGATGCCTCGGGACCGCCGAGGGATGCCGCCGCGATGCGCTCGCGCAGCTGCCCGGCGAGCACGCGCTGGGTCACGGCCGCCTCCGGTGCCGCGGCGGGAACTGAGCCCATCTGCCTTCTCCCTCGAAGCGCTTTCGGTTAGTGTTGACTAACCGAGTTCAAAGTTAACAAGGATTAACCGAAATGACAACCGAGCGAGCCCGTTCCAAGGCCGACCGCCGCGCTGCGATCCTGCGGGAAGCGGCGCGCCTGTTCGCCGACCGCGGGTTCGCCGGCGTCAGCATCGAGGATCTCGGCGCCGCGGTGGGGGTCCGCGGCCCCGCCGTCTACAAGCACTTCACCGGCAAGCAGGCTGTGCTGGGCGCCATTCTGCTGGGCGCGAGCGAACAGCTGCTCTCCGGCGGGCGCGCCGTCATCGACGACGTCGCCGGCCCCGATGATCGCCTGGACGCGCTGGTCGCGTTCCACGTCGACTTCGCGCTGCGGGATGCCGACGTCATCCGCGTGCAGGACCGCGACCTCGCGAGCCTCGAGGAGGGCGCTCGCAATCGCGTGCGCCGTCTGCAGCGCGAGTACGTCGAGCTGTGGGTCGGCGTTCTCGCCGACATCCACCCCACCGCCACCGCGCCGGAGCTGCGGGTGCGGGCGCACGCCGTGTTCGGGCTCATCAACTCCACCCCGCACAGCGTGCGGGGGCTGCGCCCGGCGCCCACGGACGCGAGCGTCCGGGGCATCCTGCAGTCCCTGGCACGGGCCGCGCTCCGGGCGTGATCCGCGGCCGCTGCGGCGCAGGATCAACCCGGTCGAGATCGCGCGGAATGCGCGCTGTAGCCGATTGTCACGTCATTCCAACGATCTCGACCGGGTGGGCGTCAGCCGAACAGCAGGGCTCGGCCGGGCTCTTGAAGGATATCGCCCACGTCCCGCAGGAATCGCGCACCCTCGGCGCCATCCACCAGTCTGTGGTCGAAAGACAGGCTCAGCGTCACGACATCCCGCAGCGCGACCTGACCCTGGTACTCCCACGGGCGGCGCTGCACGGCGCCCACGCCGAGGATGCCGGCCTCGCCGGGATTGAGGATCGGCGTGCCCGCCTCGATGCCCAGGGCACCGATGTTCGTGATCGTGAAGGTGCCGCCCATCATCTGCGCGGGCGTCGTGCGGCCCTCGCGCGCGGTGCGGGTGAGCTCGCCCAGCGCCTGGGCGAGCCGCCCGAGACTCATCCGGTCGGCTCCGACGACGTTCGGCACGACCAGACCGCGGTCGGTGGCCGCGGCGATCCCGAGATTGACGTAGCCGTACTGGACGATCTCCCCCGCCGCGTCGTCCCAGGACGAGTTCAGCATCGGAGTGCGACCCAGTGCGAGACACACGGCCTTCGCGACGACCGCGAGCGGCCCGATGCGCAGGTCGGCGTACTGCGGGTCGGTCTTGAGCGCGGCGACCAGCTCCATCGTCTTGGTGACATCCACGGTGTGGAACGACGTGACGTGGGGCGCCGTGAAGGCGCTGCGCACCATCGCCTCCGCGGTGTGCCGGCGCACGCCGCGGATCGGGATGCGGGTCACCCCGCCGCCCTCGAAGGGGGCCTCCGGGACGATCTCCTCGTGCTCGTGCTCGGGCTCGGTGGTCGCAGCGGCCGGGGCGGCGGCGACGCCGGCGCGGGCGGCGAAGGCGTCCACGTCCTCACGGGTGATGAGGCCGTCGCGCCCGGTGCCCGAGACGAGGGCCAGGTCGATCCCGAGCTGCTTCGCGTGGGCGCGCACCGGCGGCGTCGAGCGGGGACGCTCGGTGACCGCGGCCGAGTCGGCCGGGGCGAAGTCCGGGATCGCGTCGTGCGGGGCGGCCTCGAGCACGGCGGCGTCGAGCACCGCGGTGTCCGTCGAGCCGCCCGCAGCCGTGCGGGCGCGCCGCTGCGGGCGGCCGGTGCGGCGGGTCTCGGCGCCGTACCCGACCAGGTTCGGGGTGCGCTTCTCCTCCGCGGCGGGCTCGACGGTCTCCGGCGCGGGCGCTTCGTCGCCCTCCTCGCCGAAGGAGATGATGACGCTGCCGACCTCGACGACATCGCCGGGCCGGGCGTGGAGCTTTCGCACGACGCCGGCGAACGGCGAGGGCAGCTCGATCGACGCCTTCGCCGTCTCGACCTCCGCGATGGACTGGTTGAGCGCGACGGTGTCGCCCTCCTTCACGAGCCACTGCACGAGCTCGGCGTCGGGGAGGCCCTCGCCGAGGTCGGGAAGGTGGAAGTCCCGGGTCACAGTTCCACCCCCGTGAAGCTGTTCGGCTTGTCCAGAACGCGATCGACCGCGTCGAGGATGCGATCGAGGTCGGGCACGTGGTGCTTCTCGAGCTTCGCGGGCGGGTAGGGGATGTCCCAGCCGGTGACGCGCACGGGGGCGGACTCGAGGAAGTTGAAGCAGCGCTCGGTGACGCTGGCGATGAGCTCGGCCCCGAGGCCCGCCTCCCGGGCGGCCTCGTGGGTGACGACGACCCTGCCGGTCTTGCGGACCGACGCCGTCACGGTGCGGTAGTCGACCGGCGACAGCGATCGCAGGTCGATGACCTCGATCGAGACCCCTTCGTCCTCCGCGGCCGTGGCGGCATCCAGCGCGGTGGCCACCTGCGAGCCGTACGTGAGGAGGGTCACGTCGGTGCCCGATCGGGCGATCCGTGCCAGGCCCATGGGCGCGGCGTCGTCCAGCGCGGTGCCGAGCTGCACGTCGCCCTTCACGTGGTAGAGCTTCTTCGGCTCGAAGAAGATCACCGGGTCGTCGCACGCGATCGCCTGCCGCAGCATCGTGTAGGCGTCCTGCGGGTTGGACACCGCGACGACGCGCAGCCCGGCGGTGTGCACGAAGTACGCCTCCGGAGACTCGCTGTGGTGCTCGGCGGCCCCGACCCCTCCCGCCCACGGGATGCGGATCGTGATCGGCATCTTCACGGCACCCTGACTGCGGTAGTGGAGCTTCGCGACCTGCGACACGATCTGGTCGAACGCCGGGTACACGAACCCGTCGAACTGGATCTCCACCACCGGACGGTAGCCGCGGTAGGCCAGGCCGACAGCCGTGCCGACGATGCCCGACTCCGCCAGCGGCGTGTCGACGACGCGGAGCTTGCCGAACTCGTCCAGCAGCCCGTCGGTGATGCGGAACACCCCGCCGAGGCGTCCGATGTCCTCGCCCATGACCAGCACGTGGTCGTCGTCGCGCATCGCCTGGCGCAGACCCTCGTTGAGGGCCTTGCCCATCGTCATCTCGGTCATGATGCCTGCTCCTGCGTGCCGGCGGCGGGCGCGTCGGCGAAGCCGTCGAGGTAGGCGCCGAACCAGCGGCGCTCCTCGTCGATGCCGGCGTGCGGCTCGGCGTAGACGTTGTCGAGGATGCTGATGGCCGGCGCCGTCGTCATCCCTAGGCACGCCGTGCGGATGTCGGCGGCGAGGGCGTCGGCATCCGCCTGGACGCCCGCGGTGAAGTCGTCGTCGAACGCGTCCTGGGCGCGCAGCAGGCCCTCGACGCGGGCGATCGGGTCGCGCCGGCGCCATGCCTCGACCTCGTCCTGGGTGCGGTACCGGGTGGGGTCGTCCGACGTGGTGTGCGGACCCATCCGGTAGGTGACCGCCTCGATGAACGATGGACCGTGCCCCTGCCGGGCACGGGCGATCGCCCAGCGGGTCGCCGCCATCATGGCGAGCACGTCGTTGCCGTCCACGCGCATGCTCGGGATGCCGAACCCCGGAGCGCGCCCGGCGATCGGGCTCTTCGCGGCGACCCCCACGGGCTCGGAGATGGCGTAGTGGTTGTTCGAGCAGATGAACACGACGGGCGCATCGAAGGACGCGGCGAAGATCATCGCCTCGTTCACATCGCCCTGGCTGGAGGCGCCGTCGCCGAAGTACACCGTCGCGACCTGATCGGTGCCGTCGCGCTGGATGCCCATCGCGTAGCCGACCGCGTGCAGCGCCTGCGCGCCGATGATGATCTGCTGGATCGCCGACCCGAGGTCGTACGGGTTGTAGCTGGAGTGCGCCTCGCCGCGCCAGGCGCGCATGTACTGCGCCGGCTCGGCGCCGCGCACGTAGTTGACGCCCGCCTCGCGGTACGTCGGGAAGGTGAAGTCGTCCTCGCGCAGCGGGCGGGCCGAGCCCACCTGCACCGCCTCCTGGCCGTTCAACGGCGCCCAGAGACCGAGCTGGCCTTGGCGCTGCAGCGCCATGCACTCGGCATCCATCCGGCGCACCAGGACCATGTCGCGGTAGAGACCCTGCAACTGGGCGGTGTCGACGTCGGCGACCCACGGGTCGAGGTCGGCGTCGCGCATCCGCTCCCCCGTCGCGCTGACGAGGCGAGCGACGTCCTCGACGTCTGTCCCGAGATCTGCCGCCGGTGTGAGTGTGTGCACCATGGTGACCCGCTTTCCCGGGTGCACCTTCGTGGGGCGACCCGCATGCGCCGGCTCCTTCGCCGGATACCCGAAGAGTACGTCTGTCACGCAACTCGCTCAAGCATCCAGAATGTCCTTGAGCATGTTGCGCAGGATTGCCCACTGGGTGGGGGCTAATCTTGAGCACTATGGCAACCCTGGACAGCGTCGATCTGCAACTGCTCGCCGCCCTCAGCCGCGACCCGCGGGCAACAGTCGTCGCGCTCGCCGACGCCCTCGGGCTCTCGCGCAACACCGTGCAGGCGCGCATGGCGCGCCTGGAGCGCGACGGCGTGTTCCTGTCGTTCGAACGGGCGATCTCCACCACCGCGATCGGATACCCCATCGAGGCGTTCATCAACGTGCTCGTGCGGCAGTCGCAGCTGCCGCAGATCGCCGAGGATCTGGCCCGCATCCCCGAAGTCCTGCAGGCCCACGGCATGTCGGGCGGCGTCGACCTCTTCGTGCGCGTGGCGTGCCGCGACACCCAGCACCTGTTCGACACGGATGCCCGCATCCTCGCGATCGACGGCGTCGAGCGCACCGAGACCTCGCTCGCGATGGGCGAGGTCATCCCCTATCGCATCGGGCCGCTGCTTGATCTGACCCGTCACCAGCGCGGACGCTGAGGCGGCTATCGTCCAGCGCAGGCATCGGCGCCCACCGGGACCCTGGCCCGGTACACCGGCCCCTCGGCGAGGGTGACCTCCAGCTGCACGCAGGTCTTGTCCGGGGCGATGACCAGCAACGGGTACGTGTCCGAATCGGGGCAGGGCGGCAACGGCACGATGCGGCGGGCAGCCGCGACCATGGCATTCGTGTCGGCGTAGTCGGAGGTGGTGAAGCTGTCGCCCTCCGACCGCGAGCGGGCGAACGTCACGATCCGGGCGTCCTGCGAGTCGATGACCTGCACGACGGCCGCCACTCCCCCGGGGACGAACACCGGTGTGAGCTGTCCGAGCCACTCCCCGTGGTCGGTGACCAGCATCGTCGGCTCGCCCGCGGATGCCGCGTTCCACATCGGACTCCAGACCACGTAGGCCGGACGCGGCGGCGTGAGGGTGCCGGCTGCCAGCGAACCCCAGCCGCTGCCGCACGTCACATCGACGGCCGCGAACGTGATCGTCGGATTCGGCTTCGCAACCACCGGCGCGGGCGGGCGCGGCCAGAGCACGGCCGCGACGACGAGCAGGAACCCGGCGGTCACGGCGGCGCCGACGATCCGCGTCCGCCGACGTCGCGGGACGGGGTCCTCCGGCACGGATGCCTCGACCGGCGCCGGGCGTCCGGGATCGTGCGGGCCGGCGGCATCCGGCCCGGGAGGGACGGGCGAGGCACCGGGATGCCGCGCATGCGACGCGGCTTCCAGCTCCGCAAGGCGCGCCCGGGCCTCGGGATCGGCGGCGATGTCGGCGTCCGGTCCGTAGGCGCGTCTGCGCAGTTCGGCGAGCTCGAGGAGCTCGTCCTCGGTCATGGTCGCACCGTACCGCGTTCTTCCGTGCGGTGGCGCGGAATTCGGGGACTGCTAAGCCCCGACGAAGGCAGTGATCGCCTCGGCGGCCGGTACCGGGGTCTCGTAGTGGATGAGGTGCCCGACATCCGGGATCTCGACCAGCCGTGCATCCGGGAACAGGTGCACGAGCTCGCGCTCCTTCTCGATCGGCGTGATGTCGTCGAGCTGGGCGGCGATGAGGAGGGTGGGCACCGCGACCTGCGGCGCGAACTCGCTGACGTCGTGCGAGACGCTCGTGACGAACGCGTCGTGGAGCACGTCGCGGTCGGCGAACTGCGAGAAGTAGAGATCGTGCTGCTCGTGCACGAATCGACGCAGCTCGGGCTCCCGGGTCTTGGCCATCGTGATCGACATCACCCGCACGATCACACGGTTGCGCAGCAGCGCCTCGCCGAGCGCCTGCGGAAGCCGCGCCCCGGCCCAGTAGTAGAAGATCGCCAGACGGGTCATGATGCCGCGCGGGCCCTCCAGCGCCGGCGCGCCGATGGGATTGATGAGCACCAGCCGGGGCGTCTCGAGGCCGGCGGCCACCGCCGCCGCCGACACGATCGATCCGAAGCTGTGCCCCACGACCACGGCACCGGGGCACACGGTCGCGACGAACTCCTGCAGCCACTCCACGTACAGCTCGAGGTCGTGCGTCCGCCCGGGGACCGGCGGCGTCTCGCCGAACCCGGGAAGGTCGGGCGAGATCACCCGGTAGCCGGGCAGGCGGGCGATGACCGGCGCGAGGCCGTGATGCTCACCCCGGAATCCGTGCACGGTGACCAGCGTCGGGGCATCCTCCGCGGAGTCCGTCTGGGGTTCGTCGACCCAGTACGCGGTGGTGCCGCCCAGCACGGCGACCTCGCGCCGCTGCGGCAGAAGTCGGGCGGGTGCGCTCATGGTGGCCGTCTCGTCTGACATTGCTCTCAGTGTACGGGGCCCGATGCCCGGGCGCCCGGAAAGAGAAGACCCCCCGGCCGAGCCGAGGGGTCTTCTGCAGCGGTGCGATTACTTCGCGGAACCGCCGAAGTTCTTGAAGCGCTGGTTGAACTTCTCGACGCGACCGGCCGAGTCGAGGATGCGCTGCTTGCCCGTGTAGAACGGGTGCGACGCGGACGAGATCTCGACGTCGATGACCGGGTACTCGACGCCGTCGAGCTCGATGGTCTTGTCGCTCGTCGCGGTCGAACGCGTGAGGAAGGTGTCACCCGAGCCCAGGTCGCGGAACACGACGGCGCGGTAGTCGGGGTGAATGTCGGTCTTCATGGTGATCCTCGAGGGAGTCGTGCCCTGGATTGTGCCAGGACGGCCAAGTCTGAGGTGCAGGCGCACCAAAGAAAGAGTCTACCAGACGCGGAAGGTCACGCCGTCGCACGGGCGGCGTAGCGGCCGCCCTCCTGCGTGAGCGCGATCGGCATGCCGAACGTCTCGGACAGCGCCGCGGCGGTGAGCGTCTCCCCGATGGGTCCGGCGGCCACGATCCCGCCCTCGCGCAGCAGCAGCACGTGGGTGAATCCGACCGGGATCTCTTCGACGTGATGGGTCACCATCACCATCGCCGGGGTGGTGGGGACGGCCGCGTACTGGCTGAGCAGCGACAGCAGCTCCTCGCGGGCGCCCAGGTCGAGGCTCGCGGTGGGCTCGTCCAGCAGCAGCAGCTCGGGGTCGGTCATCACCGCGCGCGCGATCTGGACCCGCTTCTGCTCGCCGTCCGACAGGGTGCCGAAGGTGCGCTCGGCGAGGTGGTCGAGCTTCCACTCGGCCAGCACACGCAGGGCACGCCGTTCGTCGATGCCCTCGTAGTTCTCGTTCCAGCGTCCGAGCACCGAGTACGCGGCGGTGAGGACGACGTTCAGCACGGTCTCCTCCGGCGGGACGCGCCGGGCCATCGCCGACGAGGCGAAGCCGATGCGCGGGCGCAGCTCGAAGACATCGCTGCGCCCCAGGCGCTCACCGAGGATCGTCACGACGCCCGAGGTCGGATGCAGCAGTGTGTCGGCCAGCTGCAGCACGGTCGTCTTGCCGGCCCCGTTCGGGCCCAGCACGACCCAGCGCTGGTCGGCGTCGACGGTCCAGTCGATGTGATCGACGATGTTGCGGGCATTGCGGCGAACGACGACATCGGCGAAATCGAGGACCTGAGGCATGCCTCCAGCCTATCGATCCGGATCGCGGCCTAACGACCCGACGAGACGACCTCGGCGTAAAGCGCGGCGGTCTGCTCGGCGATGGCCGCCCAGCTGAAGTCGGACGCCGCGCGCTCGCGGCCGGCATCCCCGTAGGCGCGCGCCCGCTCGGGGTCCGAGACCACCTCGGTGAGCACGGCGGCGAGGTCGGCCACGTACTGGTCGGGGTGGGTGGGGGTGCCGGTGCCGTCCTGCAGCTGGTCGATCGGCACCAACCGGCCGGTCACGCCGTCCACGACCACCTCCGGGATGCCGCCGGTCGCCGTGCCGACGACCGCCGCACCGCACGCCATGGCCTCGAGGTTCACGATGCCGAGGGGTTCGTAGATGGACGGGCACACGAACGTCGTCGCCGCGCTGAGAATCGCGCACAGCTCGTCGCGCGGCAGCATCCGGTCGATCCAGACGACACCGTCGCGCGTCTGCTGCAGGCCCCGCACGAGCCCCTCGACCTCGGCCAGGATCTCCGGGGTGTCGGGCGCTCCGGCGCACAGCACGAGCTGCACCTCGGGCGGCAGGAGGGCCGCCGCGCGCAGCAGATAGGGCAGTCCCTTCTGGCGGGTGATGCGCCCGACGAACACGACCGACGGACGGGTCGGATCGATGCCCTCGGCGGCGAGGAGGTCCGGGTCGGACACGGGGCGCCACGCCTCCACGTCGATGCCGTTGTAGATGACGCGCACCTTGGCCGGGTCCAGCGCCGGGTAGCTGCGCAGGATGTCGTTGCGCATGCCGTCGCTGACGGCGACGATCGCCGCCGCCCCCTCGTATGCGGTCTTCTCGATGTAGCTGGAGACCGCATAGCCCCCGCCGAGCTGCTCGGCCTTCCACGGGCGCAGCGGCTCGAGGCTGTGCGCCGTGACGACGTGCGGGATGCCGTAGAGGAGCGAGGCCAGGTGCCCGGCGAAGTTCGCGTACCAGGTGTGACTGTGCACGACGTCGGCCCCCGCGACTCCCCCCACGATCTCGAGATCCGTGCCGAGGGTCTGGATCGCGGCGTTCGCGTCGGACAGTCCTTCGGGCACGCCGTACGAGAACGTGTCGGGCTCGTCGCGCTCCGCGCCGAACGCCTGAACGTGCACGTCGAGGGTCTCGCGAAGGGCCTTCACGAGCTCCGTGGCGTGGACGCCGGCGCCCCCGTAGATGGTCGGCGGGTATTCCTTCGTGACGATGTCGACGCGCATGACGAAACGCTAGTACAAGCGACGCCGGGGCCATAGGGTGGGGCCATGTCAGCACCACCGAAGGTCTTCGGAATCATCCTCGCCGGCGGCGAGGGAAAGCGACTCATGCCCCTGACCGCGGACCGTGCCAAACCGGCGGTGCCGTTCGGCGGCCAGTACCGTCTCATCGACTTCGCGATCTCGAACCTGATCAACTCGTCGCTGCGACAGATCGTGGTGCTCACCCAGTACAAGTCCCATAGCCTCGACCGGCACATCTCCACGACGTGGCGGATGTCGCCGATGCTGAACTCCTACGTCGCCTCCGTCCCCGCACAGCAGCGGCTGGGCAAGCGCTGGTTCTCCGGATCGGCCGACGCGATCCTGCAGAGCCTGAACCTCATCGGCGACGAGAAGCCGGACATCGTCATCGTGATCGGCGCCGACCACGTCTACCGCATGGACTTCCAGCAGATGCTCGAGGCGCACATCGCGTCCGGCGCGCGGGCGACGGTCGCCGGCATCCGGCAGCCACGCTCGATCTCGCACCAGTTCGGCGTCATCGACGTCGAACGCGACGATCCGACGCGCATCCGCGAGTTCATCGAGAAGCCGCCGAACCCGACGGGTCTGCCGGACTCCCCCGACGAGGTGCTCGCGTCGATGGGCAACTACATCTTCGACACCGATGCGCTCATCGAGGCGGTCACCAGCGACGGGGAGGTGCCGACCTCCAACCACGACATGGGCGGCGACATCATCCCCTACTTCGTGGACCGCGGCGAGGCCGGCGTCTACGACTTCAAGCGCAACGAGGTTCCCGGTTCCAACGATCGCGACCGCGACTACTGGCGGGACGTGGGCACGATCGAGTCGTACTTCGACGCGCACCAGGACCTCATCTCGACCCTGCCGATCTTCAACCTCTACAACTCCGACTGGCCGATCCACTCGCAGGCGCTGAACTCGCCGCCGGCGAAGTTCGTGCGCGACCGGGTGGGCCGCATCGGCAACGCGATCGACTCGATCGTGTCGCTCGGGTCGGTGCTGTCGGGCACGCACCTCGAACGGAGCGTGGTGGGCCCGTGGACCCTCGCCGGCGGCGGGGCGACGATCACCGACTCGGTGCTGTTCGACAACGTGCGCGTGGGCGTGGGCGCCCGCGTGCACAAGGCGATCCTCGACAAGAACGTCGTGCTCGACGACGGCGCCACCGTCGGCGTCGACCGCGAGCTCGACCTCTCGCGCGGCTTCACGATCAGCGACACCGGCATCACGATCGTCGGAAAGAACGTGCACGTCACGCGGTGAGCGGCGGTTTCGAAACGGGTCAGCGCTGTGCGCGGGCCCGTTTCGCTTTTGCCCTCCAATGAATCGCTCATCCGTTCGAACCAGATCGTTGCTTTATTCGTATTTGTGTACTAGTGTGGGGGTATGGACGATCCGGTTGACGCGTGGGGTTCGGAGGAGGAGTGCGGGTGGGTGGCGCCGGTTCCGGATGCGCTGGATCTGGTGGCGGATGCGGACATGCTGGTGTGTGTGCGGGCCGCGGAGCGGTTGCAGCGGATCGAGTGGTACCGGCGGGAGGCGGTCGCGGACGCGGCACGGCATGGGCTGGGGCGGGATGTCGCGGAGCGGTCGGCCCGGTTGGAGTTGGCGTGCGTGCTGCGGGTCGGGGAACACGCCGCGGGGGTGCTGCTGGGC
>NZ_JTDK01000024.1 GCF_000802305.1 Microbacterium mangrovi | reverse complement strand
TGGTGCCGTGTGCGTCGGGGACGTTGGTGAGCAGTAGGTCCAGGGCGACATCGGCCATGATCTGCGCCCGGGTGCGCTCATCCGGAACGAACGAGTCGACCGCCGCGTCCTCGCCCTCGGTTGCACCCGCGGCTACTGCCGCCGCGTCGGCCTGGTCCGTTTCGGCATCCTCACCGGGACGCCGGTCCGCGCCCGCGGCTGCTTCAGCCGCCTCGGCCGCGGCGGCGGTGTCTTTCTGGTTTTGGGTGTGGAGTTCGGTGGCGATGTCGGTGAGCCGGTTGTAGGTGCCTTCGATCTGGGCGGTGGGACCGGTGATGATCAACTGCCCCACCCCCGGCTCCACGCTGCGTTTGCGCACCGACCGGCGGGCCACCGCGTCACGGACGCGTTGTTGGGTGCCGTCGGGGTCGAGCCGGTCCACCAACACCCCGAGGGCGTCCTTCAGTTGGGCGGGGGTGAGCTCTGCGGCCAGGTCGATCGCGTGATCCTCGTACTCGGCCCGGATGTCGGGGTCGTCGATGACGCCGCCGACATCCGCGATCGTGGTCGCGTGCTGCGGGGACAGCACCCCGGCATCCACCAGGGTCATCGTCGTAGCGAACCGGGACACCAGGATCTGGGCCTGGTTCACCCGGGACGCGACCTGGTACTCGGACAGGCGCACCGCGGCGGCGATCTCGGCGTAGATCTCCCGCATCGCCAACTGCGACGCGGACACCACCGCCCCGGTGTCGGCCTGCTGGGCGCGTTCGCGTTCCCGCCGGTCCACCAGGGCGGCCACGGATGCGTAGAACCGGGTCTCCGCACCGAACGCGGCCGCCACCCGCGCCCGCGCACCGCCGAGACCATCCACCAGCACGTCCAGGTCCGACAGCACCGGGGACAGCCCACCGTGCGACGTGTCGGCCATGGCATCCCCCCTGGCTTCGTTGCAATGTTCGAACTGATACCTCCACACTATCGAACAAGCATCCACAATGCAAGCGGGTTGCAGCACATCTTGATGCCCAACCTGGGGCGAGCGTTTCGTCTCGCTACGCTCGCTCAACGACCGGAGGGAGGCCGGGGCGTTTCGTCTCACTGCGCGGTTCCTGAGCGAGCGCCAGCCACACCAAGGGCGCTCAACGACCGGACGGATGGCGGCGACCTGAACCCCTGGCGGCATCCCCGGGGCGTGTCGCGCCGCCATCCGGACAATGCGCCGCCACCCGGCTCTGAGGATCTCTCAGGCGCCGCCGGCGGTCACGATCGCGTCGGTGAAGAAGCCGGCCAGGAGGCCGATGAGCACACCGTACGCCAGGAGGTCCATGCGCTTGGCCCGCGCGCAGACGGTGACCAGTTGCAGCACGACGTAGAGGATCGACCCGGCCGCGAGGGTCAGGAAGAGGATGCTCACCACGTCGCTCGTGAAGAACGTGCCGACCCACGTGCCGAGCATGGTCGGGCCCCCGCCGATGAGCGCCAGCAGCAGGAGCTGAGCCCAGGACGGGATGCGGCGCACACCGTGTTCGTCGACGTCGCCCGCCAGCGGGGCGGTGATGCCGAAGCCCTCCGTGGCGTTGTGCAGCGCGAAGCCGATGACCAGCACGACGGCCAGCTGCAGCTCTCCCGACGCGGCGGACTGCCCGATCGCGAGGCCCTCGGCGAAGTTGTGCAGGCCGATTCCCACGGCGATGAGCAGCGCGAGCTGTCGCGGCTGCAGGTGCGAGCCCGGCCCGGCGGCGCGCGCCATCCACCGCTCGTACGCGGTGAGGCCGAGGAGCCCGGCGGCGATCCCCGCGGCGAACAGCAGGAAGAGCCCGATCGTGGAGGCGAAGTCGCCCGTGCCCGCGTGGAGATCGCTCAGGCCGGTGTCGATCGGCTCCCAGGCGTGCGCGAGCACGTCCCAGAGGATGAAGATCAGCACGCCGACGGCGATGGCGTTCAACAGCGTGCGCAGTGTCGGCGCCGGACGCTTCATGCGCCCCAGCGGCATCCCGAGCACGATGGTCGCGCCGGCGATGAAGCCGAGCAGCAGCACGGTGGGAAGAGGCATTCCGCTCCTCAAGGTAGGTTAGGCGACCCTAAGGATACCTGCCGCCCCGGGCGGATGCCGCTGTGGAACTCCCTTCAGGAATCCATGAGCTCCGCCCCGGCGTGCGCCAGCTCGGCGAGCGCCCGCTCGCTCGAATCCTCTGCGACGCCCGCGACGCACCCGGTCAGCACGCGCACGTGGCGGCCGTGCGCGATGGCATCCAGCGACGTGGCGCGCACGCAGTAGTCGGTGGCGATGCCCACGACGTCCACCTCGGTGACGCCCGCGGCATCCAGCAGCTGGGCGACGGTCTCCCCCGCATCCGTCGTCCCCTCGAACATCGAGTAGGCGGGCTTTCCCTGCCCCTTCTTGACGTGATGGGTGATCGCGTCGGTCGCCAGCAGCGGGTCGTACTCCGCGCCGGGCGTCCCGGCGACGCAGTGCACCGGCCAGCTGTCCACGTAGTCGGGGTCGGGTGAGAAGTGGCCGCCGTTGTCGCCGTCGGCGTCGTGCCAGTCCCGGGATGCCACGATCAGCCGGTAGTCCGCGGCGTGCTCTGCGAGCAGGCGCGTGATCGCCTCCGCCGCCGCATCCCCGCCGTCAACGGCCAGCGCCCCTCCCTCGGTGAAGTCGTTCTGCACGTCCACGATCAGCAGCCCCTTGCCCATGACACGAGCGTAACCGCCGACGCCGGGGCGGGGGCCCGGTCCGTGGATAGGCTCGAGGGATGCCCGTCGCCCTCCTCGCCGTCGTCGCCGCCGTCATCTTCGGATCCGCGGACTTCCTCGGCGGAATGGCCGCGAAGCATCTGCGCTCGCTCGTCGTCACCGGCGTGTCGGCCTTCTCGGGACTCCTGCTGCTCCTCGTCGCGATGGCCGTGCTCGGCACGCACTGGCTGCCGCAGGACGCCCTGCTCGGCGCGCTGTCGGGCATCCTCTCGGTCGCAGCGGTGGGCCTGCTCTACGCATGCCTGGCGATCGGCCCGATGAGCATCCTGTCGCCCCTCACCGCCGTGGTCTCGGCGATCGTGCCCCTCCTGTGGGGACTGCTCGTGCGGCACGAGGCGCTGTCCGCACTCGCCTGGACCGGTCTCGGATTCGCCCTCGTCGCCACCGTCCTGGTCGGTTTCGTGCCGGGCGAGAAGGTCGTGCGGCCGAGCGCCCGCGGCCTCGTCATGGCCGTCTGCTCAGGCACCGCGATCGGCGGATTCATGATCATCATGAGCAGCACCAGCGAGGCCTCCGGAGTTCTCCCCCTCATCTTCAACCGCGCGGTCAACGGGCTGATCACGACCATCATCGTGGTCGTCACGACCCTCGCCATGATGCGGCGCGGGCGGAGCCTGCGAAGCGCGCTGGCTGCCGAAGGCCCGCAGCTGGGAGCGACGCCTGACGGTCGCGCCGACCTGGAGCACGCCCGGGCCCACGGCCGGCCGTCGCCGATGCTCGCGCGCGCCTGGTGGATCGCGATCGGCGCCGGACTCGTGGATGCCACGGCGAACACCCTGACCCTCATCGCGCTGCGGTCCGGCGACCTCGCGATCGTGTCGGCACTGACGGCGATGTATCCGGCGGGCACGATCCTGCTGGCCGCGATCGTGCTGCGAGAACGCATCGCCGGCGTCCAGTGGACCGGGCTCGGACTCGCCCTGACATCCGGCGTCCTGCTCGCTGTCGGCTGAGCCGCCGGGTCAGACTGCGGCGGTGAAGACGACGAGCGGCCCTTTATCCCACTCGCGTCTGCGCACGTAGCGCATCAGCTCGAGACTCGCCTTGCGCTCGGCGCGCGCCCGCCCGAGGCGGTACCAGGTGTCGAGGGGCGGGTCGCCCGCACCCGCGCGGATCGAGATGCTGTAGTCGAAGCGACCCACCTGCTGGATCTCCGCACACACCTCGCCGCAGTCGATGATCGTGCTCATGACCGGATCATATGACTCCCCGGGCCGCGCGGGGCCGTCTCGATTCGCGAGGCGGCATCCGACCCTGTAAGATCGTTCATCGTGCCCCGCGCACGAAAGGCCCGCCGCTTTAGCTCAGTCGGCAGAGCGATTCACTCGTAATGAATAGGTCGTCGGTTCGATTCCGACAAGCGGCTCCGAATGACACAAGCCCCCTCCTCGGAGGGGGCTTGTGTCATTGCGGGCTACTTGCAGACGAGACCGTCCTGCGGGGTCGTGCTGTCGATGAAGTAGCTGTTGACGGCGTCGTCGACGCACGAGTTGCCCTTGTTGAAGCCGGTGTGCCCCTCGCCGACGCGGGTGACGAGCACGCCGGAATCCAGCTGCGAGGCGAGGGACTTCGCCCACGCATACGGCGTCGCCGGGTCGTCCGTGGTGCCGACCACGACGATCGGCACCGCCCCCGGCGCGTGGATCTGCTCCCGCACCGCTTTCGTCTTGACGGGCCACGTCGCGCAGCTGTCGACCGTCACGCTCCAGTACGGGGCGATCGTCGGCGCCTTCTGCTTGATGGCGTCCTGTGCGGCCGCGATCTGGGATGCCGACTCGGCGCTCGGGTAGTCCATGCAGTTGTACGCGTTGAACGCCTCGAACGAGTTGTCGGTGTACTTGCCCTTCACCCGGTTGTAGTAGAAGTCCGCGAGCTGGAAGGCGATGGACGGGTTGCCGCGGTCGACGCCGATGAAGGCCTGAGTGAGGTACTTCCAGGAGTCCTGCGAATAGAGCGCCGAGATGATCGCGGTCACGAGCGAGTCTGCGCCCAGCTGGCGCCCGTCGCTGTTGGGCAGCGGCTGGGCATCCACCTGTGCGAGCATCGCGCCGAGGTCGGACATCGCGTCGTCGACGGTGCCGGAGAAGGGACAGGAGCGCTGCTGAAGGCAGTAGGCCATGTAGGCCCGCAGCGACGATTCGAACCCGGCGGCCTGCGTGACGCTGATGTCCAGCGACGAGGCGGAGGGATCGAGCGCCCCGTCGAGCACCATGTGACCGACGCGCTTCGGATAGAGACCGGCGTAGGTCGCACCCAGGAACGTGCCGTACGAGTATCCGAGGTAGTCGAGCTTCTTCTCGCCGAGGACCGCGCGGATGACGTCCATGTCGCGGGCCGCGGAGACGGTGTCGATGTCGGGGAGGATGCCGGAGCTGTTCGCCTGGCACGCCGCGCCGAACTGCCTGAAGTTCGACAGCTCTTCGGCGACCCAGGCCGGGGTGTTGCGCTGGTGCTGGGGCAGATCGAAGAGGAACGAGTCCATCTGCGAGGCGTTGTAGCAGGTGACCGCCGGTGTCGACGCGCCGACGCCGCGCGGGTCGAAGCCGATCACGTCGTAGTTCTTCTCGAGCTCCTTGCCGACCGCGAACTCCACCGAGTCGCGCACCAGCTGGACGCCGCTGACGCCCGGGCCTCCGGGGTTCACCAGCAGCGACCCCTTCGGCGAGCCGTCGGATGCCGCGTGCCTGATGACCGCGAGCTGCAGCGTGCCCTTGCCCGGGTCGTTCCAGTCCTCCGGGACGGCGATCTTCGCGCACGAGTCGCCGTCGTTGCAGCTGCGCCAGTGGATCGTCTGCGAGTAGAACGGCAGGAGCGCGGCCGTGACCCCGGTCGTGTCGGGGGACGCCGACCTGCTCGGCGAGGCGCCGTGGAACGGGATCGGCGAGAACAGGCAGGCGCTCAGCGAGACGGAGGCCACCGCGACGCCGACCACCGCGATCAGAAGGCGGCGGGTGAGCTTTGCACGGGTCGCGGTCACAGGGTCCTCCCGCTCGCGACGGTCACGAGCATGCTCTCCAGCGCCAGGGTCGGCGCGACGTTCTGTTCCAGGTTGCGGCGGGTCAGGGCGATCTTGTCGACCACGACGAGGGTGCGCTCGGCCGACCAGGCGTCGGCGGCTGCCCGCAGCTGCTCGGCGTACTCGCCGTTGATGAGGCCGTCTGCGCGGCCGAACTGCAGCAGCAGGATGTCGCGGAACATCGACTCCAGGTCGGTGAGCACCCGGTCGATCCCGTCGCGGAGGCTGCGGGTGGCGCGCCGCTTCTGTTCGTCTTCGAGGGCGTTCAGCTGCGACCGGACCGCGGGCGGCACCGCGGCGCCGTCGGCGACCCCGAACGTGTGCAGCAGCTGGGCCCGTTCGGCCTCGTCACGCTCTGCCGTGAGGGCCTTGGCGTCGTCGGTGGCCGCTTGGACGATCTGCGCGGCCACCTCGACCGCATCGCCCACGCCGCGCACCCGAAGCACGGCCTGAAGGGTCTGGTCGCGACGCTCGCGGGATGCCGCGTCGGTGGCGAGGCGCTGGGCCATGCCGATGTGTCGCTGGGCGTGGCGGGCCGACTGCTCGGCGAGCGCGGTGTCGGCGCCGGTGCGGGCCGAGATGAGTCGCGCCACCTCGCCGATGTCGGGTTCGTTGAGCCGAAGCACCCGGACGCGGGACCGGATGGTCGGCAGCAGGTCGGCATCGCTGGGCGCGCACAGGATCCACACCGTCTGGGCCGGCGGCTCCTCGAGCGCCTTCAGCAGCACGTTCGAGGTGCGCTCGGCCATGCGATCGGCATCCTCCATCACGATCACCCGGTACCGCCCGAGCGACGGGGCGAAATAGGAGCGCTCGACGAGAGCGCGGGCATCCTTGATCGAGATGATGACGCCCTCGGTGCGCAGCGAGGTCAGGTCGGGGTGCGTGCCGGAGAGCACCTGCTGCATGGCCTGTTCGTCGCCGGGCTCGGCGATGAGGGCCGCGGCGAATGCGTACGCGAGGGTGGACCGCCCCGATCCGGGAGGGCCGGTGATGAGCCAGGCGTGCGCGGACCGCGCCGGGTCGGATGCGGCATCCTGCAGCAGGGCGACGGCGGCATCCTGCCCCCAGACCGCCCCCCAGGGAACAGCGGGAGCGGCCACGGTCGAGGTCATGCTCTCAACCCTAATCGGAGGCTCGGACATCACCGCCGGGAAGCCCCTGCACGGCCTATGAGTGTGCCCCGCCGGCATCGCGAGGATGCCGGCGGGGCACGGGGTCAGATCTGGTCGCGGATCAGGGGCCGACGCGCGTCCAGGTGCCGCAGCCGCTCGTCATGAACCCCTTGTCGGTGGGGAGGAGGTTCAGCTGGAGCTTGCGCGTCACCGGGTCCGGCGTGATGCCGCCCTGGAGCATTTCATCCCACGTCCCGTCGAACCCGCTGAGGATGACGGCCATGCACATCACGCTCGGGGCCGTGCTGGTCTCGTAATGACCGGCCTGCAGCGTCACGCCGGTGGCGTACGCTCCGTCCCCCGCGCTGGTCGCCGGCGTACCGGTGGCGGGCATCAGCGTCCACGTGCCACATCCTGACGAGCCGAAGAACCTGTCCGTCGGAGCGATCGTGACGATGGTCGGGCCCTTCTGGTTCACCGGGCCGAAGCCGAGCTCGGATCCCTCGGACCCGCTCGCGTCCTTCAGCCGCGACCACATGCACGTCGCCGAGCTCGTCGCCGTGTACGTGCCGGCGCTGAGCTGGGTGCCGATCGCGTACATGCCCGCGCCCGCGGACGAGGCGGGCGGGCTCGTGGGCTGGACGAATCGCGTCCAGGTGCCGCATCCCGACGTGGCGAAGAACTTGTCCGTGGGCGAGATCGTGACGAACGTTCGTCCCGCCTCGTTCATCGGGCCGTATCCGAGCTCGGACTCGTCGGATCCCGTCGCGTCCTTCAGCCGCGACCACATGCACGTCGCCGAGCTCGTCGTCGTGTACGTGCCGGCGCTCAGCTGGGAGCCGATCGCGTACATGCCGTCCCCGGCCGACGTTGCGGGGTGTGTCGTGAGGACGACGAACGGCGCCCACGATCCGCATCCTTCGGTGTCGAAGGTCTTGTCGGTCGGCGCGATCGTGACGATCGTGCGGCCGCGGTCGTTCGCCGGTCCCGAGCCGACGTAGCCGGACGCGTTGTCACGCTCCCAGTAGCAGTTGGCGCCGGAGGTCGCCGCGTACGTTCCGGGCTTGATCTGCGTGCCCACCCGGTAGGTGCCGCTCCTCGTGATCACCGGCGCAGGAGCGCCGACGGCGAGCGTCGCGGCGCTGGTGCGGGTCGTGTTCGCGTAGCCGGCACGCTTGCCGGTCAGCGTCACGGTGATCTTCTTGCCGTAGTCGGCGGCGACGAGCTTGTAGGTCGCGCCGGTGGCACCGCTGATCGCGACGCCGTTGCGCTTCCACTGCCAGGTGTAGGACGACACGAGCGGCGACCAGGCTGTGCGGTGCGCCGTCAGCGTCGACAGGACGCGCACCGTGCCGGTGATGGTGGGCGCGGTGGTGCGGGCGAACGGCTTCACGACGGGCGCGGTCGGCGCGCTCGGCTTCGACAGGGTGGTGTACCCGGCGGTCTTACCGGTGACGACGACGCTGATCTTCTTGCCGTAGTCCACGGCTGCGACCCGATAGGTCGTGCCCGTCGCGCCGGCGATCGTCACGCCGTTGCGCAGCCACCGGTAGGTCTTGGTGGCGACGGGAGTCCACGTTCCGGCGTTCACCGTGAGGGTGCGGCCGATGACCGCGCTGCCCGAGATCTTCGGGGCCGGTGCGGCGAAGACGCCGGCGAGGACGGTAACGGGCGCGCTCGTCTTCGCGAGATCCGCATAGCCGAGGCCGGATGCCGTCACGGTGAGCGTGAGGACCTTGCCGAGCTGCGCCGCGGTCGGCGTGAACGTCGCGGCCGTCGACACCGGAGTGGCCGCGCCGGCGACCTTCCACGCGTAGGCGTAGGCCGTCGGCGACGGGGCCCACGTGCCGGTCTGCGCCGTGAGCTTGGAGCCCACGCGCGCGGCGCCCGTGATCGCGGGGGCCTTGGTGTTGGCGAACGTCCCGGCACCGACCGTCACCGGGACGGATTCCCTCGTGGTGTCGGCGTACCCGTCGGCCGCGTCCGAAGCGGTCACCGCGACGGTCAGGGCGTGGCCCTGGTCGGCAGGGACGGGCGTGTAGGTCGCCGTGGTGGCATCCGCGATCGCGGCGCCGTCGATCGACCACTGGTAGCTGAAGTCAGGTGCCTGGGGCGACCACTCGCCGGGCACCGCGCTGACCTGCACGCCCACGGCGGGCGCGCCCGAGATCGTGGGGGTCGGGCTCAGCGCGAAGTCCCGGGGCTGCACGACCGCAGGGTCGGTGGTCAGCGAGACCGGGTCGGACGTCACACCGTCGGCGGTGCCGGTCACGTCGGCGCTGATGACCTTGCCGACCATGCCCGGAAGCAGGGTCAGGTCGAGGTCGCCCTCCTGGCCGGCCGGCTCATCGACGACGGTGCCGCCGGCCGACCAGACGACGTGCACGTCGGTCGTGTCCGGGGTCCAGGCGCTGCCGGCGACCGAGACGGTCGAACCGACCTTCAGGTCGCCGGAGATCGACAGATCGGCCGGCGCGGTGACGACGATGTCGTCCGCGAAGGCGGCCGTCGCGGTCAGTGATGACATGATGACCGCGACCGCGGCCAGTGATGCGACCGTCGCGCGGCGTCGCGGCGCGGTGCGTCGAGCTGTGCGTGAATGCACGGGTCTCCCCATTGTTCTTCAATCGGACGGATGCCCGCACAGACCGCCCCACGCGGCCCGCCATCAGGGTGACGGCACGTCAGCAGGGCGGGGGAACCGACATCGGCCCTCGACAGCTGAGCGCTGGAGGTATCACATCCCCAACAGGGATGATCCTAAGCACAACTTACAAAATTCCCGGCCTCGACCAGGCAACGAATTTGCAACGGTCCGCACCGAAAGACCGTCAGCGCAGCCGAGCCGCCACGAACTCCCTGATCACGGCCGCAATCGAACCGGCATCCCGCGCGGCGTCCACGACGACGAAGCGCTCGGGCTCGGCGGCTGCGAGCGCGAGGAAGGCCTCGCGCACACGATCGTGGAACGCGCCCTCCTCGGCTTCGAGCCGGTCGAACGGCTTGTCGTCGGCATCCAGCCGGGCCCGGGCCGCGGCGTGGTCGAGGTCCAGCAGGATCGTGGCATCCGGCAGGAGTCCGCCGGTCGCCCAGAGGGAGAGACCGCGCACCTCGTCGGCGTCGAGCACCCGGCCGGCACCCTGATACGCGACCGACGAGTCGAAGTAGCGGTCCTGGATGACGACCTCGCCGCGCTCGAGCGCAGGACGGACGACGGATGCCACGTGGTGCGCCCGGTCGGCGGCGTACAGCAGCGCCTCTGCACGCGGTGCCACCTCGCCGCGATGGTGCAGGACGATGTCGCGGATGAGCACGCCGACCTCGGTGCCGCCCGGCTCGCGGGTGCGCACCACGGTGCGCCCCTGCTGCTCGAGCCACTCCTGCAGGAGCGCGGCCTGGGTCGTCTTGCCGACGCCGTCACCGCCCTCGAAGGTGATGAACAGGCCGGTCACTTCTCGGTCGTGCCCTTGCGCGCGGTGGTGGTCTTGCGCGTCGTGGTGCTCTTCTTCGCCGTCGTCGCCTTCTTGGCCGGCGTCGCGCGCTTGGCCGCCGCGCGCTTCGGCGCGGGGCCCTTCGCCCGCTTGTCGGCCAGCATCTGCACGGCACGCTCGAACTCGACCGCCAGCGGGTCCTCGCCACGCGGGATCGTCACGTTGGTCTCGCCGTCGGTGACATACGGGCCGAAGCGGCCGTCGCGGATGCGGATCGGCTTGCCCGACACCGGATCGGCGTCGAACTCCTTGAGCGCGCTCGACGCACGGCGCGCACCGTACTTCGGCTGCGCGTAGATCTCCAGGGCCTGCTCCAGCGTGACGTCGAAGATCTGCTGCTCGCTCTGCAGCGTCCGCGAGTCGGCGCCCTTCTTGAGGTAGGGACCGTACCGGCCGTTCTGGGCGGTGATCGGCTCGCCCGACTCCGGGTCGGTGCCGACCACGCGCGGAAGGTCGAGCAGCTGCAGCGCGGTGTCGAGGTCGACCGAGTCCACCGACATGCTCTTGAACAGGGATGCCGTGCGCGGCTTCGGCGCGGCCTCCTTCTTCGCGCCGCGCTTCGGCTTGGGCGCCTCGACGACCTCGCCGGTCTCCTCGTCGACGAGCTCGTCCTCCGGCGGGTCGATCTCCTGCACGTAGGGGCCGAAGCGTCCGTCCTTGACGATGACGAGCTTGCCGTTGGCGGGGTTCTCGCCCAGCACGCGATCCCCGGCGACCGGGGCGTCGATGAGCTCCTGGGCGCGGGCCGCGGTCAGCTCGTCGGGCGCGAGGTCCTCCGGGAGGTTGACGCGGCGGGGATCGGCATCCGGATGCGCGGGGTCGATCACCTCGAGGTACGGACCGTAACGGCCGATCCGCAGTGTCGCCGTGTCGGTGATGGGCGTCGAGTTGAGCTCGCGCGCGTCGATCTCGCCGAGGTTGTCGACGATGTTGCGCAGGCCGACGTGGTCGCCGCCGCCGAAGTAGAACTCCCGGAGCCAGTCGACGCGCTTCTGCTCCCCGCGCGCGATCGCGTCGAGATCGTCTTCGAGCGCGGCCGTGAAGTCGTAGTCGATCAGCTCGGTGAAGTGCTGCTCGAGCAGGCGGACGACGCTGAACGCGGTCCAGCTGGGCACGAGGGCCTGACCGCGCTTGGTGACGTAGCCGCGCGCGATGATCGTGTCGATGATGCTCGCGAACGTCGACGGGCGCCCGATGCCGCGCTCTTCGAGCGCCTTGACCAGCGACGCCTCGGTGTAGCGGGGCTTGGGGTTGGTGGAGTGACCCTTGGGCTCCACGTCGCGCACGCCGAGCACGTCGCCGACGGCGAGCTGCGGCAGGCGCTGGTCATCGGCCTTGTCGGCATCCGACCGCTTCTCGTCGCGCCCCTCTTCATAGGCCTCGAGGAAGCCCTTGAAGGTGTAGACGGTGCCCGATGCGGTGAACTCCGCCGTGCGCTCCCCCGCGGCGACCGACAGGGTCACCGTGGTGGTCTCGTAGGTGGCATCCGACATCTGGCTGGCGACGGTGCGCTTCCAGATCAGGTCGTACAGACGCAGCTCGTCGCGGTCCAGGCTGCCGGCCACCTGGGCGGGCGTGCGGAAGTTCTCGCCGGAGGGGCGGATCGCCTCGTGCGCCTCCTGCGCGTTCTTGCTCTTGCTGGCGTACACGCGCGGGTTCAGCGGCACCGCCTTCGCGCCGTAGAGCTGCACGGCCTGCTCCCGCGCGGCCGTCACCGCCTGCTGCGACAGCGCGGTGGAGTCCGTGCGCATATAGGTGATGTAGCCCTTCTCGTAGAGACGCTGCGCGACGCCCATGGCGTGCTTGGCGCTCATCGAGAGCTTGCGGCCGGCTTCCTGCTGCATCGTCGACGTCGTGAAGGGGGCGTAGGGGCGACGCGTGCCGGGCTTGGACTCGAGAGCGGTCACGGAGGCCTCGCCGGCGTCGGCGACGGCGGATGCCAGCTCGGCTGCCGCACCCTCGTCGAGCACGACGACCGGCTTCTTCAGCTGACCGCGGTCGTCGAAATCCGAGCCGCGCGCGATCGGCGCGCCGTCGAGGCGGGCGAGGGTCACCCCGAACGAGTCGGTCGCCTTGACGGCGAGGGCGGCGACATCCCAGTACGAGGCCGAGACGAACGCGATGCGCTCGCGCTCGCGATCGACGACGAGCCGGGTGGCGGCGGACTGGACGCGACCGGCCGACAGACCCTGCTGCACCTTCATCCACAGCACCGGGGAGACGTCCCAGCCGTAGAGGCGGTCGAGGATGCGCCGGGTCTCCTGCGCGTCGACGAGGGCGAGGTCGAGGTCGCGGGTGTCATCGACGGCGGCGCGGATGGCGTCCTTCGTGATCTCGTGGAACACCATGCGCTTGACGGGCACCTTGGGCTTGAGCGTCTCGAGCAGGTGCCACGCGATGGCTTCGCCCTCGCGGTCCTCATCAGTGGCCAGCAGCAGTTCGTCCGCGGACTTCAGCGCGCGCTTGAGTTCGGCGACGGTCTTCTTGCCGCGCTCGGACTCCACGTAATAAGGAGAGAAGTCGTTCTCGATGTCGATCGAATAGCGACCCACGGACGTCTTCTTCAGCTCCGCGGGGATCGCCTTGCGGTCAGCCAGGTCACGGATGTGCCCCACCGAGCTGAGCACCTCGTAGCCGTCGCCGAGGTACCCCTGGATCGACTTCATCTTCGTCGGAGACTCGACGATGACGAGTTTCTTCCCGCTGGTCTCTGCTTTGGGCACGTGGCGTCCTTTCTTCGATGCACACCATACACATGCGTCTCTGTGCGCCGATAAGAATTCTCTCAGGGCGTGAGAACCCGTCGCCGATGCGCCTGCCGGATTCACGGCTGCGGCGGGGGTCCTGCGCGCGCCCGGCCGGATGCCTCGAACGCCCCGAACGGCACTCGGACCCGCACCGTGGCGATGGGTCCGTCCAGCGTGCAGTCTGCGAGGCGGGAACCGGACGCAGCGGCGACCTCCGCGGCCCGGGTGCAGGGCTCGGCACCGGGTACGAGCCCCGACGCCGTGTCGGCCGCCGCGAGTGCGGCGGCATCCGCGGCGGTCGCCGCCCGGCGGGACGCGACGTCCGCCCCGGCGGCCAGCGCCAGGCCGACGGCGAGCACGGCGGTGCAGCCGAGGACCCCGGTGGCGACGACCGTGCCCGCCATCAGCCGGCCTCCTCCGCGAGGGCGCACGAACGCGCGGTGAGACCGAAGCCGGTGAATGGGATGCCGCTCGGCGCGCTCGCCTGCGCGCACACCAGGTCGCCCGGGCGGGAGACCTCGAGTCGCGCGTCCGGCGCCGCGCCCGCGACCGCGTTCTGCGCCCGCGCCATGCTGTCGCCGCGGGCGACGAGACGGGCCGCGTCGGCGGCGGCGTCCTGGAGCCGCACCTGTCGGCTGCAGGCACCCAGCGCCGCCGCGGACAGGGCGAGCACGAGCAGCACGGCCGGCACGGCGACGGCGAACTCGGCCGCCACCGAGCCGCGGTCTGCGCCTCCGGGAACGGCGCGCGCCGCACGGCATCCGCGCGACATCACGCCACCGTCAGCGCACGCTTGATCAGGGCCGTGAGGATGCCGCGCACCTCCCCCGAGCGCATGATCACCACCAGGAGGCCGGCGAAGGCGACGGCGGCCATCGTGGTGACCGCGTACTCGGCGGTCGCAGCGCCGGTGTCGTCGCCGTCGAAGAGCGCGGCCGCTCGGCGCCGCGTGAGCGGCGGAAGGTCGTCGGTTCGGCGCTGTCGGATGAGCGGGATGGACATGGTTTCTCCTTGGGTCGGGGGCACGTTCTGGGCACGATCACAGCGGCAGCACCGTGGTGGTGATGATGCCGAGCAGCATGGGCGCGACGCCCAGCAGCAGGAACGCGGGAAGGGTGCACACGGCGAGCGGAAGGAGCAGCCGCGTGGAGAGCCGCGCGGCGGTCATCCGCCCGGCGGTGCGGGCCCGGTGCCGCGCGAGCCCCGCTTCGGCGCGCAGGAGGTCGGCGGCGGGGACCCCCGCGCTGCGCGACAGGTCGAGGATCCGCCGGACGTCGGAGTCTGCACCATCGTGGCCCCCGTGGGCCTGGGCGACGATGGTGAGGGCACGCTCCAGCGAGACGCCGCCGGACACCGCGATGGCGAGCAGATCGGCGCGGAGTCCCGGGATGCCGGGTGCCGGCTCGGCCCGGCGGGCGAGATCTCGCGACCACAGCTGTGCGAGCACGAGCAGTGTCACGCCGAGCACGAGGCAGACGAGGCCGGGCGGCGTGGTGGTGAGCACGCGCAGCGAGTCGAACCCCAGCACGACTCCGAGACCCAGGCCGATCACGGGAAGCCAGCTCATCAGCCGCGTGGTGGTCATCGGCTCGGTGAGCGCGACGCGCACCTCGTCGCGGATGTCGGCGGCGTCCTGAAGCGTGTCGGCGACACCGCGCAGGCTCGAGGCGAGCGGCGCGCCGACCGTCGTGGCGACGCTCCAGGCGGCGGCGATCTCGCCCCAGCCGGGACCCGCCGCCCCGATCGCCCGCGCCAGCGGGACCTCGTCCTTCAGCCGGGCGACGACCGCGCCGGCGGGCGCGCCGCCGAGCGACGCGAGATGCCGCCACGCGGGCTCCGGCGCGATGCCCGCCTGCAGCAGCACGGCGAGCTGGCGCACGGTCGCGGCATCCGGCGCCGCCACGGGCGCGCGGCCCCTCACTCGCACGACTGCTCCCGGATCGTGAGCCGGCCGCCCTCGACGGCCGGACGGCCGATGCCCGCGACAGTGCGCAGGCCCCCGCGCCGTTCGATGTGCACCACGGCATCGATGGCGCTCGCCACCTGCCGCGCGAGGGCGGCGTCGTCGAGGCCCGCGAGCGCGCCGAGCGCCTCGAGCCGCGCCGGCACGTCGGCCAGGCCGTTGGCGTGCAGGGTTCCGGCCCCGCCGTCGTGGCCGGTGTTGAGGGCGCTCAGCAGCTCGCGGACCTCCTCCCCCCGACACTCCCCGATCACGAGGCGATCAGGACGCATCCGCAGCGCCTCGCGCACCAGCTGCGCGAGACCGACGCCCCCGGCACCCTCGAGGTTCGCCTGGCGCGCCTCGAGACGGACGTGGTGCGGATGCCGCAGGCGCAGCTCGGCCACGTCTTCGATCGTGACGATCCGTTCCGCGGCGGGAACCCGCTCGAGCAGGGCCGCGAGCAGGGTGGTCTTGCCGCATCCTGCGGCGCCCGTGACGAGCAGGTTCGCGCGGGCGGCGACCAGCTGCTCGAGCCGCGCGCGCTGGGCGGGGCCGAGCATGCCGCGCTCTTCGAGCCCGTCCAGGTCGAGGGTCTCGGCGCGGGCGATGCGCACGGAGATGACCGTGCCGCCGAGGGCCACCGGCGGCAGCACCGCGTGCACCCGCAGACCGCCCGGGAGCCGGACGTCCACGCACGGGTGCGCGTCGTCGATGTGGCGCCCGCCCGCCGAGATGAGCGCCGTCGCCAGCTCGCGGACATCCTGCTCGGTCGTGCGCCATCCCGGCTGCTTCTCGGCGCCGCGTCCGCGGTCGACGAAGAGGCCCTCGGCGCCGTTGACGAAGAGGTCGGTCACCTCGGGGTCGGCGAGGAACCCGGCGAGGGGCTCCAGAGCCGGATGCCGCAGCGTGGTGGTCGCCGGTGCCGCGATGCCGGCGGAACCCGCAGCGACTCCACGCGGGACGACGACGAACGATTCCGGCATGTCCGCGACGCTACGGGCGTCCGGGCTGCTCCCGCGCGCCGGAGGGCGGATCTGTGGAGCGATGGGGACTCCGCCGGCACTGTGGACGAACGGATGCCGCGTGACGGCGGCATCCGTGCGTCATCCGCCCCGCTCAGCGCACCGGCACGGCGGCCGCAGCGGCATCCTGCGCGCGACCGACGGGCGTCGTGCTGATGGATCTGCGGAGCCGCTTCGCGCGGGTGCCGCCGGCCTTATGCCGCCCTCCGCAGAGAGGAAGAGGGCGGCATCCCATTGGGGGGATGTGGGATGCCGCCCAACGCAGTGCCCCGATCGGGGGGCGTCGGGCACTGCGAATGCCAGAATCGATGTTCGGCCAGGGTTGAGCATACGCACGAATGCACATGTGTTCAACTCTGTTCGCAGAACCCGTGCACTCGTGCAGTCTCGGCGATGAGAGCGCACCCATTCATCAGTGCATCGAAAGGGACCAAGTTCACGTCGTGAACCTGGCCCGGGTTTGTAATCGGCCCTCCCAATTCGGATGGCCTGCCCGGCGCGGAGTAGATTGATCGCTGAGCGGCGCGATGTCGATGCCGCCACGCCCGACGTTCGATGAAGCACCGAAGACGCCCTGAAGGAGCGCAGATGAGCAGCCAGATCGATCACCTGTTGAATGAGGATCGGCGGTTTGCGCCGTCGGCGGAGTTCGCGGCGCAGGCGAATGCGGGTGCGGGGGTGTATGCGGAGGCGTCGGCGGATCGGTTGGGGTTCTGGGCGGATCGGGCGCGGGAGCTGGCGTGGCAGACGCCGTTCACGCAGGTGCTGGACTGGTCGAATCCGCCGTTCGCGAAGTGGTTCGCGGACGGGGAGTTGAATGTCGCCGCCAACTGCCTGGACCGGCATGTGGAGGCCGGTCTCGGGGATCGTGTCGCGTTGCTGTGGGAGGGTGAGCCGGGTGATTCCCGGCGGATCACGTATGCGGAGCTGACCGATGAGGTCAAGCGGGTCGCGAACGTGCTGGAGGGTCTCGGGGTCGGGCACGGGGATCGGGTGGCGATCTATCTGCCGATGATCCCGGAAG
>NZ_JTDK01000023.1 GCF_000802305.1 Microbacterium mangrovi | reverse complement strand
TTCTCCGCCGACCGGAACCCCGCCTTCCGGGCCAGACCATCCGACCCCAATTCCCGGGCCGACCGCCGGCTGATCCCGTGCGCGATGCGCGCCTGCAACGCCTGCACCCGACGGCCCACCCCCGCCAACGCCTCATTCACCGCCAACAGGCCCGCATCGGTCATCGCCTCCACATCGTCATCGACCACCGCCGACGGGAACCCGCCACCGAGCGCGGAAAGCCAGCCGGCATCCACACTCTGCACCGCCTCCACGAGCGGTGCCAGATGAGTGACGGTGACTTCGACCATGCCACAAGCCTACGCAACGCATTCGACATGCACAAGATCTAGTCTCGAACATAAGAACGAACTCATGTCCTCAACGCGAGCGAGTCATCCGTCGATCGTCCGGACCGAGTCGCGCACGATGACGGGCATCGTCAGCAGCTCGTGGGCGAGCTCCCGGTCGCCGAGGAGCATCTCGACGCCGTGCCGGGCCATCTGCTCGTAGGGGAGGCGTGCCGTCGTCAGCCCCGGGCGCACCAGGCCGGCGAGCTCCTCGTCGTCGAACGACACGACCGAGATGTCGTCGGGGACGCGGCGCCCGAGGTCTGTCAGTGCCTGGTACACCCCGAACGCGACCCCATCGGTCGCGGCGATGAGCGCGGTGAGGTCGGGGTGGGCGGCGAGCATCCGGTGCGCCTCGTCGTAGCCGATCTGGGTGTTCCAGTCGTCGACGACCACCTCGACCGCCGTCGCGCCTCGTTCGCCCAGGGCATCGCGGATCCCGGCGAGACGCCGCGCGATGGTCGCCGATCGGCGTGGATCGCCGGCGATGTGCGGGATGTCGCCGATGAAGCCGATGCGAGAGTGTCCGGCATCCAGCAGGACGGAGGCCATCGCCCGCCCCGCGGCGTATTCGTCGGGCAGGACGCTGGGCAGGTCGTCGGGAGTCCGGCCGTTCACGATGACGACGGGCACGCCGTGCGGGGCGGCGGGGATGTCGACCATGCGGGCCGCCATGAGGCCGACGATGACGCCGTCGACGCGGCGGTCGATGAGTTCGCCGAACGCCTCCGCGAGCTGCGACACGTTGTCACCGGTCTCGGCGATGAGGACGGTGTGGTCGTGCTCCTTGGCCGCGCGGAGGGTGCCGCGCACCATCGCCGACGCGAATCGGGTGATGGTGACCTGGTCGGAGATGAAGCCGATCGTGCGGGTCTTTCCCGAGCGCAGGCTCTGCGCGGCCGGATTGGGCTTGTAGCCGAGCTGTGCTGCGGCGGCACGCGCACGTTCGGCGGCCTCCTCGGACAGCCGGGAGCCCGGCCGATCGTTGAGGATCAGGCTCACGGCGGCCTTTGACAGCCCCGCGAGCTGCGCCACATCGGCGAGCGTGGGTCTGCGCTGCGCTGGCATCGATTTGCCCTCCTTTTTCTCAATGTAACGGACCCATCCCTGTGCTGAAGCAATTCAGCACAGGCACTTGTCTGCTCCGCGCACGGCCTGATACCGTATGCTGTAACGGTTTAGCATTTCGTACATGCGGGCGGCGCCGCAAGACCGAAGGAGGTCTCGAATGTCGGTCGGCAGAAGGCTGTTCCGAAACGGCGCATACCTGCAGAGCTCGACGACCCTGCTCGTCTTCTTCGCCGGCTGGGGCATCTGGTGGTCGTTCTTCGCCGTCTGGCTGGGCGAGGGCCTCGGGCTCAGCGGCGCCCAGATCGGCACCGTCTACTCGGTCAACTCGCTCACCACCATCGCGGTGATGATCGCGTACGGGATGATCCAGGACCGCCTCGGGCTGAAGCGCAACCTCGTGATCCTGTCGTCTGCGGTCATGGCCTGCCTCGCCCCGTTCGTCCTGTTCGTCTATCAGCCGCTCCTGCAGCACGCGTTCGGACTCGGCGTGATCGCCGGCGCGATCTACCTCCCGTTCGGCTACACGGCCGCGGTCGGGCTGCTCGAGGCGTTCTCGGAGCGGATGAGCCGCACCTACGGATTCGAGTACGGTCAGGCGCGCGGGTGGGGTTCCCTCGGGTACGGTATCGCCGCCCTGTTCACCGGCTTCATGTTCACCATCAGCCCGTCGATCAACTTCGTCATCGGCTCCGTGCTCGGCATCGCCTGCCTCCTCGTGCAGGTCTTCTGGAAGACCGACGGGGTGCCCCTCGCCCCGGGGCACAACTCGCATCCCCGAACTCCGAGCCTGCGGGAGATGGGCGCGGTGCTGAAGCTGAAGAGCCTGTGGGTCGTGATCGGGTTCGTCATCTTCAGCTGGACGTTCTACAACCTCTACGACAACCAGATGTTCCCGAACTTCTACGCCGGGCTGTTCACCGACGAAGCCCTCGGCGTGCACACCTACGGCATCCTGAACTCGATCCAGGTGTTCGCGGAGGCCGCGTGCATGATGCTCGTGCCCCTGATCATGCGTCGCATCGGCATCCGGAACACCCTGCTGCTCGGGGTCGGCGTCATGGCCGTGCGCATCCTGGGATCCGCGATCTTCACCGATCCGGTGATCGTCTCGTGCGTCAAGATGCTCCATGCGATCGAGGTGCCGCTGTTCATCCTCGGGATCTTCCGCTACCTGACCCTGCACTTCCCGGCCGCTCTGTCGGCGACGCTGTACCTCGTCGGATTCGAGGTCGCCGCCCAAGTCGGCAACACGCTGTTCGCGATCCCGTTCGGGTTCATCCGGGATGCGATCGGCTATCAGCACACGTTCCTGGTCATCGTGGGCGTGGTCCTCTGTGCCGGAGCCTGGGCGTTCTTCGGACTCAAGAAGGACGATCAGGATGTCCAGGGCGATCCGTTCGTCCGCCTCGGACAGTCCGGCGTGACGGGACTGGTGAAGACGCCTCAGCCGTGACCGGCGCGCGATCGATCACAGTGCTGAATCAACGGTGCTGAATCAATTTAGCGAAATCGCTTGCGTCTGCACCTGAGAGACTGCTACCGTCTGCTTAATCGGTTCAGCAGCGTCGCTCGCACGAGGCGTGCGAGGCGGACCACTCAGAGAGGAGTCGTTGATGGCACGTGAATTCGGGCCGGTCATGGACCGGCGTGATCTGTTTCGGCTGGGAGGTGTCGGGCTCGCGGGACTCGCGCTCGCAGGCCTCGGCACCAGCCTGGCCGGCTGTGCGCCGGGGGCATCCGCCGGGGGATCCAACACCGGAACCCTGACCATGCTCTACTTCGGCGACCAGAAGGCCGCCACCACCCTGCAGAACGCCCTGCAGCCCAAGGTGAAGCAGATCGACAAGGATCTCACCCTCAAGGTCACGGCGATCAACGGCACCGACTGGAACGACTTCCTGGCCAAGGTGCTCACGCTCATCGCGGCAGGTCAGGCACCCGACATGGTGAGCGTCGCCACCGAGGGCCTCCAGCTGATGGCCGCCAAGGAGCTCATCACCCCGCTCGACCCGTACGTCACCAAAGACATGGCGACGCTGAAGTCCACCTACTTCAACGACATCCACCCGGCCCTCATCGAGGCGATGATGTTCCAGGGCCACCTGTACAACATGCCGGACAGCTTCAACGCCGGCAGCATGTTCTTCAACACCGGCGTGCTGCAGAAGGCCGGCGTCGCCGCTCCCGCCGCGACCTGGTCGATGGACGACTTCCACAACACGGCCCAGGCCATCCAGAAGGTCGGCGGCGGCGTCCTGCCGTTCGACTGGGTGGTGCGCCTCTGGGGCAGCTGGACCTCCTTCCTCTACGCCAACAACGGCAACCTCCTCGAAGAGGGCAAGTACGACGGCGGCGACTGGCTGTGGAGCAAGGCGTACACCCCCGGCGACCCGCAGGTCGCCGGCCGCAAGGGCGGGTGGAAGTGGGGCGCGCCGACGGCGAACTCCGCGGCATCCGTCGAGGCGCTGCAGTACGTCATCGACATGCAGAAGGCCGGCCTCTCGCCCTCGCCCGACGTGGGCGGCGGCGGCACGCTGCAGGGCCTTTTCGCCTCCGGCCGGATCGGGATGTCGATCGGCGGCGGCTTCTGGGCCGGCGGCCTGCACAACGCGGGCATGAAGGACGGCAGCTTCAACGTGCAGGCGTTCCCGCGCTGGCAGAGCAACAAGTCCCTGTTCGGCACGGGCGGGTACTCGATCTTCAAGTCCTCGCAGAAGAAGGATGCCGCGTGGGAGGTCATCAAGATGATGATCCAGCCGGAGAGCTTCGACATCATGTTCCCCGGCAACGTCACGACGCCCGGTCGCAAGTCGCTGATGACCGCCCAGCGGTACAGCACGACCGGCCCCGAGAACTGGAAGGTCTTCTACGACCAGCTCGACGGGTCCGTGCCGATCTCCGCCCCGACCTACTACAACGCGCTCGCGACGTCGCTGAACCAGCGCACGACGCAGGCGGTGTCGGCGGGGCAGGCGAAGCCGGCGCTGGATGCCATGCAGAGCGACCTCGAGAAGGTGTCGCAGGGCTCCTGATGTCCGTCGTCGCCTCCTCCCCGCGCGCGCCCGAGCGCGTGCCGTCGCCCGAGGCGAAGAGAGCTCCCCGGTCCGTCCGCCGCCGCCCCGGCGCGCGGCGGACGGCCCGGCGGGAGGCGATCTTCGGCTTCGCGATGATCGGTCTCGCGATGCTGTTCGTGACCGTGTTCACGTTCCTGCCGATCGTCGCCTCGCTCGGGCTGTCGTTCTTCGACTGGGATGTCATCTCCCCGCCGAAGTTCGCCGGTCTCGCCAACTACCAGCGCTTCTTCACCGACCAGCCCGTGCTGCAGTCCTTCGCGGTCACCATCTGCATGGCGCTCGCCATCGTCGTGCTGCAGCTCTCCCTGGGCCTGTTCCTGGCGGTGCTGGTGAACCAGCGCACGTCGAAGTTCGGCCGCACGTTCTTCCGCACCACGTTCTACCTGCCGCTGCTGGCCTCCACCGCCGCGGTGTCGATCTTCATGGGGTACCTGTTCGACGCCAAGTTCGGCGCGATCAACTACTACCTCGGGCTCGTCGGCATCCCCCCGGTCCCGTGGCTGACCAGCCCCCTGGGCGCGCAGATCACGATCGTGCTGATCGTGGTGTGGCAGCAGGTCGGATTCACGTTCGTCCTGTTCGTCTCGGCGCTCATGGCCGTGCCCGTCGACGTGCTCGAAGCCGCCTCGATCGACGGGGCAGGACCGCTCCGGACCCTGCTGCGCATCAAGATCCCGCTCATCAGCCCGACGATCCTCTTCGCCGCGGTGATCGCGATGATCAACGCGATGCAGCTGTTCGACCAGCCCTACATCATGACCAAGGGCGGGCCGGGATCGGCCACCACGACGGCGACGATCTCCATGTACCAGACCGGGTTCCAGAACCTGCAGTTCGGCTACTCGTCGGCGATCGCCATCGTCCTGCTGCTGCTGATCCTCGCGATCACCGGCATCCAGTTCCTCGCCTCCCGGAAGCTGGTGTTCTACCAATGAGCGCAACCACCGTCATCGTGACCGGCGAGCCGCAGAAGGCGCACCCGGTCACCGGACGCCGCCGACCGGTGTTCCAGATCGGCAAGTTCGTCGGCCTCGTCGTGCTGATCCTCGCCGCCGTGTTCGCCCTCGGGCCCCTGCTGTGGACCCTGACCACGTCGCTCGCGAGCCCCTCGCAGGCGTTCACGAACCCGCCGCAGTGGATCCCGGTGCATCCGGACTTCAGCAACTACGCCGCGGTGTTCCAGCAGATCCCGATCGGCACGTTCTTCATGAACAGCGTGATCGTGACCGTGCTGATCGTCGTCGGGCAGACCATCACCTGCACGCTCTCCGGCTACGCGTTCGCAATGATCTCCTTCCCCGGGAAGAACTGGATCTTCGGGGCGTTCCTGGCGACGATGATGGTGCCGCTGCAGACGATCATCATCCCCGTCTTCGTGATCATCAAGACGTTCGGCCTCAACGACAGCCTGGCCGCCCTGATCATCCCCGCGCTCGGCAGCGCGTTCGGCACGTTCCTCATGCGGCAGTACTTCATGCAGATGCCGCGCGAGCTCGGCGAGGCGGCGCGCATCGACGGCGCGAGCCAGTGGGGCGTCTTCCGGCACGTGTACGCCCGCATGGCGGCGCCCGCGATCTCGACCCTGGCGATCCTGAACTTCTCGGGGTTCTGGGCGGAGTTCTACCGGCCGCTCATCTTCCTGCAGTCGCAGAGCAACTTCACCCTGCCGCTCGGATTGGTGGGTCTGCAGGGCAACCTCGGCACCGGGTCGATCTCGGTGGTCCTCGCCGGCGTCGTGATCGCGATGATCCCGAGCGTCCTGCTGTTCATCTTCGCCCAGCGGTACTTCATCGCCGGCGTCACCGCGGGATCGTCGCGGTGAGCGCGGCCCCCGTCTTCTTCGAGCCGCCCGGCGGCCGGGTGGGAGACGTCATCCCGGCCGTGCACGAAGGCGTCTTCCACCTCTGGTACCTCCACGAGCAGCGCAGCGACGCCGGCTGCGGCATGCCCTGGCACCTGGTCACGACGAACGACTTCGTGACGTTCACCGACCACGGCGAGGCGGTCCCGTCGGGCGGGCCGGATGCCGAGGACTTCAACGTGTACACGGGCTCGGTCGTTCAGGGCCCGGATGCCACCTGGCACCTGTTCTCGACGGCGCAGAATCCCGCTCGGCGCGGCGCCGACGGCCGGCCTGTGCAGCTCGTCGCGCACGCCACGAGCGAATCGCCGCACGGGCCCTGGCGCAAGCTCCCCGAGTGGACCTTCGGTGCGCCCGCCGGGTACGAGACGGGCGACTGGCGCGACCCGTTCGTCTTCCACGACGGCGAGAAGTGGCGGATGCTGGTGGCAGCCCGTCACAGCGACGGTCCTGACCGCCGGCGCGGCACCGTCGCCCAGTTGGTCTCGGACGACCTGTTCGCCTGGCGGCCGATCGAGCCCCTGTGGGACCCGCGCCGCTTCGTCGCGCACGAGTGCCCCGACGTCTTCGAGTGGGACGGCTGGTGGTACCTCGTCTACTCCGAGTTCACCGACACGTTCTGCACGCGGTACCGCATGGCCCGGTCGCTCGAGGGACCGTGGATCGCGCCGGACGACGACGCGATCGACACGCGCGCGTTCTACGCCGCCAAAACGGTGGCACGCGACGGACGCCGCTTCTTCGTCGGGTGGATCGCCGACCGCGAGAACGACGACGACGGGGCGTGGCAGTGGGCGGGCACGATGGCCGTGCTCGAGGCGACGCAGCGCGCGGACGGGACCCTCGCATTCGGGTTGCCGGCAGAGCTCGTCGCGAGCTTCGACGAGCCGGTCCCGGCCGGGATGCCGGACCTCCCGCTCGCGCTCGCCGCACCCGACGCCTTCCGCGCGATCGTCGGCACGGCAGATCTCCCCGAGGCCTGGTACGCCCGTGCCGAGATCCGGATCGCCGACCGCACGGCCGCCGTCGGACTGCTGCTGCGCGCCGACGCCGACGGCGGCCGGAGCGGCATCGTCCAGTTGGAGCCGCGCCGCGGCCGCGTCCTGTTCGACCGGTGGCCGCGCACCGTCACCGGCGGGGAGCAGTGGCAGATCTCGGGCGACGTTCCCTTCGAGTTCGACAGACCCGTGCGACTGGATGCCGGACCCCACATCGTCGAGATCGTCACCGACGGCGAGCTCGTCGTGGTGGTCGTGGACGGTCAGGTCTCTCTGAGCACGCGATTCCACGCCCGCGCCGGAGCCCGGTTCGGATTCTTCGTCAGCGACGGAGAGGCGTCGCTGGAATCCCTCATCGTCCACCGGCGCAACTGAACACCCGCCGTCCCCACCGAACGAAGGAGTACTCCCATGGGCATGCTCGGATGGCCCCACCTTCTGCTGATCTTCGCCGTCGTCATCCTGCTCTTCGGTGCGACCAAGCTGCCGCTGCTGGCCCGCAGCGTCGGTCAGTCGGCCCGCGCCTTCAAAGGCGAGATGCGTGCGATGCACGACGAAGACGGCACCGTCCCCGCCCCTTCGGCATCCGCGGGTGTCGACGGATGACGCACCGACCGCTCATCCACTTCACCCCGGCCCGGCACTGGATGAACGATCCCAACGGGCTCGTCTTCCACGAAGGCCGCTACCACCTCTTCTTCCAGCACAATCCGTGGGGCATCGACCACGCGAACATGAGCTGGGGGCACGCGTCGAGCGTCGACCTCGTCACCTGGACGGAGCATCCCGTCGCGATCCTCGCCGACGAGCACGAGCAGGTCTACTCGGGGTCGGTCGTCGTCGACGTCGACGACACGGCCGGCTTCGCCGGGGCGGGGCAGACCGCGCTCGTCGCGATCTACACGTCACTGTCGACCACCACCGGAATCCAGTCCCAGTCGCTCGCGTACAGCGTCGACGAGGGCATGACCTGGACGAAGTACGCCGGAAATCCGGTGCTGGACCGCGGATCGCGGGACTTCCGCGATCCGAAGGTGTTCCGCTACGACGGCCCGGCGGGCGCGTACTGGGTGATGGTCGCCGTCGAGGCCGATGAGCACCAGGTCGTGTTCTACCGGTCGGACGATCTCAAAGATTGGACCCAGCTGTCTTCCTACGGCCCGGCGGGAGCGGTCGGCGGGGTCTGGGAGTGTCCGGACCTCTTTCCGCTCGCCGTCGACGGCGACCCCGCCGACGAACGCTGGGTCCTGGTCATCAGTCTCAATCCGGGCGGGATCGCCGGGGGATCGGGAACCCAGTACGTCGTCGGCGACTTCGACGGGAGGTGCTTCGTGCCGGACGGCCCCGCACCGCTCGCCGCCACGTCGACGGATCTGGCGCAGCTGGACTGGCTGGACTTCGGTCACGATTGCTACGCCGGCGTCACCTTCAGCGGTCTGGACCGCGGACGCCCTCTGCTGATCGCGTGGATGAACAACTGGGACTACGCCCGCGCCTTCCCGGCGACGACCTGGCGCGGCGCGATGACGCTGGCGCGCACCCTGACGCTTCGCACCGTCGACGGCCGCGCGCAGCTGTGCAGCGCTCCGGTCGCGCCGATCGGGACCGAGGTCATGCGGGTGTGCGGCGTCGACCTCGCCGAGTCGGTGCCGGAGGTCGCGGTTCCCCGGGTCGCGCGCGTCGGACTTCGCGCGCGCGTCGCGCCCGGCGCCCGCCTCGAGGTCACGCTGTGCTCCGGCGGCGGTGAGCAGGTGGCCGCCCTTCGATACGCGTCCGGCGACCGGGTCGTGGAGCTCGACCGTGCTCTCGCACCCGCAGCGGACGGGGATGCCGGCGGAATGCTCCCGGGCGTGAGTCGGGCGGTCATCCCCGGCGAGGGCGACCTCTTCGAGGCGACGATCATCCTGGACCTCACCGGCGTCGAGGTCTTCGCGGCGGGAGGCGCGCGCGCGATCACCGACCTGGTGACGCGCCCCGTGGATCGGCTGATGCTCGGCGCGCATGGCCCGGTGCGTCTGGAACGGCTGACGGTCCACGACCTCGAGGGCGCGCAGTGACCCGCGTCGCCGTGGTGGGGGAGGCCCTCGTGGACGTGATCGGAACCACAGCCCATCCGGGCGGCTCGCCGGTCAACGTCGCCGTGGGCCTGGCCCGTCTCGGTCTCGACGTCACGATGATGACCAGATTCGGCCGCGACGCCCACGGCCGACTGCTGGAGGAACATCTGGCCCGAGCCGGGGTGACGCTGGCGCCCGGATCGGCGGCGCCCGGCGCCCGCACCTCGAGCGCGCACGTGACGCTCGACGAGCACGGGGCGGCGATGTACGCGTTCGACGTCTCGTGGGATGTCGCCCCACCGGATCTCGGCGGGTTCGACCTCGTCCACACCGGGTCGATCGGCGCGTACCTCGAACCCGGAGCCTCCGCCGTGGCATCCGCGCTCGCCGGCGTCCCGGGCGGCACCGTCGTGAGCTTCGACCCCAACATCCGTCCCGCGCTGGTCGGGGCGCGGGCGGAGGCCGTCGCCCGGACGGAGCGGATCGCCGCGCTCAGCCACATCGTGAAGCTGAGCGACGAGGATGCCTCCTGGCTGTATCCCGGCATGCCGGTGCTCGACGTCCTGCGGCGATTGAGCGGGCTCGGCGCGAGACTCGCCGTCGCGACACTCGGGGCGCGGGGATGCCTGGCCATCGCGGGTGCCGACGTCTTCGAGGTTCCCGCGCCACCGGTCGTGGTGGCGGACACCGTCGGGGCCGGGGACTCGTTCATGTCCGGGTTGCTCGCGGCGCTCGTCGCGGACGCCGGGCCGGGCGTCGTCGCGGCCGGAACGGAGCCCGGTCGCGGATGGGAGCACGCTCTGCGGTTCGCGCTGTGGAGCGCGGCCGTCACGGTGGCCCGGCCGGGCGCGGACCCGCCATGGGCGGACGAGCTCGTCAGTCCGGGTGGTGATCGTCCCACGCACGCCGCATGAGCGTGTTCACATCGCGATCCAGATGCGCGAACTTCGCGTCCATCGCGTCGAATCGCGCATCGACCGCCTCGAACCTCGCGTTCATCTCGGCGCGCAGGCCGCCCATCTCGGCGCGCAGGCCGCCCATCTCCGCGCGCAGGCCGCCGATCTGTCCGCGCAGCTCTCCGCGCAGGCCGCCGATCTGTCCGCCCAGCTCTCCGCGCAGGCCGCCGATCTGTCCGTCCAGCTCTCCGCGCACGCCGCTGATCGCGCTCGTCATGGATCGCATGAGGAGGGTGGTCATGAGCGTCATCCCGCCGAGCATGATCGTCGTGAAGACTCCGATCAGCGCCCAGGTCTGTGTGCCGTCCATCGTCCGCCCCCTCCGGTCGTCTCGTGCGTCTGGAACCAGCATGTCAGCGACGTCGGGCGCACTCGGTCCAGGTCGGAGGATCTGTGGACAACTCATTGCACGGCTGCACGGTGGACAGGTGGGGCGCCCGTCATCCGGCGCCCTTGGGCTCCGCGGCGCATAGGCTGACGGCATGACTCAGGATGCCGTCATCGTCGATGTGGTCCGCACCGTCTCCGGCCGAGGCAAGCCCGGCGGGGGCCTGAGCGGCATCCATCCGGTCGACCTCGCCGCGGCCACGCTGCGCGCGCTGCTGGAGCGGAACGGATTGGAATCCGCGCAGATCGACGACGTGATCATGGGCTGCGTCAGCCAGGTCGGCGACCAGTCACTGAACATCGCCCGGCAGGCTGTGCTCGCGGCCGGGTTCGCCGAGACGGTGCCGGCGGTGACGATCGACCGGCAGTGCGGGTCGAGCCAGCAGGCGGCGCACTTCGCCGCGCAGGGCGTGATCGCCGGAGCCTACGACATCGTCATCGCCGCGGGCGTGGAGTCGATGAGCCGCGTGCCGCTCGGCTCGAACGCGCACGGCGGACACGTGTCGGCGGGGGTGGCGTCCCGCTACCCGGAGGGTCTCGTCAACCAGGGCGTCTCCGCCGAGCTCATCGCCGCGCGCTGGGGGCTCGGACGCGCCGAGCTGGACGCCTTCAGCGCCGAGTCGCACCGCCGCGCCGCCGACGCCTGGGCGACCGGACGCTTCGCCGGCCAGGTGATCGCCGTCGACGGCGCCCCCGACCGCGACGAGACGGTGCGCCCGGCCACGACCGCGGACGGCCTCGCCGGCCTCCCGCCGGCGTTTCGCACCGACGCCCTCGCCGAACGCTTCCCGGATCTCGACTGGCGGATCACGGCCGGAAACTCGTCGCCGCTGACGGATGCCGCAGCCGCTGTGCTCATCATGTCCGCCGAACGCGCGGCGCAGCTGGGGCTCACGCCGCGGGCGCGGTTCCACTCCTTCGCCGTCGTGGGCGACGACCCGATGCTGATGCTCACGGGCCCCATCCCGGCGACTCGCCGCATCCTGGACCGGTCGGGCCTTTCGATCGACGACCTCGACGCGTACGAAGTCAACGAGGCGTTCGCCTCGGTGCCGCTCGCCTGGCTCGCAGAGCTGCACGCGGATCCGGCCCGCCTGAACCCGTGGGGCGGCGCGATCGCTCTCGGACACGCGGTCGGGGCATCCGGCGCGCGCCTCCTGGGCACCCTCGTCGCGCACCTCGAGGCCACCGGCGGCCGATACGGACTGCAGACGATGTGCGAGGGCGGCGGCATGGCCAACGCGACCGTCATCGAGCGCCTCTGACGCAGACGAATCGCCCTCCGAAGGGCCGAGATCGCGCGGCCAGGGAGCCCCGTGCGCCGAACCTCGGATGTCCGACTATAATGGCGGATGACCGAACAAGCGTGACGTGGCGCAACGGATGCCGCGTCCCGATGACCGTGGAGATCCCATGCTGATGTCGACCACCCCGCTCCTCACCGCCGACGAGCGCGCCGCGATCCTCGAGGCGGTGCACGAGTTCTCGGATTCCGAGCTCGCGCCGTTCGCCCTGGAACGCGACGAGCACCACACGTTCCCGCGCGACACGCTTCGCCGCGCGGGCGAACTCGGACTCGGCGGTGTCTACGTGCGAGAGGACGTCGGCGGCACGGGGCTCGGGCGCAGTGAGGCGGTGCAGATCTTCGAGGCGCTCGCCCAGGGGGATCCGGCGATCGCGGCGTACATCTCGATCCACAACATGGCCGCCTGGATGATCGACACGTACGGCAACGAAGAGCAGCGCACCACCTGGCTGCCGCGCCTGGTCACGATGGGCGACCTCGCCGGATACTGCCTCACCGAGCCCGGCGTCGGGTCGGATGCCGCCGCCCTGCAGGCCCGAGCCGTCCGCGACGGCGACGACTACGTGCTCACCGGGGTCAAGCAGTTCATCTCCGGCGGCGGGGAGGCATCCGTCTACGTCGTCATGGCCCGGACCGGGGACGCCGGTGCCCGCGGCATCAGCGCCTTCGTCGTCGATGCCACGCTGCCGGGCGTCTCGTTCGGCAAGCTCGAACGCAAGATGGGCTGGAACGCGCAGCCGACGCGTCAGGTCATCCTCGACGGCGTGCGGGTGCCGGCATCCGCCCTGCTCGGCGTCGAGGGCCAGGGGTTCAAGATCGCGATGTCCGGGCTCGACGGCGGCCGCCTCAACATCGCCGCCTGCTCGATCGGCGGGGCCCAGTGGGCGCTCGACCGCACCGTGCGGTACGTGCAGGAGCGCTCCGCGTTCGGCGAGCCGCTGGCGCAGAAGGAGGCCATCGCGTTCGCCATCGCCGACATGGCGACCGAGCTCGTCGCGGCCCGGGCCCTCGTGCGCGATGCCGCCGCGGCCGTCGACGCGAAGGCTCCGGATGCCACCATGCAGTGCGCGATGGCCAAGCGCTTCGCGACCGATGCCGGGTTCCGCGTCGCCAACGAGGCCCTGCAGCTGCACGGCGGCTACGGCTACCTGCAGGACTACGGCATCGAGAAGGTCGTCCGCGACCTGCGGGTGCACCAGATCCTCGAGGGGACCAACGAGATCATGCGCGTGATCATCGGCCGTGAGGTTCTGCGCGGCTGACCGCCCGTGGAACGATGAACGCATGAGCGAGTACGAGACGATCCTGGTCGAGACGCGGGGCCGCGTGGGCTGGATCACACTGAACCGTCCCGAGGCGCTGAACGCCCTCAACAGTCAGGTGATGCACGACGTGGTGGATGCCGCGACCGCGTTCGACGCCGACGAGGGCATCGGGGCGATCGTGGTGACCGGGTCCGAGCGCGCGTTCGCCGCCGGGGCCGACATCAAGGAGATGGAGGCCAAGTCGGGTCTGGACATGATCATGGGCGACCACTTCGGTGAGTGGGGCCGGTTCGCGGCCGTGCGCACCCCGGTGATCGCCGCGGTCTCCGGCTACGCCCTCGGCGGCGGCTGCGAGCTGGCGATGATGTGCGACATCATCCTCGCCGCCGACACGGCCAAGTTCGGGCAGCCCGAGATCAACCTGGGCGTCATCCCCGGCATGGGCGGATCCCAGCGGCTGATCCGCGCGGTCGGCTACTACAAGGCGGCCGAGCTCGTGCTGACGGGGCGCATGATGGATGCCGCCGAGGCGGAGCGCTGCGGCCTGGCATCCCGCGTGGTGCCGGCATCCGACCTGCTCGACGAAGCCCAGAAGACGGCGGACGCCATCGCGGCGAAGTCGCTGCCGAGCGTCTACGCCGCCAAGGCCGCGCTGGATGCCGCCATGGAGACGAGCCTCGCCGAGGGTCTGCGGTTCGAGCGGCACGTGTTCGCCGCGCTGTTCGACACCGCCGACCAGAAGGAGGGCATGGCCGCCTTCCGCGAGAAGCGTCCGCCGCAGTTCACCGGCCGGTGAGGGTCATGCGCCCTGAGCTCGTCGAAGGGCAGGACCGCCAGGTGGGGATTGCGCTTCGACAGGCTCAGCGCGCTCGAAGACTACAGCGGCTCGGGTGCCGGGCGGGGGTCGGCGAAATCGCCGGCATCCCGCCGCATCCGGGCGATCACCGACACGAGGGTGTCGGCATCCTCCGACGACAGTCCCGGCTGCTCGAAGACCTCGCGGTTGAGCGCCTCGGTCGCCTCGACCGCGAGCGCGCGGCCAGCGTCGGTGAGCACCACGAGCGTGGCACGGCCGTCTTCGGGGTGCGGTTCGCGCTGCACGAGACCCGACGCCTCGAGCCGGTCGACCGTGTTGGTGACGCTCGTCGGATGCACCTGCAGGCGCACGGCCGCGGACGCCATCGGCATGCGGCCCTGACGGCTGAAGTGCAGCAGCGTCAGCATCTCGTAGCGGGCGAACGTGAGCCCGAAGGGGCGCAGCGTCTGCTCCACGCGCGCCAGCATCAGCTGCTGCGCGCGCATGATCGACGTCACGACCGTCATTCCGGGGGCGGCATGCGTCCACCCGTGTTCAACCCATTGGCGCTTCGCCTCGGCGATCGGATCGATGCGCAGGGTGCGTCCGGCTCGTTTGGCAACCACTTGGGCGGACCTCCTCTTAGATACACAACGTTATCGGGTCCCGCGGGCCTGAATAGACTCGAGATGCCGTCAGTCACGGAGACTGCGACGAAGGAGTTCGCATGAAGATCGTCGTTCTGGTCAAAGAGGTGCCCGACACCTACGGAGACCGCAAGCTCGCGCTCGAGACGGGACTGGCCGACCGCACCGGCGACCGGGTGCTCGACGAGATCTGCGAGCGGGCCCTGGAAGCGGCGATCACGCTGGGCGAGAAGGCCGGCGACACCGAAGTGGTGGTCGTCTCGATGGCCGGTGAGGCGGCGCAGGCGACGGTTCGCAAGGGACTCGCGATGGGTGCGGCATCCGCCGTGCAGATCGTGGACGACAAGCTCGTCGGCGCCGACGTGTCGCTCACCGCGCAGGTGCTGGCCGCGGCGGTGAAGCGGATCGGCTTCGACCTGGTCGTGGCCGGCAACCAGTCGACGGACGGATCGGGCGGCGTCGTGCCGGCGATGGTCGCGGAGCTGCTGGACGTGCCGCAGCTGACCGCGCTGAACACGCTCGAGGTCGACGGCGGCACGGTTTCGGGGGAGCGGGCGATCGACGGAGGCACGGCCCGCGTGTCGGCGGCGCTTCCGGCGGTCGTGTCGATCACGGAGCGGATGCCCGACCCGCGCCTTCCCAGCTTCAAGGGCATCATGGCGGCGAAGAAGAAGCCGTTCGAGACGCTGTCGCTGGCCGACCTCGACGTGGATGCGGATGCCGCGGCGCAGCCGTGGTCGATCATGGTCGCGGTCGCCGAGAAGCCGCCGCGTGCGGCGGGCGTGAAGATCACCGACTCCGGGGACGCGGGCGAGCAGCTCGCGAAGTTCCTCGTCGACAACCGGCTGGCCTGAGGAGAACACCGATGACCGACTTCGGCACCAACCCCGTCCTCGTCCTGCTGGACGTCACCCCCGACGGCTCCCTCGCGAAGAGCTCCGCCGCGCTGATCGGCGCGGCATCCGTCGTCGGCACCCCGGTCGCCCTCGTGGTCGGCCCCGGGGCGGAGGAGCTCGCGGCGAAGGCCGGCGAGCTCGGCGCCCCGCACGCGCTGTGGGCGCCCGGTGACCCGGCGAAGCTGACCCTGCCGGCGGTGGCCGCACTGACCGCCGCCGCGGACCTCGTGCACCCCGACGCGGTGCTCGTCTCGAACTCCGTGGACGGCCGGGACGCCGCCGCCCGCTACGCCGCACGGGCGCGGGTCGCGCTCGCCGCGGACGCGGTCGGCGTGTCCCGGGACGACGAGGGCGTCGTCGCGCACCACTCCGTGTTCGGCGGCGCGTTCACCGCCGACTCGGCGGCGACCTACGGCGCACCGGTGATCACGGTGCGCCAGGGCGCGGTGGACGTGCGACCGGAACCGGTGACCGCGACCGTGACGGCCCTGGACGTGCCCGGCGACGATCGGCGTGCCGCGAGCGTGGATTCGGTGGATGCCGCGGAGGTGGCATCCACCCGGCCCGAACTCCGCGGGGCCGCCAAGATCGTGTCGGGCGGTCGCGGGCTCGGCTCGGCGGAGCAGTTCGCGCTCGTCGAGCAGCTCGCCGACGCCCTCGGTGCCGCGGTGGGCGCCTCCCGCGTCGCGGTGGACTCCGGGTGGGTGCCGCAGTCGTACCAGGTCGGGCAGACCGGGGTGTCGGTGTCGCCGCAGCTGTACGTCGCGCTCGGGATCTCCGGCGCCATCCAGCACAAGGCCGGCATGCAGACCGCGAAGACGATCGTCGCCATCAACAAGGATGCGGATGCCCCCATCTTCGACATCGCCGACTTCGGCGTGGTCGGCGACGTGTTCCAGGTCGTGCCGCAGCTGATCGCGGCCCTCGAGGCGCGGAAGGCATAGGTCCCGTGGGAACGGTGCAGTTGCGGCGCGGGCTGCCGCGCGTCGCGGGCGGGGACGCCTGGCCGCCGGCCGGGGTCGCGGATGCGGCGGCCGTGACGAGTGTCGAGCCCGCGGTGACGGAGCCGGCGGCACCGCCGAGTGCGCCACGTGCGGTCGTGGAGGCGCCCTCGGTGGCGGTGGCGGTGCCTGCCGCGGCCGCTCCCGGGGTTGCGCTGCGGCGCGGTCTGCCGCGGGTCGCCGGCGGGGAAGCGTGGCCACCGGCGGGTACGGCCGGAGCCGCGGCCGCGGCTGAGGCTGCGCCGACGGTCGCGGCGCAGAACGCGCCGAGCGAGACACCCGTGGTCGAGGTTTCGCCGACCGCCGCCCCAGTTGCGCCGAGCGCCCCCGTGGCTGCCGCGGTCGTGGACGCAGGCGCCGGCGTCGGGCTGCGACGCGGACTGCCGCGCGTCGCCGGAGGAGAGCCGTGGCCGCCGGCCGGTGCTGTTGGGGGGATTGCCCTTCGACAGGCTCAGGGCGCGGAACCCGCGGCTCAGGGCGCGGAACCCGGGGCTCAGGGCGCCGAGGTTGCCGGACCCGACGTGTCCGTGCCGCTGGGATTCACACGCTCCGTGTACCCGGGGACCGCGCCGCGGCATCCGGCACCGGCGCCCGAACCGGTGCGCATCGGGCCGTTCACCCGCGTGCAGTGGGCCGGGGCCGTGATCGTCGGCGGGGCGGGACTCCTGTTCGCGGCGGCCATGGTGGTGCTCGCCGTACGGGTGTTCGTATCGCTGCCGTTCATGGTCGACTTCCTGCACACCTACCCCGGTCAGTACGCGCTGCCGGCATCCGCCCCCGTCGGCTTCCCGGTGTGGCTCAACTGGCAGCACTTCCTCAACGTGTTCTTCATCGTGCTCATCATCCGCACGGGGCTCGGGGTGCGGAACCAGAAGCGGCCCACCGTGTTCTGGACGCCGCGCGGGGCCGCTAAACGCAAGGTCAGCCTCACGCTGTGGACCCACCAGGCGCTGGACACGCTGTGGATCCTCAACGGCCTCGTGTTCGTCGTGCTGCTGTTCGCCACCGGGCAATGGATGCGGCTCGTGCCCACGAGCTGGGCCGTGTTCCCGAATGCGATCAGCGCCGCGCTGCAGTACGCGTCGCTGAACTGGCCGCACGACGACGGCTGGATCAACTACAACAGCCTGCAGCAGCTCACCTACTTCGGCGTGGTCTTCCTGCTCGCCCCGCTCGCCATCGTCACCGGTGTGCGGATGAGCACCGTGTGGCCGAAGGACGCGAAGCGGCTGAACAGGGTGTACCCGGTGGAGTGGGCGCGCGCCGTGCACTTCCCGGTGATGATCATCTTCGTGCTGTTCGTCATCGTGCACGTCTTCCTCGTGTTCGCGACAGGGGCCCTGCGCAACCTGAACCACATGTACGGGGCATCCGACGCGGTGAACTGGGTCGGATTCTGGTGGTTCGCGGCATCCCTGCTGGTCATCGCGGCCGGCTGGGCGGCACTGCGCCCGCTCGTCCTCGCGCCGATCGCGCGGCTGTTCGGCACGGTCAGCGGACGGTGAGCGGGGGATAACCCGAAAAGAAGGCTCCGGATGCCTCGGCGGCGGCGGGAGGACGGGATTCCTAACGTGGATGACATGACATCGACCACGATCACCTCCCCGGCGCCGGCGAGAGCGCGCCCCCTGCGCGTCGCGACGCCCGGCCGGCTCGCCCTCACGACACTTCACCTGCTCGCGATGGGCGTGATCGGCGTCATCGCGTTCACCGTGCTCGTGACTCTCCTGAGCACGGGCCTCGGCCTCCTTCCGGTGCTCGGGATCGGACTCGTCGTCCTGGTGGCCTTCGAATACTGCCTGTACGCCCTCAGCTGGCTCGAGACGGCCCGCATCGACGGCCTGTACGGATTCGGGCTGCCCCCGCGGCGGGTCCGCACGAGCGGCCAGCCCGGATTCACCGGATTCCTGCGCACGCTCTGGCTGCAGCTGATCGACCCGATGATGTGGCGCGCGATCGCGAACGCCGTCATCGCCACCCTGCTCGGCTGGCTGGCGTGGGTGTTCCTCAGCTCCTTCGCCTCCGGCATCGCGTTCGCGTTCTCGCCGCTGTTCGGCGACAACCAGGGCAGCGTGCAGCTGTGGGGCATCCAGATGAACGAGCCCGGCGCCCCGCTGGTCGTCCTCGTCGGCATCCTCGCCGCGGTCGTCTCCCTCGCCGCGCTCGTCGGCCTCGCCGCCGTGCACGGCGTGATCTCCCGCGCCGTCATGGTCCCCTCGCGCGAAGCGCTGCTGGCCGACGAGGCCCGCAGGTCGCAGCAGCAGCGCGCCGGGGCCGTCCGTGCCGCCGACGTCGAACGGCACCGCATCGAACGCGACCTGCACGACGGCATCCAGCCGCGGCTCGTCTCGGTCGCGATGACCCTCGGCATGGCGCAGCAGAAGATCGACACCGACCCGGCCGCCGCCAAGGAGCTCGTGTCCGAGGCGCACACCTCGACGAAGGCCGCGATCACCGAGCTCCGGCAGCTGGCGCGCGGCATCCACACCTCGGTGCTCGACGACCGCGGGCTGGATGCCGCCCTGTCGGCGATCGCATCCCGCTCGCACATCCCCGTGCAGCTCGACGTGCGTCTGACCACCCGCTGCCGGCCCGAGGTCGAAGCGGCCGTCTACTTCGTGATCGCCGAGGCGCTCACCAACGCCGCCAAGCACTCGCGGGCCTCCGAAGTACGCGTCATCGTGCGCCAGCGCGAGGACGGCACCGTGTGGGCCCGGGTCGAGGACAACGGCATCGGCGGGGCGACCGTCACCGCCGGAGGCGGCCTCGACGGCCTCGAGAATCGCGTGCTCGGCGTCGGCGGGACCCTCCGCATCGACAGCCCCGTCGGGGGTCCTTCGACCGTGGAGGTGAGTGTGCCGTGCGCATCCTGATCTGCGAAGACTCCGTGCTGCTGCGCGAAGGCCTCGTGCGACTCCTCGAAGACGCCGGCCACGACGTGGTCGCCGCCCTCCCGGAGGCATCCGACCTGGCCGCGACGGTCGCGGACCGGCATCCCGACCTGTGCATCCTCGACGTGCGGCTGCCGCCGACCTACACCGACGAGGGGATCCGCGCGGCTCTGGCGCTGCGCGCCGCCGACCCGGCCCTGCCGGTGCTGGTGCTGTCCCAGTACGTCGAAGAGCGCTACGCGTCCGACCTGATCGCCGGACGCGGGGGAGCCCTCGGCTACCTCCTCAAGGACCGGGTGGCCGACGTGTCCGAATTCCTCGAGACCGTCGACCAGATCGCCGCCGGCGGCACCGTCTTCGACCCGGAGGTGGTCGCGCAGCTGCTCGGCCGCCGCGCCCGCGACGAGCGGATGCAGCGCCTCACGGCCCGCGAAGCGAGCGTGCTGGCGCTCATCGCGGAGGGCAAATCCAACCAGGCGATCGCGAAGACCCTGTACATCAGCGAGGGGAGCGTCGAGAAGCACATCACCTCGGTGTTCCAGAAGCTCGACCTCGAACCCGACGAGTCCGGCAACCGGCGCGTGCTGGCCGCCCTCGTCCACCTCTCTCACGGCGGCACGGCCGCCTCGCAGTCCGGAGACCTCTCATGAGCATCATGCCCCCTCCCACCGTTCCGACGCCCCCTCCGGCCCCGCCGGCACCCGGCGGACAGCCGCCCGCACGCCGCACCTCGTCGCTCATCGTCTCGATCGCGATCGCCGTGGTCGGCGGACTCATCGTGGTCGGCACCGTCGCCGGGGTGGCGCTTTCCACCGTCGCCGTGGCGAACCGGCATCAGGATTCCACCGCGGTCCCCGTCGCCGAGGTGAGCGCGCTCGACATCCAGGTGTCCGGCGGTTCACTCACCGTGACGTACGGCTCCACGAGCGAGGCGCAGCTCACCGTCGACCGCGGGTTCGGGTCGACGCCGTGGACGCTCGAGAACGTCGGAGGCACGTTGAAGGTGGCCTCGCCCGACCACGCCACGGCATTCGGCTGGCCGTTCGGGGGCAGCGGCACGGCTACGCTGACCCTGCCGTCGTCCATGCTGGCATCCGACGTGGACGGCACCGTGCAGGTCGACGGCGGATCGGTGTCGCTCGAGGGCGGCCGGTTCGGAGACCTGCGGGCCGCCACCGAGGCGGGCTCGCTGCGCCTCTCGGGTTCGGCGCAGACGGTCACCGCGCGGTCGGATGCCGGCGACTCCACCCTTGACCTCGACAACGTCACCACCGCGAAGCTCGACGTGAGTGCCGGCCGCATGGTGGCGACGCTCGGCGGGACGGCCCCGCGAGGCGTCGATGCCACGGTCAGCGCGGGAGCGCTCGATCTCGGGGTCCCGGCCGGGCCGTACGTCGTCACGTCGACCGTCAGTGCGGGGGCATTCCACAACACCCTCGGTTCGACGCCCGGGGCGACCAATGCGATCACGGCAGACGTCTCCGCCGGGGCCCTGACCCTGCACGGCTCCGCGGGCTGACGCCCGCGGGACGGCCCGCACCCTCCCGGCCCTCCGGCCCTCCTGTCCCCGGGCGGTTCCGCGGTCCTGGATTGCACGAATCCGCGCAATTCAGGACCGCGGAACGTTGTCCGCGGAGCGTTCGGTGGTCCTGGATCGCACGAATCCGTGCAATTCAGGACTGCGGAGCGGTCGCGGGCGAAGGCCGGACTCAGGAGCCCGGGAGTCAGGAAGCCGCGCGGCCGGCGGCGAAGCCGGCGGCGTACGCCTCGTCGGTGCCCTGGCGGAACATGTCGTCCGCGATCGAGCGGGCGATGGTGCGGGCGCCGGGAAGAGAGAGGTCGCCGACCAGGTCCGCTCGGCCCCGCACGACGGCCACCGGCGTCCGGGCCGACTTGCCCTTCACCAGGTCGGTGGCCGCGCACAGCTCGTCGGCGACGCACGGCAGGGTCACCGCGAGCGGGCGGCCCTCGGCATCCGTCGTGCCGCGGAGGTCCTCGAACACGTGCACTCCGCCGGCGCCAATCGCCGCGTCCGTCTGACCGTCGCGCCACGCGCGGCCCATCGTGTCGCTGATCAGCACGCCCACCTGCACCCCGAGCCGCGCACGCAGCCCGGCCGCGAGCGTGCGAGCCGTGGTATCCGGATCCTCCGGCAGCAGCAGTACCGTTCCCTCGGGGGTGTTGGATGCATCGACTCCGGCCGCGGCCTGCACGATGCCGAGGCGGTTCTCCACGATGCGGGTCACGGCTCCGGACGGCATGACCCGGGAGGCCACCACCCGCACGGTCTCGGCCGTGATCGCCTCCTCGCGATCGGCGGCACGGACGATGCGGCCCTCGGCCTTGGACACGATCTTCGACGTCACCACGAGGATGTCGCCGTCGGCCAGGGTGTCGCCGGCGGCATCCGCGAGCACGCCGATCAGATCGTCACCGGGACGGATCTCTGCGATGCCGGGCAGCGCCCAGATCTGCAGCGGCGTCAACGGACGAAGCGCACCTCGGTGAGCGTCTCACCGAGGAACGGCTCGGTGTGCGACGCGCCGTCGAGCGTGAATCCGTTGCGCTGGTAGAAGCGGTGCGCGCGCGGGTTGTCGTCGGCGACCCACAGGTACACCTGCTCGTCGGCGTCGACGGCGGCGTCGAACAGCTTCTGGCCGATGCCGGTGCCCTGGAACTCCTCGAGGAGGTAGATGAAGTAGAGCTCGCGACCGCGCGGGGCATCCTTGTCGCGCGCCGGGCCGGACCCGACGAAGCCGACGATCTCGCCTTCGACGAGCGCGGCGCTCATGCGGAACTCAGGGCCCTGAACCGCCCAGTGCGTCCACAGCTCCGCCAGGCGACGGGGCGAGACGCTCTCCAGCGCGGCCTTGCTGATCAGGTGGTCGTAGGTCTCGTGCCAGCACTTGGCGTGCACACGGCCCAGCGCTTCGGCGTCGACATCGCGAACCGGGCGGACGACGAGGGACTTCAGATCGGCGCTCATGGCGAGACTCTACGCGCGGGTCCGGCGGAGGGGAAATCGGTGTGTAACGGGTGTGGGACGCAACTGTGAACGGCACATGACGAAGGCCGGATTGCGACGCGAAACAGCCGCTCGGCGTCGTTCGATGCGTCTCGTGTGGGACGGATGGAGGTGGGTCGTCCGGATGGCGGCACGACACGCCCCGGGGACGCCGCCAGCCGTTCAGATCGCCGCCATCCGTCCCCGCGCCCCCGGTCGTTGAGCGAGCGCAGCGAGACGAAACGCTCGCCCCGGGTTGGGCATCAAGATGTGCTGCAACCCGCTTGCATTGTGGATGCTTGTTCGATAGTGTGGAGGTATCGAGTTCGAAGATTTCAACGTAGCCGGAGGGGGATGCCATGGCCGACACGTCGCTCGGTGGGCTGTCCCCGGTGCTGTCGGACCTGGACGCGCTGGTCGATGGTCTCGGTGGTGCGCGGGCGCGGGTGGCGGTCGCGTTCGGTGCGGAGACCCGGTTCTACGCGTCGGTGGCCGCCCTGGTGGACCGGCGGGAACGCGAACGCGCCCACCAGGCCGACACCGGCGCGGTGGTGTCCGCGTCGCAGTTGGCGATGCGGGAGATCTACGCCGAGATCGCCGCCGCGGTGCGCCTGTCCGAGTATCAGGTCGCGTCCCGGGTGAACCAAGCCCAGATCCTGGTGTCCCGGTTCGGGCAGACCATGTCCCGGGTGGATGCCGGGGTGCTGTCCCCGCAGCACGCGACCACGATCGCGGACGTCGGCGGCGTCATCGACGACCCCGACATCCGGGCCGAGTACGAGGATCACGCGATCGACCTGGCCGGCGAGCTCACCCCCGCCCAGTTGAAGGACGCCCTCGGGGTGCTGGTGGACCGGCTCGACCCCGACGGCACCCAGGCCCGGATCAAAGAAGCCGTGCAACGCCGCTCAGTACGCAAACGCAGCGTGGAGCCCGGGGTGGGGCAGTTGATCATCACCGGCCCCACCGCCCACATCGAAGGCACCTACAACCGCCTCACCGACATCGCCACCGAACTCCACACCCAAAACCAGACCGACACCGCCGCCGCGGCCGAGGCGACCGAAGCCGCAGTAGCCGCGGGTGCAACCGAGGTCGATGCAGTCAACTCGGAAGCCGGCGACGACGCCGACGCCGCGACTCCCTTCGTTCCGGATGAGCGCACCCGGGCGCAGATCATGGCCGATGTCGCCCTGGACCTGCTGCTCACCAACGTCCCCGACGCACACGGCACCA
>NZ_JTDK01000022.1 GCF_000802305.1 Microbacterium mangrovi | reverse complement strand
GGGGGGGGGGGGGGGGGGGGGGGGGGGGGACGTCGGGGGACGTCGGAGGGACGTCCTCTCCGGGCGGCCGGGGCTCAGAACGGCGCAGGGTCGGGCCGGCGGCCCGGTGCATGTCCGGCGCTCGAACGCGGGATGCTCGCGGGGCCCGGTGGATGCCCGGTGTCCGAACGCCCGGTGTCCGAACGCCGGGGGTCCGCGATCCCCGGTGGATGCCCGGCGGCGGCGACGAACCTCACGGCACCCGGTGGCCGGGTGCGGTACGTGCGGCGCGTCGGACTCGTCCATCGCATCACGCCGCCCGGAAGCTGCACGACACCCCAGTCAGTGTGGTGCTTGACCGTATGGTGCCTCTCGCACAGGCACGCGAGGTTGCACAGGGCGGTCGGACCGCCTTCGGCGGCCGCCCGGGCGTGATCGACGTCGCACTTCTCGGCCGGGCGCCGACAGCCCGGGAACCGGCAGTGCACATCACGGGCCTCGAGGTATCGGCGCTGACGAGCGGACGGCCGGTACCTGTCGACGCTGGTCGGAACGCCCGTCTCGGGGTCGATGAACACCCGCGCCCAGCCGTCCGCGACGCCGGCCAGCAGGCGAGCGTTCTCATCGTCGATCGGGCCGTGACCGGGGATCTCGGCGACGCCGGGAGCAGAGGAGGCAACGGCGTCGAACAGCCCGTGCGGCGTGTCCTCGGCGGTGGTGTCGCCTGCCGCGTCAAGGACGCCGAACACGCCGAGTCCCCGGCAGAGCGGCGTCCGATCGCCTGCGTCGGCACGGCCGCCGAACGTGCCGCCCGCGAGCTCCGCCGCGTCGCGCACGGCCGCCGCGTCGCGCACGGCCGCCGCGTCACGCACGGCCGTCGCGATGACGCCGGCCGGGATCGTCACGTGCACGCTGGGGCGGATCGCCGCGAGCGTGCTGCGGGTCTGTTCGCTGACGCCATGAGCTTCAGGCGCGCTGGTGAGCAGCAGATCGGCGGCGATATCGGCCTCGATCTGGCGCTTGGTACGGTCATCGGTCGCGGCCACCACTGTGTCTGCTGTCGACGCATCCGCAGCCGCCGCATCTGCCGCCGGCGCCATCGCCCGGTTCTCGGCGAAGATCTCGTCGGCCATGTCGCTCAGCCGGTTCGCGGCCCCGACCGCTTCGACGGTGGGCAGATCGATGCTGAGGCGTGACAGTCCGGGCTTGACGTGCCGCACCCGGACGCCGCGCTCGGCGACCGCCTGCCGGATCCGGTCTCGGGTGCCGTCGGGGTCGAGGCGCGAGACGAGACCGTCGAGGGCATCGCGAAGCTGGGCCGCGGTCAGCTCGGTCGCGATGTCTCGTGCGTGCCGCTCGTACTCGCCGCGAACGGCCGGGTCTTCGATCTGGACGCCGGTGTCGGCGATCGCCTGTGCGTGCTGCGGGGAGATGCGTCCGTCGGACACGTCGCACAGGGTCTCGTTGAAGAAGGTCGTCAGGTTGCTCGCGGCAGACACTCGCGCGGCGACCTGGTACTCGCTCAGCCGAAGCGCCGCGGCGATCTCGGCGTAGACCTCGCGCATGCCCAGCTGGGTCGCGTGAGCGGTCGACGCGTCGTCGGCACGCGCGGCGCGTTCGCGCTCCCGCCGTTCGACGAGCCGGGCGACGTTCGCGAAGAAGAATGTCTCGGCCGCGAAGGCATTCGCTGCGCGAGCCCGGACGCCCTCGAGGTGGTCGACCAGCTCATCCAGCTCGGACAGGACGGGGGAGAGTGTTCCGGTCATGTGCGGCACCTCCTGATCTCGCCCTCACCATCGGATCTGGCCCTCACTCTATCGAACAAAGACACGAGAGTCAACCACTCCGGCAACGCTGACAATGCGCTAGCATCGAACACATGCCCAGCCCTTGACGGAATTCATCAAGCGGTGAATTATGGCGCCAGGAGGAGGACAACATGCGCGCGATCATGCTCAAGGAGTTCCAGGAGCTGCGCCGCGACCGGCGCACGCTCGCCCTGCTCATCGTGATGCCGCTGGTGCTGCTGATCATCTTCGGCTACGCCGCGAACTTCACGGTCGAGCATCTGACGGTCGCGGTCTACGGCGAGAGTGCCAAGGACGTCACGAAGCTCATCGACGACAACGCGAAACTCAAAGACCATCTGACCGTCGTCGTCACCGACACGAGCGGGACGAAGGACGACGCGACGACCGAGCTGCGCGACGACAAGGCGGATGTCGCGATCTACGCGGTGCCGGCATCCGGCACGATCAACGCCGAGGTCTCGATCGACGGATCCAACCTGTTCGCGGCGCAGGCGGCCAAGACCCTGTTCGCGCAGGTGCAGCAGCAGCTGACGATGCAGGCCGCGCAGGCTCAGGCGACGGCGCCGCCCGGCACGACCGTGCCGATCCCGACCATCACGGTCTCCGTGCTGTTCAACCCCGACCTGAAGACCTCGTGGGTGATGATCCCGGCCATCATCGGCCTCATCCTCACTTTCATCGGCACGATCATCACGTCGATCGGGCTGGTGCGCGAACGCGAGGCGGGCACGCTCGAACAGCTGGCGGTGATGCCGCTGAGAGCCGGATCGGTCGTGCTCGGCAAGATCACGCCGTACTTCCTGCTCGCCTGCTTCGACATGGCCCTCATCACCACGCTCGGCCTGCTTCTGTTCGGCGTGCCCTTCAACGGCAACCCGGCGATCTTCGCCACGGGTGCGGGCCTGTTCCTGTTCGTCGTGCTCGGACTCGGCGTGCTCATCTCGTCGGTGTCGAAGACCACCGGGCAGGCGATCCAGCTGGCCTTCATGATTCTGCTGCCCCAGATCCTGCTGTCCGGCATGATCTTCCCCCTGTCGGCCATGGCCGCGGGCGTCCGCTGGATCGGCTACCTCCTCCCGCTCACCTGGTTCACGATGGTGTCTCAGGGCGTGATGATCCGCGGCGCGGGATGGGACTCGCTGTGGTTCCCGATCATGATCCTCGCCATCATGGCCGTCGTGATCTTCGGCCTCGCTGTGGTGCGGCTGAGCCGCAGCATCTCGCCGGTGCGTCAGAAGAGCGCGACGCCCGCCCGGACCGACCCGAAGCCGGAGCCCGAGAAGGCGGTGGCGTGATGTCGCTGCCCGATGCCCCGCGCCGACGCCGGTCGGACACGGTCCGGCCGCAGACGGCCGCTGTGACGGATGCCGCGGTGCGCTTCGGCCGGGGACACACGCACGTCACGGCCCTGGACGACGTCACGTTCGAGGCGCACCCGGGGCGGGTGACCGCCGTGGTCGGGGGCGATGGCGCCGGAAAGTCGACCCTGCTGCGGGTGCTGGCGCACCGGGTCCGGGTGGATGCCGGGACCGTCAGCACCGTCCCCCGCGAGAACATCGGCTACCAGCCGGCGACCTCGGGCGTCTGGCCGACGCTGACCGTCGACGAGAACGTCGACTTCGTGGGGCGCTCGTACGGGATGCCGGTCTCCCGCATCCGGTCGCGGGCAGGCGAACTGCTCGCACGCGCCGGGCTCGACGACGCGCGACGCCGGCTCGGCCGCGACCTGTCCGGGGGCATGCGGCAGAAGCTGGGGTTCGTGCTCGCGATCCTGCACGAGCCGGCCCTGGTGCTCCTGGACGAGCCGAGCACCGGTGTCGATCCCGTCAGCCGGCTGGAGCTGTGGCGGCTCATCTCCGCGACCGCCGGCGAGGGGGCCACAGTCGCGATGGCGACCACGTATCTCGACGAAGCGCAGCGGGCGGCATCCGTGCTCGCGCTCTCCGGCGGGCGGATGCTCGCCACCGGCACACCCGACGACATCATCGCTGCCGTGCCCGGCACAGTGGGCCGGATGCCGGAACTCACCGCCGCACCGGCCGCGGGCCTCGCCGCCCGCGTCTGGCGGCGCGGAACAGGACGCCACGTGTGGTCGCCTGCGGGCGGTGCCGCCGACGACCCGGCCGGCATCGTTCCCATCGACCCGCCGGACTTCGAGGACGCCCTGATCGCCCTGTCGCTGGCCGCCGGAGACGTGGCCGCGGAGGTCGACGTCGTGCCGGGCGGGCGCACGGCGCGGCGCCGCGGGATGCCGTCCGCCCCCGGCTCCGCCGAGGAGGCCGGTCCCGGCATCCCGCGCGGTAGTGCCACCGCCGGCATCCCGTCCGTCTCGGCATCGGCCACGGCATCCGCCCGGGGCATCGTGAAGCGGTTCGGGCACGCCACGGCGGTGGACGACGTCAGCCTCGACGTGCACCCCGGCGAGATCGTCGGGCTCATCGGTGCGAACGGCGCCGGCAAGACGACCCTGCTGCGCGTCCTGCTCGGGCTCGAGCACGCCGACGAGGGGGAGGTGTCGCTCTTCGGACGCGCTCCCGACAACGCGTCGCGGCGACGCATCGGCTACGTGCCGCAGGGCCTCGGGCTCTACAAGACGCTGAGCGTCCGCGAGAACGCCGCCTTCCTCGCCCGTGTCTACGGCGTACCGACCCCCACGCTCCCGTCGGCGCTGCGCGAGGTGCGCTCGAACATCGTCGCCGACATCGGCCTGGGCCGGCAGCGGCAGCTCGCCTTCGCGCTCGCGCTGAGCCACGGGCCGGAGCTGCTCGTGCTCGACGAGCCCACGTCCGGCGTCGACCCCCTCGGGCGGGCCCGCCTGTGGGACACGATCCACGCGCAGGCGGAAGCCGGGCGCGCGGTCATCGTCACCACGCACTACCTGCAGGAGGCCGAGCAGTGCACCCGCCTGGTGCTGCTCGCGCAGGGCCGCGTCGTCGGGCACGGGACGGTGGACGACCTCATCGGCACGGCGACCGCCGTGCTGGTGCGCAGTGACGACTGGCAGCGCACCTTCGCGACGCTCGACCGCTCCGGCCTGCCGATCATGCTGAGCGGCCGCGACGTCCGCGTCGCCGGGCACGAGCAGGATGCCGCGCACCTGCGCGACCGCGTGCGTTCGGTGCTCGGCGGCATCCCAGCGACGGTGGAGGCGGTGCCGGCGACGCTCGAAGAGACCGTGGTGCTGCTCGACAGCGCCCCGGGTGGCGCCGGCGCCGACGCGACCGCAGCGGAGGTGGCATGAGCGGGCGGCGCCGCGGCCCGTCCACCACGCGGCAGGAGATCCTGGATGCCGCCCGCGAGGTGTTCGCCGACCGCGGGGTGGACGGCACCACGCGCGAGATCGCGCAGCGCGCCGGGGTCGACCCGGCCATGATCGCGCACTACTTCGGGTCCAAGGGCGGACTCTTCGAGGCCGTCACCGCCCTGCAGGTCGATCCGGCCGACGTCATCGCGCCGGTGCTGGATGCTGACGCCGCCGATGCCGCGAGGGAGCTGCTCCTCGCCCTGGTGCGCACCTGGGACGCCCACGCGCCGGTGCTGACGACGCTCGTGCGCAGTGCGATGCGCAGCAAGACGCTGGCGGGGCAGATGCGCACGTTCATCCTCGAGCGGGCGGTGGGCCCCGTCGTGCGCCGCTTCAGTCCCGACGACCGCGTGGAGACCCGTGCCGCGCTGCTGGCGAGTCAGATCACCGGTCTGATGCTGACGCGGTACGTCCTGCGATGGGAGCCGCTGGCATCCGCCGATCCGGCGTGGGTGGCCGATCACGTCGGCCCGACCGTGCAGGGCTACCTGACCGGCCCCCTGCCCGAGGACTGAGTCGGCCCCGCCGACGTCAGCTGCCGAGCCGACTCCTGCCGAAGGGCGCGCCCCGCACGCGCGACGTGCCTGTTCGCTCGTCAGGTTGTGCGTGCGGGCGTGTGGATCGTGACGAGTGAAGCCGGGGCAGCCCGCCCGCATCAGCTGCCGAGAGCGCCGCGGATCGAGTCGGATGCCGCGGCGAGGCGCCGCGCGATCTCTTCGACGGCCAGGTCGCTGGCGAGGTAGACGACCGCGATCGCGGCGGGCGGACGCCCCCGCAGCGGGAGCGCCACCGCGACGGCCCGCAGCGACGGGATCACCTCGTCGTGGCTCTGCGCGAATCCGCGGAGGGCGGCATCCTGCACCTCCGCCGCGAAGCCGGCGGTCACGCCGGCAGGCCATTCGGTCACCGGCAGCTGGGCGAGGATCACCTTGCCGGGTGCGCCGGCCGCGACCGGATGCCGGGATCCCGGCCGCTGCGCCACCGATGCGATCGCGTGCCGCGGTTCCACCGAGATGAGTGTCAGGGCCTCGTCACGATCGAGCATCGCGATGAAGCACGTCATGGCGAGGTCGTTCGCCACGGCGGTGAGCTCGGGCAGCGCCTCGGCCTGCAGGTCGTGCGCGACGCCGGCCGCGAGGGACGCGAGCCGGGCGCCGAGTTCGACGCGGCCCGCGTCGTCGCGCACCACGAGCCCGTGGTCCTCGAGGGTGCGCAGCAGCCGGTAGGCGACCGAGCGGTGCACGCCGAGGCGCCGGGCGATCTCGTCGATCGTGAGCGGCTCGCGGGCGTCCGAGAGGATCTCGAGGATCCGGATGCCGCGACTGAGCGTCTGCGACCCGGATGCGCCGGGGGAATTGTCCTTCGACAGGCTCAGGGCGCCTGCACTGCTCGGGGCGCCTGCACTGCTCGGGGCGCCTGCGCCGGTCAGGGCGCCTGCACTGCTCGGGGCGCCTGCACTGCTCGGGGCGCCTGCGCCGCTCAGGGTGCCTGCGTCGACCTCCTCCGGCATCCCTTGCCCCTCCTGCCGGTCTTCGTATACGATCTGTTCTATACCAGAACAGCTTGTTCGATTATCGAACACAAGCCCGTCAGGGCGCAAGAGCCCAATGACGGGCTAGGAGGCATCGATGCAGTTCCACCACCACGGCTACGTCTCGACCGATCCGCGCGTGCAGCCGGCGGCCGGGATCGGTCTCAATCGACCCGACGAGCTCCCCGACGAGATGGACGTGCTCATCGTCGGCTCCGGTCCCGCGGGCATCGTGACCGCCGCGCAGCTCGCGCAGTTCCCGAACGTGCACACCCGCATCATCGAGCGCCGCGACGGACGCCTCAAGATCGGCCAGGCCGACGGCATCCAGGCGCGCAGCGTCGAGACGTTCCAGGCGTTCGGGTTCGCGGAGGCGATCATCGCCGAGGCCTACTGGATCACCGAGATGGCGTTCTGGAAGCCGGATCCCGCCGACCCCACCCGCATCGTGCGGGCCGCGGTCGCCCCCGACGACCCGTCCGGCATCAGCGAGTTCCCGCACCTCATCGTGAACCAGGCGCGCGTGCTCGACTACTTCGCCGAGTCCGCGCGCAACGCCCCCACGCGTCTCGTGCCCGACTTCGGCTGGCAGTTCGAGGGCCTCGAGGTCGGCACCGAGGGGGAGTACCCGGTCGCGGTGACCCTCACCCGCACCGCGGGTCCGGATGCCGGCGCGACGCGGGTCGTGCACGCCAAGTACGTGGTGGGCGGCGACGGGGCGCGCAGCGCCGTGCGCGACTCCATCGGCGCCGTGCACATCGGCCAGCAGGCCAACCACGCCTGGGGCGTCATGGACACGCTCGCCAACACCGACTTTCCGGACATCCGCACGAAGTGCTCCATCCAGTCCGAGGCGGGCAACATCCTCCTCATCCCGCGCGAAGGCGGGTACCTGTTCCGCCTCTACGTCGACCTCGGCGAAGTCGGGCCCGACGACAAGGGCGCGGTGCGCAAGACGAGCCTCGAGCAGATCATCGCGAAGGCGAACGACATCCTGCATCCGTACAAGCTCGACGTCAAGAACGTGCCGTGGCACAGCGTCTACGAGGTCGGCCACCGCGTCACCGACCGCTTCGACGACGTTCCGGTCGACGAGATCGGCACGCGCAACCCGCGCGTGTTCATCGGCGGCGACGCCTGCCACACGCACAGCGCCAAGGCCGGCCAGGGCATGAACGTGTCGATCCAGGACGGCTGGAACATCGGCTGGAAACTCGGGCACGTGTGCTCCGGGCTCGCACCGGAGAGCCTTCTGGCCACCTACTCGGCCGAGCGGCACGTCGTCGCCCAGAACCTCATCGACTTCGACCGCACGTGGTCGACGCTCATGGCCACCAAGCCCGAGGACCTCGACGACCCCACCGAGCTCGAGGACTTCTACGTGCGCACCGCGGAGTTCCCGGCCGGATTCCTCACCGAGTACGCGCCCTCGATGATCGTGTCGGATGCCTCGGACCCCGACCTGGCCACCGGCTTCCCGCTCGGCAAGCGTTTCAAGTCGGCCAAGGTCGGCCGGGTCGCCGACGGCAACCCGGTGCACCTCGGCCACCACCACCGCGCCGACGGGCGGTGGCGCATCTACGCCTTCGCCGACCGCCCCGGCCAGCACGAGGAGTCGGCCCTGAAGGAATTCGCCCGCTGGCTCAAGCAGGACCCGGCATCCCCGGTCGCGCGCTTCACGCCGTCGGACGCCGATCTGGATGCCGTCTTCGACGTCAAGGTCGTCTACCAGCAGCCGCACACCGAGGTCGACGTGATCGCCGCCCCGGGCGTCTTCCGTCCGCACCACGCCCCGTTCGACCTGATGGACTTCGAGAAGGTGTACGCGACGCTGCCCGAGGACGACATCTTCGAGGCGCGCGGCATCTCGCGCGACGGCGCCGTGGTCGTCGTGCGTCCCGACCACTACGTGTCGGGCGTCTTCCCGCTGTCGGTGCGCGACCAGCTCGCCGAGTTCTTCGCCGGCTGCCTGCTGCCGCAGAACTGAGCCGGCGCCGCATTCCGCGTCGAAACGGGGTCGCGCCGACGAAACAGGGTCGGCGCGATCCCGTCTCGGCGGCGCGACCCTGCCTCGACCGGCGGGGGCTCAGCTCTGAGCGGCGGCACCGCCCGCCGGCTCGTCGGGCTTGCGAAACACCTGACGCATGTGGTCGCTGGTCAGGAAGTCGGCGATACCGATCATCACCAGGCTGAAGATGATCTGCTCGGTCACCATCCACGCGGGGTACAGCCCGGGGATCGCCGCGATCACGAGCGTGATCACCGGGAAGATCTGCGCGAACAGCCGCAGCCGCAGGTACGCCCACCGCCAGCCGAGCGCGGCCCGCCAGGCGAAGTAGAAGAGGGTCGCCGTCATCGCGAGCACGATGAGCGCCCGCATCCACACCGCGAAGGGCACGGCCCGGATGCTGCCCGCCTGCACCGCGATCACCACGGCGACGACGACCGCGACGATCCCGATCACCAGCTCGAGCAGCAGCAGCCAGAACACCCACCGGAACGCGCGGATGGTGCGATGGTGCTCGAGGTCCTCGTTCGGGATGCGCTGGTGCGCCTGGCGGCCGCCGGCGACGCGGTCGAGCTTCAGGAACAGCGGCTCGGCACGGCGAAGCAGCGGATCGAGGATCATGCGGAAAGCCTAGGCGCGGCATCCTTGGAGCACGCTCGGCTCCGGCCGCCGGCGAACGGTTCGGAGCGGGCTCAATCGAAGGCCTCGATGCCGCGCAGGCGGACCTCCTCCAGGTCGAGCCGGCCCTGCACGCGCCGCACCACCAGGTCGTCCACCACACGTTCGCTGCGCAGGCGCAGCAGCACCTCGCGCTTGCGGTCGAGCAGGGCGAGCTTGAGACGGGTGTGCTCCTCGTGCTTGACCAGGGGCGAGCGCTGCGTCACGTCGATGTCGGTGCTGACCGCGAGCATCTCCAGTTCGAACCCAGCCGCGTCGGCTCCGACCCCCGCCCCGACGCCGGGCCCCCCGGCATCCGGCACGACCGCGCCTGGTCCGGGGATGCCGGCATCCGGCTCGTCCGCCAGCGGACCGGTGCCCGCGACGGCCTGCAGGTCGGCGGCATCCGCCTCCATCGCGGCGCGCTGCCGGGCGATGCTGCGGGCGTTCGCGAGCTCGAGCATCTCGTATGTGTCCCGCCGGGTGCGATCGCGCACCTCGTCGCTGATGCCGTGTTCGGCGGCGAGGTCGTCGAGCGCGGCGACGGCGGCACCCGAGATCGCGCGCTCGATGAGGTCGCATTCGTCCTGGGTGGTGGTGTCGCGCGGGTAGCGCGCCCAGCGGATGAGCGCCGGCAGCAGCGGCCCCTGGATCACGAGTCCCAGCACGATGACTCCGGCGGTGACGAAGACGATCTCGCTGCGACCCGGCAGTGGAGCCCCCGCGTTCGTGGTCAGCGGCACCGACATCGCGATCGCCAGCGACACGGCACCGCGGAACCCCGCGAACGTCGACACGACCCGCATCCGGTTGCGCAGTGCGAACGAGGTGCCCGGCGCCGGATGCGTGAACGGCGCCGACAGCAGCTGGAACACGTAGCGCACCACCAGCAGCGCCGCCCACACCGCGACGGAGGCGAGCACGAGGCTCCAGATCTCGCTCGGCGAGATCTCGTGCACCACCAGCTGCACTTCGAGCCCGATCAGCACGAACAGAGCGCCGTTGAGCACGAACACCCCGAACGGCCACATCGCCTCGGCCTGGCGTCTCGAGGCCGCGGTCGTCACCCGGGGCGAGATCCACGCGATGATGAGGCCGGCCACGACGACGGCGAGGACGCCGGATGCCCCGACGAGCTCGGCGAGCAGGAACGACACGAACGGCACCAGCAGCAGGGTCAGGTTGATCGGCAGGGTCGCCTGCAGGCGGCGCAGCACCAGCCAGCCGAACACGGCGCCGAGGACGCCCGCCGCCGCCCCGCCGATGTACGACACCAGCACGGTCCAGGTGATGGTCCAGCCGCTGACGTGCCCGCCGACCGCGAGCGAGACCGCGATCGCGTAGATCACCAGCGCCGTGCCGTCGTTGGTGAGGCTCTCGGCCTTGAGCTTCATGAAGGTGCGCTGCGGCAGGAGGCGCCCGAGGGCGGCGACCGCGGTGGCATCCGGCGGGGCCACGGCCGCGCCGAGGATGAGGGATGCCTCCCAGGGCAGCCCGAGCAGGGTGGCCAGGCCTGCGACCGCGAACGCGGAGGCGACGACCAGCAGCGTCGACATCGGGGCGATGTACCGGAAGTCGCGGCGGATCGAGCGCAGCGACGTGGTGAGGCTCTCCCAGAACAGCATCACCGGGAGGAAGAGCAGCAGCACCGTCTCGGGCGGGAGCTCGACGTCCCGCAGCGCCGGCACGAAGCCGAGCAGCAGGCCGAGCACGAGCAGCACCAGCGGGGTGGCAAGTCGCAGCCGCGGTGCGAGTAGGGTTCCGACGAGGATCGCGATGCCCAGCAGAACGGTCACTTCGAGTCCGTGCATGGTGCCTCCCGGGGTTGCGTGCGGTCCCAGTCTGCCGCCCGACCGGACCCCGCACGAGTGTCAACAGCGAGACGCCCCCGGGCATGCCCGAGGGCGTCTCGCCAGATCGAGGCCTACAGTTCGAAACTGCCCCAGAGCATCATGCCGAGGACGAGGATCGCGGCGAGGAGCCCGAGGAGACTCCACCCGACGATCAGCAGCGCGGTGCGCTGCCTCGTCCCTTTTCGAACTCCGAGGTATGTGATCAGAAGGCCGACCAGAAGACTGCCGAAGCTCGCTGCCGGAATTCTCACCAAGGCGACGCCTGCGCCGAACGCGATCCACGCCACGATGGGGATCCACTTCGGCTGAGAATGCACGACTTCTCCACCAATCGCCATCACGACCACCTATGCGTTGTTGAGGCTCTCGGAGACGATCCCGGGGCCGCTCACAACCAGCTTCTGCAGCTTGTCGATCTCGACGCCGAAGGCCTTGTAGGCAATGTATCCCTTCCAGACGATGTCACACTCGGCCCTGCCCCCAGCAAGCATGTATCGGCTCACCTTGCTGTCGAGCTGGACAGTGAAATTGAAGTTCGTCGCAGCAGCAGTGCAGCTCTGAGTCCTGAGGACGACGTTGTTTCCCGTCACGTACTTGAAGGTCTGCGTCAACCTCGTGATGAGCACACCGAGGATCCGCTGCTCCGGTGCATATGTGGCCGTGACGTTGTACTGTTGCGTGGATGCAAGCGACCGTACGGACAGGAGCCCTGCAGAGGCAGGTGTGCGACTGATCTCCACCTTTGCCGTCGTTTGCACGTCGCCGTCTTTGATGCTGAGGGCTTCGCCGGTTGCGGCCGTATGTTCGAAGGCCTCCGCCACCTCAGGGTCATCGAGGTAGTCGACGAGCTTCTGCTGGTCCGACGGCGACAGATCCTCAAACTGTTGGAGCTCCGTCGCCGCTGCGGGAGATGTCTTTGACTCATCCGCCAGCTGCTGTTGGAACCCCGTTACCGTCGTGACAGCCGCCGGATCGTCCGTGGACGCTGAGGCGCTGGATGTTCCCAGCCCCACGAGCAATGCCAGCGAGGCGCCACCGACGACAAGCGCAGTAGGAGTGTGCATGATTCTCTCCGTTCTCCGATGAACGGGCTCCGACGTTGGGGCCCACCGGCATCCCACTCTCGAGCGCGGTGGGAATTGCGCCGTTTCCGGCTCAGTGAGTACCGAATCGTCGAAATTGAGTAGTCGTTCGCAAAAACCGTGGTGGGGGGTTAGCTTCCGGAGAGGCGCTGCACCAGGCGTGTGACGCGGGCGGCGAACTCGCCGGAGAAGGTGATGCCGAGGACGCCCGCCGCCGCGCCGCCGATGAACGACACGAGTACTGATCCGGTTGCCGCTGATTCCGGGCTGCGCGGCAGTACCGGTAGACGGTCGGCGCTGCTCATTCGGGCAGTTCCAGGGTGGCGACGGCGAGGGGACCGGCGAGGCGCGCTCGGAACTTGGCTTCCTCTGCGGTGAACCCTCCGGAGAACCCTTCGGTCCCCACCCGGTATCCAGTGGCGAAGGCGTCCCCGTCGTCTTGCCCGGCGACACCGAAGTGCTCGACGGCTTCACCGGCGAGGATGCGGGTGAGCACGATTGCGATGCCTTCGTGATCGAGTTCGCCGCCGCTGTCGGCGACGAATCGGATGAGGATCCCCGACCCGGCAATGACCCATATTTCGTCGCCCCGGAGGGAGAGGCGGATGGTGATCTCGGATTCCGGGTCCCAGACGACCGCGGAGGTCGGGTCGCCATCGCATAGGTACGCTCGAGCGCGCCGGTTAGCTCGCCGCACGAGACCGGTGAACTGTTCATTGAGAGTAGATGCCATACAGGCCTCCGATCTGGAGCACGTCTGCCCAGCCAGGCCGCGGGCCAGCCGTCAACCAATAGAGGTATTCCACTCTCGAGTGTGGTGGGAACTGACGCGATTTCGGCTCGGTGAGTGCCGAATCGTCGAAATTGAGTAGTCGTTCGCAAAAGCCGTGTGCGGGTCAGGTTCCGGAGAGACGCTGAACCAGGGGTGTGCCGCGGGCGGCGAACTCGCCGGAGAAGGTGATGTAGCTCACGCCGGTGCGGTCGCGCAGGGCACGCAGGGATGCCGCGTCGTCGTCGAGGTCGCCGGTGAGGAACGCGGCCTTGCCGCGCAGCGACTCGGGAGTCATCCCGCGCTGGCGCAGCCACGCCGGGATGTCCTCGCCGATGCCGGCGATCTGCAGGGCGAGCTCTCCGGTGAACCCCGCCGTGCGGGCGCGGTCGGCCGCGACGGCGATCTCGTCCACGGATGCCAGCGGCGACGCCGGCACGGTGAGCGTGGCCGCGTGCCGGGCGGCGATCCCCAGCATCCGGTCCCCGCTGCCGGCAATCACGATGCGCGGTGCCGGGTCGACCTCAGTCGCGACGGCATCCAGCACGGCCTCGACCTGTCCGACGCGGATGCCGGGGCGCTCCCACGTCACGCCGAGCGGCGGGGCGTCGTGCTCGCCGCCGGGGCGACCGGCGCCGATCCCGAGTTCGAGGCGTCCGTCCGACAGGATCTGCAGCGCCTTCGCCTCGCGGACGACGGCGCCCGGCGTCCGCAGCGGCGACGCGAGCACCCAGGTCCCGAGGTGCAGCGTGGTCGTCACGGCGGCCGCCGCGGCCAGCGCCGGGAACGGCGACAGGGTGTTCAAGGTGTCGGGCACGAGCAGGGTCGAGAAGCCGGCGTGCTCGATCGCACGGGCGGTGTCCGCCCAGGGGCTTGCGGGGGAGGCCAGGCCCGCGACGGCGCCGAAACGGAACGGAGGAGGTGTCATGCCGCCAGTCTCCGCCGCGCGCCGGCCGGTGTCATCCGCCCCGGGGAGCATCCTCGGCGCCTCCCGGGGGAGCAGTCGCAGGCTGGGCTTCGGTATTGATAAGAAGGCGGGTTCTTAACGGCCGGGCGGGGTGAAAAACGGAAGGTGAGTTCCATGATCCGGATAGAATCGGGCTGAGCGCCCCGGTACGACGCCTAGCCGCGGCGCGATCGCGACATCACGCGACACAAGCTGAGGACAAAGGGGAACCCGTGGTTTCAACGCAGCACGCCGACGACTGGGGCACACAGCTGGAGGTCGCCGAGCGGATGATTCCGATCATCGGCCGGCTCAACCGGGATCGGGGTGCGGTCATCTCGCTGCACGGCCACCGTATCAACAATCTGTCGGCCACCGGACTCCTCGCCGTCCACGCCCGCGTCAGCGAGCTGCACGGCGACGTGATCGACCCGGCCGGCTCGCTCGCCCTGCTCGAGGCGATCGACGCCGTCTCGCCGGGCGTGGCATCCATCGACCTCGGCCGGCTCGCCCTCGACCTGCGCGACAGCGACCTCGACGTGGACGCGTTCGTGCGTCAGGAGCTCGCCAGCGTCATCGGCGTGGATGCCCCCGCGCCCACCGACGTCGTGCTCTACGGGTTCGGCCGCATCGGGCGGCTGCTGGCCCGCATCCTCATCAATCACGAGCCCGCCGGCTCCGGCCTGAACCTGCGCGCCATCGTCGTGCGCAAGGGCGGGGCCAACGACCTGCAGAAGCGCGCGGCGCTGCTGGCCCGCGACTCGGTGCACGGTCCCTTCCCGGGCACGGTCTCGGTCGACGAAGAAGGCCAGCGGATCATCGCGAACGGCACCGCGATCCAGGTGATCTACGCCGACGACCCGGCCGCCATCGACTACACCGCGTACGGCATCCACGACGCGATCGTCGTGGACAACACCGGTCGCTGGCGTGACGAGGCGGGACTCTCGCAGCACCTGCAGTCGAAGGGCGTCGCGCGCGTGCTGCTCACCGCCCCCGGCAAGGGCGTCAAGAACATCGTGCACGGCATCAACGAGCACACCATCGAGCCCGGCGACCGCATCCTGTCCGCTGCATCCTGCACGACCAACGCGATCACGCCGGTTCTCGCCGCGATCGACGAGGCGTACGGCGTGCAGCACGGGCACGTGGAGACGGTGCACTCGTTCACCAACGACCAGAACCTGATCGACAACTTCCACAAGGGCGACCGTCGCGGCCGTTCCGCGGTGCTGAACATGGTCATCACCGAGACCGGTGCCGCCAAGGCGGTCGCGAAGGCGCTGCCGCACCTGGAGGGCAAGCTGTCGGGATCGTCCATCCGCGTCCCCACGCCGGATGTCTCGATCGCCGTGCTCAACCTGGTGCTGGAGCGAGCCGCGACCAAGGAGCAGGCCAACGACTACCTGCGCCGCGTGTCGCTGCACTCGCGCCTGCGCCAGCAGATCGACTACTCCGAGTCCACCGAGGCGGTCTCGACCGACTTCGTCGGCTCGCACCGGGCCGGTATCGTCGACGGGCTCGCGACCGTCGCGCACGACACCACCCTCATCCTCTACGTCTGGTACGACAACGAGTTCGGCTACTCCAGCCAGGTCGTGCGCGTGCTCGAGGAGATGGCGGGCACGCACCCGGCCGTCTTTCCCGCCCGGCGCAACGTGACCCTCGAGGTCGAGGAGCCGGTCGCCGTCTGACCACGAGCTGACGCACGGATGCCCGGGAGCCGCACGGTTCCCGGGCATCCGTCGTTCCCGAGTGGATTGGGCTTCGACAGGCTCAGCCCGCCAGTGCTGCGCCCTGAGCCTGTCAGGAGTTCACGCGGATGACCTCGTGCTGGTACGGGGAGATGACGGCGCCGGAGATGCGGCAGTCCAGCAGCAGGAACGGGCGGGATGCGGGGTCCTCGGCGGCCCACGACCCGAGACGATCGAGGTCGGCGAGGGTGCGCACGACGACCCCCTCGGCGCCCACGGCGGATGCCAGCCCGGCGAACGACGTCTCCGGGATCAGCATCGGCTCCTTCGCGAGCCCCTTCAGCCCGTACAGGTTGACCTCGGCACCGTAGGCGGCGTCGTTCCACACCACGGCCAGGCCCCTCCCGCCGGCGGAGCGCACCGCGGTCTCCAGGTCGGCGAGCGCCATCAGCCCGCCGCCGTCGCCCGTGGTCAGCACGACGGTGGATTCCGGCTTGGCCGCCGCCGCACCCGGGACCGACGGCCACCCCAGTCCGATCGCCTGGAACGCGGTGCCCACCATGATCATGCGATCCGGGGACGCGACCGGCCAGTACATGTTCGCCCAGCCGATGAAGTGCCCGCCGTCGGACACCACCACCCGGTCCTCGGGGAGGAGCTCCGCGATGCGGCGCGCCACCGACCGCGGGTCGAGGCGTCCGTCGGGCGCGAGGGCGTCGCCCTCGTCGTGGGCGCGCAGCGGTGCGAGGTCGACCTGCTCGCGCCAGCGGCTGGACGGGGCATCCAGCGCGTCGAGTTCGGCGACGAGGGCGGATGCCACCACCGCGGCATCCCCGCGGATGAACGACCCGACGTGCGGGTGCGTGGCGGCGGGGGAGACGTCGACCTGCACGACACGCGTACCCGGCGCGAACAGTTCGCCGAAGCGCATCGTGAACTGGTTGAGGCCCGCCCCGAAGACGACGGCGACGTCGGCGGTGCGGATGAGTTCCATCGCGCCCGCCGCGCCGAACCCGCCGGTGACGCCCAGGTCGTAGCGGGAGTCCGGGAAGACGCCGCGGCCGAGCGCCGTCGAGGCGGTGATCGCTCCGGTCGCCTCGGCGAGGGCGCCGAGGGCGTCGCCGGCGCCTGCCAGCCAGGCGCCGCGTCCGGCCAGCAGGAACGGACGCTCGGCGCCGGCCAGGGCCCGGGCGAGGTCGGCGACGGCGGCCGCGGCGAACGCGCCCGACGGTGCGAGCGGAGCGGGGAGCACGGGCGAAGGGACCTCCGGCACGGGCCCCGCTTCACGCGCGGCGACGTCGTAGGGGATCGCCAGCACGACCGGCACCCGGTAGGCGAGCGCGTGCTCGATCGCGATGATGACGGTCGCTGCGGCATCCGTCCGGCCCACGGTGTAGGTGCGGGCGCCGACGCCGGACGCCATCGCGATCTGGTCGACATCCCACGGGCGGGGGCCCGAGGTGGGTTCGTCGCCGACCACGAGCACGAGCGGGATGCGGGCCTGCACCGACTCGGCGAGGGCGGTCAGGGTGTTGGTGAACCCGGCGCCGTACGTCGCCGTCGCGGCGGCGATCCGTCCGGATGCCCGGTAGTAGGTGTCGGCGGCGACGACGCCGCCCGCCTCGTGCCGCACCGCGGTGTAGGTGGCGTCGGTCTGGCGCTCCAGGGCGTCGAGGAAGTAGGCGTTGCCGTTGCCCATCACACCGAACACGTGATCGATGTGCTGGGCGAGGGTCACGGCGACGTGCGCGGACACGGTGGCGGGAGCGGCTGAGGGCATGGCGGAGCCTTTCGAGACAGGGGCGGAGGGATGCCGTGTATGTCTCGCGCGCTCGGCCCGAACGCCGGGCGGCTGCGTGCTCCTTTTTCGAGCACCGGACCCCGTGGCGGCTTCTGCGCCGTACCGGGCCGGACACCATCACTCTAGGGCATCACGGCGCAGGCCCTCTTGTCCGGCCGGACGGCCGATGGGTAGGCTCCTGAACGAATCGGACATCGGAGGCTCGCAGTGGATGTCGAACCCCACTCCCGCCGGGCATGGATCTGGGCAGGCGCCTGCAGCATCGCGAGCGGTCTGGTCACCCTGCAGGCGAACGGCGGCCCCGTACGCCTGTGGATCGGTGCGGGGCTCATGGCCGTCGCGCTGCTGCTGGTGGCGTTCGGCGGTGGGCGCCGCAGCAACATCGTGCGCGGTGATCTGCTCGGCACGGTCGCGCTCGCGCTGTGGGCGGTCTGGGTGCTGGTGCGGGCCGCGGCCGAAGCCCTGCCCGCGCTCGCGACCGTCGCCCCCGGCCCGGCGTTCGATCTCGTCTGGCTCGCGCTCGTCCTCGTCGCCGCCGTGATGATCGCCCGTGCCGGAGGCTTCCGATCGCCGTGGCGCTGGGCGCCCCTCGTGATGCTCGGCGCGGTGGCGGTGACGTGGGCGCTGGCGCAGGTGATCCTGATCGGGGCATCGATGACCGCCGACCAGGAGACCCTCACCGCGGTGTCATCGTTCGCCTCGCTCATCCTCGCGGCGTGGCCGGTCGCGCTCGGCGTCCTGGCGATCCTCGCCGGCACCGGGCTGGGACGCGGCGCGCGGTCAGTCGAGGTCGTCGAGTCGCCGGGCGCTGCGCCGGTGCATGACCAGCACCCCTGACACCCCGACCGCGCACATCACCACGATGTACCCGCCCATGAGCAGCGGCGCCAGGTAGCGCGGGGCACCGGAGGGGACGGCGGTCACGGTGACCAGCACGGCGAGCACGAGCACGACGAGCACCGCGGCGTGCGCGCATTGCAGGAGCGCGGCGGTGCGTCGGTGCATGCCTGTCACAGTAGCGGTGCGGACGTCGTGTCGTCAGGTCCCGGGCATCGCGATGTGCGGCATCCTGCATCGCCGGATCCGATCCCGCGCGTCACGACCGAGCCGGCCCGGACAGAATGGAGGGATGAAGACCATCCAGCTGCGCCGGTACGTGCTCGTCGACGGAACCTACGACGACTTCATCGCGTGGTTCAACAAGTTCATGCCGGAGGTGCGTCCCGCCCGCGGGTTCGCGATCGAGTTCGCCTACGGCATCCGCGAGACCAACGAGTTCGTCTGGGCGGTGTCGGCGCCGGGCGACGCCGCCGCGTTCGCCGAGCTGGAGGCCTCCTACCTGGCCTCGCCGGAGCGCGCGGCCGCGTTCGCCGGCCAGCCCGAGCGGGTGGCGAGCAAGGTCATCACGCTGGTCGAAGAGGTCTGAACCGCGGGGTACCGAACGCAGGACGGATCGAGTTCGCACCCCGGCCGGGCCGCGCCGATTCGGCGTGGCACGGCCGAGGGCGGGCCGATGCTCCTGCGTTCGGTCCGCTCGCGTGCCCGTAGGATCGGGACCGTGAGCGATCGCCGGTTCCCCCGCAGTGTGTACGGCCGCGGCACCGAACCCGACCCGCGGTTCAGTCTCGCCAACGAGCGCACGTTCCTCGCGTGGATCCGCACGTCGCTGGGCCTGCTCGCCGTCGGCATCGCGATCGAGGCGCTCAAGCTCGACATCAACCCGGTGCTGCGCTTCATCGCCGCCATGATCTTCTGCGTGCTCGCGGTGATCGCGGCCGTGTTCTCGTGGGTGGCGTGGGCCCGTGCCGAGCGCGCCATGCGCGAAGGGCGCCCGTTGCCCGGCCCGTCGCTGGGGCCCGTGCTCGTGGTCGGCGTGGTGATCGCCGCCGCCATCATCGCCGTCGGGATGTTCCTGTGACCGGTGTTCCGGTCGGCGACGACCCGCACGCGGAGGTGTTCGACGCCGGGCTGCAGCCCGAGCGCACCCTGTTGGCGTGGCGTCGCACGTGCCTGTCGATCGCGGCCGGCTTCGTTGCGACCATCAAGTACTTCACCGACGCCATCGGCGCGTGGGCCATCGCGCTCGGGGTCGTGGGGCTCGGGCTCGCGGGGATGGCGTGGTTCGTGTGCACCCTGCGGTACCGGCGCGTGCACCGCGGACTCGTGAACCGCGGGGCGCTGACCTCCGGCGGGACACTGCCCCTGCTGGTGGCAGGGGCCGTGTCGGTCGGCGCCGTGACGGCGCTGATCGCGGTCACCGTGACCTGGCATCCCTGACCGCGATCAGGGATGCCGGATCACGCACTCGTGTCAGCGGCTCAGGCGTCCGCCCACGACGTTCCGCCCTCGCGGAGCTCGTCACCGGACGTGTAGTCGATGGTCGGGCCCGCGGTGCCTCGCGCGAGGCGGCGCCGCAGCACGAGAAAGAACCACAGCACCGCGGCCAGCTCGAACCCGGCCGTGTAGGCCGCGACGGTCCAGGATGCCGCCGGGATCGTCATGCAGGCGATGATCACGATCGCCCACGTCGTCCCGATGATGCACAGCGGCAGGAGCCACTTGCCGAGACCGAAGTAGCGGCTGGGGGCATCCGGAATCCTGTTCCGGCGCGCTCCGATGATCGTGGCCACCAGCGTCAGCCCGTACGTCACGTACAGGATGACCGAGACCATGCCCGTCACCTGGGTCGCGATCCCCGCCGAGAGGAAGTTGACGCCAATCGCGAAGAGCCCGACGAACAGCAGGGAATACAGCGGCGTCTGCGTACGCCGGCCGACGGTCGACAGCAGGCGGGAGAAGGGCAGCATGTTGTCACGCGCGAGGGAGAAGCTGGTGCGCCCCGCGACCGTCACGTTGGCCAGGAGGCAGGCGAACATCGACACGAAGGCGATGCCCTGCACGAGCCAGGCGGCGACCACGCCGAAGTGGCTTTCGACGATGGACACCATCGGGTTGGCCGACGTGGAGTTGACGACGGGCGCGATCTCTCCGGGGATCGCCATCGCGAACACCGCGTAGAGGAGGAATCCGGCGGCACCGCTGATCGACACGGCGCGGATCATCGACCGCGGAGCAGTGCGCCGCGGGTCCTTGGTCTCCTCAGCGAGGTCCGCCGAGCCCTCCCATCCGCCGATCGTCCACACCGGCAGCAGCAGGGCGGTGGCGATCGAGAGCACATCGATGGGCGATCCGGTGGACGACCCGACCTGGAACAGGACGGCCGGCCCCTGGATGCCGTGGAAGAAGAAGATCCCGACTCCGAGGGCGAGCAGCATGATCGCGACGCCGGACAGTTCCACGACGGCGCCGATGTTGTTGATGCGCGCTGTGAGGGCGATCGACACGATGTTGATCAGCACCGCCGCCGAGACGGCGATCGTCGCGAGGAGGATGACGTCGCCGTGCGTCGGGTTCGGCCAGAAGTCCGGCGCGAAGACGGTGGCCAGCGCGACCGCGATGCCGGCCGACCCGACGAACTGGCACAGGAAGGCGTTGTATCCGGCGAACCAGCCGTACCGCACGCCGACGAGGCGACTGGCCCACTGATACGCGTATCCGGTCAGCGGCATCCGCACCACGAGGTGCCCGTAGACCAGGGCCAGCAGCAGCACGCCGCCGATCACCGGGATCCAGAGCCAGATCGCGATTCCGCCGACCGTCTGGAAGGGCTGCGCGAACAGGGTGAACACCGTCGTGATGACGCTGATCATCGAGAAGGCGAGGGCGAACGACGAGAATCCGCCGATGGAGCGGCTCAGTTGTTCCTTGTATCCGAAGCTCGCCAGCTCCTGGTCGTCGGCCAGGTTCGTTGCGGCGTCGCCGCCGAGTGCAGTGACGGCGAGGTCACCCGGCGTATCGCCTGGCGTCATGTTGCTGATCGTCATTGATTGCTCCGTGGGGATCGGTCGTGCGGGAGATGGTGGCGTCCGACGGAGTCGTCCGGCGCTCGTCCGATCGTGAGTCTGTCACAAATGTGAAACAGCAACAAGTATCAATCGAGGATCTGTGTATCTGTAACGTGAATGTCACATTTGGCGTTCATGGTTCACACATTCACGCGATGCTGGGGTGCGCCGTCGATCGTGAGACGGCGGAGACCGCGCCGCGCGCGAGATCGGCCCGTCGGCTCACCGCCGCCCCGGCCTCCTCGGCGATGAGTGCTCCCGCGGCCCAGTCGTAGACGAACAGATCGGACTCGACGAATGCGGCGAGCCTGCCCTCTGCCACCAGGCACAGCGCGTAAGCAGCGGTTCCGAGCGAGCGCATGTCGTCGTAGTCGCCCATCAGATCGCGGATGGCGGCGAGCTGATCCTGACGCTGCAGCGGATCGTACGACAGGCCGACGCCGAGCAGACGCGGTGCCTTCGGCGGCACCGCTGCGGTCAGTCTGACGACGGATCCGTCCCCCTGCTCCTTCTGCGCCCCCTGTCCGCGGGCGGCGGAGTAGACGGAGCCGTCGCTCGGCACCGCCACCGCGCCGGCCAGCCACTGCCCGGTGCGGGCGTCGTAGGCGGCGACGGAGGTGCAGTGCAGCCCGAGCCCGAGAACGAAGTTCGTCGTGCCGTCGATCGGGTCGATGTACCACTCGATGCCCGACGTCGCAGAGCCCGAGTCCGGCAGCTCCTCGCCGACGATCCGGTCTTCCGGCCGGACCGATTCCACGTGGGCGCGGATGCGCTGCTCGATGCGCCGGTCCACGTCGGTGACGACGTCGCCCGGCGACTTCGCGTCCAGATCGCGCAGGACCGTGCCCGACGCGAGGATGTCGCGGCCGATGGTCGCGCCGGCGATCGCGATGTGACGAAGCTCGACGGGGTCGGCGGCGGATTCGGTGAGCATGGGAACACCTCTGTCATTGATTCGCAGAACAAGTGTGAGGATATTACACTCCCGGGCTCCGGCCCATTACTCTGGGAGCGTTCGCATCGAGACGGGAGACGAGCGATGGCCAGGGGCATCGACGGGCGACAACAGCGGATCCGCGAGCAGCTGCAGGTGAGCGGCGAGGTCGAGTTCAGCGCTCTGGCGCAGGAGTTCGGCGTCTCGGAGATGACCATCCGACGCGACATCGACGTGCTCGAAGAGCAGGGGGTCGTCCGCAAGGTGATCGGGGGCGCCATCGCCCTCGGCAAGATCGCCGAGCCCACGTTCGAGTCGCGCTCGCACAAGGATGTCGTGAGCAAGGAGCACATCGCGGCATCCGCAGTGGAGCACCTCTCGGCGCACGAGACCGTCATTCTCGACAGCGGCAGCACCGCGCTGGCCGTGGCGCAGGCGATTCGCGGCCGTGGGCTCGGGCTCACCGTCGTCACGCCCAGCATCCTCGTCGCGGTCGAACTCGCCTCCGAACCGGACACCACCGTCCTGCTCACCGGCGGACTCGTCCGGTCCGGCGAGCTGAGCCTCATCGGCATCGAGGCGGTCGAGAGCCTGGCGCGATACAACTGCGACACGTTCGTCATGGGCGTCGCCGGCGTCGACGAGGCCCGCGGGTTCACCGACTACCACCGCGACGAGAGTGCGGTGAAACGGGCCGCCGTCGAGGCGAGTGATCGCCTCATCGTCGTCGCGGACCACTCGAAGATCGGGCAGTCCTACCTGAGCCGGATCGCGCCGCTCGCCGCAGCCGCCGTCATCGTCACCGACGCGGACCCGGCCGAGCCCGCGCTGGCGGCGGCGGAGCGGGCGGGCGTCGTCGTGCAGTCCGTCCCGACGGAGGAGTACGAGCCCGCCGCCGGCGAGTGAGCCGATCACAGTCGTCACTGCCGGATGTTGGTTGTTGACACTTGTTTGTGAATCTTTTACAGTTGCAGCGGTGAACGCACCGAGATCTTCTCGGACGGAGCGTTCCCTGCGGAGCAGTGAAGGAATCCGAACATGGGCGTTTACACGATCGGCATCGACGTCGGCACGACGGGCACCAAGTCCGTGCTGCTCGAGGCGGGCCGGGGCATCGTCGCGCAGGCGAACCGCGCGGCGGACCTCTTCAGCCCGCACGCCGGCTGGGCCGAGGCCGACCCGGCCCAGTGGGCCGCCAACGTGCACCAGACGATCGCGGAGGTCCTGTCGACCGCGGGCGTCGCGGCCTCCGATGTCGCCGCCGTCTCGGCATCGGGCATGGTGCCGGCGGTGGTCGTGTGCGATGCCGACGGAAAGCCGCTGCGGCGCGCGATCCTGCAGAACGACGCCCGGGCGTCGGTCGAGGTCGACGAGCTCGCCCGGCAGCTCGCCGACGTGGACCTGGTGCACCGCACCGGATCCGCCCTCACCCAGCAGTCGGTCGCGCCGACCCTCGCCTGGCTGCAGCGCCACGAACCCGACGTCTGGGCCCGGGCATCCTTCGTCGTCGGCTCCTACGACTTCGTCCTGATGTCGCTCGGGGCCCGTCCGCACGTCGAGCAGAACTGGGCGATCGAGTCCGGTCTGTTCGCCCTGGACGGTGAGCCGATGGATGCCGTGTTCCAGGCGGCCCATGTCGAGCCCCGCCGGATTCCGCCGTCGGTCGTGCCGGGGGCCGTGGTCGGCGCGATCGATGCCGCCGCCGCCGACCGCACCGGCCTCGCCGTGGGAACGCCCCTCGTCGTCGGGGGAGCGGACCACGTGCTGTCCGCTTTCGCAGCCGGAGTCGAGCGGCCCGGCGACTGGCTCGTCAAGCTCGGCGGGGCCGGGGACATCCTCGTGGCCGCCGACCGGCCCGTGGTCGACGAGCGGATCTATCTCGACGCCCATCCGCGCCCGGGCGGCTGGCTGCCGAACGGCTGCATGGCGACCAGCGGGAGCCTGATCCGCTGGTATCAGGCCCTCGTGGGGGAGTCGGACTTCGGCGTGCTCGAAGGCGAGGCCGCCCGCGCCGCGGCCGGCGATGTCCTGTGCCTCCCCTACTTTCTGGGCGAGAAATCGCCGCTGCACGACCCGGACCTGCGCGGCGCCTTCGTCGGCCTCCACCTCGGCCACAGCCGGGGAGACCTCTATCGGGCCGTGCTCGAGGGGATCGCCTTCGGCTTCCGCCATCACGTCGAGGTGTTCACCGAGATGGGACTGCCCCTGGACCGTGTGATGATCACCAACGGCGGCAGCAGGTCTCGCATCTGGAAGCAGATCCACGCCGAGATCCTCGGCACCGAGATGTTCCCCATCGTCGACCATCCGGGCGCCTCGCTCGGGGCGGCGATCATCGCCGGCATCGGCGCCGGCGAGATCGCCGGCTGGGACGGCGTGCACGACTACCTGACCCTGGACACCCCCGTCGAGCCCGACCCGGGGAACGTGCGCCTCTACGACGAGCGGTACGCCGAGTGGCGCGCGCTCGGCGGCGCACTCGCACCCGTCTCGCACCGGATCTCGGCGCGCAACCGCCCATGACCGGCTCAGGCCGATCGACCGACCGACCTTCGTCACCGACAGAAAGATCCCTCTCATGACCACCTGGCTCACCGACGTCTTCGCACACCCGAAGCCCGTCATCGCGATGCTCCACCTGCAGGCACTCCCCGGCGACCCGCACTACGACCAGAAGGCGGGCATCGCCGCGGTCGTCGAACGCGCCAAGGGCGAACTCGCCGCTCTCCAGGAAGGCGGGGTGGACGGCGTGATGATCTCGAACGAGTTCAGCCTCCCCTACCTGACGAAGACCGAGCCGATCACGGCGATCGCCATGGCCCGGATCATCGGCGAGCTGCTCCCCGACATCCACGTCCCGCACGGGGTGAACGTGCTCTGGGACGGTCGCGCATCGATCGACCTCGCCGTGGCCACCGGAGCCCAGTGGGTCCGGGAGATCTTCACCGGCGTCTACGCCAGCGACTTCGGCCTCTGGGACACCAACATCGGCGAGGTCGCCCGGTACCGCCACCGGGTCGGCGCCGACGACGTCAAGCTGCTGTTCAACATCGTCCCCGAGTCCGCGAAGTACCTGACCGATCGATCGCTGAAGTCGATCACGGAGACCACGGTGTTCGCGACGCTCCCCGACGCGCTCTGCGTCTCGGGCCTCACCGCCGGCGCGCCGACCGACACGCAGAGCCTGGGCGTCGTCAAGGCCGCCGCCGGCAACGTGCCGGTGTTCGTCAACACCGGCGTGCGCGCGGAGAACGTGCGCGAACAGCTCGCCATCGCCGACGGCGCCGTGGTCGGCACCGCGTTCAAGGAGGACGGTGTCTTCGAGAACCGCGCCGTGCTGCCGCGCGTGCAGGAGCTGATGGATGCCGTCCGCGACCTGCGGGCATCCCTGCCGGAATCCGCGCAGGCGGCATCCGAGATGAGCGCCGCATGAGCCCGCGGACCGTGGTCGTGACCGGTTCCGGATCGGGCATCGGGCGCGAGATCGCGACGACGCTCGCCGAGCGGGGCTGGACGGTGGTGGTCGCCGACATCGACGCCGAAGCCGCCTCGGCCACCGCCGCCTCCCTGCCCGCCGCGGACGACCAGGCGCACGAGGCCGCGACCCTGAACGTCAGCGACCCCGAGCAGGCGGCGCGCGTCGCGGAGGATGTGGCATCCCGCCTCGGCCTGGATGCCTGGGTCAACAACGCGGGCATCTCGTACATGGAGCGCTTCGTCGACCTGCCCATCGAACGGTACGACCGGACCCTCGACGTGAACCTCAAGGGCGTCTTCGTGTGCGGCCAGGCGGCTGCGCGGGCGATGATCCGCACCGGGCGGCGCGGGGCGATCGTCAACACCGCCTCGATGGCGGGCAAGCAGGGGCGTGTGCCGTTCCTCGCCGACTACGTGGCATCCAAGTTCGGCGTCGTCGGTCTCACGCAGGCGATGGCGTTCGAGCTGGCGGAGCACGGCATCAACGTCAACAGCGTCTGCCCGGGTTTCGTGGAGACCCCCATGCAGGAGCGCGAGCTCGCCTGGGAGGCCGGGCTTCGAGGCGTCGCCCCGGAGGATGTGAAACAGTTGTGGATCGACGACACCCCGTTGGGGCGTCTGGAGCGGCCGCGGGACGTCGCCAAAGCGGTGGCGTTCCTGCTCTCCGACGACGCTTCGTTCATCACGGGGGAGGCGCTCGCCGTCAACGGCGGCGCGTTCATGGACTAGGAGCACACGATGCCGGCGATCACCGAGCTGCCCCCGCTGGACTGGACCGGAGAGCCCGGATCCGCCGAGTACGACGACGCCTCCGGCACCCTCGTGCTGCGCTCGCGTGCCGGTGTCGACTGGATCAACTATGCGCACGGGGGCGGTCAGCACGCGGCGACGGCGCTGACGTTCGCCGAGCCGGACGGCGACTTCATGTTCTCGGCGCGCGTCCGGGTCGAGGGTGATCGCTCCACGTTCGATGCGGCTGTGCTGGCCCTCTGGAGCGACCCCGACCACTGGGCCAAGCTCTGCTTCGAGTACTCCCCGCACCACCAGGGGATGGTGGTGAGCGTCGTCACCGACGGGCTGTCGGACGACTGCAACAGCACGGTCGTGGTCGACCCCGACGTGCACCTGCGCATCTCGCGGCGGGACCGTGCGTACGCGTTCCACTCGTCGCGCGACGGCATCACGTGGGACTTCGTTCGGTATTTCGCCCTGGCGACGGGAACCGGCCCGATGCGGGTCGGATTCCTGGCACAGTGCCCCACGGGTGCCGGCTGCACCGCCGTGTTCGACGGCATCCGGCTCGACGCCACGACCCTCGCGGACCTGCGCAGCGGCGTCTGAGGCCGGATCCGAGGCGTCTTCGGGCCGCGGCGTCTTCGCTCAGGTGCCAACTTTCGCGGTGTGAACCCGAGAAGTTGGCACCTGAACGTGGGAGGCGGCACGAGGGAGGGACGCGAACGCCGCAGGCGGCGGGTCAGGCCGGGTTGAGGGCGGGGGCGGCGGCGCCGGCGGCGTGCTCCGGTTCGTGCTCGAGGGTGGCATCCGGCACGTGCACCGGCTCCTGGGAGCGGAAGTGCCCCACGATCGTCAGCAGGATGCCGACCGCGGCCCAGGTGCCGAGGATCCACCACTGCTTGGAGACGTCCGCGTCGGGGAAGTAGCTCAGGGAGCGTACGAGCCAGTTGGATGCCCCCGGCACCATGAACTGGCCGATCTCGCCCCAGGGCGTCGGCACGAACTGCACCGGGACGGCGGCCGCCGACAGCGGGTTTCCGACGAGCATCGTCACCACGGCGCCGATCGCGATGCCCGCCCGCCCGATGAGCGACGTGCAGCCGACGATGAACGACGCCGTCGCCAGCACCGACAGGCCGATCGCGGCGGCGTTCAGCCAGAAGTCGCCCTGCAGGAACCCGAACCAGGTCTGCAGGATGAGCGGGATGCCGATCCCGACCGCGACCGCCAGGCCGGCGAGCGCGGCCAGGCGCCGCACCGGGCCGACGACGAGCAGCGAGATCAGGATGCCGCCGATCATGCCGCCCATCATCATCGGGAACGCCGATGCGGTGAGCCCCGCGCCGGTGGGGTCGTCGGAGGACAGCGGCACCACGGCGGTGGTCTTCACGACGGCACCGGCGGGGTTGCCGCCGGCGGCGGTGACCTGGGCGGTCACCTGCGCCTGCAGCTGCCCGGCCATGACGCCCAGCAGCTGGGTCGCGATCGACGATCCGGCGGGGGCGGTCAGCACCTCGGGGAGCTGGCCTTGCGCCGCCGGGAGCACGATCGCGCCGTAGGTCTCGCGGGTCTTGATCTGGTGGACGGCATCCGACCGGTCGTCGGCCTTCACCCAGTCGAACGTGCCGGGGGAGTGCTCGTCGACCGCGGTCTCGAACGCGGAGACGACCGCCGGGGATCCGCTGATCGAGACGGGCAGATTCTGCGCGGTGAGGGCCTTGGTCGGCCAGAGGAACGCGATGACGATGAGCGCGACGGCGGCGGCCGCCCCGACTCCGATGAGCACGGCGACGCCCCATTTGGTGTGCGGCGGGCGCGGCGGGGTGTCGGGGTGGACGGTGTGCCCGCGGAGAGATGTGTTCGACACGGGAATCCTCCAAAAAGAATGTGCGATCTGTTTGAGCCCCCACGATAACAGAATCTGTATTCTGTTTACATGCCCCGTCTCACCGAGGAATCCAAGCGCCGGCGCATGGAGCAGATCGCGGATGCCGCCATGCGGTGCTTCGCCCGCGAAGGATTCCGCGACACCACGATGGCCGACATCATCGCCGAGTCCGGCCTCTCGGCCGGCTCGATCTACTCCCACTTCGAGAGCAAGGCGGACCTCCTGCGGATGGTGGCATCCGAGGTGCTCGAGGCGCGTGTGCGGGGGCTCATCGGCGCGGCGGCGGAGAGCTCCGAGCCGGTGTCGCCCGGCGTGCTGTTCGAGCGGGTCGTCGGGGCCGTGTTCGAAGCGGATCGCGCCCGGGTGCTGGTGCAGGTGTGGGGCGAGGCGCCGAACGATCCCGAGCTCGCACAGATCGCACTCGGCAAGGTGACCCAGGTGCGGGAGCTGCTGACCGCGTCGCTGCGGCCCTGGGCGGGCGCGCAGGGGGATGCCGGCGAGGTCCGCGTGGCCGCTCTCACCGACGTGTTCCTCACCTGCGTGCAGGGTTACGCGGTGCGACGCACGCTGGATCCGGACGTGGATGCCGCAGCGCTCGCCGCGCGTCTGGGCGCGATGCTCGACCGCGCCTGAGCGGACCCGGCGCGTCCGGCCGCGCGCCGACGGGCATCGATGATGCGCGCTCAGTCAACCGGGCCCCGGATGCCGGACGGACAATGAGAGGAACCACGGTGCCCCGCCGCGCCGCCCCGATCCAAGGAGACGCCGATGTCCGACCCGACCGTCCTCGACCAGAACACAGGGCTCGATGAGAGTGCGCTGCTCGCCCGTGTGCAGGCGCCCGAAGGGGAGGGGCGCGACATCCTCGACGCCGCCACCCGCGAGGTGATCGGCCGGGCCCCGGAGCAGACGGCCGCCGACCTCGACGACGCCATCGCGCGCGCCAAGGCGGCCCAGCCGGCGTGGGAGGCCCGCGGCCACGCCGAGCGCGCGGAGCTGCTGCTGAAGGTCGCCGACGCCATCGACACGAACGCGGAAGGCCTGGCGCGGCTGCTGTCCCGTGAGCAGGGCAAGCCCCTCAACGGCCCGAACGCGCGCTTCGAGCTGGGCGCCTGCTCCGCGTGGCTGCGCACCGCCGCGACCACCCCGCTCGAGCCCGAGGTGCTCGTGGACGACGGCCAGGTGCACGCCGAGCTGCACTACCGCGCCATCGGCGTGGTGGGGGCCATCAGCCCGTGGAACTGGCCGCTGATGATCACCATCTGGCAGGTCGCCCCGTCGCTGCGCATGGGCAACACCGTCGTCACCAAGCCCAGCGAGTACACGCCGCTGAGCGTGCTCGCCCTGATCTCGGTGATGAACGAGGTGCTCCCCGCCGACGTGCTGATCGGGATCTCCGGCGGCCGCGAGATCGGCGCGCGCCTGTCGTCGCACCCCGACATCGACAAGGTGATGTTCACCGGCTCCACCGCGACCGGCCGCAAGATCGTCGAGGCATCCGCCGGCAACCTCGCCCGCCTCACCCTGGAGATGGGCGGCAACGACGCCGGTATCGTCCTGCCCGGAGTGGATGCCGCCGCCATCGCGCAGGACCTCTTCTGGGGCGCGTTCATCAACACCGGGCAGACGTGCGCGGCGCTCAAGCGCCTGTACGTGCACGACTCGGTCTACGACGAGGTCGTCGACGCCCTGAAGGCCGTCGCCGAGCAGACCCCGATGGGGCCCGGGCTCGACGAGGCGAACGTGCTCGGCCCGCTGCAGAACAAGCAGCAGTTCGACATCGTGAACCGGCTCGTCGAGGACGCCAAGGCCAATGGCGGCCGTGTCGTCACCGGCGGGGCCCCGGCATCCGACCTCGGCGAACTGTTCTACCCGATCACCCTCGTGGCCGACGTCACCGACGGGATGGCGATCGTCGACGAGGAGCAGTTCGGTCCGACGCTGCCGATCATCCGCTACACCGACGTCGAAGACGCCATCGCCAACGCGAACCGCCTCGACGTGGGCCTCGGCGCCTCGGTGTGGGGCGACCGCGACCAGGCGCGCACGGTGGCCGCGCGCATCCAGGCCGGCACGGTGTGGATCAACTCCCACGGCGGCGTGCACCCGATGATCCCCTTCGGCGGTGTCAAGGGCTCCGGCTACGGGCTCGAGTTCGGCGTCGAAGGACTGAAGTCGGTGGCCGTTCCCCAGATCATCAACGGCTGAGGCATAACCCCTCGGGGCCCGGCGGATCCGATCCGCCGGGCCCTTTCTGCTGCCGGCGATTTCGTGTCGGGGGATGACGCTCGCGGCGCCGGGGCGGCGAGCGGGGAGGGGAGGATGGGGACATGACGACATACGACGCATGGACTGTGGCCCGCGACCGCGCGGTGTGGGGCGGATTCGGCATCGCCACCCTGGCCGGAACGAACTGGCTCGACGGCACCCCTCGCTCCTTCGACGAGGTGCCGGGGCTGTGGAGCACTGACGGGCAGTCCGCGATCGGTGAGCTCGACGGGGAGCGGATCGTGCTCGCCCCGTTCGCCGATCGCGAGGTCGTGCGTCCCGACGGCGTGCCGGTGCGGCTGCGCGGCTACGCGCGCGACGGCCTGGTCGCGGTGCGCGTGTACGTCCGGTCCGCCCCGGAGGAGAAGGGGATCAGCCGCATCGACCGGTTCGCCTACGACCCCGGATTCGACGTGCCCGGGCGATTCGTCGCGGCATCCGACCCCGGCCTGCGGGACGCCGAGGCCATCGACGGGCACGTGTCGCAGAAGCGGTACGGCGGCCGGGTCGAGTTCGCGCTCCCCGAGGGTCCCGCGGCGCTGACCGTCGAGCAGGATGCCGACGGCACCCTCTTCGCCGTGTTCGCGGATGCCACCAGCGGCACGGAGAGCCACCGGTTCCGGTTTCTGGATCTGCCCGCTCCGGCCGCCGACGGCGCCGTCGAGGTCGACCTGAACCGCGCGTACCTGCCCCCGTGCGCGTTCTCGGACCACTACCTGTGCCCGCTGCCCCCGGCCGAGAACCGGCTCCCCGCGCCGGTGCGCGCCGGCGAAGCCCTGGTGCGCTGAGTCGGCCGGACTCGGAGGTCCGTTCGTCTCGCTGCTGCGCGGTTCCTGAGCGAGCGCAGCGAGACGAAGGGCGCTCAGGGACCGGGGGATCGGGGGATCGGGCGCCCTGAGCCTGTCGAAGGGCAGTCGCTGCCGGTGTTGCGCTTCGACAGGCTCAGCGCGCTGGCGCGCGTCAGGCGTGGAACACCGGACGGCCGGCGAACCAGGTCTCGCGGATGCGGGTGTCGATGATCTGCTCCGGGTCGCCGGCGACGAAGTCGCGGTCGACGATCACGAAGTCCGCCGACTTGCCCGGTTCCAGCGAGCCGGTCTCGTGGTCCAGGCCCATGGCCCGTGCCCCGTTGATCGTGAAGACCTCCAGCGCCTCCTCGGCGGTGATCCCCTGCTCGGCCCACAGCGTTCCGGGCGCCCGGCGCAACGGGTCGGCGCGCGTGACGAGGCCCTGCATCCCCTCGAACGGGTTCGGCGACTCGCTCACCGGCCAGTCCGACCCGCCGGCGACGAGGCCCCCGGCATCCAGGATCGAACGGTTCGGCTGCGAGTGGTACGCGCGGTCGCCGAGCACCGTGGCGAGGGCGTCCGGGATGACCCCCGGAAACCACAGGAACGGCGAGATGTCCGCGGCGATGCGCAGGCGCACCAGACGCTCGATGTCGTCCCCGGCGAGGAACTGGCCGTGCGCCATCTGGAACTTCGTGTCGGTGTAGCCCTCGCCGCGCAGTCGCTCGACCACGTCGATGAGCAGCCGCGCCGACCCGTCGCCGGTGACGTGCACCTTCGCACCGAGCCCGCGCTCGGCGACCGCGTGCAGCCAGTCGTAGAGCTCGTCGGCATCCATCGTCGTCGTGCCGTGGAAGTGCGCGCCGTGCACGTCGTCGGGCAGGTACGGGTCGAGGAACAGCGCGGTGCGCGCCGGCGGCACCCCGTCCAGGAAGATCTTCACGAAGTCGGGACGATGGTGCGCCGAACGGAACTCCTCGCCGCGTTCGATGAGCGGATGCCCGATCAGCTCGTATCCGAAGATCTCGTCGTTGATCGTGATCGACGACACCACCCACGCGTTCAGCTCGCCGGCGTCGTCGAGCGCCTTCAGGGCGCCGAGGATGTCGATCGAGACGGCGGCATCCTGGAACGCCGTCACCCCGTACGAGTTCAGCAGCTCCACGCCGCGTGCCGACGCCTTGCGATGCTGCAGGTCGGTGAGCCCGCCCGCCTCGGCGTGGGCCTTGGCCACGAGGATGCCGGCGGCCTCCAGCAGCACGCCGGTCGGCTCGCCGTCGGCGGCATCCACCAGCGTCACGCCCTCGGCCGGCAGGGCGTCCTTCGAGATGCCCGCCAGCTCCAGCGCGCGGGTGTTCACCCACCGGTTGTGGTGGCTGTCGTCGGAGAGCATGACGGGGCGCCCGCCGGATGCCTCGTCGAGCCGCAGCCGCGCCGCGGTGGTGTTCAGCTCGTCCAGGAGCGTCGACGCCCACGATCCGCCGGTCACCCAGGCACCCTCGGGGAGGGCCGCGGCGTGTGCGCGCACGCGCTCCAGGATCTCGTCCAGCGACAGCGCGACGCTGAACGACAGCTCGAACAGCTCGGTGACGCCCGCGATCGCATGATGGTTGTGCACGTCCACGAAGCCCGGGTAGACGGCGCCGCCGCCGAGGTCGCGCACGATCGTGTCCGGCCCGCGGTGCGCGAGCACCTCGGTCTCGGTGCCCACCGCCAGCACCCGGCCGTCCTGGACCGCGAGGGCCGAGGCGACAGGATGCCGGCGGTCGGCGGTGCGCACCACCGCTCCGGTGAGGATCAGATCAGCGCTCATCGGGCTCAGCGGGCGAGGGCGCGGGCCGGGTCGTACTCGGCCGGGTGGATCGTGTTCGAGATGAGGCGGCCGTGCGCGCCGAACGTGAAGTGCGTGGGCTTCGCGGCCGGGTCCTCCGCCTCGCCGAACAGCACGCCGTGCGAGCGGATCGCCTTCGCGTCGCGGTGGTCGGCGATCGTGATCGACCCGCACGGGATGACGCCCTCGCGCCACGTGAAGACGTAGATGCCGGGGCGCATCTTGTAGACGGTGTTCTCGTCGGTGTCGGCGAGACCCTGCTCGGGACCCGCGAGGCACTGCCAGGTGTACCAGTGCGGCGACAGGTACACGTGCTCGTAGGCGTGCTCCGAGGAGTACACCCACAGCACGCGGCGGCCGATGAGCTCCAGCGTCGGGGCGGGCGCCTCGCCCACGCCGCCGTCGACCTCTGCGATGCGTCCCACGTTGAACAGGTGCTGCACCGCGACCTGCTCGACGGTGCGCTCGCCGAGCACGGCGATCACCGACAGCGCGTAGCCGCTGCGCAGGTCCAGGAACAGCGACACCGACTCGTTCGGGTGGTAGTCGTGGTGGAACTGCGCGTAGTACAGATCCTCGTCGACCTTGATGACCTCACAGGCATCCGTCTGCTGCGCCGCCTCGATCGGGTCGCCCGCGCCGGGCCGGTAGTCCCACGACACCGTGCCGGGGCCGAAGGTGTGCGCGACACGGGTGCCCCGCTCGTCGACGACGGTGAAGGTGCGGCCGTCGAGGTCGCTCGACAGCTCCGCCTTGCTGGCGTCGAAGCCGGGGGCGAGGCCGTCCAGCGGCAGCCAGGTGGACGTGTCGGACAGGTTCACTTCGGTCATTTTCGTTCCTTTCGGTGGATGGCGAGTTGTCAGAAGCCGGGCACGGGGTCCCGGCCCTCCTCGGCGGCGTGCACGTTGAACTTCTCGAGGTCGGTGGCGAGGGCGTCGTACACGGCGGGCTTGCGCCGGCGCAGGTAGCCGCCGTACACGATGCCGCCGATGAGGGCCAGGAGCAGCATGACGGGAAGGCTCAGGATGACGGGGTCGTTGGATCCGGCCACGATGTCGAAGTTGAAGATCGCCAGCACGACGATCGCGGCGAGACCGAGGAATCCGAGCCCGGGGGCGACGAACGTCGACCACCAGCGCGAGTCCCGGGAGCGCCGGAACCACACGACGATCGACAGCGCCGCCAGCGCCTGCAGCACGACGACCGACAGGGTGCCGAAGCCGAGCATGGCGGGCACGAGCACGCCGATGGGGCTGAGCTGCGCGAGGAAGAAGCCACCCGCGACGATGGCACCGAACAGGGCCTGCACGCCGCCCGCGACCGCGGGGGCGCCGTTCGGGCGGGTGCGGGCGAGCACGCGCGGCAGGATGCGGGCGCGTCCCATCGAGTACAAGTACCGGGTGGCCGAGTTGTGGAACGCGAGCATGGCCGCGAACAGGCTCACCAGCAGCAGGATCTCGGCGACCACGACGAAGCCGCTGCCGAGGTACTGGCCGATGAGGGTGAACAGCAGGTCGCCGGTGGCGAGGTGCTTGAGCGCGACATCCTGCGCCTGCGCGACGCCGATCGCCGACACCATCGCCCAGGTCGAGACGCCGAGGATGATGCCGATCGCGATGATGGCGCTGTACGTCGCCCGGGGGATGGTCTTCAGCGGGCGCTTGGCCTCTTCGCTGAACAGCGCGGTGGCCTCGAAGCCGAGGTAGCCGGTCGCCGCGAGCAGCAGGCCGATCGGCAGGGAGCCGCTGAACACGGCCGCCGGGCTGAACGCGGAGATGTCGAACCCGGTCTTGACGAACACGGAGATGTCGAAGACGACGAGCATGAGGGTCTCGAGCACGAGCGAGACGCCGAGGATCTTCGACGAGAAGTCGACGCCGCGGCGGGCCATCAGGAAGCACACCGCGATCGACAGCAGGCCCCACACGTACCAGTTCAGGTCGAAGCCGGTGAGCTGGGCGATGATCGTCTCCATGAAGAAGCCGGAGGTGCCGATCGTGCCGACGACGAAGAAGTTGTAGCCGATCGTGGCGATGAGGCCGGCGATGAGTCCGCCGGTGCGGCCGAGGCCCTTGACGACGAACGCGTAGAACCCGCCCGCGTTGGCCAGCTGCTTGGACATCTGCGCGTAGCCGATGGCGAACAGCAGCAGGATGATCGCGACGATGAAGAAGGAGGCCGGTGCGCCGCCGCCGTTGCCGAGGGCCACGGTGAGGGAGGCCACCACGACCATGCCGGTGAGCGGGGCGACGGCGGCCAGCACGAGGAACACGATGGCGAACACGCCGAGCGTGTTCGAGCGGAGCATCGTCGCTGAGGTGGGGGTGTCGGACACGGAGGGCTCCTTCGCCTGCGGTCGGGGGCTGCGTTCCTGCAGCAGGGTGCAGTTCGGGCTGCCCTTCGATTGTGCGCGCGTCCGCCGCCGCACGGCTTGTCGCAGAGCGCCGGGCCCTGTTGCGCCCGCGCAGGGTCGGTGCCGGGGGGATGCCGGAGCCCACGGGCCCGGAGGGATGATCGGACGCATGGAACTCCGACTCATCGGCGCCCGGGCGCTCGTCACCGGCGCCGCGGGCGGCATCGGCCGCGCCGCCGCGCGGGCTCTCGTGGCCGAAGGCTGCCGCGTCGCCCTGCTCGACCGGGACGCCGCCGCGCTCTCGTCGCTGGCGGATTCGCTGCGGGATGCCGGCGGCGCCGTCTCGGTGCATCCGTGCGACGTCACCGACGAGGCATCCGTGGATGCCGCGGTGCGCGCGGCCGGCGACCTCGACATCGTGATCGGGTGCGCCGGGATCTCCGGTCCCGTCGGCACCCCGCTCGCCGAGACCGCGCTCGCGGACTGGGAGTCGGTGTTCGCCGTCAACGTGCGCGGCACGTTCCTGGTGCTGCGAGCCGCGATCCCGGCGCTGCGCCGATCGGATGCCGCCTCGGTGGTGCTCGTCGCCAGCGACTCCGCCCTGGTGGCCGCGCCCGGCATGGTGCCGTACTGCGCGTCCAAGGCGGCGGTGCTGCAGCTGGCGCGGGCGGCAGCGGTCGACCTCGCCCCGGACGGCATCCGCGTGACGGCGGTGTGCCCGTCGGTCGTGGACACCCCGATGAGCCGCGACGACCTCGAGGTCGCGGGCTTCGACGACGCCGCGTTCCCCGTGCAGAGCGCCGACGAGGTGGGGGTCCAGCTCGTGTTCCTCGCCTCGCCCGTGTCGCGCCCGGTCAACGGCACGGCGCTCGTCACCGACTTCGGGTACACCGCCCGCTCGAACTTCCCCGCCTGAACCCTCGAAGGAGAGAAAAATGGTCTACGCAGGAGCATCCGTCGCCGGCAAGGTCGTCGTCGTCACCGGCGGCGGCACAGGCATCGGTGCCGCGGTCGCGGAGCGGTACACGGCCGAGGGGGCCAAGGTCGCCGTGGTCGGCCGGCGCCGCGGACCCCTCGACGAGGTCGCGGCGCGCACGGGCGCGATCGCCGTCGTCGCGGATGCCGCCGACTCCGCTTCCGCGCAGGGTGCCGTCGACCAGATCGTGGCGCACTTCGGCCGCATCGACGTGCTCGTCAACAACGCCGGCGGCCACGGTTTCGCGCCGGTCGGAGAGACCGACGACGCCGGGTGGGCGGCATCCCTGCAGGCGAACCTCACGACCGCGTTCGTGATGTCGCGCGCCGCGCTTCCGGCGCTCATCGAGGCGAAGGGGCAGATCGTGGTGATCTCCTCGCTCGCGGGGCTGTTCGCCGGGCCGTCCGTCGCCGGCTACACGGTCGGCAAGCACGCGCTCATCGGCCTCACCAAGACCCTCGCCCGCGACTACGGCACGCACGGCGTCCGGGTCAACGCGGTCTGCCCCGGCTGGGTGCAGACGCCGATGGCGGACGCCGAGATGGACGAGTTCGCCGCCCACGCGGGCCTGGACGGACGCGACCTCGCCTACCAGACCGTCACCCGCGACGTGCCCCTGCAGCGCCCCGCGCAGCCGAGCGAGATCGCGTCCGTGGTGCGCTTCCTCGGGTCGGGGGAGTCGTCGTACATGAACGGATCGGTGCTCGTCGTGGACGGCGGCGCCCATATCGTGGACCTGCCCACCATCGCGTTCGATCACGCCGGGATGTAGCATCCGACAGAATTGAGCGCATGACAAGCGACACGGGATCCGGCCGGGGACGCTCGGCGGCGAAGAAGCCGCGCTCGCCGGCGGGGTCGATGAAGCTGGCCGAGATCGCGGCGATCGCGGGTGTCAGCGAGGCCACCGTCAGTCGCGTGCTCAACCGCAAGTACGGAGTGGCGCAGAAGACCCGGGAGCAGGTCGAGGCGGCGCTGCGCACCGTGGGCTACGAGCGGGCGACGAAGGGCGAGGTCGTGCTGGTGCTCGTGCCGGGGCTCAACGAGGCGTTCTTCGCCAACATCTGCGACGCGATCGAGAAGGCCCTGAGCCCGCAGAGCCTGCGTGCGGTCATCTGCCCGGTCTACCCGGGCACCGTGTTCGAACGCGACTACGTCGAGGCGCTCATCGACACCGGGATCGCCGCGGCGGTGTTCCTGTCCTCCAGCAACACGCTGCGAAACGCCGACCCGGTCGCCCACCAGCTGCTGGAGTCGCGCGGCATCCCGTACATCAGCGTGAACGGCGGCTTCGCCGACACCGACGTGCCCGTCGTGTCCACGGACGACTGGCAGGCCGCGGAGCTGTCGGTGGCGCATCTGCACGACCTCGGTCACCGGCGCATCGGCCTGACCGCCGGGCCGGTGGGCAACATCCCGGCCGACCGCCGCGTGGAGGGATTCCTGGCGGCGATGGATGCCCGCGGGCTGACGGATGCCGAAGACCTCGTCGTGCGCCACTACTACTCGCTCGAGGGCGGCCGTCACGCCGCCGACGAGCTGCTCGCCCTCGGCGTGACGGCCATCATCGCCTCGAGCGACGACATGGCGCTCGGCGCCTACCGCGCGATCACGCGCCGCGGGCTGCGCGTGCCCGACGACGTCTCGGTGATCGGCTACAACGACTCGTACATGCTCGACTTCACCGACCCGGCGCTGACCAGCGTCCGTCAGCCCATCGAGCGCATCGCGGACTTCTGCGCCCGCACGCTCATGTCGATGGTGCAGAACCGGCCGGTGCACACCGACGAGGTGCTCGTCGAGCCGGAACTGCGGATCCGGAACTCGACCGCGCCCGTACGCGACTGACGGCGACCGACTCGCCCGGCGCGACGACCGCGTCGGCGGCGATTCCTTCGTCCGGAAGGTGCGGGTCGCGGAACTGCCCGCGCCGCCGCCGCACCACGCGCAGCTCCAGGGGGACCGAGGTGCCGTTGCGAAACCGCACCTCGTCGCGGTCGCAGGCGACGTCGATGCCGCCGTCGCCGAACGGGATGTCGCGGGCATCGACGAACGGCACGCCCCGCGGCAGCCGCGGCGCGAGAGCGACCCGCCGGCGCGGGGCGTCGGGCTCGATGCCGAGGATGCCGGCGACGCACTGGGCCACGAGCGTGAACGAGACCTCGGGGTACGTGCCGTCGGCGCCCTGGCCCGCGACCGGATGCGGGTGCTCCCGGCGTGCGAAGATGCGCTGCATCCACGCGAACGCGCGGTCGGCGTCGCCGTACCGCCAGAACAGGTCGGGCAGGTAGGTCAGCGCCTCGACGTTGCGCGGCGCGGTGGCCGACGCGCGGCACAGGGCGTCGATGCGGTCGAGTTCGGCCGGAAGGCGCGGATCGCCCGCCATCAGACCCTTCAGCGGGGGGAACCAGGTCGCTTCGCGGTGCCAACCGGTTGCGGGCGACCCCTCCCGCGTCCAGCCGGACACCACCGCATCGTCCCGGTCCGCGGGGTCCCGGCTCCACGACTCGCGATAGAGGCGGCGGATGCGTTCTGCGAGCCCGCCCGGCATTCCGACCGCACCCGCGGAGTCGGCCGCCAGGGCGGCGGCGTGCCGGGTCGCCGCATACTGGGCGCCGATGCCGTCTCCGGCCTCGAAGAACGGCGGATCGGGCGACTCGTCGTAGCTGGCGACCCCGTCGAAGATGGTCGGGCCGCCGGCTTCGGCGATGCCGTTGGGCCGTTCCGCGTCGTGGGCGGCGACGAACCCGGTGACCGCATGCACGGCGAATGCCCGATCATCCGCGGTGGGAGCCGCGCCCGTCCACCGGTGCAGCGACTGCATCGTCTCGACGAGCTCGAAGACCGCGGGCAGCTCGCGCACCCGGCGTCCGTCTGCGGCGACGTCGATGGCGAGGGGCGTGGTGCCGTCGAAGTTCAGCGCCCATGCCGGCCAGCCGTCGCGCACGGATGCCACGAAGGATGCCAGCATCCCGCTGTTCTCGCGCTGCAGTCCGAGCAGCTGCGCGCCGATGGCCTGGTGGCAGAAGTCGCGCAGGTAGTAGCCGCTGCGGTGCCCGTATCCCGCGCGGTACGAAGCCGCGTAACGTGCCGAGCCGTGGCCGTCCGGATGCCGTTCGTCGACATCGAGCGGCCCCGTCGCGCCGTCGGCGACGACGTGACTGCGTGCGGTGTCGACGGCCCACTCGAACAGGTCGACGAGCGCGCGGCTCCCGCTTCGCAGGCTGACCCCGCTCATCGGCGGGTCAGTTCCACGAGGCCGGCTTCGAGCGGATGCAGCACGGGCAGCGGGAGCCCGACCTCCATCAGCACCGCGCCCGACCAGTCGGTCGGCTGCAGCCACCACTCCGGCTGCGCGCGGCGACCCGACGGGTCGTCGCCGCAGTCCGGCACCACGCGGGTGGCGGCGTAGCGGGCATCCCTGTCGAGTCCGCGCAGTCGCAGCGGGCCGCCCGGGACGTGCGTCGGGGAGTCGAGCGCTGCGATCGTGACGAGGGAGCGCGCCCGATCGGCCGAGACCACCTGCTGCGCCACGAGGGATGCGGGCAGCTCGAGCCGGTGCAGCCGGCCGCGCTCGACGAGCGGGCGCAGGCGCTTGACCTCGCGGATCCACCCCACCAGCTCCCGTTGCTCGCCGGCCGACGCCTCACGGACATCCCACTCCAGCCCGAAACTGCCCACGAGTGCCGTGATCGCACGCAGCGCGAGCGGCGTCACGCGCCCGGTCACGTGCGCCGCCGCCGCACCGACGTGTGCGCCGAGCAGCTCCGGCGGCATCAGCAGGCTGGTGCCGCGCTGGATGCGCTGCCTCTCGACGGGGTCGTTGGAATCCGACGTCCAGAACCGGTCGACGTGCTCCACGACGCCGAGGTCGATGCGGCCGCCGCCGGCCGAGCACGACTCGATCTCCACCCACGGGCACGCTTCCCGCACGTGGGCCATGAGCCGGTAGGCCGCACGGGTCTGACGGTGCACGCCCCCGCGGCCGGTGACCCGGTCGACGGGCTCGACGAGGTCGCGATTGTGGTCCCACTTGATGAAGTCGATGCGGTGCGCGGTGACGACCTCGACGATGCGTTCGGCGAGATACTCGAAGGCATCCGGATGTGCGATGTTCAGCACCAGCTGATGCCGCGCGAGCGGCGGGTCGCGGTGCACGGGCCCGAGGATCCACTCCGGGTGGGTGCGGGCCACATCGGAGTCGGGATTGACCATCTCGGGTTCGAACCACAGCCCGAACTGCATGCCGCGGCCGCGCACCCGTCGCACCAGGGGGTCGAGGCCGTCCGGCCAGACGTCGGCGTCGACGAACCAGTCGCCAAGCCCCGCCCGGTCGTGGCGGCGGCCGGTGAACCACCCGTCGTCGAGCACGAACCGCTCCACGCCGAGGTCGGCCGCGAGGTCGGCCAGCTCCAGCAGCGGCGGCAGCGAGTGGTCGAAATAGACCGCCTCCCAGGTGTTGAGGGTGACGGGGCGCCCCACCGCGGGGTGCGTCGGCCGATCGCGCAGCATCGCGTGGATGCGGGCGGAGGCGTCGTCGAGCCCGGCGCCGTAGGCGAGGTAGGTCCACGGCGTCTCGTACGTCTCGCCGGGCTGCAGGACGATCTCCTGCGGTTCGAGCAGCTCCCCGGCACCGAGCCGGCCGGTGCCGCCGTTGGTGCGGTGCGCCCAGACGCGCTGATTGCCCGACCATCCCAGGTGGATGCCCCACACCTCGCCGTGGCCCTCGTCGAAGCCGGGCGTTCCGGCGAAAAGCAGCGTCGCGGCATCCGGCCCGGTGCGTCCGCGCCGGTTCTCGCGCAGGTGGGTGCCGTCGACGAGCGGCATCCGCTGCGGCTGACGCTCGCGCCCGTGGCGACCGGTGAAGTCGAGCAGCTCGTGGGCGCGCGCCGGGATCGGCCAGGCGAGGTCGAGGCCGTGCACCTCGAGCTCGTCCGCGCCGATGTTGGTGAGCCGGGCATCCGCCCGCACGACGCCGCTCGGCTGCAGCTCGACCCGCAGCCGCAGCTCGAGCCCCGCCTCCTGGTCGATGCCCGTCGCGGTCAGGTGCGCGGGGGAGACGTCGACGCGCGTCGGGGTGAAGGCGGCGAACACGCTGCGTCCGGGGCGGCTCACGGCGAGCCCGGTCGGCCCGAACCATCCCTGCCGGGCCTCGGGGAGGATGCCGACCGCGCGCGGTTCGTCCGGCTCGCTGGTGGCGCGCGGGGCGCGTCCGGCCGCAACGACGTCGGCGAGCACGCCCGGGTCGTCGGTGCAGAGGCTGCGACCCCAGTAGGCGATCGAGGGCAGGGCGTCCGGCTCGGCCCCCAGCACGATGCTGACGCCGCCGGAGGAGAGGTGGGTGATGTCGGTCATGGGTGCTCCTTTGCAATCTTGCAACTAATCGTTGCATATATGTCAGAAGTCCTGCTACGGTCTCGATGTCACGACGACGAGACTCGCTTCCCGAGAAAGGACCCGAACGATGAAGTTCCCGACGACCCCGCGCACGACGCGCCTGGCGGCCACCGTCGCCCTCGCCGCGCTCGCGGCCGGCGCGCTGGCCGGCTGCAGTTCGCAGGCATCCGGTCAGAGCACCGACGACAAGATCACCGGCAAGATCACGGTCTGGTCGTGGACCGCGCCCGCCAAGGGCCTGAAGGCGGCCGTGGCCGGCTTCGAGAAACTGCACCCGGGCACCACCGTCGAGGTCCAGGACGTCGGGAACCCCGCCATCTGGGACAAGATCACCACCGGCATGGCCGCCGGCGGCGCAGGTCTCGCCGACGTGCTCAACATCGGCATCGACTACATGGGCAACTACGTCGAGAAGTTCCCCGGCAAGCTCGTCGACCTCCGTCAGTACGGCGCCGGAAAGCTCGAGAGCGACTTTCCTGCCGGCGCGTGGAAGAGCGGCACCGGCACCGGCGGCCAGGTCTACGGCGTGCCGTACGAGGTGAACGCCACCGGCTTCTTCTACCGCACCGACCTGTTCCGCAAGGCCGGCATCGACGTCGCCACGATCAAGACCTGGGACGACCTCATCGCCGCCGGCACGGTGATCAAGGAGAAGACCGGCGTTCCCCTGCTCAACATGGACAAGGCCGCGACCACCGCCGACTCCGCCGGGCTCTGGCAGCTGCTCACCAACCAGCAGAACTCGTTCTACTTCAACGCCAAGGGCGAGATCACCATGAACGACGCTGCCGGCGTCAAGGCCCTCACAATCATCAAGAAGGCCAACGACGCGGGCATCGTCGGCAACATGCCCGGCTCCTGGGACAACCTCGTCGCGCAGATGAAGGGCGACAAGCCGGTCGCCACCTTCACCAGCGGCGGGTGGATGGCCGGCGAACTGCCGCTGGACGCGCCCGACATGGCCGGCAACTGGGGCGTCGTCAAGCCCCCCGCCGTCGAAGCCGGCGGCCTCACCGCGGCCATCAACGGCGGCACCTACCTGTCGGTGGCCGAGACGAGCAAGAACAAGGCGACCGCCGCCGCGTTCGTGAAGTACGCGCTCGGCACCCTGGACGGCCAGCAGACGGTGTACAAGGCCGGCGGCATGTTCCCCGGATACAAGCCGTTCATCACGTCGCAGGACTTCTCCAAGCCCATGGCCTTCTACAACGGCCAGCGCGTCAACGACATCTTCATCGCGCAGCTGGCGCAGAAGACCCCGGTCGTCAACTACACGAGCGACTACGCCCGGGCCCTGAAGGCCTACGACGACGCCCAGACGCAGGTGCTGCTGTCCGGCGCCGACCCCCAGCAGGCCCTGGATGCCGCGGCGAAGCTCGTCGCCCAGCAGACCGGCCGCAAGATCGCGACCGACTGATCCAGAGAGGATGCGGGTCCCGGCGGCCGACGCCCCCGGGACCCGCGCTCACACCGTGATGACGACAGTCCACCCCGACACCCGTCGGCGCTCCGAACAGCGCGTGACGAGAGCGCCGCGCCCGGCCGCCCGCGCTCGCCGCCGCCGCGCGATCGGCTACCCGCGCTCCACTCCGTACGTCTTCCTCCTCCCGACCATCCTGCTGTTCGCGGTCTTCACCTGCTACCCGTACGTCAGTGCGCTGTGGCTGAGTCTGACCACCAACCAGGACGGACGGACATCCTTCGCGGGGCTCGCCAACTACGTGCGCCTCCTGCAGGACCCGCTCTTCTACACCGCGCTGCGCAACACCGCCGTGATCCTCGTCGTCCAGGTGCCGATCATGCTCGCGCTCGCCGTCCTCCTGTCGGTGGCGTTCAACTCGCTGCTGCTGAAGGCCCGGGCCCTGTGGCGAACACTGTATTTCGTGCCGATCGTGATGGGCCTGGTCGCCTACGGCATCCTGTTCCGCGCGCTGTTCAGCGCCCAGGACGGATTCGTCAACCAGCTGCTCGGCGTCGTCGGCATCGGCCCCATCCCGTGGCTCGCCGACCCGTTCTGGGCGAAGATCGCCATCGTCATCGCGATGACCTGGCACTACACCGGCCAGAGCGCGATCATCTACCTCGCCCAGCTGCAGTCGATCCCGACCGAGCTGTACGAAGCCGCGTCCGTCGACGGCGCCGGGGCCGTGCACCGCTTCTGGCACGTGACCCTGCCGGGGCTGCGGCCCGCGCTCGTGCTCACCGTCATCCTCTCGACGATCGGCACCCTCCAGCTGTTCGACGAACCGTACGTGCTCACCAACGGCGGACCCGACAACGCGACGCTCACCGTCGGCATGTACCTGTACCAGAACGGCTTCCAGTACTTCGACTTCGGGTACGCCTCGGCCATCGGGTACGCGCTCACCCTCATCATCGGCGTGATCTCGCTCGTGCAGCTGCGCCTCTTCCGGGAGAAGTCATGACCACTCTCTACGCCGGCCGCCCTCGACCCGGGCGCTCGCTCGTGCTGACGACGGCCATCGCCGCCGGAGCCGTGCTGATGGCGCTGCCGTTCTATTGGCTGATCATCGCGACGACCTATCCGTCCAACGAGATCTTCTCGACCCCGCCGCACTTCCTGCCCGGCGATGCGTTCCTGCACAACGTGCAGGGCCTGCTCACCGACACGATGTTCGGACGGGCGATGCTCAACTCGCTGTTCGTCTCGACCGTCTACACGCTGCTGGGCCTGGTCGTCTGCACGGCGGCGGGGTACGCGTTCGCAAAGTTCGAGTTCCGCGGCAAGTCCGTCATGTTCGGGGTGCTGCTGGTGACTCTGGCCCTGCCGTCGCAGGTGACCCTCGTGCCGCTGTTCCAGCTCATGGTGTGGCTCGGCTGGCTCGACTCGTACCAGGCCATCATCCTGCCGAACCTGGCCCTGCCGTTCGGGATCTTCCTCATGCGGCAGACGATGAGCTCCATCCCCGACGAACTCATCCAGGCGGCACGCGTGGACGGGGCCGGGGAGTTCCGCCTCTTCGCCCGGATCGTCGTGCCCACCGTGCGGCCCGCGCTCGCCGCCCTCGCGATCTTCCTCTTCCTCGCGCAGTGGAACGCGTTCGTGTACCCCCTGGTGGTGCTGCGCACGCCCGACGCCTACACGCTTCCGGTGGCGCTTGCGACCCTGCAAGGCGTCGGCACCACCGACTACGGGCAGCTGCTGACCGGCACGATGCTCTCGATGCTGCCGATCCTCATCCTGTTCCTCTTCCTCCAGCGTCAGTTCGTCGCCGGCATCCTCGCCGGTGCAGTCAAGCAGTAAGGCCCCGCTGTGCTCCTCGAAGACCACGATGTCCACTCCCTCACCTGGACGCGGCTCGGCCGCGACGTCGAGGTGGCCGTCTCCGGCGGATGCCGCATCGAGCGCATCGACCCCGCCTCCGGGACGGATGCCCTCGATTTCGTCACCGTCGCCGTGGACGGACCCGGTCAGATCGTGCTGCAGGCTCCCCTCGGCAATGCGTCCGGGTTCTGGTACCCCGGGTTCGACCTGGCCCCCGCGCTCCCCGCCGACTGGCACGGCCGGCAGAGCTTCAGCGCCGTGCGCTCGGCCCCCATCGGGGTGCTGTGCGACGTCGACGGCACGAGCGGGCTCGCCTTCGCCTTCGACTGCGTCGTCGACGAGGGGGTGCTCGAGTTCGGCGCGTCCGAGGAGAGCAAGACCTTCGTCGTGCGCCTCGAGGTCGGCGAGCAGCACGTGCGCCGCGGCGGCATCCGGCTGGCGGTCGTCGCCGACCGCGTCCGGTACGAACCCGCGGTGCGCGCGCTGTCGGACTTCCTGCACGACGGCGCCGGGCACCGCCCGCTCTCGCGCACGGCGACCCGGCCGGTGTACTCCACCTGGTACGCGTACTCGCAGGCCGTCACCGCCGAGATCGTCGAGGCCGAAGCATCCCGCGCCGCCGCCCTCGGCTGCCGCTCGGTGTTCATCGACGACGGCTGGCAGCGGTATGGCGACGGCCGGTGGTACGCCGGATGCGGCGACTGGGAGCCCGACCCGCAGAAGTTCCCCGACCTGCGCGCGACGGTCGACCGCCTGCACGCGCAGGGGATGGATGCCGTGGTGTGGATCGCGCCTCTGCTGCTCGGCGCGCACAGCGCGGTGTACGAGCGGCTGCGTCCGCTCGCCCCGGCGCATGTGCCGGGGCTGCGCGCCGACGTGCTCGACCCCCGCCGCGCCGAGGTGCGGGCGCACGTCGCCGAGACCTGTGCCCGCCTCGTGCGCGACTACGACCTGGACGGGCTGAAGGTCGACTTCCTCAACAACGCCATGGTCTACGCCGGCACCGCGTCGACCGGAGACATCGACAACGTCGGACGCGCCATGGTGGAGCTGCTGCGCGAGGTCGCGGACGCGGTGGACGCCGCCCGCCCGGGCACCCTGATCGAGTTCCGTCAGCCGTACATCTCCCCGGCGGTCGCGCCCTACGCCGATGTCGTGCGGGCCGACGACTGCCCGGCCGATGCCGACCAGAACCGGCGGTCGATCGTGGATCTGCGGCTGTTCGCCGACGGACAGGTGGTGCACTCGGACCCCCTCATGTGGGACCCGACCGCGGGCCCGGAGGCCGCTGCGCGCCAGGTGCTGAACGCGTTCTTCGGCGTGCCGCAGCTGTCGATGCCGCTCGCCGACCTGCCCGACGACCACCGGCGCACCGTCGCGGACCTCATCGCCGAATGGGTGGAGCTGCGACCGACGGTGCTGGAGGGGAGCCTGTTCGCGGCGCTCCCGGCCGAAGGGTATCCGGTCGTCGGGAGCCGCCGCGGCGACGCGCTCGTCGTGGCCGCCTACCAGCCCCGCCGCCTCGACCTCGACCTCGCCGGGGTGCGCACCCTGTCGGTCGTGAACGCGACGGCATCCACGTCGCTGCCGTACGCCCTCGTCGGCGACGGGCCGGACCGCGCGACCCTGCGGGTGCACGGTGCGAAGCCCGTGCCGGTGCGCCTCGAGTCGCAGGGCTTCCTTCCGGTGCCGCCCTGGGGCATCGCCCACCTGGACCTCGAGTAGGCGCCCAGGTAGGCCCGGCGCGTCAGCTGCCCAGGTAGGCCCGGCGCGTCAGCTGCCCAGGTAAGCCCGGTGCAGCACGGCGGGGTCGGCCTTCAGGGCGGCGGCATCCCCCTGGTAGGTGACGTGGCCGGTGGCGACCACGATCGCCTCCGACGCGAGTCCCAGGGCGAGCTCGGTGAACTGCTCCACCAGCAGCACCCCGGCGCCCTGCTCGGCGAGGGTCGCCACCATCGGGAACAGGCGGGTGAACACGACGGGCGCCAGGCCCAGCGACATCTCGTCGATCAGCAGGAACTTCGGCTTCGCGGCGAACGCGCGCGCCAGCACCACCATCTGCTGCTCCCCGCCGGAGAGCAGCTGCGTGGGGGCGTCGATGCGCTTCTCCAGTTCGGGGAACTGGGCGATCGCGGCATCCACCTCGGCGGGCGTGCGCGCGGTCAGCGACAGGTTCTCGCGCACCGTCAGCGTCGGGAACACCGCCCGGCCCTGCTCGATGTGCACGATCCCGCGTCGGGCCCGGGTGACGCGCGACACCTTGTCGATCGCGTCGCCGCCGAGGCGGATCGTCCCCGCCGAGTGCGGGATGACGCCGGAGATCGACTCGATGAGGCTCGTCTTGCCGGCGCCGTTGGGGCCGACGAGGGCGAGCACCTCCCCGCGTCGGAGCGTCAGCGAGACGTCCGAGATCACCGGGCCGGCGCCGCGGCTCACCGTGACGGATTCGAGTTCGAGTGTGTCGCTCATTGCAGCAGCTCCGTCTCGCCCATGTAGGCCTTGATGACATCCGGGTTCTCGAGCACCTCGACCTGCGGGCCGGACGCGAGCACGCGCCCGAAGTTCAGGACGGTGAGGCGCGGGCACACCGACCTCACCAGATCCAGGTCGTGCTCGATGATCACGAGCGACATCCCGAAGCGGTCGGGCAGCTCCCGCAGGCGCGCGGCCAGCGCCAGGTGCTCCTCGTGCGACAGGCCCGCGGCGGGCTCGTCGAGGATGAGCAGCTTCGGCCGCGCCATCACGTTGGCCGCGACCTCGATGAGGCGCCGGGTTCCGACGTCGATCGCGGAGAGCCGGGCGGATGCGGGAGGGCACCCGAAGAACTCCAGGGTCTCGGCGAGCTCGGTCGCATCGATCCGGCGCCGGGCAACGAAGGTCACGTAGGCGCCGACGGTGAGCGACGGAGGCACGCGGTCCTGCTGGTACGTGCGGCGCAGGCCCAGCCGGGCGCGGGCGGTCGGCGTCTTTCCGGCGAGGTCCACCCCGTCGAGCACGACGCGGCCGCCGTGGCGGGGGAGGAACCCGCTGATGGCATCCACGAACGTCGACTTGCCGGCGCCGTTGGGGCCGATGAGCCCCATGACGGTGCCCGCGGGCACGGCGAACGACACGTCGTCCAGGGCCTTCAGGGCGCCGAACTCCACGGTGAGACCCTCGACGGTCAGCACCGGCGCATTGGCGTCCTTCATCGGGTCGACGGTCGCGATCGTCGTGGTGGAGATGTGCGCCTGCTCGGCGGTGTCGCGAGCGGATGCCTCCTTCGCGGCGGCCCGCGCGGCCTCCTGCCGGCGGTCCGCACGCCGGTGGATGGCGCTCCGGATCGCCTGGCCGAGGTTCGACCCGCTCGTGAGAGCCTGCACGCCCAGCACGCCGAAGATGACGAAGCCCCAGTTCTGGTTGATGTTCCAGGCTTTCAGCAGTTCGGGCACGAGCACCCACACGATGCCGCCGAAGATCGCCATGTCGATCAGCTGCGCGCCGCTCATCACCGCCAGCACGTAGAGGGCGAGCGACTGCAGCGGGGTGAAGCTGGACTCGTACGGCAGTCCCACCTGGCCGGCGAGGAGGCCGCCGGCGACCCCGGCGAGGGCGGCGCTGACCGCGAAGGCCGACAGCTTCGCGTTGCGCACGCTCTGACCGGCCGACGCGGTGCCGCGCTCGGAGAACGCGACGGCCTTCCAGCTGGATCCCGTGCGGCCGCGCTGCAGGAAGAAGACCACCAGGCAGCACACCACCAGCACGATGATCGAGAAGAAGAAGTACTGGCTGTCGGTGGAGAAGGCATCCGGGCGCAGCACCTGGTTGCCGGTGGTGACGCCGGGGAACTGGATCTGGATGAGCGTGGCATCCGCCGCGGCCGCGAAGCCGAGCGTGACGACGGCGAGGTTCACGCCGCGCAGACGCAGCGCGGGAAGACCGACGAGGATGCCGGCGACACCGGCCGCCGCGGCCCCCACGACGAGCCACACGATGAAGCCGCCGGGGGCGTTCGCGTTGTTGAGGAACGCGACGACCCAGGCGCCGATGGCGCCGAACGTGAGCTGGCAGAGGGCGATCATGCCCGCCGAGCCGGTGACGACGCCGAGGCCGAGGATCGAGATCGACGCGGTCACGGCGCCGATGGCGAGGTAGACGACGTAGTCGCTGAGCCCGACGCTGAGTCCGAAGCCGACCGCGACGGCGATCACGGCGACGACGATCGGCCAGGAATTGCGGTAGAGCCCGGTCTGGGTGAACGGGCGGGAGACGCTATCGCGCGGCATCCCACACCTCCTTGCGCTGGCGCCACAGCAGCAGCACGACGATGAACAGGAACGGGAGGAAGTTGCGGATGATCGAGATCTGGTTGATCATCGCGAACACGCCGTCGAGCATGCCGAGGACGAGGCCGCCCACGACCGTGAGGTCGAGTCGGCGGAATCCGCCCAGCAGGGCGGCCGCGGCGGCGGGGACGATGAGCATCGACAGGCTCACCGCGTCGTTGGACTGCGACGGCGCGACGATGACGACGACGAGGGCGCTCACGAGGCCGGTGACGAACCACACGGCGATCGACAGCGGGCGGGACCGGATGCCGAGCAGCTCCGCGGTGGTGGGGCGCTCCGACAGGGCGCGCAGCTGCGTGCCCACCCGGGTGCGCCCGAGCAGCAGGCTGACCAGGACCGACACCAGGACGGCCAGAGCGACGGTCGCGACCGTGACCCAGCTGATCACGACGCTGCCGGCGGTGAACGCCGGGCCCTGGATGATCGGGCTGAACGGCAGCGGCTTGTTGCCGAACAGGATGAACGACAGCGAGATGAGCAGCAGCAGCGGACCGACGGTCATCGCCGAACGGGTCGTGGTGTCGGCTTCGGCGAGCCAGGTCGCGGCGATGAAGCCGATGATCGCGGCCAGGACGCCGCCGATCAGGATGCCGACGAGCGATCCCGCCCACACCGGCCAGTTCGCGACCGTGACCAGCCACACGGCGCAGAAGGCGCCGAACATCCCGGTCGCCACCTGTGCGAAGTTCACGACCCGGACGAGCCGGGACATCAGGGTGAGGCAGACGCCGAGGACGGCGTAGAGGCCTCCCGCGGCGAGCCCGGCGAGAGCTCCCTGGAGCATGGTTCCTCCTTCGGGTCCCGGCGGGGCCGGCGCGGTGCGATGCGCGCCGACCCCGTCCGGGGCATCCGGGTCAGTGGCCGGAGATGGTCAGCCAGTCGGTGGCGGCGTTCTTCCAGGCCCCCGCGCCGGACTTGAGGACGACCGGCCAGCCGGCGTCGTTGGCCGAGCCGAACGAGTACGGCGCGCCGACCATCGGGTTCTGGGCCTTGAAGGACTGCAGCGCCTTGGTGACGGACTCCTTGGTGACGTCGCCCTTGATGGTCTTCAGGGCGTCGATGAAGTACGTCGCGGCGAGGTAGCCGCCCTGGCTGAACGACGTCAGCGGGATGTTGTTCTTCGACATCAGGTCGTACCAGTCCTTGTTGGCGGAGCTTGACGTGTCGGTGAACGGGTAGAACTCGGCGGGCACGTAGACGCCGGCGCCGGCGTTGGAGACGGCCTTGGCGAAGTTGGTGCTGTACACGGAGGTCAGGTACAGCCAGGTCAGGTCGTTCCAGCCCTGCGCGTTGGCGGCCTTCACCTGGCCGATGGCGTCCGGCTCGATCGGGTTCGACGCGATCGCCTTGCAGCCGGCCTGGCGGGCCTTGACGATGTACGACGTGTAGTCCGAGCCGCCCGCGGGGAGGGTGGCATCCACATAGAGCGGCTTCTTGCCGGTGACCTCTTCCCACTTCTGCACGGCGGCCATGTAGGCGGGCTTGGTCGACCCGACGATCTCCAGCAGCACGCAGATGTCGGTGAGCTTGAGGGTCTCCGAGCCGTACATCAGCGTGAGGGTGAGGTCGTTGTACGGGCCGACGTTGACCGGCGAGATCGTCTTCGGGTTGTCGAAGCAGCCGGTGTCGACGCCCACCCCGGGCATCGACAGCACGCCCTGCTGCGCGTAGTACTTGGCGTTGAGCTGGCACTCCAGGATGCTGGCGCTGCCGACCATCGCGACGGCGCCGTCCTGGCCGACCAGCTGGCGGGCGGAGGAGGTGGCCGTGGCCGGGTCTCCCTTGTCGTCGAGCGCCTTGTAGTCGATCTTGCGACCGTTCAGGCCCCCGGCCGCGTTGAACTGCTTGAACACGGCGGCGGCCGCCTGGGATGCCTCGGGGAACGTCGCCGGGCCCGAGATGGAGTTGACGGATCCGACCACGATCGGGTCCTTGCTCCCGGATCCGCCGCCGGACCCGGCGCAGCCGGTGATCACGAGCGCAGTCGCCGCGGCGATGGCCGCGAGCGCTGCGAGTGGCTTTGTCTTCATTGGTTCTCTGCCTCCCGGGAGGGCTCTGCGGTGAGCCCGGTGATCCGACGTTATGGGCCGGAAGGCAGTCGGTGCTTAGCGCTGTGGGCACGGTGCTTGACCGCACGCGCACGGAGTGCGCCACCGGTCACGCGGCCGGCCTTCCCTCGACCTCGCGCGGATCGCTCTCTAAGCTGGATGCATGCCTTTCTAGGGAAGCGTCATGCCGGTCGAGGGAGCGGGGTGCGGACGATGACGAAGGCTCTGGTGACGGGGGTCACCGGGTATGTGGGCGGGCGCCTGGTGCCGGAGCTGCTCGCGGCCGGCATCGAGGTGCGGGCGTTCGCGCGAACGCCGCGCCGGCTCGCCGATGTGCCGTGGCGCGACGACGTCGAGGTCGTCGGCGGAGACCTGGTGGATGCCGCGGCCTGCGTCCGCGCATGCGCGGGCGTCGATGTCGTTTACTATCTCGTGCATTCCATGTCGGCGCGCGGCGACTTCGAGGCAACCGAATCGGAGGCCGCGCAGAACGTGGCCCGGGCGGCCGCCGCTCAGGGCGTCTCGCGCATCGTCTACCTGTCGGGGCTGCATCCCGATGTCGAGCGGCTGTCGCGGCACCTCCATTCGCGCGTCGCGGTGGGGCGCATCCTCCTCGCCGGGCCGGTGCCCGCGGTCGTGCTGCAGGCGGGCATCGTCATCGGGTCGGGGTCGGCGTCTTTCGAGATGATCCGCCACCTCAGCGAGGTGCTGCCGTACATGCCGGCGCCGCGCTGGGTGCGCAACCGCGTGCAGCCGATCGCGATCCGCGACGTGCTGCGGTATCTCGTCGCCTGGGCCGAGCTGCCCGGCGAGGTGAACCGCACTTTCGACATCGGCGGCCCCGACGTGCTGCGCTACGGACAGATGATGAACGCCTATGCCGTCGAGGCAGGACTGCCGCAGCGGGCCATCGCCGCGCTCCCGGTGCTCACCCCGTGGCTTGCGGCGCAGTGGGTCAACCTCGTGACGCCCATTCCCCGCGACGTCGCCGTGCCGATCATCGAGTCCCTGCAGCATGACTGCGTCGTCCAGGAGCACGACATCGACCGCTTCGTTCCGCCGCCGCCGGAGGGCCTCCTCGGATACCGCGCCGCCGTGCGGCTGGCGCTGCGCCGCGAGGCGGAGGGGCAGGTGCGCACGAGCTGGCGCGACGCGTCGGTGGCGGGAGCGTCGAGCGATCCGATCCCGTCCGATCCGGACTGGTCGGGACACACGGTCTACGTCGACGAGCGCACGATCGACTCGACCGCGACGCCGGCGCAGGTGTGGGAGCGCATCGAGTCGATCGGCGGCGAGAACGGCTGGTACTCGTTCCCGCTGGCGTGGGCGGCGCGCGGATGGCTGGACCGTCTCGTCGGCGGTGTCGGACTGCGCCGCGGACGCCGGGATGCCCGGCGCCTGAACACCGGGGACGCCCTCGACTTCTGGCGGGTGGAATCCATCGAGCGCGGATCGAGCCTGCGACTGCGGGCGGAGATGCGGGTGCCCGGCCGGGCCTGGCTGGAGCTCGAGGTCGCCGCGACTGCGCACGGAAGCAACTATCGCCAGCGGGCGGTGTTCTTCCCCCTCGGACTGACGGGGCGGCTGTACTGGTGGTCGATGAAGCCGTTCCACGGCGTCATCTTCTCCGGGATGGCGTCTCGGCTCGCCGCCCCCGAGCCGCTCGGCGAGCACCGTCAGACCCCGAGTGCGTCTCCCTCGCCGGGCTGAATAAGCGCCGGGGTCAGTGCGCGGCGCGGAACTCGCTCGGGGCGACGCCGAAGGCGGACTTGAACGCGCGGCTGAAGTGCGCGGCGTCGACGAACCCCCAGCGCGCGGCGATCGCGGCGACGGGTCGGTCGGCGAGCACCGGGTCTCGGAGGTCGCGACGGCACTGCTCCAGGCGGCGGGTGCGGATCCAGGTGGACACGGTGGTGCCCTGCTCCTGGAAGAGGCCGTGGAGGTGCCGGGTGGAGATATAGTGCGCGGCCGCGATGGATGCCGGACTCAGATCGGTCGAGGCGAGGTTGCGGTCGATGTAGCCGCGGATGCGCTGCATGAGAGCGCGGTGCGGGTCGTTGGTGGCGCCGTCGAGTCCGAGCTCGTGCGAGAACACGGTGGTGACGAGGTCGAGCGCGCTGTGTGCGAGGCGTGCGCCGGTGGTGCCGTGGAACTGGTCGAGGTTCGCGGCGAGCTGGGTGAGGTACGGGGTGACGACCGAGGCCAGCCCGTCGGTGCCGGCCACGCGCACGGCGGTGAGCTGCCCGACCATGTCGGGCGGCAGGGTGATGAGATGCCGCGGGAACATCACGACCATGGTGCGGAAGTCCTCGTCGAAGATGAGCGAGTACGGCCGGCTGGTGTCGTAGACGGCGAGGTCGCCGGGCGAGAGCACGGCCTCGCGTCCGTCCTGGATGAGCAGGCCCGAACCCTGCAGCATCAGGCTCACCTTGAAGAACGGTGCGTCGCCGCGGGCGATGAGTTCGGGCGTGCGGTGCACCTGGTGGTCGGTGGCGCGCACGTCGCTGAGGTGCACCTCGTCGACGCCGGCACCGCGGATGAGGCCGCGGAACCGGTCGGGATGGTCGCTGTGCACCTGCAGCGGTACGAAGGAGTCGTTCACGGCTGCGCGGAACTCGCTGATGTTGCGGGCGATCGCGGTCGTCACCACGTCGCCGGAGGCTGTCGACACCACAGAACCACCTCGTTCGTTCGGGATTGCGTTGATCATATATGATCAACGCCCCCGTGCACCAGGTTTTTTGAGCGATTGCTCATGAAGTTTCGGGTCGCCGAGACAGGTCTTTGCCGCTGAGGCAAGCACCCCACGCACTTGTCTCAGCGGCAACCACTTGTTTCGGCGACACTTAGTCGGCGAGCGCGGCGACGGCGGCGTCCATCGCGCGCAGGACCGTGGGGTCGTGCGCGGAGCGCGGGCCGGGGAGATACGTCACCCCCCGCAGATCGCCGCCGGTGAACGGGTACGAGCGGTGCCGTTCGTACTGGTCCCAATCCACCGGGCCGCCGTAGTCGTACCCGACGCTGATGCCGGTGAACGGGCACATGCCGAGCAGCATCGGCACGGCGTCGATCACGGCGACCTCGGAGCCGTCGAGGGATGCCGCGACCCGCCAGCGCAGGCCGTCGAGCTCGTCCAGGGCGAGTTCGATCCGGTGCGGTCCGCCGCCGATCGGGGCGAGGGAGCGGGCGCGGTGCAGGTCGCCGTAGGCGTTGTACCCGAGGGCCAGGTGCCCGTCGTCGATCGCGAGCACGTACCCGCCGCCCTGGTCTCCGTGCGCGACCAGGACGCCCGCGGCATCCGGCCCGCAGAGCAGGTCGGCGGTCACCCGGAAGGAACGCAGCACGGTGAGTCTCGCCGACCGGAACCGCTCCAGCACCGGGCGCCGGGCCGGGAGGAACACCGGCTCGGAGAGCACCGCCTCGGACTCCGGCCGCACCGTGTGCAGCTGCCCGGTGTCGTCGAGCGGGAACACCGTGTTCGCCCACGCCGCGTCGCGCCAGCGCGCCGCGAGCCGGGCGACGTCGGCGGTGCGGGATGCCGCCAGGTCGGCGGTCTCGGTGGGGTCTGCGGCCAGGTCGTACAGCTCCCATGCACCGCCGGCGGCGCCCTCGTCGACGGTGGGCTGCAACGGCGACACGGCCTTCAGGTCGCCGTCGACGTACGCCCGGCGTCCGACGCACTCGAAGTACTGCGCCTGTCGTCCCGGGGCTTCGGGGTCGCTGAGCGACGCGGCGAAGCTGCGGCCGTCGACCGGTCGCGCCGGCATCCCGCCCCGGGCGGCGAGGGGCGGGATGCCGGCGAGCTCGAGGATCGTGGGGGCGAGGTCGGCGACGAACACGAACTGGTCGCGCAGGCCCGGGCGGGCCGCGGCATCCGGCCAGGACACCACGAGCGGGGCGTGCACGCCGCCCTCGTACGTCGACGACTTGAACGACCGCCACGGGGTGTTGGACACGCGCGCCCAGCCCGCGGGGTACTGCCCGAACACGCGCGGGCCGCCGATGAGCGCGGGGTCGCGCGGCACGTCGCGCACCCAGTCGGCGGGGACGTCGGAGTCGTGGCCGAACTGCGCGAAGTACGAGCGGGTGCCCGACGGGCCGCCTTCGGCGGTGCCGCCGTTGTCGCTGAGCACCAGGAAGATCGTGTTGTCGAGTTCGCCCAGTTCGGAGAGCCGGGCGGTGAGGCGCCCGACGCTCTGGTCGATCTCGTCGACGGCGGCCGCGTAGACCTCCATGTGCCGGGCGAACAGGGCCCGCTCGTCGGCGTCGAGGTCGTCCCAGCGGCGGATGCCGGCGGCATCGGGCAGGTCGTCGGCGGGCAGCACGGCGTCGGCCGGCACGATCCCGGATGCCTGCTGCCGGGCGAACCTCTCGCGGCGGATCGCGTCCCAGCCGGCGTCGTAGGCGCCGCGGTACCGGTGGATGTCGGCATCCTTCGCCTGGATCGGCCCGTGCACCGAGGTGTGCGCGTAGTAGAGGAAGAAGGGCTTGTCCGGGGCGTTCGCGCGCAGGTCGTCGATCATGCCCAGCGCGCGGTCGGTGAGGTCGTCGGTGAGGAAGTATCCGTCGGGGAACTCGCGCACGTCGACGGGCGAGTTGTCGCTGATCAGTCGATGCGGGTGGTGGAGGGAGGTGAAGCCGTCCATGCTGCCGAAATACCGGTCGAAGCCGCGCTGCAGGGGCCACGACGACTTGTCGGCGCCGTCGTGCAGCTTCGACTCGACGGTGAGGTGCCATTTGCCCACCGCGAAGGTGGCGTACCCGCCCGCGCGCAGCGACTCGGCGAGGGTGGGGGCATCCGCGGGCAGCTCGCACGCGAAGCCGGGATACCCCGGGTCGACGTGGGCGACGTAGCCGAACCCGGCCCGGTGGGGGTTCAGGCCGGTGAGCAGGGACGCCCGCGACGGCGAGCACATCGGGGCGGTGCGGTAGTTCGAGAACGTCCACCCGCGGCCCGCGAGGGCGTCGATGTTCGGCGTCGGGATCTCGCCGCCGAAGGGTCCCAGGTCGCTGAACCCCAGGTCGTCGACGAGCATGACGACGACGTTCGGGGCATCCGCCGGGCGGGGGGATGCCGGCCACCACGGCTCGGACTGCGACGTGAACTCGGCGACGCGTCCGCCGAAGCGCTCGTAGCCGCGTGCCCCCGGCGGGACGCCGACGCTCGCCCCCGTCTCCCCGGGCGCCACGTCAGTGCGCCTTCCGGATCAGTTCCATGATCTCGCTGCGCAGGGTCGCGAACTCCGGCTCTGCGCGCGTGACGATCTGGTCGCGCGGCTCGGGGAAGGCCACGTCGATGATGCGGGTGACCTTGGCGGGCTTCTCGCCGAGGACGATGACCCGGTCGGAGAGGTAGACGGCCTCGTCGATGTCATGGGTGACGACGACGATCGTCATCCCGAACTCGGCGCGGATGCGCAGGCACAGGTCTTCCAGCTCGAACCGGGTCTGCGCGTCGACCGACGCGAACGGCTCGTCCATGATCAGCACGTCGGGGCGGTACGCGATGGCGCGGGCGATCGCGACGCGCTGCTGCATCCCGCCGGACAGCTGCCACGGATACTTCTGCTCGGCACCGTCGAGGCCGACGGCGTGCAGCGCGCTGCGGATGCGCTCGGCGCGCTCGGGGGCGGGCAGGCGCAGGTGCTTGAGCGGCAGCTCGACGTTCTTGACGACGCTCAGCCACGGCATGAGCGAGCGCGTGTACTCCTGGAAGACGAGCGCCATGTCGCGCGGCGGTCCGTCGATGACCTGCCCGTCGATCCAGGCGGTGCCGCTGGTGGCCGGCTGGAGGCCGGCGAGGCACTTCAGCAGCGTGGTCTTGCCGATGCCGGACGGCCCGACGATGCAGGCGACCTCGCCGGCGCGCACCTCGACGGTGAGGTCGGCGATGACGGGCACGGACCCGGCCTTCGTGTCGTACGACTTGGCGAGGTGCTCGACCTTCAGGCGGACGGGCGCGGCGGTGCGGTCCGACGGGGAGCCCACGACGGCATTGGCGCTCATGCTTCTCTTCCAATCTGCTGGGAGCGGATGTACCAGCGCAGCACGCGGCCGCGCAACAGGGCGAACAGGGCGGAGGCGACGTAGCCGATGACGCCCAGCACGATGATCCCGGCCCACATCTGGGCGATCATGAAGGACTGCTGCGCCTGCAGCGTGACGGCGCCGAGCCCGGTGGACGATCCGAGCATCTCGCTCGCGATCATGACGATGAATGCGGTCTGCAGGCTCACCTGCATGCCGCTGAAGATGCGCGGGGATGCCGCGGGAAGCGTCACCCGGAAGATGCGCTGACCGCGGGTGAGCCCGTACACGCGGGTGACCATGCCCATGGTCGGGTCCATGGCGCGCACGCCGTCGAGGGTGGCGATGAGCGTCGGGAAGAGCGCCGCGAGCGTGATGGAGAGGATGCGGGTCTCGTTGCCGAAGCCGAGGATGGCCACGAAGATCGGCACCAGGGCGACCGGCGGGATGGCGCGGAAGAAGTGCATCGTGGGCTCGGTCAGCCACGACACCCAGCGCACCAGTCCGAGGAGCGTGCCGAGCACGACGCCGAGGACGGATGCCAGGACGAACGAGATCAGCAGGTTCAGCAGCGACGCGCCGACGTCGGCGAGGAAGACCGGGTTCGACAGGTCCTGCACGAGGGTCTGCAGGATGGTCTGCAGCGGCGGGAAGAACGTGTTGGTCGAATCGGCCGACAGCACCCACCACAGGGCGACGAGCAGGATCGGGACGACGATCTCGAGGGCGACGAGCATCCAGCGCGGCGTCTTGCGGGTGGAGGGGCGCCGGCGGGCCGCGGTGCGGGTGACCCGGGTCGCGGTGCTGACGGTCATCAGAAGGTCGCCTTCCGGTATTGCGGATGCCAGTGCAGCATCCGGCGCTCGGCGGCTTGGCTGCCCCACTGCACGCACAGGCCGAGGATGCCGAGGATGAGGACGTAGGCGAACAGCTGGGGCTGGTTGCCGGCCAGCTGTGCCTGCAGCAGGCTCTGGCCGAGGCCCGGACCGCCGCCGAGGAGGCCGGCGACCACCGCGATGATGAGCGAGGTCGGCGCGGAGACGCGGATCGAGGTGCCGATGTAGGGAAGCGCCGAGGGGAGCACGACCCGGCCGAGGATCTCGCCGCGGCCCATCCCGTACGAACGGCTGGTGCTGAGCGCCACCGGGTCGGTGTCGAACACGCCCGCCGAGGTCTGCATCGCGATCGCGAACACGCAGCCGAACACGGTGAGGAACATCCCCATCTGCCACGTGGGGCCGAGCACCAGCACCGCGAGCGGAAGGATGACGATCGGCGGGATGGGCTTCAGGAACTCCAGCGGCACGCGGGTCGCGTGCAGCAGCACGGGGGAGACCCCGATGCCGACGCCGAACACCACGCCGATGACGGTCGCGACCACGAGGCCGCCGAGTGCGATCGCCACGGTGACGGCGGTCGCCGACCACATCGCCGGCGTTGCGAGAAGCGCAGCCGCCTCGGCGATCGATGCCGTCGCCGACGGCAGCGGCGAGTCCGCGAACGGACCCACCGTCGCCGCGAGCTGCCAGACCGCGAGCGCCAGGAGGACGCCCGCGATCCCGGTCAGCGTCTGCCGCAGGGCAGTGCTCATTGCGCGCCGTCCGCGATGACGCCGGAAAGCGGCACGGCCTTGGCGAGGTAGCCGAGCGAGACCATCTGGTCGTTCACGTGCTGCAGCTCGGCGTCGGTGACGGCGGTCGGCCAGTACGGCGTGGTGACCTCGTCGGCGGTCAGCGTCGACTTGGTGTAGTCGAGCCCGGCCTGCACGGCCTCCTTCGGGTGGGCGTTCGCGTAGGCGTTGGCCTCCTTGATGGCGGCCTGGAACGACTCGATCGCCTTCTTCTTGCCCGACAGGGTCGACGAGCCGGTGGTCCACAGACCCACCGCGCCGTCCACGAAGAACTTGAGGCTGGGCGCGGCGAGGTAGGTGGAGCCGTTCGCCTTCGCCTCGCTGCCGAACGGCGACACGAGCCCGGCGGCATCCACCTTGCCCGTCTTCAGCGCGGCGACGGCCGAGGTGAAGTCGAGCACGACCCAGTTGACCGAGCTCGGGTCGACGCCGGCATCCTTCAGCGTCTGGGCGATGACCACCTCGAGCTGCGCCTTGCGGGCGGGGACGGCGATGGTCTTGCCCTTGAGCTGGGCGACCGAGGTGATGCCCGACGCCTTGCTGGCGTAGAGCGACGTGTCATCGACCGTGGCGGGATCGCTCGTCTTGGATGCTCCGGGGGCGTAGCCGTCGGCGGCCTGCACGACCTTCAGCGGGACGCCCTGGCTCAGCGCGTTCAGCAGCGGGATGCTGGGCGCGTACGCGACGTCGACCTGACCCGACTGGGCGGCGGCGAGACCGGCCGGAGGATTGGCGACCACCGAGGTCTGGATGTCGAGGCCGTGCTTCTTGAAGAAACCCTGCTTGATGCCGATCTCCAGGCCGCCGTCGGAGGTGAGGCCGATCGTGGCCACCTTGAGGGTGGTGAGGCCGTCGGCACCGGTCGCGGCGGCGTCGCTCGCACCCGAGCATCCGGACAGCGCGAGCGCGGCTGCCCCGAGCACGGCGGTGAGAGCGAGGGCGAGGCGGCCCTGGCTGCGATTCTTCGTCATCTTCGGCTCCTTTGTCGGATGAGGCTGTCGGGTGAGACGGGATAATCACCACTTGGTGATAAAAAAGTTACACCCGGTCGGGTTATCCGAATGTCACGGAATGATAACGATACGTGACCAAGTGGAGACGAACGGGTCCCCCGTAGGATGCTGAGCGAAAGCCGACTGCGAAACGGCTTCAGGAGGTGCCGGATGCCGAAGATCGTCGATCACGACGAACGCCGTGAGCTGATCGTGGACGCCACGTGGCGGCTCATCGAGCGCGGCGGGTTCGAGCGCGCGACGATGCGCGAGATCGCCGCCGAGGCCGGCTTCGCGCACGGGGCGCTGCAGCGGTACTTCCCGAACAAGGAGAGCCTGCTCGCGGCCGCGTTCGTCCGGGCGCACACCCGCACCAACGTGCGTGCCGGGGCCGCGCTGCCGACGCTGCGGGGTCTGGCCGCCCTGCGTGAACTGTGCCTGGAGATCATGCCGATCGACCGGGAGCGCGTGCAGGAGTCGCGCGTGGTGGTCGCGTTCTGGGACCACGCCGTGCAGGACGAGGAGCTCTGGAACGCCCACCGCGAGAACGCCCTGCACTGGCGCGCCCAGATGGGCCAGTTCCTCCGGGAGGCCCGTGACGACGGCGAACTGGTGGCATCCGTCGACGATCAGATCGTGATTGACCAGCTCACGGCCATGAACGCCGGACTGCAGATCATGTGCCTGCTGATGCCCGAGACGACCACTCGGGAGCGTCTGCTCGCCCAGCTCGACGCGTTCCTGGACACCCTCCGCGTCCCCGCCTCCGTGGTCTGACCCCCTCGCCGAGCATCGGTTTCGTTCCACCGACAAGATTTGCGCGGCGCGGGCGCCATTGTTGTCGGCGGAAGATGAGCATCGGGCCGGGGCGAGTCAGCGGCGGTGGACGATGCGGCCGCCGACGACGGTGAGGTCGGTGCGGAGGTGCTCCAGATCGCGGACGTGGGCGGCATCCGGCCACCGGCCGCCCAGCACCACGAGGTCGGCGGCGAAGCCGGGGGCGAGGCGTCCCTTGCGGGCGGCCGACCCGTCGAGCTCCCCGGCGGTGACCGTCATCATCGCCAGCGCGTCCGTCGTCGAGACGGCCTCCGGGCTGTCCGGATGCGGGATCCCGTCGGTCTGGCTGCGCTCGACGGCGACGATGATCGCCTGACGCCAGTCGGGGTCGACGACGGGGGCGTCCGACGACAGCGTCACCGTGACGCCGGCGCGCAGGGCGGACCCGAGCGGCTGGCGGACGGCTTGCCGTTCGGCGCCGAGCAGCTCGTGCCCGATGCCGCACACCAGGCGGGAGATCACCGGATTGGCCGTCCAGCCGATCGTGGCCGCGGTGAGGCCGGGCATGCCGTCCGCGGGGAGGAAGTCCCCGTGGATCAGGTAGGGGAGCGCCGCCCGCGCGGCCGGGTCCAGGGCCTGGAGCCCCGCCACGACGGCGTCGGCGGAGGCATCCCCCGTCGCGTGCACGCCGGTCTGCATCCCGGCGTCGCCGATCTCCTTCAGGATGCCGTGCAGCGTCGTGACCCGTTCCGCGTCGGATCCGCCGGCGACGGCCAGTTGCCCGGTGCGGTGCTCCGGGCCGTAGGGCTCGTGGTGCCAGGCGGTGCCGCTGCGCTGGATGCCGTCCGCGAAGACCTTCACCCCGGCGATGCGCGCCCAGTGCGGGTCGCAGCCGTCGAGCGCGTGCGGGAGGGGGCCCGCAAGGCCGGCGCGCACCGAGTCGACCGACTCCCCGCCGGTGCCGGCGAAGGTCAGCAGCACGGTGGTGCGCAGCGTCAGGTCGCCGGCGCGCTCCAACATGCGGATCGCGTCGAGCGCGAGCGGGGAGGCCGACCCGTCGAACAGGGTCGCGCTGCCGGTGCCGATGCCGGGGTCGGTCACCGACGTGAAACCCAGTGCGTTCAGCTCCCGCTGGGCCTGCCGCAGCACGTCGACGAGGGCGTCGGCGGGGACCGGCGGCATCGCGCCCAGCACGAGGGCGGTCGCCGCATCGGAGAACACGCCGGTCGGGTCGCCGGCGGCATCCCGCACGATCACGCCTCCCGGCGGATCGGCGGTCGCCGCCGTGATCCCGAGCGCCCGCAGGGCGGCGGTGCCGGCCAGCAGCTGGTGGCCGGTGCGGTCGAAGAGCACGGTGGGCGTGCCGGGGATGCCGTTCGCGGCGAGGGCGGCGTCGATGTCGGCGGCCGTTCCGGGCCGGCCGAGCTGCTCGGCATCCCACCCCTGCGCGCGGATCCAGCCGTCCGCGCCGACGGCTTCGGCAGTCAGCACCGCGGAGAGCCCCGCCCAGTCGCCGATCGCGGCGGGGGAGGCGTCCCGCAGACCGAACCGCGCCATCGCGTAGCAGACGAGGTGCAGGTGCGTGTCGTTGAGCCCGGGCACGACGGTGCGGCCGGCGAGTTCGACGACCTCGGTCCCGGGACCGATGAGCGCCTCGGCATCCGGCCCGACCGCAGCGACCAGGCCGTCGCGCACGGCGAGGGCCCGCACCGGTTCGACGGCCGCCCCCGGCATCCAGTCCGCGAACGTGAGGATGTCCCCGCCGCGCAGCACGAGGTCGGCTGCGGGAGTCGCCGTGTTCATCGCGTCGGTCCGCACGGCTCAGCAGGCGCAGTCGCCGCCCGCGCAGTGACAGGAGGATGCCGCCGCCGTGGACCCCTCGGGAAGGTCCATGGCCGGATTCACGTCGTTGAACCCGTACGGCTTGAACCAGAATCCGGCGTAGTCGACCGGCATGATCGGCCAGTCCTCGGTGCGCGGGATGTGCGTCAGGCCGAAGGTGTGCCAGAGCACGAGGTCGGTGCCGTCGATGGAACGGTCGTCGGCGGTGTACTCCGGCAGGCCCGCGCCGCCCTGGTGGGCGTTGGGGTACCGGCCGCCGGGCCAGCGCTCCTCCCGGTCGTACGCGGTCGCCCACAGGTGCTTGGTGGTGAACGCGGCCCGCGCGGCGACCGACGACTGCGGGTCGGCCATGAGCAGCGCGCTCGCCTCGGGGAGCAGGTGGTAGGCGGTCGGCTTGCCGAGGTGGTTGGTGCGGGATGCCGACTCCACCTGCCACACGCGGGCGACCGTCGGGTCGGCCAGGCGCTGAGCCTCCTGCTCGGTGCGCAGCGGTGTCTCGCTCCAGGTGAACGCGTTGCCGAACGGGTTGTCCGCGCCCATCGGGATGCGCTGGGCATCCACCTCGACCAGGCGGTTGTCCTCGCCGTCGATGGCGACGTCGAGGCGCGCGCAGAACAGGTGCTGGTGCACCGGCGCGAACACGCCGGGAGCGATCTCGGGCGCGTGCGGGTTGGCCGAGCCGGGGATGCCGGCCCCGACGAACACGATGCCGGTCGCCTTCGCCTCGACCTGGATCGAGCCGTCGAGGTAGAAGTACCAGAAGAACCCGTAGTCGTAGTTGCCCACCGTCGCGAAGTACGACACCACCAGCCGGCGGGAGCGGCGCACCTGGGCGCCCACGGGCCCCATCTCGGTGTGCTTCCACAGCACGCCGTAGTCCTCCTCGTGCATGCAGACGACGTTCGGGATCTGCACGGCGTGGCCGTGGTCGTCGGCGACGTAGCCGTCGAAGTAGTGGATGACGCCCAGGCAGTCGCAGCCCAGCTGCAGCGGGTTGCCGTTCTTGCCGAGGAGGTACTCGCCGGCGTCGAAGTAGCTGATCCAGAACTTGGTGTTGATCGTGTCGCCGTACGGCACCACCATCTCGGGCACGGAGGCGCGCGACAGCACCGAGCGGCCGTCGAACGAGATGTCGCTGAGCACCAGGCCCTCGCGGGCGTTGAAGCCGACGCGCATCGACCACTTCTCCCAGTCGACCTTGGAGCCTTCGACCTGGAAGCTCGGGCCCTCGGGCTGGGTGATCTCGATCGGCTTGAGACTGGTGCGCGCGGGGCCCACGGCATCCAGCGTGTACTTGCCGGAGCCCGCAGGCACGGGGATGTCGCCCTCGTCCTCGATGCCGATGACCTCGTTGGTCACCAGGTCGATGTGCACGATGAGGCCCTCGACGGGGTGCGCCCACGGGATGTCGTCCTCGCTGTCGCGCAGGAACGTCAGTGAGCGGATGACCCGGCGCCCGACCTCGTTCTCCCGGCCGACGAAGCCCGGCGCGAGCGGGGAGCAGAAGGCGAGCTCGCAGCGATCCTCGAGCCCGCGGCGCTTCATCGCCGCCCGCCACTCGGGGGACGCCTTGACGATCCCCTCGGCCCGCTCGTACTCCTCGAACAGGTACTGCGGCTGCCCGTACGGCGCCTCGCCGGCCTTGTGCACGTGCTCGCTGACGATCGTCTCGTTCGTGATGGAGACGACGACCTCGGTCACCCGGTTGGTCTCGACGTCCATCAGGGTGACCTCGACGCGGCGGTCGACCGGGCTGCCGGGCGTCCAGGCGGCGAGCTCGTCCTTCGTGGGCTCGTCGGGCAGCAGCATCGGCACGCGGGTGGTGTCGGTGAGGTGCCCGGATGCCACGAGGATCGCCCGGGCGGCCTCGATCTCCGGACCGGTCAGCGGATCGAGCGGGTGCGGTGCGGCGGGCGCCTCGAGGGTGGCGGTGCCGTGGCGGTGCTCGGCGTGGTCGTGGGCGCCGTGATCGTGGGCGCTGTGGTCGTGGGCGCTGTGGTCGTGCGTCATCGCGGTCTCCTGGGGCTCGGGTCTTTGAGCGATCGCTCAAGAATAGCCCGGGCGCCGGATGCTGTCCAGGGTGCGCCGCGAAGTCCCGAGTGGCGCGCCGTGCGGAGGCTCCCGTCCCGTGCGTCAGAATCGAAGGCATGCCCAAGCGGATCGATCCGGATGCCCGGCGCGCGCAGATCGTCGACGCCTACCTGCGGATCGTCTCCCGGTCCGGGGTCGCCGCGGCGACCACGCGTGCGCTCGCCGTCGAGGCGGGGATCGCCGCCGGCGCCCTGTGGCACTCGTTCACCAGCATCGACGAGGTCGTGCGCGCCGCGTTCGAGCGGGTGTACACGCAGACCGGCATCCGCATCACCGAAGCCACGGAAGGCAAGCGCGGGCTCGACGCGCTCGACGCGATGGTCGGCGAGATCGTCCCGCACGACGACGCGACCCGGGCGGAGGCGGTGGTGGTCGTCAGCTTCTGGGGGCTGCTGCCCGCGCACGAGGAGTTCCGCACGCACACCCGGTCTGTCGAGCAGGACTGGGGGCGCCAGGTGACGCGGCACCTGGAGGAGGCCGTCGAAGACGGCGTCCTCGTCCCGGCCACGCCGACGGCGCCGCTCACCGACGCCCTGCTCTCGGTGTTCGAGGTGATGCAGCTGCGCGAGGTGCAGGGTTCCCCGGTGGCATCCGCCGAGCGCAGCGCCGCCCTGCTCGAGCACCTGCTCGCGCCATGGCGGGTGTGATCGCGCCGCAACGGGGCTATAGTCTACAAACGTAGACGAGAGCGAGGATGCCGGATGCCCCCACCACGACTCACCCGATGCGCCCGGCGGGCTGCCGGCAGGCGCCCGACGCGGGGTGGGATGCCGTGCGCCGGGCGCGCTTCGAGCGGCAGCGGGCCCGGGGCCTGTTCGCGGAGACCGCCGAGCTGTCGCCGTCGGGGCCCGAGAACACGATGGGCGTGCCGGCGTGGGACGACCTCCCGCCCGAGGACCGGGCGCTGTTCGCCCGCCATATGGAGGTCTACGCCGCCGCGGTCGACGGCGTCGACCAGTCTCTCGCCCGGCTCGTCGGCCACCTGAAGGACCTCGGCGAGTATGAGAACACGATCATCGTGTTCCTCAGCGACAACGGGGGCACCGGCGAGGGCGGCATCCGCGGCACCCGCAGCTACTTCAGCCAGTTCGTGCAGCTGGCGGGGCTTCCGGACGACTGGAACGCCGACGTCGAGCGCCCACTCGACGACCTCGGGGGCCCGCGCGTGCACGGCCACTATCCGCGCGGGTGGGCGCACGCCTCCAACACGCCGTTCCGGATGTACAAGGCGCAGGTGTTCGAGGGCGGGGTGCACACGCCGCTGGTGGTGTCGTGGCCGGCCGGCCGGCCTGCCGCGCGCGGCGGAGGATGCCGGCATCCGCCGACAGTTCGCGTACATCACAGACCTCGCCCCCACGCTGCTCGACCTCGCCGGGGTGGAGCGCCCCGCGACGCTGCGCGGCATCCCCGTCGCGGAGGCCGACGGCGTCAGCCTCGTGCCGGTGCTGCGGGATCCGGATGCCCCGACGCCGCACGACGGCCAGTACCTCGAACTCGTCGGGCAGCGGGCGCTGTACTCCGGGCGCTTCAAGGCGGTCTCGCCGGTGCTGGCGCAGGATGCCTGGGAGCTGTACGACATCGAGGCGGACCCCGCCGAGGTGCACGACGTCGCGGCATCCCACCCCGGGCTCGTCGCGGAGTTCGCGGCCCGGTGGCACCGGGAGGCCTGGCGCAACACGGTCTTCCCGCAGGACGACGACTTCTCCCTCTTCACGCACCGGCCCGCGAGCGACCTCGAGTTCTCCCGGCCGGTGACGATCATGCCCGGCACACCCACCCTCGAGCGGTGGCGCTCGCAGCGGCTCACCGGGATGCGCTCGTTCGGCATCGAGATCGCGCTCTCCGGCGGCGTCGGCGAGGGCGTGCTCGTCTCGCACGGCGACCAGGGCGGCGGGTACCTGCTGGCCGGCGTCTCGGGGCGGCTGCTCCTCTCCTTCAACGCGTACGGCGTCATGCACCGCCGCGAGATCGACGTGCCCGCCGGCGTCACGCGCATCGACGTCGCCTTCGACGCGCTCCCCGGCATCGCCTGGGCGGTGCGGGTGTGCGTGGACGGCGTCGATGCCGGCGGCTTCGAGCGGGTGCCGATGCTCGTCGGCATGGCGCCGTTCACCGGCATCAGCGTCGGCTTCGAGGGCGGCGGCCCGGTCGACTGGGAGCTGCACGCGGTGCACGGGCGGTTCGCACATCGGGGCGGCCTCCGCTCGGTGCGCTACGTTCCCGGGCCGGTCGCACCGGAGAACCCCGAGGTCATGGTGGCGATCGGCGACCTCAGCGACCGCCTGCTGGACTGACCGGGCGCGGGTGCGCCACGCAGGTTGATCAAAGCCGGGGATGACAGGATCGGCGGGTGACCTCCCGCCTCCACGTGCACCACGTGCCGGCCGCCACCACGGTCGTCGCCGGGCCTCCCGTGCTGTTCGTGCACGGCCTGGCCTCGCGAGGCCGCGTGGACTGGCCGGATGCCGAATGGGGGACGCCGTTCGCGGCCGCCGGACGCGAGTCGTTCGTCGTGGACCTGCCGGTGCACGGGGCGTCCTTCCGGCCCGGGGAGCCGCTGCCGCCGAGCGCGATCGTCGAGCTGCTGCAGGAGGTCGTCCGCGACGCCGGCGGCCTCGTGGACGTCGTGGCCTACTCGCTCGGCTCCCGCCTGTCGTGGGACCTCCTGGCCGGCGGCGGCGTGCGCCGGGCGGTGCTGGCCGGACTCAGCCCGCGGGTCGAGTTCGGCTCCGTCGACCTCGCCGCGGCGCGGCGCGCGCTCGCCGGGGGCGACCCGCCCGCCGACGAGCTGACCCGGATGATCCTCGGGATGGCGCAGCTGCCCGGCCTCGAACCGGCCGAGGTGCTGCGGCTCGTGGAGGGACTCGCCCGCGAGCCGTTCGACGCCGGCCGGGTGCCCGACCTCCCGCTGCTGCTGGTGCGCGGCGCCGACGATCAGCTGACCGTCGGCCTCGACCGGCTGGCCGCCGGCATCCCGCGGGCGCACTACCTGGAGGTGCCGGGCGACCACTTCGGCGTGCTGCACACGCGCCGGTTCCAACGGGCGGTCACCGGCTTCGTGCTCTGACCGGCATCCCCGCATGCTCCGTGGCGCGGGCGGCGGGGCGCACCGCGAACCAGGCGACGAGGGCTCCGCAGCCGGAGGCGACGGCCATCGTCACGGCCATGCTCAGCGCAGTGATGCCGCCGGACCCGACGATCGGGGCGACGATCGGGCCGAGGAGGAACTGCCCGCACCCGAGGAATGCGGCCGCGGTGCCGGCGCGCGCGCCGTGGTGGGTGAGGGCGAGGGCCGACCCGTTCGGGCCGCCCAGACCCGACGCGAACAGGGATGCCGCGAGCGCGACCACGACGCCGGCCACGCCGACGCCGAGCGCGACGCCGCCGAGGAATGCGGCCGCGACGACCGCGGCCCCGATCGACCCGGCGAGGAACATCCGCAGCGGGCCGGTACGTCCGACGAGCACCCGGCTGACCTGCGCCCCGCCGATGCTGCACACCGCGTTGATCGCGAACACGAGGCTGAACAGCTGCGGCGTCAGGCCGAACTGCTGCTCGAGCACGAAGGTCGACATCGACAGGTAGGTGAAGAAGGCGACGCCGGACAGTGCCGTGGCGCACAACACCGCGACGAACAGGCGGTCGCGGCCGATCGTCGCCAGGTGCCGGCCGAGCACCCGCATCCCGCCGGCGTGGCGCGAAGGGCGCGGAAGGGACTCGGGCAGGGCGATCGCGGCGATCGCGAGCAGCAGGATGCCGACCCCGGCCAGCACCCCGAAGACGCCCCGCCAGTCCATCACCCGCGCGAGCTGGCCGCCGATCAGCGGAGCGACGACGGGCGCCGAACCGGAGACCAGCAGGAGGAGGGACAGCATCCGCGACAGCTCCGTGCCGCTGAAGAGGTCGCGGGCGACGGCGAGCGAGATGACGATCCCGGCCGACCCCGCGAAGCCCTGCAGCAGCCGGGCGCCGAGCAGCACCTCGATCGTCGGGGCGAGGGCGCACACCACCGACAGCACGGCGAACGCGGCGATGCCGACCATCAGCGGGCGCCGCCGGCCGAACCGGTCGCTGAGGGGACCTGCGATCAGCTGCCCGGCGCCGAGCCCGATCATGCACGCCGACATGGTCGCCTGCGCGAGGGCGTCCGAGGCGCCGAGGGAAGCCGCCAGATGCGGCAGCTGCGGCAGGTACACGTCCATCGACAGCGGCCCGAACGCCTCGATCGCGCCGAGCACCAGCATGAGCCGCCACCGGCCGGGCCGAGCTCGGCGGGCGGCGCGCACGGCTAGGCCAGTCCCCAGATGCGGCGCAGCCAGCTGTCCCGGGCGGCGTTCGCGGCGCGCGAGACCTCCGCGTCGGGGGAGACGCTGGCGAACCCGTGGTAGCCGCCGGCCCACACGTGCAGTTCGGCCTGGCCTCCGGCCGCCCAGAGCCGCGTGGCGTAGGCGACGGCCTCGTCGCGGAACGTCTCGGCCGCGCCCACCTCCACGAACGCGGGTGGGAGCGACGACAGGTCGGATGCCCGCGCCGGGGCCGTGTACGGCGACACCCGGTCGGTGAACCGGGCGGCGCCGGCGATCGCCGTCCACGCGGTGTCGTTGTTGGTGCGGTCCCACGCGCCGAAGCCGTCGTACTGGAACGAGGACACCGTCTCGTTGCGGTCGTCGAGCATCGGGCAGCCGAGCAGCTGCCCGGCGATCGCCGGGCCCTGCCGGTCGCGGGCGATGAGGGACACCGCCGCCGACAGTCCGCCGCCGGCGCTCGCTCCCGAGACGATGATGCGGGCGGGATCCACGCCGAGCGCGGCGGCGTGCTCGGCGAACCAGACGAGGGCGGCGTAGCAGTCCTCCGCCTGCGCCGGGCCCGGCGCCTCGGGCGCGAGCCGGTACTCGACCGCGACGCCGACAGCGCCGAAGCGCTCGGCGAGGTCGATGAGCTCGGGGGTTCCGAAGAACCGCGTGCCGAGCACCATGCCGCCGCCGTGGATCGAGACGACGCCCGGGGCGAGCCCGGGGGATGCCGCCGCCGGCCGCACGATCGTCACCTCGACGTCGGGCTGCCCGGCCGGGCCCGGAACGACGCGGTGCTCCCACGTCACCGCGCGACCCTCCGCCTGCACCTCGATGCCCGGGATGATGCGGGCGAAGTGCTCCCGGTTGGCGTGGATGGTGCCCGGCAGCAGGGGCAGGACCTCGACGGCATCCAGGAACCCCTGGAGGCCGTCGACGAGAGCCGGGTCGTACGGCACGGGCACCACGGCCGGTTCCGCAGGGGCGGATGTCGCGTCGTCCCAGTAGGGCGCACGCGGGCGGATGGGCGACGTCGTCGTCTTCACGGTCATCCCTCCAGCCCGAGGATGCGGCGCAGCCACGACGAGCGCGTCGCCAGGGCGGCGCGGGAGATCTCGGCATCCGGCACGTACATGTCGAAGCCGTGGCATCCACCCGCCCACACGTGCAGCTCGGCCTGTCCGCCGGTCGCCCAGATGCGGGTCGCGTAGTCGACGTCCTCGTCGCGGAACGTCTCCGCCGCCCCCACCTCGATGAACGCGGGCGGCAGGCCCGACAGGTCCGTCGCGCGGCTCGGGGCGGCGAAGGCCGGGGCATCCGCCGAGTCCGCGTCGTCGTCGCCGAGCACGCACGCCCAGGCCAGCTCGTTGAGCTCCCGGGTCCAGGTGCCGAGCCGCGAGTACTGGTGGCTGGACACCGTGGTGTTCGTGTTGTCGATCATCGGGCACAGCAGCAGCTGGCCGGCCATGCGCGGGCCCTGCCGGTCGCGGGCCATGAGCGCCACGGCGGCGGAGAAGCCGCCGCCGGCGCTGCCGCCCATCACCACGATGCGGTCGGGGTCGATGCCGAGCGCGGCCGCGTTCTCGGCGAGCCACACGAAACCGGCGTAGCAGTCCTCGGCGCCGGCCGGGAAGGGATTCTCCGGTGCCAGCCGGTACTCGACCGTGACGCCCACGACGCCCAGCTCCGCGACGAGGTCGACGACCCGCCCGTGCTCCCACGTGCGGTGGCCGACGATCATCCCGCCGCCGTGGATGTTGTACAGGGCGGGCAGCGCCTGCCCCTCGGTGCCGTGCGGGCGGAAGACGGTGAGCTCGAGGTCCGGCGCTCCGGCCGGCCCGGGGATGACGCGCTCCTCCCAGGAGACCGCGCGGCCGGCGATCACCTCGTCATTGGCGGGGAACATCGTCTCGGCCCCGATCCGGGATGCCGCGATCGTCTCGCGGGTGAGCGCGGGCTGCGGGTTCTGCGCCATCGCGTCGAGCACCGTCTGCACCTGCGGGTCGAACGGCACCGGCGCGGGCCGGAGGTCGGTGGTGGTCATGGGGACTCCTTGGGTGTGTGGGTCGGCGCCCTGAGCCTGTCGAAGGGCAGTTGTGTCGGGTCGGCGCCCTGAGCCTGTCGAAGGGCAGTTGTGTCGGGTGGGTCTGCCCTTCGACAAGCTCAGGGCGCAAGGGGGCCGCCGCTCACGGACCTTCGGGATCGACGATCCCGCGGTCGGTCCAGAACGGGGCGGTCAGTTCGCGGAGGCGGTCGGCGCCGACGCGTTCGATGAGATCCCATGCGGCGAGGTTCGCGTTCAGCTGGTCGAGGCTCGTCGCCCCGAACAGGGTCGTCGCGGTGGCCGGGTGGGTGAGGGTGAAGGCGAGCGCGAGCTGGGCGGGGGAGGCATCCAGCGAGGACGCGACGGCGGTGAACGCCGGAACCTGCGCGACGATCGCGTCGCGGATGTCGCCCGGGTCGCGGCCGATCTGGCGGGTGGGGTTCACCTTGCCGGCGAGGATGCCGCCCTCCAGCGCGTCGGACGCCTCCAGCGCGACGCCCTGATCCCAGACGTGGGCGAACGGCTCGCCGTCGGGGATCGAGCGCCGGGCCACCGAATACTTCAGCTGCGCCGTGACCGGGCCGGGGACGCCCTCCTCCCGTGCGAGGTCGAGGAGGCGCTGCACGGTGGTGGCGGACCAGTTGTTCACGCCCCACGCCCGGATGAGCCCCGCCTCGGCGAGTCCGGCGAGGTCGAGCACGACGGTGCGCAGGTCCACGGCCGAGTCACGCAGATCGCCGAGCACCACGAGGTCCGCGTGGTCGGCGCCGACCCGGAACAGGGCGTTCTCCAGCTGTGGGCGGAAGCCGGCATCCCCGTACCCTTCCAGCCACAGCTTGCTCGACAGCAGCCACTCGTCGCGGCGGATGCCGGCGGCGCGCACGATGGCCGAGAAGAGCACGTCGGTGAACACGGGCGGCATCCCCGGGCCCTGGTAGACGCCGACGTCGAACAGGTTCACCCCGGCATCCACCGCGGCGCGCACCATCGCGACGGCGTCGCCGAAGTCCATGCGGTCGTACGTGTGCCACGAGCCCAGGGCGAAGACGCCGCAGGTCAGGTCGGATGCCCCGAGGCGGCGCTGCGGGATCATGCCGCCGCCTCCGTGCTCGAGGCCGCGTCCAGGCGCGGGTCGATCACGGCCTTGACTTCGCCGAGGCGGTCCATCGACGCGATCTTCGCCGATGCGTCGGCCAGTCCGACGGGTGCCGAGAACAGGTCGTCCCACGGATACCGGTCGGCGAACGCCTCGAAGAACGCGATCGACCGGGCGTAGTCGGCGATGTCGCCGTTGAGCGATCCGGTGATCGTCAGCTCCTTGCCCATGACCGCCGACAGCGGGAACGCGTCGCCTTGCGGGCCGGTCGATCCCACGACGGTGAACGTGCCGCGGAGCGCTGCCATGCCGATCGCCTCGGGGCCGACCGAGGCCGCCCCGGCGAAGTCGAACACGTGGTCGGCGCCGTGGCCGCCGGTCAGTTCGAGCACCTGCTCCACGGTGTTTCCGCCGGCCAGATCGACGACGGCGTCCGCGCCGAACCGGCGGGCGAGCTCGAGGCGGGATGCCGGGGCCCCGATCGTGATGACCTGCGCGGCGCCGGAGATCTTGGCGACCGCCGTGGCGAAGATCCCGAGCGCGCCCGAGCCCTGCACGGCCACGCGGGATCCGGTGCGCACGCCGCCCATCCGGTCGAACGCGCGCAGCACGGTCTTGGCGGCGCATCCCGCCATCGAGGCCCAGGTGTCCTTCACGGCGTCGGGCAGGCGCAGCTTCGCCGCGCCCGGTGTGACGTAGGCGTAGTCGGCGAGGCCGGCGGTCGCGAACGGCGGGACGTCGGATCGCTGCAGGAAGCCGTAGCCGCGGCTGGTGCAGTGCACCGGCTCGCGCAGCACGACGCAGCCGAAGCAGCGGCCGCACGTGGACTCCGACCACCCGATCCGGTCGCCCGGCGCGAGCGGCCGCCCGAGCGCGTCCACGGTACCGGCGCCGACCGCCACGATCTCGCCGACCATCTCGTGGCCGAGCACCATCGGCAGCATCCCGGGAAAGCTCATCTTGCCCGACCAGATCTCGATGTCGGTGCCGCAGAGGGTCGAGACGCCGATGCGCACGAGGGCGGCGCCCGGTTCGATCTCGGCCGGCAGCGGGAGGTCCTGCAGTTCGAGGGGCTCGCCGTGTGCGGTCAGCACCGCGGCCCGGGTATGGGTGGGGAGGGTCATCCTCGTTTCCTTCCGTCGGGTGCGCCGGGTCAGAGCAGCAGCTGGCCGCCGTCGACCGGCAGGCTCGTTCCGGTGATGTGCGCGGCGCGGCCGGATGCCAGGAACACGGCGGCCGCGGCGACCTGGTCGGGATCGGCCATCTGCCGCAGCGGGATGCGGGACAGCCACGCCTCCCGCATCGGCGAGCCGTCCGGCATCCCCGCGCGCATCATCGGGGTGTCGACGGGGCCCGGCGCGACGGCGTTGACCCGGATGCCGGATGCCGCCAGTTCGATGGCCGCCCAGCGCGTGATCGCATCGACGGCGGCCTTGCTCGATTCGTAGGCACCCATCCCCGGGGTGGGCTGGCGCCCGCCGATGGAGGAGATGTTCACGATCGCTCCGCGCGAGCCGGCGTCGATCATGTGGCGCGCGACGGCCTGGGTCATCGCGAACGTGCCCAGGACGTTGACCCGCACCGTCGCCTCGAAGTCCGCGACCGGCAGGTCGACGACCGACCCGTGCAGGTGCAGGATGCCGGCGTTGTTGACGAGCACGCCGATCGCACCGTGCGTCTCGGCGACCTGCGCGACGACGGATGCCGCGGCCCCGGGATCGGTGAGATCGACGCCGGCGGTGGCCACGCCGAGGTCGGTGCCCGCGGCATCCAGACGTTCGCCGGGCAGGTCGGCGAGCACCACGGCGTCGCCCTCGGCCAGGAAGGCGGATGCCAGGGAACGGCCGATCCCGCCGGCTCCGCCGGTGATGACGACGACCCGGGGACTGCTGGTCATGGGTGCTCCTCTCTGAGCCTCGGCGGGTGTCCGCACGGTTGCGGTGCCCTGCGTCGATGACGTTATTATACAAATGTAGAAAAACGCAAGACCGACTCCGGAGGCGACGATGCCCGCACCCACCCGCTCACTCGGCCCCGCTCTGCCGGCCGTTCCGACCCTCGGCCTCGGATCGTGGAACACGTGGGATCGCATGGGCCACGACGACGCGGTGGGGATGATCCGCACCGCCGCGGCATCCGGCGCCGGCTTCTTCGACGTCGCGTACTACAACATGGGTCCGCACGCCGAGAACTCGAAGACCGACATCGTCTTCGGGCGGGCGCTCGCCGATTCGGGCGTCGCGCGGGAGGACGTGTTCCTCTGCGGGAAGCTGTGGCTGTGGGACTGGCCGAACCAGGATTTCCGCAGGCAGCTGCGCGAGTCGCTGGACCGCGCGGGCATCGACCGCTTCGACGCCGTGGTCGTCGGCGACTACCTCGACGCACCGGACATGGAACGGCTCGTCGGCGAGGTCGGCGAGCTGGTCGGCGAGGGTCTCGTCGGCGCGTGGGGCATCAACAACTGGGTCATCGACGACACCCGCCGGGCCCTCGAGGTCGCCGCGGCATCCGGGGGAGAGGCGCCGAGCTTCGCGCAGCTGAAGTACGGCATCGCCCGGCGCGCGATGGCAGACGGCGCGCCTTACGCGGAGCTGTTCGGGAGCGGGATGCTGGGCCTGCAGGCCTCCGACGCGTTCGAGGGAGGCGTGTTGCTCGGCCGCGATCCGCAGCGCAAGATCGGCGCGGATGTCGGCGGCATCCGCGCCCGCGTCGCCGCCGTCGCGCCGGAGGTCGCCCGGGTCGCGGCGGAGTTCGACGCCACCCCGGCGCAGCTCGCGATCGCGTGGTGCCTGGCCGATGCCCGGGTCGGGAACGTCCTGTTCGGGGCATCCCGCCCGGAGCAGCTCGCCGCGAACCTGGGCGCGATCGAGCTCGCCGCCGCCCACGGCCCGGAGCTCCGGGCCGCCCTGGCCCAGCTGCAGTGCGACACCGAGGTCTCCCCCGACGGCCGCTGGATGCCGTGACGCGGCGGTGAGCCGACGCCGGCAAATTGCACGAGGTGGTCGTCCGTGCCGGCTGCACGGTTTTCGTCGCCGACTACTCAAAAGCGCAGAGTTGACTACTCAATCGTCCGGATTCTAGCGTTCGGCCCTCCACCGTCCCGCGCCGAGGCGGTACGAAGGTGTTGAGCGCCACTGGACAGAATCGAGGAGTCTCTCAATGAGGAAGCATGTTCGCAAGGCAGCCGCCGGGCTCGCCATCGCCTCCGCCGTCGCCCTGGTGGGCGGGTCCGCTGCGTTCGCCGATGCGACGAAGACGGGTGGTCAGTACCGATGCTCATTCAACATCGAGACGATTTCGATCCAATCGAATGCCAGTGGCCAGGTGTTCCACCTGGTCGCGGGTCATATCGTCAAGCGGTGGGACAACAAGAATTCGTACACGTGGCGGTCGAACCGGACGGGATATGGTGCCATCTCCGCCTGGGGCGTGATCTCGACAGGCGGGATCAGGTCGGCCGCACCGAACTGCGCGGTCTAGCCTCGCGCTTCGTGGGTCGCATGCTCATGGAACCCGCAGTTCTCGGATCGGCTCCCGCCGGCTCGCGATAGCGGCCGGCACCAGCGCGGCGAGGGTCGCAGTGAGGAGCGTGAGCGTACAAAGCGCGATCGTGAACGCCGGTCGCGGCAACGGGTCGCCCGCGACGAGGAGCGTGACGACCGCGCTCACCGTTCCGCCGCCGATCCCGGCAACGGCGAGAAGCGCTGTCTGAACGAGGAGAAGAGTGAGGATGAAGGTGCGCGTCGCGCCGAGCGCGCGTCGCCGGCCGAAGTCCTTGCGCCGCATCATCACGAGACCGTACAGGATCACAGACACGAGGATGCCGGTGACGATCAGCAAGGCGACCACGAGCTGGCGTGAGAAGCTGCCGAGTTGGCCCTGAATGATCGACCGAAGGGCGGCCAGGCTTGCGCTGGTCTGGATCGTGACCTTCGTCGGGTCGGAGGGTGCGAGGACCGAGGTCACCGCGTCAGTCAGCGTGCCGACGAGGTCAGGCCGCGCGGCGATGACCAGCAGGATGCTGATCGGGTGGGGCGTGCGTGCGCCCGTGCTCGGGACGAGGACGACGGGTTCGAAGTCCGCGAGGAACGCAGGGGAGTCGATGCGGCCGCCGATCCCGTATGTCGTCCCGTCGGTGAGGGTGATGCTGCCGGCGGCATCGGGAAGACCCAGCCGGTCGAGGGCCTCTTGCGATGCGTACGCGACTCGGGATGACGGTGAGGGCGTCATCCCGAGTTCTCGCAGATCGTCCCCGTACGCGTAGCGCACTGGAACGCTCGCGCCGTCGGGGATGCGGGTGTTGGTCGAGTCGATCGCCGTCGAGAAGGCGCCGGCCCAGTTGATCCCCTCGATGTGGGCGAGCCTGCCGAGGACATCGCTGGTCAGTCCCGCGGCCGGGTCCGCACGCACCAGAATGGTCCGCGTCCCGACCGAGTCGATCGAGTCGAGTACGTGGTCCTCGGCTCCGACGGCCCGTCCCGTGGTGAGCATCACTGCGAGCATCATGCCGGCGATGGTGAGGACCGTCAGAGCAGAGGCGACCGGTGCGGAGCGTGCGGACTTCACCGCTTCGCGGAGCAGTGGCAGCTGTCGACTCACAGCGAGATCTCCCGATCGCACGCCGCGGCGAGGACGGGAGAGTGGGTGACGACGATGACCGTCGCCCCGGTGCGGGCATGCGCGGTCAGGGCATCGGTCACCGTCTGCGCGGTGGTGGGGTCGAGGTTGCCGGTGGGTTCATCGGCGAGCAGGATGCGCGGGCGGTTCAGCATTGCTCGGCATAATGCGATGCGCTGAGCCTGACCGCCGGACACCTGCGCAGGCTTGCGGTCGGCCGGGACATCGACTCCGAACCGGTCGAGGAGCTCGCGGGCGCGGCCGACTGCGCCCCGACCGGCGTCGAGGTCCACTGGGCGACGGCGTCGAGGTTCAAGGTCTCGCCCACCGTTCCTTCGGCCACACGAACGTAAGTGAACCGAGCCACGGTGGACCGGTCGGATGCAGGCCGCAGGACGGTTGCGAGCGCCCATCCACAGCCTCCCGCCGACAGAGCGGCGAGGAGTGCGATCCCGAGCGATGCTCGGCGCCCGCCTCTCCAGGGGCGGGTCAGCAGGGGTGCGGTGCGGTGCGGTGCGGCACTGGCTATCCGTAGAGGTCTGCGGGGGTTTGCGGGCACGTGAGGGTGGTGTGCCGGAGGTCGCTGTCGGGGATTCCGGCGCTGGCGTATGGTGTCCAGGCGCCGCCGCTCTCCACGAAGACGGATTCGCTCGGGGCCTTCTCGGCCGGATCGTGGCCGAGACGTTCGAGGCAGCGGACGAGGTCGGTCGACCGGTATCGGTACAGGCGGTGGAGCTGCGCGCTGGTGAGCGGCGTCTCGTACTTCGGTGCGGTCAGGTATTGGACCTCGCACCGGTACATCGCCAACCTCAGCTGGTGCTCCATCTCGTCGCTGCTGGCCGGCGGGTTACTGACGCCTTCGCCATCCGTGGTGAGTCCGGCCTGGAATCCCGCCTTCTTCATGCATTGCACTTGGGTCTGCGCCCATTCGGCGGGGGTGACGAATCGGATCAGGTCGACCTTGGGTGGGTGCGTGAGGTCCAGGGACCGGGCGATCGACTTCGCCTGCGAGGCGATGTAGCCGGCGTTTGCCGGATCGTGCGGGCCCGCGCCCGCCGGGCTCGTCGACGCGCAGCCCGCGAGCGCGACCGTGCCGCAGACGGCGATGGTCGAGGCCGCTGCGCGCAGCGCGATCTTCGGTTTCATGGCATCCTCCGGATGAACGCGGTCCGGACCGAGTCGTCTGGAGCCGTCTGCGCCACGCTACGTCGCGCCTGGCGTCTGCATCCGACGAAATGGGCATTCCGCTCCCGTCGACCCAGGGGAGTCGCAGGGTTCGCACAGACTCCGTCCAGACCGCCGGACGCCGCCCGCCGCCCGTGACGAGACCGTTATCTACACTCGTGGAAAAAAATCCGCCGAAGTCTTGACGGAAGTTTCCACACATGTAGACTAACCAGCACGGCACAGCGGAGTGGCGTCCCGATCCGGCATGATCTCGCGGACCAGGCAACCGGCTCCTCCTCCTTCCACCTACCCGCACCCGAGAGAAGGACTCAATGAAGAAGACACACCTCGCGGCATCCCTCGCCGCGGTGGCGATCACCGGCCTGGCCCTGGCCGGATGCACCGGCGGCGGCAACACGGCGGCATCCGGCGACCCGGCATCCGCCGGTCCCGACACCCTCAAGATCGGCAACTTCCTCGACGTCACGTCGTGGGACCCCGCCAACGCCGACATCGGATTCGACGGACCGTACCTGTCGGCGATCTACGACACCCTCGTCGCCCTCGACAAGAACGGCAACCCGGTGCCGGCCGTCGCGCAGAAGTGGACGGTCGCCGCCGACGGCAAGACCATCACGTTCGACCTCCGCGCCGGCATCAAATTCTCCGACGGCGAGACGCTCGACGCGGCCGCCGTGGTGAAGAGCCTCGAATACCTGAAGAAGGGCGCCCGCTCCGGCGAGGCGTACAAAAACGTCACGGCGGTGAAGGCCACGGACGACCACACCGTCGAGGTCGACCTCTCCACCCGCGACGACACGATCCTGTACCTCATGGGCCTCGGCCGCGGGTACATCATGGCGCCCAAGTCCATCGACGCCGGCACGCTCGCGAAGAGCCCGGTCGGATCCGGCCCCTACACCCTGTCGTCGAGCAGCACGGCCGGCTCGGACTACAAGTTCGACCAGGTGAAGGGCTACTGGGACGCCAAGCAGTACCCCTGGAAGAGCGTCGAGATCTTCCCGATCATGGATGCCACGGCCCGCCAGAACGCGATGCTCTCCGGCCAGATCAACGTCCAGTACGGCGACGTCGCCAATCTGGATGCCGCCAAGCAGAACAGCTGGAACGTCGCCAGCCGCGTCTCGGGCTGGGCGGGCCTGGAGATCAACGACCACACCGGCGCGCAGTTGAAGCCCCTCGGCGACGTGCGCGTGCGCCAGGCGCTGAACTACGCGTTCGACGGTGCCGGCATCCTGAAGGCCGTCGGCTCGGGCGCGGGCGTCGCCACCAACCAGGTCTTCCCCGACGGCGCCGGCATCAACGACCCGGCACTGAACGACATGTACAAGTACAACGTCGCCAAGGCCAAGGAGCTCATGAGCCAGGCCGGCTACGCGAACGGCTTCTCGCTGCACATGCCGATGTCGCCCGTCTTCCAAGCCTGGCAGGCCGTGGCCGCCCAGTCGCTGAAGGCGATCGGCGTCACCGTCACGTGGGACAACATGCAGCAGCCCGACTATCAGCTCAACGCCGGCAAGTACCCCATGTTCATCGCGTTCCTCGCGCTGGACGGCAACGCCAACGCCACCGTGTTCCGCAACGTGTCCGGTGCGCAGTGGTTCAACCCGAACCCCGACTACGCCAAGGTCCCGTCGGTGAAGGCCGCCGTCGACAAGGTGAACACCACCAGCGGCGATGCGCAGACGCAGGCCATCAAGGACCTCAACACCGAGCTCACCAAGCAGGCGTGGTGGTCGGTCTGGTACCAGGCGGACAACACGTACTACAGCGCCCAGGGCATCAAGGTGCAGCCGATCATCGGCATGATGTTCCCGACGCTGCGCTACATCACGCAGGGCTGACCCCCTTCCCGGGGAGGATGCCGGGCACCGTTGCCGGCATCCTCCCCGACCCCCACCCGAATCCCGAGAGGTTGCCATGCTGCTGTTCACGCTCAAGCGCGTCGGCGCCGGCCTCGTGCTGCTGTTCGTCGTCTCGATCGCGACGTTCTTCCTCGCGCACTTCGCCATCAGCGATCCCACCGCCGCGCTGCTCGGCACGTCGGCCACGCCCGCCCAGCAGGCGGCCCTGGCCGCGAAGATCGGCATCGACGAGCCGATCGTCACGCAGTTCCGGACCTGGTTCACCGGGGTTCTGCACGGCGACCTCGGGATGTCGTGGCGCAACTTCCAGCCGGTGTCCGAGCAGCTGGCGACCAAGGTCCCCGTCACGCTGTCGGTGGTCACCTTCGCGACCCTCATCATGGCGGTCGTCGGCACCGCGTTCGGCCTCATCGCCGGCCTTCGGCCCGGCGGCTGGTTCGACCGGGTCACCAAGGCCGTCTCGGTCGTCCTCTTCGCCCTTCCCGGCTTCTGGGTCAGCCTGGTGCTCATCACCTGGTTCGCGATCGACCTGAAGTGGTTCCCCGCCGTCGGGTACGTGCCGCTCGAGCAGTCCGCCACCGGCTGGCTCGCCTCGATCACCCTCCCCGCGGTCTCGCTCGCCCTCGGCGGCATCGTCGCGGTCGCCGAGCAGCTGCGCAACGCGGTGCTGTCGGCATCCCGGCAGGACTACGTGCGCACCCTCCGCAGCCGCGGCCTCGGCTCGCGGGCCGTGACGACCCACCTGCTGCGCAACTCCGCGCCGGCCGCCCTCACCACGATCGCGCTGATGTTCGTCGGATTGCTGTCGGGATCGGTCGTCGTCGAATCGATCTTCAACCTGCCCGGCATCGGACAGCTCACCAACCAGTCCTCGCAGAACGGAGACATCCCGATGCTGCTGGGCATCACGGTCGTCTCGGTCGTCTTCGTCGTCATCGTCAACCTGCTGCTCGACCTCGTGCTGGGCTTCCTCAACCCGAAGGTGCGTGTCAAATGAGCGCCACCACGCTGACCGGGGCGCTGGATCCGTCGCGCGCCCGCCGGGCCGGACTCTTCGCCCGGTTCCTGCGCCGCCCCGCGGGCGTCATCCCGTTCGCGATCTTCCTGCTCATCGTGCTCGTCGCGATCTTCGCCCCCCTGCTCGCGCCGTACGACCCCAACCACGTCGATCTGGCGATCGCGCAGGCCGGCCCCAGCGCCGCCCACCCGCTCGGCGGCGACGCCACCGGCCGCGACGTCCTCAGCCGCCTCATCTGGGGCGCGCGGACCACCCTCGTCGGCGCGCTGATCACGGTGGTGACCGCCATCGTTCTCGGCGTTCCGACCGGCATCGCGGCGGGCTACTTCGGCGGCGCGTTCGACCGCATCACCACCTGGATCTCGGACGCCCTGCAGTCCGTGCCGGGCATGATCATCCTGCTGGTGGTCGCCGCCGGCACCCGCTCCGACTTCGTCATCCTGATGGCCACCGTCGGCGTGTTCATGGCGCCCGGCTACTTCCGGATGTCGCGCTCCACCACGCAGGCGGTCCGCAACGAGCTGTACATCGACGCGGCCCGCGTCTCGGGCCTGACGAGCGGGCGCATCCTCAGCCGGCACGTGGTCCGCTCGACCTACGCGCCCATCACCATCCAGACCGCGCTCACCGCCGGCATCGCGATGGGCATGCAGGCCGGCCTGCAGTTCCTCGGCATCGGCGACGCGAACACCCCCAGCTGGGGCGCGATGATGAACGAGGGCTTCCACTACATGCTCTCCAACCCGCGCCTGCTGCTGTGGCCGTCGTTGGCCCTCGGCCTGTCGATCGCGGTCCTCGCGCTGATGGGCTCCACGCTCGCCGAGCTGATCCAGGTTCGCGCCCCCGAGCCGCGCGCGGTGCGCCGCGCCAAGCGCCGGGCGCAGAAGTCCGCGGGCCGAACGCAGGACGGATCAGGTGCAGCCGCGGCATCCACCGCGCAAACACCGGCCGTCGGGCGCATCGATCCTGCGTTCGGCACGGGCGTGCTGCGCTCGGACCCGCAGACCGCGGCGGTGCGCGTCGAGAACCTGCGGGTCTCCTACGGCGACACCGAGGTGGTGCACGGCACGTCGCTGGACGTCGCCCCCGGAGAGGTCGTCGGGATCGTCGGCGAATCCGGCTCCGGCAAGTCGCAGACCGTGTTCTCGATCCTGGGGCTGCTGCCGGAGGGCGGGCGGGCGGATGCCTCCGCCGTCTTGATCGGCGGACGCGACGTCACCGGACTCGACGCCCGACGGCGCCAGGCCCTCCTCGGCCGGGACATCGGGTACATCCCGCAGGAGCCGATGTCGAACCTCGACCCGTCGTACACGATCGGCTGGCAGCTGACCGAGCCGCTGCGCAAGGTGCACGGCCTGAGCCGCGCGGACGCCACGCAGCGCGCCCGGCAGATGCTGACCCGCGTCGGGATCCTCGACCCCGCCCGCGTGATGCGCAGCTACCCGCACCAGATCTCCGGGGGCATGGCGCAGCGCGTGCTGATCGCCGGCGCGATCGCCGGACGCCCGTCGCTGCTGGTCGCCGACGAACCCACCACCGCGCTCGACGTCACCGTGCAGGCCGAGGTGCTCGAACTGCTGCGCGAACTGCAGGCCGAAGACGGCATGGCGCTGCTGATCGTGACCCACAACTTCGGGGTGGTCGCCGACATCTGCGATCGCGTGATCGTCATGCAGAACGGCTCCATCATCGAGGAGGGCGAAGTCCACGCTCTCTTCGCCCACCCCGCCGACCCGTACACGCGCGAACTGATCGCCGCCTCGCTGGACGACGCCGCAGGCCGCGCCGAGCTGGATGCCGCGTGGGCCGCCGGCGCCGGTGCGGAGCGCCCTGAGCGCGAGCCCGACCCGCGCCCTGAGCACGATCCCGACCCGCGCCCTGAGCGCGAGCCCGACCCGCGCCCTGAGCACGATCCCGACCCGCGCCCTGAGCCTGTCGAAGGGCAGACCGCCACGCAGGAGGTGACCCGATGACCGAGCCGCTGCTGGATGTGCAGGACGTCGTCGTCGACTACGGACGCGGCCGCACCGCGTTCCGCGCCCTCGCGGGCGTCTCCCTGCAGATCGCCCCGGGCGAATGCGTCGGCCTGGTCGGCGAGTCCGGATCGGGCAAGTCCACCCTCGGCAAGGCCGTGCTCGGCCTCGCGCCGGTGACCTCCGGAACGATCGCGTTCGACGGCCGCGACATCACCCACGCCCGCGGCGCCGACCGCCGTGCGCTGGCCTCCGACATCCAGGTCGTCTTCCAGGATCCATACGGGTCGCTCAACCCGAACATGACGATCGGCGACATCCTCACCGAGCCGCTGACCGCATCGGGAACGGGACGGCGCGAGGCGCAGGCGCGCGTCGCCGAGATGCTCGACAGGGTCAAGCTGCCGCGGGCGTGGGCGGACCGCTACGCGAGCGAGTTCTCCGGCGGGCAGCGGCAGCGCGTCGCGATCGCCCGGGCCCTGGTGCGCCGGCCCCGGCTCATCGTGTGCGACGAGCCGGTGAGCGCCCTCGACCTCACCACGCAGGCGACGATCCTCGACCTGTTCATCGAGCTGCAGCGCGACACCGGGGTGGCGTACCTTTTCGTCTCGCACGACCTCGGCGTGGTGCGCCGGGTCTGCCACCGGGTTGCGGTGATGTATCACGGGGAACTCGTCGAGACCGGCGAGGGCGAACAGGTGACGCGGCATCCCGGGCATCCCTACTCGGAGCGGCTCCGGCTCGCGTCACCGGTCGCAGACCCGGTCGCCCAGCGCGCCCGGCGCCTGGCGTGGCTGAAGACCCGCGAAGATGTGACCACGACGCGCATCGGCACGCGGTTCTGACCCGCACCGAGCAGCACCAGACAGGAGACAGGGATGCCGAAGGTCATCGACCACGACGAGCGGCGCCGCGAGATCATCGAGGTCGCCAAGAGCATCATCCTCAAGGGCGGCTTCGAGGCGGCCACGATGCGCTCGATCGCCGCCGAGGCCGGCTTCGCGAACGGCGCGCTCAAGCACTACTTCGACGGCAAGGACGCCATCGTCGCCGCGACGTTCTCGAGCATCCTCGAGGAACTCGGCGAGGCGGTCAACGCGGAGGTGCCGGGCGGCGCCGACGAGCAGCTGCGGGCGTTCCTGCGCGCACCGCTGCCGCACACCCGCGAGGAGATCGCGGCCGGCCGGGTGCTCCTGGCCCTGTGGGAGAACGCGATGTCCAGCGACGAGCTCGCCGACCTCTACCGCAAGCACCTGGCGTCCTGGCGGGCGCAGTGCGTCGAGCGGTTCGCGGAGGCGAAGGAAGCCGGCGTGATCACCGCCGAGGCGCCGTACGAGCCGTACGCGAACGAGTACATCTCCACCGTGATCGGGTCGGCCGTCGTGAACCTCATGTACCCGGACGGCGACCGTATCGCCGACTACGACCAGTATCTGGACGGGTTCCTGGCCCGCCTGAAGGGATGATCCGGATGCCCGCCCTCACCTCGCCCCTCTCCGTGCACCGGGTCGCATCCTCCGGCCCGGTCGCCGGCCCGCCGGTGCTGTTCGTGCACGGGCTCGCCTCGCGCGGCCGGGTGGACTGGCCCGACGCCGAATGGGCGGACGTGCTTCCCGGGCGGGAGCGCATCGTGGTGGACCTCCCCGCGCACGGCGCCTCCTCGGCTCCCGCCGCGGCGCTGCCGACGACGGCCGTGGTCGACCTGCTGCAGGATGTCGTCACCGGCGCCGGGGGAGAGGTCGACGTCGTCTCCTACTCGCTGGGCGCGCGGCTGGCCTGGGACCTCGCCGGCCGCGGGGGGGTGCGTCGGGCGGTGCTGGCCGGGCTCAGCCCGTTCGAGCCGTTCGCGCTGATGGATCTCGCAGCCGCCCGGGGCGCGCTCGCCGGCGGCAGCGCACCGGCGGATCCCGTCACCGGCATGATCCTCGCCATGGTGCAGCTTCCCGGCGTCGACTCGGCCGGGGCGCTGAACCTCATCGAGGGGCTCGCCGCCGAACCGTTCGACCCGCAGGCGGGGGTGCCGTCGGTGCCGACGCTGTTCGTGCGCGGCGACGCCGACGACCTGACCTCCGGTCTCGCGGAGCTCGCCGCCGGCGTCCCCGGAGCCGCGTACCGGGAAGTCCCCGGCGATCACCTGCGCGCCCTGCACACCCCCGAGTTCCGCGCCGCTGTCCGGGGGTTCCTGATCTCCGAGGGCCGCTGACACCCCCGGTCCCTCTCGCCCCGGTCCCTGAGCGCGCGAAGCGAGACGAAGGGACACCCGCCCACATCCCGGCCTTTTATTTTCTACAACCGTAGAAAGGATCCCTCCCATGACCACTCCCGACGCCTCCCGCATCCTCGACATCGCGACCGGCTACATGGCCGCCAAGCAGCTGTTCGAATCCAGTCGCATCGGCCTGTTCGAAGCCCTGGCCGACGGACCGCGCACCGCACCGCAGCTGGCCGAGCAGACCGGCGTCAGCCCGCGCATGGCCCGCATCCTCGCCGACGCCATGGCCGCGAAGGGCCTGCTCGCCCGCGCCGACGGCGAGTACTCGCTGCAGCCGGATGCCGCGGCGTACCTCACCGGCGGGGCATCCGTCATCGACCTGGCGCCGTTCCTCACGTTCCTCAGCGAGATCAGCTACCCGCACTGGCTCCAATTCGGCCGCACGGTCGACACCACCGAGCCCGGCGACCTGCAGATGGACGACGCCCGCTGGGGCACCTTCATGGCCGGGGTGATGACCTACAACGAGCTGCACGGCCAGGAGTTCGGACGCCTCGTCGACCTCTCCGGCGCGCAGCGCGCCCTCGACTTCGGCGGCCTGTCGGCCGCGTTCGCGATCGAGGCGATGAAGGCGAATCCGGGCCTGTCGACGACCTTCGTCTACGCCCCCGGCTTCGAGGACGGCGTCGCCGCCGCGGTGGATGCCGCCGGCCTGTCCGCCCGCGCGAGCGTCACGACCGGCGACACGGCGACGACCGCGCCGGAGGGCGAGTACGACGCGGTGTTCATGAACCACGTCATCCACCGCTTCACCGCCGACGAGAACATCGGCATCCTGAAGAACCTGCGCGGTGCCGCGGCCCCGGGCGCGACGCTCACGCTGCTGGACTTCTTCCTCGACGACGACGCCGAGCAGCGCGCGATCGACGCCCTGCACGCGGGGGAGTACCTCGTGATCGACGGCACGGTCGTCTACCCCGAGTCGGAGGTGCGCGGCTGGCTCGCCGACACCGGCTGGACCGTGCGCGACAAGGTCGCCCTCCCCGGCAGCCCCCGGGTTCTCGTCGCCACCGCCGCCTGACCGCCGCACTCGGACCGCTTGCGGTTCGCCCTCCCCCTCCCCGGGCCGCGCACCCTGCTGTTCCGCTGTCCTGGATTGCGTCCTGGCGTGCAATCCAGGACAGCGGAGCCACGACGGGGCGGGGCGGAGGAGAGCCCGCGACGGGGCGGGACGCGCCGGGATGCGCCGGGGCTACTCGGACTCGGGGGTCTCGCCGCGCTCGAACACGACGCGGCCGCCGACGACCGTCCCGGCGACGCCGATGCCGGCCACCGGGCGGCCCGGGCGGGTCGGATCCTCGTCGAGCACCACGAGGTCGGCGGCCATGCCGGGGGTGAGCGTCCCCTTCCACTGCGCGGCGGCATCCTGCGCGGCCGGCACCGTGGTGACCCGGTGCAGCAGGTCGCGGCGCACCTGCGGGGTGTCTTCGCCGAGCATCCTCAGCGCGGCGTCGATCGTGACGCGCCAGTCGGGCGTCGCGATGGGGGCGTCGCTGGTGATCGTCGTCCGCACGCCGGTGTCGATCATCCGCCGCAAGGGCCACGCCGCGGCGGTGCGCGACGCGCCGAGCACCGGCTCCATCCACGCGCCGGTGTGATCGGCGATCACCGGCTGAGCGGCGATCCCGACGCCGGCCTGCGCCATGCGCGCCAGGAGTTCGGCATCGACCAGATCCGCGTGCACCACGTAGTGCCCGCCCGGGATGCCGGATGCCGCGGGCCCGTGCGATTCGAGCGCAGAGACGAACTCGTCGATCGACCGGTCGCCGGTGGCGTGCACGGCGATCTGGCAACCGGCATCCAGCGCGGCGGCGATCATGCCGCGGAACGCCTCGACCGGGTCGCTCCCGCGGGTCAGCAGCGCGCCCGTCGTGCCGTCGAGGTAGGGTTCGCGCACCCATGCGCTGCGCATCGGCGGAATGCCGTCGGCGAAGATCTTCACCCCGGCAATGTTCAGCCAGCACGGGTCGGTCGCAGGAACGGGGGATGCCACGCCACGGCGCACGTCCTCGAGCTCGGCCTCGCCGTCGAGGTGCCCGAACAGGCGCAGCAGCGTGACGCGGGCGGTCTGCGCGCCGGCGCGGTGCAGGGTCACGTAGGTGTCGAGCATCGCCTGGCCGAAGCATCCGGTCTCGCCGTCGTCCTCGCCGGGTCCGATGCCCGGTTCGGTGTAGCTGGTGATGCCGAGGGACGCGAGCAGCCGCCAGGCGCGCGTGAGGGCGGCGCGGCGGTCCGCCTCGGTCGCGACGAGGCGCCCTTCGGGGGAGTGGCCGGGCCCGGCGTCCCCGAAGAAGAGGTGCGGCCAGCGGGCGCCGAGCCACGCCGCGTGCAGGTGCGCGTCGTTGATGCCGGGAAGCACGGTGCGTCCGTCGAGTTCGATCACGCGCGTCGCGGAGAGCGCGGCGGCGGCGCGGCCAGATGCCACGATGCGGCCGTCCCGCAGCGCCAGGGCGTCGGTCACGGTGTCGTGCGCATCGAACGTGTGGATGGATCCACCGCGGACGACGATGTCCGCAGCCGCGTCATGGGTTCCCACGGCGCTCCCTTCGTTATTCCACTATTGTAGACTAACGGCCTCCGATCCTGCGAACCCGGAGGAGGTCGGAGGGTCGTGCGAGAATCCGGGCATGGCGATCACCGGGTCCGCTCTCACCGACCGGCGGCTGCGGTCGCACCGACTGACCGCCCCCGCGGCGAGCGTGACCGAGGCGGCGGAGCACATGCTCGCGGTGCAGTCCCAGGAGTTCTGGGGCGGGCGATGGGCCCTGGCATCCCGCGTGTCCGGCGGCCCCACGATCGCCGACGTCGACGCCCTGTTCGATAGCGGCGTGCTGGTGCGCGCCTGGACGATGCGCGGAACACTGCACATCATCCCCGCGCGCGATCTCGCGTGGGTGGTCGCGATCACCGGCGAGCGGCAGCTGCGTCAGGCCGCCGCGCGCCACCGTGCGCTCGGGCTGGATGCCGCCGTGTTCGCGCGCTGCGAGACCGCGATCCTCGGCGCGCTGAACGGCGGCAACCGTCTCACGCGCGCGGAGATCTTCGACGTGCTGCGCGGCATCGGCGTCGATCCCACCGGCCAGCGCGGCGTCCATGTCATCTATGCGCTCGCGGTGCGCGGATTCCTCTGCCAGGGGCCGGTCGTCTCCCGTGCCGGCGGCCCGAGCCGTGAGCAGTCGTTCGTCCTCGTCGACGACTGGGTGCGCGGCAGCAGTGCGCCGACCGGCGATCCTGTCGCCGCCCTGTTCGCCCGGTTCGTCGCCGGCCACGGCCCGGCCACCGCCGAGGACTTCGCGTGGTGGGCCGGCCTGCCCCTCACACCGGCCCGTGCCGCCGCGGCGGAGGCAGCCCCGTCCCTGGTCGAGTGCGACGAGGGCGTGTACGTGGCACCGGGCCTTCCCGACCCCGATCCGGATGCTCCGCCCGTCTTCGCGCTGCCGCCGTTCGAGGAGTACTACATCTCCTACGCCGACCGCGACGCGGTGTGCGCACCCGAGTTCCGGGCCCCGATCGGTCCCGGCAAGAACGGCATGGTGCGGCCCATCCTCGTCGCCGACGGCCAGGTCGTCGGATCGTGGCTCTCCTCGACCGCGCTCGGGCGGCACGCCGACGACCCCGTGCCGGAGCTGCTCGCCCCCGGAGCCGCGACGGATGCCGCGATCGGCGCCGCCCTCGACCGCTACCGGTCGTTCATCACCGGCTGACGGCGTGGGCCGACCGGACGCCCTGGCTCCCGCACAGGCGCCCTGAGCTCCCCGTGCGCCCTGAGCTCCCTGTGCGCCCTGAGCCTGTCGAAGGGCATCCCCGTCACTGCTCGGCGTGCCGGTCGAGGAAGGCGTAGACCTCGCTGTCGTCCACACCGGGGAACTCGCCGCTCGGAAGCGGCGAGAACATCTGCATGTGCACGCGCGCGCTCGGCCACGCGCGTCCGTGCCAGCGTGCGAGGGCCTCGCTGTCGGGCTTGCGGCAGCAGGATTCGTCCGGGCAGGTCGACGTCACGCGCTTCGCCGTCTCGCGACCGCGGAACCACCGGGCGTCGTCGAAGGGCACCCCGACCGTCACGGAGAACTCGCCGTCGCTGGTCGTTCCCGTCTGCGCGGAGCACCAGAACGTCCCGGCGGGGGTGTCGGTGTACTGGTAGTGCTCGGTGGTGCGGTTCTGCTCCTCGAACGCCGACCGCCCGAGGAAGCGCCGGCACGCCACCTGGCCCTCGATGGACCCGGTCACATCGGCCGGCAGCGGCAGGTCGTCGTTCTCGTACACCCGGGTGATCGCGCCCGAGCCGCTCACGCGCATGAAGTGCAGCCGGATGCCGAGGTGCTCGGTGAGCAGGTTCGTCATCCGCATCGCGGCGGCCTCGTGAGTCACGCCGAACGCGTCGCGGAAGTCCTCGACGGCGAGGTTGCGCTCCTTCTTCGCCTGCTGCAGGAAGGCCACGGCCGCGTGCTCGGGCTGCAGACAGCAGGCCGCGTAGTAGTTGATCTCGAGCCGCTGCCGCAGGAACTCGGCGTAGTCGGTGGGCGGCTGGTGGCCGAGCAGGCGGTGGGCCATGGCCTGCAGCGCCATCGAGCGCAGGCCGTGCCCGCCGGGGATGGATGCCGGCGGCAGGTAGATGCGTCCGTTCTCGATGTCGGTGACCGACCGGGCCGAGTGGGGCAGGTCGTTGACGTAGATCAGCTCGAAGCCGAGCTGCTCGGCCATGATGCTCACGGTGCGGTGGGTGAGCGCGCCGGTGGTGTGACCGGCGGCGCGCAGCTGCTTCTCGGCGAGGGCCTCGATGTCGGGGAGGTAGTTGTTGCGCCGGCGCATCGCGAGGCGCAGCTCGGTGTTCGCGCGGCGTGCCTCTTCGGGCGTGGCGATCGCCTCGCGCTCGCGGCGCTGCAGCTCCCGGTTCAGGCCCAGCACCGTCTCGAGCGTCTCGTCGGTCATGCCCTTGGTCACGCGCACGGGGGCGAGGCCGAGGCGGCGGAACACGGTGCTCGACTGCGCGGCATCCAACTCGATCTCGAGCGCGGCGCGGCGGTTGGGCGGTTCGGGGGAGAGCAGGTCGGTCACATCGGTGCCGGTCGCCTCGGCGATCTGCTGGAGCAGCGACAGGCGCGGTTCGCGCTTGCCGTTCTCGATGAGGCTGAGGTGCGAGCCGGCGACGCCGACCCGGGCGCCGAGCTCGTCCAGCGTCATGCCGGCCGACAGGCGCTGGTGCCGGATGCGGTGGCCGAGCGTCGCCAGCTCGACGGAAGACGTGGGGGGAGCCATTCCTTCATCATAACGGCAAGAACCGTATTTTTTTCAAGAAGTTTTCGCCTTAAGAACCCCGGAACCCCGACAAGAGTAGAGGTCAGCCGATGTTCCGAACGAACGGAAAGTGACATGGCCCTCGTGGATATTGAGACCCCTACCGCCCCCGCTCGCGGCCGCTGGCCGCAGGTCGAAGGCCCCGGCATGGCGGCCCTCGAGGAGTGGGTGTATGAGATCGCAGAGCTGACCCAGCCCGACCGCATCCACTGGGTGTCCGGCACCCGCGCCGAGAACCGCGCCCTGCTGGAGCAGATGGTCGAGGACGGCAAGCTCATCAAGCTCAACCCCGAGTGGCGTCCGGGTTCGTACCTGGCCCGCTCGCACCCGAGCGACGTCGCGCGCACCGAGGCGCGCACCTTCATCGCCTCCGAGCGCAAGATCGACGCCGGCCCCACCAACAACTGGGCCGACCCGGCCGAGATGCGCGCCACGCTCGACGGCGTGTTCGAGGGCTCGATGCGCGGTCGCACCATGTACGTCGTCGCCTTCTCGATGGGCGCCGTCGGCGGCCCGCTGTCGCACATCGGCGTGCAGGTCACCGACTCGCCGTACGCGGTGGCATCCATCGGCGTCATGACGCGCGTGGGCGACGAGGTCACCCAGCTCATCGCCGACGGTGCGCCGTGGGTCAAGACGGTCCACTCCGTCGGGGCCCCGCTGAAGCCCGGCGAAGAGGATGTCGCCTGGCCGTACAACGACGAGAAGTACATCGTCCACTACCCCGACACCCTCGAGGTGTGGTCGTACGGATCCGGATACGGCGGCAACGCGATCCTGGCCAAGAAGTGCTTCGCGCTGCGCATCGCCTCGGTGATCGGCCGCAACGAGGGCTGGCTCGCCGAGCACATGCTGCTCATCCGCGTGATCGACCCGACCGGCAAGAAGTACCACGTGGCGGCGGCGTTCCCGTCGGCGTGCGGCAAGACGAACCTCGCCATGCTGCGCCCGACGATCCCCGGCTGGCGCGTGGAGACCCTCGGTGACGACATCGTGTGGATCCGCCCCGGCGAAGACGGGCGGCTCTGGGCGATCAACCCCGAGGCCGGCTTCTTCGGCGTCGCGCCCGGCACCGGCGAGTCGACCAACGTCACCGCGGTCGAGACGCTGTGGGGCAACACGATCTTCACGAACGTGGCGCTGCGTCCCGACGGCGACGTCTGGTGGGAGGGCCTGACCGACGAGGCGCCCGACGACCTCATCGACTGGGAGGGCAACCCCTGGACTCCGGCCTCCGGTCGTCCCGCCGCCCACCCGAACTCGCGCTTCACCGTCCGCGCCGCGCAGTGCCCGCAGATCGCCGACGACTGGGAGGACGCGGTTCCGCTCGACGTCATCCTCTTCGGCGGACGCCGCGCCACGAACGTCCCGCTGGTCGTCGAGGCGACCGACTGGAACCACGGCGTCTTCATCGGCTCGACCATCTCGTCCGAGCGCACCGCGGCCGCCGAGGGCACCGTCGGCGAACTCCGTCGCGACCCGTTCGCCATGCTGCCGTTCTGCGGGTACAACATGGCCGACTACTTCGCGCACTGGCTCGAGATCGGGGCCTCCGAGGAGCTCACCGCACCGCCGGCGATCTTCCAGGTCAACTGGTTCCGCCGCGGGGCCGACGGTCGGTTCCTGTGGCCGGGCTTCGGTGACAACTCGCGTGTCATCGAGTGGATCATCCGCCGCATCCAGGGCGAGGCCGGAGCCATCGAGAGCCCGATCGGCTACCTGCCCGACACCGACGAGCTGAACCTCGACGGCATCGACGTCCCGCAGGCCGACCTCGACGAGCTCTTCCACGTCGACGCGGCGTCGTGGAGCCGTGAGGCCGACCTCACCGAGGAGTTCTACGCGCAGTTCGGCGACCGCATCCCGGCCGAGCTCACCGAGCAGCTCGCCGCGCTGCGCTCGCGGCTCGCGGAGGCTTAACAAGACTTGGCCCGGTTCCGTCGGAGGGTTCAGACCGACGGAACCGGGCCAGACAAGCCGGCTCGGCCCCATTGGTTCAGAAGGGGGCCGAGCCGAAATCCTGTGGTCCGGATTCGCCGGTGGTCAAATGCGGCGGATCCGGGCCCCACATCGTGGCCCGGTTCCGCTGGAGGGTTCAGACCGGCGGAGCCGGGCCATACTCTCTTCGACTCCGTTCGAGCACGACAAGGCCTGGGATGTCGGAGGCGCCAGGCATACTGACGGCATGCCGCAGACCGTCGTGCTCCGTCCGTGGGGTGACGAAGACCTCGCCATCCTCGAGGCGAACAACGCTCCCGAGATGATGACGTACCTCGGCGGGTCCGAGACCGCCGAGAAGGTCGCGCACCGCCACCGCGTGTTCCTGGACGGCTGGACGAACGACGACACGTGGGTCTTCGCGATCCTCGTCGACGGGACTCCCGTGGGGTCGGTCGGCTACTGGCCGAGCACCCACGGAGAGACCCCGATCTTCGAGGCCGGGTGGTCGGTGCACACCCCCTTCCAGGGTCGAGGGTACGGGGCTGCGGCGCTCGGTCTGTGCATTCAGGATGCCCGGGCCCGCGCGACCGCCGACCGCCGTCTCCTCTACGCCTTCCCCCGCATCGACAACGCCGCCTCGAACCGCATCTGCGAGAAGGCGGGCATGACCAACACCGGCGAGGAGGCCTTCGAGTACCCCAAAGGCGTGCCGATCACCTGCAACGCCTGGGCGATCGACCTCGTCGCCCCCGCTCCCTCCCCACCCGGTCGTTGAGCGAGCGTAGCGTCTGTTTCCGGTCGTTGAGCGAGCGAAGCGTCTGTCTCCGGTCGTTGAGCGAGCGAAGCGAGACGAAACGCGGCGCCCTTGCGGACCGTCCTACCCGCGATTCGCCGCGACGGCCTGCGCCACGATCCCGCGGAGCGCATCCGCATCGACCGGGGCGTCTTCGAAGAAGTCGATCGCCCGGATCTTGTCCCCGGTGAGCCGCGCGTTGAACAGGCCCCGAGGGTCGTCGAGCTGCCCTCCCTTGGGGAACGTGAGGCGCACGGCGCTCTTGAGCACATCCGCCATGCAGACGTTCCCGTTGCTGACCCACGTGGCCACGCCCTCCGGCTTCGAGGGCTTACGCCACTTGATCTCCTCGGTGATCCCCGCGTCCGCGCCGAGGATCACCCGGCGCACCTCGGCGAGCGTCGCCGCCCGCCAGCCTCCGGTGCTCGCGATGATCGCATCGATCTCTTCCGCAGGGGTGACCTCGTCGGCGCTCATGCCCCCATCCTCCCGCTCGACCGACAAGATCTGCGCGAGCGCAGCGCCGTTCTTGTCGGTTGAGCCCGGGTCTGAACCCTCCCCGGTCGTTGAGCGAGGCCGCGCGGAGCGCGCCCGAGACGGCTCAGACGAGCAGCTGGTGCTTCGCCAGATCGCGGTACAGCGGGGTGGATGCCACCAGCTCGCTGTGCGTGCCCTGTCCGACGACCCGGCCGCGGTCCAGGACGACGATGTGGTCGCTGTCCACCACGGTCGACAGGCGGTGGGCGATCACGATGAGCGTGCGCCCGGTGGCGACCGCGTCGATCGCCTCGCGCATGCGCTGCTCGTTCAGGCCGTCCAGCGAGGATGTGGATTCGTCCAGCAGCAGGATCGGGGGAGCGGCCAGCAGCGCCCGCGCGATCGCGAGGCGCTGACGCTCGCCCCCGGAGAGCATCACGCCCGCCTCGCCGACGGGCGCGTCGATCCCGAGCGGCGAGCGTTCGATCACGTCGCCGAGGTTGACGGCGCGCAGCACCCGCTCGCATTCCGCGTCGGATGCCTCGGGTGCGGCCAGGCGCAGGTTGTCGCCGATGCTGCCGGCCAGGGTCGGGGCATCCTGCTCGACGTAGCCGAGCTGTGCGCGCAGGTGCTCGCGATCGAGCAGGCGCACGTCCTGTCCGCCGAGCAGGATCGCGCCGCCGGACGGGTCGTAGAACCGCTCGATGAGGGCCAGGGTCGTCGACTTGCCGGCTCCCGACGGACCGACGAGCGCCACGCGCGCCCCGCGCGGCACGTCGAACGTGACCCCGTGCAGCACCTCGCCGGATTCGTCCGGCATCGGCGGCAGCGAGTCGGAGGCCACCGTCACGTGTGCGGATTCGAGGAGCGTCGCCGCTTCGTTCTCGGCCTTCGCCCGAGCGGCGACGACCGCCTCCGGGTAGCGGAAGCGTACGTCCCGGAACGAGATCGCCGGTGCGTCCGCATCCGATCCCGTGCCCTGAGCCTGTCGAAGGTCGGCCTCCCGCACGCGCGCCGCGATCGCGGCATCCTCCTGCGACTCGGTCGGAAGATCCAGCACCTCCTGGATGCGCCCGAGCGCACCGAGCGCCTGATTCACGGACGTGATCGCGCCGAAGAAGGTGCCGAGCGGCTGCACGAGCATGAACAGGAACATCACGAACGTGACCAGCTGCGCGATGGTGATGACGCCGGATGCCACGCGGAACCCGCCGACGCCGAGCACCACCAGCAGCGACACCTGCAGGGCGATTCCGGCGACCGGGACCACCGCGGCGGAGACGCGGGCGATGCGCACGCCGACGTCGTACGTGTCCGAGGCGAGGGCGGTCACGGCCGCCTCCTCGCGTCCGGAGGCGCCCGAGGCGCGGATGGTGCGGATCGAGCCGACCGCGCGCGACATTCCGCTGGAGAGCTCGCCGACCTTCTCCTGCTGTTCCCGCGTCGCCCGGCGGATGCGTCCCGACAGGGCGCCGACCACGACGATGGACACGCCGATCACGACGAGGATCAGCAGCAGCAGCGCCCAGTCGATGATCGCCATCGCGATGATCGCCCCGATGAACAGCAGGCCGTTGCCGACGGCGTCGGCCAGGCCCTGGGTGAGGGCGGCGTAGAGCAGCGTCGTGTCGGTTCCCACGCGCGAGACGAGGTCGCCGGTGCGGCGTGCGTCGAACTCGCTGATCGGCAGGTGCAGGATGCGGGCGATCAGGTGGCGCCGGCTGGAGTAGACGACAGCGGTTCCGGTGCGCTGCAGCAGATAGTGCTGGTAGCCGGAGATGAGGGATGCCACGATCACGAGCGCGACGAGGATCCAGACCAGCGAGCCCAGTGGGGTGCCGTGCTCGACCCGCGTGATGACCTGTCCGACCAGCAGGGGCTGGGCGAGGGATGCCAGCGCGCCGAAGATCGACAGCACGATGACGACGGCGATCACCTTCTTGTGCTCGAAGATGTAGGGCAGAAGCTGCTTCAGGCTGGCGCGGGGGCCCTCCTGCTTGCGTGCTCGGCGCAGGGCGCTCATCGACATGGGGATGCCTCGGTGTCGTGTGTCAGGGAACCCTTCGACGCTACGCCCGTTTTCTGAGGGTCTCGCTCGTCCCGGCATGCTGTGACCGGTGTGACTCGTGTGATCGGTGTGACTTCGACTGGGTGGTCGCTGGGTCCGTTTCCTGAAGACGGATCGGCGGATCGAGCCCCCGTCGATCCCTGTGAGGGCGTGCCGTTTGTGGACTCCCCACAAGGGCGGATCCGCATCGCTGTCAGGCCTTTTGGAGGAAGCATCCAGGGGGCGTCCCTAGCGTTGTCACGTCCTCGCGTCCCGGAGCGCGCAGTCGATCAACCCACCCGAAGTCGGGCTCGACTGTCCACCCTCGGCGGCGTCGACGGATGCCGCAGGCCCCGTTTCCGAATCGACGGCCCGTGGCGACCAGCCTGCACGGAAGCATCCGACCCCCGGTGGTGCTCCCGCTCCCCGGACGTGCCCCCACGGCCGGGCTGGACAACGCAGGGAACAACGAACATCGGAGTCCCGTGCGCCTTCGCACCTCGCCCCTTGCCCGTGCCGTCGCCGGTGGCGCACTCGTCCTCGCCGCGACCCTGACCCTCAGCGCGATGCCGCACCAGCAGGCATCCGCCGCCACCCTCGTCTCCTCGCCGTCGGAGTCGCCCGCGAACCTCTCGTTCGGGGCCGACCACACCGCGATCTCCGCGCTCGACGTGCAGCAGGCCCAGACCGCCAAGCCCCTGGCGAAGGTCCAGGCCGCACCCGCCTCGACGCGCAAGCCGATCACCGTGAAGAAGTTCACGCCGGACCCCGTCGTCGCCAGCACGCCGGTCAAGGCCGCCACCACGACCACGACCACTCACCACCGGTCGTCCTCGTCGTCGGCCAGCGCCGGTCCGATCGTGAACTACTCCGGCCAGAGCCCCCGCGCCATCGCGCAGGGCCTGCTCGCAAGCTACGGCTGGGGCCAGAGCCAGATGCCGTGCCTGAACTCGCTGTGGAACCGCGAGTCCGGCTGGAACGTCCACGCGGCCAACCCGTCGGGTGCCTACGGCATCCCGCAGGCGCTCCCCGGCTCGAAGATGTCTTCCGCGGGCCCGGACTGGGCGAACAACCCCACCACTCAGATCAAGTGGGGCCTCGGCTACATCAAGAGCATGTACGGCTCGCCGTGCGGTGCCTGGGGACACTCCCAGTCCACCGGCTGGTACTGACCCGCACTGCTCCACCGCCCGGGGCCGGCTTCGCATCGACGAAGCCGGCCCCGGGCGGTTCTGCGTCCGCGGACGGATGTCGGAGCCCGCTGATAGCCTCGTCCGGTGCCAGACGCCGTGATCTCCGCCCGCAGCCTCCGCAAGGCCTACAAGGTCAAGGGCGCTCCCGACTTCCTCGCCGTCGACGGCCTCGACTTCGAGGTCGCGCCGGGCGAGTCCTTCGGCCTGCTCGGCCCGAACGGCGCCGGCAAGTCCACAACGATGAAGATGATCGGCGCGGTCTCCACGCGCTCCGGCGGCGACCTCAGCATCCTGGGGCTCGACCCCGACCGCCACGGCCCCGAGATCCGGTCGCGTCTCGGTGTCGTCCCCCAGCAAGACAACCTCGACGGCGAGCTCAACTGCCGCGAGAACCTCTTCATCTACGGCCGGTACTTCGGCCTGCCGGCCAGGCACTGCGCCGAGAAGGCCGATGAGCTGCTCGCGTTCGCCCAGCTCGAAGACAAGGCCGCGAGCAAGGTCGACGCCCTCTCCGGCGGTATGAAGCGCCGGCTGACGATCGCCCGCGGGCTGGTGAACGACCCCCGCATCCTGCTGCTCGACGAGCCCACCACGGGCCTTGACCCGCAGGCGCGCCACGTGCTGTGGGACCGCCTGTTCCGGCTCAAGGAGCGCGGCACCACCCTCGTGCTGACGACGCACTACATGGACGAGGCCGAACAGCTGTGCGACCGGCTCGTCGTGGTCGACAAGGGGCGCATCATGGCCGAGGGCACGCCGGCGTCGCTGATCCGCGACCACTCCAGCCGCGAGGTCCTCGAACTGCGATTCGGGGCCAGCAACAACGCGCACGCCGCCACTCAGCTGCAGGGAATCGGCGACCGCATCGAGGTGCTGCCCGACCGCATCCTCATCTACGCGGCGGGGGGCGAGGCCGCCCTGGAGGCCGTCACCGCGCGCGGGCTCCAGCCGATCACCAGCCTCGTGCGCCGCTCGTCGCTCGAAGACGTCTTCCTGCGCCTGACCGGAAGGTCGCTCATCGAATGACGGATGCCACGACCCCCGCGCTCGCGCAGCCCACGCTCGACCAGCTGCGCGCCGAGGCGCTCGCCCACGGTCGCAAGCCGCGGCGGCGCGGTTCGCTCTACGTCGCCGAGCACGTGGTGCGCGCGATGCGCGCGTACGGCTGGACCATCATCATCGGCGCCCTCGGGCAGCCGATCCTCTACCTCCTGGGCCTCGCGGTCGGCCTGGCATCCCTCATCGCGGGCAACGTCACCGACGCCTGGGGCAACTCGGTCGGGTACCTCACGTTCGTCGCCCCCGCGCTGCTGATGACCGCCGGCATCCAGGTGGCGAGCGAGGAGTTCAGCTACCCGGTGATGGACGGATTCAAGTGGCGCCGCTTCTACTACGGGTTCAGCGCCTCGCCGATCTCACCCGCGCAGATCGCCACCGGCGTGACGCTCGGCGCCTCGGCGCGCATCCTGGTCGCGGTCGGCGGGTACTTCGTGTTCATCGTTCTCTTCCAGGCCGTGCCGTACGGCGGCACCGGATGGCTGGCGATCCCGGTGGGTCTGCTCGCAGCGTGGGCGTTCGGGATGCCGCTGCTGGCCTACGCCGCCTCCATCACGAATGAGATGGGTCAGTTCGCCCTGGTGCAGCGGTTCGTCTTCATGCCGATGTTCCTCTTCTCGGGCACGTTCTATCCGCTCACGGCGCTGCCGGTCTGGCTGCAGTGGATCGGCTGGATCTCGCCGCTGTGGCATGCCACCGAGCTCGGCCGCGTCGTCACGTACGGTGCACACGAGCCGGTCTGGCTCACGATCATCCACGTCGTCTATCTGGGCGCGCTCGCGCTCGGCGGCTATCTCATCGCCCGGCGCCGCTTCGAACGGAGGCTCGGCGAATGACGGTCATGACTCCGGCGCGTGCCGCCCGCCTGCGGGCCGGGGGAGTGCGCGCCCTCTACGCGGGCAACCCGGCCTCCGTGGTGCAGCGCGGCCTGATCGCCGCGCGGTCCTCGAGCTGGGCGGTCGTGCTTTCCGGCTTCTTCGAGCCCGTCCTGTACCTCGCGTCGATGGGCATCGGCCTCGGCTCGCTCATCCCGGCGATCCACACGACGGCCGGGCCGATCTCGTACGCCGCGTACATCGCTCCGGCGCTCCTCGCGGTCTCGGCCATGAACGGGGCGATCTACGACTCGACGTGGAACGTCTTCTTCAAGCTCCGCCACGCGAAGCTGTACGAGGGGATGCTGGCCACGTCGCTCGGCCCGCTCGACGTCGCCCTCGGCGAGATCGTCTACGCGATGCTGCGCGGACTGGTGTACGCGACCGGCTTCATGATCATCCTGCAGCTGTTCGGTCTGAACCTGGCCTGGACGGCGATCCTCGCGCTGCCGGCGGTCCTGATCATCGCGTTCGGGTTCGCGTCGCTCGGAATGGCCGTCACCAGCTACATGAAGGTCTTCCAGCAGATGGACCTCATCAACTTCGTGCTGCTGCCGATGTTCCTGTTCTCGGCGACGTTCTACCCGATCACCGTCTACCCGGACTGGGTGCAGTGGATCGTGATGTCGTTCCCGCTCTGGCACGGCGTCGAGCTCGTCCGCGGGCTCACCACCGGCATCCTGAACTGGACGATGCTGATCCACCTCGGCTACTACCTCGTGATGATCGCGATCGGGCTCGTGTTCACGACGCGTCGCCTGCGCGCCCTCTTCCTCGACTGAGCACCCGGCCCGCCGGGGTGTCCTGGTTCGCTCGTCGCGTTGTGCGCTGGTCGCTGCGTTTCGTGACGGGTGGGCAGCTCCGGCCTGGTTCGCTCGTCACAGTGTGCGCTGGTCGCTGCGTTTCGTGACGAGTGGGCAGCTCCGGCCTGGTTCGCTTGTCACATTGTGCGCGTCTGCGTGCGCTTCGTGACGAGTGAGCACGGTGCGGGATGCCGGGCCGCGGTGTCCCGCTTCGCTCGTCGGGTTGTGCGCGTCTGTGTGCGTTTCGTGACGGGTGGGCAGCTCCGGCCCGCTTCGCGCGTCCGGATGTGCGTCGCTGACTGCATTTCGTGACGAGTGAGAATCGCTTCCCTCGCCCCGTTGCGGCGGCTGCCTGCATCTTGTGACGAGTGAGCGCCGTGCGGGATGCCCCGCCGCGGCGTCCTGGTTCGCTCGTCGCGTCGTGGGCGGCTGCCTGCCTTTCGCGACGAGTGAGCAGCGTCGCGCCTGGTTCGCTCGTCGCGAAGCGTTGCGCTCGCCGCGGTTCGTGACGAGGCGACGAGGATGCCGCTCGGGGCGCAACGGGTGCGACCGCCGCGACATTTCGCGGGAGTCGTCTGTCCACAGGCGCGGGTGGCGGGCGAGTTGTCCACAGTCCACCCGATGCGGTCGGCAGCCGGCGCCGGGCGTCATGAGCATCGAAGGATGTCGCCACAGAGAGAACCCATCGCCGCCGGCCTCGGGAGCGTGTTCCGCGTCCGGGACGCGCTCGCTGCGGGCGTCGCGAAGTCGCGGCTGCGAGCCGCTGACCTCGAGGCCCCGTTCTGGGGGGTGCGCCGATATCCGGGACGGGCTCCAGAGGAGGATGCCGCTCCCTGGGAGGTCAGGGATGCGGCGGCCCGGCGTCGGGCACTCGCGTATGTGCCGCGCATGGTCCCCGGGTCGTTCCTGGTGCTCATGTCGGCCGCGGCGCTGTGGGGCATCCCGGTGCCGCACCGCGTCGATGCGCCGGTCCAGGTCGGCGTGCTGCTGCCTCATCGGGCACCGCGTGGCGGCGGTGTCGAGGGGCACGCGTACGCGCACCACCTCGTGGCAATCCGGGACCTGGACGGGGTGGCCGTCAGCAGTCCCGCCAGCACGTGGGCCCAGCTCGGCGCCGTGCTGGGCGTGCACGATCTCGTCGCCGCCGGGGACGGCATCGTCCGGGTGCCGCGACTCGCCGGGGGAGAGCCCGGGGATCCGGCATCCGCCCTCGGAACAGTGGAACAGCTCGCCGCCGCGATCGAGGCAGGGCGTCGCACGGGGATCGGGAGGCTCCGCGAAGCGCTGCCGCTGATCCGGGTCGGGGCTTCGTCGCGCGCCGAGACCCTCGTGCGTCTCGACCTCGTCGAGGCCGGCCTGCCCGAGCCGGCCCTGGACGTCGAGGTGCGACACGGGAGTGGCCGTCTTCTCGGGATCTCGGACCTGGCGTACCCCGGACTCCGCATCGCCGTCGAGTACGAGGGCGACCAGCATCGGACCGACCCGCGGCAGTGGGAACGCGACATCGAGAAGTACCGGGCCTACGAACGCGCCGGATGGGCGGTCGTGCGCCTCACCGCGCGGAACGTCTTCGGCATCGGCCCGCGTCCGGCCGCGCTCGTCCGCGCCGCGCTGAACCGCGCGATTCGATGACGCGCCGGCATCCAGACTCGCCACGAGGTGCGCCGCATGTCGCGCAACGTGACGAGCGAGCCCGGACGGCCGCATTCGATCGTCACGAAGGGCGCCGTGAGGCGCGTATCGTGACGAGCGGACGGGGATGACGCCGCGCAGCTGAAAACACGCCGTGCGCGACACGCCCGAGTTTGCGACACGCCCGGGCGACACGTAGACTAGTCAGGTTCCACATTCTGCCGTGCGCTTGCGCGTGCGGCAGATCACTGCCAGGGCAGTGCACAGGGCGGCGCCACCGAGCGCGAGAACCTGGGCCGCGGGCAGCAGAACAACTGATCCCGACTCCCTTCCTGCGAAAGCAGGCGCATTCGTGTGTCAGGGGGCAGGATGCCGGATGCCTCGGCGTGCCGAGACAGCGGTTTGACATCAGAACAGTGGTGCAGCATCACCCGCGACAGCGGGTGCGAGTGCCCTGGCGGGAGCGCAGCAGCGCCTCCGCCACCGTGCGTCCAATGCGCAGCTGCCGAATCGGGGCAGAGACGTATGACGCGAGAAAGAGAGTGAGCAGACAAATGGCGGGACAGAAGATCCGCATTCGCCTGAAGTCGTACGACCACGCCGGGCTCGACAGCTCGGCGCGCAAGATCGTCGACACCGTGACCCGTGCCGGCGCCACCGTCGTCGGCCCCGTGCCGCTTCCGACCGAGAAGAACGTCGTGTGCGTCATCCGGTCGCCGCACAAGTACAAGGACAGCCGCGAGCACTTCGAGATGCGCACCCACAAGCGTCTGATCGACATCGTCGACCCGACGCCCAAGGCCGTCGACTCGCTGATGCGCCTTGACCTGCCGGCCGATGTCAACATCGAGATCAAGCTCTGAGGTTCGACATGGCTGACATCAACAACAAGATTTCCAAGGGTCTCCTGGGCACCAAGCTCGGCATGACCCAGGTCTGGAACGACCAGGGCAAGCTCGTGCCGGTCACGGTCATCGAGATCGCGCCGAACGTGGTCACCCAGATCCGCAACCTCGAGAAGGACGGCTACAACGCCGTTCAGATCTCGGCGGGCCAGATCGACCCCCGCAAGGTCACCAAGCCCCTCACCGGTCACTTCGAGGCCGCCGGCGTCACGCCGCGCCGCCACGTGACCGAGGTCCGCACCGCGGATGCCGCTGACTACTCACTCGGTCAGGAGCTGACGGTCGAGGGCCTGTTCGAGGCCGGCCAGCTGGTCGACGTCGTCGGCACCAGCAAGGGCAAGGGCTTCGCCGGTGTCATGAAGCGTCACAACTTCAAGGGTGTCTCCGCTTCGCACGGTGCGCACCGCAACCACCGCAAGCCCGGTTCGATCGGTGCCTCGTCGACGCCCAGCCGCGTCTTCAAGGGCATGCGCATGGCCGGCCGCATGGGTGGCGAGCGCGTGACCGTCCTCAACCTCACGGTGCACGCCGTCGACGCCGAGAAGGGTCTGCTGCTCGTCAAGGGCGCCGTCCCCGGTGCTCGTGGCCGCATCGTCTACGTCCGCAACGCAGTGAAGGGTGCCTGAACATGGCTGACTCGACTCTCGCGCTCGACGTCGTGAAGGCCGACGGCAAGAAGGCCGGCTCCATCGAGCTGCCCGCCGACATCTTCGACGTCAAGACGAACATCCCCCTCATCCACCAGGTCGTCGTCGCGCAGCTCGCCGCCGCACGCCAGGGCACCCACTCGACCAAGCGTCGCGGTGAGGTCTCGGGCTCCGGCCGCAAGCCCTTCAAGCAGAAGGGCACGGGCAACTCGCGTCAGGGCTCGATCCGCGCACCTGAGCACACCGGTGGTGGCATCGTCCACGGCCCGAAGCCGCGTGACTACTCGCAGCGCACCCCCAAGAAGATGATCGCCGCCGCTCTGCTGGGCTCGCTCAGCGACCGCGCGCGCGGTGAGCGTCTGCACGTCGTCGAGTCCTTCGGCATCGAGGGCAAGCCCTCGACCAAGGCCGCCGCCGCCGTGCTCGCGGGTCTCGGCGCCGTCAAGAACGTGCTCGTCGTCATCGACCGCGAAGACGACGTGACCGCTCTGAGCGTGCGCAACCTCGGCTACATCCACGTGCTGAACTTCGACCAGCTGAACGCCTACGACGTGCTCGTCTCCGACGACATCGTCTTCACCAAGGCCGCCTACGACGCGTTCGTCGCGTCCAAGAGCGCCGCTACTTCGGAGGTCTCGGCATGACCGCTCTGGACAACGCCCAGAACAAGGACCCGCGCGACATCATCCTCAAGCCGGTGGTCTCTGAGAAGAGCTACGGCCTGATCGACGAGGGCAAGTACACGTTCCTCGTGGACCCCCGTGCGAACAAGACCGAGATCAAGCTGGCGATCGAGAAGATCTTCGGCGTCAAGGTCGCTTCGGTCAACACGCTCAACCGCGTCGGCAAGGCCCGCCGCACCCGTTTCGGCACCGGCAAGCGCAAGGACACCAAGCGCGCCGTCGTCACGCTGAAGTCGGGCACCATCGACATCTTCACGGCCGTCGGCTGACAGTCGGGATAGAGGACAGAACACATGGCTATTCGCAAGTACAAGCCCACGACGCCCGGTCGTCGCGGCTCGTCGGTGGCCGACTTCGCCGAGATCACCCGGTCGACGCCTGAGAAGTCGCTGCTGCGTCCGCTGTCGAAGACCGGCGGCCGCAACAACCAGGGCCGCATCACCACCCGTCACATCGGTGGTGGCCACAAGCGTCAGTACCGCGTCATCGACTTCCGTCGCAACGACAAGGACGGCATCAACGCCAAGGTCGCTCACATCGAGTACGACCCCAACCGCACCGCGCGCATCGCGCTGCTCCACTACTTCGACGGCGAGAAGCGCTACATCCTCGCCCCGAACAAGCTGCAGCAGGGCGACATCATCGAGTCGGGCGCCTCGGCTGACATCAAGCCGGGCAACAACCTGCCGCTGAAGAACATCCCCACCGGTACCGTGATCCACGCGATCGAGCTGCGCCCCGGTGGCGGTGCGAAGATCGCCCGCTCGGCGGGCGTCTCGGTGCGTCTGGTCGCGAAGGACGGTCCCTACGCCCAGCTGCGCATGCCCTCGGGCGAGATCCGCAACGTCGACGCGCGCTGCCGTGCGACGATCGGCGAGGTCGGCAACGCCGAGCAGTCCAACATCAACTGGGGCAAGGCCGGTCGCAACCGCTGGAAGGGCATCCGCCCGACCGTCCGCGGTGTCGCGATGAACCCGGTCGACCACCCGCACGGTGGTGGTGAGGGCAAGACGTCCGGTGGTCGCCACCCGGTGTCGCCGTGGGGTCAGGCCGAGGGCCGCACCCGTCACGCGAACAAGGAAAGCGACAAGTACATCGTGCGTCGTCGCAACGCCGGCAAGAAGCGCAAGTAGGAGTAAGAGAAGATGCCTCGCAGTCTTAAGAAGGGCCCCTTCGTCGACGAGCACCTGCTTCGCAAGGTGGTCGTGCAGAACGAAGCCGGCAGCAAGAACGTCATCAAGACGTGGTCGCGCCGCTCGATGATCATCCCGGCCATGCTCGGCCACACGATCGCCGTGCACGACGGCCGCAAGCACATCCCGGTGTTCGTCACCGAGACGATGGTCGGCCACAAGCTGGGCGAGTTCGCGCCCACCCGCACCTTCCGCGGCCACGTGAAGGACGACAAGAAGGGCCGCCGCCGCTGACGCGGGGGCAAGAGGAGAGAGAAATGGTGGAGTCCATCGCCAAGGTGCGACACATCCGCGTGACCCCTCAGAAGGCTCGTCGTGTTGTCGCACTCATCAAGGGGAAGCAGGCTGAAGAAGCCCTCGCGATCCTCAAGTTCGCGCAGCAGAGCGCGAGCGACCCGATCTACAAGCTGGTCGAGTCGGCCGTCGCCAACGCCCGCGTCAAGGCGGACAATGCCGGCGAGTACCTCGACGAGCGCGACCTGTTCGTGAAGAACGCGTTCGTGGACGAGGGGACGACGCTCAAGCGTTTCCAGCCCCGCGCCCAGGGCCGCGCGTTCCAGATCAAGAAGCGCACGAGCCACATCACTGTGGTGCTCGCGACGCCCGAACTGGCCGAGAACAGCAACAAGAAGGCGAGCAAGTAATGGGACAGAAGGTAAACCCGTACGGCTTCCGCCTCGGAATCACGACCGACCACGTGTCGCGTTGGTTCTCGGACTCGACGAAGCCGGGCCAGCGTTACGCCGACTACGTCGCCGAGGACATCAAGATCCGTCGTCTGCTGCAGACCCAGCTCGACCGGGCCGGCGTCAGCAACATCGAGATCGAGCGCACGCGTGACCGCGTCCGCGTCGACATCCACACCGCGCGCCCCGGCATCGTGATCGGTCGCCGAGGCGCCGAGGCCGAGCGCATCCGCGCCGACCTCGAGAAGCTCACCGGCAAGCAGATCCAGCTGAACATCCTCGAGGTGCGCAACCCCGAGGCCGACGCTCAGCTGGTCGCCCAGGGCATCGCTGAGCAGCTGAGCGCCCGCGTGGCGTTCCGCCGCGCGATGCGCAAGGGCCTGCAGGGCGCACAGCGCGCCGGCGCCAAGGGCGTTCGCATCCAGGTCTCGGGCCGTCTCGGCGGCGCCGAGATGAGCCGGTCGGAGTTCTACCGCGAGGGTCGTGTGCCGCTGCACACGCTGCGCGCGAACATCGACTACGGCTTCTACGAGGCCAAGACCACCTTCGGCCGCATCGGCGTGAAGGTCTGGATCTACAAGGGCGACCTGACCAACAAGGAGCTCGCACGCGAGCAGGCCAACGCGCCGAAGTCCCGCGGTCGCGACGACCGTGGCGACCGTCGCCGTGGCCCGCGCAACGAGGCCCCTGTCGCAGAAGGAGCATCGGCGTAATGCTTATCCCCCGTAAAGTCAAGTACCGCAAGCAGCACCACCCGGGCCGCAGCGGCCAGGCGACCGGCGGCACGAAGGTCTCCTTCGGCGAGTTCGGCATCCAGGCGCTCACCCCGGCTTACGTGACCAACCGTCAGATCGAGTCCGCTCGTATCGCGATGACCCGTCACATCAAGCGTGGTGGAAAGGTGTGGATCAACATCTACCCCGACCGCCCGCTCACCAAGAAGCCGGCTGAAACCCGCATGGGTTCCGGTAAGGGCTCGCCCGAGTGGTGGGTTGCAAACGTCAAGCCGGGTCGCGTCCTCTTCGAGGTCGCGGGCGTCAACGAGGAACTCGCTCGTGAGGCCCTGACCCGTGCCATTCACAAGCTGCCCCTGAAGGCACGCATCATCAAGCGCGAGGAGGGCGACGCGTAATGGCGATCGGCACCAAGGAGCTCGCCCCCAGCGAGCTGGACACGTTCGAGGACACGCGCCTCGTCGAAGAGCTGCGCAAGGCCAAGGAAGAGCTGTTCAACCTGCGCTTCCAGTCGGCCACCGGCCAGCTCGAGAGCCACGGCCGCATCCGTGCGGTCAAGCGCGACATCGCGCGGCTCTACACCGTCATCCGTGAGCGCGAGCTCGGCATCCGTGCCACGCCCGCTCCCGTCGAGGCGACGAAGGCGAAGAAGAAGGCCAAGAAGGCGGATGCCGCCTCCGAGGCCGTGAAGGAAGAGGCTGAGTGATGGCTGCTGCAGACAAGACGGCTGAAGCCGGACACGAGCACGCCGAGCACGACGTCCGCGACGAGAGCGCCCGTGGCTACCGCAAGGCGCGCCGCGGCTATGTCGTCAGCGACAAGATGGACAAGACGATCGTCGTCGAGGTCGAGGACCGCGTGAAGCACCCCCTCTACGGCAAGGTCATCCGTCGCACGTCGAAGGTCAAGGCGCACGACGAGAACAACACCGCCGGCATCGGCGACCTCGTCCTCATCAATGAGACCCGTCCGCTGTCGGCCACGAAGCGCTGGCGTCTGGTCGAGATCCTGGAGAAGGCAAAGTGATCCAGACCGAATCCCGCCTCAAGGTCGCCGACAACACCGGCGCCAAGGAGATCCTCACCATCCGCGTGCTCGGTGGCTCGAACCGCCGCTACGCCGGTGTCGGTGACGTCATCGTCGCCACGGTGAAGGATGCCATCCCCGGCGGCAACGTGAAGAAGGGCGACGTCGTCAAGGCTGTCATCGTCCGCACCGTGAAGCAGACGCGCCGTCCCGACGGCTCGTACATCAAGTTCGACGAGAACGCCGCCGTCATCCTGAAGAACGACGGGGAGCCCCGCGGCACCCGCATCTTCGGGCCGGTCGGTCGTGAGCTTCGTGACAAGAAGTTCATGAAGATCGTCTCGCTCGCCCCGGAGGTTATCTGATCATGGCGAACATCAAAAAGGGCGACCTCGTTCAGGTCATCACCGGCAAGAAGCAGGACAAGGGCGGTGACCGCGGCAAGCAGGGCAAGGTCCTCGAGATCCTTCCCGAGCAGAACCGCGTGATCGTCGAGGGTGTGAACTACATCACGAAGCACAACCGCGTCGGGCAGACCCAGCGCGGCACCAAGACCGGCGGCATCGAGACCTTCGAGGCGCCGATCCACATCTCCAACGTCGCCCTGGTCGACCCCGAGACGAAGAAGCCGACCCGCGTCGGCCACCGCGTCGAGGAGCAGATCAAGGACGGCCGCAAGCGCAGCGTCCGCGTGCGCTTCGCCAAGAAGAGCGGTAAGGACCTCTGATGAGCACCGACACTGCCGTGGAGGCTGGCAAGATCCAGCCCCGCCTGAAGCAGAAGTACAACACCGAGATCCGCAAGGCTCTGCAGGACGAGTTCGGCTACGCCAACGTCATGCAGATCCCGGGCCTCGTCAAGGTCGTCGTCAACACCGGTGTCGGTGAGGCGGCTCGTGACAGCAAGGTGATCGATGGGGCGGTCGACGACCTCACCAAGATCACCGGTCAGAAGCCGATCGTCACCAAGGCACGCAAGTCGATCGCGCAGTTCAAGCTGCGCGAGGGCCAGCCCATCGGCGCGCACGTCACGCTGCGCGGCGACCGTGCCTGGGAGTTCCTGGACCGCCTCGTCAACCTGGCGCTGCCCCGCATCCGCGACTTCCGCGGTCTGTCGGGCGACCAGTTCGACGGTCACGGCAACTACACCTTCGGTCTGCAGGAGCAGTCGGTCTTCCACGAGATCAACCAGGACCGCATCGACCGCGTGCGCGGCTTCGACATCACCGTCGTCACCTCGGCGAACACCGATGCGGAGGGTCGCGCGCTGCTCAAGGCGCTCGGCTTCCCGTTCAAGTCGGCAGACGCTCAGGCGTGATCTGACAGAATGGAGGGATGCCTGGACGAACACGCCCAGGCATCCCTCTGTTCAGACAACTGAATACGGAACTTCATTGCAGGTCGTCAGCCGTGTAACGGCTGCCGAAACCTCATGATCAAAGGAAAAACATCATGACGATGACAGACCCGGTCGCAGACATGCTGACCCGTCTGCGCAACGCGAACTCGGCGCACCACGACTCCGTGTCGCTGCCGAGCTCCAAGCTCAAGACCCACATCGCCGAGATCCTCAAGCTCGAGGGCTACATCGCCGACTGGTCCGTCTCCGACGCCCGCGTCGGTCAGACCCTGACCATGGAGCTGAAGTACGGCGGCAACCGCGAGCGTTCGATCGCGGGCATCAAGCGCGTCTCCAAGCCCGGCCTCCGCGTCTACGCGAAGTCGACCGAGCTGCCCAAGGTCCTCGGCGGCCTCGGCATCGCGATCCTGTCCACCTCCTCCGGTCTCCTCACCGACCGCCAGGCCGAGCAGAAGGGCGTGGGTGGGGAAGTCCTCGCCTACGTGTGGTGATCTGACATGTCGCGTATTGGACGCCTTCCCATCGACATCCCTGCCGGCGTGACCGTGACGGTCGACGGTCAGGACGTTGCGGTCAAGGGCCCGAAGGGCGAGCTCAAGCTCACCGTCTCGCGCCCCATCGAGGTCAAGGTCGAGGAGGCCCAGGTCGTGGTCTCCCGCCCCGACGACGAGCGCTCCTCGCGCTCGCTGCACGGCCTCACCCGCACCCTCATCAACAACAACATCATCGGTGTCACCCAGGGCTACTCCAAGGGCCTCGAGGTCGTCGGCACGGGTTACCGCGTCCAGCAGAAGGGCTCGTCCGTCGAGTTCGCGCTGGGCTTCTCGCACCCCGTCCTGGTCGACCCGCCCGCCGGGATCACCCTGACGGTCGAGGGCAACAACAAGCTCACCGTCAGCGGCATCGACAAGCAGGCCGTCGGCGAGGCGGCTGCGAACATCCGCAAGATCCGCAAGCCCGAGCCGTACAAGGGCAAGGGCGTGCGCTACGCCGGCGAGGTCGTGCGTCGCAAGGCCGGAAAGGCTGGTAAGTAATCATGGCTGTGAAGTCGAAGTCCGACGCCCGTGCGCGTCGTCACGCACGCCTTCGCAAGAAGGTCGTCGGCACCTCCGAGCGTCCGCGCCTGGTCGTGACCCGTTCCGCGCGTCACGTCTTCGTGCAGGTCGTGGACGACAGCAAGGGCCACACCGTGGCTTCCGCCTCCACCCTCGAGAACGACCTGCGGTCGCTCGACGGTGACAAGACCGCCAAGGCCCGCAAGGTCGGCGAGCTGGTCGCCGAGCGCGCCAAGGCCGCCGGCGTCGAGGAGGTCGTCTTCGACCGTGGCGGCAACCGGTACGCCGGTCGTGTCGCGGCGATCGCCGACGGCGCCCGCGAAGGAGGGCTGAACCTGTGAGCGATGCAACCAACACCAACGGAGCAACCGAAGTGACCGATGCCACCCAGGCTCCGGCCGAGGCCGCTGAGGCCACGCGCGAGCGCGAGCCCCGCCGCGGCGGCCGCGAGCGCAACCCCCGCAACGACCGTGGGTCGCGCGACCGCAACGAGAGCCAGTTCCTCGAGCGCGTCGTCACGATCAACCGTGTGTCGAAGGTCGTCAAGGGCGGTCGCCGCTTCAGCTTCACCGCGCTCGTCGTCGTCGGCGACGGCAACGGTGTCGTGGGCGTCGGCTACGGCAAGGCCCGCGAGGTGCCCCTGGCCATCTCGAAGGGTGTCGAAGAGGCCAAGCGCAACTTCTTCCGCGTGCCCCGTGCCGGCTCCACCATCCCGCACCCGGTGCAGGGTGAGGCCGCTGCCGGTGTCGTGCTCCTTCGTCCGGCCGCTGCCGGTACCGGTGTCATCGCCGGTGGCCCGGTCCGCGCTGTCCTGGAGTGCGCCGGCATCCACGACGTCCTGTCGAAGTCGCTCGGCTCGTCGAACACGATCAACATCGTGCACGCGACCGTCGAGGCGCTGAAGCAGCTCGAGGAGCCCCGTGCGGTCGCCGCACGCCGTGGCCTGGAATTCGACCAGGTCGCCCCCGCCCGACTCATCCGCGCCGAGGCCGAGCAGGCCGCCGCTGCGCGCGAAGCGAAGGTAGGTGCCTGATGGCTGCGCGTCTGAAGGTCACGCAGACAAAGTCCAAGGTGAGTGAGAAGCAGAACCAGCGCGACACGCTGCGTTCGCTCGGTCTCAAGCGGATCGGCGACTCGGTCGTCCGTCCCGACGACGCGCAGACGCGCGGCTACGTCAAGACCGTCGCACACCTCGTCAAGGTTGAGGAGATCGACTAATGGCTGAGAAGAAGGAAGCCGCAGCCGCCCGCCCGGGCGTGCTGAAGGTCCACCACCTGCGGCCGGTCCCCGGTGCCAACACCGCGAAGACCCGCGTGGGTCGCGGTGAGGCGTCCAAGGGTAAGACCGCCGGTCGCGGTACCAAGGGTACGAAGGCCCGCTACCAGGTTCGTCCCGGATTCCAGGGCGGGCAGCTTCCGCTGCACATGCGTGCACCGAAGCTGCGCGGGTTCAAGAACCCGTTCCGCGTGGAGTTCCAGGTCGTGAACCTCGAGAAGCTCGCCGAGCTGTACCCGACCGGAGGCGACGTGACCGTCGCCGACCTGGTCGCCAAGGGCGCCGTTCGCAAGAACGAGAAGGTCAAGGTGCTCGGCACCGGCGACATCTCGGTCAAGCTGAACATCACGGTCGACAAGGTCTCGGCTTCCGCCGAGCAGAAGATCGTGGCCGCCGGCGGGACCGTCACGGTCGCCGAGTAAGACCACTCAGAGAGGGGACTGGAGCAAGCTCCAGTCCCCTCTTGGGTTAGCCTGGTAGCTGGTGCGCAGTGTCGCACCGGCATCCTTTTGGAGGAAACCTCTTGTTCAGCGCCATCGGGCGGGTCTTCCGCACCCCTGATCTGCGACGGAAAATCGGCTTCACTCTGCTGATCATCGTCATCTATCGCTTCGGTGCGCACATCCCGACGCCGTTCGTCGACTTCACCAACGTGCAGAAGTGTCTGGCCGCCAGCGGCGCCGGCACGCAGGGCCTGCTGTCGATGGTCAACCTGTTCTCCGGCGGTGCGCTGCTGCAGCTGTCGATCTTCGCGCTCGGCGTCATGCCGTACATCACCGCGACGATCATCGTGCAGCTGCTGCGCGTGGTGATCCCGCACTTCGAGACGCTGTACAAGGAGGGTCAGGCCGGCCAGGCGAAGCTGACCCAGTACACCCGCTACCTCACGATCGCGCTGGCGCTGCTGCAGTCGACCACCCTCGTGACCGTGGCCCGCAGCGGTCAGCTCCTCGGCAACAGCTCCAACAGCGCCTGCCAGCAGCTGGTCACCAACGACGCGTGGTGGGCCCAGCTGCTGATGATCCTCACGATGACCGCCGGCACCGGCCTCATCATGTGGTTCGCCGAGCTCGTCACCGAGAAGGGCATCGGCAACGGCATGTCGATCCTCATCTTCACGTCGATCGCGGCATCCTTCCCCGCAGCCATGTGGGCCATCAAGGTCTCGCGCGGCTGGGAGGTCTTCTTCCTCGTCATCGCGATCGGCATCGTGATCATCGGCCTCGTCGTGTTCGTCGAGCAGTCGCAGCGCCGCATCCCGGTGCAGTACGCCAAGCGCATGGTCGGACGCCGCACCTACGGCGGCACCAACACGTACATTCCGATCAAGGTCAACATGGCCGGCGTCGTGCCCGTCATCTTCGCCTCGTCGCTGCTGTACATCCCCGCGCTCATCGCCCAGTTCAACCAGCCCAAGCCCGGTGAGACTCCGGCGCCGTGGGTCACGTGGATCTCGCTCTACCTCACCAAGGGCGACCACCCGCTGTACTGGCTCCTGTACTTCCTGCTCATCGTCGGCTTCACGTACTTCTACGTCGCGATCACGTTCAACCCGGTCGAGGTCGCCGACAACATGAAGAAGTACGGCGGCTTCATCCCCGGCATCCGCGCCGGCCGGCCGACCGCCGAGTACCTCGACTACGTCCTCACGCGCATCACCCTGCCGGGTTCGATGTATCTGGGTCTGGTCGCCCTCATCCCGCTGATCGCCCTGTCGACCGTCAGCGCCAATCAGAACTTCCCGTTCGGCGGGACGTCGATCCTCATCATGGTGGGCGTCGGCCTCGAGACCGTGAAGCAGATCGACGCGCAGCTTCAGCAGCGCCACTACGAAGGGCTCCTCCGATGACCTCAGCACGCCTGCTCATCGTCGGGCCCCAGGGCTCCGGCAAGGGAACCCAGGGCGCCCGGATCTCCGAGACGTTCGGCATCCCGGAGGTGTCCACCGGCGACGTGTTCCGCGCGAACATCAAGGAGCAGACGGAGCTCGGCCGCCAGGTCAAGGCGATCATCGACGCCGGCGACCTGGTCCCCGACGAGCTGACCGGCGCGGTCGTGCGCGACCGGATCAACCAGCCGGATGCCGCGAACGGCTTCCTGCTCGACGGATATCCGCGAAACGCGGCGCAGGTCGCCGACCTCGACCGGTTCCTCGACGAGCAGAACGCGTCGCTCGACGTCGTCATCGAGCTCTCGGTGCCGCGCGAGATCAGCATCGAGCGCATCGCGCTGCGTGCGCAGGAGCAGGGGCGCAGCGACGACACCGAAGAGGTCATCGCGCACCGACTGTCGATCTACGAGCGCGAAACCGCGCCGATCCTCGACATCTACCGCGATCGCGGCATCGTCGCGGTGATCGACGGCGTCGGCAACCTCGACGAGGTCGAGGAGCGCATCAACGCCGCCCTGGCCGAGCGCGGCATCGAACGCGTCGCCGCGGTCTGAGGCCGTGTCGATGGGCCTTCGCCGCGGAATCTACAAGACGCCCGCGCAGCTGCGCGGCATGGTGGAGCCGGGACTCATCACCGCGCGGATGCTCGACGCGGTGCGTGAGATCGTCGCGCCGGGCGTGACGACGCTCGAGTTGGATGCCGCGGCATTCCGCGTCGTCAAAGAGCACGGCGCCGAGTCCAACTTCCAGCTGGTGCGCGGCTACCGGCACACGGTGTGCACGTCGGTCAACGAACAGGTCGTGCACGGCATCCCCGGTGACCGCGCGCTGCAGCCGGGGGACATCGTCTCGATCGATGCGGGTGCGCAGTTCAAGGGATGGAACGGCGACAGCGCGATGACGATCGTGCTGCCCGACCCCGCCCAGCCGGAGCTCGTCGCCGCGCGCGAGGAGCTCTCGCGTGTCACGGAGGGGTCGCTGTGGGCCGGCATCGCCGCGCTCGCGCACGCCAAGCACATCGGCGAGATCGGCGACGCCGTCCAGGGCCACATCGAGGCATCCGGTCACGGCTACGGCATCCTGCGCGACTACGTCGGTCATGGCATCGGCCGCAAGATGCACGAGGCGCCGTCCGTGTTCAACTACCGCACGGCCGACCTCGGTCCCGCCGTCCGGCCCGGACTCGTGCTCGCGATCGAGCCGATGGTCGTCGGCGGATCGCAGGAGACCTTCGTGGAGGACGACGACTGGACCGTCTCGACCGTCGACGGCACCGACGGCTCACATTGGGAACATAGCGTCGCCGTGCACGATGGGGGAGTGTGGGTGCTCACCGCCCACGACGGCGGGGCCGCGGGCCTTGCGCCCTTCGGCATCACCCCCACCCCCATCCCCTGACCTTCACCCCGAGTCCTGAGGTAGACATGGCCACTGCTGTACGCAAGACGAACTGGTTCGCGATCTGGATCACGATCGCCGTCGTCGTGATCGTGGTCGCCGTGACCGGTGTCGTGATCGCGATGAACAACGCCGCGACGGCGTCCAAGACGATCCCGCTCGGCGACAAGACTCCCACGTCGTCGCACATCGACACCAAGAGCGGTGCGATCTCGATGGGGTCCGGCAAAGACACCATGGCCAACTACATCGATCTCCAGTGCCCGATCTGCAAGCAGTTCGAAGAGGCATACGGGACGAGCATCCAGCAGCTGGTGAGCAACAACACGATCACCCTGCAGATCCACCCGATCTCGATCCTGGACCCCCAGTCCAGCGGAACGATGTACTCCACACGTGCCGCGAGCGCCGTCTACGCCGTGGCCGTCCACGACTACACCCACGTCTACCCGTTCATCCAGGAGCTGTACGCGAACCAGCCGGCCGAGGGCGCGTCGGGGCTGACCGACGACCAGATGATCTCGTACGCCAAGAAGGCGGGCGTCAATGTGACCAGCGCTCTGCAGAGCGACATCACGTCGAACGCCTACGCGAACTACGTGACGAAGATGACCCCGAAGACCCCGCTGTCGCCTGGTGCCACCGGAATCGGGACGCCCACCATCGCGATCAACGGCAAGACCATCTCGCTCAGCACCCTGCCGGCCCCGGCCGACCTGGCGACGCTGTTCAAGTGACGCCGCGCCGCTGACGCGACAACCGCGACCCCCGTGCATCCCTCCGGATGCCGGGGGTCGCCTGCGTCCGGAGAGCCAGGGCCGGGCGTCCCACTGCCGCTGATAGCGTGGAGGGGAATGCTGTCGAGTCCCCCGTGCGACAGGAACGCCCTGGTTGATCTTCGGTGGAGGAACTCTCGATGGCTGTACGCAAGACGAACTGGTTCGCGATCTGGATCACGATCGCCGTCGTGGTGGTGATCGTCGCCGTCGCCGGCATCGTCATCGCCATGAACAACAAGGCGACCTCCCCAGCGGAGACGCCGACGTCTTCGCACATCACGAAGGACGGCGGGATCGTCTTCGGGGACTCGAAGAAGAACACCATCACCACGTACATCGACTTCCTCTGCCCGATCTGCAACCAGTTCGAGCAGGCGGAGGGCCCCACGATCAAGCAGCAGATGGACAGCGGTAAGGCCCAGCTCGTGGTCCAGCCGGTTGCGATCCTCGACAACCGCACAAACCCCACCGGGTACTCGAGCCGCGCCGGCTCGGCGATGTACTCGGTCACGATCCACGACTATGCGCACGCGTACGCGTTCATGCAGGCGCTGTACGCGAACCAGCCCCAGGAGGGCTCGGCCGGTCTCACCGATCAGCAGATCATCGACGTCGCCAAGAAGGCCGGCGTCAACATGACGAGCGAGCTCGAGAAGGAGATCAACGCGAACAAGTACCAGAAGTACGTGCAGGCGGCCCAGCTGCCGAGCGGCGCCACCGGTACTCCGACGCTGGTGATCAACGGAACCCAGATTCCGGTGACGTTGAACCCGCAGACGGACATCCTCCCGCACCTGAAGTAGGCGCTACCTACGCGGCGACCC
>NZ_JTDK01000021.1 GCF_000802305.1 Microbacterium mangrovi | reverse complement strand
CGGCGTCGGCGGAGCAGACGGGCTCGGCACCGTGGCGGCGCGCTGGGCGGCCGCGGCGGTCGCGGACGGCACGGTCGCGGCCGACAGCGCCCTGGCATCCATCCCCGGCGCCGACCTGGACGGACGCGCCGTGCTCGAGCTCGCCGCCCAGGGCGACGACGACGCCCGGGCGATCGCCGTGCGGGTCGGTGCCATGCTCGCCCGGGTCGTCAGCGTGCTGGGCAGCATGTTCGATCCGCAGCGCGTGGTCGTGTCGGGCGCGATCTCGGACGGCGTCGACGAGGTGGTCGCGGCCGCACGCCGGTCGCTGCCGACCGATCTGGATCTTCCCGCCCCGGAGCTCGTCGTGTCGCAGCTCGGCGCCGACGTGGTCGTCACCGGTGCGATCGCCGCGGCCGCAGCCGCCGCGCGCGAGAACGCGCTCGACATCTGGATGACCCGCCGGGTGGGCTGAAGCCCTTCGTCTCGCGGGTCAGCGGGCGCGCTCTGCGGCGACCGCCGCGCGCACTGCGGGGTTCACCTCTTCGGCGCGGCGCTGCATCTCGGCGGGGTCGTCCCCGGTGGAGATGAACGTCGAGATGCCGTGCTCCAGTGCCAGGTGCACGAGGTCGTCGACCCCCTCCGTCCCGGCCACGTTGGCGAGGCGTTCGACCGCGCGCGGATCGCGTCCGGCATCCGCCGCGGCGTCGTCGATCCGCGCGTTGGCCGCGGCGAGGTCGATCGGAGTGAGGTACCCGAGCGACGGCAGCCAGCCGTCGCCCGTGCGACCGGTCAGGCGCAGCATCCGCGGACCGCGGGCACCGATCCACAGCGGGATGGGATGCGCCGGCCGCGGACCCCGCTTGGCGCCGCGCACCGGGTAGTAGTCGCCGCCGTGCAGCGGGAATCCGGCATCCGGATCCCACACGCCGCGCATGATGTCGATGGCCTCGGCGAGCGCGTCGACCGCCTGGCCGGGGGTCAGGCGGCGTCCGCCCATCGCCTCGATGGCGTCCCAGAATCCACCTGCGCCGAGCCCGAGGTCGAGGCGTCCGCCGGTGAGCAGATCGAGGGATGCCGCGGACCGCGCCAGCACCGCGGGCTGCCGCATGGGCAGGTTCGCGACGTCCGGCGCGATCCGCACCGTCGTCGTGGCTGCCGCGACGTACGACATGAGCGTCCACGTGTCGTGGAACCGCGGCTGATACGGATGATCCTGGAACGTGACCAGGTCGTAGCCGAGCCGTTCGGTGAGCCGGGCGAGCTCGACCGGACGCTGGGGCGGCGCGTTGACCGGCGTGATGAAGGTGCCGAACCGGAGCGGATGACCGTAGTCCATGAGGATGCCTCCCGCTCCGAGGCTACGCCGCGCTCAGCGCACGACGTCGTACACGAGCTTCTGCACGCCGTTGCCGTAGACCTCGTGCTCGGCGATGGCGAGCTTGACGGTATCGTGCGCCGACTCGCTGAACAGGCGCTGGCCCTCGCCGAGCAGCACCGGGAACACGAGCACGTGGAAGCGGTCGACGAGCCCGGCATCCTGAAGCGCGTGCCCGAGGGCGAGGCTGCCGTGGACGATGAGCGGCGCGCCGTCGGTCTCCCGCAGGGCCGCGACGTCGTCCAGGGAGCGGAGCACGGTCGCCGGCCACCGCTCGTCGTCGTGCTCGAGGGTGGTCGAGACGACGTACCGGGGCATGGCGTTGTAGCCGGTGAAGTCGTCCATCGACGGCCAGACCGGTGCGAACAGCTCGTAGCTGCGGCGGCCGAGCAGCACGGCGCCGGCCTCCTCCTGCTCGCGGCCCTTCAGCTCGTAGGCGGCCAGGTCGAACTCGACGTCCTTGAAGGTCCAGCCGGCGTTGCGGTAGGCGGCATCCGGACCCGGCGCTTCGGCCACCCCGTCGGCCGACACGAACGCGGACACGATGAGCTTGCGCATGATGTTCCTCTCCCGGCGTCAGTCGTTCCGACGCCCGACGTATTCAACCTATCAGTACAGAACCAAATAGTTAAGTACGAAGTTCACGGCGGCGTCCACGGCGGTGCGGGATGCCCGGGGTCAGGCCTCGGCGAGCTCTCCGAGCACGTCGAGGAACGTCTGCCAGCCGGCGATCGTGCCCAGGCGCTGCTCCTCGGTGAAGCCCGGCGTCTGCTGCGTCATCACCAGGCGCGTGCCGGCGGCGCTCGGGGTCAGTTCGACCGTCAGCAGGGCGCGCTCGCCCTCCGCCGGGCGGTCGGTGAGCGTCATCACGAGGCGCGAGGGCGGGTCGACCTCGACGAACTCACCGGCCCAGTCGATCGTGTTGCCGTCGGGGAGCACCATCATCGCCGACCACGCCCGCCCGGCCTCGGCCCGGTAGTCGAGCCCGTCGAGGGGCACCGTGACCTCGCGTCCGCCGAACCAGCGTGAGAACGACTCCGGGGTCGTCCAGGCGGCGAAGACCGCCGTCGGGGATGCCGCGAATTCGCGGTCGATCCGGATGCCGTCTTCGGTGATGCCGGTCACTGCGCACTCTCCTGGTCGGTGGGGGCCTCGGCCGTCTGCGCGAGGAAGTCGTCCAGGGCGTCGAAGCTGTCGCCCCAGAACCGACGGTAGTCGTCGATCCACACGGACGCGGCGGCGAGCGGACGCGCGTCGAGCATCGCCGGCCGGTACTGGGCATCCCGCCCCCGCGAGACGAGGCCCGCGCCCTCGAGCACGCGAAGGTGCTTGGAGACGGCCGCGAAGCTCATGTCGAAAGGTTCCGCGAGGTCGCCGACGTTCGCCGAACCCTGCGCGAGCCGGGCCAGGATCGCGCGCCGCGTCGGATCGGCGAGCGCCGCGAAGGTCTTGCTCAGCGGATCTTCCAGCGTCTTCACCATGAGTCCTCCCGCCGTACTGAACCGATCGGTTCTATACAGCGTACAGCGAGTCTCGCAGGGCGGTCGTCCCTTCGTCTCGCTTCGCTCGCTCAGGAACCGGGGCGCGGCGAAGCGACCGACCCGGACGTCCAGCCCGACCGGTGCAGCCGCTCGAAGGACTCCAGCAGCAGGTCGAGGGTGAACTCGAACTCGGCATCCTCGTCGCACGCGCCGGAGGGGTTGGATGCCGCAGACGCCTGTGCGATCGCGACCACGTGCGGGTAGGTGCGCATCATCGTCGCGACCGTCTCGGGGTCCGGCGGCGGGGCATCGCCCGTGCTCGTCGCGAACGCCTCGGGCGAGAAGCCCCAGATGCGATGCCCCAGCGCATGCATCGCGTAGTGGGTGAGGTCATAGGAGACGCCGCCCGCGGCGAATTCGCCGGCGAGCGCGTCCATGTAGGCGAGGACCGCCGGGGTGCGGCGGGTAGCTGATTCGATCGCGGTGCGCAGCCACGGATGGATGCCGAGCTCGTCGCGCGCTCCGAGCACACGCCCGCGCACCGCGTCACGCCAGTCCTGGCCGGCAGGGGCAGCCGGATACCGCGAGACGATAGCGTCGATCATCCCTGCGATCAGGTCTTCTTTTCCGTCGACGTGCTTGTAGAGCGCCATGGGCACGACATCGAGTTCGGCCGCGACGGACCGCATGCTGACCGCGTCGAGCCCCTCCTCGTCGGCGAGCGCGATGGCCGTGTCGATCACGCGATCGCGACTGACCGGCCTGCGCGGCGCGCTCGACATGGTGTCAGCCCCCTCCTTTCGCGTCCGGCTCCCTCTTGACCAAGTGTACAACGTACACCTACACTCGTTCGCATCAGGTGTACGCCGTACACCTCCGAGTGGAGGAGTCCCTCATGACCCCCGATCGCCGCACCGCCCTGACCGCGGGGCTGCTGTACCTCGCGACCTTCGCGACCTCCGTCCCCGCCCTCGCACTGAAGACCGCCTACTTCGCCGGCGACGCGGGTCGTGCCGCGGCATCCCTCGGCGCCGTCCTCGAACTGCTGCTCGCCGCCGCGTGCGTCGGGACCGCCCTCGTCCTCTTCCCGGTGACGAGACGGATCAGCGAACCGCTCGGCCTCGGCTTCGTCGTCTCGCGCACGCTCGAAGCCACGATGATCATGGTCGGCGTGCTCGCCCTGCTCGGCACGGCCGCGCTGCGGGATGCCGGGCACGCGGCCGCCGCAGCGCCGCTCGTCGCGCTGCACGACGCCTCGTTCCTGCTCGGGCCGGCCGTCATGGCCGCGGTCAACGCCCTGCTCCTGGGCACGGTGATGTATCGGGGAAGGCTCGTGCCGCGCGTCATCCCGCTCACGGGTCTCATCGGAGCGCCGCTGCTGCTGGCCTCGTCGGTCGGTGTGCTCTGCGGAGCCTGGTCGCAGACTTCGCCCGTCGCCGCGATCGCGACCGTTCCGGTCGCCCTCTGGGAGCTCTCCCTCGGCGTCTGGCTCACCGTCAAGGGCTTCACCCCGGGAGACACCCGCTCCGTCACCCGATCGTCACGGGACCGCTCTCCGGTGGCGGCCTGAGGCGTGGGCGTCCGCCGCGCCGACGGCCTCCGTGAAGGGCAGGATGCCCCTATGCGGCAAGTGCGGCGGCGGCGTCGTGCAGGCACTCCACGAACGCGGCGCACATCGCCCGGTCGGGGCGTGCGGCGCGGGCGGCGAGGAGCCTGGTCGTCGGCGACCCGGCCAGCGGCACCACCGCGATCGTCGGCGGCACCAGCTGACGCACCGATTCGGGCAGGATGCTGGTGCCCACGCCCGCCGCGACGAATCCCAGCGCGGTCTCCTGGTGCACGACCTCCTCGACCACGCGGGCGTCGCAGTCGGCGGCGGCGAGCAGGTCGGTGACCCGGCCGACGTAGCCGGGCATGAGGGATGCCGGATAGGCGATCATCGGCACCTCGCTGATCTCCTCCGGCGTCACCGTCGCCTGCTGCGCGAGCGGGTGGTCCACCGGCAGGCAGGCGACCAGGCGCTCCTCGAAGACGACCTCGGTGATCAGCTCGGGACCGCCGGCCTGCGACGTCGGGATGTCGTCGCGGACGATCCCGACATCCAGCGTCCCCGCTCGCAAGCGGTCGAACTGCTCCCCCGACGTCAGCGGCGCGAGCTTCAGCGCCACGCCGGAGCGACGGGCGCGGAACAGCTGCACGACCCCGGGGAGCACGGTGTAATTGGCCGAACTGACGAAGCCGGCGGTGAGCTCCCCCGCCAGGCCGTCCGCATACTCGCGCATCTCGAAACGCAGGTGCTCGAACTGGTCGAGGAGTTCCTGCGCCCGCGCATGCAGGTGGCGTCCGGCCGGCGTCAGGGTGACACGACGGGTGCTGCGTTCGAACAGCGAAACCCCGATCTCCTGCTCCAGACGCCCGACCTGCACGCTCAGCGGCGGCTGCGACATGTGCAGCCTCTCGGCCGCGCGACCGAAGTGGAGCTCGTCGGCGACTGCGGCGAAATAGCGCAGTTGACGGAGTTCCATGCCCGCACGATACGGGGTTCGTATTTCGGTCCCGTTACCGGGAAATTGCGAGCGAATCGCTATCAATCGAGCCGCGAAAAGGTATTTGACCAGGGATTACCTGACCCGCTTTTCTGGTCCCGACAGATTCCGAATTTGAAGGAGAACCGATGAGCACCGCCACGGCGACCGGCACCCCGACAGGCACCCCGGTCAGCACCCGGATCGACATGCTCTACCTGTCGGAGCCCGAGGTGATCGCGGCCGGCGTGAAGGACATGGACCGCTGCATGGACGTCATGGAGGAGGTCCTGGTGCTCGTCGCCAAGGGCGACTACCGCATGGCCGGCAACTCGGCGAACTCGCACGGCGCGCAGATCAGCTTCCCGCAGTCCTCCCCGTTCCCGACGATGCCGCTGGATGCCGCTGACCGTCGCTTCATGGCGATGGCCGCGTACCTGGGCGGGCGCTTCGACACCGCCGGGGTCAAGTGGTACGGCTCCAACGTCGACAACCGCGAGCAGGGCCTGCCCCGCTCGATCCACCTCATCGTGCTCAACGACAAGCACACCGGTGCGCCCTTCGCGATCATGTCCGGCAACCTCGAGAGCGCCTACCGCACCGCCGCCGTTCCGGGGGCCGCAGCCCGCAAGCTCGCTCCGGTGGGCGCGCGCTCACTCGGCATCATCGGCCCCGGCGCGATGAACAAGAGCGCCGTGCACGCCATGACCGCCGCCCGGCCCACGCTCGACACCATCCGCATCCACGGGCGCCGGCGCGTCACGTCCGAGGCGTTCGCGGCGTTCGTCTCGGCGAACTACCCGCAGTTCACCACGATCGAGATCGTCGACAGCGTCGAGGCCGCCGTGCGCGACTCGGACATCGTGTCGGATGCGGTGACCGGCCTCGTCGGATCCGAGAACTACCCCTACATCGACGGCGACTGGATCAAGCCCGGCGCCTTCCTCAGCCTGCCCGCGAACCTGCGGATGGACCGCGAGTACACCGTCTCCGGCAAGGCGCGGCTCATCGCGGACGCCAAGAAGATCTACGAGGCCTGGGCCGAGGAGTACCCGGCGCTCTCGCACGAGACGGCGTTCGGGATGATCGGCCTGTACTGGCAGGACCTCATCGACGCCGGGCATCTCGACGAGTCGCGGGTCGTGAACATCGGGGACGTGTTCGACGGGACCGCGGTCGGTCGCGAGTTCGACGAGCAGCCCGTGCTGTTCAGCGTCGGCGGCATGGGCGTCGAGGACGTCGCCTGGGCGAAGACCGTCTACGAGAACGCGGTCGAGCTGGGGATCGGCACCACGCTGAACCTCTGGAACACGCCGGACCTGGCCTGAGTCGTGGCGACCGAGAACGCCCCGCACATGACAGGTATGCGTTTTGCCGACTCCGTCACCTACGCGATCATCGGCGCCGGCCTGACCGGAGCCGCGGCCGCCTGGCGACTCGCGCAGTCCGGCGCCGACGTCCTGGTGCTCGAGCGGGATGTCCCGGCATCCCACTTCGGCAGCTCCCACGGGTCGGCGCGCATCTTCCGGTACGCGTACCCGGACCGGTTCTCCACCGACCTCGTGGTGCGCGCTCGCGGCAGCTGGGACGAACTGGAGGCCGCCGCCGGCACACAGCTGATCACCCCGGCCGGTGCGCTGGACTTCGGCGCCGTCCGCGACCCGCGAGGCCTTGCCCGCGTGCTCGAGCAGAGCGGTGTCGACCACGAGCTGCTCAGCCGCGCCGAGGCCGGCGCGCGGTGGCCCCAGCTGACGTTCGACACGGAAGTGCTGTGGCATCCCGGAGCGGGCGTGCTCGACGCCGAGCGGTCGGTCACCGCGATGCTCGCCCTCGCGCAGGCCGCCGGCGCGGCGGTGCGCACCGGGTGGGATGTCGCGAGCGTGCGCCGCGCCTCCGCGGGCTACGTCGTGACCTCGACCCGCGGCGAGACGGTGCACGCGGAGCAGGTGGTCGTCGCCGCCGGCGGCTGGCTGCCGGCCCTGCTCGCCGACCTCGACCTCCCGGCGGGGTTCGCGGCCGCGATGCCCCAGTTCGAGGTGCGGCAGGAGAACGCGTTCCACTTTCCGTACCGGGATGCGCACCACCGCGGCGAGCCCGAGCCGGGGGACGCCGCCTCCTGGCCCACGTTCATCTACAAGGGCGAGCACATCCAGACCTACGGGCTGCCCGGCGGGCGGGATGCCGGATTCGAAGGGCAGAAGGTCGCCGAGTACAACGGCGGGCGCGTGATCGACTCCGCCCGCGAGCAGGACGGCGCGATCGACCGCGGCAACCGGGAGCGGGTGCGCGGGTTCGTCGCGCGGTTCGCCCCGGGGCTCGTCCCGGCGCCCTACGCCGAGACGACGTGCCTGTTCACGAACGTGCCGCGCGACGACATGATCATCGACCGCGCGGAGGGCATCACCGTCGTGTCGCCGTGCTCGGGGCAGGGCGCGAAGTTCGCCCCGCTCCTCGGCGAGCTGGTCGTGGATCTCGTCGCCGGGACCCTGGCGTCCGCGTCGCGGTTCCGTGCCGCGGGGCAGAGCTTCGCGGGGGTGTGACGTGGGTGCGTGCGGCGATGCGAACGCCCTGCTGGCGGAGATCGCCGAGGTCGGCTGCGACCCCGAGCGCGGCGGGTACACCCGTCCGGTGTTCTCGCCCGCCGAGCTGCGGCTGCGCACCTGGTTCACCACCCACGCCACCGAGCGCGGGCTGGATGTCGAGACGGACCGGAACGGGATCATGTGGGCGTGGTGGGACCCGACCCCCGCCCACGGCGAGCCGGCCGCCGAGCCCGGGAGGCGGTGCGACGCGATCGTGACCGGCTCGCACCTGGACTCGGTGCCCGGCGGCGGCAACCTCGACGGTCCGCTGGGGGTGGCGAGCGCGCTGGCCGCGGTCGACCTCCTCCGGTACCGGGGCGTCCAGCCCGTGCGACCCCTCGGGATCGCCGTGTTCCCCGAAGAGGAGGGGTCGCGGTTCGGGGTCGCCTGCCTCGGATCGCGACTCCTCGCCGGCATCCTCGATCCCGAAGAGGTGCGCGGGACGACCGACGACACCGGCCGCACCTTCGCCGAGGTCTGCGCCGACATCGGCTTCGACCCGGACCGCATCGGCGCGGATCCCGCCCGGATCGCCTCGATCTCCGCGTTCGTCGAGCTGCACGTCGAGCAGGGGCGCGGCCTCGCCGACCTCGGACGCCCGGTCGCCCTGGCGGGCGCGATCCTCGCACACGGACGCTGGCACCTGCGGATCGAGGGTCGCGGGGACCACGCCGGCGCCACCCGGATGGCCGACCGACACGATCCCGTCGTCGTGGCATCCGCCGTGATCCAGAGCGTGCGCCGGCACGCCACCGGCGAGCGGGACGCCCGCGGAACCGTGGGGCGCATCAAGGTGGTGCCCGGCGGCACGAACGTGATCGCCTCGGCGGTCGACCTCTGGATCGACGTGCGGCACCGGGCCGAGGAGGTCGTGCAGCGCATCGTCGACGAGGTGCGGGACGACGCCATCCGCGCCGCAGAGGCCGAGGGATGCACGGTCGCCCTCACCGAGCAGTCGTTCTCCCCCACCGTCGACTTCGACGCGAACCTGCGAGGCGCCATGCAGGCGGTGCTTCCGGATGCCCCCGTGCTCGACACCGGCGCCGGGCACGACGCCGGTGTGCTCGCCTCCGTCATCCCGACCGGGATGCTGTTCGTCCGCAACCCCACCGGCGCCTCGCACACGCCCGCCGAGCACGCCGAGCCCGCCGACATCGCCGCCGGCGTCGAAGCGCTCACCGGCGTCCTCGCGCATCTGCTCACCCGCTGACCCGACCCCACCACCCCCTCACGAAAGGCCTGAACTATGGACAGTGGAAATCTCGCCTGGTATCTGACAGCCGCCGTCCTGGTGCTGTTCATGACGCCCGGCATCGCGTTCTTCTACGGCGGCATGGTCCGCGCGAAGTCCGTCATCAGCATGATGATGATGAGCATCGGATCGATGGGGATCGTCGGCGTCCTCTGGGTGCTCATCGGCTTCAACATGGGCGACATGACCGCCGGCTCCGGCAACCTCATCCCCGGTGTTCTCGGCAACCCGTTCTCCGACTTCGCCCTCACGAACCTCACGCAGGGCAAGGACGCCAACGCGAACCTGCTCATGGTGCTCTACGGGGCCACGTTCGCCATCGCGACGGTCGCCCTGATCTCGGGCGCGATCGCCGACCGGGCGAAGTACGGCGCGTGGATGCTGTTCGCCGCCCTCTGGGCGATCCTCGACTACTTCCCCGTGCAGGGCTGGGTGTGGGGCTTCAACCCCGCAAACGGCGACCCGACCGGCTGGGTCTACAACCTCGGCAACCTGCTCGGGTTCCACACCGCGACGACCACCATCGACTACGCCGGCGGCACGGCGGTGCACATCAATTCGGCCGCCGCGGCCCTCGCGCTCGCCTTCGTCCTCGGCAAGCGGATCGGCTTCACCAAGGGCGTCTCCAGCCCGCACAACGTTCCACTGACCCTGATCGGCGTCGGCATCCTGTGGTTCGGCTGGTTCGGCTTCAACGTGGGGGCCGCGGCCACGACGAACTTCGACGGGCTCGGCATCCTCGCGATCAACACCTTCGTCGCGGCGGCGGCCGGCATCCTGGGCTGGGTCGTCGTGGAGAAGTTCAAGGACGGCAAGCCGACCTCGATCGGCGCCGGCTCCGGCGCGATCGCCGGTCTCGTCGCGATCACCCCGGCCTGCTTCTCGCTCACACCCGGCTGGGCGATCGTGCTCGGCCTCATCGCGGGAGCGGTCTGCGCCCTCGCGATCGAGCTGAAGTACAAGCTCGGGTTCGACGACTCGCTGGATGTCGTGGGCCTGCACGGCGTGGGCGGATTCCTCGGATGCCTGTTCCTCGGGTTCTTCGCGAACGGCACCGGCCTCCTCTACAGCGGCAGCTGGGAGCAGTTGATCGTCCAGGCCACGGCCGCGATCGCGGTGGCGGCGTACTCCTTCGGCATCGCCTGGGCGATCGGCTGGGCGATCGAGAAGACGATCGGCTTCCGGGTGCGCAACGAGGACGAGCTCGCCGGTGTCGACCTCGCCGTCCACGGCGAAGAGGCGTACGAGCTGGTGTAGTCCGGCATCCGGCCCCGCCGAGCCCGCCGGATTCGCTCCGGGTCCGCAGGATCTCCTCCGCCGGATCCTGCGGACCCGGGCCGGATCCTGCGGGCTCGGTGCACGTCAGCCGGGGGCGTTCAGCAGCTCCCAGTGCCCCTCGGAGACGACCTGCGGGATGCCGTCCGCGACGACGATCGCGGTCTGGTCGTCGATCGCGTACGCCGGGTTCGGGATCTGCGGCGCCCACCGGTGCGCGGCCGCCGTCGTGTTGCCGGTCCAGCCCGGGTAGTCCAGGTGCGGGAAGATCGAGAAGTCCACGACGCCCAGCGTCTCGTCGCCGTCACCCGGCTTCCAGTCGCAGAACTCCTCCCCGATGCGCGGGGTCATCACCATGCTGCCGGCGCTCACCCCCACCCACACGAGGTCCGGCAGGGTCGCGAGCAGGTCGACGAGCCCGGACCGCCGCATCCAGTCGCGCAGGTAGATCGCCTCGCCGCCGTCGACGAGCAGCACGTCGGCCTCACGAACCCACGGCATCCACCGCTCGTCGCCGATGCTCGGCAGGGCGGTCAGCTCCAGCACGCCCACCGACTTCCAGCCCAGGTCGCAGAGTCCTTCCTGGCCGGGCCACGCGCCCGCGACCGACCGATACACGGATTGCGGCGAGCACTGGGGCTGGCCCCACTGAGCAGTGGGGATGAACAGCGCGTCGCTCTCTTCGATCGGCTTTCCGAGCAGGTCGACGAGCGCGGCGCGGATGCCGAGGTTCGTCACACCCCCGGACGTCAGCAGCAGCTTCACGATGCGCCCTTCCCTCCCTGGATCGGCTCCCAGCAGACTACGTCGGCGGTCCGCATCCCGCGAGGGCGGGGCCGGGATACACGCACGACGCCCCGCACCTGGGTGCGGGGCGCCGTTTCGCTTCAGGGACCGGGATCAGGCCTTGTCGGCGGCTTCCGCGGCATCCGCCTTCGCGGCCTTGTCGTCGGCCTCGGCGGCCTTCGCGGCGGTCTTCAGGTCGTCGGCGACGGCCTCGTCCACGGCCTTCTCGACGATGCGGTCGGCCTTCTCCAGCGCCTTGCGGATCTTGATCTCACCCGGGTCGGAGACCAGCGCGATGATGCCGGAGTGACCGGGTGCGATGGCATCCTGCAGCTCCTCGGCGAGCTCCTTCTTGTGGTGGCGCTCACGGAGCGCACCGACGCCGGCGCCACCGGCGCCGAGCACCAGCGCGCTGCCGATGATCGTCGGCGGGAACAGCACGCCCAGGACCACACCGCCGAGGGCTCCCCAGCCGAGGCCGCGCCGCGTGCTGTGGTCGGTGACCTTCTGCACCTTGATGGTGCCGTCTTCGTCGCGCTTGACGACGAGCACGCCGTCGATCTCGACGCTCGTGCCGTTCTCGACCTCCTTGAGCGCCTCGTAGGCCTGCAGCGCGGTGTCGGTGTCGCCGAACTCCGCAGCGATCAGCGTGTAGGCGCCGTCCGTGACGGCTGCTGCCGCGACGGAGACGGTCTCGTCGGCGTCGACGGCGGTCGACTGTGTGGCATCGGTCATGCGGATTCTCCTTCGACTGCGGTCCGGCGCGCGAGTGCGACACCGGTGGCCAGGACCGGCGGCGCGACCGCTGTCACGTCGTGGCCGCGGGGTGCGCCGCCGGATGGTGCGAACACGCTACCGCGGCAGGTCGGCGCGCAGGTGGCCTTGGTCGTACGGTTACGTGAAGTTTCACACGATGTGTGTGATGGACGGCGTCACTGCCGACCGGGCGGACCGTCGAGCACGGCGGGGACGTACTCGAGCAGCTGGATGCGTCCGTCGAACGTGCGCGACTCGACCAGGTCGAGGCGCACGTCCGGATAGCCGTCGAAGATGCGGTCGCGACCCGTCGCGCCGGTGATCACGGGGAAGACGCACACCCGATACCTGTCCACCAGTCCCGCCTGCAGAAGCGACCGGCACAGCGAGATGCTGCCGAGCGTGCGCAGGGGCCGCGGGGACTCCTCCTTCAACCGTCCGACGTACGCGATCGCGTCCTCCCGGACGAGCGCCGATTCGGGCCACGTCAGCGGGTCGTCGAGGCTCGCCGAGAACACGTACTTCGGGATGCTGTCGAGCACCTCGGTGCCGGGCTCACCCGAGGCGGCGAGTGCGGACATCAGGCGGTACGTCGTCGCGCCCATCAGGATCGGGGCATCCCGCTCGGGTGACTCCTCCAGCCACCGGAGGTACTCCGGACCGCCCATCCCCCACAGGCCCGGCCAGCCGTCGGCCGCACCGTATCCGTCGAGGGAGCAGATGAAGTCGATCGTCAGTGTCTGCACGGAAGCCTCCTTCGCCTCGCGCCCGAGCCTAGGCTCCGGCCCGGCGCGGCGGAACCCGCATCCCCCGGTCGTTGAGCGAGCGTAGCGAGACGCGACGCCCCCGCGTCCCCCGGTCGTTGAGCGAGCATAGCGAGACGGAACGCTCGCCCCGAACGCATCATCCAAGATGTGCTGCAACTCGCTTGCATTGTGGATGCTTGTTCGATAGTGTGGAGGTATCGGATTCGAACATTCCAACGACCGGGAGGGGGCATCATGGCCGACACGTCGCACGGCGGGCTCTCTCCGGTGCTGTCCGACCTGGACGTGCTGGTCGACCGACTGGGTGGTGCCCGGGCGCGGGTGGCGGTCGCGTTCGGTGCGGAGA
>NZ_JTDK01000020.1 GCF_000802305.1 Microbacterium mangrovi | reverse complement strand
TGGAGGCGGAGCTGGGCAGGATCGGGGGGAAGGGTGGCGCGCATACGCCGGGGGTGCGCACCGACCCGGGCGAGGCGGCGGGGTTCGTTTCGGAGACGGGGGTGGATGCGTTGGCGGTCGCGGTGGGCAGTGAGCATGCGATGCGGGAGCGGTCGGCGTCGCTGGATCTGGGGTTGATCGCCCGGTTGGCGGCATCCACCGGGGTGCCTTTGGTGTTGCACGGGTCCAGTGGGGTGGCGGATGAGACGATCGTGCAGGCGGTGGCGGCGGGGATGCGGAAGATCAACATCGGCACCCATGTGGGCCGGGTCTTCACCGACACGGTCCGGGCCGCGTTGGTGGCCGACGAGTCGTTGATCGACCCGCGCACGTTCCTGAAACCCGCCCGCGCCGCCGTCGCGACCGAAGTCGAACGAATGCTGCGCACCATCACGGGATCGGCTCCCCAGCAGGTGCCGGAGAGCCGATCCCACACGGATGATCAACCGAGGCGATAGGCCTCGACTTCGGCCAGTTGCAGGCGGAAGAAGCCCAGATTCTCCTCCTCCGCGGTCGGACGACCGAGCTCGGTGACCGCGACGCGCAGGTAGCGGGTCGTCGTCGCCGGAATCGAGTACGCCTGCGGGCGCGGACCCGGGTCGGGCTGTCCGGTCACCGTGCGCACGGTCGTCCAGGACGTTCCGTCGTCGCTCGCCTGGATGGCGAACGTGCGGGGGAAGTGGGCGCCGTCCACCTTGTCCGCTGCCGGATCGTCGGCCGTGCCCGTGCGCGGGTAGAGCACCACCGTGTCGACGGTGGCGGCCTTGCCCAGGTCGAACGAGACCCACTGGTCCACTCCGGTCGCGGCGCGGTCGGGCGGGTTGGAGGTGTATCCCTTGGCGCCGCCCGCGATGCTCTCGCGCTTGCCGTCGACGAGGTTGGCGGTGCTCCATCCGGGAGCCGCCTGCAGCGTGGTGCGGGCGGTGACCGCCGCGCCCTTCAGCAGGTCGGGGGAGGAATCCAGCCCCTTCTGCACCGGCAGGATCCAGATGTCGGCGATCGACGGGTCGTAGCCGCCGTCGAGGTCCTGGAATCGCAGGCGCACGGTCCCGTCGGCCGAGACCGCGGGGTCGTCCACGAGGAACTGGGTCGTGGCCGTTCCCGCCCCCGCCGCGGTGCGCGCGTAGTTCTGGTCGAACACCGGCGTGCCGTTCGCAAGGACCCGGTAGGTCTTCGTCTGCGGCCCGTCGAACGTGTCGATCATGCGCACTGCGAACGGCTGCCCCTTCGGCACCGTCACGGTGACCTCGAACCATCCGCCGGGGAACTGGGCGTTGGTGTACCGCCGGGTGAGGCCCGCCTCCACAGACGTCCCCGAGTGCTCGGAGGCCGTGACGCCGTGCGACGCCTCGGAGGCGGCGAGCCCCATGTCGGCGTGGTCGACGACCAGCGCGGGGCTGTTCGTCAGCACCACGCCGACCGAGGTCGTCGCCCGCTGCCCGTCGGTGTCGCCCACGGCCGCCGTGAGGGTGGTCGCCCCCGCGGCCGTGGTGTACGGCACCGTCAGGGTGCCGGTCACCGTCTTGGTCTCGCCGGCGGCGAGCGAGTACGGCGCCGACGCCGCGGCCCAGGCGCCCGGCCCGCTGAGACGCAGCGAGCCCGTCTGCGTGCGCGCGGTGACGTTGCGCAGCACCGCCGAGACCGGCACGTCGTCACCCGGGGAGGCGGACGCGACCGAGGATGCCGCCGAGGCGACGGTCACCGGCGCGGCGATGTCGAGCGTCGCGGTCACCGGGATCGTGATGGTCGCCCCGAGCACGGCGGCGGTGACCTGGCCGGTCAGCGCGTGAGTGCCCGGCACGGCGTCCTGCGGAACCGAGACCGCGAACGAGGTCGTCGCGCTCTGCCCCGGTTCGACGGCGGCCCGGGGGCCGGCGCCGGTGGGAGCGACCGCCCAGCCGTCAGCGGACGCGAGGGTCGCGGCGGGTTTGACGAGCGTCCCGGACCCGGTCGCCTGCAGCGAGACCTTCACCGTCGCCGTGTCTCCCGGGTAGGTGGGGTCGGTCGGAGTCGTCACCGACGCCTTGGCGCCGACGAGTGCCGAGATGGCCGCCGACAGCTTCGCGTCGGCGTTGTCGGTCAGGCTGCGGATCGCGGCCGCGGTGGCAGTGCTCATCGCCTGACGCACCGACTCGCCCGCGGCGTAGACTGCGATGCCCTGCGTGACCGACAGCGCGGTGGCCGCCTTCGCCGCCGTCGCGATCGGGTCGTCGCCGGCCGTGGCGCTCGCGGCGGAGTCCCAGGCCAGGCCCGTCTGCCGCACGAGCTGGTCGGCCTTCGCCCCCAGTTGCGTCACCTGCTTGGAGGTCAGCGCTCCGCTGTCGGCGAGGGCGGCGATCTTGGCCTTCAGGGCGTTCGCCGCATCCCGGGCGTCGCCCAGATGGCCGAGCACCGGGTTCTGCCGGAAGGAGTAGCTGCCGGATCCCACCGAGAAGACGGCGGCTCCGTCCTCGTATCGGACGAACGTCACGCCGGAGGATGAGGCCGCAGGCTTCCCGCCCTCGGTCACCGCCCAGCGCGTGGCAGCCGGGATCCGCACCTCGGCGGTGGTGTTGGCCGGCACGACGGCGTCCAGCTCGAGGGCGCCTGCGGCATCCCTGCGCCAGTTCGACGAGACCGTCCCGTACGGCGTGTCGAGAGAGTAGTCCACCCAGTCGACGCCCGTGCCGGGCTGCGGCGCGATGAGCACCTTGCGGTACCCGGGCTCGAGGGCCGAGACTCCCGCCATGGTGCGGTACATCCACTCTCCGACCGCGCCGTAGGCGTAGTGGTTGAAGGAGTTCATGCCCACCGGGCCGAACGAGCCGTCCGGCATGATCGAGTTCCAGCGCTCCCACACGGTGGTGGCGCCCTTGCCGATCTCGTAGCCCCACGAGGGATAGTCCGTGTTCTGCAGCAGGCGGTACGCGATGTCGTTGCGGCCCACCGCGGTGAGCGCCGGGAGCAGCCCGTCGACGCCGAGGAAGCCGGTGGACAGGTGGTAGTCGCGCCTCTTGAGCGTGTTCACGAAGCGGTCGGTGACGGCATCCTGACGCCCGCTCGGGATCAGCCCGTTGATGATCGTCAGGATGTACGCCGTCTGCGAGTCACCGCGGACGGTGCCGTCGGCCGCCACGAAAGCGTTGCCGTACGCCGTCTTGATGGCGTTGAAGCGGGCGCGGTAGGCGGTGGCATCGTCGGTGCGCCCGATGGCCTGCGCCATCTCGGCGAACTCGCGGGTGCTGCGCGCCATGAACGCGGTGTCGATGACCGTGGCCGGCGTGTCGTCGTCGAGGTTCAGCCAGTCGTTGTACCCGCCGACGTTGCGGATGTTCCCGCTGGAGCTTGCCTGCAGATAGTCGACGTAGCGCTTCATCGAGTCGTAGCCGTCGCGGATGACCTGCGTGTCGCCGTAGGCCTTCCACACCGAGTAGGGCACATGGATGCCGGCATCCGCCCATCCGGCGCTGCCGTAGCCGCCGTCGAACCGGCCCGGGATGATCGGGGCGACGCCGGGGTAGGCACCGGCCGAGTTCTGGGTGTCCCGCAGGTCCTGCAGCCACTTCTCGAGGAACATCTTCGAGTCCATGTTGTAGTTCGCGGTGTTGGCGAACACGTCGATGTCACCGGTCCAGCCCATGCGCTCGTCGCGGGCCGGCGTGTCGGTGGGGATCGAGACGAAGTTGCCGCGCTGGCCCCACGTGATGTTGCTCTGCAGCTGGTTCACCAGGGCCGAGGACGTGCGGAGCGTGCCGGTCTTGGCGTTGTCGGTGCCGATCACGACGCCGGTGATGTCGGATGCCGCGGGAGCGGTGTCCACGCCCGTGATCTCGACGTACCGGAACCCGTGGAAGGTGAAGTGCGGCTCCCACGTCGCGGTGCCGTCGGCGCCGAACGTGTAGTAGTCGGTGGCCTTCGCGGAGCGGAAGTTGTCGGTGTACAGGGACCCGTCGGGGTTCAGCACCTCGGCGACGCGGATCCGCGCGGTCCGCCCCGCGGTGCCGGTCAGGGTGACCCGTGCGTGACCGACCATGTTCTGACCGAGGTCGTACACGTACGTGCCGTCGGCCGGGCTCTTCAGCGCCTTCGCGCTGAGTGTCTGCGTGACGCGCACCGGCGGGTCGGTCTGCGGCTCGAGCTTGTCGGTCGCGGAGGGACGCACCACGACGTGATCCCAGCCGGAGTCGTCGTAGCCGGCGGTCGCCCAGTCCCCGACGGCCGTCGCGCGGCGGGCGTCGTAGGCCTCACCGTCGAGCAGGTCGGCCGACGTGGTCGGGCCGGCGGTCGTCATCCAGCGGTCGTCGGAGGAGACCACCTTCTCGGTGCCGTCCGTGTACCGGATGCGCAGCTGCGCGATGAGCGAGGTGTCGCTCCCGTAGACCGAGTCGCCGAACATCGCCACCCGGCCCGCGTACCAGCCGCCGGCCAGCTCGCCGCCGAGTGCGTTGTCGCCCTGTTTCACCTGGTCGGTGACGTCGTAGGTCTGGTACTGGATGCGGGTGCGGTAGTCGGTCCAGCCGGGGGCGAGCTCTTCGTCTCCCACTTTCCGGCCGTTGAGGTCGAGCTGGTAGACCCCGCGCGCCGCGGCGTAGATGCGGGCGGACGCGACCTGCTTGTCGATCGCGAATCCGGTGCGCAGCAGCGGCACCTCCTTGCCGATGGCGACGTAGCCGTCGGTGTCGCCGGCGACCGTCAGCGCACCGTTCGACACGGTGCCTCCGGTGAACGTGCGATCGCCGGAGGGGAACGTCGTGCCGAGCAGCTTCGTGCCGTCGGCACCGGTGACGGTGACGTCCGACACCACGCCGCTCTCACCTCCGCTCGTGCGGAAGCCGACGACACCGGGCGCGGTGTGCGCGGTCGAGGTGCGGCTGTCGAGCAGCGCCCCGTCGACGCGCGTCTCGATGGTCGTGCCCTTCACGGTGAAGGAGTACTCGTGGCGGGCGGCGAAGTCGAACCCGGTCGGGAAGGGCACCGCCCCCAGGACTGAGTAGCCGCCGCCGGTCTTCACGTGCGGGCGCAGCGCCTGCGCGCTCTGGCTGATCTGCCACATGTACGAGTTCGCGCCGTCGGCCGCGCGGAGGTAGACGCCCAGGGCCTGGGAGATCTCCGACGCGTGGAACGTGACCGTGTAGTCGGTCCAGGATGCCGGGATCGAGGTGTCCCGCCCGATCCACTTCGCGCCGGACCACGGGTCGCCGGCCTTGAGCGCGGTCTCGAAGGTCGCGGGCGAGCTCCAGTTTGAAACGTTTCCGGCGGCATCCCACACGCGCACCTGCCACGCGTAGGCGGTGGTCGGGGCGAGCGCCGGTCCACCGTAGGCGACGCCCGCGGAGTCGGCGGAGACCACCTTGCCGCTGTCCCAGACGTTCGCGTCGCCGAGGTGTGCCGGATCCGTCGCGACGCGGATCTGGTAGGCGGACTGGGTGACCCCGCGCGCGCCCGACGACAGCTGCCAGGCCAGTCGCGGAGCGTGGACGGGGATGCCGACGGGGTTCGTCGCGGCGTCGGTCTTCAGGCCTGCGACGCCGACCGGTGCGCCCGTCTCGGCGAGCGCGGGCTGGGCGGACAGCAGGGAGAGTCCGAGTGCGGCTGCCGTGACGGCAGCGACGATCGACCTTCGTTGGGATGACGACATGCGTTTCTCCTCGTTGATGAAACGTTTCATTACGTTGCCCTTGAAGCCTAGCTGGGAGTCTGACGTGCGGTCAAGATGTCTCCGATGTGAGCGAGGGGCGTCGGGACGCTACGCTCGGGGCGTGCACACACCTCGGACCCGCGTCATGAGACTCCGGCGCGAATCGTGGGGCTTCGCGATCGGCTCGGTGTTCTTCGCGGTCGGCGTGATCCCCTGGTACGCGAGCGCGGTCGGCGCAATCGCGGATGCGGCGACCTTCTTCGCGGGGTCGATCTTCTTCACCGCGGCCGGCTTCATCCAGCTCGCCCTGAGCGGGCGGAGGCCGCCGAAGCGGTCGTCGTCGATCGCCGACTTCTGGGACTGGTGGTCGGCGGCGGTGCAGTTCGTCGGCACCCTGCTGTTCAACGTGAGCACCGGAGCCGTCCTGGTGCGGGCGATCCAGGACGCGTCCACGGCATCCACCGGGTGGGTTCCGGACGCGTGGGGCTCCATCGCGTTCCTCGTCTCCAGCTGCTTCGCCCTCGTCGCCGCCTACCGGCAGGACGAACTGTGGGACCGCAACGCCCGCACCGCGCACGGGGTGTGGTTGAACATGGCCGGCTCGATCTTCTTCGGGTTCTCCGCGGTCGGCGCGATCGTGCTCCCCGCGACCGGTCAGCTGTACAACCTGGCCTGGGTGAACCTCGGCACGTTCCTCGGCGCGATCTGCTTCTTCCTCGCCGCGGTGCTCGCGCGTCGCGAACTCGACGAGGCCGCGCCCGCGGCATCCTGACCTGCCCTCAGGCGCGGGTGTCGACCTCGGTGTCTTCGATCACGCGCAGCACGCGGGTGTCGTCGATCTGCACGCGCAGGCCGCCGGACTCGTGCCGGTGCAGCTTGCCGCTGAGCGCCAGCCAGGTCGCGCCGAGCGCGAAGGCGGCCAGCCCCGCGACGGCGCCGACCTGGATGGCCGCACGCGGACCGAATTCGGACGCCACCCACCCGGCAGTCGGGGCGCCGATGAGCGTCGAGCCCTGCATGATGCCCATGTACAGCGCGAGGACCCGGCCGCGCAGCACGGGGTCGGTGGTGGTCTGGACGTACCCGTTCGCGGTGGTGAGCATCGACACCGTGCAGAAGCCGACGAACACGAGCGTGGTCGCGTACAGGACGTACGTCGGCATCATCGAGGAGACGAGGGATGCCACCCCGAACCCGCCCGCGGCGAACATCACCACGCGCATGCGGGCGCGGTCGCGGCGCGCCGCCATCAGGGCACCGGCGAGCGACCCGATGGCGAGCACCGAGCTGAGCAGGCCGTAGCCGTCGGCGTTGCGACCGAATTCGAGCGCCATCGTCGACGCGAAGATCGGGAAGTTCATGCCGAACGCGGCGACGAGGAAAACCATACCCATGACCACGAGCAGGTCGGGCCGCTTGGCGACGTAGCGGAAGCCGTCCGCCATCCGCGCGCCGCCCCGGGCGCGCAGGGTCGGGACGAGTTCGTCGGCGCGCATGACCCACAGCACCACGAGCATCGCGAGGAACGTGACCGCGTTCACGATGAACACCCAGCCGGTGCCGACCAGCACGATCATGAACCCGCCGACGGCCGGTCCGATGAGACGGGCCATGTTGAACGACGCAGAGTTCAGCGCCACCGCGTTGGAGGCGTTCTCGCGCGAGACGACGTCCGACACGAAGGTCTGTCGCGCCGGGGCGTCGAACGCGTTCGCGACGCCGAAGCAGAGCGCGAAGAACCACATCAGCGGCAGCGTCATCACGTGGGTGAGCAGCAGGATGCCGACCGTGATCGCCAGCAGCATCAGCGTCGACTGGGTCACCATCAGGAGCTTGCGCCGGTCGAAACGGTCGGCGACGGTACCGGTGAGCCCGACGAGCAGCAGCGGGGGAGTGAACTGCAGGGCCATCGTCACGCCCATCGCGGCGGCGTTGTTGTCGGTGAGCTGGGTGAGCACCACCCAGTCCTGGGCGGTGGACTGCATCCAGCCGCCGATGTTCGAGATGAGGGCGCCGACGATCCAGAGCCGGTAGTTGTAGATGCGAAGCGAGCGGAACATGGCGTTCACGAGTCGGCCACCTTCCGCATCAGCACGGAGGCCGCAGCCAGCAGTTCGCGTTCGGCGGGCTCGAGCCCGGTGAGCGCCGACTCGAGCCAGGCATCCCGCCGCCGCACGGTCTCGGTGACGACGGCGAGGCCCTCGTCGGTCAGCTCGATGTTGACTTTGCGCCGGTCGACCTCGTCGGGCGTGCGGGTGAGCCAGCCGGACTCCTCGAGGCAGTTCACCGTGCGGTTCATCGACGGGGCGGTGACACGCTCGCGTGCGGCGAGTTCACCGAGGGTGTGCGGGCCGTCCTTCTTGAGTGCCACGAGCACGGCGAACTGGCCGTCGCTCATCGTGTCGACCGCGCGCTGTGCGCGCAGGCGCCGGGCGAGCCGGAACGTCGCCATGCGGAAGGCCTGCGCGGTCTCGGCGGTGGATTCTGCGGTGTCTGTGTCGTCTGCGCTGTTCGTGGCATCCACCCCCGGTCTCGATCAATTTACTTAGCATAGCTCATTAGGCATGCTAAGTAAAGTCGAGCGGGACCGTCAGGGCGCGGGGACGGCGCGGGCCGCGACGCGGGGTCGGCGAAGGAGCACGCCGCACGCGACGGCGAGCACCACGATGCCGACCGACTCGATCACGATCGTCTGCGGCACGAGCGTGAACGTCCACACCTCGTGGATGCCGAACAGCCCCACCGTCAGCGCCAGGAGCAGCGCCGAAAGGGTCGCGATCACGAACAGCAGGCTCAGCACCACCGCGATCTTCAGGAGCCGGCCGCGCAGGGTCAGCATCCCGATCGCGAGCACGAGCCCGGCGATCCCGTTCAGCACGAACATCACCCCGAGAATGCCGCCCACCCCGTGGAACACGAGGTAGACGTGGATTCCCCCCACCACCAGCAGCACGATCGCGCTGAGGACGCGCATCACCCACGCGCCGCCGCCGCCATCACCGGACATGTCACACCCGCTTTCACTCGGAACCCTGTGCAGGAGACACGGACCCGGCGCCGCTCCGGTTCACCTCGACCGAGATCGGCGTCCGGGTCCGCACCAGCCAGATCACGTCCCGCCCGAACGACTCGACCAGCAGCAGCAGCGCGATCCCGGCCAGCAGGGCGTTCCCGCCAGCCGGAAGCAGGCCCGCCGCGACGACCGTGAGCAGAATGCCGCAGCTCGCCGCGACGACCTTGCGCCAGTACCGCGGCGGCAGCGTCGCCGCCATCCAGGGCAGCACCCAGGCGGCGGCCACGAAGGCGTACCGCATGAGACCGATCGCGAGAACCCACCAGCCCACGAACCGGACGTCGTACACGCTCAGCACGAGCAGCAGGAAGGCATCCACCTCCATGTCGAAGCGACCGCCGAGCTCGGTCACCGACCCTGTGCGCCGGGCGACGATCCCGTCGACGCCGTCGAGCACGAGCGCCGTCGCGGCCACCGGCACCAGCAGCGCCGCCGCGGGGGCGGCTCCGGGGACGAGGGATGCCGCCACGAGCGCCGTGATCACGCCGACCAGCACCGAGCGCGTGGCCGTCACGGCGTTGGCCGGGCCGAGTCGCATCGCCCCCGTCCGGGACAGCCCGCGCGAGAGCAGCTGCGACGACACGACCAGGTAGCCCAGACCCGCCGCCCAGCCCGCGATCCCGAGCGGGACGAACGCCGCAGCGGCGAAGAGCACGAGCACTCCGCCGGTCGCCCACCACCACGGCAGGGAGTGAACCTTCGACATGCGTGCTCCGTGTTCTCGTCATGACCGTTGCCGTGGACACGAAGTCGGGGGGCGAAGTGGTTCAGCGCACCGCGATCGCCCTCTGGACAGTCGGCCCCGGAAAGGCCGAGCTGCGCACCGAGCAGCTGCCGCCGTGTGGCGACGACGACGTCGAGGTGCGAACGCTGTGGAGCGGCGTGAGCCGCGGCACCGAGGCGCTCGTCGCCCGGGGCGGCGTCCCCCGCTCCGAGTACCAGCGGATGCGGGCCCCCTTCCAGGAGGGCGACTTCCCGTTCCCGGTGAAGTACGGGTACCTGAGCGTCGGCACGGTCGAGTCGGGTCCCGGGCCGCACGGGCCGGTGTTCGCGCTGCATCCCCACCAGTCCCGTTTCGTGGTGCCGCAGAGCGCCGTGACGCCGATCCCGGCGGCGGTGCCGCTGCGGCGGGCGGTGCTGGCCGGCGCCGTCGAGACGGCGGTGAACGTGCTGTGGGATGCCCGGCCGCAGGTCGGCGACCGCATCTTCGTCATCGGCGCGGGCATGATCGGCGGCGCGATCGCCGCGGTGGCCCGCGGCATCCCCGGCGCGGAGGTCACCCTGATCGACGTCGACGAGGGCCGGGCGGCGGTCGCGGCATCCCTCGGCGTCGGTTTCGCCGTCGCCGACGAGGCTCGGCCTGCCGCCGCCGGGGCGGATGTCGTGATCGAGGCGAGCGGCCGCGTCGCCGGCCTGCAGCTCGCGCTGACGCTGGCGCCGACGGACGGCGAGGTGATCGTGGCCAGCTGGTTCGGCGACCAGGCCGAGCCGCTCGACCTCGGCGCGGACTTCCACTCCCGCCGGCTCGCGATCCGCGCCAGCCAGGTGGGGGCGGTGGCGGCGTCGCGCCGGGCGCACCGCTCGACCGGCGAACGCCTCGCGCTCGCGCTGCGCCTGCTCGAGGATCCCGGCTTCGACGCCCTGCTCGGCGGCACCTCGACGTGGCGCCGGCTGCCCGACGTGGTGGCCGCGCTCGCCGACGGCACCGCGGATGTCCTGTGCCACACGATCGATTGGAGCGACGCATGACCGATCCCCGCCCGTCCCGGTTCTCCGTCACGGTGCGCGACCACCTGATGGTCGCGCACAGCCTGCGCGGCGAGGTCTTCGGCCCCGCCCAGCGCCTGCACGGTGCCACGTTCGTCGTGGATGCCGCCTTCCGCGCCGACGACCTCGACGCGGACGGCCTCGTCGTCGACATCGGGCGGGCGAGCGGTGTGCTGGCCGGCATCGTGGCCGCGCTCTCGTACCGCAACCTCGACGACGAACCTGGCCTTCAGGGCGTGAACACCACGACCGAGCGGCTGTGCCAGATCATCGGCGACCGGCTCGCCGACGCGGTGCGTGCGGGGGACCTCGGGGATGCCGCCCTCACCGGCATCGGCGTCACCCTCCACGAGTCGCACGTCGCGTGGGCCTCATACGAGGTCGTCCTCCCGGCGGCGGACGGCGGATCCCGATGAAGCGGGTCCGGTTCGTGGTGCCGATCGGGATCGACGATCCGGCCCGGGTCAGCGGCGGCAACGTATACGACCGGCGGGTGCGCGACGGCCTGCGCCGCCGGGGCTGGCAGGTCGAGGTGCGCGAGGCCGCGGATGCGTCCGGCGCCGCCGCGGCGCTGGCCGATCCCGACGGAGTCGTGCTCGTGGACGGTCTTGCGGCCGGATGGGATGCGGAGGCCGTCCGCGCCGCGTCCCGTCGCGCGCCGGTGGTGCTGCTCGCGCACATGGTCGCCGCGGCGTTCCCGGATGCGGATGCCGCCGCCGTGGATGCCGAGCGGCGCAGCGTCGGTGCGGCGCGGCGGGTGATCGCGACCAGTCGCTGGACCGCGGGGGAGCTCGTCGCGCGCGGGCTGGCGGATCGCGCCGCCGTCGCCGTCGCGGCGCCGGGCGTGGATCCGCTGCACGGCGACGCCGCGCGGTCGGGGCTCGGGGATCCCCGGCACCTGCTGTGCGTCGGGGTCCTCGCCCCGCACAAGGGGCAGGACGTGCTGCTGGCCGCCGTCGCGCGCCTCACCGACCTCGAGTGGACGTGCACCCTCGCCGGCTCCGCCCGGGCCCGGCCCGCGTTCGCGGCGGAGATCGTCCGGGCTGCCGCCGCCCTCGGCGGCCGCGTGCGGCTGGCCGGGGTCCTCGGGGATGCCGCGCTGGATGCCGAGTACCGTGGATGCGGGGTGGTGGTCGCGCCCTCCCGCGTGGAGAGCGCCGGGATCGCGATCGGGGATGCCGCCGGGCGCGGCATCCCGGTGATCGCCGCCGCGGTCGGGGGCATCCCGGACACACTCGCCGCCGGCGGCGCGGTGCTGGTGCCCCCGGGCGACCCGGACGCCCTGGCCGGAGCGCTGCGAGCCTGGCTCGGCGACTCCGCCCTGCGCTCGCGGCTGCGCGCCGAGGCCCGCCGCGCGGCGACGCGGATGCCGCGCTGGGACGACACCGTGTCGGCGGTCGAACGCGTGCTGGAGGCGGCATGAGCACCCCGGTCGGCGCGATCCCGGCGACGGCGCTCCCGACCGTCGCGCCGGACTGGCTCGCCCTGCGCGCGACCGCCGACGACGTGGCCCGCTCGCACCGTCTCGCCGCGGAGCTCGGCGCCCTGATGCCCGGGGGCTCGGCGGTCGTCCACGACCTCGGTGCCGGCGACGGGGCGATGGTGCGCTGGCTCGCCCCGCGTCTGCCGGGGCCGCAGACGTGGGTGCTGCACGACGCGGATGCCGGCATCCTGGCCCGCGCCTCGTTCGCCGGACTCGCCGGCGGCGCCGGGGATCCCATCGAGATCCGCACCCGCATCGCCCCGCTGGCCGACCTGCCGGTGGACGCGTTCGCCGGGGCGGCGGCGGTCACGGCATCCGCACTGCTCGACGTGATCACCCGGGACGAAGCCGGCCGCATCGTGGCGGCGTGCGTCGCCGCCTCGGTGCCCGCCTTCTTCAGCCTCACCGTGACCGGACATGTGCGGCTGCATCCGGCCACGCGCGCCGATGCCGCGATCGCGGCGGCGTTCGACGCGCACCAGCGGCGCCCCGCGCCGGGCCGGGATGCCGCGGGGCCACTGCTGGGCCCGGACGCGGTGCCGGTCGTGGTCGGCCTCTTCGCCGCGGCGGGCTGGCACGTGCGCACCGACCGGACGCCGTGGCGGCTCGGGGCCGCCGACCGGGACCTCATCGCGGCGTGGCTGGACGGCTGGGTCGACGCCGCCGTGGAGCAGCAGCCCGCGCTCGGCGCGACGGTCGCGGAGTTCCGCGCGCGACGAGTCGCCCGATTGGATGCCGGCGCCCTCCGGGTGACGGTCGCACACGAGGACCTGCTGGCATGGCCGCGCTGACGCGGATGTGGCGGATCGGTGCGGGCCTCCTGCTCGTGGCCGGGACCGTCGTCGCGGTCGGGACCGGCCCGTTCCTGCAGGGGGTGGCGTCCGTGTCGGGGGCGGCGATCGTCGCGGCCGTCGCTCTCGCGGCCGTCGCCACGGGTGCCGCCGCGTGGCGGTGGCGCATGGTCGCCACCCGGCTCGGCCTCGCCCTCCCGTGGCGGAGCGCGCTGGCCGCGTACTACCGGTCGCAGTTCGTGAACAGCGTGCTGCCGGGCGGCATCCTCGGGGACGTCCACCGCGCCTACGCGCACGGGCGCGACCAGGGCGCGGTCGGCGCGGCCGCGCGGGCGGTCGCCGCGGAGCGCGTCGCCGGTCAGATCGTGCAGGCCACCGTGACCCTGACCGTCGTGCTGCCGCTCGGGTTCGCGTCCGCGCTCGGGCCCGTCGCCTGGAGCGCCGGCATCCTCGGGACCCTCGCCGGCGCGGCCGCGGTCGTCGCGGTCGCGATCCCGCGCACCCGGCGTCTGCTCGCCGCCCAGCTGCAGCTGCTGCGGCCGCTCGCCCGTCGGCCGGCGGCGCTCGTCGCGATCGTGATCGCCTCGGTGCTGGTGGTCGCCGCCCACGTCGCGATGTTCCTCGTCGCGGCGTCCGCCGTGGGCGTCGCCTCGCGTCCCGCACAGCTGGTTCCGCTCGCGCTCGCGGTGCTCTGCGCCTCGGCGCTGCCGCTCAACGTGGGCGGGTGGGGTCCGCGCGAGGCCGCGAGCGCGGCCGTGTTCGCCGTCGCCGGATTCGCGAGCGGGGCCGGCGTGGCGGTGTCCACGGCGTACGGTGTTCTCGGGATGCTCGCCGTCGCGCCCGGGGCACTGGTGCTGCTGGGCGACCGGGTGCGGGCGCGCACCGTCGTGCGGCGATCGGAGGAGTCGGCATGAACGAGCGGCCATACGTCATCGTCAGCTGCGCGATGTCGATCGACGGATTCCTCGACAGCACCGGCCCGGAGCGGCTCTGCCTGTCCAACGCCGCCGATTTCGATCGGGTCGACGGAGTGCGGGCGCAGAGCGACGCGATCATGGTCGGCGCGCAGACGGTGCGGCGCGACGATCCTCGCCTGCTCGTGCGCGACGCCGCCCGCCGCGACGACCGCCGGGCCGCCGGGCTCGCGGAGACGCCCGTGAAGGTGACCGTCACCGCCAGCGGCGAGCTGTCGCCGCGTGCGGCGTTCTTCACCACCGGCGACGGGCTCCGGCTCGTCTACTGCCCGTCCGGGTGCGCCGAGGCCCTGGGCGCGCGGCTCGGCGAACTCGCGGAGATCGTGGGGCTCGGAGAGCAGGTCACCATGGCGGCGATCCTCGACGACCTCGGCGCCCGCGGCATCCGGCGCCTGCTCGTCGAAGGCGGCGGCCGGGTGCTCACGCAGTTCCTCGCCGCCGACCTCGCCGACGAGCTCCACCTCGTGGTGGCCCCGTTCTTCGTCGGAGAGGCGGAGGCCCCGCGCATGGTGCGACCGGCCCGGTTCCCGTGGACCGACACGAACAGGGCGATCCTGGCCACGACCGAGCAGATCGGCGACGTGGTGCTGCTGCGCTACGCCCTCTCCCGGCGGTGCGCCGCCCATCCGCAGCACGAGGCGGCAACCGGGTGAACGCCGCCGCGCCGCGGGCGCGGGTGCGCCGCGGCATCCTGCTCGGACTCGCGATCGCCTGCCTGGTGGTCGTGCCGCTGATCCCCGGCATCCTGGCCGCGGGGGAGCCCACCGCGGGGGAGTTCGTGCGCATCCCCGCCGAGTCGGTGATCGTCCTGCTCGTGCTCGCGCTGCTGCCGTGGCGCGCGGCCCGGATCCCGGTGGCGATGCTGTTCGGCGCGGTCGTGGTCGCGGCGCTGCTCCTGGCGGGCATCGACCGCGGCTACCTGGCCGCGCTCGGAACCCACTTCGACCCCGCCGATCTGCAGCAGCTGCCGGAGGCGTTCGGGGTCGTGGCGGATGCGCTCGGCCGCCCCGCGGCCTGGGCGCTGCTCGGCGTCGTCGCGGTGCTCGTGGTCGGCACCGGAGCCGTGCTCGCGTGGGCGGCGCTGCGGACGGATGCCGCCCTCCGCGCCCGGCGACAGGGGCCGACCGCGCTCGCCGCGGTGGCCGGTGCGTGGACGGTGAGCGCGCTCCTCGCCCTGCAGGCCGGGGTGGTGCAGCCGGCCGCCGCCGCAGCATCGGTCGACACGATCGGCACCGCCGTCGCCCGGGCATCCGCCGCGCGCGCCGCCGCTCTCGCGCTGGAGCGGCAGATCGTCGACGACCCGATGGCCGGGGTCCCGGCATCCCGACTCCTCGGGGCGCTGCGCGGCAAGGACGTCGTCCTCGTGTTCGTGGAGAGCTACGGCCAGGTGGCCGTGCAGGGCACCGCGTTCTCGGCCGGGGTCGACGACGTGCTGCGCCGCGGCACCGCCGAGCTCACCGCATCCGGCTACGGCTCCCGCAGCGCATGGCTCACCTCGCCCACCTTCGGCGGGATCAGCTGGCTCGCGCACGCCACGCTGCAGACCGGGCTGTGGATCCCCACGCAGACCGCGTACGACCAGGTGATCGGCAGCCGCCGCCTCACCCTGAGCGACGCGTTCCTGCGGGCCGGGTGGCAGACGGTCAGCGACGTCCCCTCGGACGCCCAGCCATGGCCACCGGCGAAGACGTTCTACCACGACCAGACCGTGCTGAACGCGCTGAACACCGGGTATGCGGGGCCGACGTTCGGGTACGCGCGGATCCCCGACGAGTACACCCTGAAGTGGTTCGCCGACCACGTGCTGCGGCCGGGGCACCGTCCCCTCTTCGCCGAGATCGACCTGGTCTCGTCGCACACGCCGTGGGCGCCGCTGCCGCGGCTGGTGCCCTGGGCGGTGGCCGGCGACGGCACCGTGTACGACAGTCAGCCCGCGCAGAGCTCCTCGGCGGCCGCGGTCTGGCAGCACCCCGAGACGGTGCAGGAGTTCTACGGGCGGTCGATCCAGTACTCCCTCGGGTCCGTGCTGACCTTCCTGCGCCATGCGCACGATCCGAATCTCGTGGTCATCGCACTCGGCGACCACCAGCCGGCGACCATCGTCAGCGGGGCGGGGGCGAACCACCGGGTGCCGGTCAGCATCATCGCGAAAGACCCCGCGGTGCTGCACGCGATCGCCGGATGGCAGTGGCAGGCGGGCCTGCTGCCCGCGCCGGATGCCCCGCTCTGGCGGATGGACGCGTTCCGCGACCGGTTCCTCGCCGCCTTCGCCGCAGCCGGGTGATCGGACGCGCCCGGCGGGCCCAATAGAATCGCAGGATGCCAACACGCACTGCCGCGTTCACGGACGCCGGGGGCATCCGCATCATCTACGACGTCCACACCGCGTTCGGCGTTCCCGAGGGTCAGCGCCCGCGCGGGATCGTGCAGTTGCTGCACGGCATCGGCGAGCACGCCGCCCGCTACGGCGAGCTCATCAGCATCCTCACCGCCGCCGGCTTCACCGTCTACGCCGACGACCACCGCGGGCACGGCCGCACCGGCATGCAGCAGCACAAGGGGGATGCCGCCAAGCTCGGCAGGCCGGGCCGGGGCGGCCTGCGTGCCGCGAAGGATGCCGTGTGGCAGTTCACCGAGCTCATCCGCGCCGAGAATCCCGGAGTCCCGCTGGTGATCCTCGGCCACTCGTGGGGGTCGTTCCTGGCGCAGATGCTGGTGAACGAGCACCCCGAGGCGTACGACGGTCTCGTGCTGACCGGATCGGGCCTGCGGACGCCGTTCACCCTGAACACCGGCAACCTCAACAAGCCGTGGGACGGGCCCGGCGCCAACGGCTCGGAGTGGCAGTCCAGCGACCCCGCGGTGCAGCAGGCGTTCCTCGACGATCCGCTGACGACGGGCGAGACCTTCCAGAAGCTGTACGGCTGGATCGATTCGCTGCGCCTGTCGGGTCGCCCGCGCAAGGGCCTGGCCGAGGAGCGCGGCAGCGGCATCCCGACCCTGCTGATGGTCGGACGCGACGACACGCTCGGCGGGCCGCGCAGCGTCCACCTGCTCGCCGACGCGTACCGCACCCGGTCGGGCTTCACCGACGTGACCACGCTCGTCTACCCGGACGCCCGCCACGAGATCTTCAACGAGGTGATGCGCGCCGACGTGTTCGCCGACCTCGTCGCGTGGCTCGACCTGCGCTTCCAGCCTCGCACCTGAGGCCGGTGGGATGCCGGGCGCCGAGCGTCGCTCGCATCGGGCCGGGCGTTCCCGGGAGTCGTTGACTCGTCACGTTATGCGGCTTGCGCTGCGTTTCGTGACGAGCGAACCGGGCTCCGAGTCCCTCGCTCGTCACGAAGTGCGGGCTGTACTGCATTTCGTGACGAGCGAGTGGGCGAGCCGGAACGGGATGCCGGGCCAGGATCCCGGGACAGGATGCCGGGCGTCGAGCGTCGTGGGCATCGGGCCGGGCGTTCCCGGGAGTCGTTGACTCGTCGCATAATGCGGCTTGCGCTGCGTTTCGTGACGAGCGAACCGGGCTCCGAGTCCTTCGCTCGTCACGAAGTGCGGGCTGTGCTGCATTTCGTGACGAGCGAACGGACGAGCGAGCCGGGCCAGGATCCCGGGGCGAGCCGGGGGCGGGATGCCGGGGCGGGATGCCGCGGCTCAGCGGCCGCCGGGGTGCGAGGCGCGGCGGGAGCCGCTGCGGCGTGCGCTGCCGACGAGAGCACCGGTCGTCGGGCGGCCGGTCGCCGACCGACCCGACTGCGGGGCCGCGGGAGCCGCCGCGGGGGCCTGCTTGCCACCGCCGCGCGAACGGCGTGAGCCGCCGCCCTGCTTCGGCGCCTGCTTCGGCGCGGCATCCGGCGAAGCGGCACCGCGACCGCGGCCGCCCTGCTTCGGGGCGCGCTGGGGTGCGGCATCCTGCTTGGGCGCCTGCTTGCGCTTCGCGGGCTGCTGCTGCTTCGGCTGCACGGGCTCGGGCTTCACGTACGCGGCGGGCTCGCCGACGAGCTCGGTCACGGTGGCCGAATCGGCGGCGACCGGCTCCAGCGGAGCGGTGATCTTCGCGCGACGCAGGAGGTCCTGCACGTCGCGGCGCTGCGCGTCGAGAGCGACCGTCACGACGATGCCCTCGGCACCGGCGCGGGCGGTGCGTCCGGAGCGGTGCAGGTACGCCTTGTGCTCTTCGGGCGGGTCGACGTGCACGACGAGTTCGATGGCGTCCACGTGCACACCACGCGCGGCGACGTCGGTGGCCACGAGCACGCGCACGCCGCCCTTGTCGGGGTCGGCGCTGAACGCGGCGAGGTTGCGCTCGCGCGCGTTCTGGCCGAGGTTGCCGTGCAGGTCGACGGCCGGGATGCCGTTCGCGGTCAGCTGCTTGGCGAGCTTCTTGGCCTGGTGCTTGGTGCGCGTGAAGAGGATGCGGCGTCCGCGACCGGAGGCCAGGTGCCGCACCAGGGCGGTCTTGGCTTCGGGCGTGGGCACGACGAACACGCGGTGCTCCATGGCTCCCTGCGGGACGCTCGCCTCGTCGACCTCGTGGCTGACCTCGTTGTGCAGGAACCGCTTCACGAGGGCCCCGATGCCGTTGTCGAGGGTGGCGCTGAACAGCATCCGCTGCCCGCCCTTCGGGGTGGCGTTCAGGATGCGGGTGACGCCGGGGAGGAAGCCCATGTCGGCCATGTGGTCGGCCTCGTCGAGCACGGTGATCTCCACGGAGCCGAGGTCGACGACCTTCTGGCCCATGAGGTCCTCCAGGCGGCCGGGGCACGCCACGACGATGTCGACGCCGCGGCGCATGGCCTGCTCCTGCGGCTTCTGGCTGACGCCGCCGAAGATGGTGGTGACGGTCAGGCCGGCGGCCTTCGCCAGGGGCGTGATGGTCGCCGCGATCTGGGTGGCCAGCTCGCGGGTCGGGGCGAGCACGAGTCCGCGCGGGCGGCCCGGCGCGGCGCTGCGGCCGCCCATCAGCCGGGCGACGAGGGGCAGCGCGAACGCGATCGTCTTGCCGCTGCCGGTGCGGCCGCGGCCGAGCACGTCGCGGCCGGCGAGGGAGTCGGGGAGGGTGTCGCGCTGGATGGCGAACGCCTCCGTCTTGCCGGATTCGGCGAGGACGGCGGCGAGGTTCTCGGGCACGCCGAGAGAAAGGAAAGTAGGCAAAGTCATGCTTTCGGAAGGGCACGCGGATGCCGGACGGGCATGCGGGTGCGGGATGGCGACGACGCGGCCACCTTCGACAGGCTCAGGGACCAGCGCCTTGGAACGCCGTTCGAGAAGAGGGCAACGCCGGCTTCGGGCCAGGGCGTGCAAGCGTAATCGACGACGCAACGGCGAGGACTCGCCGTGCCTCCATCCTAGCGTGCCTGCGACAGCGGTGCGGCGACGTCCTCCAGCGACTTGCGTTCGGCATCCACGCCGAGGAACACCTCGACGAGTCCGGCGGCGATCATGAGCCCGGCTCCGATGAAGTAGCCGAGCGCCACCGCGCTGATGCCCATAGACACGAACTGGCCGAAGAGCAGGGGTCCGATGATGCCGCCGAGCCCGGTGCCCACGGCGTAGAAGAACGCGATCGCCATCGCGCGCGTCTCCATCGGGAAGACCTCGCTGACGGTGAGGTACGCGGCGCTCGCGCCCGCCGAGGCGAAGAAGAACACGATCACCCAGCAGATCGTGAGGCCCACCGCGTCGAGTGCGCGGATCGAGAAGAGGATGCCGGTGCCGGTCAGCAGGACGCCGCTGCCGATGTAGCAGGCCGAGATCATCACTCGTCGCCCGATCGAGTCGAACAGCCGGCCGAGCAGCAGCGGGCCGAGGAAATTGCCGATGGCGATGGGTACGAGAGACCACGGTGCGACGTCGTCGGGAACGCCGAGCAGCTTGGTGAGCACGAGTGCGTAGGTGAAGAAGACGGCGTTGTAGAGGAAGGCCTGCCCGATGAACAGGGACAGTCCCAGGATGAACCGGCGCGGATACACGGTCACGCCGACCTTGACGATCTCTCCGAATCCGGTCGATCGGCGCTGTCGGATCTCGATCTCATCGTCGTCGGAGACGTCGTCGAGACTCTCCCCGGTGTCGTTGCGGACCTCCTCCTCGATCTCGGCGACCTCGCGTTCGGCGGCCTCGTCGTGCCCGTGGATGACCATCCATCGCGGCGATTCCGGCACGTTCCGCCGCACGAGGAGGATGGTGAGTCCCAGCACCGCGCCGAGTCCGAACGCGAGGCGCCAGCCGATGTTCGGCGGGAAGATCGCGGTGTTCAGCAGGAACACCGTCAGGATCGCGCCGAATGCCGTCCCGAGCCAGTACGACCCGTTGATCGCGAGGTCGACGACGCCGCGCCGGCGCGCGGGGATCAGCTCGTCGATCGCGGAGTTGATGGCGGAGTACTCGCCGCCGATGCCGGCGCCGGTGAAGAACCGGCACACGAAGAAGAAGAGCGGGTTGAACGAGAACGCCGTCGCCACGGTCGCCGCCAGGTACAGCCCGAGCGTGATCATGAACAGGCGTTTGCGACCGAACCTGTCGGTCAGATAGCCGAAGACGAGTGCACCGATGCACGCGCCGGCGACATACACCGCCGCGGCCTGCCCGATCTGCGCCGGGGTCAGCGCGAGTCCGCTCGAGGGCTCGGTCAGCCGGCTGCCGATCGCGCCCACGATCGTCACTTCGAGCCCGTCGAGGATCCACACCGTGCCGAGTCCGACGACGACGAGCCAGTGCCATCTCGACCAGGGCAGGCGGTCCATGCGCGCGGGAATCGCGGTCCTGACGGTCTTCAGTTCGGTAACGGACATCGGTGGCCCCCCGGGAGTTTCGTGTGTGCCGACCGTATGGGCGCCGGACGAAACCTGTGGGGGCCTTGACAAAGCCGCTTTTGTCCAAACGGAAAGAACGCCGAATCCTTCGTACTCAATCGCGCGTAAGAACGGTGAGACATCTCCGAGACTGGAGGCATGGAACGTGAGATCACCGCAGACCTCTTCGACACCGACGCCCACCAGCACCTGGGTCGGCCGTACTGGTTCGACAAGCACCCCTCGCAGGCCGAGGGCGAAGACTACTGATCAGGCGGCGTCGACCAGCGCCTGCGCGAGGGGGTGCCACGGCCGGGATGCCGGCCCGGAGAGCACCAGACGGCGCGGCCGCGGTGCGGCCAGCGGCCGCATGACGAGGTCGTCCGGCAGCATCCCGCGGCCGAGCGACGGGACGATCGCAACGCCCATGCCCTGCTCGACCATCCGGAACAGGGTGCTCATCTCGCGCACCCGGTGCGAGTAGGTGAACGGCAGGTCCTCCTCGTCGTGCATGCGCTTGACGTGGCGCTCGCAGCCCCCGGTCGACACGATGAGCCCGTCGACCTGCAGTTCGGCCAGGGGGATGCCGTCGAGCCCGGCCAGCGGGTGGTCGCGCCGCACCACGGCCGCGAACTCGTCGGTGGCGACCAGCTTGCCGCCGGGAGGCGGCGGGGTGGGCTCGACGAGGATCGCGGCATCCACCACCCCCGCCTCGAGCCACTCGGGCAGCTCGTCGTCGTCGCCCTCGTAGATCTGCACCTCGACGTGGGGGAGCCGGGCCGCCCACAGCGGCATGAGCTCGGGCAGCAGCCCCTGGCAGACCGTGGCGACGGCGCCGAGGCGCACCGTTCCGGCGAGCAGCTCGTCCTGCTGCACGGCGCTCTCCAGGGCGGACACGGATGCCAGGGCGGAGCGCGCGTGCTCGACGACCCGCAGGCCGAGAGCGGTGAGCGTCACGGCGCCCTCGCGCTGCAGCACGCGGCCGCCGATGTCCTTCTCGAGACCGGCGACGGCGTGCGAGACCGCGGACTGGCTGAGGCCGAGACGGTCGGCCGCGCCGGTGAAGGAGCCGGAGTCGACGACCGTGATGAGGGCCCGCAGCTGGGGCAGTGTCACCGGCATCGATACTCCTCATGTCGTGATGAAGCAGATTCATTTGATTCATGCTTCGACTGCTTCGAGACTAGGCCTCATGCAGAACGTCGGCAACCCCCGCAGCACCGTCTGGGCGTTCCTCGCGCTGTCCGGCGTGTGGGGCGCGAGCTTCCTGTTCATCAAGGTCGGACTCGAGGGTCTCTCGCCCGCGCAGGTCGTGCTCGGGCGGATCCTGCTCGGCGCGCTCGCGCTCGTCGTGATCATGACCGTCACCCGCCGCCGGTGGCCCCGGGAGGGGCGCGTGTGGGGCCACATGATCGTCGTCGGTGCGTTCTTCTGCGCCGTCCCGTTCACCCTGTTCGCGTGGGCCGAGCAGTACGTTCCGTCGAGCCTGGCCAGCATCTACAACGCGACCACCCCGATCATGACGCTGCTGCTCACCCCGCTCGTGCTGCGCTCGGAGCGGCTCGACCGCGCGCGGGTCGCCGGCCTCGTCGTCGGCATCCTCGGCGTCGTCGTGCTCACCGGTCCGTGGCAGCTGTTCGGCACCGGCGACGTGCGCGGGACGATCCCCGCCCAGCTCGCGTGCCTGGGCGCCACGGTCAGCTACGGATTCGCCGGCCTCTACATGCGCCGGTTCGTCAGCGGGCTGCCCTACGACTCGGTCACCCTCTCGTCGGTGCAGCTGACCATGGCGAGTGCGATCGTGCTGCTGCTGGCGCCGTTCACCGCGCGCGGCGCGGTGTCGCTCAGCGTGCCGGTGGTGCTGAGCGTCGCGACCCTCGGAATCGTCGGCACCGGCATCGCGTACATCTGGTTCACCCGCATCATCCGGGACTGGGGCGCCGCCCGCGCCTCGACGGTCACCTACCTCGCGCCGGTGGTGGGCGTGATGCTGGGCGTCCTCGTGCTCGGCGAGAGCATCCACTGGTACGAGCCGGTCGGCGGTGCGATCGTGGTGGCCGGCATCCTCGTGAGCCAGGGCGCGCTGCCCCGCCGGCGCGCCGGCGCGGGCGCGCCCGCCTAGGCTGGAGGGATGCACGGCGAGTACAAGGTCCCCGGCGGCAAGCTCGTGGTCGTCGACTTCGACGTCACCGGCGGGACCATCACCGATTTCCATCTGGCCGGGGACTTCTTCCTCGAACCCGACGACGCCCTCCTCGACATCGACCGCGCGATCACCGGGATGCCGGAGACGAGCGATGTGGCGGCCATCGCGGCGGCCGTGCGCTCGGCGCTCCCCGAGGGTGCGCAGCTGCTCGGCTTCACGCCCGAGTCGGTCGGAACCGCCGTGCGCCGTGCGCTCATCACCGCCCCCGGCTGGCGCGAGTTCTCCTGGGACGTCGTGCACGAGAAGCCGGTGTCGCCGCGGATGAACCTCGCCCTCGACGAGGTGCTCACCAAGCGTGTGGGCGACGGTCTGCGCAATCCCACGCTGCGGATGTGGGAGTGGGACGAGTCCGCCGTCGTGATCGGCTCGTTCCAGTCGGTGCGCAACGAGGTGGACCCGGACGGCGCCCGCCGGCACGGGTTCGACGTCGTGCGCCGCATCTCCGGCGGCGGCGCGATGCTGATGGCGGCGAACTCGATCGTCACCTACTCCCTGTACGTGCCGGCATCCCTCGTGGCCGGTCTCACGTTCGCCGACTCGTACGCGTTCCTGGACGACTGGGTGCTGCAGGCGCTGCGCTCGCTCGGGATCGACGCCGTCTACCAGCCGCTCAACGACATCACCGGCCCCTCGGGCAAGATCGGCGGCGCCGCGCAGAAGCGCCTCGCCAACGGCGGCGTGCTGCACCATGCGACCCTCAGCTACGACATCGACGGCGAGGTGATGACCGAGGTGCTGCGCATCGGTCGCGAGAAGCTCAGCGACAAGGGCACCGTCTCGGCGGCCAAGCGCGTCGATCCGCTCCGCAGCCAGACGGGTCTTCCGCGCGAGCAGATCATCGAGCGCTTCATCGACACGTTCACCAACCTGTACGGCGCGACGCCGGGCTCGATCAGCGACGACGAGTACGCCGAGGCCGAAGAGCTGGTGCGCACCAAGTTCGCGACGGATGCCTGGCTGAACCGCGTTCCCTGACCGTCAGTCCCGCGCCCGGGCCTCGTCGAGGTAGGCATAGGCGGTCACCCGCGAGATGCCCAGCCGCTTGGCGATCGACTCGATCGACTTGCGCATCTGCGTGGCGCCGCGCTGATCGAGGCGCTGCAGCACGGTGATCTTGTCGTCGCGCGACATCTGCGCGACGGGCCGGCCGATCTCACCGATCGCGTCGGTGATCATGGCGTCCATCACTGAGACGAGGTCGGTGCCGAAGTGCTCGCGCGGTGCGTCGGCGGCGGGGGCTGCGGCCGGCAGCAGGGCGTCGAGGATGCCACGGGCGCTCTGCAGCGGGCTGAGGTCGACGTTGATGCAGAACGACGCGATGATGTCGCCCGCGGCGTTGCGGAAGTACACCGACGAGCAGCGCAGTTCGCGCCCGTCGGCAGTGTGGGCGGTGTAGCCGAAGGCGTCGTGGTCGCCGCGGCGATCCTTCATCACGTCGAGTCCGAGGGAGGTCGAGGGGCCGCCGACCGAACGGCCGGTGACGTGTCCGTTCTCGATCGCCATGATCGTGTGCCCGAGGTCGACGTCGGCGCCGTCGAGGTTGTGCAGCACCACCTCGACCGACGGGCCGCCCGCCGCCGCGAGCGCCCGCATGATCGGCCGGTAGCGCTGCAGCACCTCGTCGGCGCTCTCGTAGGTCTCCTGCGTCGCTGCGGTCGGTGTCGTCATCGCCCACTCCGTTCTGAACAAAAAGTCTTCGGGTTAGACAGAATGTTAAAGTCGGTGCTAGCTTAGCCGATCAACGCCGAACTTTCCGGAGCAAGGAGGCTCATATGACCACCGCCACCGCCACCAGTGGCCTGACGCGCAAGCAGCGCAGGATGATCGCCGGCGGTGCCGTCGGCACCCTGATGGAGTACTACGACTACTACCTGTACGGGCTCGCATCTGCGGCCGTCTTCCCGGCGGTGTTCTTCTCGTCCGACGACCCGGTGGTCGCCACGCTCGCCTCCTTCGCGACGTTCGCGGTCGGGTTCTTCCTGCGGCCCGTCGGCGGCATCGTCTGGGGAATCGTCGGCGACCGCGCCGGCCGCAAGACGGTGCTCCTGATCACCGTGATCGGCATGGGCGTCGCGACGACCGCGATCGGCCTCATCCCGTCCGACAAGGCCATCGGCATCCTCGCGCCGCTGCTCCTGCTGCTGTGCCGCATGTTCCAGGGCTTCTTCGTCGGCGGCGAGATGGGCGGAGCCGCGACCATGGTGGTCGAGGGCGCCCCGACCGGCCGCCACGGCCTGTACGGCGCATTCCTCATCAGCGGTGCCGGCATCGCGAACGTGTTCTCCGGCGGGCTCATGGCCGCGCTCGGCCTCACCGACCAGTCCTGGTTCCTGCAGTGGGGCTGGCGCATCCCGTTCCTGCTGTCGGCCGTGCTCGCGGTCGTCGCGGTGCTGCTGCGCCGCCAGCTCGAGGACTCCGACGAGTTCACCCAGACCCAGGCGCTGCAGATCGCCACTGCCGGCAAGAAGGCCAACCCGCTCGTCGAGGCGTTCCGCCACCCGAAGAACGCGATCATGGGCATCCTCATCGGCCTGCCGCAGTCGATCGCCGGATACGTCGTCCTCACGACGGGCCTCGCGTACATGGTCACCAACAAGCACCTGCCCGCGTGGATGGGCTTCGCCGGCACCATGATCGTGGGGCTCCTGCAGATCGTCGTCGCCCCGCTGTGGGGTGCGATCTCCGATCGCATCGGCCGGCGCACGGTCTACATCATCGGCTGCCTCGGCTTCGCGATCATGGTCTACCCGGCGTTCCTGCTGTTCGGCACCGGCAACCTGTGGCTCATCTGGCTCGGTCAGATCCTCGGGTTCGTGCTGTTCGGCGTCGCGATGCAGGCGACCCTGTCGACGATGCTGGTGGAGATGTTCGACCCCGAGGCCCGCACCACGGGCGTCAACATCGGGTACCAGGTGTCCAACACGCTCGGCGGCGGTCTCGCGCCCTTCATCTGCACGGCTCTCATCGCCGCAGCAGGCGGAGCCGTCTGGCCGGTGGCGATCTACGCGGCGGTCATCTCGATCGTCGGGGTCATCGCGACGCTCGTGGCATCGGTCCGTCCCGACCGCGAGGGCGCCGGGCGTCTGCACGAACTGGCCGCCACGACCAGTGTGAAGACCCCGGTCTGAGGCGGAAACGCCGTCATCTCGGAGATCATGAGAACATGACCGACTCGTCTGCGCCGGACACCGCCGCCCTCCCCGTCCCCCCGCTTATCACCCTCGGCGAGACCATGGCGCTCGTCGCGCCCGCGCACGCCGAGCCGCTCGCGACCGCGCACGACGTGCGGCTGCTCGTCGGCGGGGCCGAGTCGAACGTCGCCACCCACGCGGCGCACCTCGGTGTGTCGGCGGCGTGGGTGAGCGCCGTCGGCGACGATGCGCTCGGGGAGCGCGTGCGCGCGCACGTGGCGGGCGAAGGCGTGGACGTGCGATGGGTGTCGAGCGATCCGGATGCCGCCACCGGCGTCTACTTCAAGGACCCCGGCCGGGGAGTCCTCTACTATCGGCGCGACTCCGCGGCTTCCCGCATGAGCCCGGCGTCGGTCGCCGGCATCCCGCTCGAAGAGGCGGAGATCGTGCACGTGTCGGGCATCACGCCCGCCCTGTCGCACTCGTGCGCGGCCCTCATCGACACGGTCGTCGACCGAGTGTCGGCCGGGCGCGGCATCCTGAGCTTCGACGTCAACCACCGCGCGTCGCTGTGGGAGCCGGGCGTCGCCGCACCGACGCTGCTCGCGCTCGCCCGCCGCGCCGACCTGGTGTTCGTCGGCCTCGACGAGGCCCACGGCCTGTGGGGCACGACCGACGCCGATGACGTGCGGGAGCTGATCCCCACGCCGACCCTGCTCGTCGTCAAGGACGGCGACGTCGGCGCGACCGAGTTCCACCGGTTCGCGAACGCGGACGTGCGAAGCTTCGTCGCGGCGATCGAGACCGAGGTCGTCGAGGCGGTCGGCGCGGGGGACGCGTTCGCCGCCGGCTACCTGGCGGCCCACCTGCAGGGCGAGCAGGCGACCGAGCGACTCTCGGCCGGACACCGCCGTGCCCACCTCGTGCTCCAGTCCACGAGCGACTTCCTTCCCGACAGCCATCGAAGGGTGCCCCTGACATGACAGACAACTCCGCTTTCGACGACATCTTCGCGGGCGTCCCGCTGATGGCGATCCTGCGCGGCATGGGCGTGGAGCGCAGCCTTGCGACCGCGACCCGCGCGTGGGACCTCGGCATCACCGCCGTCGAGCTGCCGATCCAGACCCCGACCGACGTCGAGGCGCTGCGCGTCGTGGCGGATGCCGCGCGCGAGCGCGGCCTCGCCGTCGGCGCGGGAACGGTCGTGACCGGCGAGCACGTGCAGCAGGCGAAGGATGCCGGAGCGGCCTTCACGGTCAGCCCCGGCCTCGATCTCGACATCGTGCGCGCCTCGCACGACGCCGGCCTGCCGTCGATCCCCGGGGTCGCGACGGCCACCGAGGTGCAACGCGCGCTCGCCGACGGGCTCACCTGGCTGAAGGCGTTCCCGGCATCCCTCCTCGGCGCGGACTGGTTCCCGGCGATGCGGGGACCCTTCCCGCAGGCGAAGTTCGTCGCCACCGGCGGGATGGGCTCGGGCAACGCGCAGGCGTTCCTGGATGCCGGAGTGAAGGTCGTCGCGGTGGGTTCCGCCCTTGAAGACGACGCGCAGCTGCCGGCCCTCGCGCGGCTGCTCGGCTGACGGAGACGAGCATGACGGAGACGACGCCGACCGGGTCCGACGACCTGCTGACCGCGCGCGACAAGGGGCTTCCGGCGCGTGCGATCGGGATGACGGCATCCGCGTTCCTCGCGACCCGGCCCCGGCTCGACGAGTTCTGGACGCCGATGATCGCCCTCGACGACGCCGCCATGCGCGCGAACGTCGCGACCATGGCGACCTGGTGCAAGGACCGCGGCCTCGAGATCATGCCGCACGGCAAGACCACGATGGCCCCCGCGCTGTGGCAACGGCAGACGGATGCCGGAGCCCTCGGCATCACGCTCGCGACGATGGGCCAGGTGCGCACCGGTCGCAGCCTCGGACTCCACTCGATCATGCTCGCGAACGCCGCCGTCGACCCCCGGTCGCTGGCCTGGCTCGCCGGCGAGCTCGCCGACCCGGGCTTCCGGTTCGTGTGCTGGGCGGACTCGATCGCCACCGTCGAGGCGATGGAGCACGGACTCCGGACGGCCGGCGTGCCGCGCCGGGTCGACGTGTGCGTCGAGCTCGGAGCCGCGGGCGGACGCACCGGGGCCCGGTCGGTGCGCGAGGCGGTGGCCATCGCCGAGCGCATCGCGGCATCCGACGTGCTCCGTCTCGCGGGGGTCGCCGGCTACGAGGGCAGCCTCGGTCACGACCGGTCGCCGGTCGCGCTCGCCGCCGTGCGGGCGTACCTGGAGGCGCAGCTGGAGCTCCACGACGCGCTGGCGTCGTTCTACGACGACGGCGAGCTGTACGTCACCGCGGGCGGCAGCGCCTACTTCGACATCGTCGCCGACGTGTGGACGGATGCCCCGCGCGACGACCGCACGCGCTTCACCCTGCGCTCGGGCGCGTACATCGTGCACGACGACGGCTTCTACCGCGGCATCTCGCCGTTCGACGAGGGTGCGGCCGACCCGTCCGGGTCGCCGCGGTTCGTGAACGCGATGCACGGGTACGGGCGCGTCGTCTCGAGTCCCGAGCCCGCCCTCGCACTCATCGACGGCGGCAAGCGCGACTTCCCGTACGACGAGGGCCTGCCCGTGGTGCGGGGCGTCGCCGCCGACATCTCCGGCCCCTGGCGGCCGCTCGACGCGGCGGTGTCCGCGATGAACGACCAGCACACCTACGTGCGGCCGTCCGAGCCCGTCACCATCGGCTCGGTCGTGCGGCTCGGTCTCTCGCACCCCTGCACCGCGTTCGACAAGTGGCGCGTGCTCCCGGTGGTCGCCTCGGCCGAGTCGGACGAGGTCACCGGCCTCGTCCGCACCTGGTTCTGAGGATGCCGATGACGCAGCGCACCGTGATCCGCGGCGGGTCGGTCGTCTCGGCGGCCGGGGTCGCGCGCGCCGACGTCGCCGTCGAGGGGACCGTGATCACGCAGGTCGGCTCCGTCGACGCGCACCGCGGCGATGTCGTGCTGGATGCCTCGGACCGTCTGATCATGCCGGGATTCGTCGACGTGCACTCGCACGCCGACGGGATGCTCGGCGACCCGGACGTCACGCGGGCGCTGCTGCGGCAGGGCGTCACCACGGTGATCGCGGGCCAGGACGGCGTGTCGTACGCCCCCGGCGACGGTGCGTTCGCCACCGGCTACTTCGCCGCCATCAACGGCCCCCACCCGACCTACACCGGCGGGGGAGTGGCCGCCTACCTGGCATCCGTCGACGGCGCGTCGCCGGTCAACGCCGGCTACGTCATCCCGGCCGGCACGGTGCGCTTCGAGGTCTGCGGACGCCGCCCGGGGCCCGCGACGGCCGGGGAGCGCGCCGCGATGGCCGCGCTCGTCGCCGCGGGCCTGGCGGACGGCGCCCTGGGGCTTTCGACCGGGCTCGACTACGTGCCCGGGATCTTCCAGGACGCGTCCGAGATCGCGGCGCTGTGCGTGCCGGTCGCCGCGGCCGGGGGCGTGTACGTCAGCCACATGCGCGGCGGCTATGAGGCGAACACCGCCGCCGGCATCGCCGAGATGGCCGACATCGCCCGCCGGGCGGGCGCGGAGGCCGGCTCTCCGCTGCCGGTGCACGTCTCGCACTTCCACGCGGACGCCGACATCGTGCTCGATCAGCTCGCCGCCCTCGAGGCCGCCGGGGTGGATGCCACCTTCGATGCCTACCCGTACATCCGCGGCTGCACGCTGCTGGGGATGCCGCTGCTGCCGCCGGAGGTCTCCGCGCTTCCCGCCGACGAGGCCGTCGCCGTGCTCACCGACCCGGCACGGATCGCCGAACTGCGCGCGGCCTGCGCGACCCGCGCCTCGCGGAGCCCCAGCCTCGGCCCGGAGTGGCCCGACATGATCACGTTCGCGCACATCGCCGCCGCGCGCTACGCCTGGGCGCACGGCCTCACCCTGCGCGCGGCCGCGGCCCGCGCAGGCCGGCCGCCCGCCGACTTCGCGCTCGAGGTCCTCGCGGCCTCCCGCCTGGAGGTGAGCGCCGTGATGGCGGTGCGCCACCCCCGACCGGCCACCGAGCTCGCCCGCATCTTCGCCCACCCGGGCCACACCGGCGGATCCGACGGCATCTTCGTCGGGGCGCACCCGCACCCGCGGGCGGCCGGCACCTTCGCGCGCTACCTGCGCGAGTACGTCCGCGAACTCGGCACCTGGACGTGGGCGGATGCCTCCCGCCACCTGTCCGCGCTGCCGGCGCGCCGGTTCGGGCTCGGCCGGCGCGGGGTCGTCGCGCCGGGCGCGATCGCCGACCTCGTGCTCGTGGACCCGGCGACCGTCGCCGACACGGCGACGTACGAGAGCCCGCGCAGCCTCGCGATCGGCATCGACGACGTGCTCGTCGCCGGGGTGCCGGTGCTGCGCGACGGCGAACCGACCGGCGCGCTGCCCGGCCGCGGCCTGCGTCTTGCCCACTGACCTGACCGAAAGAGAAAAGGAAGAAAGAACATGCCCAAGACCGGTTTCCACGCCGAAGGCGCCCCCAACCCGGCCGGCCCGTACAGCCACGGGGTGGTCGCGAACGGATTCCTGTACACCGCCGGTTTCGGCCCGCAGGATGCCGCGAACGACCACGCGATCGCCGACAACGCGGGCGACCAGACCCGTCAGGTGCTGCGCAACATCCAGACGGTCCTCGCCGTCCACGGCCTGACGATGGACGACGTCGTCAAGGCCACGGTGCACCTGCAGGACCTCGCCGACTTCGCCGAGTTCAACGAGGCGTACCAGGAGTTCTTCACCGCGCCGTACCCGGTGCGCACGACCGTGGGCTCGCAGCTGGCGAACATCCTCGTCGAGATCGACGTCGTCGCCGCTTTCCCGCAGGCCTAAACGCCGGCGCGCACGCGGGCGCCGTCGAACCAGTGATGTCCGGCGGCGTCCGCCTCGCCGGCGATGATCGCGGTGAGGATCTCGGCCGCGCGCTGTCCGTACGCGGTGGGAGCCAGATCGATGACGGTCAGGCGTGGATCGAGCAGCTCGTCGGGAGCGGCGGCGAACGAGGCGAGGTCGATGTCTTCGCCGATGCGGATGCCGGCGGCCTCCAGGATGATCCGGCTGGTGTGGGCCGTGCCCTGGCCGGCGCATACGACGGCGTCTGTGCGTCCGCCCGCGACGATCCCGGCCAGGCGAGCGTCGCTCGCCCACCGCGTGGGGTCGGTGGTGACGTCGAGCACTTCGCCCGTGCTGCCGGTCTCGGTGCACCAGTCCCGGAAGGTCCGGTCAGTGCTCTCCGTCCAGGCCGACCCGAGTTCGCGCCGGAGCGAGAGCAGGACGAAGTGGCGTCGTCCGCGGGCGCGCAACACCTCCAGCGCTTCGCGCTGCAGGTCGTCGTGGCGTGCATCCAGGGTGGCGGCGACGTCCGCTTCACCCACGCCGTGGTAGGCGCCGACCGAGAGGATGGGGATGCCGGCGCGCGCGAGCGCGAGCACGATCGGGGCATTCGGCTCGGGGTCGACCACCATCGCGCCGTCGACGGCGAAGGTGCGCGCGGGGTCGATCTCACTCGTGAAGAGCGTCAGATCCGATTGCGCGGCGTCCGCACCATCCGCCGCGCCGAGCGCGAACTCGGTGTAGAACGGCAGGCGGCGGGCGACGGACGGCAGATGGATGCCGTAGGTGCCCACCCGCCCAGACCGCAGGCTGCGCGCCGCGCGGTTGGTCACGTAGCCGAGCTTCTCGGCCGCCGCGTGCACACGCGCGCTCGTCGCGGGCGAGAATCGGCCGGTTCCGCTGAGCACGTTGGCGACCGTCGACTTGGACAGTCCGACCTCTTCCGCGATGTCGATGATGGTCGCCCGGGGCGTGCTCATCCCTACAGTCTAGGAGCGACCGGAATACCCGGATGTTGACTCCCGGGCACGGTCGGTGATAAAAGTGTCATCAGTGCTGGAACGTTCCAGCATTCCATCATCCCGACCGCAGCCGTTCGGAAGGAAACCCGATGTCCCACCCCGCTCCCGCTCCCGGGCCCACAGCGCGCAGCCGAGCCCGAGTCGTCATTCTCGTCGTCGACTTCGTCCTCGTGCTCTTCCCGCCCCTGCAGTGGGCGATCGCCCCGGGCCCCGCCAGCCTTTGGTACTACGTCCTTGCCTGCACACTCGTCACCCTGTCGCTGTTCGTGCTCTGGGCACTGCGCGACCGGCCCACCTTCGCCTCCCTCGACGACGACGTCGACGCCGAGGGAGGTACGCGATGAACACCGCCATGATCGTCGGCTACGGCGGCGTGCTCCTGTTCACCGTGCTCGTCATCGTGATCATGAGCCGCGGCAAGCGCGGCGACGGGACCCTGAGCGAATACGCCACCGCCGGTCGCTCGTTCAGCTCGTGGTTCGGCACCATGTCGTTCCTGAACACCTGGCTCGCCGGCAGCGTCTTCGTCGCCTTCGCGTCGTTCACCATCACCGTCGGCGTCGCCGGCTTCTACTCGTTGTCGTACTCGCTGCTGGCCGTCGTGCTGATGTTCTTCCTCGCGAAGCCCGTCAACGCGTGGGGGCGTGCGCATGACCTCCGCACGCAGGCCGACCTCCTGGGGCTGCGGTACGGATCGCGCGCCGTGCGCGTCGTGGCCGCCGTCATCGGAGTCATCGCGTCGGTGCCGTGGGTGGTGCTCGGCATGCAGTCGCTCGGCGTCGTCTTCACAGCGCTTTCGTTCGGCGCCGTGACTCCCGTGGTCGCCACGATCATCGGCATCGTCTTCATCGCGATCCGCCAGATCTGGACGACCCGGCTCGGCACGCGCGGGCTCATCGTCAGCGACATGGTGCAGGGCCTGTTCGCCTACGGGGTGGGGTTCCTCATCATCATCGGCTTCCTCACGTGGCTCCTCGCCCACGGCCACGGTCTCGGCCAGGTGCAGACCGGTCTGCTCACGATCCCCGGCCCGGACAGCCCGTTCGGTCCGCTCTACCTCTTCTCGCTCACCCTCACGGGCGTGCTCGGGGCGTGGTCGTGGCCAGACGTGTTCGTGCGCCTTTTCAGCGTCCGCAGCCCCCAGGCCGTGCAACGCTCGGCCGTGCAGGCCGCGCCCATCCTCCTGCTGTTCTCGGGCGGTCTGGTCATCGTGGAACTGCTCGCGACCAGCGTCCCGGGCGTCTCGGAGGCACCGGACTACGTGTGGTTCACCCTCGCCGGGCTGGGCGGCGTCGGCCTCGTCACCGCCGCTGGCATCTGCGTTGTGGCCGCCACCATGGGCAACGTGGGTGCGAATCTGCAGGCGCTGGGCACGCAGATCGCGAACGACGTGGTCGGCGGGGGCCGGACGGATTCGCCCACGCAGTCCTCGCGAGGCGCGAAGATCGCCGTCGCGGCGGTCACCATCGTGTCCGCGATCATCGCACTTGCCACCGCGAACCTGGTCACCGGCATCTACCTGCTCGCGATCGTCTCCTACCAGGCCATCTGCCAGATCGCCCCGGCCCTGCTGCTCGGGATCTTCTGGCGGCGCGGAACCGCGGCGGCCGCGACGAGTGGCATGATCGCCGGGATCCTCGTGGCCGGCATCCTGCAGGTCGCCTACCCGAACTCCATCCCGTGGCTCGGCGGTCTCACATCCGGTGTCGCCGGACTCATCGTGAACACGGCGGTGTACGTCGTGGTGAGCCTCGCGAAGCCTGCGCCGGCGGCGGAGCGGAGCCGCGTCGACGCCCTGTTCGCGGGACTCCGGGTCATGCCGGACACGACGGTGGTGACCCGCGTCCCCGTTCGCTGAATCGCTCGACAGACGCCCACCCGGAAGGACCCCGATGAACACCGCAGATGCTCTGATCAGCGCCGCCACCGTCCACACTCTCGACCCCGCGACAAGGGGCGACACGATCGCCGTGCGCGACGGCCGCATCCTCGGCGTGGGGACGCGAGCCGAGCTCGAGGCTCTCCGCGGACCCGGCACCCGAGAGGTGGACTACGGCGCGGCCGTGATCACTCCGGGCCTGAACGACAGCCACACCCATGTGGTGTTCGGGCTCGAGATGACCCGCGGGAGCGATCTGACCGACCTGCCGATGCGGGAAGTGCGGCAGCGGCTGCTGGCCGCCGCGCAGGATGCCGCGCCGGACGCGTGGGTGCAGGGCTGGGGGCTCGACCCGAACCTGTTCACCGGGATCGGGTTCGGCGGGCGCGTGTTCGACGAGATCACCGGCTCTGTGCCGATGTTCCTGCGCATGCGCGACGGGCACAGTGCGATCGTGAACACCGCGGCCCTGGATGCCGCGGGCATCACCGGGCGGGAGACGTTCGCGGACGAATCCCGCGTCGACGTGGATGTCGACGGCCGTCCGACCGGCTACCTCGTGGAGCTCGCCGCCATCGATCTGGTCGTGCGGGCGCTGCCGGGGGAGTCCGGGGCCGAGCGTCGCGACCGGTTCCGCGATGTGCTGCGCGGCATGGCCGCGAGGGGCATTGCGTCGACCCACGTGATGGACTTCGCCGACGACTCCCGCGCCCTCGTCGAGGCCCTGGAACAGGACGGTGACCTGCCGGTCCGGTTGCGGTTCTCGCCCATGGTGCTCGGCGGGGCGTCGATGGACGAGCTGGCATCGGTCGCCGCCCTCCAGGGCGTCGGAGGACGACGGTGGGGCGTGCACGGGGTGAAGTTCTTCATCGATGGCACGATCGACAACGGGTCGGCGTGGCTCGAGCGTCCGGACGCGTACGGGCAGGGGACGACCTCGGTCTGGAGCGACCCGACCGCGTACGCCGCCGCGCTTGGCTACTTCGTCGAGCGCGGCATCCCCACCGCCACGCACGCGATCGGCGACCGGGGCGTGGCCTACGTCCTCGATGCGCTGGAGGCGATGGGGGAGGCTCGGCGGCGAACGGCGCACCGTATCGAGCACATCGAGACCATCCCCGACGACCTCGTGACGCGCTTCCATGCGCTCGGTGTCGCGGCGAGCATGCAGCCCATCCACGGCACCCATCACACCCGGGCCGACCGCACCGACAACTGGTCGGTGCGGCTCGGGACCGAGCGCGCGGCCCGCGGGTGGCGGTGCCGGGACATCCGGAATGCCGGTGGCATCCTCGCGCTCGGGTCCGACTGGCCGATCACCCCGTACGATCCCCTGGCGATGATGGCGGACTCCATCCTGCGGCGGCCGGCGCTGCGGCCCGACGTCGACCCGGTGCAGCCGGAGCAGGCGTTGACCGCGCTCATGGCCCTCGAGGGCTACACCTCGCACGCGGCGGCCGCGGCCGGCCTGACCGACGTCACCGGCACGATCAGCGCGGGCAAGCGCGCCGACCTCACCGTGTTCGCCGAGGATCCGCTGATCGCCCGCCCCGAGGATCTCGTCCACATCCCGGTCATCGGCACCGTGCTCGACGGCCGGGCCGTCGCCGCCTTCCCGCAGGCCTAAGGGGCGACGCTGCCCGGCGCAAGGGGGTGCGGAGCACTCCCGCGCCGGGCGTAGCGTGGGGCCCATGCGATTCGGAACCTTCCTGCCACAGGGGTGGCGCTTCGACCTCGTCGACGTCGACCCTGCCGACCACTGGACCACCATGCGCACGCTCGCCGAGAAGGCGGACGCCGCCGCCTGGGAGTCCGCGTGGGTGTACGACCACTTCCACACCACTCCCGTCCCCAGCCAGGAGGCCACCCACGAGGCGTGGTCGCTGATGTCGGCGTTCGCGGCATCCACCTCGCGCATCCGCCTCGGGCAGATGTGCACCTGCATGGGCTACCGCAACCCGGCGTACCTCGCCAAGGTCGCCGCCACCGTCGACCACGTCTCGGGCGGACGCCTCGAGATGGGCATCGGCGGCGGCTGGTACGAACACGAGTGGCGCGCCTACGGCTACGGATTCCCCGAGGTGCCCGACCGCCTCCGGATGCTGCGCGAGGGCGTCGAGATCATGCACCAGGCCTGGACCACGGGATCCGCGACCCTCGACGGCCGGCACTACCAGGTGGACGGCGCCATCGTGCAGCCCCGGCCCGTTCAGCCCGGCGGCATCCCGCTCTGGGTCGCCGGCGGGGGCGAGAAGGTGACCCTGAAGATCGCGGCGAAGTACGCCCAGTACACCAACTTCTCCGGCACCCTGGAGACGTTCGACCGCAAGGCGGCCGTGCTGCGGCAGCACTGCGCGGACCTCGGCCGGGATGCCGACGAGATCACGATGTCGGGCAACTTCAACACGATCGTGGGTGCGACCGAGGCCGAGGCCCGCGACCGGCTCGCGGCGGTCAAGGCGCGGCTGCTGCCGCACCTCGGCCAGGAGCGGGCGGATGCCGCCGAGCAGGAGTACCTGACCTCCGCCGCGTTCGGCACGCCGGAGCAGATCGTGGAGCGTCTCGCCGAACGCGGACGCCACGGCCTCGCGTACAGCATCCACTACTTCCCGGAGCTGGCCTACGACACGTCCGGCTGGGAGCTCTTCGAGCGCGAGGTCATCCCCGCCCTCTCCTGAGCCCCCAGCCGGACGCGCCGTCTACAGCAGCGGACGCACCCCGGCGTAGGCGTCGGAGTCGACGTCGGGACGGGATGCCGCCCCACCGAAGACGCGTCCGGTGCCCGGCCGCTCCGACCACGCCGGCCACTCCGCCCGGCGCTCGCGGATGAGCACGACGGCGGCGCCGTGCGTGGCATCCGCGAGCGCCTGGGGCGGGTTCGGGCCGGCCAGGGCGGGGATGCCGACGGGGGAGTCCAAGCAGTCGAACCAGAACGGCACATCGATGCAGTGCACCGCCGACCTGAAGGGCGAGCCGGCATAGGAGTACCGGTACACCCAGGTCGGGGCATCCCCCCGGGCGTCCGCGGTGCGCACGACGGCGGTCTTGAACATCCTGTCGGAGATGTACCGGCCGAGGACCGCGGCGTGGCCCCGCGCGACCACGTCTCGGTTCGCGGCGAGATACGCCCGGCGCCGGGAGCCCTTCAGGCCCATTTTGCCCAGCAGTAGCGACAGCGGGATCCATCGCAGCTTCTTCGCCTGGCCGGCCAGGGCCATCGAGAACTCGTCGTCGGTGGCGCCGAGCACGAGCGGCTTGTCGGCGCCGACGCCGGCAGCGAGCGACTCGATCGTCGGGCGGGGGATGAGGTCGCCGTCGATCGCCGGACCGAGTCCGAGCCCCTCGTCGAGGAACCCGCTCAGATCCGCGCCGAGGTCGGTCGCCGCCTTCTGCGCCGTGAGGAGGGCATCCTCCGAGACGGCTTCGAACGCCGCGCGCGTGGGCTCGATCCCGAGTGCGTTCGCGATCTTCGCCGTGAGGGTGCGCGCCTTCTCCGGGGCGACGTCGGCCGTCGCGCCCGACAGCGCCCAGACACCGTTGAAGAGGTGCTGCGCCTTCTCGCTGCCGAGGAGGGTGAGCACCGCTCCGCCACCGGCGGACTGACCGGCGATCGTGACGCGGTCCGGGTCGCCGCCGAAGGCGCGGATGTTCGCCTGCACCCACTCGAGCCCGGCGATCCAGTCCCGCACGCCGCGGTTCTCCGGCGCGCCCTCGACGTGCCCGAAGCCGATGAAGCCGAGCCGGTATCCGATGCTCACGGTGACGACACCGTCGCGGTTGAACGCCTTGCCGTCGTACCACGGGCTGGCCGGGGAGCCGGCGAAGTACCCGCCGCCGTGGATCCACACCAGCACGGGCAGGGCGGCATCCTCATCTCCCGGAGCGGGGGTGAACACGTTCACGTTGAGGGTCGACTCGCCGGGCACCGACGGCTCCGGGATGAGGGTCACGCCGGGGTCGCCGCGCTGCGCGGTGGCGCCGAAGTCGAGGGCGTCGCGCACGTCGTCCCACCGGTCCATCGGCTGCGGCTCGGCGAAGCGCAGGGCTCCGACCGGGGCCTTCGCGAACGGGATGCCGAGGAACGCGGCGGATGCCCCCGCCGTGCCCGGCTCGCCCCGCCAGAAGCCGCGCACGGCTCCCTTGGTGGTCACCGCCTCCGCGTACGCGGTGGGGGTCGTCGTCTGGGTGTCGGTCATGATTCCTCCGTGTTCGGCGTCAGCGGACGCCCTTGATCGGGATGAGGGCGAGGGCGGCGAGCACGACGAAGATCATGCCGAACACGAACACCGCGGCGTAGCCGCCGAACGAGCTGACGATGAGGAGCGCGACCACCGAGCTCAGCGCCTGCGGGATGTTGGTGGCGACGTTCAGGATGCCGAGGTCCTTCGCAGCGGCCTCCTTGTTGGGCAGCACCTCGGTCATGAGGGCGGCATCCACCGACATGTACAGGCCGAAGCCGACGCCGTTGAGCACGCTCATGACGATCATCCCGGTCATGTTCGGCATGAAGAGGGGAAAGGCGAGCGAGACCACCATGACGACGGATGCCGCGTAGATGAACACCTTGCGGCGGCCCGCCCTGTCGCTCCACCAGCCCGACACGACGATCGCGAGGAGAGTGGGCACCAGGGCGACGAGGGTCAGGGTGACCACCGCGCCCTGGGCGGCGCCGAGCGACAGGTGGATGTAGTCGGTGAGGATGTACAGCTGGAACGCGGTGACGACGAAGTAGCCGAGGATGAGGAGGAACCGTGCGGTGAAGGCCCAGAAGAAGTCGGGGTGGCGGCGCGGGTTGATCCAGAATCCCTGGAGGAACGCCCTCCAGCTCCACGGCTCGACCGCGGCGTCCTTGGACGACCAGTCCCGGTTGAGGAACACGAACAGCAGCGTCGCGACGACGATGATGACCCCGAAGGTCGTGTAGCCGATGCCGATGTGGGCGCCGAGGGCTCCGGCGAGCATCACGCCGAGGGTCATGCCGATCTGCGTGCCGATGCCGAACATGGCGCTCGCCGCGCCGCGCTTGTCGCGGGGGAAGCGGTCGGGGGTGATCGCGGAGAGCGGGCCCTGCACGGCGTTGAAGGAGACCTGGATGACGACCCAGAAGATCGCGATCCAGAACACCGTGTTCATCGCGCCGAGGCCGAACAGGAACAGCGCGCCGACGATCGCGCCCGAGATCATCCACGGGGCGCGGCGGCCGAACCGGGACCGCGTGCGGTCGCTGAGCGCACCCACGATGGGCTGGGCGAAGAGGGTGAACACGAACGAGACGGTCTGCACGATCGTCAGGTTCTGCTCCTTGTGGGCGGGGTCGAGCAGGTACAGCTGCGACGGCAGCAGCACCGCGATGAGGCCGCCGTACGTGGCGAACAGGGCGAGCGCGTTGATCAGGATGCCGGGAAGAAGGGCCTTGCCGGGCGGCGGACTGGCGGCGGGCTCGCCGGGGCCGGGGCGGCTCGGGGAGATGACGCCGGTGGGGGCGATGGCGGCGGCGGGATCGCCGGCGGGCTGCGTGGTCACGGGGGACTCCTCAACGTCGAGTGTCGGAACGAGCGAAACGCGAGCGGCGTTCGGTATTTCAGTGTGCGCGTGTTCGCGCAAAAATTCAAGTCCTGAAATATATGTCAGTGAAGGGGATCGGCGATCACACGGGCCCGCGCGGCGCGCTGCGCCCCCAGCAGGGCGGCATCCGCCCCGAGCACGCTCCCGACGACGCGAGGCACGGGGAGCGCCCGGGCCTGGGCGATGTGGGGCTGGATGCTCCGCAGCACGGCCTCCACATCGGCGGCGAGGCCGGCGTAGAACCCGCCGAGCACGATGGTCTCCGGCCAGAACGCCGTCGCGCTGATCTGCACGGCCCGCGCCACTTCGGCGCAGGCCGGCGTCCAGGCCGCCACGGCCCGGGCGTCGCCGGCGCGCACCCGCGTGGTGAACTCGGCGAGGGCGGCATCCAGGCCCTCGGTGGTCGCCAGGTCGGTGAGTCCCGTCGCGGCGAGGAGGACGTCGGGGCCGGCGACGGTGACGAGGCAGCCGTGCTGGCCGCACTCGCACAGCTCGCCGTCGGGGATGATCGGCTGGTGGCCGAGCGCGGCGCCGATCACCCGCGGGGTGCGGGCTCCCAGCACGATCGCACCGCCGACGCCCGAGTCGGCCTTCAGGTAGAGCATTCCGTCCGGGTGGCCCGCCGACGCGTGCTCGGCGAGCGCGGCGACCTCCGAGTCGGCGATGAGCTCGACGGACCCGCCGTGCGCCTCGAAGGAGCGCACGGCCTCCGACCCGGCCCGGGTGAGGGCGATGAGGTCGACTTCCCCCCACTGCAGGTCGGTGTCGGCGAGGACGACCGGCGGCGTGCCCGCCACCGGGGCCCACACCACGATCGCGAGGTCGGTGATGCGGCGCGGCACGGCGGCGGCGACCTCGTCGATCGTCGCCGCGAGCACGGCGGCGATCGCGTCCGGGTCGCCCATCGGGCGGCCGTGCCGGCGCTGCACCCGCAGCAGTTCGACGCCTCCGAGGGTGGATGCCACGACCGTCGCGCGGTCGGCATCCAGCAGGGCTGCGATCAGGCAGAGGTCATCGGCGGCCGGTTCGAGCAGCACGCGTGGGCGGCCCTTGGCGGCGGCCACGGCCTCGCGCTCGCGCAGGAGCCCGGCGGCGGTGAGGTCCACCACGAGGGAGGTCACCGCGCCCCGGGACAGCGCGGTGGCGTCGGCGATCCCGCTGCGGGATGCCGCGCCCTGCTCGATCACATGCCCGAGCACCGCCGACAGGTTGCGGCGCCGGATGTCGGCGGTGTCGAGCGACGGCTGCGTCATGGCCGGCGGGGAGGGGGCGGTGACGCGAGGGCGTCGAACAGCGCGCCGACGGCGCCGGGCATGTCGACGTCGCGGTCGAGCAGCCACTGCACCTGGAGTCCGTCGGAGACCGCCTGGAAGATGCGGGCGAGGGTCTCGGCGTCGATCGCGTCGGTCAGCTCGCCGGCCTCCTGACGGTGACGGAGCGCCTCGGCGAACGTGGTGCGCACCGCTTCTCCGCGGGCGACGAAGTAGTCGTGCGCCGGATGCTCCGGGTCGGCGGCCTCCACGGACATGCGGGAGAACAGCTCGACGAGGCCGGGCACCTCGGAGTTGTGCTCGATGACGGCGGCGTAGTCCTCGCGGATGAATGCGGGGGAGTCCGGGTCGTGTGTGAAGCGGACGAGGTCGACCTCGTCGCGCTTGCGCAGGATCTCGACGAACAGCTGTTCCTTCGTGCCGAAGTAGTGCAGGAGTCCTGCTTGGCTGAGGCCCACGGCATCCGCGATCTCGCGCACGGACGCGCTGCGGAAGCCCTGCTCGGCGACGACCTCCAGGGCGCGCGTGAGGATCTCTTCGCGCTTGGCGACGCCCTTCGCGTACGATCCTCGTTTTGCCATGCTCCGAGCGTAGACCGCCGGAGACCTCTTGCGCATCCAAAACCGAGTGTTGTACGGTTTTTCTGCGCTCATGCCCGGGCGTTCCAGCTCCTTCCTCAGAGGAAACCCATGACATCGACGTCAGAGCCGACCCCGTCGGCGCCGCTCACCGAGACCACCTTCGTCCGCACCGCCTCCGGCGAGGTCGACCCGCCCGCGCCGATCAAGGGCGTCCGGCGGCTCCTGGGCTGGATCCTTCCGGCCAACCTCTCGATCTTCATCATCTGGGGTGCGGTTCCCGGGATCCTCCTGCCGCACCAGATCGAGCTCATCTACCCCGACGAGAAGCTCAAGGTCGCCTACTTCGCGATCGTCGCGACCATCGGCGCCCTCTGCGCCCTGGTCGCGCAGCCCATCGCCGGACAGATCTCCGACCGCACCAGGTCCAAGTACGGACGCCGCGCACCGTGGATCTTCCTCGGCGCCCTCGCCGGGGGACTCTCGCTCGTCGGCCTCGCCTTCGCGAACTCCCTGCTCGGGATCGTCATCGCCTGGTGCCTGGTGCAGATCTGCTACAACTTCGCGCAGGGGCCGCTCTCGGCGGTGCTCCCCGACCGCGTCCCGGTCGCCCGCCGAGGAACCTTCGCGACCCTGTCCGGCATCGGCCTGATGGTCGGTGCGCTCGGCGGCCAGATCGTCGGCTCCATGCTGTTCAACAGCCTCGTCGTCGGCTACATCTTCTTCGCGGTGTTCGCGGTCGTGATCCTGACCCTGTTCCTCGTGTTCAACCCCGACCACCCCAGCACCAACTTCGACAAGGAGCCGTTCAGCTTCGCCGACTTCCTGCGCACCTTCTGGGTCAACCCGGTCAAGCATCCCGACTTCTTCTGGGCTTTCACCGGCCGTCTGCTGCTCTACACCGGCTACTTCGGCGTCACCGGCTATCAGCTGTACATCCTGAGCGACTACCTCGGCATCAAGGACCCGAACACAGTCATCCCGCTTCTCGGACTCGTGGGCCTCGTCGGAACGATCATCGCGACCGCGTTCTCCGGCCCGCTCTCGGACAAGGTCGGACGCCGCAAGCCCTTCGTCTTCGGATCCTCCATCCTGATGGCTGCGGCACTCCTGCTTCCGTGGATTTCGCCGACGTTCACCTCCTGGCTCATCATGACCGCGATCATGGGCTTCGGCTTCGGCATGTTCCAGGCCGTCGACACCGCGCTCATGAGCCAGGTGCTGCCCTCGGCCAAGTCGTTCGCCAAGGACCTCGGCGTCGTCAACATCGCCGCCACGCTGCCGCAGACCTTCGCTCCGGGCATCGCCGGTGCGATCGTACTGATGGCGGGATACTCGGCCCTGTTCCCGATCGGCGTGGTGCTGAGCATCCTCGGCGCGGTCTGCGTCTTCTTCATCAAATCCACCAAGTAAGGAAACCCGGATGACCGACATCACGGCCAGCGATCTCACCCTCGAAGAGAAGGCCTCCCTCACCAGCGGCCGCGACTTCTGGACCACCAAGGGCGTCGAGCGCGTCGGCGTCCCGTCGGTGATGCTCACCGACGGCCCGCACGGACTGCGCAAGCAGACCGGAGGCAGCGACCACCTGGGCCTCGCCGACAGCGTCCCGGCGACCTGCTTCCCGCCCGCGGTCGGGCTCGCCGCCTCGTGGGATGCCGCCCTCGCCGAGCGGGTCGGCGCCGCCCTCGGCGTCGAATCGGCGATCGAGGACGTCGCGGTCCTCCTCGGCCCCGGCATCAACATCAAGCGCTCGCCGCTGTGCGGCCGAAACTTCGAGTACATGTCCGAGGACCCCATCGTGTCCGGGGTCATGGGCGCGGGTCTCGTGCGCGGCATCCAGTCGCAGGGCGTCGGCTCGTCGCTGAAGCACTTCGCGGCCAACAACCAGGAGCACGACCGCATGCGGGCCAGCTCCGACATCGACCCGCGGCCGCTGCGGGAGATCTACCTGCGCGGCTTCCAGCGCGTGGTCGAGGATGCCCAGCCGTGGACGGTCATGTGCTCCTACAACCGCATCAACGGCGTGTACGCGTCGGAGGACCCGTGGCTGCTCACCCAGGTGCTGCGCGGCGAGTGGGGCTTCGAAGGCCTGGTCGTCTCGGACTGGGGTGCCGTCAACGACCGCGTGGTGGGCCTTCCCGCCGGCCTCGACCTCGAGATGCCCGCGTCGGGCGGGCGCACCGACGCGCAGCTGGTCGCCGCCGTGCAGGACGGCACGCTCGACGAGGCGGCGCTGGATGTCGCAGCGAACCGCGTGCTCGACCTCGTGCGCAAGTCGCAGGAGCGCCCAGCGGCTGCCGGCCCTCTCGATGTCGACGCTCACCACGCCCTCGCACGCGAGGCCGCCGGTCGAGGCATCGTGCTGCTGCGCAACGAGCCCGTCGAGGGCGCGGAGAGCGGCATCCTCCCGCTGAAGCGCGACGCGAAGCTGGCGGTCATCGGCGAGTTCGCCCGCACGCCGCGGTACCAGGGCGCGGGTTCGTCGCTGATCAACCCGACGCGTCTCGAGAACGCGCTCGACGAGATCCGTGCGTACGCGCAGGCCGAGGTCGCGTTCGCCCCGGGCTTCACGCTGGACGCTTCGGCGGACGCTTCGGCCCTCCGTGCCGAGGCGGTCGCCGCGGCATCCGCCGCCGACGTCGCCGTGGTGTTCGCGGGTCTTCCGGCGTCGGAGGAGTCCGAGGGCTTCGACCGTGAGCACATGGACCTGCCGGCCGCGCAGCTCGAGCTCATCGATGCCGTCGTTCGGGCCAACCCGCGCACGGTCGTCGTGCTCTCCAACGGCGGCGTCGTGGCGCTGCCGTTCGCCGGCACCGTTCCGGCGATCGTCGAGGCGTGGCTGCTCGGCCAGGCCGGCGGCGGTGCGACCGCCGACGTGCTGTTCGGCGCCGTGAACCCCTCCGGCAAGCTCACCGAGACCATCCCGGTGCGCCTCGAGGACAACCCCTCGTTCGGCAACTTCCCGGGCGAGTTCGGCCACGTCCGCTACGGCGAGGGTCTGCTCGTCGGCTACCGCTGGTACGACGCGAAGGGCCTCGAGGTCACGTTCCCGTTCGGGCACGGGCTCTCGTACACGACGTTCGCGTACGGGGATGCCACGGCATCCGTCGACGCTGCGGGCGACGTGCTCGTCACGATCCCGGTGACCAACACCGGCGCGGTCGCGGGTCGCGAGATCGTGCAGGTCTACACCGCGCCGGTCTCATCGGTCGTGCAGCGGGCGCCGCGCGAGCTCAAGGCGTTCGCGCCGGTGTCGCTCGAACCGGGCGAGACCGTCGCGGTCGAGCTGACGGTGCGTCGGGAGGACCTCGCGTACTGGGACATCCGCGTCGACGGCTGGATCGTCGAGGGCGGGACGTACGTCGTGGATGTCGCCGCATCCAGCCGCGACATCCGCTCGTCGGTCTCCGTCGAGATCGCGGGCGACCCGGTGGATGTTCCGCTGTCGTTCGAGTCGTCGGTCGCCGACCTGTTCCAGCACCCCGTCGCCGGCCCGATCGTGCAGCAGGCCATGGCCGAGATGTTCGGCGGCGTCGACATGGGCAGCGGGGACGAGGGGATGATGAAGATGATGGCGTCGTTCCCGATCGGCCGCATGGTCTCGTTCCCCGGCGCACCGATCAACCGCGAGCAGCTCGAGCAGCTGATCGCCACAGCCAACGCCGGCTGACCCGCCTCAGCGTGCGGGAGCGTCCGCCTCCCGCACGCTGAGCGTCGGCAGCAGCGCGTCGAGGTACTCGGCCGTCGCGTGCCAGCCGTCAACGGCCTGACAGGCGACGCCCATGGCGAGTACCGGGTAGTCGTTGCCGTCCGGGTCGAGCCGGTCGCCGACGAACAGCATGTCGTCGAGCGGGATGCCGGTCTGCTCACGCAGCTGCTGCATCCCGTACGCCTTGTCGATGCCGCGGTGGGTGATGTCGACCGAGGTGGAGCCGCCGGAGCGCACCTCGAGGTCGGGAAGCAGCGACTGCACGGCCTCGCGCAGTGCGTTCTTCTTGGACCCGGTGGGGTCCCACGCGACCTTCGCGTCGAGGGGGGCCTGCTGGCCGAGGGCCGAGTAGGTGATCTGCGACCGCCGGTCTTCGAGAGCGGGACCCCAGGTCTCGGCCTCCCACAGGCCCAGGCGCCGCGCCTCGGACTCGACGGCGGCCAGGGCGCGCTGCTTCTCGTCGTCGGAGAGCGAGTGCGCGTACACCGTGCGCACCCCGTCGGGTTCGATGCGGTAGTACTGGGTGCCGCACGTGGGCAGCAGGTGGATGTGGTCGAGGACGGATGCCTCGGCCGACGGAAGCCGGTCGACGACCTGCTTCTCGAACTGGCCCAGTTGGCCGCCGGAGATGATCGCGACCTCCACCCGTTCGGCGAGGGCGATCAGCTGGGAGCCGATGCGCGGGTCGATCGCGGCCTTGGACGGCGCGAGCGTGTCGTCGAGATCGAAGGCGATCAGGCGCAGAGGACGCATGCAGTCTCCGGGGGAGTCGGCGGAATCGGACGCCCCATTCTCCCAAATCCGATGGTGTGAATGATCTGCGAACCGCCCGGCACGCGGCGACGGGCCCGGCGTCGTTCGCCGGGCCCGTCTCGAGATGTGAAGACTGATCGTCAGAGTTCGTCGTCCGGGGTGGTGCTGGTCGACTGTCGCGTGACCCGCGCCTGGCCCTCAGGATCGACCATCGTGCGGTTCGTCGTCACGCTGCGCCGGCGGCGGAGCATGAAGATGAGCCCGAGCACGAAGATGATCGCGCCGGCGATCATGAGGATCCATCCGACCATGTGCAGGTCGATCCACGACACCGAGATGTTCAGTGCCCACTCGAGGATCGCGCCGATGACGAAGAGAACGATTCCTGTTCCGATACTCATGCTGTGCCTCCCGTTCGACGGCGAGGTTAGCCGGAGTACAGGTGCCTTACCCGGCCATTGCACACGATCTTCGGAGTCGCTACAATCCACCGGAAAACGACAGAGGACCGGCCATCGCGGACCGGTCCTCTTCTGCTGGTCGGGGTGACAGGATTTGAACCTGCGGCCTCTTCGTCCCGAACGAAGCGCGCTACCAAGCTGCGCCACACCCCGTTGCTCAAGCAACCCTACGAGTCTACCTGATGCCGGGGGATGCTCCGAACCAGTGCGGCGTCCCGGGCGCGGCGTTCGGCGTCACGGCGCGGGGGCGAGTGCGCCCACGGCGGCGACGGCGGCTTCGGTGCGGGACGCGACGCCGAGCTTGCGCAGGATGGCCGAGACGTGCACGCTGACCGTCTTCACGCTGATCACGAGCCGCTCGCTGATCTGACGGTTCGTGAGCCCCTCGGCCAGCAGCGCCAGCACCTGGAGTTCGCGGGCGGTGAAGCCGGCATCGGCGATCGTCGACGCCTCGCCCGCGTGTGCGGCGAGGCCCGATGCCGCGCCGAAGGCGGCGACAGCGCGCTGCAGCGGGACGTGGTGGAGTTCGTCCGCGAGCGTGGTCGCCTCCGCGAGGGCGGAGGCGGCGCCGGGCCGGTCGCGGTCCGCGGCGAGCGTGCGGGACAGCTCCAGCCGGGTCACGATGCGCATCGGTGCGGGGACGTCGCCGGCGTCGGCGGCATCGACAGCCCGAGCGAGGGCGGCGGCATCCGGGTGCAGCAGCGAGCGTGCGATCGTGCGCCAGCGCGGCCCGCACCAGGCGGCGGGAAGGGCATCCCACGCGGTCTCGATGCGCTCCGCGATCGCGTCCAGTTCGGTGCGGGGGAGGGCGCCGCGCAGGCGCACCAGCGCGACGTCGGCCGCGCCCTGCAGGAGGATGCGCGCCGTGTGCAGCGTCATGGGGCCGTCGTCGTCGAGCATGTGCGCGGCGGCGCGGAGGGCCGTGACGTGGTCTCCGGCGGCTTCGGCGGTGGCGATGTCCATTTCGACCAGGGCGTACCAGACCTGGCGCTCGAACGTGGCCGCTGCGTCGTGCACGGGCCTGGTCTCGCGCAGCAGCGCGGCTGCCGCATCCGCCTCGCCGCGCCAGGCGAGCACGCGCACGCGGGATGCCGTCATGTAGGCGCGGATCACGGGGAAGGTGGGCAGGTCGAGGCTTCGCGTCAGCAGGGCCTCGGCTCGGTCGATCTCACCGAGCTCCACGAGCGGTTCGATCATGTTCTGCACGAGCATCGACCCCGACGAACGCTCCACGCCGAGGGCGCGGGCGCGATCGAGTCCTTCTTCGGCGACGGCGACCGCTTCGCGGTAGCGGCCGAGCATCGTCAGAGTGTCGGAGTAGTTGACGTAATAGCGCAGGGTCGCGTTGGTGTTGCCCGCGTACTCTCGCGCCGACGCGAAGTCCGCGAGCGCTTCATCGAAGTCGCCGCGGTGCATCCGGGCGGAGGCCCTCATGTTGCGTGCGATCGACATCTCATCCCGGTCGCCGGATCGCTCCGCCAGCGACCACGCGTCGTCGGCGGTCGCGATCGCGGCGTCGACCCGGCCGGCGACCATGTGACGGCTGGCGAGGTAGTTGGTGATCACGGCGCGCAGGCGATCGTCGTCGACGGCGTGCGCGTCGAGCACCCGGAGGGCTTCTTCGAGCAGGTCGACGGCGCCGGGGCGGCCGAGGTTGTTGAGGTACACCGCCTTGTCGCGCAGCAACCGGGCGTGCAGCGCCGGACTCTCGGCGACGCCCGGATCGGCCAGTGCGTCGTCGACGGTCGCCAGCGCACGGTCGCTGCGCCCGGCGTTCCGCAGGGACGACGCCACCTGCAGCATCAGGGTGAGGCGGTCGGTGCCCGCCGCTGCTTCGGGGTCGACGACCTGATCCCACAGCTCGAGCGCCAGTTCGCCGAAGCGCGCGGCCGCCGCGAACGCGTACCTGTTCTTGGCCGCCCGCATCGCCGTCGACGCAGCCGTCAGGGCGCGGCGCTGATCGTGGGCGCCGCGCCAGTGCCGGGCGAGTTCGGCGTGCACCTGGGCGCGGGGGTCGGCGTCGAGCACCGACTGCAGGTGCTCGGCGTAGGCGCGGTGCAGCCGCACGCGCTCCCCGGGGAGCAGCTCGTCGGAGACCGCGTCGCACAGCAGGGCGTGGCGGAACGCGTAGCCGTCGCCGTCGACGAGCATGACGCCGGCCTGCACCGTTTCGCGGATCGCGGCGTCGAGCCGTGGGCCGTCGAGCGCGGAGACGATCGCGAGGGTGTCGTGGTCGGGGCATCCGGCCGAGACCGAGGCGACCCGCGCGACGTGCGCGGCGTCGGGGCTCAGCATGGTGTAGCCGCCGAGCAGGGTGTCGCGCAGCGTCTCGGGGAGCGGTCCGGTGGTCTGCCGCGAGAGTTCTTCGACGAACAGGGGCACGCCGTCGGCGCGCGCGGTGAGGCGGTCGACTGCATCTTCGTCGTCGGTTCCGAGGAGTGCCATGGACAGGAGGCGTGCCGAATGCGGGTCGAGTCGGGCGAGCTCGATGCGTTCGACCATGCCCGCACGCGTCGCCTCTCCGACGAAGACCCGGGCCGGGTCGCGGGGACGCGATCCGCCGGTGCGCCAGCTGAGGACGACCAGGAGGCGTCCGCGCGTGGCGACGCTGAGCAGGAATGAGAGCAGGGTGAAAGTGGCCTCGTCGGCCCACTGGATGTCTTCGATCACCAGCACGAGCGGTCGCGCGAGCGCGAGGGTCTCGACGAGTGTCACGAAGGCCTCGCGGAGGCGCTCGGGACTGGCCGGGCCTGTGTCGGCATCCGCGTCCGCCTCGTCGGCGAGATCGGGGAGCAGTCGCAGCAGTGCTGCGCGCCCCGGCCCGGCCGCCTGCCATACGGCACTCGCGCCGCGGACGGCGACGAGGCCGCGGAGGAGGCCCAGGATCGCGCCGTACGGGGTGGGCGTGGTGCCGAGGTCGACGTTGCGGCCGGTCACGACGTCGGCCTCATCCCGCGCCGATGCCGCGAACTCGCGCAGCAGCCGCGATTTGCCGATGCCGGGCTCGCCGGAGACGACGACCGCCGTGGGAGTGCCGTCGAGCGCCCGCGCGAACAGCGAGCGGAGCCGATCGAGCTCGGCGTCGCGCCCCACCATGTCGGCGGACGTGGCGAAGCTCGCGGTGAAGGGCATGCCTCCATCGTGCCAGCGACCTCCGACAGCGGGTCGAAGCGCGTCTTCCATATCTCTCGCCCTGTGGGCCGCGGGGCTGGTAGTGGCGGGTACCGCTTTCATCATGGCGTCCCAGGCGGCGCGTGACGCGGCCGATGGTGCGCTCATCCCGATGAGCTTTCTCGGCCTTCCCCTCTTCGAGGGCTTCCATGTCGATGGACGATTCGGCGTGCATCCCGAATTCGGCCTGCTGGTGCTACTGATTGTCCCTGCCATCGCAGGCGTCGTCATCGCGTCAGTGGGGAAGTGGAAGAGCCTCGAGCGTGGTTGAGACGGTCGCGTAGCGTGCTGATGCTCATCGCCGCGGTTGCGGAAGCATCCGTCAATTGCGTCGCGTTCGATCGCAGCCGCCAGTCCAGCGCTGGCCCGGATCGGCTCAGAAGGGGGCGGGATCTTCGAGCGGGCGCCTGAGTTCCCGCTGGGATGCCTTCCCGTGTGGCCTGGCGGATTGCCCGGGTGGTCGGCTGGATTGTCCGGGTGGTCTGTCGGGGGTGAACCGGACTGCGGCCGGGGGCCGGGTGCGGTAGCCGCGGCGGGTGGGCGAGGTGAACTGCAGGATGCCGCCCGGGAGCTGCTCGACATGCCAGTCGGTGTGGTGCTTGACGGTGTGATGTCTCTCGCAGAGGCAGGCGAGGTTGCACAGGGCGGTGGGTCCGCCGTCGGCGTGGGCGGTGGTGTGGTCGATGTCGCATTTTTTGGCGGGGCGGCGGCAGCCGGGGAACCGGCAGGTCTCATCCCTGGCTTGCAGGAGACGTTTCATGGCGGTGCAGGGTCGGCGTTTGTCGACGGTGACCGGGGTGCCGGTGGTCGGGTCGGTGAAGATCCGGTACCAGTCGTCCGATCCGCCGGCGAGGTGTCGGGCGGTGTCGTCGTCGACGAGACCGGCGCCGGGGATCTGCGCGCCGCCGGTGGTGGTGCCGGCCAGGGTGGAGGCGGGGATGGTCAGGTGCACGGTGGCTTGGATGGCGCCGAGTGCATCGCGGTGTTCGGGGGTGGTGCCGTGCCCGTCGGGGACGGAGGTGAGCAGCAGGTCCAAGGCGACATCAGCCATGATCTGCGCCCTCGTGCGCTCATCCGGAACAAACTCTGCTGCTTCGGCGTCGTCGCCGGTGTCTTCCGCGGCCGCCTCGGCCGCCGCGGCGGTGTCGGTCTGGTTTTGGGTGTGGAGTTCGGTGGCGATGTCGGTGAGCCGGTTGTAGGTGCCTTCGATGTGGGCGGTGGGGCCGGTGATGATCAACTGCCCCACCCCGGGCTCCAGGGTGCGTTTGCGTACTGAGCGGCGGGCGACCGCTTCCTTGATCCGGTCCTGGGTGCCGTCCGGGTCGAGCCGGTCCACCAGCACCCCGAGGGCGTCCTTCAACTGGGCGGGGGTCAGCTCTGCGGCCAGGTCGATCGCGTACCGCTCGTACTCGGCGCGGATGTCGGGGTCGTCGATGACGCCGCCGACGTCCGCGATCGTGGTCGCTTGCTGCGGGGACAGCACCCCGGCATCCACCCGGGTCATCGTCGTAGCGAATCGGGACACCAGCACGTGGGCTTGGTTCACCCGGGACGCGACCTGGTACTCGGACAGGCGCACCGCGGCGGCGATCTCGGCGTAGATCTCCCGCATCGCCAACTGGGACGCGGACACCACCGCCCCGGTGTCGGCCTGCTGGGCGCGTTCGCGTTCCCGCCGGTCCACCAGGGCGGCCACCGACGCGTAGAACCGGGTCTCCGCACCGAACGCGACCGCCACCCGCGCCCGGGCACCGCCGAGACCATCGACCAGGACGTCCAGGTCGGACAGCACCGGAGAGAGCCCATCGTGCGACGTGTCGGCCATGGCATCCCCCGGATTCGTTGGAATCTTCGAACTGATACCTCCACACTATCGAACAAGCATCTATAATGCAAGCGGGTTGCAGGACATCTTGGGCGACACGTTCCGGGGCGAGCGTTTCGTCTCGCTATGCTCGCTCAACGACCGGGGGAGGCGGGGGGCGTTTCGTCTCGCTGCGCTCGCTCAACGACCGGGGGATGGATGCGGGGACGGGTGGCGGTGATCTGTACGCCGGGCGGCATCCCGGAGGCGTGTCGTGCGGCCATCTGTACGACACGCCTCCGTCCGTGCCGGGGCCGGATCTGCGGCCCGACGGGGTCGGGCCGCAGATCGTATCGTTCAGTCGCCCTTCACGTTGACGAGCTGGCGCAGCGTGTGCCGGATCGTCACCAGGTCGGCGGCGTCCGCCATGACCGTGTCGATCGGCTTGTACGCCTGCGGGATCTCGTCGATGAAGGCGTCCGTGTCACGGAACTCGATGCCCGTCATCGCCTCCCTCAGCTGCTCGTGCGAGAAGGTGCGCCGTGCCGCCGACCGGGAGTACTCCCGGCCCGCGCCGTGCGGCGACGAGTTCAGCGACAGCGGGTTCCCGAGCCCCTCGACCACGTACGACGCGGTGCCCATCGACCCCGGAATGAGACCCGGACGACCGAGGTCGGCCTGGATCGCACCCTTGCGCGAGACCCACACCTCCTTGCCGAAGTGCTTCTCGTGCTCGGTGAAGTTGTGGTGGCAGTTGATGCGCTCCTGCTCGGCCACCGGCTCGCCGAGGAACTCGGACACCTGCCGCACCACCCGATCCATCATCTCCTCCCTGTTGAGCAGGGCGAAGTGCTGCGCCCAGCGAAGCTCCCGGATATACCGGGTGAACTCCGCCGTGCCCTCGACGAGGTAGGCCAGGTCGGGGTCGGGCAGGTCGATCCACCACTGCTTCGCGAGCCGTCGTGCGACCCCGATGTGGTGCGTGGCGATCTTGTTGCCGATGCCCCGGGACCCCGAGTGCAGGAACAGCCACACCCGGTCGAGGTCGTCGTGCGACACCTCGATGAAGTGGTTGCCCGAACCGAGCGAACCCAGCTGCAGACGCCAGTTCCCGGCGTAGCCGGCCGGGTCGAACCCGGCCTTCTCCGCCCGCTCCTCGAGCTCCGCGATCCGCGGCTCGGCGGTGGCGACCACCTTGCGGTTGGCGTGCCCCGCCGACAGCGGGACGGCACGCTCGATGGCCTCGCTCAGCGGGGCGAGGTCACGGCCGGTGAGCTGCGACTTCTCGAACTGGGTGCGGACGGCGATCATGCCGCATCCGATGTCCACGCCGACGGCGGCCGGGATGATCGCGCCGAGGGTCGGGATGACCGACCCCACGGTCACGCCCTTGCCGAGGTGGGCGTCGGGCATGAGCGCCAGATGCGGGTGGATGAACGGCATGCGCGCCGCGGTGCGGGCCTGCGCGAGGGTCTTCTCGTCGATCAGGCTCGCCCACGACAGCAGCCGTGCGGAGAGTTTCTCCATGTTCCTTTCCTTGCGTTGCAGCACGCTCGCGCGGAGCATGCGGGGAGGGCGGCCCACGGGGCCGGCGCTCTTCCGCCTCTGCGCGCGGAGAAGGAAGCGCCCCGGACCTGTGCGGTGCGGGGCGCGAGAGATCGGATGTCTCTAGACCACGGTCACCGGAGGGTGCGACTTGAGGAGGTCGCCGGGATTCTGACCCAGCACCTCATCGAAACGGAGTGTGCGCAATGGCATCCGCGTCGTCCTCTCGGCGTTCTCGTCCTGCTGTGCCGGTCGGCACAGCCTTGCAACGATACTGAAGGATACCGACGTCGTCAACAGGCGTCGCGCGGCGGGTTGAACATGAACTCGATGCGGATCCCGTTGTCGTCCTCCACGAACGACGCGTAGTAGCGGTCATTGAAGCGCGGGTAGAGCTTGGGCGCGCGCACCACCGTCCAGCCGGCGTCGACCGCGATCGCGTGCAGCCGATCGACCTCGTCAGGTGAGGGGACGTCGAAGGCGAGATGCTGCCACCCCACGCGCCCGTGAACGTGCGGGCCTGTTCCCTCCTCTCGGGCGGGCAGCAGGATCAGCTCGGTCTCGGTGCCGTTCTGCCAGGCGATCCCGGCCGGATCGTCGGACCCGATGCGGTAGCCGAGCGCGGTGAGCACCGGATCGAACTGCTCCTTCGCGCGTGTCAGGTCATCGACGGTCATCCCGAGGTGATCGACAAGTGCCATGTCCGACAGTCTGCCCGGTGCCCCCGACATCGGCGGCTCGAGGCGTAGCGTGTCAGGGTGACGACTGCGTTCGACTCCCTGGATGACTACATCGCCCTGCCGCGCGTCGAAGCGCTGGCGCTCTCTCCGGACGGACGGCACGCGGTGCTGACCGTCGCGACGCTCAACGCGAAGAAGACCGGGTACGACCGTGCACTGTGGCGCATCGCCGCCGACGGATCACCGGGCGCGGTGCGCCTCACGCGTTCCGCCAAGGGCGAGTCGGCCGCGTCTTTCACGGCATCCGGCGACGTGCTCTTCGTCTCGGCGCGCCCCGACGGCGAAGCCGGCGAGAACGACCCAGCCCAGCTGTGGCAGCTTCCCGCCGACGGCGGCGAGGCGCGCCGGGTCACCGCGCTCGCGGGCGGCATCTCGGGAGCGGTCGCCGCGGCGGCATCCGACCGGCTCGTGATCGCCGCCGGCCTGCTGCCGAGCGCCTGCACCCTCGAAGAAGACGCCCGGCTGCGCGCGGACCGCACGAAGCACAAGGTCGCGGCGATCCTCCACGACGGCTACCCGATCCGGTACTGGGACCACGACCTCGGGCCCGACGAACCGCACCTGCTCGCCCTCGACGTCCGCGGACTCGCCGATCCCGTCGGCTCGCCCGCAGCGCCGGACGCCGAGAAGGACGACGACGAGGATGCCGCCAAGCCGTACCCCGCGCACCTGCCGCGGCCGGTCGACCTGACACCGCGCCCGGGGCGCTCGGCCGACACCGAGGGCGTGGCGATCAGCCCGGACGGCGCGACGGTGGTCGCCGCCCTGAAGGTGCCGCGCGGCGCCGACGTGCGCCTGCGCATCGTCGCGATCGACGTGGCCTCCGGCCGGCACACCCCGGTCTTCGACGATCCCGCGGCGGATGCCGAGATGCCGGTGGTCAGCAACGACGGCCGGACGATCGCGTTCGTGCGCGCCGCGCTGCAGAACGCCGCGGCGCCCTCTCAGCAGGAACTCTGGGTCGCCGGCATCGACGGGTCCGATCCGCACCGGATCGCGGCGGACTGGGATCGCTGGCCGAGCTCCGTCGCCTTCGATCTCGACGACACCGCGCTCATCGTCACCGCCGACCAGGACGGCCGCGGGCCGGTGTTCCGCATCCCGCTGGACGACAGCGGGGTGCAGCAGCTCACCGCCGACGACTTCACGTACTCGAACGTGCGTGTCGACCGCACGTCGGGCGAGCTGGTCGCGCTGCGCGCGTCGTGGATGACGCCCCTGCATCCGGTGCGCATCGACCGGAACGGCACGGTGATCGAACTCGCCACGCCCGCTCCGATCCCGGAGGTCCCCGCGCGGATGACGGATGTCGAGACGACCGCGGCCGACGGGGCGCGCGTCCGGGGCTGGCTGCTGCTGCCGCAGGATGCCGCGGCGGATGCTCCGGCGCCGCTGCTGCTCTGGATCCACGGCGGACCCCTGAACAGCTGGAACGCGTGGAGCTGGCGCTGGAACCCGCAGCTCGCGGTCGCGCGCGGCTACGCCGTGCTGCTGCCGGACCCCGCGCTGTCGACCGGCTATGGCCTGGACTTCATCGCACGCGGCTGGAACGCGTGGGGCGCGGCGCCGTACACGGACCTGATGTCGATCACGGATGCCGTCGTCGCCCGCGACGACATCGACGAGACCCGCACGGCCGCCATGGGCGGCTCGTTCGGCGGCTACATGGCCAACTGGGTGGCCGGGCACACCGACCGCTTCCGGGCGATCGTCACTCACGCCAGTCTCTGGGCGCTGGACCAGTTCGGCCCGACGACGGACTTCACCCCGTACTGGCAGTCGATCTTCACCCCCGAGGCGATGGCGGAGCACTCGCCCCACCGGCACCTCGCGAACATCACGAGCCCGATGCTGGTGGTGCACGGCGATCGCGACTACCGGGTGCCCGTGGGGGAGGGTCTGCGGCTGTGGTCCGAGCTGAATGCGCAGTTCGCGGCGGAGGACGGCTCGATGCCGCACCGGTTCCTGTACTTCCCCGACGAGAACCACTGGGTGCTCAAGCCCCAGCACGCCGTCGTCTGGTACGAGACGGTGTTCGCGTTCCTCGCCCAGCACGTGCTCGGCGAGGAGTGGCAGAAGCCGAAACGACTCGGCTGAGCGCGGTCAGCTCAGAACGTTCAGCTCAGAGCGCTGATCCACTCCGCATACGTCTGGCGGCCGTGCTTGGCGTGCGGGCCCGGAAGCAGGGACCCGTCGCGCTGGGCACGGCCGAAGTCGCCGCCCATCCGGATCGGGATCACCGGGCCGCCGCCGATGGCCCGGGCGTAGGCGCGGGTCATCTCCAGCACCGACTCCTCACGCGGACCGGCGAACTCGGGCGCGTGCCCGTGCGGTGCGCCCTCGGCGAGATCCACGAGGTGCTCGCCGACCTCGCGGACGGCGACCGGCTGCGAGCGCATCTGCGGGGCGAAGTGCAGCGGGCCCCGCTTGCCGACCCGCCACATGAGCTTCGCGAACTCGTGGAACTGCGTGGTACGGGCGATCGTGAACGGGATGCCTCCCGCTTCGGTCTCCCGCTCCTGGGCCAGCTTGCCGGCGTAGAGGGGGTACGTCGCAGCACGGTCGCAGCCGACGATCGAGAGGACGACCAGGTGACGGACGCCGACCGCGGCCCCGACGCTGACGAGGGTCTTCGTCACGGCCTCATGGAACTCCGTGGGGTCGTCGCCGGGACCCGAGCCGGACGCATCGATCACCACGTCGACGCCGTCGAGGGCCTCCCGCGCTCCGGTTCCTGCAACGAGGTCGACGCCGGTGGCCCGGGCGAGGACGACCACGTCGTGTCCGCGTTCGCGGGCCGCCCGGACCGCCTCCGAACCGGCCTGCCCGGTGCCGCCGGCGACGGCGATGCGCAGGGTCACAGCCGTGCCCCGTCGTCGTCATCGTCATGAAGGTGCGGCGTCTTGCCGCGCCACGACTCGTAGGCGATCAGCCAGCCGATCGAGACGAGCACGCCCAGCAGCAGGCCGAGCCCGACGTTGCCGAGGACGGCGCCGATGAGCGCGCCCAGCCCGAGCAGCACGACCGTGCCGACGATCCAGCCCCGGCGTCCGGTGGGCCAGCCGGTGCCCTGGTGATCCTGTGGCGAGGTCATGACGTCAGGTTCGCCTTCGCATATCCGACGATGGCGTTCGCATGCCCGTGGCCCAGCCCGTACTCGGTCTTCAGCCACGTGACCACTTCGCCGTGCTTGTGCGTGTCGAGCTGTTCGGCGGCCAGTTCCAGCCAGTACTGGATGGGCTTGCCGTAGTTCTTCTCGATGCTCGGAAAGTAGGACGCGGGCCCGGTCTGCTTGATGCTGAGGTCGGGCGCCTTCACACGGAGTTCGGCCATGCCGCCAGCGTAGCGGCGTGGCCGGACACCGCGGAGGTCACGCGTTCAGAGAGACGTACCAGGCGAACCCGAACTTGTCGATGACCATGCCGAACTTGCCGCCCCACGGCGGCGTGTCATACGGCATCGTGACCGTGCCGTCGGCGGCGAGGGCGTCCCAGTAGCCCTGCAGCTCGGCCTCGTCTTCTCCGCTGATCGACACCGCCACGCCCTGCGGCGGCCGGTACTCCATCGAGGCGGGCGTGTCGGCGCCCATGATCACGAGGCCGTTCGGGGAGGTCAGCTGTGCGTGCATGACCTTGTCGTTGTCGGACGGGTTCTCGGCCATGCCGGGGATGTCGCTGAACGACATCACCTGCAGGTCGCCGCCGAGCACAGACTTGTAGAACTCCATCGCCTCGCGCGCGTTGTCGCGGAAGGCGAGATAGGGATTGAGGATCGTCATGATCCGAGTCTGCTCCGGACCTCCGACATCGACCAGGGGCCTCGGGTGAACGCTCGGCGTCTTCGGCGCTGCACTCAGCGCTCGTGGTGGTTCTCGGGGGCGAGACGCGGACCGCGCCGGGCCTCGCGCACCCCGCTCAGCCGGATGAGTCGCACGGCGCGCTGACGCTGACCCGCCCACGGCGCGAGGAGCCGGAGCATCCCGTCGTCGTCGGTGCGCTGCCCGGTGAGCGCGAAGCCGACCTCGTGCGCCAGGTGGTAGTCGCCGACGCTCACCGCGTCGGGGTCGCCGAAGGCCCGGATGCGGGTCTCGGCAGAGGTCCACGCGCCGATGCCGGAGAGAGCCGTCAGCACCCGGTCGGCCGCGACCGGGTCGGTCGCGGACCGCAGGATGGACGCCGCCCGATCGGCCGCGGTGACGATCGTGCGCGACTGCGGCGGCTCGAGTCCGGCCCGATGCCACGACCAGGACGGGATCGCACGCCACCCGGCGACCGTCGGCGGGGCGAACATCGGGCGGGGCGTCGGGCCGGGGGCGCGCTCGCCGTGGCGGGTCAGGATGCGCCGCCACGCGCCGAACGCCTGCAGCCCGGTGACCTTCTGCTCGAAGATCGCCGCCACGAGCGAGTCGAAGACCTCGTCGTTCGCGCTGAGCCGCAGACCCGGATGCCGGTGCAGCGACGAGGCCACGACCGGATGCGCGGACCCGTCGAAGCCGGCGTCGTCGTCGTCTGCGCCGCACAGCCGGGGGACGCGATCGAGCGCGCACTCCGCTCCCGCGCCCCAGGCGGCGGCCCGCACGACTCCGTCGGCGGACTGCCGCAGCGCCAGCGTCGCGACGCCCGCCGGCGTGCGCGAGGCGCGCCACACGACATCGTGGGCGATCTGGAAGGTCGGATCGCCCACCCCGTGGCGCTGGATGCCGAGCGTCAGCCGCAGATCGAGGGGGTGCCGCGGCCGGTACTCGGCCTCGAGCGCGGCGAGCCCGCGCGTCGTGCCTCGCCTGGCCGATGCGGCATCCGGAATCACACGCCCACCCTACGGCGGACCTGCGACATCGAGCGGTGCGGGATCAGAAGCGGTCGGGCGACGGGGTGCCGTGGCCGTAGTGGATGACGACGTCCGCGTGCCGGTCGAACCGGTACCCGACGCCGCGCACCGTGCGCACGATCTCCTGGAAGTCGCCGAGCTTGCCGCGCAGGCGCCGCACGTGCACGTCGATGGTGCGCTCGCCGGGGGCGTCCTCGTCGTCCTGGCCGCGCCACAGCGACGAGACCAGCTCGGTGCGCTCGATGGTGCGGCCTTCGCGCAGCACGAGGTACTGCAGCAGCTCGAACTCCTTGTAGGTGAGGCCGGCCTGCTCGCCGTCGATGATGACGCGCTTGCGGGAGATGTCCACGAGCACGCCCGTGACGTTGCGGCCCTGTTCCTCGGGCTCCGGCTCGGGGTTGGTGCGGGCGACGGCGGCGGGCTCGCGCAGGGCGCGGCGCACGACGTCGACGTCCCGGCCGCCGGCACCGGCCGGGGCCAGGGCGACGGTCGCGTAGGTCTCGGCATCCGGCGCGATGGTCGCGAGCGTGCGGCGCAGCTCCTCCACGATCCGGCCGAGGGAGACCCCGGACGCGGCGGCTTTGACCTCGTCGAAGCCGACGTAGAGGGCGAAGCCGCGCGGCGTCGCGCCGGTGGGCAGGGCGGCGTCCGAGGACGCAGCGGCGGGGGTCTCGTCGGCGTAGTCCGGGACGAGCTGCAGATTGGGACGGGCGGTGGGTCGTTCGATGATGGCGATGTTCGACATGGGTGGTCCTGGAATGTGCGGAACCCGGAGGCGGTGGGTTCGATCGAGCAGGGCGGCCCGGGTGGGGCCTTGGTGCGGAGCGGACGCGGTTCGCGTCAGACGCTCGGGGCGCTCGGCAGGAGGGAGTACCTGCGGATGCGCCGTGCAGGGGTCACCGGATCAGCGGCACATTCGACAACACATGACAGCACGTGCCGGCATCATCATGCCGGCAGCCCCGTTCGCCTCCCAGGCGGACAGAGAGCGTGCGATGTTCGTCATGTGCCCGATTATGTCGGACCGCGTCCAAGTACGTCAAATCGTCCGCGCATGTTACGGCATCCATGACGCACTGTTACGGCCCCGGCCGTCCCGGCGCGGCCTACGCTGGCGGTATGACGGATGTGAGTCCCGACCCGAAGACGCTGCGGTTCGAGAACCAGGCGGATGCCTCGCGCTACGCGCTCTTCGACGGAGACACCCTGGTCGCGGTGCTCGACTACCGCGACGACGGGCGCACGGTGTCGATGACCCGGGCGTTCACCGTCCCGACCTTCCGGGGCCACGGCTACGCGGCGGTCGTCACCGACCGCGCGATCGCCGATCTCGAGGCGCGCGGCGACCGTCAGGTCATCGCGATGTGCTGGTACGTCGCGGAGTGGTTCGACAAGCACCCCGAACGCGCCGGCATCCTGCGCGCCGCCTGAGCGCTCAGGCGCCGTCGGCGAAGCGGGTGCTGCCGACCTCGACCGCCGTCCAGCGGTCGCCGTCGCGCTCCAGGATGGTCACCGACCCGTTCTCCAGGAACCGCGGCGGCTCGGCGATGCCCAGCGCGTCCAGCAGCACGAGGATCGCCATCCCGCTGGAGACTGCGAGAACGCGCTCGGCGTCGGCGTGGGCGGAGCCGATCCCCGCCGCGACCCCGAGCAGCCGGGTGGATGCCGCCGCGTATCCCTCCGCCTCGTGCTCCGGCGAGGGGTTGCTGTCGCGGAACAGGTCGATCCGCTCGCGCAGCGACAGTTCGAACACCTTCCGCGCGTCTCCGCGGTCGCGCAGATGCTCGTCCATCCGGCGCCAGAGCGCTTTCACCTTCATGCCCTCGTAGCCGCCGAAGCCCGTCTCGCGCAGCCCCGCCGTGCGCTCGAGCGGGACGCCGTCGGCCATCGCCCCGAGCAGCAGGGCGGCCGTCTCGCCGTGCCGCACCATGTCGGCCGCGTAGGCGGCGTCGAACGAGGGGGCTTCGCCGAGCCCGACGAGGTTCGCGCCCACCCGCGCCGCGGTCGCGCGGCCGACGTCGGTCAGCGGAGAGTCCGACCAGCCCTGTGTGCGCCCGAGCGCGTTGAAGACGGTCTGGCCATGACGGACGAGATAGAGGCGCACCGGCTCATTCTGGCGCATCCGGGGGGCGCCGGCGCGGTCAGGATGCCCGGCACCGGCCTGGCGTGCGGCCGATGTCGGAAGGGGCTCGTAGCGTTGTCTCATGCGCATCCTGCACACCTCCGACTGGCACATCGGTCGCACCTTCCACGGGCATTCCACCCTGGCTGCGCTGCGCACCGTGCTGGACGCCCTGGTGGCGCAGGTGCGCGAGCACGACGTCGACGTGGTCGTGGTCGCCGGCGACGTGTTCGACTCCGCCGTTCCGGCCGCCGACTGCTACACCCTGCTGACCGACGCGCTGGTCGCCCTCCGCGAGACCGGGGCGCAGGTGATCGCGACGAGCGGCAACCACGATTCCGCCGCGCGGCTCGGGTTCCAGGCGCGGCTGCTGCGCGACGGGATCCACGTGCTCACCGACCCGGCGGCCGTCGGCACGCCGATAGCGATCGACGACGCGCACGGGCCCGTCGACTTCTACGGCATCCCGTACCTCGAGCCGGCCCTGCTGCGCCACGAGTGGCCGGGCGTGCGCACGCAGGCCGAGGTGCTCACGGTGGCGATGGACCGGGTGCGGCAGGATGCCGCGACGCGGCCGGGGCACCGGTCGGTCGTGATCTCGCACTGCTTCGCGGCCGGCGTCGAGCCCACGCCGAGCCTCGAGCGCGACATCCAGCAGGGCGGCCTCGACGTCGTTCCGCTGGCGACGTTCGACGGGCCGGACTACGTCGCGCTCGGGCACATCCACGGGCGCGCGCGGCTGAGCGACCGGGTCCGGTACGCCGGTGCGCCGCTGCACTACAGCTTCGGCGAGCAGAGCAAGCCGCGCGGGTCCTGGCTCGTCGAGCTCGACGAGGCCGGCCTCGCCCAGGTCGCCTGGCTCGAGCTGCCCGTGCCGCGTCCGCTGCGCACCCTGCACGACACGCTCGACGCCCTGCTGACCGATCCCGCGTATGAGGGCGAGGAAGACGCCTGGGTGCGCGCGGAGTACACCGACGAGCTCCCGCAGCGCGATCCGATGCGGCGCCTGCAGGAGCGGTTCCCGCACTGCGCGATGGTGGTCCACTCGCCGGTGCGCGGGGCCTCCGCGGACTCCCGCACGTACGTGGCCCGGGTCCGCGAGACCCGCGGCGACCTCGAGCTGATCGACGCCTTCCTGGCGCACGTGCGCGCCGGCCACGCCGCGACGGACGCCGAGCGCGCCGTGCTCAGCGAGGTCATCGACGAACGCGTCGTCGCGGAGGCGACGGCATGAGGCTGCATCGACTCGAGCTCGAGGGATTCGGCCCGTTCCGCGATCGCCAGGTGGTCGATTTCGATGCCTTCGACGACGACGGCGTCTTCCTCATCACCGGGCGCACGGGCGCGGGCAAGTCGAGCATCCTCGACGGCGTCTGCTTCGCGCTGTACGGCCGCGTCCCGCGGTACGGATCGTCCGACAAGGGGCTGCGCAGCGACCACTGCGCGCCCGACGACCCCACCGAGGTGCGGCTCGAGTTCTCGATCGGCGACCGGCGGCTGCGCGTCACCCGCTCGCCGGAGTACGACCGCCCGAAGCGGCGCGGCGAGGGCACGACGCCGGTCAAGCCGCGCGCGCAGCTCGACGAGTTCGTCCAGGGGCGGTGGGTCGGCCGGGCGTCGGGCCCGCGCGACGTCGGCCTGCTGCTGAGCGAGGTGCTCGGGCTCACCCGCGAGCAGTTCCTCCAGGTGATCCTGCTCGCGCAGGGGCGCTTCGCGCAGTTCCTGCTCGCCGGCAACGACGAGCGTCAGGCGGTGCTGCGCACGCTGTTCGGCACGCGGCGGTACGAAGACTATGCGCGCGCGCTCGCCGACCGACGCAAGGCGGCGGCCGACGGCGTCGAGAAGGCGAAGGTGGCGCTGGAGCTGCTGCTCGCGCACGGCGAGCAGCTCGCCGGCGCGCAGCCCCTGGGCGCCGAGGCGGCGTCAATTGCCGAGAGGGTCGCCGCGCTCGCCGTTGCGTGCGATCGGGCGCGGCACCTGGTCGAGACCAGCGAGGCCGCGGTCGAGCAGGCCCAGAAGCTGCGCACCTGGGCGGAGCTCACCCTCGGGGAGGGCAAGCAGACCGCCGAGGCCCAGTCCGACCTGCGCACCGAGCGGGTGCGCCTGGCCGAGCTCGAAGCGGATGCCGCCGAGATCGCCGTCGCGCGGCGCGAACTCGCCGACGCACAGGCCGCCGAGGCGCTTCGCGCCACGATCGAGGTCGACGCGCGGCGCTCGTCCGAGCTGCTCGAGGCCCAGCGCCGATCGACGGATGCCCGTGCGCTGCTGGCGGCGACCGGATACCCGGATGCCGACGCGACCGACGCGCAGCTGCAGAGCGACGTCGATCGATGGATCGCGCAGCTCTCGGCCTGGCAGGAGATCGATCAGCTCGAAAAGGGCCTGCCGGCCGCGCGCGACCAGATCGCGCAGCTGACCGTTCGCATCGGAGACCTCCGGGCCGAACGGGACCAGATCGAAGCGGAGCTGAAGAGCGCCCCCGACCGGCTGGGCGAACTCGACGAGCAGATCACCGCCGCATCCGAGGCGGCGGGCGCCGAAGCGGGGCTGCTGCTGCGCATCGAGGAGGGGGCGGCCAAGCTCGCCGCCGCGCACGAGCTCGTCGCGGCCCAGCAGCAGGTCGAGCGCGCCGAGCGCGTGTACGCGGCAGCCGCGGAGCGCGCGGATGCGGCCGGTCGCGCCGTCGTGGTCCTGCTGCAGCAGCGCCTGCAGAACCATGCCGGCGAACTCGCCGCCGAGCTGCGCCCCGGGGAGCCGTGCGCGGTGTGCGGGGCGGTGGAGCACCCGCGGCCCGCGCAGCCGCCGGCCCAGCCGATCACCGACGCCGCGGTCGCCGCCGCGGAGGGTGATCGCGCCGAGCGACGCGAGGCGGAGGCGCGGGCGCAGCAGGCCGCGGATGCCGCCCGCACCCGGCGCAACGAGCTCGCGGAACGCTCCGGCGGCGCCACGGTCGCGCACCTCGAGGAGAGCCTCGCGACGCTTCGTGCCCAGGCGAGCACGGCTGCCGAGCAGCGTGCCCGTCGTGATGCCCTGACCGCTGAGCGGGCGCAGCTCGACGCCCGCCAGACCGCCGCGATGCAGCGTCGCGACGCGCTGTCCGAGCAGATCGCTTCGCTGAGCGCCGAGCATGCCGCGCAGGGGGCGGCCGTGCAGGCGTCCGAGCGCCGTGTCGACGAGGCGCGCGGCAGCGCGTCGAGCGTCGCCGCACGCATCGCCGAGACGAGCGCCTTGCGCACGTCGGCGACGTCGGTGATCGCGGCGCTTCGCACGCTCACGGTCACCCGCGCGGCCGCGGAGGAGGCCCGCGCCGACCTCGTGCAGCGCATCGAATCGTCCGGCTTCGCCGATGCCGATGCTGCCGCGGCAGCACTGCGCGACGAGCAGACGCGCACGAGCCTCGCCGCCCGGGTCGACGAGCACGGGCAGAAGCTCGCCGCCACGCGGGCGCGGCTGCTCGACCTCGAACTGCGCATGCTGCCCGAGGAGCCGGTCGACCTGGCCGTGCTGCAGGCACGGCTGGATGCGGCCGACCGCGACTACCGGGACGCGGTCGAACGTCGTGCCCGTGCGGCGAGCACCGCGGCGACCCTCGACGACGTCCACCGGCGGGCGAGCACCCAGGCCGAGTCCGTCGGGCCGCTCGTCGCCGAAGCCGAGAGCATCGCCGCGCTGGCCGACGCGATCGGCGGCCGCGGCGCGAACACCCACCGCATGACCCTCGAGGCGTTCGTGCTCGCGGCCGAGCTCGAAGAGATCGTCGCCCAGGCGAACGTGCGCCTCGACGACATGTCCTCGGGTCGCTACCGGCTCGTGCACACCGACGCGCGCGCGGCGCGGGGCGCCGCCTCCGGTCTCGGCATCGAAGTCATGGACGCCTTCACCGGGGTGCCGCGCGCCGCGGCGTCCCTCTCCGGAGGAGAGACCTTCCTGGCATCCCTCGCGCTCGCGCTCGGTCTCGCCGACGTCGTCACGGCGCGGGCCGGCGGGATCCGGCTCGACACCCTCTTCGTCGACGAGGGGTTCGGCTCGCTCGACGCCGAGACCCTCGAGATCGCGATGAACACGCTCGAGACCCTGCGGCACGGCGGGAGATCGGTGGGCGTGATCAGCCATGTCGAGGCGATGCGTGAGCAGCTGCCCGCGCAGTTGCGGGTGACGGCCGGGTCGCACGGGCCGAGCCGCATCGAGCAGCGCGCGACGGTCGACGCCGTCTGACGCCGCCCGGGGCGTTTATCCGGCCAGGTGGGCGTTCGCCGCGGACGCGAGGATGTCGAAGATCTCGCCCGCCTTGGCCTCGGACAGCACACCCTTGCTCTGGCCGACCGCCGCGCTCACGAAGGCGTCCCGCATCGATGCCAGGTCGCTCGCACTGCCGCTGTTCGACTGGATCTCCTGACCGGCCGTGATGAGGAACTCGTCGTCGAAGGGCAGGGAGGTCGCGTCCGGGCGGATGGTCTGCCAAAGCGCGAGCAGCTGCGGCTTGACGGCCGCGAGATAGGCCTTCTCGTCGTACGTGCCGGTCGCGGTGGGGGACGCCTGCGGGGTGGGGGCCGTGCTGGCGCCCGCCTCCGGGGTCGGCGCGACCTGGGATGAAGAGGAGGACGAAGTCGACGTGCCGCCCGTGCTCGCGATCGCGGCGAGGAAGAGCAGCTGGGCGACGATCGCGACGATCGACAGCAGCACGCCGAGCGCGCCGAGGATCAGCCCGGTCATGCCCATCCCGCGGCCCTCGCGGTTCTTCGACGACACCGCGATGATGCCGAGGACGAGCGCGACCACACCCAGCAGGCCGCCGAGGCCGAGGAACGCGAAGCCCACGATCGGGATGAACCCGAGGAGGGCCACCACGACCGCCACGATGCCGATGATCAGTGCGGTGACGGCCAGTCCCCGGCGCGACGGGGCGGTCGCGACGCCGCCCGTCGTGAACTGGGCGTCGTGCCACTCCGGCGTCTGCCCGGGCGACCACACCTCTGCCCAGCCGGCGTCGGGGGCCGTGGGTGCCCCGGGCTGCGCGGGCGGCGGGACGGGCATGGCGGGCGGCACGTAGCCGGCGGGCGGGACGGGCGGCGGCACCGGAGCCGCGGCGGGCATGAATGGCTCCGTCGGCTGGTCGCCGAACGGCGGCAGCGGCGTCGTCGGATGCGCGTCGGGGGCGACGGGCTCCTCGGGAGTGCGGGGAGCCGGCACGCCGGTCGGTTCGGGCTCTTCCGTGGGGCGGTCGTCGGACACGGCATCCTCCTGATGATCGGATGTCCATCGTAGCGATCGACACGGATGCGACGGTGCGCTGCACGGATCCGGGCAGCCCACTACTCAATTTCGGTCTCGCGATACTCAAAGCGGGCGAAAAGCCGCGGGGCGGGTGGTGGCGGCAACGATCCGGCGCCATGATGGGGAGGCCGCCGACGTCGGCGGCCTCGGAGGAGGGAACGACGATGGCCATCAACGATCCGCATCACGATCCGGAGCAGGCGCTGGAGAACTCGCGGGAACTCGTCGGCGACGTCATGCTGGCGGCGCAGGACTTCTCCAACGAGGAGGAGGGGTACCACAAGACTCTGCGGCCGCGTCAGATTCAGATGATCGCGATCGGCGGTGCGATCGGCACGGGTCTGTTCCTCGGGGCCGGCGGGCGCCTGGCATCCTCGGGTCCGTCGCTGGTGCTGGTGTATGCGGTGTGCGGGTTCTTCGCGTTCTTGATTCTGCGTGCGCTGGGCGAGCTGGTGCTGCATCGTCCGTCGTCGGGGTCGTTCGTGTCGTACGCGCGGGAGTTCTACGGCGAGAAGATGGCGTACACGGCGGGCTGGCTGTACTTCCTGAACTGGGCGTTCACGTCGATCGTGGATGTCACCGCGGTGGCGTTGTACGTGAAGTTCTGGGCGCCGTACGTGCCGTTCCTGCAGGCGGTGCCGCAGTGGGCGATCGCGCTGGTCGCGCTGATCGTGGTGCTGTCGCTGAACCTGGTGTCGGTGCGGGTGTTCGGGGAGATGGAGTTCTGGTTCGCGCTGATCAAGGTCGCCGCGCTGGTGGTGTTCCTGATCATCGGGATCATCTTCCTGCTGTTCGTCGGACACACCGACGTCGGTCCGACCGGGCTGACGGTGATCGCCGACAACGGGGGCTGGTTCCCGATGGGGGCGTTCGCGCCGCTGCTGGCGATCAGCGGGGTGGTGTTCGCGTACGCGGCGATCGAACTGGTCGGCACCGCGGCGGGGGAGACCGCGGAGCCGAAGAAGATCATGCCGCGCGCGGTGAACACGGTCGTGATCCGGATCGCGATCTTCTACGTCGGTTCGGTGCTGCTGCTGTCGCTGCTGCTGCCGTACAACACCTACTCGGCGGACGAGTCCCCGTTCGTCACGTTCTTCTCCCACATCGGCTCCCCGCAGGCGGGGGAGGTGTCGGCGTCGATCATGAACTTCGTGGTGCTGACCGCGGCGATGTCGAGCCTGAACGCGGGCCTGTATTCCACCGGCCGTATCCTGCGGTCGATGGCGGTGAACGGGTCCGCACCGGTGTTCACGATGCGGATGAGTCGCAACGGGGTGCCGTACGGTGGCATCCTGCTCACCTCCTGCATCACCCTGCTCGGGGTGGGGTTGAACGCGGTCGTGCCGCAGCAGGCGTTCGAGATCGTGTTGAACGTGTCCGCGCTGGGCATCATCGGCGGCTGGGCGACCATCATCCTGTGTCAGATGCAACTGCACCGATGGGCGAACCAGGGCCGCATCCAACGCCCCGCGTTCCGCCTGTTCGGTGCCCCGTTCACCGCGTGGCTGACCCTCGCGTTCCTCGCGTTCGTGCTCGTCACCATGGCGTTCACCCCCACCGGGCGGTGGGTGCTGGCGTCCCTGATCGTCATCATCCCGCTGCTGATCATCGGCTGGTACACGTTCCGCGGACGCATCCAGCAAGCCGCCGCCGCCCGCGAAGGACACACCGGCAAGTTCCCCGTCGTCGCCGAACGCCCCGCCACCGAGAACCCCCCGGCCATCTTCCGCAAACGCGACGAGGAGAAGTAACGCGACGCCCCGTATCGCTTGCGGATGCGGGGGCGTAGGATGCCGCCGAACGGCGGGATCGTCGGTGACCCCGTCGGCGCTCGACTCTGGGGGTCACCATGCGCGCACGTCCATCATTCGCTCGATCCGTCGCGGCCGCGGCCGCAAGCGCGGTCGTCGTCGTCGCACTCGTGTTCACCGCGGGAGGGGCATCCGCGGCGCCGAGCTACCCGGCCAAGATGGCCGCTCTCGGCGACTCGATCACGCAGGCGGCCACGACGTGCTCGTCGCTGTCGTCATGTCCGGCCAACAGCTGGTCCACCGGCACGAACACGACCGTCCAGTCCCACGCGACCCGGTTGCGCCTCGCCGGCGACACCGGGCTGGTCGCGTACAACGATGCGGTGTCCGGTGCCGCGTCCGCCGCTCTTCCCGGGCAGGCTGCGACGGCGGTGAGTCAGGGCGCCCAGTACGTCACGATCGAGATGGGCGCCAACGACGCCTGCACCTCGTCGGTCAGCACGATGACCCCGACCGCGACGTTCCAGGCGAACGTCACCGCCGCGCTCACGACGCTGCGCAACGCCGGCACCGCGCACATCTTCGTGGCGAGCATCCCGAGCCTGATGCGGCTCTACAACCTCGAGAAGGGCAGCTTCAGCGCCCGGTTCGTGTGGGCGCTCCTGGGTGTGTGCAAGTCGATGCTGGCGAACCCGACGAGCACCAGCGCGGCGGACGTCGCGCGCCGCGCCGCCGTCCAGCAGCGGGTGGACGACTTCAACGCGGTGCTCGCGGCCGCCTGCCAGGCCGTGACGACCTGCACGTGGGACAAGGGCGCGGTCGCGAACTACGCCTTCTCGAAGTCCGAGATCTCGACCACGGACTACTTCCACCCGTCGCTGACCGGACAGGCCTCCCTCGCCCGCATCACGTGGGCGGTCTCTCCCTGGGTGTCCTGACCCTCACCGCTTCGGGAGCGAGATCGGCTGCACGAGCACGTGACGCCGGTCTCGCTCCCAGCGCGCGCCCGACCGGCGATACTCGGCCCGGTCGGTGAAACGGTAGCGGTAGGAGATCACCCGCACCCAGCGGGGCCGCTCCCCGTCGAACGGGTCGGTGCGCAGCAGTCGCAGGGTCGCCCGGTCCGCTTCGAGGAGCCGCACCAGCAGCACCGTGAACCAGTCCTCCAACGACCGCCCGAGCGGCAGGAACCACATCAGCCAGTCCAGTCGCAGGTGATACGGGGCGAACTGACGCGGCATCCGCCGCACATCGCCGGGTTTGCCCTTGAAGTCGTACTCCTGCCAGGCGGCGGCATCCGGATCCGCATCGCGCGTGCCCTCGATCACGTACTCGACCCGCACCTTGGTGACCGTGCCGAACGCGCCGTACGCGTTCGCCAGCTGCCACCGGTTGAAGCTCGCGTTCATGAGCTGGCGGTGCGCTGCCAGGTTGCGGGCCGGCCACCAGCTGAGCACCGCGTAGAGGGCGCCGACGGCGCTCGTGACGACCACCCACCCCAGCGGGATGCCGATGCCGGGCGTCCCCGCGCCGGGCACCGAAACCGCGGAGAACGCGAGCACCACGGTCGCCCAGTTCAGCCACGCGAAGTTGCCCGTGACGATGAGCCACAGCTGGGTGGCGATGACGACGGCGGCCGCGGCATCCCCGACGAGGGCCGGTGCGGGCCCGGGCAGCCAGTACCCGAGGATCGGCGCGAACAGGAACCAGGGCACCACCAGCTGCGCGAAGTGGTTGCCGAGCACCTCGCCGCGGTGGAACCACGCGGGCAGCAGATGCGCCTGCCGGCTGAACGGACCCGGCATCGGCTGGGTCTCGTGATGGAACATCAGCGCGGTGAGGTCGCGCCACTCCCGGCCGCCGCGGATCTTGATCATCCCGGCGCCGAACTCCAGGCGGAACACCAGCCACCAGAAGAGCACGATCACCACGACCGGCGGCGGCTGGCTGCGCGAACCGAGGAACGCGGTGAGGAACCCGGCCTCCAGCAGCAGCATCTCCCACCCGAACCCGTAGAACGTCTGGCCGATGGAGACGATCGACATGTAGCCGAGCCACAGTGCGAGGAAGCACGCCATCGGAACCCACGGTGGCCCGAGCTGGGGGATGCCGGCCACGAGCAGCACGCTGACGACGATGCCGCCGGCGCACAGCCCCCGCAGCCGCCGGTCCGTGTAGCGCAGGTACCGGAAGAGAGTGGGGCGCAGCAGGGACCGCCGGCGCGGTGCGGCGCGCACCCACGCGATCAGCCGCGGGGCCGGGAGCAGACCGTGCTCGCCGAGCAGCGCCGGGAACTGGTTCAGGGTCGAGAGGAACGCGACCGCGAACAGCGCGGCGACACCGCGCTGGAGCACCTCCCGGGCGAATTCGAAATCCGGCGCGGCGAACCCGTCCATCGCATCACCCGAAGAGGTCCTCGAGCTCGGCGCGCTCGCCGGCATCCCGCAGCGCCCGGCGCGCCGCGAGCCAGCCGGGCATCCCGTGCACCCCGGGGCCCGGCGGGGTGGCCGCCGACGCGAGGTACACGCCGCGCATGGGCGTGCGCCACGGCGTCGTCGACACGACCGGGCGACGGAACGCCTGCGCGAAGGTGAACGCCCCGCCGAGGATGTCGCCGCCGATCGCGGCCGGATTCTCGTGCGCGCGCTGCTGAGCGGACACGGCGTGCGAGGCGAGGATGCGATCGCGAAAGCCCGGGGCGAACCGCTCGACTTGCCGGATCACGTGCTCCGTCGGGTCGAGGCCGGACCCCGCCGGAACGTGGATGTACGCCCACAGCACCGCGTGGCCGTCGGGGGCGCGGGTGGGATCGGCGACGGACGGCTGGACGGTCAGCACGTACGGATGCTCGCTCACGCTGCCGTGGGCGACCGCGTTCTCACTCGTCTCGACCTCCGCACGCGTGCCGCCGAGGTGCACCGTGGGGGCGTTCGCGACGTCCGGGTTCGCCCAGGGCACCGGGCCGGAAAGAGCGAAGTCGACCTTCGCCGCGGCGGGCCCGTACCGGTAGCCGCGAACCGTCTCGCCCCACACGGCGGGAACGTCGGGCAGCGTCAGCGCCAGCCGCGGCGAGGTGTCCAGCAGCAGGAGGTCGCCGGCATCCGGATCGCCCCAGTCCAGCGCCGACAGGTCGGTGATGCGGTGCCCCGACTCGACGGTTCCGCCGTGGGCGATGAGGTCGTCGATCAGCGCCCGGGCGATCGCCCCGGCCCCGCCGCGCGGATACGCCCAGCCGGTCGAATGGGCGTGGGCGAGGAGGAACAGGGCGGATGCCGCGGCGGCGACGGTGGGCTGGGCGGTGTTCGAGTGCGCGACCACCCCCGCGTACAGGGCGTTCGCCTCCGCCGTGCGGAACGTGCCGTACCCGAGCCGGGTGCCGAGCTCCAGGGCCCGCAGGCCGTACCGCAGGGCGGTCAGCGGATGCCGGGGCATCCGGATCAGCTGATGGCCCGTGAAATCGGCGACCCCCGCCAGCGCCCGGTTCAGCGGACGGACGACCGCCCGCCAGCGGTCGGCGTCCTCGCCGAGGGCGTCGGCCGTACGATCCAGGTCGCGCCACGCCACGGCCGCTCGCCCCCCGTCCAGGGGGTGCGCGAACGAGATCTCCGGCACGATCCAGTCGATCCGGTCCAGCCCGAAGGCGCGGAAGAACGGGGAGCTGAGCGCGGCCGGATGCACCGCGGAGCACACGTCGTGGCGGTATCCCGGGAGCGTCAGCGATGCGGTGCGCACGCCTCCGCCGGGAGCACTGGCCGCCTCGATGACGCGCACCCGGTAGCCGGCGCGGGCGAGGGCGACCGATGCGGCGAGCCCGTTCGGTCCGCTGCCGACGACGGTCGCGCTCCGGGTCATGTTCCTCGCAGGTCGGGCAGGGCGGCATCCAGCTCGGCGAGCCAGGCGCGGGCGTTGCCGTCCGCCGGTGCGCGCCAGTCGCCGCGCGGTGACAGAGACCCCGCGGGCAGCACCTTGGGTCCGTTCGGGATCGCCGTGCGCTTGAACTGCGCGAACCCGAAGTAGCGCTTCAGGAACACGCGCAGCCAGTGCACGATCTCGTCGAGATCGAAGCCGAACCGCTCGTCGGCGGGGAACCCGGGCGGCCAGGCACCGGCGTCCGGATCCGCCCACGCGTGCTGCGCGAGGAACGCGATCTTCGACGGGCGCATCCCGTAGCGGAGCACGTGGAAGAGCGTGAAGTCGTGCAGCGCGTACGGACCGATGAGGTCCTCGGTCGACTGCACCTTGCCGTCGGGTCCGGGCGGGACGAGCTCGGGACTGATCTCGGTGTCCAGCACCGACTGCAGCACGTCGGCGGTCGCCCGATCGACTTCGCCGGCGGCGATCACCCAGCGGATCAGGTGCTGCATCAGGGTCTTCGGCACGCCCACGTTGACGCCGTAGTGGCTCATGTGGTCGCCGACGCCGTAGGTGGCCCAGCCGAGGGCGAGCTCGGACATGTCGGACGTGCCGATGACGATGCCGCCGTGCCGGTTCGCGAGACGGAACAGCAGATCGGTGCGCGCGCCGGCCTGGACGTTCTCGAACGTGACGTCGTGCACCGGCTCGCCGGACGCGAAGGGATGCCGGATCCCCTCCAGCAGGGCCTTGGTCACCGGCTCGATCGGGATCGTCTCGATGGAGGCGCCGATCGCCTCGGCCAGCCGCACCGCGTTGGACTTGGTGTGGTCGCTGGTCGCGTAGCCGGGCAGCGTGTACGCGAGGATGTCGCTGCGCGGGCGGCCCATGCGGTCCATGGCCCGGGCGACGACGAGCAGCGCGTGGGTGGAGTCGAGGCCGCCCGAGACGCCGATCACCGCCTTCGGGCCGCCGATGGCCTGCATGCGCTGCACCAGCGCCGAGACCTGGATGTTGAACGCCTCGTAGCAGTCCTGCGCGAGGCGCGACGGGTCGGGCGGCACGAAGGGGTAGCGGTCGAGGGTGTGTCGCAGACCGATGTCGGCCGCGGGCGGGTCGACGGTGAACTCGACCGTGCGGAACACGTCGTCGCCGAGATCGGCCTGGGTGCGCCGGTTGTCGTCGAACGTGCCCTGGCGCAGGCGGTCCTGCCGGATGCGGTCCAGATCGAGGTCGGCGACCGAGCGCCGCGGCCCGGTCGGGAAGCGCTCGGTGTCCGCCAGCAGGGAGCCGAGCTCGTGGATCATCGTCTGGCCGTCCCACGACACGTCGTTCGTGGACTCCCCGCCGCCGGCCGCCGCGTACAGGTACGCGCACTGGCTGCGCAGCGACTGCGCCCGGCACAGCAGCGCCCGGTCGTCGGCGCGTGCGATCGTGATGGGGCTGCCGCTCAGGTTCGCGACCACGGAGGCGCCGTGCAGGGCGGCGCGCGACGACGGGGGGACCGGGATCCACATGTCCTCGCAGATCTCGACGGCCAGGACCAGCCCCGGGATGTCGCGCGCGGAGAAGAGCAGGTCGACGCCGAACGGGGCCCGAAGGTCGCCGACGGCGATCTCCTGCCCGCGCTGGTCGTCGCCGGGGGCGTACCAGCGGCGCTCGTAGAACTCGCGGTACGTGGGAAGCGCCGACTTCGGCACGACGCCCAGGAGCGCCCCGCGATGGATGACGACCGCGCAGTTGTAGAGACGATGGCCGTGCCGCAGTGGTGCGCCGACCACGAGCACCGGGAGCAGCTCCGCGGATGCCTCGACGAGCTGCGCGACGGCGGCGACCACGGCTTCCTGCACGGCGTCCTGCAGCACGAGGTCGTCGATCGCGTAGCCGGTCAGGCACAGTTCGGGGAACACGGCGATCGCCACGGCATCCTCGTGGCATTCGGCCGCAGCCTGCAGCACCGCCTGGGCGTTCGCGGCCGGGTCGGCGACCGCGAGCGGGATCGTGCACGCGGCCACGCGTGCGAAGCCGTGCCGGTAGGCGCTTTCGAAGGGCAGTGCCATGATCCAAGTCTGCCAGCCCGCGTGCCCTGCCGGATTAGGCTGTGGACATGCCGACCTCCAGGCGCCGCCACAGCGTCACCGAGACCGATGAGATCGCTCGCGCGCTGGATGCCGCAGCCCTCGTCTGGCCGCAGCACGCAGCCGATCGCGCGGTGCTGCTGCGTCGCCTCATCGAACTGGGCGCGGCGCGGGCGGGGGAGGTCGCCGCCGACCGCTCCGGCGCCCGCGCGGCCGCCGTGCGCGACACCGCCGGCATCGTGCGCAGCGTCTATCCGCGGGCCGGCGCCGGCGGGACGGGGGACTGGGCGCGGTGATCGTGCTCGACGGCCGCGTGCTCACGGCCCACTTCGACAGCGCGGACAGCCTGCACCCGGTCGCATCGCGGTTCATCGCCCGGGAGCGCCACGGCGCCTTCGCGATCACGGCGGTGACCGCGACCGCGGTGCTGGTGCATCCGGTGCTCGCCGGACTCGGCGCGACCGTCGCGGCCGCCTTCGACCGGCTGGAACTGACCATCATGCCGGTGACCGGCGCGGACGCCCTGGCCATCGCCGAGCTGCGCGCGGCCGTCCGGCTGCCCCTCGACGACGCCCTCGACGTCTATGCCGCACAGCGGTACGGCGCCCGGCTCGCGACCGCCGACCGGGCGCTCGCCCAGGCCGCCGCCGCGCGCGGCATCCCCACCCACCTGCTCTGACCGCGGGGCGATGTCGGATGCCCCGGCTACTGTCGATGTCGTGAGATACGTCGAAGCCGAGAACCGCGTGATCTGGAGCGCCAGCGACCTCAAGGCCGCCGCCGAGTGCGAGTTCGCGTGGCTGCGCGCCATCGACGCCAAGCTGGGGCGCGTCGCGCCGGTCGACGACCCCTTCGACGCCACTCTCGAGCGGGCGGCCGAGCTCGGCACCGAGCACGAGCGCCGCGTGCTGCAGCGGTACCGCGACCGGTTCGGCGCCGCGGTCGTCGAGATCGCCGAAACGCGCTCGTCCGACGCCGAGGGGCTCGCGGCCGCCGTCGCGCAGACGATCGCCGCCCTGGCCGACGACGCGGTGGAGGTCGTCTACCAGGCCGCCTTCGCCACGAGCGAGTTCGTCGGCTTCGCCGACTTCCTCGTGCGCGACGCCGACCGCCGCTGGGTCGTGCAAGACACCAAGCTCGCCCGCCACGCGCGGGTGACCGCGCTCATGCAGCTCGCGGCATATGCCGACCAGCTCGAGCGGCTCGGCGTGCCCCGGGCCGACGACGTCGAGCTGCTCCTCGGCGACGGCACCGTCTCCGCGCACGCGCTCGCCGACCTCCGCCCGGTCTTCCTGCTGCGGCGCGCACGCCTGCGGGCGCTGATCGCCGACCGGGACGTGGCCGCCGGCATCGCGGGCGATCCGATCGCCTGGGGCGACGAACGCGGCGAGCTCCGGGTCGTCGCGTGCGGGCGATGCCCCACGTGCGACCTCGAGGTGGTGGCATCGCGCGACCTGCTGCTCGTCGCCGGGGTGCGGCCCGTGCAGCGTGAGCGCATGCGGGCGGCAGGACTGCGCACCATCGACGATCTGGCCGCGGCGGCCTCGGTTCCCGACCGCATGAACGCCGACACCTTCGGCCTGCTGCAGACCCAGGCCCGCCTGCAGCTCGTCAGCCCGGCGGGCGTGCCCCGCCCGGCCGAGGCCGCCGAGGCGGATGCCCCGGCGGAGCCCCCGGTGCCGTCGTACGAGGTGGTCTTCCCCACGGCGCTCGGGGCGCTGCCGCGCCCCGACACCGGCGACATCTTCTTCGACTTCGAGGGCGACCCCCTCTACACCGAGGGCGACGGCCGGCTGTGGGGCATCGACTACCTGTTCGGGTGGGTCGACGGCGTCGAGCAGTACTCGGCCCTGTGGGCGCACGACTTCGCCGACGAGAAGGCTGCCTTCGAACGCTTCCTCCAGATCGTGCGGCTGCGGCGCGCGCAGTTCCCGGGCATGCACATCTACCATTACGCGCCGTACGAGACCGCGCACCTCACCGAGATGGGGCGGCGGTACGGCGTGGGCGAGCAGTTGCTCGACCAGCTCCTGCGCGACGGCGTCTTCGTCGACCTCTATCCCGTGGTCAAGCGCGCGCTGCGCATCGGGTCGCGGTCGTACTCGATCAAGAAGCTCGAACCGCTGTACATGGGCGACCAGGTGCGCACGAGCGACGTGCAGCGCGGCGACGACTCGATCGTGAAGTACGTCGAGGCGCGTGCGCTGCAGGCGGATGCCCGCGACGCCGAGGCCCAGGCGATCCTCGACGACCTCGCCGACTACAACCGCTACGACTGCGTCTCCACCCGGCGGCTGCGCAACTGGCTCGTCGACCGTGCCATCGAAGCCGGCCTGCAGCCCACCCGCGACATCGAGCCGGATCTCGCCGTCTACGAGACGTCCCCGCGTGCGACGCTGCTCGCCAAGGCTGCGGCATCGGCGGCCGAGCAGGCGGAGATCGACGCCCTCGAGCTCGGTTCTGCGGCGATCGACTACTACCCGCGCGAGGCGAAGACGTTCTGGGCGTCGCATTACCAGCGCCTGCGCGAGCCGGTCTCGACGTGGCAGGACACCCGCGACGTCGTCGTCACCGACGCGACGAGGTCGCGCGTCGTCGAAGACTGGCACCCCGGCGTGCGCAGCGTCCGCCGGCTGATCGAGCTGCAGGGCGAACTGGCGCCCGGCACCAAGCTGACCGAGGGCGGCCGACCATTCGCCCTGTATGAGCTCCCGGCGCCGTACGACAGCGTCCCCATGCCGCGCTGGATCCACACCGCGCACATGGTCGAGGTCGTCGAAGTGCACGACGACGGCGTCGTCGTCGCCGAGTCGGCGATCGACGGGCAGACGTGGGACGCCCTTCCCCTGGCACTCACCCCGTCGGCCCCGCCCCTCGCGGGCGGGCAGCAGACGGCGATCGACGAATGGGCGGATGCCGTGGTCGACGCCCTCCCGGCACTGCCCGAAGACCCGGCCACCGACATCCTCGCCCGCCGCCCGCCGCGCCTGCGCGGTGCCGTCCTCGACCACGAGGCCGAGACCATCACGGCGATCGTCGCCGGGCTCCGTGCGCTCGAGCACAGCTACCTCGCCGTCCAGGGGCCTCCGGGAACGGGCAAGACCTACGTCGGCTCGCACGTCATCGCGCGCCTGGTGCAACAGCACCGCTGGCGCATCGGAGTCGTCGCCCAGTCGCACGCCGTCGTCGAGCACATGCTCGACAAGGTCATCGATGCGGGAGTGCCCGCCGAGCTCGTCGGCAAGGCGACCAAGGACGCCGAGGCGACGTTCACGGTGTTCCCCAAGAACGGCCTGGCCGCGTTCGCCGAGGCACACGCCGACACGGGCTTCGTCGTCGGCGGGACGGCGTGGGACTTCAGTCATCCCGGTCGGGTGCCGCGCGGCTCCCTCGACCTGGTGGTCATCGACGAAGCCGGCCAGTTCGCGCTCGCGTCGACCATCGCGGTCGCCGTCGCCGCCCAGCGGCTCCTGCTCCTCGGCGACCCGCAGCAGCTGCCGCAGGTCAGCCAGGGCACGCATCCGGCCCCCGTCGACACGTCGGCGCTCGGCTGGGTGATGGACGGCCACGAGGTCATGCCCGCCGACCGGGGGTTCTTCCTCGCCCGGTCGTGGCGGATGCATCCGGCGGTGGCCGGTCCGGTCTCGCGGCTGTCGTACGCCGGAGAGCTCGCGTCGCATCCCTCGGCCGCGCTCCGCGTCGTCGAGGGGATCGACGCGGGCGTGCACGCCGTGCCGGTGCGACACGAGGGCAATGCGACCCAGTCGCCCGAAGAGGCGGAGCGCGTCGTCGGGCTCGTCCGCGACCTCGTCGGGCGGCGATGGATCGACGCGGTCGACGGCGAGCCCCTCCCGGCGCGGGCCCTGCAGGCATCCGACCTCATCGTCGTCACCCCGTACAACGCTCAGCAGGTGCTCGTCGAGGAGGCGCTCGCCGCGGCCGGGTTCGGTGCCGTGCCCGTGGGCACCGTCGACAGATTCCAGGGTCAGGAGGCCGCCGTCGCGATCGTGTCGCTCGCCGCATCGAGCGGGCGGGACGCCCCGCGGGGCCTCGAGTTCCTGCTGCTGCAGAACCGGCTGAACGTCGCGGTGTCGCGCGCGAAGTACGCCGCGTACGTGCTCTATTCACCGGGACTCCTCGACGATCTTCCCCGGACGCCCGACGGGGTGGCGCGCCTCAGTGCGTTCGCCGAACTCGTCGGCGCGGTGGATGCAGATGCCGCGTCCCGCACCGAAGCGCCCTTCGCGCTGTCAGACTTGAGCTGACGAGAGGACGCCGATGACCGAAGAGATTCCGAATCAGTTCGAGATCGATCTGCCGCCCGAGCAGATCCCCGGCTACTTCGCGGACTTCGCCAACGTGTGGCACACGCCCACGACGTTCGTGATGGACTTCGTCACGGTCGCGCAGCCGCCCCGCGAGGGCACCCACCCCGACACCGGCGAAGCCGTCGCCGTCGTGCCCGCACGCGTCGTCAGCCGCATCCGGATCCCCCCGGAGCAGGTGTTCGAACTCGCCAAGGCACTCACGCAGCAGCTCGAGTTCTGGGAGCAGGAGACCGGGCGCCGCGCCGCCGAGTAGACGCCCTCGCCGGTTCTCCGGCCGGTCAGACCGTGCCGTAGAGCCGATCGCCGGCGTCGCCGAGACCGGGGACGATGTAGCCGTTCTCGTTGAGGCGCTCGTCCAGCGAGCCGAGCACCAGGGTCACGTTGTGCCCCTCGACCTGCTTCTCGATGGCCGCGACGCCCTCGGGAGCGGCGAGCAGGCAGATCGCCGTGACATCCTGCGCGCCCCGCTTGAACAGGTACTCGATCGCCGCGCCCAGCGAACCGCCGGTGGCGAGCATCGGGTCGAGCACGAAGCACTGCCGGTTGCTGAGGTCCTCCGGCAGCCGTTCCGCGTACGTCGTGGGCTTGAGGGTCTCCTCGTCGCGCACCATGCCGAGGAACCCCACCTCGGCGGTCGGCACGAGCCGGGTCATGCCCTCGAGCATCCCGAGCCCCGCGCGGAGGATCGGCACGACGAGCGGACGCGGCTCGTCGATCTGCACGCCCACGGTGGTCGTGACCGGCGTCTCGATCTGCACCGCGGCCACGCGCACCTCGCGGGTGGCCTCGTAGGCCAGCAGGGTGACCAGCTCTTCGGTGAGCTGGCGGAAGACCGGCGACGGGGTGCGCTTGTCGCGCAGCACCGTGAGCTTGTGGGTGATGAGGGGGTGGTCGGCGACGTGCACACGCATACCGCCAGATTACCGGGAGCACCGGCTTTCCCGGGAGAGCCGTACGCTCGACATGTGACCCCGGACACCGCCGATCTCGCCGCGATGGACCGCGCCCTCGTGCTGGCGCGGCAAGCACTGGACGCCGCCGAGGTGCCGGTGGGCGCCGTGGTGACCGATGCCGCCGGTCGCACCCTCGGCGAGGGCCGCAACGAGCGCGAGACGACGGGCGACCCGACCGCGCACGCCGAGGTGCTCGCGCTGCGGCGTGCGGCGGCCGTGCTCGGCTCGTGGAACCTGGAGGGCTGCACCCTCACGGTGACCCTCGAGCCGTGCCTGATGTGCGCCGGCGCGATCCTGCAGGCCCGGGTCGGGCGGGTCGTGTTCGGAGCCTGGGACGACAAGGCGGGAGCCGCGGGCTCGATGTACGACGTGCTGCGCGACCGCCGGCTGCCGTACCGCGCCGAAGTGGTCGGCGGTCTCGAGCAGGATGCCGCGGCATCCCTGCTGCGCGAATTCTTCGATCCGCGGCGCTGACGCGGGCTCAGCGCGGGTCGATGCGGATCGTCGTCTGCTGCGCGACGAGCCCCACGACCGTGCTCACGATGCGCGGCGGGTGCTTGGCGTACTTCAGGTGGTACGCGGAGTCCACCGCGAGCTGCAGCGGCAGATCGAGCGGGGCCATCGGCTGGAACGTCACCTCGCGGTCCACTCCACCGGCGCGGATGCGCCCGCGCCGGGCCGCGAGCGCACGCCGATACCACGGGTTGTCGGGGCCGTAGGCGGAGCGGACGTAGACGGTGCCGCCCGACGTCACCGCCCAGATCGTCACGAAGGGACGGTCGGTGCCGTCCGGCCGGGTCGATGAGAGCTGCAGCTCGTCGGCTTCGCCGATGCGGCGGAGCTCGTCGGGGGTCCACATCATGGGATCACGCTACGCCACGCGTCCGCCGGTGGCCGCGCACCGCGGCGCCCGATCCTGCCCGGCGGGTTCCGGCGGTCAGCGGGGGAGTCCGGCCAGCACCTCGCCGAGGTACTCGACGTGGTCGGGGTCCTGCTGGTCGAGCAGCTGGAAGTACACCCGCTCGATCCCGTGCGACCGGTACATGTCGACGCGGTCGCGGATCTCGGCGGCATCCCCGACGATGTTCGATTCGGCACGGGCGGCGGCCGCCATCGTCCCGGCGTGGGCGGCACGGCGCTCCACGTCCGCGGCCGTGCGGCCCGCGAACGTCGTCATCGCCAGCGACAGCCGGAGGGTCGTCGGGTCGCGACCGACGCGCTCGCACGCGGCGCGGACGTTCGCGATCAGTCCCGGGATGTCGGCGTCGTCCGGGAATCCCAGGTTGTACTCGGTCGCGAACCGGGCGACGAGGTCGGGTGTGCGCCGGGGGCCGCTGCCGCCGATGATGAGCGGCACGGGCGACTGCACCGGCTTCGGCAGCGCCGGGGAATCCGTCAGCGTGTAGTGCGCGCCGTCGAACGAGAAGCTCCCGCCCGCCGGAGTCTCCCACAGCCCCGTGATGATCTGCAGCTGCTCCTCGAGCAGGTCGAAGCGCTTCGCCGGGAAGGGGATGCCGTACGCCGCGTGCTCCCGCGCGAACCAGCCGGCGCCGAGCCCGAGCTCCACTCGACCGCCGGACATCTCGTCGACCTGCGCGACCTGGATCGCGAGGATGCCGGGGTGGCGGAACGTGACCGGCGACACGAGGGTGCCGAGCCGGATGCGGTGGGTTTCACGCGCGAGGCCGGCCAGCGTCGTCCAGGCGTCGGTCGGACCGGGCAGCCCGTCACCGGGACCGGGGTTGAGGTAGTGGTCGGAGCGGAAGTAGCCGTCGAACCCGAGGCGCTCGGCCGCCTGCGCGTACGCGAGCTGGTCGCCGTACGAGGCGCCGCCGTGCGGCTCCGTGAAGATGCAGTACTCCATGATGCTCCTGCTCAGTCGGTCGAGCGCACGATGAACTGGTCGGTGGGCGGCGCCGGGTCGTCGGCGGGCCGGTACACGTCCGGCTCGAGGTAGATCACCCGCGCGGCGGGCACGGCGGCGCGGATGCGGCCCTCGATGTCGTCGATGTCGCGGGCGACCTCGCCGAGCATCTTGTCGGAGGCGAACCCGAGCTTGGCGGCGACCATCAGCTCGTCCGGCCCGAGATAGAGCGTCTTGATGTGGATGAGCTTGCGGATCTCGCCGCCGTCGGTGATGGCGTCGACGATGCGTTCGTGGTCGCCGCGGGTCGCGCCCTCGCCGACCAGCAGGCTCTTGGTCTCGATGCCGAGCGTGATCGCCACGATCACGAGCAGCAGGCCGATCATCAGGGTGCCCAGGGCGTCGAACAGCGAGTTGCCGGTGAGCCAGGTCAGGCCGACGCCGAGCAGGGCGAAGACGAGACCGGTGAGGGCCGCGACATCCTCGAGGAGGACGACCGGAAGCTCGGGCGCCTTCGCATGCCGGACGAACGAGAACCAGGACTGGCCCTTGCCGCGGTGGTGGTTGCTCTCTTTGACGGCTGTGCGCAGCGAGAACGACTCGAGGCAGATGGCGATGACGAGGACGGCCAGCGGCACCCAGTAGTTCGTGAGTTCGTGCGGGTGGGTGATCTTCTCGACGCCCTCGTAGATCGAGAAGACGCCACCGACCGAGAAGAGGATGATCGACACGACGAACGCGTACACGTACCGTTCCCGGCCGTAGCCGAACGGGTGATCGCGGTCGGCGGCCCGGCGCGACTGCCGGCCGCCGAACATGAGCAGCAGCTGGTTGCCGCTGTCGGCGAGCGAGTGGATCGCCTCGGCGAGCATCGACGCCGAACCGGAGATCAGCCAGGCGACGAGCTTCGCCAGGGCGATGCCGATGTTGGCGAGGAAGGCCGCGATGATGGCTCGGGTGCCGCCGGATGCGCTCATGCAGTCGAGTCTACGGACCGGCCGGGTCACCGACCGCCGGCCACGCGCAGGGTGGTGGCGGTCACGTACGACGCCTCGGGCCCCACGAGCCACGCGATCGTCCCGGCGATCTCCTCCGGTGTCGCCGCGCGCCCGAGCGGGATGCCGGCCGCCATGCGCTGGGTGCGGCCGGGATCGCCCGTGCGCGCATGCAGCTCGGTGTCCACGAGGCCCGGGGCGACGGCGACGACGCGGATGCCGAGCGGGCCGACCTCCTTGCCGAGTCCCATCGCGAACGCGTCCACGGCCGCTTTGGCGGCGGCGTAGTGGGTGTACTCGCCGGGGCTGCCGATCGTCGCCGCCCCCGAGGAGACCGCGACGATCACGCCCGGCGTCCCGGTCGCGGTGAACTCCTGCACGGCGCGACGGGCGGTGAGCACGACGGCCGTGAAGTCGACGTCGATCGTGGTGCGGATCTCCTCGGCGGGGGTGTCGGCGAGGGGCGCATAGCGGGTGGTCGTGCCGGCGTTGTCGACGACGGCGTCGAGGCGCCCGAAGGCGGCGTGCGCCGCGTCGAACGGTGCCTCGATCGCGGCATCCGGAGCCCCCGTCCGGTCGGCTGCGACGACCACCGCGTCGGCGCCGGCCTCCCGGCACAGTTCGGCGACCCGGCGGGCGGCCTCCGCGTCCGTGCGGTAGGTCAGCACCAGGTCCCAGCCGTCCCGGGCGAGTCGCCGGGCCGTCGCGGCGCCGATGCCGCGCGATCCGCCGGTCACGATCGCGACCGGTCGCGGGTGGCTGGAGTGTGCGGCAGAGGGCGTCGGTGCGGGGCCTCGGGCATCCATCCCTCGAGGGTACGCGGCCGCCGCAGGCGTGTCCGTGTCCGCCGCATGCCCGCATAGGATGACGACCATGCCTGACCAGAAGCTGCCCCCGCTCGCGTTCCTCGGTGCCGGTTCGATGGGCGGTGCCATCGCGAAGGGGGTGGCCGGCTCGGGCCTGGGCACCCAGATCACGGTGACCAACCGGTCGGCGGCGCGCGCCGAGGGGATCCGAGTTCCGGGCATCGTGAGCGTGGCGCTCGAGCAGGCACCGACCGGCAATCAGGATGCCGCGGCCTCCGCCGACGTCGTCGTCGTCGGCGTGAAGCCCGCCATGGTGCCCGACCTCCTGCGCGAGATCGCGCCCCACCTGCGCCCGGGCACGATCGTCGTGTCGATCGCGGCCGGGGTCACCATCGCGACGTTCGAGGGGATCCTCGGAGCGGGCATCCCCGTCGTACGCTCCATGCCCAACACCCCCGCACTCGTCGGGCGGGCGGTCACGGGCCTCGCGGCCGGCACCACCGCGACGCCGGCCGACCTGGCCGTCGTGCGGGAGGTGTTCGAAACTGTCGGCACCGTCATCGAGGTGCCCGAATCGGAGATCGACGCGCTCTCGACGATCTCGGGCTCCGGCCCCGCCTACGTGTTCCTGCTCATCGAGAAGCTCACCGATGCGGCGGTCGGCAAGGGGTTCGACCGGGACGCCGCACGTCTCATGGCCGAGCAGACCTTCATCGGCGCCGCCGAGCTGCTGCGGGCGTCGGGGGAGGACCCGGTCGAGCTGCGCCGTCAGGTGACCAGCCCCAAGGGCACCACCGAGCGGGCGATCGCCGTGCTCGAGGCCGCGCGCCTGGACGCGGTCTTCGCGGATGCGACGGATGCCGCCCTCGCCCGTGCCCGGGAGCTCGCCCAGGGCGCCTGACCCGGGTTCCGGTCAGCGCGGCAGCGACGCGAAGCGGTCGATGTCGCGGTTGGTGCCGGAGACCACGATGATGTCGTGGTTGGTGACGATCGTGCCCGGCTCCGCGTAGCGGAAGGGCTTGCCGGGGGTCTTCACGCCGACCACTGTGACGTTGTACTTCGAGCGCACGCCCGACTCCGCCAGCGCCCGGTCGCGGATGAACAGCGGCGGGTACAGCTTGGCGAGCACGTAGTCGTCGTCGAACTTGATGAAATCCAGCATCCGCTCGCTGATGAGGTGCGCGACGCGCTCGCCGGCCTCCCGCTCGGGGAAGATGACGTGGTTCGCTCCGACGCGGGTGAGGATCTTCGCCTGCGACGGCGTCATGGCCTTCGCCCACACCTGGGGGACGCCGAGGTCGACCAGGTTCGCGGTGATGAGCACGGAGGCCTCGATCGAGGAGCCCACCGCGACGATCGCGACCGAGAAGTCCTGTGCGCCGATCTGCTTGAGGGCGTCGATGTCGCGGGCATCGGTCTGCACGGCGTGGGTGACGATGTCCGCCCACTTCTGCACGCGCTCCATGCTGTCGTCGACCGCGAGCACCTCGCGTCCGAGGCCGGTCAGCTCGGCGGCGCACGCCGATCCGAATCGCCCCAGACCCAGGACCAGCACCGGTGCGTCCTTGCGCAGCTCCTCAACCAACGATCGGCCTTTCGACGGGCAGCTCGAAGAGCCGTTTGCGGGATGTCGCGGCGACCGCCGCGGCGAGAGTCACTGTACCAACGCGGCCCATCACCATGGTCGCGGCCATCACGTACTTGGCGGGATCGTCCAGCTCCGCGGTGACGCCCGTCGACAGGCCGACGGTGCCGAACGCGGAGATCACGTCGAAGAGCACGTCCTCCACCGGCAGCTGGGTGAGCTGGGCGATCGTGACCGTGGAGACCGCGACGATGGTCGAGCCCCACGCGACCACCGACAGGGCGACCCGCTGCACGTCGCTGGGGATGCGGCGACCGAACGCGTGCACGGAGCTGCGGCCCCGTGCCTCGCTCGCGACGGCGAGTGCCAGCACGGCCAGTGTCGTCACCTTGATGCCGCCGGCCGTCGACGCCGAGCCGCCGCCGACGAACATCAGCATCGACCCGACCACCAGGCTCGACCCGTGCAGCTGCCCGATGTCCACGGTGGAGAAGCCGCCCGAGCGGGTCATCGCCGAGAGGAAGAACGACTGGAAGAACGTGTCGAACGCGCCCTCGCTGCCGAGGGTCTTCGCGTTCGCGGCCTCCAGCAGCAGGAACACCAGCCCGCCGGCCAGGAACAGGGTCGTCGTGGTGATGAGGGTGAGCTTGGTGTGCAGGCTCCAGCGGCGCACGCGCCACTTGAAGATCATCAGGTTGCGGATCACCGGGAACCCGATCGATCCGAGGAACACCCCGAGCATCAGCAGGCCGAGGAAGTAGTAGTCGTGCGTGAAGGGCGCCAAGCCCTCGGTGTTCGGCGTGAAACCGGTGTTGGTGAAGGCCATCGCCGCGTAGTACGGCGCCTCCCAGAGGGCCGTGAGCGGGGCGACGCCTCCGGCGAGGAGGGCGGGGTACATCAGCACGGCCAGCGCCGCCTCGATGATGAGGGTCGACAGCGCGACCGTCGCCAGCAGCGCGCCGACCTCGCCGAGGTGCACGGTCTGGCTCTCGTTGACCGGACCCGCATGCGCCCGCATCGGGTTGGAGTCGCTGGCCGCGATGAGGCGGGCGCGCAGGCCCAGGCGCTTCGAGATCACCAGTCCGAGGATGGATGCCAGGGTCAGCACACCCAGTGCGCCGACGTTCACCCCGAGATAGATGACGACGTGGCCGAACGGCGACCAGTGCGATCCCATGTCGACGGTGGAGAGCCCGGTCACGCAGATCGTCGACACCGCCGTGAAGAGGGCGTCGGCGAAATCGGTGCGGTGGTGGTCGGCCGCGGCGATCGGGAGGGACAGCAGCACCGTGAAGGCGGCGATCAGCGTGAGGAACACGAGCACCGCGAACCGGGACGGCGATGCGGTCGTCATGCGCCGCAGCCAGCCCCGGATCGCGCCGAGGGCGGCGATCAGGGGTGCCACCGCGCGCCCGGCCGGAGAGTCGCCCCGCCCCGGCCTCCGTGCGTCATCCCCGGTCCCCACCACCCCGACATGCTAGCCCGGCGCCGTGCGCCGCCGCGGGACCCCGGCTAACCTGTGTTCATGGCGGATATCTTCGACGTGATCGCAGACGGTACGCGTCGTGACATCCTGCGTCTGCTGCTGGACCGCGCGACGGCCTACCCCGACGGATCGAGCGTGTCGCAGATCGTGGGCGAACTCGGCGTCAGTCAGCCCACCGTGTCCAAGCACCTGCGCGTGCTGCGGGATGCCGGACTCGTCGCGGTGCGCGAAGAGGGCCAGCACCGGTTCTACTCGCTGTCCACGCACCCGCTCGATGAGATCGACGCGTGGCTGGTGCCGTTCCTCGAGACCGACCACGCCGCGCTCGCCGAGCAGATCTCCGGAGCCCTTCCCGAAGAGGCCCTGCACGCGGCAGACGTCGTCGGGAGGGCCGCGGCATCCGCGAAGCACGCTCTCGACAGCGTGCTGCGCAATCTGCCGGGCCGTCCCTGACGACGCCCGTCGCGCACCGGATCAGCGGCGCGACCGCCGGAACAGCCACGCGCCCCACACGGCCGACACCGCGACGATCACGGCGATCCACCCCAGCGCCCACCAGGGTTCGGTGCCGAGCGGGGTGCCCATGAGGAGCCCGCGGATCGTCTCGATGATCGGGGTGATCGGCTGGTTCTCGGCGACCCACTGCAGCCAGGCGGGCATGGTGTCCACCGGCACGAATGCGCTCGACAGGTACGGCAGGAACATCACGATGAAGCCGTAGCCGCTGGCCGCCTCGGGGCTGCCGGCGGCGAGCCCGATCGCGGCGAACAGGTACGTGATCGCGAGGATGTAGAGCGCGATCAGGAGAAGGGCGAGCACCCACGACACGACGTCGGCGGACGGGCGGAATCCGACGGCGAACGCCACGCCGATCACGACGGCGGTGGCGACGAGGTTGCGCACGAGGCTGGCAACGACGTGGCCGGTCAGGACGGCGCTCGCGCGCAGCGGCATGGTGCGGAACCGGTCGATGATGCCGGTGGTCATGTCGCGGGCGACGTAGGTCGCGGTGGTCGCGGCGCCGAACCCGGCGCACAGCAGGATGATGCCGGGCACGACGTAGTCGACGTATCGCCCGTCGGCTTCGAGCGCGCCCCCGAACACGTAGGTGAACAGCAGCATGATCATGACCGGCAGCATGATCGACATGCTGAGCGACTCCCCGTCGCGCAGCGACTGGGTGAGACTGCGCCGCACGAACACCGATTCGGCGGTGATGCCGCGCAGCCGCGGGCGGGGCGTGGGCAGGGCGATGGTCATGATGCGACCTCCTCGGGGATGCGGGCGTCGGCCGGCGACGCGGTGAGGTTCAGGAACACGTCGTCGAGGGTGGGCCGGCGAAGCGCGACGGCCGCGCCGGCTTCGGCCGCCGGGATGGCGTCGAGCGCGCGGCGGAGGCCGGCGACGGTGCCGTCGGTGGGGATCTCGCCGAGGGCGTCGCCGTCGGTGCCGCTCAGCACGAGGGTGTCGCTGCCGACGAGGGACTTCAGGTGTTCGGGCGTGCCCGTCTGGACGATCCGTCCGCCGTCGAGGATCGCGACGCGGTCGGCGAGCAGGTCGGCCTCTTCGAGGTACTGCGTGGTGAGGAACACCGTCGTGCCGGCGTCGGCGAGCGTGCGGATGACGCTCCACAGGTCGAGGCGGCTGCGCGGATCGACTCCCGTCGTGGGCTCGTCGAGGAAGAGCACTTCCGGCGTCACCACGAAGCTCAGGGCGAGGTCGAGCCGGCGCCGCATGCCGCCGGAGAACGTCTTGACCCGCCGGGAGGCGGCATCCGTCAGGGCGAACTGCGCGAGCAGCTCGCTCGCGCGAGCACGGGCGGCGCGCGACGACAGGCCGGACAGCCGGCCGAGCATCGTGAGGTTCTCGGTCGCGGTGAGTGAGTCGTCGACCGCGGTGCTCTGACCGGTCAGCGCGATCCGCCGCCGCACCTCGACGGGATCGGTCACCACATCGAACCCCGCCACGCGGGCGGTGCCGGATGCCGGCACGGCGAGCGTGGTCAGGACGGAGATGGCGGTCGTCTTCCCGGCGCCGTTGGGGCCGAGGAGGGCGAACACCTCACCCGGCGCGACGGTCAGGTCGAGGCCGGCGAGCACGCTCTGCGTGCCGTAGGAGACGTGCAGGTCGTGCACATCGATGGCAGGGGACATCTCGGCATCCTCTCTGTTTATGACCGAAACTGTTTATGACCGTAACATACTGTTTATGACATACACAAGCCTAGGATGGCGACCATGAGCGACACCGATCTCGACGACCTGCCGCGCGGAATCGCGCTGGCCTGGGGCGTCGCCGCGAGCCCCCAGCGCGGACCCAAGCGCGAGATGAGCGTCGAGCGCATCGTGGAGGCGGCCGTCGAACTCGCCGACGCCGAAGGGCTCGGCGCCGTGTCGATGGCCGCGGTCGCCAGCCGGCTGGGATACACGCCGATGTCGCTGTACCGGTACATCAGCGCGAAGGACGACCTCATCCTGCTCATGCAGGAGGCCGCCGTCGGGGCGCCGGGACCGATCACGGGGGAGGGCTGGCGCGAGCGCGCCATCGCGTTCCACGACGCACTGCTCTCCGCCTATCTCGCCCACCCGTGGGCGATCGAGATCCCGATCGCGGGCATCTCGCCCACGCCCGGCACCGCCGCGTGGATGGATGCCGGCATCCAGGTCTTCGACGACACGCCGTTCGACGACGACGAGCGCCTGTCGCTGATGCTGATGCTCACCGGCTACGCGCACTGGTACGCGATGGCCGTCGCCGGGATGACCCGCCGCGCGGCCGAGACCGGCAGCGACTACGACGCGGTCGGGCACGAGTCCGACGGCCTCCTCGCCCGCCTGGTGACCGCCGACGAATACCCGTCGCTGCACCGCGCCATCGCCGCAGGGGTGCTCTCGTCGGGCAGCGATCCGTTCCGCTTCGGGCTCGACCGCATCATCGACGGGATCGCCGCACACCTCGAGGCCCTCGCCGTGGGGACCGCCGCGGCGCCCTCGCGCGGGCCGCTGCCCGAGGCGCCGGAGGTGGCATCCGACCGCCGCGTGCGCGAGACCCGCAAGAAGGTCCGCGAGGCCGAGAAGCTGCTGCGCGCCGCGCACAAGGAAGAGCGCGCGGCGCTGCGCGAGGCGCGCGAACGCGCCCGCCAGCGGCAGGCGAAGGATGCCGCCGGCTCCTGAGTGCGGGTCACACGAGCCACTCGGGTTTACACGCACCCCGCGGAGCCATAGAGTGTGGTCAATCGACTGGGGAAGAGGAACCGGATGTCGGAGTTCGCAGACGTGCGCTTTCTGACCGTCGCCGAAGTCGCCGCGCTGATGCGCGTGTCGAAGATGACGGTCTATCGCATGGTGCACGCGGGAGAACTGCCCGCCGTGCGCTTCGGGCGCAGCTACCGGGTGCCCGAGTCGGCCGTCACGGAACTGCTGCAACGTCCTGCCAGCGACGTCGGCTAGACTGTTCCGAGGCATTTTTCCGTTTTGCCCGATCCCGGGCGCGATCATCGCGTCCAGACCCCGACTTAGTGAGGTTTTCCGTGGGTTCTGTCATCAAGAAGCGCCGTAAGCGCATGGCGAAGAAGAAGCACCGCAAGCTGCTTCGCAAGACTCGCCACCAGCGCCGCAACAAGAAGTAAGCGGCACCGACACCGAGCGCCTGTCCGTCCCGGATGGGCGCTTCGTGTTTGCCGCATCCGTCAGGAGGATTCATGAAGTCGATCACGGTCCAGCAGCTGCGCGAGCGCGAGGACGTCCCGCTCATCGACGTGCGCGAGGCCGACGAGTTCGCCGCCGGGCACGTCCCGGGTGCGGTCAACCTCCCGATGTCGGTCATCGGCGAACGCCTGCACGAGCTGCCCGACGGCGCCTTCGATGTGATCTGCCAGGTCGGCGGCCGCTCCGCCCGCGTGGTGCAGGCCCTCGAGGCGCGCGGCTACGACGCCACGAACGTCGACGGCGGCACCGGCGAATGGGCGGCGGCGGGGTTCCCCCTCGCCTCGTGACATGACCACGCTGACCCTCATCGGCAAGCCCGACTGTCACCTGTGCGACGTCGCCCACGAGATCGTCGACCAGGTGCTCGCCGACCTCCCCGAAGCGCGGGCCGACGAGATCGAGGTCATCGAGGCATCCATCCTCGACGACCCCGCGCTCTACGAGCAGTGGTGGGAGAAGATCCCGGCCGTGCTCATCGACGGGCACCTGCACGCCCACTGGCGGCTGGACGCCGCGCGGCTGCGCAGCGCGCTCGCCGGCTGACCCCCGCGTCCACCGGGCGGGTCAAGGCGCGCCCTGACGCGGACGTCTCGCGTCGGGTGGATGCCCGTAGGCGACGGCCCTGGGCGTCATGCTGAACCCGGTCGGCCGGAAACAGCACGATGGCCCAGAACAGGACGATTCGCGCGGAATCGTCCTGTTCTGGGCCATCCGCCTGTCTCGGACAGGCGCAGAAGCGGATGCTACGGCGCGAGGCGCGTCGGGCCGCGGAACAGGTACGTGACCTCACGGATCGAGGACTCGCCGAGCAGCAGCATCAGGAGTCGCGCCAGGCCCATCCCGAACCCGCCGTGCGGGGGCACGCCGTACCGGAAGAAGTCGAGGTAGTGCTCGAGCCCCTCCGGGTCGAGACCCTTCTCGACGGCCTGCGCCTCGAGCACCTCGACGCGGTGCTCGCGCTGTGCACCGGTGGTGATCTCGGTGCCGCGGTAGATCAGGTCATAGCTGTTCGTCATCCCGGTCTCGGGGTTGCGCATGTGGTAGAACGGCCGGATCTCGGGGTGGTAGTCGGTGACGAACACGAAGTCGTGGTCGTACGTCTCCTTGACGTGCGCGAAGATCTGGCGCTCGCCCTCGGGGTCGAGGTCGCCGTCGGTGCGGGGGATCTCGTAGCCGCGCGCCTTGACGATCTCGCGCGCCTCGGCGAGCGGGATGCGGGGGAACGGCAGAGCCGGAACCGTCACCTCGAGGCCGAACAGCTCCTCGATCTCGGCGCCGTGCTTGTCCTTGACCGCCTGGAACGCCGTGGCGAGGAGTTCCTCCTGCATGCGGGCGACGTCTTCGTGGGAGTCGATCCAGCTGATCTCGGCGTCGATCGAGGTGAACTCGGTCGCGTGGCGGCTGGTGAACGACGGGTCGGCGCGGAAGGCGTCGGCGATCTCGAACACCTTGCCGAAGCCGGCCGCCTGAGCCATCTGCTTGAAGTGCTGCGGGCTCTGCGCGAGGTAGGCCGTCTGGTCGCCGAAGTACTCGAGCTGGAACAGCTCGGCGCGCGACTCGGACGGGCTCGACATCAGCTTGGGGGTGTGGATCTCGATGTAGTCCCGCTCGACCCAGTAGTTGCGCATCGCGTGCTCGAGGGTCGTCTGGATGCGGAAGATCAGGTTGTTGCGGCGCGTGCGCAGGTCGATGAAGCGCCAGTCCATGCGCTTGTCGAGGCTGGAGTCGGTGGCGATCGGCGTCTCCGGGAGGGATGCCGCGGCCACCTCCAGCGCGCCGATCTTGATCTCGACGCCGCCGAGCTTGACGCGCTCGTCGTGCTTCAGGGTGCCGGTGACGGTCAGGAACGTGCCGTGGGCGAGGTTCGAGATGAGGTCGGTGAGAGCCAGAGCGGCGGCATCCTGCTCGCTCCCGTCCTCGGCCGGGCGCGTGGCCGGGTTCACCAGCTGCACGGCGCCGGTCTCATCGCGGAGGATGACGAACTGCACCTTCTTCTGATCGCGGACGGTCTCCACCCATCCCGACACGGAGACGGGGCCGTCATCAAGGGCCTTCAGCTGGCTGACCAGAACGCGTTCACTCACGAGCATCGAGTCTACCGGGGCAGCGTCCGGGCTCCGGAATGCGCGTTCTCGCCGTGGGATCGGGCACCCCGCTTGCCCTAATTGGTCGTGCCCGAGGCGCGAGCGTTCGCGTTGGGTCCGGTGGGGCACTGGCGCTCCTCTCATGCGGCTGGTCGGAATCTCATGCGGCGGCCTCGGGTGTGGTGGTTCGGAATCGGGTGGGTGGTGGTTGGAGGTCGCCGAACGCGTATCGGCGTTCGAGGCGTTGGTGCAGGATGACGGGTTCGATGTCGGGGTCGGGGGAGTGGAGGATGAAGGGTCCGGTTCCGTGACGGGTGATCCGCCAGCCGTGGTGGTGCAGGTTCATGTGGTGGAACCTGCACAGCAGGATGCCGCGGTCCACATCGGTTCTGCCGCCGTGGGAGTGCGGGTCGATGTGGTGCGCTTCGCAGGAGGAGGGTGGTCTGTCGCACCCGGTCCAGCCGCATCCGCCGTCGCGTTGCGCGAGCGCGAGGCGTTGTTTCGCGGTGAACAGGCGGGTGTCGCGGCCGAGGTTGAGCGGGTTGCCGTCCGGGTCGATGGTGATGGTGGTGGTGCCGGTGTCGCACGCGTGCTGTGCGGCGAACGCGGCCGGCACCGTGGTGTTGGTGTCTTCGATGACCGCGACGCCGGACCCGGTGCGGCTGGTGTCGGTGACGACGACCCGCACGCCGGCCTGCCGGGCACCGAACACCGACGCGGCGTCGGCAAGCGACCCGGTGTGCAGCACGTCGATCAGCAGGTCGTACGCGAGCTGCTCGTTCGTGCGCGGGTCGGCGACCAGCGCGG